>NZ_CP060715.1 GCF_014396165.1 Erysipelothrix inopinata
AGATATAAAAAAAGGTCGTGAGGGGATGTACGACCTTTTTAAACATCCATTTATTATATGTTTGGATGACAAACACATTCTATCAATTTTATTTCTTAAGTCGGTTTAAATGTTACGAAACCTTGAGTTTATGTCATAAAATATCATTAAATATAATGATCTAAGGGATTCTGAGAAAATGCCATCAGTTCATTATAGACACGCCAGTATAGAAGGTGTTCAGGTTTATTATTAAGATCAAAGGTCGTGACTAATTGCAAGTAGAACCTTGAAACATCATGATCCTTCAATTTAATCCACTTGATATCATTTCGTTTTAGAACATTACTAAATTCGTAAGGGAGTACACTGACAGAATCATAAGCAGCAACATGCTCCACAACTACTTCCCAGTTTTCATTTTGGTAGACAATATTAGGTTCAAATCCCAGCTTGCGACAGCGATTTGGTATTTCATTACCTACGGCATAATCTTTCGTCACCATAGAAAACTCACAATCTTTTAAATCTTCAAGAGTTAGCTCTGTGCGATTAAAAAGCGGATTGCGGTGTGATACCACCACTCCAACATCATAATAGTATCCTTTTAAGTAATTAGCATTAGTCTCAAGTTTTGGAAAATATACAGGTTGGGATATCAGAGCCATATCAATTTCACCTTGGATCAACATACTTTGAATTTCTTTGGAACCTCTTTGGACGAAGATTAGATCATATTGTTTATACTTTTTTCTAAAACTTTCGAAAGCATCCATGTAGTTAATCGAGGAGAGTGTCGTGAGACCAAAGCGAATTTCTCGACGATAAAGTTCTGTTTCAGTTTTAAGCGATCTTTCAAGACGTGCAAAATTTTCAAGAACTTCTTTACTTCCTTCATAGAGAATTTGCCCACTTGGTGTCATTTCAATGCCATGATTATAACGCTCTAGTAATTGTATTCCTAGTTCTTCCTCTAGCTGTTTGATACTCCAACTCAAAGCAGGTTGGGTAACGTGCAAAAGTCGTGAGGCGGAAGAAAAACTTCCGGCCTCAACGACTGTAACATAGTATTTTAAATCCTTTACATCCATAGACGATCCTCGTTATCTTTTGAAAATCTGTACCGGTTCTTCTTTGGAATAGGCACGATATCCTCCGAATGCGAGTGCTTCAAGTTCAAATTCGCGAGGATACACGATGATGGGACCCAAAAACTCAGTCCGTTCTGTGATCCAATCCATAATGCGTTTGGATCGCGCAAATCCGCCACTAATTACAATGCCATCAATCTTTCCATGAAGTACAGGACTGAGACTTGCAATCGATTTTGAGATTTGATAAGCCATTGCTTCTAAGATATAAGCAGCTTCTTCATCACCTTGCTCAATTCGTTGTTCAATAATTCTGACATCATTGGTATCAAGATATGAAACCAATCCACCGACGTGTCTCATTTTCTTGATAACGCTTTCTTTGTCTTCATTATAGCATAGATTCATAAAGAGTCGTAACGGTAATCCGCCACTTCTTTCAGGAGAGAATGCTCCCTCATCATCGGAAACGATATCAACCATTCTTCCCTTCTCATGAGCTGAAACAGTAATACCACTTCCTGCATGAACGACAATTAGATTTAGTTCTTGATATGGACGGCCAATCTCAGAAGCATAATTAATCGCAGCGGCCCTTGAGTTTAACATATGACCAATACTCTTACGATCCATTCCTTTAAGACCAGAAGGTCTTGCGAGAGGACCAAATTGGTCTACTGAAATTGGATCATAAATGTAAGCGACACAATCCTTAGCTTGATCAACAAATTTTTGAGCAATCGAAGCTCCTAGGTTTGCAGGATGAATGACTTCAGAGTCGTTTAACAAGTAATCAATCAACTCTGGTGTTACCGCAATTGCTCCTGCGTCAACGGGTGGTAAAATACCACCACGTCCTACGGCAATATTAATTTCTGTTGGATCATATCCTTTTGCTACCAGTACATCATAGATCGATTGGTAACGATCCTCCAATTGATCTTTCATGGTTGGGTACTGAGCAATTTGTTCTTTTGTGTACTGAACTTCATCTTGAAACAATTCAACATATTTATCAAATAAGGCAAATTTTGTTGATGTTGCTCCAGGATTAATACTTAAAATTAGAGTCATATTTTTTTATTCCTTTCAGCGATAAAACAAGAAAGTAATATTGAATTAATTTTTTCATCTTCCATCGACCCTCGTGATGTCAGGATAATAGGAACTTTAGCACCTTGAATGATGCCTGCCATCTTACCATCAGTGAGTAATGTTCCGGCTTTTCCAAGAATATTACCACTTATAATATCTGGAACAATTAGGATATTCGCGTCCCCTTGAATCTTCCCTTTGTACTGTTTCACATCCACTGCTTCTTTAGAAATAGCAAGATCTAAAGAGATAGGTCCTTCAAGAATGGCATTTTCCCATTCAAGTTGTGCTAATTTTTCGGACTCAAATGATGATGGAATTCTTGGATTGGTATGTTCTGCAGCATCAAGTAGTGCTACTTTTGGAACTTCAATACCGATAGCATGAGCTACAGATATTGTATTTTCAATGATCCCAATTTTTTGTTCATAAGTTGGATAAGGAATCATACCTCCATCACTGACAAAGTACATAGCATTGCGATGGGGAATTTCTGTTAAAGCAACATGGGAGAGAACTTTTTGTTCACGAATCCCTGTTTCTTTGTTGACCACAGCTTTCAATAAGTCACTCGTTTGAATAAAACCTTTCATAATGAGTTCAACCTCACCCTTACGAGCCATCTCAACTGCTATCTGTGCTGCTTTAACGGGATCCTGTTGGTCAATAATTGTATAAGCGGTATGAAGTTCGCTGTCTACCATTAGTGTCTCAATTTCCTTTTTATCTCCAATGAGAATGGGTTCAATATAACCACGCTTTGCGACATTATCAACTGCAAGCAAGGCACTGGCTTCATGAGCACAAACTAATGCAAGTTTCTTTTTTGTTATTTTATTTCTAACGAGTACAGCTTCCAGTTCAACAAAATTCTTCATAGTCACCTCTACTGTACATCAATGAAATAGTCTTCAGATTTAACCATTTTCTTCATATTAACAAAGACATAGCGGAATAAGAATGCGAGCGCTACTGGTACTACCACAAATGTGATTGTTGCACGAAGGATATTAGGGAATGTCCAGCCACCTGCTAAGTTAATAGCATTTACCGGTCCAATAAGTCCACTAATTCCAAATCCAGCTGACATTGGTGTTCCTTGTTGTCCTAAGATAGCACATACAAGTCCACTTACAGCGGCATTAGCAAGGATAGGCATCATAATCTTAGGTTGCTTGATTACATTAGGCATTGCCATTTTTGGTGATCCAAGAATTAAAGCAATGTTTGTACCAACTTCATTTGATTTCCAACCTGTAATAGCTAATCCGAATGCTGCAGCACAGATACCGACGTTTGCAGCACCTGATCCAACACCTGCTAGGTTTACAGCAAGTGCGATACCTACTGTGGATAGTGGTGATACAATCATCATCGCAAAGATAATTGCCATGAGTACTGACATTACAATTGGTTGTAGGTCAAGTAAGTAGCTGATTCCTTGAGCAACGGCTCCGGTAATTTTTTGAACATATGGTAATAAGAATAAACCAAGTCCACCCGCAACAATTAGTATCAGTGTTGGTACAAGCAACATGGTATACGCTTTAAATCGATTACCAAAGTATAGAACCATAATTACAGCTATTGTGGCAGTGAGTGTCATATTAATAATGTCACCACTTCCTTTAAATAAGAAACCGTCAGCTGTAAGTTTCCAAGCACCCGATCCCATTCCAGTCGCCATAGCAACCGAAACTGTTTGAATTGGTGTAAACTTAAACATCATTGAAATTGCTACCCCAACTGCAACTCCCATCATGGTCATCGCAAGTGCCGTTGCATTTAAGACAAACTGACCTTGCGGAAATACAGGTAATAATGCTTTAAACAATTCATTAAGTAATGCACCAGGAATTAACACAACTACGGATCCTACTGCAACACCATTCAGAATTTTCATTCCGAATCCTTTTTCGAATATTTTGTTTTTCATAGTCCCTTCTCCTATATGTGTATTGGTAATCCAAGAGCTAATTCAGATACATCCATTATCATTTCTCCAAGTGTTGGATGGGTATGAATGATTAATGAAATGTCTTCAACTGTAAGGTTGGATTCGATAGCCATCGTTAATTCTCCAATTAACTCACTTGCATGTTCTCCAACAATCTCTGCACCAATTACAGCATTTGATTCTTTTTCTGTAATGATGCGTACAAAACCAAGTGTTTCATTCATTGAAAGTGCACGTCCGTTTGCAGCATAAGGGAATTGGTATGCTTTAGCATCGTATCCAGCTTCCTTCGCTTGTTGTAAGTTATGACCTACAACTGCAATTTCAGGTGATGTGAAGCATACTGCTGGAATAACACTGTAGTCAAATCCTGCAGCATGACCATTGATAACCTCTGCAACCACTTTTGCTTCATAAGATGCTTTATGAGCAAGTGCTGCCCCAGGAACAATATCACCGATTGCGAAAATAGTTTCTACAGATGTACGACCTTGATCATCAATTTCAACTAAACCACGATCGGATACTTTCACATCTGTATATTCAAGACCAATATCATCCGTATTCGGACGACGTCCTACAGTAACGAGTACATAGTCAACATCCATGGATTCAATTTTTCCATCTGATTCATAACTGACAGTTACTGATTTTTCATTGTTTTTAGCTTCTTTAGCTAATACATTTGTTTTGATTGTGACACCTTTTGATTCATAATCTTGCTCAACAAATTTCACTAAATCTTTTGAAAAGTTTGGCAAGATTTGTTTTGAACCTTCAAGAATTGTGACCTTCGTCCCTAAGTTTGCGAACACATTAGCCAATTCACATCCAATGTAGCCTCCCCCAACGATTGCGAGAGATTTTGGAATATGTTCCAAGTTCAAGACTACGGTTGAATCAAGAATTCGACCACCAAATTTAAAACCTTTAATTTGAATTGGATGACTTCCTGTCGCAAGAATACAGGTGTCAAATGTATAAGTTTGTCCTGCATCTTCGGTAACAACACGAATTTTGCTGTTATCAACAAAGTGTGCCTCACCTTTTACAATTTCAACTTTATTTTTTCTTAGTAAAGCCTGTATTCCTTGCGTTAGTTGCTTCACCACTTGGGTATTCTTCCATTCTTGAGTCAATTTCATATCAAGTTCTGGTTTTCCAAGTTTTAGTCCGTATGGGTTGCCTTGAAGGCTACGATGATAGTTTTCACTTACATGAATCATGGCTTTTGAAGGAATACAACCTACATTAAGGCATGTTCCTCCAATCTCATCACGTTCAACAATCGTGACTTTTTGCCCTAATTGGGCAGCGCGGATTGCTGCGACATAGCCACCAGGGCCACTCCCAACAACCACGCACTCAAGATGTTTTGCGAAATCTCCAACTACCATATTTTATCCCTCCAATACAATCTTGTTTGGATCTGATAAGACTTGCTTTAAAGTGTCTAATGCTTGTTGTGCTTCGACACCATCGATAATACGGTGATCAAAGGTAAATGATAATTTCATCATTGGTGCAATTTCAATTGCGAGTTCATCATTCACGAATGTATCCATTTCAATTCGAGCCGTTCCAAGGATACCTACTTCAGGTGCATTGATGATTGGAGTTGAGTAAACACCATCTTTTGATGATCCACCCACATTTGTAATGGTAAATGATCCGTTCATCATGCTATCACGAGGTAATTTACCTGCTTCAGCAAGACGTGCATTTTCTTCAATTTCCTTGGAAATTTCAAAGAGATTCTTACGATCTGCATTCTTAATGTTAGGAACAACAAGTCCTTGAGATGTATTGGTTGCGACACCAATATTAATAGCATCTCGGTATACAATCTCGTCAGTTTTTTCATCAACATAAGCATTAAAGATTGGGTAACGTTTTAACATCGTTACTGCAGCCTTTACAAAGTATGCAGTATAAGTAAGTCGAACATCATGTTCTTTTGCATATTCTTTGTATGCTTCACGATGTGCTACAAGTTCTGTGGCATTAAGTTTTGAAAATACAGTAACACGAGGGATGGTTGACGTAGAATGAACCATTGCTTGCATTGTAGCTTTTCGAATTGGTGTCATCTTTTCACGACGTTCTCCGCCAGTTGTTGTGATAACTGGTGCCTTTGTAGGTGTCGTTTGTTCTACAACAGGTGTTTCAGATACGACTGGATCGCCTCCACTTAGATATCCATCAATATCTTCACGCGTTACAGTGTTGTTTTTACCTGTTGCTGTAACTAAATTAATATCTACATTCTTTCGCGTGCGTATTTACGAACGGATGGAATTGCTTTTGCTTTTTGAGCTGGTTTTTCTTGTTTCGCAACTGGAACTACTGCAGCTGGTGTTTCTGGTTTTGCTTCAGGTTCCGGTGCTTTTTGAGCTTTATCAGCAGGGACTGCTCCCTCAACTTCAATTTCAAGTAATACTTGTCCTACTTTCGCCACTTCATGTTCCTCAACTAAAAGTGCCTTAACCTCTCCTGCAACAGGAGATGGTACTTCAATAGTAGTTTTGTCATTTTGGACTTCGAATAGTGGATCATCAACTTTAACGACATCTCCAACTTTCACGTCCCAAGCGACAATTTCACTTTCGGTAATTCCTTCTCCAAGATCGGGTAGTTTAAATTTATAGATCATACGTCCTCCTAATAATTTTCTGTTAAATTACGTGCTGTTTGAGCAATATCTTCTGCATTTGGTAACCAAATACTTTCTGCTTGTGGTAACGGATATGTTGTATCTGGTGCTGTTACTCGAGTTACTGGTGCTTCAAGTTCTAAGAATAAGCGTTCACTTAGCTCTGACATAACGTGGCTTGCAATTCCAGCTTGACGTTGTGCTTCTTGAATTACGATCACTTTACCTGTTTTCGCAACTGACTCTCTCAGTGTTTCAATATCCAATGGTGCGATGATACGCAAGTCAATAACTTCAGCATCGATACCTTCTGCAGCAAGAGTTTCCGCAGCTTTTTTAGCTTCGTTAACCATTGCTCCATAAGCAATTAATGTAATATCGTTTCCTTCACGAACAACATTTGATTTATCGAGAGGCACTTCATAAACACCTTCAGGAACTTCCATTTTTTCACCACGATACAATTTTAAGTGTTCCAAGAATACGACAGGGTCATTACTCTTGATGGATGAAATTAAAAGTCCTTTTGCGTCATAAGGGTTTGATGGAACAACAACACGAATACCAGGCATTTGTGCAATCATTCCTTCATAACTATCTGAGTGAATTTCAGGTGTTCCAACACCACCACCAAATGGACTTCTTAATGTGATTGGGCAGTGTAGTTGTCCGGCTGTACGATATCTCATACGTGCCATTTGGTTTGTAAGTGAATCAATCGCTTCTGTTACGAATCCAAAGAATTGAATTTCTGGGATGGGTCTGAACCCTTCAACACCTAAACCAATAGCAAGGCCTAAAATACCTGACTCAGCGAGTGGTGTATCAAAAACACGTTGATCGCCATGTTTGGCTTGAAGTCCATCAGTAGCTCTAAAGACACCACCGTTTTTCCCAACATCTTCACCAAATATCAATGTTTTATTATCTTGTTCTAACATTACATCTAACGCATCGGTAATCGCTTCAACCATATTTTTGTTAGCCATTGTTATTGATTCTCCTTTTCTTTATATATTTCATACTGTTCTTCCAGTGCTGGTGGCATGACTTCAAACATATTCTTCAAGTAACCTGATACGGTTTGTTTTGGAACATGACGTGAGTCTTCCATTGCTTGTTTCACTTCTTCTTGTGTTTTTTCAATGATAGCTTCTTCTTTTTCTTCTGACCAAAGACCTTTATCTGTAAGATAATTTCTCATTCGAATAAGTTGATCTTTAGGACGCCATTTCTCAACCATTTCATCATCACGATAACGTTTTGGATCATCACTTAATGTATGCGGTCCATAGCGGAATGTAAGGAATTCAAGAAGAACTGGTCCATTACCTTCGACAGCATATTCACGAGCAGCACGTGTTGCTGCATAGACTGCGAATGGGTCCATTCCATCTACAAACAGATGAGCAATCCCAACACCCACACCTTTTTGCGAAAGTGTTTTTGCACGTGTTTGGAATGAACGTGGCACCGAAATACCAAATCCATTATTTTGAGCGATAAAGATAACTGGTGCATCGTAAGCCCCCGCAAAGTTAATTCCTTCGTAGAAGTCACCTTGTGATGTACCACCATCTCCAATATATGTCATGGCTACATTTTTCTTATTATTTAACTTTAATCCAAGTCCAACCCCTGCTGCTTGGATAATTTGTGCTCCAATAATAACTTGAGGTGGGAATGATTTAATTGATGAATCATAGCTGAATCCATCCGTATGTCCGTTATACCAGTTAATAGCTTTACGTGTTTCTACCCCATGACGAATCATTGGAGGCACATCACGATACGTTGGCAACAGCCAGTCGCCTTGTTCTAAGGCATATTGTGAGATTAATTGACTTGCTTCTTGCCCTTCAGTAGGTGGTAAGTTACCAACAATTCCTTGACGGCTCAAGATACTTACACGTTTATTGTATTCGCGACCCCAAACCATGATTTCCATCATCTCTACTAATTGATCATCAGTAAGTTCAGGCATATAGTCCTTATTAACAATTTTCCCCGTTTCGTCCATTATTTGAAATGGAACTTGCTCTTTATTTGATTCTTTTACAATTTTCTTGTAGTCTATTTTTTTAGTCATACTATGTCCTTTCTCTAATTTTAGGTAAACTAAAAACAGTACAAACAATCAAAACTTTTTCTGTGTACACGGTTTGCATATATATGATGTTAGCGCTTTCATCTTTGCAACTTCATTATAGTATCCTATCGAAGTTCTGTAAAATAGAGATGATTTTTACCTATAAAATATTTTTATAGGTGTCTATGATTGAGGGTCTATTTAAAACTGAATAATAGGATTTGTCACACAAATGTCATATTCAAGTGTTATCATGTATAATGTTAATGATATAAAAAATAGAAAGATTAGGTAGATTATGCGTAAGAATAAAAAGGTTTTATACCCTGTTGTGCTCGTTCTTCTATTCTTATTACCTTTGAGTGGATGTACTAAAAAAACATTCTCACAAAGTGATGGATTGGATGATAACGGATATTGGAAGAAAGTTACTGCCACAGATTATGTTGATGTAGAGCCCTTCAAGAATCTAACGATTCCTTATGAAGTCCATGCTGTATCAGATGAACTCGTTCAACAACAAGTTGAATATGCATTCAGTTCCCTTTCATCAAGTGTCAAAGAAGTAACCGATCGTGCTATCGTTGCTGGTGATAAAGTTAATATTGACTTTGTTGGCTCAGTGGATGGCGTTGAATTCGAAGGTGGTTCAAGTAAAGGTGCTGTAGTTACAGCGGGAAGTCAAGAATTTATTGATGATTTCTTAACACAAATTATAGGGCACACTCCAGGAGAAACAATGGACATTGTTGTTTCATTCCCTGATGAATATCCAAGCAACACAGATCTTCAAGGTAAAGAAGCTCATTTTGAAACTAAATTAAACTTTATAGCGGAAAATGAAAAAATCGAGGTAACCGATGCATTAATTAGTGAAAAATTTGGATCACTTGGTTGGAATACAAAAGAAGAATTAGAAACAGGAATACGTACTGAAATTCAAAAAGAAGCTATCGAAAATTATGTAAAAGAAGTTCTAGCAAACTCTGAAGTTAAAAAAGATATTCCTAAATCTGTAGCGAAATATCAAGAAGAGTCCTTGATCGCAGTATACAGTAACTATGCTAAGAGCTATGAAATGACAACTGAAGAATTCATCAAAGAATATTTACAAGTTGAATCAAGTAAAGAACTGATTGAAAAACATGAAGATGATTTAAAGAAAAACTCAATTTATTCTCTTGCTATTCAAGCAGTTGCGGAGGATGCAGGTATTAAAGTAACTGATGAAGAAATCGAAACATATCTTGGTGCAGGAACTACTGAGAAGTATCAAGAAGAATACGGAAAGCAATTCTTAAAACGAACAGTCCTAACTCAAAAAGTTGTAGAACACATTGTTGAGAACGCAACTTTAGCTGACGCTTAGACAAAAAAAACCAAAGCACGGAAGATTAAATTTCCAATGCTTTGGTTTTTATATGTCATTATTTAATTTCGTTTGGACTTTCGTTTGTTTCTACGAATGATTTTAATGAACGTAATGCAACTTCTACCATGTCAGATACTGCTTGATCTGTATAGAATGCAGTATGTGGTGTTACGATAACATTTTTATGACGTTCAAGGATTGCTAATTGGTGGTTACTGTATGTACGCATACGGTTATCTGTATGAACAATACCAATTTCATTTGGGAATACATCAAGAGCTGCTGCTCCAATGTGACCTGATTCAATACCTTCAATTAATGCATCTGTGTCAACAAGTTCTGCACGTGCACAGTTTACGATAACAACACCTTGTTTTGTTTTCGCAATATTTTCTCTATTAATAATGTGGTGTGTTGAGTCAAGAAGTGGTGCGTGTAATGTAATAACATCTGCTTCTTTTAGAAGTGTATCGAGATCAACATATTCTAGGATATCTTTAAGTGATTCATTTTCATATAAATCAAATCCGATAATACGTCCACCAAAACCACTCAGGTTACGTGCAGTATTTGCACCGATACGTCCTGTACCGATAACACCAAATGTTAAGTTGTGCATTTCTTTACCTTGTAATCCTGGTAATGAGTAATCATGTGCTTCAAGACGTTTCATCATTGTTTTCATGTTACGAATTGACATAAGAATTAACATAACTGTAAAGTCAGCAACACAACTTGGTGAGTATGTAGCGTTTGAGAAACGTAATCCGAGTTCCTTAACAGCTTCCATATCAACATTGTTAAATCCTGCACTACGTGAAGCAAGGTATTTAACACCATGTCCTTGTAGTTTTTCAAGAACTGGACGGCTTGCGTCACAGTTTCCTAAGAATGTTACAGCTTCAAATCCAGCTGCTTCATCAACATTGCTCATTCCTAATTGACCTTGAACAAATGTAATATCTAATCCTAATAATTCTGAATATTTTTCAAATGCCGCCTTTTCATCGGGACGGACTGCATAAGCGATTAATTTCATGTTATTTCCTCCTATTTGAAATCGATTTTGTAATCTTCAGCAGATACAAGTTTTAATTTATTGTCAAATAAATATGATGACACAAATCCCATAACTACAGGGATGCCTACAAAGACGAGAACTGTAATCAATAAGTTTCCAGCAGAATAACCTACAATGTTTAAATGATTAATAGGTCCAATAAGACCACTAATACCGAAACCAGCACTTGCAGGTGTACCAACAATTGTTAGAATTCCAGCGAATGCACCACATACTGCAGCATTTAAAACGATTGGTAACATCATTTTAGGTTTCTTAATCATGTTTGCCATTTGCATCTTAGGTGATCCTAAGAAGTGCGCAATACTTGTTCCAACACCATTAACTTTAAATCCAGCAATTGCAAGACCAAATCCAGCAGCACAAATACCTAGGTTTGCAGCTCCCGAACCAATACCTGCAAGAGAGATAGCCATCGCAACACCCGCTGTAGAAATTGGTGATACAATCATAATTGCGAAAGTAATAGAAATTAAGATTCCAGCGACAACAGGTGTAAAGCTTGTAAATGCATTAACCATTTGACCAATGAATCCGGTAAATGCTGAAACATAAGGTAACATAATTAAACCAAGTTGGCCAACTAAAATAATAACGATAGTTGGTACAAGAAGAATCGTATATGCTTTAAAACGATTCCCAATCATCAACATCACCCAAACAGCAATCGCTGCTGTGATACCAGCATTAATAACATCACCAATACCCGCAAGTACAAGTGTGCCATCCATAAATTTAATACCACCCGAACCAATTGCAGTTGTAATTGCTAATGTTGCAGATTGAATCGGTGTAAGTTTGAATTGCATTGCAATTGTTAGCCCCATAACAACTGCTAATAAGCGTGTTGAGATTGTTGTAAGTTGACTTACAAATTCCCAGTTTAACGCTTTAGCCAATTCTCCAAGAAGTGCACCAGGTATCAATGCAACAACAATACCAATGCTCATTCCTGTTAAGACTTTATTCGTAAAGTCTTTAAATGATAAATCTTTCATATTTCCTCCTAAAGGTCAAAACCCTTACACAACTATGGTAAAGGGTACCCTAAGGGAGTAGGCAATATTCTTTATTCAATTCTTATCTGAATTTCTTGGATCATTGTTTCGTCTGATTTTGAAAATGTGTAGTCAACAATGCAAAAATCGCAGATATTTCCAACAGGTTTATACCCATGTTCTGTACACCAATCAAGGAGTACTTGATAAGATACTGTGTCGTAATAACCGCCTTTTTTGTACATACAAGCGTACTTTCCTGCAGGTAATGTACATTTTTGTGGTGCATCCAAATCGGATGACAACATGATAAACGAACCTACTTTCGATAAATAGTTCTCTGAAGAATCTGTGGGTTCCATACAAATTGTGCCATAAGGCATTTGTGAAAATATGCTCATATCGTTCAAATTACGAAGCATCTTGCGGTATGCTAACATAACTTCAACCACACTATTCTCATTTTCGCACAGTTCATACATTACAACACGATCCTCAAAAAACTTGATACTTGGGTGGTTTAAATCCCTTTCATCGATTAAATCAGCCTCTTTATAGAACTTCAACAGGTACTCTAGGTCATGCTTTTTAGTCATATTTCGAGCTATTTCAACATTAACCTCTGTGAGTTTTTCTTTCAATTTGTCAATTAACGGTTCAAATCGTCGATCACCCAGTAGTTCCTGAATTTCTGTTAATGAAAATCCGAGATCCTTTAAGTAAATAATCTGCTTTAAATACGGAAATTGCTCTCGTACGTAATAGCGATATCCTGTTTCTTCATCGATGTGATCTGGCATAAAGAGTCCGATTCTGTCGTAGTATAATAAAGTCTTCTTGCTCAAGTTATGGAGCTTTGCGACCTCATTGATTAAAAAGTTTGTTTTCATATTCTCACCTATGCCTCTATTATACATTTTTCCGTTACCAAGGCAAAAAAAAAGTCGCATAAGGCGACTACTTCGATATGTTTTCTTATGTTTGCGTCTAAAGAGATAACTATCGTAAGCTGACAATGACATTCTAACGCATTGATGCTTCATGACATCCAATATGTCATGAAAGTCATAAATAATGTTATCAACGACACAAATTATTATGAATGATGAACTCGGTCTCTTTCTTCCGAACGCTTTCCATCATTAAATCGATCTAAAGTTCCAACAAGATACCCAGTAATTCTACGAATTCGGTCAAAGTTCTGTGCAGCAGTAGACCATTTCACATCTACATATTCTCCATCTTCCACTATTTCCAAATGAGTAATATTCTTATCTTCATGTTTCATAATTACTTCTTCACAGTAAATTTCAACATGTTTCATATCCATTCCAATTGGGTAGGATACAATAATATCTTTATATAAAGTTTCCATAAGTTCCACCATCCCTATTTCTTATCATACTGATATAATTCGTAAGTTTCAATCATTTCTATGAGTTTTTCTGCATAGTTTGGGTCAGTAGCATATCCCATCGTTTGAAGAGCAAGGGCAGCTTCTTTATAATCCTTTGCATTCTTCACAGTTCTATAATACTTTGAATTGAGTAATGTTGCATGATCATCAAAGGACTCTTGGAAACTTGGATACTTCCTAAAATCATCCATGATTTCTATCCATTTATCATTTTCATATTCTTTAGTTGGTACACTCACAAACATTCCTTTGTAATCACCTTTAACCCCAAATAAGTTATTGGCGTCAATTGCAAGTTGGCTTTGACCCCAATCTGACTCTAAGATTGCTTGTGCAATCGCGATGCTAGGCAGGATTCCCATTTTCTGATGTGACTTTTCAGCGTATGGGACCATTTCTTTAATAAACTTTTCTTGGTAAACAGGCATTTTAGGTTCCTCAGGTTGTTTACGATTTGCAACCACAACATTTAAGAAGAGTAAAACACTAAACATAAGTAGTAAACTAAGGATTACTTGATGATCTTTTCTTTTTTTAGTTTGTTTCTTTTTTGTCATAACTGAATCCTTTCTCACTCTATTATACATAAATATAAGAATAAGTAATGAAACAATACTGTAAGTTTAAGCAAGGTGTTATAATTAGAGTATAGAAAAGGGGTATAGTAATGAAAGTTATTGTTACAATGATTAGCGGACGAGAATTCAAACTGGATGATGATTGTTTTATTAATGAAGTCAGTGTGGGTCAATCTCATAAGGTATCACGTATTATCTATAACTTTACTACGACTGTTTCAGATAATAGAATGATTCATTTCACAACACCTGACGGTGATTATTTAATCCCAGTTACCAGTATTGAAATGATTTCAATTAAAGAGAATTAGGAGGTCCCTATGCGCACCAAAAACAAATATTTTTTATCAGGTTTTATACTATTGTTGTTGAGCTTTGGATTGGCAATTGTGAGCTATATGTTCTATCGAGAACATGACAAAATGTTTTTAATCATTTGTGCAACATTAACACTTATCAGTCTTATTTGCTCTTTCTTAAATTTCAATTTCTACAGAAATTATGACCTTGATCAACAACTTGGATCTGACGAAATGGTCTCAGATGATGACATTGAAGAAGATATAACAGAAGTCGAACTCGATAATGACACTCTGAACGCAAACAAAATTGATGAAGTACAACCACAGAAAGTAACTTTATCACACACTCAACATAGTGATTCTCAAGAAGAAGGTTGGATTACAATCAATTCATCCGAAAATCAAATTTTAGATTTCATATCCGTAATGAACGATTTTAAAAGTCTTGATATGAATCCTGAGTTTAATTGTAATCTTGAGACACTTTTAAAACTTAACAGAATTGACGAGAAAATATGGAAGTGGAACTTTGAAGCAATTCCGTTTGTCGCTCTATCTCACAATAAGAAAACTGACGTTCTTACAATCCATGGGGGAATGTCTCAGGATGATCTCCATAGATTAGGTACAATTCCTGAAAATATGAATCAAGAAATACTTAAGGTTTATCCAAATATCAAACATATCAAAGCATCAATCCAAGGTGGTGACTATCACTATCTATCAAGTGCCGATTCATCATTTGATACACTATCGACACCTTATGAAGTTCACGTTAAAATCTATTCATAAAATAAGCCGCTATACACTTTAATGTATAACGGCTTTTGTTTTATATTACAAGTTTACCTGGATTTAAACGATTCGTAGGATCAAAGCTTGTCTTAATGCTTGACATTAAGTCAAGATATACAGGATCCATCATTTTACCAAAATATTTCTTTTTAATTATGCCGATACCGTGCTCAGCAGATGGGAGACCACCTAATTCTTGAATCTTATTATAGAGTAGATTAAGAACAGTATCTAAGGTTTCATGCCATTCACTGTCTGATTCGATATCACCACGGAGTACACAAGTGTGTAAGTTTCCATCCCCAGCATGTCCAAAACTCATAAGTTTTAATCCATACTTAGCTTCTAATTCTTTTGTATATTCATAGATCGTTGCGATATGATGAATTGGTACTGTTTCATCCATCGTGACTTGTTCAGTATAATTAACAACTGCCGTCAACAAGGTATCACGCAATTTCCATGCATCTTTTTCAGATTGTCCTTCAAGAATAATATAGTCCTCAGCTTCATGCTTGTCGGCTATTTCTTTTAAAACACCTGCACGTTGATCAATAAATGAAGCATCATCGCCATCAAAAGTTGCAAGTAAGAAGGAATGTCCCTTTTTAGTAGGGAATACCAAACCTGTTTCTTTCTCGCTAAGTTGAATCATGTCACGTTCAAAGAACTCTAGCGCTGTTGGTGCTATTCCTGAATGAAGAATTGTATTCACACAACGGGTTGCTTCTAACAAGTTATCAAATGCAATAATATATGATTTCTTAACTTTTGGTAAAGGAATAACCTTCAATTGAATGAGTGTACTAATTCCTAATGTTCCTTCCGAACCAATGAAGAGATCCTTAATATCATACCCTGAACTTGATTTAACGTTAAGGGTTCCTACCGTCAATTCACGACCATCTGCAAGTACTAAACGGATCGTTCGAACGTAGTCTCTCGTTACACCATACTTCACTGCACGCATCCCACCAGCATTGGTAGCAACGTTTCCGCCAATCGTAGAATTCTTTGACCCTGGATCTGGCGGATAGAAAAATCCACGTGACTCAACATACTCTTGAATCTCATGCAATTGAACACCAGGTTCAACCGTTAGAGTCATTGTATTTAAATCCAAATCAATAATTTTATTCATTTTTGATAAATCTATAATAAGTTCATTTTCAAGCGGTGCGGTAGCTCCTGAGAGACCGGTGCCTGCTCCCCTTGCAATAATCTTTAAATCTTTTTCATTGGCATATTTAACTAAAGCCACGACTTCTTCATGTGTTAAGGGTAATGCTACAGCATGAACACTTTTTGCTTGCCCAACATATTCATCAAAAAGATAGTCTTGTCCAACTTCATCCCCAATAAATAAGCGAGATGAATCTTTAATGATTTCTACTAATTCCATATTTACCTCCATACGGTAATTATAGTTGAAAGGGCTTTACGTTAAAAACGAAGTGCCACAAATTCCCGGCACTTCGTTTGATACAATATTCACAGTGTTTTAGTTACTTGAAATCTTTACCATCAAATATGATTATATCTCCTTTTTCAGGAGTATAAGTTATTGACTCAACAGTCCCATCTGTAGTATTTCTTGTCACTTTTACATCTGCATCAGGTTTACCTGCTTTTGTAGCAGTCTCTGCATCGATACTTTCACCAACTTTTGTTTCAGCAGCTACCACTGATGCGGCAGTAAACAAACTTCTTGCATCTGCTTGATTTTTAGATGTATTTGCACTTCCAATATACCCACTCATTGCTGGGATTAAGATTAGTGCTAAGATTGCTAAGATAGCAATTACAATTACCAGTTCAATTAATGTAAATCCTTTTTTATTGTTTTGTTTTTTGATTAGTTTCATTTTATTTATCCCCTCTCTAATCATCAATTACTACTTCACTTCCGTATAGAATCTTTTGTGCTTCTTCGACTGTTGTATCCCCTCCCTTCACAAGGCGCATGACATCATCCCTTAGAAAAGCTATGTTTCGTGAACGTGCATAGTCAACAAGCTTATGCATCGGTTCCTGCTGGGTAATGAGGTTTTGCATGGTTGCATCAATGGGTACCACTTCAAACACCGCAGTACGGCCTGCGTAGCCTGTGTGGTTACATCGATCACAACCTTCTCCTTTAAATTGATAACTTAAGCTTGGTTCTTTTAAAGCAATCCGATCTGATTCAGACACGGCTACTTTATGTTTACAATGGCGACAATTTTTTCGAACCAATCGTTGTGCAATAACACACTTCACGGATGAGGCAACCAAGAATGGTTCAACACCCATATCGATAAGACGCGTTACGGATGAAAGTGCATCATTGGTATGTAAGGTTGATAATACAAAGTGACCCGTAATCGCAGCCCGAATCGCAATTGAAGCTGTCTCTGCGTCCCGAATTTCACCAACCATGATTACATCAGGATCAAGTCGTAAAATCGATCTTAGTCCCGATGAGAATGTTAACCCTGCTTTATTATTTATTGTAACTTGTGAGATACCTTCAAAGTGTTTCTCAACTGGATCTTCAATTGTGATCACACTTTTTTCTGGAGCATTAATCTCTGAGAGCATTGAATAGAGTGTTGTTGTTTTTCCACTACCTGTTGGCCCCGTAATTAATAAGATTCCGTTAGGCAATTGCATGATATCTCTGAGTTGTCTTTTAATACTGTCAGATAAATCCAGTTTATCAAGATCATAATCAATGTTCTTTTCACTTCCTAATAAACGCATAACGACCTTTTCTCCATATCCTGAAGGAATCGTTGCAACTCGCATATCAAGTTTCATTTTGGGATTATCAATGCGAAAAGCACCATCTTGAGGAATTCGTTTTTCCGCAATGTTCATGCTGGATATGATTTTTATTCTCGTAATCATTGGATCGTGAAGTTCACGTCTAACCTTCATGAAGTCCTTAAGTTGACCGTCAATTCTAAATTTCACATTCGTATACGTTTCTTCAGGATTAATATGAATATCACTGGCATTAACTTCATACGCATGGGTAATGATTGAATTTACTAGTTTTACAACTGGAGCAGATTCAACACGTTCAATAAGTGCTTTATCTTCTGTTGATATTTCGATTTCTCCCAACAAATTATCATCATCAATTTTTCCATATGAATGAAGTTTATTAATGGCAGATTCGATAGCCATCGAACTTGAAACGACAAGGTTGGTGTTCATTCCCGTCATCATAGAAAGATTTTCCATAGCTTCAAAATTGAAAGGATCTGCCGATGCAAAGGTCAATGTGCCTTCTTTAATAAAAAGCGGAACAATTTCATGTCGTTTTAAGAAAGCCTCACTAACAATATTTTGTAATTCTTGATCAACCTTTTGTGAGGGATCATCTATAAACTCTAGTCCCAATTTTCGAGTCGTAAATTTTAAGACATCAGTCTCCGTGATGTATCCATGATCAAGTAAAATATGTTCTAAAGGCTCAAATGTTTTTCTTTGTACCGACAGGACTTCATTCAATTGATCTTTAGTAATCATCTTTTCTTCTACAAGCATTTTTCCAATATTGAAATTGTTCATCGAATCATCCTTTCTTTTGCTATAATAGTGCTGGGTGATAATATGGGGATAACGATTTTCTGCTTTGGCCTAATCATTGGTTCCTTCTTAGGAGTCGTGATTAATCGCCTTCCACGTCATGAATCATTGGTTTATGGACGTTCTCATTGTAATGAATGTAAACATGACCTAGGTCCAAGAGATTTAGTTCCGGTCATAAGTTATTGTTTAAGTAAAGGTACGTGTCGTTATTGTAAAACGAAGTTACCCTTGCGCTATCCGTTATTGGAACTCATCACAGCGTTTGCCTATCTTGGTGTTTCAATTACGAGTTCTACAAACATTGATTTAATCTTAAATTTAATTTTTGTATCACTGCTTATCTGCATTACTTTTATAGATATTGATACGTTTATGATATTTGATCGTTTTCATGTTCTCATTGCAATTCTTGCAATTCTACGAATTATTACATTTAATCTTTCTTGGATAGATCACTTGATTGGCGCATTGGTCATCAGTGTTCCTTACTTAATTCTCGCCATATTGACCCAAGGTATGGGCGGTGGCGATATTAAGCTTGTTGCTGCATTAGGACTTTATCTGGGGGTAAACCCCATGTTGATGAGCTTTATGCTTACCTCCATCATTGGTGGCGTGTACGCCATTGCTCTACTTCTTACTAAGAAGAAATCAATGCAGGCGCAACTTCCATATGGACCGTTTATTTGCATTGGGGCTTACATAGCACTCGTGGCCTATCAAGACATTATTATTTGGTATTTAAGCTTTTTCTAACTGGATGACTTTCATTCAGTTTTTATTTTATCTAATGAATAAACACTAAAATTAAGGATTCCTGAATTTCTTTGTGTATCAAGTGAAACAGATTGGAGATAGATTCGTGGCATGCTTTCTTGAATCTTAGAAATAAAATCTACCATATCATTACTATTTCCGGACACTTCGACAGTCAACGTATAGATCCATAATTCTTGTTTATTATCTGATTCACTCTCTGGTGATTCATTCTCTTTTTTAGTATTGACTGGTTGACCATTAATCCGATCAATATTTTCCTGAAGCTGAGAGGCTTCTTTTTCTTTGATGTTTTTGTTTTTAATATCTGCAAGCAATCCATCTTGAAATCCAAGCTTATTAATCTTTAAGTTAGTTTCTGTAGCATAGTGTCGAATCTGCAAATCGTAGGTTTCAGGTTGGATTGGATCAGAAATTTTATCTAAGGAATCAATCACTTCATTCTTAACATCTTGATGATTTTCTCGTGTTTTTTTAATATTAGGAACTGCAATCTGCATCTCCATTTCCGTGTTACGCAAGTCATCCATTTCGAGTTCAAGTGCTTCAATATCATTTTTTAGAGGATTAATTAAAAACATAACACCTCCTAAAATAATAATAATTAACGCTAATATTAAGAGTAGGATTTCTTCACGTTTTGTAAGTTTCTTCATGATTGTCCTCCCTCAATCTCTACAATAATTTGACCTTCATAACCGCCTTGGTCTGTTTTTTCTTGATATCCAGAGTAATGAACTTTTCGTTCATATTTATCTAATTTGATATTAGAAACAAATCTTGAGAGTGCTGCCGTACTTGAACTTGAGACCCCGATCGTTAATTGATTTTGTTGGATTGTTAGTTTATCTAAAGTCACCCCCGATGGCATCAAACTTAGATATGATTTTAATTCTTCTCCTGAAAAATCTTGGTACGAGTCTAAAGTTTCATTCACAGAATCAATTTGCTTTAAGAAGGCACGATTCATCGTCATATCTTTGGTTAAGTTCTGATGCTCTTGATAGACTTTTTGATACTCAACATTATCTACCATCAAAAGTAACGCTTCTTTTTCAGTCATCAAGGTTCGTTTTTTGTTAAGGTTAAAAGCATACATTACGCAAATCCCAAAGACACAGAGTAGGATAATAAGCGGTTTACTATTGATACCCTTTTTATTCGTTGTTTTCTTAGTCGTTTTGGATGTTTGATATAAATTCATCTTTTTACTCATAACATGACTCCAATCGTACTAAAACAGTTATTAATTTTTAAATCGGTAACACCCAATACTTCATTCAATAATACCGCTTCACATCGTATTTGATATTCAGATTCCAAAATACGTTTCACCACTTCAATTTTTTTAGGACTTCCTACAAGTCGTACTACAGTAACAGGACCAAGTCCCTTTTCTTTTAGGTATTGGTTCATATGTTCTAATGATTTAATAATCATATAAACTTTATCATGCTCACTTTTTCCTCTATATCGTAGTGTGCGTAAAGATTTTAATTCACCTTTTTCAGTTAGGAAGATTCGCGTGTAGTCTTCTTGATAATCCACAAAGAGTTGCGGACTCCCTGACGTTATGAGATCCATTGATTCAATAAAATGTAGGGATGTTGCTAATGCAGTGCTTATTGTCTTAATTTTTAATTTAAGATGATGACAAACTGTAGAAATTTGATCAATTGCTTCTTTTGATATTGCGGAAGCAACAATAAACTCAGTCTTATTGCTTTTATCATGGCTCGTTCTTATGACCTGATAATCGCATATGTAGTCGAGTCCAATATTGAAATATGACATCATTTCGTTTTGTACAATCATTTTTTGTTTCTTTTTATCCACTTTAGGTATTGTCATGGTGTGCGTGAGTACCATGGCATTATCGAGCACAATTGACACTTCTTTTTCTTTAATTTGATAACCTCTGAGTAGAAATTGTAATCGCTCTTCAAATTCATCTAAATCTTTTATGTGCTTCGATTGTGGATCAATAAGGTCAAACGGTTCAGTTACAACACGATGAATTTTTTTAATTTTTGATCCTGATGTTTTCGCATGAACAATCTGAATTGATTGATCACGTAACGTAATCGCCATTGCCATACTATCCCTCCTTATTGAACAGTGTCATACATTTTAAATATTGGTTGAATAATCGAGATAACAATAAATGCGACAATGATTCCCATAACCACAATCATGATTGGCTCTATTAAACCAATCAGCCTCGTTATAGCGGCATCAGCTTCATCATCAAGATACTGAGCTGTTTTTCCGAGGATATCACCCAATGATCCCGTCTCTTCACCAACTTTTAGCATTGAACCAAACATCGATTCAAACTCTTTCACATTCGCAATCGATTCGGAAATACTGGATCCGTTCGTTACGTTTTGTTTAATCTTTAATAACTCTTCAGATAAATACGCATTTCCAACTACTTCTGAAGTAAGTTCAATCATATCCAATGTCGAAACACCATGA
Organism: Erysipelothrix inopinata; assembly: GCF_014396165.1. GTDB lineage: Bacteria > Bacillota_I > Bacilli_A > Erysipelotrichales > Erysipelotrichaceae > Erysipelothrix > Erysipelothrix inopinata. Next base: position 22,242 of record NZ_CP060715.1, read on the forward strand.
TTGTATAAAGAAGAAAATGAACGGGCGCAACGCGATGAGTAAATGGTTTGTAACAACGGACCCACCACAGGTAGATGAAGTAATCTCTTGTGAGCTCGAATTTTAATTCGTGGCGTATCATACAATACTTTTCCCACAACAATGAAAATTAATAATATTCCGATTACGAGGTACCATTTTGTAAGAATAAAGTCAGATATTCCCATTAAGAATCGCGTTGACCCTGGCATATCATCCGGTTCAAAGTTCGCAGTAATGGTTGGGAGAACAAAGAGGACGAGAGCTAATACAACTGTAACAGCAACCCCCAATAAAACTGTTGGATACATGCTTGCCGTTTTAATCTTAGCGTTTATCTTTTGGCTCTTATCATAATGTTCTGACATCGTTCTCAATGACGCGTCTAAATCACCACCCATTTCACCAGACTTAACCATACTAATTAGAAAATCGTCAAATACGCCACCTTGTGCACTCATCGCAACTGATAAAGAATTTCCTTTTTGAACTTCCTCATAAAGATTACGATAGATAGCTCGTTCTTTATCATTCTTCGCCTTACTTTGAACAAGATGTAAAGAATCAAGTAAGTTAATTCCTGAAGACAACATGGTGCTTAATTGATAGCAAAAAATATTGGCCGACTTCATTTTAAGTTTCTTGACCTTCTTAGTCGTTTGCTTCCCTTCAAAGACTTCATAGTCTAGAAGATAGCATCCTTGTGCTTTCACAAGATCTACGATTTCATGCTCGTTTTTAACTTGCATCACTGTCTTGGTTTTCTTCCCAGCCTGGTCAATCATTTGTACTCTGTAGGTCATTGTTTCACCTCTTTGATTGGTCCAAGTTTAATTTCATCACTTTGTCCTGGATTGTCCGGACCATTTCCCTCGGAAGAAACAGGCATCAAAATTTCAATAGGAAACTTGGTAAAATCAGGATCTTTATAATATATTTTCGGATTCGACCCCATAAACTCTATTTCTTGCGCTACAATTGCACCCTTAAAGTAGTTACTACCATAACGAATACTTCCATTAGGAATGAAGAAAAGTTCTGAAGTTACCTGGGGTGATGCAGATGTAATCTCAACCGAACTTCCTTGCTCCACTAAAATAATATTAGCGTTTAAATTTTGAGAAATATTTATAGTATGACATTCCCCCATAAAACTCCCAAAGTATCCCGAGCTATCAATATTTGCTGCTCCGCGGTTCAATACAATCTCATCAGGTGTTATTTTTGATCCTGTATGTTTCTTGCTATTCTCTGCAAAGATGACAATTTTATCCTTGTCTCCTTTGGTTTTAGAATCAATATTCATGAACGTTATTGGATTAAAGTTTAGGTTTGGAGTTCCTTGATGTCCATTAACATAAATAGTCAGTCTTCCATTTCCCTTGACATAAATGGTACCCATCGCTTCCAAATAATCCGTTATGATTGCTACATTTCGATTTTCTGTATCAATCGTGAGTGAATTATCCCAACTGGAAACCACTTTTAATTGCGGAATATAAGTCATTCTATTTTTCAATTTCAGGGTAATATGTTGACCGTTTTTGACTTCAAGATTCCCATTATTATTGACAGCGTTCGGATTTGAAACGTCACTTGGTTTTATTTTTTGTTGTGAAGTAGGAAACTTAGGCATCCTTGTTTGAGGTAATGCAGGATACTCTGTACCATTTACAACTTGACCAGAACTAATCAAAGCTTTCGAAGCATTCACATCATAATTAGTATTATTTGGACTGTAATCATTGCCTCTAATTAAAACATCTTCCGGTTTGTGTCCTTTTCCAATAAAAATATTACCGTTAACTTTCGTCTGATTTCGAGTACTAATGAAGAGTCCTTGTTTAACAGGATTAATGATTCCTATATTTCCTTCAATGACACCTTCTCTAAGTATTAATTTCTTGTCTGCAAGGAGTGCATCATTTACTACAAATTCGGTAACAGGAAATACAACACTGCTTCTCAAATTCATAATCGTTTGTGATACGGTTCTAACTTGTGAGTCATAGACACCTGCTGCTCTTATTTCATAGGTATCATCTTCACTTGTTTCTAAAAATTCTATATCTGCAAAGATACCCGGTTCAATTTCATACTTACCATCCTTAAGATGATCATCAATAAGTTGATTGATTGCTCTCATAAAATCTTTATGCGAACTCTCAGTAAGATCTAATCGATCCAAATGCGTAAGATTATTCAAATCTTCCTTAAGTAAAGTTACTGTACGATTAAGTCCTGTTTCCGCAATATAATAAGCTGAATAGTGCTTATTCCGATCTTTGGATTCTTGAAATGTTGCCAATGTTCTTGAACTAATGGAAAAAATAAGTACAACCATTACTAGAAAGAAAACAATCATCGTCATTAAAGCCGATCCTTTTTCTTCTTTAATTTTATTCCACATTTCGTAACGTATACGATTGTTCATAAAACTGGCCCCCAACTTTCTCTGAAGTTTTTAATTTCAGAATGATTTTATTTGTATTCTCTTCAATTTTAAATTCGCTCACATTATTCATAAGTACTTGTTTATTTCGATAAATTGTATTGTCTTCCAAACAATATTGTAGTTTTGAATCTGTTTCCGCAGTATCCTTCAAAAAGAAGCAATTACCATTTTGATTCACATTAAACTGTTGATTTGACTCTCGAATATCTTTTTCAAAATAGTAATTAAGACGATCCGACTCTTCTTGAACTTGTACAGATATTTCTTGGTTTTGATGATGGCTCATAAAATTTAAAAATATATGATGTATTGATCCTATAATAATCGAAAAGACAAACAAGCCTACCATAAGTTCCAACAAGGTCATTCCTTTTTTACTGTGCATATGTTAACCACTCCCATGTTTCAAAGACTATTTTTCCTTTGTCACTTACTTTTAAAGACAATGGATTGTGGTCTTCACTGAAAGAAACGATAACCTCAAAATCATCCACTGATTTTATATATTTATTCTCTTTCTTAATATAGCTTGCAAGCGGTGAAGTCGATTTTTCTAAATCATCTGCGAGATGCGTGTTGGAAAAGTAAATAATTGCTTCAAGTTCATTCTTCCCCAATTGGCTGGCCTCCATCGTTCGATCTGAGGCAACAATAACTTCTTGGTTTTGAACGATTAACGAAAAAAAAGACACTAAAACAATAGCGAGAATTGCCAACGCAATGACATTTTCAACCATAGTAAAAGCATCTTTGTTTTTCATATTTCCCCCCAAAGCAATTAATTGGTCTAGACCAATTAACATATATAATTTAGCACAAACGAACTCCTTTGTCCATAATTGTTGGTACTATTTTTAGTTGTGTGCAATAATATGGTGTTTTACGGTCATTTATAGCGATTTAGCGGTAAAACCATAAAAAAAGAGGACTCATCCTCTTTAACTTGTTTCTTCAATTTCTAAATAAAACTGATCATAGTACTCTTGCATGAGTGCTTGTCGTCTTTTGGCAATTTTGATTCCTTCAGGAGTTGTAACCCAATCAATGATTTTTAGTAACTTTTCGTCAAAATGATCAATAGCATTTCTTTCGACGTTTCGATATTCCTCAAAATTTGAATAAGATTGACCAACGAGATTCGGATCATAAATAGGTGTTCCTTTTGAACCAGCATAGTAGAAAGTGCGAGCAATCCCAATCGCACCCATAGAATCAATTAAATCTGCATCACTAACATATTGAGCTGATTTAATCTTATCTCTAACACCGTATCCTCCGCGATATCCTATTTGTGATACACCAAGGATAATCTCAGTTTCATTGCCTTCCAGATCAAGATTCCACTCGATAAACAATTCTCTTAGAGATTTGTCCAAATTATCAGTTGGTGAAATTTTGTCATCAAATACATCATGGAAGTAAGCAATACATAACGGAACAAATGCATTGTCTTCCTTAGCAATTAAGCGCGAAGTGAGATTCACAACGCGCTTAATGTGTTGATAGTCATGCCCTGTAGATTCACCGTTAAAGTGATTTTCTACAAGGCTATCGATTATCTCTAATGTATTCTTTTGTTTATTTGATAGCATTGTCGAGAAGTGTTAATACTTCTTCTGTTGTTGAACAATTTAATGCTTGTTCCGTTAATGCTTGCATTTCTGCGAAACTTAAATCACGAATAATACGACGTGCTTCAAGAATTGAAGAAGCTGACATTGAGAATTCGTCTAAGCCAAGTCCAAGTAATAATGGAATTGCTCTTTCGTCTCCAGCCATTTCTCCACACATACCACACCATTTGCCTTCTTTATGAGCACCGGCAATTGTCATCTTAACAAGACGTAGAATTGATGGGTTGTATGGTTGGTATAAGTATGAAACTTTTTCGTTCATACGGTCAGCAGCCATTGAGTATTGGATCAAATCATTTGTACCAATACTGAAGAAGTCTGCTTCTTTAGCAAATTGATCAGCAAGAATCGCTGCTGCAGGAATTTCAACCATCATACCAAGTTCGATATCATCGCTGAATGCAACACCTTCTTTTGAAAGGTTTTTCTTTTCTTCTTCTACAACTGCTTTTGCATCACGGAATTCTTGGATAGTAGCAATCATTGGGAACATGATGCTTAATTTTCCGTAAACAGATGCACGTAATAACGCACGAATTTGTACACGGAAGATATCTTTACGATCTAAACATAAACGGATCGCACGGTATCCTAAGAATGGGTTCATTTCATGTGGGAATTTTAAGTATGATAGTTCTTTATCGCCACCGATGTCTAAAGTACGAACAACAACGCGACCTGGAGCCATGTTTTCAAGTACAGACTTGTATGCTTCAAATTGATCTTCTTCATTAGGAAGTTCTGATGCATCCATGTATAAGAATTCTGTACGATATAATCCAACAGCTTCTCCACCATTGTTATTAACACCTTCAACATCTTTAGGTGTACCGATGTTACCTGCTAATTCAACTTTATGACCATCTTTTGTGATTGTCTCAGCATCTTTTAGTTCAAGTAATGAACGGCGGTGTTCTGCAAATGCTTCAGCTTTTGCAGCATATTCAGTTTTTTGTTCTTCTGTAGGTTTGAAGATAATAACACCTTCAAGCGCATCAAGAACAATTTCATCACCGTGTTCGCATTGATCAAGGATTGATCCTGCTCCAACGATTGCTGGAATTTCCAAGCTTCTTGCCATGATAGCGGAATGTGATGTACGTCCACCAATTTCAGTTGCAAATCCTTTAACGAATCGACGGTCTAATTGTGCTGTGTCTGAAGGTGTTAAATCTTCAGCAACGATTACAACTTCTTCGTTGATACGTGTTAAATCAGGAATATTTAAACCTAAGATATGGCATTTTAGACGGTATGCAACGTCTTTAATATCTGCTGCACGTTCACGGAAATATGGATCATCCATACTTTCAAACATACCAATGAACATGTTACCAACTTGATCAGCTGCAAAATCAGCATTAACGTTGTCATTTTTGATCATTTCTTCAATTTGCCCTACGAACTCAGGATCTTGAGTAACCATAAGGTGAGCATCGAAGATTGCAAGATCTTCTTCTGCGAGACGTCCCACTGCTTGTTCCTTAATTGCAGTGATATCATTTTGAGTCTTAACGACTGCATCTTGAAGTTTTTTAACTTCAGTTTCACTATCTGCATCACGTTTTTCAATATTCAATACAGGGTGTTGTAATTTGAATACTTTTGAAACGGAAACACCTGCCGAAGCAGCAATACCTTTAATCATAAACGAATCTCCTTTTTATTTCTACAACACTCATATTCTAACATTTTATGACAGCGTTATCAAAAGTATTTAACGAGAAACCCATGAAATTTAAGGCAATCGCTTTATGACGGAATATTTTAATGCTAACTTAAGAATCTATGTGAAAATTTATATCTTTTACAGATGACAAGTTTCCACATGGTTTTTATTTATTTGTGGATAACTTCTTGATTCACACATACCAAGAGTCTCATCATACATTAAATATATAGATATCACGATTCAATTTCCAAAAAGAAACTCCAGATTAATGACCTAGAGTTTCTTGAGTTAGTTTCGTTTACTTTTTACTTCTTTTACTTTTTTCATTCGTGTGAATTCTTCACGTTCTTTTTCTTCTAAAGCATCTGAAATTGTTTTAATTTGATATTCTAAATCTGGAATAACAATTTGTTCGAGAGCATTTGCACGCTTTCGACTCTTTTCAATCGCTTTCGCAAGACGATACATTCCATTATCAAGCTCCGCAAGCTTGGCAGTATAAATCTTAACCTGGCGCATCTGTACATAGACATCATCAAGCTGAGAATTACTAATTCCGAGTGCGTACGGAATTTCAATTTCAGGATTATCATCAATGCTAACCTTAGGAATTTCAATTCCCATGACCGATCGATAAACAATTTTAATATCTTCTTCTACTGGCATTAATTCCGCAACACGGTTAATAACACCAAAAGAAACGTTAGCACGTTGAAGTGCAAGGTATGCTTTAACATAAGAATCATCAATGACATCACGAAGTTCCTTAACATCGTCCATCATCTTAGAAAGTTCTTGCATCAGAATAATTCGCTTACGATCCATTAAATCATAGCCCAATTTCGCAAGTCGCAAGGATTCCTTACATGCTAGCAAATTTCCCTTTGTAATTAACATACTACTTTATCGTTTCAAACAATGCGGGATCAAGAAGTTCTGGGCTATTTTCTTTAAAGAAAGTAATGGCTTTATCTGGTAAATAGTAGGTGTCTAGTATTTCTCGATCTAATCGGTCGAGATCGTGAGCTGGAAGTAATGATAGTAAGTTCCAGCCAAGTTCTAGCGTTTCAAAAATATTTCGGTTTGAGAGATTTCCTTGACCTACATAAAGACTCTCAAACAGTTTTCCAAATGCTAAATAACGTTGATCATCCTTTGAAAGTTCGTCAAGCCCAATAACCGACGCTAAATTTCTTACATCAATAACACGAGCGTATGATGCAAAGAGCTGTGCGGAAAGTGGTGCATGATCAGCTCGAGTGAGCCCTTCACCAATACCATCTTTCATCAAACGTGAAAGGGATGGTAGAACATTTATCGGTGGATAAATCCCACGTTGTTGAAGTCCACGATCTAACACGATTTGTCCTTCAGTAATATATCCGGTACAGTCAGCGATTGGATGCGAAATATCATCATTAGGCATCGTCAAAATCGGAATCTGTGTGAGTGAACCTTCACTCCCTTCAATACAACCTGCTCGTTCATACATACTTGCGAGATCTGAGTAGAGATATCCTGGATATCCTTTACGACCCGGAACCTCTTCCTTCGAAGAACTGTATTCACGCAATGCTTCACAATACGATGTAATATCTGTCATTACCACAAGAATATGCATATTCTTTTCGAATGCAAGATATTCAGCAGCTGTTAGTGCAAAACGTGGTGTTAAAATTCTCTCAATAATCGGATCATTTGCAAGATTTAAAAACATAGTTACGTGATCCATAACACCATTCTCGATGAATGTTTGTTTGAAGAATGCCGCAACATCATGTTTAACACCCATAGCTGCAAAGACAATCGCAAACGACTCATCATTATCACCATGCAGTTTCGCTTGGCGTACAATTTGTGCTGCCAGTTCGTTATGTGAGAGACCACTACCTGAAAAAATAGGAAGTTTTTGACCACGAATTAATGTATTTAATCCATCAATTGCAGATACTCCTGTATTGATAAAGTTTCTTGGGTAGATACGCGAAACAGGGTTGATAACACGACCATTAATATCCATGAACTTTTCAGTAAATACAGGTCCTAGTCCATCAATCGGTGCACCAGAACCATTAAAGCTTCGCCCTAATATTTCTTCCGACAATCCAATTTCGATGGGTTTCCCAGTAAGTTTTGTCACAACATTATTTTTTGATAGACCATCGGTACTTTCAAAAACTTGAATTAAACAACGATCTCCTTGCATTTCAATAACGCGGCCAAGACGTGTATGACCGGTATCATCAACCAGCTCAACCAGTTCGTCAAATACCGCATTTTCAACACCCTCAATTGCAACAAGAGGACCATTGATACTTGATAAACCTTTAAAATAAATACTCATAGTTCCTCCTACTCAATTGAAGCGAGCGCTTCATCAATTTTTGTATAGTATGCAGCAAATGCTGACAAGTCTTCATCTACTACATATTTCAATCCAATAATATCATCAAAAATATGTGTTTTAATAATTGCACTCATTGTCTTTTTAGTTTCTAATACTTCTAAACATTTTGTATGTGTATAGCGAATAAGTTTCAACATTTCATACTGTTTGTTTAAAGATACTGAACTATCGAATTTATGGAATGCATTTTGTTGGAGATATCCAACTCGAATAACACGCCCCATTTCGAGCGTCAATTTTTGACGATCTGCAAGGACATCTTGTCCAATTAGTTTTACAATTTCCATCAGGCTTGTTTCTTCATTTAAGATTGATAGAATAAATTGGCGACACGCTAAGAACTCATCACCGATATTTTCTTCATACCATAATCCCAATTGAGGTAAATACTCTGAATAACTTTGATTATAGTTAATTGAAGGAAAGTGACGAATATAGGCCAGTGATTTATCAAGTGCCCAAAAACAGCCAATAAATCGTTGGGTATTTTGCGTTACAGGTTCAGAGAAATCTGCACCTTGTGGAGAAATAGCACCCACAATACTAATGGATCCACGATCACCATTTAAAGTATCGACAAAGGAACTTCTTTCATAGAACGCAGCAAGCCTCGATGCAAGATATGCTGGGAATCCTTCTTCCGCAGGCATTTCTTCAAGACGACCTGACAATTCACGAAGTGCTTCTGCCCAACGAGATGTCGAGTCTGCCATAAGCGCAACATGGTATCCCATATCACGATAATATTCTGCAAATGTGATTCCTGTATAAATAGAGGCTTCACGAGCAGCAACAGGCATGTTAGATGTATTCGCAATTAGAATTGTTCTTTCTAAAAGGGTTCTACCTGTTTTAGGGTCAATAAGTTCTGAAAATTCTTCGAGGACTTGAGCCATCTCATTACCACGTTCACCACATCCAATATAAACAATAATATCGGCATCACACCATTTTGCAAGTTGGTGTTGAAGCATGGTCTTTCCTGCTCCAAAACCTCCAGGAATTGCTGCACTACCCCCTTTTACGATCGGGAATAACGTATCAATAACACGTTGTCCTGTAATCAAAGGAACTTTCGCATCAATACGCGCCTTGACAGGACGTTCTTGGCGAATAGGATGATGATGCGACAAGGTTACTGTATGGCCATTATCAAGCGTGTAAAGTACTTCATCTAAACGGTAATTGCCATCTTGAGCACGTTCTTTAATAACACCTGTTTCAGGTGCCATAAGGCGATGTTCAATTGAACCTGTTTCTGAGAATGTAGCAAATATTTGCCCTTTTTTAATCTCAGCTCCTGCTTCCACTATAAAGTGAACTGGCCATTCCTTATCTTCTGGAAGGGTACGCATGGATTGTCCCACATCAAGATATGACCCATATTTTTTGGATATCCCTTGCAGTGGACGACCAATACCATCATAAATATTTCCGAGAAGGCCCGGTCCGAGTTCAATTGTAAGTGGTCTGTGCGTGTGCTCAATAGGTTCACCAATCTTCATGGAAGATGTCGATTCATAAACCTGGATGGTTACAAATGCATCATCAATTGCGATGACTTCTCCCAATAATTTTCGATTTCCTACATACACCATTTCTGACATCATAAAGTTATCAACATCGCGACTTTTAATGATCGGTCCGTTAATCCAATATACTGAACTTGTCATTAAATCCATAATTGACTCTCCTTTACGAATGTTTCCATCGCGTTATTAAAACGCGTTAGTAGTGAGTAATCATATACTTTAGTTTTGGTTTCAAAAATAATGCCACCTAACTCTAAATCTTGCGACACACATGACACTTGTTTATTATTAAGTAACTTAAAATCCTGTTCTCTAAGCTTAAACACACCTTCTTGATCGATGCCTTGCTCTTGAATATTCTTCACAACATCATTAAGGTAAACTTTATAATCGTCACTCTCTAAAAACTTGAGGATATTATTTTTCATATCCGCTTCAAATTTATTAAAGAGTTCGAGACGATGTTGACGTAATTTTTGTGACACACTGAAACGCAACTCAGATTCTTGTGTTGAACGTTTCTTTTCTTCACGTTTACGAATTGTTTCTATTTTTTGATTAATTGAAAGTTCGACTTGTGATCGATAATCATCAATTTCTTTTTGGACTGTGTTTTGGTATTCATTTTCCATTTTTAAAGTGGTAGCTTCCACTTCACTAATAATCGAATCAACAATTGATTCCGACATTTTTTGTTTTTCTCCGGACATTTATACCACCTTCCCAATTATTTTAGCAATCGTTTCATCAATCATCGATTGAACTTCATGAGATTGATGTCGATCTGATACTTCTACAATCAAGGGACTTGTTAGATTCAATTTCATATCTAATAAGTGCTCGCGATCCATATCAAAGACCACACTTGTCAGTAAAAGAATCCCAATATCCTCTTGATTAAGTACATTTTCGAGTGCTTCTTTTAAACTGTTTTGATCATGAACAACAACGCCTTCGATGCCTGCAAGTCGCATACCCATCTGTGTATCAACGTTGTCGCTGATGAGATACATTCTCATAATTTTCCGATAATTTGAATCGCGATAAGAAGTCCGTAAATAGCAACCCCTTCAGCAAGCGCAACGAAAATCATTGCTTTACCAAAGTTTTCACTGTTTTCAGAGATAGCGCCAATCGCTGCTGGTGCAGCTTGACCTACAGCATATCCAGCACCAATAACAGATGCACTAACAGCAATCGCTGCAGCAATAAATCCCATACCTTGAGCTGTACTTCCTTGGAAAGCTGCATTCGCAACTTCATCAGCATGTGTAACACCTGATATTAATACAATTCCTAGTAATGATGCAAAGAATGTTGATACTTGCATCCAAACTCTAAATTTAGCATTCTTTGGATCCACTTTCTTTTGGAAAACGGGAATCAATGGTACTGTAATCAACGCAATTAATGCGATGGGTCCTAAAATTTCAAACATATTTAAATTCATTTTTCTATCCTCCTAGATTGCTGTTTTAAATGGTTTTCCGCCGCCATCATAATAGCGACTGAACATTTCATAATATTCTAAACGCAAGGTTTGAATCCCAACGATTAAACCTTCCAAGCCAATAACAATAATATTACCGACAATCACAACTAGCAATCCGCCAGCTCCAGACATTTCTTTAAGTGTCATAACAACTGACATCATCCCAGCATGACTCAATACGAATCCACCAACACGAAGAAACGACATCGTATTGGTTACAAAACTTAAGGCTACTTCAAAGAGTTCAAAAATACTTTCTGAGAAGTAAGCTCCCCATCCTTCATGAGGTTTCATACTCATATTTTGAATGAGATGGGTCAGAGGTTCTTTAAGTAAGATAACCCCTAACGGTAATACGATACAAAGTACAATTGTAATAGGATTCATGATATCAATACCTGACTTAAACTTAAGCGCCATGTATGTCATGATAAACCCATAGAATATAAAGCCTGCAAGACCGTTTTGACTGAACAATGCGCGATCAAATTGTTTGCGTCTGAGAGAAACAAGAATATTAATAAGTATCGAACAAAGAATTAATATGGTTCCTAACGCGACAGACGCTAATAAAAGATTGGTTGTGAAGTCAGGACTTGCAACATGTATCGGTAATCCAAACGGTTCTAGTAGTGGTTCTAACAGTGTTTCATTTCCAAATACTGAACCATAAAGTGTCCCAAATAGCATTGAGAATGCACCAATACGAATCGCTACTTTACCAAGTTGCATACCCTTTTTATTACCAAAATATAAACCAAGTAGAACGAGCACAAGTCCTTGTCCTAAATCCCCGAACATAATTCCGAATAATAAGGAATAAGTAATTGAGAAGAATAACGTCGGATCAAAGGCACCATATTGTGGTAATCCATACATACTTACCAAACTCTCAAATGGTGCTGAAAACCAACCATTCTTTAAACGAGTAGGCGGTGTTACATTCGTTTGAGCATTCGCCTCAAATTCTTTAACTTCGACAGAGTCATCAAAGATTGACTCAAACTTAGTAATTTTATCTTCGGGCACAAAGCCACTCAGGTAAACGCGATTTTCATAAACTGCAATATATTTGTAAAAGACTTCTTTCTTTGCTTGTGAACGCAAATATCCATAAACATTTTGGAATGTCTTTAGATCATTTTCATCAATTGAAATATCACTTAATTCAGTAGGTATTGCAATGGGTTCAAAATAAAGTGACTCAAACATTTCTTGGAACATCTCTCTATCTTGTTCTAAGCAAACGTATAAAATCCAAGTATATTGTTTTGTTTTATGAAGTGGTGTGAATACAAATCTTTCTTTATTGTAATCACTAATCTTTGAAAGAGATCCGTTTGGAATTCTCCCAAAGTTCATGCCTATAAAACTATCTTCAATAGAATCTAACGGATATTCACGTAATTTTTTAATAGCAGTTTTATCATCTTCAGTTAAGCTTGATAATGATGATTCTTGACTGTGTAACGTCTTGTACCACGACTCCGCATTACGAATACTTGCCTCAATTTCATCAAAGGTAAATCGTTCTTTTTCATTGGAACTTAAATCTAAATTTAAATCTTGCGCAATACGATCACACCGCGAGAGATAGCCATCATAAACACGATCGTTAGGGTAAACATAGCCGCCATCCTCTTCTTGAATCATCGTAGTCGCAAGTTCAGGATGAAAATTTGGGCATGTCATTACACTTTCAATCAACGGCATCACTTGATCCGGAGTGGTTGAAGCTACAACGAGCTTCATCTTTTCTATTGCCATTCTCTCACCTCCTAAATTATGAGTATTTTCTTAATCTCATCTGCATTAATTTGATATCGTACACCTTCAATAATTTGAACGATGTTGTCGATTTCATTCTTTAATATATACATATAAGCATATAAAACCACATTGGTATTCTGCGAAAAACGTAACATATGAACCATGATTTGATGACGAATTACATCCATATAGTATTCAATATGTTGATTCCCTTCAAAATCAGTATATTTACCATAAGGTGACTCTCTTAAAGCATCCAACATCTCGCGCCCATTTTTGTTATCAATCCAATCATTTAAAGTCTTCTCAGATATATAATATGGTTTCGAGTGAACTCTTGCTCTAATTTCTCGAGGTGAAGCATTAAAGAAACGCTTCATTCGATATATTTGAGCGAGTGTTGTCAGTTCATCATGAATCAAGAATATCGCCGATACTTCTTTAGCATTGGGTTCTTGTTTTACCAGATTATGAACACTGTCATTGTAGTGTACCTTAAGTGCTTGTTCGCAAGCAACCAAATCAGCAGGTTCTTCAAGTAATGGAGCCAGCACTTTGTAGTAGTCGGTGTTCTCTAATACAGCCAACAAATCTTCATAGGTTGTAGCCTTTGCTAAATCAACCACATCAAACGCCAAATACTTGTTGAGGTTAATAATGTAGAGATCCACATTATGAACAACATGTGCTTGAATTGAATGGAGACAATACATGATTTGTTCTGTTTCACGAAATCTTGTATAAAATTCATAAAAGTGAACTTTAGAGTCTTTCATATATCGAATCAGTGATAAGAACTCTTGTTGTGATTTATGTCGAATACATTGTTCTAGTAAGTCACGATGAATTGACTTCTCATTAATTCCATCCAATACGACTGAATAACGTGTTTCTTGCTTGAGATATGATGCAAGACTTGGAACATCCGCCATTCCCATCATCGATTCAAATTGTGACATGGTTAAGTGTTGACTATACAAAGAGCGTGCTTTAGCAGACATTGCATAATCATTCGCCATCAAACTTCACAATCCTTTCCATGAGTTCTGGTTCCCACTTGAGGCAAGCTTGAGCAAATCGATTATTTAAATCTTTAACACGCTCATCATATTCACTATTATAAATCGGCAACAAGCGGTCATATTCTTTTTCAGACTCCTCATAAATAGCTGAGGATTCTCTTTCAAATATTTCATTTAATGTTACATCGATTGTCTTTTTTAAAGCCTCAAAGTGTTTTTCATCATTGACACGATTCATATCCTGTTCAACCATTTTTCGCTTCGCATTTTTATTCGCTTCCAATATCTTTAAAATGTGATCATCCATAAACCGTTCCTCCTTGTGAAAAAGACATATTTAATAATACTCCTATATTTTTATGATTTCAATAAAATACATTTCAATTTTTTTTTGAATTTGATATAATGGTTGAGTTATGGAGAAGTACCCAAGAGGCTGAAGGGGTCGGTCTCGAAAACCGATAGGAGTTAACGCTCGCGAGGGTTCAAATCCCTCCTTCTCCGCCATATATAAATTACACCTTCATGGTTATTATACCACGGAGGTTTTTTATTCGTTATTTTATAGATTAGTTGTCAAAGTTTTATTCTTTAACAATGAAGTTAACCTCATATCTTAATCATACAAATAACACTTAAAATTTTCAAATCATATTCATTAAAAATAATGCAGCATCCTATTGACACTGCATTATTAACCTTTCTATTGAGTCCAAGCTTTAACTTCTTCATCCGTTCCTAAAACATAATGACTCCCCTCAATATGATGCGAGGTTCCCGCTTCATAATGAATGCCACTTGTTTCATAATCATAAGAAAATGATTTTCGATTCTTTTCAACACGGGGGTTGGGGGATGGAATAGCACTGAGAAGAGACTTAGTATAAGGATGAATTGGGTTGGTAAATATTTCTTCAGTTGTTCCCGTTTCCACAAGATGCCCAAGATGCAATACACCAATACGATCAGATATATATTTAACCATGCTCAGATCATGAGCAATAAATAAATAAGCCGTATTTGTTTCTTTTTGAATCTTTCGCATCAAGTTTACAACTTGCGCCTGAATGGATACATCCAGTGCTGAGATTGCTTCATCTGCAATAATCAAATCTGGATTCATAATTAATGCGCGTGCAATTCCAATTCTTTGACGCTGTCCACCAGAGAACTGATGTGGAAACCGTGTTGCATGCTCTGCAGATAACCCTACCATTTCAAGAATTTCGTATACCTTCGCATCACGTTCTTCTTTTGTTTGAGTCATTTTATGGATATCCAGTCCTTGAGCGACAATATCAATCACCTTTTTACGAGGATTCAAGCTTGCCATTGGGTCTTGAAATATCATTTGCATTTTCGTATTCAAGAGACGTTGGGTATCTTTGTCTAACTTTTTTGATATTTCCTGACCGTTGAATAGTACCGTACCTGATGTTGGTTCATACAAGCGAATAATACTGCGTCCTGTTGTTGATTTTCCCGATCCTGATTCTCCTACAAGACTGTAGGTTTCTCCAGGATAAATTTCGAAAGAGATACCATCAACAGCTTTAACTGTGAATTTTGATGACACTTTAAAATGTTGTTTTAAATCACGAACTTCCAGTATTGGTGTCTTAGTTGTCATAGTATCCTGCTTCCTTTCTCATTTTCTCAAGTCTTTTTTGCAATGCTACAGGTGGTTGTACCTTAGGGGCATTTTCATGCATCAGCCACGAAGCAACACGATGACTTCCGCCTGCATCAAAGAGTGGTGGTTCTACTCTAAAATCGATATTAAGAGCATACTCATTTCGAGGCGCGAAAGCATCCCCTTGGATTGGTTTCGCAAGATTGGGAGGTGTACCCGGAATGGTGTACAACTCATCATCATTCAGTTCGACATCAGGCATGGCTGAGAGCAATCCCCAAGTATAGGGGTGACGCGGATTGTAGAAAACCTCATCAATACTTCCCTTTTCCACAATTCTTCCAGCGTACATAACAGCCACATAATCCGCAACTTTAGCAACAACACCTAAATCATGGGTGATATAAATGACGGAAAGATTTTTCTCTTTTTGAATATCTTGAATTAACTCAAGAATCTTCGCTTGTATCGTCACATCAAGAGCAGTAGTCGGTTCATCACAGATAAGAATTTCTGGATCACAACTTAATGCAATCGCAATAACTATCCTTTGGCGCATCCCACCAGACAATTGATGCGGATAGTTTTTCAATCTTTTTTCAGCATCTGTAATTCCAACGCGATCCAAGAGTTCAATAGCTCGTTTTCTTGCTTCTTCTTTAGAGTATCCATAGTGATAAATCATAGCTTCCATAACTTGTTTCCCAATCGTCATCGTAGGGTTGAGGGATGTCATAGGATCTTGGAAGACCATCGCAATGCGTTTTCCACGAATTTGATTAGACATTTCTTTATTCGTAAGTTTAAGTAAGTCTGTAGTAACAGCATTTCCAGATTCATCTGTGTACGTGTAATCAATTGACCCACCATTCACATAACCATTACCACTTAGAATCCCCATAATAGCTTTCGTGGTGACCGATTTACCCGATCCTGATTCTCCAACGATAGCAAGTGTTTCACCTCTAAAGAGATCCAAACGAATGCCACGAATTGCATCCACGGCTTCATTGTCAGTTTTAAAAGAAATGGCTAAGTCTCTTATTTTAAGTACATTTTCTTTAGTCATAATTCCACCTACATTTCTTTCATTTTCGGATCAAATGCATCACGTAAGCCATCTGCTAGTATATTGAAACTCAACATCAAGATAGCTAAAATCACAACAGGTATGATTGTCATAAATGGTGTAACAAGGATTGATTTGAATCCTGTATTAATGAGTGTTCCTAAACTCGCCATTGGAACGGGAAGCCCCAATCCAACGAATGCAAGGAACGCTTCATAGAAGATAGCACTTGGTATTGAGAACATTGACATAATAATAATTTGGCTAAAGATATTTGGAAGTATTTCTTTAAATATAATAAAGAAATGCCCAGCTCCTAATGTTTTAGATGCAAGCACAAATTCTTGTTCTTTAACCTTCAATACCTGAGCCCTCGTGACACGACTCATACCAATCCATCCCGTTAACATTAAAGCAATAATAATTGTTGTCAATGAAGGACTCATGACAACCAAAAGTAATACCAAGATTACCAGGTTTGGAATACTACTGATAATTTCCACAATACGCTGCATGACACTATCAACAGCTCCGCCAAAGTATCCTGATATAAGTCCATATATCATACCGAAACAGATATCAATAATTACGGCAATAAATGCAATCGTAAGCGAGATTCTCGTACCTTCCCAAACTCTTACCCATAAATCTCTTCCTAATACATCTGTACCAAAGTAATGGTATTCATGAGTGAGTCCTAATGTTTGATACTTATTGACTCCATTCACACTTCCTGTAAATAATCCCATATTTTCAAGACCCGGAATCCTTGGACCCATACTTTGTTTTTCTGTAAAGACTTGATCGAAGGCATATGGACTCAATAAAGGAGCAACAATAGCAATTACAATAATAATTACAATCAGAGATAAAGCAATAACCGCACTCTTATTTGCAAAGAAGCGTTTCACGGCATCTTTCCAAAATGGTACAGTTTCTATCACTTCATCTTGAGCATGACTGAAATCTTTATTAACAAGCTCGAAGTCATTTTCTAAAAATTCTAATTTATCCATTGTTTTCTCCTTTCGTGAGACGAATTCTAGGATCAATGAGACCATAGGATACGTCAACAATTAACATCATGACAATATAGAGCAAACTGTATAAAAATGCGACAGCCATAATTACGTTGTAGTCATTTACTTCAATTGCCTTAACAAGAATGGTTCCCAGCCCAGGAATTCCGGATATTGTTTCAATAACCATACTTCCTGTAATGAGTCCAATCATGATTGGAGCAAGAACTGTAATAACTGGGATCAGTGTGTTGCGAAGTGCATGATCCATAATAAGTTTTCTACGACTGAGCCCCTTAGCTTCTGCAAGAAGCATGTAATCACTGCCCAATACCTCAATCATTTCACTTCGAGTAAAGCGGGCAACGTTAGCAATAACACTTCCTGACAAAGCAAGCATTGGAATGATGGAAGAAGCAATCGGTCGACTGCTGTTATAAATAATAGGCAGTACAGGAAACTTAACTCCCAGTAACATCAAAAGCAGTAACGCAAATACAAATGATGGAATTGAAACTCCGAGTACGGACAATACCGTTGCGAAAGTATCCCAAAATGTATTACGATGCAATGCTGCGAAGATTCCCAAACCAATCCCAATGATTGTTCCAAATACTACGGCACTAATTCCAATGGTGAATGAAATGGCTGCACGTGGTAATACGAGAGATGCAACATCCGCTCCGCGTGCTAATGAATAAGACTTGCCAAAATCTCCCATCATCATATTTTTAAAGTAGTGCCAAAATTGAACTGGTATGGGTTGATCTAACCCATATTTTGCATAAACTGCTGCCATTTGATCCGGTGTTAATTTTTCACTATTAAACGGTGATCCTGGCATTAACTTGAGCATAAAGAATAATACTGCGGTAATTACAAATAACGTAACCATTGCAATGAGGATTCGTTTAAGTATATATTTCTGTGTTGATTTTGTCATAACTTCTCCTCCCTTATAAAAAATAGCACAAGGTTTTTAAATCTTGTGCTGTTTCTTAGTGAATCATCATTACTCTGCCTTATCGACATTCTTGTATAGATATGGAACGCCAACAGCATGGGTTTCAATACCAGTTACTTTTGAATTGATAAGACTTGCGCCACCTACTTGGAACATTGGAGCTACAGGTAAGTCTTTCATTAAGACACCTTCTGCTTCTTGAAGAAGATTCCAACGTTTCGCAATATCAAAGGTTACTAAAGCTTCTGTTTCTAACTTATCGTATTCAGGGTTGTTGTAGCCACCGAAGTTATACGTGCTATCTTTTAACATTAAGTTCAAGTAAGTTGTTGGGTCAGAATAATCTGGGCCCCAACGTGTTAGCTGGATATCAAAGTTAGCTTCACGTTGCATTTGCAGACGGTTCTCTTTAGGTACTCCAACCATTTCAATTTCGAGTCCTTCAAGGGTACTTGTAAGTTCAGATTGAATAAATTCAGCTGCAGGTTTTGCGGGATCACTGGTTTCGAATAAGAATTTAATCTTAACCTTCTCAACACCTGCTTCTTTTTTACCTTCAGCCCAAAGTTGTTTCGCTTTTTCTTTATCTGACTTGTTGTATACAGGTGCTGATTCACGGTAATCTTTTCCATCAGGGCCTGTAGCCAGTCCAACTGGAACAAATCCATCACCTGGAACTGAACCATCTTTAAGAACATTGTTTACAAGTTGGTCTTTATCAACAGCAATTGCAATCGCTTCACGAATTTTTTGATTTGATAGTGCAGGATGTTCAAAGTTATACATCATGTACCATAGGTAACCTTCAAGTACATTCGTAAATTCTTTCGATTCCTTATACTTATCAACTAAGTCCGAGTTTAATTTTACAAAGTCTGTAGAACCACCTTCAAAGTCAAGAACAGCGGTACTTGCTTCACCAATAATATTGAAAACTAATTGATCCGCTTTAACATTAGCTGCATCCCAGTAAGTTGGATTTTTCTCCAATGTTACTTTTGAACCTTTTTCCCAAGAAACCATTTTGAATGGTCCGTTAGCAACAAGATTTTTCGCATCAAGTGCATAGTTTTCACCTTGTTCTGTTACGAATTTTTCATTGAGAGGAAAGAATACTGGAAATGCCATTAAACTATCAAAGAAGCTAACCGGATTGTCTAATTTAATTTCAAGAGTCTTATCATCAAGTGCTTTAACACCAAGTTCTGATTTATCGACCTCTCCTTTTTGTACTTTCGCAGCATTCACAATGTTAGCTGCATCTCCTGTAAATAAGTAATTGTAGATTGCATCAGGATTTGTGTTTGCATCTTGCCAAGCATATACAAAGTCATGCGCTGTAACAGGATCATCATTTGCCCATTTAGCATCACGAAGTTTAAATGTCCAAGTAAGTTGATCATCACTTACCTCATGAGATTCTGCTAAGGCATGGATTACTTTTCCGTCTTTATCAACACTCATCAACCCTTCTGTAGTTGCTGCAATAATTTCAAAAGACATACCATCTGTTGCATATCGGCTATCCATCGATGCGATATCATTTTCTTTTGCAAAGGTAATTGTTTTCTTACCACCTGCCCCATCAGGTCCCTTTTTAGCCCCACAGGCTACAAGGCTTAAAACTAACAATACCAGTGCGAAACTCTTCACCATTTTCTTCATAGTATTCCCCTTTCTCCTTCTTGAAACCTTTTTCAGAAATATTTCTGTAAGATTTTCATACATTATCCATTTATTTACATTGTATGTCAAGCATAATAAAACTTTTTTATTAAAAAAGAAAAAACAAGCTCATTTATTGAGCTTGTTTCTAAGAGTTAATTATTAAAGAGATGTCACAAATGACATCCCTTTAATAATTAACGCATGTAGTATGGTTTAACTTGTAGTGGTAATCCTTTTTCATCAAATTTGATGTCTGGACGTCCAACTAATAGTGGTGCGAAGTAAGCATGTGCTTCTTCTGTAATACCTGCAAAGTTTGGTAATACCCATTCTTGTGGGAAGTTACGTACGTGGTTTGCAATGTTGCTTGATGCAGTTGCATCAAATTCAACATCGTATGTATCTCCTTCAACACGACGAACATATACTGTTTGTCCTGAGAATTTAGGATCTACTGAACGCATGTGTGCTGACATACCAAGTTTGAATGATTCTTCAACGTCAACTTTTGATTGTTCTGAAGCGTGTGAACGTTGTGCATTACTTAAGTCTTGAACTTTAGCACGTTCTGAGATACCTGAATCAAGAATTAACTCTTTTAATGCATTACCTGCTCCACCAAGAACAGCGTGACCGAATGTATCATTTTTTGATTCACCAGCTGCAAGGTAAGTACCATCAGCGTAACGAACACCTTCACTTACAACAACATAACATTTGTTTTTTGCATCTAATTGTTTCTTAACAGCTGCTAAGAAAGCTTCTTTGTCGAATGGTAGTTCTGGTAATACAAGAACGTCAACGATTCCTGATACACAAGCACTAGCTGCTAACCAACCAGCATCACGTCCCATTGTTTCAAGAATGAATACATCTTGACGTGTATAAACTGTACTATCCATCCATGTTTGATATGCAGTAGTAGCAATAAATTTAGCTGCACTTGCGAATCCTGGAGCATGGTCCATAACCATTAAGTCGTTATCAACAGTTTTAGGACATCCAACAAATTGGAATCCTTCGATGTTGTTTGCTTTTGCATATTCGTCTAAAGCAGCAACTGTATCCATTGAGTCGTTACCACCTGTATAGAATAATGTACGGATGTCATGTTTTTCCATAACTTCAAATAGACGTTTGAAGTCTGCAACATTTTCTCTCTTTAATTTATAACGGCATGATCCAAGAGCACTTGAAGGTGTTTGACGAAGAATTTGATTTTCTTCTTCACTCATGTGAGTTAAATCAACGAATTGTTCGTTAAGAATTCCTTCAATACCATGAATACCACCCAATACTGTATCGTAAATTGGGTTTAATTGATTTGCCTTAACGACACCTGCTACAGTAGCGTTAATAACTGATGTTGGCCCACCTGATTGAGCCACTAAACATTTAGCCATAATCTCTATCTACTCCTTATGTTTTCCGTTACTATTATACACAAGTTTCATCAATAAACCAAATGACTTTCCCTCTTTTAGCACTTTCAATTTAAAAAACAAGCGAAACTTCACCGAATTTGTGAAAGAGCATCCAATTGGATGCTCCTAATTAATTTGAATATCTTGAGCTTCGAAATCTTCTGCCAGCTCTGCCCATTCATTTTCGCGTGTTTTTATCTCATTATGAATTTCATCAATCGTCTCATTGAGCGCATTCATCTTCTCAAAATCATGATAAATCTCTGGGTCAAAGCGATGCTCACGATGCACCTCGAGATCTTCATACAATTCCATAAGTTCTGCTTCCAGTTTCTTATATCTGTTTTTCTTTTTCTTAATCGATTCGTACGACTCTTTTTGAGTAACTTTGGTTTCACTTACTTTTTCTTTTTCAGAACTAATAATTTCACCAATCGTTTTCTCAGTATGCGTAATTTCACCGTCTTTAATGACAAGGATATCGGTAGCAAGCTTCTCAATAAAATAGCGGTCATGTGATACAAAAATCATCGTTCCATCGTATTGTTCGAGTGCCTTCTCGAGTGCTTCTTTACCTTGAATGTCCAAGTGGTTTGTGGGCTCATCGAGGATAAGTAAGTTATCATGACTTAACATCAACTTAACAAGCGACAAGCGAACACGCTCGCCCCCCGATAAGACATTCACATTCTTAAAGACTTCTTCACCTTTGAATAAGAAGCGTCCAAGTGCGGTACGAATTTCAGTGTGATCAAGGGCAGGGAAATCATCCCATACTTCTTCAAGAACAGTTTTATCCATATGAAATTCGAGGAGATTTTGGTCGAAGTAACCAATTTCAATTTGATGACCAAAAAGAAGATCACCAGCTAGCGGATCCATTTTACCAGAAATAGTTTTTAGTAACGTCGACTTACCCGTACCATTGTCTCCAACAATTGCATAGCGATGACCTCTTACAAATGTTCCTGTGTATTCAAAGAGTGGTTTATCATATCCTACTTGGTAATTTGAAAGCTGGAGTACTTCTTTTCCCCCACGTATGTTGGATTTAAATTCTGCTTTGAACTCACGTTTCTTAACATCCTTTTTCTCAAGACGATCCATTCTATCCAGATACTTAATTTTTGACTGCGCGAACGCTGCTTTACTTTTTTTGTATCTAAATTTCTCAATGAGTTTTTCTATACGTTCAATTTCTTTTTGTTGGTTTTGATACTTAATATTGTGTTTTTCTATCTGATCTTCTTTAAGTTTTAGATAGCCAGAGTAGTTGCTTGAATAACGTGTAGCAACACGATCTTCAATCTCAACAACTACATTACAAACACGGTCTAAAAATAACCGGTCGTGGGATACAACGACGACAGCACCATCGTAATTATTAAGATACGACTCAAGCCATTCAATTGTGGAAATATCCAAATGGTTCGTTGGCTCATCCAAAAAGAGAATATCCGGTTTGCTTAGTAAGAGTCTTACAAAGGCAAGACGTGTTACTTGACCTCCCGAGAAGGTATTTAGTGGACGCTTTAAATCTTCAACTGTAAAGTTAAACTTAGTGAGTACGGTGTGAATCTCAGATTCAAACGTATATCCCCCACGTCGCATAAATTCTTGTTGAACACGGTCATAACGAGCGAGCATTTGTTCACTATGGTCCTCGATCATTTGCTGTTCTAAACTTTGTAGTTGATCTTGAAGAGCATAAACATCTTGATATGCTTCATCAAAAAACTCTTGAACTGTCAGAGCATCATTACCAATATTAATTTGATCTAAAAAGCCCTTACGAGTATTTGATTTCCAGAAAACATCTCCACTATCAAGTGTATTTTCTCCGGATAATACTTTAAAAAGTGTTGTTTTACCAACACCATTCGCACCAATGAGTGCTACTTTTTCATTTTCTTTAATTAATAAATTCAAATCTTCAAATAACTCTTGAGAGCCAAATGATTTGTATGCATTTCTAACTTGAACAATCATCATTTCACCTGCTTTATTCTTTAATGCCGACCTCAGCTAAGATTCCTTTGGTGGTTGCTTCGATTATTTTGTCCTTATCCTCACGAATTGTTTTAATATCTTGAGGATCTGATGTATATCCTAATTCGAGTACAAGTGCTTGCATCCCCGTTTTACTGTTAGTAGCAAAAGCATTCTCTTTCGCAAATTCTCCTTTACTACCAGCTCCGGTAAAGATACCGCCTGTCTCTCGTAATATCGCATTCATATCATACTCATCTTTGAAAGACGTTTTAATAACGCCATCCATATTTTGACCTGATACATATCGGGAAGCTCTCAACGGTGATGTTTCCGTCAGATTCTTCATCATAATTGTTGCGAAACGATTGGTTACATAATTAGAATAAATTGCTGTAGATCCATAATCCAAAGGTTGTAGCGAGTGTACCATGGTAAAGGATACAAAATATTTTGCATTGGCATCATACGCATTTTGAATACGATTATTTTTACCATGATAGTTTATTACTTCATCTTTAGTTCGTGTTAGTTTTACTTTAAGACCGCGAGCTTCGAGTTGTTTTTTCACACCATCAGCAATGTCATACATTGCATCAGCCTCAACAAAATCTCCGTTAATAATTCCCTTGGAAATATTACCATTAAACTCTTTAATCATACCACTTGGGTCTAACACAATATCATAGTCTTGATCGTTAGATTCTACCGAATCAACCACCAAGAATGAATAGTTTTCATCCATGCTAAAAGGATGTTCTTTAGAATTAAATAAATCCTTATTAGAGATTAACTTAATATTTTTTCGATAACCATCAATTGAGATAGTTGAGAACGCATCTTCACGAACTTCATTACTTACAAGACGCGCTTTAGTAAGACCATCAAGGACACGGATTTCATAGAAACCCGGTGTCAATCCTTCAACTGGAATCTTCGCATCAAGTTCTGCTCCCATAAGATATGCACGTTCTTCTTCTGTACAAATATTCTTAAGGAATACTGTCTTACTACTAAAAGCATCACGAACTGTACGGTTATAAGGCTCTTTATAAATACCCAATGTTTGACCAAACATACCTACGTCTTGATATCCTATCGTAGCTTCTTTATTTTCTTTATTCGCTTCATCAATCTTTTTTGTAATGATCGCTTGGGTTTCACTAATTGTAGTATTACAGATTGTGAAGGCTGTTTCTGGTTCTTTATACTTTGGCATGAGGGTTGTATACACTAAGATTCCTCCAATCATCACTAAAATGACAAAAGGAACTACAATTTTGTAGTTCACTTTTTTTCTTGATTTAGGAACATATTTCGCTCTAAAATCCATACAAACCCCTTAATAATCTAAGTGTCTTGGAGTTCTTGGGAACGGAATCACATCACGGATGTTTTGCATAGCTGTAATATACATTAAGAATCTTTCAAAGCCAATTCCGAAACCTGCATGTTTAACGCCACCGTATTCACGAAGTTGACGATACCATTCAAGGCTTTCTTTTGGAATGTTCATTTCTTCCATTCTTTGGTCTAATACATCGATACGTTCTTCACGTTGTGATCCTCCAACAAGTTCTCCAACTTGTGGTACCAATAAGTCACATGCAGCAACCGTTTTGTTGTCATCATTTAATCTCATGTAGAATGCTTTAATGTCTTTAGGATAATCTGTAATGAAAACAGGTCCCTTAAAAACTTCTTCACTTAGGTAACGTTCATGTTCTGATTGAAGATCTACTCCCCAATGAACTTTATATTCAAATCGGTCATTTTCTTTTTCTAATATTTCAATCGCATCGGTATAACTGAGACGTTTGAATTCACTGGATAATAAGGAATTTAAACGATCTAATAAGGTGTTATCAATGCGATCATTGAAGAAATTCATTTCTTCAGGTGCATTTTCTAAGACATATTCGATGCAATATTTAACCATATCTTCGATAAGGTTCATGTCATCCTCTAAATCAGCAAATGCAATTTCAGGTTCAACCATCCAAAACTCAGATGCATGACGTGCAGTATTTGAGTTTTCAGCTCTAAAAGTTGGTCCAAATGTATAAACATCTCTAAATGCTAATGCGAATGCTTCAGCATGAAGTTGTCCTGAAACGGTAAGACTTGCTTTTTGTCCAAAGAAATCCTTCTCATAGTCGCCATCAGAACGCGTTGTGACGTTGAAAGACTCCCCTGCACCCTCAGCATCATTACCTGTAATGATTGGCGTGTGGACGTAAACAAAGCCTTGATCTTGGAAGAATTCATGAATTGCCATTGAAAGTACAGAACGTACTCTAAAAACAGCCATAAATGAATTTGTCTTCACACGTAAATGAGCAATGTCTCTTAAATATTCATAACTGTGACGTTTCTTTTGAAGTGGGTAATCTGCACCACATTCACCTTCTAATACAACATCCTTAACATCAATTTCAAAAGGTTGACGTCCATCAGGTGTTGCTTTAAATTTACCACTGATTGTGACAGCAGTACCTGTATTATATTTCGCAATGTCATCAGCATTACTGAGTTCACTTGAATAAACACATTGTGCATTTCTAAAGTAAGTTCCATCATTTAGTTCAATGAACCCTACATTTTTACCTTTACGGTTAGTACGAATCCAACCTTGAATTTGGATATACTCTAAAGAATCTATTTCAATTTCTGATCCGTAAGCTAAAAGATCATAGCACTCACGAATTGTTAAATAAGACATCATATTTTACACCTCAATTATCGTATGTTATTTGTTTGGAATATTAATTCTTGGACAGTTGAAACAACGTCGACAGTCTTAACGACAACGTCTTTAGGAACTTGAATATGCTCACTTGAAAAGTCAACAATTCCAACAATTCCCATATCAACCAGTCTATCGATTGTTTCCTGAACATTTTTAGAAACAGTTACAATCGCAATACGGCACCCTTTAGGTACTCGTTCTTCCAATTCACTCATGTGATAGATTGGAATATCTGATACTTCACCTAATTTATTCGGATCAATGTCAAAGGCACATGCTATTTCACCCACAACATGATTCCATCGATTATAATTTAAAATTGCACGACCTAAATTACCAGCTCCGACAAGAATTAATTCTTCTTCAAAGCTAACTCCTAATAGATCATCAAACGTATCGATGAGTGTTTTCACATCATAACCATATCCTTGTTTCCCTAAGGAACCAATGAAAGAAAAATCTCGACGAATTGTCGTAGATTCGATATCCACGAAGAGTGCAAGCTCTCGTGATAAAATACGTTCTACTCCCATATTATAGAGTTTACGCAACGCCTTAAGATATATAGGGTATCGTTGCATTGTTGCCTTAGGCACATTTGTTATATTGTTTGTACTCATGATATCACCACCGTGTAAATCATATCACAAAGTCTTCGGAAGTTGAATGTGAAACAATTAATAAGTGTGAAGTTGTATGTTAGAATTTGCCGAAATTTCACAATCTCCGCTAATTCCCATACCTTGAGCAATATGTCCTGCAAGTCCAATCATGGCCGCTTGATCCATACATGCCCACAATGGTGGTTGAAGAATGTTCAATTCTGGATAAACTTCTTTGAGATCTTCAACACGTTTTCTAACTTCTGAATTGGCTGCAACACCCCCTGCAAGAACAAATGATTTCACATCTAATGTATCCAATGCACGTTGCACGCGGGACATTAATTCATCGACTGCAGCATGTTGAAATGCATAGGCCACATCTTCCACAATCACCTCACGACCTTCGCGTTCTTCACGAAGTGTCAATTGACGAACTGCAGATTTTAAACCACTAAATGAAAAATCAAGGGGGTTATCTGTTTTAACTTTAGGAAGCTTGTAATTTGCCTTACCAGTTTTTGCTAGTTTATCAATAACGGGACCACCTGGGTAACTCAATCCAAGAAGACGCGCAACTTTATCATAGGCTTCTCCTACAGCATCATCTTGAGTTTTTCCGATAACTTCAAACGAATACTCTTTGTCCATGAATACAAGCTCAGTATGTCCACCAGATACAACAAGTGCAAGAAGTGGAAACTTCAATTCACCAACAAGTTTATTGGCATAGATATGACCAGCGATATGATGTACTGGAATCAAAGGCACATTTAACGACCAAGCTAATGTTTTCGCAGCCATAACACCAACATGAAGTGAACCAATTAATCCAGGTCCTTGAGTTACCGCAATGGCATCAATATCTTTCAATGATACATCAGCTTTCGTTAATGCATCTTTAATGGTTACGTTGATATTTTCAACATGAAGACGCGATGCAACTTCTGGGAAGACACCACCATACTCCTTATGAATATCAATTTGAGATGCAACCGAGTTGCTGAGTACTTCAGTACCATCTTTAATAATCGCACACGATGTTTCATCGCAGCTAGATTCTATTGCTAAAAGTAACATAACTAAATATCCTTTCTCATTACTACAGCATGTTTGTTTGCACCATAATAATGTTTTCTTTGTCCGACTTTCACGAAGCCGTTTCTTTTATAAAAACGTATGGCTTGACGGTTCTCATCATGAACCTCAAGCATCATAGGTTTATTTAAGTTTAATTTTAGAATTGCATCGAAGAGTTTTTGACCATTTCCTTGACCTTGTGCACTCCGATCAACACCAATTTGTAGAAGTTCAAGCAGATCTCCCACTTGACGTACAATCAAAAATCCAATAAGCTCATCCGAATCTTCCATGCATAAACAATAGGAATCATCACGCTCAATCTCATCGCGATAAAACTGGTACGGCCAATGTGCAGTCAGTACCGCTTCATCAATTTTAAGTACCGAACTTAAATCATCTGGATTAATCTTTCGGATCATCATTTCAAGTAGTTTGGAACGAGTAAATCCGGATTCTCGACAATATTCCACATATCACGAACTTCAAGAATCTGACTGCAGATATTTCCATATTCAGTTTCTTTACCTACTAGAGATAAATCACCAAATAGTGGTTGGTTAATTGTCTCAAGTTCATCGAGTGTATAAACACGTTCATCCTTGACGTTACCTTTTTCAATGTACGCACCAAAGACACGCTTAGAACGCGCATCAATAAATGAGAAACCATCTTTCATGCCTGCTAGAGATAACAACGTATCAACTGTATATATCTTCATTTCTGTATTAACAAGAGACCATGTCTTCACAAAAGTTAGTCCAATTCTCATTCCAGTATAACTTCCTGGACCATTGGTCACAACGACTTCATCAATATCACTTGATTGAAGATTCGCCTTTTCCAAAACTTCACTCACGAATGTAATCAAGTATTCTGATTGTCGCTTTCCAACATTTTCCTGTTTGTAAGCAACAAGCTTCGAATCAATCGCAACGCCTGTTACCAAACATGTATGTGATGTATCAATAATTAATGTATTCATGCCTCTACCTCACTCACTGTAATTTCACGTACCGTTTCATCGATGTACTTAATATTAATGTCATAATCAACATTGAAATCCAAATCATCGAGGAAACTTCCCCATTCAATCACGATTACTGTACGATCATCCATCAAATCAAAAAGACCTAAAGAATCTGAATCTACCCCTTCAAGTCGATATGCATCAATATGTTTTAAATCCAAACGCCCTTCATATTCTTTCATGAGCGTAAAGGTTGGACTGCTAATAGTATCCTCAATCCCGAGACCTAATGCCAGTCCCTTTGTGAAAGCAGTTTTACCTACTCCTAAATCCCCTGTTAGAGATACAACGGCACCAGACTTAATCGCTGTTCCGATACGTTCTCCTAAATCTATCGTTTCATTTACTGAATTTGTTGTATATTTTTCATTTTTCATTTTATTCACCATCCGCATCATTATATCACAGTCATAGCGGTTTAAACATAATTTGGCTTAAGGATTCCCAGCTTATTTTTTGATTTATCACTAATCTTTAGTAAGAAAAAAGACATCCAAACAGATGTCTTAATTATGATTCAATTTTAAAATTTACATTTCGAAAAGTGATCGCATTTCAGCTTCACTCAGGCTCGCAATATTTCCACTGGCACCCTCAATGAACGTATCTGACAATACTTTCTTTTCTGCTTGTAACTTTTGAATTTTTTCTTCTACCGTATCTTTCATGATGAGTTGGTAGACACTTACATTTTCGGTTTGTCCAAAACGATGCGCTCGATCTGTCGCTTGATTTTGACTTGAAACATTCCACCATGGATCGAAGTGGATGACCGCTTCCGCTGCCGTAAGATTAATCCCTGTTCCCCCAGCCTTCAGTGATATCAAGAACACATCCGTATCATCGGTTTGAAATTGTTGAATCAACTCTCTACGTTTGGGTTTAGGTGTTTTACCCTCAATCACATAAGAAGAGACGGATTCCTTTGTTAGTTCTTCTCGAATTAAATCCAACATGGAAGTAAACGATGAGAAAACCAAGACTTTCTTTCCTTCTGATTTCAATGTTTTTACGAGCTCCACACACGCAAGAAGTTTTGTCGACGCTTGATCCATATTTTGATACAGAACTCTTGGTTCGCAACAAATTTGACGAAGACGCGTCAACATCGCCAAGACATCTATTTTACTTGCTTGTTCAATTCCGGTTTGTAAGGCAAGCTCTTGATTTATTTGTGCAAGATTTGCATAGTACAACTGTTTTTCCTCTTCATTAAATTCGAGTCTTAAGGTTGTTTCGATTTTATCAGGAAGCTCTGTCAGAACATCTTTCTTTAGACGTCTCAAGATAAACGGTTCAACGAGTTGTCGTAAACGCTTATGTGCTCCTTCATCCTTGTCTTTAATAATGGGTTTTTCAAATGTCTTGACGAAGTAATGATGATTGTAAAGATAACCCGGCATGATGAAATCAAAAATAGACCAAAGTTCAGAAAGTGAATTTTCAATAGGAGTTCCTGTTAAGGCAACACGATGTTGCGCTTTCAATCTTTTCGTTGTACGTGCATTTTTCGTCATATGATTCTTAATGTATTGTGCTTCATCCAGTATAGCATGACTAAATTCAAATTCCTCATATTCATCAATGTCTCTGCGCAAAAAATCATACGATGTAACAACGATTTTATAATCACGGATGTTTTGAATCAGTTTCTTTCTATCTTCTTGCGTTCCCGTAATAGCAAGTGCATTTAGATGGGGGGCAAACTTATGAATTTCATCAATCCAATTCAACATTACGGATGAAGGGCAAACAACAATTGAAGTCTTGTCAGGATTTAATGTGTCTAAATACGATATCACTTGTAGTGTTTTCCCAAGCCCCATATCATCAGCAAGAATGCCACCTAACTGGAGTGATGAAAGGTTATACAACCACTGAATACCGTCCCTTTGATAACCGCGAAGCAGTTCTTGATAACGAGGTTCCAAAGGAATATTTTCTTCTTTAAAATTTTGGAACTTATCGATAAAATTATGCACTGATGGGTCGAATGTAACATCAATTGCATCTTGATCTTCTAATTTACGTGAGACTTCAAAAGCACGAGAATGAACCATTGTTATGGATCCATCATTCAGTTCTGATAGTTGCAGGTTGTTACTCTCAAGTAACCCATTAACATTTTCGATTTCATCAGATTGAAGGTTGATAATATCTCCATTCTTAAGTCGATGGAATTTTTTCTTTTTTCGGTAGGACTTTAGCACATCTGTTAGTTCTTGTTTTGGGATTGCATCGCTATCAATATCGATTTCAAGTAAACCACCATTAATTCTTACTCCAGCACTCATATGATATGAACGAGTGTCCGTAATAGCTTTGATTGCTTCACTGACATATATATCCGCAAATCCTTGGAGATATGGAACGCCTTGATCTAAGAACACATATGTCATGTCATCGGTATCCGAGAAAATTGCAAGCCCCCTACCTTCATCAATTTCATTTGCGTAAGTCTCAATGTATTTTGCTATTTTTTCAACTTCTAAAGGTACGGAAAGCATATTTTGAAAAGCATTATATTCGCCAAAAGATGTTTCATAAGAGAGTTTAATTGCAATATTACCATCTTCATCCACATCAACAAAGACACTGGTGCTCACCAAATCCTTTTCCAATTGGAGATCGAAGGATAAGGTTTCAGAAACATTATCCAAAACATACTTTTGAAAATCATATTTTTGAGCTTCTTCAACGACAAATGAGTCATCTTCGCGAAGCAGTCGTAGGAAGCTACTTGAGTAACTATTTTCATCGAGATACACTCTTTGGATTAAGGGGCTGTTTATATTCGAGTAAATGTACATGTGTTTTTTGCCCAACAATTTACTTCGACCAAAATGATACTCAAACAGCCAATCGCCTTGACTATCCATAACACTAACTTCAATTTCTTGAAACACGGTCTCCATGCCAAAACTATAGTAACTCGGATCAATGTTTTCATAAACATCGAAAAAATCATCGAGAGAATTTTCATCAATAAGTAATCGATTCTTATCTGTGCGCCAAGAGTTATCATCATTACTATTTCTAAATGACATGAGTTTAATAAATTCTAGTTGTCGCAATGAGTCTTCATCTAGATACTTTTCATTATGAATAAAACTAAACTCTTTTCCATATTCATGGTATGCCCCATGACTCATTCTTCCGATAAAAGCCGGAATGTCTTTAATGACATATAGTTTTTGATCACCAATCTTAAATCGTATTTCGATGCCATCGTAGGCTTGTGTCACAATTTCTGTTTTCAAACGAACATTTTGCGATAGGGGTACATTTTTAATTTCATTGATACTCTTATCTTTAAACAGATCAATAACACTATCAGTCTGATTTAATTTAAATTTTCGTTTTCTTTCTTCGCGTTCAATTTCTAATTTACGCTTCAATTCAGATTCTCTTTCATCTCTATTTACATCTTTAAAATAGAATGGAAAAGATATAGGATTGCATTCATTAATTTTAAGAATCATGGCTCCAATGTGTCCACAAGCAGATTTGTTCGTAGCGTAGTCACATTTACAATGATATTGAATGATATTATTATTAGCATCTGCTTCTATCATGACAGGAAAATCCTTATCATAGACTTTTACATTTCCATCCGCACGGAAACCACCATTGAAGTTTTTATGTATGGTTATTTCTGAAACTGCATCATGAGAGTAATATGATTTTCCCATCTGAAAATTCCTATTTTCTGAGAAAATCTTTTGTATTTGTTCTGTATTAAATTTCATTTAGTCACCTTTTTCAATATCAAATTATAACACACAATATCTTTATTTATTATTAAGTGCATATCTTTTTATATTAATGAAGTCTCTTTCTGTTTTGCATAAAAAAAGACATCCATAAGGATGTCTAATTACCTGGCAATGAGCTATCTTCACTAGCGCTTGGCTAGATATTGTCGCCGCTAAAGTGCTTAACTTCTGTGTTCGAGATGGGAACAGGTGTGACCACTTCGCTAGAATCACCAGATCCTGGCATTGCTGAGAGATAATCTCTCAAAACTGAATAACAGAAATTTCGATATCTTTTCGAATGTTGTCTTTGTGTGATTAAAACCTCGACCTATTAGTATCAGTCAGCTACACATATCACTATGCTTCCACCTCTGACCTATCAACCTGATCGTCTCTCAGGGGTCTTACTACTTACGTATGGGAAATCTCATCTTGGAGTTGGCTTCGTGCTTAGATGCTTTCAGCGCTTATCCAGTCCATACTTAGCTACCCAGCGGTGCTCTTGGCAGAACAACTGGTACACCAGCGGTATGTCCATCCCGGTCCTCTCGTACTAGGGACAGCGCTCCTCAAATTTCCTACGCCCACAACAGATAGGGACCGAACTGTCTCACGACGTTCTGAACCCAGCTCGCGTACCGCTTTAATGGGCGGACAGCCCAACCCTTGGAACCTAATTCAGCTCCAGGATGCGATGAGCCGACATCGAGGTGCCAAACCTCGCCGTCGATGTGAACTCTTGGGCGAGATCAGCCTGTTATCCCCAGGGTAGCTTTTATCCGTTAAGCGACGGCCCTTCCACGCGGAACCGCCGGATCACTAAGCCCGACTTTCGTCCCTGCTCGACTTGTAGGTCTCGCAGTCAAGCACCCTTCTGCCTTTACGCTCGTCGATTGATTTCCAACCAATCTGAGGGTACCTTTGGGCGCCTCCGTTACTCTTTAGGAGGCGACCGCCCCAGTCAAACTGCCCACCTGACACTCTCCCGGATCCGGATCACGGACCGCGGTTAGAATTTCAATCATACAAGAGTGGTATCCCAATGGCGACTCCACATACACTAGCGTGCATGCTTCATTGTCTCCCACCTATCCTGTACATGTAGGATCAAAATTCAATATCAAGCTACAGTAAAGCTCCATGGGGTCTTTCCGTCTAGTTGCGGGTAACCGGCATCTTTACCGGTACTAAGATTTCACCGAGTCTGCTGCCGAGACAGCGCCCAAATCGTTACGCCTTTCGTGCGGGTCGGAACTTACCCGACAAGGAATTTCGCTACCTTAGGACCGTTATAGTTACGGCCGCCGTTCACTGGGGCTTCAGTTCAATGCTTCGATCGAAATCTAACACATCCCCTTAACCTTCCAGCACCGGGCAGGCGTCACCCCCTATACTTCGTCTTGCGACTTCGCAGAGAGCTATGTTTTAGTTAAACAGTCGCTTGGGCCTCTTCACTGCGGCTCCCTTTTACAAGAGCACCCCTTCTCCCGAAGTTACGGGGTCATTTTGCCGAGTTCCTTGGCAACAGTTCTCTCGCTCACCTCAGGATTCTCTCCTTGCCTACCTGTGTCGGTTTTGGTACGGGCCAATATATGATTAACGCTAGAAACTTTTCTTGAGAGCTGGCATCGGTTCCTTCGCTACTTCCTCACGGGTTCGCTCCTCATTACGCCTTTGCATTGTAAGACGGATTTGCCTATCTTACTGCTCCTTCGCTTAAACCAGCACTTCCAGTCGCTGGCAAAACTTAGCCTTCTCTGTCATTCCTTCACTCATATATCGGGTACAGGAATATCAACCTGTTGTCCATCGACTACGCTTTTCAGCCTCATCTTAGGTCCCGACTTACCCAGGGAGGACGAGCCTTCCCCTGGAACCCTTAGGCAATCGGTGTGTCAGATTCTCACTGACATTTCGCTACTCACACCGGCATTCTCACTTCTATACGCTCCAACGCTCCTTACGGTACATCTTCAACGCTGTATAGAACGCTCCCCTACCACTTGCATTTAATGCAAATCCGCAGTTTCGGTATCATACTTAGCCCCGGTAAATTTTCGGCGCAGGGTCACTCGACTAGTGAGCTGTTACGCACTCTTTAAAGGATGGCTGCTTCTGAGCCAACCTCCTAGTTGTCTGTGCATCCCCACATCCTTTTCCACTTAGTATGAATTTTGGGACCTTAACTGGCGATCTGGGCTGTTTCCCTTTCGACTATGGACCTTATCACCCACAGTCTGACTGCCAACTACCATCCACTGGCATTCGGAGTTTGATTATATTCAGTACCCCGAGATGGGGCCATCATACATTCAGTGCTCTACCTCCAGTGGCCTTCCATTGACGCTAGCCCTAAAGCTATTTCGGGGAGAACCAGCTATATCAAAGTTCGATTGGAATTTCTCCGCTAGCCACAACTCATCCGCTGGCTTTTCAACGACAGTCGGTTCGGTCCTCCATTTGGTTTCACCCAAACTTCAACCTGGTCATGGCTAGATCACTTTGTTTCGGGTCTACCACAATGTACTATTTCGCCCTATTCAGACTCGCTTTCGCTACGGCTCCGTCTTTTCCAACTTAACCTCGCACATTATGAGTAACTCGCCGGTTCATTCTACAAAAGGCACGCCATCACCCATTAACGGGCTCTGACTTCTTGTAAGCATACGGTTTCAGGTTCTATTTCACTCCGCTCCCGCGGTTCTTTTCACCTTTCCCTCACGGTACTGGTTCACTATCGGTCACTAAGGAGTATTTAGCCTTACCGGGTGGTCCCGGCTGGTTCCGACAAGGTTTCTCGTGCCTCGCCGTACTCAGGATACCACTAGAGTAATCGCCGCTTTCGTCTACAGGGTTTGCACCTTCTTTGACTGGCCTTTCAATGCCATTCGACTAACTTTGATTAATCCCACGTTGTGGTCCTACAACCCCATCACGAAGATGGTTTGGGCTCTTCCCGTTTCGCTCGCCACTACTCAGGGAATCACATTTTGTTTTCTTTTCCTCTTGTTACTAAGATGTTTCAATTCACAAGGTTGCCTCATCATAAGCTATGTATTCACTTATGTGTAGTACAGCATAACCTGTACTGGGTTTCCCCATTCGGATACCCCCGGATCGTTGTGTACGTACCACTCCCCGAGGCGTTTCGCCGTTCGTCGCGTCCTTCTTCAGCTCTTAGTGCCTAGGCATCCACCGTACGCCCTTACATATTTAATCACATGTAATTTCACGCCTGATCTATTTAAAATCAGTTTTTTATGTTTATCGCTTGATAAACGTGTGTTCGCTTATTTTTTTATTGCTTAAGTTACTGTTTGTTTAACTTGATGTAAATCTAGTTATTACAACTATTCGAAAAGATATTCTGTTGATAACTTTTAATGTCTATCTATCTCTTCTGTTATTCAGTTTTCAAAGATCATTCATTTCTGAGATGCTTACAGCCTCTCAAAACTAAACAGGAAACTCTTTTGTCAATTTCACGTCTTTCTAAAATATTACTCCTTAGAAAGGAGGTGATCCATCCCCACCTTCCGGTAGGGATACCTTGTTACGACTTAACCCCAATCATCGGTCCTACCTTCGACGGCTCCCTCCCTTTACAGGGTTAGGCCACCGGCTTCGGGTATTACCAACTCTCATGGTTTGACGGGCGGTGTGTACAAGGCCCGAGAACGTATTCACCGCGGCATGCTGATCCGCGATTACTAGCGATTCCGACTTCATGGAGTCGAGTTGCAGACTCCAATCCGAACTGAGACGTACTTTCTGAGATTCGCTCCACATCACTGCTTCGCTTCCCTCTGTATACGCCATTGTAGTACGTGTGTAGCCCAGATCATAAGGGGCATGATGATTTGACGTCATCCCCACCTTCCTCCGGTTTATCACCGGCAGTCTCTCCAGAGTCCCCAACTTAATGATGGTAACTGAAGACAAGGGTTGCGCTCGTTGCGGGACTTAACCCAACATCTCACGACACGAGCTGACGACAACCATGCACCACCTGTATCCGCCATAACTATTACATATCTCTATGCTTTTGCGCGGTATGTCAAGACCTGGTAAGGTTCTTCGCGTTGCTTCGAATTAAACCACATACTCCACCGCTTGTGCGGGCCCCCGTCAATTCCTTTGAGTTTTACGCTTGCGCGCATACTCCCCAGGCGGGATACTTATTGCGTTAACTACAGCACTGAATTCTATCCAACACTTAGTATCCATCGTTTACGGCGTGGACTACTAGGGTATCTAATCCTATTTGCTCCCCACGCTTTCGAGCCTCAGCGTCAGTTACAGGCCAGTTAGCCGCCTTCGCCACTGGTGTTCCTCCATATATCTACGCATTTTACCGCTACACATGGAATTCCACTAACCTCTCCTGCACTCTAGTCTACCAGTTTCTATGGCATCACGGGGTTAAGCCCCGAACTTTCACCATAAACTTAATAAACCGCCTGCGCTCCCTTTACGCCCAATAATTCCGGATAACGCTCGCCACCTACGTATTACCGCGGCTGCTGGCACGTAGTTAGCCGTGGCTTTCTGGTAAGGTACCGTCATAGTACGAGCATTCCCTCTCATACTTGTTCTTCCCTTACAACAGAGCTTTACAACCCGAAGGCCTTCTTCACTCACGCGGCGTTGCTCGGTCAGGGTTTCCCCCATTGCCGAAAATTCCCTACTGCTGCCTCCCGTAGGAGTCTGGGCCGTGTCTCAGTCCCAGTGTGGCCGGTCACCCTCTCAGGTCGGCTACGCATCATCGTCTTGGTGAGCCGTTACCTCACCAACTAACTAATGCGCCATAAGCCCATCTCTTTGTGTTGTATCCCAACTTTAATTAATTGAAGATGTCTTCAATTAACGTATCCGGTATTAGCAGACGTTTCCATCTGTTATCCCAGGCATAGAGGCAGGTTGCTTATGTATTACTCACCCGTTCGCCACTAAGTTTCGAATCTAGCAAGCTAGTTTCGAACTTCGTTCGACTTGCATGTATTAGGCACGCCGCCAGCGTTCATCCTGAGCCAGGATCAAACTCTCCATTTGATTCTTTCTCATTTTTTAACTCTGACGAGTTTGTTTTGTTTTGTTTTTATTTACTTGAAATTGACGTTTCCTGTTCAGTTTTCAAAGACCATTTGCTGCGCCGGTTTCCCTTAGCGCTTGTACATAATATCATTACCTCAACACCCTGTCAACGCTTTTTTCACTTTTATTTCAAATTTATTAAAAAAAGCAGATTTTCATCTAAAATCCGCTTTTTATTCACTAAATGAGTACTCATATTGCATAAACAAATCCATTAAATCTTGTTGATTTAGGTTTAATTTTTCTTCTTCATTGAAATCTTCAACAATATCACCACCATGAAACATGATAAGTCGATTTCCAAAACGGAGCGCATGATTTAAATTATGGGTAACCATAATGACAGTTAGGTCATCTCTTTCCTTAATCATTTTATCTGTTAGATTCATGATTGCTTCAGAACTTTTTGGATCAAGTGCTGCAGTATGCTCATCCAGCAATAATAAATGAGGATTATTCATTGAAGCCATGAGTAGTGAAAGTGCCTGGCGTTGTCCGCCCGATAGTAATCCAACCTTCACATCCAACTTATCTTCTAATCCCATATTTAATTGAGATAGCATTTCAATATATTTCTTCTCATTCGCACGATGTCCTAACGACTTCAGATTAAACAATCTCCCTTTTAGTTCAGATAATGCTAGGTTCTCTCTAACGGTTAATGATGGGGAGGTTCCCATTTGCGGATCTTGGTATACTCTCGATATATTTTGAAATCTCTTAAAGTCAGGTTTTTTAAGAATTGATGTTCCTTCAAAAATCACGTCACCACTATCACTTTCAACTTGACCACAAATTACATTTAGGAGTGTTGACTTACCCGAACCATTCGATCCAATGACAGTTACAAAATCGCCCTGTTTCACATTTAAATTTAAATCTTCATAAAGAACTGTTTCCGATACGGTTCCAACGTTAAATTTCTTCCCTATATTATGTAGTTGAATTATTCCATCCATTTTTACTGTTCCTTCATCTTTCGTCTTGGTAATTTCGTAGATAAATTATTAAGTACGATTGCTCCAACAAATATTATTACAGTCGCAAGTTTCATCATCTTAGGATCCATATTCATACGTATTGCGATCGCAATAATAAATCTATAGAGAATAGAACCCACGATTACCATAAATGTCATACTGCATTTTTTCTTCCTTAATAATAGGGTTCCTAAAATAACTGATGCTAGACCCAGAACAACCATCCCTGTTCCCATGGAAATATCGAATGATTTTCCAACCGAAACTGCTACACCACCCGATAAGGCAACGATGCCATTTGAAAGTGCCAATCCAAATATTTTCACTTTTCCAACATCATGACCCAATGATGCTACTAAATTTTCATTGTCTCCAGTTACTTTCAATAAGTAACCAAGACGTGTTCTCAAGATGAAATCAATAAAAATTTTCACACCCACCACGAGGAGAACCATTACGATTAGTTGATAGTTATTTACA
Source organism: Erysipelothrix inopinata (assembly GCF_014396165.1). Taxonomy (GTDB): domain Bacteria; phylum Bacillota_I; class Bacilli_A; order Erysipelotrichales; family Erysipelotrichaceae; genus Erysipelothrix; species Erysipelothrix inopinata. The sequence continues at coordinate 61,783 of NZ_CP060715.1, forward strand.
ATAAACGATGGAGCATTCATTGCCTCTAACCAATTTGTATCAAAGAGGTTTGCATATTTAAATAAAGCAATGTTTCCTTTACCACCAATAAGTAGATTTATTGAGTATAATCCCGTCATTACCAAAATCCCACTTAACAATGCCGTTATCTTAAATTTAACATGGAAAATACCAGTCATCATTCCCGCTAAGACGCCTGCCAAGAGTGATGCAATTAACGCAACCCAAGGATTGACACCTTGAATTATCAGTACTGCACTTACGACCGCACCTAATGGAAATGTTCCATCAACTGACAAATCGGGAATATCCAATATTTTATACGATAACATAACACCCATAGTCAGAATCCCATAGAGAAGACCCTGTATCAATACATCAATTGCAAATGCCATTATTCTTTCACCATAGCTCTTTCTAGTACAGAACCAGGAATTTCAATTCCCAATTCTGTTGCGATTTTTTGACTTACCATTAATTCAGTTGACGTTGCAGTCACAACTGGTAAATCCTTGATTTCTTTTTTATTTACAAGTATATCAACAATCATCTCACCAGCTTGTTTTCCTAAACTCATGTAGCTTACAGAATCACTCGCGAAGATTCCTTGATCAAATTGCCCTGATTCAGCCATAAATACAGGAATATTTGTTTTTAAACCCGCATCAACCACAAGCCCTGTCGAAGCAGCAACTGTGTTATCATTAACGATAAACATTGCGTCAACATTTTGTGCAAGTTGCGAAACAGCCATTGGTAGCTCATTACTTTGAGAAATACCTTTTTCTACAATTTCTAATCCAAGTTCAGAAGCGAACGCTTTGATATCTTTAACTTGGTTTGTACTATTGATTTCACCTGTATTGAATGGAATTCCAACCGTTTTCACGTTTGGCGTAATTTCATTAATAAGCTCGAATTGTTTTTTAAGTGGTGGCATATCGCTCACACCCGTAACATTTCCTTCAGGCTGATTTACATTTTCTACAAGTCCCGCTTGCTTTGCATCTGATACTGCACTGAATACAATGGGTATTCCAGTTCCCTCCGCTGCATTAACTGCAGCTTGTACCGACGGTGTTGCTACTGCAAATATTAAATCCACTTTGTCATTTACAAATTGCGATGCAATTTGTTGTGCTGTTGATACATCTTCATTTGCCGTTTTGATAACCACTTCAAAGTCGTCACGTTCCTTTAGTACCGAATTCATACCATCAAATGAATCATTTAGCGCTGGATGATCTCCCCACTGAATGACACCCACTTTAAATTTTTCATTTCCTTTAGCTTGGCATCCCGCCAAAATAAACATTGTAAGTAAAACAATTAATATATTCTTTTTCATAGTCTCTATCCTTCTCTTCTATATTCAACAAAAAAGCCGTGTATCTACACGGCCAAAATAAACGTTTAGAAGATTTAGTAATGAGCCTATGTAGATTTTAGTAACACAAAACAGCTAATATCCACTCGGCTATTAACTGATTAACTAAAATAATAATAGTAGCTCCATTGTTGGGCTTGTGTATTAAGTAATATGTTGTCTTTCATATGAAGCACCAACCTTTCCTTGATAGAATAACAGACATTTTCATAGTTATCAATAGTTTTACATAAATTTTTCATTTCTTTTTCACTATTCAAGATATTCTTTCAAATCTTCAGGAATTTCAAGTCCGTATGTTTTAGTCATCTTCTCATTAATCCGAATGCGTGTAGTTTTTGCTTTTTCAACGGGTATTTCAGAAGGTTTCCGTTGTTTGTTTAAAATGTCAAAGATCATATTTCCTGCTTGGTTTCCAAGTTCTGTATAGCTTATCGAGACAGTAGCGAGAACTCCTTCATCAAATTGTCCATCTTCCGATGCAAATACCGGAACTTGATTAGAACTTGCTTGATCCACAATCAATGAGGTATTACTAACGTTCAAGTCATCTGTAATTAAATACATGGCATCTACCTTTTTCAAAAGATTGGGAAGTCCCAGTGCAAGTTCTTGCCCATTGGTTACACCCATACTTTCAACATCAAGTCCCAAGTGTTTTGCTTCGGATTCCAGCAGCACTTTTTGAAACTCACCATTGCTGTCACCCGTTCGATAAACCAATCCAACCCTTTTACTATCTGGCATTATTTTTTTCATCAATTCCAGTTGTTGTGCTACTGGAGCTCTATCAGTTACCCCCGTTATCTTATCAGTTGGATGTTCCATATCATCAACAAGTCCTGCTGCCACTGGGTCGGTTACCGCAATAAATACAACCGGTATTGATCCATCAAATACATTAAGTGCCATTTGTGCGGATTGTGTCGTAATCGCATAGATAACATCTACACCCTCATCTTTTAGTGCTTGAGCATTTATCATAATGTTCGCTGGATCTGATTGGGCATTTTTCAATACTATTTCAACATTTTCCTTTTCAAGAACCTGAGCCATACCGGCGTACGAATCATTCAGCGATGCATAATCCCCAAACTGAAGCACGCCTACTTTATATTCTGCAGAAGACTTCGAGCTGCATCCCGTTAACACCAATAAAACAATTAATAATAAACTTAATCTCTTTCGCATAACCTGCTCCTCCATAAAAAAAGGATCGTGTGTCCACGATCCTCAATGTAATATCAATAACATTTGATGTGCCCTACGACGAAAAGGGCGGCAATAACTTGCTTCCCTTGATTAACTTCGTCTGTTGCTCCATCGTTTATTTATCATCATTGTTATTACCTCTTTTAACTAAGATATCACAGTTGATAATTAAAATCTATAGTTTCTGTAAAATATTGTTAGTTATTTCATTTCTTTCATTGTTTTTTCATGTTTTCGAATCTTCTTAATTGCCCAATCATAATGACTTGCAGTAGATGAAACGCAGTAGCTACCTAAAGTGGTGCCTCCTGTCCATTTGAACACACCCTTGGAAAATAACTCATCATTAGAGAATGTATCAATCATTGCCATTACTTTTTCGTGACTCTCTTTTAGAAGTGCATTGGCTTCTTCGTATGAAGTATCCTGGTGTTTAGCAATGAACGCTTCATTCATCGCACCATAAGTTTTCCAATTATATGGTGCAGGCAAGAAAGGTGTTTCAACTCCTGCAACATTTTGATCCACCCAGTTTAGTAATAACTGATGCCACTCGTAGAGATGAATGAGTACATCTTTAATATTTTTATCTCTTTTCCAATGTGCTTCCTTGTATTTATCCCCTTCAAACTGAAAGTCTGCTTTTAGATCTTCATCATTTAACTTATTGAGTAAGTTATATAGTTTTTCAAAATTATCATTACTTTGCTCTATTAAATCTTTCTTAGTTGTTGGTCTTGCCATAATATTACTCCTTTTCTGTAATTATATATCCTGCTTCAGTTATCCAATCATTCGCATTTTCACTTTGAGCTGGTGAGACAATCGGAATGTTAACCATAACTCCCGACAGTTCCAGTCCATGATGTTCTGCCCATCCAGCCAAAACTTCACACACCTGATTCATTTGATTATAGTCACCCGCAAACACAGTGGATACCATTTTAAATGACGGTTCACATTGATATACGTCTTCACTCAGTCTCGACTTAGATATATCTATGGATATTTGAACTTCGATATCTATTTGTTCTAATTTATATTCTTTATCATGATAAATTGTCATACACTGATACGGATCTGAAAATATAACGGAATTATCAGTTGTTTTTTCATAGAGCTCATCCCATAGAGATGCTTCACCGTAATAATCTGTAACATTTTTACGAACACTTATTACGTTTCTAGCTGGTATCTCTTTAACACTAACATGATACTTTTCAAAGGATTTCTTTTCGTAAGACATTGAATTCAACAATTGCAGTTTGGCTTCCATTTCTATGATATCTTCCTGCAACTTATTTCGCCGCGACTCAAGTTTATTTTCAACAAACCCTTGATCATGACTTGAACTAATTTCCTTTATTTCTGCCAAAGAGAAACCAACTTCTTGAAGAACCTTAATTCTATTTAAATCCTTTATCTGATGACTACTATAATATCGGTATCCTGTAAGTTCGTCATGCTTATAAGGTAAAAACAATCCTAGATCTTCATAATGATGAAGTGTTCGGATCGTCGTATTCGTAATTTTTGAGAAAGCACCAATCCGAAACATAGACCACCTCGCTATATCTCTATTATAATCTCTAACACTACGTGAGAGTCAACACCCATCTCTAAAATAAAAAGGCGTCACATTTTGTGATCGCCCCTTGCTTATGATTATTTTTTTACAATTAGGTTTAAAATTTGGTTGAGTAAAATTCCGATAATAGCTGCAAGGCTCATTCCTGACAATGCAACTCCGCTCATTATTTCCACACTTGCACCACCCAACCCAACTACAAGCATGCTTGATACGATAACAAGATTTTTCATATCTGCAAGATCAGTATTATCTTTGATTAACACTTTGATTCCGTTTGAAGCAATCAATCCGTATAGGATGATTGTCATTCCCCCAATTACAGCCCAAGGGATACTTGCTATAAATGCTTGAATCCACCCTAAGAATCCAAGGCAAATCGCAATTACTGCTGCAAGTCCTATTACCCAAACCGAACCTACTCCAGTCATTGCAATAACGCCAGTGTTTTCTCCATAGGTAGTATTTGCCGGTCCACCCAATGCAGCCGACACGAAGGTCGCAATCCCATCACCTAATAGTGTTCTATTAAGTCCTGGATCTTCAAGAAAATCGTTTCCTGTAATTTCACCCAGAACAATATGGTCACCAATGTGTTCCGCAATCGTAACAAGTGCAAGTGGTGCAAAGGCGATGACAGTTCCAAAATCAAGCTTGTATGTTCCTAACACTTGAAAATTTGGAATTTGAAAGAAACTATAACCGTCAAGAACATGTTTAATATCAACAAGCCCTGTAAGAACTGCAGTAATGTAACCTACTAAAATAGCAATTAGGAATGGAATTACTTGAATAAACCCTTTTCCTTTAAGCGATACAAGAACTACTGTTGAGAATGTTACGAGTGCAACAAGTGGCACTTTCCATTCTGCACCCACAACACCTAAATATTTCCCTTGTTCAACAAGGGGTTGGATTCCTCTTAATCCTGATTCTACCACCGCATTGGGTGCAAGTGATAATCCAATAATCACAATCATCGGTCCAATGACTACCGGAGGAAGAAGTTTCTTAATCCATCCACTTCCTGTAAACGAAATAATAATAGCAATTAATACATAGATAAATCCAACAACCATCAGTCCAGTATAAGCACTTTCTGGTCCACCTGTTGCCATGATTGCTGCGGAAATACTTGAAATATATGCAAAGCTACTTCCTAAATAAACGGGAGCTTTTGCTTTAGTACAAAGAATATAAATTAATGTTCCTATCCCACTACATACTAAGGCAACCCCAATATCTAATCCTGTCAATATCGGAACAAGAACTGTTGCTCCAAACATTGCAAATACATGTTGAAAACTTAAAACTAACCATTCAAGTTTTGATTTTGGTTTCTCATGAATACCAATACGTAACCCATTCTCCATATAACTTCCTCCTGTGCAATCGCAAAATAAAAGAGCGCATGTGCGCCCTCTAAGGATAGTTTAAAGAATAAAAACTTATGTCATATTCTTTATCCTTGCCATAGTCTCGCTATGACTTAAAGGACTGCTTGCTAATAATATAGCATAAAACAATTTAAAACCCAATGCTCTATTCAACTATTTTCGCATTCTTATAGTTATTTGTGTCTATATCGAATTTTTCTGCGACTAATTTATTGAGAATTAGCGTGGTTTCACGACTTTGATAGACACCAAGCGACTCCGGTTGAACATTCTCGATAAGGATTTTTTCAATCATTTCTCCCGCTTTTTTTCCCAATTGTTCATAACTTAACGATTCAGCCGCAAGAATTCCTTCTTTCATTTGGCCATCTTCTGATGCAAAGACAGGAATACTTTGTTTCGTAGCCAGTTCAGTGATTGTCGATGTTGCAGATACGACCATATTATCTGTAATGTTGTAGATTGCATCCACCCGACCTAACATCTGAGTAACTACTGTTGATACATCTTGAATGTTAGAAATTCCCACTACATCAAGTTCTACACCAACACTTGGTGCAATTTTTTGTAAAGCATCAATTTGAACTGTAGAATTAATCTCACCCGTATTATAGATTATTCCAACTTTTTTTGCCTCAGGCAAAATATTTTTGACAACCATTAATTGTTGATCAGCAGGTGCTAAATCACTCACACCCGTAACATTACTTCCAGGATGATTTAAAGAATCAACCAACTGTGCCTCAACAGGATCGGTTACTGCATTAAAAATCACAGGAATGCTTGTACCTTCTGTAGCATAATATGCAGATTGTGCTGCGTTAGTTCCAATAGCATAGATTAAATCATACTTGTCCGATACCATACTTTGCGCAATTAAATCCGCATCTGCAACATTTCCTTGAGCATTCTTAACCACAAACTCTGCATCCTTACCGTATTTTTCTTGCCAATATTCTTGTGCTCCTCTAACTGCCGCATCAAGTGAGGGATGTTCCGCAATCTGAATCACACCTATCCGATACTTACTTTCGTTGCTTGCCTGAGCCGTACATCCTGCAAGTAATACCACACTCATCATCATTACTAGTATTTTTTTCATAGTCTCTCCTTCTCTCAAATAAAAAAGCCACTCAATGTGGCTGATTGATTTAAGAAAGGAAGCCACATTGATTTAACCAAAGACAAAAGGTCAATATCAACGGGCGACATTAACCTAGTTTCTAAAGATAAAAAAGAAGCTTAATTGCATTTGAATAGTCTGTATCATAATCCAAACCTTCCTTGAGACTATAATATCATCCCTTACATTTGTTTGCAATACTTTTCATTATCTATGTAAACATGTTTCATTTAGTGATATAATAGGCGGAGAAAAGGAGATACTAAATATGTATACTTGGTCTTTAGATGAACTCTATAAAGGATACGATGAATCCTTCGATACAGATGTAAAAAAAGTATCAGAAATTATCACATCACTTAATCAACAAGCACTTAACTTAAACAACAAAGAAGATTTAATTGCTTTTATGAAACTGGATATTGAATTCAACAATCTTGCTCAATCACTCGTTAGCTTCGTAAGCTTAAATTTAGCTACCAATGCTACCGATACCATTAGCAATCAAAAATATAGTCAATTGATGCCTATGTTTAACGAGGCTACTAAAGCATATGCTTATTTTAAAAAGTTCTTAGCAGAGAATAAAGATAACTTTGATGAATGGGTTCTCGAAGATGACTTCCTTAAAGAACATGAATTCATTCTTCGTGAAATCATCAGTAACAGTCAATATAACCTAAATGAGGATGTGGAAGACGTTATTGCAAAAATGAAACTTAACGCATCCTCTAACTGGTCAAAATTACAAGGATACCTTGGATCAATGGCTACCATTGAATATGATGGTAAAACTCATACTCTTTCCTCAATTCGTAATCTTGCCTATTCACATGATGCGAAAACACGTAAAGAAGCATACGAAAAAGAACTCGAACTTTATACTAAGATTGAAGATGCCATTGCATTTGCATTGAATAGTATTAAAGGAGAAGTTAATACTCTTTCTGCACTTCGTGGATATGAAAACGCTCTTGAACAAACACTTATCGCATCACGTATGTCAAAAGAAACATTGGATGCATTGATGGGAGCAATCGAGTCATACCTTCCTACATTTAGAAAATACCTTAACCATAAGGCTGAACTTCTTGGACACACCAACGGACTTCCTTGGTATGATCTTTTCGCACCATTTGAAACAAGCAATCCTAAAGAATATACAGTTGAAGATTCTCGCGAGTTCATTTTAGATAGTTTTGGACACTTCTCAGATGACTTGCAAGAAATGGCACGTAAAGCCTACGATGATCGTTGGATTGATTTCTTACCTCGTGAGGGAAAACGTGATGGAGCATTCTGTTCAAATCAACCACAAATCAAACAAAGCCGTGTTCTTGCAAACTTTGATGGTTCAATTTCTGATATCGTTACGATAGCTCATGAATTAGGACACGCATACCACGGAATGATGATTGAGGACTTATCAATCTTAAATACAAACTATACAATGCCTGTTGCAGAAACTGCATCAACATTCTGTGAAAATATCGTCTTCAATGCTGCTCTTAAAACTGCAAGTGATGAAGAAAAACTTGTCTTAATTGAAAACTCAATTTCTGACTTAACTCAAATCACGGTTGATATCATGTCACGCTACAAGTTTGAAAGCGAAGTCTTTGAGAGACGTCAAACTGAGTTCTTATTTGCAGCTGATTTAAAAGAAATCATGTTGCAAGCACAACGTGATACATACGGTGAAGGCTTAGATCCTGAATTCTTACATCCTTATATGTGGGCTTGCAAGGGTCACTACTATAGTGGTGGACTCAGTTACTATAACTTCCCTTATGCATTTGGTGGTTTATTCGCGCTTGGTCTTTATGCACAATTCGAAAATGAAGGGGCATCATTTGTCCCTAAATATCAAGCACTTCTCAAAGCTACAACAACCGCATCTTGTGAAGATGTAGCCATGATGGCTGGAATTGATGTTACTCAAGAAGCATTCTGGAAATCAAGTCTCGATGTTGTTGCAAAACGAATCGACGATTTCATTGCATTAACACCTATTAAATAACAAAAGAAAACATTAATCTAAACAACCCTAATAGGGAGTCAAAGATTAATGTTTTTTTGTCTAAACCCAAAGTAAATTATCGTCTTCGATCTTAAATATATTCATTACTCCGAAAGAGTTTCCATTTCTTTTATAAATGTTAAACCTCTCCCCAACGCAACACTAAAGTAATCCCAATTGTGCTCACCATCATGATAGTAATGTTCTGATACCTTCGCATGATTTTTTAGTTCACTTACAAAACGTTGCACATTTTCAACAGGAACAACTGGATCAATGGTACTTGCTTCAACATAATAATTTACAGATGTATCTTTTAAAAATGATTGTGGGTGAGTTGCCTTCCAAAGACCGTGGTCAAATTCATTGGCATCGTTTCTGAAAAGGCCCCAATCTGATGTGACAGTTTCATCCGTAACGTCATACCAAACTGCCGGTGCAATCGCAAAAACATTCTTAAACTTATCTGGATGTTTTAGGGAAATACGCAGTGCACCATGACCTCCCATTGAAATTCCACCAAGGTTTAATTCATCGTTGCAATGATATTTATCTTGAATCATTGGAATCAAATCTTCAAGAATTGCGGATTCCATATTTAATCCAGAACCATTGAAATAAAACGAATTGAAACCATCAACAAAAACGACAATTTGTTGGATATTTAAACGGTCTAAGTGTTCTTTCGCAAGACCCTTATCGACAACATTCGTATGATTACCATAGGCTCCATGAAATAAACATAGTACCGGTAAATGAGAATCATCACTCCATGATTCAGGTATATAAACACTATAATTCCAATCAAGTTTTAAATTCTTAGAATACATTGATGTTGCAATAATTTCACTCATAAATTTACACTCTCTTTTCTCTATCTATAGTTATATCATGAATTGTAACTTTTGGGGCGAAGTTCCAGAAATTATAAAAGAAAAGATCTCTTTCGAGATCTTAAGAAACAAAATAAGTATGTTCTGTTTTCCATTCAATAACTTTGATATGGACCCAGAAGCTGTAGATTCCAAATGTTATCATCGTTAAGAACCACCATAGAATCCAATGAGTGAAAAGACTTCCTGCACTCCCATTAAACATAAGTCGCTTACCTTCAATAACACTATGTTCTATTTCCCATCGATAGGAACGAACAATAGCCCATGGTGTACCCAAACCTACGGTAAAGATAACGATTAATACATTTGTAATTTGAAGACCGATGTACGACCCTAAACCGCCATCGAAATATGATTGTTTCATAATCTATTCTCCTTCTTTTATATAAAGTTTAAAAGCACTTATTTAAAAGTGCTTAGGCATCATTAATTAAACATGTGGAAGATGTTGCCCATAAAAATAATACCATACTTTCTCCAATTTGTATCTTACATTGTTGTAATAATACACTAACACAACGAAAAAGACGACATTCTGGGAAAATGCCGTCTGTGTAGTGTCTGTTTGGAGACAGGAGTCACTACAATATTATTTTATATTATTTTCGGTATTTATGAAATAATTGTGACAAGAATCTAGTTTAAGGTCATCAATTTATTGCATTGATTTTTTCTTACGACTATAAAGGACAAGAATTGATCCCATCACAACTAGTCCACCCACCATAAACATTGAGGTGGATGATACACCTGTTCCCGGTAGTTTGCCTTCTGGGTTCACTTCTGGATCTGGTTTTACCTCTGGATCAGGTTTCACTTCTGGATCTGGTTTTACCTCTGGGTCTGTAGGAGTATCTGCTTCAACATTAACTACCACATTACCTTCGAATATTTCATCAGTAACTGAAGAGGATACTTTAATATTTACTGTGTACTCTCCTACTTTACTCAAATCAACTTTTTGGGAAAAGTCTGTCGTAATGATTGTTTCATGATTTGAAACTATTTTTACAAGTTCTAGTAATTCTGTTTCAGTCAAACCACTGTTTAGTTTTACCTTGATTGATTTCTCTGTCAAAGTAACACTTAGAGGTTCTATAACTTCAGCTTTCACTCCTGTTGTTTCAACATAAGCCTTATCAAGAACAGTAATTGCATATGCTGCATTCACATCTTCTAAGTCATAAATATTATTTTTACCTGCTTCAAAGTTTACACGATCTACAATGTTACCTGCCGCAATTATTTCTTCTACAGTTTGACTTGGAGTTCCTTTGTAGATGACATAGAAACGTGCATTATTGTTTAAAGCATCCGTCCATACAAGTTTGCCATCTTTAATTGAAGCAGATTGCAATGGACTTGTATCTTTCGGTGATAAACGTTTATGGCTTGGTGTTAGTGAAGGTTTACTGAATGAATCAGATTTTAGAATATCGATACTGTCATTTTTAGCTATATTTCTTGGACGTAAAGCTTCATCTAAAGAATCAATATCTGATTTCACAATATCAGCATAACTATAGATTGAGCTACCGGATATGTTTTTTAATTTTTGATTGAATTTCATTTGATTATTTATTTCATCAGGATTCATCCAATCAGCATCCCAACCACCATTACTTGTATGTTTGTAGTTAGCATGTCCAACATATAATTTAACATCAGTTCCCTCAACAACTGAATCCCACCAACGCGCAATTTCTCCATATGGCGCAGCAGGTGCTGAGAATGACCAATAAATCTGTGGCGAAATATAATCTAGTTTTCCATCTTTAATCCATTGGTATGTATCAGCAAAGATTGTTTTTGAATAACTTTGAGATGATCCTGCTGGAGTATTTGATCCACGAGGATCATTTGCTTTGTGTTCCCAAATTCCGAATGGGCTAATTCCAAATTGAACTGCCGATTTCGTAGTTTGGTTATGTGTTTTTAAAACATCATTCACAGCATCTACAAGCTTGGTGACATTATCACGACGCCATGCTTCAATACCTGCAGGAGTATCATCAAATTCACCTTTATACTTCAAGAATGTTTCTCGATCTTCTTCGAAAGTGCCAAACACATCTGACCCTGGAATATCTTTTCCTTCTGGATCTTTACGAAGTGCACCCTTGTAAGGATAGAAGTAGTCATCATAATGAACAGCATCAATATCATACTTTGTTACGACTTCTTTAACGGTATCAGCCACATGTTTAATAACTTCCGGTTCACCAGGATTTAAAAAGAGTTTCCCTTGGAATTTTAATACTAAATGTGGATTCTTGACTGCAAAGTTATCATTTGATAAATGTCCAAGTTTATTTAAAGCTTCAACTTGTTCTGCAGGGGTGAAGTTCTTAACTTCTTCTGCGGTATATCCAAGTGCTACGACTTGCGATAAGATAGCTGGTGCATCAATATCAGAGTTTGTAACACGGTAAGGATTAAACCATGCGTGGAATTCCATTCCACGATCATGAGTTGCTTTTACCATGTATTCAAGTGGATCATAATTAACGTCTTGACCTTGTTTACCACTTAAAAATTGTGATGTAGGATTTAATTCAGATGGATAGAATGCATCAAGTAGAGGACTTACTTGGAATATCACGGCATTCATATTCCATGATTCCATTTGATCCAAACGTTCTTCATATTTATTGATAAACTCTTCTTCAGTATTCACCTGTGGAAAGTGGAGGTTGAAGATTGTAGCAATCCAAGATGATTTGAATTGCACTCTTTCCTGAACATAGGTGTTAGGAATCTTAACACGTTCATCAGATCCCCCATAGAGATAAACAGGTTTACTTTCATCGTAACCATAGGTTCCATCGGCATTCTTTACATACCGATTCAATTCTGTTTCCCCCTCATCCGCACTGACGGCTGTTGTTGCAAAAAACATCAATACACTTAAAACTGCAATGAACAATTTTTTCATGCTCTCCTCCTGTTAGCGTTTACAAGTCACATTATACTGGAGTGAAATTAAATTTCAAGTATTAATTATTAACTTTGTAATAATATTGTGTAACCGATATCATCAATGCACACTTAAACCTTGGTAAAATCGTAATTAAATCATCAGAATTTTTTTATTACATAAATCATCGGATCATCACCTCTTTGGTTTGTCTTGTAACATCCCTGTAACATGTTTCTTTTAAAATACTCATGAAACTAAAAAGGAAGATTTTTATGAAAAAATATAAAACACTTAAATTCGTAGTTATATCTCTGTTAATTTTAATTGTCGTAAATACAATTTATGCATTTAAAGTTGAACCCTATAGTATAAACATTGAATGGAATCTTATTAAACCAGAAGGAGAAGTAACAGAAACACTTAAAGTAGTTCATTTCTCTGATATCCATCTAAAAGAGGATTTTAATAAAGTGCCACTCGATAATATCGTTCATAAAATAAACAACCAGCAAGCTGATATCGTAGTTTTTACTGGTGACTTATATGATAACTATGCAAAATACAACAGTGATGATATGATTATTTCATACTTAAAACAGATTAAATCAAAGTATGGCAATTTTGCTGTTTGGGGGAATCACGACTATGGTGGAGGTTCTTCACGACACTATGATTATGTTATGAAGGAAGCTGGTTTTAGGCTTTTACGTAATGAAGAAGTGATGATTAAAACAGAAAGCAATAAATCAATCTTAATCTACGGATTGGATGACAGTATGTTGGGAAAACCACATACCAAATCTTTAACAAGAACCGATGAATCGGATTTCATAATAATGTTGAGTCACGAACCAGATACTGTAGATAGGTTTATCAATGAAGATTTCAACTTATTTCTAAGCGGACACAGTCATGGTGGTCAAATTAATATTCCATGGATTCCTGCTCTCAATAAGTTTGCAGTTAATCAAACAAATCTTGCTGAAAAATACACCAAGGGGTCTTATGATCTCACCAACTCAAAATCAATTTTTGTAAATGTTGGGATTGGAACAAGCCATGTACCGATGCGGTTTGGTGTTCATCCCAAAATCACAGTTCATAAAATTTTCTTAAAATAAGGAGGCCTCATGAAAATACTTGTCGTTGAAGATGATATTAAAATCAATGAAATTTTAAAAATGTATCTTGAACATGAAGGTTATACCGTAACCAGTGTTTTTAATGGCGATGATGCTCTTTCTTACTTTGATAAGGATACTGCAGATCTGGTTCTTTTAGACTGGATGCTGCCCAAAAAAAGTGGAATTGAAGTATGCAAAGCACTAAGGTTCATGGATGTTCCTACCAAGATAATTATGCTAACAGCAAAGGATACTCCAGAAAGTGAACTCCTTGGGCTAACTAGCGGTGCAGACGACTATATTCGCAAACCCTTCGACATACAGATTGTCCTCTTAAGAATTAAGAAGCTTCTCAATTTCGAGAAAACTTTAAGATATAAAGATATATCCTTGAACACGCAAACAGGTGAAGTATATAGAAACAAGATGTTACTTACCCTTACACTTCGCGAATACAAACTGCTTGAATACTTAATGATGAATCAAAACGTTATTCTGACACGAGATCAAATTATTAGTAATGTTTGGGGCATCGATTATGACGGTGAAATGCGAACTATTGACACCCACATCCGACGACTCAGGGCTAAAATTGGTGATGACACCATCAAAACTAAAATTGGCCTTGGATATGTGATGGGAGATCTTTATGAGTAAATTATCAAAAAAACTTATGATTGTAGTGATCTCCATACTTATAATTTCCACAACACTTACAACTATACTAAATATATCTTTTTCTAAAAAATATTATTTGCATCAGAAACGCAAAGAAATCACTGAGATTAGTGATTCGTTCATTACGATGCTTGATCATGGCGAATCTGAGGAAAAGGCCATCACTACTATTGAAGAGGCAAATAAAGTAATCATTGCTGAAGTTCAGTTTGATCATGATACTGAAGAAGAAACCATCAACCAAAATATACAACAAGCTTTTACAGAAAAAGGTATTGGTTTTCAAAGGTATTGGCTTTGGGATCAAGATTTCGAACTATTAACGCAAGGAGAACGCCAACTTAGACTCTACAATCAAGAAAAGTTAAATTATAGTCTACTCATAAATTATGTTCCCGTCGGAAACTCAATTTTCGCAATTACCACAATCGTACCAAATATCGAAGATGCTTTTATGATTTCGAGTGGACTCTTGATGGTTATCAATATACTCATGACATTTGTAGCACTCCTATTGATTAGCCTATTTATCCGTGACATTACGAAACCACTAAAACTTTTTGAACTGTTTGCACAATCACTCGAAGATGGAAGTTACGAACCTATTGAAATCCACACTAACGACGAACTCGAACAAGTTGCAAACAGCCTTAATTCAATGGGAGAAAAACTAACAGAATCGAATAATGCTCTATCAAATAAAAACAAACAAATGGCAGATCTTCTCGAAGATGTAACACACGAACTCAAAACTCCTATTTCATTAATAAGACTTTATACACAAGGTATTAAAGACGGTATTGATGACGGATCATTTCTTGATACCATTTCTGATGCAAATGACCAAATGGCTAAAGATATTGACCGCTTACTCTTGATGTCTAAGATTGATAGAGACGAAATTGTGTTGTCTTCTATAAATATTTCTACACAACTTGAGGAAAACATCAATAAGGTAAAAATTATGAATTCCCAAAGTCAGCTTGAATTTAAACAAAATATCGAGGATAACGTCTACATTAAGAGCCATAAAGATTCTCTTGATACAATTCTACTAAATCTCATTACGAATGCTGTCAAGTATGGAACTGGGGAGTTTATTGATATTCTGTTAAATACCCAAAACGATGGGGTCCATTTTGTGATCAGCAATCAATTTCAAAATGATAATCTCGATTTGAATAAAATAACACAGCCTTATTATGTTGGAGAAGCTTCAAGAAATAAAGAACTCTCTGGAACAGGTTTAGGACTTTCCCTTGTCTCAAAGATGTGTGAAACATTTGGATATTCGTTTAAATATTGGACTCATAATAATCAAATTTACTTCGAAATTGTTATACCACATGTCACATAATATAAATCATTTCCTAACAAAAAAAAGATTAACGCCACTTTAGAAATGGGTTAATCTTTTTTTACGTTAAACAATAGGATTTACGTATAACATTCTTAATTTTTCAATATCTGTTTCATTAAGACCCAGACCCTCGGTTATGTAATTATTAAAATCACCGTATCTTTCTTCAATTGCTAAAAAAGCTTCATCAAGATACGTTTTGTCTACGGTCATATAACCGCGAATATTATCGATTTGCGCATCCGTTAAATTTTCTTCGATTTGAATCTCTTTAAGACGTTTTTCAACATAATCATGGGTCAAAGTGTTCGTAAGTAAATAATCTTCATAGATTACTTCATCACTTGCTCCCAGAATTTTCAAGATTTGAACTGCTGCAAATCCTGTTCTATCTTTTCCCGCTGTACAGTGATAATAGAGTGATCCTTCTCTTTTTTCTAATAGGACATCGAAGAATCTTCGATATTCATCGCGACAAGCGTCACTCATGATAAACATCCGGTTCAAGCCGCGCATATGTTCTTGGGATACTTCACGTTTAAATCCTTTCATCATTTCGTTAGGATCAGCATTTTCTCGAGCTTTCGACATGATATCAATATGAATTGATTCAACCCCTGGTATTACATCATCTGGTGCTTTTTTAATTTCTTCATCAGTGCGCAAATCTACAACTGTTTGAAGATGGTAATCACTAATAAGTTGATCTAACGTTCTTTCACTTAAATTATCCAAAACACCACCACGTAATAGTTTATGAGGTTTTATTGTTCCACCAGAAACTTCAATACCTCCCATATCTCTAAAATTTCGTATCGAATTCATATTTGACATCCTCTTTCTATAATTAATACATTAAACAAATTATAGCATAATAAATCTTCTGACATTCTGTAACATCGCTGTAACACTACTAAACTAGAATTGAAATATACAAAAATGAGAACATATGTTTTCTTAGCAAGGAGTATTTATGAAAAATAAAGTTGTATTAATTATTGGTGGAACTGGTTCTTGGGGTGATGGCCTCATCACAGAACTTTTGAAAGAAGATATATTAAAAATCAAAGTATTTGCTCGAAACGAATTTCAAATGGTAATGTTAATGAGAAAATATAACAATCCCAAAATTGAAATCATCATCGGCGATATTAGAGACTACAATGCATTAGAAATTGCATGTGAGAATGTAGATATCGTTTACCATCTTGCAGCACTGAAACATGTACCAATCTGTGAACAACTACCCGATGAAGCTATCGAAACAAATATCTTTGGAACACAAAACGTTATTGATGCGTCAATAGCAAATGATGTTGATAAAGTTATCTTTACTTCTACAGATAAAGCAGTGAACCCAAACTGTACCTATGGAAGTACTAAAATGCTGGGTGAAAAACTTATTCTATCAGCGAATAATCGTAACAGCAGAACGAAATTTATTGTATTTCGAGGCGGAAACCTCATAGGAAGTACCGGAAGCGTCATTCCTCTATTTGAGGATCAGATCCTTGAAAAAGGGTCCATTTCACTAACAGATGAAAATATGAATCGTTTTTTCATATCGGTTCACTCAGCTTCACAACTCCTCATAAAGATTTCTAAAAGAGGCATCGGTGGAGAAATCTATATCCCTAACATGCCTTCGATATTCATCCGAGATATTGCGAAATATATATTAAATAAATGGAATATTAATCCCGATAAGATTGAACTTATTGGAAAACGACCTGGAGAAAAAATAAGTGAAGTTCTTGTGGCAGAAAATGAAAGAAAAAGTTTATATCGTTTCGATGAATCTTTATTCATTATTTGTAATGATCAACATGGTTGGTTAGCAAACGGAGTTATTCAATATGTTGATGAATTTGATGAAAACTCCGCTGTAAACCAATTGTCCTACAGTCAAGTCGTAACATTTCTGAAAAGTGCCGGAGTCTAAAATGAAATATTTATTCACCGGTGGAGGAACTGCTGGACATGCAATGGTAAATACAGTTCTTATAACTAAATTATTGGATTCAGATGTCGAAATTATATATATTGGTTCGAAAAATGGTATTGAAAAGGAAATGTTAAAAAAATATAAATCTGTAAAATACCATGGTGTATCAACTGGAAAACTTCGTAGATATTTCTCAATGAAAAATGTTACTGATATTTTTAGAATAATTTATGGTTTTTTCACTGCTCTCAAACTTCTCTACAAAGAAAAACCAGATCTCATCTATTCAAGTGGAGGATATGTTTCGGTTCCTGTAGTTTGGGCTGGATTTTTACTTCGTATCCCCATTGTTATTCGAGAAACTGATTACACAGTAGGTCTTGCGAATAAGTTGAGTCTCCCTTTTGCGGATAAAATCTATCTAACATTTCCGGATACACAGCAATACATCACAACTCGACACAACCTTACACAATCCACTATCATAAGGCCTGAACTTTTTGAAACTGAAACAATAATCTTTAGTAGGAAGAAGCCACTATGTCTTGTCATGGGTGGAAGTAGTGGTGCAAATGCTATCAATAACTTTATATGGGATAATCTTACTAATTTAAAAGATCAGTACGATATTATTCATATTACTGGAAAAAACAAGTCAAATAAAAATGTTGCTGATACGAATGACTACATTCAATACGAGTATATCGAAGATATGAGCTCGATGTATAATATCGCAGACGTAATCATCACAAGAAGTGGCTCAAACGCAATTATAGAAGGCCTTCTTCTCGGAAAGAGAATGGTGTGTATTCCTTTATCAAACTCAATATCAAGAGGTGAACAGATTGCAAACGCAAATTTTGCTGTATCACATGGAACTGCGATAATACTTCCTGATAATTTTTCACTCACAAACTTTCGGGAAGCGATAAATTCTGTAATCAATATGTCTATAAATACTGAGTATATCAGCACTAAAGGTGAATTAGAACGTGAAATATCAGAACATATTTCTGATATAAACCAAATATCCAAAATAAAAATCAAGAAGGAAACAAATTATATGAACAAAAAAATTGCTTCCATAGCTACGCTATTCATTGTTATGGGATTTGGGGCACACATATATCGATTAAGGCTGCCTGAAATGATAGATGAATCCGGAATGATTATCAGCGATAATCTTGGTTGGATTGTAATTGGTATACTACTCATTCTCATTGGTTCTCTTATGCTGATATCTAATATTTTGTATCATCAAATTGCTATAAAACAAAAAAAGGGTTCTAATTTATAGAAGCCCTTCTTTAATTTAATTAATCTTGGAATACAGGAATTATTTTCTTCAAGTTTACATCAACCATTCCGAGATCTGACATTTTCATTTGGGGAATAACGATTAATGCTAAAGTACAAATACGTAGCACAGGATTAAGTAGTTCTTCCATTCCTAGACCAAGATTAACTTGGTAGAGTGCTTTACTTTCTTTAGCTACGGTTTTCGCATCATGGTGTGACATCAATCCACAAACTGGAAGTGCCATCGTTCCTATGACCTCGCCATCAAGTACCGTCGCGAAACCACCACCGATTTCACGAAGTTTATTTACAGCTACAACAGCATCCTTTGGATCGTTATAGACTAATGTAATGTTATGAGAGTCATGTGAGACAGTTGTAGATAAACATCCTTTATTATTTCCGAAACCCTTCACAATCGCAATTGAAATCGTATCATTATTAGGATGACGGTTTACAATTGAAGTAAACATCATTCCTTCTTTAAGAATTACTTCTCCATCAACAACCTCGAGTGTATCTGAAGATAGTTTGGTGAGTGACCCTTTTGGACTTAAATATTCGATAAAGTTGACAGTAACTTCACCATTTTGGATTGGTGCTTTAAGTGTCAAATCTTCAGGCTTTAAGTCTTTTACAAACACTGTGTTTCGACTTTCGAGTTCATGTGTTCTTGGCTCAATAGGAGCCACCAGTTTTTGATCTTTCGCTACTAATTTCCCTTCAAAGAAAACATGACTTGGTCGAATATTTTTCAAATCATCAACGAGTAAAAAGTCTGCGAGATAACCTGGAGCAATGGCACCAATATTTTCTAAATGTGCTTCGCGAGCACTGTTGAATGTTGCACTTCGAATCGCATCACGCGGATCCATTCCAGCTTGAATTGCGACATTCACGACATCATTCATATGTCCCACGCGTAAAATATGCTCCGCTTCACGATCATCAGTACATAAACAAAATGTATCGTGATAGCGATTATTTTGAATTGCTTCCCAAATATCGACGACGTTTGTTGACATAGAACTTTCACGTGCATCAACATACAATCCTTGACGAAGTTTCTCGACTGCTTCACTACCATGACGTGATTCATGACATGTTTTTGGACCTCCTGCAATATATGCAGAAAGAAGACGTCCTGAAGCCATGGGTGCGTGACCTTGAATATATAAGTTATTCTTCTTTGCTACTTCGAGAATATCGAGAAGATGCTCTTCACCATCAGCGACACCCACAAAATCCATCACTTCTGCAAGTCCAATAACACGTTCAAGTTTTGAAAGCTCATCAATTTCTGGTGCTAAAAATTCTGCTCCAGCATTTTCCAATCCATGAACCGATGGAACACAAGAAGGAATATCAATTAACTGACGCATTGGTAGATTTTCTGCAATATCATGCATGTAAGTGACACCTTCAACACCAACAACATTCGCTACTTCGTGAGGATCTGTAATACTTGTAGTTGTTCCCCATGCAGCTGCAATTTCCGCAAAGTTTTGTGGTGTTAACATTGTACTTTCCACATGCATATGCGCATCAATAAGGCCTGGAATACAATAATTACCATGACCATCAACAATATCACCTGTAACTTTATCCAATTCTTTAAGTTCGTAGTCAACATGAGCAATACTATCTTTATATACGTAAATATTTGCTGGTAAAATTTCACCTGTAAATACATTAAATACATTCACATTTGTCAGTACCCAGTCGCAAGGAATAACACCCCTCGCAGCTTGTATTAATTCTTTAACTTCTACTTGTTTTAATTTCATTTCATGTCTCCTCATCACAAATTAAAAACCGGAATTAACCTACACTTATAGTAAGTTTATTCCGATTCCATATATTCTTCCACGATTAAAAGTCCCCCTGTTATAGTACCCTGTTAGGCAAGGCGTAGAGACTGTCCACCGAATTAGGACAATATATAACGGAATACGCAAATTATAACACATCTGAAATAGTATTTCTGATTTATACTCAGATTTCTAAAATTAATTTGAATTGACGACTTTCTCCATTTCATCAAGGAGTCCTGCAACTCTCAATGGAGTATAATATTTTCCTTCAATCACCATTACTTTTATGTCCGTACCCTCAACAAGTTTAAGGACATTTTTATATACAAAGCGAATTTGGGGTGCAATGATGATAATATCATAAGATTGTTTCTTGATGTATTCTTTGATTCTTGGTTCACCGATAGCCTCAATCGTAAATTCAGGATTTCGAAGTTTCCCTTCTTTTTCAATTGCTTTCGCAATAAAAGAAGAACTCATCCCACCAGCACATGTCATCAGTACTTTCATTATTTGTCTCCTTTAAGACGTGACTCACCTTCACGTTTTTTTAGTATTTGAATCATTTTCGCAAATGTATTTCCATTGCGAATTGTTGTATCCGGATAGTTAGGATGAGCAAGAACTTTTCGATACGCAGATTTGTAGTAAAGCTGACGCGTCGTAAAATTAGTCGACCAGAAAATTGTATTATCAATAATTGAAATATGATCAAGTTCAGTATCATACAAACTTAAATCTGGACAAATTTGTTCCGCTCTGACGTCATTCAATAAAAATAAAATATTGTGACGCCACTCTTTATCCTCATTCCACCCTATAGGTAAATTAGGTTCTAACGCAAATACTTCTTCTGCTGATAAAATGTACACTGCAATTGGAAAACCAAAGGTTTTTTCAAGATCAGTTTCCAACTTTACGCGATCAACCTTATTCTTAGAATCAAAAAAGACGACGCCTGTATTTCCATGAGTTTCAACATTCTCATAAGTAAGTGAGAAAAGAACTTTTAAGTCTGACATGCTGACTTTATGATTGCCGCCAACATTTAAACCTCGTAATAACGCAACATATGTCTTCATTTTATGTCTCCATATTTCTTATCCTATAGGTCTATTTTAAACCATCTCTATCTAATTACATAGTAAAAAGAAGACTCTTAGAGTCTTCTATGGTTATTTGCGGAAACAAAGAGTGTTGTTTCCTGATAGTTGTGGATAACACGTGAACTATTAAAGAGCATTCCATTTGTAAGAAACACCTTTTCATTAATCACTAACATTGGATCTCCCTTTTGGTATCCAAACACTTCAGCATCTTCTTGATTTAAATGTCCAACTGAAATGTACTTATCTGCAAAACCGATTCGCATCTTAAGATCATGTTCAATGTAATCGTAGATCGAACGTTGTGCAATCTCAATACCTAGATAGGGTACAATTTCTTTATTATACAGACTGTACTCAATCGTAAAGGGTTCATCATCTACGTACCGAATACGTTTTAGACGATAGACTGGATTTCCTATCTCTGTATCAAGTTCACTCGCCATTACTTCATCCGCATCTACGAGTTCGAGATAGACAACCTCTGTTCGAACAGTACTTGCTTTAAACTCTTGCGATACGCCGCGAATCATACTTGCATTGATTGCTTTTTCATGTTCAAACTGACGAATGTATACACCACTTCCCTGAACACGATACAACATACCCCACTCAACTAAGAGATCTGTTGCATTACGAATTGTATTTTTACTTGTTTGAAATTCTTCAACGAGTTCATCCTCAATGGGTAATTTAATTTTATATTTTTCTGACTTAATGTTTTCCATTAACTGTTCAGCGATGATTTGATATTTTTTCATGAGGCCTCCACTTACCCAATCATTATATCAAATTTACCGTGTATTACTATCAATCTAAAACGTGAATTAATTGTTAGATTCTTCTTTTACATATTCGTGATCCAATTTCTTCAAGAATGGATAGTAGATTACTATTGAAGCAATAATGATAAGAATTTGTACAAGAGCTCCTCGCCATCCCGATACTAAGAATCCAGAAATAATTGGCGGTGTTGTCCATGGAACACTCACGGCCGTAAACGGTGCCATAAATCCAGATACGATTGCGAAATAAGGAATTAATACCCCTACTAAAGGAACTACAATAAATGGAACTAACATAATTGGGTTAAACACAATTGGTAATCCATAGATAACTGGTTCGTTAATGTTAAAGAGGCCTGGCACAACCGATACTTTCGAAATCTCTTTAATACGTGATGATTTCGCGGAAATTAGTGCAGCAATTACAAGTCCTATTGTAATACCTTGCCCACCAAATTTCGCAAAAATATCGATGAGTTGAATTGTCATAACCTTTGCATTTTCACCTACAACTAAAGCCTGTCCTGATTCTAAGATAGCTGTGTTAGATAGAGCATTTGCTGTAAGGATTGGTCCCATGATTCCCATAACAATATTTGGACCATGAATACCAGCCCAGAATAGGATCCCCATTAGGAATGTAATAAAGAGTCCACCTGCTAAGGTATCAGACACATTTTGAAGCGGTGTTTGTAACACATTGAAGATAACTTCAGTAAGTGAGGCACCTCCTAGTGCATGTGTTAAGATATGAATCAACATGGATCCTGCCATAATTACAAATCCTGGAATTAATGCAGAGAATGCATTCACAACCCCTGTAGGTACACCTTCTGGAAGTTTAAATATAATATTCTTTTTGATAAAGAATGTAAAGATTTTAGCCGAAACAACCCCAACAATAATAGACGTGATAACTCCGTTTCCGCCAGTCCATCCCTTAGGAATAACACCACCAATTTTAACTCCATCAACTACTGTGAATGAGTTGGTAAGAATTAAAAATGATACCAATGCAAGAAGTGCAGAACTTATTCCATCAACTTCTTCATTTCGTGCATACACATAAGCAATTGCGAGTACCGATGCAATGGCCAAGATGTCAAATGTAGATCCAACAACCTGGTTTAATGGGCCAGCCCAACCAGCCCCAAAGATACCAGACATAATTGAATCCCAATTACTAATTGGAAAGTTTGCAATGAGTAAAAAGATCGAACCAATTAATGTAATCGGCATCGTTAATAAGAAACCGTCTTTAACTGCAATCATTGTTTTAGTATTTACAAATTTCATAAAATGCTCAAGTACTTTATTTAACCATGTGCTTAATTTTTCCATTTCTTCCTCCTATAGTATTTCCCCGCGAGACTTAATAACCTCTTTATACCAATAAAACGAGGCTTTCTTCTTTCGCTCTAAATTATGATTATGATCAACATAAACAAAACCATATTGCTTTTTAAAACCATTAAGCCAACTCAATAGATCAATAAATGACCATGCATAGTAACCACGAATATCAACCCCATTTTCGATAGCTTTTGATACCGCACGAAGATGATCAGCAATATAGTGAATTCTTGCAATGTCCATGATTTCACCTTCAATAATTGGATCCTCATCACCCAGTCCATTTTCAGTAATGTAGAATGGCACATCACCATAACGCTCTTTTAATAATACAAGTCCAGCAAAGAATGCTTCGGGTGAAATTTCCCATCCCCACTTTGTATAGCGACTTGTACTTAGAACCTGAGTCTGAGCGCCACCATCAAAAGTTAGTCCTCCAGCACTTCCCGTACTGTTTTCGCGACTTCGTGTTTGATACTCTGAAGAATCCGATTGTTTTACTCTCATTGGAGCATAATAATTTAACCCCATAAAATCATTGAGAGGTGCAGCCTCAAGAAGCACTTCCTTATCAGATTTCGTAATTTCAAAATCTTGGTTTCGTTCTTTAAGAATCTCTAACATTGCTTCAGGGTAACTTCCTTTCAAAATCGGATCATAAAAGAAGTAAGTATCTGTAAGATTACTGTAATCACTTGCCTCAACATTTTCTTTTTTGTCATCAATAGGAAATGCAGGATTAAATACATGGGTAATTCCAATATCACCATGCAACTTCATTTCCTTTTTATAGATAAGAACTGTTTTAGCGTGAGTTGTGAAAACATTATGTAAGGCTTGATAATAATTCTTAAACTCATTGACCATTCCTGGTGGATGCGCTCCGAAGATATAGCCGTGTCGAATAAATACAACAGTTTCATTGAAAGTAATCCAATGTTTTACACGATCACCAAATGCTTCAAAACACACTCGAGCATAATTTTCAAAAGCATCCAAAGTTCTTTGAGATAACCATCCCCCATCTTTTTGTAAAGATTCTGGTAAATCCCAATGATAAAGAGTCACAAAAGGTACAATTCCATACTTTAAACATTCATCAATAAGATTATTGTAGAAATCAATTCCCTTCTGATTAATCTCGCCATCGCCATCTGGGAAAATTCGAGTCCAAGCAATTGAAAATCGATACGACTCAAGTCCCATCTCTGCCATCAAAGCAACATCTTCTTTATAGCGATGATAATGATCAACTGCGACATTACCATTTGTATTTTCAAAGGTCTTACCCGGAATTTTAGAGAAGACATCCCAGTTGGATTCTCCCTTACCATCTTCATTGTAGGCACCTTCCACTTGATAAGCAGCTGTTGCTGCCCCGAATAAAAAATCATTTTTAAATCTCAAACGCCACCTCCTGAATGATTATAATTCATTCCTATGTATTTATATTATTGCTATCTTTGTGATATTGCAAGCCTTTTCATTGAATGAATTATGTGAAAAAGGACCTCTTAACCTAAAAAAAAGAACTTTCCGACTGATTATTGGGAAAGTTCGTGTCTATTTGTGATTTTGCACTATCTAAGTAACGTTGACGTAGAGAGTCTTTTTTGATTGTCTTCATAATCAAATGAAAAGATAAGAGAGTAAATAAAATCTAATACTAACTGAATTGCAGTACGGGAGGAGAAAGACGCCATCTTCGTAATCAATTCTTCTTGAGGAGCAACATGAATAACTTCCGCAGCATACTGACATAGTGGATTCTCGTTGGGTCCTGTAATTAAAATTACTTTTATTCCACGTTCACTCAGATCCTTGATAATGCGAAGATTATTTAATCCATTACCATAATAGGAAATCATCAATGCGATACTATCTAAAGGTTGCGTATGAACTTTCATGAACTGAAATCCTACTGCAGTCTCTAGATTACAATCACGATTGATTCGAAATAGCTTGTATTGAAAGTCCTGAGCAAGGATCAGTGACTGTCCTGTACCATAAAGATAGATATGAGGCGCCTCATACAACATTCTCGAAACCTTTTCTAAGTGTACAATATCGAGTTGTTGATACGTATCATTCATCGACTGAATGTTTAGATTCAAAATACGATTGGTAATTTCTTCTGCGGTTTGATTCTTTTCAAAAGGTAATTCATCCTGAATACGTCCCTCTTGAATTGATGCCGCTGACATTTCCCGAGCTAACTGTAGTTTAAGATCACTAAACCCATCGACTCCCAATTTACGACAAAAACGCGTAATGGTTGAAGCTGATGTAAATGTCTTATCTGCCAAAGCATGAATCGTCATGTCTGTGATTTCTTTCGTGTGATCCACAATATACTGTGCAATTTGTTGTTCACTATTTGAGTAATGTTCAAAGTTTTTGATACGATTTATTAAGAGCATGCCAAACCTCCCTTTTTTATCTATTATACATTGTTTTCTCCAAAAATATTGTGTATAATGAATTAGCATTGGAGGATTGGCCGAGCGGCTTAAGGCACCATCTTGGAAAGGTGGCGAAGTGTTATGCTTCCGAGAGTTCGAATCTCTTGTCCTCCGCCATATGAAATTACACCCACTTTATAGTGGGTTTTTATTTATACAATTTTATTTTTATAAGACACTCGATATCATTTTTCTTCTCAACAAAAAAGATGCACTCGCATATTCTTAAGCTTTAAACTTCTTCGAACTAACAATGTTATAAATAAATAGAACGATACCCATTATAATCAAAATTAGCCCAATAACGATGGGTCCGAGATTATCTGAGACGATAACACCATTTGCATCCATCATCTCCGGGGTATTTAAACGATAGATGTGTGCCATAATACCACTTGCTATCAAAACACCACTAATAATATTCAATCTTTTTTTCATATTCTTTACTCCTACTACTTATTATAATCCTTTTATAAGTTTATAGATGAGTTCTCTTAACATAACATCATTCAACACAGTTTTCGGCATTTATAATTTTCAAAAATATCGAAAATTAATAAAGTGCTATTTTCTCTACATCGGTTCCTCTTAATTATGGTAGGATGAATAGGAAGTACAACTTAAATGTGGAGGGGAAAAATATGAATGCTCTAGAACTTTCAAAGCAATTAAATTCGAAATTGACTGATATTTTTAAAGAAGATGACAGTGATTTTTTTAAAAAGTATTTTAATGAAGCGAAAAAAAAAGAAAAGGAAACTTATACGGAATCATTTTTCTCAGTGGTTAATGAAGTCATCGGAGAAAACTTTATGCGAGCATATTCAAAAGGAGACTACGTATCTTTTACTGAGTACAGTCAGCGAGAAAAATTGACAGTTGATTTAGTTTCTTGGATATCTTTTAATGATGGTAGTACAGATAAAAATATTAAAGAAAATCTGTGGAAGTATGAAACTTTATTTGAACATGAAAACGATGGATTTACATGGCTCGATGAGCTTCAAAAACTATGTTCACTTAAATGTGAGAATAAACTGATTGTGACTTATGGCCGTTGCCCTCAGGGAAATAGTGAATATTTCAATAAGGATCGTAATGTAATACTCGGAAATCCACCTCAGACCCCTGACAAGAAGGGAGTTAATCTTCTAGATCATGCAAATAAAATTGTGAAAGAAACACTTTCACACAGTGAACAAA
The DNA here is from genome assembly GCF_014396165.1 of Erysipelothrix inopinata. Lineage (GTDB taxonomy): Bacteria > Bacillota_I > Bacilli_A > Erysipelotrichales > Erysipelotrichaceae > Erysipelothrix > Erysipelothrix inopinata. The sequence goes on from NZ_CP060715.1 coordinate 89,455, forward strand.
AGTTCATTGAGATGGCAAAGGATGATGAAAAATTTTTAGAAGTATTTCCAAATATTGTAGTAATGTTTGGTGCGGAAGTTGCGGAATTAGAGAACAATAATAAAGAGTTATCTGCTTATTTATATGATAGATATCAATATAATTACATACAAGAAAAATTCGTACTCATACAGGAAGATTAATGACGAAAGGCACTCAAAATGATAAGCTCCCCTTAAAGTAGACACCCGAAATAAATAAAAACGGGTACTACAAAAAGGAGGAGCTTTTTCTATGGGTAGAAAGAATAAATATCCAGCGGAAATAAAAGAACAAGTAGTTAAAGAATATTTGAACGGCATAAAAGGTGCAATGGAAATATCCCAAGAATTATCGATTAATCCTGGGACATTGCGTAGATGGGTGAAAAAATACCAAATCGTCGGTGTTGAAGCATTCTCATATAAACCTCGAAATAAAAGTTATTCGAAAGAACTTAAGGAATCTGCTATTCAAGATTACCTTGAAGGACTAGGTTCTCTCGCAGATATTATTATCAAATACGATATAAGTTCCGATGAGGTTTTGCGTGGATGGATAAACAAGTATAATAGACTTGAAACCATAAAGGATTACGATCCTAAAGGAGAAGTCTATATGACAAAAGGTAGAAAAACAACGATTGAAGAACGTCAAGAAATTGTCGCACATTGTATTGAACATGACTACGATTATAAGGGAACAGCCGAACTCTACGGGCTTTCCTATGCTCAAGTTTACCAGTGGGTTCAAAAATATAACGAGATAGGATATGAAGGGCTTCTTGATAAACGTGGCAAACGAAAACAAGAAGATCAACTCAGTAATGAAGAACGTTTAGAACGTAAAATCAAACAACTCGAAAGAGAACTTGAACTGAAAGAACGTGAGAATATTCTATTAAAAAAAGTGAAGGAAATAGAAGGGCGGCGATATTCTCCAAAGCAAAACAAGAAGTAAAGTATCTCGCAGTCCAAGAACTTCATCATAAACATGGTTGGAGTATTCAATGGATGTGTAAAGTACTTAAAATCGCAAGAAGTAGTTATTATAAATGGACGCACCGTGTTGAAACAAGCAATGAAATTGAGAATCATGAGCTTTGTAATCTCATTCTTGATTATGATGAAATGTTTGGACATATCTTAGGCTATCGACGAATGACAGATTGGATTAATGAGTTTAATAGAGTTCAGTACAATCCAAAGAGAATTCGAAGACTCATGAAGAAGCTGGGTGTGAAATCAGTGATTCGGCAAAAGTCTAAAAAGTATTCACGAAGCACTCCTGAAATCACAGCTGAAAATATTTTAAATCGTAACTTCTTTGCCTCTAAACCAAATGAAAAATGGTTGACAGATGTCACAGAATTTAAGATTAAAGGTTCAGGTAAGAAGCTGTATCTCAGTGCGATTATTGATCTTTATGATTTGAGTATTGTGGCGTACCACATAAGTGATCGTAACAATAATCAACTTGTGTTTGATACTTATCATAAAGCTATCACGAGATATCCAGAGGCAAAACCTTTATTTCACAGTGACCGAGGATTCCAATATACAAGTAGGGTATTTAGAAAACAGCTAGAAGATCAAGGAATGATACAAAGTATGTCTAGAGTGGGACACTGTATTGATAATGGTCCTATGGAAGGATTCTGGGGAACTATCAAATCAGAAATGTACTATCCTAATGAATTCAATACTAAAAGCGAGTTAAAGAAAGCAATTGATGTGTATATTGATTTTTATAACAACAAGAGACTTCAAAAACGATTTAAAAACAAAACACCAATGATGGTTCGAACTGAAGCATTAGGATCAGAGACACCTATAAGTTATTCAATTCCAACCAACAAGAAAATTGAAGCTTATTGGTCAAACATTAGAGAAAAGCAAATGCAGGCGACTGTAGCATAAGAAAAGATGATTCATCGTAAAGCGATAAATCATCTTGGGTATTTTATTTATTTCACCTGTCTACTTGACAGGGAGCAGTTCAAAAATTGAGTGCCTTTTAGTTTGAGTCTTGCTTAAAAACGTTACTCTAGAAGACAAAATGTTGATTGTAAAATAATTAAATAAGATGGCTTGAAAAAAATAGTCAAAGTAATAAAATGAAATTATCAGAAGGTGATGTGTATGGATAAATTTGAAACACTCTCTAAAGAGAAGCAAAATAGAATTATTAATGCTGGGTTACACCAGTTTTCAAAATATGGGTATCAGAAGGCAAATACAGAAGATATTGCCTACGAAGCACACATAGCGAAAGGACTCCTCTTTTACTATTTTAAAAATAAAGAAGCATTCTATCTCTATCTTTGCGATTTCTGTGAATCTTATTTTATGGAAGAATTCAGTAAAGGCATTGATACTACGATAACTGATTTCTTTGATTTCATCGAAGCTACAATTATATCCAAAGTTGATATTATCAAAACTTATCCTTATATGTTCGATTTCTGTATGATGCTGACATTGGCTCGACAAAAAGATAATCAAAAGGCTAACGATTTTCTTGTATCTCTCATGAGTCAATCTTATGAAGAATCATTTCGGCATATTGATTTTTCAAAATTCAAGGAAGATGTCGAACCGATGGAGATACTACAAATGATTTTATGGCTATCCGAAGGTTACTTACTTGATAAACAACGGCTCGACCAACCTATCACACTAGAAGAACTTTTGATTAACGCTCAAAAGTGGCAAGCAATGTTTAAAAGCGTCAGTTATAAGGAGGAATTTCTATGAACCCCATTAAAGTAAATGCTCTAACAAAAGATTTTGGAAGTAACCGCGGAATTTTTAATTTGAATTTTGAAATAAAAGCTGGAGAAGTCGTGGGTTTTATTGGTGCGAATGGCGCTGGAAAAACGACCACAATACGACATCTTATGGGATTCATGAAACCAGATTATGGTGTTGCTGAAGTACTGGGTTTTCACTGCTTTGAGCAAGCACCACAGATTCAAGAACATATTGGTTATCTACCGGGTGAAATCTCTTTATTTGATGATTTATCTGCACAAGAGTTTATTTATTACATTGCAGAATTAAAGGGAATCAAAAATACCCAAGAAGCTGATAACCTCATGAAGTACTTTGAACTCAGCAGTACCACTAAGATAAAGAAAATGTCTAAAGGTATGAAACAGAAGACAGCACTGGTTGTTGCTTTTATGCAACACGCTCCAATTTTAATTCTTGACGAACCAACGAGTGGGCTTGATCCCTTAATGCAACAAAAATTTATCGAGTTAATTAAAAAAGAAAAAGCATCCGGAACAACAATCTTAATGTCTTCTCATATTTTCGACGAAATTGAGCATACCTGTGATCGTGTTCTTTTGATTAAGGATGGGGAAATCAAAGTAGATGAATCCATGACAGATATTAAGAAGAAACGGAACAAACATTACGAAATTGAGTTTACGAGTGAGTCCGACGCTGAAGAATTTAAGTCTTTTTATCCAAATAGTGTTACTCATAAAGCAAACTTAACACTTATTGATAAGAGTGATATCACAGAGCTTTTGAATATATTACACCAATTTCCTATTGTTGACTTTAATTCTAGAGATCAAAGTTTGGAAGAAGTCTTTCTTAGTTATTATGGAGGAAATGAATCATGAATCTATCACTATTTAAACACGAGATAAAATCAAATAGTAAACTGCTCGCACTCTTTCTAGCAATCATTACCCTATATGGAAGCATCATAACACTAATGTATGACCCCAAGCTTGGAGAAAGTATGAATCGTCTTGCTCAATCCATGCCTGAACTATTTGCTGCCTTTGGGATGAAAGATCCTGGCTCAACCATGATTAGTTTTTTAGCGAACTATCTCTACGGTTTTATTTTAATTCTCATTCCATTTATATTCTCACTTATCTTAGCTTATAAACTTATTGGTAAATATTTATCTAATGGATCATTTGCGTATTTACTTAATAGTAATGTTTCAAGAACAGAAATATTTTTTACACAATTGCTCACTGCATTTCTAAATATATTAGTTTTGCTTTTATATACAGTTGGACTCGTCGTACTTATCAGTGAATTAAAATTTCCAGGTGATTTGGATATTGGTAAATTTATGATATTAAACGGTTGCTTATTGATACTACAATGTTTCTTTTTATCCGTCTGTTTCTTTTGCGCAATTTCATGGGATGATACGAAATATTCAATGGGAATTGCAAGCATTGTCGGATTTGGCTCAATCCTTATTCAGATGTTATCTCAAGTCAACAGTAACACTGAGTTTTTGGAATACTTTACACCTCTAACGCTATTCAAACCCTTTGATATAATTAGTGGGCAATCTCAAAGTTACTTAATGGTAGGCATACTAAGTTTCATCACAATTATGATACTTATTATCTCTGTAGTACGATTCAAACGTCGAAACTTATTCTTATAAGAAAAAGGGATTCAACGTGAAGCATTGCTTCATCTTGAATCCTTTTATATTATTGATGTAATTTGAGCTTAGTCTGCCTTCTCTAAAAATGGTTTGACTTCTTTTATATATTCTTCTAGAATTTTATTTTGCTTTTTTGTTTCTACTAAAAGCAATTCAATTTTCTTAACAATTCTGTCACCAACCATCGCAATAACAAGAATCGTTCCAACAAAAGTTGCAAATTCCATAGTTTTTCTCCTTCCTACTTTATGAAAATACGATAAATCTATCCTTAGTTTTATTATATATTAGCTAAAGTGGAAAGTAGTGAATTATATATGAAATCAAACAGGCTCAATTTATAGTGATAGTATCTATTACATTGACATATATTCAATGAGATAACGGTATACACCATTATCTGTATTAGCATAGGTCACATGTTTCGCTACAGCTTTAACACTTTCAGTAGCATTGTCCATTGCGATACCTACACCAACTCCAGCTACCATTTCAATATCGTTATCGGCATCTCCAAATGCCATTACATCTTTAATATCAATATCATGAGTTTCACAGAACCATTCAATTCCTGTAAGCTTGTTGACGCGAGGATCCATAAACTCAATTAAGTCAGCTTGTGACATGAATGCTTTATAGGTCTCTTTTGGATGTTCTGCATCATATTCTGCTATTTTCTTGAGAACTTCTGGGGACCCTCTGAAAATAATTTTCGCATGATGATCTTTTATAAGTGGTTTGATATCTCCCACCTCCACATCAACATATTTAGCCATCATCTTGCTGTATTCATCTTCAAAATCAATATGAAGAATATCATCAAATCCCAATATTGCATTACCACCTAAGGCACGACCAAAATCTAGGATTTCTGAAACATCAGATCCAGAGAGTGGATACTGTTCATGTACCTCACCACTGATAAAATCATGGATGTCTCCTCCATTGTTACAAATTGCGAAGTCAACTTGATCTTGAATACGATCAAATGCGGATTCAGCCGAGAAAAATGGTCTTCCTGTTGCAATACCAAAGTAATAACCTTTATCACGAATTAATCGAATCAACATTTCCATCTCAGGGGTTAGTTGACGATTTTCGTTTAGAAGTGTTCCATCTAGGTCAGTGACAAAAACTTTCATAAATTTCCTTTCTATGAAAATAGCGGAGGGTTTCCCTTCCGCTATATTTTTCATTAGTCAGCGATGTATTTAACGCCTTGTGCTTCTAATTTTTCAATTGTTTCTTTAAATTGTGGTAAGTGATCTTTGTGAGCCACTAACATTTCATTTAAGAGGTCAATTGTATAGTTTCCGCTTTGGATTAATGGATTAATTGTAAATGCTTGAACTGCTTTACCATAGTCTCCAGTAACAGCCGCTTCAATAACTGTTTCTTCCATAGCTTTCATTAATTGTAATTGTCCACGTGCTGCTGGTGGGAATGTTCCCCAGTTAAATGGTTCAGCACCATGGGATGTAATAACTGATGTAACTTCAACGATGCAATCGTATGGTAAGTCAACTACAGTACCATTGTTTTGTGTACTTACAGTCATAACAGTACGTGAGTCGTTATGAATGGATGCAATGATTTCACATGCAGCATCTGAGTAGTGTGCACCACCACGTTTTGTAAGTTGTTCTGGTTTGTAGTTCAATTCAGGATCTTTATAAAGTTCAAAGAGTTCTGCTTCAGTTGCTTTAACTGTTTCTGCACGTGTCTTGTGATCTTTAAAGTTTTGTAAGTTTTCGTCCAACATTTCACGTTCAATATAGTAGTAACGGTGGTATGGACATGGTAGCATACCTAAATCCTTAACTTGCTCGTATGTATAGTTGATAGCTGCAATATTTGCAACTTCAGCTTTTTTACTCTTAGCATATTCGCTTTCTGGGTTGTAGAATGCTTCAATCAATTGATCAGTAACTTCGCTTCCATCACGATCCCATACTCGGTGCCAGTGGAAGTGGTTTAAACCTGCAAATTTTTCGAATAAGATTTGATCATTTTCATCATATCCCATTGCTTCGTGGTTTGCTTTTGTTGCTCCAACAGGAATATTACATAATCCAATTGTACGTTTCCATCCACCAACTTTAATAGCAGCTTCAGTAACCATACCTGCAGGGTTTGTAAAGTCGATTAACCATGCATTAGGGCAAAGTTCTTCCATATCTTTAATAATATCTAAGATAACTGGAATTGTACGGAATGCTTTGAAGATTCCACCTGCTCCATTTGTTTCTTGTCCCAATAAACCATATTTACCAGGGATTCTTTCATCTTTTACACGTGCGCTTAATTGTCCAACACGAAATTGTGTAGTAACAAAGTCTGCATCTTTAAGTGCTTCGCGACGATCTAGTGTTAAAAATACTTTAGTATCAAGTCCTGATGCTTCGATCATACGTTGTGCCATTGCACCAACGATTTCTAATTTTTCGCGACCTTCTTCAACGTCAACTAACCATAGTTCTTTAATATCGAGACGATCAGCACGATTAATAAAACCTTCCATTAATTCAGGTGTATAGGAACTTCCTCCACCAATTGTTACAATTTTTAATCTTTTGTTCATTAAAAATCCTCCTTGATACTTTTATTGTACCTACAAATTTTTAAATGTATAGTTATCCAATCTATTTAGTTCATTAATTTCATATTTTCTTTGAAATATCGTTACATTATGAAATTAATTACCGTATCTAACCTATCCCCATGTTTATCCATTCATGATATGATTACACAAGGAGGCAATGATATGACTAAAATACTATTAGGTACTTATACAAAAAAAGAGAGTAAGGGAATCTATTCCATCGAATTGGATGAAACAACGCAAACTCTTCGAGATTTAAAATTAGTAACAGCCACACAAAATCCGACATATTTAGATTTTGATCCAAAAACTTCAACACTCTATAGTGTCTACCAAGAAGGAAAAAATGCTGGAATTGCCGCTTGGAATTTTAATGGGGATACAGCAGAATTATTGTATACACAAACTCAAGAAGGTGTTCCACCTTGCTATGTCCGTTATCATGAAGCAGAGGCATCAATTTATGATGCAAATTATCATGGCGGATTCGTACGTGTAACTCAAGACCAAGAACTTCACAAAATTATTCAATACCAAGAGGGTTCACACGCTCACTACGTTGACTATGATCCTAATGATGACTGTGTTTATGTTTGTGATTTGGGACTCAACACCATCCGTAAATACGAGCTAATGAATGAAATTGCTACTTTCAAAACTGAAGAAGGTATGGGTCCACGCCATATTGCGTTCCATCCAACTAAAAAGTTGCTCTATGCATTCGGAGAACACAACAACCAAATTATTACACTTGTTGATGAAGGCTTTGAACTCAAACAAATCCAATCCATCTCAACACTTCCAGATCCAGCTATCGAATCAGCGGGAGCTGCTATACGCATTAGTAAAGATGGACGCTTCGTATATGCTTCAAACAGAGGCCATGATTCAATTGCTATCTTAAAAGTACTCGAAGATGATACACTTGAAAAAATTGATACCATTTCTACATATGGTGAACACCCACGTGACTTTGCAATCAGTCCCGATCAAAAATATCTCGTAGTTGCAAACCGCGATACCGATAACCTCACGCTCTATCTTCGTGATGAAGATACAGGACGCTTAACACTCTTACAAAAAGATGTTTATGCACCTGAAGCAGTTGCAGTTTATTTCATCTAGAATCTCTTCGGAGATTCTTTTTCATATGCTATAATTATTTTAAAAAAGAGGTTTCATATGAATTATCAAAACACACTCCTAAAAACCTATCGTAAAGATATTTGGTCGAAGTACTTAAAAGCCATCACTGATTATGATTTAATTCAACCAAATGATGCAATCGCAGTTTGTATTTCTGGGGAAAAGACAGTATGTTGTTGGCACTATGTTTCAAAACTTTAGTTCAATTCTCAGATGTTCCTTTTACCGTAAAATATCTTGTTATGGATCCGGGTTATTCACCCGAAAACAGACAAAAAATTATTGATAATGCGAAAGAGTTAGAAATAGATGTCGAAATCTTTGATTCTTCAATTTTCGAAATTGTAGACAACATTGAAAAAAGTCCTTGTTATCTCTGTGCTCGAATGCGTCGTGGCTATTTGTATGAATTCGCAAGTTCACTTGGCTGTAATAAGATTGCTTTGGGTCATCATTATGATGATGCCATCGAAACAACTCTCATGAACCTATTTTATGGCGGACAGGTTGGAACCATGCTTCCAAGACTTACTTCTACAAGCCATCCTGATATGGAAATTATTCGCCCCCTCTATTATGTGCGTGAAGATAATATCATACGCTGGGTAAACTATACGGGACTTACTTTCTTAAAATGTGCTTGTAAATTTACAGAACAGTCTGAAATTAACCCTCATGAATCAAGCAGTAAGCGAAAAGAAATTAAACAATTCATTAAAGACTACAAACAAATTAATCCCTTTATTGAAGCAAATATATTCCATTCAATGGAACGTGTCAATTTAAATAAAGTAATCTCTTACTACGATGATGATCAAACAGTTGACTTCTTGGATCGTTTTAAGGACAAAGAAAAGACCGAATAACTTCGGTCTTTGTTTTATGATTCGAGTTTCTCTGTTCCAATATCCTCTCCAAAATCAATCAATTCTGATTGAAAGGATCCACCTTCATAGTCTCTGAAGAGATCATAAATAGAAAGTTCTTCATCTTGTTTATTACTGTTAGTTTTCTTATTCATGATTACCCTCTATTTTTATTTAAGTGCCTCAATTAATAGTGGCAGATAGATGTGTAAATCCGGTGGACGACGGCCTGAAACAATATTATCATCTCTAACTGCTGCTTCATCAACCCAAGTCGCACCTGCATACATTAGATCATGTTTAATTCCAGGTGTGCTGGTTACTTTACGACCTTCTAAAATTCCAGCCGATGATAAAACCCAGCCCGCATGACAGATCTGTCCAATCACACGATTATGTTTATCCATGTATTTAACAAATTCCAACACAGAATCTAAGCGTCTCAGATAATCAGGTGCCCAACCACCTGGAATTACCAAGCCATCATATTCTTCAATATTTACATCTGAAAATGACAAATTTGTTTCGACAGATAATCCATACTTACCTCGATATGAATGGTTTGCAATTTCCCCGGCAATATCAACATGACATCCTGCCTCACGAAGACGGATAATTGGATACCACAACTCTAAATCGTCAAAATCCGGACTGACGATTGTTAAAACTTTTTTTCCTATTAGTTCCATAAGCCCTCCTGACTATAGAGTATCAATCTTCCCATCTCATGTACATTGATATACCCAGTAGTTTCCTTGTCGGATGAGCTTTTTTCGTTTATGATTAGTATATTATATGGAGGTATTGTATGTTAACAATCGGATGTCACTTATCATTTGCAAAAGGCTATGAAGCATTAGGAAAAGATGCTTTAGAAATCGGAGCCAATACATTTCAGTTTTTCACACGAAGTCCACGTGGTGGGAAAGCGAAACCATTAAATTTAGAAGATGTTGAAGCTCTTAATAAAATTATTAAAGAAAATGATTTCAAACATATTTTAGCGCACGCACCGTATACATTGAATGCTTGTAGCAACAAAGAGTATACCCGTGAATATGCTGAAGAAGTTATGCTAGATGATATTTATCGCATGAGTTTTATCAAAGGAAGTCTCTATAACTTTCACCCAGGTAGCCACGTAGGACAAGGGGTTGATGATGCGGTTGTTATGATTAGCGACATGCTAAATCGCGTTTTAACTCCTGAACAAGAAACAATTGTTCTTCTTGAAACAATGGCCGGTAAAGGTTCAGAAGTTGGCCGAACCTTTGAAGAACTCAAGATGATTATTGATCGAGTTGAAGTGAAAGAAAAATTAGGAGTATGTTGGGATACCTGTCATCTTTACGATGCAGGCTATGATTTAGTGAACGACTTGGATGGTGTCATCGATGATTTTGATCGTATCATCGGTCTCGAGAAACTTCATGCAATTCATATCAATGATAGTAAGAATCCGTTTCATTCTCATAAAGATCGCCATGAGAAAATTGGTCAAGGTTCACTGGGTCTAGATACCTTTGTAAACATTATCAATCATCCAAAACTTAAACACCTTCCATTTTATCTTGAAACACCTCAAGATGATCTCGAAGGATATAAACAAGAAATTGCACTACTAAGAAAAAACTATAGATGACATCTTACCTGTCATTTATGACAAGATAGCCATAATCCCTTTAGAATAAGGGATACTTATTTTATAGTGGAATAGGAGGAAGACTTTTGAAAATTAAAATAATTGAAAATCCAGATTTAGAAGATGAAGTTATTATTGAATGTAAAAAGTTAACTCCAGAAATTGAGCAACTCGTTTCCCAATTTCAACCACTTGAAATACGAGTACAACATCGTGGAACCGATTTAACAATTCCAATTCATGATATTCTATTTTTTGAAACTGAAGGAGATAATGTCTATGTGCATCTCACTGACATTTCTTATAAATCAAAATACAGACTTTACGAACTGGAAACACTACTACCCGATACATTCGCTCGAATTTCAAAGTCGACTATTGTAAATATTAAAAAAATATCAGCAATGGATCATCGACTTACCTCAGCTCGATGCATTCAATTTGTGAATTCTCATAAGTTAGTTTATGTATCGCGTATGTATTATTCTGATGTAAAAAACAAATTAGAAAGAAGGAGTTTATTATGAAAAAAAGAGATTTTTTCTGGGGATCGTTCTTTATTGTTATTGCGGTAATTCTCATTGGTAATATCTTTGACTTATTCTATGTAGGTGAAGGGCTATTCCAAATTATTATCACAATCTTCCTGATTGCACTCGCAATTAGTAACTTACCTGAAATGAGGTTCTATGGAATTATCATGCCGCTCGCTGTCGCACTTGTATTGAATCAAAGCTACTTTGGCATGAGAAATAACTTCTGGTGGATTTTATGGGCTGGATTCTTCCTCAGTGCTGGTTTATCCCTCATCTTCAAACCAAAAAGACAAAAATACTTTGAAAAAGAATTTATTAATGCTGATGGAGGCTTTGAATCCTATGACGAATTCAAGTCAGGAGATAGCGAAAATGCTGACTTCGTAAGAATCAGTACTAACTTCGCTGATCGTACACGCTACTTACATTCTTCAAATTTCAAGGGCGGTTATATCGAAAACAACTTTGGTTCGGTCCGTGTTTACTTTGACCAATGTGCACTTAGCGAGACAGGAGCCAATGTTCAAATCGACTGTAACTTCGGTCAAATTCTTCTTTACATTCCTGCAACAATGCCGGTTATCAACAATATTCATTCAACTCTAGGTTCAGTAACTGATGAATTCAGACGTACTGAAGTTTCGGGTCCAACACTCGTCCTTCATGGTGATGTAACCTTTGGTAATGTAAAGATTATCTATATCTAATTAAAACTCGGGAAACCGAGTTTTTTCTTACATTATTGTTCGCTTACTGTTCGTTTCATCAATGGTTCCAACCAAGCTGAAAAGCTATGATTAATCATGGAGGAACCCCTATGAAACTTGCATTTAAAAACGTACAAAAAAGCTTTCGCGACTACAGCATCTATTTTTTAACCTTAACACTGTCAGTCGCATTCTTTTATGCCTTTAACGCATTTGAGGCACAACCTTCCATTCAAGCCCTGTCAGAAAATACAACTTCTGCCGCACGATCTCTTGTAAGACTTGTTGGATTAATATCAGTCGTAATCTCTTGTGTCCTATTCGGACTCATTCTTTACGCCAATCAATTTATCATGAATAAACGAAAGAAAGAAATGGCACTCTATCAACTGATGGGAGCCAGACATACCTTCACGCGAAATCTCTTATTAATGGAAAACATCATCGTTGGAAGCCTATCATTATTGGTCGGTCTTACCTTTGGAATTTTGTTTTCTTTCATTGTTTATCGTGCAACCGTACCACTAATACCTTTGTCAACAAACTATGGTTTTAAAATATCACTATCCAGTCTCTATCAGACATGTTTATCATTTAGCCTCAGTTTTATTCTTGTATCCATGATTGCTGCATTCTCACTCCAAAAACAAAAAGTTATCAATTTAATCCAGGCTCATCGAAAAAACAGTGTTATCAAAGAAAACCTTAATTTCACAATCGTAATCTTTATACTTTCTCTGAGTTGTCTAGGTTATACCTATTATTGGGCACTGCAGCCTTCAGAACTTCTAAAACATATGCCTATGATTATAATTCTAGGTTCTCTATCAACGTATGGTTTATTCAAATCCTTTGGAAATCTGTTGTTCTTTTGGAACCAAAAACACAAACCACGTTTCTTCAAAAACCTTAATCCAGTCGTATTTAGAAGTATCAGCAGCCATCTATCAACAACCACCAAAATAATGACAATGATCTGCCTCATGCTACTTCTAGGAATGGGAGCATTTGCTACTACCTCAAATATGAGTCTTACCATAAAAGCTAAAGTAGATTCACTGCCATATGCAACTTCTGTTATTTCGCATGAAAATTCTCAATCCAATGGAGATTTAAACATCCATGTTATTTCTGAATTCAATACCGAAACACTTTCTAGCCACAATATAATAAGTTATGATGATTTTAAGAATTACGAAAGATACCACCATTTGGAGTCACTCAAGGTTGATCAATTTCCAATCCTCATTGTGACAGGAATCCACGATACTTCGATGAAATTTCCTCAAGTCGATTTAGCCCACGACTATACAGATCGAAACTTCCCAAATCTCACCAATATGGAAATCATCGATGGCCCACTCCTCATCGTAGAAAGTCTTCCTGAACATTCGAGTTCGCCGCTTACAACCATTAACAACTATACTCATGAAACCACTCCGCTAAACAATGATGAGTCAACAGTGACGATTCAAAGAGCAGAGATGATGTTGGAGTTACAAGGTGTCATTCTTCTCTTTACTTATGTTGGGCTCTTTGTAGGCTTTATTTTCATCACTGCTTCTCTTGCATTGATTGCCCTTCAACAACTGTACTCAAGCAAGGAAAAAGCTGAAGATTATCTTATTCTGTCTTATATGGGAGCAACACAATCAATGATTAGGAGATCTCTCTTCAAAGATCTCTTCATATCCTTTGGTCTGCCTCTCACATTGGCTCTTATACATACCTTATTCGGACTGAGAATCATGGAAGTTAACCTAGCTCTAGGTGGCTTAAATTCGATTTCATACATTCCTGCAATAATTTCAATAACAGTATGTTTGATAATTTATTGTATATATTTTAGTGTTACCTATGTTCTTAGTTATCAAACCATCAAAAAAAGAAGCCTCACACACTAAAATAAGCTCACAATTATGTGAGCTTATTTAATGATATTTAGTATATTAACATAGAGTGCAAGACTTGCGAGAAAAGCAATTCCTATTTTAAATTGGAAAGAACGCTTCTTCGTTTTATGACGAAACATTGAGCCACCTACTACAATTCCAACGATGCCACCAAGTAACGTAACAAACATAAATGTTACCTCCGAAATTCGTGGCTGATGCTTCAAGGCACGACTCTTATCACGCTTCATCAAATAAAACCCTAAAATATTCATCAAAGTTATTACACTATATATAATGTACATTTTCTTACCTCTATAATTTCACTGCTTTTATTATAGCCGAGTTTCACTTACTTTGATTTCTTTTTTGATTTTAGGTAGATTTCTCGGTAAAATTCAAATTCATCATAGAGGGTTTCGACATTATATCCTTTTAAAGTATTCGCAGATATTGATATTACAGAGTAACCCATCTTTTGATTTGCCTTCGCACCAACTCTCATTGAAGTACTCATGCTTGCAAGATATTCTTCCTCGTTTGTTAAATCAATGCATAAAAATGATTCAGAAAGGAGATCTCTTACTTCCATTGACGATACCTTATCCCATGCGATAAATGGCATTCTCTTAGAATAACTTTGTTTACGATTAACAAATCCCTCAGTACTGAGTTCAAGTACTGGTTTCCTAACAAAAACCTGTTTAAAACAAAAGAACGTTCCCATTGCAAAGAATGCAAATCCTATAATACCGATCGCCACCATACCAACTTTACGAGCACCTTCGAGTTCCCACGCCATATTAAATATTACGACAGACAGAAGTGCCATCATTAAAGCCAAAAAACCAAGCAAGACATTCTTTATAATTCCTTCATATATTTTTAAATCATCAATCTTTTTTTCCATTTTTATCACCTACCAAATTGTATCATACCCCTTTAAGTATGTGATGATTTCTAAGTGAAACTTAAATTAGAAAGAAGATGACTCTCGAGAATCATCTTCCTTTGTTATAGTTTTGAGTAATTCACAAGCTCAATATTTTCTATTTCTTTGAGTCTCTTAGAAAAATCTGAATGAATCAGGAACTCAGTCACGTTAACACGATTTCTTAACAATGCTGATCCTTCAAAGATATCATAATCCAAATATCCAGGATGACACATAACTTCAACACTATCGTGAGTTTGAATCACATCAATAAGGTTGTTTAAATAGACTTGGATTCGCGATTCTTTTTCAGCACCAACATGGTCAAAGAGTGGCTCGAAATAACTGGTATGTCTGATATCTTCAGGTATTTCAAAATTATTTCGAATTGGTAGATGATACTTTCTTGCTAACCGAATAATTACTGCGTTTTGTTTTGGAAAACTATGAACATGATGGTGGCTGTCTAAATGTGTTGGGGCAATGCCAGCTTCAATGATTTTCTTAATTTGAGCATCCCATTCTTCATATACCTCATCAATATCATATAAATTATCATTTTCAAAGAATGATAGCTTTTTAAACATTCCCTTCTCATCCACAATGGTCTTATGATTTTTCAATAGTGGATAACCACACGTTAACGTTAGATGAACACCAATTCCTAAATTGGGGTTGTCCTTTGACAGAGATACGGCATGATCAAATCCAGGCATCGCAGCCATCAATGTTGTGGATGTAAGAATCCCAAGACGATGCGAATCCACGATTGCATAATTCATACCTCGGCTATAACCAAAGTCATCAGCATTAAAGATTACTTTTCCCATCTAATTCTCCTTGTTGTTTGTAATTTCGAACATATTTTTTCGTTGCTGGTAAATAAATACAGATTACGATTATCGCCAATATAATTTCAAATAGTAGTGTTTTCAAATCACCACCAGTACCGATGAGTCCCTTGATTCCAAACGGAATAAACCATGGAACTGCATAGATATATGGTTTCATTAGTCCAATAGAGGTTAAGAAATACGCCAGGGTGCTGGTTACCATAGGTGCCAAAATAAATGCCATTTTGAAGTCATCATTCATAATAATCGGAATTCCAAAAATTAACGGCTCATTAATATTAAATACTGAAGATACACTTGCATTATCAAGAACATCGATTCGTTTCTCTTTTCTTACAAGATAATAACTGAGTAAGAGCCCACCGGTTAACCCAGCACCACTCACAGCAACAAAATTTGTATAGAATGTCGCATTAATAATAAACCGTGCTTCATAGCCATTTGCATGTGCATGCATGTTAAATAATGTTGCTAAAATAATTGCTGGTTCAAACAGTGCAGAAATGAGTGCGTCACCGTGCATTCCTTGATACCAAAAATGTTGCATCATAAATACAAATATAAGAAATACGACTGGATACTGGTAAAGTTTAAACACCCCTTCGAAAAGTATTCGATGCATTGGGGTAATCACATCAATACCTACCGCTTTAATCACGATAACGATTAAGAAAACAACCAATAATCCAAAGCATAAGTTAAGAATACTTTTTAAACTTGAAATTATTGAGGTAGGTATTTGTTTACGCGTTCCTTTAAATAAGTAAGAATTAATTCTTTCTATGCCCTGATAAATTAGTACTGATACGACAGGTAATACTATCGCTCCAGCAAGTGTTTCTATTTTCAAAAACGCTTGAAAATCGCGATCAGATTGATAGATAATTCCAGTCCATAAGCAGAGACTCATCATAATAATATGAATCGTCTCAAACTTATATGCCTGTGCACAATAGTATCCAACAGATATAACTGTTAGAAACGGTAAGAGTGCCATAAAGCCGTTTAGGATTGTTTTCGGTTCCCACCCTTGCATCCACGACACGCCCATAAAACTTGTTGATACGTTTTGGAATATCATGAGGAGGGACAATCCAAAAAGAATCGTTAGGAGGGTACTTGCGTAGTTGTGAATCGCATTGATGATTCGAACTTCTTTGAGTTTATATAAAACTTTTTCGATATCTGATAACATTATCGAAGTTCAGGCCAGTACCCTCTATTAGCTTCAATGAGTGCATCTAGCACTTGTTTTGCAACTAACATAGAAGGTACCGTTTGGTTCAATGTGAATGCTTGTAATGCTTTAAGATATGATTGTTCAAAGAAGGCATCAACCCATAATTTTTCTGAAGCTACTTGCGCTTCCATTAATCCTTTATGGAAATCACAAATAGGTGTTGCAAGACGAATTGGTTCAACACCTTTTGAACTCACATATGCAGGCACTTCTACTACTGCATCTGCTCTTAAGTTCATAATTGCACCTTGATTTACAACGATTAGATTAAATCGTTTATTGAGGTCTTGATGCAACGATACCGCAATATCAATAATATATTGTCCATGAATTTCATTCTCCATATTATATGATTTCAAATCTTCCTCTGATTGAGACTCAATCGCTTCATAGAATCGTTGCATGTATTGATCTCGGCCATCCATGACATAATTAGCACGAGTATAGTTCTTATTTGCTTTCGCTACTTTTTCATCACCCATTAGGTAATACTCGAGGTAATTATTAGGAATGCTATCTGGGAAGTATGAAATCATTCGACCCAAATTCACGTAAGTTTCTTTCCAGCTGTCATCACCTTCATTGAGCCAAACACCGTCTTTGAGTGCACGCTCAATAATATCTGGAAGGACATCTCTATCTTCATGTTTATCATAAATAGAACGGAACCAACCAAAGTGATTCAAACCATAATATTCAGGTACCCATGCGTCATGATCATATTCATATATATCCGCCAATGTTTTACTGATGCTAATCGCCATATCACAGGCATTAATAATTTTTGCTTCAGGATAGGCGCGTCGTACTGCTTCAGAAATTATTGTTTCGGGGTTTGTGTAGTTTAAGATCCATGCATTTGGAGCATAGCGAATACACTCACCAACTAAATCAAGAAATTGATTCATTGAGCGCATGCCATACGCAAATCCACCAACACCACACGTTTCTTGACCTACGAGACCAAACTCTAATGGAATTTTTTCATCAAGTTCACGCATTTTTAATCCACCTGCACGAATTTGTGAAAAAATATAATCGACTCCTGTAAAGGCAACTTCTGGATCCGTTGTTTCAACAATCACTGTATCTTTTCCTGCCTTTTTCAGTAAGTAATCGACAATAACATAGGTACGATGATTTTTAGATTCTGATATATCATACAAACGAATTTCTTTAACAGGAAATTGTTCTTTCACTGTCAACATAGCTTGGATAATTCCAGGTGTATAAGTACTCCCTGCACCAGCTATACAAATAACTATTGGTTCTGTTTTCATAGTTTTGTTAACCTCTCTCGCTTTCTGTAAGCGTTTCCTTGACCTTTGCGATGTTCATCTTTATACTATATTTGTACATCGTATTTATTTTTACGATAGGAGGAATTATGAACCAGTTACATTACGAATTACACTACTTCAAAAATCCCAACTATCCGATTATTTTTCATTTTAATACGCTTTACAAGCATCATTCAGAGATTGTAGCGCATTGGCATGCAAACATTGAATTGTTGTATATCGTATCTGGTAAAGCTATCGTAGTCATTGATGATGAAACAGTTATCGCTCAACGTGGCGAGATTGTAATCATCAATTCTAATTCAATACATAGTGTTCAAAGTGAAACGGATGAGGTTGTATATTTTTGTTTAATCATGGACTCAACATTCTGTCGAAGCCTAAACTTTGATACAGTTAACTGCCGTTTTCACAATTTAACGAATGACTTAGAAATGCGAAATATTTTTCAAATTATCGCGAATGAAAGTCAACAAGCTAAGCCATATTACCAAAAGGCAGTACGCGCATTATGTAATACCATGTTGATTCTTCTTTATCGTAATCAACTCATTGAATCCAGTGTTCAATCAGAACCAATATCCGATCGCATGATCATAATTAAACAATCCATCGAATACATTCATCATAATTACAATCGCGATATTTCTCTCGATGAAATCAGTTCTGAAGTTGGGATCAGCAAGTTCTACTTCTGCCGCATTTTTAAGGAAGTAACTGGGATTACTCCAAATAATTATATTTTCCAAGTCCGATGCAACCAAGCCCATCAATTACTGTCAGAGACAGATATCAGTATTGCGGAATGTGGTGAAGAATGTGGATTTAACTCGACTGCTTATTTCGCGAAATGCTTTAAATCGGTCTTTGGTTTCCCACCATCTCATATTCATCGTCATAAGGAAAATAGTGACTACCATAGTAAACGTGAAGCACTGCCACGACGAACTGTTTTTTCCACAAACAATGGTCAATCTGAACCCGTTCCACTATAATTCCGATTCAAACGCTTCTTCAATTTCTTGAAGAAGTGTTTTATTTTGGAACACATATATTGCTGTTGTAGCAAGTACTTCTCCTGCTTTGATAATGCCTTTATGAGCTACATTTGATTTCCCATTATCTACCCATTGCCATGAATGCATTGGTGTATCAAAAGGTTCACAAGCAATGAATAATTGTGCCGTTGGCACACACCAACTCACATCACCCACATCTGTTGAAACATAATCTTGATAGTGATATCGTGCATCTCTAATCTGAGTGTCAAAATATAAATTTGTAGGATCATGACAATATTTTTCAAGATGAAGTTTATCGCTATCGTCTAATTCAATTTGTTTAGCACTTCGCATCACAGTTTCTAATGTTTGCGAGAGTGGAATACTTGCATTTAAATCGCGACACGATGCATCGACCTCAAACTTCATCTCAGTTTGCGTCATCAGTGCAGCGCCTTTCGCAATATCTTGAACGCGATTGCACAATGATTCTACCTCATTCTTATTTTTGCCCCGAATAAAGTAATGAAGCTGTGCTTCTTTTTGTACAACATTAGCCGATGTTCCTCCTGCATTTAAGTATGCATAATGGATTCGGGCTTCCATTGACATATGCTCTCGAAGGTAATTAACACCTACATTCATAAGCTCGCAAGCATCGAGTGCTGAGCGTCCTTTTTCAGGTGCTCCTGCAGCGTGGCTCGCAATACCAGCAAAGGAAATCGTTACTGTCTTTACTGCAAGTGTACGCTCAACCCATGCTTGTGTGAATGCGTTAGGATGCCACGTCAATATTATTGTAGCGTCGTTAAAAACTCCGGCCTCAGCCATGATGTTTTTAGCATAACCACTCTCTTCAGCAGGACAACCATAGACTTTAACTTGATAATCGAAACCATGATTCAGACAATAGTCTTTAAAAAGAAGTGCTGCATGAATCACACCAGTTCCTAAAAGATTATGACCACAAGCATGGCCTGGTTCCTCTGATGTTACTTCTTGATAGCACTGAGACGGCTGGCCCATACCTGATAACGCATCATATTCTGCGAGATATCCTACAACAGGACCCATATCACCCCATGAGGCCACAAATGCACAATCAATATTTGCACTGTTTCTTTCAATTTCAAACCCGTGTGACTCAAGATAATCACAGATTAGGTTTGTTGATAGGGGAGTAGCAAACTTAACTTCAGCAAACTCCCAAATTTTATCAGCAATCTTAAATACATCACTTTTATATTTATCTGAGTATGACATTATTTCATTAAGTATTTTTTCTATTTTCTGCATAACTCACCTCTAGCTTAGTTTCTCTAGTGCTTCAGTTCTCATGTCATTAATTTGATCTAAAGCTTTCATGATGCGTCCGGTTGTATCCAACGAAACAGGTGTTGTGTCGCTTTCAATTGCTTCACATAGCACATGAATGAGTCCCTCATACAGAGATTCATTCAATGCAAATTCTCGATTATCCAATCTAATTTTGAAGTTTGGGTCTCCAACTTTGATCCAACGAATTTTAAAAGGTTTATTCGATACGGTTCCATACAAGTATTCTTCATCATCTGTTATTTCCAATCTTTCAATCTTAACTTCAGATGATAAAACAAACACCATTTCAAGACAGTGAATGCCGTACCAGTGGTATTCTGGTATCTCGTCAACAAAAGTAAGCGGTCCTTCAATTTCTATTGAATCCGCAAGATCAAAGTGAGCGTATGCATGAGTCATGAAGCTTGCAAATCTTAAAGTCGACGACGAGTATACGCGTAAGTCTTTATCTTTTGTTAACTGACAAATTCGCTTGAAATCGTTATAGCTATAAGCTATCGGTTTATCAATAAAAATAGGTTTGTGTGTTTCTGGTAAATTATTTAATAAATCATAATGCGTTTCAGCATCCCCAGCAAGAATCCACCAAGCATCCACACCCTCTAAATCCATCTTATTAGTCACACGAATATCTTTGGGTAATGATTCTAATATTTGTGATCTTCGATTATTGTAGAATTGGCGAGTGCCACGTTGATCATCCACGACTCCCGCAATTTCAAACCGCCTACGAAAACGGTTATCATGAATGATATATTCAACGAATGCCGACACATGAGATGTATCGGCACCGACAATCCCTATTCTATAGGGTCTTTTTGTTTGCATAACTGTTCCATAAGTCGCGGTTAGACATTACAAAGGCATCGTCGTTTAATGTCGGATATAAAGCATATACTTCATCAATATATTCTGACTGCCCTTCACTTAGACATTCCTTGTCAAGTAAACACCAATTGCCTTTGAGCAGTCCTTGACGTGCTAACACTTCATTAATACCTGCAATACATCCTTTGAATCCATTTCGAACATCAAAGAATGCTGCATTCGCATCTGTAACATGAGTGCCAAGAGTTAAAAGTGATTCGATATTTTCATGTGTTTCTCGTGCATTTTGGATTTGATTAAAAAGTTCGACTGATGTTTTTGTCCAAACAGACCAATGTCCCAATAATCCACCCACAATACGTTTCGTTACCTGTTTTCCATCAATATCTAAGGAATAATCTGTCAATAAATCAGGAACAATATTATCATCATTTCCAGTATAAACTGCAATTTCATCACATCGTTTCGACATCATTACAGCTTTCATGACATCAAGGGATTGATAGCGATTGAATGGGGCTATCTTAACTGCAACAACGCCATCAATGTTCATAAATTCTTTCCAAAATTCAAAAGAAAGAATACGACCTCCTGCAGAGGGCTGAAGATAAAAACCTATCACAGGAATTATTTTTGCTACTTCACGAGCACGTTCAAGTAGCTGTTTCTCCGTATAATCTGGGAGATGGCCCATACTCAATAACGATGCACAATATCCAAGTTTCTTAGAAATCTTCGCTTCACGGCATGCTTGATCTGTTGGCCCCGCTAACCCTGAAATCAGTAAAAAAGGACGCTCAAGTTTTCGTTTTGACACTTCTTCACTTGCAAGTGTCAATACTTTTTCATACAGGTTAAATTTTGGATCACGGATTTCAAATTGTGTTGTATGCACACCCACCGCAATTCCCCCCACACCAGCATCGATGTAATAATGTGTCAATGCCCGTTGTGATAATTCGTCTAAACTTTTGTCTTCATTTAAGGCTAAAGGATGTGCCGGTATTACGGTTCCTTTAAAGAGTAAATCGTGTTGATCTTGATTCATTTAATACTTACCTTCTCTTTCTTGGAAGTGAGTTGGCTTGTCAATCATCGAACCATCAAGTTCAATCCACGTTGCAATAGTGTCGATCATTTCTCGAATACTTGTTTGAGGATATCCAAACAATTCATGAGATTTTGATGCATTGCTGAGAAGTGCATTTTCAGATTCCTCACCAA
Organism: Erysipelothrix inopinata; assembly: GCF_014396165.1. Classification (GTDB taxonomy): domain Bacteria; phylum Bacillota_I; class Bacilli_A; order Erysipelotrichales; family Erysipelotrichaceae; genus Erysipelothrix; species Erysipelothrix inopinata. The sequence continues at coordinate 112,018 of NZ_CP060715.1, forward strand.
CAATCGTAACTGCTTTTCCAAAACGTTCTGCAAAGCGCTCCGCAATCCAGCGTACAGATAAAGTTTCTGGTCCTGTAATGTTAATTACATTAGCAGGTACTGTTGTGTGCAATAAACTTCTGATTGCCATTTCACTTGCATCGGGTTGCCAAATAACATTGACTTGACCCATTGTGACATCAACAGGTCGATCATTATAAACATCTTTCGCAATTTCCACGAGCACGCCATAACGAACATCGATGGCATAGTTCAAGCGATAAATAGCCATAGGTGTTTTATTCTCTTTTGAGAAATGTTCGAAAATTCGTTCACGTCCAAGACATGATTGAGCATATTCTCCAATTGCTTCAGGCATTTGTTCTTCTGAAGGTGCTGCATACTTTACGTTTACGAGAGGATAAACACACCCTGTAGAGAACACAACAATATTGGAGTCCTTAAATGTTTCTGCGATACGTCCGGGTAAATAACTATTAAGTGCCCAAGTATATGATTCATTACCCGTGCTACCAAATTTATATCCCACCATAAATATGACATTCTTAACATGAGGGAGTGATTTTAATGATTCATCATTCATAAAATCAGCCACAAGTGTTTGGACTCCGATAGCTTCGAGAGCATCACGTGACTGATTACCATCAGAGAATCGTGCAACACCGTAAACCTTATTCTTAATACCCGCTTTATTTAATGCATCCATCAATAAAGCAGCTAAGTTATAGCCAATTTTTCCACTGACACCAAGGATAATAATATCACCGTCAATGTGCTTCACATCTTCAACAAGAGCTGAAGAAGCTGTATTCATTTTTTTCTCTATTTCATTCAATATCGTCATACTTTTTCCTCTTCTAGATCCTGATTCTTACCGTAAGTAAAACAATGTGTTAAATACGATGCACCTCTTTCAGAGAGCGTTCTATAAACTTCAGGATATGTTTCAATCGGAGTTGGCATATCGTAATATGCGTCTACTTTTATACGTTTTGCTTCTAAAAGTCGTATAAACTCCCCAACATTACGGCCCTCAGTCCAACGAACATATCCGTATGGATAATCTACGGCATCTTTTTCATAAGATGTGTTGTAACGTCCAGGTCCACCAGCTCTTGAAATACGAATATCAATTTCTTTAACAAACATTTTTTCTCTACTATAATTTGGTTGTATATCTCCAACAATAACTGATTTGCCACGATCGCATAGCCAATCAATACTCTTGTCTGTTAAGTAGCTTGCGCCACTTCCCGCACATAGAAATACTGCATCAGCACCTTTACCACCACTCGCAAGCATCAAGTCCTTTTCAAGTTCATCTTCATCTGAGTATGTTTTAAGACCTGATACTTCGTGAAGTAACTCAGCACGTGAAGCTGATCGGTTTAGTGCAAATACTACAAGTCCTGCGTTATGAGCAATCTGCGCAATAAGTTGCCCATATATTCCAAGTCCGACAACAACACAGATTTCGCCAAAACGAAGATTTCCTTGACGCAATCCGTGAATTGCGATAGCACCCAATCCACCTAAAGAGGCGTCCTTAAGTGACACGCTTTCTGGAACTTTCACAGCGAGAGTTTTCGGTACAAGTAACTGCGAACGGTGTCCCACATAGGGTGCACCATAAACTGAAACTCGATCTCCAACTTTAAAATCATCAGCGCCATTACCCACAGAATTTACGATTCCTGAGGCAGAATACCCAAGACGAACCACTTCTTCTTGAGAACCTTGACTCATCGTATTTTCTGTTCCTGGGCTTACAGCCGAATATGAGACATCAACAAGGATATAGTTATCAATAACTGATAAATCCTCAGATTCGTATATTTTAATTTGCCCATTTTGGGCTCCTAAATAGTTCATCATAATTGTTATTTAATACCTGTAAAGGCAATTCCTTTCGTAAAGTATTTTTGGAAAAATAGGAAGATCAAGAATGTCGGTATAAATGAAATAAATGCTCCTGCCATTTCAATTCCAAAGTGTCCTTCTTTCGTAAGGAGTGATGCAAGTCCAACGGTAATAGGATACATATCATTACTTGTTGTGAAAATTAATGGAGTTAGAAAATCGTTCCACGAAGAAATGAATGCGAATGTACCCACTGTTGCGATAACGGGTTTTGATAGTGGAAGCATAATTGTAAAGAATATTTTTAAATCTCCTGCACCATCAATTTTTGCGGATTCTTCAAGAGAAGCCGGAATTTGTTGCATAAACTGTTTGACGAGGAACACACCCATTATTGACCAAACAAGTGGAATAATAAGTGCAGCACGCGTATTAACCCATCCAATCTCCGAGAACATAATATATCGAGGGATAATTAAAACTTGGGTAGGTATCATAACCACTGCCATCATCGTCCAAAAGAGTATATCTTTTCCCCAAAAATCTTTTCGTGCAAAGATATAACCTAAGACTGCAGCAAAGAACATTTGCAAGACTGTAGGGATTACAGAAACCACGATGGAATTCCACATCCATGTTAGAATTGGTGAATATTTAAAAATATGTTGGAAATTCTTAATCGTGAGATCATGGGTAAATATCCATGTTAACGGATTACCTACAGGAACTTTTGCATCTACAAATGCACCAACAACCATTATTAGAAACGGCACCAGGAATGTAATTCCTAACAGAGTTAGAATTAATCCTTTTATAATTTTTACTTTCTTATCGCTCATAATTGCCTCCTAATTATAGTCAACTTGTTTTCCAAGGTAACGTTTCTGAATCATCGATACAGCGAAGATAAAGAAGAATAAGACATACGCTAATACACTTGCGTAACCAAAGTCATATGCTGTGAATCCCTGTTGATACATATAGTAAACAATAGTGTTTGTTGCATAGTTTGGGCCACCTTTTGTTAATAAGAACGCAGAATCGAAAATTTGAAATGATCCGATTGTTGTGGTAATCGCCACATACAAATGAATTGGCATTAAGAGTGGCATCGTAATTTTAAAGAAAGTTTTAAAGCGACCCGACCCATCAATTTTCGCTGCTTCATATACATCGTCAGGAATACCTTGTAATCCAGCATAGTAATAAATCATTGTATTTCCTACAACCTTATAGATTGAAAGTCCCGCAAGCACCATAAGTGCTTGACTGGAACTTGATAGAAAGAGTTGTTCTTGGATTCCGAAGAGTGCTAGGAATTGGTTAACAAAACCTTCAGCATTTCCTCGGAACATCCAAGCCCAAATCCCGGATATAACAACAAATGAAGTTACAACTGGAAGAAAGAAGACTCCTTTAAACAGTGTCGCCCAACGACGTTTTAGAGAATGAATTAATGTTGCGAATAGAAGTCCTAATGCCATCGTTGGTAAAATATAAAGTACTGAGAACATGATCGTATTCCAAACGGATTTCCATGCATTTGGGTCATTGAAGAACCGTTTCCAGTTATCAAGTGCAATAAATTCTGGTTTTCCTACGATTGGATAGTCCATGAATGTAATCACAAAACTAAATACAATCGGACCGACGTAGAAAAATATAAAGTGCCCTAGAATCGGAACTAAAAACAAGTAAACTAATGAGTGCTTCTTGACATGTTTCTTTGCTCTTTCAAAAAACGACGGTTTCTTAGTTTCTTTTGGTAAGCTCGACCCTGTGAGTCCACGTTCAAGCGTGTTATTTTCTTCCATGTTAAACCTCACATTTCTAATCTATTTAAGATAAGTTTTAATTGCTTCAGCAGATTTTGTTGCTGCTTCTTGTGGTGTAATTGAACCTTCTAACATTGCTTGTACAATTGCTTGTACATCTGGCATGAATACACGAGCTTGAGAGTTGATAACACCAGGACGTGCAATCTTAGTAAACTCTGCCATTTGTTTCATTTCTGGATTGTTATCATAAATTGATAATGCTGCTTCACGTGCAGGAATAAATCCAGTAACCGTGTTGAATTCTTTCATGTTTTCTTCGTTAGTCATCACTTTGAGGAACTCAACTGCTTTTTCTTTATTTGCTGATCCATTCGATACAACGAAAGCTCCAGTAGTACCAAATGTTGTTTCTACTTCTTCTTTCAATGGTGAACCAATTACAAACTCAACATTGTTTTCTTTAGCTGATGCAATGAGATTATTTGCAGCCCACGCAGCCATTACTTTACCTTCTAAGAATAAAGGTGCTGAGTCTTCAACTGTGATTGAATCTTTTGAGATGAATCCATCTTTGTACCATTGATTAATTTGAGTAAATGCTTTAACTGATTTTTCATTATCAATGAAAACTTCATTCTTATCATTTGCGATATCACCACCTGCTTGCCAGATTAGTGGGTATAGTGAAGAGTTAAGTGTATTACCACCATCGTATGTACGTGCGTAGTAACCTTTCTCTACAGCTTTTTTACCAAGTTCATTAAACTCTGCCCATGTCTTCGGTAAGTTATTAACATCAGCTCCAATTTCTTCTAGAATTTTCTTATTATAGAATAGTGATTGTGATTCGCGTAAGATTGGTAATCCGTATAATTTATCTTTATATTTTACAGCTTGAATACTCGTATCTGAGAAACCTTCAAGATCTTTAGCAGGAACCATGTCATCAATACTTGCAATTAAATCTTTATCCGCAAATTGAGTTACTTGGTCAGGAATTAAGTAAAAAATATCAGGTCCTTGTTTTGCAGCAAGTGTCGTTGTAAGTTTTTGTTCACGGTTTGCCCAAGGAATTTCTTCAAATGTTACGGTTGCATTTGGATTAGTCTTTTTGAACTCTTCAGTCATTTTTGCATAGACTGCTTCAATTTCTGATTTCTTTTCAGCACCAACGTAAGGGTGAACCCATACTGTTAAATTTACAGCTTCGTTTGATGTTGCTCCTTTTTTACTGCCACATCCGACAAGTGTCAGTAATACTAACGCGACCAACATGGATCGCTTGAAAATCTTAGTCATGCTATATCCTCCTTATATTTCGAAAGCATGCTTGTTTCTATCTGAAACAAAGATATTTGATAAGAACTCATGTTTTATTGGAATAATTCTAAACACTGCGTGATTTTGAATCTGTATCAAGGTAGTATTATGAGTGATTGCGATTCAAAAAATGTTAGAGAATTGATTTCTTGAGGTCATCATTTTGACTAAAACTAGGGCCTTATCACAATTTATATTTAAATTGTCATCAATTTTGCAGAAGTATCTACTTCTTAATCCTGTATATCTGCTTCCTCCTTGAATACGCTTCCATTATATCTTTTTTGGTAGGTTTCTAATATTACCTAAATTGCCAAGAATCATAAAAATATTGCCATCAGAGATTAAATACCTAAAAAAAGGCTGATTTCTCAGCCTTTTCTATCATTCTTTCTTAAATTTCTTGATATTTAGGATTGTGAATCCAAGCACAATTACACCAATTCCAAGATAGAGTAAATTATTGTTTTGATAAATACCTGTTGCAGGTAATCCTTCTGATTCTGTTTTATTGTCAGTTTCTGGATTTACAGGAACAGATGGTTCAATTGGTTCGACAGGATCCACCGGTTCAATTGGGTCTACAGGATCAATCGGGTCTACTGGATCCACTGGATCAATTGGATCTACCGGATCGACTGGATCAATTGGTTTTTCCTTTAGCTTTAGACAACTCACTGAATCATTCAGTAAATCAAGTTGCGATTGGATCATTTCTTGAGTGACTCGCTTTTCAAATGATTCAAGTGATATTCCGGTGATCATTTCTGCTTCTTGTTTTTCCAACAGACTTAACAGTTCAGAAGTAACTTTAATTTGTTTTTCTAAGTTTGCCACTGATTCATCGGTGTACTTCGTCGTATCCACTTCCATCGCATGTTTTAATGCATCGTTTATGTACGCAGTTTTACCTTTAATAACTTGATGTTCTGATGTGAGTTTTACTGCGTCATAATATGCTCCACTCGTTTGGAAGTAGTTTGATGAACCAAAAGTTACATTTGTATAAACAGCTCCTTCGGGTGCAATCCCGGAAACGGTTATCTCATTCCATTTTCCATAATCACTACGAATATGTTTTAATGTTTCACCCTCAATATCTTTGCCAACCTGTTTACCACTTTCATCAAAGAAACGAATGAACACAGTGTTTTGTCCATCAGTTAAATATTGTTGGACACTAGCCGTGTATTTTACACCTGAGTGTACCGGAATATTATCCGACTTTACAAACACAGTTTCTTTATCAGATTGATCAACAATCTTAAGACTGTGCTCGCCTTCATAGGCACGTTCTGTTGTTACTTCAAATGAGACGTTCGCAGTAACTGCTTCAAAGAGTGATGACCACCCTGGAATTGTAGGATGATTTCCTGATAATTCACGTTTATTATCCATGTCTTCAAACCCACCATTTTTTAGTGGTTGAATTACTTGTGCATTGATAATTTCATCATTTTCTTCTAATGGGTCCACGTCAACAATTCGGATTTTTTCGATGTCATTTGGAGCATTTTGTAAGATATAAATTGCTTGTTTTCCTTCAGCATCTTTGCTGAGTGTCATAAAGTCTACTTCTTTATCTGTAAGAATACGTGTGTGTTTCCAATCTTCTGTACTTGGATCAACAACTGTCATTCTTCCAGCTAAGTCAGTATATAACAATCCATCTTCACCAAATTCAATATGAACCGGGCGCCACATCCCACGATTTTTTACGTCTGGGTAAATATCTTTATGCTTAGTAAATGACATTGTTTCTGGATCCATAGTAAACAGCACACCGTCTACCGCTCCCCATAGTTGTCCAGACTCATCAAATGTAAGTCCACTGATCATAGGTGTCTTTTGAATCTCTGGGAATGGAATTTCAATTTCTTTTACTTTTTCTTGTTTTTCAATATCCCAAACAAATATCACAGGTTTGCTTGCCATATCATCTGCTGATGCATCCAAACCACCTCTAATAGTGGTGGAGCCAAAGATTAAATTACCACGTTTTGCAAGCCCAACAATACTTTGGTTTTGAACAACGTTACGGTGAACTTCTTTTTCTTTTGTTTCGGGATTATAGAGTGCGAGTACGCCTCCTAATTCTTTATAATAAGGAATCGTTCCCATCATCAATAATCCATCTTGATAATCCATAATGTAGGGACGATCTTGAACATATTCATCTTTTAGATTAAATAATGTCTTAGATTCCAGTGTTTGTGTATCAAACTCTTGAATGATTGCCCCACTATAGAGTCCAAAATACATCTTATTTCCTTCACCAGCAGTCATTCCTTCAGCTTGCATTTGATTAAAGATATTTTTAGTATTGGTCTTTAGATTAACTTGCATCCCTTTAGGACCGCCTGGATAGGAGGATACATAAAGATTTCCATCATTATCTTTGCCTAAATTATGAAGCAACACCGGTGTTCCTTTTAATATGTTTTCTGTTTCATGATATTTACCGGTATCAAGATTAAAATGTGCTACATCTCCAAGTCGTTTTAGTGATACAAATTCTAAGCCTTCTTTAGATTGATACACAGCACCTCCACGGTGACCTAAGAATGATCCACCTACTGGTTTTGCTTCAAGTGTTTCAAGATCTACTTCATGTAATTTACGCTCATATGTAACGTAGGTCTTGTTGTTATGAACTGCAAGTTGATCCCAACCGAACGCACCAAAATCATCAGGTCCCCCGTCATGTTTTTTCTTTAATGTTTTCTCTTCCCATTTTTCTTCAATGAGATTATAGAAGAGAATCGCCCCTTCGCCATTATCGTCAAAACGTGCCACGAGATAGTTTTCTGCCACTCCCATATTGTAGACATGGTTTAGATTTTCTTTATCATTAGGTTTATCAATGATATCATAAGCATTTTTAGTGATATCTTCTTTTTCACCTGTCACAGCATTCATTTTGATAACACGAGAGCGTACTCCCGTGCCAAGATAAACATAACCATCATGATACGCAATCGAGCGAACGTACCCTGTTTCATTACCTTCAGTGGCTTTACCCATGTTTTTAAATGTCCCAAGCTCAACATCGTATTTAACAACACTACCTTCGTGTTCTTTATGAGTACCGATATAAACATTTCCTACATCATCCGTTGTAATTGACCAGAATTGATGTCCAGGCATCGGTGTTCCTAAAAGTTCAACATTCTTCTCATTAGGTTTATATCGATAGAGTTGACCATCGTTATTAGGGCCTAATGCTGCAATATAGACATTCCCTTGTGCATCCGCTGTATGTCCCCAAGATTGTGATACTCCTGGCATTAACTGTGAATACACAAGTGTGTTTGATTCAACATCCAGAGCATTAAAATATCCACCATTCGTCATTGAATATGCATATAATTTGCCATTATATTCCGCAAATGTAGCGCTTATTACACTTGTTACTGTATCTATTTGATTTCCGGTAGCTTCTGGTTCATAAAACCCCGGCCACTCAATACAGCATCTGGTTTTTCTGTTTCCTCAGAATCAGCATGAATTGTAGCGGTTGGTATTGTAGAAACAAACGCCATAAATAAAGCTAAAATTGATATGCTAAAAGATTTGATAAATCGAGTCATTTCTTTCTCCTTTTATAAGAAAATATGTTCACGCTAACATAGTTTCTGAATTACGGAAATTGTTCACTCATCTCAATTTCACTCAAAGCATATCATGTAGGCGCTTTCAATATTAGATAGAATATTGCGCAACTTTATTAAATTCTTGCACTTCAACCATACAAAAAGTAGACTTCTTAACTTAAGAAGTCTACCTCTACCACCGTGAAACTACTCTAATTTAAAGTTTATTACTTCTGGTTCTGTTCTGTACTTATCATTATTCTGCTCAAGAGGTGCATCTACGATCATCAGAAATTCATCACCAATCTTGACAACAGTAATAATTTCAAGGATATTCTCAGGAAATTCGATTGGAACAAGTGAATTTCTTTTCTGATCCAATAAGTACATCTTTTTTTTGTAATTATCTAAAAAGATAATATTATCTTCATCAAGATAGATTGCTTCTCTATTCATTTTATCCTTGATGATGTTTGTTATTTCTCCACTACGTAAGTCATAACGATTAAACGAACTTACTTCATCATTATCTGAAGTATAGTAGATTGTATCATCTATTTTCCATGATGCTATCACTCTAGATGGAATTGTAACTGTTTTAACACCGTCCTCATAGTAGTATATGATAGAGTCACTTTTATTAGATAGTGTTTGTGTGAATGTATTATTTCCACAGCTGAGAGAAGCTGATCTATCATACCTTTCATCATCACCAGCATCAAAGTAGTTATTAAAAATATCGTTGCTCTCCTGACTTATACCGCTACCATTAATACTCCATAAGGATCCAGAAATAACTTTTTTACCATCTTTTTTTTCATCACCCATTGAATATGTATAATATTCATCATTAACCTTACAGAACTTGAATTCTCCCCACACTGGGTGGCTTTCAAAATCCAAGAGGGTTATTCCATTTTGTTTGTTTCCATCTAAGACTCTAACTCTCAATTTATCTTCGAAATCGTTCATTACTAGTATTAAATTTGATTCGGTTGAGTCATATATAAAACCATCAACATTCTGATATAGCTGAGCACTTTTTCGTGTTTTAAGATCAAATTCATAAACTTGATTTTCTGTTCTAATCAAATTATCGGGTATCTCTTTTGAATAAATACTAAATCTTAATTTATCGTTTTTAATATTTTCGTGTCTAATAAAATCAGTATCTTTAAAGTTTGCGTCAGAATCAAAATAATCTTTAAGCAAAATTCTCTCCTTAATGATTAGCTTTCTTTCCTGTTCCACAGTAAGTATATCATATACTTTTTCGGGATCATCTCTTGAAAATTTACGTCCTACTAATGAGAGACACAACAAAAGTATGAGTGTTATGAGTACTATCATGAATGTTTTATTCTTTTTGTTTACCATTTTGTCCTCCTATTATAAATTCAGGAATTCATTAGATAATACTTAATAGTTAAGGAATGAGTTGATTACTTATTTAACCTCCTATCCTTTTAGGAACTCTATCCCTAGTATTTGTTGAATGCACATATATGTATGAAATGAATATGTTTCTACTTATATATATTTTATCATGATGAAGTATTCTTACAGTGAGATTTTGGTGAGAATACAGAAAATAGAACAGTTTTTTTATCTGCTATAGTTGTATTCCGCTAGACTATTACTTCGATAGTGTTATAATATTTTAGTCTAATTAGACTACGAGGTATATATATGAAAAAATCAATCCTAATTGTAGGACAATCAAACATGGCAGGACGAGGCTTTATTAATCAAGTTCCTGAAATCACAGATGAACGAATATACATGTGGAGAAATACTCGTTGGCAAATGATGAATGAGCCCATCAACTTTGATCGTCATGTTGCCGGTATCGGACCATCAGCGTCTTTTGCAGCAGCTTGGCTTCTTGATCATCCTGAAGACGAGATTGCAATTATTCCTTGTGCAGAAGGAGGTAGTACTATTTCAGAGTGGCAAAGTGACCAACCACTCTTTACAAACGCAATCACCCAAACTAAAGTTGCACTTGAGAATACAGAACTCGTCGCAATTTTATGGCATCAAGGAGAAAGCGATAGCCACAGTGATTTATACACTAATTATGAAAAGAAACTCATTGATGTTTTAGAATCATTTCGATCTCAACTCAATCTACCAAACATACCGATAGTAATTGGAACGCTATCTGATGAACTTGGGAAAGCAGGGTTTGGAATGAGCTGTACTCAATCTGAAAAGATTAATGATATTATCGAAAAAGTTGGGAACAGCATCCCTTATGTTGGACTTGCATCTGCAGAAGGTTTATCTTTAAATCCTGACGGAATTCATTTAGACTCAGTGTCGCAAAGAGTTTTTGGTATTCGATACTATCAAGCATATACAAAGCTAATGAATTATTCAAAGTCATTAGCTAGCGAAGCTGCGATACTTGAAGATATTTACTCGAAAATGCCAACACAAGCAGAAAAAATGAATAAACTGAATACCCAATTTGCCCTTGGTAAAATTTCAATCGATACATATATGGAGTCTTACCAAAGCATCAATCAAGGAGAATAACAATGATTCAATTACTTATCTTAGGTTTACTGTTGAAGTATCCAAATACTCATGGCTATGAACTAATGAAGATAATGGACCAAAGACACTATAAATACATAGTTCAATACACAAAAGGTTCTCTCTATTATAATCTACAAAAAATGAATGAGAAGGGATTCCTTTCTGGAACCCTTGATTCCAATGATCCGGAAATCACTTACTTTTCGGTGACACCTAAAGGTGAACAATTGTTCTCGGAGTTAATGGATAAATACGGAAATATATCAGAGTATGTCAATTTATCCTTTTATACTCCAATGCTTTTCAACGAGTTAATTCCTGAAGAACACTACCATTCGTATATTAACTCTCAGATTAGTCAAATAGAATCAAAAATAGTGAATCTGAATCACGCATTAGAAGATGTGAATACTTTAGATCCTAAGTTTCGTTTGATGCTTGAAAATTCACGGGAACACCATAAGGTAAATCTAAAGTGGTTTAAATCCTTATTATATTAAAATAATTGAAGTAAAATAAAAAGAACCAAAAATCAAATTCTGGTTCTTTTTTTAGTCTTGTTACTGCTTTGTATAAAAAAAACATAACCTTTTGGGTGATGTTAGTTTAATTTTATTTGGTGCGGATACAGTAGGAATTCTACAAATAATGTTATCTGGGTTTCTAAACTTTGATAATCGTAAAAAAGGATTTATCAATTACTTTCCAGAAAATCTGTAAGTGATGTAATCAACAGAGTTAAATATGTTTGATCCATACCTCGTATAAACAAAATTTTATCTTCTCCAGAAAAATTACTATTTATTCCATATCTAATAATTTGCATGTCTAATTCAATATTTCCAAGGTTGCCTACACTAGACACTTTAAGCATCACATCATTATCATAAAAACCGTTATTTAAATGAGCTTCACCATTCAAGGTAGAATATAAACTTTTAAGGGAATCTAAAAATGTAATAAGGTTATATCTGTAAAATTCTAACTCTAAATCTAGTTTATAGAGGTCGGATTTGAGTGAGACATTCATAATATAATTTGAAGTAAAATTATTTGGGGTGTATTCATAATTTTTAATTGTCTTAACTAAAACAAATTGTAGGTATTCATTATCATCTTGTAATATAGTGAATTCGTTCATTGGGTGTCACCTCCTGGCAGCAGTTATGATGAGTTTATTAGGATAAAACCTACCTTAGAATAGTAGTACCTTTTTTACGTAGTTCAGTAAGTAGAATGAATTATACATATCTATGAGCTTGCACATCTTAGTAAGCCTTGTAAAACAGCACATCCACTTGAAACAAATTTACCCGTTACAATATTACTTCTGTAATAAAGATACGAGTAACTAATATTTCTTTGTAGGTTTTTATCCATGAAGTCAAAATTATTAATGACAAAGTAATTAACTTCTTTGCACTGTAGAAGATGCTGATTTTCAAATATGTAGTCCCATATCTCCGAAACATACTCACCGAGTAGCCTAAGTATGTACGGAATAACGAATGGATAATCTGCTATTATCTGTTTGTCTAAAATTTTTCTTAGGTAACTGAATCTAATAAACCCATTTTGATGTCGTGTCATCAGGCACCAACCAATAATTTGTTCGACTTTGCACGTATATTTGAACTCTTCTGAGGATTGATACCCTAACCGATACGGAACTACACATTGAACTCCATTATCATAATAGGGACTAGGATAATCAAAAATCCGTATATTATTCAAATCATTGTAATAGTTTTTATTAAAATTTAGAAAATTTTCCCATTCAGATTTCGATAACGATACGAAAAATCTATTTAATTTACCTTCCATATTCTGATGTTCTCCTTAGTTTCATCATATCAACTAATCAAATAAAAAACCAATCTTTTTAGATTGGTTTAATTTAAATTATGGTGCGGGCGAGAGGACTCGAACCTCCATGCCGAAGCGCTAGATCCTAAGTCTAGTGTGTCTGCCAATTTCACCACGCCCGCAAGTATTTCTTAATGCTTATTGATTATATCAACCTTAATAATAAATATCAATAGGTTTTTCATAATTCTTTATAAAAAGTTAAATATTATGATTATCAGCCCTATTTACTCATCAAATAAGTGGATAGACAGTAAAAAAAGAAGAGTTTTTTCAACTCTTCCTAGGCAAGTTCATCTTTTAATATATTCATGATTTCCCGTTCCATCTCATTCTCAAGAATAAAAGGATACTCTGCTGCAACAATTTCAAAATGTTTGTAGAGTTGATCATTCAGTTCTCCATCTTGAACATAAGACTTAAGATAAAGATACCTAACAATTTGCGGAGAGTACATAACACCGTTTATGTATCGTTTTAGCTGTTCTGTTTCTTCAGGAACTTCTTGGCTCATTCGCATCTGTAGGTAGTTGATTTCAAGTTCTAATTGCATCCGATAAACATATGGAATTCTTACATCAATCCCTTGGAGTTCTTTGAGATGAATTAAGCACTCGTTCCAACCAATTTCCAATCGTTTTTGGTAAAGATAATAATAGTTGACCAAAAATGCATAATAGTTATCCACTAAATCAATAGGATAACTTCTAAATTCGAAGGAATGACTGCGATCAGAAAAATCAAATTGCTCCCGATAAAATCCGGATAGTTGTACATAGGCATCGCGAGCCTGAATGCTTCTTCTTAAGGTTCGTACTGCTTCAGTATCGTTTATAAACAAACCATGCGGTACAGCGTTCACAAACAGCACTACCAGCCCCATAATGATAAATATAACCAATATGAGTTGCTTCATCATATCAAGGTTGGCATTCAAAACAATCACTGTCAGAAATAATGTCAGTATTCCGTTCGCAATGTTCCCACCTTGTAGATACAAGGTATAGGGTAATTCATCCAACTCCACATCAGGAGTTTTCATAATACATTGCCCATTGATTCTTGGTACATGGTATCTCTTGAACTGAATTCCATATTCAGAAGAAACCATAACCCAATTTAATAATTGAATCGATGTAAATTCATACCCAGATATTACTCCAAAAATATAATGTCCGAATTGTCGTACTACTATTTGAACCATGAGTACCAAAGCGCTTAAGATCGTGACAACGATAAACATAGGTACAAAAGAAAGCTTTAAAACAGGAGCGTACCGAACACTTGCCCATGATAGTGCTAAAGCAATACAGCTTACAATCACCACGCGTAAACTTACTTCTTTAAGTTTCATTTTCCCCCCTATGTAGACATAATTAAGAATATAAAACTCCTAAAAACTAATTTAGGAGTTTCATAATTAAGAAATGTGGAATAGTTCTTTTGAGTAGCGATCTAAATCATCTGCATACTCATCAAGTTTTTTCTCATTTTCTTCATAGCTAGCTTTTAATTCTGCAATTTCTGCAGCAAGTTCTTCTGAATCACTTTCTTCGAATTGTCTTTCTAAACTTGTTAGTTTAATTTTGACTTTTTCGTTTAAGTTTTCAAGAGCTGACATACGCACTTCTAAAAGCTCTACTTCATTTTCGAGTTCTTCGCGGCGTTCTTCAGCAGTTTTTAAATCTCTATTCTTAATCTTGAAATAGAATTCATCTTGAAGCGATTTGAACTGACTCCAAAGTTTTTCTTCATGTTCACGACCACTGTGACCAATTGTTTTCCATTCTTCGAATAATTTATCCATTTCTTCTCGAACTGTTTGTGGGTTAAATGATTCCACAACTTTTTCTGCACTTGCGACGATTTCAGCTTTTTTATTCTTAGCTTCATCATGTGTTGCACGAAGTTCTTCAAAGAAGTTTCTTTGATTTTCGTAAAAGTGTTGACGTGATTCATTGAATCGTTCCCAAAGAGCATCTTCGTAATCACGACCCGCAAAACCAGCATCCTTCCAACGTGTCATTAAGTCACGCATTTCTACAGAAGTTTTCTTCCAGTCAGTACTATCTTTTAAAGCTTCTGCTTCTTCAATAAGTTTTTCTTTTACTTCACGAGTTTCTTCTCGAGCTTCTGCTAAGTTTTCAAAATGTTTTGAACGTGAATCAAAGAATACATCATTGATTGCACGGAACTTTTCCCAAAGCTCTTGATCGATATCTTGACCAGCAAAGCCAGCTTCTTTCCAACGACCTTGTAATTCTTGTAGGTATGTAGCTGTCTTGTTCCATTCTTTCGAATCTTTAACTTTTTCAGCTTCTTGAATTAATTCTTTTTTAATTTTTTGTGCTTCATCAATACGTTCTTGACGTGTTTCATAAAGTTTAATTGCGTGATTAAAACGCTCTTCTAATTTAGGATCAATTCCTTCTGCTGATAATGAGTTCCATTCATCCTTGATAAAATCAAGTTTTAAATCATCTCCTGTACTCATTAGACTATAGACTTCTGATATTAATTGATTTTGACGAGATTCTTCAACTGAGGCGAGACTTTCCCAACCGAAATGATGATCGGAGATTTCAGGTTTTGGTGAATCTTCAACTTCTACCTTTTCCTCAATCTCGTTATTTTTTTCTTCGTTAACCATAAGCACCTCTTTCTATAAACTACTACTAGCTCTATTTTAACACATATAGGATAAAAATTAAGATATTTCCCTCATAAAATTTCCAATACCTCTTGATTTTCTTGGTTTCATGTTTAATAATTGAAAGTTTGTTAAAAGAATTTCAATTCCACTTACAACTTATCAGTTCTTCAAGTTGTCACTCTTCTTGTTTTGCTATATAATGTGACTTATATATTTTGAAAGGAAAATTTATTATGGTAGATTCTGTTAATCTGTGGTTACTGACCGGAATTGTAATAATCGTAGTTGGTTTTGCACTTAAACTCGATTCTCTTGCAGTTGTCCTGGTAGCCGCTATCGTAACGGCATTAATTGGGGGAATGTCGTTCATGGAAGTAGTTGGAGTTTTAGGAGAAAAATTTGTTTCTCAACGTGGTCTTACAATCTTCGTATTAACCTTACCGGTGGTTGGGTTGTGTGAGCGATACGGACTTCGTGAACAAGCTGTTAAGTTAATTCAAAAGATGAAGGTACTTACAGCAGGACGTGTTATCTTTGTTTATCAATTGATTCGTCAATTTGCTGCTGCTGGATCCCTTCGTTTAGGAGGACATCCACAATTTGTTAGACCTTTAATCCAACCTATGGCTGAAGGTGCTGCTGTTCAATCACGTGGAGAAGATGATTTAACAGACGATGAAAAAGATGAAATCAAAGCTGCTGCTGCAGCATCTGATAACTACGGTAACTTCTTCGGACAAAACTTGTTCCTATATAGTAGCGGAACTAACTTGATCGTTGAAACTTTAGTAGCTGCAGGCTTTGCTGTTACTAACCGTGGTATCGCAATGTGGTCAATTCCTATCTTTGTTTGCTCCTTAGTATTTGGAGGCGTTCAAACAGTATTACTTGATCGTCGTTTAGCTAAAGGAGGTAAAAAATAATGAATTTTTGGACATTATTTTTAGAAATCTGGTATATCTATATCGGACTTATATTTATTGTGAGTGGTATTGATGCATTTAAAAACGTAGATGATAACCGTAAGTACGGTGCTTCATTATTCTGGTTCATTCTTGCATTCTTATTTATGGTAGGACCTTATGTTCCTAAAGAAGTTAACGGATTCCTAGTATTAGGACTTGGTGTTCTCTCAGCGTTTAAAGTTGTAAATATCAGTAAAATTGAAATGATTCCTGATCGTTTCAGACAAACTTCATCGGATCGTATCGGTCTCGCAATCTTTATTCCATCACTTATCATTGCTCTCGGTGCTGTAATCTTCTCAATGGTTTTACCAGGCCTTGCTGATCCAGCATTAAAAGTATCTGATTCAGTCTTTGGATATATTGCGATTGGTTTATCTGCATTCTGTGGATTAATTGCTGCTCTTATTATTACAAAAGCTGGCCCACAAGACGCTGTTAAAGATGCAAGTCGTTTAATGCGTACCATGGGTTCATTCAGTATCTTGCCTCAACTTCTCGCTGGTTTAGGAGCAATCTTTACATCAGCTGGTGTTGGACAATTGATTTCAACATTAATGAGTAATGTTATTCCTAACGGCTCTGCACTTGCTGGAGTTATTGCATATTGTGTTGGTATGGCAATCTTTACTATTATTATGGGTAATGCATTTGCTGCCTTTGCTGTTATTACAGTCGGTATTGGTATTCCATTTGTATTCTCACAAGGTGCAGATCCAGTTATTGCTGGTGCACTTGCGATGACAGCAGGATTCTGTGGTACATTGTTAACACCAATGGCTGCGAACTTTAACCTGTTACCGGCAACACTTCTTGAAACAAAATCACAATATACTGTGATCAAGTACCAAGCACCATTTGCAATCGCATTATTAATTGCACATATTGTATTAATGTATTTCTTAGCATTTTAAAGGAGGAAATAATTTATGAAAGTATTAATTACAGGTTTTGATCCATTTGGTGGAGAAGCAATGAACCCAGCTTATGAAGCTGTGAAACTCCTTCCAAATACAATTGAAGGAGCTGAAGTTATTAAAGTTGAAGTTCCTACAGTTTTCGGAAAGGCGATTGATGTCTTAGAAGAAAACATGACTAAGTATCAACCCGATGTTGTAATCTGTGTTGGTCAAGCAGGTGGTCGTTTCGGCGTTACTCCAGAACGTGTAGCAATCAACCAAGATGATGCACGTATTAAGGATAACGAAGGAAACCAACCGATTGATGAAACGATTCGTCTTGACGGTGAAGGTGCTTATTTCTCAACACTGCCAATTAAAGCAATGGTAGAAAACATGAAAGAAGCAAAAATTCCTGCATCAGTATCTAATACTGCAGGTACCTTCGTATGTAACCACTTAATGTATGGACTTATGTATTTAATTGATAAAAAGTTCCCAGCAACTAAAGGTGGCTTCATTCACGTTCCATTCGCAACAGAACAAGCTGCACAAAAGGTTAATATGCCTTCATTAAGCCTTGAAGAAATTGCGAAAGGTTTAGAAGTAGCAATCGCAACTTCAGTAACTGTTAAAGAAGATGCTAAAATCCAAGGTGGCGCAATTTCATAATTCATTAAAGACTTGATTTACTTCAAGTCTTTTTTTATTTGAAAAAGCTAGAGTTAATATAGACACTCTAGCTTTTATTTATATATTAATGTTTTTCATGTTTCTTTCGTGTTTTAAACATTACCGCAGAAAGTCCTAACATTGTAATCATAGAACCTAGTGCTAAATTTCGATTGCTATTTTCCATACCTGTTTCCGGAAGTTTTGTTTCACTTCCATCATTTGGTTTAACTGGATTTGTCGGATTTATAGGCTTAGTAGGTTCCGTCGGTTTTGTTGGTTCTGTTGGGTCAGTTGGTTTTGTAGGCTCTTTTGGATCTTCTTTTTTAACTAATCCATCTATAGCATTTGTCAACGATTCAATTGCATTTTGAACATCTTGTTCCGTGCTGATTGTTCGTGCTTTGATGCTGTATAATTCATTATTTTTCTTTAACTTAGATGGAAGATTATTAAGAACGTTTTCACCATTTTTGATTGCTTCTTCAAGAACAAGAATTGTTTCTGGCGTGTATGTTTCACCATCAATCAAACGTGCTTCCTCAAGCTTTTCTTCGAGTTCTCTAACTGAATTCTCGCGTGGAATTGTGATGTCGTCAAGACTATCAATGGCTAACTTCAATGTGCTATATGCCTCATTAACCTCGAGTTGTGTTGCTTCCAAATCATCTCTAGTTTTTAAGGCACTTTGCAATGCTTGAGTATACACTGCAAAACTATCTTTCGAATACTGAGCTTCCAAATATTCATTGTTATCAATGAGTGCCTTCAAGAGTGTCTTGTTTGCATTCAATTTCAATTTAAGAAGCACTTCATCGATTTCAGAAACAATCATATCCACTTCATCTTGTGTGGATTGATCATTTTCTAAAACATCTGAGGCTTTTATAAGTGATTCATCAATTAATTTTTGAGAGACAGGTGTATACAGTTCTTTATCCAATGCTTTAATTTTTTGAATCGATGCGACAAGATCCTTCTTATCAACACTGTCTTCTTTGACTTCAAGAGCGCTTACTGCTTCTTCAATGTTTGTTATTGCGGCAGTGAGTAATGTCTCATCGTTGCTATTATTTTCTAATAGTACTTTTCCCTCATTAATTCTCGTTTCCAATTTGGAGAAGCTCTCAACACTATACTTAGACTCATCTAGTTTTAAAGTATCATTAATAATATTTTGAAGCATCATTGATAACTTATCCGCTGATGGCAATAAGTTTTCGACAGCTGTGTTCAAACTCTGTAGAGCTTCGGTATATGTTTTATCTGTAACAGCTGGATTTTTATGTACAAGTGATACTGCCTCTAAAACCTCTGATAAATGGCGATATGATTCTGAGTTGTACTCACCTTCTTTGAGTTGTTTAACTTCATAGATTCTACGTCCCAACTCATTGTAGTTTTCATAATAATTTAAGTTGATAATCTTTTCATTATCTTGATCTTTAACTACTGAAAAATCAATCGGTTTTTGATCATAGTATATACCAAGTGGTAGTGATGTAAAGGAAAGCTGATAGTCACCAATAGGAAGATTAAGTGTAAGACCCGAGTCCGAGGTTCCTCCTTCACTTCGTACCTTACCGGAACTGTCAATTATGTCATACGTTGCATTAAGTCCCATACCCTCTGCATACACATGAATATACATGGATGCTTCAACTAGAGGTAGAGACATTACACTATTCTTACCACTTTCATCTAATTCTTCTCTTTGATTTGTTACATAAATTCGTTCGCCAAATTTATTGAAATCAATGTCTTCTAGGATCGTATTTCCATCTTTTTCAACTTCTTTTTCATAAATCGGCGTTTCTGAAGCTATGCTATCGTAAAGACGAACTTTATCACCTTTCTTTAGCTCATTGATATTAATCGTATTTCGTTCAAAGTCAGGTTTAATGTGGAATTGTGGAATCATCGGTGTTTTCGCAAATCCACTATTAAACATTTGCCATTCATAAATTCGGATTGCTCCCCAAGGAGATGTTCCTGAATTTGTAATATTAAGTTTCCATTCCTGTGCAGTGATGGGCTCATCCAGCAAGACATCTGTGACTGCTTTAGTATTACCTTTAATATCTTTCGCTATTTTCCAAACACCATTTTCATCTTTATAGTTTAAGGAAAAGTCTACAGTATTCATATTGTTGGCCTCTCCACCATACTCAGCATGTTCAACACGCCAACGAGTAACCGTTTCTGGTTGTTTTAAACGAATTGAAAGATATCCTGATTTTTTATTAGTTGCCGTCCATTTACTGTTACCTGTTGCTGTTCCATCAAGTGCTTTCCATCCTGGCTCTGCTGCATTTTCAGCTGAAACCTCTGTTATTTCAGCATTGAGTGCCAAGTTTTCAGGTTCGAATACTTCATTTATATCGCTTCCGTCCAATGCAACATCCCAGTTGAAACTAACATCAGTTCCCTTAGAACGTTGTTTATGAGCATCAATGGACTTAACACGAAGTGTTGTGGTATTACCATCCATTGCGTTCTCATTCGTTCTTGTAATTTGATCGGCATAAAAGACAGTATTCGTTGTTGATCCTAGCAGTACTTCTTTTCCATCTTTATTTACTTGATAAATTTCATAACTTTGCGCATCTCTAACATCGCTCCAAGATATTCTAGCACTTGCTTCTCGGGAGTTAGAAAGTAATTTTTCGTCAACTGAAACAGACTTTGTATTTGAAATCTCATTCATTTCTTTACCAACTGTTAGCTGACCAAGATTGATTGACAAGGATTCACTTTCCTGTGTCCTAACTCTGAGACTTAGTGCATAGATTTTCTTACCTTCATGTTCAGATAAATCGATAGAACTCGTACCCCAATTTTCATCACTACTTATTTCAAAATAGGTTAAGTCCTTCTCTTTATAGTCTTCATCAAATGCAACGCCTACTTCAAGAACACTGGTTGTATTTCCTTTGGTTGTGAGGTTTATCTTAGTGCCTGATTCCACATCCAAGTTTGTGCTATAAAGCATTACATCATTAATGCTTCCTGCCTCAAGGTTTCCATTAAATTGAAGTGAGTTTCCACCATTGTATGCATCATTAAAATCGTAAATTACATCCAATCGTGTTCCAACTGGATCTTTAACCCACCAACGCCATGTAGGCATGATATCCTGCACCGATCGATAGTTCCAAGTTCGATCACGTACCACATCACCTTCTGCAAACCATTTTCTTCCATGACCTGCGTTAAAACTTGTTCCAAACTTAGTTCCTGAAACTGTAGATTTATCTGTTACAAAACGAGACATCCCTACCCATTCACCATCATCGCCCGTAATACTTGGGTCTCCTTCGGGTCCGGTATAGAGTATCTGTTCATGTTTAAAGAATGACTCTGCACTTTCAGCAAATCCCATGGTAGAGTTTGGTGCATACAGGGCAATGGAAGATAGAATTTTTCCATCCTCACCAATTAAGTTCTTAGTTTGAATGCTCGTTTTATAGCTATTTTGTTGAATTTCAAATCCTGCATATGCATCGTATGGATCTCTGTCTAAAGTCTTAGACATAAAGTCATGTGTTGACTTGATACCACTTTTGCTCCAATTAAAGTTCATAAAAAATTCATCGACAGCATAATTGCCATTTCCATCTTTTTTTAGCCAAATATCATTTTGATTGTTTACTGCATTTTGATGGCTTACAC
The DNA here is from genome assembly GCF_014396165.1 of Erysipelothrix inopinata. GTDB lineage: Bacteria > Bacillota_I > Bacilli_A > Erysipelotrichales > Erysipelotrichaceae > Erysipelothrix > Erysipelothrix inopinata. The sequence goes on from NZ_CP060715.1 coordinate 133,840, forward strand.
TCCCACTGTTTGCCATAGCATCATACCAACCGATATTTACTGGATATCCCATCTCACGTGATTTTGTGCGTAGGTATATTAACATATCTTTAATTTCATCTGCTACTTTAGCATTTGACCCAAATGATTCTTGGTTGAAGAAGTAGCCATCAAAACCATAGTACTCCGCTATTTCTATCATTTTATTTGCGACAACATATTCCCCATTTTCGTCCTTCATTGACATTCTTTCTAATTCAGCTAAAGAATCATAATGTCCTGATCCCCATGGAAAATGAAGTGTTGCATACACAGGCACGCCATTTTTATGAGCTGCATCGACAATATCTGGAGAAGGAATAGCAAATACACCTTCTTCTGAACTCGCCCAATAGATCATTGAATCAAGATATTGCCAGTTATCAAATGCATAGACGTTAAAGTCTTCTCCACCTGTAGATGGTGTTTTATCATGATTTGCATTAGAGATTGCTGCAGATGTAATTTTCGCTTTAGGATTTGCAAGTTCATTTACTTGAGTTCCTTGGAATCGACTTTTATTTAATGGAACAGTCGATCTGTTCAACTTAGCATCTGGATCTTTTTCTGGAGTCCACTCTAGTAGCGTCTTAACTCTGAATGCAGGTGCAACCGGTTGAAGTGATGTACCATTAACATAATTTTCATTAACTTCATCCGTACCATCACCGTCAATCGCAGCATGAATTGTTAATCCATTTCCAACAAATCCTAACGCCAACGATACAGTTGTGATACCAATACACACATTACGAAAAATCGATTCTTTGAATCGCTGTTTTTTGTTTTGTTTCATATTTTCTCCTAATCATTATTGTGGGATATTGCTTACCCATAGACAGTAAACGCTTACAGTACTATTATATATTTATAATAGAATTATCGTAGTGAGAAACTATAGGAATTTGGATACATACTATAGATTTTATTTTTCATCATTATTTATGAGCACTATTCTCTTAACAATATACCCCTCGTGGTATAATCGTCACAAAGAGGTGATGTTATGTTTGAATATGCGTTAACCATGATTCCAAGTAAACGAAAGCATTGGATCTTATTTACATTATTTTTCTTGTTTGTCTATACACTGATTGATTCATTCAATATGTCTTATAGTGCAATGGCATCTGAATACAGTGTTACCTTAGTAGTTGTCAATATATTACTAAATATATTAATGAGTATTCTCTCAGGTCTTCTGATGACTCTCAGTACTGTTATGGCAACGATTTATGGTCATGAAGGAAAAGGACAAAATATGGGTTTTCTCTCAATTGTCTTTGGCATTCTAACGTATGGTTGTACCCCATGTGTGATAGCCTTCTTTGCTTCCATTGGTATTTCATTCTCAGTGGTTGCTTTACCTTTGGCGGGTCTTCCTTATAAACTAGTGTCACTTGTATTAATTATTTTAGGTTTAGTATATATTCGCTATGAAATGAAGAAGCCATGTCCCATAAGAAAAGAGGAAGTTCCAAACTAGGATCTTCCTCTTTTTAATTATAAGTTATACTAACGTGACTTCACAATCAACTCTACGGCTTCTTCGAGAGCCTCTTGGCCATCAAGTCCTTCGGGAAGGGTATCAATGCAATCTAAAAGATTGTTGATGCCAATTAGCTTTACGATTTTATCGATACTAGAGCGCACAGCGGTAACTTGAGCGAGAACATCCTTACAGTCCTGTCCTTCCTCTATCATCTTCGTAACGCCACGTAATTGGCCCTCAGCACGGTTTAACCGATTAATTATCTTTTTCTCATCACAAATCATGACATTGCCTCCATAAAAGTTATTTCTTCAAGATTATTGCATGCAAGGCATGCGATTGCAAGAAGGTCTTTTAAATCTTACTTTCAAGATATTGTTTAAGAGCTTGTTTTGGTTGGAAACCTTGAATCTTTTCTACAGGTAATCCATCTTTAAATAAGATCATTGTAGGGATACTCATAATACCGTATTGTTGAGCAATGGCTTGATTCTCATCAATATTAACTTTCTTGATTTCAACTTTACCTTCAAGTTCTGTTGAGAGTTCATCAAGTACAGGTCCTAACATACGGCAAGGTCCGCACCATTCTGCCCAGAAATCAACGAACACATAACCATCTTTTGTTTCTTCATTAAAATTTGCATCTGTAATATTTTTTATCATAAGACATCTCCTTTACACTTATATTATACCCCTAACCGTATAAAAGTTAATTAATATGCTCAAATAAAAAAAAGAGGACAAGCCTCTAATTTTCATCTAAATTATTAAAGCGTTCTAAATCAGCTTCTTCAACTAATACAAAGAAGAGATCGCCATCTTTAACGATGTAATCTGGATCAACCATAATCTTTAAACCATGAATGTCTCCACATTTTAAAGCAACGATATTAAATCCGAAATCTTGACGAAGATTTAAATCACTAATCTTTTTACCTACCCAGTTTGTAAGAGGATGAATTTCTGCAATATTGTAGTTATCATCAATTCTAAACGCATCAATAATACTGTGTTTAGCAATTTCATTTCCAAGACGTTTACCCATCTCTACTTCCGGTAGTACAACACGGTCTGCTCCTACTTTTTTAAGAACTTCAAGGTATTCCGTATTCTTTGTTTTCACAATGACATGCTTCACACCTAATTTCTTAAGATTCAGAACACCCATGATTGTATCCTCAAGACGTTCTCCTGATGCAACAATTCCAATATCTGCTTGAGCTACGTCTGCGGCTTCTAAAACTTCATATTTGGTAAAGTCACCCGATACACAATGATCAACATGCCCTGCAACCTCTTCAACACGTGCCATTTTTTGATCGATGGCAATTACTTCAACTTGGTGTCGTGCTAATGTTTTCGCAACGGATGCACCAAAGAGTCCTAATCCTAATACTGCTACTGTTTTATTAATCATATTTTTTCTCCTAACCTACCAAGAGATTTCCTTCTGGGTATCTAATTAATGGTTCTTTCGGTTCGCTCCTACCACCAAATGATAGGAAGAATGTCAACAGTCCAATACGTCCTGCAAACATTACAATTATTAGCACAATTTTACCAATGGCTGTAAGATCAGGTGTTAATCCCATTGTTAATCCTACTGTACCAAAACACGAGAATACTTCAACTAAGACGTATTCAATACCATATCTCTCAGGTATTGTTTCAGTAATCAAGAGTATCAATGAAGCTCCAATTACAACCATAAGTCCAATGAATACAATCATTACGGATTTCACAACACGATCTTTAGGTATTTTCCGATTTTGGAACCGTGGTTCTTCATCATGCAGTTTTCCTTTAACGTAGAGGAAGATGGTCGCAACAGTTGTTACTTTAACCCCACCACCTGTTGAACCAGATGACGCTCCAATGAACATTAAGATAATCGTTACAAAGATTCCCATTGAGGATACCATTGCATAGTTCACATTAGCATAACCTGCTGTACGTGGCGTTATCGCCATAAACAAATAGTTCACTAGCTGTAAATGAAGCGGTAAGTCTGCGAACGTTCCATTACGACTTTCGCTAAGCCAGAATAATAAGAAACTTGCAAATAAGATTGATAAAGTTGTTACCAATGTTAGCTTCGTATGCATTAAAAGTTTTTTATTCTTTTTATAGTGAAGTAAATCATGCCATACAATAAATCCAAGTCCACCAAAGACGATTAAACCACCAATCGTTAAGATAACGAGAGGATTTTGTGTAAAGCCTTCTAAGCTGTTTCCAAACAAGTCAAATCCTGCATTACAGAATGCAGAGATTGCATGAAATAGTGAGAAGTAGATTCCCTTCCAAAGTCCAAATCGTGGAATGAAATCAATTGAGAGCAAGATTGCCCCGATTAACTGAACTGTTAGTGAGAATTTGATAATATATCGAATTAAATACTGTGAATCTGAGAGTTTTTCTGAGTTAATGGCATCCTGCAGGATTAAACGTTGCTTCAAGCTTAGTTTTTTACCTAAGAACACAAAGAACATTACAATCACAGACATGAATCCCAATCCGCCAATTTCAATCAGTGTAATAATTACCGTGCTACCAAAATAGTTCCAGTGTGCGGCTGTGTTAAGTGTTACTTGACCTGTTACACAAACAGCAGAAGTCGCTGTAAAGAGGGCATCCAAAAAGGGTGTCCACTCGCCACTGCGACTTGCGATTGGTAAAGATAGTAAGATTCCACCGATTAGGATTGTCATTGCAAATCCTAATGCAATATACTGGGGAATCGATAGTTTTTTAAATTTTCTTTTTAATGTTTTAATCATTTCTTTAGCCTCAACCTCGATAGCGATCGCTTCATGGCTAATTCAGCACGTTTAAAATCTACATGATCTTCATAATGTTGACCATGGAGTCTTTCTTCAGCACGCTGTTTTGCTTTTTCTGCACGCTCGAAATCAATCTCATCCCCACGTTCGATTGATGTAATAATCAATGTACCGCAATTATTCTCAAAAGTAAACATCCCTTCTGAAATTGCATAATCAACGCGTTCATTATCTTTTTTAAGATACATATTCCCAATTTCCAAAGGCATGACTAGAGGCATGTGATTTGGAAGTACGGTACGTTGACCATCTGTTGTAGGAAGTGTTACTGATGATACTTGAATTTCATCATAAATCCCATGCGGCGTTACTATTTTTATCTCGAACATAGTCATTACATACTTTCTGCTTTTCGATAGACATCATCAATCGTTGCGGCAAATAAGAATGCTTGTTCAGGGATATGATCCGCTTCTCCATTAAGGATTGCTTTAAAGCTACGGATTGTTTCACTAATTGGTACATACGCTCCTTGAATTCCTGAGAATGTCTCAGCAACGAAGAAGGGTTGTGATAAGAAGTTACGAATACGACGTGCGCGATTAACAGTAAGTTTATCTTCTGCACTCAATTCATCCATTCCTAAGATTGCGATAATATCTTGAAGATCTTTATATCTTTGTAATATTTTTTGAACTTCAGTTGCAACATAAACGTGATCTGCTCCCACGACATCTTCTGATAGAAGACTACTGCTTGATTCTAATGGATCAACAGCAGGGTAGATACCCAATGCAGCAATGTTACGATCAAGAACCGTTTTTGCATCCAAGTGCGTAAACGTAATAGCGGCAGCAGGGTCTGTTAAGTCATCCGCAGGCACATAAATCGCTTGAATGGATGTAATCGATCCTGATTTTGTTGACGTAATACGTTCTTGAAGTTGTCCCATTTCAGTAGCAAGTGTTGGTTGGTATCCAACTGCTGATGGCATGCGTCCAAGAAGTGCGGATACTTCAGATCCAGCTTGTGTGAATCGGAAAATATTATCAATAAAGAGTAACACATCCTGTTTGTTATTATCACGGAAGTTTTCAGCCATGGTAAGCGCTGATAACGCAACACGCATACGTGCTCCTGGTGATTCGTTCATTTGGCCATATACCAATACTGTGTTATCAAGAACTTTAGCATCCTTCATTTCATGGTATAAGTCATTTCCTTCACGAGTTCTTTCACCAACACCCGCAACAACGGATAATCCTGAGTGTTCAATAGCGATATTATGGATTAACTCTTGCATAAGAACAGTTTTCCCAACTCCAGCCCCTCCAAAGAGACCAATTTTACCACCTTGTGGGTATGGACAGAGTAAATCAATAACTTTAATTCCTGTTTCTAAAACTTTATTTGTTGTTTCTTGATCTTTAAATGCCGGAGCTTCACGATGAATTTCATGATACTCAACACCTGCAGTGTCAAATGGCATTTCATCAATCGGTTCACCCAATACATTAAACATACGTCCAAGTACTTCTTTACCAACAGGTACTTGAATCGCATTTTCTGTATCTGTGACCTCAATATCACGTGAGAGTCCGTCTGTTGGTCCCATGGCGATACAACGCGCAAGGTCATTACCAATATGCTGTGATACTTCTAATGTAAGACGTTGTCCCTCTTTTTCCACAATCAATGCATTATTAATTTTAGGCATTCGATCTTTTTCAAAGCGGACATCGACAACAGGTCCAACAATTTGTACAATTCTACCTTTCATTATGAAACCTCCATTCCTGATACTATTTCAGATATTTCTTGAGTAATTGCTTCTTGTCTAATACGGTTATATTGACGACCTAAATCATCAATCATATCTTGAGCACTATCTGTTGCTTTTTCCATAGCAATCCGTCGTGTTGTATGTTCACTTACTTTTGAAGTAAGAAACGCAAATCTCAATAATGAAATCAACGATACTTTTTTGAGTAACATTGTAACTTCATCAAAGTTTGGTTCGTAAATAACATCATCACGCATTTGATAGTTTGCAGTAGATAACTCATAGAGATGAAACTCCATCGTCATCATATTTACATACTCAGGAACTACCGCAACAATTTGATGCGTATCCAAATATTCTGAAATAACTTTGATTCCTTGATTAACATTAAAGTGCTCACTTGATTCCATTTCATTGATTACTTTCAAATCTAAAGATTGTAGTGTTTCAAAGTTTTGGGTTCCAAGTACATAAGCAAAATCTCCATCTTGTGAAACTTCACGTACTTTCTTAAGAACACCTTGAGAATAAGCAGAACACAATCCCAAATCAGGCATAACAATAAAGTATAACTTGGGTAAAGACGATATTTCCCCTTCATCCGCAGTCATAAATGAATCTGAGATTTCATGAACGGCATTATAGTAATCCTTGAAAGAACCCAATTCATTTTTGTATCTTTGTAATTTACTTAAAGATACTAATTTCATAGCTTTTGTAATTTTTTGAGTCGAAGAAATTGTTTTAATTCGTTTCTTTAATGCAGATGTATTAGGCATGCTCTGCTATTTTGAAACTCTCTAATTCATTTTCGACTACTTGCTTGATGTCTTCGACCAATGCATCATCAAGAACATAGTTTTCTTTGATACGATCCAAAATATCTTGATGTGACGCTTCAAAGCGTTTATGCAAGAATTTTTCGAATGGTGCAACATCCTTCACATTAAGCTGATCGAGGTATCCATATTTATTTAAGAACATACTGATGATCATTAATTCATGAGAAATCTTTGTAAGAGCACCTTGTTTTAAGAGTTCTGTAATACGGTGTCCATGATCAATTGCTTTTTGTGTTGTTGGGTCAATATCAGAACTGAATTGAGCAAATGACAAGAGTTCATGATAGGTAGCAAGTTCAAGTTTAAGGGATGAAGATACTTGCTTCATTGCCTTAGTTTGAGCCGCTGATCCAACACGTGAAACTGACATCCCACTATCTACAGCAGGTCTCATACCGCTATTGAATGCATCAAGATTTAAGAATAACTGTCCATCGGTAATTGAAATAACATTTGTTGGAATATATGCTGAGATATCTCCAGCCTGTGTCTCAATAATAGGAAGTGCAGTCATCGAACCGCCGCCATATTTTTCATTGAGTTTCGCACTTCTTTCAAGAAGTCTTGAATGTAAGTAGAAGACATCACCTGGGTAGGCTTCACGGCCTGCAGGACGTCTAAGTAATAATGAAATCGTACGATAAGCTACTGCATGTTTTGATAAATCATCATACACAATCAGCACATCATCACCATTATCCATCCAATACTCTCCCATTGCACATCCTGTATAAGGAGCAATGTATTGAAGTGGTGCAAGTTCACTTGCTGTACTTGAGACAACAACTGTATAATCAAGTGCATCATGTTCTTTCAGTTTTTCCACAACCATCGCAACAGTTGAAGCTTTTTGACCAATTGCAACATAGATACATTTTACGTTTTGTCCCTTTTGATTTAAGATTGCATTAAGTGCAATACTTGTTTTACCAGTTTGACGGTCACCAATGATTAACTCACGTTGTCCTTTACCAATTGGAATCATGGCATCAATAACTTTGATTCCAGTGTGTAACGGTTGGTTAACGGATTGGCGTGTCATAACCCCTGGCGCAACGCGTTCAATCGGTCTCACAGATACCGTGTTTAATTCTCCCATACCATCGATTGGTTGACCCAAGGCGTTCACAACACGACCTAACAGTGCATCACCAACACCCACTTCGATAACATGGTTTGTACGATAAACAGTATCCCCTTCTTTAATTGAAGTATCACTTCCTAAAAGAACAACCCCAACTTGATTCTCTTCAAGGTTTAAAGCTAAACCATAAACATCGTGATCAAATCGAAGCATTTCTCCAGATAAAACATCATTTAACCCTCTAACAAAAGCAATACCGTCTCCAACTTTAAAGACTTTACCAATATCCTCACTTAAAGTATCAAATTTAACATCTTTAATTTGTTCCTTAAGTCTTTCAATGATGTTTTCTGTTGAGTTATTCATTCGCAAACCCTCCATAACTTAGAATCTGATCAAGTTTTCCTTTTATACTTGTGTCATAAATATCATTGTTAACAGAAACTACCATTCCCTTGATCAATTGAGAATCGAGTTCATAGCTAACTTTATAACGACCTTGATATTTCTCCTTAAGAGATTTTAACAAGGTTTCTTTTTCTTTATCATTCAGTTCTCGAGAACTTCGAACATCCACAATCATGAGTAATTCATTATCAATAAGTAAATCTTGATAAGAACTTACAATCCGTGAGAAATCACGAACCATGTTTGCTTCATTCAATATCTTCAAGAAATGAATCGTTTCATTTGAATAATATGTTTCCAAGAACTTCCAAACAGGTTCTAAAACTTTATCATTAACAAGCGTCAATGATAAAGTCTTGCGAACATCTTTATCTGCTAGAATTTCTTCAATTGATGAAAGTTCATCAAATATTTCAAGTTCACGTCCTTGTTCATGTGCAACTTCAAAGAGAGCCAGTGCATACGTCTTAGTGCTGATGATCATAATTGCGAAGCTCCTTTTGGAAATCCGGAATTAAGGTATCAGAATCAATGTCTTGATCTTCAAGAACTTTTTGATTAACGGACACTGCTGTTTCTAATAGATATTGCGACATTTCTTTGTAGAACATTTTCTTGTCTTGTTCAAAATCTTGTTTCAATTGGTTTTCTTGGCGTCTGATTTCATCTTGCGCAGACTCCACGATTGCTGCTCGTTCTTTTTCAGCTTGAGCAAGCATCGTTTTTTCAACTTCTTTTAGTTTATCCATGGCTACGACATATGCTTCATCGGATTGTTCTTTTATACGTAAAGATTCCTCTTTAAGTTTTTTAGCTTCATCCATTTCTTCTTCCATAACCGTTGCACGTTTATCTAAATACTTTTGAACGGGTTCATAAAGATATTTACGATACATTAAATAGATAACAAAAGTAGCTCCCAATTGAGCAAGCATTGTTGCTATTTGTGGAAATAACTTTTCCGCAATATTTAAATCCATACAAACCTCCTCTTAATTAATATTTTTTACTAGAATACAAAAATTAATAAGAAGGCAATCAACATACCGTAGATAGCAGCTGTTTCCGCAATCCCAGCACCTAAAATTAACATTGAACGAATCTTGCTTTCAGCTTCTGGATTTTTACCAACTGCTTCAACTGCTTTAGCTGCTGCATAACCTTGTCCAACTGTTGAGAAAATACCTGTCATAACTGCGAGTGCTGCTGCAATCGCTACTAAACCTTTACCTACACTTACATCCATTTTAAAATCCTCCTATATGTTATTCTGCGTATTCTACCGCAATCAAAATTGATGTTAAAGAAATAAATATGAACGCCTGCAAGAATGCAGAGAACATATCAAAATATAAATGCAATACTGGAGCTACTACAACTCCAATAAAGTTAAATCCACCAATAAGTGGAACAAAGCTACTGAGCCACGCTGTGAAGGTGTACAGTAACGTCATAATAACCGTTCCCGACAATACATTCCCAAATAAACGAAGGGACAAACTGATTAAAGGTGCAACCGTACCAAAGAAGTTTGGAATGACAAAAGGGAAGAATGGTTCAAAAAACCCTTTGAAATAACCCTTAATACCATTTTGATCTATCTTGGCATGTTGTATTAAACAAAACGATATAATCGCTAATACCAAAGTTACCGAATAATTACTTGTAGGTGATTGAAGACCCAGAAGTCCCATCATGTTTGCAAGTAAGATATAGATAAACACGGATCCAATATAAGCCGACATTCGTTTCCCATGTTTTTCACCCATGTTTTGAACCGTAAAATTATTGATAGTTTGAACAAACAAGATTGCCTTAAGAGCAAGACCCTTTGGCTTTTCTTTGAGCTCCAATCCTACCAATTTTTTATTCATCGCTTTAAATAGAATGAAGAGAAAGATTGTGAGAATTAAAATTGAGTATACTTCTTTTTGTAATTTCATACACCCTCCTCTTTTTTAAAGATGCCTGTAACAAATAACAAGAAGCGATCTGCCACATAGGCTCCTGCAATCGCATAGGGATTAATAACTTGTGGAAACATAAACGCCAATAACAACGGTAACCACAGAATTATAAATACAAATACAATGTAACTCACATATTTTTTAACTGAGAAATTTTCACCCGACAATAATACGGTATAAAATTTCTCTCGGAAATATCCGAGTACTAGAAGGCAAGACCACCCTAATAGCCACCCTAACGCCAACTTCCAATCGACAATAATCATAGGGATTAATCCTACAATTATGAGTCCATATTTTATTTTTTTCGTAAGCTACACCTCCCTACATAAAAAAAGACTGCCCCCGAATTCCAATCCTATTTGATAGACCGAACTTCGAACACATGTCCGACTTCTCATAAAATTTATGAATACAATAGAATACTATCACACAGAATGCCCTTATTCAAGAATTTTCCCTATGATAACACTTACTTTTCATCATTATTTCAACCACTATAATAAGGATAGAAAAAACTTAAGATTTCTCAATCCTTTTCCACATAAAAAATAGAGGCTTAAGCCTCTATTTTACAAGATCGATAAATTGTTGGTGTGTAATTTTATAAGCAACAACATTTCGATTTAATTCATAGCGATTTTCATCTTTATTGTTTTTTCCGGAATTTGTTGTGAAAGCAAATTTAATATTTGACGTTTCAAATATTTTAATGACATTTTCATCATAAAATCCAAAGGGATATGCGAACACTTCTGGATAATCAACGTACTTGCTGCATTCCTCAAGATCGCGCAATAAAGTTTCTTTATCTGTTAATTGAATGATTCCCTTAGCACCTGCACGCTCATGTAAGACATCGGTATGATTACAGAATTCAAAGACATCATGCATCTTTGTCAATTCACTTTGAGACATCACCTTAGAAATGCTCGCATCAAATTCTGAAGGTTCTTCATGCAACCAGCCACTAACAACAAACATCGCTGCATGTAAATTATAGTTCTTTAGAATTGGATACGCATAGTGATAAACTGACTGAAACGCATCATCAAATGTCAGAAAAACTGACTTCTCAGGGAGTTCTTTCTCCCCTTCATAATACGCAATCATGTCGGAAACGCTCATAAAATAATAGTTTTCATCTACCAGATACTTAATTTGATCTTCAAAATCTTGGACGCGTGTAAAAAGTGGCAAAGGTAGAATGTCTGCATATTTGGAGGCAACATCAATATGAGATGCTTTCGAGTCATCATAGTGATCATCACGAAATTCGTGGTAAACAAGTGTTATAAAACTCATCTTATTGTGCCTGTTGTGCATCATTGATCATTGAGAGTTGAATGCGTTCTTTCTTCAAATCCGCTTCCATTACCCAAACAGTTACGATATCCCCAACTGAGACAACATCTGTTGGATGTTTAACAAACTGTTTGCTTAACTTAGAAATATGTACGAGTCCATCTTGTTTTACACCGATATCTACAAAGGCACCGAAATCCACAACATTACGTACCGTTCCTTGCAATTCCATACCTGGTTTTAAATCTTCCATCGTAAGAACATCCGAACGAAGAAGTGGTTGTTCCATGTCTTCACGCATATCTCTACCTGGTGCTAATAGCGCATCCAGAATATCTTTCAATGTTTCTTTACCGACTTCGTATTGAGTACTTAATTCATTGAGAGAAAGGCCTCGTAGTGTTTCATTGGTACTTTCACTTCCTAATGTGTTCACATCAATACCATGATCTTTTAATAGTTTTTTAGTCATTGCATAACTTTCGGGGTGAATTCCGGTACTATCAAGAATGTTTTCCCCACGAGGAATTCTCATAAATCCAATAGCTTGTTCATACGATTTAGGTCCCAGTCTTGGAACTTTTTTAAGTTGTTCACGTTTGGTAAAGGAACCGAGTGATTCACGTTCCGTTACAATATTTTGTGCTGTAGTTTTAGTAATCCCGGCAACACGTTCCAAGAGTTGCGGGCTTGCAGTATTAACATCTACCCCAACCTTGTTAACGGCAGTTTCAACTACAAAGTTCAATTGTTCTTTTAGTTCTTTTTGAGCAACATCATGTTGGTATTGTCCTACTCCTACTGATTGTGGATCAATCTTTACAAGTTCCGCTAACGGATCTTGCAAACGACGGGCAATACTTACAGCAGATCTTTGTTCAACTTGCAAATCCGGGAATTCATTTCGCGCTGTTTCACTTGCAGAGTATACAGATGCTCCTGCTTCATTAACAATGACAAAGTGAACGGGTAATCCCGCATTTTTAATTTGGTTTGCTACAAAGACCTCAGATTCACGGCTTGCTGTTCCATTACCAATTGCTACCATGTTGACATTAAACTTCTTCACAATATTATTGAAGCGAACACCCGCTTCTTCACGTTTGGCACGTGGTGCTGGCTCGTGTGGGTAAATAACATCAATATGAAGTACACGTCCCGTTTCATCAACAACAGCCAATTTACATCCAGTACGGTATGCCGGATCAAATCCCAAGACTGTTTTTCCTTTTAAAGGGGCTTGAAGTAACAGATTATTCAGGTTCTCCCCAAAGATATGAATCGCTTGTTGATCCGCTTTTTCAGTTAGCTCATTACGAAGTTCCCGTTCAATGGCAGGTTTAATAAATCGTTTATAACTGTCCTCATACGCTGCGACCACGATGGGTGTACATGGAGAATCTTGTTTCTTGCCTACAATTTTATGATTGAAAAAACTTAGAATGTGCGTATCATCACATTGAATTTCAACTTTCAATACATTTTCTTTCTCAGCACGGTTTAATGCAAGGACACGATGCGATGCAATCTTATCAACAGGGTTACTGAAATCATAGTACATTTCATAGACACGACGCTCATCCAATGTCTCATCTTTTAGTTTTGAAACTACGTGTCCATTTGAATACGTATATTTACGAACCCATGTTCTAAAGAGTGCATCATCGCCAACACTTTCAGCAATAATTTCATGAACACCTTCGAGAACTTGTTCACGTGTTTCAAGTTCAAATTCTTCGCTAAGATATTCATCAAGGGTATTTAAATTAAATTCTTGAGGTAATGATAAAATTTCTAAGGCGAGTGGTTCAAGACCTTTTTCTTTCGCAATCGTTGCCTTGGTACGACGTTTTTGTTTGTAAGGACGATAAATATCTTCAAGCTGTTGAAGAACAGTCGCTGCCGCAATTTCTTGTGCAAGTTCTTCCGTAAGTTTTCCTTGTTCATCAATAAGACGTACAATTTCTTCTTTTCGCGTACGTAAGTTTTCGACATATTGGTAACGTTGAGAAATGGTGTTTATTTGCACCTCATCCAAACTTCCGGTCATTTCTTTACGATAACGGGCAATAAATGGAATGGTATTACCATCTTCTAATAACTGTAATACCGTTTCGATTTGATGTCGTTTAAATTCTTTAAGTTCTACTGTTAATAAATCAATACTTTGCTTTTCCATAACATACCTCTTTCCTATCCATTTTAACATAGAAAAAACGTGGATTCTCACGAATCAACACGTTTCATACTCTTTCAACAATCCTTCATAAACAGGTGATAATCCTAGCATCTGGGTAAAATCATAAGGTTTAACTAAAAATGGTGGTGTACTTCCGTCAAGAAGATTGGCATGTTCAAATGTTTCCGCAACAAAGTGAGAACAATAATAACCATTCTTTCGGGATATTCTCCGTTTAAATAATACACCAATTAACCCTATAAAATTATAGTGATACTTTTCTTCATTTTCTACAAAGGATGCAACTCTTTCTTTCAAGAGTTGATGGGATGATGCATCAACTTTTGTCTTCAACACAAGACATTGTGTCTTATGAAATTTCTTAAAAGTTCCGCGATCAATATTCTCAACAACAAAGCCACCACTAAATGGATTGTTTGGTGTTTTCCTTCCAAAACTATAGAGTTGTTTCAATTCCGGATCAAAGGAAATTGAGACATGATTATAAGGTGCTCGAGTAAATACTTTGATTGTTTTTGTCAACAAACTCCCCGTATCACTAAGCACCACATAAACGCTTTTTTCTTGCTTCACATTAACCCCCTCAGGTTAGCTTATTTTAAACCAATAACTTTATCTGTGTAATCCATATTTTCGGCATTAGGATGTTTGGGTAATCCTGGCATCGTCATGATATCTCCCAATAGGACGACCGCAAATCCTGCACCTTGTGACAGTCTCACTGATTTAACATGAATATTAAAATTACGAGGTGTATTTAATTTCTTAGGATCATCACTGAATGAATATTGTGTTTTCGCAATACACACAGGTAATCCTTGTGGATTCATCGCTTCAATTGTTTTAATTTGTTCTTGTGCCTCCTCAGAATAACTGACACTTTGGGCACGGTATATTTCTTTCGCAATCGTTTCAATAGAAGTTGATAAGGGTTGATTTGAATCATATAAAGGTTTGAAATCATCCGCTACTTCGCACATATCGACAACTGCTTGTGCTAAAGCTTCGCCACCTTTTCCACCTTCCATAAAGACATTCGAAAGGACCACTGGACAACCAAGTTCTTCTTCCAACGCCATTAGCATTGCAATTTCAGATTCAGTATCTGTTGCGAATGCATTAATTGAAATGATGATGTTGTTTTGATACTTCGAAAGATTATCAAAGTGTTGCACTAAATTTTTAATCCCTTCTTGAAGGGCATCCAGGTTCTCGTATTGAAGCTCTGAGAGTGGTTGACCGCCATGATATTTAAGCGCGCGAATTGTGGCTACTAAAACCGTTGCATCGGGTTTTAAATTCCCAATACGACATTTAATATCATAGAACTTCTCGGCACCTAAGTCTGCACCAAACCCTGCTTCGGTAATAACATAATCTGAAAGGGCAAGCGCCGTCTTGGTTGCAATAATCGAGTTACATCCATGCGCAATATTTGCGAAGGGTCCGCCATGAATAATAGCAGGTGTATTTTCATTTGTTTGAACGAGGTTTGGTTTCATTGCATCCTTGAGAAGCAATGTCATCGCCCCTACTGCATTTAAATCATGAGCAGTGATAACTTCCCCTTCAACATCATAAGCCACCACAATCGACGCTAAACGGTGTTTAAGGTCGTCCATATCTTCTGCCAGACAGACAATTGCCATAATTTCTGATGCCACGGTAATATCAAACGATGTATCATGTTGAATTCGTTTGGAATTAATGGTGAGTGATCGCAAAGCACGATCATTCATATCCATCACACGGTTCCAAACCACACGATTTTGATCGATATTCAAGAGATTGCCATGAAAAATATGATTATCAATCATTGCAGCTAATAGATTATGAGCTGAAGTAATAGCATGGAAATCACCCGTAAAATGAAGGTTAATTTCATCCATTGGCACTACTTGAGCATAACCGCCTCCCGTTGCGCCACCCTTCATACCAAAACAAGGTCCTAATGATGGTTCACGTAAAGCACTGATAGCAGGATAACCCAAGCGGTTTAATCCCATTGACAAGCCAATATTAGTCGTAGTCTTTCCCTCACCCGCAGGTGTAGGATTAATAGATGTGACAAGTACTAGCTTACCTCGCTGTTCTCTTTGACTCACACTTAAATCAATCTTAGCTTTTGTCTTACCATAAACATCGTACAATGTTTCATCCAAACCCAATTGGTTCGCAATTTCTGCAATCGGTTTTAAAACTGTTTCTTCTGAAATCTCCACATCTGTTTTCATAGACATTCTCCTTCTAATCGAGGTTCATTCGTTTGACACTTTTTAACACTGCATAAATTGTAACTATCTCAATTGGAATCATAATCGCCGTTTTTGCTGCACGAACAGGAACCATTGCTAAAAACCCCTTACCATACATCATATCGAGCCATAGTGTATTAAATCCTAAATTCACAATCAGAGAATTAAACAATACTGCAATTACGATATGCTTTAAAAGATTGTCTTTCCCTTTGAGTTGCCCATAAGATAACCCAATTAACAAACTTGATATCGTAAAACCCGGAAAATAGGGACCTTGTGGAAAGAGTGTCGCACCGATGATGTCTGCAAGTCCTGCAACCACCATACTTGGAAGATACCCATAAAAATACCCACATAGGGCCATTGGAATAAAAGTTACACCTATCTTTAACGTTGGAAGTGGAATTGAAATGAAGCGCGAAGCCACCACCTCAAGGACTACAAACATCGCAAGATGCACTAATTTTCGTGTATTCATAAAACAAACCTCCTTCTGTTCAAGCATGAAGAAAGTAATATTGCAACGGAGGCAATAACACATCGCACACTAAGTTTCGTCTAAAGGCAACTTCCCATCCATCTAGCACTTAACGCGTGTTATCTACTTTGCTTGATAACGACACAATAGCAAGTTTTCAAATTAAAATCAACTTGAAAACATGCTATGATAAGTACGGTGATATTATGAAAGCTAAAAAAACAAACGCAATGCGTATCCTTGACCAAAAGAAAGTTTCTTACGAAATGCATGAGTATAGTTCTGATGCCATTCATGTTGATGGCATCCATGTTGCAGATCAAATTAATAAGCCCCATGAACAAGTCTATAAAACAATTGTATTACAAAATGACAACCAACATTATGTAGCCCTCATCCCTGTTGATGAGCACATTGATTTGAAGAAGGCAGCCAAAGGCTTCAAAGTCAAACGATTAGAATTACTCCACGTTAAAGAACTCTTTGATCTCACAGGTTATGTACGTGGGGATGCTCACCAATTGGAATGAAGAAAGCCTTCCCGACGCTCATTGACGATGCAGCACTCAAATTAGACACAATCATTGTCTCAACAGGCAAGATTGGCCAACAAATTGAAATCAATCCTACCGACCTCAAATCTGTAACACGAGCAACATTCTGTGATATAACACAAAAATCAGCCGACTAAGCTGATTTTTTTTCGTTTTCATTTAATTCTACCCGCATGGTTTGGTAGGCAATATCAATACCTTCTTTTTCCAATGCTTTCTTAATACGACGGCGTAACTCCATCTCAATTTCCCACTTCTTACCAACAGCTGTTTTACAACTTACACGAACGCCATATGAGAATTCATTGTAAGAAGTAATCCCTACTACTTCTAATCGACTGTAAGTAATTCCTGGTTTTGAATAGTTTTTAAATTCATCATTTAAGATTTCTAAGACACGATCCACATCAACTTCATACGGAATGGGAATATCAACTACGGCATTCATAAAGTCTTTCGTCTTGTTCTTAACAATCTTTATCTCACCATTAGGAATAATGTACAGTTCCCCATCAAGACCATTTCTCAGTTTCGTAGTTCTAAAACTAATCTCTTCAACAGTTCCCGTAACATCTTCAACCGAGATAACATCATTCACTTTGAATTGATCCTCTACAAGGATAAAGAAACCCGAAATGAGATCCTTAACAAGTTGTTGAGCACCAAACCCAATCGCGACACTCATTGCACTCGCAATTGCTAAAAATGGTGTTGTTGAGATTCCTAATATTTCTAATAAGAAACAGAAGGCAATAAAGTAAATAAGAAACTTAAAAGCATTCTTCACAATTGGAAACAATGTTTTTTGTTTCTGATCGAGTTCTTTATTTTTAAATATTTTCTTCAACGTCTTGTTTAAGAAACGGACCAGTAGTCGCGTCACTCCAATTACTATCACAACATATAAGATTTTGAACAGTGCTGTTTGAACACCACTATTCGAGAAGAAATTAATCAGCGTTTGTTTCATGATCATCCTCCGATTTTTGTTTACCCAGTAAACGTGGTTCTTCTAAGAAATTAATCAGTCTATTTTTGGCACGACGCGGCTCTTCCCCACGCATTACCAAATTAATACAATATCCCAAGAATATTACCCAAGAAATAAACCAGCCAGAAATCAACATAATCATCATCGATGCCAGCGGTCCATAAATCGTTTCATAGTTCGAATATCCATTAATATATACAAAGAATAAACGTCCAAGGAGCGTTAATACAACGGCTGTAACGAAAGCTCCTGGAAAGACATCTTTGAATCGCGTAAAACGAAACGATAGTAAACGATAAAATACCGTGAAGAACAAGAGCAATAGAATTGGCATCACAAATCGCGAACTTATCGAAATATAATTGACGACAAAGCCGACTAATGTTAATCCTAGCAGCAACAACACAAAATAAGCCACGGATAGAATTCTCAGAATCATCCCACTAATATTAACTTCATCCTGTTCACTACTTAATAATAAAAAAGAATAAATACTTTTAGAAGCAACCCAAACACTCACTCCCAGTAAAGAAATAATGAGCCAGATATTTGAGAATTGAGACGCTTGAATATACGTTACGAAGGGTTCAATAAGATCACGCGGCACATATCGTTGTAGAAACATCACAATTTGGTTAACATCATACGCGTACGTTCCCACAAAAACTACGGCTATGATTATAAACGGAGCGACACCCACAATTATAGAATACGCAAAGGCATACGTAAAAAGAGTCCCCTCATTAGAAGACATCATTTTATGAAGTGTTTTTGCTTTTTGAATAAAATTTTTCATAGATACCTCTTTAATAATGTAACAAAAAGACTGGAGGTTTTCCAGTCTAAACGTTTTTTTCTAAAAACACACTTACTTTAGAAGGTGCTGTATCTACAAGGACTTCATTTTCAGAAATAAGTACCGGGGTAGCCATAATACTGTGCTTCTGAACGAGTTCCATGAAGCGTTCAGGGTCTTCTTGACGGTGAATGACTTCAATATCTTCTTGATATTTATTTCTTAATCCCATTTCAAGATAACTCTTCAATGCAGTACATTTTGGACATTTATCTTGTGTTAACATAATTACTTTACTCATCGTTTAATCCTTGGTGCATCAAAGTAGAAATCATTATCCATTAGACTTTCTGATTTCATTTTTTGATAACCGTTTCCTTTCATCGAGAAGTTATCCATTGTTTTTGTTTCAGTATTTAATCCATTTAAGACAACTGGGTTTACTTCCTCATATTCGAAATATGGATCGAATCCCAAGTTCATCATTGCCTTATTTGCATTATAGCGAACAAATATTTTTACATCATGTGATAAATCAACAGGATCATAAATAAACTCAATTAACTCAACTTCTTCTTGATAGATTTCATCAAGATATGTTGTAAGCCATTCGTACAATTCCTTTTGTGTTTTTTCATCAAACTCACGATACAGTTCCATTGCCAAGTTTCCAATATACAAACCGTGAATACTTTCATCACGAAGAATCAAGTTAATGATCTCTCCAGCTTGCATTAATTTTCCTTGGCCATAGAAGTAAAGTGGGTAATAAAATCCACTATAGAATAAGCATGATTCCAAGAATACTGAAGCAACCATTGCTTTCCATTGTGCAACATTATATTCATAATCACTCACATCACCATCAAGGCCTTGATATTGACGCTTGTAATTAAGACGATCTAAATTCTCATAGTACCCGACAATCAATGCAAGGATATTTTGCATGTTCTTATTGTCTTGTCCCCATGCAAAGAGGTCTTCAATATCATCATTAGACATGTATGTCATAAAGATATTTGAGTAGCTTTTCGCATGTACAGCATTTTCCATTGCTGCCATAAAGTTAAGAACTGCTTTACGTTGGTGATACTCAGGTGCAATCGAACGTGATACAACAGGCATTCCGATATCTCCTTGATAGGTATCCAAGAACGTGAGGACAACCAGGTTTTGAGCATAAGCGAGCTTAATTTCTGGAGAAAGACTTGCCCACAAGTTCAAATCCGGCTGAAGACTAATGTCTTCAGGACGCCAGAATTGACTGAGGTTTTGTTCATAAAAAGTTTGTGTAAATTTATCTTCGTGTTCGTTCCAGTTCGCACCATCATAGCTACGATCTGAACGAGTTTTATTAATTTGATCTAACATTTTCGTCCTCCCTAAACTGCACAGCTCTCGCACTCATCAATATTAAGTTTCTTTGTACGTGTATAGTACAATGTTTTAATCCCTTGATAATGTGCATATAAATAATATTTCTGTAAACTACGAGTAGTTTCATCTGAGGTAATGCACAACTCAAATGAGATACCTTGATCCACATGCTTTTGAGCTGTCGCAATAACATCAATTATTTTGTACTTGTCCATTGAGTAAGCAGATTCATACATAAACCCAGCAACATCAGATGCAGGCATTGGGAAGTATGTTTTTGAGTTACCGTAAGTACGTTCCTCAACAATTTGCTTAATAGGTGTCAATGAAGGTGTTGCACTCATGACATAAGCAATCGATCCGTTAGGAGCAACTGCAAGACGGTTTGAGTTGTATAAACCGTGTTCAATAACATCTTGTTTTAATTGTGCCCAATCTTCATCAGTTGGAATATCAATCGACTCAAACATTGTTTTGATTACATCTGTTTGTGGCAATACTTGCCCACGATCATTGAAGTAACTCCCATCAGCATATTTTGAGCGTTCAAATCCGTAGAATTTAACGCCAGTTTCTTTCGCTTTTTCCATTGAATGAACAAGACTATGGTAATTTACAATGTTAAAGAATACATCAATTAAATCAATATCTTCAGGACTACCGTAGCTAATGAAGTTTTCTGCGATAAAACCATGGTGACCCATAATTCCAAATCCAACACTATGCATAATGCGGTTTGCACGTGCTACTGCAGGAACATGAGAGATATTTGTTTTTTCAGAAACAGAGTTCATGATTTCCATCGCTGCAAAAACAGTTTCTTGAATCGAATTATTTTTAATCATGTTTCCCATATGACCACTTGCTAGGTTACATGAAATATCAAGACCAATTTCATCTTCCGTATGTTTATCATAGTTTGCGTAATGAGATACGATGGAAGGTTGAAGAATCTCTGTACACAAATTCGAGAATTTAATTGGGTCTGCTAGTGGATTTTCTTTATTAACATTATCAGCATACATAATATATGGATATCCTGATTCACCTTGTAGTTGCGCAATCATATCAAAGAGTTTACGCGGATTAATTTTACGCTTACGAACTTTAGGATTGTTGACAAGAGTCTCATACCATTTATCCATATCAATTGCGATATCACTAAATGGAATACCATACTCTTGATAAACTGTATGAGGATAGAATACGTACATATCCTTATCTTCACGAGCAAGTTCAATCATCTTATCAGGCATTACAACACCCATTGATAAAGTCTTAACACGAACATCATCATCAGCATTCAACTTCTTCGTTGATAAGAAGTCCTCAATATCTGAATGGAATACGTTAAGGTAAACAGCTCCCGCCCCTTGACGTTGACCCATTTGATCAGCATATCGGAAGGCATTATCTAAGAGTTTCGCAACTCCGACAACCCCTTTGGCTACGTTAGGAATATCTTTAATAGACTCACCCTTAGCACGAAGGTTTGTAAGGTTAATGGAAACACCACCACCCAATTTCGAGAGTTGCATTGCAAATTCTTGAACACGTGCAATATCATTTAACGAGTCATCAACTTCAAGTAAGAAACATGACACAAATTCACCACGTTTTTTCTTACCTGTATTGAGAAGTGTTGGTGTAGCAGGTGTAAAGTCTTGAGCAATCAACGACTTAATAAGACGCTTCGCAAGCTCTACATCACCATCAGCATGATAAAGTGCAATGATTGATAAACGATCTTCATAACGTTCAAGATAAACACGACGCGAATCATTCGATTTCATCGCATAATCATTATAAAATTTGAAGGCCCCCATATAAGTTGGGAATCTAAATTTCGCATCATAGGCAATATCGTATACTTCACGAATTTCCTCAAAATCATATTTATCTAAAAATTCAGTCTCATAGTAACCATTTTCGGTGAGATACTCAATTTTTTCTTCCAAAGAATGAAAGAATTGGGTATTTTTATTAACGTGATTTAAGAAATATGAACGAACCGCTTCTTTGTCTTTATTTAAATCTTTGATGTTTCCATCACCATCAAGAATTTGGTTGTTCAGGATAACCCATTCAGGGATTTGATTACTCTTATTTTGTACTGTCATGATACTCTCTCCTTATACTTATTGATCCAGTCTTTTACATACTCTACATCTTGGCTGAATCCTGATCCTTCAAATTTAAGAATCAGTTCAATCCCATACTCTTTTTCAATTTTCACGCCAGCGGCACCAAAATTAGTACCCCAGTTTCGATTACCACCGACAGCGACACCTTTTACTTTTTCAGAATGTGATTCCAGAAATTCTCGAGCTTCGTCCGTAACTTTTCCAAAATCCCATGACCTCGTGACAAGCAATACATCCTCGCCATTGTCATCTTCATAATCTAAAATATCCACCACAGTTTCACCCAAGCGTGATGCAAATCGTTCACACTGTCCAGTGAGACTATCGTATACAATAATCATGTGACACCACCCTTCCCAAAACTATTTTTAGCATATCAAACTTCATTTTAAGATTCATTCACAATGACATGAAAAAGTGTCTTTTTGATAAATGAAAGCGTGAAACATAAATTAATTAACGTTTATCGTTGTGTTGAAGTCTGTGAAAGCAATAACGTAACCCAAAATCACGTTTTTTTCTCACTTTTCTTGTTGTTTCGTTTTAAATTGAGGATAATAGTACTAGAAACAATGGAGGAAACAGAAATGACACCTTATGAACTCTTAAATCAATCAGAAACTTATGCACTTTTCGGCATCAACGATGACCCCGAAAAATACGCACTCAAAATATATCGCAAACTTAAAGAACATGGAAAAACTGTTTGGGGAATTAATCCAAAATATACTGAAGTAGATGGAGACACTGTCTATGCAAGTGTTCTCGATTTACCTAAGACACCTGATATTGCAGTCATGGTAGTTAACCCTCGAATTGGTATTACCATGCTTGAAGATATGAAAACAAAAGGAATCACGAAGCTCTGGCTTCAACCAGGAACCTTCGATGATGCGTTCCTTGATGCTGCTCATACGCTTGGCTTTGAAACCATCGACGCGTGTGTATTAGCCGTCTATTCGATTTATGATAAAAAATAACCGTAATCTTTGAGATTACGGTTTTTTCTTACTTAATAATAAGTGTTTCAAGTTCTTCAAGGCGTTTCTTGAAGGTTGAGAGTGTTGTATCAACAGCTGTTGATTCTGTCATATCCACCCCTGCTTTACGAAGAACATTGATTGGATAATCACTGCTACCTGATTTTAAGAAATCAAGATAAGGTTTTGGATCATTTCCATTATAGATGGATTCACTAAACAATGTCGCTGCTGAGAATCCTGTTGCATATTGGTAAACATAATAGTTGTAGTAGAAGTGTGGAATACGTGCCCACTCATAGCCAATTTCATGAGTTGAGATTGCTTCACCATAATAGAATTTATTAAGATTGTAATAAGTCTCTACAAGGTAGTCTGCAGTCAGTGCCACTCCTTCTTGATCTGCTTTATGGATTAGATATTCAAATTCAGCAAATTGTGTTTGTCTAAATACCGTACCTTTAACCGTATCTAAATAGTGGTTTAGAAGGTATGCACGAATTTTTGGATCCTCATATTGATCTAGTAAGTAATTTAATAAGAGATTTTCGTTAGTTGTGGATGCTACTTCAGCCACAAAGATTGAATAATCACCATAAATAAAGGGTTGATACTTACGCGTAAAGTATGAATGTACTGAGTGTCCTAATTCATGAGCAAGCGTAAAGACATTATCAATGTTTTCTTGCCAGTTTAACAGGATGTAAGGCGCAGTACCATAAGTTCCTGACGAGTATGCTCCAGAACGCTTTCCTTTATTTTCTACAACATCAATCCAACGTTCATCAAATGCACGTTTTAATACAGCACAGTATTCTTCACCAAGAACACTCAAGGCTTCAAGAATGATTTGTTGTGCTTCTTCGTATGTGAACTTAAGGTCAACTTCATCTACCATCGGTACATAAATATCATACATTTGAATGTCTGTAAGTCCCATAGCTTTTTCACGTAATGCTACATAATCATGAAGTAACCCGATGTTTCCATGGATTCCTTCAAGCAATGAATCATAAACAGATTCATCAATATCGTTTTCAGCTAATGCAGCGTGCCGTGCTGACTCGTAACCACGCAAACGAGCATTGATATTATGAACCTTCACATTACCTGCTAGTGTGCTTGCAAGAGTGTTCTTAAGGTTACCATAAGTATTTTGCATTCCTAAGAACGCAGCTTTACGAAGTTCACGATTATTACTTTCAAGTAATAATGCATAACGTCCATGTGATAATTGAACTTCTTTACCCTCTGCATCTGTAACTTTAGGGAATTGGATGTCAGCATTATTTAACATTCCAAAGACTGTTGAAGGAACACTATTAATCTCAGAAGTTGCAGCCAAGATACGTTCTTCTTTTTCGCTTAAGATATGAGCTCTAGACTTAAATAAACGATCGAATTCATGATCATAAAGCCCAAGTGCTTCATTTCCTTCCAAGAAGCCACGAATTGTTTTTTCATCAGCTGCGAGAATTTCTGAATCATAGAATGAAAAACTTGAACCAAATTTAGCCATTAAAGATTGAACACGACTGTTCATTGCTTGATATGTTGAATTGGTTGTATCAACATCAAAGTTTAAATGTGCATAAACATAAATAAGTCCAAAGCGATAACTTAAGTCATCACGAAATTTAAGTCCTTTTAAAAGTGCTTCCGCAGATTGCGTTAGCTTTCCTTTGAATTGCACAACTTGATCAAGCTGTTCATCAATTCTCTTGAACTCATCATGCCATGCATTATCATTTTCAAAGATTGGGGTAAGATCCCATGTGTCTTCTAATTTAACGTCACCTCTAAGTGGTAGTTCATAATTATCTGCCATAATACACCTCTTTTTCTATGAAACATCTTTAGTTTCAATACTCATATTTTATCACAATTACACTTTATAAGTTCCTGAAAATATTTATCCTGCTTACATAAAAAAAACTCACTGACCTGAATCAGTGAGATAATTTATATAATGGTGACCCGTACGGGATTCGAACCCGTGAATGCATGCGTGAAAGGCATGTGAGTTAACCGTTTCTCCAACGGGCCACATATGGCGCTTGATGTAGGATTCGAACCTACGACCCACTGGTTAACAGCCAGTTGCTCTACCTGCTGAGCTAATCAAGCAAATCAAGTGCTTATAAAATATACCATAGTGTCTGATGGATGACAAGGACTTTTTTCATTTTTTTAATATTTATTTTTAAAAGCCCTTTTAATCACCCTTTTAGTCTCTATTATAGCTAGAAATCTCTCAATGAACGGCGTTGATTTCCTTCACTATCAAAGTTTGATTCATCAAGCCATCGTACAAAACGTGTTTTTTTGAATGGCCACTCGGAATCAATAATTGAAAACCATGCCGTGTCTCTACTTCTATTCTTATAGATGAGTGCATTTCTAAATGTTCCCTCATAACTAAAGCCATAACGTAAAGCTGCACGATAAGATGGTTCGTTCAAAGTATCGCATTTCCATTCTAATCTACGGTAAGATAAATCCTCAAACACATATCGTGCCAAAAGATAGACAACCTCCGTTGCCATTACCGTCTTTTGAAGTTTGGGTGAATACACTACATATCCAATTTCTATCGAACCATTATCAGGATCAATCCGCATCAATGCAATACTTCCTACAACTTCATTATTCTCATTATTTATAATGGCGAAAAAACATGACTTAAACTGTTCTTCGATATTCTTAAAGTAAGCATCAAAGCTATCTCTATCTTGAAAAGGATCAATACCCATATATGTCCAGTTTTCTAACGGCGCTGTCGGCCCAAAGACCTCATAGAGACCATCAGCGTGTTTATTTAGATTAAGTCGTTCTAAACGACATGTACGCCCCTCTAACAACGTTACATCTGGATACTTAAAGGAAATACCTGCTTCGATACTCGGTCCGATTGGTTGATTGAATTGATTCATCATTTTACACTCCATATCTTTGTTGTATTATAGCATATACTCCCAATAAACTTGGTTTATCGATAATGAACTATACTTTTTTTTATTAAATTCTATTTCAAATTATTAATCTTCAGTTCATTCTTTATATTTAACACAAATAAAAGACCTCTAATGAGGTCCTGTTGCTTAGATTTTATTACGTTTTGGTATGAATCTTTTATAAATTGTATCATTAACATATTTTCCATGTACAAAAGTTCTCGGATCATTGATAGTAGAATTCCCTACATAGTAGCCTGTGATATCGCAAACTAAAAAATAATATGAAGTTTTACCATCACTTCTGGATCTAATTACATAATCAGCATCGATATTCGACCATTCCGGTCGCCTGTACTTATAGATTTCAGTCATTCTATTTAGTGTATTTTGAAAATTAGCAATATTTTCTATTCTTGATTCTATTTCACAATAGTGTGAACTACGAGTAACTATGTTCCTTAGTTTTTCATCCTTGATTAATTTATTGAACACATTTTGTGGCGAACCTCTCAATAAACCTTTAATATCCGTAAGGTAGTGTAATCCAGCAAGATGATAGAATTGTTTTTTCTCAAAATTAATTTCAATTCTTTTAGTCTCATTTTTACCCTTAACTTGGAATTCGACAGCGAATGTATGATCGCATAACTGCTTAAAAACTTCTAGAGCTTCATCAAGCATTATTCCCCTCCACTTAATAAATAAAGGCTCTTACGAGCCTTTATTTGAAATAATATAGTAATGGTATTCTATTCAGCTGACAAGGCCTACATCGACTGCGGTCAACCATAAAACCGCTGCTAAAGCTGGATGAATCACCTGTCGATAAGGATCATCACATTAGCTTCAGGAAGTGTTTTATCACTACCTGTTAAAGGAGGTCAAAATATAGGCAAAACTTAGTCAAAGTTTTGTTTCATTTACCTCGCCCCCATATTAACATGATATTTTTACTCAGTCAAGGGCGATGTTATTTCCTATTTAGTATCCTTCAATAATTTAAATGATAGTATTTTAGTAAGTAAACTTAATTGTTAAAAATAATCAAGCTTATTAATAATCTAATTTTTTCAAGAGTATTAGATTCGCGTATAAAGTTGGTAACCCGTACGGGAATCGAACTGTATCCTAAAATAGTTGTGTGATTGAGGACTTATTTTCATCGATACCTGCTATATCAACTCAAATGGATTAAATATATATAAATATATAAATTTTCTAGATATTAACATCTCTCAGAAGATCCACATAATTTATACCATATACATTGCATAATTCTACCAAAGTATCGATCGAAATAGAGACTTTTCCTTGTTCATATGCATGAATCGCTGATTTAGATTTTCCAACCATTAATCTTACTTCACTAAGGGAGTAACCATTCAGATTTCTAAAATGTTTTAACTTCACTCCCAATTTCCTATTAATGACACTCATATCTTACACTCCATATCTTTGTTGTATTATAGCATATACTTTTATGGCTCAATTATATTAAGACATAAAAAACTCATTGAATGAATCAATGAGATAATTTAATATATGGTGACCCGTACGGGATTCGAACCCGTGAATGCATGCGTGAAAGGCATGTGAGTTAACCGTTTCTCCAACGGGCCATACATGGCGCTTGATGTAGGATTCGAACCTACGACCCACTGGTTAACAGCCAGTTGCTCTACCTGCTGAGCTAATCAAGCACGACTTAGTGCCTATAAAATATAACATATCACTTAAGGGAACGCAAGTCCTATTTTTAAATAATTACCAAATTAATTTATATCACAGTTGTAGAGCCTTAGAAAGCCTTAATTTATAGAAAAAGAGCCTTCTAAGAAGACTCTTTTTGCTCACTATTTTCAAGCACTTTTGTTTCAATATTTCGATCTGGAAGACAAAAGATTGCGACCAGAAGAA
This sequence comes from Erysipelothrix inopinata, assembly GCF_014396165.1. GTDB lineage: Bacteria > Bacillota_I > Bacilli_A > Erysipelotrichales > Erysipelotrichaceae > Erysipelothrix > Erysipelothrix inopinata. The sequence continues at coordinate 162,177 of NZ_CP060715.1, forward strand.
AACTTGTTTGTACATATAAGAGTGGTATATCCATAACACCATACGTTATCGTTGCAATAAGCACAGCGAATGCTAATGGATAATCCAAGTAATAACCTGTTTTATAGATTGTTTGCATGCGTTCTGTAAACCACGCAAGTAATATTGCTGTTCCCGCAACACCAAAACTTAGAAGTGATTCAATGAAAATGTTATGGGCGTGAGTATTATCGAACAAGAACGCATAGGTAAACAAACCCTTACCAAACCATGGTTCTTTTTCAATTTGCATCAACGCTGTTTCCCATATATTTAAGCGAATCGAAGTATGCTCCGTAATTTGCATAAAACGAGGGAACAATGTTGGGTTTGTTAATATGAAGATTGCTGCAATGCTTCCCAACAACATCAAAATTTTCAGCTGCAGCCACTTCCTTTGGATAAATATAATAACTACAAGACCCACAAGGAGCGCTACAACAATAGCACGTGTCTCTGTTAAGAACAGAGCATACATATTAATAATGAATGCAGCGATGTAGAACATACCTAGAGAATAGTTTTTAAATGTTAATTGAAATTGAATCTGATTAAAACAAACAAGTAACACAATCATAAGGATAAATGCATAAAAGTTTGGGTTATCAAATGTTGAATAAGCACGGTAATAGCCATTACCATAAGGTGGTAAATGCCATGATGGGAGATGATCAATGTTTAACATTGATTCTACCGTCGCCATTAAGCTTTTAAACCATGCTGGCTTGTATTGGATAAAGTTAAAGAAGAAATTGAATAACGAAGACCAAACTATATAATACTGAAGCTTCATGTACGTTAAGGGTGTGATACGCCTATGGATTGAGAATGCATACCCGTTTATGAATAATAGAACAACACAGGCTCCCAATCCAAACCAGTTACCACTCGCCCACGACACAATGACTAAATAAATCCATAAGACCCAGAAGAAGCTCCATCGGAAGGCTTTGTATTTGATATACTCATACGTAACAAAAACACCACAGATTAACAGTGATGGATATAAAAGATAGTCCGGTAAAAATAACATGGCAATCATTAAGAACAAAACATTGTCCTTAATGAGTGTCATCCCTTCTTTTAAATATTCTTTAATTATTGTCATCATCATTATTTTACCACATTAAAAAGTGACCGCTATAACAATAGTGTCACTTTTTAACATGATTACTCACCTAATTCTGTGTCAGCGCCTGCTTCGTTTGTAGGAACTTCAGCGGGTTGTTTGCCTGCTTCTTTTTCCTTTTTACGAGCTTCTTCAGCTTCTTTAAGTTTTTCTACCATTTCTGGTGAAATTGCTTCTGATAAGAATTGACCTGATGGTTGTTGTACTGTTGAGTTTTTAGCATAGAGATAGTGATAAGCACTATCCGCTTGTTCTTCAGTAGGTTTCAATATGTTATAAATATTAATTTCAATGTCATAACGCTTGTTGTCTTCATCTGAAGTAAAGTATGTTTCTACAGGTAAAGCTTCCACAATTTTTGCATACGCTTCTTGAGCCACATCATCATAGCTGTCTTTCGCAAGATCTTCTGAGACTTTAATATTGACACGTACTGTACTTGTCACGACATTAACATTTGCTGTTTCGACATTTGCGACGCCGCCAATTGTATCTGCGAGAGATTTAATTTGTGCATCTTGAATTTTCGGATTTGGTTCATCATCAAAGCGATTGCCAACAATTGGTTTCCCACGTTGCATAAATGCACTAATACTGGTAATTCCTATATATGAAGTTGGAATTGCAATAATAACAAGGCAGATAATGATCGCATAAAACGACCAATCATGTTTTTTGGTTTTTTTATCTTTATTTGAAGGTTGTTTCTTTGGATCTGTTTTTTGAGTCATGTTGATCCTCCCATTTCTCTACAAATTGTATAGTATTTTCTATTTGTTATCAAGCACTCTAATTACGAGCTCATTGCTGAGTCGTGGGTTAGCTTGACCTTTAGATAGTTTCATAACTTGACCAACAACAAACTTAATTGACTTATCAAGTCCATTCTTATAGTCGTCAATAACTTGAGGATTTTTCTCAAGAGCTTCTTCTATCCAACCAATGATAACTGCTTCATCGTTGACTTGAACCATTCCCGATTCTTTAATAATCTTGTTTGGTTCGCCACCTTCTAACATCTTCGCAAACACTTGTTTTGCTTGTTTCGATGAAATAGTATTGGATTCAATTGCCTTTAAGAAATCTACAAAGTATTGTGGCTTAATCCATTCAGAGAGACTTTGGTCACCTTTTTGGTCCCAAGCTGCCATAATATCTTGAGTTAACCAGTTTACAATAAGCTTGTACGCTTGCATTGATTCGATTACTGTTTCAAAATACTCTGTAAGTTCAGGGTTCTTCACAAGAACTGATGCATCATAGTGACTTAATTCATATTCATCCATATAACGACCAATTTTCGCAACAGGCAATTCACGGACTTCTTGATTTAGAACATCAGGATGGATACGAATTGGTGGAATATTTGGTTCCACAAAGTAACGGTAATCAACAGTTGTTTCTTTAACACGCATACTTACTGTTTCTTGTGTTTTTTCATCGTAACGACGTGTTTCACTGATCACTTTATTCCCTGCATCAAGTACTTCCGCTTGACGAACAGTTTCAAATTCAATTGCTTTTTGAATATTATTAATCGAGTTTAAGTTTTTAATTTCAACTTTCGTTCCAAATGCTTCTTGACCAACTGGTCGTAATGAAATATTCACATCACAACGTAATGATCCCTCATCCATACGGCCATCTGAGATGCCCAAATAAATGACAAGAAGACGCAATGCATCAACATATGCCGCAGCTTCTTCACCCGTTCTAAAATCTGCTTCAGTTACAATCTCTAAGAGCGGTGTTCCTGCACGATTAAAGTCAATGAGTGTCTTATCACCTTCGTGAAATTGTTTTGCTGTATCTTCTTCCATATGGAGACGGTTAATACGAATTGTTTTCAATGTTTCATTTACAAAGATATCAAAGCTACCGTGTTGTCCAAGAGGATAGAATTGTTGTGTGATTTGGTATCCCTTAGGTAAATCTGAATAGAAATAGTTCTTACGATCAAAACGAACTAAATCATCAATTTCGCATTTCAATGCTTTCGATAGCATTACACCATAAGAGATTGCTTGTTTATTAACTTGTGGTAAGGTTCCAGGCATACTCAAATCAATTTCATTGATTGCCGTATTTGGTTTAGAACCATAAGCTAAGGGAGCTCCCGAGAACATTTTGGTTTCTGTGGTTAATTCACAGTGGATTTCAATTCCAATGACGGATTCGTAATTCATTAGAATTCTCCTTTCCAGTTAATTTGTGTTTCAATTGCTTTCGCATAAGCAAACATTGTTGCTTCTTTGAATGGTTTAGCACTGATATTTAAACCAATTGGCATGTCATCAACATAACCAAATGGAATTGTCATACTTGGGTAACCCGTAAAGTTATTAATAACCATATGATTCTCAGCAATTAAGTATTCATCTGAGCGTTCATTATGTGTGTTTTCATTTAATTTAGGAGCAATAACCCCTGATGCGCACGCTAACATGATATCTACATCTTCAATCATTGTTGCATAAGCATCCACAATCATACGACGAACACGTTTTGCTTGATTGAATACATCTTCTTGATTGTCATCATCAAGTGCATAAGCACCGTATACAAAACGACGTTTAATCATTGAACTAAATCCTTGGCTACGTGTTGCTTTCATAATGCTCTCAAGATCATCACCAGGTTGTGATTTCCCGTAACGAACACCATCAAGATTAGCATGGTTTGCAACTGCTTCAGAGTTTGAAATTACACTGTAAACTGGTAACATCGCACGCAATAGTTCAACGTTCATATGCTTATCAACTAAAATAGCACCTTGTGCTTCAAGTTGTTCGCAAAGTGATGCAAATTGTTGACGCATGGATTCATTTCCGATTACATCTTGAACATCTTTAAAGACACCAATTCGTTTTCCTTTAAGATCAAGATCAAGAAGTGCAGCATAGTTTTCAACAGGTTCAAAAGAACTTGTCATGTCTAAGTCATCTCTTCCTGCCAAGACTTCAAGCATTACTGCAGCATCTTCAACATTTTGAGTAAAGTATCCAACATGATCTAAAGATGATGCATATGGAATAACACCATAACGCGAAATACGACCGTAAGTAGGTTTTACACCTACAGCGCCACAATAAGCGGCTGGTTTACGAATACTATCGCCTGTGTCTGTACCTAAAGCAGCACGAACTGCATGAGCACCAACGAGTGCAGCAGATCCACCTGATGATCCACCAGATATACGATCAAGGTCATAAGGGTTTTTAACCGGACCTGTTATTGCGGAAAGATTTGTACCACCCATACCAAGTTCATCCATGGAAGTCTTAGCACAGATATTTGCACCTGTTGCTAATAACTTATCAACTACCGTAGCATTGTAAATGGAAAGATGATTCGATAAAAGTTCACAGCTTGCGGTTGTAAGTGTTCCCTTCATATTAATATTATCTTTTAGGGCAACATCCCAATTTTCGATTAAGCCAGATCCTGACGTTTCAAGTTCAACATAACTAACAATAGCATTTAGTTTTTCATTGACTTCATGAAGTCTTTTTTGATTATCACTCATTTATTTACCACCTTCACAATTTCAAAATAGTCACCCTCACGAGTAGGAGCATTCTCAAATGCTAGCTCTTGATCAATAACATGACTCACAACATCATCACGTAACCATGATGTTGGTGCATCAAATGGATAGTTCATTGCTTCTACACCATCAGTATCGATGGATTGAAGTTGTTGGATGTACCCTGTAAATATAGGAATGTTTGCTTCAATATCTTTAACTTCATCATCAGTGAGTGTTAACATCAAATCTGACGACAATTTTTCAATTAAATTTTTATCTATCTTTTTCATAGTCACCTCTAATTTATAAATTGAATGACTGGAGTTTGTCCCGGTCTTTTGGTAATTGTTGCCTGTGTATTTTGGAATATTTTTACGTCGACAGTAATCGGCATTTGGAAGTTGTCAAAGCGACTGAGTTCATCTGCAGTATACTGTACCAATCCGTAAATTTCTTGATATGTCTTCGCACCAGTTGTGAGTTCAATCTTCATTTTTTCCGGTTTGTTTTTGACCGTAAAGATTTGACCTACCACACCCACGTGCTCATCTTTCATAAATGTCGAAACAGTACGATTGAAGAGGTTGAATTCATTATAAACTTCAGAATAATTATTCGAAGCTTCGGTAGTATTCAACATGACCCATGATTCATTATCACGAACAAAGTCTCCACCCGAACGTTCACTCTCAAAATATCCATGTCCAATATAGTGTCCTGGTGTGTATTTCCCAGGTAAATTATCGAGATCACTTTCTTGAACATAGAATGCAATATAGATTGGCACATCACTCATACCATCAAGTGTTCTCAGATACGCTTCAAATTGTCGTCCAATCGCAATGGATGCAACTTCAAATAAAGTATCATCAGCGAGACGATGAATAGTACCATGCTCTGCATCAATGATTTGATTGCGTTTTAAAACAAGTGCGAATGCTGTACCATCAATAGCTTCAGGATTTTTAGTTTTATGAAAATTCAATTCATATATATCACTGACGAATACAGGATCAGGAATCACCACTTCTTTTTTGCTTTTATCTGGCATTGTGATAACTTCAGTATATGATTGTCCACTCTCAAGATTAAGACCTATCGTATTCTTATCACTTTTACGTTTTTTTAGATTCTCATATCGATCACGCGTAATTTTACTTCCATCTGAGATGTAGTATTTACCCGGATCATAAACTTCTTTTGTTTTTTCTTGAAGACGTCCACCAATTTCCATCATATCAATTTCACGGTAACTCGCAGCATACGCTTGACGTAGCGGCGACGTTTTATAAGGAATTAAGATTGAATAATCCCCACTTGCCCCTGAGACAACGGATTGGTTTTCCTTTTCTTCTTCTTTAGTTTCTTCTGTTTTATTACTACATCCGGCAAGAATAAGAGCCATCATTAGCACTAGTATGATTTTCTTCATGAATTTACCTCTTGGATGAACTGTGCTTCATCCCATGTTTGAATGTTCAGTTCTTGTGCCTTCGCAAGTTTAGAACCTGCACTTTCTCCGTAGACGACAACATCTGTCTTCGAACTCACACTACCACTGACAGAACCTCCCTGTGCTTCGATAAGTTTTTTCGCCTCAGAACGTGTCAATTCTTGTAACGTTCCTGTTAGTACGAATTTTAACCCTTCAAATTTCTGTGATACTTGAGCATCAACATATTCATCGTTAAGCCCAAATTCAATAAGGTCCTGTACACATTTTACATTATCTTCAACATTAAAGAAAGAAACAACCGAATCTGCGATAACAGTTCCTATCTCTTCTATTTCTAGGAGTTCTTCCTGAGTTGCTTCCATAAGTGCTGTAAGAGTTTTAAAGTGCCGGGCAAGGACTGCCGAAGTCTTTGATCCAACATGACGAATTCCCAAACCAAAAATCAATTTATCAATGGTATTTTGTTTGCTGTTTTCAATCGCTGTCAGTAATTTTTCAGCTGACTTATCTCCCATTTTTTCAAGAGTTTGTAATTGATTACTATGAAGATGCAAGGTATAAATATCTTGTATCGTATTTAATAAGCCTGCTTCGTGAAGTTGAAGAACACGTTTCTCCCCCAATGTATCAATATTCATTGCTTCACGCGATGCAAAGTGAATCAAAGACTCAACAATTTTTGCAGGACAATCAGCATTGACACAGTAGTGGTCGGCTTCATCAGCAACTCTGACTAGCGGTCCATCACATGTTGGACATGTTTCTGGAAATTTATAAGGAACTTGCGCTGCCGTTCGATTGGTAACATCCACCGAAACGATTTCGGGAATGATTTCCCCCGCTTTTCGAACCAAGACATCATCACCAATGCGAATGTCTTTACGTTGAATATAGTCTTCATTATGCAGTGTTGCATAACTTACAAGGGATCCAGATATTTGAACAGGTGTAAGTTTCGCATTAGGAGTAATTTTCCCTGTACGCCCCACCGTCACGAAAATATCCTCAACCCGACTTTTGACTTCTTCTGCTTTAAATTTATAAGCAATCGCGAAACGTGGTGTTTTCACCGTAAATCCAAGTGCATTTTGAATGGCAAATTGATTAACTTTGATAACTGCACCATCAATATCGTAAGGGTACTGATCACGCAATGCCTCAATTTCTTGAACACGTTCCCATACTTCAGCGATTGTTTTAAATTTTTTAATTTCTGGATTTGTTTTAAACCCAATATTATGGAGATACGTTAACGCTTCATACTGTCCTTCAATTTCGAGTTCTTCAGCATTCACAAGTGTGTACCAAAATGCATCTAAACCTCGAGATGCTACTACTTTAGAATCAAGTTGACGAATTGTGCCAGCTGCTGCGTTACGACAGTTTGCAAATAAAGGTTCGCCCATTTCCTTACGCAGCTCATTAGCACGTGTAAAGGATGCATTCGGCATAAATACTTCTCCTCGAACCGTGACGTCCACTGGTTCGTTTAATGATAAGGGTACCGATTGAATGACACGCACATTACTGCTGACATTTTCACCAACCGTACCATCACCACGAGTCACAGCTTGCGTAAACTGACCATCTTCATAATCCAATGACATGGCGAGACCGTCAATCTTAAGCTCAACAACATATTCTGCCCCAGGATAACTTTGACGGATTCGTGAATCAAATTCCTTAAGGTCTTCAAAAGAGAATGCATTTCCTAAAGAATACATTGGAAAACGGTGTACCACTTTCTCAAATTTATCTGAGACAACGCCTCCTACTTTTTGAGTTGGTGAGTTTGGATCCGCCATCTCAGGATGTAATGCCTCTAACTCATTTAATTCTTTGAGGAGTTGGTCATATTCTGTATCAGGAATCGTTGGTGCATCATTGACATGATATTCATAATTGTAACGATGGAGTAATTTACGTAATTCTAAGATACGATTTTGACTCATGATAGGTCTCCTTTAAGGGCAATTCCCTGAAATTTTTTAGATATGGTTCGTGTGCCATATGGAAAGTTAAATGCAACACGCATCATTTCATCTTCTACATTAATGATAATGCCTTCTCCAAATTCCGTATGCACCACAATGTTTCCTTTTTTAAACTTATTATTTTTTCGTATAAATCCGGCTTCTCTCTCATAGGCTTCAACAGAAACGTCAACAAATGAATCCATTTCCAATGAACCCATAAACGGATTCTTGCTTCCTTCCTCAAATCCCATTTCTTTTATAAAACGTGATACTCGAGGCGTTCCCGATATTGCGAAATTAAACCCAAAATTATTACTTAAGAACAAACGTTCCCGTGCACGAGTAATCGCAACATACATGAGACGACGTTCCTCTTGAATGCCATCTTTTCCTTCGCGAATACTGTTTCTGTTTGGGAAAATATCATCAGACAATCCGAGAATAAAGACATTCTCAAATTCCAGTCCTTTTGAAGCATGAATGGTCATTAATCGAACATAATCACCCGTCACAACATCTTCTTTGTCTGAATACAAGCTAATCATCTGGATATATTCTTCCAGACCTGAATCTTCATATGATTTTTGAAATTGAACCGCATCCTGTATTAATTCGTTAATACTTGCGAGACGTTCCATTTCCTCAAGTTTCTCAAAATGAGCTTTCAACCCACTCTCTTCAAGCACATTACGCATCAGTCTATCAACGGGAAGTGTTTGTGCCATTTGTTTGAAAGATTCAATCATGTTGACATATTTTCGAACCTTAGGACTCGCACTTCCGTCTTGGACATCAATAAGCATGGATTCATACATCGTAATTCCTCGATCACGAGCTGTCAGACTTATTGTATCCAGCGACTTTTCACCAATGCCTCGACGAGGTACGCCAATACTACGACGCAATGCAAGATCATCGGCATGTGTAATCATTCGTAGGTAACTCATCATGTCTTTGATTTCCGCTTGATCATAGAACCGGAGTCCGCCATACACAACATATGGTATTTGACGAGAGACCAATGCTTTTTCAAGAGCACGAGAAAGATAGTTCGAACGATATAACACAGCAGAATCAAGATAACTGCCACCATCATGTTTAAGTTCATTAATTGTTTTCGCAATCCATGCTGCTTCTTCCTCAGCGCTATCAAAACCTTGGTATGTTACTTCATGCTCATTTGTTTTATTTGCAAATAAATCTTTTTCATGACGATTTGAGTTATTTACGATTAAGCGGTTAGCCTTATCTAAGATATTTTGGCTCGAACGATAGTTTTGATTTAAAACAATCGTCTTTGCATCAGCATAGTGTTGATCGAAGTCAATGATAAAGTTTACGTTTGCACCACGCCATGTATAAATAGTTTGGTCTGGGTCTCCCACAACATATAATTCGTTTTCGTCACCAACTAAGGATTGAACGATTCCATATTGAATCATGTCCACATCTTGGAACTCGTCCACAAGTATAACTTGAAAACGACGTTGCCATTTTTGGCGAATACGCTCATCTTCTTTAAAAAGTTTATTCACAACAATTAAAAGATCGTCAAAATCTAATGCCGACATATCTTTACAACGTTTCATGTAATAAGCATACACTTTTGCTTTACGCGACTCATAAGTATCATTACCCGCAAGCATGATTGCTTGGTTGACACTCACATCCGCAATTTTATTATTACTAATATAGTTTAAAACATCACGCATCGGTAACTCTTTGCGATCATATTGAAATTCTTTATAAGCATCACGTAAAATGGATTGTTGATCGGCACTGTCTAAAATTATAAAATTTCGAATAAGTCCTACCGCATCATATTCTTCTCTTAAAATACGTACACAAAGAGAGTGAATCGTTGATGTATGCACACGCACAGCATCAGGATGCATCTTTTCCATACGTTCTTTCATTTCATTCGCAGCTTTATTGGTAAATGTAATTGCACAAATACGGGAAGGGAAATATCCCAAATCTCGAATCAAATGCACAATTCGTGTTGTAAGTACACGGGTCTTACCACTACCTGCTCCCGCAATCACACGTACATGTTGTGATTGGGTTAATACAGCCTCTTTTTGTTGAGGATTAAGTTCTTCTATCATATCCATTTTATCACCTCAATTATTATAGCATAGACTACTGAAAGCACTCTTGTGAAATAACACATAAAAACTAAAAATTGCACTGAAAGGCTTTTAATCTTATAATATGCATAGTTATTTAGAAAGTTGGATTTTTATGCGTATTTCCAAAGATTGGATAGACTACCAAATTATATCCGCCAGTGACGAATATAAGATTGAAAAAGTGGGTCCGTATGTTCTTAAAAGACCCGATCCCCTTGCTCAGTTTTTGCCCGCACAAACACCATCAATTGATGCCAGTTATACTGAACAGTGGCATCTAAACTCAGGAGTTCCTGAGGCATGGACCCTTAAGTATAAACATTTGAACTTTATTATCAAGCCTACAAAATTTAAACATATTGGAATCTTTCCCGAACAGGCCGTTAACTGGGATTGGATGCATGAAGTTATCGATAGTGCAGACAGACCTCTTCGCATCTTAAACCTATTCGGATATACTGGTGGCGCAACTCTAGCATGTGTTCACGAGAATGTTGAAGAAATTGTTCATGTTGATGCTTTAAAATCCGCAATCGTTTGGACCCAAGATAATATTAAACTGAATCATTTTGAAGACGCACATATTCGCACCATAGTCGATGATGTCATGAAGTTTATTCAACGTGAAAAAAGACGCGGACGAACCTATCACGGAATCATCATGGATCCTCCTAGTTTTGGTCGTGGGCCAAAGGGTGAACGTTGGAAAATTGAAACACAACTACAACCTTTATTACAAGCATGTCTCGACATCCTGGATGATGATGCATTATTCATGGTTATTAATACTTATACGACTAATCTATCATCAAAAGATGTTACTCAAATTCTAAGCAGTGAATTAAAACAATCAAACCATAAAGGATACATTCATTCAGATACAATTGGACTCCCTGTCCAAAACAGTAACGATGTGTTATCCGGTGGAATAACGACAAGGTGGTGTTATCGTGAAGATTTACTACGAAGATAATCATATATTAGTGGTTGAAAAGAAACCCAACCAACCAACACAAGAAGATTCTAGTAAGGACTTAGACATGGTTACCGAGCTTAAAGGTTATCTCAAGGATAAATACCAAAAACCAGGAAACGTATATCTTGGATTGGTACACCGTTTAGATAGACCCGTAGGTGGCGTCATGGTTTTTGCAAAAACATCAAAAGCCGCTTCGCGACTCAGCGATCAAGTTCGTACTCATAAGATTACTAAAGAATACACTGCAATCATTGAAGGCGACATCAAGCCGCAAGTTCTCAAAGATACAATGGTAAAAAATCGCAAAACAAACACATCTTATGTTGTCAAGAAAGATCATCCCGAAGGTAAATACGCCGAACTCGAGATTCTTACAAGCCAGTACAACGCTCAAAAGAATCTTTCAAGAGTTACCGTTGATTTAAAAACGGGTCGTTCACATCAAATTCGCGTTCAATTTTCTTCTCGTAATCATCCACTATGGGGTGATGCCCGTTATAACAAACATGCAGAACCCAATGAACAAATTGCACTTTGGGCAACCAAGCTTAGTTTTGAGCACCCAACAACAAAAGAGCGCATGACTTTTATAAGCCACACGCCCGATTCTTATCCTTTTACACTTTGGTAAAAAGCAATAATTTCATCTTTTCTTAATTCACAATCTTGATGAGCAATATCAAACAATTCTGAAAATTGTTCTTTGCTCCCCTTAAAGCGCCCAATTCCAAGTTCTTTTGTTGGATACATATATAGCGCTTTTTCTTCTGCAACCAATTCATCAATAAGCTTACGTTCTTCATAATAAACATTGACACGGTTACTAAAGTCTTTAACGAGTTTTGGATATTTGCGATAGACACATTTTAATAGTGTACTCGTAAAGAATCCTTGAGGTTTACGAACATATTCTTTTGATTTTGTCGTAACCACCATATGTTTGACACATCCCGCTTCAATACTACGCGAAACTGGAATCATCGTTGTGATTCCGCCATCCATATAATCTCGGCCTTCAATTTTCACAGGACGCCCAACAATTGGAAGCGTACATGCAGCTTTAATATATTCTGGATTTTCAGCAATTTCTTGTTTATTTTTCCATACTGTCTTTTCCGCTTTAATATCGTATACACCAATTTCGATATCGCCTTTAATCTGATCAATTGTTTCCAAAGGGTAATCTAAATTTTCAGTGACTTCACGATATAAAAAGTCATAACCCACAATGGTGTGTTCATCTTTAATAGGTGCCCAACCAACGTTGCGTTTATCAGCTGCGACATTAATAGCTGCGGATTCCAAACTTTCACCTTTATCTAGAACATACATTCCTGCATAAAGTGCTCCAGATGAAATTCCTACAACATAATCAAAATGCAATTCATTTTCCAATAACCAATGTAATACTCCGGCCGTGTATGCTCCGCGCATTCCGCCGCCTTCTAATACCAATCCAATTTTTTCCATTCTAACCTCACATCAATCCGCTGAATATATTTGCAAAGGATCTAAATAAATTTACAAGATACGGTGTTTTGTCACAGTCCTCTTGAGTAATTTCAATACTCTTATTTTCAATAGTATCCATTGAGTCTTTATAACACGCTTCAACCATCTTCGGATCCAAGAATAAAATACTGCATTCAAAGTGTAGATAGTAACTGCGATAATCCATATTCGTTGTTCCAACAAGACATATTTCGTCATCTACAACCATTGTCTTAGAATGAACAAATCCAGGTTCATACTCAAAGATACGAACACCCGATTTAATCAGTTCATTATAATTTGATTTGGTAACTTGATTAACAATTTTCTTATCGGGAATATGGGGAAGTATAATCCGCACATCAACACCTGATCGTGCTGCCATCTTTAAAGCTTCAATTACTTCATATCCGACAATCAGATAGGGCGTTTGAATGTAGATATACTTACGTGCTGAAGAGATCAAAGATAAATGCACACCTAGGCCTAGGTCTGTACTATCTGTAGGTGCATCCGCAAATGGCAAGACAAAATCATGTCCTAAAGTTGCATCATCAAATTCATAACGATAATCATTTGGATTATCAACTTTATCCGTATAGTATCGGTAAAACTGTAGGAACATCAGAGTGAGCGAATGAACCGCTTCCCCTTCAATCATGACTGCTGTATCTTTCCAATGACCATACTTACTACCAATATTGATATATTCATCAGCAAGGTTAATTCCTCCGACAAATCCAACCCGACCATCAATAACAACAATCTTACGGTGATCACGGTTATTCATTTGAATCGCAAGACGCGCAACAAGTGGATTGAATGCTACCGCCTCAATTCCTGCCTCATCGCATTGTGCTTTAAGGTCTGTGAACATTGCACAACCCCAGTCATCATAAATTAAACGAACTTCAACACCTTGTTTTACTTTTTCTCGTAAGATTTCTAATGTTGTTTGCCACATTAATCCATCTTTGATAATGAAATACTCTAAAAAGATAAATTTCTCTGCTTTTTTTAATTCTTCTTGAAGATGTTCGAATTTGACTTCCCCACTTTCAAGATAGGTTGATTTCGTATTTTCATAAATAGGATACTGAGAACTATTCACGATATAGTTCACAAGACGCGACCACTGTCCGGCATCTTCATTAAGATGATCCACAAGACATTGGTGATTCTTATGGATGTACTCATCTTTAGGGTATGCATCCGATATCTTTTCTCGAAGTTTTTTCGGAACTTGTTTTCCACCAAATACCAAATAACTCACGGCGCCAATCGGCGGTACTGCAAGAATAATAATTGTCCACGCCAAGCGATAGTAGGGATTATCATTTCGATTAATAACATACACAATCAAGAGCACTGACAGCGCCACTAAAATACCATAGATTGTTGCATAATTAAGCGATAAATTCCAAACTATTGCAAGGAGTATGGATAGTTCAGCGATTACGATAACGCCGACCACAAATATTTTGTTTGTAATGATTCTAAGTATTGTTTTCATAATCTCTGTCTCCATCTCGTAAATTATACTTGATTTAAGTTTCATTATGCAAGTTACCCTTGATTAACAGGGTCTATACAATGTATTATATCTAAGAAAGAAGGTATTGAAATGACATTTAAACCTAATGATGATAAAAACCTTGAAATTGTCGTAAATGGTGAGAGCTATCAACGTTTACCAATTAAAACTCATGTCGTGATGCCAAACGATAATATTTTAACAATTATAGATCAATATGTTCCTGAACATTTAGAAGATGGTGACATCCTCTTTATTACAGAAAAGATTGTGGCAATTACTCAAGGTCGCGCATATCCAATTAAAGATGTGAAACCTCGCAAACTTGCATACACACTCTCAAAACACGTTACAAAAACGCCACACGGGATTGGCCTTGGAATGCCTGAAACAATGGAAATGGCTTTAAGAGAATGTGGCACACCACGAATTCTTTTCGCAGCTGGAGTTTCCGCACTCGGAAAAATTGTTGGTCGTAAAGGTGACTTCTACAACGTTGCTGGATATAAAGCACGTTCAATCGATGGCCCAACAAACGGAACCATTCCACCTTATAACGAATATGTAGTTCTTGGACCCGAAAACCCTGATGAAGTCGCAAAAGAAGTAAAAAAATACCTCAATAAGAATATTGAAGTAGTTATTGTCGATATTAATGATTTAGGTGGAAACATCTTAGGTGCAAGTTCCAAATTAGTTGATCTTGATCTTATGGTTAAAATCCTCAAGGATAACCCTCTTGGACAAAAATCTCAATCAACTCCAATGGGAATTATACGTAAAGTTTCACAATAAAGACATCCTTCTGAGATTCACCTAAGCGAAAGAGCTCATGGTCAGTGTCTATATCTAAGGTCGAATGATATCGACCTCCCAATTTCTCGATGGTTCGTCTTGAAGCATCATTATCAGGATTGCATGTAATAATTACATCATGCAATTCTTTTTTTGTGTTACGAATAATATTCAACAATACAATACATGCGTGATACGCAAAGTTGTGACCACGATACGGCGGATAGATGACATATCCTATATTTCCATAGTACCAAAGATCACGACCCGATTCGACACGAAATTCGCACCGCCCTACCGTACGTTTAATCTCCGGAACATAGATGTCAAACAACAATGTTTCAACATCATAGCCATCAAACTCTTCAGTTACATCTATCAACTCTACCGCCATATCATGTGCCCCTATATTGTTTTGTATTCTTTATATGCGTAGTAACTAATACCTGCAGTTACTAGTACACGAATTACTAATGCAAGAATTGCGTTTGCTTGAACTGCGAGAAGTAAAATTCCTATTCCTTGGAATACGATCATCATCCCGACAGCAATTCCAATTCCTTTATTTCTTTGATCGGTATCAAAGTATTTTTTAAGAATAACAAGCATTGAAGTTACAATTAAACCAAGTAAAAGAACTGCAAGCCCTTGTTCTAAGAATTGTGCAGCAGTAATTGTTCTGAATTGATCCAAGAACAAATTAACCTGTGCAACATCTTCTGTATTAAGCATATTCTTAACTGCATCAAAACCATTTCCTGACATATCTGAGATTGAAATCATGATGTAGCTAATATGTACTGGAATGCTTTGCACAACATTTAAGAAAACAAAACCAAATCCCATAATGAGATGATCATTTTTAGAAATTTCAGATTTAATTAAATATTTGCGAAGTAAAATATATGTTGCGACAATACCCGCTCCTGTTAACGACCATAATAGAATTAACATCAGGGAGCCAACAATGCCATCCATTTGAGGCATATTCACACCGATTAAGTTGCGAACAAGGTTCGCTGCCATATAAAGTATGAATCCCCAAAGAACATCTTTCATAAATAATTTTTCTTTACGGAATTTCACAAAATAAAATACTGGAATTGCTATCAAGATAAGCAAACTTAATATCTGACACGCAATTTTAAATATAGTCATAAAAACCTCCATGTTTACTAAGAACTGCTATTATTATATTATAAACATAGGAGGAATACCATGAATAACTATCAAGAAAAATCAAGCATCTTCGGACTCGAAGAAAAAACAGTTGCCATTATATTATGGATTATCAGTATATTAACAGCATCATCCAATGGTGGATTTACTATTATTGCGATTGCACTCGCAGTCTTACTCTTCGAAAAGAAAAGTAGCTTTGTACGAAATCACGCAAGTCAGCTTCTTGCATTGAGCCTCGTAATTTTCGTAGTCAACATTATTTTGTCTGCTGTCTTAGGCATCTCATTTTCACTATTTTATTGGAACTCAATTACAGGACTCTTTGCATCCGCAACATCTTCAATTATTATGTTGGCTTATTCGGTTCTGAAATTCGCTTTAAATATTTTAGGTTTAGTTCGTGCTGCGAAATACGAGAAGTGCACCCTACCGATTATCGGATATTGGGGACAAGCTCTTGAGTCAATGATTAAACCAATCTAGCATTAAAAAAAGCAGTGATTGAAATCACTGCTTTTATTTCGCATCTATTAGAGTGGTCTAACGTTTGCTGCTTGTTCACCACGTGGACCTTCAACGATATCGAAGCTCACTTCTTGGCCTTCGTCTAAAGTTTTGTATCCATCTGTATCAATTGCTGAAAAATGAACGAAAATATCTTGTCCACCTTCGATAGTAATGAATCCAAAACCCTTTTCAGCGTTAAAGAATTTCACTTTCCCTGTACTCATAGCTCGTACCTCCTATCAGAAATAAGATGTACTCAAACGTCTTTTTGAAACCAATATACACTAGTTCTTAAAAATACATTGAGTTATTACGATTATTTCACGAATCATAAACATTCTTATTACATCTTCGATATTATCATTATCTCCAATTCTTGTCAAACTATTATCAAATATATCTAAGCGTTTTCAACCCTCTATTTAAGTGGGTATTCCGCACTTTTGTGACAACCATAATTGGCGTATTGTGAAAGAATGTTTCATCTTTAACACAATCTTTACAAATCAAACCCATTTTGATTTGAGGATATCTGTTTCTTTATGCATCACTTTCTGTCATAATAGTATACTGAAACGAGGTATCATATCATGAAACATACCCTTAAAGTAACACACGAAACACAACTTTTAGACTTTATCCTAAGCGCAAATTTACCCTATAGTCGTTCTAAACTTAAATCACTTCTTAAACATGGATGCATTGCTATCGATAATGAAGTTACAACTCAGTTCGATGATCCAATCCATGAAGGACAAACCATTACAATTGTTGAACATAATAATCAAAAGGATACACCTTTAAAGATTTTATATGAAGATAATGAAATTCTTGTTATTGAAAAGCCCTACAAACTTCTAACAATTGCTACGAATAAAAATGAAGATATGACTGCATATCGTCTCGCAAGTGAATACGTTAAGTCACAAAATACTCGTAATCGCATTTTTGTTGTCCACCGTCTAGACCAAGACACATCCGGTGTTCTTATGTTCGCAAAGAGTGAAGCAGTTAAAAACCTCTATCAAAAAGACTGGAATAATCTTGTCCTTGATCGTACCTATGTCGCGATTGTTGAAGGCTCTGTAAAAAAAGATGAGGACACTGTAAAAAGTTTCTTGCGTGAAAATAAAACTACGCACATGTACTCTACAACATCAGGACAAGAAGCAATCACTCACTATAAAGTGATTAAGAAAACAGATAATGTTTCAATTCTTAAAGTCAATATTGATACCGGTCGTAAAAACCAAATTCGTGTTCATATGAATGATATTGGTCACCCAATCATCGGTGATCGTAAATATGATGCGAAGACAAATCCACTTAAACGTCTTGGACTTCATGCTTATCGACTTCAAATTAAGAATCCAAAAACAAAAAAAGTGATGACATTTATCGCACCACTTCCACCGAAGTTTAAAAAACTTTCGAAAATTACTGAAACTCAAGAGAAATCAATCTAAGCCGTTCGCGGCTTTTTTTGTCCACTCGTCTCTCAAAACTCCATATTTAATTGAATCATAATATTCGCCCTTATAGTAACGGCATTTTCTAAGTCTTGCCTCAAGTGTCATATCAAGTTTATCCCCAATAGCCATCATACCCGGATTACCTGACCATGTTGTAAATCCAACTCGTTGGATGAGAGGAAACTTTTCAAACAGCTCTGTAATCCATAAATTGGATACATACGTTCCGATACCCTTTCCCCAATAAGACTCATCGTAGATAACAAGCCCGTACTCCAACCATCGGGTAGGTCTTGATTCCCAATAAAAAGAAACCAGCCCGATCAATACGTCATCAACATAGATACCACGACGATGATCAACATCAATGTAGTAAGGCGCATAATCATTAAGATATGTTCTATAGTCTATCGCTTGATACTCATTAAAATAAGGAGCATTAAAATGACTCCATTGCGGATCTTCATCTTTGAATGCAATTTCCCAAAGTTTTTGCGCGTCAGTTTCAGGTATGTAATCAATTATTATTTTCATATTTAATCACTTCTTTTCTTAGTTTTTTGATATAATTTTTTTAGGAGGTTCTTATGGATTCACAATCACTCTACTTATTACTTTTTATTACTTTACTTCCACTGATTGCTTTACTCATATCTTACAAAAGAAATCGTGGCAGTATCTATAATGGATTCTATTTCTTGGGATTCATTGGAGCCCTAGGGATTGATTTCATTGCCTTTGCGTTCTCTTCTCAGAATAAGATTCTGATGATATTAGCCGGTCTCATCGCTATGGTCTTCGTGGTTCTTTCATTCTTTGGAACCTTTATCCTTATTATAGCACTCTTCAAAAATGCACGAAACCTGATTCAAAAGGAGGGTTTCCGATTCCATAATTTACTTACATTATTTGCTGCTATTGGATTAGTCATATTATTAATAATTCCACCAATAGTTAATGGAGCCATTCCAGAAGACGCTTATTATTTGCGAGCACTCTATAGTTTTTTCATGTTCGCGATCTATTACTTTATTTTTGTGTTTATTCTCTTTCTATTGGCATCCTGGATCTATCGATTTGCACCGAACAAAGCAAACAAAGACTTTATCATTGTTCTGGGAAGTGGCTTGAGAAATGGACGCGAAGTACCACCGCTTCTTGCAAGTCGTATCGACTACGCTATCGAGTTCTACCAAAAACACGAAGTTAAACCAATTCTTATTTTCTCTGGTGGTCGTGGTGACGATGAACATCTTGCTGAAGGTGTAGCTATGAAAGACTACGCAATCCATCACGGCATTCCCGAAGATCACGCTATTGCTGAAGATCAGTCACGAAACACCTATGAGAATATGCTATTCTCTAAAAGAATCATGGATAATCTAAAACCAGATGGAAAATATAAAGTTGCTTTCTCGTCAAATAATTTCCACATATTTAGAGCAGACCGTTATGCACGAATGGTCGGGCTTAAAAACACACACGGTATCGCTGCCAAGACTGCTACTTACTTTATTCCTAATGCGATGATTCGAGAATATATTGCCCTCATCGTAATGACAAAAAGAACTCACATCGTTGTGCTAAGTCTGGTTTTCATCCTTATCTTCACATTTGCCGTTGTAAGTTCAATCCTATTATAATTTAATACATTTACTCTTAAGAACATCAATTAACGGGTGATGTTGATTCTTAGGGGTTACAAAATGAAATGATCTTTGGAGGTTGAATGATTCAATCTCCATTTTTCTTAGTTTGCCGGATTTAATTTCTTGTCGTGCAACACCTTCATACATAAAACTAATACAATTATCATTTAGAAGCATATTTTTGATTGCAACAAAATTTGCTACTTCCACAATGTGTTTAAATGAGTTAACACTTTCATTTTCCAAAAAGAGCCAGTCTTCCAGTATTTTACGCGTTCCCGACCCTTCCTCACGGATTAGTAAAGATCGGTTAAATAGATCTTGTAAATCAATCGGCTCTTTATCAAGTTGCTCTTTAGCAGATGTCACCGCAATAAATGGTTCCTGACGGTAAGCTATCCCATCAAAACACTTTCGATCATAGCTTCCCTCAATTAATGCAGCATCCAATTGACCAATTTTCATAAGCTCAAGTAACTCCTCAGTATTGCCGATTACAATTTCCGATTCATGACTTGACTCCACTAAAAAAGAACCCAGTTCATCTGGAAAGTAATAATCCGCAATTGATAAAGTCATACCAAAACTGACTTTTTGCTTCTTTAGTGCTATATTTTGATGGAGCGTATCAATTTGTTGGGCATTCGCTTTGGCATATTGATATAAAATATCAGCATACTCCGTAAATTCCATCTTACCGCCATTAGTATTTACCAACTTACAATCAAACTGCGTTTCTAATTTCTTAATTTGTTGAGAGACAGCAGGTTGAGTGAGGTGCAACGTTTCAGCTGCTTGCGTATAACTTTTTAATTCATACACTTTGATAAAGGTTTGTAATTTATTATCCATTCAATCACCCCATAAGAATTACTTATTAACTATAACATATCATAATAAATATTTATAGTTATTCATGATATACTTCTTGAGAACAAAGGGGTATTTAAAAATGAATCTCAAATTTTTTATTGGAATTTTTGCAGCAGTTTTAATTGCTGTAGTCTCACAGTTTATTGAATCGTTGCTACCACTACCAATTATTGGCGCATCAGTTATTGCTCTTCTAATCGGATTGGCACTCAATGCTTTCGTCAACTTTGATAAGGACACAAAAAAAGGCATTCAATTCATGTCTAAAAGAGCTTTGAAGTTTGCCATTATTTTATTAGGAGCTTCTCTTAATATAACCATTATTTTAAATGTAGGAAAACTATCATTAATGGTTATGATTTTTACACTTATTACATGTTTTGGTGGTGGATACTTTGTAGGAAAACTGCTGGGCCTTAATTGGAAGTTATCCAATCTCATCTCTGCAGGAACAGGTATTTGTGGGGGTTCCGCCATTGCGGCCATAGCACCAGTTATCGATGCTGAGGATAGTGACATAGCTTATGCAATGTCAGCCACATTCTTATTTGATATCCTCATGATAATTTTATTTCCTATCATTGGTAAAGCATTAGGGCTCAGTGATATGGCATATGGGTTATGGGCAGGTACAGCAGTAAACGACACTTCCTCAGTTGTGGCGGCAGGTTACGCATTCTCAGAGGCTGCCGGTGACTTCGCTACGATGGTAAAACTAACTCGAACACTTGCAATCATCCCCACGGTACTAATATTCTCATATGTTAATATGAAAGTAAGTCATTCCGGATCCAATAAAAAGGGATCAATCTCATCTGTATTTCCATGGTTTATTGTATTCTTTCTGATAGCATCATTACTCAATTCAATTGGTATAATTTCACCAGAATTCGCCCATGGATTAAAACAACTCAGCAAATTTATCATGGTTGCTTCACTTGCTGCCATTGGACTCAATACCGAGTTTTCTGAAATGAAGAAATCCGGAATCAATCCAATGATTCACGGTTTCATCATCTCGTTACTTGTCGTCCTTGTCGCACTTGGCGTTGAATATGCAATGGGAATTGTATAATTAACTTTAATCCAAAAAAAAGAGCTCACCGAAGTGAATACTTATGTACTCATCTCGTTAAAGCTCTTTTTCTTTTGAAGAATCGTCCTCTTTCACAATTTTCAATATTGTAATCCATACAATCATGTTGGTAATCAATAAGATAGGAACCGCATTATTGTAGATTGGAATCAATACTTTTCCAATTTTAGGATTTTGATATGTTACCCGTCCTACAATCATGGAAGAATCAAGAGTCCATCGATCCCATTCATCACTTACTGCAGGTTTGGTACGGATCCCTTGCTCGCTAATCTCAGCAATGTAGTGAGTAATATATTCATCAACACCATCATTGTTTAAATCGTAGCGAAACGTAATGATATCTCCTACGGATAGATCGTCAACGGATGCCTTAGAAACCACGATTCCATCATACGTATTAATAACAGGTTCCATACTACCGCTAACCACCACATACATCTTTGATTTAAAAAACTTTGAGTATTGATTTGGAAAGAAAAGTCCGGTTGCTAATACGGCAGCAATCATAACGACTGCAAGGTAGAAAACACCATTCCAAATTCTATTCAGTGTTTCTTTCTTCATTAAATCATCCGTTTCCAGACAGAATCATTGGTACCAGGATATATTGTTTTACCTGATTTTGAATCATAGTTTGTAGGGCCACAAGGCGATATAACCCTTGTTTTCCATTGGAGTCAGTATATAGAACATTTACAGTTGTGATTCGACCATTTACAAATTCATTGGAATAGATACTCATAGCATCAAACTCAAGATTATTTCTAAGTGACCATCCCATACTTTTTCCAGGTTCTTTATTGAGATTATTTGCATTATTGGAAATATAAATATGTCCATTATGATAAACAATCCATTGATTCATAATACGACGTTCTTCCCAACTCGGGTCTTTAAACTTACCATACTTAGTACTTGGTTTCCAAGATAATTCAGTGGTAGTTCCAACATATACCCAGTTATCACCGTTTCCTGGCATTACACCATTCACGCCCTCATTCATTGCATAGTAAATCTTGTTGTTATAAACGACAAGATCATATTTTCCATACGCAATATTCGGATGGTAAGCATCCTGAATTGGCCGATACGGATTACTATATGGACCGGATTGATGATCCAAATCAAGTTTGAAGTTGTTTGGATCAACGCCACCCTCACGAACAAGATAAAAGCTGCCATCTTTATATATTATATCTTGCGATTTAACCGTATCTTTAATTTCAGATCCTTTATTTTCCTGTAAAGAATCCCATTCCCACATTCCCGGAGGAAGTTCTGGGACAAATTTAAACATGCCTATTTTCAGGCTTGAACTTGTGTTATTTTGATTTACTAATATTTTCGTCTCACCCCAATAAGCATAGGTTGTTGACGAAATAAAAAGAGCGCCAGTCACAACTAGCACAAATGTGATTAGTTTTTTCATGAATGACACGCCTTTCTATTTAAATCTATTTAACGATAGCTGTAACTTCAAATTCAAGTGTTACAGTTTTTCCAGCATATTGATTATAAACTTCTTTATTTGCTGGTTCATCCATGGTTACGTTATAGCGGAATGGTACAGCTGCTTTCGTTTTATCACCCAATACAGTTTGTGTTAAGGTTGCATTATTTGAACCTTCAAAGTTTAAATGAATTAGGTTCGCATTTCCTTTAACACCATCAATTTTTGTTCCAACATGTTTTACAGTAACTTCTGTTTCTGCACCATATGCTGGGCTATTTTTTTCAACATCCCAAACTACATTTACAGCTTGGTTGATTTTTTCAGTCATTTCTTTATTATTTGCATCAGTACGACCTGCTGGTACTAATACTCCAGATTTTCCATCAAGTGTTACTGTCAGCGTAGTCTTGACTTCTTCATCTTTCGCAGCACCTAATACAATCGTATTTTCGCCTGAGTTATTGTCTACAGTAATTTTATTATCACGAGCCCAGTAGGACCAAGTGAAACCAGTCAATAGCATTGATAACAGCACTAAAACACTAATGCTTACTTTTTTTGCATTATTCATTATTTTCTCCTCTTTAGACGGCACAAAATTCATTATACTTATCGCAAAATAAAATGCAAGGAAAATTATCTATTCTAACATAAAAGTTTTTGATAAGATATCCTTTACTTTTTATAAGATATGCGTTATGGGGACGCCATAATACCACTAATAGTCGTAAGCGATTTCACTTAAAATACCCCAACACATAAAAACAAAACAGTAATTCACCCCCTCAATTCACTAAGTAGGCACTGTTTTGTTAATATCCTAATTTATTTTAATTTTATTTAAATCAGTGGTTCAAACACTTTAGAAACAACGCCAACAACAAACATTAAAACTTTTTTAACTAGCGAAACATCGCCTTCTTCAACCAATTCATTTTGAACATAGTTATTATCAGGACCAACTAGCAACGACATATTCTTTTTCTTATTTACTTTTTGGTTCAGTGATGTTGTTGCTTCTTTTCCTTTTACATAAACAACCGTTTCTGTATTTAGATAGAGACTTCGGTTATCCAAATTAAACGATCCTACAATATTTATATCATCATCCACAACCATCAACTTCGTATGAAGCGATGTATCACCATCACTTTGGAACTCATAAATATTCATTCCTGTTCGCAAGAATTGTCTTCGATTAGAGAGATAGTTAGAAAAAGCAGGATAATTAGGAGACGAGCTCTCGGAGTTCGTCAGATAGTTTACTTTTATGTGGTTATCATTCAGCGACTTAAATGAATCAAGAATTACTTTAGTCGGTGTCGCGTAAGGTGTTTGTACCGTCACACTTTCTTGTGCCCCATTCGCAACCAACTGATATAAATACCCTATTTTAGGTTCTTTCATCATCGTATTGATGTCATTATGAAATATTTTAATATCCTCAACTTCAATCATTGTTTCTGGATTTAAGAGTGCATAATTATGATCGTAAAATCTAAATTTTTGTTCAAAGTCATCGTTTTCAATTCGCCAGTTGGTTTGTTTCTTCGCAACCGTATCTTTACTCTCATGCATAAGTAAAATAAACGCGTCAATATCAACCATAAGTTGAGAATTCCCCAACTCATCATAGATCAACACTTCCATATCTTGCGTATAATGTCTTCCTGGTTTGTAATATTGATTCCCTATATTTCTTCCACCAATTAACAAATATTTATTATCAGCTTTGAGGTATTTATCATGTAATGTTGCGTTCCACTTCCATGGTTTCAATAAATGGAAAGGATTGTAATACTTAAGTTCTATATTTGGATGATGGCTCAACTTATATTTATAAGTTCGACTCATACCATTCATCTTGGCATCAACAACCATACGCACTTTCACACCACGATCAGCTGCATCCAATAAACCTCCGATGATAAGATCTGAACTCTCATCATTTTTAATGAGATACGTAGACATATCAAGTGTCGACTCAGCTTTTTTAATGACAGCAAGGCGTGTTTGCAATGCCTCTTCACCTTCATCAATATATTTAACTTTTAAGTTGCCATCCACGGGACTTTCTAGCTTAGTTTGAATGGTAGTTTTGCTTTCTGATGAGATCTCTTTTCCTTTAATGTAAGGGAGATAAGCAAAAATAAGACAGTAAATCAGATAGACAATTAAGAGCTTATATCCAAACTTAAATAATTTAAACGATTTTTTCATTGTATCACCTCATCTATCATAAGCTTTTCCTCGTAAATTTGCACCCTTGCATGATATACTAATATTAATGAAAGAGGTAGAAAAACTATGTTCTATGATAACGTTGTAGCTTCGGCTGAATATATTCAAAGTAACACAAGCATCAAACCCCGTATTGGTATTATTTTAGGAAGTGGATTAGGAAGTCTTGTTGATCGTATTGAGAATAAAGAAATTATCCCTTACGATTCCATTCCTCAATTCCCAAAATCAAGTCTTGAAGGACACGCTGGTAATCTCGTTTTCGGTACAATTGGCGATCAAAATGTTATGGTTATGCAAGGACGTTTCCACTATTATGAAGGATTTGCCATGAAAGAAGTTACTTATCCTATCTATGTCATGAAAATGATGGGTGTAGAAAGTATGATTGTGACAAACGCTTGTGGTGGTATTAACACTGATTTCAAACCTGGTGACCTCATGATTATCGATGACTTCATCAACTCAGTTAGCACCAACCCTCTTGTAGGATCCAATGATGAACGCTTTGGTCCTCGTTTCCCAGATATGTCGGAACCATATTCAACAGAACTTAGAGATCATGCAAAAGAAATTGCGAAAGATCTTAACATTGAATACAAGGAAGGTGTTTACACATTCTTCCAAGGACCTTACTATGAAACACGTGCAGAAATTAGAATGTACGGTAAAAATGGTAGTGATGCCATCGGAATGTCAACGGTCCCTGAAACTATTGTTGCGAACTATTTAGGCCTCAAAGTTCTAGGTATCTCATGTATTACTAACATGGCGACAGGACTTCGTGACGGAAAACATTCCCATGCGGAAGTTGTTGCAATTGCAAACAAAGCGAGTGAAGATCTCTGTAACTGGGTTGAAGCACTTATTAAAGATTGGAAATAATAAATTAATAAAAGCCACCTCATTCGCAATTTATGCGAAATGAAGTGGCTTTTTTTTATACTTCAACTGATTTTAAAAGTCTGAGTCCATTAACAATTACAACTAAGGTACTTCCTTCATGAATAAGTACCGCTTGCGAAAGTGTCATGAGTCCAAAGATATTAATTGTGACTAGGAATAGAACTACCAACATCGCAAAGATAATATTTTGTATAACTACTTTTCGAAGTTTCTTAGAAACTTTATGAGTGTAAGCTAATTTGCTTAAATCATTTTTCATTAAGACTGCATCGGCAACGTCGATGGCAATATCAGTTCCTTCGCCCATTGCAACGCCTATATCTGCTGCGACAAGTGCAGGAGCATCATTAACACCATCTCCAACCATTGCTACTACTGGATAGTCTTGTTTTAATTCTTTCACAATTTCTGATTTATTCTCTGGAAGAACATTTCCACGAACTTCATCAATACCTAACTGACGACCAATGGCTTCACCTGTACGAATTGCATCACCTGTAATCATTACAGTATGAATATTATTTTCTTGGAAGTAACGAATGGCTTCAAGAGATGTTTGTTTTGGTATATCTTGGATTGCGATAAGTCCTAAAACTTTTGAATCTAATCCAAAGTATACAACGGTCTTTCCTTCTGATTCATAGGTATCAGTGTGACTCATAATTTCATCGCTAACTGATCCATATGCCGTTGGTTTTCCAATGAGGTAAGTGTTTCCATCAAATTCAGCTGTAAGACCTGTTCCGATCAAGTTTTCAACTTCTATATCTAAAACATCACGACCGTCAAAATGATTGATAATTGCCATAGCAAGCGGGTGATTTGATTTCTTTTCCATAGAATAAATAACACTTTCAAATTTGTTAATTTCTGCATCAGATACATTTTCTAAGAAATAAACATCAGTAACCACTGGTTTCCCTTCAGTAAGTGTTCCCGTCTTGTCAAATGCGATAGCACCAAGTTCGGATAGATTTGCTAAATATGAACCACCCTTGAAAAGAACTCCTCGTTTTGCAAGGTTACTAATTGCAGATAATGTAGCAGGAATATCTGTCGCAGCAAGTGCACATGGAGACGCTCCAATTAAGAATACCATCGTTCTATAGAAAGTATCATCTGCACCCCAATTAAAGACATAGAGTCCAAATAAATAAAATACAGGTGCTAGTAAGAATACGGCTGTCACGTATATCGGTTCAATCTTTTTAATCAGCGCAGCAGTCTTAGATACATCAGTTTGTGCTTGACTCACAAGTGTAAGAATTTTAGCGAAGACTGTATCACTGCTATCTTTCGTAACTTCCATCGTGAAAGTTCCCGTACCATTCATAGTACTACCAAAGACAGTATCTCCGATACCAACTTCAACCGGAATACTCTCCCCTGTAATAGAGGCTTGATCAATGGATGAAGAACCTGAGAGAACCGTACCATCTGTAGGTACTTGATCACCATTCAAAACAGTAAGTATATCTCCTACTTTTAACTCAGCAACGTCTACAACTTCAAGTTCACCATTCGCTTTTTGACGTCGCGCAGTAGTCGGATTCATTTTTAATAAACTGGTAATTTCTTTTTGACTTTTATTTTCTGCATACTCTTCTAGGAAATGAGCACCAGCAAAGATTAGAATAAGCAATACAGCTTCATCAAGTTCGCCAATTAAAATGGCACCTAATGCAGCAACAGTCATCAGTAAGTGAACATTCGGCATAAATTTCTTCTTCTCTTTTGTATCTCGAATTGTATCCATAATTCCTTCAATAATAATATGAGAGCCGGACAATGCAAGTGCTGCGACATTTAAAATAGTTTTAAGTACTCCATTATTGACAAAGATACCTACGATAAATGCTGCAAGACCAATCATGAAGAGTAGTAAAGAGTTATTACCTCCATGTGAATGTGTATGGTTTGGTTCATTACTGTGATCATGATTATGATTTTTGTGATTTTCCATATTATTTCTCTCCTTCCATAACATGTTCAATTGCCATATCAAATATTGAGAACACATGTTCATCAGCAATAGCATAGATGATTGACTTACCCTGACGCGTTGATCGAACAAGGTCATCATCTTTTAATATTCTAAGCTGATGAGATACAGTGCTTTGCTCCATATCCAATGAGGCAGCTATTTCACTCACAGGCAATGGTTGCTCACGAAGTAAATAAAGAATCTGTATTCGAGTAGGATAAGAGATTGTTTGAAACACTCTCGAAATCTTATCTATGGTCAGCTCGTCAAGTTCATTTTTCATGTGTCCATCCTCCTTATATGAATGAATGTTCATCTGTTCATACTTAAATATTACACCAGAAGGAAACATGTGTCAAGAAGAATAAAAATTATAAATAAAAAAACTGAAGGTCAACCCTTCAGCTTCTTTGCGCACCTATTTAATGTAAGCATTCATCATCCACAAGTCTTTACCCAAATCTTGAGAAACACCTGTGAAATAATCTGCAGTTCCTGGATCACCAAGTTCTTCTGCTAATTTAACAATATGTAGTGCAAGTTGATTCATGTGTTCGAAATCAACAATTAATTTTTTAAAGCCATCAACAGCAGTAATATAATCATTACCTAATTCTTCAATACTACTTCTTTCTGTGACTTCTTTTAGATTGCCAATTGGTTTAGCACCAATTGTGAGGAGTCTTTCCGCAACCGCATCAATGCGTTCTTGTGCTTCATCATAGTAATCATCCATTTTTTCATGGATTGGGAAGAAGCCTTGTCCTTTCATGAACCAGTGTATGTTGTGTATTTTCATGCTCAATACTAACTGATCCGCCAAGAATGTATTCATTTCTTCATATAAACTATTCATTTCAAATCCTCCTTATATGTCTATTATACCACTTTGAAGATTTCATGGATAAAAAATGAATGTTTTATGAGTATGACTAAGAAAAAAGTGAGGAACCTTTCTCCTCACTTCATCGTTCATCTCTCTAATGAACACTTTCGTGACATCAATCAACATCTTCATCATGATCAAGATAGCGTATCCCTTTTTCAACACAGAAACTACGCCATTCCTCTGATAGCTCTTGATCAGTAACGATACAATCAATTCTTTCTAAGTCAAAAAGACTGATAAATGATATTTTATTAAACTTCGAATGATCCGCTACAATTACTTTCATTTTAGATTGCGTCAAAACTAGTGAGTGTATATCAACGATAGCATCACTAACATCAGTACATCCAACTTTCATATCAATTGATCTACATGATATAAATGACTTATCAAAATTGAAATCTTTAAGAGTGCGAATTGCCTGTCTTCCTACAAAGCATCGATTTTGCGGGTAGAAATTCCCACCTATTAAAGTAAGCCGAATGTTATCATACTGACTGAGATAATTTGCGATATCAATTGAGTTTGTCACGACAATAAGATGCATATCACTGATTGCTTCCGCAATTTGTAGTGACGTTGTGGATGAGTCCAGGTAAATACAATCACCCTCATTGATAAGCGTTCTTGCACGACTCGCGATGATTGCTTTATTCTTCTTAAAGATATTTTTGAGAACATTGTTATCAACATAACTTTGTACACGGTTTGCAAGGACTGCGCCGCCGTGCTTTTTCTCAGCAAATCCTTCTTTCTCGAGTTCTGCAAGGTCACGACGTATCGTTTCCTCACTAACGGATAATAACGCTGATAGTTCAGCGACTTGAACAATTTTTTGTTCCAAGAGTATTTCTTTTATTTTTTCTCTACGTGTAATCTGTAACATACCCCACTCCTTTCCATTATTATAGCATTTCTGATAAGAAAAACACTCACGAGTTCACTCGTGAGTGATGAATTAATCTTTGAAATAACTCTCAAGATCGTATGGAGAGAAAATGCCTTTTTCAGTAATAACGCCACTACATAAGCTTGGCGGTGTTACATCAAAAGCAGGGTAGTAAGCCTGAACGCCATCCATTGTTACTTTAGTTCCAAGATGACTGAGGACTTCTTCAGGGTTTCGTTCTTCAATCTTTACGGTATCCATGGTTTTATGAGTATTACTTGGAGTCCCTGTAACATAGTAAGGAATCTTATGATAATGGCATAGTGCCGCAATTTGGAACGTCCCTACTTTATTCACAATATGTCCGTCAAGAGTAATCATATCCGAAGCAGACGTGAAGAGATCTACTTTCTTTTCTTTTAAGATGTATCCTGGCATATTGTCCGTAATAACATGCACATCAAAGCCCATATCACATATTACTGATGCGGTGAGACGTGCGCCTTGAAGATAAGGTCTTGTTTCAGGACAAATGAATTTAACATTTTCATTTCCGAGTGTTTTTAAATGACGACAAATCATACCCACAACCGTTTCAGCAAAACATTGTGTCATGATGGTTCCATCATGAGGAACTTTTTCAGCAAGTTGCATCCCAATTTTTTCAATTCGAGCATAACGTTGCGATACTTCATCAATAGCAAACGCTTTAACGAATTCAACAAGTTCATCGTTAGTATTCCACATTTGCGTCTTTACGACATCCAAGGCATCATAAGCAATTTTCCTCATTCTTGATGACGTTGTAGGACGAGCATGCGTGATATCGTATGCTGCTTGTTCCATAAACACAAGACAATCTTCTCGAGACATATCACGTGTCTGATAGGCAGCAAGAACCATTGCCATCGAAGCTGCAAGATAAGGGCCACCACTTTGGGTTACCATATCTTGAATTGCTTTTACGACATCTTTATACGTTTCGCAAACAACATATTCTGTTCTGATTGGATAAATACGGCGGTCCAAAATTTTCACAACACCATCTTCGAACCAAGCAACATTTTCAAACTGAAGCATGAAAGCTAAATCATGATCTATTCTCATATTAAATCTCCTCAATAAACTTATTTATCACGGTTTCGTAATCCGCAGCTGATTGCATAGCATCACGATTTAAGATTAAAGTCATCCCAATATTAACGATACATCTTTCAATCTTATCGATATTTTCATTATCTTGAACCTTATCCAAATCCCACACTTTAGCCACTCCAACTGTTCGACGAATCATTTCTGTTCCTGCATATCCTGCAGTATCAGCAAGAATTTGTTTGAGATATGCATCCTTAAAGAGCGCATTATCTTTAAACATTGGTGTCGCTACATCATTATCATATGATGCTTCATAGATTGCCTTGAACTCAGTTATAACTTCTTTGATACTCTCAAGCAACCATTTTGTATAAGGTGTTTCAACTAAATTATTTTGGTATAACGTCGCAACATAAGAAATAATAAAGCTTCCGACTACATTACCAATATCGTAACCCATCGGTCCAAAGAATGAGAATTCAGGATCAAATACTTTTAAGTCTTCATCGTTAATAAAGATTGAACCCGCATGCAAATCACCATGAATCATAGATTGAGTTTGATTCATAAAACGATTTTTTAGTGTTGCTACTTCAAATTTTAGGGAATCATTATTATAGAGATTCTCTACAACAAATTTTTCATTTTTAGCGTTATATCGATTCAATCCTTGACGATTTAGATACGGCTCTGTAAATACCAGACGCTCAGATATTTCACACATATCAATATTTACAAGATTTCCCGCCATTGTTTTCTTCTCAGGGATATCCATTACTAAATCCGTTGTCTTAAAGAGGGTATCATACAAGAATTGTGCAATATCCTTCGCAAAATGAGGATATGTTTTACCTTCCATCATCCCTTCACGAAGCACAACATAGTCCTTCATATCTTCCATTACAATACAACTCATTTCTTTAGAATATAGATAGATTTCAGGCACAGCATGGTTGCTGAGTTCCCCTTGTTTTCTTAAGATTTTATTTTCAATTTCATTTCGTTTTGTTGACAGTTCACGTGTGGATGATCCACGAATAAAGCTATCAGCAAATTTCACGATAATTGATTTTCCTTTTTCATCTTCTACACGGAAAATATAGTTAACGTTTCCGTCTCCAACTTCCTTAATTGATAGCTCACTTCCCTTATCAAAACAATTAAGTTGTGAGGTAACCATTTCAAGTATATTCTTTTTCAATGTATCTTTTTGACTCATATTTTCCTCCTATAACATCAAAGACATGAATACAACATTTTCGTAATTTCCATCAACCAGGGTATCTTTCTTAAAGATACCTTCTATTTCAAATCCAAATTTTTTATAAAGTCCAATTGCTTTCTCATTATTTTCTAAGACTGTTAGTTCCAACTTTTCCAATCGCATCCATTTTTTTGCGTAATCTATTATTTTTGCAAGAAGCTTTGTTCCCACGCCGCATTGGTGATAGGTTGGATCAATTGCGATTGATATTTTTCCACGATGATGAAGTCGCACTTCTTGATATTGAAGTAACCGAACATAACCGATAACATCTTTTTCTTTATTATTTTGATTTACTGCAACGAAAGTGTGTATAAAATGGGGATTATCGAAGAAATAATCTTTCGTTTCTTTGAGTGTTTCGGTTGGAAGAGCGAGTATGTTCATGCAAACATCTTCGCGGGTTCTTATCTGATTCAATTGTACCAAATCCCAATCATAAATAGGTCTAATGGTGATTTGGGAATTATCCATTAGAGTAGTCCTTCAAATAGATTGATAATATCTTCTTTGCTTGGTTGGATTGGATTTTTCGCAAGGTTTCCATCTTTTAAAGTTTTTTCAGCCAGTAACTCTAAATCTTCAAGCTTCACACCGAGTTCAGTTAAAGCAATCTTTGTTTTAACTCTTTCTGATAGATTTTCCACTTCATTAATAAATGTATGTCCTTGTTCTTCAGTACTTAGGTTTTTAACTTTATCACCATAGAGGCGACGTGATATTTCTGCATATTTTTCCATAACAACTGTAGCATTATAACGCATGACCGTTGGCAAGATAATGGCATTACAGAGTCCGTGAGGAAGATTATATACTGCACCTAACTGATGAGCCATTGAGTGAACAAGCCCCAGTCCCGCATTACAAAATGCCATTCCAGCAAGTGATTGTGCGTATATCATATTTTCTCGTAATTCAATATTTTGAGGATCGCCAATAACCGCTTCTAAGTTTTCAAAAATAAACTCAATGGCATCCAATGACAGCTTCTGTGTTAGAGGGTATGCACCCGGCGTAACATAACTTTCTACGGCATGCGTAAGTGCATCCATTCCCGTACCAGCAGTGATGGATGCTGGTAGACCCGTCATCATTTCTGGATCGTTAAATGAAGCATAAGGTAACGCATTGATATCTTTAAAGATGAGTTTCTCTACACGTCTATCATCCGATATTAAATAGGCACGAGATATTTCACTTGCTGTACCTGCTGTAGTATTTACCAAAAAGGTTATGGGTGCTTTGCTTTTAGACTGGTTGAATCCTTCATAATCAACAATGTCACCACCATTGCTTACTACAATACCAACAGCTTTCGAACAGTCATTCGGTGAACCACCACCAATACCAATAATATAATCGCAACCACTCTGATGATAGAGAGCCACTGCTTCTTCAACATTTTTACGCGTCGGATTGGGTTGAACATCATCGTAAATTGTATAAGCCACATCGGCACGTTCTAACTCACGAGTCACAAAATCAACCAACCCCAGTTTATTTAAGTTTTTATCAGTCACAATTAGAGCATTTTTCAGATCCAAACTTGTGGATAAATCACCGATTTCTTTGATGCATCCTGCACCGAATTTATTAATACTTGGTACTACAAATTCCATATGAACCTCCATTATAAGAGGGAGAGTGAAAGCACCCTCCCACACCTATTTACTTTAAATTATACTTTTTCCTGAGCAAATCAATATTTTCGTTTGAGAGTACTTTAGGTTCTCCAACCTGTCTTGCAAAGTGATAAATTTTAGCTGCGTCCTCTACATATACAGCACGAATATATGCTTGATCGAGTGTTGTACCTACCGCAACAACTCCATGATTTTCCAACAAACACGCATTACGATTTTGCATAGCAATGACTGCCTCTTTACCTAATTCAACACTTCCAGGGAGTGCAAACTTAGCTCTTGGAATATCACCACCAATAAACGGTAGCATTTCCACAAGAATTAAAGGAATATCTTCGTGTACAACCGCAAAGCTTGTTGCTCGAGGAGAATGGGTGTGAATAACAGAATTAACGTGACTTAATCCACGATAGATTTCTGCATGCATTTGCCATTCTGAAGAAGGTCGTAAATCCCCATAGATGATTTCTCCATCTAAGTGCATTAAGACAACATCTTCCGGGGTCATAATCTTGTAGTCAAGATTCGTAGCAGTAATAGCCATAATCGCATTCTCGCGATCATAATAGCTCACATTACCACTTGTACCTGCAACGAGGTTTTGTTCATAAGACTTTAAGGCTGTTTTTTGTACCTTTTCTTGTATTTCGTAATATTTTTCAATCATAGAGTTCTCCTAATCTAAGTTTAATACTAATAACCAATTACTACTGCTACCGCTAAGAGGATCCATGCCATGACAAACATTAACGCTGTAAGTTTTAATGCAAATTTCATCCATCTATCAATAGGAACGCGTGCAATACCTAACATTGCCATGGTTGCTCCAATTGTTGGGAAGATGTAGTTTGGAATGGTCGCTCCAAATTGGAATGCCAATACGGTTGTTTGTTGTGTGATACCTATGATTGTTCCAAGTGGTGATAAAACAGGCATTAATGATACTGCAAGACCACTACCTGATGGGATAAAGAAGTGAACAATCGCTGTAATAATTGAAATCATAATGGCTCCAAATGTTGGTCCAAAATTAGCAAGCGGTGCAGATAAAGCATTAATAATTGTATCCATGATCATACCTGTTTCAAGTGTGATTTGAATACCACGTGCGATACCAAGAATTAATGCGACACTCGCTGCAGAACTTACACCTTTGATGAAGAGTTCAATGATTTCATCAACTGTAAATCCGTAAACAAATCCTGCTGCAAGACCACCAATTAGGAAAACAGTAGACATTTCATTGAGATACCAACCAAGTTTACTGGATCCGTAAATAATAGCTCCAAACATAATGAGTAAGATAATCAACACAAGAGTATGTTTCTTTTCAACTTTGTATTCATTTAAGGGTTTTGAAAGGCCCATACCTTCTGTACTAATACCAACTACAAAACTCTTTTCAGGATTTTTCTCAATACGTTTTGCGTAGAGTGAAACAAGTGTTGCGACGAGTGCAGTTGCAATAAATACTGTTAAGAATCTAAAGCCCATACCCGAGAAAATTGGAAGTCCCGTTACGGAGTGTGCCGTCCCTACGATAGAAGCATTGATAGGACTAAAGTTCCAACCAGCATAGCCACCACCCATGATCATTCCAAGACCAACAATTAAGTCAAATCCGAGACCAAGAGCAATACTTACTCCAATTAATGTAAAGGGAATTTGAATTTCTGGTCCAACAATGATACCTATAGCTGAGAATAAGAATGTAATAATCCAGATAACTGCAGTTTTCGGAACATTTGAACGTTCTACTTTATTAAGTAAAACACCCATACCGTTTTCTAGAGCACCGGTTGCTGTGATAATACCGAAAGCTGCCGTTGAAATCATGATTAAGAAAATAATTGGTGCGGCTCCAACCATACCGAGTGGAATGGATTTAAAGATTCCCCAAATACCAACACCATTTTGTGCAACTTGTTGATACGATCCCGGAACAACTACAGGTTGCGATAAACCATCAACTGTTTCGCGGACAAACTTACCTGCCGGTAAGACCCATGTTAATACAGCTGCAATAACGATCATTATAAATAGAATTACATAAGTGTGGGGTATCTTCTCCCACCACTTTTTGTTTTTTACATCTTTAGACATATTGATTTCTCCTCCTCTTAATAGTGTCAAACGTCTAATGCAAATAGTTTATGGACTGCTCCATAATCCTCCTTCCCTCTCTTGTCAATTTCAATATATCACGAAATGCAAGTGCTTACAATGATTATTTGTGATTATTTGTTGTTTTATTTGATAATCATGTGATTAATTGTGGTTTTATAGGATGAAATCGGTTACAATTAGATTGAAAAGGAGGATATATGATGAATTATCATGAATATACATTGAAAAACAACAAAATAACAGTTAAATTTCTGGATTTAGGAGGAACATTGACACATTTCTCCACATCTGATGATGAAAAGAACTGTATCATTCGATTTAAAGAATTAGATTCTTATGAAGTAAATCGTGGTTTTCTAGGAGCAAATGTTGGACCCCTTGCTGGAAGGACTGAAAATGCTCTCTTTGAGGTTGCGGGTCAGATTTATCATTTGGACCAAAATGTACCACCCCATCATTTACACGGTGGATCTTTAGGTTTAAATAAACAACGTATGAAAGTAGACATTATTAGCGATACACACGCTATTCTCACAAACACAACAGATTATACTGAAACAGGATATCCCGGAAGTACGACCACAACCATTACTTACAAACTCGTGGATAATTCATTCACCATTACATATAACGTTATCCCTACGAAACCAATGCCTATTAATATCACCAATCACAGTTACTTTAATTTATCTCAGGAAGATACTGCAAAGGGACACGATCTTCAAGTCCCTTCAAATTATGTTGTTGCGGTAAGTGAGAACGGTTCAAATACAGACACATTTATTCCAGTATCAAATACTGTCTTTGACCTCAATCAATTTAATAATGTAGGTAATCTCTTAGTTCAAGAGCATCCACAATTTAAAATGACCCGTCATATCGACCATACTTATCTCTTATCCAATGATCATGAGATTGTATTGAGGCATCTTGGTACAGGTAAAATACTTCGAATTCACTCATCCATGCCCGCTACGCAGATTTACCTTGCAAACTATTTTGATGGGAGTCTTACCAACGAGCACGACAAACCCATACTTCGAAACTGCGGTGTTGCGATTGAACCTCAACACATTCCCAACGAAATTAATCTCTGGAATAAAGAAATATACGATCAATCTCATCCCTTCCACGAAACAATTACTTATACCTTAACTCACATTTAATTCCATCAAGCATAAAAAAGCTCTTCAACACATTTGTGCTGAGGAGCTTTTTTACTATAACTTAGTTACCCATTAATCCATCATGAATTAAACGGATATTGTGTTCTAAGAATTTAATGTATGTATCTACTGGAGTTCCCTTTTTACCAAGTTCATCTGAATAGATTTTTTCTTTGTAAATTGGAATTCCAGATTCTTTGGATACTTGTTCCATTGGACGTGTTTCAACGTTTGATTCAACGAAGACGACCGCAGGTTGTTTTTCTTTAAGTTCTCCAATTAATGTTTTAATTTGTTCTGGAGTTCCTAATTCTTCAGTATCAATTTCCCAGATATATAAATGTTCCAAACCGTAAGTTTCTGTCATGTATTGGAAAGCATGTTCACTTGCAGTGAAGACACGTTTATCTGCTGGAATTTCCGCAATCTTTTCTGCGTATTCTTTATCAATTCTATCAAGTTCTGCTAGATACTTATCAGCATTTGCTTCGTAAGTAGCTTTATTTTCTGGATCTACTTTAATGAATGCATCACGCACATTTTTTGTCATGATGATTCCTACTTTAGGATCTAAGAATGCGTGTGGATTAATTTCTTCATCTGCACTTCCTTCACCTAGGAAACGTGGCTCTACACCAACACTTGCTTCGAAGATTTTATCTTCAGGTTGTTTTACTGTAACCATTAATTTATGGAACCAACCTTTATCGCCACCTTCAAGGTTTAGACCATTGAAGAGAAGAACATCAGCATCTGTAGCTGCCTTGTTGTCTTCTGGTAGTGGTTCGTATTCATGGGGATCTGTTCCAGTTGGAACAAGGTTATGAACAGTAACTTTATCGCCACCAACTTCTGATGCGATATCAGATAAGATTGAGAATGAAGAAACTACCTTCAATTTTCCATCTGTGTTTTCTGCAGGTTCTTTCGGTTTACTTTGTGAACAACCTGTTAGCACGAATACTGCCATGAGTACCGCTAAAATACTTTTAAACTTTTTATTCATGTTATCTCTCCTTTTAACCATTTATTAAGCAAAACGTTGTTTTGCTTTTTGTTTACGAATAAAATTCCAAACAACACCTTGTTTTGGTGCAAATAGAAACGCAATTACAAAGAACGATGTCGCCACAAGAACAATCACTGGGCCAGAGGACAAGTTGTAAGTACTGCTTAAGAACAATCCAACTATGGACGACACTGTTCCAAATAATGCTGATAAACCAATCATAGTCGATAATTTATGAGTGAGAAGATATGCTGTAGCAGCTGGAGTAATTAACATCGCAACAACTAAGATAACTCCTACTGTTTGAAGTGAAGCTACTGTAACTAATGTTAGTAAAACCATAAGTAAGTAGTGGTAACGGTTTGCGTTGATACCATATGAACTCGCAATGGTTGGATCGAAGGATGTGATAAGAAACTCTTTATAGAGTATTAGTATTACTGCTAATACGAATATACCAATTCCAAGTGTTAACCACATATCAGAATCTTTAACCATTAAGACGTTTCCAAATAAGATAGAATCTAAACTTACCGCAGTTTGAGCTTTCATGAACATTATAATTCCTAAAGCCAAGAATGCAGAGAAGATAATACCGATTGACGTATCACTTTTTAGTTTACTGTTTTGATTTACAAATCCAATGGTGAGTGATGTGATAAGTCCCATTACAACCGCGCCATAGAAATAGTTGATGCCAAGCATATAAGAAGCAGCAACTCCAGGTAATACGGCATGAGATATCGCATCTCCCATTAAGGACATTCCTCTTAGAATAATGAAACATCCAATAACTCCAGCAATAATACCAACCATAACTGATGTAAATAATGCTTTTTGTAAAAAGTCATAGACCATTAGGTCATTAATAAATGCACTAATTAACTCCATAAGAGAGACCTCCTGTTTGTGGGTCAATCGTGAAATCTGTTCGATATGCACGTGACATAATGTCTTTCTTAAAGACAGATTCTACAGGACCTGATTGAATTAATTCACGATTAATCAGAATTAAATCATCAAAGTAGTCTTTAACTTTTGATAAATCATGGTGAACTACGAAGACTGTTTTTCCTTCATCACGTAGCTCGCCAAGAATACCGACGATTGTTTTTTCACTTGCAACATCAATTCCAACAAAAGGTTCATCAAGGAAGAACAATTCTGCTTCTTGAGCAAGTGCTCTTGCTAAGAAGACACGTTGTTGTTGCCCACCTGATAATTCACCAATTTGTTTGTCTGCAAATTCCATCATACCAACACGTTCGAGGCATTCATTTACAAGTTCTTTTTCTTTAGCACCTGGTTTTTTAAATAAACCAAGTTTTGGATACGTTCCAAGCATCACCGTGTCATATACATTAATTGGAAAGTCCCAGTCAATGTTACTTCTTTGTGGCACATAAGCAATACGCTTACGTGATGCTTCAATTGATTCCCCAAATATTTTTACTTCTCCACGATCTCGAGGAATTAATTTCATAATTGCCTTGATCATCGTAGATTTCCCCGCTCCGTTTGGACCAATGATTCCGACAAGTTTTCCTGGACCAAATTCAAAGCTTACATCACTTAATACTTCATGACCATAATAAGATACATGTAGGTGATTCACTTCAATTACATTACTCATATTCTCACCTTCCTTAAAACATCTTTGTTTGTGTTTAAACAGCTGTAATTTTTAGTATTAGGTTAGCCGATTTAATTTAATTAGGCATCCCTAACAAAATGAGTATACTAACATTTCTAAGTTTTGTCAATGCTTTAGAATAAACCTTTTATCTTTATATTAAAGAAGGTTGATATTTAATCTGATTTACGAGCATCCATCATCCTACCTTCCTTATTTAAAGCTATAATTAACTAAGGAGGTACTTAATTATGAAAACTTTAACACCCTTACAAGAAGCAGTCATCAAAGAAGGAAAAACGGAAGCACCCTTTAGCGGTATCTATGATAATTTTTATGAAAAAGGAATATATGTAGATTTAGTCAGTGGCGAAGTTCTATTTAGTTCTTTAGATAAGTTTGATGCCGGATGCGGATGGCCTGCATTCAGTAAACCGGTTGAAGAGGTGAAGTACATTGAAGATCATTCTCATAATATGATTAGAACCGAAGTGAAGTCTCTTAATGCAGACTCTCATTTAGGTCATGTCTTTAATGATGGTCCCAAAGAATTGGGTGGATATCGCTATTGTATTAATTCTGCCGCCCTAAAATTTATTCCATATGATAGAATGATTGAAGA
This sequence comes from Erysipelothrix inopinata, assembly GCF_014396165.1. Lineage (GTDB taxonomy): Bacteria > Bacillota_I > Bacilli_A > Erysipelotrichales > Erysipelotrichaceae > Erysipelothrix > Erysipelothrix inopinata. Next base: position 202,919 of record NZ_CP060715.1, read on the forward strand.
AGGTTACGAAAGTTACCTTTACTTGTTTGCTGAATAATAAGGAGGAACTATGGAACAATATCTCAACGAACTTAACGATTTACTTAATATTAAAAGTCCTACCGGACATACTGAAGAAGCAATCCAATATGCCGAAGCAGTCTTCAAAGAAATTGGTATCCCAACAAGACGAACCAATAAAAACGCATTAATCGCAACAATTCTTGGTGAAGATGACGACAATCACGTAACACTCTCGGCACACGTCGACACCCTTGGTGCTCTTGTAAAAGAGATAACACCAACAGGTCGTCTCCGTTTAACACAATTGGGTGGATACGCATGGCCTACTATTGAAGGAGAACATGTAACTGTCGAAACTCTAAATGGAAAGTTTTATACAGGAACTGTTCTTACTAATAAAGCGTCATCTCATGTTCACGGTGTGGAAACGACTTCAAACCCACGTAATGAAAAAACACTTGAAGTACGAATCGATGAAAAAGTATTCACTAAAAACGATGTCTTAGAACTTGGTATTCGTGTTGGTGATTATGTTCACCTCGACCCACGTACAACATTTACAGATTCAGGATTCATTAAGTAACGTCATCTTGATGATAAAGCATGTGTTGTTTCACTCTTTGAAATTGCACGCTTCTTCACCAATACAAAAACAAAACCACGTCACACTACAAATCTTTTTATCTCAAACTACGAAGAGGTTGGTCATGGTGCATCTGCAGCCATTCCTGAAAAAACGCGTGAGTTTATCGCAATTGACATGGCCGCTCCTGGAGAAGGTCAAGAATCTGATGAATACTCCGTAACAATTTGCGCTAAAGATAGCTCAGGTCCATACGACTACGAATTAAGAAAACGTCTCGTGAAATTAGCTGAGGATCATCAAATTCCGTTCAAATTAGATATCTATCCTTTCTATGGTTCCGACGGATCAGCCGCATTACGAGCAGGACACGATATTCGTGTAGCTTTAATTGGTCCCGGTGTTGATTCATCACATAGCTATGAACGAACACATAAAGAAGCCATTGATGCTACTACTAAACTTTGCATTGCTTATCTCAGATAAAAATTAAAGGTATTTCTCAATATGAACTGCTCCCTGTCAAGTAGACAGGTGAAATAAATAAAATACCCAAGATGATTTATCGCTTTACGATGAATCATCTTTTCTTATGCTACAGTCGCCTGCATTTGCTTTTCTCTAATGTTTGACCAATAAGCTTCAATTTTCTTGTTGGTTGGAATTGAATAACTTATAGGTGTCTCTGATCCTAATGCTTCAGTTCGAACCATCATTGGTGTTTTGTTTTTAAATCGTTTTTGAAGTCTCTTGTTGTTATAAAAATCAATATACGCATCAATTGCTTTCTTTAACTCGCTTTTAGTATTGAATTCATTAGGATAGTACATTTCTGATTTGATAGTTCCCCAGAATCCTTCCATAGGACCATTATCAATACAGTGTCCCACTCTAGACATACTTTGTATCATTCCTTGATCTTCTAGCTGTTTTCTAAATACCCTACTTGTATATTGGAATCCTCGGTCACTGTGAAATAAAGGCTTTGCCTCTGGATATCTCGTGATAGCTTTATGATAAGTATCAAACACAAGTTGATTATTGTTACGATCACTTATGTGGTACGCCACAATACTCAAATCATAAAGATCAATAATCGCACTGAGATACAGCTTCTTACCTGAACCTTTAATCTTAAATTCTGTGACATCTGTCAACCATTTTTCATTTGGTCTAGAAGCAAAGAAATTACGATTTAAAATATTTTCAGCTGTGATTTCAGGAGTGCTTCGTGAATACTTTTTAGACTTTTGACGAATCACTGATTTCACACCCAGCATCTTCATGAGTCTATGAATCCTCTTTGGGTTATAATGAACTCTATTAAGTTCATTAATCCAATCTGTCATTCGTCGATAACCTAAGATATGTCCAAACATTTCATCATAATCAAGAATGAGATTACAAAGCTCATGATTCTCAATTTCATTGCTTGTTTCAACACGGTGCGTCCATTTATAATAACTGCTTCTTGCGATTTTAAGTACCTTACACATCCATTGAATGCTCCAACCATGTTTATAATGAAGTTCTTGCACGGCAAGATACTTTACTTCTTGTTTTGCTTTGGAGAATATCGCCGCCCTTCTATTTCCTTCACTTTTTTTAATAGAATATTCTCACGTTCTTTCAGTTCAAGTTCTCTTTCGAGTTGTTTGATTTTACGTTCTAAACGTTCTTCATTACTGAGTTGATCTTCTTGTTTTCGTTTGCCACGTTTATCAAGAAGCCCTTCATATCCTATCTCGTTATATTTTTGAACCCACTGGTAAACTTGAGCATAGGAAAGACCATAGAGCTCGGCGGTTCCCTTATAATCGTAGTCATGTTCAATACAATGTGCGACAATTTCTTGACGTTCTTCAATCGTTGTTTTTCTACCTTTTGTCATATAGACTTCTCCTTTAGGATCGTAATCCTTTATGGTTTCAAGTCTATTATACTTGTTTATCCATCCACGCAAAACCTCATCGGAACTTATATCGTATTTGATAATAATATCTGCGAGAGAACCTAGTCCTTCAAGGTAATCTTGAATAGCAGATTCCTTAAGTTCTTTCGAATAACTTTTATTTCGAGGTTTATATGAGAATGCTTCAACACCGACGATTTGGTATTTTTTCACCCATCTACGCAATGTCCCAGGATTAATCGATAATTCTTGGGATATTTCCATTGCACCTTTTATGCCGTTCAAATATTCTTTAACTACTTGTTCTTTTATTTCCGCTGGATATTTATTCTTTCTACCCATAGAAAAAGCTCCTCCTTTTTGTAGTACCCGTTTTTATTTATTTCGGGTGTCTACTTTAAGGGGAGCTTATCAATATGAGAAATACCTTTTAGTTTGAGTACTTGTGTTTTAATCTACGGATTATATCGTAAATTTTGCGCCAAAGCGAATCCATCATAATTTTGTATTCCGGAACTTTCAAGAAATGCATGCATAACATATATATTACAACTCCCACTGCAACACTCACAAATAAGGCATGTGACATGGAATGTGTTAGAAGTGAATAATGATAAAGTTTAAATACGGTGATTCCCATCACTGTTGAAGCAAGCAAGGTTTTGGAAAATGAAATCATAAATTCTTTGACACGAAGTCCATTCAACTTCTTTCGAAGTGCAAAATATAACAATAGCATCGTAATCATCGCAGAAAAACTCGTTGCATAAGCTAAGCCTGGAAGCCCCCAAATATTCATTAAATAAAGGTCCAGTCCAATATTTAGAGCAACCCCGAATACACCTACTCGAACGGGTGTCTTACTGTCTTGCAACGCGTAGAATGTACGAACAAGAATTTGCTTCATGGCATATGCAATCAGACCAATCACAAATCCTTGAAGTATTTGAGCGGTAAGTGTGACATTTTCAGGTGTGAATCCACGACCAAAGGTAACTCTGACAATAGGATATGCTAGTAGGTACATGCCAATCATTCCAGGTATAACTAATAGATTCACAGTGTTCAACATTTTTGTTAACGTTTCTTTTAATCCCTCGTAGTCTTTACGGAATGCTTGCTTCGCAAGTTTTGGATAAAGAATGGTGGTCATCGTAGCAACAAAGATACTCAAGATTGCATCATTCAAAAGGTTTGCATAGTTCACTTTACTAATTGCCCCAACACCAAATCCAGAAGCTAAAGATTGGTCTACAATCGCATTAATTTGATCTACTGAGGATCCAAGAATAATTGGAAGCGCAACGACCATCATTGCTTGTAAGTTTTCATCTTTAAAATCAATGAAGAAGTGATGTTTGTAGCCATCCATTCGTGCAAACACATAAACGAAGATTGCTTGGAACAAGGCGGCAGCTACAAGCCCCACGCTAAAGCAATGGGATCAGTTTTAACACTAATTAAAATTGAAAATATTAGGATGAAGTTTACAAACAATCCTGCAACAGGAGCCACAAAGAAATGTTGATTCGATTGATGATAACCCTCGAACATGGACCGAATACCACTAAATACAATTGAAATAAGTCCTACTCGTACAAAACGTATGGTTAATTCCATAGCCTCAGGTGGTAAGTCATTTGCAAATACAAAGAGCAATGCCTCTGGAAATAACATTCCAAGTATTGATAATACAACAGTAACCAAAATCATGAAGTTGGTTGCATTACTCATGAAACGATTAGCTTTTTCAGTTCCTTGCTGTTCTCGAGTACGAATATACATAGGGATAAAGGTTGTGACCATACCCGCCGCAAAAATACCAAATACAATATTAGAAATTGAACGTGATAGGAAATATGCATCCGTATAGATTGATGTATGGTAAAAATGAGAAAGAATCAACTCTCTTCCCATCCCCAACAGTCTTGATACTAATAAAAGAATTGTTAAAATAAAAGCACTTTTTTTCATAATATCCTCACCGTTTCATTATAGGAGCTACTGCCTTTAATTGATATGATTCAATTTGAAAACACATAATTTCTATTTTTTGCTATCCACCAACATCCCATTCATAACTTTTAACTCATCATTTGTTAAATAACGCCATTCCCCATATGATAAATCTTGAAGATGTACATTCATAACTCGAATTCTTTTTAGATCCACCACACGGTAATCCAATGCCTTACACATTCTTCGAATTTGAAGATTTAGTCCTTGGTTTAGAATTATTTTAAATTCATGACTATTTAGTTGCTTTACTGTACACGGATTTGTTCGTTGCATTTCATGAGTTCGTGGGTTATAGATATCAACTCCAGATTCCATATTTTTAATAAAGTCTTTCTTAATATGTTTATCTACTTTGACGATATATTCTTTATCATGTCCATTTTCTTCACGCAATATTTTATTTACGATATCACCATCATTCGTTAGAAGAATTAATCCGGAAGTATCTTTGTCCAGTCGACCGATTGGAAATATTGCTTGGTCATAGTTCATGTAAGTTACGATATTATCTTTTTGATTTAAGTCGGTTGTGCATGTGATCCCTCGGGGTTTGTGTAACATAATGTATACACGATCCTGATTGGCATTAATGTGTGTCTCGCCAACTTTCACTTCCTGATAGTCGTAGATTTGCATTCCTACTTCAGCCATAACGCCATCAACAAAAACGTTTCCAGCTTGAATTTGGCGATCTGCCTCACGACGAGAACAGTAGCCTGAATCACTGATGTATTTATTCAGTCGAAGTGATACTGCATTTTCATGATTGATCAGATTGAAATCATGGTGTATAGATTGTTTTGATTGTTTTGCTTTTTTCATAGGTTTTCCTTATCTTTAATTTTAAATCTGTTAGAATAAATGTATGAAAAATAATCCATTTCCATACACAACTGATAACAAACGTTATCATACCTATAACTATTTTACACGAACTCACTACGGAAACAAAGCTTTCAAGGTAAGTATTGATGCTGGTTTCACGTGTCCAAACCGTGATGGCACATGTGCAAGTGGCGGTTGTAATTTCTGTTCTGATCGCGGATCAGGTGATATGATTCTACAAACTCCCGATATCGAAGCACAAATTCATCACAGTACCGATATCATGAAGTCAAAATGGCCGGATGCGAGTTTGATCGCCTATTTCCAAGCCTACTCAAATACTCATGCTGACTTACAAACACTTAAAGATTTGTATACTCCGTTTTTTCATGATGATCGCTTCGTGTCGATAGATATTGCCACACGTAGTGATTGCTTGGACGACGAAAAAATCGCTTACTTTTCTGAGATGGCAAAGCTTAAAGATTTAACGATTGAGATTGGTCTTCAAAGCATTCATCCCGAAACAAGTGAATGGATGAATCGAGGTCACGATCTTGATTCAGTTACACAATGCATCCAGAAACTAAAAGTGGCAAACATTCGTACTTGTGTTCATATCATCAATGGTTTCCCCATCGAGACAATCGAAGACATGATTGAAACTGCTGCCTATCTCGCTGAATTAAAACCTGCAATGGTTAAAATACACATGCTTCATATCATTGCCGGTACAAAACTTGGTTCACAATACAAACGAAATCCCTTTCCTATCATGGATCAGGAAACATATGTGGACTTAGTGGTAAGGCAACTTGAAATACTACCCGCCGACATTGTCATTGCACGTCTTACTGGAGACGGAATCCCTGATGATCTTCTCGCGCCAAACTGGACGCTCAAAAAAGTTCAAGTTTTAAATGATATTGATAAATTGATGGTAGCAAGAGATACATGGCAAGGAAAATATGCAAAATAAAATCACAGGATCATTTACGATTCTGTGATTTTTAATGTAAGAATATGTTTTAAGGGTTCATACCCCAGCTTTTCATAAAATGCCATTGCTTGAATATTTCGATTCCAGACATTTAATTGAATTTCTTCATATTTATTTAACTGGGCTTGCTGATAAACTGAATCCATTAACAACTTCCCAATTTTATGATTGCGATACGATTCCCCAACACATAAGTCATCGATAAAGAACACTTTATCTCTAACGATTCCTATCACATACCCTGCGACAAGTTCATCCACTATTGCAACATTAATAAAATTCCCTTCATCCTCTATAAGCTTTTCCACTTCAGGTAATGAATATTTGACATGACCTTCACTAAAGCGATCTGGATACATTTCATGGTGAAATGCAGCAATTACTTTGAGCAACTCGTGAATTTCTGGAGCATCACCTTTAATTGCTTTTCTAATTAATACTTGATTCATGATTAATATACTCCTTAAATCTTTGACGATCTTCTTGATTTACAAATGTCCTAAAGGTTACGCCAAACTCATCATACACAACATTTTCTAAATCATATCTGTTTGCGAAATAATCAAAATATTTCATTGATTCAAACGGAAACTTAAATTCTGTTTGCTTATAATCCTCAGTGACTAACAATACCATTTTATCGATTAATCGTTTCATATCATCATCATTTAATGCACTAATAAAGATGCGATCTTCAAATTGTTGCGAGTAAAGTACAGAATCCCGATTCTCTTTAAGATCCATTTTATTAAAAACTGTCAGGATTTTTTTATCGAGAACACCCATATCGTCAAGAATTTTTTCCGTTGTCTGGGCTTGAAGAGTTACATTATCACTGGAAGCATCTAAAACATGAACAATTAAATCTGCATCATACAATTCTTCGAGCGTAGATTTAAAAGCATTCACAAGATGTGTTGGTAATTGTGAAACAAACCCAACAGTATCACTGACGATAACTGGCAATGTTTGGTTGAGTTTCATGGTTCGTAATGAAGCATCCAATGTTGCAAATAGCATATCTTGTGCTAATACATATTTAGGCGTTTCATCCCCACTTAATTCGAGCATTCTATTTAATATTGTAGATTTACCTGTGTTGGTATAGCCAACCAAGGCAATGATGGGTATCGTTTGTCCTTGTCTTTTTTTTCGGTTTGTTTGGCGTGTTGTTTCTATTTTAAGAAGTTGTTGTTCTACAGCTCTAATTTCTCTAAGCACATGACGGCGATCTGTTTCAAGTTTTTGTTCACCCGGTCCCCGTGTTCCAATACCGCCACCCGTACGTGATAAATAATCACTGTATCCGATAATTCGAGGTAAACGGTATTTCATTTGCGCGAGCTTTACTTGATATTGACCTTCTTTAGATCGCGCTCTACTTGCAAAGATATCTAATATTAAAGTGGTACGATCTAGGATCTTACATCCTATAATTTCTTCGAGGTTTCGCAGTTGCGAACCCGATAACTCATCATTAAATACAACAGCATCGATTTCAAGATGATTAACAAGATCTGCTATTTCTTCGACTTTTCCTTTACCCAATACCGTTCGCGAATCGTAGGAATCACGACTTTGAGTAATTATTTTGACAGGAATCGCACCTGCCGCACGGTCTAATTCTTCAAGTTCCAACATTAATTCTTGGGTGTCTTGATCGTCTTTCTTAAGATTTACACCTACGAGTAAGTGCCTTTCTTTTTTTTCTTCCAAATTTACCACCTTTTCTAAAAATAATCTGAGAAGTAAACACGGTCAACAACTACAATACGCGCCAAACTTCTCTGAGCTCTACGACTCGCTTCAATACGTCCTAAACGTGCCAAGTCGTTCACTGTCTTGTATCCCATCATCAATGTTGTAAGTGTTCCTATATCCATCTTGACACACTCACCAATAGGTTGATCTGTAATAATTATATCTTCATTTTTATCCCATTCCACACCAAAGATTCGTTCATTCCATGGTGCTACAGGATCAATGATTTCGAAATGGAACGGATCACACGTATCCATGAATGGATACTGTTTTAAGTATCCTTCAACATCTACAATTCGTGCCATGTAGTATGGCTGAATGGTTTCAACGATATCGCTATCTTCAAGGTTAAAGGCAATCGCTTCACCCGCATAATTTTTACCACGAACTTCTTCAATCATTGAGAAATGGGCACTGATAAAATTCCAGATACCCTTTCGAGCATCTTGGTTCATGAATATCATTTCTTTAATATGGAATACCTCATCAAGTATCCAGTAAAAACATAATCCCGTCGGTTCATCATTTTGGTCATAATACACTGCGGCATAACGATCTTCTTCGTTTTCCCAACGCCAGTATTCTTCCCATGCTAATCGATCTCGAACCATCGCACCATGATGAGTACGAGCGAATCGATCATAGATTTTATAGACATCTTCATCATCGATATCCAATCGTTCAACATGTCCTCTAACAGGAACTGTTTTAGGGAGTTGCGAATCTTTGAGTGTAAAACTCATTTGATCCGAGATGATTTCCCATCCCTTATGACGATAAAAAGGAATACTATAAGGAAATAGATAGGAGATATACTGTTGATTGTCCCTCATCTCGCATAAGGCTCTATATATGAGATCACTAATGAGTCCTAGGTTAGCAAACTCAGGATAAGTACCCACACCAGTGATACCACCCATCTTCATCATATTGCCATGCATGTTTACCTCGCAGGGATAAACCGCAATTTGAGAGATTAACTCTCCATCATTATCAAACCATCCGAAGACATCTGCTTCCGTTAAAATCGGTCTTTTAGCTCTAACAATTTCATTTTCATTATCGTATCCAGAACTAATAATTTCGTCTTCACTTACTTGGAAGACGTATCTTAAAAGCTCATTAAATTGATCTAAATGGTCAACGGTAACCCGCTTTAGTTCCAATCGGTCACGAATCTTATTATGATTCATTTTTTTCACCTCATATGTCTATTATATGCGAAATAATCACATACTCAAAGCAAGATAATATAAAACTGCGGAATCACTTCCGCAGTCACTGTAATTATTTTAAAACATAGAAGTAGAATAACACCAAGATACCCAAGGCGATACGATACCAACCAAATGCTTTAAAGTCATTCTTACGGATATATCCAAGTAAGAATTTGATGGTTACAACTGATACGACAAACGCTACAATCATACCCACGCTTAACATCATGAACTCAGCACCTTCAAATCCGCCACCTTTGACGAAGAATTTACCAAGTTTTAAAATACTTGCTCCAAACATAACAGGAACAGCCAAGAAGAATGTGAACTCAGTAGCCACCATTCTTGATACACCAAGCATCAATGCCCCTACAATAGTTGCTCCAGAGCGTGAAGTTCCAGGGAACAATGCTGCAATTAATTGGAAAATCCCAATTAAGAATGCTGTTTGATATGTAATTTCCGCAATGCTATTAACTTTAGGTTCTTTTCCTTTATTACGATTTTCTACCACAATAAAGATAACCCCAAAGAGAATCAACATAATCGCCACTACTGTTGGATTATAAAGATGTTTATCAACCCATTCATCCATCAACATACCGATTACACCAGCAGGAATACATGCAACAACAATCTTATACCACATCGTCATGGTTTCTTGTTTTACGTAAACTTTTCCTTCTTTACTACGGCGTAATGGCCACAACTTACTCCAGTATATAAACACAACTGCAAGTATCGACCCAAACTGGATAACAACAAAGAACATATTCATAAATTCTGGTCGCGCTTGAAGTTTCAAAAACTCATCAACAAGAATCATATGACCTGTACTACTGATTGGCAGCCATTCAGTAATCCCTTGAACAATTCCAAGAATTACGACTTTAAACATTTCTACTAAATTCATAATGCCTCCATTTATATATATTCATACTTAACTATTCTATCATATATTTATAATCGTCGATACACCTGTTAGATACAAGTATTTCTTAGTGAAAAGTGTTTTTCTTACGAAATTGTAAGACAGTTGTTGCACCACTGTGTTAATATAGTGATGCAACGGGAGGTTATTATGAAAAACACAATGATTGAAATAAAAAACTTGTCAAAAGAATATGGCAAATTCAAAGCAGTTTCAGATGCATCAATTACCATTAATCAAGGTGATATCTACGGACTGATTGGAAAAAACGGTGCTGGGAAAACCACAATCTTTAAAATGATGTTGGGACTTTCTCATGCAAGTTCAGGAAGCATCTCTATTATGAATAGCTCAAATGATGCGGAATTAAGAAAAAATCGTCAAAAAATTGGTTTCTTTATCGGATCAAATTTCTTCTCCTATCTTAACGCACACGACAATATCGAATACTATCGCCGTATGAAAGGTGTTGAAGACACTAAAGAAACGGATCGCGTTCTAAAGATTGTTGGATTATATGGTGAGAAGAAACCTTTTAAATCATATTCAATGGGGATGAAACAACGACTTGGTATTGCGAACGCACTTCTAGGAAATCCAGATATCGTTATTCTTGATGAACCGATCAACGGATTGGATCCCCAAGGAATCGTGGAAATTCGTCAACTAATTAAAAAGCTAAATAAAGAAATGAATAAAACACTCGTGATTTCATCACACATCCTGAGTGAATTGGATTTAGTCGCGACACGATTTGCAATTATCGATCGCGGAATCATCTTAAAAGAGTTAGATCGTGCTGATCTCGCAAATGAAGAAGGTTCTGTCGTTATTATCAAAACAAATAATTTGGAAAAAACAGTCACAATCTTAAAAGATGCAACTCAAATTGAAAACATCTCAATTCAAGATGACAAAATTATTATTAACCAAGATAACATCAATACTGCTTCACTTTCAAAATATATCGTCGAAAGTGGTTTAGAACTTATTGAGATTTATGCTCAACACAATTCACTCGAAGACTTCTACTTCAACTTAACAGGAGGACAAAACAATGCTTAATTATTTTAAAGCCGAATTCTATCGTATTTTCCACAAAAAAAGTTTCTACATTTTTCTAGCATCATGTTCTGTCCTTTTCATTGCTGCGACATTCATTGCTTCAGGTCAAATTAAAAGTGGCCTTGATTACGCTCAGTTCATGAGTTTTATCACTCAAATGATTCCAATTTTCATCGGTATCTATACCTTTGGACTTATTTACGGAGATGAATTACGTTCCAAATCAATGCAAACAGCGATTGGATTTGGACACACTCGATTCGAGATTATTATTAACAAACTCTTTGTCAGTTTTGCTCTCCTACTAATCTCATACATCGTTATGATGATTCATGTCATGGTGTTGCCATTATTCCTAGGTTTCAGTTTAAGTAGTGAGGTTACAGGAATGATTGCATTCCAATTCTTCACACCACTACTTCAAACATTTATTTATTTCTCAATCGCAAGTATTATGGCATTCTATACACAAAAGGCTACCTCAGCAATGTTATCCTTTGTACTTCTTGCAACAGGTACAGTAAATCTCATTGTTTCCCTTATCCTCGGACAAAGATTTCTCATAGACATGGTAGGCGACTTAAGACCTTATCTACTCACTAACATTATCAACCAAATCAATGCAGGATTCTTCAACCACAACTTATCAGCAGATCTCTTCATTGGTCCAGTACTCTACCTCGCAGTTTCTATTGCGGTAGCAACATTACTCTTTAACAGAAAGGAGCTTGAATTCTAATGAAAAACGGCGGAAAAATAGTTGCAGCAGTACTTGTTGTACTTGTTATATTTGGTTCTATCAAAGTGAAGCAATACTATGATGATCGTTATGTAGGTTCCGACTACTACACACGTGTTCCTGCAGACCAATCAACTGATCCTGAACCACTCTATGATGATAGTGGTAAAGAAGTTGATACTGGAAAAGAATATGCGCTTGTGAGCTATAATGAAAAAGGCGAAAAACGTGTGCTTGAATTTTCGTACAGAACGGAAGATTCTAGCAAACTCCTCCAACCTGTCCAATACGTAAAAGTTAGCGCTAGTAAACAAATTGTTGTTGGACAAGAAGTTGTTAAAGAAAGTGATGTTCCTGAATCAGTTCTAAAATACTTAAAATAAAGTATAATAGCACTATAAGGAGGATCAATCATGAAAGCTTATCATCTTACGAAATTAACCGAAGCAATTATGAAACAAAAAAATTTAAGTCCCACAGATGCCCATCGCATCGCACTTGAAATTTATACACATGTGAATTGGGATTTAAATAAGAAAAAATATGATACTCTTGCCAAAGAATACTTTGACAACCGTGCTTAAACCGACTGTCTCGTTAATTTGAGACAGTTTTTTTCACCCTTAAAAATAGTGATGGTTTCTAGCTAAAAATTCTTTGAATGATTTGATATTATCATCTTTACAACAAAATTGATTGGTGATCATGCCTACCTCTTGATTGATTGGGTTGGTTTGATTCATATAAACCATCAAATCGTTACTCTTTATCAACTCTTGAACTACTATTTGAGGAAGTAATGCAACACCTTGGTGATTTAATGCAGCATGCAAGAGTGTTTCATTGTTATTAGCAACCCATTTAATTTCAACTGACTCCGATGTTGTCATTATGAATTGATTCATATGATTTCGATAGGAACTTCCTTCTTCTCTTACGAGTAGCGAAACCGTATCACAATTAACACTTGAATAGGTCGGGCTCGCCACAAACACCAAATCAAGATTCATTAATTTCTCATATAATACAGAATCGTTTGCGAATTTTCCTTCAACAATGGCAATATCTATTTCATTATCAGAGATAAGTTTATTAATGTTACTGACATTATCAACAATGACCTCAACATGAATACCACTTTCCCTTTCATATTCATACACTAAAACCGGTAATACAAACGATGCCATCGTAACAGTACACCCAATTTTTAAAGAAGATACTAATTTCTTGCTGTTGAATAGTTCAATAACTGCTTCGCTTTCTTTCAAAATTGATTGGGCATAGGGGTAAAGCGCAATCCCAGATGATGTGAGAACAAGATTTCTTCCCTTACGTTCAAATAGGGAAACTCCCAATTCTCTTTCTAATTCTTTAATACCTTGACTGACAGCAGGCTGAGAAATATAGAGTTTCTCAGATGCTTTTGACACAGTTCCATACATACAAACATACATAAACATTTTGAGTCGATCGATATTCATATAAGCACCTCTTATAGAAAGTATAACATTACCGTATTATTAATTATAGATTATTAAACCTATACTATATCTGAGGTGGTTAACAATGAATATAAATATTGAACTTTTTAAGCTTTTTGCAATCTCTAGTGCTTTCACATTTTCCGGTGGTCTTGCAATGATACCGATGCTTCATGATAAATTAGTTACTGAGAATAACTATCTATCGAATGACGAATTTTATCACTACATTGCTTTATCTCAATCTCTTCCAGGAGTTACAGCTGTTATTTCTGCTTGTTTACTTGGAGAAAAAATTAATGGAAAAAAAGGACGTCTTGCTGCTTCACTTGGAGCCATATTACCAATTCTTTTTTTAATGATTGTTTTAACAATGATTTATGAGGTCATTCCCCAAACAGGTATCATAAAGTATATTTTTATCGCAATACGATCTACAGCCGGAATCTATATTTTTGAGGCCGCTTTCTCAATGACGCCTCATATCATTTCAAAATCTAAAAAATCTTACTTCTTAATCTTAGGTGTTTTTATCGTGGTTACCTTTCTCAATATATCAATACCCACTATTATATTAGGTTGTTTCATAATGAGTATTTTGATGACTGTTAGGGAACGATACTTATGATTCAATTATTTCTTACTTTCTTAAAAATCGGATTTCTTGGTTTTGGTGGAGGATACGCAATGCTATCTCTTATCTACGAGAATGCAACTAAGATTGGTATTACTCCCTTACAGTTTTCCGACCTCAATGCATTAGACCTTCTTGCACCTGGTCCAATAGCAGTCAATTCCGCAACATACGTTGGATATATTACCCAAGGGTTATCAGGAGCAGTTCTCGCAACAATTGCTGTCTGTATCTCTTCCTTTCTCTTTTCACATCTACTCTATAAATATGAAACGTTTCTTTTAACACATCCTGTTTTTAAGAAGTTTTTAAATCTGACTAAGATATCAGCTATCGGCATTATTGCTTCAGTTGCAGTTTCACTCATCTATGATTCCTTTAAACTTGAAGGAGAACCCCTTCTTATTTCAATCTCAATCTTCGTACTTATATACTGTCGATTTAAACAAAAGATGGGAGTACTACCAAGTATGGCTGTGATTGCGACCGTTGGTATTCTTTATGGAGTATTCCTTATCCCCGTATTATAGTCGCACTCAATCTTTACCATCTAATAATGGTGTGATATAATTAACAAAGATGATATACGTATATTTTCAGTGAAAAATCTCCCAGTGCATCCTAATAATCTTGCATGGGGTGATTTTATTTTCCCATCACCGAATATATTAATTTGATCCATACTTCGATCCATTGTAAGTCATCAACAAATAATAAATGTTTTTAACATTTATTCATCGAGGGGTAGAAATTGAAAGGTCTATTAATATGAAGAAATTATTTAATAAACTTCGTCAATTCATCAAACAGTACCCTCTTTTGTTGACGCTTATTTTAGCAGGTGTTGTTTATGTAGGATTGACGTGGTGGATATACCGTCCTAATACATATCGGACACCTTTTTATACGAATTCAAAGGATTACACCGAAGTTAGTGGTGCCTATGATTTCAGAGATAGTTATGATTATCTTACGGCTCATACGGATTCAAAAGTAGTGAAGAAAAACTTTGTACTTGAAGAACCTTATGAGATTACTAATTATCCCGTTACAATTCAGGTGGATGGTTACGAGCTTGTGGAATTTGGAAATGAAATTTCCGTCTCACGCGATAGTTATTCCGGAAAAGGACGACACGTCTTGATGGCTCATGTTACTGTCAAAAACGATGGAGACATCGCTTACTTCCTCAGGGATTTTGCTTCTGCTGTTGACGAAAATTATTCTTCAACCAAAGCGATAAACACCGATGAAACATTTAAAGATTATAACTGGAAAGAGTCAATTTCGTCTTCAGGAATCGTTACATTAGAGCCACATGACTCCCATTCTGGAACGATGATTTATATTCTCGACGACCATCGCTATCGCAATCTTTTCTTTGAAGGCAGCTTCAAAGTAATGCCGCCTGAGATGACACACGATAGTGGACGTGCTCGAGGAAACTTTACTTCTCGATACTCATACATTGAGCTTCCAATTGTTGAAGAATTCCATTCACTTTATATGGAAACCTTAAAAGCAATACCAACTTCATCGATAAAACGTTCGAATTCAACCGCTGTAGTTGATAAGGAATTTATCGTTGACCAAGAGTTTGATCTCAACGATGGAAGGCTGAAAGGAAAAGTTAACCGTGTTCAATTCATTCACGAAAAATATAGACCGTTGTATGTTCAAGAACATCCAAATTATCCTGATCCAAATGAATTTTCATTAGCATTTGATATTACTTATACAAATATTTCTGGTTCACCACTTTCTATCGATTCATTCCAAGCTAATCTTGCGAGAGTTTCATCTGATGTACGCGTAAGTACTTCAAGCAATGATGTTAGTTCTGTCGTCATCGCACCCGGTGAAACATTCACAGTGAGTTATGACAATAACTATTTACCACGAGATTTTAATAAGCTTAGAGCTGGCGAAGAAGTGATAATTTCGATACAAGATGGTAGCCGTAATATTCTTGGCACCACAACATTTACATTAAAAGACTAAAAGGAGACTTATATTATGGCATTAATTGATGTAGTAAAATACAATGGATCACAAGATGTATTCGCTTGGAAATTTCCTAACGAAGAACTTAGTACACAGACACAACTTATTGTTAATGATTCTCAAAGCGCAGTTATCTTTAAAGACGGACGTGCATGTGATGTTTTCGGATCAGGTCGTTATACACTCACAACCAATAATATCCCTCTACTAAACGCACTCGTCAAACTTCCATTTGGAAACGAATCACCATTCAAAGCTGAAGTATGGTTTGTTAATCAAGCTCATACATTAGACATTAAGTGGGGAACAGCATCACCCGTACAAATTCAAGATCCAAAATATGGAATTATGGTTCCTGTTAGCTCATACGGTCAATTTGGTATTACCGTTAACGACCCAAAACAATTTCTGATAAAACTTGTTGGGACGCTTCCTTCATTCGGAAGAACTGATGTGAATAACTATTTCCGCGGTGTTTATACAACGCATGTAAAGGATGAAATTTCTAAGTATTTATTCAACAACAAACTTTCTGTTCTTGAATTAGGAGCTTCATTATCAGAGTTATCCGATTTCATGAAAGAAAGAATGTATGAAACATTTAATGGATACGGACTAGAACTCCTCAACTTCTATGTTGAAGATATTAGTCTACCCAAAGATGATGAAAGTGTTATTCGACTTAAAGATGCGCTTTCTAGAAAAGCAGAAATGGATATTGTCGGTTACGACTATGACAAAGAACGTAGTTATGATGCTCTTGTGGGTCTTTCACAAAATGAAGGTTCTGCAGGCGCTATGGTTGGTACCGGTGTTGGTTTAGGAGTTGGTGCAACCATTGGGCAAAAATTTGGCGAAGCAATTGAAACAAACACAGGCTTCACGGATAGTACAAAAACAAAGACTTGTCCATCATGTAGCGCGACCGTTAAAGAAGGACAAAAATTCTGTCATGAATGTGGTTCTTCATTAAAAGTAACGTGTAAGCAATGTAATACCGAATTAAGTTCTAGTGATCAATTTTGTCCAGAGTGTGGTACAAAAGTAAATGGCTAATCGTAACAAAAAAGCAGAAACATCACTTAATCAAAGTGAAGTAATAGATTATAAACGCCATTATCCACTGCTTGCTGCAGGTTCATTAATATATGCATTTGGATTATTCCTTTGGGGACAAACAAAGAAACCTTATGCCTATCCAGAATGGCCAGACTATCTCATGATAACTTTTGCAGTCATCTTGGGTCTGGGTATCGTATATTCAATCTCTAAACGAAATATTATGATTAAGAAGTATAAAAACTATCATCATATTATTTACCAAGAAGAGATTTATGATTTAACTGGTATTGCAGATTATACTGACCAATCCGAAGATGCTGTCTTTAACGATATTCAAGAACTCATCAAGAAGGGTTACTTCAATTTCATTCGAATTAATCCACTAACAAATACTCTTGATGGCGCTTATATCAAAGCACAAAAGAAAAAAATCAAACATGGTGTCATTCGTTGTATGGGATGTGGCGCTAACAATGAAGTTACTGAAAACAAGATTACAGAATGCGAATATTGCGGACGTAAATTAACGCTCAGCGAATTCAAACCTGAAGAATAAAATAAAGTGTTGGTATGTAAAGTTACCAACACTTTTAATTTATACTCTAATAGATAAGTAACGTCCTTTTCCAGATACAGTGATATCTTGAGTAGCTGCATCAATGAAAGCTGACTCTCCTTTTTTTAATTTAATGTCGATATCATCAGTCATTAATTCAAGAGTTCCCTCTACCACCACAATTCCTTCAAATGATTTTCCATCAAGAGAATATTGTTTTTGCGAGTCTAGTTCTACCTCATCGGTTGTGAAGTATGGACATGTCACAAGCGTTCTTTGACGGTACCCATGTGAGTCACGCCATTCACCCTGAGCCTTAAAATCTGTATCTTGTTTTCCAAGATTGGAAACTTCAATTGCTTGATCAATATGCAATTTGCGAAGGTTCCCATCTTTATCTTTACGATTAAAGTCATAAACACGATACGTTGTATTTGAGTTCTGTTGTATTTCGCACACTACAATTCCTGCACCAATTGCATGAATTGTTCCTGCTTCCACAAAGATTACATCTCCTTGTTTCACGGAAACTTTATTTAAAACGTCTAAGATTGTATTATTTTCAATGGCTTCTCTGTAAGCTTGGCGACTCATATCTTCTTTTACACCGAAATATACACTCGCTTCTGGTGTTGCTTCCAGAACATACCACATCTCCGTCTTACCGTATTCATTTTCATGGATTAGTGCATAGTCATCTTTAGGATGGACTTGAATTGATAAGTCGCGATTTGCATCAATAAACTTAACTAAGATAGGAAAGTGACTGAAGTTTTGACCACGACTTCCCAATACTTCACGTCCTTTTACTTCTATGTATTCAGCAAGCGTTTCGTTAGTGTCATTAATGTAACTCGGACCATCGGGATGTGTTGAAATTTCCCAACTTTCAGCTAGAGGATTCATTTCCGTTTGTTTATCATAATTTGTTTTCAGTTTGGTTCCACCCCAAAGATAATCTTTATATGAGGGGGATAATTTAACAATGCTCATTATTTAGACCTCCAAATTGATTAAAAGCATACAAAGCACCACCAATAAGTCCATTATCATCACCAAGATTTGATTCAACAATATTGAGATTAGATTGTTGAATTGCATATACTTTATTAAGTACCCGACTTTCAATTTCAGGTATGAAATTTGGTGTTTTGTTGGCAACACCACCACCCAAAACGATGACATGTGGATCGAGAATACCAATAATAATTCCAATCATATTCGATAAGTATTCATACATATCATCAATGATCTGCGCAGCAATTTGATTTCCCTTGTAAGCCAGATCAAACACATCACCTGCATGAGTGACAATCAAACCTTCTCTTATGGCACGTGTCGTAAGTGCTGTTCCACTACAAATAGATTCCAGAGAACCGGATTTAAGTGTTCCCATTTGAGGACCATTTTTCCAAAGAATACCATTTGCGATTTCTTCAGCAAATCCGTTTGCACCACGGTAAATATCACCATTAATAACGAGGCCACCACCTACACCAGTACTAATGGTCAGATACTGCACACTCTTAAATTCTTTCCCTGCTCCTACAACACTTTCTGCATAACAAGCAAGATTCGCGTCATTTTCTACAACAACAGGTAACTTTAGTATTTTTTCTGCTTCTTCTTTCAACTTGAAATGATGCCACCCTTCAAGATTTGGTGGTGTTAGCACAATACCATGATTCAAATCTAGTGGACCTGGACACGAAATACCAACCCCGACAAGCTCTTGATCAAAAGTTTCAGCAAAAGCATGTATCTTCGCAAGTGTGAGTTGAGGATGTTTTACATCAGTCGCGAAACTTTGTTTTGTGATTATGGTTCCCGCCTCGGTAACAATTGCGAGACGCGTCGAAGTTCCTCCAATATCAACACTCAAAGCATGTCTCATATTTGAACATCTCCTTGTTGTGATTGGAATGCTGCTATAGCTCCAACTAAGTTGGCATCATTAAGATAATGGCATGCTTTAATTTCCATAGCTACCGAATCTAAACCAGCATTTTTCAACATGTTATTGACACGAATGTTGAGCTCCTCAATGAGTGTTTCATTTTGCGAAACTCCGCCACCAATAATGATCAAACTTGGATCTGTGACAAATTGTAAGTTATAAAGTCCCAGCGACAGATACCCGTAGAACTTTTCAACTTCTTCCATCGCATCTTTATCACCCTGTTTTGCGAGTTCAAAAACATCATGTCCAGTAACTGATTGTGGGTCAATTTGTTTTGTTTTTGCGTATCGCTCAGCCATATGAACTGCTGTTCCTAACATACTAAATGTTTCAACACCATCTAAAATCATACAGCCAAACTCCCCACCAAATAGATTATGACCCTGTTGAATCTCACCATCGATGACCACCGCACCGCCAATACCAGTACCCACTACAACAAACAGAACATTCTGTTCATCCTTCGCAACACCTTGCCATATCTCCGCAAGCGCAGCACAGTTCGCATCGTTTTCAATACTAATCGGTAGATTAAATAAAGTTTCCATTTCTTTCACAATTTCAAAATTATGAATGTATTCAATCGCTGATATCCCACCCACAATTCCTGTTTCCGAATTCACACTTCCTGGAGAAGAGATTGCAACTCCCTTCAATTCATGAGTTTCCTTAAATTGATTTACAATTTTTGTCATTTCAGATTTCATATTATTCCACGATTTTGGAGTTGGAAATGCATCTTGCGATGTCAAACTTTTGTTTTCCCAAATACCATATTTTACAGAACTTCCACCCCAGTCGAACGCTAAAACCGTCATTTTACTTTTCCCCCTTTTGCTGTGCTTGAATTAATGAACGCATCCAATAGCTACTTGCTTTAGGTGTTCTTTCTTGAGTTTTAAGATCCACACTAATAAAACCGTAGCGATTGCGATATCCATTAAGCCATGACCAACAGTCTACAAAAGTCCACATATGATAACCAAAGCAGTTTGCACCTTCTTCAATTGCTTTTGATAAATATTCAAGATGCTCTTCGACAAACTCAATTCGGTAATCATCTTCGATCATGCCTTCATTGTTTTTAAACCTTGCTTCATCAGCAACTCCCATGCCATTTTCTGAAACGTACCATGGAATATTGTGATACTGACTTTGAATCATTCTTGCGATATCTAAAATCGCTTCCGGATATATTTCCCATCCTCGATACGGATTCATTCGTCGTTCTTCCCAAACATAAGGAATGTATAAATCTTCGGGCACGACGGCTGGATATTTCACATCCGTTCCCGGTGCTTGAACGCGCTTAGGCTGGTAATAATTCACACCAAGAAAATCTGCAGTATGACATTTGATTGTTTCTAAATCTTCTGATTTTGTTTCAGGTAAAAGCTTATGATGCTCCAAGGTTTCAATAAGGAAGTCATCAAACGAACCGAGAACCATCGCATCTAGGAAACTTGTGATGTTGAGAGCATTCGCAATTTTAGTAGCTTCTAAATCCTCCGATGATTGTGAGCGAGAATAGACGGGTGTCAGATTAAGAATGATTCCAACTCTGATATCATTTCTAACTTTTTTCATAGCTTGAATTGCTTTCGCATGTGCAAGTATCGTGTGGTACCCCGCAAGAATCGCAAGCTTAAAATCAACAATAGCTGGGTAATGAAATTCATAGATATAGCTACACTCAACATGAACGATGGGTTCATTAAATGTCGTCCAATCATGAATTAAATCACCAAATTGTTCGACACATGTTTTGGCATAGTATGCAAAATAGTCTGCAATTTCTGGGCTAGTCCATCCACCTTTTTCCATCATCCACCAAGGCATGTCAAAGTGAAAGAGATTGATGATTGGATGAATACCTTGTTTAAGCATAGTTTCAAAATAGTTTCGATAATAAGCAACAGCTGTTTCATTAAGTGTTTTTCCATCAGGTAAGAGTCGCGCCCACGAGATTGATGTGCGATATGAATTAAGGTTCATATCATTCATGAGTTGGATATCTTGTGCATAACGATGATATACATCTGAGGTGAGTGACGGTCCCACTTCTCGATCAAATTTATCCGGCTCAATTTCAAACCAGTGATCCCACGTTGTTTTTGATTTCCCGTCGCCTTCGAACGTCCCTTCTGTTTGAGGAGCTGAAGCGGCAGCCCCCCAGAGAAAGTCAGATGGAAATTTGAGTTTATTTTTCATCAGGAATCCTAACCGTACGAATCTCTCCCGCTTTAAGTTTTGATTCGTATTGATGGTCTCTAACTGATTCTAGAAGATCAGAATCATAGATTGGTTTATTATCAAATTCTAGTTTGATGCCTGATGCTGCTTCGTTGTCTAGATTAAACATTCTAACCATTATATCTTTTTGGTATTCTTTTCGTTTCATCGATGTAATGTATGCATTAGGTGCGTCAACAAATAAAAATTGATAATTAGCAGGTAGCTTACCACTTTTCACAGAGGTTTGAGTGGTAATGAACGGAACTTGCATTGCCTTCATATTACGGTAGTGTTCGTATTTATCATTTTCTCCATGAAAACTTAAGGCATAATTGACCGAAATCATTCCAAGACACTGAGCTTCAGGTGTAGGGAAATAGCCCCAGTCACCCATTTCCCCAACACCACGATGAATTGTTAAAGCGATAGCTGAGCCATTGATAACTTCGTATTCATTTAATCCTATGTTTCCAACAACCATTCCTTGATTATCATTGGTAATCGCTGTGAAAGCTTGTTGGTGTTGTGGATTACTTGGATTTTCCCACGATTTCGATACACTATTAGGACGTGTTACAACTTCAAAGATACTCTCCGATTCGTGTGTCTCAGTTTTCATACCACTGTTGAAAATAGCACGAACACGATGATCTTTAGCTTGATTATTAAACTGTGTTTCAAACTTAATAATGCTGCTTTCATGTTCAAGAGTAAGTGTGGTTTCAATCTTCATATCCACCATTTCTTTGCTTCGGCGTGATTTTCGTTCGCGCATTTCTGTCACAGATTTCTGTTCCAATTGCAAGGTTTCTTCTGCAGACTTAGGAATACTCATAATTTGTGTTATTCTTACCTTTTTAACAAGGTCACTCATTTCTAAATATTCAATTTCAGCAGGAATGCCTTTAGAGGTGATCAGCTCATGATCGTCAGTTTGTTTGAATATATATTCATTACCCATGTCACCAGCATCATCAAAGTACAGGACATCTCCATATGTTTTGTTGTGTACTTTGTCATGAATGTTAATGCTTCCCATATCCGTAATTTCAATATGTAGTGCACTGTTTTCTATTGCCGATGTTTTCTCTTGAGACGGCATTGAAACGCCTTCAAGAAGTGCAAATGTTTGCCAAGAAAATGCATCCATTTCAACACTTAATCTGACAGTTACTGTACGAATAAAGTATGGCTTCCTAAATGCATCCTTAGGGAGATCGTATCCAAATTTCACATCGGTAGATACTATTTCAAAAGCAATCGTGTTTCCATTGACATCACGAATTTCTAATTCTGGATATTCTTTCGCTGCAAGGATGTCATAATTTTCATTTGGCTTACGGTGATTAAAGGGTATGCGTTCCCATTCAATTTCTGTCTCAACGATACCTTTTTTCTTAAGTCCTTCTGTGTTAAATACCACGAAAGGTTTAGCACCATCAGGAAATTGTTTGGTATCAATGTTACTTTGTAAGTGACGCAATGCTTCATCACGAACAAATTCCCCCACTTGTTTTGCATCTTCAAAACGAGTCATCATGCCGCGATGAACACTATCAACACTACATCCACAGATAGAATCATGAGGATGATTTTGCATTAATTTTTTCCACGCATATCGTAATTTGTCGTGAGGATAATCATTCGTAACAGTCGTAGCCATCGTTGCAAGAGGTTCCGTAACACGTTCAAGCAAGTTTTGAACATTCGTATTCTCTTGTTTTAAATAAATTCGTGAGGAAGAAGTATTCGCAAGTGTGTACCAACCATCTGTTTCTTGACTTGTTAATTCTCCCTTAACACTACCGATATCTTCTGGAAGTGTTTCTTGGACTGCTTTAATATAGTCTGGAAAGTTACTATGAATAAAAGTATATTCTGGATACATTTCATTGGCGAGTGCAATTGCTTGTGCAACATCTTTTTGAATCGGTTGATGATCAACACCATTCATCATTAAAAGATGTGGTGTGGATGCATAACGTTCAACATCCGCAAGTTTTTGATCCCAGAATATTTTTGCTGCTTCGGGTTCTACAGGAATTTCATTTCCGTTACTATACCAGTTAGCAAAAAGAATACTTAAAATTTCTGTTCCGTCTGCACCCTCCCAATTAATTTCTGAATATTTTGAAGCATAATCTTCATCGACAACGACATTATTAAATCCCGTTGTTTTAACACCACGACCGAATGCTACTGCATCCAATCCACCTTGTTTCATCATTTGCGGTGCCTGACCCATATTTCCAAATGTATCCGGGAAATATCCCAGTTTCACAGGTTCGCCCCAGCGTTTGCTTTCATCAATTCCAACAAGCATATTTCGAGCATTCGCTTCCGCACTGATGAGGAAATCATCTTGCAGAATGTAGAAAGGTCCAATGAAAAGTTTCTTTTCTTCAACTAAACGTTTTACTTTATCTTTATTTTCAGGACAGACTTCTAAGTAATCATCAATTGAGATTGTTTGTCCATCAAGATGGTAGGACTTAAATCCAGGATCGTTCTCAAATACATCAAAGAGATCTTCAAACAAATCAACCAAGCGCATATGGTGTTGTTCGTACGCCATGTACCATTCTCGATCCCAATGACTATGAGATATTATATGTACTGTTTTTTTCATATTATCGTTTCACCTTTATTTCGAAGTAATCCATAACTAATTCACAGAACATCATGTTGGCCCACGAAAACCACTCTCTTGTATAATTATTTGGATTTGAGACATCAAAGCTTTCATGCATCATCTTGGTACCTCCATCTGTTTTGACTAGGGTATCAAGAATCTTAGCTTTTTCTTGTTTATTAGATGTAGTGAGACCTTCTATAGCGAGTGCTATTGGCCAAATGTACCCAACAGGAGTATGAGAACTTCCACATCCTTGTGCAAATTCACCAGCATAGTAATAGTCATTTTCTTCGCTAAGTATATGTTTTCGAGTATTTAAATATAGAGGATCATCCATCTCACAAAATCCTAAGTAAGGAGCCGACAATAAACTTGGAACATTAGGGTCATCAATCAACAATGCATTTCCTAATCCATCGACTTCATAGGCATAGATTTCTTTTCCCAGATGTTCAACCACTGCATGTTCTTGGATTCCTTCTGCAATTGATTTTTTTAGGTTATAAGCCTGGGTCGCAAGTACCTCATCTTTATTGATAGAAGTAAAAACAGTTTCAACGTATCCCAAGACAACTACAGCAAACATATTTGAAGGAACAAGATAGTGATAGATACACGCATCATCACTGGGTCTAAATCCAGACCATGTCATTTTAGTGAATGCAACCTCCGAACCCCGTCCCGCATTTCCTAATGTATCTTCGAGTCGATCCGTATCTCTCATAAATGTGTATGGTGATGTTTCATGATGTTGTTCCACGAGCCACAGATCCATGATTGTTTGAGCTACCGCTTTGTAACGATCATCAAAGATTGTTGCATCTTGAGTATGTTGATAATAAAGATACGAAAGTTGTAAAGGATAGCATAGTGAGTCAATTTCATATTTACGTTCCCAAATGAGAGGCGTCATTTCAGTATGGTCTGTTTGATGTCCTGCCCCATTTGCTGTTTCATTAAATGCATTCGCGTAAGGATCATGTAAAATCATGTCAAACTGACGCGAAATAACACCACGAATCATGTTTTTGATTTCGGCATCCTTTTCAGCTAGTGGTAGATAAGGTCTTACTTGTGCTGTGGAATCTCGCAACCACATTGCAGGAATATCTCCTGTTAGAACGTATGTATCATCTTCAGAGATTCTTTTGATTGTAGTTAGAAGTGTATTTGAGTATACGTTCTCAAATACTTCTGCCCACCCAGGATGGTACTCTCCACAGAGTTGAGATATTTCATTGATTAAGTTTGTGACACTTTTTGGAATTTCATGATATGTTGACATATTTCCTCCTTTGTTGATATACCAAGTATCGTTACCAGTTACACCACCATTTTATGCTTTAATAATTATCTTTTTAATGTACAAACTATAGGTGTTTCGGTACGAATCATGGGGTTGATTTCTAACTTTCATTCATTTAAAATGAAGTTGATATACCAAGAGGTGTCACAATGACAAAACCGTTATATAAAGTTATTAAAGACCAGATTAAAAATGATATTTACCACGGCAAGTATCAATCTCATGACCAGTTACCCAGTGAGAATGATCTTGCGCAAACATACAATGTAAGTCGTATTACATCCAAACGCGTTCTTAATGATCTCGAGCAAGAAGGCTTGATTTATCGTCAACGAGGTATCGGCAGTTTTGTAAGTCCCATAAAAAAAGAGGCACCTGCGCGCAATCCGTTTGATATTCTTTTTATCATGCCATTCCCAGACACATTCAGTTTTGGAAATTACACTCAAGGCATGTTGGAAGCACTCCTTGATACTCCGTATCGACTTCAAGTTCAACAAAACAGTAAAATCAGTCCAGAAGAATTGGAACGCATCGCTCAAAATTATGCTGGTGTTATTTTCTATCCCTTCAATAATACTGATATTTTAGAGTATGCTTATCCTCTTTATCTTTTAAATGTTCCAACTGTTATTCTTGATAAAGAAGTTTCAGGAGTTCCTCTCTCCTCAGTAAGTTCAAACAACTTCCAAGGAGGCTATCTTGCTACACAACACCTTCTTGATCAAAGTCTTGATTCTATCGCATTTGTCACCACAACACGAGTCGAGGATGTTTCCTCAGTTCGTGAGCGATATTTTGGTTATCTCAAAGCATTAAGCGATAATAATATTAAGTTTAATGCAAAACCAATCTACTGTGACTTACTAGAGGATGAAAAATCTTTGAACAATTTTATTCAAACTCTAATACAACAAGAGGTTAAAGGTATTGTTTGCGAAAATGATATCTTAGCCATTTCGATCATGAATGGATTAATTAAAAAAGGGTACTCGATTCCGGAAGATTTAAAAATTGTCGGCTTTGACAACACTCAAGCTTCACAATTCGTAAATCCACCAATGACGACCATTGAACAAAATTTCAAACAAATCGGTAACAAATCGATGCGTCATCTATTAGAACTGATTGAGAAGCCTGACACTCTTGCCTCACGACTTATCATTGATGTTTCACTTATTATTCGCGAATCAACGCACAATTAGGAGAAACTATGAAACACATAGAAATTGATACACGAGTTGGTACACATAACTATTCCAACTTTTCAAATGGTAATACATTACCGCTTACGGGTTCCCCTTTCGCTATGAACTACTTTGCCGTCCAAAATGGTGAAGGTTCATGGTGGTTTGACCCTTTAAAACCAATGATTTCAGGATTTCGATGCACGCATCAACCAAGCCCTTGGATGGGTGATTTCAGTCATTTTTTAATAACGCCATTCACTGGAAATCCTCTCATCCGCAGTCTCTTTCATTTACAGAGTAGTTATCGTACCCATGAGGCTATTTTTAGACCTGATTTTCTTCAAGTTGAGAGCTTACGTTACAATATAAGATCCGAGTTAACAGCTTCAACATATGGCATGAAATTACGAACTACAAGTTCTGATCAAAACTGTATTAAATATGTGCTTTCTGCCCATTCTGGCATTCAAAACATTTCTCAAGACAGCAATTCAATTACTTTCGATATTAAGAACTATTCCGGTTGTGAAGACAAAGATTTCACCATGCATGTCATTCTGACAGCTGATACACCTCTCAAACTGATTGCATCAAAATTTGAAGACGGAAGTGACATAGCGATCATCGAAACAGAAGTTACTGTCGCCACCCTTTCATTAGCAACATCGTTTATCAGTTCAACTCAGGCTGCATTAAATTTATCGCGTGAACCCGAAACCTTTATATCCCTACATCAACAAGTTGCGGCAGCATGGAATGAAAAACTTGATAAAATAGTGGTTACACACAAAGATACGGAAGCTGAAAAAATGTTTTACGCTGCTTTCTATCGTTGTTTCTTATTTCCACAAACATTTTACGAATTGGATGAATCCATGAATCCAATTCATTACAATACTATTTCCAAACAGGTAATGCCGGGTGTTCTATTTACAAACAATGGTTTTTGGGACACCTATAAAACATTATTCCCATTATTTTCATTAATAGAACCCGACTTCTATGAAGTACTCCTCAGAGGATTCCTCAATAGCTATAACGAATCTGGTTACTTACCAAAATGGTTGTCTCCAGATGAGAGAGGGTTAATGCCAGGTACTCTGATTGATGCGGTTATTAGTGATGCTTTGACCAAAGGGATTGCTCAAGACATGATTCACGAGTTCTATGATGCCATGGTGAAATCCGCAACTGTTGAATCCACTAATCCACAATATGGTAGACGTGCTGTCAACGATTATTGGAAATACGGTTATGTGCCAAGCCACTATGGTGAAAGTGTCAATCAATCTCTAGATAACAGTTACAGTGATTTCTGCATCGCTCAAGTTGCGAAACTCCTCAACAAAAATGACGATTATGAAAAATTCATGACCAGTTCACGCAATTACGCAAAACTATTTGATTTTGAATCTGGTTTAATGCGAGCAAAAGATACTGATGGTAAATTTGCTGTTCCCTTTATCGATACCACATGGGGGCACGCTTATACTGAAGGATCTTCCTGGCAAAATTCCTGGGCAGTCTACCACGATTTTAAAGGACTCATGAATTTATATTCAAACCAAGATGATTTCATTCAGTTAATTACCCGCCTCGTAAATCAAAAACCAATTTTCTCCGTCGGAAGTTATGGTTTCGAAATTCATGAAATGAGCGAGGTTGCCGCTATTGATTTTGGTCAAATGGCAATTTCGAATCAACCAAGTTTTCATATTCCTTTTCTCTTTACATACGCAGGACATCCAGAATCAACTCAAGTTTTAATTAGAAGTTTAATGAGAGAGACTTTCAAACCGACGTTTGATGGCTATCCAGGAGATGAAGATAACGGAAGCATGTCTGCATGGTATGTCTTCAACAGTCTTGGATTCTATCCTGTTTGCCCCGGTACGCAGGAGTATGTCATGGGAATTCCGTATTTCGACTCAGTTGTAATAAACCTCCCCCATAATAAAACAATAAAAATTACTACCGAGAATAATACACCTCATCATAACTTTATTAATGATGTTAAAGTTAACGGTTCTTCCTACACACGTCTCTACTTCAAACACGAGGAATTAGTTCAGGGAGCTAACATTAAGTTTGAGTTAGGTATTGTACCGCATTTCAAATCTTACACAGACGAACAGTTACCTTATTCAAGTACAAAATAACAAAAAAGAAACGAACACCGTAACAGTGTTCGTTTTCTAATTATGCTTCTGAATTATGAGATCTCTCGCGATACTCTCGAGGTGAAATACCACACTCTTTCTTAAAATTCTTATAAAAATAACCAGAGCTTGTATATCCTACTAATTCCGCAATTTCATTGACATTATGATTCGATTGGACGAGGAGATTTTGAGCTTTTTTCACTCTAAACTGATTTAAATACTGTGAGAAACTGAGGCCTGTTTCTTTTTTAAATATTTGTCCAAGGTACATAGCATTTAAATGAAGTGATTCGGCTATTACACCTATGGTAAGATCATCGGTATAATTTTGATGAATCATTTGGAGAGCTTTTTGAACATTGACATTATATTGTTTCACATCCGTTTGCTCTTGATTAATCATCACGGAATTCTTCAAGACTTCTCTAACATCAAACATTGATTTCGCATGATGAAGACGTTTCAAATTATCATAATAATGTTTGGATGCAATCCGATTGTAGTGACGATAGATATCTGAAAATATTACAAACGACATGTAACGGACATATTCTGGTTCCGGATTGTTTCGAATAACCTGTTCCAACAAGTCTTCAACATGAGCAAAGATTCCTTTATCATCTCCCAATGATAAGGCTTGATGGAACGTTTCAAACGATATATTTGGACTCATTTCTGCATTGAGACGATCTTTTATGCTAATATCGCGACCATAAGAGTCATCATTATAAAACTGCATTATTTCCAATAATGAACTCGCATGATCATAACTACGGTGAACTTGATCAAACTTTACATACAACTCGCCAATAGCCATTCTTTCTTTATCCTTAAGAGAAAGTAATACAATCCCTTTTCGGATCATATCAAAGCGTTGCGTGTTACCGGCAACAATGATATATAAAATATCATTGTCATAGATATGATATGAAACATTCATCCGATCAAGAAACTCCGACCAGATACTCTTTCTTTTCTCTTCGATACCTGATATGGCCAAAACTGTATAGAGCTCATTAAGTTCAAGTCGGTATCCCAATTGTTTCAAAATTCGTCTTAAATCAACCGGATTAATGTCGTCGTTGAGCCAACGAAGAAGGGTATTATGATATAAAATTTCATCCCCTTGTTCATGGTATTCCTCTTCATCAAGTTTCGTTACAATTTTTTGAATCGAACCATTCAATTCCACTTTATCGATAGGCTTTAATATAAAATTTTCGGCACCCAAGCGAATCCCTTCTTTGACATATTCAAACTCTTGATATCCCGAAAGGATAATAAAGTTAAAGTTAATATCTTCTTCTTGAGCTTGTGAAACAAATTCAATACCCGTCATGACAGGCATACTCACATCAGTAATCACAATATCAACAGGGTTTTCTCGAACAAATTCCAATGCATCAATACCATCACTAAAACTTCCTACCAACTCAATACCTAATGCTTCCCATTGAATCAATTTTTCCAATCCGGCTAAAATCATATATTCATCGTCAACTAAAATTACTTTATACATCTGAATCCTCCTCAATAAAGCTTATAAGTACTGCAAATCCTCCATTTTCGCTGCGACCAACCTCAAATCGATAATCTTGATCTTTAAAGAATACTTTGAGCCGTTCATGAACATTCACCAGCCCTACTGACTTATCATTTTCCAGATCAAACTCCGACTCCTCAAGTCTTAATTGAATTGCTTTTAGTGTGTCATCATCAACACCTTTACCATTATCAGATACTCGAATATGTATTCGTTTATTTTCTTTATAAACATTGACCTTTATTGCATTATCAACACGGCGATAATTTACACCATGAACGAAATAATTTTCAATGAGCGGCTGTAAAGTAAACTTTGGAATGCTAATCATTTCAAAGTTTTCTGCGACATCAAACTTATAGGCAATTTTATTTGGATAACGCATTTGATGCAGGTAAACATATTTTTCTACAAACTCCAGCTCCTTAGCAAGCGTTGTGGTTTTTTCCAAGGAAATATTATTACGTAATAATGTAGAAAATGTAAAGACAATGTCCGCCAATTCATCAACACCCTCAGCGACTGCATACATGCGTATAAATTCCAGTGTGTTGTATAAGAAATGGGCATTGATTTGTGATTGAAGCGCACGCATATTAATATCTTGTTGGCGTATTTCCATTTGATATATTTGCTTAATATAGCGATTCATACTATCTAGAGTTTCATTGATTGCAGAAGATATTGTGAAGAGCTCCCCTTCTTTATTATCGACCGCAATACGATCATCAATGCTTCCCGTTCGTACGGATTCCATAGTCCCTAAAATGTCTCTAACTTGATCATCATAGCGACCGAAAGTTTTAAACAATACAAATAGAAGCACGCCAACCAAGAATAATCCACCCATGATTGTGAACGCATAAGTATTAAACGACTTCATGAATATATCATAGTTTCTTGCCGCAACAATCAGCGTCGTTCCGTCACTTAATTTGATTTGCTGGTAAGAATATCTATCAAACATTTCTGAATCTAAGGGTTCCCGTGTCTTGTAGCGTTCTAGTATTTCTTCTCTCAGTTCAATCCCATTCCCAGTGTTGTACTCATACTGTATATTCCCAGTGGGAGAAAGAAGAAAGACAATTGGTTCAACCATAAAGCGTTCTTGATAAACCAAATCATCCAAGACTTCATAGTCCATTAAGACATAGAGATTCCCTACCGCTTTGTATGACTCAAAATTCATAATCGGTCTTGTAAAGATCATATACTTCGAAATATCAGGTAACTTTTGTGGTTTATATCCCATTTTATTATCGGAACTGGAATAGAATATATCACCCGTTGCGTCCAATGTAACTACAAAGCCACGAATACCATCATAGCGATCGTATAACTTTTCTACATCTCGGGGAAAAAGTTGAAACTGCGGGAGTTCCAACTGTTGTGTATAGTATTTACTAAAATCCATATAGAAGTAATCAAGCATACTATCAATCTTGACTTGGTCAGGAAACAGTTCGAGAACCATTCTTCGCAAATCTGTTTGATAGCCACCCATAGCTGTTGTTACATTCCGTGTTATTTGATTCAATTGATTGTTGACATCACTGCGATCTGATTGCGTTGTTGCATAACTTACCAAGAAGGTAAAGAGCATGATAACTGCAATTAAGACCATCGCATACGTATGAATCAATTGTTTCATTAAACTTCTTTTACGCATCAATTAACCCAAATGCTCATCAAGTGCTGCAATTAATGGTTTTCCTACCCACGAAAGAGCAACCACTAACATACCCCATGTTAGAAAAGGTAGAAGCCCCATATATCGAGATGTAATAAAGCCGATAAAGATTAACATAACCATTAACTTTATTAAGGTGAAGAAGTTTCCCATCACCGAAATAACACTTAGTTTTAAAAGATTAATCAATTCTATGTCAAAGTTATTATCAATAAGTACGGCATAGAAGTAGGATCCAATTGTGAACACAATCACAGTTGCAATTAAAAATTGTAGAAATAAAATCGCAATTCCTTGTATCTGTGTAGACAAGTATAAATTATAGAGAAGGACACAGACGATAGTTGCAAAGATAAACAATAATGCATTCCCTCGCTTGAACTTACTTACGAATAGGTTCCCAATTTCTCTCCAATTCATATCACGATGTGACCAACCATACTCTTGATACAGTTGCGCGATTCCTAAAAATGCTGGACCTATCCCAAGTACAACGCCTCCCATTAAAGTCATCACCCAAAACATCAAGGATAACTTAATCATTACATAAACCCGATCAAAAAAATCACTTACATATGTTCCCATCGAATACCCCTTTACGCCTTCATTATAACTGATAACAACAAACTTCTACGACAACTCTTTGTCTTATATAAGGAAAACAGAGGGACAGCGTCCCCCTATTTTAATATTTAAGCTTTCGCTGCTAAGAATGCATCGTATTGTTTTTGCATTTCTGTTTGAATTTTTTCATATCCTGCAGCTTTTAGTTTTTCAATAAATTGAGGTACTACATCATCAGGATTTACGGTACCTGTATGAAGTACTGCATAGTACTCATCAACAACGTTTTTAACATTACTGATTTCTGTTTTCACATCATCTGTAACAAAGTTAAATCCAACGATTGGTGAAACAACTGCATTTTTAGTATCTACTTCTCGTTTTGCAATCATTTCTGAAGTAATACTTTCTGGTTGTAATAGAATTGCAGAGTTACCTGTATTCCATGCTGCCATGTGGTATCCTTCTTTATATCCATCTAAGAATTTGAGATGACCTTCATCGATTTTTTCCCATGATGTACCTTCAAGACCGTACACCAATGTATTCATCATTTCTGCATTTGTGTTAAGTAAGTTTAACCATTTTACAGATTCTTCTTTATGTTTTGAGTTTTGAGCAACAATGAAGTTAGCCATTTGTGCTTGTGCTGTAGATTTCAATGCATTATTTAATGGACGTGACACAATTGTTTTTCCAGCTACTTGTGTTAACAAGTTATCGCCAAAGTCAGCAGGCCCTTGTGTTTCTTGACGCATAAACCATGTATTGTTGTTTAAGTCATAAGATGTATCATTTGTAGCCGCATCTGTTGGAACTAAACCTTTATTGTATAAGCTGTGCATTTCACGAAGACGTGTCATACCTTGTTCTGTTTCAAATGGGTTAATGATTTTCTTGTGATCCCCATCAAGGTTTACAGCAAATGGAAGTGCATCACCCAATACATAGTCAAAGTTTCCTAAGTTAGCTTTGAATGTTTTACCAATTGCAAATGGCACTGTTTCTGGTTCGTTATCCTTGATAACTTGTAATACTGCTTCTGCATCTGCATATGTATTAATCTTAGAAATATCCAAGTTATGTTTTTCAATAAATTCGCCATTGAATGATAACATTTGTTGAGCAAATGTATTTCCGTTAACTGGGAAACCATAAAGTTTTCCATTAACAACGTTACCGTCATAGTAGATTGGATCTACTGAATCAAAGAATTCTTTAGCATGTGTTTTCGCTAAATCTGTAAGATCAGCATAAGCCCCTTTTTGAGCATTAACAGTATAGTTATTAGCAAATGCGACATCAAATTCGTCACCTGCAGTAACCATTACTGACATTTTTTGTTCGTAATCTCCCCAACCAATATAGTTAAAGTTTACTTTAACGCCAATTTCTTTTTCAGAAATACTGTTGATTTTGTCAGTTAACTCCTGAACATTCTTTGGAGCATCACCAATTTGGTAAACTTGCAATGTCACAACATCGCCACCTTTGGATCCGCCTCCGTCTTTCTTATTTCCACAACCTGTTAGCACCAGTAGAAATGCTAATGCTAAAACTGTAAATTTATATACGCCCTTTTTCATGATAGTCCTCCTCTTCCTCATAACTTCATAAACAGGCAAGTTTTTTTATACCCTCTTATTCCTTAACCCCACCAATAGTAAGTCCTGTCACAAAATACTTTTGGAAAAATGGATATGTTAATGCAATTGGCAATGTGGATATGACGACCATCGCCATCCGTGTTGCTTCACGTGGAATTGACATTCCAGCATTAACTCCCGATAATCCAACATTTTGTGCGATGTAATCCAAGTTTGATTGAATTTTCATCAATAAATATTGTAATGGGAATAAGTTATCAGATGTGATATACAATAGTGCATTGAACCAGTCATTCCAAAATCCGAGAGCTGCGAACAAACTTATTGTTGCGATTCCTGGAACTGCCAACGGTATGACAATTTGGATGAAGATGCGGATTTCACTCGCACCATCAATTCGAGCTGATTCGATGATGGCATCTGGAACTGTCTTTTTAAAGAAAGTTCTCATAACCATAATGTTAAATGGGCTAAGTGCCATCGGTAAGATGAGCGCCCAGATTGAATTACGAAGTCCCAGCATTTTAGTAACAACCAAATAGTTTGGAATCATACCTGCCGAGAATAACATCGTAAGTAATGCGAATTTCGTAAAAAACTGACGATATTTAAAATTTTGTCTTGATATTGCATACGCGTAGGTGGATGTAAATGTTGTATTAATTAAAGTACCAACGATAGTAATAAATACAGTAACACCGAGCGATGAAATTAATTGATCTTTAAATTCGTAAAGATACTTATATCCGTCCCAACTAAATTCTGCTGGAATCATTCGATAACCATGAATCGCTAATGCTGATTCACTGGTGAACGAAACACCGATAACAAAGAAGAACGGAAATAAACACGAGAGTGCAAGAAGTCCAATAAATATTGAGAAGAAGAAATCTGTTTTTTCTCCAAAACTGCGAACTTCAACACTGGCAATTCTTTTCTTATTCTTTTTCTTCATTGTATCCTCCTAGAATAAACTTGATTCAGGATCAAGCTTTCTTACAACCGTATTGGCGAGCATCAGAATTATAAATCCAACAACGGATTGATATAATCCCGCCGCCGATGACATTCCTAAATCACCAGAAGCTGCAAGACCTTTGTATACGAATGTATCTATAACCTGAGTTACTGCGGTGAGTGAACCCGAGTTTCGAGGAACGTTGTAGAATAATCCAAAATCCGCTCTCATGATATTACCCACAGCAAGTATGGTCATAATACTAATGAGTGGAATAATTTGTGGAATGGTAACATGGCGAATTTGTTGCCAGCGGTTAGCACCATCAATTTTTGCCGCTTCATAATATGTGGGATCAATACCCATAATAGAAGCAAAATATATAACTGATTGATAACCGAGATTCTTCCAAATACCAATCAATATAATGATAAACGGCCAATATGTTGGGTCGGTGTACCAGTTAACTGGACTTTTGCCCATATTTACCATCAAGCGGTTCACAACACCTTTATCAGGACTCAGGAAGGAATATACAAAGAATGAGATAATGATCCAAGATAAGAAATATGGAAACATCATGGCCGTTTGATATGTCTTCACACGACGTTTATTACGAAGCATACTCATAATAACCGCCAACGCCACTGCACACGCCGTTCCTATAAATATAAATCCTAAATTATAGAGTACGGTGTTTCTTGTAATAATCCAAGCATTTTCAGAACTAAACAAGAACTCAAAGTTTTTTAAACCTACCCAGTCACTTTCGATCACGCTTCGGATAAATCCACCTTGACTCGAGAATCTAAAATCCTTGAATGCTACTACGTTACCAAACACAGGAATGTAGAAGAAGAAAATCATCCAAAGCGCACCTGGTAAAGCCATTAACAAGAAGATTCCATTCTTGCGCATTGTTTTAATAAATTGTTTCATCATCGTTCACCCCAGTTGTACAGTTTGTCTTGTGACACATCAATTGTAACGCTTACATTCTTTAGATTACAGGTACAAAATATAGTTAAAAATACACAAACTATAGATTTTACCCATAATAAATCAATATATTTCACTCCCATAACTTTCCTCCAAATATTTTCAACAAAGGTTCAATTGCCTCATTTACTTCCAATTCACTCATTGCTTCGGGTCATCACACCATATTGAGAAATACGAACCCAGATACTGTTTGTGATTAATTTCAATCCATTGCTCCCGACTCGAATCTGTATTTTTATGCCTATTTGGGAATCGATAGGGATTAAAATTATTTTGCATTTTATCAACGTTGGGATATGAATATCCTGCACACTCTCCTAATACAAAATAGAGATTTTCATCCATAAAATTAAGAACATCATGATTATGAGTTATAAACGAATGAAGTGGTGCCATCCCTTCATGCCAACTAGTCCAATATGTAATCTGAATGTCTGCATTCAAAGAAACATGCGATTTTTGATCCAATCGATACATACCATCGTTCCAAATTCTAGGTATTTTATTGTACTGCATGACAAACTTTCCAATATCATTTATATAATCAATATATACATCAGAGCCAGTTGCATCTTTATCGATTTCCGACTTAGCATATGTTTCTAAATCCGGGTAGAATTCATATTGATCAAAAGGTATGAATTCATCACCACCAATATGAACGACCTTCGAATCCTTAAAACAATCCATAACACTGCTTAATAACCCTTTGATAAACAACCTTGCTTTCGGATTTGTAATATCCAGCGCGGATTCTGAATTCTTTAATCGATACTGAGGATACGACTTAAGGATATGTTTTAAATGTCCCGGAGTATCAAACGATGGAATTACTTCAATATAATATTTTGATGCATATTGAATGATATCTTGCATATCTTGATAACTCAGTGCTTGATTCGAACAAAGCGATTCATATCCAGGTAATTTAAGACGAAACCCCTCATTTTCAGAAATATGAATTTGCAATCGATTCAGTTTTTTTCGCGCCATCATTTCTATGAGTTTGTAAAACCATTTCTTTGAGAAATATTTTCGGCCCATATCAACATGAACACCCCGTTCAGTTAATATCTCTTTTTGTTCGACTTCCTTAACACCTTGTGCAGCATCGATAAGAGCATAGAATGCAAGTCGTTCTGAATGTGCTTCGATTCGCGATTCAAAGATTTTGTACCCTTCTATTTCTTTACGAATGATAAGTTCATGTTCTTTATCAAACGTCGGAAAGAGATTCTTAATTTTTTCTTCTAACATGTCCTTACTCCTTTGTATCAAGTTTAACGATAATCACACTTAAAAATAATGAATAAATTATAGGAAAATCGGTACATATTAGATTCACCACAAAGAAAAAGCACCTTTAGATCTCTCTAAAAGTGCTAGAAGTTCATATTATTGTTTGATATTTCTTCTTTCAGAAACGATGATAAGTGTTCCTAAAACAACCAATGCCCCAGAAACTGCATAAATTCCTAATCGTGAAGACACGCCAGTTTCTGGAAGTTTTGTTTCTTCCTTCTCAGAACTTGTTTCCTCAGGTTGTACGGGTGTTACAGGTTCGACAGGTTCAGTCGGGTTTATTGGTTCGACCGGATCGATTGGATCGATTGGGTCGACTGGATCTACTGGATCGACTGGGTCTACTGGATCTACCGGGTCTACCGGGTCTACTGGATCTACCGGGTCTACTGGGTCTACTGGGTCTACTGGGTCTACGATGACAATTTTTTCTAGATTATCATATGCATCCTGTAGTTTGTTTAATAATGTTTTTAAGGAGTCGAGGTCCGCACCAGAGCCATTTGCGTCGAGCAGTTCTCTTACTTGGGTACGAAGAGATTCTAATAGTTTATACGATGTTTCAGTATAAAGTGTTCGATCTACATCCGTTCCATACCATAAAGAACGTAAAGCACTTATTTCATATTGATTGGGTAATGTTTCTACATCTGTTTCATCGATACCATTAATAATGAATTCATAGATTCGAGCAACATTTCCGGTACTCTCTGCTTTATGAAGTATTAATTTTAGATAATTTGCTTCAGTGGTAGGAATGGCATCATAAGTCACTGCATCTGTATTCCAAGTACGCATAACAATGCTTTCCCAATTTTCTCCATCCATACTTGTGAGAATTTCGTAATCACGGGTATTCCATTCTTTATTCTCTCCACCTGCTTGTGCATGATGAAGTTCAAAACTTGTCAGTGTCACTGTTTTATCAAATGTTAATTCCATCCACGGTTTATCAGTTTTATTATCACACCATTTGGTATTCATTTTTCCATCAAATGCTTGAGCTGCGCCTTCATTTGCAGCACATGCGTTTGATACTTTGTAATCTTTTGTCAAAGCTCCTAAGTTATGAGGAACTTTCTCGTAATTCTCATCGTAAACATAGATATAGTTATCTTTACGAACATTTACTTTTCCAGCTTCATTTTCAAGTGACATCGTAACACTATAAACACCTGGTTTATCAAAACGGGTCTTTACTTCTGTTCCAGTAAGTCGGTCTTCATCAGCACCTTCAACAAGCCATGATACCGATTCTGTTGATTGTGATGCAAGAGAGTTTAGAGTTACTTCATCACCCACTTTGATGAAACTTGAACTAGTTCTAAAGTCACCACTTGGTAATTCAATTGCATCAAACTTAAAGCTGAATTTTGCTGCTTTATCAAAATGTGGTTGGTACATATTATCAACAGGAACAATCTCATAATTTAAGATACCTTCCGCATTACGACGTTGATTTTCAATGTAGTATGCTGTATTGGAAGTACTTCCTTCATAGTGTTTTTCATCGCCTTCAATACGGTAAATATCGTAGTGGCGAATGTTTTTATGATCGTGTTTCCATTTTAATCTTAGATTTGCACTGACATTATCTGTGACTTTTTTCCCAACAATTTCGCTTTCTAAGATACTTGAAACTGTTTGAGTTTCTTTATTATCGAGTCCTAAATAACCAATATTTAGTTGACCATTATCAGCACTTTCTTTCGCTGTAAGGGAGACACCTATTTTCTTGACAGACTTACCAGAATAAGCTGACAGATCAAAGTGATGATTGGTCCATGTTTCTTCTGTTACTTTATCTGCATCTACCAAGACAACTTGGTCATCAGCGAATGTTAATTTGAGTTTAACGTCTGCTATCCCTTGAACCTTTAAGTTTGCTTGCGTTTGGGATTGGATTGAAACATCGCTAGCAAATAAATCCATTAGTGTAGTTGAACCTGCCACAAGTTTACCGTTGAGCCCGATTGATGATCCCCCATTGTATACGTTTTTGTAGTCAACAAAAGCTTTTAATTCATTATCAGTTTGGTCAATAATCCAACGGTATGTTGGCATTATATCTTGAACAGAACGGTTATTGAAGGTCCCTTCCTTCACAACCTTACCATTCATTGAATAATTATCACCATTTCCAACATTAAAGGAAGTATGGAATGGTAGTGATGTGACAGGTGTCTTCTCAACAAAGTATCGAGAAAGACCTTGCCATGTGTTTCTTCCCTGACTGACATCTCTTGGATCTGCCTGCTTATTAATCCAGAAATCACTTTCATTCTTCCAATAAGCATCGACATTATATTGTCCGCCATCACGTAAAGTCCAATCGGGCGCATACAGTCCAACTGACGTTAAAGCTTTACCATCATTTCCGACAGCATTTGAAAGTTTATCTGAGCTATTAATACCTCTTGCTTGAACATCGAATCCTGCAAGAACATCATAAGGACTGCGACCTAGTTCGATTGCTTTACTACGTGATCTTTCAGTCATAGCTTGGTTAAACCAGAAATTTAAGAACATATAGTCCGAGGTTCTTTGAGAACCATTTTGGAAGAACTTTTCATTATTTGAGTTTAATTGATTTTGCCATGATACCGAACCATTTTCTAGCATTGAATCATACCATACCAATTCTAAATCATCAGATTTATGATTGTTGTAGTAAGCAAGAAACTCTAAAAATAATGATCCATGTTTTGCATTTCCTGTACTTGTTTCTTGATTGATAAACCAACCATCAAATCCATACTGTTGTGCCATTTCGATTAATTTATCAGCCATTGGAAAATTCCCTTGCTCATCCTTAACTAAAAACTCATCAATCCATTTGGCTTGCCCGCCATAAGCGGTTGGTGGAAAGAACACAGTTCCCATAACTGGAACACCATTACGGTGCCCAACATCAACGAGATCACCACTCGGTGGAACAATAATTCCTTCACCTGCTGATCCTGCCCACCCAACAAGTACATCAACATACTGCCAATTTGTAAAGTTATAAACAGCTTTTTCTGTTGATCCTTGAGAGGGTGTGCCGCTGGTGTTTTTGTTTGCAATAGGAAGCGACACTACTTTGGCTTCCTTACTTTGATTTTCATTAACAGGGTCTCCTTGAACACGTTTCGCTAAAGGCACCTTAGATACATTATGTATTGCATCAGCATCTTCACTAAATTCCCATGCTAAAAAATCCTTAGGAAAGAAATGTGATGAATACGGACGTTCCTCAATGTCAGGAATGTCATCGTTTTTCTCCACTGTAATACGCTCCCCATGCGTATCTGCAGCAACCGGTAATACTAAACTTGTAATCAAAAGTCCCATTGTCATGAGACATTGTAACAATCGTTTCATATGTTACCTCCTCAACGAGAATATTGTACCGAATGACAAAGCGCTTACATAATGTACAAATTATAGTTTAATCGTTAAGAATTATAGTTCTTTGCAAATACTTAAAAATCTTTAACAGATAGGTTTAATGCGTACGCATCGTAAATTTCATTATATTTTTAAAAATAAATTTTTGTAATAACATGATAGTTAGAAATAAATTGCAATATTTTTTATTACGTGTATAATTATTTTTAGTAAGGGCTTTCTTTATGTGATTTTTTCATTTAAAAAAGCTATAATAGTACCAGATTGTCTTTAAATGAAAGGGGGATGTAAATGGATATTAAATATGGTTTATTTGAGGTCCTTAAAAATCCTGAGGCAGCACTCACTCCGACAGAGCGTGAACTTGCAGATTATGTTCTCATGAATCCTCAATACGTCTTATCAATGACAATACAAGAGCTTGCAACCCATAATAACACGAGTCCTTCTGCTGTGACCCGTCTTTGTAAGAAACTTGATATTGCGGATTACCGCAGCTTTAAAATTTACCTTTCGCAATCTCTTGAACGCCAACGTATTCGTGATAAAAGAAGTCTGATTGAATCGAGTCCTTATGGACAGTTCTACCAAGACATTCAAAACTCACTTGAAGAAACCTTAGATATTGTTGATCAAGACAACATTTCAGCAGTCAATAAATTAATTCATGAAAGTGAAGTCGTTTACGTTTATGGCAACGGATTTTCTAAAGAAGTTGCGGATGATATTTTTAAGAAATGGAATGTGGTAGGAAAAAGTTTTGTTGTTATTCCAGATCGTGATACCGGAGTCATTGCCGTTTCTAATAGTAAAAAGAAAGGTATCTTTATCGGTCTTTCTAACAGTGGAAACTCTAACGATGTTACCCGAGTTATGGATGGCGCAATAAGAAATGGTCTTCCTACTGTTGCGATTACCAATTACAAAGCTTCTGAGATGAGTCAGAAAGCAGATTATACGCTCTATAATGGTAAAGGAACCAAGCTTCCTAAATTTGTTTCGTACTCTATTTATGCACAAATTTTTCTAATTGATGTGCTCTATTTAGACTATGTAGAAACCTATGGACCCAAAGAATATAAATTTAAGGGCCTCCCGACAGATACAACGTTTAAGAAATGATTATCAAATAGTTACATAAAGTTTGCTATAATGAAAAATATAAAAAGGTGGTATAGAGATGGATATCGAATATGGCTTATTTGAAGTACTTGAGAATCCAATTACTGAACTGACAGCAACAGAAGCAGTACTCGTTAATTTTATTTTGGAACATCCACGCGATGTACTCGATATGACGATACAAGAACTTGCTCTGAGTAACGATACAAGTCCTTCAGCAGTAACAAGACTTTGCAAAAAGTTAAATATTAAAAACTTTAAGAATTTCAAAATCTATCTATCACAATCTTTAGAGCGTGAAAGAATCCAAAATAATAAAATTGTTGCTGAAACTAGCATCTATGGAAAGTTCTTCCAAGACATTGAACAATCACTGGAAAATACACTTGCTGTTTTAGATGAAGAGAAAATGAAAGTTGTTAACAAACTTATCCATGATAGTGAAACAATCTATGTTTATGGTATCGGTTTTTCACGTGAAATCGCAGATAGCATCTTTAAAAAATGGAACATCTTAGGTAAGAGTGTCATTGTTATCCCAGATAGAGATACGGGGATTATCTCAGTTTCTAACAGTTCAACAAAATGTCTATTCATAGGTATCTCAAATGGTGGTAACTCGATTGATGTTACTTACGTCATGGATGCCGCATTGGAAAGAGGATTGCAAACTGTTGCCATTACAAACTATAAGAATTCCAAAATGAGCCAGCGAGCAGACCACATGCTCTATAGTGGAGGCGGTCCTGTACTTCCTAACTTCGCCTCATATGCTGTTTACTCACAACTATTCGCAATCGATATGCTTTACCTTGATTACGTAAATACATACACTGAATCATAAAAAAATCCTGACCTTGTAGAAAATTACAACGTCAGGATTTTTTCTATTTCTTACACAACGCTTCTTTAGCTTGGCGATTTACTTCAACAAGATCTATACCTTGATCACGGGCTGCAAAGACACATCCACAATAGCATTGGCGATAAATATCGTATTCATCGCACATCTCAACGGATCGATAAAATCCACCCCTTTTCTTAAAATCAGAAGGTAGGAAAGATACATTGTATATTTTTTGAACCTCGTACCCAACTGCATTCACAACTTGGGAATTTTTATGCGGAGATAAGGTCAGTGCTGTACCAAAATAATCGAATCCATATTCAATTGCTGCTTTCGCAACCTCTTCAAGTCGCATATCGAAACAAGCCGTACATCGTTTTCCACCTTCTCGTTCTTGTTCTAAATTATTCTCACGAACCATCTTCACAAATTCATTAGGTTTATACTCTGCTTCAAGATACTTCACATCTGTATTATTCTTAAGATTAAACTGATCGATAAATTCTTTTTGGACTTGTGCTCGACGATAATATTCATTTCGCGGATAAATATTTGAGTTTGAAAAGAATATTGTGATATCTACATCATGGCTAAGTCTTTCTAAACTGTAGGTACTACAAGGAGCACAACACGAATGAAGTAAAATACGCGGTTTCTTTTCATCATGATGCCAATTATTGACATGTTTTTCGAGTTCTAAGTCATAATTCACTTTATCTCCTTGAAGATAAGCTTCAATTCGCTCGTGAATCGTCATTCCATCACCATCCCTAGCTTTTATACGCTTTTAGCGTTAGAGCCCCGTAGTTTATATTAGGGTCGTAGCTGTCGCTGTAATCGCCCCATATCTCAACCTTGTCAAATCCTACGCTTTCAAGCATGAGAAGCGTCTCTCTTAGGCTGTACCAATAAAGCTTAAATGTCTGCAACTCACTCTCAACTAAAGAACCATCTCGCCACAGGTCATACTTCAGTAATTCTTCAGTAAACTGATTCACCCAATTAACAGAAAGATGTGAACTCGTTAAAACTATTTTTTCGCTTTCTGAAACATCGAGTGGGTAAACATTATGAGACCCTTCTTTAAAGTGATTCGGAAAAATAATGTCAAACATAATGAAACCATCTTCACTCAAATGTTTTCTAAAATTTTTCAAGACATTTTCGATATTATCAAACAAACAAAATGTCCCTGTAGGAATAATGATTGCCTCATACTTCTTATCGAAATTGTAGGTTTCAACATTACCCTCAATAAGTACTGAATCGAGATTTCTGAGAAGACATGCATCCTTGCACTTCAAAATCATATCTGAAGAACTATCGATTCCTTCAAT
This sequence comes from Erysipelothrix inopinata, assembly GCF_014396165.1. GTDB lineage: Bacteria > Bacillota_I > Bacilli_A > Erysipelotrichales > Erysipelotrichaceae > Erysipelothrix > Erysipelothrix inopinata. The sequence continues at coordinate 247,561 of NZ_CP060715.1, forward strand.
ATTAATTCCTTTCTCAAGATATGGAACTAGCAGTCTCCCTGTCCCAACTCCCGCTTCTAAAACATTATCAACATTCGCAATATGTTTTTCATAAAACTCAAGATCACCATCTAGTGATGTTCCTATTGGTTTTGATACTTCATAGTAAAGCGCACTCAATTTCTGATAACTCATTTGTTATTCTCCTTTTATGTGTAGTTTTTATTTGTGTTAATACTGATCTGACTTTCATACTATCCCTCCATTAATTATAATTAAGTAACTCTATGCGATTATATTCTTCGCTTCGTACTTAATCTATATGGTAATTGTAACTTATTACCTCACATTTTCGCAAACTTGGACATAATAAAAGTACCAGTATGAGATTCTACTAGTACTTCTACTAAATTATTTTTCAGGTTCTTTCTTAAAACTTAGAGCAACAAACACCCCACCTACTAAAGAAATTGCCCATCCAAAATAATAAAAGAATGATGAGTCTCCAGTCTCTGGTAATTCTTCAGATATTTTTGGCTCAACAGGACCTACCGGTTTTATGGGTTCAATAGGTTTCACAGGTTCTATTGGTTTCACAGGTTCTATAGGTTTCACAGGTTCTATAGGTTTCACAGGATCAACTGGTTTCACAGGATCAACTGGTTTCACAGGTTCCTCTTCTACTTCTACAAGAGTTGTAGATTTCGCAATAAAATTGTTAATTTCAAATGAATAAGTGAAGTCTTTTAGATTTGTTTGGTTAGTATCAAATCGATAACTTCCAGAAGAGAATACTTTATTATTGAATTGTTCTATTTCATCATTAACTTTATATTCAACCTCGTAAATTCCCGGAACACTTACATTAACATTATTGCTCACAACTTCTAAGCTCGAAGTTACTTCTGATTCCCTATCACTAAATTCAACATCAACATCTTTGATAGGATCAAATTTTTTGTGAATAGGCCATTTAATTTTCTCTGGTGTCTTAATGGTTGGCGGTGTATTCTGAACTAATCTACTGACAGAATACGTTATATTAATTTCTTTGAGAGTGTCTTCGACAATCTTTCCAGTTATCTTCACTTTGTCATCAACTAGAATATCAAATCTATCTGTAATATCATTCCCAACTTCATCGGTTATTAACACACTTTGAGTATCAATCAAGTAATCCGAGGAAATTTTATCAGTAAATTCAAATGAAGATATATTACTTTCCTCCGCTTTGTCGCTAACATAACTTTCTATCATTTTTTGAAAATCATTGATATTTTCTTGTTCATAGAAATTATCATTTCCTATCACATTAGGAACAGTCTCTTTTAAAAGTTCATAGGCCTTTAAAGATTTGCTTGACTCATTTTTTTCTCCATTTGATAGATTTAATGCAAATTTTAGCGGTAACTCTTTCGTTTTAAAGTAGTCAATCGCCGTGAGAGTCACATCGTTTGCTTCTTTTATCATCGATTCTGGACTTTCAGATTTTTGAAAGAACAATGAATTATTAGAAGATATATCCATATTATTAAAACCATCAGTCACTAAAATTACATCATTAATTTCTCCCCTACTAAAGTTTTTATCTAATTCATCTGCAAGACGAACTAGAGATGCGCCAGTAGGCGTTGCATCGATAGTTTTCATTTGTTTTACAATTTCTAAGGCATTACTCATGGAATTTATTCTATCATCCAATGGTTGTTCATAAGTATTGAGAGCATTACGACCCGGAGTATCTGTGTTCGGTGTTTTCCCAAATTTCGGGCTATAAAAAGCAGCGTTATCACGAGATGAATACCATGTTGAATATCCCCAAACATAAATTTCAAGATTTGGATGATCTTTATATTTATTTAACATGATTATGAATCCTGGCTGAACTACCGTTTTCCAACGTTGGTCAAAAGAATTTGATAGATCAACAAGAAATACAAGCCTCATCTTGTCCTTCTCTGACTTGATAGGTTTTGGAACTTTAATTGATTCATTAACTGTATGTTTTATTTTTTTACTGTGAATTGTACTATTTGATGTTTCTTCAACTTCTGTCGTAACAGATCTATTATTCTCATCTTGAGTGCTTAGGGCATAGACATTTCCATTCATAATTACAAAACTTGAAAGAATTGCAAGTATCAATAATTTCGATAAACATTTCTTCATATTTTTTCTCCTTTATATTAAATATGAATTAAGTATTTTTGAACGTATTCTCTTATATATTGTCTTTTTATATTATATAGTAAACATGCAATATCCCTCCCAAGCACAACAAAGGAATATTCTTTTTCAAATCACCTCTTTATCTCTATATGTTGTTTACAATTTGAGTTTCCCTTTTTACACAAATTTAGTAAATCCTTGTCCAGCTACATTATAAATGACACAATCATTTTAAACAATTACTGTTTAGTATTATACTTTCTTTCAAACTTAAACCATTAAAAAATGCTGATAAGAAAAGTCTTATCAGCACTATATTTTCTCAAATATTTTTTATTCTTTAGCAGATAATGCAGCCATTGTAATATAGTTGTATGGTTGATTAAAATGAGGCAAGAAGAAGATATCAAGAAGTTGAATCTCTTCGATTGTTGCTTGTTTCATGATTGCGAGCGAGAACATATGGATACCCATTGAAATATCTGAATAAGATGCAATTTGCGCACCTACGATTCTACGTGATCCACGTTCATAGATGATTCGAATCTTAACATCATTGTTATCACTCATAAAGCCCGGTTTTTGTAAATCTTCGAACTCTGTATAGGCAACATCAATTCCTGCCTTTGCAGCAGTTGCAAGATTAAGTCCTGTTGACACCATATTGTAACCATAGATTGAAATACCGTTTGATCCTTGAACGCCTAATGATTTTAAAGGAGTTCCCCCTACATTATGACCTGCAACAATACCTGATCTTACAGCATTTGTAGCGAGTGCGATATAAGTAGTTTTTTGAATAGCATTTGAGAAGAGTGTTGCGCAATCTCCAACTGCATATACGTCTTCAAGACTCGTCTTTTGATGTAAATCAACAAGATATGCACCATTATCGAAGAGTGTTAAATCATTTTTTCCAAGTTCATTATTAGGTCTGAATCCGATTGCTAAAATGACAAGTTCAGCATCGTACTCACCTTTATTTGTGACTACTTTAGAAACTGATCCGTTACCTTTAAGTTCTTTTACCATTTCGCCAAAGCTTAATTCGATACCGTTATCTGAAAGAACTTTGTCCATGTCATTTGAGAACCAAGGATCATAATAGTTTGCAAGGCATGTTTCTTCTGCTTCCACGATGCGAACATTTTTACCACGACGTTTCGCTGCCTCAGCCATTTCGACACCAATATATCCAGCACCTACAACAACAACATTTTTTACATGTTCTTGTGCAAGGAGTGCATCAACTTTTTGTGAGTCTTGGAATAACTTCACAAAATGAACGCCATCCAAATCAATTCCTGGAAGTTTTGGTGCAATAGGTGTTGACCCTGTTGCAAGTATGAGTTTGTCATACTCTATTTCTGATTTATTACCTTGAACGTCAGTATAGTGAACTACTTTTCCTTTGAAATCAACATCAGTAACATTGGTTTCCATCTTTACATCTGCACCTTTAGCAATAAAGGCATCTTTATTTGTATAGAAAAGTTGATCAGAAGAATCAATTTGATGTCCTACCCATAAAGCAGTACCACATCCTAAATAACTTAAATTAGTATTACGATCTAGAATTGTTAGTTCATTTTCTGGATATGAATCTAACAGTGTATTTGCTGCAGCAATTCCAGCATGGTTTGCACCAATTAAAACAACTTTACTCATATATAGCCTCCTATGTGACGTTCGCCACTATCCAAATAATATCTTTTAATCTATTAATTTCAGTGATATTTTGCGGAAAACTAAATATAATCGCGTTGAAATGTCGTACAGGTACGGTAGCACACACTGTTATGTTAAAAATCTATCGATTTTCACAACTATTAGTTGTTTATATTAAAAGACACTTATAAAAAGTGTCCTTCGTTTCATTCATGAACTAGTCTTTTTTAAATTTTAGTACAACAAGTGACAAACCACCTGCCACTAACATTGTAGGGAATATGATTGAAGTTTTCATTCCTGTAGCAGGAAGCTCTTCATCTTTAATATTCTCTTTCCATTTTGCGTGAAGTACCATATCTTTCATTATTGTATCCACATCAAAGTTCCACGCTGTTGCATATGTAGCGTCTGTATACCAACCTTCAAAGGTGAATCCATCTTTAGTTGGATTAGCAGGTTTTTGAACTTTAACTCCAGATTCAAGTTGAAGTTGTGGCGCTACGGTTGAGCCACCATGACTATCAAATGTTACATCGTATTTTTCTACTACAACTGGGTTTTCAAGCCATTTTGCGTGAAGTGTCATATTTTTCGACACAGTATCTAGCTCAAAGTTCCAAACTGTCGTTAAGGCATCAGAAGTATACCATCCATTAAATGTATACCCAACTCTAGTTGGTTCAATAGGTTTCATAACATGTGATCCATTCTCAAGTTGAAGTTGCGGTGCAACGGTTGAGCCACCATGACTATCAAATGTCACATCATATTTTTCTACTACAACTGGGTTTTCTTCCCATTTTGCATGAAGCGTTATATCTTGAGTTACTGTATCAACATCAAAGTTCCACGCTGTTGCATATGTAGCGTCTGTATACCAACCTTCAAATGTAAATCCATCTTTAGTTGGATTAGCAGGTTTTTGAACTTTAACTCCAGATTCAAGCTGAAGTTGTGGTGCCACGGTTGAGCCACCATGACTATCAAATGTTACATCATATTTTTCAATTACAGGAATTTCTTCCCATTTAGCATGAAGCGTTATATCTTGAGTCACTGTATCAACATCAAAGTTCCACGCTGTTGCATATGTAGCGTCTGTATACCAACCTTCAAAGGTGAATCCATCTTTAGTTGGATTAGCAGGTTTTTGAACTTTAACTCCAGATTCAAGCTGAAGTTGTGGTGCCACGGTTGAGCCACCATGACTATCAAATGTCACATCATATTTTTCAATTACAGGAATTTCTTCCCAATTAGCATGAAGCGTCATATCTTGAGTCACTGTATCAACATCAAAGTTCCACGCTGTTGCGAATGTAGCGTCTGTATACCAACCTTCAAATGTGAATCCATCTTTCGTTGGATTAGAAGGTTTGGTTGCAAATGAACCTAAGTCTATATCTCGTTGAGGATCTACTGAGGTTCCGCCGTGTGAATCGAATGTGACGTTTACTTTTTGTGAAAGATAGGGAACATAGATTGGCACGATTACATTTTCGTCTTGCTCAATTCCCCAATATCCATTTTTCATATAACGGTAATATGAGTTAATCATAATACCTTCCGATTGTGAGTATGACCCATTTCCTTCATAGTAATCTGAAAGATCATCAATTGGAGAATTCTTATAAGCTCTTACTAAGTCAGAGTGTTCCGTTAGTAGCATCGTAACATCTTCATTCTTTTCGAAATTTAAGACAATTTCTTTAATGCTTCCTCTAATTGATTCATCACCATCAGATCCTTCATCAGTGAAGAACTTGTATGCATCACCTTCCTGGTCTAAATTTGTTTCATAATCTTGGTCTGCAACAAATACACGACCATCGTTCAAAGTAACCTCAATCATAAAGCTAGGGCTTTCGAGGGTATAAAGGAAGTAATCATTAATATATTCAATATTTACAGAAACTGTTTTTTCATCATCCTTAGCAAATCGATAAGAATCTTCGTTCGACACAATAACTTGAGGTATCATGTCTTGAGTAATTTTCATTTGGTAGTAGTCCTTACCACCAACAGTTACATTTGTTACCGAAGCATCATGGAACCGTTCGGGTTGTTCAGCTTCAATCTCATAGTTTAGAGTACGTTTAAGACCGTCCATCCATCGATAATCACGAAGATAGAGGTCACTCTCTGTAAATTCAACATCCATTCGTGGCCCTTGGTACTGAACAGATAATGCTCTTAATTTTGTTTCAAGGTTCACTCTGTATGTCTCAAAATCTGAGGGAGCGAGTCCACCATCAAAGTCTCCATATGTTGGCAGTTGAAATTCATTCTTTGCTTCGACATAGATACCCGGAACAATCTCAATTCCATAATCGAGAGTAGATGAAGAAAAAGCATTAAAATTCGTAATTTCATCATCAGTATTTAAAGATATTAACACTTCAAATAATGTCAGATTTTCAAAACGATCAATTCCTTTATAATCAAAAATATATGTTTTATAAATTTTTTGATCTTCTATTTCCAGTGCTGAAACTGTATCTGCAATTTCATCAAAATCTTGATCTGTTTCTGGATCTCTTTGTGGAACTAAAACATCATCCGCTCTATTCACTGCTGTTAAGTAATTCTTTAAGTCATTTGAATATGCTGAGTCATCTGCAAATACAGTAGAACTTGCTACTGGTATGACCATGACTGTCAGCAATAATGACAAACATAATTTCCAAAATCGTTTCATACTATTCTCCTTTTAGATACTCTAAACCCATTTTCGCATCTTAAATCAATATTAATGCATTATTACTTAATAAAAGTGAAATATAAATGAATATCTATGTTTTCAAATTGGTAGCGTCAAGAAGTTTGTGTAAACATCGTTTCTTGTAGAAGAAAATTATTAATGGTATTTTTCTTCAAATAATGTTTCAATTTCAGACTGTACTATATCAAATCCTTTATGAATCCTACGAATGCTTTTGTGATTGTATTCAATCACTTGAGAGCATACAAAACGGTCGAGTGACTCTTCATTAGGAAATTGTTCTTTACGACGAGTATACCGCTTTAGATGCTTATTGAATCCTTCAATTAAGTTTGTTGTATATAAACTTCTCTGAATTTGTCTTGGAAAATCTAAAAATTCAAACAAACTTTTGTTTTTATCAAACATAGCTACAACCTTCGGATATCGTTTCTTAACCGATGCTTTGAAGTTTTCCAGCAAGTCGATCGCTACTGATTTTTCAGTTGCCTGATAAACAGGTTTCAATTGTTCTAAAATTTCTTTACGATCTTTTGCTCGCACCAAGCGTGAAACGTTTCTCTGTAAATGAACCCAACACGTTTGGTGCATTGCTTTCGGATACACTTCTAAACAGGCATCTCGAATACCTGTTAGTCCATCAGTGATAAACAACAAAACTTCTTCACAACCACACATTTGTATGTCCTTAAGCATCTCACGATAATTATCAGCTGATTCTTGTGGATAGATTCGATAATCTAAAACTTCTTTATATCCTTCTGGAGTGATGCCGATAAGAATATGTAGTGCTTCTTTAGAAACAGAATCCCGTCGTACATTTAGATAAGTTGAGTCACCATAAACCGCAAGGTAGCGCTTGGAAAGTAATCGTTTATGAAATTCATCAACAGAAGTTTCAATGGCTTGAGTTATATAAGAAACTGTTTGTGGCGTGTAAGCATGTCCGTACATTTTTTCAATTAAATCGGCAATTTCAGAAGTGGTGATGCCTTTAGAATAGAGTTGAAGAATGGTAGTTTCTAAATCATCAGTCTGACGTTTGTAAGGCGGAATGGTTTGTTGATTAAAATCACCATTGCGGTCACGTGGTATGGTAAGGCATACTTCACCATACTTTGTTTTAACAGTTCGAGTATAGTTTCCGTTTCTAGAATTACCACTATTGTAGCCAATTGGATCATATCGTTCATAATCTAAAAATACAGTCAACTCTGTTTGGAGTAATTGATTCATCGCAATTTCTAACTCACTTCTGATGAAAGTATCCAATGATATTCCTTGGGCTAGTGCAGTATAAAGTTCTGTGTTAAAATTAGTCATGGGAAGTCTCCTTTTGAATGTTGTCTAGTAACTTTATTCTACAAGATATGACTTCCTTTTTCTATTTCACGTCGCAAGACGTTTACACAAAATATTTTATACTACCTTCAAATTATTCTCTATGATAGTATGTTATTTATAAGAGAGTTGAGGATATCATAATGATCTATAGTATTGGTGAAATGTTAATTGATTTAATGCAAGAGAATGGTAAGTATATTCCTTTTCCAGGTGGAGCCCCTGCGAATGTTGCCGCACACGCGAAACTTAGTGGTGCTAACGCTGCCTTTATAGGTAAAATAAGTAAAGATACGTTTGGGCTTCTTCTGACAGATACACTTAAAAGTTACGGAATTCATTTCCCTTTACCTCTCAGCTCAAAAAATACAACCCTTGCTGTTGTATCTCACGTAAGAGGCGAACGTTCTTTTAGCTTCTACAGAACGAACACAGCAGATTTAGATCTTGATATCGCTGACATCGATTGTATCCCTTTTAAAATCAAGGATATTCTTCACCTTTGTTCTCTCGGACTCGTCTTGCAAGGAACCACAAGACAGGCTCATTATCACGCGATTAATAAATGTAAGGAAAAAGATGGAATCATCAGTTTCGACGTTAATTTACGTGCAGGTTTATGGGATGATTTATCACTGGCAAAAGAACAAGTTTTTAATATATTTGAACTCTCTGATATTATTAAGGTAAATGAAGAAGAATTGTATTGGTTAACGAATTCCACGTCTGTTGAGAAAGGATTACGACAAATTCAAACGCACAATCAACTTATCATCTGTACGATGGGTGCCAAGGGTGCTGTAACGCTCACTACACGCGGTAATATAATTCACACCGCATCGATATCTGTAGAACAAATTGATAGCACTGGAGCAGGTGACAGCTTCATTGCCACCCTGCTTGCTTCGCTATCAAAAAGCGGATTAGAATTACTAGAATGGCAAGATACATTACTTGAAGAAGCACTTAACAACGCACATAAGGTCAGTGGACAAGTCGTATCAAAACACGGAGCAGTACCTATAGTTTTATACTAGTCACACACCAAAAAGGGAATTCGAATACGAATTCCCTTTTATTTTTATTTATAATATATTTTTAAACTAAGTTTTACTTACCATCGATTTCTACAACTTCGTCAAAACTTGAGTTGAGTATATCAATTAAATCCTCGTCCATATACAAATATTCGTCCGGAATATAAAGACAAATAACCGACTTTTCATTCACAGTATCTTGATATTTTTCAAGAATTCTTCTTGTATGCTTCTTTTCCATCGTCACGATAACGTCAGCCCAACCTAATAATCCTTCAGTAACTTTTACCCTAGCATTACTTTCAGTTCCTGCGGATCGTACTTGGTGACCATTAATGCCATTTAAAACTTTCTCTGCAGTTAAGCTTCTCCGTTTGTTTTGACTACATAAATAAAGAATCTTCATTATTTGTCATCTAGATATTGCTTCATTATCAGAAAACCTGTAACAGCAAAAACCAAACCAAATATTGTTAGAATCAGATCTAACTTGCTAAACTCCAAGTTAAAAATCAGCTTCGAAAGCATTGACCCTAAAATTACTATGCCACATATACCTTGAATGCGTCCTGTCTTTCTCTTCATAATATCTCCATACTTACTCTATATTTAAATTACCATGGTTTAACTATATCATGAAATGAATACACAAAAAAACTCACCGGAGTGAGTTGTCGATTTTTTATGGAGCGGGTGAGGAGAATCGAACTCCCGTAGCCAGCTTGGAAGGCTGGAGTTTTACCATTAAACTACACCCGCAATGGTGTCCCGTGTAGGACTCGAACCTACGACCCACTGATTAAAAGTCAGTTGCTCTACCACCTGAGCTAACGGGACAAGAATGGTGGGGAGAGGCAGATTCGAACTGCCGAACCCTAAGGAGATGATTTACAGTCACCCGCGTTTAGCCACTTCGCTATCTCCCCACAATGTTATGGTAAATTTATAAATGGTGCCGACTAGAGGACTTGAACCCCCAACCTACTGATTACAAATCAGTTGCTCTACCAATTGAGCTAAGTCGGCAATGGTGGAGGTTAACGGGCTCGAACCGCTGACCCTCTGCTTGTAAGGCAGATGCTCTCCCAACTGAGCTAAACCTCCAGGTTTTTTTACTGCGTTTCCTTAACGCCTTAATAATATAACATATGCTTGAGAGTATAGTCAACACTAAAAGTGCAAATTATTAATTTATTTTAATAACTTACAAATAAAGGCTTTAAAAGTGCATATTTTCGTATTTTTATTTACAAAAAAGATTCGGTGAGAGACCGAATCTTAGTTTTTAATTAAATTAAAGTTTGAGCTGCAGTAATAATTGCAAGCTTATAAACATCTTCTTCAACACAACCACGTGATAAATCTGAAATTGGTTTGTTCAATCCTTGAAGGATCGGTCCAATAGCTTCAAATCCACCAAGACGTTGAGCAATCTTGTAACCAATATTACCAGATTGAATTTCTGGGAATACAAATACTTTAGCATGTCCAGCAACTTTTGATTCTGGTGCTTTTAAAGCTGCAACAGTTGGAGCAAAAGAAGCATCAAATTGTAATTCACCATCAATTAGATATTCTGGAGCTAATTCACGAGCAATCTTAGTTGCTTCTACAACTTTATCAACTTCTGGGCTCTTTGCAGATCCTTTAGTTGAGAAACTCATCATTGATACAATTGGATCAATTCCGAAGAGTTCTGCAGTACGTGCACTTTCAACAGCAATTTCAGCGAGTTCTTGTGCTGAAGGATTAATATTGATTGCACAGTCAGAGAATAAATATGTTTCAGTACGTTTGTGCATAATGAATGCACCACTTGTTCTACTTACTCCAGGTTTTGTTTTAATAATTTGTAATGCAGGACGAACAGTGTCTCCTGTTGAGTGAACAGCACCACTGACCATTGCATCAGCATAACCCATATATGTTAGCATTGTTCCGAAGTAGTTTACATTTTGAATCCATTTGTAAGCATCTTCTTTTTCTAATTTTCCATTACGACGTTCTACAAGTGCATCAACCATTGCTTCCTTATCTTGGTAGGTTTCAGGATCAATGATTTCCAATTTATCAGTTAAGAATCCTAAGTTATGAGACATTTCTTCAATCTCTTCCTTATTACCTAATAAAATTGGGTGTAGTAAACCATCTGCTGCAAGTCTTACAGCTGCACCAATAATACGTGCATCATTTCCTTCTGGAAAAACAACTTTTATGTTTTTTCCACTAATTTTGTGTTTGAGTCCTTCAAATAATTCCATTTGAGATATCTCCTCCTATTTCCATTTCCACATACTATAATATACTAGTCACCTACTACTTTAAAGGGTAATACCATTTTTTTAGGAATTATTTGATTAAAGATACACTACAAATACAATCTCTTCCTTTTGTAACTTTTCCAGTTGTTTTTCTTATCTATTTAGAAATATTGATATTTTTTACGAATTGGGGCTTGAAAAGGATTTATCTTATGCTATAATAAACAAGCAAACGGAAGTTAGCGCAGTATATTGGGCCATAGCCAAGCGGTAAGGCATCACACTTTGACTGTGACATTCCCTGGTTCGATCCCAGGTGGCCCAGCCAATATATAAATACAACACAATCAATTAGATTGTGTTTTTTTATATTATTGTGTTGCTATAGACTATTTTCACGACTTGAAGATCAATTATGTATCTTATATTCTATATTTCACGAACTTTTAGCCCTTTCACTCTGATCTTTCGTGTATGTATTTACATACTAACGCTACGAATAGGTTTCGATTTAGGTAAATCAATTTCTATTATATTCCTTGCATTAAACAATTTTTTGATTTAATATTAAAAGCGACAATGGTGTCGTTTTTATAGTTGGAGGACATAATATGAAGGCAAATAATGCAATCAAAGCTATCATCGAATCATCAAAACAGGTATTTATTACTCAAGGTCTTAATTCTGTATCCATGACTGACATTGTGAATGCCAGTGGTTATAGTCGCGGTGGTGTCTATCGCTACTTCAGTAATGTTGATGAAGTGTTCGAAGCATTGATGATGAATGAAATAACAAATCTGAACACTGAAAATTTTGCTTCCTTTAATGATTTTCTACAAACAGAAATTTTCGAACTTAATAATATTGATCAGACGCTTCGTTTAGCAGGCTATGAATACATGATGCATCATCGCGAAGACTCCACACTCGCTCAATCAATTTTCAAGAAGCATATCACACTCATTCAAAATCTAAAGCAATGCTCAGAATCACAAGCACATAAAATATTTGTATTACTTGAGGGCTTGACTGTTCTTAGTTTATCTGGGATTCTTGACGATACTACATTACAACAATGCATTAATCTAATTAATCATGAGGTTTAATAATAATGAAAGAATTAAAAACAATACAAAAAGAGACTGGTATTGAATCTCTAGAACAGGTTCACCATGCATTAATTCTCTTTTATATAAATAAAACGATATCTACTAAAACTATGGCTCAAATGATTAAACTGCCCGTTCCACTCGTCACTGCTCTGAAAAAGGAACTTGTTTCCTCCGGATATTTGATAAGGGAAAGCTTCTATGTTTTGAGTTTGAAAGGCATAGAGTATGTGGAATCACAATTGAATCTAAAATCATTAGATACGAACCAATATCAATATATATTAGACACTGATTCTAATCGAAACACTTATACTAATATGATAATGGAAACCATCGAACCCTGGTATCAAAATCGTCCTACGCCAAAAATGGAATTAGATCAAGCACATGCAACGCGTGAGACTGTAATTCAAAGAGTTATTAAATTAATGGAAGATCCACTAATATTTTCTAAAACCATCGTATTTCTTGGAGATGACGATCTTGTCAGTATTCTTCTATTCAAAGCCATCAATAATCTGGGCGTTATTCCTAATATTACGGTTCTTGATATCGATACAGATATACTAAATCACGTTGAATCCTTCTCCAACAAAAAAATCATGACACAGATGATCGATTTTAGAGATGAATCAATTTTTATCAATATCAAAGCTGACATCATTTTAATGGATCCACCCTATACAATTGCTGGTGTTGAAACATTTACTTCTACTGCCAACAAAATTCTCAATGATCATGGGAAAGTTTATTTATCAATGAGTCACAAAACAAAATCCGAGCAATTTCAAATTCAAACACTTATCAATCAAAATGGTTGGATGTACACTGAGATATTAGAAAACTTCAATAGCTATCTCGGCGGATCTATTATTGGAAATAAAAGTAACTTATACGTTATTCAAACATTTCCGCTCGAAGATTCCGAAACGAGCATGTATACCGCAGATTCAAGGAAATCAAAGAACTCTATTCAGCTCGGATATCAAGGCATGTATGAGCTTAGAGATTGTGACTACGACACCTTAACGAGCGTTGATGTTGTAAGAAGATTACTGTACGAGGTTACAACAGAATTTAATCTTCATGCAGTCACTGATGAGTTTCACCAATTTAACCCTTATGGCGTGAGTGGTGCTATCATCTTACAAGAATCTCACCTTGCGATACACACTTGGCCCGAACATCATTATGCAGCGGTAGATCTCTTCGTTTGCCATCCAGGTCTTAATGAATACAAAGTTCTAGAATTTCTAAAAGAGAGCTTTAAGGCAAACAGAGCAACAGTTAGAAAAACTAAACGAACAAGTTAATTTTTTTTGATACAAAAGCGACATCGATGTCGCTTTTGTATTGTTCTAAATGCACATAGTTTGCAATCTACAGGAGCTTGTCATAAACTAATCGTAGACAACAAATGTCTATAATATCTAGGAGGTAGTAAAGATGATCAAAGATATTAAGAATAATGTAATATGTAATGAAGATACCGAGTATACCATTCTCCAATTTTGGGCACCCTGGTGTGGCCCTTGCCGAATGATGAAACCGGTAGTTGAGGAGTTGTCCGAGGATAGTAATTTTGGGAATGTTTCTTTCCAACGTGTTAATGTCGATGAAAACCCCTTACTATCAAATTATCATCATGTTCAAAGTATCCCAACTCTTTTAGTTTTGAAAGGTGATACACTCGTGGAAACACTAGTCGGATTCAAACCAAAGAATAAACTCATGGAAGAACTGAATCGAGTCTTAATCTAATATATATATATTAAATGTGTGTTTCATTTCAATACATATGATAGAATAAGAAAAAAGCAGGTGATTATTATGAAATATTCAAAAGCAACGAATTATGCGCTTCATGTTGTACAACTTATTTACAAGAATGGTGACGAGGAAGCAATGAGTGTATCTAAAATCGCAGGTGAACTTCAAGTGGCTCCTTCTTATCTTTCCAAAATACTTGCAACCCTCGTTAAACAAGGAATTTTAGAAGCAGTATCTGGAGTTAATGGAGGATACCGTATCAATGCATCACATGATAAGATTACCATGTTGGATGTTATCCATGCCATTGAAGGTTCCCAATCTATGTTTGATTGTGATCCAAAGCATGGTCCAAACTGCACAATCTATCAGAAAATGAAAGAATCAGAAACGCAAATGGAAGCATTCCTTTCTTCCATCTATATTTCTGACTTAGTTTAATCTTCAAGAATAAAATGCGAGCCACATGGGTTCGCATTTTCATTTCCAGTTTTTATATTGTTGATACGCAGCATAAATCAGTACACCGACACAGGTAAGGCTTACTATATAATCAAGCGGTAGAAGTGAGGATGGCATCGTTACGTTAAAATACGCAAATCCCTTGGTTGTTATAAGCAGATATAGAATAGCAAATAATGATAGGATATGAATCGTTTTCTTCAAAAAAATCACCTCTCTTACTCTATAGTAACGCAATTCATTTGGAATATGAAGCAACTCATAATTTGTTTAGAAAAATATTTACAAGTATGCCTTAGAGGTCTATAATTAATTTGTAATTGATTTGCGGGTGTAGTTTAATGGTAAAACTCCAGCCTTCCAAGCTGGCTACGGGAGTTCGATTCTCCTCACCCGCTCCATAAAAAAATATAACCCACTCTAAAGTGGGTTTTTTCTTACTTTTAATAACAATCCCAATTATAAAGAACATCTGAAAAATCTCTTTTTTCTAGATTCTCTTTACTGATAAAGAAATTTGCGACTCCTGCATCTCCCCAGTCAATACACCTACCTGAAACGCGATCACTATCAATCTGTAAGAGCAGAATCTTATAATTATCAGTCTCATTTCTTGGATCATATTGTGTAAAAAATGGGTAACCGCTAATTTTATGTCCGTTACTCATTGATAGATCTAACGCATCATCGTAAATATCTCCTAATTCTTCGACACCTATTATGATGGATTCAGGATATAGCTCATTCCATTTCTTGACGAGAGCTGCCTCAGTCCCTTCTAAATATAGAGGAAAATCTTGTATCTCTTTAGTAAATGTCATCCCAAATTCACCCTCAAAAGGAAATTCTTGGAGAACTTGGTTCGCAAGATATTTTTGTTGAATTCTATCTGGTTTAATAGTTTTATCGATACTTTTAATATAACGAACTGAATAACCACTCGTATCACCATCAAAATCCAATCCGTATAGGTCATTACTTTCTATCCAAAACTGAAGGATACCTTCTCGTGGTAAATTAATTGAAATTTCCGGTAGTTCCTCCAAAACAATTTGCGCAAGCAAACGGAGTGGTTTGCCTTCCTTATTTGTCGGAATAGTTTGGGCTGGATCTAGATAAGGAAGCCCACCAAGCTTACTCTCAAATATTGTTGGATGTACATTGTGAAATTGAATTGCAATATAATCACTGAGATCATTTTGGTTCAATAAACTGCAAACTTTTTCAAACATTTCTTCAGTGACTTTCATTTTTTCTGGTTCAACTGCTCTTTGGATTTTTTGGGGAAGGTATTCATTTTTTCTGTTAAAGTATTTCAGCATTTCGAGATTATCAACATATAAAATGTGAGAGTCAGAACCTATATCAAACCGAATAAAACCGAGCTGATCTTTCTTCCATCGGTAATCTAAAACTTTAATCCATGATTCAACATCCCCCAAGATATCAAGATCACTTAAATCAGCATCTGGATTTCTATGATGAACTTTTCGAGTAAATTCATCGAGATCACAGGAGTTATTCACTTCAAATAAATAATCATGTTCGACAAGTAAATCAATCAACCCAATCCAACGCAAATCATTAATGCTAGTCATTTCAACGTCCAAATTTCTTTTTTCAAATTTATCATAATTTGCTTTAGCATACTCAAGCGGATTCGTAACACACGCCAAAGCCTCAAAAGACTCTTGTCTGAAGCTGAGAGCATTCCACAATCCCATATACGCTTTTACCATCATTTCATTAGTTTTTTCTTTTATGGGTTCTGAAATGGTATCCATCTTCGTTGATACTATTTCAATGGTCGAATTCGTTTCTTTATTCTTTTTTTTACTCGAAAAGAGTTTATTCATTAGTCTAGCCATAATAACCTCCTTTTCTTCTTTATACTTAAATACTAGGTTCCAAAGAGTTACAGGTCAATGTTTAACCAGACATTTTCAACAAACTCTCATTTTAGTAGGTTTAAAACAGTTTTGCTTGTCAAATATCACCACTAATTCACAAACAGAGTAAAAGATACGTTCTAATAAATAAAAACAGTACCTATCGATACTGTTTGTTTTGATATAAATGGTGGAGGTTAACGGGCTCGAACCGCTGACCCTCTGCTTGTAAGGCAGATGCTCTCCCAACTGAGCTAAACCTCCAAAGTTTGAATGCTTATTAATAATACACCGAATACGAATCAAAGTAAAGTACTCTTTGTAAAAGTGTGATATATCCTTAATCTTCTTTTTCAGCTTGTCTAAAATCTTGAACTGAAAACCCCATTTTCGTCAATTCAGTGGTGACTTTATTCAGTGGTAATCCCAAAATATTATTATAATCTCCTTCAATTCTTGATACAAACAATGATGCTTTTCCAGCAATAGAATATCCAGCTCTATCAAAAATATGCTCCTCATTTTCAAGATACCAATCTATTTCTTCAGAGCTGAGTGATTTAAAGAAAACTTCTGTTTCTTCATAAAAGGATCTTATCTTTCCCGTAGATTTATCGAAAAGAGTGACACCAGTTATTGCTGTATTTTTTTCTCCCGAGAGCAATTCCATCATCTCTCTTGCTTCACTCAAATTTTTTGGTTTTTCTAAGATTTTTCCATTGATAGTAATCACTGAGTCTGCTGAGAGAATAATCCCTTCTTTGATAAGATTTCCAACAGATTTCGCTTTTTGAAACGACAGATCCATACAATACTCTCGGGGATCTTCTTTAACAGAAACTTCCTCGATTCGAGATGGGACAGTCTCAAAATTAAAGTCAACAGACTTTAGGATTTGTTTTCGAGTTAATGAATTTGATGCTAAAATTAGTTTCATTCTATCCTCCCAAGTCAAACTTCTATTTCCATCGTTAAATAGTATTTCTTCACGCCTTTTACAGGGGTATTTTCAAGTTCACCAAAGATATGAAATCCTTGTTTTATATAAAAATCCTTGGCTTGAAAATCAAGAGTTGTTAAAGTAATTCGAGTTGCGTCTTGTTCAATCGCTAAATCTATTAAATGCCTCAACAGATTTTCTCCATATCGTTTTCCTCTTGCAATTTTATCTACTGCAAGAAGGTGCAGATGGACAACGTCATCGCGTTGCGTAGCGTAGTAACCTCCCATCACATTTCCATTTTCAGTTAATATGTATGAGTATTTTTGATATTCAAAAAACAGTTCTTTCCCATTTGAATATTGGTGCTCTTCCAGGAGCTCCGTAAGATATTCTTGATTCTCTTTATCATTTTTGGGTTCAATTACAATATGATTCATACTAAGACTCCGATCTATTATTTAGTACTTGGCAGACGAATGCCATTTCCCCATATTGTTTCAATATACTCTTCAGTATCATAGACACTTATTTTCTTTCTTAGATTGCTAATATAAACATTAATGACATTCAGATCATTAATTGTAAATTCTGTATCTAAGTGTTCTTTTAGTTCATGTCTGGTAAATATTTTTGTAGGATTCGTTAACAGTAGCTTAAAAAGAAGATATTCTTTATTCGATAGCTTCATATCCATACCATTCATGGTAATTCGATTAACTTCAGGATCATAGGTGACACGTTTAAAACATATTGGGCCATTAAAGCGATGCTTTCTCTCCGGCGAAATTGTATCGTTCAGTCTTTGAAAGATGAGTTCTTGATTAATCGGTCTGGAAATATAGTCATCAACCCCCAAACTCATTAACTCTAAAATTTTATTCACATCATTATTATTTGAAATTACGAGAAGTGGTACATTAGAACGTGCGCGAAGGCGTGAAACAAGCTCACTCTCACGCGCTAGAAGAATATTCGAGTCAAAAATAATAGCATCAATATCATTACTACGATAAATCATTTCGGCCATATCAATACTATTGGCAATTAATACATTATAATTTTTTTCAATAATTGTCATGATTTCTAAATACAGTTTATGTTCGTTAACTATTAACAGTATCGTTTCCATACATCTCTTCCCCTCTATAACTTGTTCTTATTATATCATGCTTTTTATGAATGATTCTTCACAGGATACGTGTATTTATGCTTATTATTCCGTGAATATAACTATTATCGCTTTTTTTTATTTTTTTTTACCAAAAATGCACATCTGTAACTTTCATATATGATAGAATATATGCGCTCGTTAAGGAGAAATTTCATGAATATCTTAGTTCAATTTTTTATTATATTAGTCTATTCCTTTGTTGGAGACATTATTCACACAACATTCAACTTACCTATTCCAGGTAGTATTATCGGCCTTGTCTTATTGTTCATTTCGCTAAAAACAAAAGTTCTCAAATTAGAATCTATCGAACGTGCTGGTAACTGGTTGAAAAGTAATATGGCACTCCTCTTTGTTCCTATTACCGTGGGAATCATGCCCTACTTTAATGTCATTCAAAAGAACTGGGTTG
The DNA here is from genome assembly GCF_014396165.1 of Erysipelothrix inopinata. GTDB lineage: Bacteria > Bacillota_I > Bacilli_A > Erysipelotrichales > Erysipelotrichaceae > Erysipelothrix > Erysipelothrix inopinata. Next base: position 266,503 of record NZ_CP060715.1, read on the forward strand.
AAGTTACTCTCATAATGGTAATAAGTACAATTATCACCTATCTCGTTACTGCCTTTATTGCAGAATATATCTTAAAGAAGGAGGATAAAAAAAATGCTTAGTCTTATTGTTTCAAACCCTCTATTCGGAGTTGTTCTGACACTTGGTGTTTATTTTGCCGCACAAAAACTTCAAGAAAAAACCAATTTTGCCCTTCTCAACCCGCTACTTATCTCAAGTATTTTTATTATAATCTTACTATCAGTAACAAACATTGATTATGACAGTTTTAATAAAGGTGGATCATTTCTGACAATGTTAATTGGTCCAGCTACTGTTGCTCTTGCAATTCCACTATACAAAAATTTAGCTCTTCTAAAAAAACATTATCGTGTTATCTTAGTAAGTACCTTATCGGGAGTGATTGCCCATGCTATTCTCATTGGTCTCTTCACATTCATTCTTAACCTGTCGCCTGAGATGATTGCGACTATGATTCCAAAATCAGTTACAACGGCCATTGCGATTGATATTTCAAACCAACTCGGAGGAATCACAACACTTACTATCTCCGTCGTTATCGTAACCGGAATCTTAGGAGCAGCACTTGCACCAATTTTAAATAAATTCTTCAAGATTAATAACCCGATCGCTCAAGGACTCGCTCTCGGAACATCGGCACATGCTGTTGGGACTTCCAAAGCCGTCGAGATGGGTGAAATGGAAGGTACGATGTCCTCACTTGCTCTTATTATTACAGGAATTACTACAGTACTTCTTGCGCCCGTTACGCAAGCAATTATTCATTCATTATATTTCTGATATAATACTTATAAAGGAGTGATTTTTTATTAAAAAAATTTTATTTGTTTGCCTGGGAAATATTTGTCGTTCTCCCATGGCTGAAGGAATTTTCAGATCAAAAGCTAGCACAGACTACGAAATAGATTCTGCTGCAACCAGCTCTTGGGAAGAAGGCAATGTGCCACATCCTGGAACTCAAAAGATATTACTCGACCGTAACATCTCAACAAGAGGCATGCGTTCTCGTAAGATCTCAGATCACGATTTTGAGTACTACGACTATATTATTGGCATGGATAAAAACAATGTTCGTGACTTATACCATTTTTCACCTGAACAATACCATCATAAAATCAAACTCTTTTTAAACTCAGTTGATGGCTATGAAGGTATGGATGTTCCTGATCCATGGTATACGGGTGATTTTGATACTACAGAGAGACTTGTCGATCTCGGCACATCATCCTGGTTAAAAATTATAGAAAATGAATAAATAAAAACCACTCAGTTTTTCTGATTGCTATCTCTTAGATAAGAATCAGATTATCACTAAGTGGTTTTTTAAAATTCAATACTTACAATCTCTGGTCTCGCACAGAAACGAATGGGGAAACGATGAACACTTCCTCCAACACCGGAAGAAACGTAAAGTGACACATTTTGTTTTCGTTTCAAGCCATGCATGAGTTCCATACCATATTTAGATGCAAATGATGGTCCTAGCTTACCAAATAAGGTAAGCTGTCCGCCATGTAAATGACCCGACAACATCATATCAACAGCCGAAACTGATAAACTCCCAATATAATCTGGATTATGACTTACTAGAAGCGATATTTGATTCAAGTTATATTCAGGCAATTCTATAGTTCCTTTTTTAAAATCATCAACACCAATAATTTGTAAACCACAGTACTCAATTATATTGTTTTTGAGAACTTGAACATTCGATTTCTTCAAACCATTAATTACAGTTTCATAATCCTTATAGTCATGATTTCCTAAAACTCCTATCTTGGGTCCTGGCAGTTCTTTTAAGTAGTCGAAAATTAATTTATTATCCCAACACTTTTGATGAATGTAATCACCACCTAGGATGAGAAGATCATAGTCTTCATCTCTTATCAGATTTATTACTTTACGACATGCTTTGTGGTAAAAAACTCTTTTTTTGTGATCAAATTGAAAATCACTGGCGAACACGATTTTTTTACCTTGCAATTCTTTTGGAATTTCATTTCTTATTTGGAAATCTTCGACTTTAAGTCTTACCACTTTATAGTTTTGATACTCATAAAAAGAATATGAAAATAAAAGTATCATCATCAATATTATGACAAAAATCATTGTTGACCTGGATGGTGTATCTTTCGTAATACAATTGAGGTTGGTACCGCAATTAAGGCGCTCGCTACCATTTCCAAAATTCCATTTGCCATCAGTACTGTACCGATAAACGCAAGAACATTTGTTGAGAATACAGTTGCAATTTCCGGATTACCACTGCCAATTCCAGCATAGTACATCGCTCCAACAACACAGATTGTATGAATTAGGGTTGATAAGATTGCTGTTACCGTTGCCTTCACTGCAAAGTTTTTTGTAAATTTGTCCATCACACCTGCAATTACACCGATTGATATCCCAAAAATAACACGTGGCAATACAGAAACGAGCGGGTTAACAAATAATACATCTAACACTCCTGTAGGTCTTGTCGCAGCAATAAGTAATGCTGAAATTCCAAACACCGTAGCATTGAGTACACCACTCTTAAAACCGAGTACCAAACCTGCTACAATAACTGGAATATGCATGATAGTAATCGATACAGGCCCTACTGTGATCATTCCTAAGTTTGGAACAACAGCCAGCAAAATGGTCATCGCTATAAATAATGCATTTAAGGTTAATTCTTTTGTTTTCATACTAACATTCCTTTTTTTACTATTTGATACATGCCATCACTGAGAAGATATGGATCATAGACAAATCCAGTGATATCATCTTTAAATAACGCAGCATAGCCACCCGTTAGAACTCGAATACATTTTTGTCCTAACTCAGCTTCCATTTTACTTGCCAATCCTTCTATCTGAGCAATCAACCCGAACATAACTCCCGATTGGATTGCAGGTATGGTTCCATTTCCTATAACACGATCAGGGACAACAAGTTCTACTGACGGTAAGTGAGGAATAAAACTATTGAGAGCTTCTACAGAAGTTCCAAGTCCTGGAACAATTACTCCGCCTGCAAAGGAACCTTCACTATCAATAACAGTAAGCTTTGTTGCACTACCAACATCCGCAATAATAACTGGTTGCGGATACTTAGCTAATGCTCCAACTCCGGTTGCAATGAAATCGGCCCCTATATCTCTGGGTTCATCCAATAGAATTTTAAAATTGGTGATCGTATCACCATTAATATATTTAGGTTCAATTTTATATATTTCTTTTACACACTTATTAAACTCTTCATAAACACTCGGTACGACACACGATACTACCACTTCCGATACATTTATATCAATGGCAGAAAATACTTCTTTATAATATGTATAAACATTTTCTTTATGCGTCTCAATACGTTGCGTAAAAACACGGTCATCATTTTCATAACCGACAAGAACAGTGTTTGAGTTTCCAATGTCAATTGTTAGGATCATAGACTCACCCCTTGTGTACTTAGAATACACTAAATGTACAAATTTTTCTACCAAAAGACTAAAAGAGAAGTGTCCATTCACTTCTCTTTTACATAAGATAACCCTGTTAATATTACATTTTTATTTAGTCCTAAAATTGGAATATCCAAACATGTGTATACATTAAGGATGTATTGTTTTTCTTCGACTGATAAGTCATAATCACATCCTTCACACTGAATCGTCCTAAGATAACTCTCAGCTGAATTACTATCTGATAAATTCGTATTATTAAGATACGCAATTCCCCGTTCTCGCATGAGATGCGCTTGGTTGCACTGATAAAACATCAACAACAGCTGCCATGTAACCAAAATCCCAAATAAAACAGCAAGCATCGTTAAATAGTACTCTATAGCCCCTTTCACTGTCTAACCTCTGTCATTGTATCCCATTGGGTTATCAAGGTGTCCTTTAATATTTCCTTAAATTCATTTGAGAAAAAAATCATTCCCGTCGCAATAACTGTCACAACCAAAACTAATCCATATTCTTCAAAAAAAGCTTTCATTATTGCCACCCCCTTCAATAACTGAAACAATCGTTAAAAACATTTGCACAACAAATAAAACAGTGACATTAAACATCGGCAATATGGCAATCCAACTTTTCACATCACGTTTATTTTTGAAGTATTGAACTCTTTCAATCTCAATCCAATCCACCGATCTTTCATACATTGTTTCAAGTTGTTCATTAATATTTGATAAGTTACCACGGTGAAGTCTTTGTAATGTGCGCATTGATTTTCTGATTTCAATCATTTCATATTCTGTTAGAAAATTATCAAAAGCAGTTGCATCCCAAGGATCATCAGTAATTTTTTTGATTAACACGTTCAAGTCATTTTTTATTAACTTTGGTGCATTTTCCGCACTTATTTTTAGAGCCACGACGACCGTGTTATCCATCAGTAACATTTGTAGTGTACGGAGCCAAATTGGAAATTCATACTTAAGCTCTACTTGGATTTTCAAAAATTGTCGTTGTAATTTTCTTAGAGTATGAATATAAAAAATTGGAACTAGAACTAATACCTTCAAACTCAGTAAACTTATTATTAAGATGCAGAAAATACCATAATATTGCGTATCAATTACTCTTGAGTCTGCTACCAATCTATCTATTAAATATATACTTTCAGTTTTCAATCTCGTTAGTATTACTCGACCAAACTTGACATGGATAACAAGAAGAACAGTAACGGTTACTTTACCAATCAACATTTTCCACCTCACAATCAAATGCATTTCGGTAGATACCGATGGATTTTTGATAGATTAATATATTAACAATGTAGAAACCTAGAATGAATATATTTGAAGTATTCGAATTAATAATGTCACCAATTTGATTAAGCATATTGAGGGAAAAATAACTGACAACGAGACCACATCCTATTAACATCATGATCTGCTTTTGAAATTTGTGAATTTCATACTGGTGCTTATAGATCGTGTCATACCAAACATCAATCTCATTTAGAATTCGATTTAACTTATCTTGATACATTTCATCACCAAATTTTTCGTTGAATTCGATTGTTTTTACTAGAGATTGATAAAGATAATGCGATGAAATTTTAAGATAGCTATTTCTTTCTAATTTTCCGCTTCTTAACTCATTAAAGAGATGGTTAATTTCTTCTTCAAAATAAACTTGTTGTGACAACAAGGATTCCATACATATATAGAGACTTGCATTGGATTCATACTCCGAACAAATCTGCACCAGTAGCGAAGCGTAGTTCTCAAAATACTCGTAATCTTTTGAATACGAGAGCAATACAGATAGAATTTGATATGTGCCTAAAATGATAAATAATAAGTAAACTACAATATCTTTCCAAATAAATTTTTGGCGAAAAATATGGATACCCTGGGAAAGGGCAATGATACTATAACTGATCAAAATTTTTTTCGAACTGAAATTAAGATTTTTATAGGAGTATCTTAAATTCCATCTTCTCAAGATGATTATTTGATACAATTCTGAGTGGTAAATTAATACAAAGCCAACTAATAATAAAACTACCATTTTACACCTCTTAATTGGGCTTTTTCTTTAATACCTTCTGGAATTGGCATCAACAATCGTTTGTTTCCTCTTTGATATATTTTCTTCACTTGTTTTTCATCATATACAACAATTTCACGTACTGAACGTGTAATTCCCTCAGTAGACATAAATAAATCAATATGAACACCGACATCCAACGAGTTTAGTATTTTATCATACAAAATTTCGTTTGCGATATCTGCACTGGGAATCATATTTAGCAGTCTATTGGGAATTTCATGAGCATTTCGAGCATGAATCGTACTCAGCAAATGTGTTCCCGTAGCAACGCAGTTTAAAAGGTCAAGTGCCTCCTCGCCTCTAACCTCACTCAATAAAATCCAATCAGGTCTTTGCCGCAAACTTGTTTTAATTGCATCTTGATAGTTAAATTTCGCATCAACTTTCATTGAGATGCAATCACGGCTCTTAAATATTTTACGATAGTGTAACTCATACGAATCTTCGATGGTAATCACTCTTTCTTGTTCTGAGATATAGCTTGACAAATATTTAATCAGCTCTGTTTTACCAGATCCCGGTAAACCACTTACCATGATGTTACACTGTGAAAGTACACAATATCTTAAAAACTTTATACCATTCTTAGACAGGTATTCACTTTCTATCATTTTGCTCTCAGTAAGTCTCAACCGTAATGACGTCTTACGAATAGATAAGGAAACTTGAGTGGTGATACATGGATGAATTGCGCTGATTCTCAGATTATCAAGGTCTGACTCAAGTACTGGCGTTTGAAGATTAAATTGTTTATTAACTTCGTTCGAAAGTCGATTGCATAGTTTTTCTACCTCCGATGCGTTCCAAAAATTTTCAATAGAATATCTCCCCTTTTCAAGATGGTCTAACCACAGATCTTTACCATTAAAGTTTATGTCTGTAATTTTTTCGTTATCAACATAGCGTTGCAACAATCCAAAATCAAATGCCATCAATCATACGTTTCCCTTCTTCATTTACTTCGGATTGTCCACTTTCGTACGCATTTGCGGATAATGTATAAACTAACTCTCCCATTTCATCACCTCGCAACAGTGTCTCATAGGATTCTTGAGTTACTGCAAGAACCATTACAACCGGTACGCTATCATTAGCCTCTTCACCTTTTCGATCCCTAACTGCTAGCACCCTTGCATGTCTTACTAATTCTTGGACGACAGGGTCCGTATTTTTGGAAGTAAGGCGTATATAAATATCCACGAATTGATCTTTACGAATTGTATTTCCGCCACTACTTTGAATATCCACAGATGCCGTAAACATTTTTTCATCATCAACGAGTTGGGTGATAATTCCATCTCTCATTTCAGTGATTTCTTCAACACTTTCTCTGTGAACAAACTGTTGCGGGTATAACGTATGTCCTAAGGCAACATATTTTCCAACAAGATTGGTCTCTTCTTCAATAAATGAACTGAGATAAAGATATCGAGGAATATTTACGGCAACGACATCCTCTTGCTTTATCTCTGTTCGTTGATCCTTGACTTTATTGAGTACGTAAACTGTTTTCCTACTATTAAGAAAGCGAATTCCCGACCACACTGACAACACCCAAAAACTAAGTGATGCAACGATTACAATTTTACGTTTCATATCTTATCCTCCACCATGGTTTCTCTTAAACTAATTAAGTGGCTACCTTGATAAAACGTAATTCTTAATTGAATTAAATTAGGGAATTGATGATATCCCTCTAAAAATGCATCCTCATAAGATACCTTTTGTTTCCTCAACATTCTTTCTATAAATTCTTGAGCATCAGCTTCATCTTTGAAGTGTTGTCTTACGGTAGCTTCTGTTGTCTGTCGCAAACCAAATCGTTGTTGTTTTTCAAAATAAACATTGACACTAAAATTAAATAAAGTTATTAAGATACTCAGATAGACAAGTAGCAATGCCGCAATAATATTAAAAGTCTTCATCTTTTCACCACCTGTTTAAACTATGAATTAAGTTATCGCTTTCCTACTATTTAATAAACTGTTTGGCAATGACCTTTTATGAATCTTTGTTAATTTATGGTATAATTTCATTATGAAAAAATTGATAACGATAATAGCCGTAGTCCTTTTATTAACAGGATGTACGAAGAAAAATGAACTTGAGAAATTCAGTGCAAAAAGTACTGAAGTTGGTTTTGACACTGTCTTAGAATTCATAGCCTTTGCACCCAATCAAAAAAAATTTGATGAATATTTTGATATGGTTAAGAAGGATTATATCCACTACAACGAACTGTTTGATAAGTACAATGATTACGAAGGCGTAAACAACATAAAAACAATCAACGACAAGGCTGGTATTGAAGCTGTGGAAGTTGATCCACTAATTATTGAAATGCTTGTTCAAGCGCGTGATTATACTGAAATATCAAAAGGATACTTTGATGTAACTTATGGAGCAGTTCTCGAAATATGGCACGACTATCGTGAAGAAGGCGAACTTCTAAATGCTGAAGGAAAGCCAGGCAACGTCCCATCACGAGAAATGCTTGAAGAAGCTAATCAATATACAGGTTGGGAATTTGTTGAAATTGATACAGTTAAGAATACAGTTTACTTAACTCATGAACGAACAAAACTTGACGTTGGAGCTATTGCAAAAGGATATGCAACTGAGCTTGCAGCACAAAACTTAGAAAAAGCTGGTGTAGAACATGCAATTGTAAGTGGTGGCGGGAATATCCGAACCATCAATGGAAAACCTGATGGTTCGGCTTGGGCAATTGGTATTGAAGAACCTTCTTTGGTTACAAAAGGAGAGAGTGTTGATATCCTTAACTTACAAGGAAGTATGTCGGTGGTTACTTCGGGTGATTACCAAAGATACTATCTTGGACCAAATGATCAAACGATCAGTCATTTAATCAATCCATTTACATTGGATTCACGCTCTGACTTTAGATCCGTTACGATTGTAACTCCTGATTCAACGATGGCAGATGCATTATCCACTGCTGCTTATATGATGAGTTACGAAGAAGCTCTCGAATTTGTTGATAATTTTAATACAAAGTATCCAGACAAAAAAATTGATATCTTCTGGATTGCAGATAATCGCGATGATTGGACCGAGTACAAAGAGTTTCAATTTAATATGACAGACAATCTAAAACAATTTAGTAAATCCTATAACGAAAAGAAAGACTGATTTTATCAGTCTTTTTTAGTTTCTTCTTTATTTTGTTTTGAAAGTAAATTTAAAGTTAACGCTACTAATCCTACTGATGCAATACCGATTCCGATTAACACTGTGTGATTGTTAACGCCAGTATTTGGTAATGTTTTGGTTTGAGACATTTCTTTAATCGTTGGTTTTACTGTCTCAACTGGTTTCACAGGATCGACTGGCTCAGCGGGATCAATTGGTTTCACGGGGTCAACGGGTTTCACAGGATCAACGGGTTGTTTATCATCTACAACATAAGTTAATGTTATATTTTGTAAATACTCATCTCTATCAAATGTTGCTGATATATGATTTTCTCCCTTAATCTTATATCCTTCAATTTCCGGTGCATCATACTCAAACTTTTTACCATGTAAATCTCTAACTAGTACTTGTTCTCTAATGATTTTTCCACTTTCATCTTTAAAGAGTACTCTAATTATTGGTTCTCTAAGATAGACATTTGTTATTCTTTCACCAGAATATATGGAATAGGGTCCCATTTGATCCACTGCATCCGGCTCACTTAAGAAACTTGGGCTTAATACATTGTAGTCTTTAACATAGTCCCAATTCAAATAGAATTTATCACCTTTATAGTCAAGCACATTTGGCCATGCTTGTTTATGAATCCCTTGTTTGACTTCTTCATACAATAATTCACGCTCTCCATTTTCCGATTCGTAAAGATATTTAATTGTAGCTTTTGAAGAAAGCGCGTAGTAGGTATGAACTTGCTTAATAGGCTTTTTGTTCTTTAAATCATTATAATTTAATGTTCTCTCAGAACCTAATTCAAAAGTTCCATCTGCATACTCAATCGAATATCCTGCATACCAATAGTCACCCTTTTTCATGATAATATGGTTAGGCTCTTCACCTTTCATTTCTTCGTTGGTGTATGCTTTCCACACTGGATTTGATGCATCAACATCAAAAGTACCTCGTTTTAAATCTTCAACATGGCAATAAGGTTCAATGAGACTAGCAGTTGTGCGAATCTCTACAAATTGTTCAGTAAATTGAATTGTTGTATTATCTCCTTGTTCGTCCGCTGATACCGATGTTGTGAACGGTGTTATTGCTATAAATATCCCCATCAATAGTACTAAAAATTTCTCTTTCATGATTTCACCTCTAGCAACACTATATCATTCCTACAGTTTTTAAACATAATTATGTGAAGTCTTTCACCAATTTTTCATGGTTGCTTAGAAACAAAGAAAAGAAGCTTATAAAAAGCTTCCTAAATATATGAACAGTGCATGCGGTACAAGTACCAACATAAAGTTTTTAATTATAAAGATATCTGACTCATCCTTAATCAGTTTTTCTGCATAAGACTTTACGTTCTTATATGCAGGTATGAATGTAATCAAACTCAATAATGCAGTCCAAGGTAGAACTTTTAAAATAACTGCAAGGACAATAGACCCATAAATTGAGAAAAAGAAACAGTACATCAACTTCACCGAATGATCTATACCTAAATAGAATGGTAATGTATAACGGTTCACCTTAACATCTACCTCAAGATCACATGTATTGTTTGCCAACATAATGCTTGAAGTAAGCAACGTTGGAACTAAAAATACGAGTAGAAATTTGAGAATATTAAGAATATTAAATTCAACATTCACCATACCTTGATGATATGCAAAGTAAACCAAAGTATGAGGATCATTTGCATGAATTAAAATAAACGGAATAACATAACCAAATAAAACTCCGGAAATAATTTCACCATAAGGTTGGCGAGAAATTGGAATAGGACCAAATGTGTAGAAAATTCCTACTGCAAATGAGAACATTCCTAAGAGTAATACAACAATATCAGTTAGATATACCAAGTATACTCCCAATACTGTACTTAATGTTAATAAACCTAAAGTGATCATGAGTGCAGTTTTCCGACTAAACCCCAGTGATTCACCATTTGTTTTCGTATCAATATAGTTATTGATTGAAGTTGTTGTAAGATCAAACACGAACATTCCTAAGAAGAAAATCAACGTTGGAAGGAACTGTATTTGATAGCCCGACACTTTCATATAGGCAATTGCCATAATAAAGGTAATTAAACTTGTTACCTTCGTTTTTATTTCTACATATTCTAATAAAGCTTTAATCATTTCTTAGCCGCCAAATCTAAAATAGATAAGAGTTCTTCTCTTTTTTCATTTTCAATGTCCAAACTCATAATATCTTTGTGTGCAATTTCGTAATAACGTTGTGCTTCTTGTTTAGTATAATGAACACCTTCAGCTTGCTTTACAATTTGATTGACTTCCTTACGACTTAAATCACCTTTTTCAGCAATTTCAATATAGTCTGGGTTTTGATCAAATGCATGAATTAACGGTAACGTTATCACACCTTGTTCGAAATCTGATTGAACAGGTTTTAGAGCAATTTTTATTGTTTCTTCAAAATCGATACAATCATCTAACATTTGGAAAATCATTCCTACATGATATCCAATGCGCTTATAAGTATCAAAGACTTCTTTATCTTCCTGAGACGTTACGGCCCCAGCGTAAAAAGATGCCTCAAATAGTTTTGCTGTCTTGCCTTCGATAATTTTTAAGTAGTCATCCATTTTTAAACGATAGTTTCCATTGTTTAAATGTTGACTCAATTCCCCAAGTGCAATTTCTTCCATGTAATTCGGAAGTTGATAGTTTATATAAGCTTCTCTGCTTTCTACTTGATTTGCTGTATTAATCGCAAGTGCTAATAAGTAGTCTCCACAGATTACAGCAGTCTTTCGACCATATTCTTTGTGCAGTGTTGGAACACCACGACGTACATCTGCATTATCCATAACATCATCATGAACTAACGTTGCAAGATGTAAAATTTCAATTGATGCGGCGAATTTAATCGCATCAGGATGAATACTACCGTCTGCACGTTGTGCTGCAGCCAAAACAGATGCTGCTCGAATATACTTTCCTTCTGACTTAAGAAGATGTTTCGTATAGGTTCTAATCACCAAAGGAGAGGTTGATAATGCTTTACCAACCTCGTCCTTGACATATTTTAAATTTAATTCAAACGTATTCATGGATTCCTACCATTAATCGTGGTACAAGTACCATTTCTTAATCCAAGGAAGGTTCTTCCACCATGTTTTAAGTTTTGGCATTACCCAGTAATCAAGACTTAATGTATTACCACCGAATAAGATTGCGATTCCTGCGAATAACATCCACATTGTATGGAGGTAAAGTCCTGTAGTCATCATGAACATTAATTGTAATCCAACAGAGATTGCTCCGAAGAATGTTGTGAATAGACCTGCAATTAATGCAAGACCAATAACGATTTCTAATACAACAACCATTGCTTGCATGAAGATTTGCATACCGTTACTTGATAAGATTACTGTATTTACAAACCAGTTCATCAATGGAACATTTAGTTTAAATGCAAAGTCAGTTAATTTCGCTGCTTCCAGTGTTGTTCCTGAAACTAAGATTGTTTGGAATAACCAGAAGTTCCAGTTCATTAATACTGTACCTGCTGCTGCTGCTCCACCTGTTGCTGCGCCTGTTGCCCCCGCTACCGCTTCTGCTGCGGCTCCAGTTGCTCCAGCTACTGCTTCTGCTGCTGCACCTGCTGCACCAGCTTGTGCTGCTGCTCCAGTTGTTACGCCAAGAAGTCCGTCATACCAAGCTTGTGCTCCACCAAAGAATTTTTCTAATTGAGGAGTTCCTGATAACCAACCTTCTTGAACTTTCTTAACACCTTCAAATAACCAAACCATACCCAACCAAACTCGGATAGGGAATAACATAAAGCTTGGTGTACGGTTTGAGAAGTTACCACCCACAAAGCTACGTTTGTTACGGATTGTAAAGATTTCATGTTTTAAGTAGCTGAATACTTTATTCCAGCCTAGAACTTGTACAAAGTAAACACAGTTCATCATATGTTTTGCAAACATTGCAAAGAATGACCATAAGTTAAATTCAACTTTACCAAGTTTAATATTTGCAGTTCCCCAACGACCACCGATACATACCATTGTACCGTGGAAGCTTGGTGTATATGCTTTAAGATTTCCTGTTCCGCGAATTGATTCCGCAATGTTGTGAGCAACAAGTCCACCACTTTGTTCAGCGTTTTCAACCATTTGTGGTACAGGACGTTCTTCACCTTCTAATACGAAGTATGTGTTATCACCAACAACATAAACGTCTTCACGACCTTTTGCACGTAAGTATTGATCTGTTTCAATACGTCCTGCTCGTTGTGATGCTTCAAGTTCACTACCTGATTTGGATGTGATATCAGCACTTTCGATACCTGCAGTCCAAATAACTGTATGAACACTGTTTTCTTCAATTTTTCCATCAATATCTAAAGTAATTGATGAATCTGTAACTTTAATAACTTTAGCGTTTAGTTTGATTTCAACACCCATTTTTTCTAAACGGTTTTGAACTTTATTCGCTAATTTCTCAGGTAAAGTCATAACTGTACGTGGCATTGCATCCACTTCTACAAGTGTAACTTCACTTGGTTCGATTGAGTATTTACTACATAATACAGGAACGTATTCTGCAAGTTCACCCATCATTTCAACACCTGTAAATCCAGCTCCTACAACATAGAATGTAAGCAAGAAACGACGTTTTTCTTCATCAGGTTCTTGTGCAGCTTGTACAAATGTATTTGTAATATGTTGATGTAGATTTACGGCATCATCATATGACCACAATGTATGTGTGTGTTCTTTTGCACCTTCAATACCAAAGTAAGTTGGTTTTGATCCTGCAGCAATGACAATATAATCATATTCATAGCTTTCGTGTGAACCCAATACAACCTTCTTATCAAAATCAATACTTTCAACGTTATCAAGTTTAACGTTAACATTACGACCTGCAAAAATTTTCGCTAAATCCATACGGATTGAGTACTCATCAACACGACCAGCAGCAACTTCATGAAGTTCTGTTAACATCGTGCTAAATGGATTACGATCAATAATCGTAATATCTACAGCGTCTTGTTCTTTTTTAAATTTCTTAGCAAGTTTCTTCGCGGCTAAAATCCCGGAATAACCAGCCCCAACAACGACTACTTTCTTTCCCATTTCATTCTCCTTTAATGTTGTAAACAACTATCTTGCATTCTATATTATATTATAACCACCCTAAGTTCTCAAACAATAAGAAAATGAGGATACCATTTCACACTTTTAAAATCCTCTGTGCGACCTGATATCCTCACTCTTACATTTTAATTGTGAAGTGAACCCCTTTCATTCACAAATATCAAACTGTAGGTTTCACTACTAAGTTCACAATTTTGTTTTTAATGACTATTTCTTTCACAACTGTCATTCCTTCAAGATTCTTTTGAACTTGAGGTTGTTCATAAACAAGTGCTTTCAATGCAGCTTCTTCAAGATTATTTGCGGCATTAAATTTAGCACGTACTTTACCATTAATTTGAACGACAATTTCAACCTCATCAAGGACTAGTTTTGATTCATCGTATTGTGGCCAGGCAACGTAGCTAATACCTTCTTTACCTGTTAACATCATGTAAAGTTCTTCGCCTAAGTGAGGTGCAAAACATGCTAACATCTTAACAAATCCAATCGCATATTCTCTGTAAACTGTTTCCACTTTATATGCTTCATTTACAAAAATCATCAATTGAGAAATAGCAGTATTCATGCCAAATCCCTCAATGTCATGAGTTACTTTTTTAACGGTTTGGTTATAGACAAAGTCAAGGCTTCCATCATTTGTATCTACAATCTTATTTTCATCTTCAAGTAAACGCCACACACGATCTAACCATTTTCGAATTCCGTCAAGACCCCGTGTACTCCAGCCAATCGCGCCATCCAATGGTCCCATAAACATTTCATAAACACGTAACGCATCTGCACCATGACTCATAACGATATCATCTGGATTCACAACATTACCACGTGATTTGCTCATTTTTTCATTATTTTCGCCAAGAATCATACCTTGGTGGAACAACTTTTTGAATGGTTCTTTTGTAGTTACAACACCCAAATCGTAAAGCACTTTATGCCAGAATCTTGCATAGAGTAAGTGAAGAACCGCATGTTCGGATCCACCGACGTAAAGGTCCACATTCATCCAATGTTCAAGTAATTCAGGATCTCCAATTGCTTCTTCATTGAATGGGTCGATATAACGTAAGTAGTACCAGCATGAACCAGCCCATTGTGGCATGGTATTCGTTTCGCGTACTCCTGTGCTACCATCTGCAAACGTGACATTCAACCAATCTCCTGCATTCGCAAGTGGAGAGCGTCCATCACCCGCAGGTTTATAGTTATCAATTGCAGGTAATTCTAATGGCAAGTCTTCAAGGTCAACCGTACGCATTGTGCCGTCTTCCATATGAACGATAGGAATTGGTTCTCCCCAATATCTTTGACGTGAGAATAACCAGTCGCGAAGTTTATAGGTCACCTTAGGAGCACCATAACCATTTTCTTGTAACCATGCATTCATTGTTTCGATAGCTTCTTCTTTTCCTTTTCCATCTAGGAAATCAGAGTTAATGTGAACGCCATCGCCTACGAATGCTTCTTCCGTAATGTCGCCACCTTCAAGTACAGGAACAATTTCTAAATCATATTTTTTCGCAAATTCGTAGTCACGTTCATCATGTGCAGGTACTGCCATGATGGCACCACTACCATATGCTGCGAGAACATAATCAGCAATAAAGATTGGAACACGTTTTTTGTTTACAGGATTAATAGCATAAGCCCCTGTGAAAACGCCTGTTTTTTCTTTATTTAGTTCTGTTCTTTCAAGATCTGATTTATGAGCCACCGCATCGACATACTTATCGACTGCTTCTTTATTTTCAGCAGTAGTAATTTTCGATACAAATGGATGTTCTGGTGCTAAGACACAGTATGTGTTTCCAAATAAAGTATCTGCACGCGTTGTAAATACTGTAAACTCAAGATCGTGATTATCCACTTTGAAGATAACATCTGATCCAACTGATTTTCCAATCCAGTTTATTTGCATTTCTTTTGTTGATTCTGGCCAGTCTACAAGCTCAAGATCTTCAAGTAAACGTTCAGCATATGCGGTAATTTTTAGTACCCATTGACGCATAGGAACTCGAATTACATCAAATCCTCCAACCTCAGATTTACCATTAATCACTTCTTCATTCGCGAGTACGGTTCCAAGCTCAGGACAGAAGTTTACGGGTTTTTCATCAATATATGCTAATCCCATGTCATAGAGTTGTGTAAAGATCCATTGTGTCCACTTGTAGAATTGCGGATCAGTTGTCGATATTTCACGCGACCAATCATACGATAATCCTAACGCCTTAATTTGATCAGTAAAGTGCGCAATATTTTGCTTTGTAAATCCATCAGGATGATTTCCTGTCTTTAATGCAAACTGCTCTGCGGGTAATCCAAACGCATCCCATCCCATCGGATGAAGAACATTAAACCCGTTCATTCGTTTGTATCTTGCAATGACATCAGTCGCTGTATAGCCACGTGGATGTCCAACATGAAGTCCGTTTCCTGAAGGATACGGGAACATATCTAAGATATAGTATTTAGGAATCGACATATTATGAACATCTGTCTTAAATGTTTCATTCTCATCCCAGTATTTTTGCCATTTTTTTTCTATTTTTAAATGATTATACATATGAGCCTCCTTGATAATAAAAAAAGTACCTGCATAAAGGACGAATGTCTCGCGGTACCACCTTAATTCCAACCAAATATTGGTTGACTCTCAAACCCGTAACGAGGGAAACGAAATTTCCTAATTAGTTCAGAAACTTAGCTCATGGATGAGTTCAATATGTTTCTTCTATCGACTTGCACCAACCGTCGATTCTCTTAGAGAAGATTAATATCTACTAGTTCCATTCATTGCTTTGATTTAATCATAATTGAAGGTTCGTTAATTGTCAATAAATTACCCTCTATAAAAAGGATATTAAGTGTGCTAATATCAACTTATAAATCGATATTCATGTCGTGTGAGGTTCAGATGAAAGATGTCATGATTAGAAATAAAAAATATCAGTATACTGAGGATATTAAAGATAATGATTCGTTACGATTTTCGTTCAACAAACTTTGTTACGAGACGTTTGGTTTTGACTTTGAATCATGGTATCAAGAAGGATATTGGAGTGATACGTTCATTCCTCATGTATTAATTGTTGATGAAGAAGTTGTCGCAAATATTTCAGTAAACATTCTAAAGTTTAAGATGTCATCCGGTATCAAAACCTATATACAAATCGGAACTGTAATGACAAAACAACGGTACCGTGGTAAAGGCTGCGGTGACTTTTTAATGCATACTATCCTTAATGATTGGAAGTTAAAGGCTGATGCCATTTACCTTTACGCTAATGGTTCCGTTCTCGACTTCTATTCAAATTATGATTTTAGACGTGCTTACGAACATCAATTTACCTATTATCCCAGTACCGTACCAACTCATGATTTTGAACCCTTAATCCTCAATCAAGAAACACATCCACTCCTTCTTGATTTATACCATCATGGAAATCCATTCGCATCCGCGTCCCTAATAGATAACCCCGGTTTCTTCATGTTCTACTGTTTAGGTTTCTTTGAAGATTGTCTTTATTACTCAAAGCAAGAAAATACACTCGTAATCTATGATGATTCTCAAAATCTTATCTACGATGTTTTTGGATCACCTTCCGTAAGTCTTACCACAATCCTCGATTGTTTTGCTTCCGAAGAACTCTTCCTCGGTTTTACACCTGAAGAAATGGATCCAATGGATTATGCACCACTCGTTGAAGAAGATACCTATCTTCTCGTATACTCAAAAAAAGAGAACCCATTTAAGGATTCTGTCATGATGTTACCATTACTCTCTCATGCTTAACGCTTTTTATAAAGACTGACTCCAAATTCGATTCGCGTCGAAAGTGTATCCAGTTTGCCAATCGCATCAAGACCGGATTTTGGCGTACGATGAAAATAGGGAGTCATTGAGAATAAATCCTGAATTTCTTGCTGGTTCTGTAATGTAATTTGCTCGTGAACAAACCGTGTTTCTACCAACTCGAAGCCTTCCATTGGTAATGCTTTATTATCATTTAGATACGGTTCTGAGTAAGCTACTTGTTTTAATTCAAAGAGATGATGTTCGAGAGGATATACCAAAATAAAGGATCCTCCTTTTTTTAATACACGCGTCGTATCTTCTAATGAATAGGGTGCAAATACAGAGATTGCAATATCCATACTTTCGTCCATGATTGGTAAATCATAGGTGCTTGCAACCACAAATGTGCATTCTTTATACTTTCTCGCAGCCAAATCAATCGCATCCTTTGAAATGTCCACACCGATTATCTGATGATTTTTACGAAACTTTTCAGTATAGTAACCTTCACCACATCCCATATCCACAATCATATTATTCATGTCAGTGGATTCAATAAAATCATTGATAACATTCACAAGTGGTAGGTAATAGTTTTGTTCAAGAAATCTTCTTCTTGAAACAACCATTACTTTTTCATCACCATGTTGTTTTGTTTTTGATTGTTGTGAATGCAACAAGTTCACATAATTACTTTTGGCACAATCAAACGCGTGTTTATTAACACAGTAATACGTACGATTGTCCTTTTTTAAAGCCGTATGACATACGGGACATCTTAATGATTCCATACTCTACCTCTGTTCTCTATTCATTGTACCATGATTTTTTTAAGAGTATTCATTGATATTTCATAGCATTCCACTATAATTAATAATCGTAGGAGGTCACTTATGAAAAAAACATTATTAGTGGCATTAACAGCATTACTGATTCTCACAGGTTGTTCAGGAAAATCAAACCTGATGTCTGGTTATAAAGGATTCGATAAAAAAGATAATCACTTCATTCGCGAAAATTACACCGACGCAATGACTAAAATTGAAAATAAAGAAGCAGGCATCTTCTATTTTGGATTTGATACCTGCCCATGGTGTATCGCTCTTGTTCCTGTACTTGAAGATGCTTTAACTGAAGCAGATGTCAAAGCAGAATACATTGACGTACAAGATAAAGAATTTAAAGAAGATAAAGAACTTCAAGATCGCTTCACTAAATTCAATGCTTCTCTACCTCAAGATCAAACAAGTATGCAAAACGGAGCACCCACTGTACCTTTTGTTGTAATCATTGACAAAGATGGTAATTTATCAACTCACGTTGGAACAATTGATAATAAACAACAATTATCTGATACAGAAAAAGAATTCTTAAAACTTCGTTTAGCTGACAAATTTAAAAAAGTTAAATAACAATTCGCTACCAGCATTTGCTGGTAGTTTTTTTATCATTACACTAAAAAAACCACACACTGTGTGGTTTTCTTTAAGATAATTAAACTTGACCCAATTGTTTTACGAAAATGATTTCAAGATTTTCACCAGGGAGTACAAATGATCCTGCATCTTGGTATTCTAGTTTTCGATAAAAGTGCTGTGCTGATTCTTCAGCTAAGCTTGATGTCATCGCAAGATAATGTCCCATTGCTCGAAGTTCTGTTTCCCAGTAGTTCATTAACTCTAAACCAATGCCTTTATTACGGTAAGGTTTTAGAATGTAAAGTTTGTTTAGAAACGGAATGTGGTCCCAGAACATATTGTAGCGAAGCCAACCGATAAGTTTATCTTCATTCTCATAAACGAGCACGCGTTCTAATTTAATTATATTTTCCATTTCACTGTATTCAATATCGTTATCTAAATCTAGAAGAATATTGAGATCTTCCAACGTTGCATGACGGATCATAGGATATACCACTCTTTCTAACTTCATTTTAAAACTATTAGAGTGTGGTTTCAAGACCAACCGTCATTGATTGGTAATTCTAACAAATTGGTCCATCACGAAATTTTGTTTTCTTCGTGAAACTGGAAACCTTTTTCCATTCGTCAAGAACAGTTCCTGATTTACTATTTTAGTAACATATGACATGTTGACAAGGATGCCTCGATAACACTCAACAAAGTAATCCATATCTAAACGTTCTTTCCACTGTTGAAATGAATCTGTACTAGAATATGTCATTGTTAGTGTTCCAAGTTCCACAATTCTGTTTCTCACCTCGATATAAACAATGTCAGATACTCGAACTTTGTAAAGACCATTGTCATCAATAATAACAGTCTTTTTATCAAGACTGATACTATCAACAACTTGTTTAAGTCTTAGTATCAAGCTTTCCTTCAAGAGTGAACGGAGTACTTGTACATGAACTGATGCATATTTAAAGTATTCGTCAGTAATTAGAATCACATACGCAACCTGTGTCATTTCATATTCGTAAGTTTTTTCATCAAGAATAAGAATATCGCATGGAATTGATTCATTCCACTTCTCATAAACAATATATCGAACATGATGATTGGTTAATTCTTTAAATAAATTAATACTATGAATGACTTCTTGCTGATCAATTGGATTGGATAAGTATACGGCGATTTCAATCATAATATCCCCCTACGCCCTAAGATATTCATTCACCAACATTTTGTAAAGTATAAATCCCAAAGGGTTGAATTGACTTCAATAAAGGTTTTCTTGAATGACTGTGAGGTATCAATAACTACGTATATGTATGCCTAGAATCCTATGCAAAAGCATTGCTATTTGTTGTTTACAGTTGTAAACTTATAGTAAGGATGTGATTTAATATGAAACCAATTGATCTACAAGCTTCACAAGCAGAATGGGATGTCATGAGAATTGTTTGGTCCTTAGAAAAACCAACCAGTCGTGATATTTCCACAGTACTTAAACAAACCAAAAACTGGGAACCTTCTACCACCAAAACACTCTTAAGTAGACTTGTAAAAAAAGGATACCTTGATGTAGAGAAGGATGGCAAATCTTTTATATATTTCCCAATGATGACAGAAGAGGATAGTGTTACCCACCGTGTTAATGGTCTCTTTGACTCATTTTGCGAGAAAAAAGTTGGAGCAGCTATTGCCGAAGCTGTTGATAGTTATGATCTAACTGAAGCAGATATCGATACAATCATGACACTTCTCAAAAACAAAAAAGCTTCAGACCACATACGGTGTTCATGTATTCCTGAAGAATGTTCTTGTGAAGGAATGAAATGCACCTGCCATCTTAAATAGTTTACGGATAATTTTAACCTGATTCATCTTTACATATTTGATAAAAGATTCACATAGTTTCTTTGACATGACCTCTCTAATAACATATTATTTTATTATATTAATTAGGGAGAAATCGTATGAAAAAAATTCTTACAGTTCTATTAGCTGTATTCTTATTAACGGGATGTTCTGGTGGAAAATCCTCAAGTTGGGATTCTGATCAAATTACTGTCGATGGTCAAGTCATTTCTATGGATATGACGCTGAAAAAAATCTTGGAAGTATCTAAATCTGCTTATTCAATGTCACGGTACTACAAGCTCCCTAAAGATGTGAAATTCAATGAAGTCGAACTTGAGTATTGGAAATCTTAAACATCAATGTTATGACAAAAAAAGTTATGACAAAAAAAAGTCTTGAAGAAGACGCATACGGGGTTATTGAGATGATGATTGTGAACACAAAAGAATCCACACAATCTCTTCCAGATAGTACACCGCTCGTAATAACCATTAACCTTGCAAATGCAGCTGAAGATTTTAAATCAACGGAAATTGAATTTCCAGGTGGCATTAAAGCGGGATCAACTCGAGATGATGTTATCAAAGCCTATGGTGACAAATTCGAACCCACAGGCAAATCAAAAATAACATACACTAAGGAATTAACGAGCAAAGGTGGGAAGGCAGATCACTACCTGGAACTCGAGTTTAATTCTAAAGATGAGCTCAAGAGCTACACACTTGTGAACTCAAAAGGTGTTCCAGCATCTGATGTAGAAGAATATACTTTCAAATAAACACTCAAACTGAGAAAGTCATCACTTTCTCAGTTTTTATATATATCAAACGCCAATCTTACATTTCTGATACAATCAATGAACATTTGTTTACTCATGTCCCGTATTTTACTATAATTTAAATATACAAGGAGCCTTTTATGAATCATTTTAAAATCAAAGACGTATTCAAGAAGAGTAAACTATTAATTCAACGCGACTTCTTTACTTATGTAGCGATAGTGATGATTATCGAATCACTCGCTTTATTCTTAATCAATCAAGTGAGTTCACGTGTTTTCAGTCTTGCCTTAATTTCAGCAAAGATGAAAGGAATTACTAACGAAAACTTTCTACAGGTCTTTTCCCATCCAACTGCTATATTCTTACTATTATCAGTCGCGATTATATCGGCGATATTTATTGTTCTTCAGTTAACCATTACCACTTCATATGCAAATGGTGGTTACACTAAAGAACCCTTGAATCTTAAACGAGCGCTCGCACCGCTTAAAAGAATTAAGGCTAAAGAAATACTTTTACTTTTAATCTTTGTGTTTGTAATCTCTCCTAATGGCAACTTGAGTATTAGTTCGGAAATTACTTCCAATCTCCATCTTCCACGCTTTATCGTAGATACGATATTGGAAAACACACTCTACTCGACACTTTATTTCTCTGCTATTGCGATATCTTTCTACTTAAATCTAAGATTATACTATGCCTTTGTTATCTTTAGTTTAGAACCCCTTTCATTTACAGAATCTCTCAAGAAGAGTTGGAAGATTACAAAACACCAACAGTTACGAATCCTTGGATTAATTGGTACCATTACAATCAGTAGTGTCGTCGGTGTGCTCGTTATCTTTGCACTTGCTTATCTACCATATGTTGGATTAGCAGCCATGTGGCCACATTTAGATCGTCTCTTTAACTCAGTTATGCAAGTATTTTTCCTCTTTGGGACCATCATTTTTATATCCTTTGTAGCAATTCTATCCATTCAAGTTGCTGTCGTAAGTTATCACGAACTCAACAATGAAGAACCGTTCGAAATAACGAAAAAACATCATGCTCTAAAATATCGAATTGCATTTAACACCTTAACACTTCTCGCATTTTGTGCCGCTGTCTTTGCTGCATATTATGACCAACCCGATCCTTCTCTTCTTGGAAATGTGAAGATTGTAGCCCATCGTGGTGAATCCTTTGCTGCCATTGAAAACACAATGGAATCTCTCAAATTAGCAAATGAGTATAAACCCGACTTTGTAGAAATGGATATTCAACAAACAAAGGATCATCAAATTGTTGTCTATCATGACTACACTCTTAAGAGACTTTCTGATCAAAGTGATCGCATTAATGCTTTAACATGGGATGAGCTCAAGGATGTGGAAATATCGCATCGCGGACACACATCCACGATACCACTCTTTGATGATTACCTAGCTCTCGCATCAGAATTGAATCAACCATTAATGGTAGAGGTTAAAACGACGTCACTAGATAGTCCTGAGTTCCTAGATGATATGATGGCTCTAATCAAGAAAAATAAAATGGAACATCGGGTCATCTTCCAATCTCTTGATCTTGATGCTATCTTACTTTTAAAAGAAAAATACCCTTCCGCAACAACAGGGTATATTCTAGGCTTTAATCTTGGAGGTCTTGAAAACATCAATGTCGATTTCTTCTCAATCGAAGACTTCTCAATTTCATCTCGAGTTATGCGTGATGTTCATAAGTATAATAAAGGTCTCTTCGTATGGACTGTAAATGATGAAGATAATATGCGATTATACTTACAATCAGATGTAACGGGAATTATTACAGACCATGCCGCAACTGCGAAAGACATCTTTAAAGATTTAAGAGAACGACGTTTAAGTGATATATTTTGGAACTTCTCGTTCGACTAATTTGAGGTAAATTATGAAACAATGGACTATTGACACCACATTTGTGGGACTTCGTGCTGATATATTTATTAGTCAGCATTCTGACTATTCACGGTCTAAAGTGAATGAAATGATTAAAAGTGAATGTATTATGGTAAACCACAATTCAATCAAAGCGAATTATAAATTACATTTAAACGATTTAATTGAATTGCAAGATTACGTTGAAAAAGCACATGATTTAGCACCTGTTGAAATGAAACTGGATATTGTATATGAAGACGACTATCTTATTATTGTGAATAAACCTTCCGGACTTGTTGTACATCCAAGTAAAGGAAATCGAGATCAAAGTCTTTTGCAAGGTTTGATTTACTATTACCAAAACACTTCATTTAAACCAGGAATTGTCCACCGTCTTGATAAACAGACAAGCGGACTTCTTATCGTTGCTAAAGACATGATGACTCATCGACTCCTAGCGAGTGCTATTGAAAATAAAGAGGTTCAAAGATATTATCGAGCGTTAGTAAAAGGTGATTTTACAGAGAATTCCTGTTGGGTACGTCACAAGATTTCTGAATCATCAAAGCTCAAACAAATGGTTCTCGATCCCGAAAATGGAAAAGAGGCCGTAACTGAAGTTTTAAAAATCGCATCCAATCAAAGTTACTCTCTCTTGGAATATCATCTTTTCACCGGTCGCAAACATCAGATTCGCATTCACTCTCAATCATTGGGATTTCCAATTCTAAATGACCCCGTTTATGCTCTTGAATCTTTCGACCCAGATTACGGGCAATTTCTATGTGCATTCAAGCTAATGTTCACCCATCCAAGGACACATGAAAACCTTGAATTTACAATCCCTCTCCCTGAGGAATTTGCACAGTATCTTCAACTCTAAAGAAAAGCATCGCGATTCAATCTCACGATGCTTCTTTATTTACTTACGATCTTCTAATATTTTTTCGATATATTTCGCAACACCATCATTATCATTGGTATCGGTCATGTCTTTCGCAACGGCTTTTAATGAGCCCATGGCATTTTCCATAGCAACACCCAATCCCACACGTGAAATCATGCTTATATCATTTTCTGCATCACCAAATGCTACGATCTCTTCAGGTTTTATTCCCTTTGAAGCAGCATAGGCAATTAATGCTTCTCCCTTATTCACGGATTTAGGCATGATTTCAGCCCATCCATGTCCAACAAGTAGCAAGTCAAAATCATAGTGGATTTCTTTCTTAATTCGACCAAAGACTAAGTCGAGATAATCATCATTTTGAACAAACACAATCTTTAAGATTGGGTCATTGGCATCGAAACGATGTTTGATATCGGATAATGCTTGAACTTCTTCAGTATTAGCACGATCTTTAAAGAAACGTAGTTTGTTATGTTTCATTCCAATTGTATAATCTTGATAAGCTATATTTTCCATTTGGAAATAAATAACATCATCATAACAATATAGAATTCCCATATGATACTTCTTACCCAGTTGTTCCATCTTCATACATTCTTCATATGTCATGGTTCGACCATCAACGCATTCTTCGTGAGGCAAGTTATAGGTTCTTAATCCATTTAGGCAGATGATACCGTATCCTTCTTCTACGATATCCAACTGTTGGGCCACACCCAATGCACCATCATAAGAACGACCTGTAGCAATTACAAAATCAATACCATGGTCCTTTAAACGATGAATAACTTCTTTTGTATACTCTGTAGCTTGATGCTCTGAGTTAATAAGTGTCCCATCAACATCACTTGCAATTAATTTAATATTTTGAGTCATCTCTATCTCTCCTTTGATAAAAAAGTCCAACACAAAAATGCGTTGGCTTATTTTTTCATAGCTTCAATTGTTGCTTCAAGTTTATTATGTGGATCTTCCCAACCTGCAGGTTTAATTGTTTTTCCATCTTTGTTATAGTGTGGTTTTCCATCTTCCCATAACTTACTCATGTTTGCATGTTGTACAATTTCAAAAAGTGGATCTGGTTGAATTCCCATTTCTACAAGCGTACCTAAAGCAAAGTAGATTGTATCAATCATTGCATCTGCTTGTTCTGTAATATCATCTGCTTCTAAAAATTCATCGATTTCTTCAAGCATCCATTTGTAACGCTTTTGTGCACGTTCTTGATCCATGAACTTAGGCGTATCAGCAACTGGATGATCGAATTTTTCATGAAAATCGCGAACTGCTTCCCATTCTTTATTCATCAACAAAATCCTCCTCATTCGTTACTATATTATCTTATCATATTGCTATTACAATATCACTTAGACATCCTCTTTTTTCACAAACTAAGTCAGTTATTATCTCAAGATTCCAGGTCAACTAATATTTTTATTACAAAATTAAAAGAGGCCTTGCATTTCAACTCGATTGATGTATAATGAACGCATGAACAAGTATTCATATATTAGGAGGTATCATATGAGTCATAATCATTCAACACATGAACACAATCATGATAAACACGATCACAACCATCATCATGATCACGATCACAGCCACGAGCATGGTCACAGTCATGATCACGATCACGGTGCATTACCAGTCTATTTATTCTTTGGAGGTCTTGGTGCATTCTTAATTGCTCTTCTAGCACCTCTAAGTCCAACTATTAAAGCAGTGCTTTATATTGTAGCAATGTTAGCATCGGGATATCACATTATTATTGAAGGTGTTACCGATACAATTAGCAGTACTAAAGAAAAAGGTAAGTTTACACCTAATGTACATATCTTAATGTCACTCGCTGCAGTGGGTGCATCAATCATTGGAAACTTTGAGGAAGGTGCATTACTAATTCTTATCTTTGCTGGTGCTCACTTCTTAGAACACTATGCAGAAGATCGCAGTAAACGTGAAATTACGAGTCTTTTAAACCTGAACCCTACCGAAGCACGTCGTCTTAAAGATGATGGAACCACAGAAACAGTTCAAGTTACTGATTTACAAATTGGCGATCGTCTACAAGTTTTAAACGGCGACCAAATACCTACTGATGGTGTTATCATCGAAGGATATAGTTCTATTGATGAATCTTCAATCAATGGTGAAAGTATTCCTCGCGAAAAATCAGTCGGAGATGAAGTATTCGGAAGTACTATGAATGGTACTGGAAGCTTCGTTATGGAAGTGACTAAAGATAGTAGCGAAACACTTTTCGCTAAGATTATTGAACTTGTAAATCAATCACAATCAAATTTATCACGTACCGCTACTAAGATTCAAAAATTAGAGCCAACATACGTTACAGCTGTCTTAATCATTGTTCCTATCTTTATTCTTTTAGGTCCTGTCATCTTTGGATGGTCATGGTATCTCAGTTTCTACCGTGGTATGGTATTCTTAACTGTTGCATCTCCTTGTGCACTTGCTGCAGCCGCAGTACCTGCAACATTATCCGCAATTTCAAATCTTGCACGTCAAGGTGTACTCTTCAAGGGAGGATCATTTTTATCCAACCTGTCAGATGTTAAAGCAGTTGCATTCGATAAAACCGGAACACTTACGAATGGAAAACCTGTTGTAACTGATTCCTACTTTGAATCTCATTTATCACAAGATCAAATTCAAGCATATAAAGATATCATCGTTGCCATGGAAAAAACTGCAAACCATCCATTAGCTGATGCAATTATCAAAGGATTCCCAACGAACGAATCTTTAAAATTAGATGTAGAAAATGAAATTGGTAAAGGATTAACTTCAACTTACAATAACAAGCAATATCAAATTGGAAAGCAAGCACTCTTCACCATTACAAATGAAGATATGATTGCGAAAAGTGAAGCCTTTGCTAAAGAAGGAAATACTGTCGTTTACTTCGCTGAAGATGGTGTTGTATTAGGAATGATCGCTATGATGGATATTCCAAATGACTACGCTAAAGCTGTAATTGAATACTTACATACTCAAAACATCCATACTGTAATGATTACAGGTGATGCCGAAGTAACAGGCCAAGCAGTTGCTAAACAATTAGGAATTGACGAAGTAATTGGTAATGTAATGCCTGAAAACAAAGCAGCAATCGTAACACAACTCCAAGAAAAACACGGCGTTGTAGCCATGTTAGGTGATGGAGTTAACGATGCTCCTGCACTTGTTAAAGCAGATATTGGATTTGCAATGGGTGATGGTACAGATATTGCTATTGATGTTGCAGATGCAGTTCTCATGAAAAATGACTTAACTAAATTCGCTTATGCACATAAAGTATCCAAGAAGTTAAATAGAATTGTATGGGAAAATGTTATCTTCTCAATGTTCATCGTTGCACTACTTGTTGTACTTAACGTACTCGGTAAGATGTCCTTACCACTTGGAGTCATTGCTCACGAAGGAAGCACACTCGTGGTTCTCTTCAATGGACTGAGACTCTTAAAGAAAATTAATGAATAACTACTACTAAAAAGAATGGTTCGATGACCATTCTTTTTTTATATTATCGCATTATCTTCTAAATATTTTTGAACATCACGGGGATCTTTATTCGTTAGCTTAGCCTGTACCGTTTGTTGCATCACCCGAATAAATGATTGATAAAACTTTGTATCTGTTTCTTCAAATAGCGTAGCACACGCCACAAACAGGGTTATTAAATCGATATCAGAAAGTTCATCAAAGTGCTCTGCAATATATTTAACCCGATCCAGTATTATTATCTTACGATCATCATTCATGAATTAGCCTCCATCTTACTTATACTTATATTATATCAAACATTCACCTCAATAAGCCAAAAAAAGAGGCTAAGCCTCTTTAATATTTATACGGATTTAATTACCTTACCAACGCCGGTACCGATAAATCCAATACCAATCCATAGAACTAAGAAACTTTCTGCTTCTTGAGGATTAAAGAGCAAGCTTGCTCCGTAAACAATTAATAATACATCTAATATAATCATAACAATACGTGACCATCCCTTTTGGAAATGCACAACATATTGAAGTTGAACTGCACTATCAACAATAATCCAGAAAACCAATAAGTAACTTAGCACTAATGTGTTGTTGATGAAATCACCAAATAAGAACATTAATCCAAGTAAGAGTAAACAGATACCTTCAAGAAAACTACCCGACCGCACTTCATCATTCTCTCTATTTTTAAATGATGAAAGTGTTGCAAGTATCCCCATGATGGTAACAGTCCATCCCATTGCAAACGAAAGCGTCGACAATGTTGTTGCTGGATGTTGAATCATCAAAAATCCAAGAACTGTATAAACAAGTCCTGTACAAATATAGACGATTTTTTTCCACAAACTAACATGTCCCACTTCATACTGAGTATTCATAGTTTAAGACTCTCCTTTTCCTACTCAATTATACGCTTTATATTAACAACAACAATGATAAGCAAGGTTCTTTCACAAATCTTTCATACTATGGGAAAGAAGCAATAAATACTATTTCGTTTCTTCGAGAACAATTTCATTAAATAGCTTTGTAATTTTTTTATCCTGGAGGTGTCTTCCAATCATAACAATTTTAGTTTCTCTAGCATCAGAATTCCATTTACGTCCCATTTCTGTTTTAAATGCCATATTAACACCTTGAAGAACGACTTGGTAATCAAAGTTATGAATACTAATAATCCCCTTGTATCTCATAAGATCTTCGCCATATTCTCCAATTATTAAGTTAATCCATGTTGAAAGTTTATGTTCATCAAGTGGCTTGTCAGTCACAATCGATAAAGTATCTACTCCAGTATGGTGGTGATCGTGATTATGGTCATGTCCATGATGATGGTGATGTTCACGTTCAACCATGGCATCGATATCTTCCTCTACACGATGTATTTCACCTGAGGCACGATCAAATAAATTCAACCCCACTACATCTTCAAACTTCACGGTATCTAGATTAAGTACTTCGACTGCTATTAATGGATTAATATTTTTAATATGTGTTTCTACACGTTCTAATTCATCATCGGCAACCTCTTCCGATTTAGTAATAAATGCTTGATCTGCATAAGCAATTTGTTCACGTGTTTCTACAAATTCGTGCATTTGCTTAACACCATTTACCGCATCAACCAAAGTGATAATACTATCAATTGATAGTTGTTCGCTCAGACGTGGTGTCCGTAAAACTGTTTGTGCAATAGGACTTGGCTCTGCTAAACCACTGGTTTCAATAATGATACGATCGATTTCAAGACCCTCTTTTTCTCGAGCGTCCAAAATACCATAAAACATTTCAACTAAATCATCCCTCAAAATACAACACATACAACCACTGTTAATTTGATAGATTCTTTCCTCTTCATTCACAAGCACTAATTCATGATCAATGCCCATATCTCCATATTCATTCACAATCACGACGATATTTTCATCTTGATGGTTTTTCATAATTTTATTGAGTAATGTTGTTTTCCCCGCACCCAAGAATCCTGTAACAATAGTAACTGGAATTGGTTTCATAGTTATCCTTCTTTCTACTACTTATAGTTTTTTAATTTTTGGATAAACTTATCTTAAACCTGTTCATCGATTCTGTCAACACAGTTGCGAACCATTTGCATTAAGTTATTTAATGCGTCCATTACCGTGCTTAAATAAAATTTGAATTGGTTACTTTACACAACTCCCATTTGCTTTAAATATCTTCTCAACTAATTGAGTATTTCTTTCAACTTGAGACATTTCACGTGGATTATAATTATCATATTCCCCAAAGTCTGCCATCAATTTTTTAAGCTCTATAACCATCCTCTTCATATAAATAACTTCAACGATTTCGAGATTAACATTAATTGTATTCACTTCTTCCATCTCATTTAAAGTATCATCCAGCTCTTGTAATAAACCTGCAATATCAATGATTAATTTTCTCTCTTCCATTTCTTCTCCTTTTCCATCAATATATTTAATTGGACCTGGCAATATTCAACTTCTCATCGTCTTTAATTAAATAACACACCACAGACTAAGTTTATTACTTCAAAACTTTCCATGGTGTGTTATTTAATTTAGTAATTATAAACTTTTGTACTATTTCTATTTAACGGTCTATAACTATTAATAGCCTACCTGAAAAATTAATAAAAATATTTTTTTTGCCTACATCAACTTTCCAATCAATAAAAATATTGATATTGAAATATTAGTTGCAGCTAAGTTGATCGATAACTTATCCCATTTCAGTTATCACTAGGTAGTATAAAATATTTTGTGTAAACGTCTTGCGACGTGAAATAGAAAAAGGAAGTCATATCTTGTAGAATAAAGTTACTAGACAACATTCAAAAGGAGACTTCCCATGACTAATTTTAACACAGAACTTTATACTGCACTAGCCCAAGGAATATCATTGGATACTTTCATCAGAAGTGAGTTAGAAATTGCGATGAATCAATTACTCCAAACAGAGCTGACTGTATTTTTAGACTATGAGCGATATGATCCAATTGGCTACAATAGTGGTAATTCTAGAAACGGAAACTATACTCGAACTGTTAAAACAAAGTATGGTGAAGTATGCCTTACCATACCACGTGATCGCAATGGTGATTTTAATCAACAAACCATTCCGCCTTACAAACGTCAGACTGATGATTTAGAAACTACCATTCTTCAACTCTATTCTAAAGGCATCACCACTTCTGAAATTGCCGATTTAATTGAAAAAATGTACGGACATGCTTACACGCCACAAACAGTTTCTTATATAACTCAAGCCATTGAAACTTCTGTTGATGAATTTCATAAACGATTACTTTCCAAGCGCTACCTTGCGGTTTATGGTGACTCAACTTATCTAAATGTACGACGGGATTCTGTTTCTAAAGAAGCACTACATATTCTTATCGGCATCACTCCAGAAGGATATAAAGAAGTTTTAGATTATCGAATCTATCCACAAGAATCAGCTGATAATTATCGTGAGATGCTTAAGGACATACAAATGCGTGGTTGTGAAGAAGTTTTGTTGTTTATCACTGATGGACTAACAGGTATTCGAGATGCCTGTTTAGAAGTGTATCCGAAAGCAATGCACCAAACGTGTTGGGTGCATTTACAGAGAAACGTTTCACGCTTGGTGCGAGCAAAAGATCGTAAAGAAATTTTAGAACAATTGAAACCTGTTTATCAGGCAACTGAAAAATCAGTAGCGATCGACTTGCTGGAAAACTTCAAAGCATCGGTTAAGAAACGATATCCGAAGGTTGTAGCTATGTTTGATAAAAACAAAAGTTTGTTTGAATTTTTAGATTTTCCAAGACAAATTCAGAGAAGTTTATATACAACAAACTTAATTGAAGGATTCAATAAGCATCTAAAGCGGTATACTCGTCGCAAAGAACAATTTCCTAATGAAGAGTCACTCGACCGTTTTGTATGCTCTCAAGTGATTGAATACAATCACAAAGGCATTCGTAGGATTCATAAAGGATTTGATATAGTACAGTCTGAAATTGAAACATTATTTGAAGAAAAATACCATTAATAATTTTCTTCTACAAGAAACGATGTTTACACAAACTTCTTGACGCTACCTATCACTAACCATTCATAAGTTACAACTTTCATTTAGTTTATATTAAGATTATTCATTTCGTTATAAGTATGTAATTAAAGTTATTCGAAATGTAATGAATTACAAGAAAAAAGCCTCATTTTTTAAGATGAGGCTTTCATTAATATTTGTATTGGCTAATCTTATTGTGCTGAGGTTGAGCTCGATGAAGAATTATGACTTGAAGAACGATCTTTCTCGATTTCATTATCGACAACAATTGCGACACATAGTGCAAGTAATTGATACTTTTCATCAAGTATGTTCAATTCATAGCTATCACCCCATGTAAACCAATGTTTACGAAGCGACATGACAGGTGCTTTCCCATCTACTATCGAGTAGTTGTGTGACATGTAGTCACCTTTCAACTTCCAGTTTGTTCCTTCGATTTGGAATTTTTGTTTGAACATTGTGAAGTTTCGTTTGATGACAACGCTTGGTTGGCCTTCAATTGTAATCTTGTAATGAGCCATAATTTTCAACATTTGTCTCTCAATAGTTGCTACTTTTTTACCCGATTGATCGGTAATCGTAAATTTCTTAGGAATTCGCATAAAACTTCCCTTAACCCAATAAACATCTTCATTGAATTCATTACGAACTGTGAATGATTCACCGATTGTAAAAACTTTTTGTTTGATATATAGTTTCATTTTTGAATCTCCTTTTAAACTATTATATCACTGTGACAGGATGTCTTTGATATCTTTTTAATTATTATCTAAGAGATTTTTTACAAGTGATTCTGGAACAACGTCATAGCGAACTAATGTTTCCTGGTAACTACCACTACCCTGAGTCATCGAACGCAAATCAGCAACATATTTTTTCACTTCAACTTTAGGTACTTCTGCTTGAATCAATTGAAGTTGGTTTTCAAGAGCATCAACGCTTAGGATAACACCACGTCTTTTATTTAAATCTCCCATAATTGTACCCGTAAAGGATTCGGGTACGGTAATCTCAAGTAAAACAATGGGTTCTAAAAGTTGAACTGTCGCTTTCTCCATAGCATCAAGATATGCCAAACGAGCAGCCTGCTTAAAGGCAATCTCTTTGGAATCAACATCATGATATTTACCATCTACAAGTGTTGCTTTGACACCAACCACTTTATACCCTGCTAGCACGCCTTTAACCATTGCTTCACGAAGTCCTTGTTCTACGGAGCTAAAGAATTGTTTTGGAACTGCACCACCGACGACACGCGTTTCGTAAACCATATCCTCGCAATCCCAAGGTTCAAACTCGATAAAGACATGACCAAACTGACCAGCCCCTCCCGTTTGTTTCTTATGTCTACCCTCACCGGTTACTTTATTTCTAATTGTTTCGCGGAAGGCAACTTTTGGTTCCGTTACATTCACAGTTACACCATATTTATCTTTAAGTTTTGTAATGAGTGAATCCAGGTGTTGATCTCCCAATCCATATAGGATCTGTTCCAATGTTTCAGGATTTTTTTCAAAACGCGCACCACAATCCTCTTCCAGAACTTTACTCAAAGCCATGCTAAGTTTGTCTTCATCTTTCTTTGTTTCAGGTTGAATCGTAACACCCAATAATGGTTGCGGAATATCGGGACTATCATAAATTATTTTACAATCCGATGCTGCAAGCGTATCGAACGTTTTAGTGCTTTGAAGTTTCGTTACCGCTCCAATATCTCCGGAAAATAATTTACCAACTCCTATTTGATATTTACCATTGATACTAAACACTTGGTTAATAGTTTCTGTTTCTTGTTGATTATTATTTGTTACTTCAGAATCAGCGCTGAGTACCCCACTCATTACTTTTAAGTAACTAATCTTTCCTACAAAGGGGTCAACAATAGTTTTAAATACTTGTGCACTAAATACTTCATCTTCTTGAGTTCGCAGGGTAATTTCATTTCCTTTTCGATCCTTACCCGTTACGGTTCCTTTTTCTTGATAACTTGGAAAGTACTCTGTAATGAGATCAAGGAGGCGACGCATCCCAATCCCTGCATTGGCACTTCCACAATAAACAGGACGGATATCTCCGCTTCGAACACCAAGAGAAACACCTTTCAAAATATCCTCTTCTGATAAGTTTCCCTTATCAAAATATGTTTCCATCAACTCATCATCAGTCATTGCAACTGCTTCACAAATTTCTTCCCAATGAATTGCTACTTGATCGGCATATTCTTCAGGAACTTCATGAGGTTTTTCAGGATGATCGTAGTACCATACCTTCTTACTTAATAAATTAATACTTCCGATAACAACACCTTTTTCTCGAATTGGTATCTCAAATGCAATGACACTTTTTCCGAATGTTTCTCTTAACGTCTCATAGGCTGTGTGGAAACTAACATTTTCATCATCCATTTTATTGACGAAGAAAATAGTGGGTTTGTTTTCTGATTCAACCCAACGAAATGCGGACTTCGTGCCCTCATCCACACCATTTTTACCATCAACTACAATTAAGACATTATCCCCAACACTCAGTCCCGATAAAGTTTCCGCTACAAAATCTGCATATCCAGGTGTATCAATACAGTTAATTTTACAGTCTTGCCACTCAATTGGTACCATCTTTAAAGATAACGTTTGACCCCTTTTTATTTCTTGGGGTTCAAAGTCAATTGAAGATTGACCACTCTCTGCTGAGACAATTCGATCTATTTGTTTAGCTTCTAACATCATGGATTGAATCACTGAACTCTTACCACTTCCGTTATGTCCCAGTACTGCTAGGTTTCTTACATTCTCGCTTCTATAGTCTTTCATATTAAGCCATCCTCACTAAACTAAATACTGTTTCAATGTTTCGAAATCATGCTGTCTTACATAATGAATCGCCAAACGATCCTCGTCATCTTTAATTGTAATATCAGCATCCGAATCTACAAGAAATTTAATCAATTCTTCATAACCTGAGTATGCTGCTCTCATTAACGCTGTGCAGCCATTAGCGTCACGCTCATTAACGTTTGCTTGATGACGAACAAGATACTTGATAATGTCCATTTGGTACGCCAGCGTTGCTTCCATGAGCGCTGTACGACCTAACGTATCTTTAGCATTAACATCGGCGCCATTTTCAACAAGTAACTTAACGATATCTAAATGACCTAAGAAACTTGCTCTCATTAATGCAGTGCGACCTTTTTCATCTTGAAGATTAACATTTGCACCTGCTTTAATTAATAAAGCAACAATATCAAGATGGCCCTTCTTAGCTGCACTCATTAAAGCATCTTTACCAAAAATATCGAGTGCATTTACATCGGCATTATGATCAATTAAAAATCTTACGATATTTGTATGGCCACGTTTTGCACTTCTCATTAATGCGGTACGATTTTCACCATTTACAACATTGACATCAGCACCTTCTTTAAATGCTAAATCTACAAGATAGATATCACCATGTGCTGCTGCGTCAAAAAGCTTTTTATTTGTTTGATCCATTGTATCCTCCTTGCAAACAAAAAAGACAGGCACAAACCCGTCTTTCAGCTCAAATCATCGATGGTGACACAATGTTTTCCTACATCAGTTATAAAGGCAATTAAATTGAACATTGTGACCACCTCCTAGTTATATTGTAACCGATTACATAGATATTTCAAGTGTAATATTTACGAATCCTTTTGCAGCTTTAAATAGCGTTTAATGTATAATGAAACTAATAGAGAGGAGATCATATGGAAAACAAACAAAATTCAAATTTAGAGGTATCACGTAAAGATGTTATTGAATTTACAAGTATTCTTGAAGGAATACGTTACCGTTTAACACTGCTGATTATTCTGGTTATAATTTTAATTGCAACAATCTATATGGTTAATATCTGAATATAAAAATATATCCATTACCGACAATGGATATATTTTTTATATATTTTAATTTTGGACAAAGAAAAAGAAGCATTGCTGCTTCTTAATTTTCGACTATAAAGGGCGAACGTTTTCTGCTTGTTTACCACGTTGTCCTTGAACAATATCAAATGATACTGCTTGTCCTTCATTCAATGTTTTGTATCCTTCGATATCAATTCCTGAATAGTGAACAAACACTTCTTCGTTTGAACCGTCAACAATGATAAATCCGAATCCTTTTTCACCATTGAAAAATTTAACTTTTCCTGATTCCATTAATAGTGCCTCCTGTTCTAGAAAATAAGTACTTAACTCTCAATAACAAAAGACATTATCTAAAGTGTAGTTTTTCTTATAACATAATTACTATATCATCAATAATTATCTTTGTCAAAAGAATATCAATCAAATTGTAACCGCTTTAGCTCTTTATAGTTAAAAGACATCTTCCCTTATAGAAGATGTCTTTATTTGATACATTTATTTATGCTAGTTGATTTTTTGATGAACCTGTTTCAATAAATTCTTGAAGGTTTTCATACGAGAATTCGACCATATTCGCTACCGCTTCATCTGTATATGATCCCACGTGAGGTGTCACAAGTACACGTGGATATAAACCACTGATACGTGTCATTAATGCATCAAAGTCCTGAGGTGCTGTCACCTTATTGAAGTACTTCGTTTCATTAGCTAGAACATCAGTACCAAATGCTTGAATTTTACCGCTTTCTACTGCATCTAGAATGTCATCAACATTTTGGAGTTCTCCACGTGATGTGTTAATTAAGATAACACCATCTTTCATTTTACTGATGATTTCTTTATTGATGAACTCATCATTTGAACCTTTGAAATATGGCATATGCATTGAGATAATATCAGATTCTTTAAGTAAAGTATCCAAGTCAACTTGTTTACATACATCACCTAAGTAATCTTTTTCAACAACATCATATCCAATGACATTAGCACCAACACCATTAAAGAGTGTTGCAGCAGTAAATCCAATTTTACCTAAACCAATAATTCCAACAGTGGATTTGCGGATTTCTTTTGAGAACATGAAGTTGTCAATTTTGAAATCTCCGTCTTTAGCTTTATTAGTAGTATATTGTGTATGTCTTGCAAGTGACATTGCTAATGTAAGAGCAAGTTCAGCAATAGCATTTGGTGAATAAAAAGGTACATAAGCAACTTTAAGTCCAAGATCTTTTGCTGCTTCTAAATCAACATGGTTGTATCCAACTGTACGTGTTAATACATATTTTACGCCATAGTTTTTATATATTTCTAAGTTTTGACGTGAACCTGGACAGTTACCACGAAGCATCACTGCTTCGCATCCTTCAGCAAGATGAACTGTTTCATCATTCAACATCTTTTCAGTTAACACAAGATCAAAACCAAATTTTTCATTATATTTTTCAAAAAATGGTCTTTCAACTTCACGAACACCGTAACATAATAATCTCATAATTAATCTCCTTTATTTTATAATATAATACCAGCGCTATTTAAAGCTGCAAGTACAACAAGCCAGATAATAATTGCGACAATTGATAATACTGTAGATACTAACGAAGCGTTTGAAGAGAATACTGCTTCTTTATCAAAGTTAATTGCATAACCTACTGCAACAGTTGCAGGTGGTGTAGCAAGCATAATAATGATACCAGTAATGGCTACGTAGTTAAGTGGTAAGAATCCAATATTACGGAATAGAATCATAAGAATTAACATGACTGCAGGCATAATGAGTAATTTACCAATTGAGTAAACCCAAACATCCATATCTTTAACAGCATCTTTCAATGAGATCTTAGCAAGTGTCATACCGATTGCTAACCATGCAAGTGGTGATGATAATGATGCAAGGTATCCAACTGCTTTCATGAACCATGGTGCTGTTTGATCAAGTCTTAGGAATGCATAAGATTTAGTTCCTTCTTTAACTGCAACACTAACTTGTGGAAGACTTGCTTGGAACATCCAAATAAAGAATCCTAAGAATGTAGCAATAATAATTGGATTTAAGATAATTTGTTTTAGATTTTTCTTTTCAAATTTCAATCCTGAGAACATGATATATCCATATGAATATAGGAATACACGGTATGCAATATTAAATAAGTTTGCATATAATGTTCCTTCAGAACCTAAGAACGCTTCAATAATTGGTAATCCAAAGAATGTTGTAGAACCAAAGATTGTTAGTCCTCGCATAACGTCTAGTTTGTCCCCTTTATACTTACCACGATATGCAAATGTGATTAGAATTAAAATAATATAAGCAACAAAACCAAAGATAAATGAGTTTAAACCTGTCGTAAATGTTTCTGGTTTAATATCTGTCATAAATGCTTGGAATGCTAATGCAGGTAGTGCAACGTTCATCAACACAGCAGTTAATGATTTTGCTGCTGTATCTGTAACCTTTCCCGATTTTCTTAAGTAGTATCCTAACAGGATGATTGAAATTGTTGAGAACACAGCTCCCAAGAATTTCGGATCAGTTAAGACTGTCTTCATAATTTCCATATGTCTTTTCTCTCCTTTTGAATTCGTGAACCAACATTGGTTCCGCGTATTTACTATACAACCAAGAAAAGACTTTTTAGGTATTTTGTGTGTATATAATTGTGATATCTTTGAGAAATTGTCCGAACTTTCACATCTTTTTATTGATTATGTTAAATAGGTTAAATATTTCACAACTATTTAGGTCAAACGCTTTATCACAGCGTTTTCTTCAATGTAATAAATAAATATTACCACGAAATATATAAGAATTTATTCTCAACAATATCTAAATAAAAAGGATTGACTCCTGAGTAATACAGAAATCAATCCTTTAGTGTATATGCTTAATTAAACCATCCAATATATCAGGAACCGTTAGTAATTATCGGTTTTCATTCTTACAACAGACCCGCAACTAAACCCGCTACGAATCCAATAACACTTATTCCAATCAAGATAATGATAACCTTCTTAACATTATAATTCGGTTGATCTACAGAACCTGATTGAATCTGTTGTATATTACTCATTTTTATATATTTAATAATTGCATAGAATAACAACGCCACCAATCCAATTCTTAGTAACAAAGACAATACGAATATCACGGTCATTTTCGACCCTGATAATGATCCATTGTCAATAAATAACATTGATAACGTAGATACAGTTAATACAAGAATTGTAAGTAGATTGACTCTATTCCCCATAGCTTTGACATCTGAATCTTTAATTAATTTTTCCATAACTTTCTGGTCTCCTTTTAATAAGTCATCGAGGGAGATTTGATAAACATCACTTATCTCAACAATACTTCTTAAATCAGGAAGGCTCCGATTATTTTCCCAATTAGAAACCGTTTGACGGGATACTCCAATCGCTTCAGAGACATCTTCTTGTCTAAGTCCTATATTGGTTCGTGCTTCCTTAAGTCTTGTTCCAAAGTCCATTTACCGTTCCTCCTAATTCCAATTTAAAAGAGATTCACTGCTCAATCAATCTAAAAGTTCTTTACGTCATACTAAATTTGGTGTAAAACATCTTTTACCTATTCCTTAAAACCACTCTCTAAGCGACTATAGGTGCTAGGGTTAGTATTTATATAAATATTAAAAGCTTCATACCATACTTCATCAATACATGCATCTCTATTATCTTCAAGAAGTTTTTTAACTATTTTAA
Source organism: Erysipelothrix inopinata (assembly GCF_014396165.1). GTDB lineage: Bacteria > Bacillota_I > Bacilli_A > Erysipelotrichales > Erysipelotrichaceae > Erysipelothrix > Erysipelothrix inopinata. The sequence goes on from NZ_CP060715.1 coordinate 306,226, forward strand.
AGAATGTGTCTTGTGCACTAATTCCATAAGCGATGGAATCCAACACAAGTGTCCCCCATTCTTTATGATTTTCGAAGTAACTCGAATTTTGATACTCTCTGCATTGTAAATCAAAGGTATTCATAATAGGAAGTGAAACCACTTCTACATCGACTGCTTTATTAATATTAATAATCAATAACTTATAATCGGGTCCATCAGCAGGAAGTCCTAATGACGATGCATTAATGAATCGTCTTCCTTTATAACTTTGATCAAAATGCCTGTGAATATGGCCCATAATACACACATCAAAGTTTTCCATTTCGATCAATTCATCAAAAGTATCCTCTATAGGTTTTCTGATTTGAGGGTTATCGCCATGAATAAATAAAAAACGAACCCCTTCATATTCTAACAACTTATGTGTAGGCAGTGTTTGTAAGTATTCAGAACTATTTTTGCTAAGATGCTTCAATGTCCACGCTTGTGGCATGAGGTTAATCGGCAACGGATTGGGAAAGTTTGTGCTTTCAATTCTATCCCTATTCCCAGATATTGCATGAGTTGATACATTTCTTACGACTTCAATCACTTCATTGTCTTGATATCCATCTGTAATATAATCACCCAAGAAAATGTACTCATCAATTCCTTTATCATTTAAATAAGTAAGTCCTTGTTGCAATGCACTCAGATTTGAATGTATGTCACTTAATACTGCAATTTTCATAATTTACCTCTAATGAAAATTATAACACAGTTAATATGAGTACCGATAATTTCCACTTATATGAAAAAGACCTCACCATGATTGGTGAAGTCTTTATAAGTCTTAAACGTTGCTATATTTGGGAGATTACTTCTTTTTGTCCAGAATACTTTTTCCAAGACTTCCTCCAGGATGCCACTTAACATATACTTCCGGAGTCAAATTATTTAAATCTTGTAGGATAACACTTAGTGCTTGCATAGCAATAGTTTCAACAAGAATAGAAGATCGTGGTGGTTTGTTTAAATTGTCACCTTCTTCAGTAACGCCTGCAAAAATATGGTAATCAGAGTTTTCTGCCATCCATGAATCAGCATTTCCTGTTACCGTGACAAGAATCGCTCCATTATTTCTTAAAGTCATCAAAGTTTTTTTGAGTTCTTCTGTCTGACCACTATTTGACATTGCAATCACAACATCACCCTCTTTTACCTGACCACTGCTTCCGTGAATTGCTTCTGTACCATCCAAAAAGTATGTAGGTGTTCCAATTGATGAGAAAAGAGATGCTACATAACTCGCTAAATGACCTGGTTTACCAATTCCTGTTGTATGAACTCTACAACCTTTACTTTCTTGTTGTTTAATAATATAGGCTACCTCTTCAAGTATCCTATTATCAATTTCATCATAATAGTTCATTACTTCTTGTTTTTGAATATCAAAATATGAATTTAGTACACTCATGAATCTAAGTCCTTTCGATAAGGTAAACTTGAAATGGCTCCAACTTTTGTAACTGTCATGGATCCAACTCTATTTGCAAACATCACTGAATCTCTCATAGATTTTCCTTCTAATATTGCAACCGCTAGAGCACCATTAAATGAATCTCCTGCAGCCACAGTATCTACAACTTCAACCTTATTTGCTTCAACATACCCTGTTTCGAACTGATTAGCGAAATAAGCTCCTTTGTCACCAAGTGTAACTATGACGTTATCCACACCTTTATTCAAAAGTTGGTTAACTGCTTTTTCAACATCCTCTAATGTTTCTATTACAGAGTTTGTTAATATTCCTAATTCTGTTTCATTAGGTGTTAAGTAATTTATTTTTGATAGCCATTTATCCGATAAGATTTGTGCAGGTGCAGGATTCAAAATAATAGGAATTTGTAAGTTTTGAAGTTTACTAATTATTTTGTAAGTAACTTCAAAGTCCATTTCTAATTGCAAAATAGCAATCGAAATTTCATCTAATTTATCAATTATTTTTTCAAAATCCGAATATTTGTAAGTCATGTTTGCACCCGGAATTACAATTATTCTGTTATCTCCTGATGTTTCTTTAGTGATGAAACCTACTCCAGTACTTTGCTTCGTATCTATTAAGATGTCTTGTATATCAATACCTTCCTCATCTAGAACTCTTACAAATATTTCTCCGTTAGGATCATCACCCAATTGACCTACCATCTTAACGTTGGCTCCTAACCGTTTCGCTGTTACTGCTTGGTTAGCCCCTTTTCCACCTGGATTAATAGTAAAGCTTTCGCCAATCACTGTTTCACCTTTTTGTGGTACAAGAGATGTCGTAACAACTTGGTCCATCATAAAACTGCCAACAACCAATATATTCATTCTTTATTCAACTCCATCTCCATGTTTATATGTTACTTGTTTTTCAATTTTATTATCTTTTAGAATATCATTAATTATTTTTCCAACTTCCTTACCCATGTTGTAAGGATATTGTTTATGACTAAAGAAATATTGATCATCGAGTAAGTTTTCAAAATCGAGAGCTCCGTAAGAAGCGATTAGAATTTTACTTCCTTTATTACTTCCATTTTCTGCAAAACGATTAATCATTCCTTGAGTCATCGTATTATTAAATGAAACAATCGCTGTAGGAATTGTTTCCATATGTAAAAAGTAATCTGCTGCACGACGTCCATCTTCTAATGTATAATTTCCGTAGAAATAATTAAATTCTGGAACTTCAATGTCATGTGCTCTCAGACACTCGTTAACTCCTCGTAATCGCTCTTTACCTGTACTTACGCGTAGAGATCCAACTACAAAGCCAATATCTGTGTGTCCTCTTTTTAGAACATCTTCCATTAATTCATAGGCACCTTGATAGTTATCTTCCACAACATAATTATAACTGTCGTCATCCTCGATAACTCTATCAAAGAGGACAACAGGAACTGTTTTAGGTAACAATTTTTCGATTCTTAGTTTATCTAATCCCGATGTTGCCAATACCAAACAGTCAACACGATGTTGCATAAGTGTTTTTAATACCCGTTGTTCTTTTGACTCATTCTCATTCGTACTAGCAATAATAAGAGTTAGGTCATCTGATTCTAGAGCATCCTCGATTCCTTTTGCAGCTGACATAAAATATGAGTTAGATATGTCAGGTATTATCACTCCAATAGTATTTGTTTTATTTACTTTCAAGCTTTTGGCTGCAATATTTGGTGTGTAATTTAATTCTTTAGCACATTCTAATACTTGTTCTCGAACTTCATTACTTGCGTAACCTGAATTATTTAATACACGTGAGACCGTAGCCACAGAAATACCAAGTTTTTGAGCGATATCTTTAATCGTAGGATTTTTCATTTGACGCCCTCCAATATACTTTATTTTACCATAATCTATTGAGCCATTGTGTTTTCTTCTAGTCGTATAGTAATGGCGCTATTTCACTTGAATCAATATTTTGAGAATTATACCAAGCTGCCGGAACATCAACATCTTCAACTTTTTCTCCCTGTGCTACTTTATATGCAAGAGTAACAGCCGTATATCCAATTTTTATTGGATCTTGAGTGACACTTCCAATAAATGTATTATTCTTAACTGCTTCTTTTTGCATCTTACCTGAGTCAAACCCAGCAGCTAATATTTTATCTGCGCCGAGTACGTTTCCTAATGATTCATTAGCATTTAATAGTCCTTTTGATGCTGTTTCATTTGATGTGAATACCGCTACTAAGTCTGACATATTTAGCAATGCTAGTGCTGCAGATTGAACTTTCGAATCTGTAGCATCTGCTGGAACTTGAACCTGTAATATTAAAGCAGCTGAGCTTTCACTACCTCTGTTAAATTTATCATTACCGACAATAGCAACTTTATCTCCGATATTATCAAGTTTTTTAGCATGTTCTTCGAAACGAGTAATAAATCCTTCAGTTCGGTCACTAATAGATTGTGAGTTAACTTCTTGTGATAAAACAGCTACACGAACTGGAGATCCAACTTTCGCTGTTTTTAATTTTTCTTCTAACGATTCGAATAAAGCATCCGCTGCAATTGCTGCAGCATCTTTGTTGTTAGTTGCTGCTGTTGCAAAAACTGATCCTTCTGGTGCATTTGGAACACCCGAGTCAAATCCGACGATTGGAATACCTGCAGTTTTGGATTGATTTAGTAGATCAATTTGTGATTCTGTATCTAAGGATGCTAATGCAATAGCCATTGGCTTCTTATTAACAGCATTACTTAACATTTGCACTTGCTCTTGAATAGCAGTTTCATTTGCGGGTCCAGTAAAATTAATTGTGACTCCAAGTTCCTTTGCCGCATCCTCTGAACCGTTTTTTACAGCTGTCCAATATTGTTGAGTAAATCCTTTGGCGATGACTTCTATTTCCCCATCTTTTTTCTCACCAGCAGCTTCTTTCTGACCACATCCAACTAGCATAACCAAAGCCATTGATACAATTGCTGTTTTCTTAAATATATGTTTCATAATTTCCTCCTCGTGTTTTTTACACTTCATTTAAGACTATTTAATGTGTATCGTTTCTTCGTTTGAAGACATCAATATACACTGCAACAATAATTACTATTCCTGTAATAAATATTTGATAATGGGGTTGTAGTCCAATGAATGGTAATCCTGTTTGAAGAACACCCATTATGAATACCCCAATAACAGTACCTAACAAACTAGCAATTCCCCCGTCATTGATGTTCCACCAATAATTGCTGCTGCAATGGCGTTAGTTTCAATTCCGGTTCCAAGACCTGGTGTAATCGAAGTATAGGTGGATGCATACGCAATTCCCGCTAATCCAATAAAGAATCCACTGATTATGTAGGCTCTCCATTTCCACTTAACGACATCAATTCCAGACAATCTAGTTGCGTCCTCGTTACTACCTATGGATAAAATGTAACGACCTGTTTTTGTTTTATTTAAGATTATATAGAAAATTAACGCTAGTCCCAAGAAGATAAATATTCCTGTTGGAAAGTTATTGTTAGTTCTAAATAAACTCTTATAGTATCCATCAGGTGATGATCTTAGTGGGAAATTTACTGTTTGTACTTTTGATACAATCGAGCCAAGACCTAACATTAGCATTTGAGTTCCTAAAGTTGCAATAAATGGTGCTATTTTAAGTTTAGCCACTAAAAATCCGTTCAGTGCTCCGAGCAAAATTCCAACTAATAATGTCACAATCATTGAAACCCAGACAGGCATTCCATAATTCTGATAAAGTAACCCACCAATGATTGCTGATGTAATCATGCCAGTTCCCAATGATAAATCAATTCCTCCAGTAGCAATTACGAAGGTTACTCCAATTGCAAGAAAACCAATATAATATGCAGCGTCGAATATACTTGTTATTGTACTTGTTGATCTAAATGCAGGACTCGATATGGAAAAATATATATAGAGTACAACAAGTGATATACCTGCAATAAATTGTTGACTCGATAGAATTTTTTTAATTTTCTTTGTGTCTTTCATCTTTTACTCCTTCTCTTGGAACCGCGTATCTCATGATTTCCTCTTGCGTTGCTTCATCGATTGATAGTTCGTGAACTAAGCTACCCTCACACATCACCAAGATACGATCACTCATACGAAGTACTTCTTCCATTTCGGAAGATATCATAATTATCGATTTTCCTTCCAACACCAATCGATCCATAAGATCATATATCTCAACTTTTGCTCCAACATCGATTCCCCTTGTTGGTTCATCAAAGATGATGATCTCACTATCTTTCGCCAACCATTTAGCAATAACTACTTTTTGTTGGTTCCCACCAGATAAATTAATAACTTCTTGTTCTACATCATGAAGTTTAATATTTAGCATATCTCTATATACTTCTGCCTGTGTAGAAATTGCTTTATCATCTAATACTCCCAATGTTTTTTCAAATTTATCTAGATTATTAATAGAAATGTTTTTTGAGATACTCTCATGAATATGAACACCGTTTCTGCGTCTATCTTCAGATATATATCCAATTCCGTATTTTAACGCATCAGTCGTGTTTTTAATCTTAACCTCATTACCATTAATGATTATCTTTCCAGTATCAATTGAATCAGCACCAAATATGGCCCTTGCAACCTCTGTTCGTCCCGAACCCATGAGCCCAGAAAATCCTAGAATTTCTCCTTTACGAAGTTCAAAGTTGATATTACTTACGTATTTATTAGTGAGACCTTCAACCTTTAATACAATCTCATCTTTAATACTCGTGCTTTCTGGTCTACGTTCGTTAGATAAAGTTCGTCCCACCATCATCTTTATTAGATCATCCTGCGATGTTTCCTTTGTATCCACAGTCCCAATATACGTACCGTCTCTAAGAACCGTAATTCGATCAGTAATTTTTTCTATCTCATCCATTCGATGGGAAATGTATATAACACCAATACCTTCATCAGTTAGATGCTTAATAATTTGGAAGAGAGCATCTATTTCTTTCAAAGATAAAGCAGCAGTTGGTTCATCAAATACAATAATTTTTGCTTCGACAGCAATTGCCTTAGCAATTTCAACCATTTGCTGTTCACCAATACTTAACTTTCCAACTCTTTGAGAGGGATCAATATCAACATGAAGTTTTTCAAATAGCTTCTTACTTTCTTTAACCATTGCTCTATCATCGATGAACTTTCCACGTTTGTAAATTTCTTTTCCGAGAAAAATGTTTTGAGCAACAGTTAAATCTTTCATCATATTAAGTTCCTGATGAACAATCGTAATTCCTTTTTCTTGAGCATCAGCAGTATTATTGAAATTAACTAGTTCATCATTTACATACACTGCACCTTCATCTTTCGCATAGATACCATTTAGTATTTTCATTAATGTAGATTTCCCAGCGCCATTTTCTCCCATGAGAGCATGAACTTCACCATTTCTGAGATTAAAATCAACATCCTTTAATACTTGGACTCCAGCAAAACTCTTATTAATTTTATCCATTTTTAATAGCATATCTACACCTCAACAACACCTTTTTTTAAGATAATATTTGCAAAGAGTGCTGTTTCACTCGTCGCTATGATTGCGTAGGCATTTTTGCCTCTTTCATAGAACTCAAATCGTTCTAAATACTCAATGTTAGTATTTTCTTCTTGTGAGTTTTGAAAAACATTTTTGTAATCAGTCCATATTTCAGGGATTTTGTCACCTTCAGCTACATTCATATAACTCACTGAATACTTCGAACTCTTATCGAGTGGAAGAACTGATAGAATTCCTTCTAATACACTTACACACCCTAGTCCATCAAGTCTTATCAGATTTTTTGCATTTGACGCACTGGGATAGTTTCCATCAGCAATGACAATTTCATCCCCGTGGCCCATTTCCATTAAAACCTTGATTAAGTCGGGAGACAAAATCGGATTTAAATTTTTAAGCATGTATTACCTCCTAATGTGTAATCGTTTCCACATCTCCTTAAAAAAATATGTAAACGTTCTCACACACATAATACACAACTATGTAACCGATTGCAATATATTTTTATATTTTTTTGTTTTTGAATCAATAAGACTTAACTTCTCACACAGATAAAATTAAGTAAAAAGTACTAGATCTCATTTATTATGTGTAATAAAAGTATTCATCATTATTTTTTAGTTTACTACTAGTATTTAGATAAAAATTATATTAATTAATCTAGTATCACGTGTAATTAAAGCAGGGCAAGTAATTCAGCTAAACATAGAAAAAGCCCACTATACAATTCGTATAATGGACATATGTTTTATCTATGGTGCCGCCACCGAGAATCGAACTCGGAACTGAGCATTACCATTGCTCTATTTTACCATTGAACTATGGCGGCATGAATATATAATACGAAATTTCCTTACTAAAATCAACCATATTTGAGACTTTGTCTCGTTATTGTGTGAATAACCAATTGCCCTGATTTTTTACGAGTTTATTTGATATTCATAATTCAATTATAAGGTATGCTTTTTGAGTTTTTGGTATACTTACTCTAGGAGGTATACTATGCAAGAATACTATACATTATCAAATGGCGTTACAATCCCTAAGGTAGGATTTGGTACCTGGCAAACACCAAGCGGTGAGGTTGCTGAAACATCGGTTGCTACTGCACTTGAGGTAGGTTATCGTCATCTTGATACTGCTGCAATTTATGGCAATGAAGAAAGCGTTGGTGATGCTGTAAGAAAGAGCGGTATTGATCGCTCAGAACTCTTCATCACTACGAAACTGTGGAATGACAAACGTACTTATGAAGAAGTTTATGAAGCAATTCAGGAATCCCTAAATAAATTACAAACAACATATATAGATTTATATTTGATACATTGGCCAAATCCAGTAGCTATCCGAGAAAATTGGGAAGGTGCTAATGCGGAAGCATGGCGAGCAATTGAAGACGCATATGACAAAGGTATCATTCGGGCAATTGGTGTTTCTAACTTTAGACAACATCATTTAGAAGCTCTTTTTAAAACAGCACGCATCAAACCTATGGTAAATCAGATTTTCTATAACCCTAGTGATATGCAATTGGATGTTGTAAACTTTAATAACGAACATGGTATCCTAACTGAAGCTTATAGCCCATTAGGAACTGGTAAAATATTTGAAATTGCAGAGCTTAATGATATTGCACTGCGTTATGAAAAAACACCCGCTCAGATTGTACTAAGATGGTGTTTACAAAACAATATATTGCCACTTCCAAAATCAGTAACCGAAAGCCGAATCTTTGAGAATTTCCAAGTATTTGATTTTGATCTCAATGATGAGGACATGGCTTTAATTTCTTCGTTTGCAGGACAAGCTAGTGAAGCACTCAATCCTGATGAAACACAATTCTAACTCTCAGTTCCTGAGAGTTTTTTATTAGGTTTCACAATTGGAATCATGATAGCAGTTTGAAATTTATTCTCCTGGAAATGGGGATTTATATTCATCATACCGCCAAGCGATTCCACTACTTCCTCAACTATGACGATACCGTATCCGTGTTCGGATTCTTTTTTAGTTGTTTTCAGTCGAGATTCATTATATGCCACTTTACCATCATAGGTATTCGTAACTTCAATTCTGAACCATGAATCAACTTTACGACCCGTAATTCTTAGAATTCTTTCACCATCATACATACTACATGCACGGATTGCATTATCAATAAGATTAGCAAAAATCCGGACAATATCCATATCTGACAATGCAAAGTTATCCGGTATTGAAACGAGTGCATTGAAATCAATATCAAATGATTGCGCACGTTCGGCATTATCATGTAAGATAGCTTCTAATAAAGTATTGTTGGAGTATTGCACAATCTCTGGTGAGGATAAATGTAACGCACCACCCATATCTTCTAGATACTTCTCAAGTCTTTCATATTCTTGAGTATCAAGCAAATGTCTTACAGTTCGAATCATTTTTATATAATCATGTTTAAACTTCTTAAGTGCTTCATTCTTTTCCTCATAGGAACGATAGAACTCTAATTTAGTTTGTAATCCGCTCATAATCTGTGTTGAGACACGCTCATTTTCTGCTTGAGCACTCATTTGAATCACATTCTTCAGACTCAAATAGAGGAGTGCGATTGAAACTGCGCTCGTGAATAGATACAAGTATGAGAACCACTTAAAAGTAATTTCGAGACTTCGGCCATCATTAATAAACATGAGATAACTTATAATCAAAACTTGATAGACTACTAAGTATTTCATTTGATGTTTATTTTTAAACAGAATTGTCATGTTATTGCGATTTCCAAAAGTTCTTCTGAGAACTCTAATAAATAGGAATGCTACGAGAATTCCCATAATATTAAAGAGATAGTAGTGGGAACTACGGGTTAATGTTCCAATGATCGTGACATCATTAATGACAGCATATAACCCAGCAAAGAAACCTCTAAATGCATACATCATCGTGAAGTATAAACTCGATATATACAAGTAATATATCCAAGATGAACGATATATAATAATGCAGTTAATTAGTATTATGAGATAGGTTGCTCCCACACGTGATATTGGTCCCATATACTTGATGCTTAAATACCAAGCGAGTATGTTCACTAAAATAAGTGCGTATTTTAATTTATGTGCGTACTTACGTGTTTCTAATAAATTCTCGTAATCACTCGACATTGAATATATATAGAGTGCATATATTACGAGCATTGTACAATAAAGTCCAGTTTGCATCCAATCACCCCTTGTATCCATTATATATCATTCATAAATTATTTTGATTCATTATTTTCAATTAAACTTGTATGTTTTCTTACGTAATAACCTGGCATCGCTGAACGATAGAATTCTGGAATTTTGGCTACATATTCTCTACGATCATTGTCTTCATCAATAGGTAACCACAATAAGTGATAACCCACGCCAAATGCATCCCAATAATAGTGTGTCATTTTCGCATCATTCCTTAGGTAGAAATCAATACGACGTTCCCTAATATGAATTTCCTCGGAAATTTCTGTATCATTAGGACGCTCACTCTCTATCAATAACCCTTGGTACGATAAGGTTTGTTTCAGTAACTGAAGAAAAACACTTCCTAATCCTTCACTACGATGTGCCTTATCTATCGCGTAATAGTCTAAAAGCGCAATATTCTCTCCCTCATCTTTGATGAGACATGCATAACCATAGACATGGTTTTCTTTTTCTAAAACATAAACTTCATATTTTGAATGTCGGAACATTCTGCGAATGCTTCGAACAGAGCGTCGCTCATTGTCTGGAAAGTCTACCATCATTCTTTCATCATAGATTGGTTTGAACTCATCAAATGAGATTGCTCTTACTGAATAATCCACATTAACACCTCTTTCATATCCAACTATTATAGCACAAATGACTTTCCTTGTTTGAAGATTGAACACTGACATAAAAACCACCTCATAATTATGAAGTGGTTTGCTTTTATATTTATAGTCTCTTACCAATTACGGTGTTCTAATTCATAGTTAACACGGGAAATTGGTAATCCAATTACTGTATAATAATCACCAACAATGGATTCCACAAGTAAAGCCCCTCTACCTTGAATTCCATAGCTACCAGCTTTATCAAGTGGTTCGCGTGTTGCGACATAAGCTTCGATAGCTTCATCACTCAGCTCATAGAACTTAACATCCGTCTTCACGGAAAATGTTACATGTTCACGTACAGAACGCATTGATACTCCTGTAATAACTTGGTGAGTTCTTCCTGATAATTTCTTAAGTGTGCTGATTGCATCTTCTTCAGACTCAGGTTTTCCTAATACTTGACCGTCAATAACGACTACCGTATCTGCCCCGATTACGATTGTATTATCTTGAAGGTCAACCGACATTGCTTTATCATATGCCAGTTTTTCGATACGAGCATCAATTGGAAGATCTAAATCCATAACTTCTTCTGATGTTGGAGACACAACGCTAAATGGCAATCCGAGATATGTCAGAAGCTCTCTACGTCGTGGTGATTGACTCGCTAATACTAATTTTTTTAACATATATATCCTCTTTCCTACAACATTATAAACTATTTGTTTCGAATATACACATGTTTAACGTTAGTATTTGGAATCTTTCGTTCTTCGATATCAAAACTACCCAATGCTTTAATAAGCGGAGTCAGTTGATGAAAGCCGTAAGTACGCGGATCGAAATCAGGATGTTTTCGGATAATTGAGTTACCCAAGTCACCCATAAACACATAGCCATTTTCATCAGCCAAGTCTACAATGGATGCAGATATGAGTGATGAGAGTTGTTGTTTCATTTTATTATTTAACTTTTCATCAGATGCTTGAACATTTTTCTCAATTTTATCGATGTTTTCAATATAAACAAATTTATCACACGAAGCGATAAAAGGAGTTGGTGTCTTTTCTTCACCGATTCCCATTACATACTTACCCGCTTCACGAAGGCGTACTGCCAGACGCGTAAAATCACTGTCACTGGAGACAATACAGAAACTATCGACATTACCTTCATATAATAAATCCATCGCGTCTATAATCATTGCAGAGTCTGATGAATTCTTCCCTGATGTATACGAATATTGTTGGATTGGTATAATCGCATGTTCAAGTAAATGACTCTTCCATCCAGAAGCTGTTTGTTTTGTCCAATCACCATAAATTCGTTTCACTGTTGGTGTTCCGTATCGTGTTATTTCTCGTAAAATACCACTAATATTTGCATACGGAACATTCTCAGCATCAATCAAAACGGCAATTCGTTGATCATCTTTCATAGGTTACCTCACTTTTCTATTTTAAATTTAACGCCTTCATCATAATTCTCAACAGACACTTTATATCCGTAGTTTGTTACAACTTTATTAACGATTGAAAGGCCAAGTCCAAATTGACCTCCTTCACCTTTTTCATAGGCTTTGAAGAGTTGTTCAATTCGCTCTGGCTTAATGTTAGAGCCATCGTTATAGACTGATAGATAATCATTATTTACCTCAATAACAATTTCTGTCTTAGCATAACGTAATGCATTTTCTAATAAATTTTCAATAACAACACGCCACGGCTCATCATCACCTTGGAATGTACTTTCTTCACCCTCAACACGAATATCAATTTCTGGTCTAATTTGACGCGTAGAAACAATTACTTGTTCCGTAATATCTCGTAGCTCAAGCTCATGCATTTCAACATTTTCTTTCGTAATATAATCCATGCGATTAAGCATTAGAAGATTAAAGACTTTTTTCTCAAGACGATCGGCATGCTCAATAATTACATCTACAGACTCTTCCAAAGTACCATATGGATAAACACCATCTTTGATACTTTCTCCGTATGATTTGATCGTTGCAATTGGTGTCTTTAAGTCATGAGAGATATTCTGAATCATTTCCTCTTTAACTTTTTCTTGGTGGCGAATTTCTTCATTCATCTCCACAAGAACGTTCGCCAGTTCACCAATTTCATCGCCTCTGTTTACATAAAGTGTCGCATCTTCATTTCTCTTAATTTTTTCTATATAATCACGAATTTGATTGAGTGGATGAATAATGTAGCTAACCCACGCTAAGAGTAAAATAAACACGACACCAATCATGATTATCATCATATTAATAACTGAATTTAGAAGCATTGTTTTAAACTGGTTCTGATAGTTCTTGGAAATTAAAGTCGCAATGGTTGCCTTCTTACTTGGAATATTGGTAATTGTATAAAGACTCTTATCTTTATACTTACCATCTACCGGTTTAGTAAGCTCTACGGCTTCCATTTGGATTTCAATCTGTTCTTGTAGGTCTTTACTTACAGCATTGATATTATTTGAAATAATGCGGCCATCTTCTGTCATGATGATATGAATAATATTTGGATCATTAGCCCCATAAAGGTCACCATCATTCATATCTCTAATATAGTTATAGATAACGTTTTGTTGAGCTGGATGAATTAGAGCATACATTTGTTTATCAACAAAGCTATCAATATTTAACGTAAGGGTCCCGAAGAAAAACAATAAGAAGAACGTAAAGGTAAAAACAACAATTGTAATCAATTGTTGTGTTAAGGATAATTTTTTAATGAAGGTGCGTAGCTTTTTCATTATCCGAGACGATATCCAAATCCATAGATTGTTTGAATATTAAGTCCTGGCATCTTCTTACGAAGACGTCTTAATGTATCATCTACTACACGGTCAGATCCGAAATAGTTAGTTTCCCAAACTTTTACAAGGATTTGTTCTCGTGTAAATGCGACACCACGGTTTTTTACGAACATCATTAAAAGATCAAATTCTTTTGTAGTAAGCTCAAGTTCATAGCCATCTTTTGAAGCCTTACGTTGCTTCTCATCGATGATATAGCCATCAACTTCAGTTTGTATATCTTGGTTATACGCACGCTTAATAATGTTATTTACGCGCAATACCAATTCTTTTGGGGAGAAAGGTTTCGTGATGTAGTCATCACTTCCCTTTTCGAGTCCAATAATACGATCAAATTCTTTATCACGTGCTGACATAAAGATTACTGGTGTTGATTGTGCATGAGATTTAATTCGTTCAATCAAATCAAAACCACTTTTATCATCTAGCATTATATCTAAGATCCATAAATGTACATCATCATCATAAACATGCGCATTTGCTTCATCATATGTAAAGTATGAACGAACTTCATAACCCGCATTTTCAAGATAACTCTTTACAAGTTCATTTAAGTCTCTTTCGTCTTCAACAATATTAATGACATACTTCATATTTATCACCTACCCAATATTTTTTATTATTTCAATCATATCAGAAACATGGCGATCACAAATTTCTTGAGTTTTTGCTTCTACCATGACACGAATTAACGGTTCAGTACCTGAAGGTCTTACTAAGATTCGTCCTTCATCTCCCAATTCATTTTCAATACGCTCAATTTCTTTTGCTACAGTAGCATCTTCTAAAATAACTTTTTTGTCTTTAACTCGTAGGTTTTCAAGGAGTTGTGGGTATTGCACGAATTCTTCGTTAAGTTCAAATAAGCTTTGATTATGCTTAACAGCAACTTCTGAAAGAACAAGCGCTGTAAGAACACCATCTCCAGTTGTTGCATAGTCTTTCAAGATAATGTGGCCTGATTGTTCCCCACCAAGTTTATAATCGTTTGCGAACATTTCTTGGTAAACATAGCGGTCTCCAACTTGTGTTGTAATTACATTAAGTCCATATTTTTCACAGACCTTTTTGAAACCAATGTTCGCCATGACTGTCGAAACAATCGTATCATCTTTCAACATTTCTTTTTCTTTTAGGTATCGACCAAGAATGTAAAGAATTCCATCCCCATCAACAAGGTTTCCCTTATGATCCACCGCTAGACAACGGTCAGCATCACCATCAAAAGCGAATCCCATATCTGCTTTTTCAGACACGACACGATCCATTAAACTTTCTGGATGCGTTGAGCCACAATTAGTATTTATATTAATACCATCGGGTTCATTATTCATCACGATAACGTTAGCACCCAGTGTTTTAAATGCATTTTCTGCAGACGAAACTGCCGAACCATTTGCACAATCTAAGACAATTTTTAAATTATCGAAGCGAACATCAATCAAGCTTTCAATGTGTTCTAGGTATGCATCAACGCCTGATGCAAAATCAATCACACGACCGATTTCATTTTCATGTGCGGGTTCAATGCTAATATCACCATCAATATATGATTCAATTTCATCTTCAAATTGACTTGATATTTTCATACCGTTGGATGCAAAGCATTTTAATCCATTATCGTGATATGGATTATGACTTGCGGAAATCATGACGCCACCTTCAAATCCGTGATTATTTACAGTGTATGCAAGTGCAGGTGTTGCACATACTCCGAGTAAGTAGACATCAGCACCATATGATGTTGCTCCAGCTGCAATAGCTGAAGCAAACATCGTTGAGGAAAGACGTGTGTCTTGCCCAACAACAATTTTTTTGCCACGGTGCGTGTATCCAAGATATTGTCCTACCTTGAGTGCCAACTCAACGGTTAAACCTTCATTAGCTTTTCCACGAATTCCATCTGTTCCAAAATATTTAGTCATAATCCTATATACTCCTACCTACTTGTTTTAAATTCAAATGTTTCATCACTGAGCTTCATTCTATAGTATGCGAAATTAGCTCCAGTACCGTCCTCACTTCGAATGTAGAGTTTCTCATTATAAGTTTTATCCGGTTCAAGATCACGCATATTTACATACACGTAAACCTTATTTACATCAAATTCATCGAGTTTTTCTTTTGTCCCTGTAACGGTTAGGGTTGTGGTTGCCTTCGATACATCCACTAATTCTGCTTTCAAGTTATTATTGTTGTAAGCATAGTTAATTGGAATGTCATTAAAGGTACGCGTTTCAGCATCACCTAATTTAATGTCCAGGTTAACTTTTGTTACGTTAGCGTTTCGAACTTTCGTTGGAAGGCTAATTGTATGTACCATCTTCACATCTTCCGTTAATGTTGCGGCGGAGATTGGTATCTTAATGTCATCAATGCTATCCAGAACCGATTGCTCTGCATATATTGTAATGGCCTCGTTATCCATTTCGAAACTAGAAATAGCTTTTCCATTTGGAATTTCACCTTCGAATACAGGAACAATTGGAACCCGTTTATTTGGTGAAGAAATTGGCACTTCTACAGTTACCTTGTTTGGAATAATATCAACAGTATCAATACGCTCTCCTTGTTGATCGTAGGCAACAATCATTGCATCAGTCGTAAAGGTTTCTGTACGTCCTGATACATCAATTAACGCTTTAACTAAAGCAACTTTCTCGAGTGTTTCTTTTGATCCCTTAATAGATACTTCACTACGATGAGGGACATAAGTAGGTTCTCCTACTACATATTGA
The DNA here is from genome assembly GCF_014396165.1 of Erysipelothrix inopinata. GTDB lineage: Bacteria > Bacillota_I > Bacilli_A > Erysipelotrichales > Erysipelotrichaceae > Erysipelothrix > Erysipelothrix inopinata. The sequence goes on from NZ_CP060715.1 coordinate 322,602, forward strand.
GCCCCAAGCTTATCTTGATTAATAAAGTCATAGCCTAGAGCCATGTTTGAAGCTTCTTTTGTTTTAATCTTAATTGAAGCCGATGCTGGCTCAATTACAGTACGAACACGTCCTGACAATCCAGAAACTTTATATTGAACACGGTGTTCACCTTCAGTAAGTCCACTAAGGTCAAGTTCAACCTTAAGGTCAGTACTTTGTTGGTTAATAGCGTTCACTTCACTAAAGTCACCATTTACAAATACAGTTACTGCTTTCTCATAGCCTGTTACTTCATACATTTCCGAGTTGTAGTTTAATACTACTGGAACTGAATCAATGGTTATAGAGTGTTGTGGAGCACGTGTTGACGTGACTCCTGTTGAGTTAAATGCGAAATATAACAACAATGCAATCCCAAAGGCTACGAGTTTACTGTGTTTAGGATTAAAGAGTACACGATCAAAACCAGCACTTAACCAACGAATTAGTTTCATAAAGGATTCACCAACAGCTTCAGTTCGTTTGGTTATTTTCTCTGATTTTTCAGCAATAACTTGAGCAAGCTCAAGTTTCTCTTCAGGTGTTTCTGCTTTTTTCTTATTTTTCTTCAGATTCATCGCGCTCACCTCCTTCAACTTCTGATGCTTGATCATCAACTTGATGCTCATCATCTATTGGAGTAGTTTCCTCAACGTTCACCTTGTCGTCATTTTGTACTTCATCAACGATTGGTGCTTTATCTTCAACAATAACTTCTTCAGAATTTACTGTTTCTTTTGAAGCTTCTTCATCTTCTTTTTCGTTTTCTTTGTCTTTTTTATCTGATGCTTTTTTAGGTTGTTTCTTAAAGATGTTGATGAGTTTAGAGAAGTCCTTCTTTTCATTTTCATCTTCATCAGTTTCTAATAAGACATCTGGTGTATCAAGTTTTTCAATCTTAATTGGGTCTACATTGATTTTAGCTAAATTGAAGCGACGGCTTCTCTTTAAACCAACACTGTGACTTACTTCTGTTTCTGAATTTTGGATTAATAAGTTGAGATACTCACGAAGACTCTTCTCATCCATCTCTTTGAGTTTACCAGCTTCCGCAATTGAAACAGTACCTGTTTCTTCGGAAACAACAATCGTAATAGAATCTGTAATTTCTGAGATTCCGATCGCTGCACGGTGACGCGCACCATAGCGTACAGGAAGTTCTTGATTGGTTGGTGGGAAATACGCAGATGCACAAGCGATACGATCTCCTTGAATAATCACCGCACCATCATGAAGTGGTGTTGAAGTCACAAAAATTGAAGTTAGTAATTCTGCGGATACAGATGAATTAATAGGATTACCTGTCTTAATATAATCTGCAAGAGAATGACCTTGCTCCAAAGTAATAAGAGCTCCTGTCTTACGATCTGAAAGAACCATGGTTGCTTCTACTAAAGAATCAATAAGCTCTTCTTTTTCATTTCCTGACAAGGAATGAAGTGCTGAAAAGACTGAGGTTTTACCTAAGCGTTCCAACATTGATCGAATTTCTGGTTGGAATATGATAACGACAACAATAAGTCCGTATGCCATAACATAATCCAAGATTTGTTTGAGTGTTGTAAACCCAAGTTTTTGTGATAAGAACCACATGAATACAACAACGATAATTCCTTTAAATATTTGTACAGTACGGGAATTATTTCGTACGATTTTTAATACATAATAGACTAAAACCCAGATTATTAAGAAGTCTAAAAAGAATCTTAATCCGGATATAATCGATTGAAATGTTATTAAGGTATTTTGCATATTTACCTCCCTAGTCTTCATAATTATAACATGGTCATCACGAATAATCATGACTGTATTTTAGAATATCACATTTTTGTGTCAAACACACAGACTCACATAACTTCACATTAGAATTGACTCATGTATAAGTCGTGATAAAAGCCTTTTAAAGACATTAATTCATGGTGCGTTCCCTGCTCAATCAGATGCCCTTCTTTCATGACCAAGATGACATCCGAATCAATGACTGTTGATAAACGGTGGGCTACAAAGAAACTTGTATGTGACTTCATAATTTGCGTAAAAATTGATTGAATTCGTTTCTCAGTTACGACATCAATACTACTTGTTGCTTCATCTAAGATAATAATCGGTGCATCCACAATTAATGCTCGTGCAATTGTAATCATTTGTTTTTGTCCTAATGATATATTTTGCGATCCCAAACTGACTTGAGTATCAAATTGATGATCCAAAGACATGATATAGTCATAACATCCTGCTTGACGTGTCGCTTCTTTAACTTCCTCTAAACTTGCATCCGGTTTTCCATATTTAATATTATCAAGTATGGTTCCTTCAAAAAGCCATGGATCTTGAAGAACAATCCCCATAAGATTTCGAGTATCGGAACGTGCAATGGAATGCGTGTCCACACCATCAATAGCGATAGTTCCTTTATTCACATCGTAGAAACGCATCAGTAGATTAATAAGTGTTGATTTTCCTGCACCGGTTGGCCCAACAATCGCTACTTTACTTAATGGTTCAATTTGCAAATTGAGATTTTCAATTAATGGATTATTTTTATTGTATGAGAATGCGACATCATCAAAAGTTACCACATCACCTTTGAGTTCAACATGTTTTTCACTGTCAACCTCCAGGGGTTCTTCCAAGACTTCTTGGAACCGTTGATATCCAGCGCGACCGGCTTGAATTTGCGCAACAATTGCGGAAAATTCATTGAATGGTTTTGAAAACATCATTGAGTAACTGATAAAACTTGTGAGCATCCCAATACTCAATCCATAGTTCATCGCTGAAAGTGCACCAGTTAGACCTAATAGTAAGTAAGACAAGTTATTTACAACACGGGTCGTTGGATTGGTCATTGCCGATAAGAATTGCGCGCGAACACCAATATCACTCAGTTTCTCATTAATTTCCACAAATTCCTTAATAGACTCTTCTTGATAGTTTGAAGTCATAACGAGGACATGGTTATCGATAAACTCTGAGCTCTTACCACTCAATTGCCCTGCGAGGTCTTGTTGTTTTTTAAAGAGACGTAATGATTTCTTTGAAACAATATGCGATGTCAAGAACACCAACGGAACAAGCGCAAAGACGATAAAAGTCATTCCCACATTAATCGTAAACATAAAGTACGATGCAATTAAAACTACAAAGATACCATTTAAAAGTTGTGTAAGGAATTGATAAAGACCATCTAATATTAATTCTCCATCCATTGCGAATAATGATTGTAGGTTCCCATGTGAGTGAGTATCTAAGTATGATATTGGTAGACGGCTAATATGATTTTGAAGTTTGATTCGAAGCTCTTTCACAAAATTAATTGAGATATTATTCGCAATTAACATGGACACCCAGCCTGCAACAAAGTTAATCAAGTAAAATACAGCAGTCATACTGAGATAGTAGAAAACCCCTTCCATATCAACGTTGCCTTGTCCAACCATTAAATCAATCGCTTTTCCTAAGTAAAAAGGAGTCATAACTAATGTTAGACTTGAAATAAAGGATGCAATGATACAAAGCACAAGTGAAAATTTATCTTTTTTAGTGAGTTCCATGATCATCCTCCTGTGTTTGAATCGTATGTATTTCATGGTAAAGTCGGCTGTTCTCAAGTAACCATTCGTGAGTTCCCTGAGCACTGATTTTTCCATCTTCTAAAACAATGATTTCATCAGCATGCATAATACTCGTTGTTCTCTGTGAGATGAAGACTTTGGTTGTATCTTTATAGTTTGCATTTAAATCTTCACGAAGACGACGATCTGTGAGGAAATCCAATGCAGAGAAGCTATCATCAAAGATTAAAAGTTGCGGATTTTTATTCAATTCACGTGCGATATTCAATCGTTGTCGTTGTCCACCCGATAAGTTAGTTCCGCCCACTTCAATTTTTGAGTTAAGACCTTTCTCAATAATTTCATTTCCTTGAGCTTGCTGCAATGACTGTTCGGGATTGCCTCCCTTTTTCATTGTTATATTATTTTCAATGCTTTGTGACAAGAATTGAGCAGTTTGAGAGACATATCCAATATGATTTCTTAAATCGTTGAGCTCATAGTTTCTAATATCTTCTTGATTAATGAGGATTCGACCTTCAGTCGTGTCATAAAAACGTGGTAACAACTTAACCAGCGTTGATTTCCCACTACCTGTGAGACCAATGATTCCCAATGTAGTCCCGGGTTTGATATGAAGGTTAATATCCTTCACAACTTTTCGTTTTTCTCCAGGATAGGAAAAAGATACGTTATCAAATACCACATCCATTGCACCTTTAGTAACTTGAAGCGTTCCTTCATTTTTTATTGTTGGTTCCACATTCATGATTTCTTTAACACGAAGGCTCGAAGTATAGCCACGGGAAAATACCATGACAAGGTTCATCGAAACAATCAACGTTAAGACAAGCTGTGTACAGTAGTTAATAACCGCAATAATTTGTCCTTGCGTCATGCTCCCATGATCTATCTGAATCGCTCCAAAGTAAACGAGAATTAAGAGTACAAAGTTCATTATTAGTGATGTAAATGGTGTGGATAATGTTGTAATCCAACCTACATTTCGTTGTTTACGGGCTAACTGTTGGTTTGTTTCCGCAAACTTTTCATTTTCAAATTCATTTTTAGAGAAAGCACGAATAATACGAACTCCGCTCATTTGTTCTTTAACACGTTTTACTAATGTATCAAGAACTGACTGAGCTTTTTTATGTCCACGCATTGATAGCCACATAAACGCAACAACGATAACTACAAAAACAGGAAATGAATAAAGCAAATACATCGCCAGTTGCGGACTTATTTGGGCAAGTGCAAAAATACTCCCCACCATCAATATCGGTGCACGCACACCAAGACGAATAACACGAGCAATCATTTCTTGAATCAGATTCACATCTGTAGTAATACGGTTTGTTAATACAGCTGATGAATATTGGTCATATTCTGCTAACGAAAATGTATTAATTTTCTTAAATAACTTAAGTCGAATCCGTGACCCTACTTTTTGTGATACTTCTGAAGCATAGTACTGACAAACAAGTGATGAAAAATACCCCAAGATGGTAAGGACAAACATCCAAATAACCATACGATAAACGGTATTCATATCTTTATTTACGATTCCCACATCGATAAGTGTTGCCATCAATAATGGCATCATTAATTCAAATACTGCTTCAACTGTTTTTGCTAAAACGGCAAGCACAGATTTAAACTTATACCCCTTAAAATACTGCATAAAATAACACCTTCCAAACTAAACTACCAAAACTATAACATAGAGCGCTCATTATTAAAAATATTAAACAAAAAATAAAAGTACTCCAGTTCCTTTGAGATTACTCGCAAGAACTAGAGTACTGAATAACGATAGGGTTACCAGCTTCCGCCGCCACCGCCGCCGAATCCGCCACCGCCGAATCCGCCACCGCCACCAAAGCCTCCACCGAAGGAGCCACCGCCCCTGAGGAACCTTTAGAGGTTGCAGGTACAGAAACCATGGACGACTGAATTGTTGACATAGAACGATTCAAGGTCGACCAAATATAGAAGGTAGTGAAATCAGTACGGGTTGTATGATACCAATCTGGTTGTTCAATAGCAATTGATTCAAATTTCTTCGACCAAGCATCAGTGACACCCAGAACATATGCATAAGGCAAGATGTCATAGAAAATGGTAGGTGATGAATCGACTAACATCTCGATACGATCTTTCTCAGCGACTTCAATAAAACGTTTGAGTCCAAGAATTTGTCCATACCAACGATTCCCTTGATCTGTTCTACGCGACATATTCGCCACACAGAATGCTGCGAGACCATACAATAGGTTTACACCGACAAGTAAGAACCCGTTAATATTAAACTTGTTATAAATCGGGTAAAGACCAATAGTTAAGAATAATAAGAGTAATCCAAAAATAAATCTACCTGTTGATTTACTTGGAATCGTATTAATATTCTTCGTTCCCAATAAGAACGTAGAACCAATACTTAGCGCTAAATAGAATGGGAACGCCAATCCAAACATGAGTCCAAGATCACCGGCATATCCTGATCGTGAATATGGTACAAAGATATGAACAGCAAGAGGAATAATCGGTAAGAGGATAAACAACATCCATTTTAATACAGAAGATTGACGTTTGAAGACTCTTTCTTCATCATTTTTTAAGAACCGCTTGTTCATGTTCATCGTTGCATGTTGAACGGTTGATCCAAAGGTATTATTGAGTTTCTTTGTTGTAATCTCATCTCGACCTTTAAACAATGCATTGAAGACACGCAATTCCTCACGATTTGTATAGTTATCTAAATCTTTAAGCTTGTTCAGTTGAATGTTATCGCCTTTTTCATCAAGCTCCGTAATGGTTAGATAACCTCGTGATGCCCAGTAGATGATTAAGGAAACAACATCTTTACTCTTACTGTGTCCACGATAGACATAACCTATTTCCGCACTTGATAAACCTTCAGGAGCAGTAAATTCTACTGTTTCTACAATAGGATCCTCTTTACCATGACGACGATACATAAAGTAAACAAATGCAGTTAGAACTACCGCAACAATCATACCAACCCAAGTATAGTTAAATGTTGGGTAAGTAAAGTAACCTTTTGGCAACTGGAGTTGAAATTCTTGACCACTACTATTAAAACTCTCTGACACATGACCTGTTAAAGTTTTTGTTGTCGAATTGTATTCATAGCTAGCACTCCCATTTGTTTCAAACAAACTTAAATCCGGTTCAAAATCTTTAGGAAATTGAATTTCAAAATCTAAATTTTTATATGGGAAAGGATTATTTCGAGGAATTAAATCTAAAACAAGAATATCCATATCCTTCTTGCCCAAATCTCGTGAATTTATCGTATATGAATAATCAAGAACTTGACTATCTCTAAAATAATTATCATCATAGAACGTTAACATTTGCATTTCGGATTGATTTGATACATCTTTACGACGTCTGTCAACTTTTATATCTGTTATAGGATAAATAATTGACTCCGACTTCGAACCCACACGCGTTTCAATTTCTTGAGTTATTGGAATCGTGATATAAGGACGTTGGCTGTTTAATTTCATTTCAATATGGTTATCTACAAGAATACGTCCATCCTCTTGAACACTCATTTTTATCGATGCATTGTTTGCATACATTGCGAGTAAATCAAAAGGATCCAAAGGATTCTTGCTGAAATCAAACATACCATCTTCAACTTCAAGCCACATGGTTAGAGGTTCATGATATAAAGGCATGTCATAACTTCCAGAAATTTTATTATTCTGAATTGAATATTTTACGTCATGATTTTCTTGAGAACCTTCTATATAAAACTTAGGTTGGAGTGAAAATGCACCTGGAAGCTGTATATCAAATGTTGTTTTTTTAATTGGAAACTCCCAATTTTGACCTACGATATTTTGATATAAAAACTGGCGACCTGGTACTCCCAAGTCTTGTGCATTAATAACATAGGTATATTCGTATCTCTTCTCGCCACGAATATAATTTCCAGCTTCTCCAATTTTAATAATATGGCCTTCTGTACTTGAATCGACAGTGAAATTTTCATTTTTCACGTCAATATCAGTTACAGGGAAAACAAATGATTTTGATATACCATCAAAGACAAAATTATCGTACTTTTGAGGAATATCAACGAAGATACCTTGACGCTTATCATTAAACATCATATCTAAAACTGTTGTGACAAAAATTCGACCATCATCTTTCACATCCATTGAGACATGCATGTTTTCAGCATATACATCATCATTCATCGAAGCAGATACTGGAACTATTGGTAACATCAACAGAAAGACAAGTAAGGCAGTTATAAATTTTTTCATTGTCATATCTTTCCTTTCATAACAAAAAAGGGGGAAATCCCCTATTAGAATTGAACTTTTACGTTTTGACGTTCCACTTCATTATCAACTTCAAATAATGGTTTGCGGGTGAAACCAAACATATTCGCAATTAAATTAGTAGGGAATGTTTCCAATTTAGTATTAAATTGACGAACAATTCCATTGTAATATTTACGGGATTGAGCGATTTCGGTTTCTAAAGCTTTTAATTGATTTTGTAAATCAATAAAGTTTGTATTTGCTTTCAAGTCAGGATAGCTTTCACTTAATGCGAAGAGTCTTCCCATAACTTGGCTTAGTCCATTTTCAGCTTCAATCTTAGCTTCAGGTGTTGAAGCACTTAAAGCAGAGTTACGTGCTTCAATTACAGCTTGTAACGTATCTTTTTCATGTGTTGCGTATCCTTTAACTGTTTCTACTAAGTTAGGAATTAAATCGTAACGTTTTTTAAGATAAACATCCATCGTTGAGAATGCTTCCTCAACCATATTTCTAAGTTTTACTAATCCGTTGTATGCGGAGATTACAAAGAGTACAAGTAGTACTACGACTCCTAAAATTATCCAACCAATCATATCTAACACCTCCATGTATTATATATATAGTACAACTAATGCAATTCAATGTCAATTTGAAACAACTGCCTCATTTCAAATTTTAAGCGAAAAGGTGGTTTCCCACCTTTCAAATAATTACGATAATTTCTTTGACGATTCGACCATAAGTCCTGCTATTTTCTTAGAGAAGTCTACAGGGTCTTCAATCGGTAAGCCTTCAATGAGGCAAGCTTGATCATAAAGGACTGTCGCATAGGTATCAAGTAGTGACGCATCCTTTTCATAAATTGCTTCTAAAGCACCTAAGAGTTCATGATCTGGGTTAATTTCAAGAATTCTTTTTGCTTTAAATTCCTCTTGAGAATCTGGCATGGCATTCAGTACTTTTTCCATTTCAAACGACATCCCGTCTTCTGAAACTAAACATACTGGGTGATTCACTAAGCGAGTTGATAAACGCACTTCATCAACTTTGCTGCTGAGGCTATCTTTAAGAGCACTGATTAAGGATTGCGCTTCTTCAGTTTTCTTAGAAATCTTTTCCTTGGTTTCTTCATCAATGAGATCAAGATCACCTTGATTGATTGATTTGAATCCTTTTTCTTCATAACTTTGAAGAATTTGAATTACGAACTCATCAATTTCATCAGTTAGATAAAGAACCTCATATCCCTTATCTGTAACGAATTCTGTTTGTGGTAACATTTGACATTTACTTACTGATTCTCCCGCAACATAGAAGATTTCAGTTTGATCTTCTTTCATTCGAGATACATATTCTTTCAATGTATGATAACTCTCATCATGAGAACTTCTGAATAAGAGTAAATCCTGGAGTTCATCACGTTTCATTCCAAAGGATGAGTAAAGGCCATATTTAATCGTCATACCAAATTGTTCCCAAAGTTCTTGGTAAGCTTCACGATCGTTTTTCAACATTGTTTCAAGTTCAGTTCGAATTTTTCTTTCAATACGATTTGATATTAATGTTAATTGGCGATCATTTTGTAATATTTCTCGTGAGATATTCAAGTTTAAATCTGGAGAATCAACCAATCCTCGTACAAATCTAAAGTGTTCTGGAATTAAAGATTTATTATGTTCCATAATGAATACGCCGCGACTGTATAACTGAAGTCCTGGTTCGTATTGTGTCGAATAGAAATTCATTGGAACATGTTTTGGTATGAAGAGTAACGCATCAAAGGATGGGTTTCCCTCAACACTCATACGAATTGTTTTAAATGGATCTTCATAGTCATGGAATTTATCTTTATAGAACTGGTTAAGTTCCTCTTCACTAACATCACTCTTTGAACGTTTCCATAATGGAATCATCGAGTTAATTGTTTCACGCTCAATCGTTGATTCTTCTTCATCATAGTGTTCAACGTCCATGACAATTGGATAACGAATGTAATCGGAATATTGTTTAATCAAATGTTGTAATGTAAAGGATTCTAAGTACTGATCATAATTGTCATCATCTGTCGATTCTTTAATCGTACAGATGACAGTCGTACCATGATCCTCTCGCTCAGCTTCTTCAATACGATATCCATCTAAACCATTGGATGTGAACTTATAAGCCTCATCCGATCCAAATGCTCGCGAGATAACCTCTACTTGAGAACTGACCATGAATGCTGAATAGAACCCAACACCAAACTGTCCAATCACATCAACATCACTATCTTCTTCTAGAGCATTTTTAAATGCGTGAGAATCACTTTTCGCAATCGTTCCAAGGAATTGTTCCAATTCCTTTTCATCCATTCCGATACCATGATCTTTAATAATAAGATGTCTACTTTCTTTATCAATGTCAATTTCAATCTTCAATGAATCTTTGTCCACATCCATTGAACCATCCTGCAATGATTTGAAATATAGTTTATCTGTTGCGTCACTTGCGTTTGAAATAAGTTCTCTTAAGAATATTTCTTTATTTGTATAAATTGAGTTAATCATTAAATCGAGTAAGCGTTGTGACTCCGCTTTAAATTGTTTCTTTCTAGCCATCGTACCCTCCTTAGCACTCTTTGATGTCTAGTGCTAAATATTATTCTACATCATTCTAGATTAATGTCAACACCTTGTCCAGTTTCTATTTATCGACAAAAAAAAGATAACCTCGGTTATCTTAGTTTGAACGATAGTTAATTAATGTAATCCAACGAATGAGACCATTATCTTTACTTACTTTAACTTCAACCTTCGCAAGTTTACTCAATTGGTATTCGTAAATATCAAACACTGAGTTTTCGCTATGAGTTGGTTCTCCAAATTTCTTAGTAAAATCATCGATACTTGAATCAAATGTTAGTGTATCATAGAGAACAATATTAGGCGCTACATCTGGACCAAAGGTACGGTTTTCCGCAGCTACTTCAGCTATGAGTGCATCTTTCATATCGATTGGCTTATCTGTAGGGTTATAGAAAGATACTTTAATTATATTTTCTTTATTTCTTAAGAAATAATTGGTCATATATTTCTTGGGCTCAATTTGTTCATCAATTGAAGTATTCACTTCCCAACCTTTTTCTAGCATTTCAGAATAAGGTACTGGGAGGCCAAACTCTTCATCTCTAATTGTGAACTTTAAAATATCATACGTTTCTTTAACTTCTTCTGGTTTTGTTTCTTCGGGTTCTTCCTTTTGGCTACAAGCTGTAAGCATAACAAGAACTAGAAAGACTCCGAGTATTCTTTTTAAGTTATTTTTCATCTTCTTCGTTAGGATCAATATAAATGTCTGTTCCTACTCCACAACAATATCCAATGCGACCATCATTGGCTTCTTTTAATATTTGATTTTGCGTTGTAACACTTTCAAACAATTCAAGGTTCAATCCGAACCAGGAAGCAACATCAATTTTACTTGGATAACCACCATCAAAGATTAAAACATTATCAATCTCAAATACAGGAAGATTATTTTTATCTTGTAATTGATTTTTATGATGAATTGTATCAAAACGTTCGACTTCAATATTATTTTCTTTTAGTATCTCGACAATCTGATTAAAACTTTCTCTCGACGCATCTTTTTGAATTCCTAATATAATAGCACCAAGATCTTCTGCTTCTTCAAAAATCGTAAGTTTCATTAATAATTACCTCCTAATACCCGTTCATAAACATCCTTCAGTTGGTATCCAATGGCTTCAATACTTCTCTCTTTCGCAACTTCATATCCTTTATCAACTGTAGACGGTAATTCACCATCAATAATTCCCTTAACCAAGAAAATAAAGTCAGGAATGGAATTTCCTTTATAACAGTTTTCACCATGAATTAACCATGGATCATAGACACCAATTTCTCTTACTATGGTTGGGCATTTCGAAGCAAGTGCTTCAAGAACTACAATTCCTTCGGTTTCTTCGTATGATGGGAATAAGAATGCATCAGCACATGAATAGGCACCTTCGATAATATCACCACTGATATATCCTGGTAGGAAAACATTATCTGGTTTCTCTTTGATAGCCTCACGAACTTTTGATGTTACTGATGCAAGCGGAGTATGTCCGAACCAAACAAATTTATAGTCCGGGAGTGATCTCGCAATTTCCATAAAATCAGGCAATCCCTTACGTTCGAAATAAAGTCCAACAGAAATTATCACTTTATCTGTTTCACTAAATTCAAAGAACTCTCTAAACTTATCAACTTTTTGCTGTTCATATTTAAAACGATCCAAGTCAATGCCATTTGAGATATCTTGGATAGGAATGGTTATGCCATACCCTTCCAAAATTTGCTTAGAGTAGGGAGTTGGGGTAAGAATGTAATCTCCCAATTCATAACAAGAAATTATATGTTTTTTAAATAAGGGTGACAGTTGATTTGAGAAAACAAACGAGTTTCTAAAATCTTCTTCAGTTGAGTGGGCGTGATAAACAACTTTCTTGCCTTCTTTACGAGCTTTTTGCGCCATGGAACGAGCAGAAAAATCCACAGTATTTATGTGTACAAGATCATAACTATCATTTTCATCAGTTGTATAGGAAACATTTGCTGCACTAAGTGCTCTAACTTGATGTTTCATTGCACGACCAATTCCAGATTTACTTAATGCTTTTTCACCACGTTGGTATAGTAATATTTTCATAGTTGCCACCTTTTACTGTATCAATTACACTAATACACTATCACTATAATTATACCCTGTCAATCAACCTTTCAGAAATGAAAGATATGATAATTCAACTAAAAATGATATGATATTTTCGAGGTGATAATATGGATGGCGAATCACGCAGACAAGAAATATTAAGTCGTTTATTAAAACAGGATAAGGCTATTAGTGCTACTGCTTTCGCAAATGAATTTGGTGTATCAAGACAAATAATTGTGGGTGATATTGCACTCCTAAGAGCGAGTGGCCAAGATATCCTTGCCACATCAAAAGGATATGTATTAAACCATACTCACGACGCATTAATAAGGAAAGTGATTGCAGTCTCCCATACTACAGATCAAACTGAAATCGAGCTCTTGACGCTTGTGAAGCATGGTGCCATCGTTGAGAATGTCATTATTGAACATCCTTTGTATGGTGAGATAACTGGCGGTCTCAACATTCGTACCCAAGAAGATGTCAAAGACTTTCTAAGCTCTGGTGTCCAGCTTTTATCAGGACTAACCGAAGGGCTACACCTTCATACCATTTACGTTCAAAACGAAGCAGATTATGATGCATTAATTAAGGATTTAGAACAACTTAATATTTTATATCGGAATTAGGTGTCTTGACACCTTTTTTCTTTTCCTTTACAATACTCTCGAGGTGTCTTGACACCAAAGGAGAGTTTATGAAATCTATTAAAAACATGACACTCGCTGCAATTCTAATTGCACTGGGTATCGTAATACCAATGTTAATGCCAAAACTTGTCATCGGACCTGCTTCTTACACACCAGCAAGCCATGTACCAGTCTTTGTAGCAATGTTTGTCTCACCTGCTGTTGCAGTCGCTGTAGTCTTAGGAACGGCATGGGGCTTCCTAATATCTACTACACCCGTCATTGCAATGAGAGCACTCTCTCATATTGTTTTCGCTTTGTTGGGTTCACTTTACATTCAGAAAAATCGTCAAAAGTTATCAGATAAGAAAACAATGTTGAAATTCAATATCATTATTGGTTTAATTCATGCTTCTGTAGAATGTATTTCAGTACTTCCATTTTACTTCTCAGGATCCATGGCTCAAAACATTTATCAAAGTGGATTCTTCTACTCAATCATCGTATTAATCGGTTTTGGTGGATTTATTCACAGTCTTGTTGATTTCTTTATTGCTGAAAAAGTTGTAGACCGACTACCACTAAAACCAAAAGCATGATAATATAAAACATACGGAGGATATTTATGAAACCTTTATTTATATATTACCCAAAATGCAGTACATGTAAGCGTGCAATAAAATTCTTGGAGGATAATAATATTGATGTCGAGTATCGTGATATCATGCTTGAAAATCCTACTAAGGAAGAGTTAAAAAAATGGTTAGAAATTAGTGGTCTACCTATTAAACGATTCTATAACACATCAGGAATTGTTTACCGTGAAATGAATCTAAAAGAAAAGCTTCCACAAATGAGTGATGACGAAGCACTCGAGCTTCTATCAACAACAGGAAGACTTGTAAGAAGACCTTTATTAATTGGTGATCATGGTGTATTCGTTGGTTTCCACCAAGAAATGTACGAAACACTCGTTTAATTTATGTTGATTTTACTCTCACCAACAAAGACACAAAAGTTTGTAGATAATGCCGCTGAATGCGGCATTATTTTTGAACAACCTAAGAATGAGATTCTCAAGATACTCAAAAGTTATTCAATCGAGGCGATATGTAGTAGGATGAAATGTTCAGAAAAAATTGCAACTTCTACTTATGAACATCTTCAAAATTTCAATGAAGTAATTCCTGCTATTTACGCATATAATGGTGCAACTTTTAAAAACCTGGACTCCAGTTCATGGTCTGAAGAAGATATAGATTACGCCAACAATCACCTTTTGATTCTATCTGCACTCTATGGATGTTCTAAACCTATGAGCCCCGTTGGAATGTATCGCTTAGATTTCAATGTGAAATTCGATATGAATCTGTATGAGTATTGGAAACCCTTGCTTACTGACTATCTCATATCACGTGATCAAGTAATCTTGAATCTCGCTTCACAAGAATATTTCAATATGATCGATTTAGATGTTTATCAAAAGCCAATCATAACACTCGAGTTTAAAGAAGCTTCTGAAAAAGGTTTTGTCACCAAAGGAACTTACGCAAAGATAGCACGCGGGAAGATGACCAAAATTATTATTCAAAATAAAATTTCTTCACTCGACAATCTAAAGAAAGTGAGCTTTGACTCTTATGAGTTTAATTCATCATTATCCACTAATTCAAATTTTGTTTACACACGTTAAAACACTCAATTGAAATCTCAACTGAGTGTTTTTTACATAGAAAAACCGTATCACTTGGATACGGTTTGTTAAATTAGTCGATTGAAACTTTGATTCCAGGACCCATTGATGTTGAAATAACAAGGTTCTTAATGAATGCGCCTTTTACAGCAGCTGGACGTGATTTCACGATTGTATCGTGTAATGAACGGAAGTTTTCTTCTAATGCTTCATTTGAGAATGATGCTTTACCAATAATTGTGTTGATGTTTGCTTCTTTATCAACACGGTATTCAATTTTACCTTTTTTGATTTCTTCAACAGCTTTAGCTACGTCTGTAGTAACAGTTCCTGTTTTAGGGTTTGGCATTAAACCTTTAGGTCCTAAGACACGTCCAAGTTTACCAAGTTCTCCCATCATATCTGGAGTTGCAACGATGATATCAAATTCGAACCATCCGTTTTTAACTTCTTCAAGAATTTCTTTTCCACCAACAAAATCTGCGCCTGCATCTTTTGCTTCTTGTTCTTTAGCACCTTGAGTAACTACAAGAACTTTTTGTGAACGACCTGTACCATGTGGCAATACCATTGCACCACGGATTTGTTGGTCAGCGTGACGTGGATCCACGTTTAGGTTGTATGATACTTCAACTGTTGAGTCAAAGTTTACAAATGTTGTATCTTTAGCTAATTGAATTGCTTCTGCAAGAGGATAAACTTTAGTGCGATCAACTAATCCATTAACTTTAACTGAGTTTTTACTTTTCTTAGCCATTTTGATTAGTCCTCCATTCCTTCGATTGCAATACCCATATTACGAGCTGTACCCGCAACAATGTTCATTGCTCCCTCAATATCATTGGCATTAAGGTCTGGGAATTTATATTCCGCAATTTCTCTTAACTGATCAACTGTGATTGTAGCTACTACTTGTTTTCCAGGTGTAGCAGAACCACTCTTGATTCCTGCAGTTTTCTTTAAAACGATTGATGCAGGTGTTGTTTTTAATTCGAAATCAAATGATTTGTCATCATAAACAGTAATAACAACTGGGACAATATCGCCAGCACGTTCTTTACTTGCATCGTTAAATGCAGTACAGAATTGAGGCATATTGATACCAACACCAGCTAATGCAGGTCCTGGTTTAGCTCCCCAGCAGGGAACTCAAGTTTTACGATTCTAGCAACTTTTTTACTCACACGACATTCCTCCTTTATTTAATGGTTGTCTGTGATGTGGTTTTAGTGAATGGTTGCACATTCTTCCACATACAAAAAGCCTTTTCAGGCTTATTTATTATACGATTATTAGAATTCAATGTCAACGATTTCGTGTCAGTCTTCCATCTATTTATATATTATATACTTCATATAAGAAAAGCTCTAACACCTTCTGGCATTAGAGCTTAGAATTTAGGAATTATCCGCGAACAATTTCACTGATTAAAGAATCTTCTTCTTCAACTTTATTACGTTCTTCACGTTCTTCTTTTTTCTTGTTTGCTAAGTTGCGAACACGTTCTGTTGATTCACGATATAGCTCGGAACCTGTACCCGCAGGAATTTGCTTACCAATGATAACATTTTCTTTAAGTCCCATTAATGGGTCAATCTTAGATTTGATTGCAGCATCAGTAAGTACTTTCGTTGTTTCTTGGAACGATGCAGCTGATAAGAAACTTTCTGTTTCAACAGATGCTTTTGAGATACCCAAGAGAACTGGACGGTAACGTGCAGGGTCTTTACCTTCGATTAACATATCTTCGTTAATTGAAGTAATGTTATCAATATGCATTTGAACACCAGGACTGATACCTGTATCTTGTCCGTCAATAACAACTACCTTACGCATCATTTGGTTAATCATAACCTCAACGTGCTTATCGGAAATTTCAATACCACCACTTTGGTAAACTTTACGAACTTCTTTAAGAATATATTTTTGAACAGCTAGACGTCCAGCATATTCCATAAGTTTCTTAGGATCAACAGATCCTTCTGTTAGTTTATCTCCAGCTTCAACTTCTGAACCAATTTTCATCCATGAACGAAGTGGTTGGTGAGGCATTGTTTGATGTTCTACTGTACGTTTATCATTTGTAACAGTGATAATGTATGATAGACCATCTTCTGTTTGTTTGTTATCTGTAATATGACCTGAAATTTCTGAAATTACAGCAGGCATCTTCGGTGTACGAGCTTCGAAAAGTTCTTCAACACGAGGAAGACCTTGAGTAATATCTTCACCACCAGCAACCGCAACACCACCAGTATGGAATGTACGCATGGTTAGCTGTGTACCAGGTTCACCGATTGATTGAGCAGCAACAATACCAACTGCTTCTCCGGCTTCAACAACTTGACCTGTAGCCATGTTACGTCCGTAACATTTTTGACAGATACCGTGTTTTGAATCACATGTAAATACTGAACGGATTCTTACTTGCTTGATTCCTGCATTAACGATACGTTTAGCAATGAATTCATCAATGTATTCATCTTCTTCAATAATTACTTCTTTTGTTAATGGATCCACGATTGTTTCTTTGATGTAACGGCCAACAAGACGATCATGAAGTGATTCAATAACTGTGTTAGACTTACGGTCAACAATTTCTTCAACTAAGAATCCATTGTCTCCGTAGCAATCTTCTTCAATGATTGTAACATCTTGAGCAACGTCAACAAGACGACGTGTTAAGTATCCTGACTCAGCAGTTTTAAGAGCCGTATCGGTTAGACCTTTACGCACACCGTGAGTCGAAACGAAGAACTCACTCACGTTCAATCCTTCACGGAATGATGAGTAAATAGGAACTTCGATAATTGAGGATTGATAGCCAGATTTTGATTTAGATTGAGTAGGTTTACCCATCAATCCACGCATACCAGCTAATTGGGTAAAGTTAGAAACGTTACCACGAGCACCAGAAGTAGCCATCATGTTAATTGGGTTCTTACGAGGTAAGTCTTCCATTAACTCAGCACCAACTTCATTTTTAATGCCATCCCACAATGTCATCAACTTACCTTCCCATTCCTGAGCAGTAAGAAGACCACGTTTATGCATTTTCATTAATTTAGCAGCTTGTAATTTACCTTCTTCAACGTATTTTTCTTTATTTGGTGCAACGTTAATGTCACTCAAGGCAACGGTCATACCAGCAAGTGTTGAATACTTGAATCCAAGGTCTTTAATATCATCAAGAATTTCAGAAGTTTTATCTAATGAATAGTGATCAAAGATTTCCTTAATGATTTTCTCAAGATCTTTTTTCTTAAAGTCATTATTTAGAGGCATTGCTTTAATAATTTCTTTAACATCTTGTCCCTTAGGAATAAAGAATTTGTCAGGTGTAGCCTTGAAGTTATCTGCACTGACTTCGTTTAAGTAAGGGAAGTCACTTGGGAACATTTCGTTAAAGATAAGTTTACCCAATGTTGTGACAAGATACATTTCATTTTGTTTTGCACTAAAGTTAGTTTTACCTAACGATGATGCACGAACACAAATTCGTGTATGGTAGTGAATTTGTCCATGCTCATGAGCAAGGTGTGCTTCACTAATGCTTCGGAATGATTTCCCTTGGTTGTTACCATAATTACGCCATTTATCAGCTTCATCAAGGTCCCCACGTTTTTCACATTCATCAGCTTTTTCAAAGAATTCTTCTGGTGTTTCTTCCATGTTTAAGTAGAAGTTACCGAGAACCATATCTTGTGATGGTGTAACGATAGGTTTTCCATCTTTAGGTCCAAGAATGTTACGTGAACCTAACATTAGAAGTTCAGCTTCAGCTTGTGCCATTTCTGATAATGGAACGTGAACCGCCATTTGGTCACCATCAAAGTCCGCGTTAAACGCTGGAGTTACAAGAGGGTGAAGACGAATTGCACGTCCTTCAATCATTTTAGGCTTAAAGGCTTGAATACCTAAACGGTGAAGTGTTGGCGCACGGTTAAGAAGAACAGGGTGTTTTTGAATTACTTCTTCAACAATGTCCCATACTCGTGGATCTTGACGTTCAATTAGTTTTTCAGCTGCTTTAGCGTTATTACTAATTCCACGTACTTTCATTTCATTCACTACGAATGGTTTGAAAAGAACAATCGCCATTTCTTTAGGAATACCACATTCATACATTTTCAAGTCTGGTCCAACAGCAATAACTGAACGACCTGAGAAGTCAACACGCTTACCGAGCAAGTTAGCACGGAAACGTCCTTGTTTCCCTTTAAGACTGTGTGATAGTGATTTTAGAGGACGTCCACCAGCACCTGTAACAGGTTTTGAACGACGACCATTATCGATAAGCGCATCAACAGCTTCTTGAAGCATACGCTTTTCGTTTTGAACAATAACTTGAGGAGTACCCATCTCTAAGAGACGTTTTAGACGGTTGTTACGTGTGATAACACGACGGTATAAGTCGTTTGAATCACTTGCTGCAAATCGTCCACCATCGAGTTGTAACATAGGACGTAAATCAGGTGGTAAAACAGGAAGTTGTGTTAATACCATCCATTCAGGTTTATTATCCGAGTTAATAAATGCTTCAATTGTTTCCAAACGACGGATTAATTTCTTACGTTTGTCCCCTTTAGCACTTTCAAGTTGTGCAAGAATATCTTCTTGTTCAGCTTGTAAATCTACGTTTTCTAACAAGATTTTAATTGCTTCTGCCCCTGCTTCAGCTTTAAAACTGTTGAATCCAAATTCATTAATATAATCACGGTATTCGCGATCATCAATAATTTGTTTATATTGTAGTGTTGTGTTTTTTGGATCAATAACAACCCATTTAACAAAGTAAACTACTTCTTCTAACACTTTAGGTGTGATATTTAGTAATAAACTCATACGTGATGGAATTCCACGTAGATACCAAATGTGTGCAACCGGAGCAGCTAAAGTAATGTGTCCCATACGTTCACGACGTACTGCCGACTTCGTTACTTCAACACCACAGCGATCACAAATTACCCCACGGTAACGTACTTTCTTGTACTTACCACAGTAACATTCCCAGTCTTTAGTAGGACCGAAAATTTTCTCACAGAACAAACCATCACGTTCAGGTTTTTGTGAACGGTAGTTAATAGTTTCAGGTTTTTTAACTTCACCATATGACCAATCTAAAATACGTTCTGGAGAAGCTAACGCCAATTGAATTGAGGCAAAATCTTTTGTACTACTCATCTGTCTCTACGCCTCCTTCTAAATTTCTTCGCTGGAATCATCTCCAGCATCAAGTTCATCGGATTGTAAGTCGTCTTCATCAACGTCTTCGTCAAGTTCAACTACAATTTCTTCTACGATTTCATCTTCTTTGTCTGCTTCACGTCGAGGAGCGTTTTGATCCTCCTCGACAAGTGTTGCAGTAATTTCTTGATCATCTTTATCTAAGAATTTAATATCAAGTGCCAATGCTTGTAATTCATGTTTCAGAACTCTAAATGCTTCTGGAATACTTGGTTCTGGAATATCCTCACCATTTTGAATTGCAGCATAAGTCTTAGTACGTCCGTTGACATCATCAGATTTGATTGTAAGAATTTCTTGAAGTGTATGAGCTGCACCATAAGCATACAATGCCCAAACCTCCATCTCACCAAATCTTTGTCCACCATTTTGTGCTTTACCACCCAATGGTTGTTGTGTAACAAGTGAATAAGGTCCTGTTGCACGAGCATGAAGTTTATCATCGATCATGTGGGATAGTTTCAACATGTACATTACCCCTACAGAAATACGTTCATCATAACGTTCCCCTGTACGGCCATCATAGAGTACACGTTTTCCATCAGGATCAATATTACCTTCTTCCATGATACGGAAGAGTTCATCAGTTTCAATACCATCAAATACGCTGGTTGCAAACTTAATTCCTAAGTTCTTAGCAGCAATACCTAAATGGAGTTCAAGAATTTGTCCAATGTTCATACGGCTAGGAACCCCAAGAGGGTTAAGCATAATATCAACAGGTGTTCCGTCTTCCATATATGGCATATCTTCTACTGGTAATATACGAGAGATAACCCCTTTATTACCGTGACGTCCAGCCATCTTATCCCCTTCAGAAATCTTACGTTTCTGAACGATATAAACTTTAACTGTTTCACTTACTCCTGGTGGAAGGTCATGACCTTCATCACGGCGGAATATTTTAATATCTTGAACAATACCTGATCCACCATGTGGAACTTTAAGTGAGTTATCACGAACTTCACGAGATTTCTCTCCGAAGATTGCGAGAAGAAGTTTTTCTTCAGGTGAAATTTCACTTTGGCCTTTAGGTGTAACCTTACCAACTAAAATATCGCCTTCTTTAACTTCAGCACCAATCATTACGATACCACGAGCATCTAAATGACGGCATGAGATTTCACTTACGTTAGGTATATCACGTGTGATTTCTTCAGGTCCGAGTTTTGTTTCACGAACTTCGAGTGTGTACTCTTCAATATGGATTGAAGTATAAACATCTTCTTTAACAAGACGTTCACTCATGATGATAGCATCTTCATAGTTATAACCGTTCCATGTCATAAATGCGACAGTAACGTTTTGACCTAATGCTAACTCACCATTTTGCATTGATGGTCCATCAGCAAGAATATCTCCTGCAACAACAGATTCACCTAAGCTTACGATTGGTTTTTGGTTAATACACATACCTTGGTTTGAACGACGGAATTTTTGTAATAAGTAATTACGTTCTTTTCCATCAACACCTGTAACAACAACGTGGTTACCGTCAACGTATGATACCATTCCATCTTCTTTACAGATTACTGCTGAACCGGAGTCCTTAGCGATACGGTGTTCAATACCTGTACCAACATAAGGTGAGTTTGGTTGTAGCAATGGAACAGCTTGACGTTGCATGTTGGCACCCATAAGCGCACGAGAAGCATCATCATTTTCCAAGAATGGAATCGCTGCAGTAGCAACCGAAACGATTTGTTGTGGACTAACGTCTACAAGTTCAACGCGGTCACGTGAAGCAAGTATATTTTCACCTTGGTAACGAACAACAACTTGTTCATTCGCTAGTTTGTGATCAATAACTTCGTTTGCTTGAGCAATAACATAATCAAATTCATCATCAGCTGATAGATAAACGATTTCTTCAGTAACATCCCCACCTTCTTTAACAATACGGTATGGTGTTTGGATGAATCCATAAGGATCAAGACGACCATATGTCGTTAAGTTAGAGATAAGACCAATGTTCGGTCCTTCAGGTGTTTCAATTGGACAAATACGGCCATAGTGTGATGTATGAACGTCACGCACTTCAAATCCAGCACGGTCACGAGTCAATCCACCAGGTCCTAGCGCTGAGATACGACGTTTGTTCGTAAGCTCTGCAAGAGGGTTCAATTGATCCATAAATTGAGATAATTGAGATGAAGAGAAGAACTCTTTAACCATTGCCGTTAACGGACGAATATTTGTAAGGTTTTTTGGTGTTAAACTGGATGAATCTGAAGAGATTGACATTCTTTCTTTAACAACACGTTCCATACGGCTTAATCCGATTCGGAATTGGTTTTGAATTAATTCACCCACTGTACGAATACGACGGTTACCTAATTGGTCAATATCATCTTCGCTTCCAACATCATCTAAGAAGTTTAGGAAGTATGAGTATGTTGCATAGATATCTGATGCAACAATCGTTGTTTTATCAAGAAGTGGATCAATACCAACAATCTTAACGATTTCATCACTTAACTCATCAGGATATACATGGATTTCTTGCATTGCTGCACCAATTAACCAAAGTGTTAATGGTTCTTTATCCAATGTTTCGATAATAAGTTTTTCATTTGTTTTATTAATGTGAGGTACGTTCACGTTTGGTACGAAACGATCAACAACAAAGGTACTCTTAGCTGACATTAAGTCAGAACCATCTGCTGTTTGTAAACGACCAAATGTATAAAGACGTGAACCATAGTTCAATACAGACCATACGTTATCTTTTGTTAAAGTAACTGCTTTAGCAATAATACCTGTATAGATTGTAATTTCATGTCCCATTAATGTTTTTAAGTCTGCAGTTGTTAATACAGTTCCACGTTCGTATTCAAAATTGTCATGATCAATATCACGAGCAAGAATACGTCCATCTAAATGAACAGTATGATCAACTGTAAGTGTACGAGTATCTGGTGCTGAGAAAATGTTCTTCAATGGGAAAGCATTAACATTTCCTGCTTCACGTAATACATCACGTAATTTTAAGACATCATCACGTTTAGAAATGAGTGTTCCTTTTTCAAAGACAACATTGCCATTGATATCAAGAACATCGTTTACAAGACGTGTATCTTTAACACGGTTAAATACTTCTAATTTTTTATGTATTTTAAAACGACCTGCTTTATTCAAGTCATAACGACGTGGATCTAAGAATTTAGCATTCATTAAGTTAATCGCACCGTCTGTAGTAGGAATTTCGTCTGCGCGTTGGTTTTCATACATAACTCTTAATGAGTCTTCAAAAGTAACTGTTTTATCAAGAACTAATGTATCAACAAGCTCTTGGTAGTTACCAAAGAAAGCAGTATAAAGGAGTGCATATAACGATAAGAATTCACGCTTTTCACTGTCCAACTCATCCCATTCTTCATGTACTGGTAAATCAAGTGCACGTAAGAATGTTTTAAATGAGTGCGTATCAAAAGCATCTTCACCTTCTTGAAGGTCAAGACTCATTCCAAATGCCTTAAATAAAATAGTAGAAACAATCGTACGTTTACGGTCAACTTTCATGTTCACAACACGACCATTTGCCGCTTTACGATCATCACTCATAAATTCAAGCCATGTACCACGACTTGGAATTAATTCTGAAAGGTATGTTTCTCTACCTGTCTTTTCATCTGTCTCAGATTTAAAATATGCTCCAGGTGAACGAACAATTTGTGAAACAATAACACGTTCAGCACCATTAATAATAAACGTTCCCGTTTCAGTCATTAATGGTAAATCACCGAGGAATACTTCCTCGTCTTTTTCAATTACCTCACCCGTTTGTTTGTTAACAATTTCCAAACGCATGAGAGCACGTAAAGGCGCGGCATAATTTGCCTCGCGAGAACGACATTCATCAACATCATATTTCGGTTCATCAAATGAATAGTTAATAAATTTCAACTTAACATTTTCATTATAGCTTTGAATAGGATAGATCTCATCGAAGACTTCTCTCAGTCCTTCGTTTTTAAACCATTCATAGGCTTCCGTTTGAATTTCAACCAAATTAGGTAATTCTAATCCACCACTTACTTGAGAGTAGTCTCTACGGGTAGCTTTGTTACCAAATTTCTTCACTTTATATACTTGGTTTTTTTCCATTTATGCCATCCTTTCCTGCAAAAAATCAAACAACTAAAAAACGCGCACAAACCCACTATTATGCAATTATATATATTAGCATAATCAAAGTGATTCTACAACCTTTTTACTGCGATAAATGTAGAATCCTTTATCTTTTTTTAACAGTTCACAATTTCCAAATAAATCAATACATTTTGCTTGGGCAGACTTCGCACCATGGGACTTGCGAATTACAAACAAAAAAGAGCCATTTGGATTCAACGATTCGTATGCATCATCAAACAATGAATACATTTTTTCTTTACCAATTCGAATAGGAGGATTTGTAACCACAAAATCAAAAGTTCCTTCCAAACCATCCGACACGATATTCTCTCCGTTAATATTGTGTCTTTTGTAATTCAAATTAGCGAGCGCTACAGCACGAGAATTTACATCAACTCCCGTTAATGAAATTCCCGGAAACATTTGTGATAATACAATTCCGATTACACCAATGCCACATCCTAAATCCGCAACACTACCTTGTATATCTTGTGTAGAACAGACCTTTAGAAGGGCCTCTGTTCCACGATCAAGATCTCCTTTTGAAAAAACGCCATCATCAGAAGTTAGTTTATACTCAACGCCCAAAAACCGGAAAGAAATTTCTCTCCGGTTTTCAGCTAATTGTGAATTGTCTGTAAAGTAATGACTCACAGATTCTCCTCAGTTTAATTATTTAACTTCTACTACTGCGCCAGCTTCAACAAGTTTAGCTTTTAATTCTTCTGCTTCTGCTGGTTTGATGTTTTCTTTGATTGGTGATGGTGCGTTGTCAACTAATGCTTTAGCTTCCATCATACCAAGACCTGTGATATCACGAAGTGCCTTGATAACTCCAACTTTTGAACCGCTAACTTCTTTCAAGATTACTGAAACTTCGCTTGGTCCTTCTGCTTCTGCTGAGTCAGCTGCTGCTGCAACTGCTACAGGTGCTGCTGCACTTACTCCAAATTCTTCTTCGATTGCTTTAACTAATTCGTTTAATTCAAGAATTGTCATTTCCTTTAGGGAAGCGATTAATTCTTCTGCTGTTAATTTAGCCATTAAAATTTTCCTCCTATGTGATTAAGCTTCTTGAGCTTCTGTTGTTTCTGTAGTTTCTTCGACTACTTCTGTTGTTTCTTCTACTGCTACTGTTTCTTCACCGTTACCCATTTGTTCTGCAACTTGCGATAATGCATATGCAAAGCTACGGATTGGTGATTGTAACATACCAGCGATCATACCAATCATACCTTCGTAGTTTGGTAGTGATGATAGTTCCTTGATTTCTTCTGTGTTAACAGTTTTTCCATCAACGATACCAGCTTTAAGAACTAAAGCTTTGTTTTTCTTAGCAAATGCTGCAAGTACGCGGCTAGGTGCAACTGCATCTTCACCGAATGCTACAGCGTTTGGTCCAACAAGTTCAGCTTTTAGATCTTCAAAGTCTGTTCCTTCGACTGCGCGTTGGAATAATTTGTTTTTGTAAACTTTTAATTCAACACCTTCAGCACGAAGTTGACGACGTAATTCAGTCATTTGACCAACGTTTAATCCACGGTATTCAACAATAACTGCTGAACCTGAATTATTAATCTTTTCTTGAATCTCTGCTACAACTGCTTGTTTGTTTTCTAATACTTCGTTACGCAAATGATTCACCTCCATTCGATTTACTAATCAATGATGACCAAAATAAAACCCACGACAAAGCGAGGGTCTAAAAGTTTTATACTTTAACCTCGGCAACATGATTAAGCTTTCGCCGTTGCTGTCTTTGGCATATTGATAACATTAGTATTATGACAGTTTTCTAAATTTTGTCAATATCTAAACACTGATTAATCATTTTTTTGTACTCTAGTAATGGTACGGGTTGTTGGTTGATTGACGAAGTGATGTTACCAACACGTTTCGCTCCCTGTTTCTCATAAAAACCAGTTGCGTGAGCATCAGCCTCAATCTCTAATACATCCGCCTTCATATGGGAGACCATATCATCCCAGAGTATTTTTCCAATTCCCTCTCCCATGCAATCACGATTGACAAATAGATAGTCAAGAACATCTTTTTTGTCTTGATGAATAATTACATAGAAACCTTGTATATGTTCATCCCCAACTAAACGGCTTGTTCGATTTTCATTTAGAATTGAATCCAACACAAAAACATCGCGACACTTTTCCAAGTAGCCAGGGTCATAGCCCCAACTTGCCTTAGAATCTAAGGCAAGTGTCTCAAGTTCTCGTATATCATCAATTTCGCAATTTCTAATCTGTTTCCGTGTCATTGATACGATCCAACACATCTCTCACTTTGTCGTTAGATTTCAACATCATAACGATTTCATCAACAATCAAGACTTTATCTTGATCATCCAATTCCTTAACGTTTAAACCGAGCTCCACATCTGTGGAGGTAGAAGAAAGTGCGTGAAAGAGGGCAGTCTCTAAGCTGGAGACTGTTTTATCTTTCAGACAATTGGGTGTGTCTTTGACCAGCGAGTCAATACTCACACCCAATTCATCCGACAAACGCGCAAGGTTGTTGACATCAGGTGAGGAATTTCCCATTTCCCATTTCGCAACAGCTTGCTGCGAATAATTCATCTTATCTGCCAAATCCTTTTGCGTGAGTGCACTTTCTTTCCTAATCTTCCTTAAATTAGTCTTAAGCACATAATCACCGCCATCATTATAACCACTTTGGAGTGGGTTTTTCAATGTTTTTCTGATGCTTTATCTTGTTTTTTTCAGAAACAATTATCAAACGAGCAAAATCGGTCATTATTTGTTATGATAGTTCCGAGGTACACATATGAAAACTGTTACATTCCAAGATAAAACAATTCACTTCGTTTCAACTGCTCACGTCTCTAAAGAGTCCGTTAACGAAGTCAAAGAAACCATTGAAACTATTCAACCTGAAGTTGTCTGCATTGAACTCGATGACAATCGTGCAGAACACCTTATGAATCCAGGGAATCAAGAAGATGTAGATATTAAAACTATTATTAAAAATAAAAAAATGCCTTCCTTTGCAGCAAATCTTATTTTGTCATCATATCAAAAGAGGATGGCAGAACAACTCGATACATCAGTCGGTGCCGAAATGAAGCAAGCAATCGAAAGTGCACAAGAGTTTGAAATACCACTTCGGTACATTGATCGTGATGTTCAAGTCACATTCGAACGCATTTGGGGCAATCTCAAGATGTTTAAACGCATCGAACTCCTTACATCTTTAATATTTAGTGCTTTCGAATCTGACGAGATAGACGAAGAAGATATTGAATCCCTAAAACAAAGCGACCTTCTTTACGAATCCGTAAAGGAACTGGATGACAAACTTCCTGAAATATCGCGCGTTCTATTACACGAACGAAACGAGTACATGGCCGAAAAAATTAAAGCACTTCCTTACAACAACATTGTGGTAGTTATCGGTGCGGCACATACAGAAGGAATCATCGAATGTCTCGATCAAGAACACGACATTTACGAACTCAATCAAATACCACCAAAAAAGAAAAAATCTTTTAAGAATTGGATCATTCCCGGAACTATCATTATGATGATTCTGGCATTAAGTTTTAAAAATCCAAACCTTGGAGCTCACCAATTTATTTCTTGGATATTGCTCAGTGCAGGACTTGCAACCTTAGGAGCCATCCTTTGCGGTGCGCATCCCTTAACAATCCTCACAACTTTTATATCAGCTCCAATTGGCACCCTATCACCATTTCTAGCGGTAGGATTCTTTGCCGGACTCATGGAAGCATATCAAAGACCGCCACGCGTCTCTGATTTCGACGCAGTGCCTCAAGATATCTCTTCTTTCAAGAAATGGTACTCGAATCGAGTCTTACGTATTATAATGATTATGTTAGCTACCAATCTTTTAAGTACAATTGGGACTTTCATATCTGGTGGACAGATTTTTTCCAACCTACTTCATTAAAGGAGAATATTATGAAAAAAGATAATGAAAATGTAATAGAAACAACCCTAAAAGAGGCAACAAAAGACTTTAAAAAGATATTTGATAAAATAATCAAAGACGGTGAACACTACATTGTTAACGATGAAGATGGTGAATCAGTAGTGATGCTTCCCGCCGATGACTTCTACTCTCTTCTCGATATCCTCGCTACACAATTTAGCGATATTCTTGAAGAAGACGATGACGACTTCTTGAATAAAGAATCAAAATTCAACGATTTCCTCAATGCCATTACTTTTAATAGCGAAACCTTCACGGACTATGTTTTATCTAATGATCTCGACTTTGATGTAATCGATGAATTCCTCGAAGAAAATATCAATGTTGAGCAAATGGTTGAAGCAATTTTAGATTACAACGGTAATCTAGAATTACTACCAGTTATCAAGGCTGAAATTAAATTCAGTGAACAGTTCGACGCACTCGACGATGATCTCATGGAACTTATTTTTGACAAAGTTCCAAACGACGACCTTCTCTTCAAGTACTTCAATAATGAAATCACTCGCGAAGAATTCGTCTCAATGCTTAACACATTGCCAGATGTAAACATTGAACCATCACATTTGCACTAATTCAAAACAGCTTCGGCTGTTTTTATTTTGATTAATCTTAATATCTCCTTAATGCGTTTAGATTTAAAATAAATTCATCAAGGAGCATATCATGGAAAATAACTTATTAGAACTGATAGAATACGTTGAAACTCATCTCACGGATTCGGACTATCAAAATGTAATCAAAAAAATAGCGTTATCAATGGCAGACAAGCCCGACTCAGCAATTCCACATAACTTACTGGGCATTGTCTTACTAAAGCACGGACTTTATAATCTGGCCATGAACCATTTTCGAGCAGCTGTAGCATTGGATCCTACATATACGCCAGCAAATTATAATATGATTTCTTGCGATGATCCGAAATTTCACCCCGCATTCTCTAGTAATACAATCATTCAAGGTTCAACTCAAAAACTAACAATTACTAAAGACGGGAACATTACAGTCATTCATATCTAAATAAAAGGTCGTCTTATGACAACCTTTTTCTCAGGACTGATATTTCTTCTTACCAAAAATCAACAAGCAGCCAGAAAACAAGAACGTAACTCCTGCCACCCAAAATGGTGATAACGGATTTTTAGAATAAGTGTACGACGTCAACAATGCTCCAGCAATCTTCCCTAACATGAGAACTGAATTGTATAGCCCCGAAATTTGATTCCCTTCTTCGACACTGTGTTTACGGGCAATGATTGAGTTTTGAAGTAGTGGTATCATCATGGTATAAACACCAAACCAGATTAACGATATTCCCACAAACATTGCTGCAGTTCTTAAGTTTGCGACCCAAAGTGACGTAACACCCATGATAAGTAATACGACAATTAAAATTGACTCCTGTCCCTTTTTCTTTCTTCCCATGCGAATCAGTATCACGTTTAATACAAGAGCAAAGACACCAGTCACTGCTTTAATTAAACCATTTTGGCTGGGTTTAAAATTAAAGATATCTTTAATGTAATAGTTGAAGCTTTGATCAAACAGGGTTACTCCTATTGATGAGACAAGGTTCACAATCATTAGAATTAAAATAATATCTCTGAGTAAATGCTTTGATTTTTTAACAATGTTCAAGGGGTTTGAATCTTTAATCATACTCAATTCAAGGTGTTCTTCAACACTTTCATAAGGTCCTAGCAACAGGTACATAGCTACACCCACCACGACATCTAATATCGCTTGGATAACAAACGTAAGTCTGACGGAGATGTCACCAATCATTCCACCTAGGAAAAAACCTAAGGCAGCACCCACACTGATCAAAATAGAATTAATCGTTATATAACGTGCTTGACTATCTTCCGGTGACTCATTCACAACATAACTCATGAGCCCTACCTGAAATCCTCCAGCAAAGATACCACTAAGCAATCGTGCACCATAAATTTGAAGTTCAGTCGTAGAATAGCCAAACATAATCTGTGTTAGCGCATATCCTATTGCTGAAATCATCAAGATTCTACTCTTTTTCATACCATTCGCTACATTCGACCACACGAGTGCGAAAATAAAATTACTAAAACACATCGCCGCGAAAGAAATACCAAAAACTCTTGGCGGTAAGCCCAAACTTTTAATCAAAGTTGGTGTTACAGGATGCCCTAAATTCATACCAATGGTTAGTAAGAGATTTAGAACTACAAAAATACTCATTTTATGCTTTTCAATTTTAGACATTTTTAACTTCTCCATACGCCCACCATTATATCACAAGCATGAAAAAGAGCACTCGTTTCATAGAGTACTCTCTTTTAATTATTTCCAAAGTTTACTTGGGTAAGTTCCATCAGTTTGGAATTTATCGAATTGTGCCAATACCATTGGTTTATCTTCTTGGTATGTAACACCAAACCAACGATCAGGTGTTTGTAATATTTGAACTGACAATTTACCATCATCAATTAATGATCCCACATCGTTTGGTAACAACGCTTCTGCTTTCATTGGATTTCCTGCTACATCTTCTTTAAGGAAACGCTCAAATTTGCTGTCCATTAAATCGAAGATTGCCGGTGTGAAGCCCCAGAAGTTCATTGATACTAAGGTTCCATCAGGGATAAGTGCCTCATCAGGTCCACCTACAACACCCTTGTCTGTACGTTTGATACCATCTGTTTCAACGATATCCACTAGGAAACCTTCTTTATCTTTACATACACCACGTGTAACAGTTCCGTTATCTGTAATTGTATTATCAACAATATAACCCATCATTGATGCTTTATCATCAGCTACAGATTCTTTCAAGAATTTTGCCATTTCAACGAATGCTTGTTTTCCATAATAATCATCAGCATTGATAATCATAAATGGTCCTGTAACATGTTTTCTAGCACTTAATAATGCATGTGTTGTTCCCCATGGTTTTTCACGGCCTTCAACACCTTCAAACCACTCAGGTACATCTTTAATATTTTGGAATGCATATTCCACATTGATATGAGGACGAATCTTAGCAACCAATTCTTCTTCAAAAATGGCTTCGTGCTCTTCACGAATGATTAAAACTAATTTGTTAAATCCTGCTTGGATGGCATCATAAATTGAAAAGTCAATAATCGCCTCACCGCTTTTACCAAACTTATCAATTTGTTTCAATCCACCATAACGGCTTCCCATTCCAGCAGCTAAAATTACTAATGTTAGATCTTCCATAAAAATCCTCCGTTCTCATGTATTATACCATAGGCCTTACATTATTTTGATGCAATATCATGTGTAATCTTGCGAAATCTACCCCAACTAGCATATTGCACTTTTTAATTACTTCATATCACCCGTAGTGCTATCACAATTTATGATAAACTATCTTTAACACGTGTTGGGAGGAATCTTATGATTCTTAATAATCAAATTAAAATCTATCGTCAAGCAGCTGGACTTACTCAGGAACAACTTGCTGAAAAAATGTATTTGTCACGTCAATCCATTTCAAAGTGGGAAAACGGGGAATCCTATCCAAGCATTGATAATCTCATTTTACTCAGTGATATTCTATCGATTCCACTTGATGACCTTGTCAAAGAGAAACTTAACTTTCCAACACCCTTTGATTTTGGAAAACCTAAAAGTAAGAAACCTCTTTTTGTGGCTTCTTTTTTTCCCTGTTTATTATTTATCGCATCTCTTTTAGAAACAGGTGATTTGTCCCTCCGTCTCATCCCCCTTTTCGCAGGGATCTTTTCTATTGGAATCATCCGATCACTTACTCCATTTGATTTCAAACGATACTATTCTTACTTCACGGTGCACCGTCAAGGTATTGAAGTAGATACAACAACTGGAAAACTTTCCTCAATTAAAATCCTTAAAAGTCTTTTCGGTAAGAGATCCACTAAATTTATTCCTTTAAAGTCAATTCAAAGTATCACCATCCACTTTGATACTTCTGGATATCAAGGTTCTGATGGAATGGATTATCGACCACGTCAGATGTATCTTGTTAGAGAATCCTTTTTTATGACATTGAAGACAAATGAGAACGATATTTATACACTTGATTTAGACTCCGTATATTACCCAAGTTCAAAAGAAAACCAATACTTCTATTCAATCTGTTGTTATCTCTATAAAAACGATATCAAGATTATGGACCCCTGCAAGATATTAGAATCCATTCATCACGAGTACGAATTTATTGAAGAAGCTTACAAACTAAAAAAAGAATCTTAATTTTCATATTATAGCTACTAAACAGTGCTTCGCAACTATTAAGTGCGTGATATTTCATCATACTTATCCTATGATTTTGATAGGAGGTAGAGATTATGCTACTACATGAATATATGAAAAAGTTTCGTAAGAAATACAATATGACACAATCAGATTTAGGCAATGAACTTGGAGTTCCTTTGGAACAAATTATTCTTTGGGAATCGCGGAGAGAATTTCCTGACGCAGGTCAGAAACAAAAAATCCTCAATTATTTTGATGCGAAAAATAAAGGAATTGTTGATACTGATTCAATACTCAAACTTCCATTTCTGTTTGGAAAACCACGCAGTTTCAAACCCGTCATCTTCTCTGCACTTATTCCTACATTGCTATTTTCATTTGCATTTATTAACACTTCTTGGGAACCCCAAGAAAGAGGTCTCTTTGTTTTACTCGGAATATCAAGCATGTTTTTAATTTCAATTGTCAGTCCATTCGACTTCAAGACTTATTATTCTTATTTTGGTGTTTATGAAGATTACATCGATGTGGACGACACTCGTGGATTTATTGCCTTAATTAAAACCATCAAAGGAATTTTCGGACGAAGAAAATCGATACACATCCCCTATGAGAATATTAAATCAATGGAAATTATGTTTGATACACATGGACATGGTAGCATTCAAGGTTTGGATCACCGTCGTCGTCAAATGTATCGAAACCGGGAATTTTTCGTTATCAACATGGTCACCTATGACGGTAAAACATATCAGCTTAACCTAGACCGAACCTTTTATAAGGATGATCCAGAACGTCATGACTTCAATGCAATGTTTGACTTCTTTGAAGAAAAAGGAATCCCTGTGAGTGATCCTAAAATGATTCGTTATTCCTTCGTAAATTATGAAGATTTTGTTATCAACGCTTATAAAACTGTGGGGAAAAATGTCCAATAATTAAGCAGAATTTTAACTTTTTCTCAAAATTACTAAGATAATTATTGTTGACAACAATCTTAGATTGGTTTATTATTACACTTAAATCGACGAACAAGAGAGTAGTTCATTAAAAATTTATAGCGAATTAGGGTTGGTGGAAGCCTAAGAAATTGATGATGAATGAAACGCACTTGGGAGATGTTTCTTTGAACTTAGTAGGAGAAACCGCAAACCTAGCGTTACAGGAAAGAGGTCTTATTACTAAATAAGGCAATTAGAGTGGTACCGCGTATTATACGTCTCTAGATAAATATATCTAGGGACGTTTTTTTGTTCCTAGATCTCAAAAAAGGAGAGAGAGAACATGAAAACAACTCAATTAACGCGACGACGATGTGGCTTCTAACAATTCAAAACACAATCATTAACGAATAAGAAGATAGGGAGATCACATATGAAAAAATTATTCACACTTTTATTAGCATTATTACTTATTACTGGATGTACAAGCGCAAGCACTAAAGAATCTAAATTAAAAACAATTAAAGAAAAAGGCGAAATTGTTGTAGCAATCTCACCAGACTATGCACCGTATGAATTTATGGACGCTACCAAAGAAGGTCAAGACCGTTACGTTGGTGCTGATGTAGAATTAGCTAAATATATCGCTGACAAACTTGGAGTTAAACTTGTTATTAAACCTTTAGAATTCAAAGATATTGCGGGAGCAGTTTCAATGGGTAAATATGATATCGGGATTTCAGGATTCACTTATAGTGAAGAACGTGCCGAACAAGTTGTCTTCAGTAAAACATATGACACTACTGAATCTACATGCCAAGGATTCCTCATTGACCAAAGTACAAATGATCAATATAAATCACTTGAAGACTTCAAAGGTAAGACAGTTGCTGTTCAAAGTGCTTCACTTCAAGAAAAATATGTAAACGAAGAAATTCCTGAATCAAACAAAAAATTAGTAGCACAATTGGATGATGCAGTCATTCAACTCTCACTTGGAAAAGTAGATGCAGTAGCAATCTCATGTTCATCAGGAGAAACATTCATTAACGCTCACGATAACCTTATGATTGCGGATGTGAAATTTGAAGCATCCGATGATCAAGGTACTAAAGTTATTGGACCTAAAGGTGATACTGAACTTATTGAAGAAATCAACAAAATCATCGAAGAAATGTTACAAGATAACCTCTACACACAATGGATGAATGATGCTCTTGAACTTGCTAAAGAACTTGGTGTTTAAAACTGAAGGAGTAACTTATGTTAAATGATATTATTAACCTTTGGGCTAAATACCATCAGGTTTATATAGAAGGTGTTATCGGTACACTTTGGATGTCCTTAATCGTTGTGGTTCTTGGAACCCTCCTTGGTGCAATTCTCGCATTAGGACAACGATCACGATTTAAAGTCATCCGTGGCATTGTAAACTGTTATGTTGAAATCTTTAGAGGAACTCCACTCCTTCTACAAATGTGGTTATTTGTATACGGTGGTGCACTCTACACAGGAAATACATTCGATGAAACATTTTGGGTTATCTGTGCATTAATTGTGAACTCCAGTGCTTACGTTACAGAAATATTTAGAGCGGGACTTCAAGCTGTTGATAAAGGACAATTTGAAGCTGCTCAAAGTTTAGGGATGTCTCGTTCCAACATGATGCGTAAAATTATTTTACCGCAAGCCATTAAAAACATCTTGCCTGCCTTGGGTAATGAGTTTGTAACTATGATTAAGGAAACTTCAATTGCATCTGTATTCTTTGTTACAAGTCTTATGACTTCTCAATCGATTGTAAATAGTGCAACACACTTATCAATCGCATCATTGATCATTGTTGGTTCATTGTACTTTGTCCTCACATTTATCTCATCGAGACTTGTGAAGTTTGCAGAAAGGAAGTTGATTGAAAATGACTAAGAATCTTCTCGAAATTAAAGATCTTCATAAATCCTTTGGTTCATTATCCGTTCTTAAAGGCATATCAACAACCATTCAAGAAGGTGAAGTTGTTTCTATTATTGGCCCTTCAGGATCCGGAAAATCTACGTTCTTGAGATGTCTCAATCTTTTAGAAACACCGACGTCAGGAACAATTGTTTTCGATGGTAAAACGCTAGATCCTAAAGACAAATCACTGAATAACTTACGACAAGAAATGGGAATGGTATTTCAACATTTCAATATATTCCCCCATCTCTCAGTGATTGAAAACATCACAATCACACCCATTCTTGAAAAGAAAGTTTCAAAAGAAGTTATCAATCAAGAAGCTATGAAACTTCTAGAAATGGTTGGCCTTCAAGCTAAAGCAGAAGAATCCCCTAAGAAATTATCCGGTGGGCAAAAGCAACGTCTTGCAATTGTTCGTGCACTTGCAATGAATCCTAAAGTTATGTTATTTGATGAACCGACATCCGCTCTTGATCCAGAAATGGTTAAGGATGTTCTCGATGTTATTCAAAACTTAGCACAATCTGGAATGACGATTGTTATTGTGACTCACGAGATGAACTTCGCAAAGAAAATTTCCGATCGAATTCTCTTTATGGATGAAGGAATCATTGCTGAAGAAGGAACTCCAGAACAAATCTTTGATAATCCTCAAAATAAACGAACTCAAGAATTTTTGAGTAAAGTTTTATAAACAGAAGGTATTAGCAACTGCTAATACCTTTTTTTCATATATTCTCTAACTTCAGATATAAAATATAATGATCCCGTAATTACAAGTGTTCCCTCTTGCTTCAACTCAAGACCTTTTTGAATTGCTTGATGATAATCAGCAATTACTTCTACACGATGGTTTAGCGCAAGTTCTTGAGCGCTTGCAGCACGATAGAAATCAAACTCTGTCACAATCACCGTATCAAATGCACGTTCAAGCTCTGATAACATCGGACTATAATCTTTGTCTTTCAATGCTGTAAAGATAACGGTCCAAGGTTTCGGTAGAATTTGCATACTTTCCACAAGTCGCGCAATCCCCATTTCATTGTGTGCTCCATCAATGTAAATACCAGGAATAATTTCTTCAAACCTTCCTGCCCAACTCGCTTCTCGAATTGCTTTTTGAAAGACTTCATTTTTTAAGCCTGGAAGAAGATGTTTCACGATCGACACTGCGAGAGAAGCGTTCGCAACTTGATAACTACCTTGGTTTGTAATTTCAAACTCAATGTTCTCATGATCAAAGTAATATGTTTTATCTTTTAAGTGATACATTGGGATACACATTTGTCGATATTCTGAGTTCATGCTAATTGCTCGATTTAAAACAACTTCGAGCGGTTCTTTATGATCAATCATGGTAAAGAACGGTACATTTTCTTTAATGATATACGATTTTTCTGTCGCAATCTCAGTCAGTGTATTTCCAAGAATACCTTGATGATCAAAGCCAACGTTTGTGATTGCTGAAACTAGCGGTGTAATCACATTGGTCGCATCCAAACGCCCCCCTAAACCGACTTCATAGACAACATAATCGACACGTTCATCCAAGAAATACCAAATAGAGATAAGCATATCAATTTCAAACATACTCAGTTCATACTCATCCCATAGGGGAAGTGATTGATTAATATATCGTAAAAATGTTTCATCATCGATTTGAATATTATTAATTCGAATTCGATCATTATGTACGACAAGATGCGGTGATGTGAAAGACCCTACTTTATATCCTGCTTCTTGCAGTATGGTTCGTACCATATTAGTCGTAGATCCTTTACCATTGGTACCACCAATATGGATACAACGAAGTTTGTCTTGAGGATTTCCTAAAGACGCTAACGCCTCTTTAAACCGTTCAATACCATACGTTTTATTTCGACGCGACATTACTGTCTGAATCGCAGTTTCAATATCATTAAACATTACTTACTCCAATCAATGGGCTTCATGCCCTTCTCTATTAAAAATTCATTTGTTTTTGAAAAGGGTTTTGATTTCCAAAAGCCTCGGTATGCACCCAAAGGTGATGGGTGTGCTGATTCAATAATTAGATGTTGAGGCTCAATGTATACTTTCTTTTCTTGTGCCTTCTTACCCCATAGAATAAATACCATTGGAGCTTCTCTTTTCCCTAATACTTTAATAACTGTATCAGTAAATGATTCCCATCCTTTTTTCTGATGCGATAACGGTTCACTCTCTCTCACAGTTAGGAGTGTGTTAAGTAAAAATACCCCTTGTTTTGCCCAACCACTCAAATCACCATTATCTTTTGTCACACCGACATCATCTTTAAGTTCTTTATAGATATTGATAAGACTT
This sequence comes from Erysipelothrix inopinata, assembly GCF_014396165.1. Lineage (GTDB taxonomy): Bacteria > Bacillota_I > Bacilli_A > Erysipelotrichales > Erysipelotrichaceae > Erysipelothrix > Erysipelothrix inopinata. Next base: position 360,336 of record NZ_CP060715.1, read on the forward strand.
TTGGGAAGCGGTTGATCTGATTGAACCGAGAAGCTTAATCCCATTGCTTGACCAGGTTGATGGTAAGGATCTTGTCCCAATATCACAACCTTCACATCTTCATATTCTACATAATCAAATGCTTGGTAAACTTTATCGTCACTTGGATATACTGTGTATTCATTTCTTTCTTCACTCACATATCGTTCTAAGTCTTTAAAGTAGTTCTTTTCTCTTTCTGACTCAATTAGTTCTGACCACTTCATCCGCCACCTCCACAAAAAAAGAAGAATTTTATTCTTCTTTCATTGTATCATTTTCTTTTAACCAATCATTAGTTAATTGCACAATTTGCTTCACTGCTTCATCGCGTGTTATTTCTTTATTGAATAACTTACGTAGTGGTTCCATAATATCAACTTCTGTGTAGAGGCTGCGAGCCAATCTATTGGGGTTATTATCCAATGCCATTACTGGAGGTGTATCGTGGAAATTATATGCTTTAATTTTATCCAACACTTCTACATCTTGAATATTAAGATCTTCCATGTTAGTACGATGATATACAGGAATTTTTCCAGTACTCTTTTGGAATATAGAAACTGCTTCACCAGTTCTAAGAATACGTATTGCTTCAGCAGTTGCTGAAGGATATTGAGTCTCACCGTTTCCAACGTAGCCATCCACTTCACCTCGTGGTGTCAGATGGTGTTTATCAAACTTAGGGAAAGGTGCAAACTTATAAACATCGCCTGTTGATTCCGAGTATTCTTTCGCAAGATCAAAATCGGAGATGATTGTGAAGAGCGACTGGCGATTGAAAAATGCACTTTCGTATTGCCACTTCAAATCCTCAGCTTTCACGATCATTTTAGGTTTTACGTCTTCTTTATCAGAATCGGATGGTGATTCAGATTCTTTTGGTTTGTCTGTATCCTTTGTATCCTTAGTATCTTCTTTAACCTCAGCGGGTTTCGTTGTTTGGTCCACTGGTTTTACTTCTTCAGGTTTCGGTTCTTCAATAGCTACCGTTTTATCAAGGACAACATTCCCAAATAACTCAATTAGTTCAAGACCATCTGAAAATTCACGGCTATCAAATCCAGGTTTAGAACCTTTTTTTGTCAAGTTCAAAGTCCAACGTCCACCAGTTAAAAATGGATAGAATGATTCTTGATCAACGAAAGTGAGTGGAAAGACAACATCAATTTTTTCTTGAATCTTATCTGCATTTTTAAAGATTAAGTCCCACGTTTCAAACACATCTGGTAGACCATCTTTATTCTCATCTTTAGTATCAAAGTTCAATTCTTTCATTAATGTTTCATTGTAAGCAAATAAACTACCAGTAATACTGTTTTGAACTAAGTAATATCCTTTAAGATTAATTGTATCTTGAAGTTGTACCGGAATTTTAGACCCTACAATTGAATCCATATCAGAGCCAAGGTCTAAAAACTTATCAACAAAGTAAGCAGCATCATTTTGTTTCACAACCATAACATCATATGGAAACTCTTTCGATAACACATCAATACCTAAAGGATTACTCACTGCATAAGTTAGTGCACCTTCGTTTTCTGGATGAAGTTCATTCCATGTTTTAACGGCATACTCCCCCAATGATTCACTTTCGACTTGAATCAGTATTTTTGCATTTTCTTCGATTCTAAACATTTCAGTTTTTTTATCGTAACAAACGGTTTCTCCATCTGCTGTACATCGCGTTTGGGAAACAATATACCCTGTAGCAATTAAACCCAATACAAGTGAAACGATAATTCCGACAATAATTGATTTATTTTGCTTCATGATATTTCCCCAGACTTTCTTGTAGTTCATAATTTACTGTAGGAAGTTGATCAACACGTGTAACACCAATGAGAATCATACACTTTCGAATATCCTCTAAGAACTTACCGCACTCTTCCATCATTTCTTCTTCAGGAAGTTGTGAGAATTTTAGAAATTGACCTGATATTCCCACACCTTTGGCTCCAAGTGTCAAAAGTTTCACGACATCAAGTGGCGTTTTTACCCCACCCGATGCAAGTACCTCAATGTTTTGATGTAAATCTCGTGTCATGAGCAACGATTCAACGGGTGTAATACCCCAATCAGCGAGATATTCATAACGTTTATCTTGCGAACGTTCATTCTCAATCCAAACAAAGTTTGTGCCACCACGACCACTCACATCAACATGTTTTACACCACAATCAATAATTTGTTGTACAGTATCATGACTCATTCCAAAGCCCACTTCTTTAACAATAACCGGAACGTCAACGCCGTCAACAATTGCGCGAATGTGTTCAAGCCAGTGAGAGAACTCTCGATCACCCTCATCCATTGTAATTTCCTGGGCAATATTAATATGGATTCCTAAAGCGTTCGCATCAATCATCGCGATTGCTCTTTGTGCTTCTTCTACTGTAGCATTCGCACTCACATTTCCAATCACAAAACCATCTGGATTTACATCTCTTACGATACTAAAACTTGACTCATATTCAGGGTTATCCAAAGCTACATGCTGTGACCCTACAGACATTGCCAAGTTAAAACGCTTAGCCATTTTCGCTAAGTTACCATTTATGATTCGTGTACTTTCACTTCCACCAGTCATTGCATTGATGTAAACCGGAGTCTCAAAATCTTGATTTAAATAGTGAGCATCTAGTTTCACATCACTGAAGTTGCAATTAGGGAAGCTATTATGAATGTAACGAACTTTATTAAAATCATTATCATAATCACCTTGTTTTAAGGCGAGTTTTACGTGTTCATCTTTTCTTTTCGATCTCATTTAATCACTTACCTTTATATCTAAATATAGGATACCATGTTTTGACCATTTTTTCTTTAAATATGGCATCTTCTCTGGGTTTTCTTTCTCGATAATGGCAATACCACAATCGCCACCTCCAGAACCAGAAATCTTGCTAGCAAAACCAACATCAATCGCATCATTTATTAACAAACTTAAGGACTCAGTTTCAATATCAATTTCAGCCCAGATTCCTAGTTTTTTCATGATGTCTCGGTATGTTTCACATTCTTTTTTTATTAAGTCATAATTTTCTCTTTTTAGTGCTTCTTCAAAACTTAATGTCGCTCTTTTCGCTTCTTCTAGGAAGTTTACATAGTACTGTTTATCAACAATACTCTGCTGTCTTACCGAGTCTGTGAAGGATTTCGTAATATTTTGTTTCTGTGTCCAACCAACCGCCAGTTCATAAGCATCAAAGTTTAGAGACTCAATCTTTAACTTTGGCCAATCGGACTCAATATTTTGTAAACTAAGATTGTTCTTGAGCCACTCAGTATCATAACGCTCATATTTTATGACACCACCATAAACACAGGCTGCAATGTCACCACCAGAACTCACATCACTCGTTTCATGTTGCGCAATCACCGCTAACTTAAACAGTTCTAGTTTTGTAAGTGAAACACTATGGAATCTCAATATAGAATCAATGACCGCCACAATCACAACTCCACTTGAACCGAAACCAAACTTAATGTTGTCTTCTTCTAAATTACTTTTAAGTTTTAACGAAAAAGGATGTCTTGTAATCTTTTTCATATCCAGGTATTGATGCGCAGCCTTCACTGCTGCATCAACTTGTTTCATGGGATGTTTGTTTTCAAACAACGCTTCACCACGTAAAATACCATACTTTGATTCAAAGTAATATGTTTCACTGGACTCAATGCTTGCTTCAATCGTACGATTAACAGCCGCAATGATAGCAGGCTGATTCGATTCCATAATCGCATACTCACCCATTAAGAAAAGTTTTCCCGGATAATGATTAACGATCATAGACTTCGATCCCTTTACCTGGTTTACAAACAACTGTTTTCACATCACGTAAGTGTTCTAAAAGAACATCGACATGTTCTTCAGTTGTCATTATTTTTACATTCGGTCCTGCGTCCATCGTAAAGTACACAGGAATTGTTTTTTGAAGTTCTCTCACAATATTCATGATTTCAAGTGTCTTCGGTTCAAAATACCACATATTCGCCGCCATTAAAGATGCATGCATTTTAAGAGCATTCTTTTGAGCTAAAAGACCCACATTTTCAATATCATGATTAATAACATATGTCGTCATCTGTTCAATATCATTTTGTGCTTCACAAACCCACGCATCAAAATAAGGTGATTCATCTTGCGTGACATTCATAGCAACACTACTTGGATATGGCTTTAAACCATCGTTTAAGATACATACAACCATTCTAAAATCATGCCATGGCTCCATCTCAATTGGCTTCGCATAGCTATCATCATGTTGGCTACCACGATTCCAAACAACAAATCCACCATAAATAGAACGTGATGCAGAACCAGAACCCAATCGAGCAAGACGCGATACCTCTTCATCATCTAAATTTAAATGTAGAGTACTAGCCTTAGCAAGTGCCGCAAAAGCAGATGCAGAGGATGCAAGCCCTGCTTCTTGTGGAACATGATTATAAGATTCAATTCGTGCATACTCTTTTATGTTGTAACGCTCTCTCACAACGTCCATAAACTCGAATACACGACGCGAAACCTTGTTATCCACCAAGACTCCATCAAGCAAGAAAACATCGCTCTCAAGCGATGTATCGTAGTTTACAGAAGTTTCTGTATAGAATTGATCTAAAGTTAAAGATAAACTTGAATTACAAGGTATCTTTAATCGGCGATCCGCTTTGCCCCAATATTTAATTAAGGCAATATTTGTATAGGCTCTAACCACCTTAACCATTAATATCATTTCCTTTTAAATCATAAAGCCATGTTGCGACCGCACCTGCTTCCACAAGTTTCGCTGCAACACGCTCAGCACTTTGAACACTATGACATAAAGCAATCATACAGCCACCCTTACCACTTCCAGTAAGTTTCGCTCCTTTAGCACCATTTTCAATCGCAACTTGAGTCAGATGATCCAATAATTCATCACTGACATTAATGTTACGAAGTAATTGATGTGCTTCATTCATACAGCGTCCCATTTCAATAACAGCATTCGATTGAAGATAAATACGTGATTCATTCGTAAGTGCTTCCAAACGATTCATCATTGCTTCAACTTCAGCTGGATTTTTTTCTAGTAAATCATTAACTTCTTGTACTGCTAATTTCGTTTGACCCATTTGTCCTGTATCTGCCACAACAAGCACAGCATCCAAATCCATAGAGATAACTTGGCGATCTTTTCCTCTTTCAAAAAATACCGCTTTCCCAGATGCAATGGTATTTGCATCCAGTCCCGAAGGATTAATATGGTGAATTTTTTCCGCAATAGTGACAAGATAACTTAAATCATCATCCGATAAGCGAATACGATATGCATCAAAAATAGCACGCACTATCGAAACCGATACAGCTGCAGACGAACCCAATCCACGTTGTGGTGGTAAGGTTGACACAACTTTTAAATGCATTCCAAAATTATCTTTTTTAATATAATCCAGTGTCACTTCAATCAGTTCTTTAATCCCGCCAATTACAGTTGGCGCCATCGCTAAAGGACCATTGTAGTACAGGCAATCAATGGTTGTTTCACGATCATGGAACTCTACTCGCGTTTCAATTCTCGCTTCCGAGAATGGTAACGCAATCGCAGGTTTCCCATATACAACAGCATGTTCACCCATAAGGATGATTTTACCAGTTGCAGATCCGATACCGTAATAACTCATAATTACACCTTCCAATTGTTTAATTACATTGTCTATTATACAATAATACGAATCGTTTTTTACCAATTCACATTAATTCATAAAATTAGAATAAAAATGCCCCATTAGATATTTCCATATCAAATGGGGCATTATGAGACTATAATCTCTCTAAATCTGCGTAGGAAATTTCCGTTGGCGTTTCACGACCAAACAATATCGTTAGAATCATAGCAGTTTGAGAGTCATCATTCATACTATCAACAGTTCCTTCAATTCCAGCAAAAGGTCCTGCCAAGATACGAACAGTATCTCCAACTTCGAAATCCACAATAAGCTTTTGATCACTCATACCCATACGGCGTAAGATCGACTCGATTTCTTCAGGAGAAACAGGGAAAGGTTTTGCCCCACCACCTGATGAACCGATAAATCCTGTAACACCGGGAGTATTACGTACAATATACCAAGCTTCATCTGTCATAATCATTTCTACAAATAAATAACCTGGAAATAAGTTACGCATTTTCTCTACTTTTTTTCCGTTTTTATATTCAATTTCTTTTTCTTCCGCTACAAGAATACGGAATAACGCGTCTTCAATCCCCATTGATTCAACACGGCGTTCCAAGTTTTCTTTAACACGGTTTTCATGACCTGAATAGGTATTTACAACATACCATTGTTTATCTTCCATTATTAACCACCAATTCCTAACAACTTAAGTGCGCGAATTAATACAAACTCTGTTAAAAAGAAATAGGCAACAAAGAAAAGTACAAACGTAATTACGATTGTAGTATTACGTGACATTTCCTTACGGTTAGGCCAACGAATTTTTCGTATTTCTTCTTTAATTCCAGCGATACTAAACCAACTCATATTGATTTCCTCCTACTTTGTCTCACAATGTATTGTGTGTTTTCCACAACGTTTACAAAACTTTTTAACTTCTAATCTCTCTTGAACTGTTGCATGATTTCTACTTGTGGTGTAGTTTCTTGACAAACAATCTTTACAAACAAGAATCACTTTTTCACGTTTATTAGCCATAATAAAAAAACCCCACTTTCGTGCTCTATTACTTTATCATAAACACTATCTCAAAGTCAATTTATATCCAAGTAATATCACCTCTAAAAAAGGGGCGTTTTGATGTCTAATCATCACGCCTCTCGAATTACAATTCGTCTTAGTTTTTGGACGATATTATCCACTTTCTTAGGTGTTATCCCTAATTTATCAGCAATTTCCTGATAACCATAACCTTCTTCACGAAGTTCAAACACCCGCTGTTCGACCAAAGTCATCTTCGACAGGACCCCTCTCAAGTATACCTGAGCTTCGTAATAATTAGCCATGAGTTGCGGATTCGATCTTATATCTCTTGATTCAACAAGATCTGATAAAAAGATGGAGTCATCTTCAGCGATACTCATATCCAATGAATACCGACTATCGAGAAGCCTATACGACTGTCCTCGACATTTTCGAAGTGCCGTCTTAACACTTGATACAACACAAAGGTTCACATAAAAAGCAAACCCGACACCACGTGATTCCTGATATGAAAACAGTGACTCATAAAAACCAATATAGCCTTCTTGATATAAATCTTCAACACCAATTCCTTGTGGTTTCTGAATTGAAAAATGATCGTGCGCCCTTTTCCACATCAAACAATTAAAATTTTGATGTACCCGGTCCATGGCACTCCGATCATTTTGGCGAATCATGTAAAGATATTCATAATCACCAATCATAATATCCCCCAATACTATGTTATTTTCTTCTACGCACAATATCAAAAAGAAGGATTCCCGTTGCAACTGATACATTTAGTGAATTAACGGTACCATGCATTGGAATGGTCGTAAGAATATCACATTCTTTCTTAACCAATCTTGAAACACCTTTTCCTTCTGATCCAACAACAAGAGCAATGGGAACATCCACATTAAATGTGTCATATTCGACAGCATCAACACCATTTTCAGCTGCAACAACCCAATAGCCATTTTCTTTTAAATAATTCAATGTTTGCACCAAGTTTGTAACTTGCGCAACAGGAACAGTATTAATAGCTCCTGTCGATACTTTTGCGACAGTTGCATTTAGACCAACACTACGGTTTTTACCAACTACGACACCATCCGCATTGACTGCATCACAACTTCTTAAGATTGCACCTAAATTATGAGGATCTTCAAGTTGATCACAGACAACAATTAGTTTTGTTTGAGCATTAGCTACAATCGTTTCAATGTCTGTATACTCGTATCCTTCAACTTCCATAACAATACCTTGATGCGCACCTTTAACCATACGGTCTAAAACTTGTTTATCTACAAATTGAGGTCGGACTCCCATTTCTTTACACAAAGAAACTATTTCTGGGTAATTGCCCTTATTAAATAAATACACATGTTTAGGCTTTGTTCCTTGTTTTAATGTTGCCGTTACTGTATTTCGGCCAAATATATAATCTTTCATCGTATGTCTACCATCTCTTTAAATTCATTCCAAAGGAATGTTAATCGTTCATTTTGCTGTGTTAGATATAAGTATCCCCACAACGCTTCAAATCCTGTTGCAATGCGATATGTTGTGACATCCGCATTTTTCGCAATCGAAGCTGACTTTGCATTTCTACCTCTTTTATACATAACCATTTCTTCTTCAGTTAAAGAATCCGACTCTATTAAAGTCATCATATAGTTTGCTTGTGCTTTCGCACTAACATATTTTACAGATGTTTCTTGTAACTGTTTTGTCTTACTAATCCCAATTGATACAAGGTATTCTCTAACCTGTAATGATAAAACTGCATCACCAATAAAGGCAAGCACGTTTCCAGAATGATTCATTAGATAATTCCTTTCTCAATCAGTTTTTGACGATAACCATCAGCATCATCAAAGCGTTTTTCTTGTTTTGCAAGTGTCCATGCACTCAAGAGTTCAATATCTGCATCATCTAAGATTTTTTCTTCAATGACAACACCCAGTACATCCATCATTTTACGAATTGTATGATAATGTTTCGCAACATCATGCATATTTTTTTCTCTTAATCTTAAAGCAGAATTCAGTGCTTTAACTTCTTCAAAGAGAACTACTTGAGCATTTGCAACATTAAGGTCATCATTTAAGTTCTCAATAAAAGACGCATATGTTTCGGACAAGGACCCTTGATCCATAGCGTGATGAACCTGTAATTCAAGAGATGCTTGACGTAAGACTGTTTCTATTTTATCAAGTTCTTTACGTGACTGAGAAATTAAGTCATCCGTAATATTCAACACTAAGCGATAATGTGTTGATAAAAGTAACCAACGTGTAAGATTTGCTCCCAACTCTTCGATATAGTCTTGAGCCCATACAACGTTGCCTAAAGATTTACTCATCTTCTCGCCAGCAAAGTTTACCATCGCATTATGAACCCAGTAATTTGCAAGGTCGTGATCATGAAGTGCCTTACATTGTGCCGACTCATTTTCATGATGTGGGAATTTTAAATCTTGACCTCCACCATGAATATCAATTCGATTCATTTTAAACTCATCTTGAATCATCACGACACACTCAGTATGCCACCCAGGTCTACCTTTACCCCAAGGGGAATCCCATTTAATTCCGGTATCATCAGTGTTTTTCCACAATACGAAGTCCAGAGGGTTTTCTTTGTTACTATTCTCTTCAATACGACTTCCCACAATCAATTCTTCAATATTCTGAGAAGACACTTCACCGTAAGATTGTACTTTATTCACTCTAAAGTACACATCACCTTTGACAGCATAAGCATAGCCATCGTTCACCAATTCTTCAATAAACGCTATAATTTCGTCCATGGTATCTGTAACTCGCGGCGTCGCAGCAAGACCTTCAGCATGAAGCTCACTACGAATACGATTATATGCCTCAATGTATCGATCAGAAATTTCGCGTTCACTTACATTTTCATCCAACGCTTTCTTAATAATCTTATCATCAACATCTGTAAAGTTAGAAACCATCTTAACATGGTATTGATTCGCCTCTAATACGCGTCGTAAGAGATCAAAAACCACGATGGGACGTGCGTTACCAATATGTGCATAATTGTATACAGTCGGTCCACAGACATATAAAGAAACCTCATTTTCTTTAATGGGGATAAATTCTTCAATTGTATTTGTTTTCGAATTATATAATCTCATATGTTCTGCCTCCAATTCATGATAAGTATACCATAACCATAACGATAAAAAAAACTACCTCAAAGAGGTAGTTTTAGTTGTTTCAAATTAGAATTTTGAAGCTACGTAATGTGCTGTACGAACCAATTGGTTTGTATATGACATTTCGTTATCATACCATGAAGCAACTTTAACTAATGTAACACCACCGATTGTTTGTACTTTAGTTTGTGTTGCGTCAAACAATGAACCGAATGACATACCGATGATATCTGAAGAAACGATTGGATCTTCTGTATATCCGTATGATTCGTTAGCTGCTGCTTTCATTGCTGCGTTAACTTCTTCAACTGTAACTTCTTTTCCAACTACAGCTACTAATTCTGTAATTGAACCTGTGATTACAGGAACACGGTGTGCACCACCATCTAATTTACCTTGTAATTCAGGAATTACAAGACCGATTGCTTTAGCAGCACCTGTTGAGTTAGGGATAATGTTTTCTGCTGCAGCACGTGCACGACGTAAGTCACCTTTAGGGTGAGGTCCATCTAATGTATTTTGATCATTTGTATAAGCGTGAATTGTTGTCATTGTACCTTGTACAATTCCGTATTCGTCGTTTAATACTTTAGCCATTGGAGCTAAGCAGTTTGTTGTACATGAAGCACCAGAGATGATTGTTTCTGAACCATCTAAGATTTCGTGGTTTGTGTTGTAAACAACTGTTTTGATATCTCCTGTTGCAGGTGCTGAGATAATAACTTTACGTGCACCAGCTTCTAAGTGAAGGCCAGCTTTTTCTTCAGTTGTGAAGAAACCTGTACTTTCGATAACTACGTCGATACCTAATTCTTTCCAAGGTAAGTTTTTAGGGTCGCGTTCGCTTAATACTTTGATTTCTTTTCCATCAACTACGAATGCACCTTCTTTAACTTCAACTTCTTTTCCTAAACGACCTTGAGCTGAGTCATATTTGAATAAGTGAGCCAATGTTTTTGCATCTGTTAAGTCATTGATTGCTACAATTTCCATGTTTTCTGAATCAAGAATTAAACGAGTTGCTAAACGTCCAATACGTCCAAATCCGTTAATTGCTACTTTAACTGTCATAGTGTAATTCCTCCTTATAACTGACATAACTATTATATACTATTAGACATGCTTGTCAATTGTGAGTTAACTAACAACCTAATAGAAATCACGATTCCAAATTGCTTTACCAAATGCGTTAAAAGCAGAGTAGGCAGATATAATTTTTATATGAAATAACCGTTCAAAAAGTTCTTGGTCATTCACCTTCGCTAATATGAACGGAACCTTTTCACGACGCGATTCCGGTAGAATCTTTTCAATCTTCTCAAATACAGAACAATACATTACAATTCGCGCTTTTCCACGCGATGCAAACGACAAGAGCTTTAAAAGTGTACCACTCTTATCATAGCAACACTCCAACACTTCGATCGATGTTTTATAATTGATAAACAAAAGATAGCCAACCAGTTTTCCATTAGCGGTTAACCCAACGATGCTACCACCCATCGATTTCAAGTATTGTTTCATTTCGTCGTAATATTGGATATCACGCTCAAAATAACCATCAAAATGCTTTGAAAAATTCTGATAGGCACTCAAAAGCTCATCACTTTTCGGATCAAGCACAATGCCATCAACACCAAATTCAGGTACAATTGATGAATTCATATTATAACGGTACATGTCAACGACTGTTTCAAAGCCCAATGATTCGAACAATTCGACATCATTGCTTTGAACTAATGTTAAGAGATGTTTTTGTGCCGATTCTTCTACAATTGCCTCAACAAGAGTTTCCATTGCTTCTACAGAATCATGAACACCATGATGAAGATAAGATACACTGAGATGTTTATGATGGAGTACAAGTTCTTTTTCATCAACCATGATCATAGCGTCATTTTCCCCATGATCATTTTCATGACTTTTACCTGTATGATTTTTAAACAATGTATCGCAATACTGCTTACGTTGTGTATCCGTAACATCACGATCCATAACTTGCATCGAAAAATAACGATTTTTCATCGACTCATCAATCTTTCGAATCATAGATCAGCGCTCCTTGTCTATTCAGAATCATCCTTAACTTCACGTTCAGTATATTCAACATCAATCACATCTTTATTACGTGATTGCGATTGACTTCTGGTTGTTCTATCTTGAGAACCACCTTGATAGTAGGTACGTTGTCTCGTTGTTGATGCATTCGGATTGATCAAATATTTGATTACACGAATAACCGTAACAACTGCCCAAACACCCACTCCAAAAACAAATAATTGCGGTAAAATACTTACCAACATAACTAATAAGAGAATAAATAATAAATAATACATCCGACTAACCACCTTTTGCGTAATTATATCACGAACTTAACTCATTGCGATACTGCGACACCGCTTCACTTAATTTCGCAAATTTAATCTAACTTACTTGCGATTTCAATGATTTTCTTAAATCGATGTTGTAATCCTGATTTACTGATTGTCTCTCCATGAATTTCTTCATATTCATATATCAATTCATTCAAGCTTGCTTCTGGATACTGCATTCTTAAGTCTGCAACTTGAATCAATCTTGGTTCAAGATAATTATAGCGATTATGTTCGATTAATTTCTGAATCGCATCAATCTGTTTATTTCCCGCTTGAATACTTTTTACCTCATTAGCAACTTCACAGTTGTCCAAACGAATTAAAGAGTTCTTGAAATCTCTTTGAATACGAACATCCTCAAATTCAAGAGTTTTCACATGAGCTCCCGTAACCTTTAAGAAGTCCGCGATATGATCAGCAGCTTTTACATAAACAACATATTTGTTACGACGTTTTGTAATTTTCGCATTAATATCTTGGTATTCAAAAAGTTTCTTGATAAACTCAGCAAGTTCATCATCAACAGTAGCAATCTCCAAGTGATAATTTGGCGTTGTTGGAGCATTAATGCTCCCACCCGCAAGGAATGCGCCACCCAGATATGCTTGCTTACAACACGGTTTAACCGTAATAACACTTGAAGGTGTGTGTCTCATACCTCGGGATGTATAAATTCCCAAGTCCTCCAAGATTTCAATTCCTTGTGATAAAACACGAAGAATATAGACATTATTTTTATTAAGATTTTGTTTCTTAACTACTTTTAATTCTATTTCTACATCATAACGATTTTTTAAAATTGAAAACATGCGTTTCGCAATCGTTGCATTCTCAATTTCAATCTGTAATTGCATTTGTTTATTTACAATCAACAAATTGGAATTAATGTGTAAAAATGCAGATAGCATCGCTCTTTCACAACATGAATCCATCTCCACGTTACTTATTTCATGTTTTACTTCACTGCTAAAGGACATTCCAAAGCCTCCAATATTTCTTTAAAACCATCACTCACCTTGGTGTGTGAATGACGTATTCTTCGATTTTTAAATTCTAATAATTCTTGCGATAAAATAGCATAGTCATGATTTTCATGAGCAAAACGAATCATATGACTGCCTTCTTCTTGATAGTTTCGGATGACATCTTCCGGTACTTTATCCGATGCACGGACAACAAGATCAATGTGTTCAACACCATGCTTGATAATCGCATCAACATGATCTTCACCTGTATATCCTTCGGTTTCTCCCGGTTGACTCATAGCGTTACAGTAATAAACTTTTTTAGCTTTACTTGTTCGAATGGCCTCATTGATTTCAGGAATAATAACATTCGGAATAATGGATGTATAAAGCGATCCAACTCCGAATAAGATTATGTCAGCTGATTGAATCGCTGCGACAGATTCTTTCGTAGCTTCCACTACAACATCATAGTAAACTTCTTCGATTGAGTTTAAGTACTTAGGTATGTTGGATTCGCCACGAACAATCGTTCCATCTTCCATTCGCGCACATAACGTAATCACATCTGTCGAAGCTGGGAATACATCCCCCTTAACATTTAATACCTTCGACATGTTGGTGACAGCTCCCATAAAGCTTCCTGATTCTTCAGTTAGTGCCGTTAGAATAAGATTCCCAAGATTGTGCCCAGCAAGCGATGAACGCTTCGATTCATCAAAACGATAATTCATGATTTGCGAAATCATCGTTTCCGATTCAGCTAGTGCTACCATAACGTTTCGAATATCTCCCATACCAGGAATATCAAATTCTTCACGTAAGCGACCCGTACTTCCACCGTCGTCTGCCACAGTAACAATAGCAGTGAGATGAATATCTTCAATATTTTTCAGTCCTCGAAGCAGTGCCGATTGGCCCTTTCCCCCTCCGATAACTACAACCTTAATCATGATAGACCTCAACAGCATCACGATGGTCTTTATAGACGTTATATTCTTTTCGATAATTTTTATACAACCAGTTTACAATGGACACAGAACGGTGTTGCCCACCTGTACATCCAATTGCGACGGTAAGTAAGTGTTTGGATTCATCTTTATATGTTTTCATCGTGTACTCAAGATAATCTGTAAGTTTGCCTAAGAACTCTTGCGTTTTTTCATCATTAATTACGTAATCAAACACACGTTCATCATTACCACTTTTTGATCTTAACTCCTCGTCCCAGTATGGGTTCTTTAGAAATCTAACATCAAATACTAAGTCAGCATCCATGGGGAGTCCCTTACGATAACCAAACGAAATGAAGCTAACTGACAAGGCTTCTTTTCCCTCGATTGCAAAGAAGCGTTTAATTCGTGACGTAAGGTTTGCTTGTGTTAAAAATGTCGTGTCAATAATGATTGAAGCCGAAGATTTAATATTAGAAAACTCTTCAATCTCAGCATCAATCGCCTCTTCGAGACCATTTGCTAGGTTCGCAACAATAAGGGGGTGATTACGACGGTTATATTTATAACGTAAGAGTAATTGTTCCTTATTTGCCTCTAGGAAGAGCACAAGAAGCTCCACATCAACATTTTTAAATGCACGGTAAAATACATCGAAATCTTTAGCTGAAACAGATAGCGCTACATTTTGATAGTCGCCATCTTTTCCTTCCATAATCATTTTAATAAGATCTTTTAATAAGAAACTCGGAAAGCGGTCAATACAATGGTAACCCAAGTCTTCCAACACAGCCATTGCACTTGTTTTTCCAGCTCCTGACATTCCTGTAACTAAGATAACTTTTTTGTTTTCCATGTTCACACCTCTGTCCTTATTATAGCAAAAATCTAAGGCTATGCCTTAGATTTAAGATCTTGTATATAACTAAATGCGTTTTGAGCTGTAACCGCACCATCACTCGTTGCTGTTACGATTTGACGAAGATGTTTTTGAATGACATCTCCTGCCCCATAGATTCCAGGAACAACAGATTGTAAATCATCTCCTACAATCATATATCCTTCCGAATCAAGAACACCTTCATGATTTTTTAAGAAATCTGTTGCAGGGATAGCACCAATATATGGGAAGACCCCCTCTGCATCAATTTCACAAACTTCCTCAGTATCAACATTCTTGAATTTCATTCCGGCGATACGACCATCTTTCTCAATATAGTCAACCGGAACATGTTTTCTTAATACTTCAATTTTGTCATTATTCAATACTTGTCTTTGTGATGAATCATCGCCTCTAAATACATCACGACGAATTACAAGTGTTACTTTTTTTGCAAACTGTGTCAGGTAAACTGATTCTTCAAGAGCTGAGTTACCACCACCGATAACTACAACATGTTTTTCTTTAAAGAATGCGCCATCACACACTGCACAATAGGATAGACCATGACCTAACAAAGCATCATCTCCTGCAAATCCTAAGGTTCTTTCATTAGTTCCAGTCGCAACAATCACAACATGTGACTGATAACTATTGCCATCTTCTGTCTTAACGATTTTCCAATCCCCTTCGTCTACAATCTCTACAACACGACCATAGAGGTACTCAGTACCATAAGAAGTTGAATGTTCAAACATCTTCATAGAAAGATCGACACCAGTTACATTATCAACACCTGGGTAGTTACAGATAATATCTGTTTTAACCATTTTTCCTCCGGGTGCTTCTGGTTCCAACATTGCTGTTTTAAGTCCAGCACGACCCGCATAAACCGCAGCTGTTAAGCCAGCAGGTCCTGCCCCAATTATTATTACATCATAGTTACTGTCCATGGGTGATCCTCCTTCACAATTTCTAATATGTCATTTAAATCATCAATGACACGGTTCGGATTTGAATCTCTTAAATCCTTCTCTCGTATCCTATCAAATACGAAACCGATTGTAAACGAACCTGCCCGCTTGCCAGCAATCACATCAGATGCAGTATCACCTACATAAATAACATTACCACGATCGACATTCATAATCTCTAATGCCTTGTCAATTCCTGCTGGATCTGGTTTTGCTGGTTCAAACTCATCTCCACCTAGTACAACTTCATAGTAACCATCTAATCCCGTTACTTTTAATCCTAATTCAAGTGCAGTTTTACGTTTATTTGAAACAAGCCCCATACGATAGCCATCTTTTTGCAAACTATCCAACACATGCTTCGCATCTTTAATTTCTTTAACATGTTCTTCGTGAAGTGATGCATTAATGCGTTGATAATCCTCAATGACTTCTGCTATTTTGGCTTCTTCGAAGTAAAGGCTAAAGGTTGCACTCAATGTCGGGCCTAAAAACGAATATAATTCTTCTTCAGTTAGTTCATGATCTGGTTTATGTTTTTTGAATACTTCTTTAAATGTTAAGAGAATGCATTCTTGAGTATCCGCAAGTGTTCCATCGAAATCAAATAAGATAATCGGTTTATTGCTTGGCATCAAGGCTTTAAAGCCTCCAAAATAACCAATAAGACCAATCACAACAAATATCAATGAGATAACTTGAGCAATTCTTAAAGGTCCAATCCATAAACTATCATCACGGAATCCTTCAATAAAGAAGCGTGTTACTCCATACCACATAAGATATGAGAATGTTAAATCTCCACGTTTAATTTTACTGAATCGCTTCAACACTAAGACAATTAATACCCATCCAACAATATTCGCGACGCTTTCAAATAAGAATGTTGGTTGACGGTAACTTCCATCAATAAACATCATCGTACGAATAAACTCAGGGAATTTTGCATAGTATTCTGGCGAAACAATGTTGCCGTATGCTTCTTGGTTCATAAAGTTTCCCCAACGACCAATTGCTTGTGCAATAAGAATGTTAGGAACGATTAAATCAGCCCATTGGATAAAATTCAATCTTCGTTTCTTCGCAAAGATGTATCCAAAGACAGCCCCACCAATGAGACCACCTTGAATTGCAAGGCCACCTTCCCAAATCTTAATAATACTAATCGGATTGCTGAGGTATCCCATTAAATCCGACGAGAATAATACATACCAAATTCGAGCACCAATAAAACCAAATACTAAGGCACCCATAAACATATCTTCAATGTCTTCAACTTTATATCCAACTTTTACAAGATTTCTCTTACTTACATAATAAGCCAGATAAGCACCCGACATAATTAAAACAGCATACCATTGGATTGAAAAAGGTCCAATCTCAACAAGTGTTCTAATATTAGGGAAAAACTTAATCATATCTATTGCTCCTCACTTTGACGTTTAATGTATTCCATAACGCGATCATCAAAAATCTTCGAGCTATGAATACCACGTTGTTTCAACATGAAATCACGAACTGCTGACTCTACTAAGACGGCCATATTTCGTCCCTCTTTAACCGGGAAAATAAGATGGGGGATTTTAAGTCCAAGCGCTTCATAATACGCTTGTTCTTCAACACCCGCACGCAAGTACTGCGCATTGTCATCCCACTTACGTAACTCAACCACGAAATCAATTTCTTCTTGTTCAAGATAAGCATTGACCCCAAACATTTGCGTTACATCAATAATACCAATGCCTCGAATTTCAAGCATTCCTTTTAAGAGTTCTGGAGCACGTCCAATAATCTTTTCTTTAACTCGTGAAATGTCGACACGATCATCCGCAATAAGTGCATGACCACGAAGCACAAGTTCTAACGCAACTTCCGATTTACCCATGCCACTATCACCAATAAGAAGAACACCTTTACCGAAAACATTCATTAACCCACCATGTACGGAACTTCTTGGCGCTAATTCTTCGTCCAAGAAAGTAACCATATCAACCATGATATCAGAACTTGCTCGTTCAGTACTAAAGACCGGGAAGTTCTTACGATTCGCAACCTCCATTAATACTTCAGGAATCGCATTACCACCTGTCACAAGTATTAATGGTGTTACCTCACTCGTTAAAAAATCAAAACGTTCACGTTGGAGATCATCACTTAATGCATTGAGAAATGATGATTCTTTATTACCAATAATTACAATTCTTGTTTTTTCAGCATGAGCATAAAAGCCTGTCAGCTCAAGTCCTGGTCGATTCGTATTTGGAACAATAATGAGACGTTTCAATGCATTCGCATCACCCGTAACCTGGTTTAGTTTAAAGTGTTCTGATAAATGTTTGACCGTACAGCTCATTCTTTCTTCCATAGTTTACACCCCCTTGTTTAATGTTTTTTTAAGATACCTACCTGTATGACTTTCTTCAACTTCCGCTACAACTTCTGGCGTACCTTTCGCTACAATTGTACCACCACCATCACCACCTTCTGGACCTAAGTCCACAATGTAGTCGGCATTCTTAATGACATCAAGATTATGTTCAATAACGAGTACTGTATCACCATTATCAACAATATGTTGAAGAACACCAATTAACTTCTCAACATCATAGCTGTGTAATCCCGTTGTAGGTTCATCCAGAATAAACATTGTTTTACCTGTTGAAGGACGTTGAAGCTCGCTCGCAAGTTTAACTCGTTGTGCTTCACCACCTGATAAGGTTGTCGCTGATTGACCCAGTTTAATATATCCCAGTCCTACATTACTTAAAGTTTGAAGACCGTTTCGAATTTTCGTAATCGATGCAAAGAATTCAATCGCATCATCAATACTCATATCAAGGATATCAAAGATATTCTTTTCTTTAAAATGTACTTGTAGAGTTTCTTCGTTATAACGCTTCCCACCACACTCTGTACACTTCACATATACATCTGGTAAGAAGTGCATTGAGATACGAGTTACGCCATCTCCCTTACATGCTTCACAACGTCCTCCTGGAACGTTAAATGAGAAGCGTCCTTTATCATAACCACGCATTTTAGCTTCAGGTGTTTTCGCAAACAAGTCACGAATATCATCAAAGACTCCTGTATATGTTGCAGGGTTTGAACGCGGCGTACGACCAATTGGATTTTGATCGATAGTAATTAATTTATCAATATTTTCCAATCCTTTAATTTTCTTATGTTTACCTGGCTTCATGCGCGTACGGCCCAATGCTTGGTAAACTGATTTGCTGAGCACTTCATTTACAAGAGTTGATTTACCACTACCCGAAACACCCGTTACCGCAATAAAGGTTCCAAGAGGAAACTTAACATTTATATTCTTTAAATTGTTTTCAGATGCACCCTGAACTTCAAGGAACAATTTATTTCCTTTACGGCGTTTATCAGGCATCGGAATTTTACGTGCACCACTTAAGTATTGTCCTGTAATTGAATTTTCATTATTAATAATGTCATCATAAGTACCATTCGCAATCACTTCACCGCCAAGGGCTCCAGCTCCTGGACCAATATCAACAATCCAATCACTTTCTTCCATGGTTTCTTCATCATGCTCCACAACAATCAATGTGTTACCTAAGTCACGCATATTTTTAAGAGTTTCGATTAACTTAGCATTATCACGTTGATGAAGTCCAATTGATGGTTCATCAAGAACATAGAGAACACCCGTTAATCTTGAACCTATTTGCGTAGCAAGACGGATTCTTTGCGATTCTCCACCTGACATACTACCCGCAATTCGATCAAGTGTTAAGTATTCAAGTCCTACGTCTTTCAAGAAAGTAAGACGGTTTACAATTTCTTGAATAATAAGTTCCGCAATTTTAGCCTTCATTTCAGTAAGTTCAAGATTGTCCATGAACACTAAAGCTTCACCAATTGACTGAGCAGTAAATTCACTGATATTTTTTCCTTGAACCTTCACAGCAAGTGCTTGTTCATTAAGACGTGAACCGTGACATGTTGTACATATTGACTCACTCATAAATGATGCATACCACTCCCGAGAGGATTGCGATGTTGTATCACGGTGACGACGTTCAATGAGATTCACAACTCCTTCAATCGGTTCATTACGATGGAAGCTATTTCCAGAACGTGATTCGATAATATATTTAATAGGTTTGACACTTCCATAAAGAAGAATATCCAATTGTTTCTTCGTTAATTTGTCAATGGGTGTATCAATATCAACTTTTGCAAATTCGATCAACTTATTAAATGTTTGCCACTCAATATTTTGAGTGTTTACAATATTTTTATAATAACGAATCCCACCTTGGCTGATGCTAAGACTTGGATCTGGAATTAAAAACTCCAAGTCAACCGATTGAGTTATTCCCAATCCATTGCAAGTATGACAGGCACCCATAGGAGAGTTAAACGAGAAAAGACGTGGTTCTACTGATTCAATACTGAATCCGCAGATTGGACACGCAAAGTTACTTGAGAATACATGATTCTCGTTATCTTTTCTAACATAAACCAAACCATCCCCGAGTTTAACAGCAGCTTCTAAAGAATCACTAATTCTAAAGCGACTGTCTTCTTTTTTCACAATCCGGTCTACGACAACACTGATTGTATGTTTCTTATTCTTTTCTAATGTGATTGGCTCATCAAGCTGAACCAATTCATCATCTACATAGGCACGAACATATCCTTCTTTTTTTAGTCCTTCAAGAAGTTCACGATGTTCTCCCTTTTGTTCTTTAATCACTGGAGCCAGTATCTCAAGTCGTGATTTATCTTCAAACTCCATAATACGGTCAACCATCTGTTTGATAGTTTGTGAGGATATTATGAGATCATGATGTGGACAATATGGATCTCCGACACGTGCATACAGAAGTCTTAAATAGTCATAAATTTCTGTAACAGTCCCAACTGTAGAACGAGGATTGTTGCTGGTTGTCTTTTGATCGATAGCAATTGATGGCGAGAGTCCTTCAATTAGTTCTACGTCTGGTTTTTCCATATTCCCTAGGAATTGACGCGCATACGAACTCAATGATTCGACGTAACGACGTTGGCCTTCAGCATAGATCGTATCAAATGCGAGAGACGTTTTCCCAGAACCCGATAAACCCGTCATCACAATGAGCTTATTTCTAGGAATTTCTAAGCTTATATTCTTTAAATTATTTTCTTTTGCACCTTTAATTACGATTGAATCTTGTTTCATAAATACCTCCAATACTTTTTCAATTATAACACGAATTTAGGTTTGCTAATATGGATATACAATGCGAATCGTCTCTAAAATAAAAATAGAATGATCTTTCGATCACTCTACATTTTCACCCGATTTATTATGACGATTATTATAAACATACAGACGTACGTTGTGATATTCAACACGATTGTATACAAACTTTTCTTGATCGCCCACACGATCTGCAACAATTTCAAAAAGCGAAATCATTGTTTCTAAAGCATCCCAACATTGTTCAGCAGAACCTAATTCGTATGTTGACATTAACATAGACCACAACTCATCCGAAAAGAAATAGTTTAAGTGTTTCCACTTTTTACCAATACTAATCTTAAAATCAGTTTTGTATCCAACGCGCCATTCCATCATTTTTAGAAGCATCAGTCGCATTTGATGAACATATTCCATCGCATAGATAACTTCACTTCGTTTTAGACCTTTCACGACATAAAACGATAACCATAAAAACTCATTAATACATTCTCGATAGAGCGCTTCAGTTGGTTTTTTAATCCATCGATCTTTATCTGTGGCAGGTAGTGTCCCCGTAATCAAACTGTCTTTATCAAGTAAGATTTTAACCAATCGGTCATTTTTTAAATAGTCTTCAAGCGATTCTAAAGGTACTAAGGTTAGGTCAATCCGATTGCCATCTTCAAATTGCATCAACATGGAATACCATGGTTTCTTCTTCATTGGAATTAAGACACCTTCTGACGGTATTTGCATGATCAATCGCTTTCCAAAAACCTCAATCCAGGAACGATCTTTAATCATTGAATCCATATCATCTACAACATAGGCGATATCGTAATCTTGCCATCTGTCTTTAGGAACGTTGTCATTAACTCTTGAACCATTCATTGCTACTATACGTATGCGCTTATCTTTCAAGGCATAACCTTCAATTAGCTCATACATTTCTTTCTCGGTTCTCATACGGTATCCTTCCTACCCTCAAACGCTTACTTATACTCTAATTATACAAAATATAACTCATAAACAAAAGAAAAACCCATTTCTGGGTTTAAAGTTCAGCTTTCATCTCAAGGACAACATCACGTAATTGTGCTGCTCTTTCAAAATCAAGTATTGCTGCAGCTTCACGCATTTCTTTCTCAAGACGTTCAATAAGTTCCTCAACAGATTTCTTATCACGTTTTCCACCACGAACTTTCTTCGTAAGTTCTTGCGTTTCTTTACCAGCAATCACATCACGAATTTCTTTCTTAATGGTAGTCGGGATAATACCATGTTCTTCATTATAAGCAATTTGAATCTCACGACGACGTTTCGTTTCTTCAAGCGTACGTGTCATTGAATCAGTCATTTTATCTGCATACATAATAACATGTCCATTTTGATTTCGCGCCGCACGTCCAACAATTTGAACTAATGAGCGATAGGATCGAAGGAACCCTTCTTTATCTGCATCTAAAATAGCAATCAAACTAACTTCAGGTAAGTCTAAGCCTTCTCGAAGCAAGTTAATTCCAACCACCACATCATACTTACCGATACGAAGATCGCGTAAAATTTCGATTCGTTCAAGAGTCTTCGTTTCGTGGTGAAGCCACGCAACCTTAATTCCTGTTTCAAGTAAATAATTGGTAAGGTCTTCTGCCATTTTAACAGTGAGTGTTGTAATGAGAACCCGTTCATCACGTTCTTTACGAACACGAATCTGTTCTAAAAGATCGTCAACTTGACCACGGCTTGGCTTCACTTCAATCGTTGGATCTAAAAGTCCTGTAGGACGAATAATTTGTTCTACAATTTTGTGATCAACTTGTTCAAGTTCATAATCACCAGGTGTTGCTGAGACATAGATTGTTTGATTTTGTACTGATGTGAATTCATCAAAAGTCATTGGACGGTTATTGAGTGCACTTGGAAGTCGGAATCCATACTCTACAAGTGTTCGTTTACGACTTTGATCTCCATTATACATCCCACGGACTTGTGGTAACGATACGTGAGACTCATCAACAACAAGTAAATAATCATCAGGGAAGAAATCAAAGAGCGTAAACGGTCTCTCTTCTGGATTTCGACCATCAATATGCATCGAGTAGTTTTCAACTCCAGAGCACATTCCAAATTCACGAAGTGCTTCCAAGTCATAATCTGTTCTTTGTTTTAATCGTTGATGTTCAACTAATTTGTTTTCTTTCTCAAAATAAGCAAGTCGTTCTTTCAATTCTTCTTCAATGCGATCTGCAGCAGAACGAATTTGAACCATATCACGAGCATATTCATTGGCAGGGAAAATATCATAGACTCGATATCCATCACGAACATTTCCTGTAATCCGATCAACTTCTACAATTCGGTCAATTTCATCACCAAAGAATTCAATACGCACAACAATATCATCACGGTCACCACGTACAATCTCCACAACATCACCACGAACACGGAATGTTCCCACTCTTTGTTCCATATCATTTCGAGTATATTGACGTTTCACAAGATCCATCATTAGTGTTTCACGAGATATTTCTTGACCAACACGCATTACGTAAAGCATTGCTTTATAGTATGCAGGGTCCGCTGTAGCATAAATAGACGCAACCGAAGCAACAATAATTGTATCACGTCGCTGTAAAACAGAGTTTTGCGCAGCATGACGCAACATATCCAATTCTTGGTTAATCATTGAGCTTTTTTCGATATACGTATCACTACCCGGCAGATATGCTTCTGGTTGGTAGTAATCAAAATTTGAGACAAAGTATTCAACACGGTTTTCTGGAAAGAATTCTTTGAACTCAGAATACAATTGTCCCGCAAGTGTTTTATTATGAACAAACACTAAAGTTGGTTTATTAACCTTCTCGATAACTTTCGAAACCGTAAATGTCTTACCCGTTCCCGTCGCACCCAAAAGAACTTGTTCTTTCTTGCCAGCATCGATACCTTCAGTTAATTCAGCAATCGCTTTTATCTGATCACCTTTTGGTTCATATTGCGAAACAACTTTAAATTTAGTTTCCATTTTTTACAACCTCAATAGCTTTATTCAGTTGCACATCACGTTCTGCTTTGTGCATCGACCAATCTCTTACGACAGCACTGTAGACTTGTTTTGTTAATTCAAGATTTATAGATTTATTATATGGAACATTAACCGCATTCGCAAAGCTTGCTAGCGCAGCATCGGTAGCACTATCATAATATCCATCTACTCTTCCTTGATGATATCCAAGATAACTTAATCCTTTTTGAACATATGAAACAGCACCATGGACTGAGTCATAAGGAATGTTCTCATTCTCATCAATTTGAGGGAACTGTGCATAGAATATATCGGCTTGTTTAACTTCAACATCCGGAACAATTCCTACTTCATGAATACTCTTACCACTTGGCGACAACCACTTCGCGATTGTTAATTTAATCGAACTTTGGTCACCAAAACTTCTTTGCGTTTGAACTGTTCCCTTACCATATGAGGTAACACCTACTGTTTTAACATTTAGATTCTCACTTAGTGCCAAAGTCATTACTTCGGATGCGCTCGCAGTATCACCATTAATTAAAATCACAATATTCTCGAATGGATACTGGCTCGCCACACTATTATCAGTAGTATAGGAAACTACTTTTCCATCTGTGAAATCTTCTTGGTAAACTACTGCTTTATTATCAAGGAACAGCTTACTAATTTCTTGAATTGCTTGAAGATATCCACCACCATTATCACGAAGATCAATAATCAAACGATCAACATTTGAGTCTTTAAAGTCTTTTAAGTACATTTCAGTATTTTCTGCGAGTTTATTTCCGAAAGAAGAAATCTCTAAATAACCAATATTATCTTGAATGATTTCTCCCCAAACAACAGCAGTTACACGGCTTCGAACAATATCCATGTTTAACGTTTCACTGCCACGTAAAAATTCAAGTTTTACGGATGTTCCTTCTTCACCTACGATATGTTCTTTAATTTGATCGGATTTCCAAGTTTCAATGGATTCACCATCAATCTTTACGAGAACATCTCCAGCTTTAACGCCTGCTTTTTCAGCAGGGGAATCTCTGAATACGCGTGTCACAACATTGGCACCTTCACCACTATAGTACTGAATCCCAATACCCACAAAATCCATATTAATAGATTGATTGAGTTGTAACATTTCGTCTTTAGTCATATAGGTTGAGTGAATATCACCGTTCATCTCAAACATACCCTTTATTGCATTGTCCATAATTTCGGTTTCTGGATCTTTCATATCTCTTGTAAAGTACCAGTCTTTAACTACTTCGTTATAAATTCTTTCAAACTTCGCAACGTTTCCAGAACTTGATGGCGTCCCATTCACACTGACCAGTCGGTTAAATTGCCATCCTAGAAAAAACGAAAAAATAACGGAGGCTGTAACCGTTATAATGATCTTCTTTTTTCTCTTTTCTTTCGCAATTTCATCCGGCCAACGATGGCGTTCAAGTTTAATACTTACTTTATTGTTTTCGTTATTTTCTTTTTCCAAAATGACCACCTCAATATTATTAAGTGTACCACATTCACCTTTTAGAATAAATAAAATTCCTCTTGCGAGGAATTAAACTAAATATTCATTAATTTCTTTCATAAAGTTCTCACGGCTTTCTTCCATGTGAACTGTAGGACAGTGAATCCATGTTGTATTTTCAATACCTACCATACCAAAAATCCCTTGAATCATTGTCTTTTCAATTGGATCACCAAGTACGGATAGAAACTCTTTATTGATATTTCCTGTTGTGAATACTGCAGATTTTTTGATTCCTAAGATTCCTTTGATGTTATGATTTTCATCTTGAACATAGGTTTGTCCTTTAAGGAATACTTTATCAAAAAATCCTTTCAACATTGCAGGTGCACCATACCACCAAATTGGGTGAATAAAGATTACTTCATCCGCTGCTTTCAATCGATTAACATAATCTTCAGCTTGAGTATCTGCATACTCTCCCTTACCGAACACACGGAGATCTTCCGGTGTAAAATCAGGTTTGAAGCCATCTGCGTGTAAATCAATGACATCGACTTCATTCCCTTTTTCATTTAGTAATCGTTTTGTTTCTTTAAATACATGATGATTAAAACTTCCATCCCAAGGATGTGTATAGACAATAAGTGTTTTCATATTGATCCTCCTCATACTTAGTAAGCCTACCAAATGAGTATGTATAATTCAACACTTAAACTCTAAATTGGATAGTAATTTTCTGGGTTCAAGCGACATGGCGTTGATCCCTTAACATCACATCGTGACCATTGTCCACCCGAAGAGCCACCCAATCCAAACTGTCCATCTCTTTGATATGCATTAAAGTTATTAATTGCTTCTTGTAAACTGCTGGTTCCTAGGTCGAATAGCTCAACGTGAACATGAGATCCTGTTGAAGCACCCGAGTTACCCACACGACCAATTACTTGTCCCGCCGATATGAAATCACCCGGAGAAACCGCAAAACTATTTGCTTGCATATGCATCATTAAAGTGCCGTAAACTTTGTCACCAACTTTTACGATCGTGGACATATAGTTACCCATACCACCATTACAGGAGAAACTTCCCGTTGTGGCACAACCACCCTTAGCAACAACGACAACTCCCGTTCCGGTTGCATAAATTGGATTTCCAGTTGCTGCAGCGAAGTCAGTTCCTAAATGCGTTCCGCCTCCGAGCCAACCCGGATAACTCCATACAGTGGCAGAAATATGGTATCCAGTCGTAGGATTTATAAATCCATTCCCTACAATTGGAGGTTTCGTATTTCCACCATTGTCATTACCGCCGTTATCGTTGCCACCATTATCATTACCACCATTGTCATTGCCACCTTCGTCAGGTTTCGGAACAACTGGTTTTGGTTTATCAATAGCACCAATTTTATCTGCAATATCAGAGTTGAATTGGACTTCAGAAACTTTTTCAGCTTCTTTTGTTTCAAGAACAGTTTTCTCTTTAGCTAAAGTCTCACCAATAAAAACAAGTTGTCCCTCATATTCTTTGGCACTGTTACGTTGTATTTCCGCGATTAATCTCTTATCTTCAATTGCTACTTTTTGATTTTCAAACATCGCTTGATCTTTACTCAATGCTTCGCGTTCATTCAATACATTGGTTGCCATTTCAGCGTTCTGTTGACGAATAGCACTCATTGCTTCAATACGACGAACGATGTCAGCAAAGTCACTGGAACCCATAAGAAACTCAATGTAACCATTGATTCTCATTGTTCCTTGTACATTAACCATATATTCTTTGAGATCTTCCTCAAGTTCCGCAATTTTAATTTGACGTTCTTCAATTTTAGTTTGTGTTACAGCAATTTCTTTTTCAATTGCTGCAATTTCAACATCAACATTTGCGATTTGTGTTTCGTAGTCTTTTATAATTGCACGATATTCTTCAATCTTACCTAAGTTTTCAACGATGTTTCCTTCAATAGCTTTTCTTTCTGCGGCAAGCGCTTCTTTCTCGCTATTAGAGGTTCCACTCTTATTTCTTAGATACGTTCTAAATTCTCCACAAGTTGCTTCATTATTCCAATACTCCACACTACCACATAGGTTGGACCAATACTCTTCTTTACCTGAAAAATCTTCAGCCGCGTTGATATTTTGTAAGTTCAGAGAAATAATGAGCGATAGTGCGATCAGAAACATGCTTACTCTCGATTTTATTTTCATATTGTCCTCCTGTTTTAAAAAAAGGCGAGCTATCATGTGATAACTCGCCATAAAGTTATCATTAAGGTTATACTCCGTAAACTGCTTTTGGATCCAGTCTACATGGTGGCCCGTAGCTTGTACATGGTCTACCATCAGTATATGCAGAACCGGTACCAAAGTTTGGTGACCCATTCCAACGATCATATGCGGCATTAATGCCATCATCCCCTAAATATATAACTTCAACATGTAAGTGTGGACCGGTTGACGATCCCGTATTTCCTGATAAAGCAACAAGTTGTCCGGATGTAATTGGTGATCCTGAACCAACTTTTAAACTACCATTTTGAAGATGGGCGTATAAAACACCATAGACTTTATCCACACCATCGACATTTACAGAAATCATACTGCTTACGTGGTTTCCATATCCCCCACCACATGATCTATTTCCTTCAACACAACCATTTTGAGTTCCAACAACAACACCGTTTCCCGAAGAAACAATTGCGGTACCTCGGCTTACACCAAAGTCAGTTCCGTTATGTCTTCCGCCACCATATTGTGGTGGATAGTGCCATACTCCAGCTGTGATCGAATAGGAACCTTGTACTGGGTTATGGAATCCAAGTGATGATACAGTTGATTCACCAATTTTATTAATCTTTGAAGCATCAGCAGCGATTTTGCTATTGATATTATCAGCTTGAGCTTGTAATTCCGCTTCTTCTTTATGAAGTTCCGAAATAATGCTTAGGACTGATTTTTCAAGTTCTTCTGCCTCTGCCTTTTGTGTTACCGCAAGTTCTTGATCCTCAACAAGATTCGCCTTTTGTATTACTTGAAGATCTTGATCTTCTTTTAGCGCCTCGCGTTCAGTTTCTAACCCTTGCACAATTTCTTCATTTCGACGACGAATGTGAGACATGCCTTCGACACGACGCACAACATCAGAGAAATCCTGAGCACCCATTATAAATTCTATATATCCGTTAACGCGCATTGTTGACTGCGAATTTAACATATATTCTTTTACTTTGAGTTCTTCTTCTTTTATTTTTTCAATACGTGCTTCAATTTCTTCATCAAGTTTTTCTATTGCTTCTTCAGAAACTTTGATTGAAGCTTCTATTTCAGAAATGAGTTCTGTTTTTTCTTTAACTAAACCTTTATAGTTTTCAAGTTCTTTATAGTGATAATCAAGGTTTGCTTTGATATCTTTGGTTGAATTCTTAAGTTCAGCCAAGCTTGACTCTTGTTCTTTCACTTCGTCCTTTAAATAAGTACGGAATGCTTCACAACGTTCTTTGTTTTGTTGATACCATTTTCCTTGGCAATTTGTAAAATAAAACTGTTTATCACTAAATGGCGGATATTGATCCGCAAATATCGGAGCAAAAAAAGACAGGATCAGAAATAATACCAACATGATTAATATCGAATTTCTGAATATCTTTTTCATCGTGTCCACCTCAACAATTTACCTACTGATAGTAAGGAACCAATTGCACCAACTCCTACACCAATCGCTACTAGTATAAGCGAAGATTGGTAAACAAGGGGGCTTGGTGGCACAAGAGTGAACATACGTGATATTAAAAATCCTCCAGTAGCATCATATAAGTATTGATATCCAAATATTGAAACGAGGACTGGAATTATCGATCCAATCAATCCAATCAACATTCCTTCAATAATAAATGGCCAACGGATGTACCAGTTTGTGGCACCCACCGTTCTCATAATACTAATTTCACGACGTCGTGAATGAATCGATACACGAATCGTATTTGAGATTAGGAAAATTGCGACGATACCAAGTGCCGCAACTATTACAACACCAATATAACGCACTTGTTCAAGCGTTGAAATAAAGGTAGAGGTTGCACTCCCACCATAAACAGCTTTATAAACTCCTTCAACGCCACTGATGCGCGCTGTAGCATCTACAAGTTGATCACCAGATACTGCTTGAACCAAGAATGCATGTGTAAACGGATTGTTCTCACCACGGAATGGCCCAAACAATTGTTCAGAATCTGCACTTTCATCCAGTTGAATAAATGCTTCGAGTTCTTCATCTTTCGACGAGAATTTAACTTCTGCAATACCAGGTAATGCTTTAATTTCTTTTTCGATTCGATCAAGTTGATCTTGAGCTTCATAGTTCTTATCAACTTGAACGTGAATTTGAACACTTTGTTCTACTTTCTTAGTGATTTCAGTTAAGTTTGAACTTAAAAATAGGAACGCAGCCATAATTAATAAGGTCACTGTAACTGAGGAAATACTCGATAGTGATAACGCAAAGTGACGCGTTACTCCTTGAAATCCTTCACGAATATGACGCCAAATTCTAGTCATGATTAATATATCCTCCTGAAGTTAAGTCTGCAACCACATGTCCTGCATCAAGAGCGATTGTTCTTTTCTTATTTGTATTCACAATATCAACATCATGAGTAACCATTAAAATAGTGGTATTTTCCTCATGATTAATTTTTTCAAGTAATTCAATAATTTCTGTTGATTTCTCAGGGTCCAAGTTCCCTGTAGGTTCATCAGCAATCAATAATTGTGGTTTGTTCGCAATCGCACGCGCAATCGCGACACGTTGCTGTTGTCCACCGGATAATTCCATTGGATATGAGTTTGCTTTCTCACTTAAATCAACCAAACGAAGTACTTCTCGAACTCTTTGGCGAAGTTTAACACTTGGTGTATTCACAACTTCAAGTGCAAAAGCAACATTCTCAAATACAGTTTTATGCTCTAAGAGTTTAAAGTCTTGAAACACAACTCCGATGCGACGACGATACAAAGGAACTTTAGAATGTCGTAATTTCCCAACATTATAATCTCCAACAATTACTGTACCTTTTGATGGAATTTCTTCACCGTCTAAAAGCTTAATGAGAGTGGATTTTCCCGAACCTGTAGGACCGATGATATAGACAAACTCACCTTGATCCACACTTAAATTTACGTCATACAAAGCATTGACACCATTTTTATACTGCTTTGATACATTAGTCATTAATAACACATTTACCACTCCTTGCTTTTTAATTATAACATAGACATATTTTTTATTTATATTTTATAGAACCCTAACCCATGTACTTCCGTAACATTGGATACAATTAAAAATGCATTCGGATCAACTTCTTTAACCATCTTTTCCAATTCATTATACTGCTCTTTTAGTAAAACAGTCATAATAATCTCTTTCGAATCCTTCGTATATCCACCTCGAGCACTAATAAGTGTCGACCCTCTTTCAAGAAGTTCGTGAATATGATCAAGAATTTCATCATTTTTATCAGATATGATGAAGATTTGTTTTGCTTCTTCACCACCAAACATTTGAATTTTATCAACTGTGTGCGTTGCTGCATAGATAGATAAGAAACCAATTAACACTTCATTCAAGCCATACGTTTTCAATCCCACTAGGACGGTAATCGCATCAACGATTAAAATCCAAATAGAAACTTTGATACCTGTATACTTGGAAAGAATTAGAGGAGGAATATCCATCCCACCTGTACTGGCACCTGTTCTAAAGGTCAATCCCAAGCCGACACCGGTCAGCGCACCACCAAATATTGAAGCTAAAATGGGGTCAACAGGAACACTCATATTTAATCCACCCAATAGATTCACAAACGTAGGATAAAGTATGGAACTTGCCAATGTTTTTAATGCAAACGACTTACCTAAAAAAACAAATCCTAAGATAAACGAAGACACAATAATAATATTAATCATGACTTCCGGTTCTATCTTGAAAATAGGATAAAGGGC
Organism: Erysipelothrix inopinata; assembly: GCF_014396165.1. Taxonomy (GTDB): domain Bacteria; phylum Bacillota_I; class Bacilli_A; order Erysipelotrichales; family Erysipelotrichaceae; genus Erysipelothrix; species Erysipelothrix inopinata. The sequence goes on from NZ_CP060715.1 coordinate 392,073, forward strand.
GATTGCAACACCTGCAACACCGCCCGAAAGTATATTATTAGGTAATATGAAAAATACGACAGCCACCGCTAAAATTAGGTTACCAAGAACCATTAATACAATATCACTCAAATGACTACGAATATTCTTCATCTAAACACCTACATTCATTTTAAGATAGGCTTCAATAAAGTCATCAATTTCACCATCTAGTACATCATCATATTGACTCGATTCATACTTTGTACGGTGATCTTTTACCATTGTATAAGGATGCGCAACGTATGAACGTATTTGAGATCCCCATTCAATCAGTTTTTGATTGCCTTTAATTTGAGCCATTTCTGCTTGTTTTTCTTCAATCTTTCTTTGATACAACTTACTCTTGAGCATCGTCATCGCTTCTTCTCTGTTTTGAAGTTGACTTCTTTCACTTTGACATGTGACCACGATACCTGTTTCTTTATGAGTAATTCTTACTGCAGAATCTGTTTTATTAACATGTTGTCCACCCGCACCACTTGCGCGCATTGTATCAACATTAATATCTTCAGGATTGATTTCAATCTCAATACTATTATCGAACTCCGGAGATACATCCACTGACGCAAACGACGTATGACGTCTTCCAGATGAATCGAAAGGACTGATTCGAACTAATCGATGAACACCTTTTTCTGCTTTGAGATAACCATAAGCAAAATCACCACTAATAGAAACTGCCACTGATTTAATACCAGCTTCATCACCATCAAGGTAGTTAAGCACACTTACCTTGTAGCCTTTATCCTGAGCCCAGCGTGTATACATACGATAAAGCATCTCTGCGAAATCTTGACTTTCTGTACCACCCGCACCTGGATGAATTTCTAAGATAGCATTTTTTTGATCATAGTCATGACTCAGTAAAACAAGAATTTCAAAGTCTTGCAACTTCGCATTCAAGGTTTTAAGTTCATCTTCAAGAAGATCACTAAAATCCTGATCAAACTCTTCTTTCAACATACTAACCGTATCTCGACATGATTCATAGCCTGAATATAAGAAATTGTATTGGTCAACGACCTTCTTAATTCGGTTGAGTTTTTGAATATGAGCGGCGCTGGATTTATGGTCATCCCAAAATCCATCCGCTAACATTTCTTGCTCTAATATTGCTACTTCTTCACTTTTTTGACCTAAGTCAAAGTGAATCACCGAGAGCTTTCAACTTTTCAATTGAATCCTCGACAATTTGATTCAATTCGAATAATTCCATTTATATCACCCTTGTCTGTATTCGATATTTACATTCATGCAGAACATTACGATGTCTCGTGCAATTTGTCCAAGCATTTCTTCAAACATTTCAAAACCTTCAGTTACATAAGCTTGTAATGGTTTTTCTTGTGCATACGATCTGAGGTAGATTCCCTCACGTAATTTACTCATTGCATCAATATGATCAATCCAAGCACGGTCCATCATTTGAAGTGCAAGATCTTTTTCTACTCTAGTGAATTGATCTCTCACATCTGCAATCTTAGCTTCGTATTTCTTCCAAGCATCATCAACAATCATGCTTTGCATTTCCTGATCTGATTTACCATTCAACATTTCTACAGTTACCTTGTCATCAACTAAGGATAACTTTTTAAGAGCTTCGATAAGTTCAGGAACATTAACTGCTTGATTCTTAGATTCCATATCACGATAAGATGCAATTGTGTCTGAAACAACACGATTGAACATTTCTAAGATAATGGAGTGAATGTCTTCATTATCAAGAATGTGATTTCTTTGATCATAAATAATTTCACTTTGTTGACGTAAAACATCATCATAGTCAAGAAGCGTCTTACGAACATCAAAGTTCACACCTTCAACACGACGTTGTGCCGCACCAATTTGTTTTGTAATTGTCTTGTTTTCAACAGCAACATCTCCAAATTTCGAGAAGATACCTTCATAGCGCTCACTACCGTGACGAACCATAAGATCATCCTCAAAAGAAACGAAGAATTGTGAGAACCCAGGATCACCTTGTCGACCCGAACGTCCACGTAATTGGTTATCAATACGACGTGATTCGTGACGCTCACTACCTAATACAGCAAGACCACCTAATGCTTTAACTTCATCATCAATCTTAATATCGGTACCACGACCAGCCATATTGGTTGCGATTGTGACCGCACCTTTTTGGCCCGCATTTTCGATGATCATCGCTTCACGTCCATGGTTCTTAGCATTCAAGACTTCATGTCGGATCTTACGTTGTTTCATCATCATACTTAAGTACTCACTGGTTTCAACAGCAACTGTACCAACTAGAACAGGTTGCCCTTTTTCGTTAAGTTCTTGCACACGTTGAATTAAGGCTTCAAACTTCGCATTTTTAGTTCCATATATTAAATCAGATGCATCCTCACGGACAACAGGTCTGTTTGTAGGAATTTCTAAAACACGCATGTTATAAATTTGTAGGAATTCTTCTTCCTCTGTTTTCGCAGTCCCTGTCATCCCTGATAGTTTTGCGTAAAGACGGAAAAAGTTTTGATATGTAATGGTTGCAAGTGTTACGGATTCTTGTTTAATCGTTACATTTTCTTTTGCAGACAATGCTTGGTGGAGTCCATCTGAGTACTCACGACCTTCCATTAAACGTCCTGTAAATTGGTCAACAATTACGACTTGGTTGTCTTGTACAACGTACTCAACATCTTTTGCCATCGTATAGTTTGCTTTTAAAGCATTGTTGATATGATGAACAAGTGATGTATTGTCAATGTCATATAAGTTATTAATTTTAAATGAACGTTCTGCTTTTTCAACACCTGCTTCGGTAAGTTGAGCTGTTTTTGATTTCACGTCTACAACAAAATCTGCACCCTCAGTAAGCTTCTTCGCAAACTTGTCAGATTGAGTATAGAGTTGCGCACCATCACGTGCACCCCCTGAAATAATCAATGGTGTTCGTGATTCATCAATAAGAATCGAGTCAACTTCATCAATTAATGCGAAGTTTAAAGGTCTCAGAACACGGTCTTGAACTCGAGTGACCATGTTGTCACGCAAGTAATCAAATCCTACTTCTGAGTTTGTTGTATATGTAATGTCGCACTCATAAACTTCTCGTTTTTGAGTTGCAGTAAGTTGACGTAAATTACATCCTACAGTCAAGCCTAAGAAACGGTGAATTTCACCCATCCACTCAGCATCACGTTGAGCCAAGTATTCGTTAACTGTAATGATGTGGACACCTTTACCACTTAAGGCATTGAGGTATGCAGGTAAGATTGCCGTTAAAGTTTTACCTTCACCAGTTTTCATTTCTGCAATGTCACCTTTATGTAAGATGATACCACCCATCAATTGAACTACGTATGGGAACTCACCAATAACACGGTATGCAGCTTCACGTGCTACAGCAAATGCTTCCACCAATAAATCATCAAGTGTTTCACCTTTTTCAATTCTTGCTTTAAATTCGTTTGTTTTATTTTTTAATTCTTCGTCGCTTAATGATCGAATCTCGTCTTTTAATGCATCAATTTCATATGCAGTTGTTTCGACTTCTTTGAGAATTTTTCGATCGCCGTTAAACAGATTACTTAAAAATCCAGCCATATATTCAAGCCTCCATTCCTAGTTATTGTACCACATTTATTTTTGATAATAAATCACTAAAAAAGTTGGTTTTGACCAACTCTTTCTCTTATATCTTCACAATATTATGAGCTTGTACACCACGCTCAGTTTCAATCAATTCGAATTCGACTTCTGTACCTTCTTCAATCGTCTTGAATCCTTCCATGATTAAGTGTGAATAATGAAAGAAAACATCTTGATCTTCCGTTGTCGTAATAAAACCAAATCCTTTATTTTGATTGAATTTTTTTACTTTGCCTTGCATTAATTAAATACCTTCCTTTATAAAGAAGTATACGTTAGACCCACTAAAAAGGCAAGTGAAATCGCTTACTTCCAGAACTCGATTTGTTTACACTTTGATACCTACAGTTATAGGCATAGGTAATGTAAACCACTGAATGACACAAATGGTGAATCAAGTCATGAACACGAAGTAACGTACTCCCTGTTGTGAGAATATCATCTACCACAATAATATTTTTTCCACGTATGCTGTTCTCATCTGCAAGATAAATATGATTCGCACTCTTTTGTCTTTCGACTTTATTGAGTCCAACCTGACGATAATCACTTTTTTTCACAAAAACATTTTCGATTATGGGAAGCCCAATCCCCTTACACATCCAAAACATTGCGTCAAAACCTCGTTTTATTTTTGCTTCTTCAATTGATGGCGGATAAATTATAAAGTAATTTTTGTATCTTATTCTTAATGCCATTGAATACTGTGCGAAGAATACGGGATACAATGCTTGGTCAAAGCTTTCTTTGTACCTTAGGATTAATTCACGTGCATCCTTCTCGTATGGTATCAAGGAATTTATTTCGAGTTGCTCAATATGTATTTTTTTTAATTGCGGATTGAGTCTCTGTTGGCAATCACCACATAAATAAATATTTCCCAAGAAATAGTCAATTAACGACAAGTTTTGATGTCGTTTCTCAAAACAGACTCGGCATCGGTATTCGCTTGATTTATTTTGTTTACACATCGGATAATACTTTGATTTTTCATCGTACATAAAAAGACACATTCTCCTTTCGTTGATTTTCCTCTATCTACCCGCCCCGCAATTTGAATCAGTGAAGCATCCGTGAATACACGGTGATTGGCTTGATACACAACAACAAAACAATCAACAAAGGTTACACCACGTTCCAATACCGTTGTGGTAATCAAGTATTTTTTATCTTTTCGAAAAGAATCGAGTTTTTCTTTTTTATCCTCTGTATGAGATGTGATGTAAGGAGCATGAAGTACTTTCGCTAATCGCTTCGCTACATACCGTGTTGGAACAAAAATCAAGATCATCTCATTGCGCCACGAATAAATAATTTCGAGCAATCTTAAGAATAACAAACCCGTACATTTCACTTGAGGCACTGGTAGTTGTCTTCCCGTTGGTCTAATCGGTAGTTTTAATGTTCTTATTTTAGGCATCGATTCAGTTGCGGATAGGTAAACACAATTTCCACGTACACTACGCGTGAGAATTTGTTCCAGGTAATCGTTATTCTTATATGGAAAGGCATCCGGCTCATCGACGATAAGAATATCAAAATAATCATAATAACGATGCAATTGGTGGGTTGTACAGACTACTAAATCTCCTTGTAGATTTTCGAGACTCCCTCCACAAACAATTACGATTTCGACATCTGGATAATAGTCTTGAAGTCGTCTACCTAACTCTAAAACAACTTCCCTTCGCGGAATAGTCCACCCAATTCTTACGCCGTGTCGTAAACACCACGTTACTAATGGAATACATATTTCAGTCTTACCGGCGCCACATACAGCATCTACTAAAACTGATTCATGTTGGACAATTTCAATAATTTGCTCACTGATATCTTTTTGCTGGGGACTTAGATCAAAGGGCATCCGAGCAGTTAACGTGTCATTAACATAATAAGAACGATCTTCCTCAAGACGCTGATGCATCAAGCACCGACGACATACACCACCATAAAAAAAATACTGTTTCTGAGCGCCACAGTATTTACACGTCATAACATCACCGTTATTAATTATGATATTGGTTGAATGATTCCTAATTCTAAAAATAAAGAAACTACTGCACCAGTATATCCACTATCGTTTCCAAATGTACTTCTTTGGAGATTCCAATGATGAGTCAATGAATTATAGTTTTTAAATCTTCCTTGCAAGTCAGTGATAAATTGTTCATTTTCACTGATACCACCACCAATATAAACGACATCCGGGTCTAACATAATACAAATATTATAGATGCCTTCACAGAGTGCGTTAAGCCAATTGTCATATATATTATTTATATTGATATCCACTTGCGACCACTCCATTATTTTATAACCATCAATCAGCCTTCGTGGTATCTTTTTTTTAAGCGAAACTTGGTGGATAAGGGCACTCATTGATGCAGATTTTGACCAGTACTCGCCCTGAACACTTAGATAGCTTACCTCTCCCGCCAAACTGTGGTTACCTTTGTAAAGTTCGTGGTTTATTACTACAGCTCCTCCCAATCCTGTTCCTATCGTCAAATTAAAGAAATTTTCAACATTGTATCCCGCACCCAAGTTTTTCTCAGCAATTGCACATGCATGAGCATCATTCTCAATTTTCACGGGTATTAAATAATCTCGAGTTAGTATTTCTTTCAAGTTTATCCCTTTTAAGCACGGAATGGATCCGCCATCTAAGATTTCATCATTCTCATCCATAATCCCAGGAAGACAAATCCCAATACCCGCAAGTGGTAACTCACTTTTAATCATCGTATGTATGATTTCCAACAGTTCATCAAGATTACGACGTGGCGTACTAAAAATTTCAGTATGCTTACATTGCAGCCTTTCACTCTGATCATTAAAGAGACCGTATTTAATATTAGTACCGCCAATATCAATTCCTAAATAACGTTTCATTACAGTACCCACCTTTATAAACAGAGTATAACGTATATAAAAAGAAGAGGAAACCTCTTCTTTAGATTAGTCTTCTTTCACAAACTCTTTAGCCGAAGCTAAGAGTGATGCAACATTTTGTAATTCTGAAGGAATAATAATTTTTGTTGCTTTTCCATCAGCTACTTTTTCAAATGCTTCTAAGCTCTTCAATTTGAGGTATGCGCCATCATTATCAATACCTTCTAATAACTTCGCAGCTTCTGCTTGAGCACGAAGAATCGTTTCAATTGCTTGTGCTTCCCCTTCAGCTTCTGAAATCATTGCAGCTTTTTTAGCTTGAGCTCTTAAGATTACAGATTCATTTTCACCTTCTGCGATTAGAATTGCGGAACGTTTTTCACCTTCTGCACGAAGAATTGATTCACGACGTTCACGTTCAGCACGCATTTGTTTTTCCATCGCTTCTTGAATATCGCGTGGAGGGATAATATTTTTAACTTCAACACGTTGAACTCGAATACCCCATGGGTCTGTTGCTTCATCTAAGATTAAACGCATTTTTGAGTTAATGATGTCTCGTGATGTTAAAGTTTGGTCTAATTCCAAATCCCCAATAATATTACGAAGTGTTGTTGCTGTGAGGTTTTCAATCGCATTAATTGGATTATGAATACCATATGTATACAACACAGGGTCTGTAATTTGGAAATAAACAACGGTATCAATTTGCATCGTAACGTTATCTTTTGTGATAACAGGTTGCGGTGCAAAGTCTTGCACTCTCTCTTTTAACGATACTTTATTCGCTACACGATCAACAAATGGGAAAATAAAGTGCATCCCTTTATCCAATGTGTGTGAGTATGCTCCCAATCTTTCAATAACATAAGCGTTAGATTGAGGAATAACTCGAACACAATAACCAATAATGAGTAGAGCTATTAAAACTATAAATATTAAGATAATCATTCCACCAAGTGACATATGCACCCTCCTATACTTTCTTTACAATAAGTTTAACACCTTCAAGGGCTAAAACTTCAACTGTTTCATTTTTTTCTATTTCGCTTTGATCAACCGTTGTTACTGACCAATCAACCCCATTCACTTTTATTGTACCCCATTGATCTTCTTTTATGGCTTCGGACAATTTAAATTGTCTTCCGATCAAACGATCAGCATTCGTAGAAATAGAGTTTCCGCGTAATGCTTTTGCGGTAATTGGTCTAATTAAGAATAACGATAATAACGATGTGACTCCGAACACAATAACTTGAATCAAAATATTGTCTGTCCACATACTCGTTAACATCGCAAAGAATGCACCGATAGCAAACCAAACAGAGATTAAGTTACCAACCGTTATTAACTCAAACACAACCATGAATACCATGACAATAAGCCAAATTTGTAATTGAGTCATCCAATCACCCCTTTCGTATTAATTGCATCTAAATCAAAGACAAGTGTATGTTGATGGTCATCATATTCAGCAATAACTTTCTGACCATCAAGTGGTTTATTAATTTTCGAGGCAATTAAATCACAAAGCGCACGATTATTAATTTTCGCATATCCTTTACCAATTGAAATTTTATGCAAGTTTTGTTTTGGATACGCATTAAGTTCTAAATCACGTTTTGTGACAGGTTTAATTCCAACTTTGCCATCGTCAGAAAATCCAACGAGAACAAATTGACTGTCAACAAAGTGTACCATAGCATTTTGATTTAATGTAAGACTGCGATCACTTAACGTAACAATTTCTAATTCTGCATTTCCGGTTACCCATTCAAACATATTCCGCCTCCTTTTCTTATATGATATCACTTTTTTCCTTTTTTTCAATCATTTCACAAATCTTTCATCTACAATAAAAAAAGACTCCAGTTACCTGAAATCTCTTAAGTTACTTATTACCAATCAAGAAGCTCATTTCCCTTAACAAGGAAGCTCTTTGTCGCATATTGTGCTAATGGATCATCAGAATAAGAATCGGAATAAAATTCTTCCATATCTTTAAGATCAAACTTTTCTTCAAATCGTTTCACTTTTTCCGCACCATAACAATTTGGTCTCAAGTTTTTCCCATTTCTAGGATCTACTACTGAACCAATAAGATGAATATTTAGTTCATCACAGATAGGTTTTAAAAAGAATTCTGGTGAAGCAGACACGATAACATCATCATCACGTCTTTGCTCTAAATACCAAGGTTTCAATTTTTTTCTATTTTCATTCCAAAAGTCTGTAATCACTTTATTGAGATTATCAATATCTGCCATATACTCATAAAAAATTGTTTTCATTTCTGTTTTTGTAATTTTTCCTCGTTTGTAATCAAACATAGCTTTTGTTTGTTTTGGCCAATGTTTCATTAATCCCAATTGATTTTTCAAACAATATTTATAAAAATCCACCGAGCTATCGCCATCATAAATTGTTTTATCAAAATCATATACGTTCATAAAATTTGGTCTCCTTTTGTTTCTGTTCCTTTAACATCACAAATCGATCTTTAAGTGCTATATAGACCTGACTTGTTTGTTCACAATCTTCAAGTGCACGATGTCCCACTTTTCGTTCAACATCAAAGTACCGACAGAGTGTTTCTAATTTATGGTTTTCTATGTCTTGTAGAATAAGTCTTGAAATACGTAATGTATCTACCATATCATTTTGTAATCCGTATCCACGTTTGTATTCAATTGCTTCACTCACAAGATTGTAATCAAAAGCTACATTATGACCTAAAATAATATCATCACCAATAAACGCTACAATACGCTCTATCACATCATCAATATGAGGGGCATTTTCTACCATCTCATCCGTTATTCCAGTTAGTGATACAACATAAGGGAGAATGGTATTCTCCGGTTTAATCAAAAATGATAATGAATCTACTTTTTTATAGTTTCTATATTTTACTGCACTTACTTCAGTTATGTCTCTTGATTTATTACTGCGACCCGTTGTTTCCAAATCTATCGTGGTAAAATTAGGCACAAATTTCAAGAGGTTTTTTCCACTATTAGCCATAATATTCCTCAATTCTTATTCTATTGTAACATACCTTTCAAGATAAGAAAAAACTGTAATCCGAAGATTACAGTTAAATTTCATCAAATACAATGTGTCCAAGAATATCTGCTTGATTAACTTTTTTATCAACACCCATTTCGATAGTGAAGAGCCAATCATTTTTTGGATTATTCACACGAGCAATTACTTTATTGATGCCGTATTCATATTTCGCAATCGTAGCAACCACAAGGTTTGCTTCATCATTACCCGTTACGACAGCAAGTACGTCCGTATCATCAACATGTGCTTGTTCAAGAATTTGTGTATCTGAACCATCTCCACAAATAATCATAGATTCTGGAAACTCAGATCTTAACTTTTCAAGGACTGCAGGACGATTATCAACAATCAAAACCTGGCAGCCTTTTTCGATGAGTAAATGAGCGAGGTAGGAACCAACTTGTCCCCCTCCGATTATAATAACTTTTTTCATTTTATAACCCTACTCTTTCTCTAAATTGGTCCATAAATTCATTGAGGACAGATACATGAACAATATCACCACGTTCAAGAACGGTTCCTTTTGTAGGAATCATTCCTTTGTTTCTACGTGTTAAGCAAATTACTGTGCTGGATAGTGGTTCAGAAAAATCATCAACCACACGACCCACCATTAATTCTGGAACTTCAATTTTCACAACATTCACATCACCGTCAGCAAATGACATGATGGTATCAAGTTGATTAAAGTTCAAGAGTTCGATGGTACGTTTGATTCCCCAATCTGTTGTGGAAATCGTACGTAATCCTAGCATATTATAAATTTCAGCTTTACGTGGATCATAAAGTCTTGTAATAACTTGAGGTACGCGATAGATGTTCTTTGCAATACGTCCGATAAGTGCATTGGTTGTATCTTTACTTGTACAAACCACGACTGCATCAGCACGGTCGATACCTGCTTTTTCTAGTACTTCTTTATCAAACCCAACACCAACTACTTTAGTTCCTGTAAAGTCACGTCCTAATTTATTTAGAGCTTCTGCATGATCATCGATTACGGTGATATCATGCTTACCTTTAGAGAGTTCTAGCGCAAGGGTTGAACCCATACGGCCACTACCAATAATGATTACTTTCATTTTTATTGCTCCTCCTTTTGTACTTTATTTCGAACAATTTTCTTACGATACTCTTCGATTAAGAATACTGGAATAGGAATGATTGCGAGAATAATCCATTCGGTTACTCCTAAAGGCGCTGTATCAAAAATGCTTTGCATGAATGGCACATACATCATAAATGCCATTAAGAATATTTCAAATACAATTCCAATTAAAACTTTTTTATTACTAAAGATACCCATCTTAAAGACGGATTGTTTTTCAGTACGACAGTTAAGCACCGCACCAATTTGACAGAATACAATCGCAGCAAGTGTCATCGTGGTTGCTTGACGGTAGACAAGGCCATCTGCTGCAAGATTACTGAATGAATAACCATTTTTAAAGTTGATGTAGAAGTAACATGCCATTGCGATAATTGATGCAATTAGTCCGTACCATAAGAATGCCTTGATGATTGTTTTCTTATTTAATAATGAGTCATCACGTGATCGTGGTGGTACATTCATAATTCCTGCTTCAGGAAGCTCTGTACCAAGACCTAAGGCTGGTAGCATATCTGTACCTAAATCGATGGCTAGAATTTGCATTACAGTCAACGGTAATGGAATACCACCTCTCGAGAACAAGAACGCTGCAGAGGGTACTGCTTCAGACATATTACTATTTAAAATATAGGTTAAAAACTTACGAATATTACTATATACGGTACGTCCTTCTTCAACTGCTTTAACTATTGAAGCAAAGTTATCATCCGTTAAAATAACATCGGCTGCTTCTTTCGCAACATCCGTACCTGTAATACCCATTGCAACTCCGATATCTGCTTTCTTAAGAGCTGGAGCATCATTAACACCATCACCTGTAACGGCAACGATGTGATCCATCGTTTGAAGACAAGAAACAACACGGTATTTTTGTTCAGGAGCGACACGCGCAAAGATAACTTCTTCTTCTAGTGCTTCTTGAAGCTGTTCGTCTGAAAGTTCATAGAGTTCTTTACCAGTGATAACACGAGGATTTTCACCATGAACTATCCCAATTTGCTTTGCAATACTTTCAGCTGTAAGACCATAATCACCTGTGATCATGATAATACGAATGCTTGCCTTATGACATAACTCAACAGCGTCTTTAACTTCTGGACGTGCAGGGTCAGACATAGCCATCAATCCAACAAAGACAAGATCTTCTTCGATTAATTCCGGAGTATAAGCACTCATTGCTTTCGGTAGATTATCAACTTCATTTAAGTTTCGATAAGCAAATGCAAGAACACGAAGTCCTTTTCGAGCATAGCTATCATTGGCTTCCATAATTTCTTGACGTTCTGATTCTGTAATATCACGAACCATACCACCCACTAATATTTTGTTAGAGAGTTCCATAACTTCTTTAGGAGCACCTTTAACATAAGCCAAACGTTCTCCAAAACTTTGGTGTACCGTAGTCATTCTCTTACGACTTGAATCAAATGGCAACTCACGAAGTCTTGGTTCATTTTTAAATATTTCTTCGAGTGAATAACCCGATTTTTGAGCAACAACAGAAAGACACGCTTCTGTTGGATCACCTAAAACTGTGTAACGATCTGATTCTTCTGAAGGAGGTAAAATTTTCGCATTGTTGCAAAGTGCTGACAAGCGAATTAATGTATCAAGATCTTTATTTCCTTTTACATTAACACTTGCGCCATTCACTTCCACATTACCTTCTGGCGCATAACCCAATCCGGTAACATCATATTCACCGTCAACAGTCCATAAATTACTTACTGTCATTTCATTTTGAGTTAAAGTACCTGTTTTATCTGAACAGATAACAGTTGTACAACCAAGTGTTTCCACAGCAGATAGTTTCTTAACAAGTGCATGTTCTTTCGACATTCTTTGTACTGCCATTGCAAGTGATAATGTAACAGTTGGTAAGAGACCTTCTGGAATAAAAGCAACAATCATTCCCAATGCAAAGATAAATGATTTCGCAAAACCATCTTTTACAAAGAATACAGATACAACAAAGAATACGACACCAATACCTAAAGCAATTAATGATATTTGCTTTGTAAGCACATTTAATTCTTTTTGAAGAGGACTGAGTTCCTCCTCCATGTTTTGAGTAAGGTCCGCAATTTTACCAAATTCCGTTTCCATTGCTGTCGCAATAACGACTGCCTTACCGGTTCCACTGGATACCGATGTTCCAGCATGAATCATGTTAGATATTTCAAAGGGTGATAAACCTTCTTTTAAAACCGCGTCACTAACCTTTCTCACTGGATTTGATTCACCAGTAAGTGTTGATTGATCAACTTGTAGATCACTAGCTTCAATGAGACGTGCATCGACGGAAATCTTATCACCTTCCGCAACTAATACAATATCACCAGGAACGAGATCCTCTGCAAGGATTTGTTGTTCTTCACCATTTCTAACGACTCGGGCATACGACGGAAGCATGTTCTTGAGTGCATCCGTTGCTTTTCCCGCTTGAAACTCTTGCCAAAAACTAAACAAACCATTGATGATGTTTACACACCATACCGCAATACCAAGTTGAGGCATCTCTGCAATAATCGCAATAATACCACTTGCCCAAAGCAAGAGAGCCATCATACTTGTGAAGTTCGCCAAGAATACTAAGATTAGGGGTTTCCCTTTAACCTCTTTTAACTTATTCTTACCAAACATCGATATTCTCTTATCAATTTCTTGATTACTTAACCCTGTTTCTTCAAGGTTCAAATGACTTAAGACATCCGTATTCGCAACGCGATAGATATCTTTGGAGTCACTAATAATCTCTTCTTTTTCCATGTGCAATTTTGTCCTAATCGCCTTTCTACTTGAACAAATATACTCTTTTTTTTTGAAAAGTAAATATATTTAATCTCGATTTTAGAAAAATTTTATTAGTTTCACCAATTGTTCATATGTAAGCGCAAATCATAACAAAACATTATGGGTTTTGTTAATTTTTGTTAATAATTCTCCACCTCTTTTCTTTTTGATTTGACGATAAAAAAATAGAAGTATCCAGTATTTTGATACTTCTATTATAGTTGGTTTTTAACTTTTTTTCACGCTATCACTTATGAGACTTTTTTCACTTATATAATAGATTAAAAAGATTCCTTGAATCACGATATAGAGACCGAGACGGCCATGGTTCCATAGAATCACTCGCGGTCCATCACGGACAACACCCAAAGGTGGGGTTGAACCAGTTGCAATATCCTTCACACCATTTGTAGGTGTCCAAAACGGAAGATACCATACAAGCATCATAAGAACAACAAGATTAAGAATAACTCCCTTACCTTTACGACCCAAAAAACGAATCATTTTAATAACGTTTCATCGCTTTTTGAATATCACGATTCATAGAACGTTCTTTTTCAACTTGTCGCTTATCAAACAAATGTTTTCCTTTTGCAAGCGCAATTTTCATCTTTGCACGACCTCGGACCAAGTGAATATCCAAAGGTACAATCGTGTATCCTTTAATGCGTTCAGCTTTATCAAGTTTTTCTATTTCATAATCATGAAGAAGCAGTTTTCGATCTGCAACCTCCTCATGATTGAAACGATTTCCCTGATCGTATTGTGCAATGTGCATCCCTTTAATCCACGCTTCACCATCTTTGATTGAAATGAAGGATTCTTTAAGTTGTACTTTACCATCACGAATTGATTTGATTTCAGTTCCAGTTAATACCATTCCTGCTTCAAACTCATCCTCAATAAAGTAATCGTGATAAGCCTTACGATTTTTTGCGACGACGACCATGATGTTTCACACCCCTTTTTCGTGGTTCAATAAATTCAAATTGAATGCTATGTTCAAGTTCATCAACAGCAACTAATTTAACTTTAACTTGTTGCCCTACTGCGTAAACCTTTTTAGTTCTTTCACCCATCATTTTCTGAGCTGCAGCATCATATTGATAATAATCATCACGTAATGTTCTAACGTGAACAAGCCCTTCAATTGTATTCGGAAGTTCCACAAAGATTCCAAAGTTGCTGACGCCTGAGATAAATCCCGTGTAACGTTCACCAATTTTATCACTCATAAACTGAGCTTTCTTAATTTTTTCAACTTGTCTTTCTGCCTCAAGAATTGAACGTTCTTTCGAAGACGTGTGTTTTCCAGCTTCAATTGTTGCAAGTTCATCTTGCTCAAAATGACTGAAGTCATGATTTAAAAGATATTTCTTCAAACGTTGATGTAAAAGAAGATCAGGATAACGACGAATTGGAGATGTGAAGTGAGCATAATCTTCTAATGCTAACCCAAAGTGACCCACGGGCGTTTCTGAATACTTCGCTTTACTCATCGATCGCAACATGAGTCGCGATACCACAGGGTATTCTGGTTTCCCTTCAAAGAACTCAAGGGCTTTTTGTATTGTCTTTGGATGGACATCATCAAGGCTTCCCTTCATACGATATCCAAGGATACGCAAGGTATGTGACAACTCTTGCATTTTTTCTTTCGTTGGTTTTTCGTGAACACGGTAAAGAATTGGAATGCTTTGATGCTTACAGTGACTTGCAACCACTTCGTTGGCACAAACCATGAACGCTTCAATCATCTCTTCAGCTTCACCTGTTTTACGTCTAAAGACATCTAAGACATTACCCTTGGAATCAATAATGAATTGACTCTCGTCACTATCAAAACCAATTGATCCCGCTTGCTCACGACGGTATTGTAAGCGACTCGCACAATCTAACATCATATCAATCATTTCCTGAACTTCACCCAAGTCTTCACCTGAATTCACTTCATTGTATGACATACGACGTTTTGAAGTAATGATAGATTCATAAATATTATAGTCAATGACGCCACCATTAAAGTCTAAGTCAATTTGACATGTCATAACAAAACGTTCAACATTCGGATGAAGTGAACATACACCATTCGATAGTTCCTTAGGCAACATTGGGACAACCCTGTCTACCATATATACTGAGGAACTTCTCTCTAATGCACTTTTATCAATGACACTTCCTGCTTGAACATAATGAGCAACATCAGCGATATGAACATACAGACGATAACCATTACCTTTTGCTTCCATATATATAGCATCATCCAAGTCTTTCGCATCCTCGCCATCAATCGTAATAACATATTGATCACGATGGTCCATACGACGCCCAAGTACTGATGAATCCACTTCTTGAGGAATGTTAGGAATTTCTTTGAGAACATCATCATTAAACTCCACATCAATTCCATAAACAAACAGTACCGAACGAACATCCATTCCCGGTTCATCCGCACTTCCAAGCACATCAATAATATCGCAATGAATGACATCATCCACATGCGTTATTTTACCAATGACACGTTGGCCTTCTTGAAGTTTCATCGTACCCGCTTGATATTCAACAGCTTGTGTAATTTTTAAATCATACGGAATAAAAGTCAGTTTTTTATTTTTAAATTTCATCGTTCCTAAGATAACATCACGATTACGCTTAATAACCTTAACAATTTTTCCATATTCTTTATCGTCTTTTACACTCACAGATACTAAGACCGTATCCATATCCATTGCTTGATTAAAATCATCTTTACCAACATAAACAGATTTCAAATCATTCTCTACGAAACCAAAGTTTTCTCGCACAACACGAAATGTTCCGATTGTATATATATTGGGATCAAGTAAATAGACGACCTCATCAATATAGATACTTTCATCATCCACCAAATCATCAAGAAGATGTTTTACTTCCGAAACAGAAAAACCAAACATTTGGGAGAAGCTCTCTATCCAGACTTCCAATGTTTGTAATTGTTTTGATTGACGTAATGCATTTTTTATTAGTTCGTAATTATTATTAGTCATAAAAATAATAAAAACCGCATCTGCGGTTCTCTATTGTCCTAAAATAGCAATAATCACAAGTGCAAAATATAGAACACCCGTAACTAATGTCAGATTTGAAATTACTTTTTCAGCGCCACGCTCTTTCGAGTTTGAAAATAAATCCAAACCTTTACTTCCCGAGAATGCACCCGTAAATCCTTCTGATTTTCCACTTTGTAATAGAGATAAAATAATTAATACCGCAGATGTAATAAGTAATAGTACTTTAACCATGTTATTCACCTTTTTCTTTTATGTACACCTTATTTTACCAAAAAAACAAATTCAAAACAACGGTATTCATGTGATGATTTTGTTAAAACCTTTAATAAATGTGCTTTTTATGTGTGGAAGGCCAAATAGTCCGCCTCTTTTGCATCAATATGCTAAAATACTAGCAGGAGGTTTTCTAATGATAAACTTAAACGATAAAGCAATTCCACGACGTAATATGAACTATAAATGGGATGAAATGCTCACAGCGAATCCTCATTCAATCCAAGAAGATCTTGTTCCCTTCACAGTAGCTGAAATGGAGTGGATGACAGATTCACATATTATTGAAGCCGTTCAAGAATATATGGGCAACTGTATTTTAGGTTATACATTCCCAAATGAAGATTATTATCAAGCAGTTCAAGATTGGCTCCAAGATAACTATGGACTCAACGTAAGTCAAGAGGATATTGTAATGACACCCGGAGTTATTACTGCACTGCGTACAGCCATCCAAATTATGACTGAAGAAAATGATGGCGTTATTGTATTAACACCCTCATACCAATCATTCTTTAAAATTATCAATGAAACCAAAAGAACCTTAGTGAATATCTCACTTACAAATCACGAAGGAAATTATACCCTCAATACCGAAGCACTCGAATCTGCTTTTGCCAATCCCAACAATAAAATGATGATTCTATGTAACCCCCATAACCCTGTGGGTCATATTTGGACACACGATGAGCTAAGCACCCTAGCGCAACTCAGCTCAAAGTACAACATCCCTGTAGTAAGTGATGAAATACACGCAGATCTTATTATGCCAGGATATACGTTTACTTCATATGCGAATTTTGACCCTCACGCAATCATTTGTACCGCACCAAGCAAAACATTTAATCTTGCCGGTTTAAAACTTTCCAACATTATCATCAAAGATCTTGCTTTAAGAAATAAATTTGTGACACACGCATCACGTTATGGTGCAATGGGTGTCAATGCACTTGCCATCGTCGCAACTCATGCCGCCTATACTCAAGGAAGACCATGGCTCGATACTGTTATTACACAAATAAATAAAAATGCCTCTATCATTCAAGAGACATTTTCTAAAACAAAGGCAGTTGTTTCACCTTTGGAAGCAACATACCTCATGTGGATTGACTTCAGACCTTATACAAAAGAGCATCCCGAACTCATTCAAGAATTTATTGATAACGGTGTCTTTGTACATGAAGGATCTCTATTTGGAGAAGATGGTAAGAACTTTATTCGTATGAATATTGCAACGCCACAACACTACATAGAAAAAGCCTGCACTACCATGCTAGATATCATAAACAAACTCTAGAATATCTCGAGGTTGACATTTTAATTCTGTACAAATTGCATTCAAGGTTGAAAAGCGTATCGCTTTCACCCTTGAATTTTTTAATTTTGACAGGTTTACCTCAGATATTTCAGTTCGTTCCGATAGTTCTTTAAGTGTCATTTTTCGATCTGCCATGACACGATCCAATCTTACGATTATCATTCAATCACCTCTATTTTCGATTATACCACATTTATTTTTAACGATAAACATTAATTATATTATGTTATTACTTGTGAAATGCTGTACTTTTGAATTTCTCGCTTTGTTTCATAGCCTTTCAGACTTTTTTAATTTACCATAGATTTTAGAAGGAAACAGGGGGTTTACCATGGAAACAATAACCATTTTAAAACGCGATAATCAAAAAGCTACATTTAATGGCGAAAAGATTGCGGTAGCAATCAAAAAAGGATTTGATTCACTCGAATCTGATAAATATACAGGCGATGATGCCAACCACGTCTACAATGCAGTCTTAGAACAAATTCAGGAAATATCTAAAACTGAAGAATATATCTCAATCGAGCACATCCAAGATCTCATTGAAAAAGAACTCTTACGACAAAACTATATTGAAGTATATGAATCATTCAGTTCATATCGTAATCGTCGTAACGAATCCCGTAAGATTTTTATTGCGAAGCAACATAAGTTCTTGAAAGCAATCGAAAAACTTAATCAAAAAGAAGCTATCGATGCGGATGAAAAACGTGAAAATGCTAACGTTGATGGCAACAGCCCAATGGGAATGATGTTACAGTTTGGTTCTACTGTCTCAAAAGAATTTGCGAAAGCATATCAAATGAGCGAAGACTACTATGAAGCACATGATTCAGGTCAAATTCATATTCATGATATGGACTTCTTACCAATGGGAACAACAACATGTAACCAAATCAATCTCGAACAACTTTTCGAACATGGATTCTCTACAGGTCATGGTCATTTAAGAAAACCTCAAGATATTATGTCTTATGCAGCACTTGCTGCTATCGCAATTCAATCAAACCAAAATGATCAACACGGTGGTCAAAGTATCCCTGCTTTTGATTATTACATGGCTCCAGGTGTGTTACTTACCTTTAAAAAACAATTCAAACAACGTGTTTATGACTTCCTTGAAATCTCAAATCTTTTAGATACTGTAGATATCAATGCAATCATCAAACATATCGATAAAGTTGAATCGCTGACTTTAGATTTACAAGAATTTAGTAAGTTCTCAGATGATGCACATACATTAAAAATTATTGAAAAAGCATATGATAAAGCAGTTCGAGTTACCGACCGCATTACATTCCAAGCGATGGAAGCATTCATCCATAACTTAAACACGATGCACTCACGTGCAGGAGCTCAAGTTCCATTCAGCTCTATAAACTTCGGAACAGATGTCTCTCCAGAAGGACGCATGGTTGTGGAAAACTACCTAAAAGCACTTGATAAAGGATTAGGAAAAGGAGAAACTCCAATCTTCCCTATTTCAATCTTCAAAGTTAAAGAAGGTGTAAACTACTTCCCAGAAGACGTTAACTATGATTTGTTTAAACTTGCTATCAAAGTATCAGCAAAACGTCTCTTCCCTAACTTCTCATTCATCGATTCTTCATATAATAAACAATATTATAAAGAAGGTCGTTACGAAACAGAAATCACTTATATGGGATGTCGTACTCGTGTTATGTCCGATATCTTCGCACCTGGGGAAGAAGTTGTAACAGGTCGTGGTAATCTAAGCTTTACATCCATCAACCTCGTAAGACTAGGAATTAAACACGGTATTCTCACGAATGAAACACCAGACTTTGAAGGATTCTACGAAGAGTTAGAACACCTCATGGAACTTGTGAAATTCCAACTCATTGAACGTTATAAAGTTCAATGCAGTAAATCAGTATCCAACTTTAAATTCTTATTGGGACAAGGCGTTTGGATGGATTCAAAATCACTCAAACCAAAAGATAATCTCCACAAAGTGTTAAAACACGGATCCCTTGCTTTTGGATTCATTGGTCTTGCAGAATGTCTAAAAGCATTAACAGGTAAGCATCATGGCGAAAGTGCTGAATCACAAAAAATCGGTTTAGAAATTGTTGGATTCATGCGCGATCTAGCAGATCGTTACACTGAGGAAGAACAATTGAACTTCTCACTCATTGCAACACCTGCAGAAGGACTCTCCGGAAGATTTGTAGCGATTGATCGTTCAATCTTTGGGTCAATTCCTGAAGTTACAGATCGTCATTACTATACAAACTCATTCCATGTACCAGTATATTATGATATTTCAATTAAAGATAAAATTGCTCTTGAAGCACCTTATCACGAACTCACAAATGGTGGCCATATTACCTATGTTGAACTTGATGGTGACACCACTCAAAACCTTGAAGCCTTTGAAGAAGTTGTTCGCCTCATGCACGACTATGAAATTGGTTATGGTGCCATAAATCACCCTGTCGACCGTGACCCAAGTTGTGGTTACACCGGTATCATTAATGAAACGTGTCCAAGCTGTGGTCGTCACGAAGACGAAGGTGACTATGGCTTCGAAAGAATCCGCCGTATTACAGGATATCTTGTAGGAACTCTAGACCGCTTTAACGATGCAAAACGATCCGAAGAACACGATCGTGTTAAACACGACTTATGAAAATAAGACTCTCGTCGTTTGTCCCGGAATCCATTGTAGATGGAGAGGGAATTCGATCAGTTGTCTTCACTCAAGGTTGTCCTCATAACTGCCCTGGGTGTCACAACCAAAAGACGATTCCATTCGAAGGTGGTAAGCTTGTGGATGTTGATGATGTGATTGATCAAATTCTACAAGTTGACCTTGGAAAAGTAACCTTCTCTGGCGGTGAACCTTTCGTTCAAGCAGAACCTCTTTACTACATTGCGAAGGAATTAAAGAAAAGAGGCTATAGCCTCTGGTCCTATACTGGATTTACGTATGAAGCATTAATGCGTCACCATGATCCCTTTGTCCAAAAATACCTAAGTCAATTGGACATCGTCATCGATGGACGATTTATGATTCGTAAACGAAGCCTTGCTGCTCTTTATCGCGGTTCATCTAACCAACGAATTATAGATGTTCCGAAATCCCTTGAAGCAGGTAAAGCCATTGTCTCCGATGTCTACGTTGATCCAGAAGAATCTACTGAAGACAGGGACTATGATATCTTCATATAAACACAAAGACCTTAAGCTTGCTGCCTAAGGTCTTTTACTACTCTTTAGTTTTAAAGATAAAATAATGAATTGCCCACACCGATCCATAATAGATAACTAAAGTGCTAATCGATTGTAAGGGCGAAAATTTTGGTGAATTCTCTATGAGAAGATAGATTGCTTGCAAGGCAATAATTACCCAAGCAATGATATTTTCTTTCTTTGAGGGTTTCAAAATAAGATAGGCAATGACAAAATAACTTGCCAATAATACCAATCTAAAGATTCCCATCAATGGATCACGTGTAAGTTCTTCCCAAATCCAAGAAAAACTCATAATGTTTAATGTTAATAACATCACGGCAGGTAGGTAAGCAAAGAAGGATAGAACAATGTGAATCCATTTTTTTAATGTGTCACTCATGGTAGCCTCCAGAAATTAAATCGTGTACATTTCCTTAAGTTGGTCACGTTTCTCACGTGTTAAACCGAATTCTTCTTCAAAGTAGTGATCAAAGGTTCCATAAACACGACGAATTTCATCAAACGATGCTTGAAGATATGATGGACGAATGATTAATCCTGGAATTTTATAATAGAGAGTTTCCTCAGTTAAGTCTCCATTCATACGACGGCGTTCATTTTCAACGATTGCATCATAAGCATCCATTGATAACATATATTCATATGTTACAATGTCTTCTTTCACATCTAATGCAAGTAAAATCAATGATGTAGCAAGACCTGTACGGTCTTTTCCAGCTGTACAGTTATGCAAGTAAGGTGTTGCACCATCCTCTAATAAGATATTAAACATATTGATGTATGCCGGATTACTAAATGGTAATTTTTTATAGAATTCATCCATGGATTCTGTAGTCAATATTGTATACGGTACTGTTTTATCTGTTTCAAATAATCCTAAGTGTGCGGATGCAGAAATAGTATGAACATTCTTAGCAAAACTTTCTCGTTGTTCATCACTGTCTAACTCTGTTAATTCACGATAATCCAATAGGTGTTGAATATTGAGTGATCTTAGATAATCACGGTCTTCCTCAGTTAAATCACGGTATGATCCACAGCGATAAAAGGTATCTTTTTTAACGCGACGACCATCTTTTGTTTGGTATCCCCCAAAATCTCTAAAGTTTATTAGTTCACTCATAATGTAACCTCCATTGGGCCTATTTTATCACAGTTTAAGGTAATTAACGAAATTTTAACAATCTCTTTATGAAATAATCACGAACTGTTGGTAGGATACACTCAAGAGCTTAGTGCTCGATAACAAATATTGAGATTCTCCATCATTAATATTTGTTTGGCCAGCTTAGACCACTGTGCCTGGACCTTCGGGTCCTTTTTCTATACTTTTGGATTTTAGTTGCGTACAATGTTTCTATAGAAAAGGAAGTGGCATTATGAAAGAAATAGTTCTAGCTGGAGGATGTTTTTGGGGTGTAGCAGAATACTACAGACGATTAAAAGGCGTTGTAGACACAGAAACAGGCTATGCCAATGGAAATCAAGATACAGTTTCTTATGAAGCCGTATGCACAGGGAAAACGGGTCACGCTGAAGTAGTAAAGATTAAGTATGACGAAACTCAGATTTCTCTTAACCAAATTCTTGATCACCTCTTTAGAATGATTGACCCTCTAAGTCTCAACCAACAAGGCAATGACAAAGGCACTCAATATCGAACAGGAATTTACTACGAGAATGACGACGATTTAAAAATCATCACTGACGTCGTGGCAAAACAACAACAAAACTTCAGTCTACCAATCCAAGTTGAAGTGACACCTTTAGAAAACTACTGCTCTGCAGAAGACTATCACCAGGATTATCTTGTAAAAAATCCCCAAGGTTATTGCCATATAAATTTTGGTTTAATCCAAAAAGATGAACTCAAATCGTAAATCCTTGTTTATTTTGAGGAATCATTCACAAATTAGCCTGTTTTGAGAGTGGTTGTGATAATATATTATCATTTTTGGTCATTTCATTAATTTATTATCATCATGCGTGCTATAATACCTTTATAATAATTGTGTGAGTACACAGATTCAATATTTTGTA
Organism: Erysipelothrix inopinata; assembly: GCF_014396165.1. Lineage (GTDB taxonomy): Bacteria > Bacillota_I > Bacilli_A > Erysipelotrichales > Erysipelotrichaceae > Erysipelothrix > Erysipelothrix inopinata. The sequence goes on from NZ_CP060715.1 coordinate 415,474, forward strand.
TTTTGGTAGGTACGAAATATTGTGGAGTTACTTGATGTTGCAAGTGCCATTACAATATCAAGCTTCAATTATGAAATCCTATTATCTCAATTCTATTTCCAAAACTAATAGGTATAAAGCAATACGTTCCATATAAGAACGTATTTTTTTTATTCTTACGAGCTAACTGAAGTATTTAAAGTTATAATTGTATTAGAAACGAAGGACCTCTGTTTGAAAATTGAACGTTAAATTGGTATTATCTTTTATTTATCAAACCGTGAACGTGTTACCGCCAATCAACTGGCAGAGCACTTCGAGGTTTCACGTCGGACCATTTTCAGAGATATCTATGCTCTTACTCTCGCTGGCATTCCTATTTACTCTGGTGAAGCTCTCTATCACAATACCAATTCATATTGTGATAAAAGCTTAATTACCGCAAACTCGGCAAGCGGACTTGATTTTGCCAAGGATATCATCACGGCATTACAAGTCTATCCTCAAGACGTTACTGAAGCGTGGTATCAATACTTCAAAGTAGGAAACCCTGAGTTATTTTCGGATCTCATGAATCCAGCAAATCAGTAAAAAAACAGGGTTAGCCCTGTTTTATTTTTATATAACTACGATACCCTCGTGCAGAATAATACGAATCAGCACCATTATGATAGGTGAATACCGTATTATAACGACGATCACAGAACAATGCACCACCGAGGTCACGAATTTCGCTTGGGGTCACAATCCATGTTGATGTCTTCAAATCAAACGCTTCAATTGACTGCAATTCTCGATAGAGAGCTTCATCTAAGAGTCGTGTTCCCATCTTCTTATTCTCAGCTTCGACACTTGATTCTGGTTTATTTTTCTTTCGATCGTTCAATGCTTTCTCATCAAAACAAAAACTTCGTCTTTTACTTGGACTCTCACTAGAACAGTCAACGTAAATCCATGAACCATCTTTTAAAACAACAAGATCTGGTTCGCCTCCCGTTTCTTCCATCTTCGTAATGATTTTGAGACTCTTATCATCCAGTACCTTGACCAGTGAATTCCAGTCTACATTTCCATGTCGATGAGGATTCATTTCAAATCGTTCTTTTAAAACTTCTATTAATTGGTTTTCCATCTCATTTACTCCTTCTCGTTATTGGTAATGTCATCACGTGTTAGGATAGTGTCAATACCCCACATTATCATTAATTTGAGCTCTTCCCGATCAACGTCATTAAGATTTTTAAGGTACAAGCATGACTTTCCTATTTTATACTTTCCCAATGAATCCAGTCTTGGATAAGATTCTAGTTCATCAGAAATATATAGCGTAAGTGCTTGTTTGCGATTAGCGAATCCAAATAACGGCATGTTTCCTTCGGTTCCAGTTGGATATTTATAATGAAGGCTTCCAAATCCAATAATATTACCCCAAAGTTTTGGTTTTTTTCCTGTGCACGATTCTCCCAAAGCTAAGAGTTGCATAATGTCATCTTTTCTCTTATCTTCAACAGTATCAAGATAACCATCAATATTATGTTGCGTTATTTCCATCTTACTTCCTTCCTACCACTGCATGAATCCAGTCTGGAGCATAGGCCGACGTACATCCCTTGGATACTTTCATTGTCTTATAAACACCACAGCGTTCGCCTATCTCTAAACACTTTTCGGTATAGTTTGGATATCCAAACCCAATTTCACATAGCATCCGATTCATCATCCAAGTTTCAGGTTCTTGGGATAATGGTAAGTTCTCGGATATGTATTCTAAAATTTCCGGAAAATCAGCCTCGTATTGTGATTTGTTTGCAACCATCAACGCCCAGTATGCTCGTCTTAACTTTAAGTCACGATTCTTACTACAAAGGTCAGCAAGCTTGGCTTCATCCTTAATTTTCGCTAAAACATTACTTATCAAACTATCAGAAAGTTCTACTGTCTGCGCGCTTCCTAAATATTCAAGTGCATCTTCAAGTGTTACTTTACCAGACTCCATTAAAAATATTCCTAAATTTTGCGCATCAAATTGACCAGTACTCCAAAGTTCATCCGCCAGTTCTTGGTTCTTTCCTATATCCTTAGCAAACGACCGTATTTTACCCATTGGCACACCGAAAGCATCATCTGCAGCGCCTTGCTTTAATAATGTTTTTCTTCTTGAAGGAATTCCCTCACTTTGGAGATTATCCATTACTTCTACGAGCTTCACACGAACACCACCTTTTCTTTATCTTACCATTTTAAGATTGCTCACGTTATTTCTATGCATCAAAAAAGATAGACCTTTCGATCTATCTTAATTTAATTATTTTTTTCCTAAAAGTTTAAACATATTCTTTTTATATACTTCAACACCTGGTTGATCAAATGGATTAACATCCAACATATACACTGACATAGCAAGTGATTTGAAGAAGAAGTATACGAGATAACCGAAGTTATATGCATCTGCTTTTTCAATATTAAGGATCACATTAGGAACATTTCCAGTAACCTCATGAGCTTCAAGTGTTCCTTCAAATGCTTTTTGGTTAATCCAATTCAAGCTTTTACCTGATAAGTAGTTAAGTTGATCAATATCTCCATCTACAAATGGTACTTCAGCATCTTCAATTGGGTTGTCAACAAGCACTACAGTTTCAAAGAGGACTTTCTTACCATCTTGAACAAATTGTCCCATACTATGAAGGTCTGTGGAGAAGTTAACACTTGCGGGAAGCAAGCCTTTTCCTTCTTTACCTTCTGATTCACCAAAGAGTTGTTTCCACCATTCTGCTAAGAATACAAGGTGTGACTCATAGCTTACAAACATTTCTACATCTTTACCTTGTGCTTCCATCATACGACGAACAACAGCATAAACATAAGCAGGGTTTGCTTCTAAGCTTGCATTATTTAATTCAAATGTAGCATCTTTAACACCACGCATCATAGCGTCAATATCAATACCTGCTGCGGCAATTGGGAGTAACCCAACAGGTGTAATAACTGAGAAGCGACCCCCGATATCATCAGGAATAACAAATGTTTCATATCCTTTTTGATCAGCTAGAGGTTTTAGAAGACCATTTTTAGCATCGGTAGTTGCATAGATACGTTTTGATGCTTCATCCACACCATACTTGTTTTCCATGAACTCACGGATTAAACGGAATGCTAAAGCAGTTTCAGTTGTAGTACCGGATTTAGAAATAACATTACATGCTACTTCTTTATCTTTAATATAGTTTAAAATTCTAACAATTGATGTTGAAGAGAAAGTGTTTCCAATATAAATGATTTCAAGATCATCTTGTGCGTAAGGTCCTTGAATCATTTCAATTGCTGCACGTGCACCCAGGTAGGATCCACCAATACCACAAACAAGTAATACATCGGCTTGCTCGCGGATACGTTTAGCACACACTTTGATTCGATCAAATTCGTCTTTGTCATAACGATCTGCCCAATCTAACCAACCTAAGAAATCATTTCCTTTTCCAGTTTTATTGTGGATCATTTCATGAATTCGTGTTACTTCATCTTGATAACTCATTACATCATTTTCTAATAATGCATGTTTCAAATTAACATTAACCATAGGTCTCTCCTTTTTCGCCACCCATTGAGGCATTTTAACATCTAAAGATTTAAACCCGAGAACACTTTCAGGGACCAAACTACGTTTATGTTCTTTATCTTCTCTAATTTTTCGAGATGAATAATTGAGAGCTTTTAAAGATAATCGAAGCTGATTCGGACCATCACTCACATCAATGATTTTCGCAATGATTTGTTCACCTTGAGCCACGTATTGACGAATATCTCGAACAAAATCATCCGATATTTCAGAAATATGAATCAAGCCAGTTGTATTCTCATCGATTGAAACAAAGGCTCCATAAGGTTGAATTCCCGTTATGACTCCTTCAACAATCTGTCCATTCTTATATATATTCTTCATCTCCATACCTCATTAACATTCTTATTATAACACAGGAATAATTGTATGCTATAATGAATCAAGAGGTGAATTTTATGGGAGATAATTATTATCCTATCGTATCAGCATTAGTTGCGAATATATTAGCGCAAGCATTTAAACCATTATTTTATTATTTAAAAACTGGAAAAAAAGATTTGAGTCTTGTTTTTGAAAGTGGCGGGTTTCCAAGTTCACATACATCACTTGTTGTAGCACTCACACTCTCCTATGGATATCTATCTAACTTTCAATCCCAGTATTTCTTTATTGCCATGGTTTTCTCGCTCACGGTTATCTATGATGCTGCGAATGTTCGTTACTATGCAGGACAAAATATTAAGATTACAAAACAATTAATTCAAGATATCGAAACATTGACACAAACAACGCTCGATAACCCCGTCTACCGCCAAAAAATCAAAGATGTCCTTGGACATAAATGGGTCGAAGTTATTGGTGGATTCTTAGTCGGATTTATCACAGCATCTGTTCTTTACTTCTGGAGATAACATGACACTTGAAGAAAGAATCATTCGCTCTTTGGATAAGATAAGACCCTATATCCAACGTGATGGCGGTGATATGGAATTTGTGAGTGTTGATGAGAACGGCATTGTAACTGTCAGACTCCTTGGAGCATGTGTCGGTTGCGGTCTTATTGACTATACACTACGAGGCGGTGTTGAAGCCTTGTTAATGGATGAAATTCCTGAAGTGACTGGCGTCATTGCCGAAGATTACTTTACAGACTTATAGATGTTTAAAGACGCTCATAGCGTCTTTTTTATATTGATATTATAAATATTACTACTGTCAATCATCGTCATACTTTAGGAATAGGGATAAGAAATCTTAACTTCTTTAAAACTGTCCCCTAAAAGACATCATTCCAAAATCCATGCTATAATTAAATTGACATAAATGTTAGGAGGAGAAAATGGAAATAAAGAAGAAATTATCTGCCATATTTCTAGCATAGGCAATGCTTTCCACATTTATTTGGCCAATATCTTCCCAACACACTGATCAGAACGGATACATCAGTGAAGAACTAAAAAGTATGATATATCTTCCGAAAACATAGTTTATTAATTGGTAAGTATGAAAACTGAATTGTTACTTCAAACAAACCAACTGTAGCTCATTTTCGATTCACTCAGACAATGAGGATGAAGGTTTCTCCAAAAACGCACTCTTCGCTGCCAATATTCAGGACGCAACGACGCATATTCTACCTATTCATAATAAAAAAGGAGCCCTTATGACAACACTGATCTATTTAGTAAAAATAGTAGTTATTTTATATTTGATTTTTCTTTATGTCAGATACATGAACGAACAACACAAACTTTATCTTTCCCATAAGGAAAAAGATGATTCATCAAAGAAAGATAGGTAAAGTGCCAGGTTAGCATTGCAGTGGCATACTCTTGACTAAACAAAGGCTGTATACTGAGATTAAAGTCTCAATATACAGCCTTTTTTATTTCTTATCCTTATTACTTTCTTTATTGCCTTCTTTAAATAATTTCACGAGTTTTACAACCATCGTTACGATGAGTAATGTCATTACTGCATACATTCCCATTCGTAATGGTGTCCACCCACCATGACTAAACCATGCCGTATCTAAAATAATGATAAGTACGGTTCCCATACCTAAATAAGCAATTGAATTAAAGCGTTCATCTTTATTCTTCATAAGTCCCCTCCACAGGATGTTTAGGATACGTATTAATCTCCCTCACTAAATTGTGAGTTATAAAGAGTTGCGTAGAATCCATCTTGAGCCAAGAGTTCATCATGCGTACCTTTTTCAACAATATCTCCCTTATCCATGACAAGAATAAGATCAGCATTACGAATTGTGGAAAGTCTGTGAGCAATAATAAAGCTCGTTCTTCCTACCATGAGTTGATCCAGTGCTTTTTGTATTAATACTTCAGTACGGGTATCAACAGAACTCGTAGCTTCATCCAAAATCATAATCTTAGGATCCGCAAGAATCGCTCTCGCAATCGTTAAGAGTTGTTTTTGTCCTTGAGATATATTTGATGTATCTTCATTTAAGATTGTATCATATCCATCTGGAAGTGTCCTTACAAAATAGTCTACTTGTGCTTTCAACGCTGCTTCGTGAACTTCATCATCGGATGCTTCAAGCTTACCGTAGCGAATATTTTCCCGAATGGTATCACTGTATAACCATGTATCTTGGAGCACCATTCCAATAACTTCTCGTAATTCAGATCGTTTCACATCGCGGATATCAATACCATCAATTTTGATGGAACCACTGGTTACATCGTAGAATCTCATCAAGAGTTTCACAATTGTTGTTTTACCAGCTCCTGTAGGTCCTACAATTGCAATTTTTTGTCCTGGTTGAATTGTTGCGCTGAAGTCGTTGATAATAGGTACATTTACATCATAACCAAAGTGTACGTGATCAAATTCAACACTACCTTGAACTTCTTGTACATCGTGAGTTTCTTGAGTTTCTGAAATTTCTTCCGGTTGTTCAAGATAATCAAAGACACGTTCTGCAGCGGCAAGTGAGAGTTGTAATTGACTTGATAAGTTTCCCAACTGTGCAATCGGGTTCATAAAACTTCTCATATATTGAACGAAGGATTGAATGTCTCCAACACTAATAATTCCTTGTGTTGCAAACCATCCACCAAGTATACTTACAACAACATAGCCAAAGTTACCAATGAAGTTCATGATTGGATGAACCATACCTGAGAAGAAGTTACTCTTCCAAGCAGATGCATACAATTGATCATTAACTTCATCAAATTGTTCAATCGATTTTTCTTCACCATTGAATGCTTTAATCAGTACATGACTTCCAAACATTTCTTCAATATGACTGTTTAAATCTCCAAGATTTTTTTGTTGATCTTGGAAGAAACGTTGTGATTTAGAGAATACAAAGAACACCAGGCCAAATGAGAGTGGCAATACAAGAAGTGCTGCCAGTGTCATTTGCCAATTAATGGAGAACATCATGTAGAGAACTCCAATGATTGTTGTGACTGAAGTTAGAATTGAAGTTAAGCTACTTGTTAAGTTTGCATCGATAACATCAATATCGTTAGTAACATATGAAAGTACTTCCCCGACGGTTGTACCATCAAAATAACTAAGTGGTAATTTTTCAATTTTTTGATGCATATCAGTTCTAAGTTTGTACGTTACATTTCTTGAAATTCGAGCCATCATAACGCCTTGAATTAAACTAAATACTAAACTTAGTAAATAGACTACAAAGAGCCAAGTTAGAATAGATATGATTTTATCAAAATCAACACCACCCAAACCTTTAACACGATTTAATAAGCCTTCAAATAAAACAGTTGTTGCTTGACCCATAACTTTCGGTCCAATAATCGAGAAGATTGTGGAAGCTAGGGCAAAGATTAAGACGATAACAATTCCAACAGTATAGGGTTTGAGAAGTCCCCCTAATTTCGCAATAACTTTCTTTTGATTACGAGGTTTTGAGTTTGTTTGATTATTTTTCATACTCTAATTCCTCCTTTGACAATTGTGAAGCAGCAATTTCGTAGTATGTAGGACAGGATTTGAGAAGGTCATGGTGTTTACCAATACCCATGATTCGTCCGTTATCTAAGACCACAATTTGATCTGCATCCATAATAGTATTAACACGTTGAGCAACAATTAATAGGGTTGCATCACTCATGTTTTCTTTTATTGATTTTCTTAAGAGTTGATCAGTTTTAAAATCAAGTGCTGAGAAACTATCATCAAATATATAAATAGGAGCATGTTTCGTAAGAGCTCGTGCAATACTGATTCGTTGCTTTTGCCCTCCAGATACGTTTGTTCCACCTTGAGATATTTCCATATCAAGACCTTCTTCTTTATTTAAAATGAAGGTTGCTTGCGCAATTTCTAGAGCTTTCTTGATTTCTTCTTCGGTAGCATTTTCATTACCGTAGGTTAAGTTATATCTTGCTGTTCCTGATAGTAACACACCTTTTTGAGGAATGTATCCAATGGATTCACGAAGTTCATGTTGTTCAACATGTCTTACATCTGTACCATTTACTAAGACCTCTCCCGAGGTGACATCATAGAATCTTGGAACTAAGTTAATTAGTGTTGATTTACCACTACCTGTTGATCCGATAAACGCTGTGGTTTCACCCGGTTTCGCTGTGAATGAAATATCCTTGAGGACGTATTCATCCGCATCACCATATTTGAAATCAACATCCTTAAACTCGACATAACCCTTACGACTTGAAATAAAGTCTTCAGGATGAGCATCGTCCTGAATTGAGACTTCTGTATCCAGTATTTCTGTAATACGATTTAAAGATACGATAGCTCTTGGGATAAAAATAAACATCATCGCAATCATTAAGAATGACATAATGATTTGCATTGAATATTGCATAAAGGCCATCATATCCCCAATTTGTAGCACACCATCAGAAACTTGATTTGCTCCAAACCACAGGATTGCGATAATTGTTACGTTCATTACGAACATCATGATTGGCATTATGAGTGACATTAAGCGGTTCACAAACAGTGCCAGATCGGAAACATCTCGATTGGCTTTATCAAAGCGATCATCTTCAAATTTCTTGTTACCAAATGCTCTGATTACCATAACTCCCGATAAATTTTCACGGAATACGAGATTAAGACGATCTACAAATTTTTGCATCTTCTTAAAGCGTGGTACAGCAATCACAGATACGATAAGTAATAGAACGAGTAGAATCGCACATGTTAGTGCAATAATCCATGTCATTGATGTATCTCTTCTTGAAATCATAATGATACCACCAATAGCCATGATTGGCGCATAGATAAACATACGGATACCCATTGTAATCATCATTTGTACTTGGCTGACGTCATTAACATTACGAACAACCATTGAAGATTGAGAGAACTTATCGAACTCTTCATTGGAAAAAGATTGAATTTTCATAAAGATATCACGACGAAGTCCTTTAGAAAATCCGGATCCAACGCGCGCAGACATGTATCCAATTACAATAGCAGCGACAACTCCTAAGAGCGTCATCCCAAGCATTTGCGCTCCGACGGAAATAATATATTTATTTTGTAGTGAATTGAGGTCAGTTCCCAATTCTTCATAGAAAGCCTTCGCCATGACAATACCAGTTTGTTGTTTTAAACTGTCTTCCATCGCGTGTGCTTTTTCATATGCTGTTTCTTTTACCGATTGATCCAACATTTGGAACATCGGAATTGCTTCATAGAGTTTTTCAACTTTAAAATCATCGGTCATGGTCATTTGTGTTTGACCTTGCCCCTGATTCATTCCAGGTATATCCATATTCATAAGAGTCCAAACGGTTTCTCCCATGAGTAAATCTGCTTCATTACGATCAATATCACTTTTAATAGTATAAACATCAGAGTTTTTTTCTACATAATAGTTCTTAAATTCATCGCTTTGTTTTTGAGGCAAAATTGATTGTATGAGTTCGAGTCCATTATGACTAATTTCATCTGGACTGGCATGTTTAATACCGTTTTGTTGAATCCCTACGTTAACTATATCTGACATATAATTCGGTAGTTTTAAGTCAGCAAATGCTTGTACAAATAACAATGCAATTGCAGCGACAATCATCCAAATAAACGGTTTTATATTTTTCTTTACGTGTCTCATCGATACCTCTCCTTCTATACTGAACTATGTTCATTAGTTTATTATAATGCAACACACTTCTTTTCTCAATCAAAAACCACTAAAAATATAGCATTCAATTATTAACTAAAAAGAAACTATTTCTCAATTTGAGATAGTTTCTTTCGCAATTTGTTGCATCAGTGCTTGTGCATGTTCACTTACACGGAATGCAGATTGACTTTCACGATAGGCAAGACCAAAGGCATATTCACTCACCGTTACAATTGGTGGCATTTGAATTCTTTTGTAAACTGCTGTATTCATCGTTTTTAGTACCCAATTTAAGTCTTCAATAAATGCTGATCCCTGGTCAAGATGATACGCGTTTAAGTAACCACCTAACTCAGTATCATAGATTGTTTTATCTTGATACGATTCCAAAAGATCAATTAATGAATATTTCATTAAGTAAGTTATTAATGCATCATGATATCCCCATTTCATCGGATCAAACTGATCTTGAGCAAGTTCTGCACTCGGTGCAAAGTCCCAATCAATTTTCGTTTTACTTTGAATTGGAATCAAATTGATAGGAACAATCTCGGTTTGGGCACGTCTGTTGATGGATTGTGCAAGGGTTCCCACTTGCATTTTTGTTAGGTCACCAAGAATTGCTAATGCCCCAATTGCATCACCATAAAGTGTTGCGTAACCCAATGCTACTTCAATTTTATTACCATTATTCATGATTACGCCATTTTCAAGGCTTGATAAACTCATTAGTGTATGACCTCTAAGTCTGGCTTGAATGTTTTCATATGCTAAGCCTTGGACAGAATCATATCCCGATAAATTAAGTGCACCAACCGTAGCATCAACCATCCCACCAATAGGAATTTCTAAGAATCGAATTCCAAGTTTCTTACTGAGATGGTAAGCATTGTTTTTGGTTATCTCGCGACTGAAATTACTTGGCATTGTCACACCAATGACCCGATTTGAACCTAATGCTTCAACGAGAAGAGAAACTGATACACTACTGTCAAGTCCTCCCGAAACACCCACAATCCAATTTGGTTTATAAGGTAATGTTTCTTCATCAAAATATTGAATGGCTTTAATCATGGCATCATGAATTTTATCATCATTTTTTTCAAGGGGTTTATGGTGTAGACGTGTTGTTTCCACAACCAGAACTTCGGATTCAAAGTTATCCGCAAGCATCGTAACGATATCTCCCTGTTTAACCATACTTCCACCATCAAACAAGACAACATTTTTACCGTTATTTTGCATCCCGACAGCATTTACATAAATGAATGGAATATCAAGATTGAGTGTCTCAATTTGCTCTAATCGTCTTCCTTCCTTATGTAATGTCCATGGTGAACATGAAATATTAATCATCATATCTGGTTGGTATGCCATCATTTTATCAGTTGGTGAAAAATCATGACGATCATCCCACATATCTTCGCAAATTTGAATTGAAAGTTTTTCTCCCATATATTCAAAGGGTTCAAACAAACCTTCTCCAGCGTGGAAATAACGCTTATCATCGAATAATGTATAATTAGGCAATAAGTGTTTCTTGTAAATCCCTGGCTCTTTTTTAGAATTACGGTTTACCCATTCACCTTTTGCCGCAAAGAATGCAGCATTATAATTTTTATGATTCTCATGGTACAAGTTTCCCCAAATAATTCCTGTATTTTGACTGAGTAACTTGATTTCATTATTATAGTGAGTCATCTCATTTACAAAGTCCTTTTGAAGAAAACGATCGCCGACATAATAGCCGCTAATGCACATTTCCGGGAAAACGATTAAATCTACACTTGATTCATATTCTTTTACGATAGCTTTCATTGCTTCAAAGTTCTTTTGAGGCTGATTTGCTTGGACTCTCATTTGCGCAATTGCGATTTTCATTATTTGAGCTCCTTTTGTCTAAAGTATTCATATGCAAATACAGTACATGCTCCAACACTACTTAAAGATACACGAGCATCATAATCAATTCGTACACGTTCATCACTCATATCCAACAGCTTACGTGATAAACCACGTAATGCACCACCAAAACAAACACAGAAACGATCTGGGTAAGTAAATTTGGTTAGGGAATGACTGGTCTCATCACGATGGGTTGCAATGATTGCGATGTTTTGTTTTTGAATCTTTTCAATCGTATCAATGAGATCTTCTGTTTGGTACCACCAAAGCGATTCACTGGCACCAGCACTCGCACGAATTAGTTTTGCTTCATGTTCATAAAAATCATAAGCTGGTGTCACAATGCCATCAAAACCAAGCGACGCGACAGTACGACAAATCTCACCCAAGTTAAAGGGATCTGTTACACCTTCAACACAAACCAAAGCTAAATCTGCTTTGCCGAGTTTGTTGATGTTGTCATTAAGGCGTGGGCCACATTCTACAAGATAGCCACCATGTGACTTATTTTGAGCCAACTCATCCATGCTTTCGCGATCCATTCTTTCCACAAGAATTCCTTCCGCAATGCCTAAAACATAACGCGATTCTCGATCGTGATGTTTATCTAAAATCACAACACGCTTAATTTCACGTTTTCTTTCCTTTAGGATTGCTTTAACACTAATTTTTCCAGATACTATCATAATAACCTCGCTTATTTACATACCTCTATCATACCATAAACCATGGTTTCTTCTGTCAGATGGCATAAAAAAAATGACAGAAACTGTCATTTGATTTCAATTAGATTTTCAATCGAGTCTGCGATTATTTGATAACTCGCACTTCGAGGTGTTACACCATTTAATTTTACAGGTTTATGTATACCATTGTTGATAGCATAAGCGTTGATGGGGCCATCCAAAGATACAAAGCTAAAGCCAAATTGACGTACTAATCTTCGAATACCGGTAAGTTTACGATCCAAATCAAATCGTAAGCACTCACTCATTAACGGATTCACAACCATAAATGGTTCAAGGATAATAACTCGTTCATCATAGGATTCAACTTGATTCAAGATATCTTCATATAATGTTATAAAACGATAATACTCTTCATAACGTCCTAAACTTGGACTGCGTTTTTGATCGATGGAATCAGAGATACCAACACTTAGGATAATTAAGTCAGGTTTGACAGCCTTAACTTCGTGTTTAATACGTCCGAGCAAATGGTCTAGTAATTCTTTATCATGACTTGAAACTACAATATTTAATTCAGGATGTGCCTCACGCAAAAGCAGAGGAACACTTTTCTCAGATTTATCATCTATAATATGATCTCCAATGAATAATACTGTCGCATTCTTTTTAAGTTTCATGCAATCACCTCGCCGTTCAATATATACCACGCGTCTCTAACTTTAACTATACTTGGAAAAATGCCCAACCACAATAGATTAACAACAAGTCTAGGAAATTTCCTGTTAAACCGAGTAGATTCAAGAGATTCGTGAATTCTGGTATGACAAAGAAATTCATACGGTAAGCAACGATGAATACTACCAAGATAGCAATCACCACTTTACCAAGCCAACGATTATTCTTTTTGGCATGCGGTGCTAAGTAATATCCGATAACCAAAAGTAAAATCATCCACAACAAGTCTAGAAAACCACTAAACTTCGCTGGAAGAAAACGTCCGATTAATTGATACAATAAAGCACTCACAATAATAACTAATAATGCACTCCAATAACGTTTCATTACACAACTCCTTCATGTTTTAATCTTAAGAACATTCCAAACGCAAGACTCACACTTGGGATGATTGCTGAAACAATCCAAAGTAATGACATCCAATCTGGCTTCATGGTTGTAAACATTAAAGTTCCAAATATTGGATTTAAGAATGTATAGATAACCCACATATTATGACGAATGGTAATCCATGAATAAATGTAGGCAAATAAAAATACGACTAAGAATATGATTGCCAAAATTAAGGCTGCACGATCCAATCCTTTAACTAAATTTTCTTTATGTCTTGGATAGGCAATTACAAGCAAATACCCAATAACACTATAAATTACAAAAGCATAAATTGAACATGCAATAACTTGAACAAAGATCGGTAAACTTCCTACAAGTTTCGTAAGTGGATGTCCACCACCATACATCATCAATTGAACAATACTAATCGCTAAATGCGAGACGACAAAGACTGCGAGAAGAAGCAACGAATGTGATGATATTATTTTTTTTCCGATTCGAGAGTCACTCATATTAATTCTCCTTTTTCTATGATGTTCATTATATCACATGTGAGGTTTTCTTATGTGACAGAAACATGCTATCCCCAAAGGAGAAGAAACGGTACTCATTATCGACCGCATGTTTGTAAGCATGATCAATCACATCTTTACCTGCAAAAGAACTTACCAACATAATTAATGTGGATTTAGGGAGGTGGAAGTTGGTAATGATTGCATCAACCGCCTTCCATTTATACCCTGGATAAATAAATATTTCGCTATCACCATGACATGCTTTAAACTCTCCATACTCGCTCATAATCGTTTCAAGAGTCCGCACAGAAGTCGTTCCTACCGCAACAATTCGACGTTTTTCCTCACGTGCATGATTTAGAATATCTGCAGTTTCTTGCGACATAAAGTATTCTTCTTTATGCATTTTATGATTCAAGACATCATCAACCTTAACAGGTCTAAACGTTCCCAATCCCACATGCAATGTAACAGGAGTAATCGTGATTCCTTTATCTTTAATCTGTTGTAGCAATTCTTGAGTAAAGTGAAGTCCTGCTGTTGGTGCTGCAGCACTTCCTTCAACTTTTGAATAAACTGTTTGGTATCGTTCCTTATCTTCTAGTTTTTCATGAATATAAGGTGGTAGCGGCATTTGTCCAAGTTCATCCAATATTTCTAAGAAAATCCCATCAAAAACAAGATCAAAGAAACGAATTCCTTCTTCACCAATTCCAGTACAAATAGCTTTAAGTTTCCCTTCACCAAAATCCAGTTCCGTTCCAACTTTTACTACCTTAGCATTCCCAACAAGACACTCTGCAGTTTTTCCTTCAAATTTTAGAATTAATAATTCTACATGAGCACCTGTCTCTGGTTTTGTCCCAAATAAACGAGCGGCAATTACGCGCGTATCGTTAACGACCAACACATCACCTTCATTTAAGTAATCAATAATGTTATAAAAGTGTTTATCTTCTAAATTCATGTCATCTACTACCAGCAAACGTGATTCACTTCTTTTTTCAGAAGGTGTTTGTGCTATCAACGATTCCGGTAGATAAAAATCAAAATCATTTGTATTCATAATATTCTCCTAATCTTGTTTATTATACTCCAATTTTTAAATGAGGCATAGTTTCTCGTGCCAAGCAATTTCTAAATATGATACTTCCATCATATTTTACTGACAAAAACACGTTATAATAGGATTATGAAAATATTCTTGGTGGAAGATGATACTGCGATAGTCTTTGGACTTCGTAAGTTTATGGAACTCAATGGGTGGGAAGTTATTGCATCGCTTACTTATCATGATGCGCTTCTCAATTTTAGTCATGATATCGATTTGTGTATTGTGGACATCGAACTTCCGGATGGTAATGGTCTTGATTTTTGTCGTCATATTAAATCCAATAGTAATATCCCTGTTATTTTCTTAACTGCCAAAAGTCATGAACGTACCGTAATTGAAGCCTTTGATTTGGGTGCGGATGATTATATTACAAAACCATTTCGATTGGATGAGTTAAAACGACGGATACTTGCTGTAACGCGACGAACACACACTGGAATTTATCATCATCAAAATATCACTTTAAACATTCATACCGCAACTGCACATCTTGATCATGACCCCATTAATTTAAGCACGCAAGAATACCGTTTACTATTGTATCTACTGAAACATCAGAATACTTTACTAACCCGTCAAGAACTAAACCACGTCATTTGGCAAACAGATGATTATATTACTGACAACGCACTCTCCGTTATTATTCGCCGTCTCAAAGAGAAATGCGATAATAAACTTCGAATTGAAACAGTCCATGGGAAAGGATACATTGTCATATCATGAAAATGCTACGCGATTCATTTATACAAAAAATGTTTATAAAACTAACGATGGTCTTCATTCTTTCCTGCCTCGTTTTCTACTTCATTCCTAACATTCTAGTTTTAATCATTGCTTTTATATTTCTAATCGGTCTTGTGTATCAGTATTTAAAACAACGAAACGACCAAGTTGAAGAACTCACTCAGTATATTAAAACGTTAAATAGTGGTAACTACCACTATTTTCTTGAGGCATATGATGAGGGAGAACTCGGTATTCTCTACTCCGAGCTTAACAAAACAATGGTGACGCTTAGAACTATGAATTCTAATTTACAGGATAAAAATGACTTTATTAATTCTTCCTTTGAAGACATCTCGCATCAAATTAAAACACCAATCACTGCACTCTCAATTCTCACAGACCTGAGACCACAAGATGATGAACTCGTCCTTGCTACTCGTGATCAAGTGAATCGGTTGGACCACCTCATTAGTGCGATTATGAGGTTAATTCAACTTGAAACAGCTCAGGTTACACTCAATATTGAAAAGATATCTTTAGAATGTTTGGTAAAAAACGTACTTAGTGATATCTATCCTTTAATCAAAAATCAAAACATAAAAATCGTAGTTGATGTACAAAGTGATGTTTATGGCGATGTAGGACAATACTATGAAGCACTCTATAATATCCTTGTTAATAAAATAAAGTACGCAGAGACGACAATTTGGATAGAAGATGTGAAAACAAGTTTGACTCCTACCCTAAATATTTATGATGACGGTCCAGAAATTCCACATGATATTCGTGACCGTGTTTTTGAACGATTCTTTACGACACACCATCAACCTAATAGCCTTGGTATTGGTTTATCAGTTGCACGTCAAATCATGATTCTACATGATGGAAATATCCGTGTAAAAGATGCGAACACATTTACAGTCATCTTCCCAAATATGATAGAACCGTCATAACCAAACAATCCTTATCCCCTTATAATGAAGTTAGAGGTGAAACATATGGAAATTTTAAATGTATCGAATTTAACAAAAGTCTATAAAACAGGGGGCGAATCAGTTTATGCTCTCAATGATCTTTCTCTAACCGTTAAACGTGGCGAATTCGTTGCGATAATGGGACCCAGTGGTAGTGGTAAGTCAACACTCCTCCATATTTTAGGTTGTGTTGATGAACCTACAGCGGGCTCCGTAACCATTGATGGTCATAATGTCAGTACTTTCAATGAAGAAAAGCTAACACTTTTTAGAAGACGTCATATTGGTCTTGTATACCAATTCTATAATCTCATACCCATTCTTGATGTGGAGAATAATATTAAACTTCCTCTTCTTCTTGATCAAACATCTGTTGACGAGGACTATTATCAAGAGCTTATCACACAGCTTGGATTACAAGACCGTTTAAATCACTTGCCTAATCAGCTCTCTGGGGGCCAACAGCAGCGTGTTTCAATTGCAAGAGCACTTATATCTCATCCTTCATTATTACTGGCTGATGAACCAACAGGAAACTTAGATCAAGCCAACTCACAAGAAATTATTGATATCCTCAAACACGCGCACAAAGAGTATTCACAAACAATTATCCTCATCACTCATGATGAGACAATCGCTTCGCAAGCTGATCGTATTATCCATATTGAAGATGGAAAAATAATCAGAGATGAGGTCTTGCGATGAACATAACCAAAAGAATAAGTTTACAAAACGTAAAAAAGAATTGGAAGGCGTCACTTCTAACGATTATTAGTATTTCTCTTTCCGTCGCCATGACAACCATGGTCGTCGCTTCTCTTTTTGGTGTTTATAAGACCTACGAAGAAGATAAGCTCTATAAGAGTTCAAAATGGAATGTAGAAGTTGGTATTCAGGATGACGCAGATGAAATTATCAGTGCTCTTGGCGAGATTGTAGATTCCTACGCTGTCATTAGTCGCGGAAAGTATGTTGACGTCGGTACAGAATTGGATCGTAGAAGCATGTCAATTGATACTATCGATTTTAAATCAAATTTTTCAATGTTTTCAGATGAAGTAAAAGTCGGGAAAGACTCATTTGATGATTTAATAATTGAAGGAAGACTACCACAAAGCAAAGATGAGCTCATCATTACGTCACGTTCTAAAACCGAGTTTAGCCTAAATCTCGATGATATCGTCACTATTAAACAAAGTGTCGACAATTACGAAAATCCATCTAATGATGAAATATTCAGCGAGGCCAGGATAGTTGGTATTATGGCCGGTTCTTCTAATGGTATAGATTTTACTGGAGCACTAAGACAATATTATCCTTCAGATAGTAATGATAATTGGAAAACTCTCTATATCAAGTTTAAGCCTGGAACAAAAAACATTGAAAAAATAATGGAACCAATTGGTAAAGAGTTTGATCCTTCGTTACCTAATCACGATGGCATTCGTATTCTTCGATATAATGAAACCTATAATACAATTCTCGGGATGCAATTTAAGTTAGACACCACAAAAGTTATTTTAGGTGTCGCTTCAGCTGTTTTTATCGTTTTACTGTCACTCGCAACATTTTCGCTGATTACTAATGCTTTCTATAATAACATCCAAACACAAGTTCATGACTATGGTTTATTGCGTAGTATTGGGGCAACCAAAAAACAACTTAAGTCCATGATTCGCTTTGAAGGATATATTTTACTTTCGATTGGGTTGGCATTCGGGATTGGAGTGGGATTTGGAATAGGAAAGCTTCTCCTTAACTACATCAATAGTATTTTTTCTTTTTCAAATCAAGCTTTCGGAACAACAATTAACTGGGTTTTCTCACCTGTTCTTCCTTGGCAAGGCATCCTAATTATCACTGTCTTCTCCTTCATCCTAGTTAGCTTTCCATTGAATCATTCTATAAAAAAATTATTTAAAATGACTTCGATCGATGCTATCCGAGAAAATAACCGTTACGTGAGAAACAAACTCAAGATATATTCAAGGAATCTCTCTAAGTCTCTAGCAAAACAATACAGTATCTCAGAAAAATCTAAATTTAGAGGTATTAAAATATCATTAACCATTACCATTGTGATTTTCATCACTACAATGAGCTTTATAAAAATTGGTTTTAGTAATATGGGAGAATACAACACTTCAAAATATAATGTCGAGGTAGCGCCTCAGCATTTCTATGCCGCCTCGCTTGATAGTTTTAATAAAAAAAATGAAGAAATGCGGCATATTCTAGAAAAGGATTCAAATACAAAAATCTACTTAATATTTTCTCAATATAATATTTCAATCCGTGATAAAAACTTTGATCCTCTAAAGATATATAAGGAAGTTCCTCAAAACAACTCAGCTAATAGCGATATTATCAAACTATTAATTATGGATGATCACTCTTTTGACATTGTTCGCAACTCTTTAGACATCCAAGAAAAAAATATCGATTCGATTCTTGTAAACTATGGCACTATCTATGATTTCGACCGTGTAAGTTCTGATCACACTTATGAAGGTATTTATTTTGATTTTGACTCTACAGAGTCTCTATATATTGGGGAGTCAGTCTATAATGATAAAAATCCTGACTCTTATATATTTAACCCTATTTTTGAGATTCCTGTTGACGCTGTCATCGCAAGAGAATTACCCGATTTCGACTCTCTGTCTTATCCCTATATTATTGTGAATTCTGATAGTGTCCGTTTTAATGCAATCCAAGAATCACTCCTAAAAAGTGAAGCTGCTCACCTAAACAGATTTGCAGCGATAGTGCAAACTCATGATAGCTTTGAGACCGTTAAATTATTTGATTCAGAAGATTATTATATTTCAAATCAAGATGTCGATAAAGCAATTCCAAAGCTTATTGAAAAAACGATTACAAACATTCTTGTCTCAATTATGACATTTATTACGCTTGTTTGTTTATTAAACGTTGTGAACATATCACTTACAAATCTCAACACTCGCAAACGCGAACTTGCGGCATTGCGTTCCGTAGGAATGTCTCAAAAACAAGTTCAGAAAATGCTGTTCTATGAAAGTGTTCGATTAGCTTGGAATCCTTTAATAATGGGTACATTAATAGGTATTTTTGCTTCATACTCAATCATCGCCATTGTGAATCTATTTATTATCAATGGTCAACCTATTGCTTTCAGTATTGATATCAGAGCTATTCTTATTTCGTGGTGTATTCTTCTCTTACTAATCGTATCAAATACAATTATCACAATTGTGAAGAGTAGAAATCATAGTATTATCGAGAGCTTGCGTAATTTATAGTCAAACAAACTTTACCATTGTTAACTATACATAGAGGAGATCAAATGGAAATTCTTAAAGTCAGTAACTTAACAAAAATATATAAATCCGGTGATGAGTCACTTTATGCACTGAATGATTTATCACTGTCTATCAATCGTGGCGAGTTTGTGGCGATTATGGGTCCAAGTGGTAGCGGCAAATCAACACTCTTACATATTTTAGGATGTGTCGATGAGCCTACATCAGGTTCTGTGACCATTGATGGTCATAATGTCAGTACTTTCAATGAAGAAAAACTAACACTTTTTAGAAGACGTCATATTGGTCTTGTATACCAATTCTATAATCTCATACCCATTCTTGATGTGGAGAACAATGTTAAACTTCCTCTTCTTCTCGATCAAACATCTGTTGACGAGGATTATTATCAAGAGATTATTACACAGCTTGGATTACAAGACCGTTTAAATCACTTGCCTAATCAGCTCTCGGGGGGCCAACAGCAGCGTGTTTCAATTGCGAGAGCACTTATATCACATCCTTCATTACTACTGGCTGATGAACCAACAGGAAACTTGGAT
This sequence comes from Erysipelothrix inopinata, assembly GCF_014396165.1. Classification (GTDB taxonomy): domain Bacteria; phylum Bacillota_I; class Bacilli_A; order Erysipelotrichales; family Erysipelotrichaceae; genus Erysipelothrix; species Erysipelothrix inopinata. Next base: position 435,956 of record NZ_CP060715.1, read on the forward strand.
CAGGCCAACTCACAAGAAATTATTGATATCCTCAAACACGCGCACAAAGAGTATTCACAAACAATTATCCTAATCACTCATGACGAGACAATCGCTTCGCAAGCTGATCGTATTATCCACATTGAAGATGGAAAAATAATCAGAGATGAGGTCTTACGATGAACATAACCAAAAGAATAAGTTTACAAAACGTAAAAAAGAATTGGAAGGCGTCACTTCTAACGGTTATTAGTATTTCTCTTTCCGTCACCATGACAACTATGGTTGTCGCTTCTCTTTTTGGTGTTTATAAGACTTACGAAGAAGATGCTCTGTACAAAAGTTCAAAGTGGAATGTAATGATACAACTTGAGGATGACGCAGATGAAATTATCAGGGCTCTTGGAGATGTTGTGGATTCCTATGCCATCGTAAGTGATAGTAAAGAAATAATATTAAATGACAATCAAATGTTCGGAAATATATCGGTTTCTACTGTTGACTTCGAAGATAATTATTTACTTTTCTCAGATATGCTCAAAGAACATAGTAACTCTTTTGATGATCTAATTATCGAAGGGCGAATGCCTCAAAATAAAGATGAACTCATTATCACTTCTCGATCAAAAATTGAACACGATTTAAACTTAGGTGATATTGTAACCGTGAAGCAAAACATCCCCATTGAAAATGGGCATTTTGAACCAAGACATTATTCAGACGCTACAATTGTAGGAATTACCGAAGAATCATCAATTGAAATTACTCATTCGAGTGCGCTAATGTCTTTTGACACTTCTGATCCATATAAATATCTATATATCAAATTTAAACCTGGAACTAAAAGCATCGAAAATTTAATAGGAAACATCAAAAATAATGTTTTCCCCAGTAAACACAATCCGGAAGCAGCTCGTCATGTTAGATATAACAATAACTACAATTCAATTATCGGAATGCAATACAGTCTAGACTATACCAAGTTGGTTTTAGGAGGCTCATCTACTGTATTTATTGTTCTTTTATCTCTTGCTACATTTTCACTTATCACCAATGCATTCTATAATAATATTCAAACACAGGTTCACGATTACGGTTTATTACGTAGCATCGGAGCCACAAAAAAACAACTAAAGTCTATGATACGATTTGAAGGATATATTCTACTTACTATTGGATTAGTCTTAGGAATCGGACTTGGGTTTGGTATTAGTAAACTTCTACTCACATATATAAATAGCATTTTCACTTTTTCAAATCAAAATTTTGGAACTAGTTCTGATTGGGTTTTCTATCCCAGACTACCGTGGGAGGGTGTCCTTATTGTTACCGCCTTCTCATTCATTCTTGTTAGTTTCCCTTTAAATTATTCAATCAAAAAACTCTTCAAAATGACTTCCATTGATGCAATTCGAGAAAACTCACGTTACTCAAGAAATAAGATTAAAATAAATTCAAAAAATCTCCCTAAATCTATGGCAAAACAATACAATATCTCTGATAAATCAAAATTTAAGGGAATTAAAATATCGTTGAGCATAACAATTGCGATATTCGTGACCACTATGAGTTTTATTAAAATTGGTTTCGGTAATATGGGGGAATACAATACCTCTAGTTATAATGTTGAGATTAGACCTTCTGCTTATAATGCTTCATCAATAAGCAGTATAAAAAAAATCAATGAAGAAATAGACAATGTTTTATCTAATGACTCAAATACAGAAAACTACATTTTAATACCAGAATACTATGTTTCCATAAGAGATACTAATTCAAATCATTTGAAGTTTGTCGATGGAATTAAAGATGCAAATAACGAAATGAGTGATTACATTCCTCTTTGGGCTTTGAACGGAAAGTCGTTTGAGACTATTTACAACTCTCTAGACATAAATCAAAAAGGAATTGATACAATTTTTCTAAATTACTTTAGCAGTCTTGACTATACTTGGTATGATTCTTCCGAAAAATATGACGGCGCATTTTTTGATATTGATAGTTTAAATTCATTGTCGGTAGGAGCAGTAAATTTCGACAATGAATCCTCTGAGGAAGATGACCGCTTCAAATTTCAGTCTGTTTTTGATCTCCCTATTGACTATATATTAACTACACCTTTGCCCAATTTCGAGCAACTTGTAACTTCGCCAATACTCATTATGAATGCTGACAGCCCTCGACTTAATTTTATTCAAGAAACCATGCACAGTACTGATTTAATATACCTAAATCGCATTACAGCAAAGATAGAATCCTCAGATAGTTTCTCAACGGTTAAACTGTTTGATGTAGATAAATATTATTCATCAAATCAAGATGTTGACAAAGCGATGCCAAAGCTTATTCAAAAAACAATTACAAACATACTCGTTTCAATTATGGCGTTTATCGTCCTTGTCTGTTTATTAAACGTTGTGAACATATCACTAACAAATCTCAACACTCGCAAACGTGAACTCGCTGCATTACGTTCAGTCGGGATGTCTCAAAAGCAAATTCAGAAAATGCTATTTTATGAAAGTGTTCGGTTAGTTTGGTCACCTTTAATATTTGGTACATTAATAGGGGTTCTAGCTTCATTCTCTATAATCGTAATTGTGAATTTATTTGTTGTGAATGGGCAACCTCTCGCTTATGGTATAGACATTAAAGCAATACTTATTTCGTGGAGTATACTGCTTCTACTCATCGTATCAAATACAATCATCACAATTGTGAAAAGTAAAAATCATAGTATTATCGATAGCTTGCGTAACCTCTAAGAAAAGACGTCACAAATTGTGACGTCTTAATTTATTTTATTTAGATAACCTATAACCGCCTTATAATCAGGCTCATCAGTGATGTTTTTTGTTACGTATATCTTCTCAATATAGCCTAATTCATCAACAATCATAACAGTACGCGCGTACTTATTAATGATTGGAATCCATACACCTAAGCGTTTCGCAATATCACCTGACTTATCACTGATCATTGTTGCTTTCAAACCTTCTTGAGCACACCAGTGGAGAAAGTCGTTATTTGAGTTTGTTGAAATGCTTACGAGTTGGACACGATCATCATTTTGAAATGATTCAATAAACTTACGTGTTTGAATAGAGCATACTTTGGTATTTATATCAGGGAACGTACTAATAACTGTTTTCTTCCCTAATAAATTTACATGTGAGAAAGTATCACCATACACCGTTTCTACATCGAAATAGGGAAATTTCTTTCCAAGTACGAGTTCACTCTCTTTTAAATTCAGTGGAATTCCGAATACTTTTGTTTTCATACAGACCTCCTAAAACATTTGTCCGTTAAGTAGGACATATTTCATAAATTGTTTTTCAATAACATGGTTGTAATCTTCAATGTATTTCAAATGTTCTTTATCCATATTTAATGGTAAATGTTCAAGATCAAAAAATTCTATTTGTGTTTGATTTTCTTTAAATTTAAATAAATCTGTATAGTATACTGTTGTAACGATAAATAATTCTTCTTCAAATGCTTCTTGTCTTTCAGTAAATGCATTTGAAATGATTAAGTTTTCAATTTCTAAATTAAATTCATTGATGCAATCTTGTGTTAAAGATGCTTCTAAAGTTTCTTTCGGGTGAATCGTTGTCTCAGGTAGTTGCCATAGGTTACTATCATGAGTACTTTGAAGCAGTCCAATACGATTCTCTTCATCAACGAGAATTAAAACAGCTTTAGGAATAAATGTAGAACGTGGTTGTTGCGTTTTCTTCTTAAAATGTTTCATGGGAATTGCCTCCATGAACATATTATCAACCGTATCGAAGTTGGTTTCAAGTCATTCACACGCTTTTACATACTTCCACAAATAATTGCAAAAATTATGAAACAATTTTAAAATTACCATTTCAGGCTTATTATTGCGGTATTCTAACACTATGAACATAAAAGGAAACATCCCAAATGTGATGTTTCCTCTTTTATATTTCATATGATTTTCATATTTAAAGATTCTATTTGACTAGAAACCTTGGGTATTTCTACCATCGTTAAGACCATACTTCTCATAAACTTCATCACGAAGTTCGAGGAGTCTATCTTCTTTGATTGCTTCACGAATGTCTTCCATTAATTTCAGTAAGAAACGAAGATTGTGGATAGATAAGAGTCGCATACCCAATCCTTCATTGGTTCTAATTAAGTGTCTTAGATAAGCCTTAGTGTAGTTCTGACAGCATTCACAGTCGCAATGTTCATCAAGCGGTGTGAAGTCATATTCATACTTCTTATTCTTGATATTAACACGGCCTGTTGTTGTCATCGCTGTACCGTGACGTGCAATACGTGTTGGTAACACACAGTCAAACATATCCACTCCACGAATAACTCCTTCAAAGAGATCATCAACAGCACCAACACCCATTAAATAACGAGGTTTGTCTTCAGGTAGAAACTCGATTGCATCATCAATCATTTTATACATGATTGGCTTAGGTTCTCCAACACTAGTACCACCGATTGAGTATCCAGGGAAGTCCATTTCAACAAGAGCTTTAGCATGCATATGTCTTAAATCTGTATATTCTCCACCTTGAACAATCCCAAAGAGTGCTTGATCATGGGGACGTTGATGCGCGTCTTTACCACGTTTTGCCCAACGTAGTGTTCTTTCAATACTATCCTTCATATACTCATATGTTGCAGGATATGGTGGACATTCGTCAAAACTCATGATGATATCAGCTCCAAGATCATTTTGAACTTGGATTGATTTCTCAGGAGTTAGGAATAAGGGTTCACCACTTAAGTGATTCTTAAAGTGAACACCTTCTTCTGTAATTGTTCTTATTTTCCCTAAAGAGAAAACTTGGAATCCACCACTATCTGTTAGCATGGGTCCTTTATAATTCATAAAATTATGAAGGCCACCCGCTTGTTTTACAACTTGTTCACCCGGTCTTAACCAAAGGTGATACGTGTTACTTAAGATAATTTGAGAATTCATCTTGTATAAATCTTCAGGTGTCAAAAATTTGACGGTTGCAAGAGTCCCTACAGGCATAAACATTGGTGTTTCTACCGTACCATGAGGTGTCTCGATGGTTGTAAGTCTTGCATTGCTTTCATTCGATTTTTTAATCAGTGTTAATTTCAAAGGCTGGTTTTTATCTAGAGCCATTAATTTGCACCTCTTTCTTAATCAGCTTGTGAGCGGCTTGCTTGTTTACGAGCATTTTCTGATAAATGTCTCTTTCTTAAGCGAATGTGATTTGGTGTAACTTCTACAAGTTCATCATCACGAATAAATTCTAGTGCATATTCGAGTGTTAATGGAAGTGGTGGTGTTAATTTCATTGCTTCATCACGTCCTGAGCTTCGAATTGCGGTTTGTTTCTTATTCTTTGTAGGGTTAACGTTCATATCAAGATCACGTGCTGCAATACCAAGGATCATTCCTTCGTATACATCTACTTGAGCTCCAATAAAGAACTCTCCACGTTCTTGTAAGTTAAAGATTGCATAAGTCATTGATTGGCCTGTTTCAGTTGAAACCATTGAACCATTTAAACGTTGTTGGATTTCACCCTTCATTGGTTCATATCCATTGAATTGGCGAATCATTGTTCCTTCACCATGAGTTGAGTTGATGAATTCACTTCTAAATCCAATAAGTCCACGAGTTGGAACTTTCCAGAATTGTTTAACAATTGAACGATCTTGTTGCATATCAACCATTTCACCTTGACGAAGACTGATTTTACTAATCATTGTTCCTGAATATTCTTCTGGCACTTCGATAATAACATCTTCGATTGGTTCGCAGCGACGGCCATCAATTTCATGAGTAATAACACGTGGTTTTGAGATTGCAAGTTCGTAACCTTCACGACGCATGTTTTCAATTAAGATTGATAAGTGAAGTTCTCCACGACCGGAAACTTTGAATGAGTCTGCAGATTCTGTAGGCTCAACACGAAGTCCAACGTTAACTTCAAGTTCTTTTTCTAAACGTTCTTTAATATTACGTGATGTAACATATTTTCCGTCTTGTCCTGCAAATGGTGATGAGTTAACCATAAAGTTCATGCTCAATGTTGGTTCCTCAATAATAATTGCTGGTAGTGGGTCAATGTTATCGGGAGCACAGAGTGTGTTACCGATTGAAATATCATCGATACCTGATACTAAGACAATGTCTCCTGCATAAGCAACTGAAGATTCAACACGTTTTAGACCATCGTATGTAAATACTTTAGAAACATTTTGACGTTTAACATTACCGTCATTATCAACAACAGCAACATTTTGTCCTTTTTTAATTTGTCCACGTGTAATACGTCCAATACCAAGACGTCCTACATAGTCATCATAAGCTAATGAAGAAATTTGGAATTGAAGTGGATCGTTATCGTAGTCTGGATAAAGAGGCGTATGTTCAACAATTGTATCGAATAGAGGTTTAATATTTGTTCCTTCTTCTTCGAGTGTTTTTTGAACAATATATTTTTTCGCAATACCGTATAAGATAGGGAATTCTAGTTGTTCGTCAGTTGCATCAAGATCCATGAAAAGTTCGTAAACTTCTTCAATAACTTCAGCAACACGGCGGTCAGGTTTATCAATTTTATTAATAAGTAGAATTGGTTTCAATCCTGCTTCGAGTGATTTCTTCAATACGAAGCGAGTTTGAGGCATTGGACCTTCTGCACTATCCACGACTAAAATAACAGTATCAACTGTTTTAATAATTCGTTCTACTTCACTTGAGAAGTCAGCATGGCCTGGTGTATCCACAATATTAATTTTGATATCATTATAATTTACGCTACAGTTTTTTGAGTAGATTGTAATTCCGCGTTCACGTTCAATATCATCACTATCCATTACTTGGTCTTGTACCACTTGATTTTCGTGGAAAACACCTGCTGATTTTAACATTGCATCAACAAGCGTACTTTTCCCTGCATCAACGTGGGCAATAACCGCTATATTAATAATTTTTTTCATTTTATCGTCTCTTTTCCGTTAACTGGTCTATTATACATGAATTCACAGCAAAATTACAGTTTTTTCATCCTGCACCTTGACATTTCACAAATTGTTCGTATTTGAATCCTTATTTTGTAGGATTCTTAGCAAAAGGAATGGTTTCTCCTTTTTGAATTGTTGTGATAAAAGGACCATCCGCTGTGATTGCAAGTGTGTGTTCATATTGGCAACTTAAACAACCATCTACAGTACGTGCTGTCCATCCATTACTATCTAATTTAGCATGACCTGTGGTTTGATTTACAATTGGTTCAATGGTAATAACCATACCTTCTTTTAAACGCGCACCCGTGCCCTTAATTCCCGTAAAAGGAACCATAGGTGACTCATGTATGGTTGGTCCCAATCCGTGTCCTGAGAAGTCTAAAGACATTCTATAACCAAATTTTTGAATATACTCATCCATAACTGCACCAATATCTCCGGTACGTTTTCCAACTTGAGCTTGTTCAAGACCTAAGTATAATGCTTCTTGGGTTACTTCCATTAATTGTTTTACGTCTTCGCTTGGATTATTTCCGACACAATATGCCCAGCATGAATCGGATAGAAATCCATTAAGATCCACACAGAAGTCAACCTTTACAAGATCACCATCTTTGAGTTTCTTGTGAGTTGGAAATCCATGACACATTTCATCGTTAACACTACAGCAGGTTGCGAACTTATAACCTTCATATCCAATTTGAGCTGCAGTTCCACCGTTATCTTCAATCATTTTTTGTACGAATTTATCAATATCATGAGTTGATATCCCTGCTTTAATATAGTCTCGTAACGCTTCATGAATTGAAGCTAATAGCTTACCGGATTCATGCATTCCTTCAATTTCTCTTTGTGATTTAATAGTTATCATTTTAATACCTCATTTCAACTCTTTCATTATACTCGTTATTATTCATTTTGCCTAATCACTAAAAAGTCTCACCGAAGTGAGACTTAAAAACTATAAGTTTGATGCGTCAATAATATCCTTCAACATTTTTGCTGACTCTTGAAGTGCACTAACTTCAGCAGAGCTATATGGCACTTCCACAACATGTTGGACACCAGAGCGGCCAATAATTGTAGGAACCGAAATATACACATCATCAATTCCATAGTCTCCACTTTGAAGTGTTGATACAGTAAGAATTGATCGTTCATCACGTAAGATTGCTTCTACAATACGTGTAATTGCTAAGGCTACAGCGTAGTTTGTATATCCTTTACGGTTGATAATTTCATAAGCTGCAGTTTTTACATCATATGTAATGCTTTCTGCCATTTCTTGATTAAAGTCAATATTCATCATCTTACAGTATTGATCAATAGTGAGTCCTGCAATGGTTGTGAGTGACCATGTCGCAATTTCACTATCACCGTGTTCACCAATGATGTTTGCATGAATGTTTCGAGCATCAACCTCAAAACGATTTGCAAGAATTGATTGGAAACGTGCCGTATCAAGTACCGTACCTGATCCAATAACACGTTCTGCAGGGAATCCTGATAATTGGTAGGTTATCTGTGCGAGGATATCTACAGGGTTAGAAACTACAAGTAAAATTGAGTCCGGATTGTATTTCACAATTTGAGGAATCATCTGCTTGTAAATTTCGATATTTCTATTTACAAGGTCGATTCGTGTTTCTCCAGGTTTTTGTGCCATACCTGCAGTAATAATTACAATATCCGAATCTTTCGTATCAGGATAATCTCCTGCAACAATTTTAACGGGTGAAACAAATACTTGTCCTTGACCTAAGTCCATTGCTTCTCCTTGTGCTTTGTCGTTATTAATATCAACAATCACAATTTCCGAAGCAACGTTTTGATTCATTAATGCAAATGCTGTTGTTGAGCCAACAAATCCAGCACCAATAATTGAAATCTTATTTGTCTTCATATTCTATCTCCTTTATGGTCTTATCATACCAAATATCCCATAATATCACTATAAATTAACTTGGTATTTATCAATTATTTTTGTTATGCTTATTTATAAGGGGTGTACCAAAATGTATGATAAATTTTATAAAAAAACAACCGATGAACGACGTGCTGTTTTAAAGGCAGATAATCGTTATCTTAAAGCACTCGATTACCCACTTCCTCAAGACATTTATGAACAAATGATTGAGAATGCGGTAACTACGTATGAAATACCGATGGGTGTCGCTCTGAATTTTTTAATCAACGATAAAGACTATATTATTCCAATGGTTACTGAGGAACCTTCTGTTATTGCGGCAGCAAGTAATGCTGCGAAAATAATTCGAGAAAATGGCGGCTTTATGGCTCAAGTACTCGAGCGTACTATGATTGGCCAAATTGCTTTCAAAAATCCAAAGAATCATGAATCCATGATGGCATATATTGATGAGAAAGAAAGAGAACTCGCTAATGTAGGTCATAACGCATATCCAAGCATTGTGAAACGCGGTGGTGGTGTCCGTTCAATTCGTTATGAATATAAGGAACACTCTGATGATGCGAAGTTTTTTATCATCTATGTTTCTGTAGATACTCAAGAAGCAATGGGTGCAAACATCATGAATACGATGCTTGAAGCCATGGCAAGCTATCTTCAAAGTAAGTTCCAAGATGAACCGTTGATGTCCATCTTATCCAATCTTTCAACTGAATGTTTGGTAGAAGCCACATGCATCATCGATCCGAAAACACTAAAAAATCCAGACGTTATTGCGGAAAGAATTCTTTCTGCAAGTCAACTTGCTGAAGTTGATCCCTATCGTGCAACTACCCACAATAAAGGAATTATGAATGGTATCGATGCTGTTGTAATTGCTACGGGTAATGACTGGCGTGCGATTGAAGCGTGTTCTCATGCCTTCGCTTCCCAATCCGGTTCTTATCAACCCCTCGTAAGATGGTCTGTTGATAACGATGGTATGATTGTTGGACACATTCTTATGCCAATGCCAATTGGCGCTGTTGGCGGTTCGATTGGTATTCATCCAAAAGCACAACTTGCTAAAGAAATATTGAAATACGAATCCGCTTCTGAACTCATGGAAATTCTCGCATGCGTTGGACTTGCCCAAAACTTTGCTGCCATCTATGCACTCACTACTGTTGGTATCCAAAAGGGACATATGGCATTGCAAGCTCGATCTTTAGCAATCCAAGCAGGATGCCCTATGGATCATCTCGATCAGGTTGTAAAGCAACTCACAATGATTAAACCTATGAACCTTGAAAGTGCAAAGCGAATCATTGAATCATTGACCTCAAAATAATTATCTAAGTATTCTTCTAAAGCTAACGACTGCAAACATGTCGTTAGCTTTTTTACTAAAAAACTCTGCAGAAGGTCACAATATTACTACGTGCTCAATCAACAGAGTCCAATTTTTTTATAATTACTCTATAAGATTTATTTCATTTATAATCGGTAGACTTCTTTTTTTATTACAATAGATCCAGGCTTCTTTACTTGTTTATCTAAATAATCGTAATATGCACCTGGTGTCGCAATTCCACTAATTTGGAATAACTTCATTCCAGTAGCTTCGACAATCTGATCCGCAACAATTACACAATTAGTTGTAAAGACATTGTATGTCCTGAACTTACCATCAAAGAATTTGTAGAAATTGAGTCTGAGATTGTTTTGAATCAATCGTGTTAGGTAATGCTCTCCCTCAGGATCTTTTTCATCCGGATATTCGTAGTAATAGGATAACTTTAGAATTGATTCAATTTGGTCTTCTATTTGTAGTGATTGATCTGGTGTTAAACGACAAACAAATCTAAAGACGATGGTGTTTGTATCCACAGCATACTGAACAAAGTCTTTCTCACTTCCAACAATCAGAACCCCATCCCCATACGCCATTGATTTTGCCCGATTGTATGGGTCGTGTGCCCCATAAGAATAGATAGAACCATTATAACCAATATCTAGATGTCCCATTTGTTCAAACCCATCATCTTTAGTATATAAGTAGATGGATAAATAGTCTCCTTTGGTTTCTTCAACAACATGTTTGAAGTACTCTGGGTTATTCTTAGCTGTTTCGCGAGTTTTCTTTGCAAGGAATGCTGGCATGAATGCAGCGAGAACAACCGGAGCAGAAAGTTTCCCACCAATTTCATGTAGAAATAGAATACGAACCGTAGAAATCATTTGAATCGCACCTAATAAAGCGATATAAGAACCAATCTGCAAATTAATAATATAGCGATTTTCAACACCACTAAAGATTAATAGAAATCCCATTCCCGCTGAGAAAAGTGCATACAGAAAATGCATAATCTTTCCCTTTGTGTTGTCCTTATAAGCAACGTACATCTCTAGGCCATGGACACCCGCATTAAACAATGCCCAAACTCCCGCTAAGCCAGCCACCAACTCAACATATAATGTTGAACTTTGCATTAAGATGGTCAAAAAGACACCCGCACCAATGGCAATAAGTCCTTGAAATGGATTTCGATTAAAGAAGAGTCGGTATATTGCTGTAACGATTGTCGCAATCAATACTGATACCAGACCCCAATAAATCGAAGACCACAATATATCCTGCTTAAAGACAATCACTAAACCCAGGATTATGTATAAAATACTCAATAACATTTGTAATACAAGCCCAAGTTTCTCCCGAGTTGTAAATAGATCTCCCTTATACTTCATAGAATACCTCTTGGTTATATTATAGCATTTATCCTTGCATTATAAATAATAAAGCGTTATCATATAGCTAACAACTTAATAATAAACATAGGTTGTTACTGTATTCATTGTCTCTCTAAATATAATATATAATTTCCTTCTTAACCACTTATATATTATATGATAATGAAACACTATCTCTCTAGTGAAAAGGGCATCTGGCTCTTTTCTTTTGTTTATATGAGGTATACTATGACCATGACATTTACAGATAGATTATTAAATTGGTACCATGAGAACAAACGCGAGCTTCCCTTTCGAAGCCAAAAAGACCCTTATAAAATATGGGTCAGCGAGATCATGGCACAACAAACTCAAATAGCAACAATGATTCCATACTACAACCGATGGATTGAAAAGTACCCTGATGTCCAAACCCTTGCACAAGCAGATATCGATGAAGTATTAAAGATGTGGGAAGGACTTGGATATTATCGACGTGCACGAAATTTACATAAAGGTGCCCAATATGTGGTGGAAAACTTTGATGGCGTTATTCCCCGTGATAAAAAACTATTAATGGATATTCCTGGAATTGGTGACTACACTTCTTCGGCAATTGCATCCATTGCTTTCAGTTTGCCTGAAGTAGCGATTGACGGTAACGTTAAACGTGTCATGGCCCGCTATCTAAACTACACCGAAAGTGTCAACACTCGCGCATGCCATAAATATTTCGAAGAATTTTTAAAAGAAGAACTTCTTAAAAATGGTGCAGATCCTAGTGATTTCACTCAGGCACTTATGGAACTGGGTGCTCTTGTATGTACCCCTTCCAATACACAATGTATTGGTTGTCCCTTCAAAGAAATGTGCGCTTGTTACCGTGGCGAGTGTGTTGGAACAATTCCTTATATTCCAAAAGCAAAACCGGTTCCTTCATATGATAAAACCGTTTATATCGTTACAGATAAAACTCGCATTCTAATTTCTAACGATCACTCTGATGGATTAATGGAAGGTCTTTTTAGACTTCCACAAGTCGAAGGTCATCTTGATGATAAACCTAATGCCAAATTAGTTCATAAATTCTCACATCTGCATTGGAACATTCACGCATATATTGTAGACTCTTTACCTGAAACTTCAGATGATTGGTTTTGGGTACCACTCCAAGATCTCATTGATACACATCCAATGATTACTGCTCATAAGAAAATTCTGAAAAAATTAGATATTCTTTAAGTCCAAATTTGCATCCTTTTGTCAATTTGTTTCTACCTCTCAGTTGCTAGCTGACTCACTCTATTAAAAACAGTAATATAATGAGCTCAAAAGAATACTAAGGAGGAACTATGACACCAGAACAAGAATTTTACATGAACTATTCCATCACAGATGCGAAGCTTACAATGTATTTAAAATTCTCATGCATCATCTTAATTATTTCGATTATAGTATTTTTATTTCTATATCTTTACCTAGAAAACAAAAAAATCAAAGCTCTTAAATAAGTGAAAGAACCGACTCTGAATATCAGAGCCGGTTCTTTTCTAGTTCAAGCCAAAACTTGCATAATAACCATTACCAGAAGGTCTGACAAATAAACGAAGTGCATAAGTACCCGAATAATAGTCACCTTTGATATTAGCTTTCATAACCGCTTCCGCATAACCACTGCTTGTTGGTTTACTTTTGACGATGGTTGGGTTTTGAGTAATCGTGTAACTTGCACCTGGTCCCGAAACCAAGATGCCAGGCTCATACACTGAGGTCAGTTCAACATGTCCTCCATACGCATAAGTAACATTAGCGTAGTATGTCATCGTGACAATTCCATAAGTGCCATTAACTTTGAGTCTTAGATTACTATAGCCACTTCCTGATTGAGAACCGACAGAATCCACCCAAGCGTTCCAAGTTGCTCTACTTGCTCTTAGTCCGTTAATCTCATATGCATCAGGTTGAATCTCTAGTATTTTTACCGAACCATCAGGATAGCGATATCTTTCAATTTTTGATCCATCTTCAAACTCCAGTTCATATTCAGGTTCAACATGATCATAATCGTCATCGAGAGAATTCGGCGTCTCGCCATTCTGTATTTTCTCTACCAAACTTGGTATTGCTTCTTCATACACACCAATTTCTTCCAATTTAGTAGAGATATCATCAATTTCAGTTGCGGAAACATTAGTCGTTAAGTAAATTACGGTCAGCGTTGATAAGACAGTTAAATTGAATAATTTAAGTAGTTTATTCACTCTACATCCTCCTCTATTTAACAACCTCTTATGAATTCAGTTTTCCATCCTTTCTGTTTTTTTGAATTCATCTGGTTTAATATAAGTTATCCACAATCACAATGATTCCTATTGACTCTTGAATACTAAAAAGCCGTAATAAACGAACTCAGTCGATATTACGGCTTATCTTGCTAGGCCAAGATGCTGATGATTATCCCAATGCAACAATTACAAAGTTGATGACAAAGAGTAATGTACTTCCATAAACAATCGGATGAACTTCTTTTGCCTTACCGGTTGTAACTTTCACAAGAATGTATGAAATAAAACCAAATGCCAATCCATTAGAGATACTGTAAGTTAAAACTGTCATTAACACTGTAAAGAATGCGGGAATTGCATCCTCAAAGTTCGTCCATTCAATATCCGCAAATGATCCTGCCATAAGGATTCCAACAACAATCAATGCAGGTGCTGTAGCAGCAGAAGGAATTAATCCAATCACTGGTGCAGCAACAATACTGAGTAAGAAAAGAATTGCTGTAACAACAGAGGTTAGTCCTGTTCGTCCACCAACACCAATCCCTGCTGAACTTTCAACGAATGTTGTGACATTTGATGTTCCTAAAATAGATCCTGCTGTAGTAGCAACCATATCTGCGAAGAGACCGCGTTCCATTTTTGAATTAAGCCCCGATCCCGTCTCCATTGCTTTTTCATCTTCATCAGTAAAAATTCCAGAGCGACGTCCTGTACCAATAAAAGTACCAATTGTATCAAATGTATCAGTGAGGCTGAAAGCAAAAATAATAGGAATAACTTTGAAGATATCATGATTTGTAAAGAGACTTACGATTCCTTCTTTACCCAGAGCAACACCGAAAATACTCTTGAAGTCAGCGAAAACTGTTCCGTAACTGTCGGCGCCACTACCGATACTTGATATATCCACAATCCCCATTGGAATACCAATTATAGTAGTCACGATGATACTGATTAAAATAGCCCCTTTAACTTTCTTTAACATAAGAATTAAAGTAATAGCAATACCAATAATTGCAAGCAACACATTCGGATCTTGGAAATTGGTAAGACTTGGTACCCCAGCACTAAAGTTGATAAATCCAACATTTAATAATCCAATATATGCAATAAACAATCCAATTCCTGCCCCAATCGCTTGTTGTAACGTTTCAGGAATTGCTTTTACAAGCTGCTTTCTAATGCTTGTAACGGTTATAATCATGTTTATAACACCGCAAACAAATACCATCGCAAGTGCTTCATACGGTGTAAAGCCACCGATAATTACAACAGTATAGGTAAAGAATGCATTCAGTCCCATCCCTGGAGCTTGAGCATAAGGAATGTTTGCATAAAGTCCCATCATGAGTGTTCCAATAACTGCTGATAGAATTGTTGCGATATAAACACCATTACGTGGTAATCCAGTTTCAGCAAGCATTTGTGGATGCACAAATAACACATATGCCATTGTAAAAAATGTTGTAACACCTGCTAATACTTCAGTACTGAAAGTCGTATTATGTTCTTTCAACTTAAAGAAATTTTCTATTTTTCTCATTTTCTCTCCCTTGTATTTTCTTTGATTTAAACCAAATAAAAAAGATCGGGAGAAACGATCCTAGGTTTCACCACGATAGTCGATACATTTACGGTGTATCGGTAGATACTACCCAACCATATTTTGGGTATTATATTCGGTATAAATACACTTAAAGTGTAAAAGAACCCTATTTAAATGTCAAGGATAACTATAAATCGAATGGTTTATATGATGTTTGTTTAATTTCGAAGGTACCAAAGCCATTCGTATAAGCGATAACTTGTTGTTGATAATTAATAGAAAACTTCAGGTACATTTCACCACGGATAACTATCATCTCTCCTTCGTAATCGGTACTTTGAATCGTTGCAGAAACATTAGTTAATTCTCTATACGCCTGCTTTAGAGAATAATCCGGAATTCGTAGTATAAATTCGCCTACTGGCTCAAGTTCCGTAAACTCAACTCGGCTCATTATTTTATGATACAAAACTTCGGTTGCATGCCTAAAGTCTGAAGGTGTACTCACTGGACTCGCAAATTCAGCTCCGGTTAATGTTAATTTAAAGTCTGTTATGAGTTTTCCTCTATAAGGAACAGAAACTAGTCTATCCAAACTTTCCACAATAGCATTCTGAAAGGATTGTCTTAAGTATCCTGTATTAATTTGCGTTTCATAGATAAATCCTTCACCGCAAGGCAGTGGATCAAGTTTGAATTTCATCGTTGCCCAGTTAGAGTTTTCAATGGTATTCATCAATACCCAATCTTCCACACAACCTCTTGGTGTCATTTTATTTTGAACCGAAACTGTACCCAATGCCACCTTACAATGATAAGTTTCGTATAAAGTGTGTTCAATGACTTCTTTCTGAACCTCTCCTACTAAAATCAACTTAATTTCCTGAGTGATATCATCGATTTCATATTCTAGAAAAGGATTAACATCTATCATTTTATTCAGAGCATCCAAGACTCTTGTGCGCGATCCTTTCTCATATTCTAAAGTTACTTTGTATTGACCTTGTGACCACACTGGCATGACCTTACTCTGGTCAACATTACCCAACCACTGACCAATTTTAAGGATATCAAATCCTTCAACGATTGCGATATCTCCAGAATTTACCGTATTAGTTTCTATCATTTTTCCATTCTCTAAAACCCATAATCTACTGATTTTTATCATAGTTTCATTAATTATGAAGCGTTCTTGTTTCTTTATTGTTCCGGTAAAGATACGTAAATATGTCTGAATTTTACCTAGATGATTATATGTTTTTTTATATACAATTGAAGACAGATCATCCGATGAATTCTTATCTGAGGACAACGTTTCTATCATATGAATTAAAGAACTAATTCCAATAGATTGGGTAGCTGATCCTTTAATAATTGGTATATATTTATTGTTAATCACGGATTGATTCCATGCCTTTTCATAAATCTCATCGGTAACATCTTCATTTAGAACATGCTCCAAAAATGCATCATCATGGAGTGTTAACACATCAATAACTTCTGATATGTTCTCAGCAATAGCTGCTCTATTATGAGTAAGTTCCTTTATACTATTAATCTGTTTTTCTAATGATGCACTTTCAATATCAATTTTATTAACAAAGACAATAGTTGGAATCTTCAGCTCCTGCAAAGTATTATATAACTTTCGTGTCTGTGATTTGATGCCACCGTCATTTGCAGCAACCACCAAAATTGCTAAATCTGTCGCAATAAGAGCTTGTTCTACTTCATGGATGAAATCCATGTGTCCCGGTGTATCAATAATATTTATTTTACAGTCCCCAACCGTAATTGAAGTTGTTGCTGTATAAATCGAAATCCCTCTCTTCTTTTCGAGTGCATCGTTAT
Source organism: Erysipelothrix inopinata (assembly GCF_014396165.1). GTDB lineage: Bacteria > Bacillota_I > Bacilli_A > Erysipelotrichales > Erysipelotrichaceae > Erysipelothrix > Erysipelothrix inopinata. The sequence continues at coordinate 453,258 of NZ_CP060715.1, forward strand.
CTGTAGTTGTTGTTCCTTTATCAACACTACCTAAAGTATTTTTATTCATTGAGGTACTTAAAAGAGCTTCGGTTAAACTGGTTTTACCGGCATCTACGTGTGCAAGAATTGCAATATTTATTATTTTCATGTTTTCTCCATATAAAAACCCCGAAAATATTCTTCACGGGGTTTAAAATGAATCGAGTTTAAGAGTGAATGCTAAAGAATATTTATAGTTGCACAAAACACCGATGCTAACATTGGTCTTTTGCGATTAAGTTTTACTATAATATTCTTGCGCATGCAATCACCTTCTTTAATTTAATATAACATTCCCATTGCCCAAAATCAAGAAGTCTCACTTCGTTATCGAGATTCGGGATGCATCGCATCATAGATATTCTCACCTAATACAATGAGCTGAATGATATTATTGGAATCCTCAACATCAATATCTTTTTTTACTAAGAAATCACAAATAATGGGGAAATGCTCGGTGACATAGGAGTCCATATCTTGCTTAAAAACTCTCCCATCACTCGTAAATACTTGAAACTGAAACAAGTCTGGCTTAAGATCCATCGGGCTAATTCTGTGATATGCAGCATAAACAATTTTAACCTTAATGACGTCGTCATATCGGTAAGTTTGACTATATCGTGACCCATTAAATGTTGATTTTATCTTCTCTAAAAATGATTTGTATTCAATGATTGTAAGATTATTTTTGTTAATCACTATGCCGCCTTGCTTACCCATCGAAAACAACATGAGTGTCATGAAAATAAAAACACCAATAGAATACCATGGCGCGATAAACCTTCCAAAAGTTATCGCATAGAGAATTCCGATACCCAGAGTTCCTAAAATAAATAACTTAGGATTACGCTCACCAATCTTAAATGGTTTCTTTAAATATTGTGCTCCGCGAACTAATTGATCGATAGAAATATCGTACAAATCGCTTAATAAAATAATGTTTTCTAATTCTGGATAAGACTCACCACGTTCCCATTTAGAAACAGCTTGCCGCGTTACATACAATTTATCTGCTATCTCTTCTTGGGTAAATCCATTCAACTCTCTATAATATTTTAAGTACTCATGTGTATTCATACGAATTCCTCCTTGTACCTAAATTGTAGGCTTCTAAAGCCAATTCTGTCACGCAACCTGTGGTTTCCTTCATGATATATTCATTATATCAGTAAATATAACACAACTTACACACTATCCTTGACCTTAAACCTCCTTTAAGCTTTATAATCTATCTGAGGTGATCTTTTATGAAGATAAGTTTGGTTGAAGAAATTACAGGAATCAGTGCGAGCACAATTCGTTACTATGAACAGATTAATCTTGTTATACCCATTCGCGATGAAAACAATTATCGAAATTACTCCGATAGTAATGTAGAAACTCTCTTAGAAATTAAGTTATTAAAAAAACTAGGATTTCCTTTAAAAGTAATCGAGAAAATTATTAATAAAGAAATGTCGTTACAACAGGGAATTGATACTGCAATTCATAATTTAGAACAACAAAAAAGTGATATCGACGATTCTCTACAACTTCTTAACCTTCTTAAAGAGAGTCATCATGATAAGAAAAAAATTGATACTCGAATTTATGTCGGCAAATTATTTGATTTTAAAGTAAGCAATCATCCCTTCATTGACTTTTGTGACTCAATTTCTGATTTGTTGGCTAAATATACGTTCACATTGAGAAAAGGATTCTACCCCGAGGAAATCATTTCGACACCTCGAGATTTTACATTAGAGCTTTTAAGATATGCTCAAAGAGAAGAAAAAACACTGGAAATTCTCAATGAGAGTATGCACCCAGTGATTATAGTGAACGGTCGTCAATACCAAGCAATCCGAACTTTTGAGAAATATGGTATTCCAATTGTATATTTCAAACCCAAATCTTCTTCGGATGATAACACAATACATCAATAGAAATATGATAATAATTATGATATTATAATTTTACTTTGGGTCCGCTACATGAATGTCATGACCCTTAATTTGTGACTAAATTAAGGAGGACCACTATGATACATTTAAGTCATATTTCTAAAAATTATAAGGTTCCGATTCGAGATGGGGGAATCAAATCTGCACTTAAGTCATTTGTCCATCGAGAATATCGTGATATCAAAGCACTCGATGATATCAGTTTTGATATTCCTAAAGGACAAATTGTTGGCTATATCGGGCCAAACGGGGCCGGGAAAAGCACCACTATAAAAATAATGACCGGCATCCTAAGACCTGACCATGGAATCTGTACGATTGACAATATTTCCCCATTTTCAAATAGAAAGCAACACGCTAAACAAATTGGCGTGGTTTTTGGTCAACGCACTCAACTCTGGTGGGATATTCCGGTCATTGATTCGTTCGAACTTATAAAGGATATGTACGATATTCCTATTGTTGATTATCATGAGCGTCTTGCCGAACTCACTGATTTACTAAATCTCAATGATCTGCTTACGATGCCTACACGACAGCTTAGTTTGGGACAACGCATGCGTTGCGATATCGCTGCCGCACTTCTACATGATCCGAAGGTATTATTTTTAGATGAACCGACAATAGGTCTCGATGCTCCTTCGAAAGTAGCAGTAAGACAATTTATAAAAAAAATTAATGAAAAGCATCAAACAACAGTTGTCCTTACAACACACGATATGCAAGATATTGAGTCCTTAGTAGATCGAATTATTCTAATAGGCAAAGGAAAAATACTTTTTGACGGAAGTATGATGGAGTTAAAAAAATCTTATCCAATGCGTAAGAATCTAAAAATTCAATACGAAGGATCACTCCGTCCAAGTTCACACTATATAATAGAATCCGACACAGGAAATTATGCAACCTTGCTGATTGAAGGTTCTGTTCAGAAGGCATTAACACAGCTAAATACCGACTTGGTTATTCAAGATTTCGAAGTTGGTAGCGAATCATTAGATGACTTAATAATAAAAATTTACGAGGATTATGATATATGAGAATATATTTATCCTATTTTAAAATTCGTTTTGTATCTGGATTGCAATATCGTAGTGCAGCACTCGCAGGAATGATTACCCAAGTAGTTTGGGGGATTCTTAGCATTACTTTTCTCAACATCTTTAATACCAACGTAATGTCACATGATAATCTTTCTACTTATATTTGGCTAAATCAAGCGTTTCTTGCTATAACTGCGATTTGGGCAACCGATACAAGCATCTTTGATCTTATTGAAAATGGTGACGTAGCCCTTGAAGCGCTTCGTCCTGTAAATCTTTATAGTCTGTGGTTTATTCGAAATCTAGCATTTCGAATATCGCGATGTCTTCTACGATTTGCGCCTGTAATTATCACAGCATTTTTACTTCCAAGTCCCTATAAAATGTCCCTTCCAAGTTCACCTCTTGTTTTTATCTACTTCTTAATCTCATTAGTTCTAACATTATTAATAGTTGTGGCAATTACAATGTGGATGGCAATTTTCACAATTCATATTAAAACCTCTTTAGGAATTCGCACATTATTTATGGCTATTTTTGATTTGTTTTCAGGGACTAATATTCCTCTTATTTTCTTCCCAAGTTGGCTACAAAGAATTTTATCATTAACATTCTTCATTGGTTTACAAACTGCAACTTTCAACATTTATCTCGGTCTTGCAAACCCGCTACCAACCCTAGTACTTCAATTTGTTTGGGCGGTTATACTTATTGGATCTGGTTACTTCGCTATGCAACATGCTCTTAAACACTTAGAAATTGTAGGAGGTTAAAATGAAACTCTACTTCAAACTGATTGGAATGCATTTTAAATCTCAAATGCAGCATCGAACATCATTCATTACTCTCACAGTTGGGCAAGCACTCATGACAGTCAGTGCAGTGATGAGTGTTCTTATTCTTATGTCTCAGTCTCAAAATAATACAGAGTTCACAATCATGGAAATGTTACTTGCGGGATCGATTGTGAATGCTACATTCTCTCTCGCAGAGTGTTTCTTCAGAGGCTTTGATTTATTTCCTCGACTGCTTGGAAATGGCCAGTATGAGCGGATGCTTCTTAGGCCCAAAAATATTCTAATTCAGATTTTAGGAAGTACCATGGAATTTAGTCGACTCGGAAGAACTTTTGTTGCTCTTGTTATTTTGATATTTGTTTTACTTCAAGTCCCCATCCAACATGGTTGGATGATTCTACTGATGATACTTTCTGGAATCGTTCTCTTTGGTTCTTTATTCATTATTTACGGAGCTTGCAGTTTTTACACCACTGATTCCCTCGAGGTCTTTAACATCTTCACGGATGGAGGGCGCCAGTTTGGTCAAATTCCATTTAATCTTTATGGCAAGAATATTTTAGTATTCGCAACTTTCGTCATTCCTTATGCTTGTTTTCAATATTATCCACTGTTAGTTATTCTCGGAAAAAGCGTCTCCACGATTTATATGCTCGCACCTCTCGCATCGTTTATATTCATAATACCTGCCATGTTAATCTGGCAGCAAGGAATGCGTCATTATCAATCTACAGGTTCTTAAATATATCAAAAGCATGACCAAGTATATTGATCATGCTTTTTGTTTAATTATTGGTATTTCTTCTTCGAGACATAAATCATTACAACACCTGCACTGATCATAAGTGTAGTGAGAACAAGTATCTTCTTACTGGTTGATTCAACACCGGTCTTCGGCAATTCATCTTTAGACTTATCCTTCGGATCCACCTTAGGTTTTGGTGTCTCAGAATTTTTATCATAGATGTAATCTACTACAATCTCCGATTCTCCAAAGGTTCCCGTTGCGTTAGTAGGAAGTTTGCTTTCGTTGAGTGTATACCCTTCAATTATATTAATATAATCTACTCCTGAGACATTGTAAGAATCGCCAACAATACCATTGACTACTTTCTGTGTTGCTATTTCTTGTAGGTTAGTATCAAGGTATCTTATAATTACGTTGCCATTTTTTACTTCTTCCTTATTGAAGACATAGGTTACTTTTTGAGAATCCAACGTGATAAAGCCTTTCGCATTGCTTGGCAGTTTAGAATCATCAAGTGTGTATCCTGAAATTTCAGTTACATATTCGGAAGTAGAAGCATCATAAGGATTCCCTACGATACCTTCAATAGTTTGTTGTGGAGCTATCTCATTATTATTCGTATCCACATACTCAACAATAACCTTACCATTTTTAATTACTTCTTTAGTATAGACATATGTTACTGTTTGAGGATCAGAGGTAATCGTACCTTTCGCATTGCTTGGTAGTTTAGAATCATCAAGTTTGTATCCTGAAATTTCAGGTACATATTCCGAAGTAGAAGCATCGTAAGAATTTCCTACGTTACCTTCAATAGTTTTCTCCGGAGCAATCTCATTATTATTCGTATCTACATACTTCACAACAACCTTACCATTTTTAACTTCTTCTTTAGTATAAACATAGGTCACTGTTTGAGGATCGGAGGTGATCGTACCTTTCGCATTCACAGGTAGTTTTTCCACATTTAATGTGTATCCGGGAATATTAATTTTATATTCTGACGTCGATGCATCATATGTTTTTCCGATGATTCCATTAATTTTAAGTTGAGGTGCAATTTCAGTATTACCTTCATCTACAAAACGAACGGTTACCGTTTGATATTTGGGAGTTTCATATAAACTTAGCGAATGCGTATACTGACCACTCGAGATAGCATAATCTGTAAAGTTATTCGGAACTGCATAACTTCCGTGTGGATTATTAAACCGAATGTTTAAATAGATGCGGTCAAGATTCTTAAAATCCTCCGATGTGACATTATCTACAATAATTGAGTCATCAGTAATAACTACACGACTACCATCGACAGAATTTTGATCAAACTTCAATATCATGTTGTAAGGGTCTGTCTTTGTCGTGAATGGGGGTTGATATCCATCAAAATTGGTAAGTCGATTTGGGTAGAGTGAAATTGGAATCGTTAATTTTAAGTTTTCTTCATCGAATTGTAATAAGTCTTTATCGACTCGAGATTCTGATGAATCATTCCCTACCGACTGACTGTATGCCATTAACTTTTTAAGTGATTTCATTTCATTAATGGGTCTAAAATCAGAGACACTGGTGAACTGCATTAAGAGACTTTCTAATTTTTCTGATTTTGTTAGTGGCTCGATACTTTCGATTCCTTTTGTTTCACTAATTTGCAGATAAATCAAAGACTTAATGTTTGCTACTTTTACTAGACTTTTTGAAGTTATTGATGTTCTTTGTAGTGATAAGTAAGTTACTGAATCTGCAAGTTGTGGAAAGTTCGCATCATTTAGAGACGGTGTTGTGATAGATACAAAAGCAAGTTTTCCCATTTTTTCTAATGGACTAAAATCACTGATTAGATTTCCTTCCGCAATATTGAGATTTGTTACTTCCGTTGCGTATTCGAGCCCCTTAATATTTGAAATTGGCTCTGAGCTTTCTTTTATATCAATGTTACGCAAGGACTTCATTGATTCTTTTGTTAGTTGATCTACAGGAATACCCATCTGGGAAGCAATCTTTTTTTGTAGATTTTCATCCGGCATCCACTCACTTACATCGGATGTAGAAACCACGGTATTATTCTGAGGTGTTGTTTCAGCAAGAACAGGGAAAACACACCCTGCCAAGATAATACAAATGGATAAGATACCTATTTTTTTCTTTTTCATATTATTCCTTCTCTTTCTATTTTTATAAGACTAAATATACGCACAATTTACACCATTATAATACCAACAAACACAATCTAAATCTTTGATTTAACAAAACGTTCATTTTATGTCACAAAAATTCCATAAAAATAAAAAAACGAGGATAGATGCACTATCTCTCGTTAATTTGCTTTCCATTCCAGTCACTGTTTAGTATGGAATAGAAATGAATATCATATTTTTTCTTATCAAATTGGAACGCTTCGCGTTTCGTTCCTTCATAAACAAATCCAACTTTTTCGTAGGCGCGTCTTGCTCTTGGATTGAAACTATAAACTTCCAACTCAATGCGATTAAAATCAAATTGTTTAAACGCATATGTCAGAAATAACGTCATCGCTTCACTTCCATATCCATGACTTGCATGGTTTGGATCCATGAGAATTCGGAAGCTAATCAAATCCATTTCCGGATCCCACTCATTCAATACTATCTCTCCAAGGACTTCGCCATCAACCGTAATTGCTAAGTCGAGTCTGTCTGATGCTGTTTGAATGTCTTTATACCATTGTCTGTAGCGCGCCAGTTCTTCGGGTGTACGTTCTCGGTTTAACTCTTCCGTAGTTATCGCACTCCCCGTTAGAAAGCCAACTTCAGGAATCTGAATAATTTCTATCATTCGGTCGATGTCACTATCTTCAAACTTACGTAGAATAACACGATCTCCGACTAATGTCGGTTTTATCTCAAATCCTGTTAGTTTTACTTTTTCCTCTGACTTACCACTTAGTTTTTCAATATCTGACAATGACTTGGCATTCACATCCAACATTAATATTTCCTTAAACTTCTGAATATCCTCGTCACTCATAACAAGTAATTCTTTGTTCAGTTCAAGATCACTCTTTTCATCACCATCGAGATATGCTTCTTTTACAAGAAGATAGTAATAGAATACATTTGGATTGATTTTATAACGCGATAAAAAAGTTTTATCGATTGTCTCTTTTAATAGAACTTGTTGTTTCTCACCATATGGGAACATCTTCGTATAATAGTTTCGAGCTTCCTGCTCCTTATCTGCTTTTGTTTGAAATAGATTTTTAAATCCCATAGCACTCACCTCTTTAATAAACTTATTATAACAAGCTCATTCCCTAATAACACTTTATTTTATCTTAATCCAAATCTCAGTGACCAAGTTAGGATACTACGGGTCCTCACCGGTAATTTTATGCTATGTATTTCCCATAAATAGTCACGAAGCGTACTTACTAAAATAATCCTCGCTTCGTTTTACACGTTCCCCCGTTAATTTTGTATTTCTCTGTTTTTATATTGATGTCTATAGAATCAGAATCCAAGGAATCGAGTAAATCAATATAATAGGTCCTTTCTAACGATAACTTTTCAAAATCCAATACAATTGTTTCTACACCTTTATCTTTTTCTATCTCATAGGAATAACGAGCACCATTTACAACGGAATAAGCACGACTTCTTTCAAAAAATAATGATTCAACTTCTTGTGTACCCATTTCTCCCTTATTTTTTAAATCAGTCGTAATAACCATTTCTGTTTCTATGACTCTATCATTGTCTACAACCATTGTTTCTTTGATTGGTTTACCATTCAATTTTCCTTCGCAAACCACATTGGAAACTGTACTATTCATACAGCCAGATAAAGCAAATATAATCACGGGTAAAACTAATCTTTTTCTCATCATTTTCCTCCGATAATTATAGTTATTCTTCTCTATTGAATATCTAACTTTAGTATACACTAAAAGGCGTAACTGTGGCATCAATCTCTTTACTGTGTGTAATCAGATATAAAAAAAGCACTTATCGATGATAATCGTGCTTTGTTTTAATTCTTTATTCTTCAATAGCCTTACATCTCATACCATCATCGAGATAACTTTCTATAGTTCTGTCCATACTAATATACTCTGATTCTTTAGTATCAACCATACCTTCGAAATAAAGTTGTTTCATCGACGCTTTCGTGTAGTCTGTTATCAGTTTCTCCGTAACAATAGTTCCTTCAATACTATATTCGTAGGATACACCTTCGATTCCTAAATAATCTTTCTTTGTGTCTTCCATATTATTTTTAATATCCGTTTCAGTGATTTTTCCTCTCTCGATATCATTGCTATAGTCCATTACCGACTCAATTGTGGATGTCTTCATTCGATCTTGAAATCCTGTCATCGTATCTGTTAATGTATTGTCCCCTTCAGTAATTTCACACACGACAACGTCCAGTTTTTCCTCCTCAACAATATCAATAGGAAGATCTTTGGCTAAATTAATGGGTTTCTCTTTCTTGTTTGTGCATCCCACCAAGACAAGCATTATAATGCCTATGATAAGTACTTTCTTCATTCTTTCCTCCATTATTTAAAAAGCCCCACTTTTAGGATTGTTGAAAATGTTATTTCAACGATCCCCTCAAGTGAGGGCTAAGTATTATTAACTCTCTAATTATTTATTAAACAGTACGTTCGTGAGCTGTTCTCATGAGAACATCAAGTTGTTGTTCTTTTGTTAATTCAACAAAACGAACAGCATATCCTGAAACACGAATTGTAAGGTTTGGATATTTCAATGGGTTTGCCATTGCATCTTCAAGAAGTGAGTTATCAAATACGTTAACGTTTAGGTGATATGCTCCTTGTGAGAAGTATCCGTCCATAATTCCACGTAAGTTATTGACACGTTCTGCGTCAGATTTACCAAGTGAAATTGGAGCGATTGTTTGAGTATTAGAAATACCATCTAATGCACAGTTATAGTCTAATTTAGCTGTTGAGTTTAATGAAGCGAGAAGACCATTACGTTCTGCACCGTATGATGGGTTTGCTCCTGGAGCAAGTGGAACACCACGACCACGGCCATCAGGTGTGTTACCTGTAGCTTTACCATAAACAACGTTAGATGTAATTGTTAACAAGCTAAGTGTTGGTGTTGAATTACGATATGTATGGTGACGTTTGATTTGAGTCATGAAGTATTGTAATGCCCAGTTTGCTAAGTCATCAGCACGGTTATCATCATTACCGTAACGTGGGAATTCTCCTTCAATTTCAAAGTCTACAGCGATTCCATTTTCATCACGAATTGGTTTAACTTGTGCATATTTGATTGCTGATAATGAGTCAGCAACGTGTGAGATCCCTGCGATACCTGTAGCAAATGTACGTTTAAGATCTGAATCCATAAGTGCTAATTGTGATTTTTCATATGCATATTTATCGTGCATATAGTGAATTGAATTTAGAGTATTTACATAAAGTTCTGCAAGCCAATCCATCATGTCTTGGTAAGCAAGTTTTACTTCTTCAAAGTCTAATACTTCTGAAGTAATTGGACGATAACGTGGACCAACTTGTGCTCCTGTAATTTCGTCAACACCACCATTGATTGCATAGAGTAATGCTTTAATCAAGTTAGCACGTGCTCCAAAGAATTGCATGTCTTTACCAATAACTGTTGCGGAAACACAACATGCGATTGCTGCATCATCTGAACCCCATTTTTCACGGAGTAATTCATCATTTTCAAATTGAATTGATGACGTTTCAATAGCAATGCGTGATGCGAAAGTACGGAAACCTTCAGGTAGTGAATCACAGTATAATACTGTTAAGTTTGGCTCTGGTGATGGTCCCATGTTAATGAGTGTATGAAGAAGACGGAAGTCAGTTTTTGTAACTAATGAACGTCCATCAAATGCCATACCAGCAATTGAAAGTGTTGCCCAAATTGGGTATCCACTGAATAACGAGTTGTATTCTGGTGTACGAGCAAATTTAACCATACGTAGTTTCATAACTAAGTGGTCAATAAGTTCTTGAGCTTCTTTTTCAGAAATAACTCCTGCTGCAAGGTCACGTTGGATATAGATATCTAAGAATGCTGAGATACGTCCAATTGACATCGCTGCACCGTTATTTTCTTTGATAGCTGCTAAGTAACCAAAGTATAACCATTGTACTGCTTCTTGAGCATTTGCTGCTGGTTGAGAAATATCGCAACCATAGCTTGCTGCCATTTCTTTCATGTCGCTTAATGCACGAATTTGTTCGTTGATTTCTTCACGTAAACGGATAACATCGTCTGTCATTGTACGGTAACCTGTATGGTTTAAGTCGTTTTTCTTAGCTTTGATTAAGTAATCGATTCCGTAAAGAGCAACACGTCGGTAGTCACCAATTATACGTCCACGACCGTATGCATCTGGTAGACCCGTAATAATTTTATTCTTACGAGCTGCACGCATCTCTGGTGTATAAACATCAAAGACACCTTGGTTATGTGTTTTACGCCATTTTGTAAAGATATGAACAAGTTCTTCATCCGGTTCGTAGCCATTACTTTCTAATGATTTCACAGCCATTCCGATTCCACCAAATGGAATAAATGCTTGTTTTAGTGGTTCATCTGTTTGGAACCCTACGATTTGTTCTTTATCTTTATTCATATAGCCTGGGCCATGTGAAGTAACAGTTGAAACAATCTTTGTATCCATATTGTAAACGCCATCGTGTTCACGTTGATATGCATTCATTTCCTCAAGTTGTTCCATGAGATCCAATGTGTTTTGCGTTGGTCCTTCTAAGAATTCATCATCCCCGCGATACTCTGTATAGTTTTCTTTAATGAAATTACGAGTATCAATGTTTTCTTTCCAATAGTTTCCTTTGAAACCATTCCATTGATTATACATCAAGATACCTCCTTATTTAGTATTCTATTTCCAATACCTTATGTACTACCCTATCATTATAACGAGTCGTCATTTAATCCTTATCGTCTTCCCTTTATTTTTCAGAAAAAAAACACAATAAAACCTCTGATTTTCGAAAGTTTGTGAAAAGTATGCCAAATTTATCCTTATCTTCACAAGCCAAAGCTATTGTTATTATACGCACAAAGAGACACCTTATCATTAAAAAGAGTCACCCTTAGATAAGGTGACTCAAATACTCTCAATTATTATTTTTTAAATGCTTTATTTATCTATGAAAGTGTTATTTCTTCTGAGGGTTTACTTTGTGTTTCTTCTTCTACATAAAGTTTGTCTTGAACTTTAAAGAATGGATAGTAAATAAAGATACCAAGAACAATCAGTCCTAGTTGCAACATTCCTGCCATAACGCTTCCTGTCGATAACCAACCCGAGAAAAATGGTGGCATGGTCCATGGTAATGTAACACCTGTTGTATAAGGAATCCATCCCAGAACTGTAAAACCTGTAGCTATTATTGTATTGATCAAAGGTACAATAATAAATGGAATTACCAGAATAGGATTGAGGACAATTGGAAGTCCAAAAATAACCATTTCATTAATACCAAATATTGCAGGAACAATTGATAATTTACCCAATTGTTTCATTCGTTCCGATTTTCCACGCCACATCATCAAGATGACCAGTGAAATGGTACTTCCACTTCCTCCAAAATTTGTAAAGAAATCAGAGAATGTTTTCGTGTAGATATATGGTTGGACTAATCCTGCATTAAATGCTTCTAAGTTTGCATAAGTCATTGCATTGTGAATCGGTTGATAAACCGTATTCGCAACCCCTGGTCCATGAATTCCAAAGAACCAAAGAATTGATGAGATAAATTGGTATGATAACTCAAAGAATTTTGATTCTCCCACCTTTAATAGTGGTGTTTGTAAAACTGCGTAGATAAAGTTTTGTGCAAATTCAAAGCTCGTAAGTCCGAAGAGAATTCGAACAGCAAAGAACACACTCATAACAACAAAACTTGGAATTAAAACAGAGAATGACAACGCTACAGCCGAAGGAACTCCTTCAGGAAGCTTAATTACCCAGCCTTTATTCGTTGCGAAACTAAAGATTTCTACCGCAATAATTGCGACGATCATACCTAGAAATAATCCTGTCGAGGATAGGTTCCCAAAAGCATAACCTTTAAAGACTTCTCCTGTTGCATTCGTAAATTCAGGATGTACTTGTGGTGTTAAAATTAAAAATGAAACATACGCAAGGAGTGCTCCAGAAAAAGCATTTACATTTTTAGTTTTACTATATGAATAACCAATTGCCATAACATTTAAAACACCAATTAAATTAATCGATGCGTTGGATATTGCATCCAAATAACTCTTCCATCCTGCACCAAAAATACCAGCCATAAATTCAGCATATCCTGTTATTGGAAAATTACCAATCAACATAAATACTGATGCAACAATTATTAATGGCGTCGTTAATAAGAATCCATCTCTAATTGCAATTAAAACCTTATTATTTCCCAATTTTAAAGCAATGGGAGCCAGCTTATTTTCTATAAATTCTATCATTTTATATGATTCCTCTCGTATTTTTTATTTGTCTATTTTAATACTAAAGGCTACAACATTCCTTATTCATACATATCACCCCATATCAACTTAACCATATTAGCATATATGTTTAATATGTTAAACAGAGATGCACACAAATTTTAAAGATTTATCACATAGAAAAAAGAGTCCTTTTTAAGGACTCTTTACAGTTATTATTTAGTACCGTAGATTCTATCTCCAGCATCTCCAAGACCTGGAACAATATATCCTTGATCATTGAGTTTTTCATCAAGTGCTGCAAGGAAGATATCAACATCTGGATGATTTTTCTTAATGAGTTCTACACCTTCAGGAGCTCCTACTAAACAAACAAGCTTAATGTTTTTTGCACCACGATTTTTAACAATTTCAATCGCCGCATCGGCACTACCACCTGTTGCAAGCATTGGATCTAAAACAAGAACCTCAGCATTTTCTAAATTCTCAGGGAACTTAGCAAAATATTCATGTGGAAGTAATGTTTCTTCATCACGATAGACTCCAACATGTCCTACCTTTGCAGTTGGGATTAAGTCAAGAATTCCTTCAACCATTCCGAGACCTGCACGGATAATTGGAACAAGGACGATATCTCTTTTTAGTTCGAATGTGTTGTAAGGTCCACTGTGTGTTTCCACAGTGATTGGGTCAAGCTTAATATCTCTTGTAATTTCATATGCCATCAGTCCAGCAATTTCGTCTAAATTCTGGCGGAAATCTTTTGTTCCTGTTGACATACAACGCATTTGAGTCAATTTATGGGTAATTAATGGGTGATTTAATACTGTAATCATTAGATTCTTTCTCCTCTTACTGGAAATTTACGTGTCATTGCTTTCACTTCATTTCCAATTCTTTCTAAAATTTCTTCATTTTCATAGTTTCTTAATGCTTCATCAATAAAATGAGCGGTCTTTTTAAACTCTTCAATGCCAAAGCCACGACTTGTCATAGCGGGTGATCCAAGACGAATACCACTTGTAACAGCAGGGCGTTCTTTATCAAAAGGAATCGCGTTTTTATTGATGGTAATACCAATTCTATCGAGAATTTTCTCAGCGTGAGCTCCCGTCATTCCAAGACTTGCTTTAACATCTACAAGTACAAGGTGATTATCGGTGCCACCACTTACCAAACGATAATTTAAACTTTCAAGCTCTGTAGAAAGAATCTTTGCATTATCAATAACTTGTTGTTGATAAACTTTAAATTCTGGTTGTAATGCTTCAAAGAAACAGACTGCTTTACCACCAATAACGTGCATCAATGGTCCCCCTTGAGTTCCAGGGAATACTGAGCGGTCCAGTTTCTTTGCATATTTACTCTTACAAATAATAGCGCCACCACGAGGTCCACGTAGTGTTTTATGAGTTGTGGTCGTTACAAAGTCAGCATAAGGAACTGGTGATGGATGAAGTCCTGTTGCTACAAGACCTGCAATATGAGCCATATCTACCATTAGGTAAGCACCAACTTCATCAGCAATTTCTCTAAATTTTGAGAAATCGATTGAACGTGCGTATGCACTAGCACCTGCAACAATTAGCTTTGGCTGAACTTCACGAGCAATCTCAAGAACTTTATCATAATCAATCATTTCTGAATGAGGATCCACACCATATCCAAAGAAAGTATAGTTAATTCCAGAAAAGTTAAGATTGTGTCCGTGTGTTAAGTGACCACCCGAATTTAAATCCATACCCAATACGACATCGCCATGATCTAAGATTGTCATGTAGACAGCCATATTGGCTTGAGAACCACTGTGTGGTTGAACATTAACATGCTCAGCACCATAAAGCTCTTTCATACGATCAATCGCAAGATTTTCCACGACATCAACGTATTCACAACCACCATAATATCGTTTCCCAGGGTAACCTTCCGCATATTTATTAGTTAATATACTTCCTGTTACTTCTAACACTTGATTAGAAACATAATTTTCAGAAGCAATCAGTTCGATATGTTCAAGTTGACGCTCTTCTTCAAGAGCAATAGCATCAAAAACTAAAGTATCTCGCATTAACATTCCTCCTTTTGTTCGATATCTGCTAATTTGCAGATACGACGACTGTGTCGTGGGTCTTCACTAAACTCTGTGTTGATCCATGTTTTCATGATTTCAACATTTGTTTCGTAATCAGTAGTACGTCCTGCCATAGCAAGTACGTTTGAGTCATTATGTTCACGTGTCAACTGAGCAACTTCTACACTTGTAACAAGCGCACATCTTACACCATGAACTTTATTTGCAGCAATTGAAGCTCCGATTCCAGTACCACATAAAATTACACCACGATCGAATTCTTTATTTGCAACTGCTTTTGCAGCTGGATAAATTACATCTGGGTAATCTTGACTCTCTTCAGAGTGGACACCATAATCATCAACTTCATGTCCCATATCCAACAACACTTGTTTCAAGCGTTCTTTTTGTTCAAATCCCCCATGATCACATGCCATTACTATTTTCATATAACATCCTCCTTCATCACTGTTTCTAATTTAATAATACCTTCTCTTAAGCAAACAATCTTTTCCTGCGTTAAATCAAAGACACTCGATGATTGTCCACCTGTACACACACCTTCCACAACGCCTTCAATACGACCCGATAGTTGTTCTAATACCATATCTGAATTAAGCGCTGTATCCAGTCCTGAACGATTTGCAGATGGTAACCAAACTGGGTTTCCCACTTTATTAATTAAACTTTGAACCCATGGATCATCTGCCATTCGTATTCCAATTGTCTTCTGATCACCCAGGAAATCAAAGACACCCTCTTTACGATTAAAGATAAATGTCACTGCCCCTGGCATAAACGTCTCAATTAGATGCTTTTCACGATCTGTAATTTGAGCTATCGACTCAATTTGATCTAACGAACTTACCATTAACGGGAAAGGTTTTGTTTCCGGTCTTTCCTTGGCTTCCTTCAATTTCGTATAGTTCTCTGGTTCTTTACTGCTTGCAGCTAAACCATATACCGTATCTGTTGCGATAGCGACCAATCCACCATCTGCAATAACACTTGCTATTTCTTCTATCTCACTTTTTGTATATACTTTTGTTTCCATATTCATCCCTCTTTACAGTATTTTATCACAAAAAAAGATACTAATCTTGTGGATTAATACCTCTATAGACAAACACCATACGGTCAAGACCGTTCATGTCTTGACGTAATTCAATTTTTGAGTCCTTAAAATAGTGTTTTGCGAGTTCTACAACTGCGTCACCAATATCAAAACCAATCTCAAAAGCAATCATTGCTTTCTCATTGAGTACTTTATCTGCATTCTCTAAAACACGTCGGTAAAAGTATAAACCATCCTCGCCACCAAATAGGGCAACATGGGGTTCATAGGTTAATACAGAGCTTTGAATATGCTCCGTATTCTTAATATAAGGGGGATTACATACGAGAACATCAAGTTTAATATTTCTATCAATTAATGGCTCTAACATATCTCCTTGATATATTTTTAAGTCAACATCATTTAATGTCGCATTTTTCTGCGCTACTTCTAATGCACCCTCGCTAATATCCGTTGCATAAACAGATTGATCGAGTTCCTTAGCCAAAGCAATACCAATTGCTCCACTACCACACGCAACATCTGCTACAACAGGATTAACAAAGTAATCATCAATATCACTTAAGACATATCCTACTAATTCTTCTGTTTCTGAACGAGGAATCAACACATTCTCGTCAACAAGCATTTTATAACCATAAAACCACTCATAACCCAAGACGTATCCTAATGGAATGTCTTGAGTTAATAGTGCAATTTTTTCATGGTAAGCTTCTTGAAGAGTAGAACTTGCTTCTTGACTCATTTCTAAGTAAAGATCACGATTTTCTTCACGTAACAACTCGAGCATTAAAACTCGGGAAAATCCCGCATAGATTTGATGTGATTCTAAAGTCTTAGTTCCTTCGTCCATTAATTCTTTAATTAACATTATACGCCTCGTTCAAGTATCTCTTTTTGTTCTTCTTCTAATAATGCGTCGATGAATTCACCCAATCGACCTTCCATAACCATGTCCAATTTTTGGAGTGTAAGACCAATTCGGTGATCACTAACACGGTTTTGTGGATAGTTATACGTTCTAATTTTTTCAGAACGATCACCACGCCCAATTTTTGATTGTCGTGATTGATTTCTTTCTTCGTCTGCTTTTCTTTGGTATTCCTCAAAGACGCGCGCACGAATTAATCGCATTGCTTTATCTTTGTTATCATGTTGTGAACGACCATCTTGGCACTTCACAGCAATACCTGTAGGCTTATGAACAATACGAACTGCTGAGTCAGTCTTATTAACGTGTTGTCCACCAGCACCACTGGAACGCATTGTATCAATTTCTAAATCATTTGGATCGATATCTACTTCTTCCTCTTCAACATCCGCTAGTACAAGCACAGTTGCAGTAGAAGTATGGATACGCCCTTGTGTTTCAGTCTTCGGTACACGTTGAACACGATGTGCTCCTGATTCAAATTTAAAGTGACGATACGGTTCAGCACCTTTAACTACAAATGAGATTAATGTATAGCCGCCAGCTTCAGCATCTTGAGCTTCAATAATTTCATATTTATAGCCCAAGCTTTCAGCATAACGCGTATACATACGATAAAGGTCTCCTGCAAAGATATTTCCTTCATCGCCACCAGCAGCCCCACGAATTTCAACGATTGCATCGTATGAATCACTTGGATCACGTGGAATTAATAATACACGTAACTCTTCAATTAATGTTTCTAATTTTTCTTTGTACTCTTGGACTTCCATTTGAGCCATTTCTTTCATTTCGGCATCTTCTTCTATTTCTAAAAGTTCAGACGCTTGTTTGTAGAAATCCTCAGCCTCTAAATAACTATTATATGATGTGAGAACTTGTTGTAACGAAGATTGTTCTTTACCAAGTTTCGCCATCTGTTTTCTATCGCCCAACACTTCTGGAGTCATCATTAAATCTGTGATTTCTAAATCACGATTTTTGATTGTTTCCAAGCGTGTGCGCATTGTACTTTCCATCATTTTATTCACCTTCTTTATATCTATCAATGGTTGGTTTGTCTAAGACGATATGGTCATGTCGACAACGTGCTTCATAAGACTCGCTCGCACCGATTAATACGGTCGGATCATTATAGGATGCGGGTTCACCATTAACGAGTCGTTGTGTACGTGTTGCGGGAGCACCACACTTCGTACATACAGCTGTTAGTTTCGTAACAAATTCCGCAGTAGTCATTAATTTAGGAATAACCCCAAAAGGTTCTCCACGAAAGTCCATATCCAAGCCTGCAACCATAACACGCTTTCCTAACAAGGCGAGATGATCACAAACCATTGTGATTTCATCATCAAAAAATTGAACTTCATCAATGGCAACAACATCAGTTTCATCACTGATATGATCCAATATTTCTACAGCTGTTTTCACAACAATACTTTCTACTTTAGTACCTGAATGTGAAACAACTTCTGAGTAACTATAGCGATTATCGATTTCCGGTTTAAATACTAAAATATTCTTATTAGCATACTTTAATACATTAATACGACGGATTAACTCTTCCGTCTTTCCAGCAAACATACAACCTGTTATAACTTCAATATAACCTTCTTGATATTGATGATACATCATAATTTTTCCACCTCTTACGTACTATTTTATCCTATTTGACCAAAAAAAATAAGGGATATCCCTTATTTTAAACCATATTTTTTGTTGAACTTGTCAATACGTCCAGCAGCATTCGCAAAGCGTTGTTTTCCAGTATAGAATGGATGACAGTTTGAACATGTATCCACACGTAAGTCTGTTGCTGTTGATCCTACTTCAATTTCAGTATTGCATGATGTACATACAATCTTGGTTTTATTGTATTCAGGATGAATTCCTTTTTTCATTCTTCAAGTCTCCTTCCGCCTAAGACACTTTCATATCTTAGATAAGTGCTATGATATAATACCATAATCACTGAGGTTACGCAATAATTTTAATTACTTTCTTGATGAGTTACGATTGTTTTCAAATCGACCTTCACGATCACAACAATCATTGCGATTATCACCACGACGTGACCCTCTCATCGAGCGATGATGACCGGATTCATTATCCGTCATATGGTCATTACCATTCATATGATTTCTTCCGTTCATATGATTTTCATCATTCATGTGATCTTCATGATTTTCAAAATCTTCATCTGTCATGTGATTGTTGTTGTTATGACGCTCTGTCATAACTTCACGATCTGTATCATTTCCATTAATCATATCTGATGCTGCAGAAATTGTAAGTGGATTTACTAGAAGTATTGCAACTAGTGCCATTGCAGTTAAAATGCTGTATTTTTTATTCATACGAACTCCTTCTTATATATATCCCCTCATTACTTCCACAATATTATACCACGTATGGTTGTGTAAGTGAATGTTCGTACTATTTAGCAATAAACTAAAAAGCGATTCATAACTTTATGATAGTCACGCTCGCTTTTACTTCGATTATTTATTTTTTTTAGTAATTATTCTTATTACGATCAAACTACCAACGACAAGTGTTGCCGAACTGATTAGATATTGTTTCTCAGTCATATAAAGCGGTACTACTTGACTATATATAATAGTAAATACTGCTACAAAAATAACAATTACAATATAACTCTTCCAGTCTTTCATGAACCGTCCACCTACTTTTCAAATTAATATCTATTATTTGAGTGTCTATTTCCGTTTCTTTTTCAGGTATGTATGAACACCAAACGCTCCTGCAGCAGCTCCGGTAGCAGTGACAGCCACTCCAACAGCAACCGATCCGCTACTCTCAACTTCTAAGGGAATAGAAAATCGTCCACTGAGAGTAGTAACTTCTATTATGTTTTCTTCTTCATTAAACTCCAACTCTTTTCCACCGATTGAAGTATCATTCACTTTCAATCCTTGAATATTAAATTTTTTAATATGTTTATAATCTTTATTAGAAATTTTCATGAAATTTCCACCTGGAGACAATTCAATATTTTCTCCACTTGAAATTACTGTAATTTTATAATCATCAAATTTCATGTTTTCATCAATATATATAATTGAATAAACATATTTTTTTGATTTTGATTCATCTTCTGAAGTAACTTCAACATTGATTTTAGATTCTTTAAAATTTTCTGATTTATCCATTTCCACTTTATAACTTGCATCTTTGTTTTTTAAATCAACTTGAATATTCGTTGGAAATGGCTGTTCCGCTAGATATATATTGCTTTGATTCAAATTCAAAGGAACAAAGCCCTTCGTTTTTGTTTCGAGTTTTATATTATCAATCTCTACACTCTCAAGGCGTTCTTTTTCTTCTTTAGCACGTTGTTCTTCCTCAAGACGTTCTTTCTCTAGTCTTTCCGCTTCCAGTTTTTCAGCTTCTAATCTTTCCGCTTCAATTCTTTCGTCCTCAATCCTTTTTGCTTCTGCTTTCTCTGCCGCGATTCTTTCATTTTCTACTCGAGCAGCTTCTGACTTTTCAGCAGCAACTCGTTTTTGTTCCGAATTGTTTGATGCAGGTGCGGGTGCTGAACCACCACCACAAGGATTAGAGTAACCAAGGTTATCACCATCAGGATAATAACGATTACCTTTTTTTGATGCACGATGCCAGTGATTATCTGGACCATGGCTGCCATACAATTGTCCATTACAACTCACTACATTACCTGAACTTATTTGACCACCACTTGCCTCAATACTCATTCCAAAAGTGATGAACATTAACATTGCTAGAAGTGATACCTTTATTTTACGATTCTTCATGTTTCCTCCAAGATATTCCCTATCATCATGAATTTCATACGCTATTACTTTATTGCAACTACGAGTTTATCCTCACTAATGAATTTTATCCTTTATAATTAACTTAACAAAGGAGATACTCACCATGAAAATAATAGATCTTTCACACCCTCTCAATGATCATACCCCAACATATCCTGGAGATCCAAAAACAGTAATTAAAGAAATTACTTCATTAAAAAAAGATGGATACTTAACAACACGACTCACTACGTCACTCCATAATGGGACACACGTTGATTCACCATGTCATTTATCTGATAATACAAAGCACATTGATGACTACTCTCTTGATACTTTCATTGGTACGCCAACGATTATTAAAACATCTGATCCAATCATTGATTTAACACAGAGTATTCAAGATACTATCTCAAATTCTAAGATAGTCATTTTCCAAACAAACTACGATACTTATTATGGTACTGATGATTACTACAGCAACCATCCTATCATTACGCTGTCTCTTGCTGATGCCTTAATTGATGCAGGAGTCAAAGTAGTAGGGTTTGATTCTCCTTCTCCAGACAAGGATCCCTTTGAAGTTCATCAACACCTTTTTAATCATGATGTTTTGATTGTGGAAAACTTAACCAATCTCGCATCATTAGAAGATTATAAAGACATTGTTATCCACATGGTTCCTTTAAGAATTCACGCAGAAGCATCTCTCATACGTGCTTACGCTATTGTGGACGACGAGAAGCCATTCTAACAAAGAAGCGGTAGAACACTTCAACCATAACAATCGCAAGTGCTATCGATACTGAAATTGAGAATGTTTTGACGATTAATCCCATTCCTAAAATGTAATCACCACTTACAAATGCGTTAACGGTTTGATAAGCTGCAATCCCTGGAACGAGTGGAAAAACACCTGGAATATTAAAGGTTGTAGCAGGCATACGGTTTTTCTTAGCAAAATAGATTGACAAGAATGATACGAAAATTGATCCGATAAACACAGCGATAATCTGACTGACTCCCAGTTGCATTAGAATCCAAGCGCTAATCCAACCAGCCATTCCAGTAAAGCCACAGTTAAACAACACTTTTCTCGGAACATTTACGATAATGCCGAAGAAAAATGCTGATACAAAACTACTTAATGCTTGTACTAAGACTCTCATATCCATATTCATCACCTAAAACATCTTGAGTGCAGACATTACGCCTGCCCCAATCATCCCTGCTATTACCATAGCTTCCATCATAAATACAGTTCCAGAAATTGTGTTACCTGCTAAAAAGTCACGGATTGAATTCATAATTTGAATTCCAGGAACCAATATTATAATGCTTCCAATAATGACTGTATCGGGATTGGTAACCAAACCGAGTTGATTCAAGCCATTAGCCAGAAGCGCCATTAGGAAGGTAGCTACAAATTCTTGGATAAATCGTGCTTTCATAACTCTTGCAAGATAAGAGTAAAAACTATATCCTAAAGCACCAATCAACATCGTAATACCAATATCTTGAAATGAACCCTCGAACAGAAGCATCATGAAGCCACTAATCAATCCTGAACTGACGATCTTTAGCCAGTATGGAAAGTCGGCTTCATTTTTTTCAAGTTCGGTTAGCGCGTCATACAACTCATCAACTGATAAATCTTGAGCACTAAATTGTCTCGATAAGCTATTTACTTCAACGATCATTTCTAAGTTTTGACGACGTTTCACGATTCGCTTCATTTTCGTTGTTCTACCATAACGAGTCGTAACAAAAATCCCAGTTGGAATTACAAAGCTCATTGCTTCCCCATCGCCATGTCGTACATCTAAAATGCGATTCATTGTATCTTCTACACGATGCATCTCGGCACCATTTTCCATTAATATCTTGCCTGCAATCATGCAAGCATCCATTAATTTTTCTTCATCTAAGAAATCCACACTACCACCCCGCTAACATTAACTCTATTTTAACAGATATCTATTTTTTTGTTGGATTTAATTTCAAAGATATAGAGAACCATCATAGCAACCATAAAGACTAAGAAGACGGAAAATACTATCACACTCCCATGCGGATTCTTAAATTTACTTATTATCGAATAATACCCAGGACTAAAAAACATAAATAAGTAAAAAAATGCATTCGATGTATTCGATATCAACAGAGGTCTTTGTGTCTTAAAGTATAGTGTCATTACAATAATGGATACTACAACCATTGTCGTTAAAATAATTAACTGAGTTAATCCAAAGGATATCCCTGGAAAATACGGTAGTAAAGATTTAAAACAACCAACATATACAAACGATACCATCATCGTTGTAATTAGATAAGGTATTAGAGCTCTGTAAAATAGATATTTTCTTATTTCTGTTTCGCTTTCTTTGCCTGAAAGTATATAGGAGAGAACTGTAGGTTCCTGTATAGAAACATAGGATGATTTAAGAAAATATATAAATGCTACCGCATTAAATATAAACACAATGATTTGGTTCGTATAGAAATAATCCAACATAAGCGTTTGATTATTTTCTAGCAAATCAATAGCGATATAATTATCAGCAGTAGAGGCAACCAACAGTGAAAGAACCATCACGAGGAGAATAAAAGCATAGTAACGTAAGCATGACCTGTTTATGTAGTTTTTCATACAGTTCCTCTTTCTAACATAATTAATAAATCATGGAGTTTGATTTCACTGACTTCATTACTATTGTTTTTTGTAGTATCAATTAATACTTCTACAAAGTCTCTCTTTTTTCGAATCCCCACAACTCCTTCAGTCGGAATTTTCTCTTTACTTCCTGTCCACAATTTATATCGGTCTTGAAGTTCTAAGACACTTCCTTCAAAGAATTTCTTCCCATTCTTCATATAAACTAAATGATCACAAATATTTTCAATGTCTTCAACATTATTAGATGCGATGACTACATAGTTTTCTTCATTGAGTAAGTATGTCTGAATCATATTTTTAAACTCTATTTTATTCTTTTCATCAAGCCCATTGGTAGGTTCATCTAACAGTAGCATCTTTGAATTGCTTAATTTCATCAACTCAAACATATATTTCTTTTGCTGACCTTTTGACAATTCTCTTATTTTTAAGTGTGTTGGAATGCCAGCACTGATTAAGTTTCTTTCGAATACTCGAGCATTAAACCCATCATAAACTTTCTCAAACAAAACAGTACTACTGAATACTCCCATATGAGGAGTAACAGGGACAGAATCCGGCATATAAAAAACAGTATTATTTTTCTTGTAGTCTTCTAGCGAATATGAATCAACAGAATACGTTCCTTGATCCAAACTTAGGGCGCCACATAGGATTTTTAACAGCGAACTCTTTCCCCCTGAATTACGGCTCACAATCATGGTTACGAGGCCCTTGGGAATTTCTAGGTAATCGATGTTAATTTCCAAGTTTCTTCTACTCTTAGTTGCATTTTCTAATACAATCATTTGAATTACCTCCTTTGGTAGGCACTTACAAATTCTTTGATATCAATTACTTGCGAGTCTGATTCTATGAGTTGATGCGCTATATTTGAAAATTCCACAATATCAGCATTGATGATAGGATATCCTTCATCAAAATATAAAACATAATCCACAACATCATTAACCTCTTCGATATTATGTGTACTTATTATTGTGACACTTTCATTTTCATATGTGTAATCTATAATATCGTCAAGAATTTCACTTCTAACAAAAGGATCAATACCTGCCATCGGTTCATCAAAGATAAGAAGTTTCGGTTTGTGAGATAAGGCAACAGCTACCATGAGCCTTTGTTTCATCCCTAAAGAGAGATTCTTTGAACTCGATGTTTCATCAACATGATACTTATCTAAGTACGCTAAGCAAGTATCTCTATCCCACAGATTACCAAATAGGGTTTCATGAAGTTTTAATATCTCCGAAACTTTTGTAGCAGGTCCGAAAGGAAATAAATCAGGAATGTAAGCAAGATCGTTATTGAACCAGTCCTTATCATTAAAATTTATTATTCCAGAATCTTTATATTTAATTCCAGTTAGAAGTTTAATAAATGTCGTCTTTCCAGAACCGTTTTCTCCGAAAACTCCAATTATTTGGCCACCTTGTACATCTAAATTAACAGGACCACATTTGAATTTCACATTTAAAGCATTATCTTTCAACAACTCTCTTTGAAGCTTTTCAATATGTAGTTTATTCATCGTATTTGCCCTCCTATTCGAAATCAAGTTTTTTAAGTTTATTCAAGCGGTATCCATCTAGAAATACTGATACCACAGTTATTACTAGTTTAGCTATAATATTCTGACTCATACTAAATAATATCCATATTACTGTTACAACTAGGAGATCCAGTAATATATATGCGAAATCCTTTGAATTTTTTCCTAAGTTCAACTTGAAATACATTGCTAGCGATAACCAAGTAATTACCATTAACGCAAATGACAAATCAAAATTAACCTGGAATCCTTTGATATAAAGAACTACAGATGTGATTATAAAAAATATTATTGTATCGAGTAACATACTTTTTATAAATTCATTGATACTGAATGGTAAGGTTTTAAAGTAACCCTGAGCGATTGAAGTATCTCTTATAGTAAATGATGAATAACCTAAAGCAATTCCCCATGCAAATTCGTTTCCCCAATCATTTCTAACGAGTAACATTACTACAATAAGAGCCCAGATTAAATTCTTGAAGTTATTTCTCATGTTAATCTTGAAAATTCTAATCATAAATTTTCCCTCCTTGCCCTTTTACTACAATAAGAAAATATTAATAACTATTTCTTTCAATTATTTCGTTTAGCATCATTGACTTACTGTTGTCTGGGAGTTCTATACGTGCTCATATTATTTATGATGATACTTTTTATTTAACAAAGATCTACTTTTTTACTTGATTTAATTTGGTATAAGTAATAAGCATCCATTCCTAACATCACCACAATAAACACTAGACTAAGTATTCCTCTTCCAGAGAAATCCGCATCATTTATTAATGTCGGAAGGTAAGTAAATGCAAATAAGAATACAACATACATAATTACTTTTTTCTCAAGAGAAGGTTTAAAAACATTTTCTGTTTTATAGTATATGACCATAGATATTATCGTAATCGCAACAATACATAATAGAATTATGTTCTGTAGTGGATCAACAACAATTCTGGGGTTATATTGCGTTAGTGCCTCGAATTTCGAATAAAATATCATGTAGTTTATAACAGTAACAGCCAGGTAAGGAATTAATGCTCTTATAAACAGAAACTCCTTAATATCTTCTTTAGCATCTACTCTTGACAATAAAAATGATAGATTCGTAGTTGTAAATGTATATTCGTAAACACTCCCTAGTAAATATACAAATGCAAATGTATTCATCATAAATACTACTAATTGACTAATATATATCTTCTCTATTATTTGCTCTATTGAAGAATCAAATAAATAGACTAAACCAAGATTAAATGATGATGCAGCAATCATACTTGTAATTGCTAGTACTAACATAATCAATCCATAATACCACTTGCTGGATTTTCTAATAAATTTTTTCATCGTGAACCCCTTTCTAGCATGTTTAGAAGATCGTTGAGTTCAAGTCTTTCTACTGGGGCAAGGTCAAACACATACGTATCAATCAAAGCCTCTAATGTCTCTTTATTTCTTCTGATTCCAACTACTCCTAGTTTGGGTAATTCCTCTTCTTTTCCTTGCCACATTTGATATCTTTCTTGCATTTCTAAGGCAGTTCCTTCAAAGAATACTTCGTTATTTTTAAGGTAGATTAAATGATCACCAAACATTTCAATATCTTCCGCATTGTTTGAGGCCATCACGACATAATTGCTTTCATTGATTAGATGCGTTTGAATCAGTTGTTTTGCGTTTAGTTTGTTTTCTTCATCCATGCAACTCATGGATCCATCTATGAGTAACATCGCATCGTTAGTCAACTTGAATAATTCCAACATATATCGTTTTTGTTGTTCTTTAGAAAGTGCCTCTAATTTAAGATGTGGGGGAATATCTGCTAACTTTAGAGCTCTTTCTAACTTCCTTGAATCAAAACTAGGAATCATATCTTCAAAGAGATCGATATTTTTAAATACAGTCATGTTTTGTTTCCCAACTGCTTTGTCTGGTGCATAAAAAATCCCATGATACTTCTTGTATTTGTCAATTGACATATCATCAATTTTTATGACTCCGGCATCAAATTCTATGGCTCCACTTATGAGCTTTAATATTGTACTCTTTCCAGAAGATTTTTTTCCCACAATCATTGTTACAAGACCTTGGGAAATTTCGAGGTGATCAATTTCAAGAACCAAGTTTTTACGTTTCTTAGTAACATTTTCTATTATAATCATTTTTGATTCCTCCTGTTATATTCCTCTACAAATTCTGTAATATTCATTTTGTTGTTATCCGTATTGAGAATTCTATTGGCTTCTTCTGGAAAATCAAATTTGCTGGCATTGATTATAGCACTACCCTGTTCAAAATATAGAATATGATCAACTACATCATTCACAACTTCAGTATCATCTGTAGAAATGAATGTGATACTTTCATATTCATACGTACATTTAATAATATCATCATAAATTTCTTTTCTTATAAACGGTTCAAACCCTTCTTTAGGTTCATCAATGATTAGAATTTTTGCATTATGAGACAAGGAGACAGCTACGATTAGTTGTTGTTTCATTTCCAAAGATAAATGTAAAACTTTTAGTGTTGGATCTATATTATATCTAATAAGAAAATACTTCCATTTATCATCGTCCCAACTATCCCAATATAATGTCTGATACGTTGTTATTATATCTTTAACTTTCATTTTTGAATTAAATGGAAATTCCGAAGGAATATACGCGAGTTCATTTTTAAACCATGTTTTTTCGTTAAAAATCACCACCCCTGAATCAGAATATTTAATTCCCGACAATAATTGTATAAATGTTCTTTTTCCAGACTCTTTTTGTCCAAATATTCCTATTATTTTATTTCCGGATATATCTAGGGAAACAGGCCCTACTTTGAGCACATTTTTTTGTGGTTTTTCTACAGTTATCGTTCTTTGCAGACTCTCTATTTTGATTCTATTCTCCATGACGTCCTCCTACTCGAAATCCAATTTTTGTAAAGTCTTAAGTCGGTACACTACACCTGCAGTAGGTATTAGCAATACAAGTATTTTTAAGTTTATTGATGGTGCTAAAGTAAATAGGAACCATACAGCGACTATTGCAGCTAAATCCAAGAACCAGTACTTTTTTTGTAACGAGTTTTTTCCAACATTAAGTTTGAAATACATAGACGAAAGCAGAATTTCTAACATATAAATTAATATGATCTGATCAGTAAAAGCAACATCTTGAATCATAGCAACTGTCATGTAAATTGTTATTATTACTAACGTTTCTATTAATTTTTGATAAATTATATTTTTCATTTCTATAGGAAGTGTACTAAAATAGCCTACTGACAATCTTCCTGGGTTTGATGATAAAACCGTATACATAAGAATCCAAAACATATTCCTCTCAAGGGTTGAATCTGGATCAATGAAAATCATAATCAAAAGGGTAGTACCTATAATATAAAGAAATCTGTCTCTAATTGTACTTACTAACATGTTAATCATAAACTTTTCCTCCTTGCTCTTTCACTTCATTGAGAAAATCCTCATAACTTATTCCTGAATTTTTTGCTTGTTGCATCATTGACTTAATGTTATTAGCCAGTTCTTTACGATAGATAGTTTGAAAAGTTTCTGGTTTCTTTTCGGAAACATAACAACCTTTCCCCGCTACCATCACGACATAACCAAGCTTTTCAAGTTCTTCATAAGCTCTTTTAGTTGTGATGATGCTTACCTCTAAATCACGGGCAAGTACGCGCATTGACGGTAGCATTTGTCCTGATTCAAGATTTCCATTCACAATTTTCTCTTGGATCTGCATCATTATTTGTTCATATATCGGCATGCTGACCGTTTTCTTCAATTTAATGTCCACCGTATCACCTCTATCTGTATATACCTATTATATACAGTAATCTTAATTCTGTAAAGAAAAAAGGAAGCCTAAGCTTCCTTTCGTATACGGTCAACTTCAGAAATTAAGTATTTTTGAAGCTCCATACATGTATCTTTATTCATGGCAGGAACACCATCTAGTGGATATTCTTTACCAATTGTTTCGTATTTATTAACTCCCATCGTATGGTACGGTAGAAGTTCAATTCTTTCAATATTATTAAGTGGTGCAATGTACTCAGCAAGTTCATCCATATACTCATAAGTATCGTGGAATCCTGGCACAATAACAACACGAATCCAAATGTTCACACCATGTTCTTGTGCTTTCGCAAGGAATTGTTGCGTTACACGAAGTGGAGCACTGGTCATTTCACGGTATTTCTTTTCCTCAAGACCTTTGATGTCATAGAGAATTGTGTCAGTGACACTTAGGATATCATCAAATGTATCAACACGTCCAAATCCAGACGTATCAAGACAAGTACTAATTCCTTCAGCCTTACATGCTTTCATCGCATCATATAGAAACTCAGGTTGGTTTAAAGGTTCGCCACCGCAAAACGTTACCCCTCCCTCTTCACCATAATAAGGTTTATAACGTTTCAATTTTGTGACAAGCTCATCGACAGTTATTGCATCCTTCGGATCTGTACGCCACATATCTGGGTTGTGGCAAAATAAACAGCGAAGGGGACAACCCGAGAGAAACGCAATAGTACGAATCCCTGGGCCATCCACCATTCCCATTGTTTCTAACTTACGGACGTATCCGGTTCTAGATTGTTTCATGGAAGGTACGGCTTATAACTTCTTTTTGTTGTTCTGTCGATAAACGGTTGAAGTTTACAGCGTAACCAGATACACGAATGGTTAATTGTGGGTATTTCTCTGGGTGTTGCATAGCATCTTCTAATAACTCACGATTTAATACGTTAACGTTTAAGTGGTGAGCTTTTTGACTGAAGTATCCATTCATAACACCTACAAGGTTATTAATTCTTTCGTCTTCACTCTTACCTAAAACTTGAGGTACGATTGAGAATGTGTTTGAAACTCCGTCTTCACAAACATCTGCATAAGGAATCTTAGCAACTGAGTTTAATGAAGCAAGTGCTCCAGAACTATCACGACCGTGCATTGGGTTTGCACCTGGTGCAAATGGTTCCCCTGCATGACGTCCATCAGGTGTTGATCCTGTCTTCTTACCATAAACAACGTTTGAAGTAATTGTAAGAATTGATAATGTATGTTTTGCATCACGAATGATTTCGTGTGATTTGAGGTAACGTGAGAAACGTTCTACCAAGTCAACTGCGATATCGTCAACGCGGTCATCATCATTACCGTATTTTGGATAATCTCCTTCAATTTCGAAATCAACTGCAAGTCCTTCTTCATTACGAATTGGTTTAACTTGAGCATATTTGATTGCGGATAAGGAGTCAGTAGCGACTGATAGTCCAGCGATACCGAATGCCATGAGACGTTCAACATTTGTGTCGTGAAGTGCCATTTGGCTCTTTTCATATGCATATTTATCATGCATATAGTGAATGATATTCATTGTATCAACATATACTTGAGCAACTTCTTGTAAGACTGCATCGTATTGTTTCATTACTTTATCGTAATCAAGAATTTCGTCGTCCATTGTTGGAACATCTTCAAGAACTTTAATTCCCTTAACTTCATCACGTCCCCCATTGATTGAGTAGAGTAATGCTTTAGCTAAGTTTGTACGTGCTCCAAAGTATTGCATTTGTTTACCGATTTCCATTGCAGAAACACAGCATGCGATTCCGTAGTCATCGCCAAAGTTTGGACGCATGATATCGTCGTTTTCATATTGGATAGCACCTGTTTCGATTGACATCTTAGCACAGTAGCGTTTGAAGCCAATTGGAAGATCTTCTGACCAAAGAACAGTCATATTAGGTTCTGGTGCAGGTCCTAGGTTTGTTAATGTATGTAAGTAACGGAATGAGTTCTTAGTTACTAATGTACGGCCATCTTTACCCATACCACCGATTGATTCTGTAACCCATGTTGGATCACCAGCAAAGAGATCATCGTATTCAGGAGTACGTAAGTGACGTGCTAAACGAAGTTTCATAATGAATTGATCAATATATGCTTGAGCTTGTTTTTCATCAATGATTCCAGCTGCAATATCACGTTCGATATAAATATCTAAGAATGTTGATGTACGACCTAAACTCATTGCAGCACCATTATTTTCTTTGATAGCTGCTAGGTATCCAAAGTATGTCCATTGAATTGCTTCTTGAGCATTCTTTGCAGGTTCGCTAATATCAAAACCATATTTAGCTGCCATTGATTTAATAGCACCTAATGCACGAATTTGTTCGTTAACTTCTTCGCGGAGTTGAATTGTATCTGCTGTAATCTTTTTGATTGCTGCAAGATCTTTTTTCTTTTCTTCAACAAGGCGATCAATACCATAAAGTGCAACACGACGGTAGTCACCAATGATACGTCCACGTCCATAAGCATCAGGTAATCCAGTTAGAAGACCTGTTGTACGATACTTACGAATTTCAGGAGTATAACCATCGAAAACACCTTGGTTATGTGTTTTTGTGTAGTTGTGGAAGAAAAAGCTTGTCTTGTCATCCATTTTTCTACCGTATGTTTCAAGAATGTTATCTACTAAACGAATACCACCATAAGGGTTAATAATACGTTTAAGAGGTGCATCTGTTTGAAGACCTACAATTTCTTCATCTTCTTTGATGATATATCCGGGTTCGAAATTATCAATTCCTGACATAGCATCCATTTCAATATCAAGGACACGAACCTTAACTTCTTCTTTAAGAAGTTCTAAGCTCTTATCCCATAGTCTTTCTGTGTTATCACTTATGCCAGCGAGGAATTGATCATCACCTTCATAAGGAGTAACGTTAAGTTGAATAAAGTCGCGTACGTTGATTTCGTCTTGCCATTTACCAGATTTAAAACCGTTCCATTGATTTGTCATAATATGCATCTCCTTTTATAATCACATCTTACCAAATATTCCTATATATTATTATTCAATCGTAATAATTTTTTATCATTTCGTATAATTTGATAATTTCATTTTACCAAATCAAGTCAAAACAAATCATAAATATATTTTGAATTAAATTTCACAAAGTTTTCTCGAATCTCGTGTATTTTGTAAGATAAACATTTGAAAGAAACCGCTTAATCTTATATACTTAAGGGGCACTATGGAGGTACATCATGTCAACAAACGCAACTGAATATCTTAAACGTTATATTCCATTTGTAGACTTTCTTGCAGAAATTCTTGGAAAGAATTCCGAAATAGTCTTACACGACCTTACTGACCTGGATTCATCAATCCTAGCGATTCGAAATAACTACATCACAAAACGTGAAGTTGGTGACCCTGCCACTGATTATGTATTAAAAACTGTCAAGGAAGGGATCGATGATGACTTCGAATATTCTATTAATTACCGCGGTATTACAAATCGAGATAATAAGCAATTAAAATCTGCGTCTCTTTATATTCGTTACGAGGGAAATCTTGTCGGAATGATCTGCGTAAATACTGACGAATCAATCTTTAACGAAATAAATAAAAACCTCGAAACACTCGAAGTACTTTTAAGAACCTATAAACATGAAGAAGAACATACTGTTACCAATGAATCTCTCTCTCGTTCAATTGAAGAAATGGCTGAGAATACAGTATATGAAATGTCGATTGCTAAAGGCATTCCAGTGACAAAATTCAAGCAAGACGATAAGTATGAAACAATATCTCTATTATATGATAACGGCTTCTTCTTACTCAAAGGTGCAGTACCTGAAATAGCGAAGATTCTAAAAATATCTGAACCAACCGTTTATCGTTACCTACAAACAATCAAAAATAAGTAAACCAAAAGCAACACTCATTTTAAACTGAATGTTGCTTTTTATCTTATAAAGTCATTGAGGCGCGTTCCTTGAAATGAGAGAACACCACGATCATTTTCAATGAGAATTCCATAACGATTTCCACTTACCTTGAATTCTTTTCTTTCCCCATCCGCGAGTTCAAACGTTACAAAGTACTGTGTGTTAGAGGCTCCCGAGTTTAACCGAACATCAATACGTTTTGATATGACTCTCGCATCTGTCACCACTTCTTCGGATCGATTGTTACTCAAGTATTCATAAACTGAGCGGAGAACCAAAAACAAAATAATCAAAACAAAGATGATAATAATAAACGTAAACATTCCATTTTCAGGACCTCTATCAAAGATAGATGTTTTATCTTGGAATTCCATTTCAATCACCTCTTATCTACTTTGAATATACCACATTTTCAACATTATGAATAGTTTAACGGCCACATAAAAACTCTGCATTTGCTAGGAATACAGAGTTTAAAATTATTATTTTTCTTCGCGCCAGATTTTCGCACCCAGTGAACGAAGTTTATTATCGATATCATCATAACCACGATCGATATGATAAACTTCACTAATTTCAGTAACACCTTCTGCAATCAATCCTGCAACCACAAGACTTGCACCACAACGTAGATCTGTTGCCTCAACCTTAGCACCAAATAAAGGTGTTGGTCCTGTAATATTTGCTTGTGATGGAATAACATTGATGTTAGCTCCCATTCTTTGAAGCTCTGTACAATGTTTGAAGCGTTCCGCATAGATTGTCTCACGAACACTTGATGTTCCTGTAGCCTGTGTTAAAAGCGTTGTGAGAGGTTGTTGGAGGTCTGTTGCAAGACCTGGGTAGGTTTGAGTTGTTACATCAATCCCTTTTAACGATTCAGATGAACGAATTCGTGCGTAGTCCATTCCGACCTCTACATTAACACCCATTTCAATCAACTTCGATAAAAGAGCATCCAAGTGAAGTGGAATAATATTTTCAATTGTGACATCCTCAGCCATCGCTGCGGCCATAATGATATAAGTTCCCGCTTCAATACGATCTGGAATAATCTCGTGTGCTTTACCATCTAAGGTTTCAACACCCTCGATTGTAATAACATTCGTTCCTGCTCCACGAATCTTAGCACCCATCTTATTTAAGAAGTTAGCAACATCAATAATTTCAGGTTCTTTCGCAGCATTTTCAATGACTGTTTTACCTTCTGCAAGTGTTGCAGCTAACATGATGTTGATGGTTGCTCCTACGGAAGCAAAATCAAGATAGATTTTTGCTCCCTCAAGTTTCTCTGCAGAAATTGTGTAATAACCTTGAGTATAGTCGATATTTGCACCCAATGCCTCAAAACCTTTTAAGTGCAAATCAAAAGGACGTGGTCCTAAATAACATCCACCTGGCATTTGCATTCTAACATATTTATATTTACCTAATAGTGCACCCATGAAATAATAAGATGCTCTTAATTTTGTAACTGCTTCGTGGTCTAAATCCACATTTTTCATTTGTGATGTATTAATTTGAAAATGTTCCGGTGTTGGTGATGTTACCGAGACATTAAGTTCTTGAAGCAATATCGATAATGACTCGACATCCGAGATATCGGGAACCCCATAGATATTTACCTCACTATTTGTTGCGAGAATTGCTGCAGGGATTAATGCTACTGTCGCATTCTTCGCACCGCCAATTCTTACCTTACCGTTTAATTTGTGTCCACCTTCAATTTTTATAATTTCCGCCATTCAAACAACTCCTTTAGCCATAGTTATTATAACTTAAATTACTCATAAAAAATAGCTCTTGACTCTATCGTTCACGCACTTGTCATAATTTTATTGCTGTGAGACGCCAATCCATGTGAAAAGAACATCTCGGAGTCAAGATGTTCTTTTATTTTAAGTCTATTTACTTACTTTGTCATAATGACGCTTTACGAAGTAGCACACAGTGAATCCCAAAATTGAGATAAACATGAAGTTACGGGTCATTCTTTCCATGTTTAACATCGTTGCTTCTTTTACATCATTTAATTTAAAGAAATAAACAGACCAACTCGTCAGTAACAGATAGATATCAAAGAGAATGCGGTTAACACGATATAGCACTTTAGTAAAGATAAGGCCAGAGTACTTTTGAGCCCGAGCAATATTATCGGCATACAGGTGTAAGACCACAATGCCAGATATACCCAACGCATAGAGAAAGTCATTAAAGAGATATCCTTCGAAGGTTTTAAGACTTAAAGAATAAAGCAAAGTAATACATGCTAAACCAATCCAAGATACCATTTCAAGTTTCACAAGTTTTTTCATACTATCGTGCCGTCACTTTATAGGTTAAGTTAAAGTTATACTGAATGATAACGCCTCGACCATTATTTTTATTGGACACTTCTGCAGACAATCGGTTGTAGTACCAATTTAATGGTACGGTTGCTATCTTGATAAATGGTGCAAGACCTAACACGCCTAAGTTACGTTGCAGAGATGCGTAGTCTTTGATTAAATCTTTTGTTTGTTGATTGTTGTAAGTTACAACAACGCCCCACCAATGCTCTTTACGATGTTCATAGTTTCCACCTTGAATATCATATGACATCATCAACCCGAGATCATCATACTTTTCAGGTAATACAAGTTCCATATTCTATTCCCCCCTTTCGAATCACAACAAGCTTGTAATTCGAATTACTTAGAAGACTTGGATAATCCTAAGTAAAATTATTTTATCATACTATTTTTTCATTGTTTTCTTTTGTCGCTAATGGATAAAATCACTTATTAAACGGTAAAAAAAAGACTTCAAAATGAAGTCCTTACTTTTTATGAGTATTTGCCATAACGTAGAAGAGGCCAACAAATACAGCACCTCCTACAATGTTACCAAGATAGGAAAAGACAAAATTACTCAAAAATTGCGAGATTGTGACGCCACCATATGACATCGAAATTCCCATGAGAAATACATTCGCAACACTATGTTGAAAACCTAACAGTACAAAGACCATAACCGGGAACCAAATTCCCATTATTTTGCCTGCACCATCTTTCATCACAATGTTTAACCAAACCCCCAACCCAACAAACCAGTTACAGATAATACCCGATACAAATGTACGAAGCGGGTCATAGTGTGCTTTCGATTGAGCCAAATTATTAATAACATCCTGATAAGAGGAAAGTGTTCCTAAATACGTTCCAACAATCAAGGCTACAAATAAGGCTCCCGCTATATTTGCTAGAGTAATTACCAACCAGTTTTTAGCAAGTTGTGATAGTGTTACTTTTTTATTCCAATAGGCTGTTCCGATAACGGTCATATTACCAGTAATCAGTTCCCCACCAGCTAATAGAATTACAAGAAGTCCAATCGGAAATATCGATGCCCCCAACACATTTCCTAAACCACCATCAATGGTAGCTACACATTTTATATACGCCATATATCCAAGAGATATCATTGCTCCTGCAATAAAGCCTAATACAATCTGTGCTTTGAGACTTTTATTAACTTTCTTAACACCCAACTCACTGACTAGCGAGACAGTTTCATCCAAAGAATTCATACGTTCCTCCATACCACTCTGTGTTATTCTACAAATTATAGGTACTTGAAACAACCAGTTAACCGTAACTTTGTGAAAATTTTAGATTGTTTCGCCAATTATGACGCATCAAACAGCAAAGTTTGTAGGAAGTTCATTTTTTTGCACAAAAAAAGACTCACTTGATAATTCAAGCAAGTCTTCATCACTTTAATCTAATTAAGCTTTGTTTGCTGAACCGAATACAGTAATTTTTTCTTTAACTGTATCGCACATTGCTTGGTATCCAGGAGCTAAAAGTTTACGAGGATCGTAGTTTTTACCTTCTAAATCTTT
This sequence comes from Erysipelothrix inopinata, assembly GCF_014396165.1. GTDB lineage: Bacteria > Bacillota_I > Bacilli_A > Erysipelotrichales > Erysipelotrichaceae > Erysipelothrix > Erysipelothrix inopinata. Next base: position 490,032 of record NZ_CP060715.1, read on the forward strand.
ACCTTCTTCGATAAATTTACGTGTTGCTGCAGCAAATGCTAATTGTAATTCTGTGTTAACGTTGATTTTAGCTACTCCTAAATCAACTGCTTTTTGTGTTTGGTCTGTAGGAATTCCTGATCCACCGTGTAATACTAATGGAATGTTTCCTGTTGCTTTCTTGATTGCATCAAGAGTTTCGAAGCTTAGTCCAGCCCAGTTTTCTGGATATTTACCGTGGATGTTACCGATACCAGCTGCTAAGAAGTCGATACCTGTATCAACCATCATTTTACATTCTGCTGGGTCAGCTAATTCACCTGTACCGATGATTCCGTCTTCTTCTCCACCGATTGATCCAACTTCAGCTTCAACTGATGCACCTTGTGCATGAGCGATTGAAACAATTTCACGTGTTTCTGCTAAGTTTTGGTCTAATGGTAAGTGTGATCCATCATACATAACTGATGTAAATCCAGCTGCAAGAGCTTTTTTAGCTCCTTCGAAGCTACCGTGGTCTAAGTGTAATGCTACAGGAACTGTGATGTTTAGTTCTTCCATCATTCCTTCAACCATCTTAACGATTGTTTTGTAACCTGTCATATATTTACCAGCACCTTCTGATACTGCTACCAAGATTGGTGAGTTCATTTCTTGTGCTGTTGAAAGGACTGCTTTTGTCCACTCTAAGTTGTTAATGTTAATTGCAGGAACAGCGTAGTGGCCGTCACGTGCATTTTCCAAAATTTCTTTTGCTGAAACTAATGCCATAAAATATTTTCCTCCTAATATCTACAATCTATTTTACTCTTTTTTCTGAAAAAAGCAAAGCCGCATTCACAAATCCATGAAATAACGGATGAGAACGGTTTGGTCTTGATTTAAACTCTGGGTGATATTGACTTGCAATGTAGAAATCATGATCTTTTAACTCGATAATTTCCACTAATTCACCATCAGGACTTAGACCACTAAAAGTCACACCTTTTTCTTCAAAAAGTTGACGATATTTATTATTAAATTCATAACGATGACGGTGACGTTCAAAGATCACATCTTCATTATAAAGTTCGCGAGCTAAACTATCTGCTTTTAGCTCACATGGATAGTTACCAAGTCTTAATGTTCCACCAACATTTGTTTGGTGAACTTGGTCTTCCATAATGTCAATTACAGGATATGAAGTGTTTGCATCAAGTTCTGTTGAGTGAGCATTATCCATGCCACAAACGTTACGTGCAAATTCAATCATTGCCACTTGCATCCCTAAACAAATTCCAAAGTAAGGAATGTTATTTTCGCGTGCAAATTGTGAAGCAAGAATCTTACCTTCAACACCACGTGAACCAAATCCACCAGGAACCAATATTCCATCATGACCACCAAGAATATCTTTAACATTTTCTGGTGTTAATGTAGCGGAATCAATCCAATCAATTTCAACTTCAGCACCCAGTGCATATCCAGCATGAAGTAATGCTTCAGCAACCGATAAATAAGCATCATGAAGTTCAACATATTTACCAACAAGTGCAACATTTACTTTCTTCGTAAGATTGTTTGCACTATCAATCATTGCTTTCCATTCTGTCATATCTGCAGGAGCAATATCTCCCAATCCAAATTTATGAAGAATATAATCATCAAGTCCTTGTTTTTGGAATGCTAATGGCAATTCATAGAGGTTCTCCACATTACGAGATTCAATAATTGCTGATTCATTAACATCACAGAAAAGCGCAATTTTTTTCTTCATGTCATCAGTTAACGGCTCATCACAACGGGTTACGATTATGTTTGCTTTAATTCCGTGTGACATAAGCTCTTTAAAACTATGTTGCGTAGGCTTTGTTTTGAATTCACCACTTGCAGGCACTTGTGGGATAAGTGTCGTGTGGACGAAAACAACATCTTCAGTACGATTTTCAGCATGAACTTGACGAATAGCTTCTAAAAATGGCAACGATTCAATATCCCCTACCGTACCACCGATTTCAGTAATAACAACATCCGCTCCTGATTCTTCAGCAACATCATAGACTTTATTCTTAATTTCATCTGTGATGTGTGGAATAACTTGTACAGTAGCACCAAGGTATGCACCTTTACGTTCTTTATTAATAACACTTTGGTATACACGACCCGTTGTAATACTTGCATTTCTTGTCAGTTCTTCGTCAATAAAACGTTCGTAATGACCTAAGTCCAAGTCGGCTTCATGACCGTCTTTTGTTACGAATACTTCTCCGTGTTGAAATGGAGACATAGTCCCTGGATCAACATTAATATATGGATCAAATTTTTGCATATAAACCTTTAATCCACGATTTTTCATAAGTCGTCCTATTGACGATGCCACAATCCCCTTACCAATACCTGAAACAACCCCACCTGTTACAAAAATATACTTCGTCATGCCTACCGCTCCTTCTTAATACAAAATAAAAGCTCCCATCAAATGGAAGCTTATTGCCCTTTTATATTTTAGCAAACTTAATATTTGACTTCAACCGCTTTAGCGATTTATTCGTCATCTGTTGCAACTTCTTCTTCGTAATCGTCATAGTCCTCGTCGTAATCATCATAACTATCGAGCAAATCAGGATCGATTTGTAAACTTTCAAGTGAATGACGTTCACGTAAATCCCATGTGTTGCTTTCAAGAGAGATAAATCGGGAATCCATCATAAGTGCATTATAGAATGATGCTACTTTTCTTTTAGCGACTGCTTCAGGAAAATTTGCCTCTACAGAAACTTCTTGCCAAAGCTTTTGAAACGGTATTTCTTTTTTCTTTTTCGTTAAGCGTTCAAACGCAATATCAGTTAGTGATTTTGATGACATATTTATACCTCCGGTTCCCACCAACATTCAAAGACTAGAATATCGATGATTTCATCGTTTTGCTTTAAATGATACCTTATATAAATAAAATTAGATTCAATCTTCATAGATTCTACTTTAATATTAAATGCTACCACACCATGCTCGTTTGTGATGCTCAATTCTGTCGTTTCAGTTTGATGAAATGATCCCAGTGTTATCCAGGAATCTTCCCGCTTCATTGATACTTCACTACGCGTAACATTTAAGATTACTATCGCTCCATCCGGCTCGAAATAAACAATTCTTTTATAATCACCATAATCATCAATTTGTGCGTTTAATTGATTGTACTCATGCTGACTATCTTGAGCCTTTTGTCGTATATTAATTTTAGTCTTAATGTAGATCCTCCTAACATATTTACCACTGAATTATATTCAAGATACAAGGATTGTCAATAGCTTTACAACATAAATAACAAAAGTATGCAAAATAGCGCATACTTTCATTAAATGTTCACATTACTTTAACATAGTTTTTTCAATTGCATCGACTTCACGAATGATTTGAGGCGCTAAATCTACGCAACCATTTTCAGTTACAACTACATCAGTTTCAATACGAATTCCGATGCTCTCTTCCGCAATATAAAGCCCTGGTTCGTTGGTAATAACATTTCCCACGACCAGTGGTGTAGCTCGATCTAACCACACATCATGAGTATCAAGACCTAATGAGTGTCCAATGCTGTGATAGTAGTATTGACCCACCTCTTCGACAGAATCTATCAAACCAAGCTTAATACAAGACTTACCTAACAATTCTTTAGATAATTCGTTAAGATCTAAAATACTTACTCCTGGTTTAATTGCTTCATTAATAGCATGGAAACAATTTAGGACCTCTTGGTAAACGTCTCTTTGTCGTTGTGTATATTTACCATTGATTGGGAATGTACGCGAAATATCTGCACCATATCCATTAACACGGATTCCTAAATCTAATAAGACAAGCTCACCATCATTTAAAGGTTGATCATTTGAGATGTAGTGCAATGTTGTAGCATTCTTTCCAGATGCAACAATCGTATCAAACATAAGGTCTCCGTGTGCACGATTCCCTTCATATAAGAAACGAGCAGCCATATCATTTTCATTATTTCCCGGTTTCATTTCTTCAATCATACTCATAATTGCTGTATTAGTAACTTCCGCTGCAGCTTTAATTGCCTCAACTTCTTCTGGAAGTTTAACCATACGACACTTCACAATATTTTCAAAAATATCCGTTACAAAATCTTCATCGAATTCTTCCGAGAACATCAACCCTGATCCATAATACTCATCAGCAATCGTGTCATGATCCATATCAACACCGATCTTATAACCAGCTTTAATGACTTCTCCTACATAATCATCAAATGCCGAGAAGTAACGAATGTCTTCGACACCACAGCGTTCAAAAGCTTCTGTATCACGCATGTAATGGCCAATCCATTTTTCTTTAAATGCATCAATATCTCTCAAGAAGAGAATTTCTTTTTGATTTGGTTTGTCAAAAACAAGGATTGCTCCCGGTTCTTCTATATGGGTTCCATAAAAAAAGTTACGGTTTGCAAAGAATGGATATTCAGCATCTGCTGATTTTCTTACAGGCAATCCACTGAATAGAAAGGTCACTGTATTGTCTGGTAACTCGTTCATAATATTTTTTCTAATTGTAATTAAAGTTTCTTTATTCATATCGTGTCCTCCTAGGTGTACTTATTATCCCTCAACACCTCTAAGATAGCAACCCAAAATATACTCTTACAATTTTAATTAATTTAGCTTGGGATAGCGCAAAAAAGACACTCTCAATTTAGAGAATGTCTATAACTTAATTATATTTCAGTTCTAACTTTATCAGGGAAGAATACTTTACTATCTTCTTTCATATTTCCAGTTGCAAAACCATGGACGATTGATGATGCTTTCGATAACTCAACAAGCGAACCATCTTTCATTTGCACCCAAATTCCACTATCCACACCTTCTTCATAAGGCATGTAGAGGATTTGTGTTGTATAGTCTTGAATAACATAATACTCAGGGTCATATCCGAGATTACGTACGGACGCCACAATCGATTCCATTTGATCATTATCCAAAACATCTTGGTATTTAAAGAGGTCTCTATTCAAGAGTCGTGACGATAAATCACGCAAGATAGGATCATCACACTCTGTCAAAGTCATAAACCCACTAAGACATGTTGATTCATCCAACTGGTAATGAGCCTTTAAACTGATATCTCCCTTGCTCACAAAGGGTTTAATGAATGAAATCGAATCCATAGCATTACGATCTTCTAACGTTAAATCTCTCATTCGTTTAAATAACGCAAGCAATATCATTTCAAAACTTCGTGACGTAGGGTGAAGATACACTTGCCAGTACATTTGATAGCGAGCCATGATGTAATCTTCTACAGCATGAATTCCACTTTCTTTCACTACAATTCGATCATCCACTACTTTTAACGTACGAATAATTCGATTGAGATCAAACTCTCCATAGCTTACACCAGTAAAGTAAGAGTCTCTTAGAAGGTAATCCATACGGTCCGCATCCAATTGACTTGAAATAATTTGGGTCAGAAGTTTTCTTTCGGCTCTGTGCGCAATTATGTCAGCAACAAGCTGCGGTAAGTCTTCCGAAGTTTCTCTCAATATTTTATTAATATGAGTATCTTCAAGAATGATACGATCTGTAAACTCTTCGTGATTTACAGAGGTAACTGCTTCAAATGCATGAGAAAATGGCCCATGCCCAACATCATGAAGGAGTCCAGCACAAAGGAGTGCTACAACTTCAAACTCAGAAAGCACATCTTTCAATCCAGCAACTTTTTCAATGATGTTTCGAACCAACTCGTACACACCTACAGAGTGTGAAAAGCGAGAATGCTCAGCACCATGGTAGACCTGATACGTTCCTCCCAGTTGATGAATTCTTCGTAAGCGTTGAAATTCAGGAGCATTAATGAGATCCCAAATAATTTGGTACTCAACATTAATGTATCCATGAACCGGATCACGCATTACTTTTAATTCATGACATTTTTTAAAATTATTTGACATAATCTTCAAGTCTTTGTTTTACAGTTTCATAACCAGTTAAATATAAAGCACTCATTAAATCTGGTCCATGAGTTTGATATGTTGCGGAAACACGAAGACCCATAAATAAAGGTTTTCCTTTTAGTTCAGATAATTTCTTAGCTTCATTAAATGCTTCTTTTAGATTTTCCACAGTCCATTCGGTTGGTAAGCATGATAGGAATGCTTTCGCAACAACAGGTGTAGTTTCCCATTCAAGGACTTCTCTTTCAGCATCAGTAAGTTCTGGCTCTTCAAAGAATGGTTTTACTAATTCCACAATTTCAGCACCGTATTGAAGTTGTTCTTTATATAAAAGCATACACATTTCAACCCACTCATTATCACGTGTTGAAAGATCGTAAGCTTCTTCCACAAATGGACGTACAAAGTCTAACCATTCTGAATCTTCTTTAGCCTTTAAGTATTGGTGATTCATCCATGTTAATTTGGTAACATCAAACATTGATGGCGCTTTTGATAAACGTGTTTCATCAAATTCTGCGATTAATTCTTCCTTAGTAAATAATTCTTGTTCCCCTTTAGGTGACCAACCTAGAAGAGTCATGAAATTAAACATCGCTTCTGGTAGATAACCTTGGTCTTTGTATTGACTGATGTATTGCATGATTGAATTATCTCGTTTTGATAATTTCTTACCGTTTTCGTTCACAATCAAAGTCATATGTCCAAACTTAGGAATATCCCAACCAAACATTTCAAATAACATCATTTGTTTTGGAGTATTAGAAATATGTTCTTCACCTCTAAACACATGGCTAATTTCCATGAGGTGATCATCAATAACAACTGCAAAGTTATAAGTAGGAATACCATTTGATTTTACGATAACCCAATCACCGATGTCTTTAGATTCAAAAGTAATCGTACCACGTACCATATCATCGAATGTATATACTTTATTTTCAGGTACACGAAGTCTCACTGAATAAGCGCGACCTTCTTCTTCATACTTACATTTTTCATCATGGCTTAGATGTAGACATTTTTGGTTATAACGTGTTGAAGCATACCCTGCTTCTTTTTGACGATTGTAATCTTCTTCTAATTCTTCAGGAGTACAGTAACACTTGTATGCATCACCGCTCTCTAAAAGTTTCTCAACATACTTATTATAAATATCGAGTCTCTCCATTTGTCTGTATGGAGCATATGCTTCATTAGGTTTGTCTGGAGATTCGTCAGGAATAATTCCTAACCAATTTAAGTAATAAAGTTGTGATTCCTCGCCACCCTCAACGTTACGCTCAATATCTGTATCCTCAATACGCAATACAAAATCACCACCGTAATGTTTTGCGATTAAATAATCAAACAATGCGGTTCGAGCGTTTCCAATGTGTAAAAATCCTGTTGGACTTGGTGCATAACGAACTCTAACTTTTTTCATTTTAATACCTCTCTCTAAATGCCTTTCCATTATATCACGCTTTGTCAAGTGTTTAAATGGATATTCATACTCAAAACTAAAAAGAAAGAACCTTAAGTTCTTTCTTATGACATCTTAAAATTCTGTTTTGATAAGCATTGCCATTCCCAGCCCACCACCAATACAAAGTGATGCGATGCCAGTCGAAAGTTCTTCTCTTCTTAATTCATGAATAAGACTTACCAAGATACGAGCTCCCGAAGATCCAATTGGATGACCCAATGCAATGGCACCACCATTGACATTAACCTTCGTTAAATCAAGTTCAAGATCATCAAGAACGGCTACCGATTGTGATGCGAAGGCTTCATTGATTTCATAACGATCGACACTATCATGAGTGATACTTTGTTTAGATAGTAATTTTTTTATGGCGTAGTAAGGTGAGTATCCCATTAAGCTTGGATCCATACCAATCTCTGTATAACCTTCAATGGTTGCGAGGATGGGAAGATTCATAGCTTCTGCTTTCTCACGAGACATCAAGACTAAAGCAGCAGAACCATCATTAATTCCTGATGCATTCCCTGCAGTGACCGTACCCTCTTTTATAAAAGAGGGTTTCAAACGTTCAAGTCCTTCGATTGTACTATTATGACGTACAAACTCGTCTTCCTCAAACAGACCGTCTTTCACAGGTATGGGTACAATTTCTTCTTTAAATTTTCCTTCTTTGATAGCACGTGATGCTTTAAGTTGAGAATCGAGTGCGAATGCATCTTGACGTTCACGGCTAACATTATATTTTTTCGCAATATTTTCTGCGGTGATTCCCATTAAATCATTTGAAAATGCATCAATGAGGCCATCTTTAAAAATTGCATCTTGTGTTTCCAGGAGTCTTAATTTAGTACCAAATCGAGCATTCTCAAGGTATTGTGGTGCCATCGACATATTTTCAAAGCCACCAACAACAACCGTATCATTTTCACCAAGCATAATTGATTGCATCCCTAGATGAACTGCCTTAAGTCCTGAACCACATACTTCATTGACGGTGAAAGCAGGAACATCTACGCCAATCCCAGCACCAATCGATGCTTGACGCGCAGGGTTTTGCCCTAAGTTGGCTTGAAGAACATTTCCCATGATAACATAATCAACATCTTCAACCGATAAACCTGAACGCTTTACTGCAGATTCAATAACTGCAGATCCTAACTTCACAGCCGGTGTAGCAGAAAGACTGCCTCCAAATTTACCTATGGCACTTCGGCATGCGCCTACAATTACAACATCTCTCATTTCATCACCTCTTAGACTCCAATTATACCGATTATTAACACAAAATACACGAAATCTTTATGTGGAATTGTTGTCACCCTGTTTTTCCTTTGCTTAATAATGTGTAACCCATTATAATAAGGGAGAAATATATGAAGGAGACATATCATGAACATAGGAATCGATAAAATCGGATTTTATTCCCCTGAATATTTTATTGATATGCGAAAACTTGCAGTGGCTCGTAACATTGACCCTGATAAGTTCACATACGGTTTAGGCCAAGACCTTATGGCTGTGAAACCCATAACTCAAGATACCATTACAATGGGAGCAAATGCTGCCAATACAATATTAAACGATAGCGATAAAGAGGCCATTGATCTTGTTATCCTAGCTACCGAAACTGGATTAGATTTTTCAAAGTCAGGTGCAACTTCTATTCATAGCTTGCTAGGAATCAACGCCTTCGCACGCTGCATTGAAATGAAACAAGCCTGCTACTCCGCAACTGCAGCAATTGCCTTTGCACAAGCTCACATCGCAATGACACCGGGCAGTAAAGCACTCGTGATTGCGAGTGACACTTCCCGCTATGGACTTAATACATCCGGAGAACCAACTCAAGGAGCTGGCGCTGTAGCGATGTTAATATCTGAAGAACCTCGTATTCTTCAACTCGAAACCAACGCCACCTACTTCACAGATGATATTTTAGATTTCTGGAGACCAAACTATAGCGATGTCGCACTTGTTGACGGTAAATATTCAAACGAACAATATCAAAGATTCTTCGAAACAGTTATCAACCGTCATTTCGAAAAAAATGAGATGTCACTTGCTGATTTCAACGCATTGTGTTTCCACATTCCCTATACAAAAATGGGATTAAAAGCACTCAGAAGCATTGTCGATAAAGAAGAACGTCCTGACTTATATATAAATTATACAGATAGCACACTTTACAATCGACAAGTGGGTAACATCTATACCGGATCGCTTTACCTAAGTCTTCTTTCCCTTTTAGAAAAAGGAACAATGAAGCCAAGGGAACGCATTGGTTTATTCAGCTACGGTTCAGGCGCTGTAGGAGAATTCTTCTCCGGCATCTTACAACCTGATTATAAAGAAGCACTCATTAACCACGAGCTCGTTCTAAACAAACGCCAAGAACTTTCAATCAAAGAATACGAACGTATGTACAATGCAAAAACTGTCGAAAATGGTTCACACCAAATCTTCGACACGACTCACGAGCAATCTGTATTCTACATGGCTGAAATTAAAAATAATGCCCGCATTTATAAAACTAACAAATAGTAAAAAATGACCTTAAATTATAAGGTCATTTTTTATAGTTTATGGAATTGTGCGACATCTAAGATAAATACTGTAGCACCACCAACTTGAACTTCGACTGGGAACGATGCATAACGTCCAATATCGTAAGAAGCTGTCGAAGGAACCACTTCAGTACGTTTTTTACATTCATTTCCGATTACTTCTAAACATGCGTCAACACGGTCATCTTCAACACCAATAATTAAAGTTGTGTTTCCTGCTCTTAAGAACCCACCTGTTGTTGCTAGACGCGTTACTTGGAAGTTTTCTTTATTTAATGATGATGATACAACTGAACTATCATCATTAGATACGATTGCTAATACTAATTTCATGGGAATACCTCCTCTATCTCTAGTTAATATTATAACATAATCTGTATTTTATAAAATACAGTCTTCGTGTAAATAAATTCCTAAGTAAAAAACCTCACTGAGTGAGGTTTAGTTATTAAATCTAAAGTGAACGATGTCGCCATCCTTCATAACGTATTCTTTACCTTCGGAACGCATTTTTCCAGCTTCTTTAATTGCTTGTTCACTGTGGAACTCAGCAAGATCTTCAACATTGTAAGTTTCAGAACGAATAAATCCTTTTTCAAAGTCAGTGTGGATAACTCCAGCACATTGTGGTGCTTTCATTCCTTCAGTAAAGGTCCACGCACGAATTTCTTGAGGACCTGCAGTAAAGAATGTACGAAGTTTTAAGATATCATAGCAGTTACGAACGAGAACATCCAAACCACTTTCCGATACCCCTAAATCTTGGAGGAACATATCACGTTCTTCATCTTCAAGACTTGATAAATCCTCTTCTACTTTTGCACATACAGCAATAACACGTGCACCACGATCGGCTGCATATTTTTTCACTTGTTGATACATATCATTGCTTTCAACATCCATAAGGCTGTCTTCGTCAACGTTCGCAACATAAATAACCGGTTTAATTGTTAAGAAGTGGAATGTTCTTACTACTTTCATTTCTTCATCAGTGAGTGACAATTCACTTAAAGGTTTGTTATTTTCTAATAACTCTTTTGCACGATTAAGAATTGAAAGTTCCATCATTGCTTCTTTATCGTTTGATTTAGCTTTACGTCCTACTTTATTAAGACGGTTATCGACAGATTGTAAATCTGCAAGCATCAATTCAATCTCAATAATTTCAATATCAGAAATCGGATCACCAACAATACCGTGTTCATGAACAATATCACTATTTGCAAAACAGCGAACAACATGAGCAATCGCATCAACTTCACGAATGTTAGACAAGAATTGGTTTCCTAATCCTTCTCCTTTTGAAGCTCCTTTTACAAGTCCCGCAATATCTGTAAATTCAAATGTAGTTGGGATAATTTTCTTTGATTCAATAAATTCACGAATCGTATCGAGACGTGGATCGTTTACTTTTACGACACCTACATTAGGTTCGATAGTTGCAAACGGATAGTTTGCAGCTTCTACCTGTGATTTCGTAATTGCGTTAAATAACGTTGATTTCCCAACATTTGGTAAACCAACAATTCCAGCTGTTAATGCCATAGATTAATCCTCACTTCTTTCAATTATTTTTTTTAGTTTCTTAGCGAACTCATGACGTGGCATCATGATGACTGCGCCACATCCTTCACACTTTATTTTAATATCAGCACCCATACGAACAATCTTAAAATACTGTGATTTTTTACAAGGGTGATCTTTTTTCATTTGTACAATATCACCAAGATTGAAGTCCTTGTTGTCCATACTATTCTCCCTTTAATTTATAGGCAACCATTGTATTTTCAAGTAAACTTGCGATGGTCATTGGACCCACACCTTTTGGAACAGGTGTCGCATAAGCAGCTTTCTCATAAGCTTCTGGCTGAACATCACCCACAATTTTACCATCGATACGATGAATTCCAACATCAATGAGAACATGGTTACCATGAATCATAGACGCCTCTATGAACTGTGCTTTCCCTATTGCCACGACTATTATATCATTTTCTGCTATCAATGATTCAAGATTTGTAGTTTTTGAATGCGCAATAGTAACCGTTGCATTTTCTTTCATAAGAAGCGACGCTACCGGTTTTCCGACAAGTCGACTTCTTCCAATAACAAGTGCTCTTTTCCCTGACAAATCAATATTATACTCATTTAATAATGTCATGATTCCTTTAGGAGTACAGGGTATGAATCGTGCTTGATCCAGTGCCAACAATCCCACATTTTCAGGGTGGAGACCATCCACATCTTTATCAGGACTTAGCGCATTAATGACGATATCTTCATCGAGATGTTTTGGAAGGGGTAATTGAACAAGAATACCATCAACACGGTCATCTTGATTCAAATCAGAGATTAATGATAATAAAGTTTCTAGACTTGTATCTTCCGGAAGAAGATACGCCTGAGATTCAAAGCCAACACGTTCGCATTGCTTAACCTTAGAATTTACGTAAGTCTGAGATGCAGCATCTGTACCCACTAATACTACCGCTAAGCAAGGCACTCTTTTTCCTTGCCCCTTCAGTATTTCTACCTCAGTTCTTAAGTTATTTTTAATTATCTTTGATACTTCGAATCCATCTAATTTCATATCTCTTTCCTCCCACTAACGTCTTTTATAATATCATACCTTATAGAACCTTTCCATCACGAACCCTAAGGATAATGGTAACGGGTCCATCATTATCAAGTTCTACATTCATATGGGCTTGAAACACTCCTGTTTCGACCTTCAAGGATTGTTTTTCTAACTGCTCATTGAAGACAGAAAATAATGTTCTGGCTTCATCAGGATGCATGGCCTGAGTAAAACTAGGCCTATTTCCCTTACGTACATCTGCCGCTAACGTAAATTGGGAAATTGATAATACTTCTCCACCATGTTGATGAAGGCTCTCATTAATCTTTCCATCCTCATCCTCAAAGATTCTCATATTCGCAATTTTCTCAGCTGCCTTAGAAACATCCGCAACCGTATCACCATCTTCAAGCCCTACCAATAAAACAAATCCTTCCTGAATAGATCCAGTAATCTGATTATCGACTGTCACTTTTGCATTTTTTACCTTTTGTATTACAACTTGCATGAAATCACCTCTCTCTTATTCTACATGAAACATGGTACAATAAATAGAGGTGATAATTATGAATAAACCCTTAGCTTTTGAAGTAAGACCTGCTACTCTTGATGAGATTATCGGTCAAAAACATATTCTTGGTGAAGATAAGATTTTAAGAAACTTAATCAACAATAATGAACTCCCATCAATGATTTTTTTCGGTCCTCCTGGAACGGGAAAAACAACCACAGCGATGGCACTTGCGGAAGCATTAAATCGACCTTACCGTATTTTTAATGCTGTCACAGATAACAAAAAGAAACTTGATCAACTTTTCATTGAAGCAGAAATGAGTCGGGGCCTCATTGTCATTATTGATGAAGTTCATCGTCTCAATAAAGATAAACAAGACATCCTCTTACCTCACATCGAAAACGGCTTGATCACGATGATTGGTGCAACTACTGCAAACCCCTATTTTTCGATCAATCCCGCTATTCGTTCACGCGTTCATCTCTTTGAATTTTATCCTCTAACTCAGGATGACATTGAAGAAGTCTTAACTCGTGCAGCAAAATCATTTGAAGATCGTATCAAAATTGATCCGGAAGTTATTGCTTCGATTGCACGTTCTGCAAACGGTGATGCAAGATTTGCACTTAATGCCTTAGATTTAGCTTCAAAATCATTTATGGTTGATACCATAACAATGGAACATCTCGGTCAATTATCTTTATCGATGAATATAACGATGGATAAAGATAGTGACAATTATTATGACACGTTATCTGCATTTCAAAAATCAATTCGTGGTAGTGATGTTGATGCTTCGCTTTACTATCTCGCGAAACTCATTCAAGTTGGTGATTTTGATTCTATTGAAAGACGATTGATTGCGACAGCCTATGAAGATATTGGTCTCGCTAATCCCGCACTATGCGCACGCGTCGTTACTGCACTCGAAGCCGCCCGAAAAATAGGTTTCCCTGAAGCCCGTCTTCCAATTAGTGTTGTGGTTATTGAATGTGCACTTTCTCCCAAGTCAAAATCAGGGGAAGCTTCAATTGATGCAGCATTATCTACAATTCGAAATACCGCTTTTCAAGTTCCAAAATATCTTAGACTTAATGCAGTGGGTGTTGATGAGGACGACATGTATGATTATGGTCGTGCTGATCTGTGGCGAAAAATCCAATACCTCCCTGATGAGCTTAAGGATACACGTTTCTACGAACCACAAAACTTAAATTCAGCAGAGAAAACTTATGCAGCAAACAATGATGCCTTAAAGCAAACAAAACGTTCTTCAAATTTAAAACAACTTAAGAAAAAATAAGATAATGCATGTAAAAACACAAGGATTCCCTTGTGTTTTTATTTACTATAATTATTAATTTCATTTACGATTTTATTGAATCCATCTCCTAATGTATCAGACTCACGAAGTTTCTCTTCATCGACGATAGATGATCTATACTTGTTGACATCATCCTTGAAACTAGAGTTAGTATCGGTCAAATATGATAGCGATTGATATTTAGATTGACGATAGTACTTTTGTAATGTTTCTTCAGTAATTTCATCCTTCTCATCTGCAAAGAACTCATCGTAGTGAAAATCTACTATTTTATTTGTTTCTTTATTATAGACAACTTGGAGACTTCCAAAAATTCCTCCTCCAAGTTCACGCGTCACTGAAACTATCTTTAAAGGTGATGGCGATTTCAATTTTGGTTCGACTTGTGCCAATAGTGGAATAAATCCTTCAACTGCACTGGTAGAGGCACCTTTAGGATTTTTAAAGTCGCCTGTAACCGAATTATTTTCAAGTACTTGAGATTCTAAATATGTCATAGCATTAACAATCGTAACAAGTGAGACATCGGTTCGTTCGTTTTCCATTTGCCAATTTGCATATCCTGAAGTTCGTTTCGTTTGATTTCGCCACTCTGGAGCATAGTAATTCTCTGGGGCTTTCTCATCAAATCTTACAGATATAATATCTTTAGTTTTACTGTCTTGAATAATTGCGACCGTTGCCAAATAGCCTCCATTAAAATTCAATGAATCAAAGGTATAATCACCCTCAATCAAACCAATTTTTGGACGTCCTGACCACTTCATTCGTTCAGCTTTTTCATCACCTTTGAATGCCGGGCCCTCAACTTTACCTGTTGTTGCACCTGATATAATATCGAACTCACTAATCTGACCGTTAATATCGATCTTTGCTCTATTGGAAGACTGATTTTCTTCCTCTTTTTTACTTGGAGCGCATGCACTTAACAAAAGACACATAATAATTACGAGAGTTTTTTTCATACTTTTTCCTTTCGTCACTGCTACTTTAAGGATACATGACAAAAAACAATCCATCAAATATTATACTTTCCCTCAATCACTTATTCATAGCTAATAAGTGATTTTAAGGTAAAGAAAAACCATGATCGGAATCATGGTTTTGTTTTATATCTGAAATTATTTAACTTCAACTGCTGCTTTTTCAGCTGCTTCGATTCCTTTTACGAAACCATCTTTGTTGATTGAAACTGTAGCTGTAACGTCTTTGTCTTCGTTAACACCTTGGATAGCTTTTAAGTCTTTACCGATTGTCCATTCGTTGAATTTAGCAATTTGTTCGAACCATTCTAGTTTTGAACCTTTTGCTTTCATTCCGTAGTCTTCTTTCTTTTCAAGTTTTGTACGGAGTTCGTCTGGGCTACTGATTTGAGCTTGATCGATGAATGTGTAAACTACTTTACCATCTTTATCAAATCCAACTGCTGTAACTGTTGTATCAATTTCAACTTTATCTTTTGCAACTGAAGCTGATGATACTGAACCTACTTTTGCAAGTCCTTTAACTTCTTTAGCGTTTGCAATTGCTTTTTCAACTGATGCGATGTAACCATCGATGTTGATTGAAACTGATGATTTAACGTCTGCGTTATCACCTGCTTTTTTGATTTCTGCAAGGTCTTTTCCAACCATCCATTTTTCAAGTTCAGCGATTTGTTCGTTCCATTCTAATTTAGAACCTTTTTCTTTCATTCCGTAAGCTGCACCAAGAACTTTTTTAGATTCTTTGATTGTAGCTGTGAAATCTTTAGCTTGGCTATTTTGGTTTGTATCGATTTGAACTTGTTTAACTTTATCTCCGTCTAATACGACAGTAGCATAAGTAACATTTGATTCAAATTCTCCAGCTTGGTTATCTTTAGCTGCGACAACAATACCTGTACCGATTTTTAGGGCTCCGCCTGCGTTTTCTTCTGGTTTCTTAGTATCTTCTTTTTTACCACAACCAGTTAAAACTAGCATCCCTACTAGTAAGACTGCAAATAATTTCTTCATGTTATTCCTCCTACGAATACATTACCATTGTAATGTTACTGCTATCATTGGTCAATACGTTCTCAAGTTTTTTCACCCTGTATGAGCTCGATTTCACAAACTTCTCAACAATATAATCGTTTTTGTGAAGTTTTCTTGTGTTTTAACAGGAAACACTCCCAAAGCGATATCTTCATTTAAGTTTGTTTTTCTTAATTTTAGTTTGTCACATACTTTTTCACAAGCAACGCATCTGTAAATCTTTCTTACTAAAAGCTATTTCATTTCATTATCACTTTAAATCTGGTGCGAGAAGTTATACTTTTCTCGGAGGATACTTATGAAATCTATTCGAAAATATACTTTAATCTTGTTAAGTTTTCTATTACTGACGGCATGCGCATCACCTACCGCCGCAACAATCGACATCAACGATGATTCAATTCCATCAATTTATACTGTAATTGGTAAGAAAAAGATCGCCTACACTGACAGTTCACACAAGGACGGAGTTCGCTCTACTGAATTAACTTATAAAAGTAGTGAATTAACAGAAGCAGAAATCGTAGAATATACTGAATATTTGTTGAACGAAGAAGACTTCGTTTTAACCAAAGAACTTGAAGATGTCAGTGATACGATCAGTACATGGCAAATTGCGAAGGAATCAAGTAGAGACGGCAACATCATCCTGATTACATTTAATTATGAATCCATGGGTGACGTTATTATCAACTATGCAACAGGTCCTGGAACACTCACACGATATTAAAGGAAAAGCCATCACAATTGTGATGGCTTTGTTTCTTATTTGGATCTTCCGCGTGATTGACTGCGTGGTTTACGATCGCGTGAACGATCATTACGACGGTCTTTATTACGGTTGTCATTATCACGATTACGATCATTACGTTTGTCACGTGAACGATCATTGCGTCCACGACTACGATTACGGTCACGACCGCCTCGTCCTTCGCTTACTGCAAATTCATCTTCGATTTGTGATTCAACACGAATGTTATTGATTGTCATTCCTGAAATTTTATCCATGACCATTTTTAAATGTTCACGTGGAACTTCAACAGTAGTTGTTGAATCGGAAATTTTGATTTTTCCAATGTCTCTACCTTTAATTCCGGTAGCAGTGGCAACACCACTTACGATGTGTGCAGCACTGATGTCATCGTTGTTACCGATTGATAGCATGATTCTTGAGATTTCAGTACGATTTTTAGTTTGCTTATCGCCTGATTTACCCTTAATCGCTTCAAGGTTATATTCACTAATTGTTTTATTAATAAATGCAATGATAACTTCTTCTTGTGTAACGCCACGTTTTTGAAGACCTTCGTAAGCAATCTTGAAGAGTTTTCCTTGTTCTTCTGAAGACCATTTTTCAATATCTTGGTGAAGTTGTTGAACAAGTACTTCGTTTAATTCTTCTTTTGATGGTAATGGTTTTTCAGTGATTGTTGAGTTAGATAAACGTTCGATTTGACGAATTGCGTAATGTTGACGACGTGGTACAAGAGTAATTGCTAATCCTTCTTTACCTGCACGTCCAGTACGTCCAATTCGGTGAACATAATATTCTAATTCTTGAGGGATGTCATAGTTAATAACAACATCCATGCTGTCTACGTCAATTCCACGCGCTGCAACATCTGTTGCAATTAGAACTGAAACCATTCCTTGACGGAAACGGTTCATAACCATAGAACGCATTTCTTGTTTCATGTCACCATGAAGTCCAAGTGCAGGGAATCCTGCTTTATTTAATTGCGTTGCAAGCTCATCAACCATTTTCTTAGTATTACAGAAAATCATAGTTCCTTTTGATTGATGAATTTGGAGTAATTGCTTCACTAAATCAATTTTTTGGTTTGATTCAACATTATAATAAACTTGTTCGATTCTAGATACGGTTAAGTTATTGCGTGATAAAGCAATTTTCTTAGGATTAACTAAGAAGTCATCACTAAGTTTGATAATTTCTTTAGGCATTGTTGCTGAAAATAAAGCCATTTGACGTTGTTCAGGTAGGTATGAAAATATTTCGATAATATCATCAATGAATCCCATATTTAACATTTCATCTGCTTCGTCTAATACAACATGTTTACAATTATTTAAACGGATTGTACGACGACGTAAGTGATCCATTAAACGACCTGGTGTTGCGACAACAATATCTACACCGCGTTTAATATCTTTAATCTGTTTATCAATCGGGCTTCCACCATAAACACAAACAATCTTAATATCTTGTTTGTATCGTGCAAAGCTTCGCATTTCATCTGCAACTTGCATACACAATTCACGTGTTGGACATAACACAAGTCCTTGTGTTATTTTCTTATCCTCACGGTTAATGCTTGATAGCATTGGCAATCCGAAAGCAGCTGTTTTACCAGTTCCTGTTTGTGATTGCGCCAATAAATCATGGTTTTCAAGCAAAATTGGAATGGCTTCCGATTGAATATCAGTTGGATTTTCATATCCTTTTTCCAAGACTGCTCTTACTATTTCTTCTTGTAAATCTAAATCTTTAAATGTCATTTATATTCCTACTTCTTTTCTAGCACACGCGATTAAGTATAACATACATTAGCGACAATTGTTATTATCACACTCAAATTTATATATAAATATTCCCTTTCACACACCACCACATCTTATATGATTCCAGTATCATTATTAATTGATAATAAAAACGAGTAGAGATTCTTTCCCCACTCGTTATATTAATGCGTTTTAAATTTTTATACATTGAGTTCTAACATGACAGGACAGTGATCACTTCCTAGGATTTGATCATATATTTCCGCATCTTTAATTTGTTCTTTTAATTTCTCAGATACAACGAAGTAATCAATTCTCCATCCCGCATTACGACTGCGAGCATTAAATCGATAACTCCACCATGAATAACGTTCTTCAACATTGCCATGAATATGACGGAATGAATCTACAAACCCCGACTCTAGTAAATTTGTAAATTGATTTCTTTCTTCATCTGAGAATCCTGGATTCTTACGATTTGCACTTGGGTTCTTCAAGTCAATTGGATTATGAGCAACGTTTAAGTCCCCACATAATACAACCGGCTTCACCGCATCAAGTTCCATTAGGTATTCTCTGAAATCATCTTCCCATTGCATACGGTACTCCAAACGTTTTAATTCTTGTTGTGAGTTTGGAGTATAAACACATACAAGATAGAATGATTCGTATTCACATGTAATAACACGACCTTCTGTGTCGTGATGATCGATATTAATACCGTAGTTGACTGTAAGTGGCTCTATTCTTGAGAATACGGCAGTTCCTGAGTAACCTTTCTTTTCAGCATAATTGTAATATGCATGATATCCTTCAGGTTCATAATCTATTTGACCTTCTTGCATTTTAATTTCTTGTAAACACAGAACATCTGTATCTAATGAAGCAAACGATGCCTCAAAATCTTTGTTCATTACTGCTCTAAAACCATTTACGTTCCACGATACTAATTTCATTCCAACCTCCATAATTCGCTAAATGGCATGAATTGAACTTTATTGCTTGATTCCTTTGCTTTCTTACGATGAATATCAATGTCATTCTCATTTTCATTCTTTAGAATGTCAGAGTCTCCCATATATTCAACATAGACTGCTTTTTTTAAATAGAACCAGCGTCCCACAACTTCATGGATCACATTTTCGCGACTCTCTGCTTCTTCAATGATACTGTTTTTAGCCCACTCTAACAAATGACTTGCTTCAAGTGTTGCATTTTCACAAAATTCATGACTGCTTCCGTAATGTTTACGATTTTGCTCTCTTTGAAGTGATTGAATCGGTGTTCGATTTAAAATCATGACTTCATAGAGTGCCGAGAGTGTATCTTCATCTTTTGAAGATAAGAAGAGCACACGACTGCGATAAGGTCCCAAGAGAGCCCCTTGCTCCGTCATTGCATAATAACACCCTTTTGCTTCATAGTAGCTTCCATCATAGATTACGATTGCGGCATCATGATAGAAAGTCTTTGAATATAAAATATAAGAAACTTTAAGACTTTCTTGTGGTATCTTATAGATATCTTTATATCGAATAATCTTATTCGATACCAAATTTTTATTCACGGTAATTGGATAATTCGTAAGAACACGACATTGCGGATCCAATTGTTGAATCTTATCCAAAACACTTCCTTCTTCTGGATTCAGTGCGAGATAATCCTCGAGATATCCATTAAAGCAAGGATACAATTCACCTTCATTTTTTTCAAATTCATTTAAAACATCATATAACGCCATAAAATCCCCCCTAGCATCATTTATCATTCTTACATATTTCACATTAATATTAAAGTATTTATACCATCATCCTCAATTTATACACTATAATATAAGGAAAGGGAGGATTGCTATGACTCATACAATAATTGCACCGCAACATTACCACGAGGAACTTAAGAGAGAGTTACTTCAAAATAAAAAACATCTTCTCAATATAATGGTTCGTGATTTTGACTTTGTTTTCTTTAACCCACAAACCTCAAGTAGAGAACTTGAACTTGAAATTTTTCAGGCTCTCTCTACGATTAAAACTTCAACATTAAGCTCGATCATTGGCTTTCCTAAAACGATTGACATGTTGATAAACTTTAGTAAAGAGCTCCTTCTCTACAATATCAATCCTCATGATTTACCTCAAGACACTCCACTTCAACGAGATATTTACGCTTGTGTTTTAGTCGTCCTTGAATATCTATCTAAACCTGAAGTTCCCCAAGGATCATTCACAATTTACGAAAATGGTCTTAGTTATGCTCAAAAATCTTTTTTAAGATTACATAATCTGTCTATGGTAGAAACACCATCACGTGCACCCCAATCAATACGTTATCGTGTCGCCTTAAACCTTCGTACAGAAATCGAAGCTACAGTACAAGATATACTTCTCCAAAAACTTGATTACGCGGTCATAGCCATGCCCAATTTGGATTCCGCACTTCCTCTAATTGAGAGCATTCTGCCTCGCTATGGTGTTAGTTACCATTTCTATGATGACAATCAAGTGCTCGTTTCGAAGCATTTTAGAGCCCTCTTCGAATACAGTCTTAGTCCTTCAACAGAAACCTTAGTAAACGTTCTAAAGAGTAACGCCTTAAACTTTTATAATTTTGAATCCTATTTACTTCTTATGGATCATTTCAAACTTGAACTCAGTGATATCCTTAATGATTTTCCCGTGCTTGATGAATCTTGGCCACGTGATCTTTACCGTCACTACATGAATGTCACAGAAAACCTTGAAGAGTTTCAAGCAGTTCTTCAAACGCTTGTTGCCCCTTCCATTGATGAGGCAATGATAGTAGCTTACAATACACTCTGTAATATCTATCCTGTGCGTAATCTCACACCATTAAAATCACTCATCACGCAATCTCTGACACTTTACACTGAAAGTACATTACCTTTCTTCTACAGATATGTTGAAAACTTAAAATCAGCCAACACTAAGCTAAACACAATTCAATTTGTGGATTTGAGACAACTTCCTCTTCAACCTGTTGAAAATTTATATATACTAAATTTAACCGCTAAGACATTTCCTGCCACTTCATCACATACGGGAATCATCGATGAGTCTTACCTTAATAAAGTTCCCAAATATCCGACACTTGATAAGCGAACTCAGGACACTTTATACCAACAAATGCGCATCTTTAATATCTCGGACAACCTAACATTGTCTTTTGCGTCTTCAACTTATGAAGGCAAAAGTATCGAACCTTCATATCCGGTCGATACCTTTTGTAAGCAAAACAATGTCTCATTGTTACCTTGGCGTATCCAACAGGTTCTATCAAGAAAACAAACCGTTCATCGCTTATCACCAGAGATTGCGAAAAAACTCTTCTTAGATGATGGTAGAATTCGTGGTTCTATCTCTTCATTTCAACTTTATACCCAGGACCCTTACCAATTCTTCATTGAGAGAGGTCTAAAACTTCAGAAACCAGAACCCTTTGCACTTAATCCGCTCATTCTTGGTACGTTTAATCATGCCGTGATGGAGTCATTACATATTGATAAAGACGTTCAAGATCTCCATGTCATTAAGGATAGCTTCTCTCCTCGAGACTTAAAGTCACAACTCATTTTTAAACGAAACGATGACATGATGACTCGGAATATTAACTTCGTATTAAACTCAATTGATAGTTCCAAGTTCGAACCTAGTATGAGTGAGAAGCATTTTGAGGACAGTTCTTTATTTCCTTCGATTACTCTAAAAGGTATTATTGACCGAATCGATGTAAATAATGACAATATTCTTATTGTAGACTACAAGTCATCTGCACAATCCCTTGCACAAAAAAAGGTACAATCTGGAGAACAACTCCAACTTTTAACCTATGCAATGATTGGACATCGTAAATTCAACAAAGATGTCTTGGGTGTCTTCTACTTTGGATTTACAGATAAAAACACTAAAATAAGCCGTCGTGACTTTAAACCAGCAAGCGGCGTAGTAACCCTTGAACATGATCCCGAAGAAGCTTGGAAGCAAAATAAACGATACTCGGGATGGTATTTCCAGTCACCCGATGATAGTTTTGAAAATGTAGAATACTATGGTGGTCTGCGACAAT
Organism: Erysipelothrix inopinata; assembly: GCF_014396165.1. Classification (GTDB taxonomy): domain Bacteria; phylum Bacillota_I; class Bacilli_A; order Erysipelotrichales; family Erysipelotrichaceae; genus Erysipelothrix; species Erysipelothrix inopinata. The sequence continues at coordinate 513,033 of NZ_CP060715.1, forward strand.
TGAAGAGTGGCGAAATTAGTACCTTCAGAAAACCCTATGATTTCATAAAGGTTTCCAACTTACTAACCGACGTTTATGCTCAAATTACGACACAAATCCTTAACGGAGTCATTGACGCAGATCGTTTAGATTTTGAGATAGACCCTAATTTAAATCTTAAGCAAGGAGATGATACGAATGACTCAATTTAATCCCCAACAACAAGCTGCTATTGATGCACTCGGCCAAAATGTTATGGTCTCCGCCTCTGCTGGTGCCGGAAAAACAACCGTTTTGATTGCTCGTTTGATGAAACGAATTATTAAAGATGGCGTTCGTATTGATGAGATCTGTGCGATGACTTTTACAGAAGCTGCAGCTTCTGAAATGAAAATACGATTACTAGAAAGTTTGAATAAAGAAAATACTGTATCTCCTTCTGCCTTTTTAGAAGAACAAATCACCCTTGTGGAAACTGCCCAAATTTCGACCATCCACTCTTTCTGTCTCACAATTGTAAAGAACTATGGCTATATTTTAGGAATTGATCCAAGCCGTACAGAGTCTATTCTAGATCCTGCAAATGCTCTTTTACTACAAGAACAAGCAATGAAAATGACACTTGATCAATTTATGAGAGACGATCAAGAACAGACAATGAGAATGTTGAATATCTTCAACTCTAACCCTTTAAACTTTTCAGCTCTTGAAAGTGCAATTTACCAAACTGCTACCTGGTTACTAGGGAAAAAGAGCCCACAAGCTGAAATAGATGCAGTACTGAATACTTATCGTTCGCAAAGTTTTGATGATTTACCAACATCTTTCAAAAATGCTTTCGTACTCAGTTTTGAAAGACCTCTCGAAGCACTTAAGCAGGATTTAATGAAAATGGTAAGTGTCATTGATTCAGATTACGACAAAACAGATAAAAAGGGCATGAAATTTGAGACTCAGGCTCAAACGTGTCTCAAAGCAATTGAAGATATTAATGATATTCTTGTAAGAATCAAAAATCACGACTCATCATTCTATGATTCTCTCGTGGATGTCTTAAACTTTAAAATAATTCCAGACGGTAAAAATGAAACGTATACTGAACTTCGCGAACAACTTTCGAGCGGAATCAAAACTATGGTTGAAAACCATCAACCTCTTGATGCCCACATCAAATTGTTGAATAACCAATATGATGATATTGCTTGTTTACTTGAAATGACTACAACTTACCTTGATTACTACCAATCACTTAAAATCAAAGATAATTGCCTCGATTTTAATGACTTTGAATCATTAGCCCTACAAATTTTAACATCGCAAAACGGCATCATTTCTGAGCTCGTTCAGTCTCAATATCAAGAAGTTATGGTTGACGAATTTCAAGACACAAATGAGTATCAAGACGAAATTATTCGACTTATCTCAAATGGTCATAATATTTTTAGAGTGGGTGATGTGAAACAATCAATTTATCGTTTCCGTGGTGCCAAGCCACACATCATGCAAAACCTTATGCATGACCAAGCAGCACTTAATCTTTTCTTAAGTTTTAATTATCGCTCCAAAGAAGATATTGTTTCCTACAACAACTATGTTTTCGATAAGCTTATGAATCTGACCTATGGCATTCAATACAATGAGCATGACCATGTAAATACTGGAATACCCCAACAGAAAGAAGATTCACATCCCGTTGAATTCCATATCATTGAACGTGGTGATGATTACTATCCTGCAACGCCTCACGAACAGCGTGCTCAGTATATTGCCCAACAAATTATCCACTATCATGAATTAGGATATAAGTTCAGTGATATGGCAATTCTCGTTCGTTCCCATGGTAGCAAGAGTTATCTCAAGAAAGCCTTTGAAGATGCAGGAGTCCCTCACTACATTGATGATCAAAGTGGCTTTTATAACTCTGAAATTATTCAAAATGTGCTCTCGCTTCTCCGTTTTGTTCAAACAGGGAGTGAATATTACTTACCGTATGTTCTCACTTCACCATTTTATAACCTGACAGATGATGAACTTGCTCTTTTGAAAATTAACCACGGATCTTTATATCAAGGACTAAGCGTCGATTTTCCTGAAATTTATGAACAAATTCAACATTTCAAACTAACATGGAAGAGTCAAAACATCATGATTACCCTTCAGGAAATCATTAATTTGAATGACCATTACTTAAACAATCTATCATTACAAGATAAAACAAACTTAGATTTCCTACTTGAAAAAACGCAACAATTCATGAGTGCTGGAACGCCTACATTGAGCCAGTATTTAATATTTGTTGAGAAAATCGAGAAAGATACCTCAAGTGAAGCATCACCTTTAAATAAGGACGCAGATATTGTAACTGTAATGACAATCCATCAATCAAAGGGATTACAGTTCCCAATTGTATTCTTATGGGGAATGGGGGGCATACATTCCGAGATCACTATCAAACACTCCTTACTGATGATCAACTTGGAATCGCCCTTAATCATATTAGTCTTCCTTACCGCAGTGAAGAAGAGAACATCTTAAGAAATGTCATAGAGTTTAATCAAAATCATGAAGAACTCGAGGAAAGTCTCAGACTTCTCTATGTTGCGCTAACACGTCCACAAAAGCATTTAATTATGGTCGATGTCGTTAAGGAATTTACGAGATACCCGCTATCATTTGATCTACTGTTTAATCATAAGCGTAAAATGGATCTGCTGCTTGCAGCAAGTCCAAACTCAACCAAAGTAGTGGTTCTTTCTGCTCAAGTCATTCCAACAAATCGTTACGACCAAATTATTGAAGAAGAATCATCGGATATCTTTGGGGGATCTTTTACCGAAGAAGTTACAGTACCTGCTCAAATAGTAAACACTCCAATTGATCTTTCCTTTGTATCTCTTGATGGTATGAAATATGGAACTACTCTCCATAATGCAATGGAAGTCCTTCCTGATAGGTTGTGGACTGATGAACAAATCAGTAGTTACGAACCAAGATTTCAAACAATATTAAAGCGATACAATACGCATCCATTTACTCAAGACATCTACAAAAACTATACAGAGTTCTACCACGAAACGCCTTATATCAGTCTCTCTGAATCTGGTGTTATCGACTTCTATGCCGTGAATGAAAGTCATGTTATTCTTGTTGATTACAAAAGTGATAATGCTGATGTATCGACCATTACCGAGCGTTACACAGATCAACTGAACGATTATTATGATTTACTAAAACAAGCTTATCCTAATCATTCAATTGAAGCCTATATTTATAGCTTCAATCATGATGAATATATTAAGATTGCTTAAACATTATTTATACTATTTGAGATAACATAAAAAAACGTGATTGATGAGATCACGTTTTAATTTATCTTTTAGAAAATAATCATTGATAGTACGAACATAAATACTGTTCCGACAATCATTGGAACTGAAGTTCTCTTAACGATGTCGAATGGTTCTTCATGTGTTGATCCAGCAACAATCATAACAACTGCGGAAACTGGAGAAACTGCACGAAGTAGATTACCTGCAAGTCCCATTGGAACTGTAACAGCAAATGGACTGATACCTGCAGCTGCTGCTAGTGGAACCATTAATGGGACCATAGCGTAGAATAATGCAAGTCCACTACCACTTAATAGTACGATGACTGCTGTAAAGAGTACTAAGATTAATGGAAGTAAGATTCCTGATGCAGATGTTGTTTGCATTGATGTTTGTAATGCTTCAATTAAACCAATTGCTTGAAGACCACTTACGAATGTTGATGCTGCAACAAGAAGAACAACGATACCCATTGCATTTCCCATTCCTTTGAAGAATGATTCTGTTGTTCCTAAAACTTCTTTTCCATCACGCTTGCGAATAAGCTCGCAGAGAATAGCAATAATGAATGACATGATTGATACAACTTCAACTGATAAGTTGATATTTGTATGTGCAATTCCGTTGAATGCAAAGACGCCAAGTAGAATTAAAATTGGGAGTAAAGGTAATAATGTATACACTGTTTTGTAGAGTGCACCACCAGTAATTTCTTTAATTTCTGCAACTTCGATTTCTTTGCTTTCTTTTGCTGGTGCTTTTTTATCACAGCGTTTTTGCCAGAATGTGTGTGTCAATGCCATAACAAGTAATGTTGGTACTGATACAACTGCATGATAATTGAATACATATTCTGTAACTGGAATACCAAGTTCAGTTGCGACTGCAACGTTATCTGCACCGAGAGGTGTTGGCATAACTGTAGCTGTAGTTGCGATAACTGCTGCAGCAGTTAATGTGGACATTCCTGATTTTTTTAATACAGGATAGAGTGTAGCTAGTAAAATAATTGATAAGTTTGATGCACTTGGAATAACAAGCGATAACAAGTTTCCGAGTAAGAATACAATAGGCACCAAGATATATGGTGATTTAATTTTATTTAATGGTTTAGTAAGTGAATTAACAGTTACTTCGTTAGCACCAATAGCGCTCATATATGCTGTATAACCACCAAGAATTAAAATAACAAGTCCTGAGGAAGGGAGTAATTTTTTAAATTGATCAATTACCGCCTGTAGTGGGTCGACGAGTAAGTGTACTGGTTTCTCCACAACTTGATTACCAAATAAAATCGCGACAAACATTAACATAATACCAACAGCAAATAGTGTTACTTTGATATCCATTTTCTTTAATAGCATGTAGGTAACTATAACAATAGCTATAATTCCTGATCCATACATAATTATTGGGTTCATTTTTTCTTCTCCTTAATTATTAAATATTACATTTAGAAATGGCATCGAGGAACCATTCCTTGAATACATCAGCATCAACATCAACAGTTACTTTCGCGTTAGCTGGTTGATTACAGTATCCTTTTAAATCCACTACTGTTGCCCCTGAAGTATAAGTACCTTGCGTTTCAATTCCTACAAATGTTTCTTCAACTTCAAACATTTCAGGTTTTAAAAGATAAGCAACCGCACAACTGTCGTACATTTTTAGTCCAGTTTTAAAACTTCCTCCACGGTAAGCTTTAAAGAGACTGTAGAACATGTTTCCAACAGGATTCATATCTTTGATGATTTCTGAATCCTCTGGATATACTAGTGCTTTTAATCCAACATCTAAACCACACATAACGATTGGGAGACCGCTTTCGAATACAATTTTAGCTGCTTCGGGATCGACTTTAATATTGAATTCTGAATATACACCCGCATTACCACGGCCAACAGAACCACCCATCAAGACGATTTCATCAATTTTATCCGCTACTTCAGGATACTCACGAAGTAAAATTGCAATGTTAGTTAGAGGTCCAATCGGAACTAGTGTAATTTTCTCTGGTGATTCTTTAAGAACACGAGCCATTGCTTGAACTGCTGTTTCTTCAAGAAGTAAGCTATGATCTTCTTCTGGGAAGTCATAACCATCCATACCTGTTTTACCATGCACACCACTTGCATCGATTGCTTCTCTAATTAGAGGACGGCTTGCACCAACAGCAACAGGAACTTTCTTACCGTAAAATGGTAAGAGCTTCAATAAGTTCTTTGTTACTTTCTCAATACTTACATTTCCTGCAACTGTCGTGAACAGTTGTACATCCAATTCTTCTGAGAACAATGCAATCGCAATCGCAACTGCATCATCAATTCCAGGATCTGTGTCAATAATAATTTTTCTCTTATTCATTTTCTTTCTCCTTGATAAATGATTCTAATTCTAAGAATGTCGGAATTCCTTCCTGTGCACCGTGTTTTGTACAAGCACACGCTCCTGCACCACTTGCATACTGCATTACTTTTTCTAATTCCCAGCCTTTTGATAAACCAAACATCATAGCGCCAATGAATGTATCGCCAGCACCTGTTGTGTCCACAACATCTACAGAATAAGCTTCTGTTTTAAATGCTTTATCTTTAGACATAAATATGGATCCATCACTTCCAAGAGTAAACACACAATTCTTAACACCATTATCGCTAAGAACTTTAAAAGCTTCTTGGCAATCTTCCATGGTATAAGGCATAACCCCTGTTAAGATTTCTGATTCTGATTGATTTACTACGAGATAATCAATTAATGGATAAAATTTTGAGTCCATGACAACAGCTGGAGCTGGATTAACTACTGTAATCATATCTCTTGATTTCGATGTCTTTAAACCTTCATAGACTGCGTATAAAGGGACTTCGAATTGAGTCAAGAATAGGTCACCTGCTTCACCAGTAATGGATTCATTAATACGTTGTGTTGAGACATTTGCATTTGCCCCTTGATTGATAATGATTCGATTATCATGACTTGATTTGATGATAAAAGCAGTTCCTGTATGCTCATTATCACTAATCTCAACATGATGCGTATCCACGCCCATTGCTTGTAAAGCATCTAACGATTGTTGTCCATGATAATCACGGCCAACACTACCAATTAGATATGTTGGTGCTCCAAGACGAGCACTTGATGCCGCTTGATTTCCACCCTTACCTCCAATTGCTTCGAAATAATCATATCCTGCAATCGTCTCCCCTTGTTGAGGCATACGATTGGTTGATATCATTAAGTCGTAATTAATACTCCCTAACACATATATACTACGATTCATAAAACATCACCATACCACTTCCAAATTTTTCATTAGGTCGTCTCATAAAACCATATTTCTCATAGAATGTCTCTTTTCCAGGAGTCGCCATCAGACCAATATATGCATCATGACACGCTACTGAACCAATATATTCTAAGACGTGTTTCATTAATAAGTCACCCAAACCTTGATGTTGATATGAAGGATGAACTATAACATCTTTAATGAAGAACACGATACGGTTATCACCAACTACCCGTGCAATCCCAATAGGGAACGAATCATCATAAACCACAACATCGAACAAATCATGATCAAGTCCTGCTTGTATATCTTCTACTTCGTAGGTTTTAAATCCAACTTGATGATGGAGTTCGAGATATATCTGAGGTGTAAGATGATTACTTTCAATCTTAAAGTTCGAATTATATTTCATGATTAAGCGCTTTACCTACCTTGCACTTGTAGTGTATATGATATTGAAACCGCTGTCAAGAAAAAAGATTAAGCGTTTAACCTAAATTATAAAAAAAATTACAGCCTAAGCTGCAATTTTCGGTTTGAGTACTGTATTTTCTTTATAATTCTCATCATCTATCTGCTTAAGAAGTTGATCACATGCAATATTTCCTAACAGATTAATGTCTTGTTCAACTGAAGTAAGTGGAAGTCCAAACATCTCAGATTGCTTTAAGTTATCATATCCAACAATCTTAATTTTATTACTTGATGTCTTTGTCTCAAACATTGCTTTAAACAAACCATATGCCATCAAGTCATTAAAAGCAAAGACTCCATCTATATTATTATGCTCTAAAACTGATTTCCCAAACTTGTATCCTGTCTCAAAGCGATAATCACCATCGTAAATTGCATTGACATCAATTTTTAAGTTTGCTTCGTTCATTGCTTTTTCAAATCCCCTGTAGCGCTGGTTTCCGTTGTGGGTAGTAAGTCCACCTGTAAAGCAAGCAATTTCTTTACAACCCTCTTCAATTAAGTACTGTGTCGCAATATAGCCACCATATTCATGATCAAAAGAAACCTGGTTAAAATCAATTCCTTCAAATACACGGTCCACGAGTACAAAAGGAATTTCAATTTGGTGGTAAAAATTGCGTACTTGCTCGAGATTTGAATAGCTCTCAGTTGATGGACAGATTAAAAGTCCATCAATTTGGCGATCCGTTAATTCTCGAATCAATTCAATATCCTGATGAAAACTATCATCACTATTTACAATAAAGACTAAATAGCCTTTTTCCCTCATAATTTCTTCTATCTGTTTAGACAGTGTTGAAAAGAACGGGTTTTCTATATCAGGAATAATTAATCCTACAGTATGAGACTTCTGTGTTGATAAACTTCGAGCAAGATGATTGGGACGATAATTCATTTCCTCAGCAATTTTACGTATCTCATCTTTTTTACTTTGCGATATTCTTGATGGCTTATTATTAAGAACAAGCGAAACGGTAGCTTCTGATACCCCTGCAACTTTAGCAATGTCTATAAGTCTTGTTTTTTTCAATGTTGCACCCCTTTTGTGGTAGTTCTTACCTATATCACTATTATATACAAATTCATCTTAAAAATGGAAATTAGTTTAGATAAGCTTGTCTTTATGTGTGTTATTTCAGTTTATGAGCGATAAATGAGCGACAAATGAGCGACAAATGAGCGACAAATGAGCGACAAATGAGCGTTAGTCATTTTTCTACACTAATATAATTAATATATATTTACTAGCTTACTAAAAAAAGTTCCACCTCTATATTAGAGATGGAACAAGATTACTGTTCAATGAGTCCTTTACGCTGTTGAGATTCGTGGATAATATCAATGATATGTTTGATATTTCCTTGCCCAGCAAAGCGCGTGTCATCAGCAAAATTTTCTGTGACATCAATCCAAAGGAGTGGATTTTTCTCTTCGATCAACGTGACATCGTGATCTAGTTTTCCGTAAAATACCTGTAACTCAATACCGTCTAGGTGATAACGCGTTGAAAAGAGGTAGGTTAAATCAAGATCATCACTTGAAATACCCGTTTCCTCAAACAACTCCCGATATGCACCTTCGACGGCTGTTTCGTTTTCATTTTTCTTACCACCTACAAAATTATAGAGTCCCTTATATGGATTCTTTTGACGGTGGCACATTAATACAGATTTTCCTGTCTTATCAAAGACAGCTATAACGTTAACTTCTTTATACATTAGTCATTGAAGAGATCAAATAATGTACTTACAGGTTTGTGAGTTTCAATCGCTTCGATTGCTTTCGCTAACATGTAACCTACAGATATTTGTTTAATTTTTGGTTCTTGACGCGCTTCTTCTTTTAATGGAATCGTATTGGTAACTAAGAGTTCCTTTAAAGATGACGAAGCAATACGTTCAACTGCAGGACCTGAAAGAATACCGTGCGTACATGCAGCGTACACTTCTTTAGCTCCCTTATCATACAACATATCGATACCACCCATTAAAGAACCGGCTGTATCAACCATGTCATCAATAACAATTGCGATTTTACCATCAACATCACCAATTAAGTTCATTGCTTCCGCAACATTAGGTTTTGTACGACGCTTATCGATGATTGCGATTGTTGATCCTGGAATTACATCTGATAATTTACGAGCACGAGTTGCTCCACCATGGTCTGGTGAAACAATAACAATTTCGTCTTCGAAATTCTTATTACGGTAGTATTGTCCAATCATTGATACCGCTGTAAGGTCATCTGTTGGAATATCAAAGAATCCTTGAATTTGCGGTGCATGAAGGTCAATCATTACGACACGATCTGCTCCAGCTGTTGTTAAAAGGTTTGCCATCAATTTTGATGAAATTGGTTGACGTGCACGTGCTTTACGATCTTGTCGTGCATAACCGTAGTATGGCATTACTACTGTAATTTCATCTGCTGATGCTCTGCGACATGCATCAAGTGCGATAAGCACTTCCATGTATGTTTCACTTACTGGTGAACATGTTGATTGGATAATGAAAACAGATTTTCCCCGAACTGATTCCAATGGTTCAACTAAAATTTCTCCGTCAGCAAAATGTTTAACATCAATCTTACCTCGGTCTAAATTCAAATGCTCACAAATCTCGTCTGCTAATTCTACGTTCGACGACAACGCAAAAATAACTGTATCTTCTCTCTTCATTTCTATTTGCCCTCTTTACTAATATATTTGGTACCGTAGCCAGGTTTATTTTCTTGACGGGAACGTGCAATGGCCAATGCCCCGTTTTCAACGTTTTGATTTACAGTTGAGCCCGCAGCGATCACTGCATCGTTTCCAATAGTAATCGGTGCAATCAGATTACTATTACTTCCAATAAACGCATTATTACCTATAGAAGTTTGGTATTTATGCTTACCATCATAATTAACCGTTACAACACCACAACCTATATTAACATTTTTACCCACTTTTGTATCGCCTAAATAGACAAGATGTGAACATTTCGAGCCTTCTGAGAAGAAAGTATTCTTAAACTCGACAAAATTACCAATTCTACAGCCATCTTCAACTACAGAATTCATTCGTAAATGAGAGTTTGGTCCGACAACGACATTGTTATGAATCGTTGTGTTCATAATTTTACTGCTTTCAATGACAGTCTTCTTACCAATTGTTGCATTTTCAATCCAACAGTTTGGTAAAATCTCTGTTTCTGCACCGATGGAAGTCTTTCCATAGATGTGATTATTCGGATAAATTATAGCATCCGCTTCAATTGTAACTTCTGTTGCAATATAGGTAGTATTGGGATCCATAATTGTTACCCCATTCACCATATGCTTAAGATTAACTTTTTGTTGCAACCATTGTGATGCTTTTAATAGTTGCATACGATCATTCACGCCAAAGTACTCTTCTGGATCATCAACACGAAGTGATTGGATCTTATGTCCATTTTTCTTCATGATTTCTGCAAGCTTGATTATATTAACTTCATCCGTTGCTGGATCATCTTTGATTTCATCTAAGTATTTGAATAGAAGTTTGTTATTTACACAGTAAATTCCCAAACTTATTTCATTAATAGCTTGTTCTGCTTCAGTTAGAGTTCTGTAATCAACGATACGATCGATGTAGCCTTGATTATCACGAACGATACGGCGGTAGTTCGCAGGTTGTGCTACCTTTGCGGAAAGTACCGTCAAATCATTACCTTGGTGTTTCTCAAATATGTTTGCGAGTGATTCTGGTTGAATAAGTGCGCAGTCTCCTAAAACAATTAAAGTTGAGCCTTCAAGACCTCTTAACTGATTTACACGAGATACTGCATCTCCAGTTCCATATTGTTCTTCTTGATACGCAATCTCTACACGTCCATTAAGGTATGCTTCTACCTCTTCATGTTGATGTCCTGTAACGACAACAATCTTATCAGTATCAATCATCTCTAAATGATCCACAAGATGACCTATCATTGGTTTATGAAGAATTTCATGCATTACTTTACTTTTATTGGATTGCATTCGGGTACCTTTACCCCCAGCTAGTACAATAGCATATTTCATTTTGATCGCCTCCGTTTTTATTTTATCATATAAATGTGAAAATCACTTTTTTATTCGCCCATATTTTACAAACGGATAGTCAAAAACAATTTTTTCATAGATGCGTATGGCCTCATCACGATTTTCAGTAAGTCCGAAAATAGTTGTTCCTGTTCCACTCATACAAACACCTTGAAGACCCTCGTCTTTAAGCATTCTCGCAACTTTTTTTAGTTTCGAATTCTTCTTAGATATTGCTCGTTGAAAATCGTTGTGCATATGATCACTCATAAGTTCAAAGTTTTGACTTATTAGACCTTCATGGCATAGATCGAAGTTATGGTCATAGTGAAAATGTTGGTATTTCTTTAAGAATGATTTCGTACTTACACCAAATCCTGGTTTTACCATTACGTAGTATAAATCCATATTATAATCTAGAATTTCAATTTCATCCCCAATACCCTCAACAATGGCTGGTTTATTAAAAAGACAGAAGGGTGTATCCTCATCAATCTCACGAGCCACATCAATAAGTTCTTGTGACGTTAGGTTCAAATCGTATAAATCATTAAGCATGTTAATGACTGCTGCGGCATCTGCACTACCACCACCTAAGCCTGATTGAGCTGGAATATTTTTTACAATTTTCACTTTAAAATTATCTTGAATATCATATCGTTTCTTCATGATCATAATCGACTTATAGACCGTATTACGTTTGTCATTAGGAAGATACTCTTTATCTGTCTCTAGGACCATCTCAGGGCTCTTCTCGAGGTATACCATATCAAATAAATCGATTGGCATAATAATATTCTTAAATCGCAACATACCCTCTTTACGTTCTTGAGCATGCAAAAAGAACGTTAATTTTGCATACGCCTTCCTACGCATAAAGAGCTCCGTATAACTTAAGATAGTCATCATAAGTTAAATAATCCGCACGAATGGATGGATTCAAGCCTATACTTTCTAGAATTGTATTGTAATTACGTTCTTTATCTATTGTCTTTAAATTGTTAACAAGGGTTTTACGTCTAAATTGGAAACACTTTTTAACGAAATCAAAAAACTCACGTTCATCATAAGGCATTGATTGGTTCTTAGGTTTTAACTGGATTACGATACTATCAACATTAGGACGTGGATGAAATGTTTCTTTAGAAACTTTTATTATCGTCTTAATATCAAAGTAGTATTGCATTTGAATGCTCAGTGCTGCATAGTCCTTTGTCTCAGGTTTTGCGGTTAAGCGATCTGATATTTCCTTTTGGACCATCACTGTCATTTGTTTAACATTCAATTCCATCAATTTAAACAATATCGGTGTCGTAATATAGTATGGCAAATTAGCACATACTGTAAGAGGTTCTTTATATTCTGATAAATCTGCTTTTAGAAAATCCTGATGAATTACAGAAACATTCTCACATTCTTCAAGACTCTCGGATAATATCTCAACCATATTCGGATCAATTTCATAAGCAATGACTTCATCATAACGTTTAGAGAGTTGTTGTGTTAAAGCCCCAAGTCCGGGTCCTATTTCCAAACACAGTCCACCTTCTCCACTTTGCCTTGCAATATTTTCAACTACTGAAGGATCTATAATGAAGTTTTGACCAAAATGTTTCTTGGCTCTACGTTCGTATTTTTGTAAAAGTTCCATACTCACGGAATAATTAGCGATCGTTTTCATTTTCTTTATCTCCTAGTATTTTTGTACATTGCTCAAAAGTACATTGCATCATGTTCAGATATTTATATAGTGTTTTCGCATTAGACTTTGGAATCGATAGTGATTCAGATAAGAAATCACGTCTTTCTTGGCTGTTTGGTTTTCCAGCAAGATCTAAATCGACAAATTCATGCCATGACAAAGTATCTTCCTGTTTCTCAAAGACCACAGCTTGCGCAAGTGCTTCGAGAATATCTTCACAGTCAGCGTGTTCAATTCCAACTTTTTGTTTCTTCTTAGTTTGTATAACATTCAGGGATGCGTGCTTACACGGTCCAACATAATTCATAATTGTTCGACGAATGTACTCACCTGGTCCATCTGGATCCGTAAAAATAAGAATTCCTTGGTTTTCATTTAGACGTTTGCATAAGTCTAGAAATTCTCTTGAGATGTGAGTGCCATTAGAATAAATTACTTTAGCATCCACGCATTGTTCAAGCTTCTCAAGATCGTGCTTCCCCTCAACAATAATTACTTCTTTAACAAATTGTTTTTTCATGGAAACATTATATCATGATTACACAATTAAAAAAACTGACATTCAAAGAGAATAAAAGACTGGAATCGAAATTTAAAATTTCGCCAGTCTTATCTGTTTCATCATGGTCATGAATGATACTAAATACCGCAGTCCCACTGACCGTTATTTCGAACACGAGAATTCGTACTCAAAATCTTAACTTTAGCATCTTGTCGTCTTCCTTGGCTTAAAAGCATATCCGTTTCCGAACCTGCAAACAAGTCAATTTTAGACCCTTGTATTGCGCCACCTCTGTCTAAGACGATGGCTTGGAAAGGAACACCCGGAGTAATTCCTTGTCCACTGACAGTATGATCTGATATCTCAACAATTGAGCATAATGGTACATCTGATGACGTCGCAATGATGTAGTAACCTTCATAAGTTACTCCTGGTTTCCAGCTTCCATCACGCTGACGAACAGAATCAAGTCCTAATGCAATTCCTGCAGAAGTCCCTCCAGTTCCTCCTTCAGACATATTACATCCTGCACAGTTTACACCATAGCGTGTAATACGACTCGCATTATAATATGCGTCCGCTTGTGCTCTTTGACCACTTTCATAGATTGTTGGTGTTGATTCAACAACCTCTGCTGCATTTGGTATTTCTACTCTTGATAACAAATCACCCTGTGAATTATACATTCGTTTATATTTCGTAGTTTTTGTCCCACGAATCCCATCTTGAGTTTTCGCATAGATCCAAGATGTTCCATCCGAAACAACTGAGGATTCACGTTCAATAACGCCTGCCTCTTCAAGCGGTTCAACAACTTCTTCGATGTCAAACCTATAAGGTTCCTCTTTTTCTTCATTCAATTCATTCAGTTTTGGGTATGTAATTTCGATATCGGCGTCCGCATTAACGGCACAGCCACTAATGATTGTTACCATGACCATCATGTAGATAATCAACATGTATTTCTTCATTAAAATGTCTCCTTTCAAAAAAGACCATGAGAATATAGCACACGATTTATGACTGGTCAACTTTTAATACTCTTTTTTTAAACTTAATTTTTTACGAAATTAAAAATATCCACTCGTAAGTGGATATGTAAATAATACGATAAATTATGGGAAATTATGTGATTATCCGAAATATTCTTTAATTTTCGGATTATTCACGACTGGCTTCATCAAGATAAATCCAGGTATAAATGTTGCGACAAACTCCCCAATAAATACCGAAGCAATGTTCATAATGAGGGTTAATTCACCGTATACTGCATAGGTCAATATGATCCCTACGATTATACCGTTAATAACCGATGGCCATAGGAGTGCGACATACTTATTTTTAGTGTATGCCATCGCAACACAGGTTAAAGTAGTTGCTAAGGTACCAAATATAATATCAATTAAACCCAGAGGACTACCTAAATTGGTAATAAAACATCCGATAATAATTCCAATTGAATGTTTTGGACTAATTAATACTAGAATTAATAGTGCTTCTGCCACACGAACTTGTATCGGTCCATATGTAAAAGGTGCCAACATGTATGATAGTGCGACATACAATGCTGCAATAAATGCTTGTAATACTAAATCTTTCGTTTTCATTCTAACTCCTTAAATCTATAGTAATCGTGTTGATTTATAACGTGCTTTTTTGCTTGCTTTAGAATCTAAATTCCAAAGCGCTTTAAAGATATTACTTGAAGACCAATAGGTAAGTGCTAAAGCTACCATCATATTCATAATAAATACTGTAAGTGATTTTTGATCGGTAAGTGTTCCTATCATAACTATTTTTAAAAATTCAATATTTTTGAAAAGACTTAGATCTCCCATAGCTTTCGCAGCTGAAAGCGCAATATTTAGTATTTGAGCTAAGAAGATTGCAAATACAGTCATTCCAATAAGAACTTTTCCACTTCGACGGTTTAGCTCGCCTCCCGTCATCTCAAATCCACGAATCGCAAACTTAATCATGAAGTATCCTGCGATACCCGCAATGAATCCAATATATCCAAGAGCTATCCAGATCATCATTCCTAAGATAAGTCCACAAGCTGCTCCAATATAACCAAGAAACGATCCTCCGTTGATTTTGTCAGTCGGTTTTCGATTGATTGTCGCAATCTTTGATTGCGATTCGAAGGTTTCCTCATCAAGGATTGAAAGACGTCTACCAACACGGAATATTCCGATATTGTTTTCACTTCCATGAACTGAACAAATATTACGACAGTCATGATATCTTAAAATGAGTGCAATTTCCTTAATAATCTCAGTCGGTTCATCAGTACTTGTAAGCATTGTTTGATTCACTTCTATCAAAAGCTTCAGTCCATCTTTATAGACCCCACCAAAAGCAATCGCAGGATGGTCCGTTCGAAGTTCTGCAATTTCATTAATTGTTGCATCAGCATTAGAAACTGAAAATGCTATGACCATTAAATTCTTGAGTGATGATGCTTCCATTGTAAAATAATAGTTGTTTTCTAATCCGTATACAGCATCAATATCATTTTGTGACTTATACGGGCCTTTATATTTACTGATTTTTTCCATGTATGCCTCCTACTTGAGTAACTTTCTTATTATTTTATTTTTCTTTTTTGTATATGGTGGATAAAAATGTTTTAACGGTGACCAGTTTTTCATCGTCATCACCGATTTTCTATGACTAAATGTCGTGAAACTATCATATCCGTGATAACTACCGATTCCTGAATTTCGAATCCCACCAAAGGGAACATTATTATTGGCAAGATGGAAAATTGTGCCATTCACCATACCACCACCAAAAGAAATCGAATTTAATATTTTATCCTTTTCTTCCTTATTATATGTATAGAGATAAAGAGCAAGCGGATTTGGGTTTTTTGAGACAATTTTCTCAATCTCATCAAAGCTATCATAAAGTATCATGGGTAAAATAGGACCAAATATTTCATCTTCCATTATCTCACAATCGATGTTATCAATTTTGATTAAAGTGGGCTCAATTTTAGTCTCATTGTACATTCCACCCCAAATGATGTTCGAGTCATTATCAGACAAGTATCTAACGAGTCTTTGATGATGGCTTGCATTAATTATCTTACCATAATCTTTGGCTTGTAGTGGTGATTCGCCATAAAATTTCAAAAGGGTTTCACGAAATAGTCGTTCAAATTCAGAAACTTTACTCTTGTGGATTATTAAATAATCAGGAGCAACACAAGTTTGGCCAGCATTCACGAATTTTCCCCATACCAGACTCTCTACAGTCTGCCCTAAATTTGCATACTCCGTAATGATTGCAGGACTTTTTCCCCCTAACTCTAAGATAACTGGCGTGAGATTTTCTGAAGCGGCTTTCATCACAATTTTCCCTACCCGAGAACTCCCTGTAAAGAAGATTAAGTCAAAGGATTCTTCAAGTAACTGAGTCACTACTTCTACTTCTCCTTGCATCGCGCAAACATACGATTCATCAAAAGTCTTTGAAATTATTTTTTGAATAACGGTTGAAACATGAGGCGTTAATTCAGAGAGTTTCACGATCGCAGTATTTCCAGCCATCATTGCACCTACTAAGGGTATAAAAGCGAGTTGCACCGGATAATTAAAGGGAACAATTATAAGAACAGTTCCAACTGGTTCGTAATATATCTTGCTTGAAGTTCCAAACAGAAACAAAGGTGTCTTTGCACGTGTTTTTTTCGACCATTTTCGGATATTTCGAATAGCAGTATCAATTTCGTGATATACCATGCCTAATTCGGTAAGATATACCTCTGATTCACTTTTATTAAGATCTACCATGAATGCATCATACATTTCATTCTCATACTTTTTTAGTGCCTCTTTAAGAGATTTAAGTTGACGAACGCGAAATGAAATATCACGTGTTTCACCAGTATGATAATAGGCTCTTTGTTTTTCAGTAATTTTCATAAATTCACCTGCTTGTTCTAACTATATCATAGATTTTTCATTTAATATATTTTGTTAATGGGTGTTTTTGAATTCTTAATTGAGTGTTTTGAAATATTTTTTTTAGTCAATATTTTTCCCTATATATAATATAGAAAGAGAAATCCTAAAGTTATACCCCAAATTAAGGCTCTTAAATTAATATTTTAGTAATTAAGTTGACAATTTTAAAAATGTAAGCAATAATAATGAAAAGCGATGAAAAGGAAAGTAATTTCTCGAAAGTTTTTCAGAGAGTCTGGGTTGGTGAGAGCAGGCAAACGGAAGAGTTATGAAAATGGCCTTGGAGCTATGAAGCTGAGACGTAAGTTTAGGTTTCGTCGGGTTCGCCCGTTAACGCGACAGAGTATGATAGTACTCGATAAGATTTATATCGTGAGATATGAATAAATTAAGGTGGTAACATGAGCACGCTCATCCTTAGGGATGGGCGTTTTTTTATTAGGAGGAGACAGTTATGACTTATAACATTGATCAATACGTAGATAAACAACATGAAACATATAAAAATATCGCATTACAAATCCATGCTAAACCAGAGGTAAGTAACTATGAGTTCTTCGCATGTGAAACATTATCCAATCAGCTCATCAAAGAAGGTTTCGAAGTAACCGTTGATGTAGCGGGCCATCGTACAGGTTTTAATGCTCGATATAAAAGTAACAAACCCGGTCCTGTCGTTGCTTTCTTAGCAGAATACGATGCCCTTGAAGGAATTGGCCATGCATGTGGTCATAATATCTTCGGTGCAACATCATCACTCTCTGCCGCGGCACTTAAACAAGTCATCGATGAAGTCGGTGGCGAGATAAGAGTTTATGGAACTCCTGGTGAAGAAGGTGGCGAGAACGGATCAGCAAAAGGTAGTTTTGTAAGAGAAGGATTTCTCGATGATGTAGACTTTGCACTTTGTGTTCATCCCGGACATTTACATGGTCTCACAACTTCATCCCTTGCCAATGATCCCGTTGATGTTGAGTTCTTTGGAAGAGCTAGTCATGCTGCAGCATCTCCTGAAAAAGGAATCAATGCCCTGGATGCCATTATCCAAGTTTACAACTCAGTGAATGCTTTACGACAACACTTACCCAGTGATGTAAGAATCCATGGGGTAATCACCCATGGTGGAGAAGCTGCCAATGTTATTCCTGAATATGCAAAAGCTCGCTTCTATCTTCGTGCTCAATCTCGCGTCACACTCAATGAAGTGTACGAAAAATTTGAAAACATCGTCAAAGGAGCCGCTCTTGCAACGGGATGTACCTATAAATTTGGACTCTTCCAAAACGCAGTCGACAACACGGTAGTCACACCAAAGTTTGACCGTGTCTATGAAGAAGTTCTAAACCGTTATGGAGAAGTAATCACTCCTGGAGATGGTCTTGCGAAAGGATCTACAGATGTAGGAAACATCTCACATCGCGTTCCAACCATTCAACCACATATCAACATCTCGAATGAACCCATGGCAGGACACAGTATTGAATTCAAAGCTGCAGCCTGCAGCGAACTTGGTTTAGATTCAATTGCATTGGGAGCAAAAGTACTCGCTCACACAGCATATGAACTTATAACCAATCCCGAACTACTTAAATCAATCAAGGAAGAGCACCAACAACAACTCGCTCTCAATGAATAGGAGATTATCATGATAGAATTTCAAAACATATCGAAAACATTCGAATCTAAAAGTAATACCGTCCATGCCGTAAGAGATGTCTCTTTCTCAATTAAGGACTCTGAGATATTTGGAGTCATTGGATTCAGTGGTGCTGGTAAAAGTACTCTCGTGCGATGCATCAACATGCTCGAAAGACCAACATCTGGTAATGTTGTCATCAACGGTGTTGTCATGAACGAACTCTCTGAAAAAGACCTTCGTATCCAACGACGTAAAATTGGAATGATTTTCCAACAATTTAACCTCCTTGGATCACGAACTGTTTACGAGAATGTCGCATTCCCTTTAAGAAATCAAAAACTTCCTAAAGACCAAATTCACGAGAAAGTTATTTCATTGCTTGAATTGGTAGGGATCCTCGATAAAAAGAATGTTTATCCGTCTCAGTTATCTGGTGGTCAAAAACAACGTGTCGCTATTGCACGAGCACTCGCTAACGATCCTGATATCCTTCTCTGTGATGAAGCAACCAGTGCACTTGATCCTCAAACCACTTCAAACATTCTTAAACTTCTTAAACAAGTTAACGAACAACTAGGAATTACGATTGTTATTATCACCCATGAGATGTCTGTTATTAAAGAAATTTGTGACCGTGTTGCGGTCATGGAAGACGGTTATGTTAAAGAACTGGATTCGGTCATTAATATCTTCTCAAATCCAAAAGCAACTATTACTAAAGACTTTGTTGCAAGCACAACAAACTATGATCAGTTGGATGATCTCATCCAAAATAGACCCGAGGTATTAAATCTTAATATTGATCAATCTCTTATTAAGATAGACTTTGTGGGTTCCAATACAAAGGAATCTGTGATTGCACATCTTACAAAAACTTATGATGTTGATGCAAGTATTATCTTTGCAAACATCGAAATTATTCAGGACGAGATTATTGGTTCCATGGTTATTATTTTATCAGGAACTCAAAAACAAGACGCTATTAATTATCTGGAATCTCTCAATCTGAATGTGGAGGTACTAAAACATGCTTAATTTTTTAATCGATATTGCACCAAACTTAGTTAAGTACCAAGATGAGTTCTTTCTAAGTATTAACGAAACAGTCCAAATGATGGTCATTGCAGGATTCTTCTCATTTGTAGTTGGGTTACTTCTTGGTGTCATTCTCGTAGTGACACGTAAAGGTGGCATCATGGAACAACCTCTGATTTATCAAATTCTTGATAAATCAACAAACTTATTTCGTTCCATTCCATTTGTTATCCTACTGACTGCATTAATTCCCTTAACACGTATTATTGCTGGAACTCCCATTGGTGTACGTGGTGCCATCTTCCCTCTTGTTGTAGGATGTACTCCATTTTTCATGAGACAAGTAGATATGGCTTTATCTGATCTTGATCCCGGCCTGATTGAAGCAGCTCAATCTATGGGTTTATCCCCATTTCAAATCTTAGTTAAAGTTTATCTAAGAGAGAGTATTCCTGCTCTTACCCGTTCCACAAGTATTACCCTTATTAGCTTACTAGGATTAACGGCTATGGGTGGTGCTGTTGGTGCTGGTGGTATTGGTGCCTTTGTTATTCGTTACGGTCACGGACGATTCATGGCAGACATCACTTATGCATCTATTATTGTTATTCTCTTGATGGTTTCCATCATTCAAGCTATTGCAAACATCATTATTAAGAAAACAACACACTAAAGGAGAAACACATGAAAAAATTATTATTAACATTACTTATTACCCTTCTCGTCCTCACAGGATGTTCAAACAAACCTGCATCTTCAGAACCAACCAAAGATGTCGTAATAGGCATGATTGGATCTGACTCCGTAGTCTGGGGCCATGTTGCGAAAGAAGCTGCTAAAGAAGGTATTAACATTACTTTTAAATCATTTACTGATTATACTCAACCGAACCGTGCACTCAACGATAAAGATATCGATCTAAATGTTTTCCAACACCATGTCTATCTCGAAAAAGAAATTGAATCACACGGCTACAAAATTACACCTATTGCAAACACAGCAATTGCACCAATGGGAATCTATTCAAAGAAAATTACTTCACTCGATGAAATACAAAAAGGTGCTCAAGTAAGTATTCCAGATGATATTACAAACGGTGGTCGTGCTCTTCAACTTCTCCAAGCAGAAGGAATCATCAAACTTAATGATGAAAAGTTCCCAACAATTAAAGATATCGTGGACAACCCACTCGAACTAAAATTCTTAGAACTTTCCGCAGCTAACATTCCTGGCACACTTGGTGATGTCGACTTCGCAATCATTAACTCAGGAATTGCAGTGGATGCAGGACTTATTCCTACTGAAACTGCAATCGTTCTCGAAAATGTAACAACAGATCCAAACAATCCTTATGTTAACCTAATCGCAGCACGTACAGAAGAAAAAGATAATCCAGTATTCAAACGTATTATTGAACTTTATCAAACAGATGAAGTTCGTCAACTTATTGTTGAAGATAGTAAGGGATCAAGTTTCCCAGTTTGGTAATCAAAAAGTGATGATATCCGCTATATTGCGAGTATCATCACTTTTTTACTTATACACATGACTATATTTTTCTAGATAACTTCTTTTAAAACCATTCGCCTCATAAAATTTAGAAGCCATATTATCATAACCTTCATACGGTGTCTTAAGTCTCACTTCATCAAAATGATCTTTTGCAAAATCTAACAGTAACTCCACTATTTTCTTCCCTACATTGTGACGTCGATAATCGGGATGAACATAAAGATGACGAAGCCTGCCAATCCTACTATCATGCTCATACGGATCAACTTGTATTCCTCCTACAGCAATAACTTTGCCATCACTATTTTTAACACATAGTAATAATTCATTGTCCTCTTCGAAAGCATTGGTTCTATTATTGATTCCCACCTGAAGTTTTTTTTAAAAATTATACTCTTCATCCAAGGAAGCATTCACTAACATTTCCAAATTGTCAGATGGAGTAAAAGGTTTGATATCTAGCATGATTATTGCCAACTTTCTTTACGCGTTGATTTTGTAGCTCGTTTTTCTTCATGAATTAAATTATCGTTTTTACTAATATATGACGATCTCGCTTTTATAAGTTCTTTTCGTCCCTCTTTGCTTCGTGTATAACAATATCCATACTTAATTCTGTCACGACTCAAGTTTCTAACAAATTTCTCGACACTCTTCTGGTTAATCGAAATAATTGTAGGACAAGTATAACTCATATAATAGTTTCGTCTTTTGAAGAGTCTTTTCTTATATATTATATAACGCGGGTTTTCTATAACCGTAAAAAACTCTTCAACTGCACGAGCGTATAGTGCACTTTCTTTTTCATTCGCATTTTCCAAGTAGAAACTTGTCGTAATTTTATCATCACTCACTTTGATCACTGAATGAGCCCATCGATTAATATGATTCATCTCTACAAGAGTATCGCAAATTGCTTTACCCAATGATTCCATTTTCTTTCTACGACCACCAAAATACCAAATAAATTTGCTGACTAAAATTGCAATAAATGAAATCAGATACTGAATCAAATAGATATTCATTCGAATTTGATTTTTTTTAGTTACGATTGAAAAGATTAGAAAAATTCCTACCGTAATAATTGCACTAATGGTGAGGCTTGATAGAATATTGTCGAAAAGAAACTCTTTATTCATTTTTATACTTTCCGGAGCTTTTACGGATACCTCATGTGTTACTTGAACTTGAACGTTCTCATCAACTCCAACCATTTCATACCATTGAGCACGGGTTTCAGCGCGATTATTGGAACGTTCTAGCATTTCTTTATTAATGAGTTCGACTTGCATCCGATTCAAATTATCCTTGGAAATACCTGTCCGATTTAAACCACCCGCTAAACGCGTTCCATCATAGCTTGGTCCCATGAAATTTCGGAAGCGACGTTCCAACATCTCGTAGTCCCCACCTACATCATCAACATTATTTTTAGAAAACGGATTACCCGAAGGTGCGGGAAGTGTTACGAGATGCCATATATTCGATACTTTCTGAGGGTTATTAGGATCCAGACGAATTGCTCTTCCACGCATTTGATTGCTTAACATATAACTTCCAACAAAACTTGCGAGAATAAGTGTATTGATTGAAGGAGAATCCCAACCTTCTCCAAGTAATGATTTAGTACCTACTAAGATTTGAACATGACCTGCTTCAAATAAATAGGTCGCAATCTTAACGATGTTCTTATTACCACCTGATATACGGTATTCACTGTATCCTGTATCATTTAATGATGTCATCGCAAATTGGAAATTGAATTCTTCCCTCTTTTTTTCAATAACTTGTTGCAGTGTTGTTGGGAGTAAAAGCAACGAACCTGAGACCGCTCCAATACGTTCTCCTTCGATTTCTTCTCTTCGGATGAGTTCAAATATCGGTACAGTTCCAAGAGCATTAATCGGCTCTTGTGTTCCAACAGTATTAAGATACTCTTTATGAATATAATCTGTAAGAATCAACATCCGCAACGATTGACGACGACTTTGAAATTCATGTTTCACAATTTCTTTGATACTATCAAGCTTACCTAGAGATGATATTAAGGTTCTTGTCGTTTTTGGGTTAGCTTCAAGGTAGAGTTTATTCCCTTGCATCAAACCATATCTTTTAAAAGTAGTTATTAGCTCCTCACAGTTATCATCACCAAACTTATCTGGGTTGTTAAGTATAAATTGAAAAGCAGTTTGAATATATATTGCTTTATAAGGAGGCAATGTTCCCTTAGGAGAAACAGTACGCACCAAGTCCCGAGGACATTTAAGATCATTATGTTTCATCACCGTCAATAAGGAACTAAACTCTAATGGAGACTCGAGAATTTCATCAATCTTTAGTTCATAATGTGTCAATAACTGATACATATCAATACATTTCGTTAAGATACCCTCTGATATTACTTCAGATACGGCTTCTTTACTCTGGGCTTCATAACTTTTTATAAACTTATTTTCAGATTCAGTTGGGAAATTGAAGTATACAAAGTCCTGATGAGGACAAAGTGTTTTTTGTTGTACAAGTTCTGGAATGCTAATCTCTTCATCAATCTCGCCACTGATTGACGTATAGTGGTCCCACTCTGTTTGGGTGCTATCAAAAGGTGGCGTTGCCGTTAATGAAATCACCGTAACATCTTTATTGATTGTGGAAATAAACTGCGTTAATGATTGTTTCCATTCCGCTTTAAGATGATGGGCTTCATCAAGACAAATAACTCCAATGTTTGCCTCTTTAATTTTCTTATAAAGATTAAAACCTTCATAGGCAAGATCTTCAGAAATATCTTCATATTCATCTTCTGAATTAATGTCAGCTTGTAGATTTAGCTTTTTATTCGCCGCATGTAAAGCTTGATAAGTAATTGAAGTAACGAGGGCTGGATTTTTAAGTGAGTAGGATACATCTGTTTCGCATCCTTCTTCCGAAAAATTATCACTCAGACGCATTCCCCATTGGTGTTGAATTGTGACTGTAGGAGAAATAATTAGTGCAGGTTTATTAATCCTACGAATTAATTCTAGACCCAGGATTGTTTTACCACTTCCGGGTGCCGCAACGATATTAATTTTATTATCTTCGAGATACGTTTCTGCGTGGTCGAGGACTCTTTTTTGATAGGGGCGAAATTCCCCCTTAAACTTATATTTTGAATACATATGCGTCCTCCATGCTTCTTCCTTATATTTTACCCTTTTAATCTTTTGAATAGACCAATGTGAAGCATTTTTCATCATATTTTATATAAAAAACCCATGAAACAATCTTCCATGGGTCATTTATTCATTAATATATATCGGTGGAGTTCTTTAATGACTTCTCTAAAGTCATTTTTATTAATTTGTGGATTCATCATATCTTTTTATACATTGTTTTGTAGTTCTTCATTACTTGCTCTTGTAGCTCTTCCACACTCATGTTTAAATGATTTGCAATGTATTCTCCAGTATATGAAACATAAGCAGGTTCATTTCGTTTTCCACGCTTTGGCATCGGCGCTAAGTAGGGAGAATCTGTTTCAGTTAGAATTCTATCTAAAGGAATGATATCCAAGACATCGCGAACATTTCCGCCATTCTTAAATGTTGTGATACCACCAAAACCTAGATAATATCCCATATCTAAAAGTATTTTAGCATTCTCAACAGTATCGCTATAACAATGAATCACACCTTTGTTATCAACAGGATGTTTCTTCAATACATCAATCACAGTATCAATTGCCGTTGATCCATCTTTTTCATTTCTTACATGAACTGCAATAGGAAGCTGATATTGATTCGCAAGATTAATTTGAGCAACCAATATTTCTATTTGTTTTTGGAGCTGTGTTTGATCCCAATACATATCAATTCCAATCTCACCAACACAAACAACTTGAGGATGGGTTAAAAACGATTCGAAAGTTTTGACATCTTTATAATTATCAAGTTCAGTAGGATGTACTCCAAGCGATATATGAAACTGGGGATTTCCTTCAATCTTACTGAGAGCCTGTTTCATTTCTTCTAGTGAACCACAAATGATATTGATTAGTTGTACATTTAAGTCACGCGCATTCGCAACAATCTCATCCCATGATTCGAATAATTCACCATATGCAATATGAGCATGGGAATCTATCCAATATTTTTCCATTATTTCACTACTTTCCTAAACAGAAGCGTGAGAATATTTCATCTAAAACATTCACATCTTCTCGTGGCATTATTACAGAGGCTAATTCAATATATGATTCATTTAAATCAATCGTCACTAAATCTAATTCCATTCCAAACTCAAGTGCTTGAAGTGCTCTTTGCATCGCTAAGTAACTCTTTTGTACTTGAGCAATATGGCGTTGATTCGAAAGTGTTGGTTTCGTAAGTGCCTTTGTATGCGTAACATAACGATTGTTAATTTCGTTTGTTAGTGCACTGACATCTTGATTGAGTGCTGAAACATATATCTTTTCAGGGTCTCCTGATGTGAGGAGATCTTCTTTATTATAAATAATAATACGTTCTTTATGCTTAGTAGCTTCAAGAAGATCTAGGTCATCTTGATCTCTTTCTTGAGTTGCATCGAAAACAATGATGACAAGTTCTGCTTCATCAAGAGCTTTACGACTTTTTTCAATTCCAATTTGTTCAATACGGTCTCCCGTATCACGTAATCCTGCTGTATCAATTAAATGGAGTGCTACATTGTCGAGTTTAATCCAACCTTCAACAAGATCACGAGTTGTTCCCGCGATATCTGTTACGATTGCTTTATCTTCATTAAGTAATACATTTAGGATGCTTGATTTTCCGACGTTAGGTTTCCCTAGAATTACCGTTTTGACGCCTTCTTTCATAATGCGTCCTGATTTTGATTCTTGAAGAATTTTCTCTAAGTCCTTCATAAAGTCTTTGGCTAACGGTAAGATAATGTCTTCGGTTAAAACTTGAACATCATCATACTCAGGATAGTCAATATTTACTTCAATGTTTGCGATAATTTGAATTAATTTTTCAAGGAGTGGTTCAATAAGATTCTTAACATTTCCTTTTACTCCTGAAATAGCGAGTTCTTGCGCAAATTCATTCGGTGCTTGAATAAGTTCCATGACTGATTCAGCTTGAGAAAGGTCAATACGTCCATTTAAGAATGCACGTTGTGTATATTCTCCTGGTAATGCCTCACGAGCGCCTACGGATAAGCAAAGTTCTAATACTTTCTTAGTCACAAGAACACCGCCGTGACAACTAATTTCCACTACATCTTCTCGAGTGTATGTTTTGGGTGCTTTAAAGACAGACAAAAGGACCTCATCCACAGTTTGATGTGTAACGGGGTCAATGATGTGTCCATAGCTTACGGTATGTGAATCAACCTTAGTCAAATCACGAGAAAATATCATGTTTGCATAAGAGATTGCGTCAGGACCACTAAGCCGTATTACGGATATGGCACTTTCTTGAAGTGCTGTTATTATTGCTACTATTGTATCTGTTATCATAATATCCATTATAAATAATTAAGCTCGCTTATTCAAATGATACACGCATGATTTCAAACAAAACGATCAATGAAATCAGGAACAGTCGTGGAAGCATTTTCTTGAATCTCCATTATCTCCGCACCATTCATATATGCAATGTCTCGAAGTTGGATTGCAATTTGAGTATAACGTGACGCTCCAATTACTAAGAATATATCTCCTTCGCCTAATTGGCTTACTTTCTGAATTGCTTTGGAATAGTTTGGGGCAAGATCACCATAAAGTACTGGTTTATTATAGAGTTCATGAGCATATGCCATTTCCTCATCCATAGGTAAACTACCATGGAGATGAAGCACACGTTTACTCCCTGCTTTTTCATGAAGTGAATCAACATTCATTGTGATAATATCTATGTCTGCCTTTGCCAGTGCAATATGCGCTGCATTAGGTTTTGCTTCATCAACATCTTTTTTCATCGTTGCAACGACTTCGCAATATTTCTTAGGGTGGTTGATTGCAAACTCTCGATGAAGACAATCTCGAACATCAGGACGATCCATAAAGGTATCAATTCCTGATTCTTTGCTTATCCCAGCTCCTGTAAATGCTAATATCATTCAATCCCTCCTAATCCATAAAATGTACTTTTCTTTGAATTATTTCATAATCACTATTCAGCTTGTATTCAACTATCACTTCATAGGGATCTGCTTTGGAGTCTAGAAATTCAAGACGAGACTCTACCAGCACTGCATCATCTTTATTTTGTACAAAAACACTTTGATTTGATAGTGGTAAGGTACTTTTTAATATCCAAGTTGCTCCATACAGTTTTGCCTTCATTACAGCATCATCAGTTTCCGAAGCCAATGTAATCCATCCATTATCAGTTTTTCTCACATTCAGGCGTTGCTCTACTGTAACGCACGTTCTAAATTTTGGAATATAGATAGCATCCTTAAATTTAAGAAAAGAGTCATTCATTGTTTCATCTTCTATCGTAGCTTTAACCTTTTTTTCTGCAACTGCAGCATCAACATTACATCTTCCAATACTTTCATTGAGTGTTCGTTGTGTTCGATAACTGTCATAAACTGGTAAAGAAAGAATCGTAATGATTGCGACAATCACCAATCCATCTCTAATTTTACTAAAGTTCTTTTTTAATGTTTCAATCTCATAACGATCATTAATTAGTATCATTGCAAGATATATCGATAGTGTGATCAATAATATTAATAGTATTTTCATATTGTTCTCCTATCTATCCTATATTTAGTGTATCTTGATTTATTTTACTTTGCAACTTCCATAATTTCCTATAAATATAATAAAACTCTACCCTTTTCGATGGGCTTCTGAGACGTTGGTGTTTATCAGAGAATCCACAGATATACGGTAGAGTTTAAAATTAATAACGATTTCGTTTATTTCTTTTACTGATAGTTCAGTATTTTAATCATACCAGAGTTGTTCAACTGTGCCTTTTATAGCTTGTTGTTCATCAAGATTTAAGAGTCGTGATGATACTGAAACTCCGTTAAATATAGGAGATACTGTATTGATGTTACCATTTTTGACAACGTAGACAACAGGGAAAACATTCCGGAAATCAGAATCAGAAATGTATTGTTCTGATAGCTTGTTGACCTTTTCTTTGTCCTTGTCTTTGTATGAATCACTTGATGTATCAACATACATGATATCGATCTTTTTATCTTCTGCAATTTCTTCTAAAATCTCCACATAGCTCAAGCTTGTGGGATTATCTGGGTTGGCAATGAAGTAGATGCCATCCTTCGCATCTTCAATCATATCCAAGACATCAGAATATTTTGATGTCTTGAAATGATTGTCTTCTTTAAAATCCTCATAAGCTTTCATGTCAGCGTCCTTAATGCGAACGCCACATGAAGCCAAAGTTGGGAGTAAAACGAATGTCATTAACATAATTAGAATACGTTTACGCATCTTCATGTTTTTTCTTTCGTTCAATGATGACAACAATGATACCAAGAAGTGAAATCATTGTACCAGCAAGCAAGATTGATTGCGTTGCTTCGAGTCCTGTTCCTGGTAATTTTCCACCATTATTACCATTTCCATTACCGTTACCGTTGCCGTTTCCGTTGCCATCATCAGTTCCTGAATCTTTAATACTTAATGTGATTTCTTTAGAAATTGTTGAGACAGCTTGTTCATCTTCGGTTCCAGCAAAGAGTCCTTTAGTTCCTTGTTCTCTTGTAATGAACATTGAATCAATGTTCTTATCAAGGGAGATCTTGAATGAGTTACCATCTGCAACACTTGAAGGAGTTCCTTCTAAGAATCGAACAGTTACACCATCAAGTTTTTGACCTGTTTCGACTACGATGACTTCTGCATCGGAACGTTTGATAATTTCTCTTTCAAGAGTTCCTTTTTGTTTAGCATCGTTAAATTCTTTACTTGTCATTGTAATATCATTTCCGTCTACTTTGTATGTAGCGGTCACAATCATTGTAACTTCAACTGAAGTACCGGATTTGAGTGAGAATTCAACAGTATGTTTACCAGGTTTTGTTGGAAGTTCTCCAACACTGATATCACTCATTGGGATTTCTTCATTAGGTGTTACGGATAGGTCTACTCCAGATACGTTAGCGAGTTTCTTAACGTTGTCTGCATTGACTTTATCGATTGCGATTGTTAAGTCATTTGCGAAGATTGCATCTTTTCCTGGAACTACGGTTCCATTATTGTAGATTGTCGCTTTGACTGTAATCTTAGTACCTGCTTTAGTTGTGAATGTAATATCGTGTTCACCAACTGTTGTAGGTAATGTTGATACTGAAATATCTTTTAGATCAATTGGTGTTTCACTGTGATCTGCATTAATCTTGAATCCTTGTAAACCAGCTGCTGCTTTAACATTAGCTTCATTTACATCGGATAACTTCATTGAGAAGGCATTTGCATTAAGTGCTTCTTTAGTTTCTGGATTGATATGATCGTGAACATTTGCTTTTACTGTGTAATCAAGTGAACGATCTCCAGCAACTGCTTTGTAAGTTACTTTGTGAGTTCCAACAAGTGTTGGTAATGCTGTTTGAAGTTCAGGTGTTAGTGCTACCATGCCATTATTAACAACATCACTCACATCGTATGCTTTAATTTCTGATAATTCAGCGAATTTTTCTTT
Source organism: Erysipelothrix inopinata (assembly GCF_014396165.1). Lineage (GTDB taxonomy): Bacteria > Bacillota_I > Bacilli_A > Erysipelotrichales > Erysipelotrichaceae > Erysipelothrix > Erysipelothrix inopinata. The sequence continues at coordinate 543,163 of NZ_CP060715.1, forward strand.
TGACACTTGTTTGAGTTCAACTTCAAAGTTGTGACCTGAGAACGCAATCTTATTCACTGGATCAATTTCGTCAACAACGTTTGCAGTAACAGTAATTGTTGTACCTGCTTGTGTTGTGAATGTAATATCTGTTGCACCTACTTCTGTAGGAATTGGTGAAACAGAAATATCTGCATGTTCAATTGCTTCACGTTTTCCTTCACCTAAGAGTTTGTATGCTTCAAGTTTAGCACCTGTCTTCAAGTTAGCTTCATTAACTTCATCTAACTCAATAACAAAGTTTTGAGCGTTCATTGCTTCTTCGGTTACTGGGTCAATCGTATCGTATACATATGCATTGATTGTGAACTCGGCATTACGTTCACCAACTGTAGCTTTGTAAGTTACTGGGTGTGTACCTGTAGTTGTTGGAAGTTCTGTTATAAGGACTGGCGTTAAGGATACCATTCCGTTATTGGCAACATCACTTGTATCATATGCTTTTACTTCTGAACGTGTTGCGAATTCTGCTGCACTGACATCTGCAAGTTCAATATCGAAGTCATGTCCACTAAATGCGATACCATCAATAATTTTATCTACAACGTTTGCAGTAACAGTAATTGTTGTACCTGCTTGTGTTGTGAATGTAATATCTGTTGCACCTACTTCTGTAGGAACTGGTGAAACTGTGATATCTGCATGTTCAATTTCTTCACGTTTTCCTTCACCTAAGAGTTTGTATGCTTCAAGTTTAGCACCTGTCTTCAAGTTAGCTTCATCAACATCATCTAACTCGATAACGAAGTCTTGTGCACTCATTGCTTCTTCGGTTACTGGATCAATCTTGTCATAGACATAGGCACTGATTGTGAACTCAGCATTACGTTCACCAACTGTAGCTTTATAAGTTACTGGGTGTGTACCTGTAGTTGTAGGAAGTTCTGTTGTAAGGACTGGTGTTAAGGCTACCATTCCGTTATTTGCAACATCACTTGCATCATATGCTTTCACTTCTGAACGTGTTGCGAATTCTGCTGCACTTACGTCTTCAAATTCAATGTCGAAGTTATGTCCACTAAATGCAATACCATTAATAATCTTATCAACAACATTTGCTGTAACAGTAATTGTTGTGCCTGCTGGTGTCGTGAATGTGATTTGTGTTGGACCAACTTTAGTTGGAACTGGTGAAACAGTGATATCTGCATTTTCAATTTCTTCACGTTTTCCTTCACCTAAGAGTTTGTATGCTTCAAGTTTTGCGCCTGTCTTCAAGTTAGCTTCTGATACATTTCCTAACTCGATAACAAAGTCTTCAGCATTCATTGCTTCTTCGGTTACTGGATCAATCTTATCGTATACATTTGCTTCAACAGAGTAAGTTGAAACTCTTTCGCCTGCTGTAGCTTTGTATGTTACTTGATGTTTTCCTGTTGTAGTAGGAAGTTCAGTTGTAAGAACTGGTGTTAATTCAACCATTCCTGCTCCAGGTACATCACTTATATCGTATGCTTTCACTTCTGAACGTGTTGCGAATTCTGTTACGCTGACATCTTCAAGTTCAATATCGAAGTTATGTCCAGAGAATGCAATTTTATTCACTGGATCAATTGTATCTACAACATTTGCAGTTACTGTAATTTTTGTTCCTGCTGGTGTTGTGAATGTGATATCCATTTCGCCCACTTCTGTTGGAATTGGGGATACTGAGATATCTGCATTATCAATCTTAGTACGCTTACCTTCTCCAAGAAGTTTGTATGCTTCAAGTTTAGCTTCAGTCTTCAAGTTAGCTTCGTTAACATCATCTAACTCAATAACAAAGTCATATGCATTCATCGCTTCTTTTGTTTCTGGGTTAATTCCGATATAAACGTTAGCTTTAACTGTGAGTTCTGATGTACGTTCTCCTACAGTTGCCTTGTAGGTAACTGGATGAACTTGTGCTGTTGTTGGAAGTGGTGTTGTAAGGACTGGAGTTAAGGCTACCATTCCGTTATTTGCAACATCACTTACATCGTATGCTTTTACTTCTGAAAGTGTTGCGAATTGTTCTTCACTGACATCTTCAATTTCAATATCGAAGTCATGTCCTGAGAATGCAATCTTGGTTACTGGATCAATCTTATCAACAACGTTTGCAACTCGTGTAACGCTAACACCTTCTGGTGTTGTGAATGTCACATTGTGAGCTCCTGTAGTTGTAGGGAGTGTTGAAACAGTAACATCATCTATTGAAATTGGTGTTTCTACCAAGTCTTCATCTACTTCGTATGCTTCGACCTTAGCTGCCTTCTTAACATTTGTTTCATTAACATCTTCGAGTTCGATGACGAAATCAAATGCGTTGATAGCTTCTTTCTTATCTGGATTATATTCTGAGTAGATTGTAGCTTTACTTGTTGTTTGTAATTTGTCATGTTTGTAAGTAACAATTTTCTTACCTTCTGACAATGGGTAATCTGTTGTATTAACGGTTAAGTCTGGGCGTTCTGTAGCTGTAGCTGCGTCGAATACCATGGCTTTACCTTGAGCAACAACTTGTGCTTCTGTTTTTACATCATCAATTTTTGCTGCGAATGGTTTTGATGATAATCCGAGTCCTGTTTCAGGATCGTAGGAATCATATACATTTGCATTAATCTCAATGGAGATATTGTCAAAGCCTGTACCAATAATGGTTACTTTTTGATTTTGACCTTCTTTTAATAATGTAATCTCTTCGTTGTCTTGAGCAAAGAGGATATTACTTTCGAAGATTTGCATTGGTTGTTTTGTGGACAATCTTGTAATCTTCACAGCAGATTCGTTAATTAATTTACGTTTTGTATTGACGTCAGCTACTTTAGCAACAATTGGGCTTGCGTTAATTCCGTAGTCACCAACGATTTCGTCATAAACTGAAACTTTAATCACTTTAGAAATTGTATCTGCAGGGATAACTGTATCATTTGCTGTTGCTTTAACAGTAAGTTCGTATACAGTACTTGAACCACTTGTAAGAGCATTTAACTGATCGATGACAGCTTGATCAAATGCAGTGGTTGCTCCCATTGGGTGTGTTGCTGTGACATGTGCTAGATCAAGAAGTTTATCATGATCTAATGTCTTAGCAGTTTCGACATTAATACTAATTTCATTATCTGCCTTCAAGTTAATATTTGATTTAATAACTTCCATTTGAACAACGCGTGTTGTTCCTGCTTCAGTTGTTAGTGTTACTGGGTAGTTACCAACTGTTGTAGGTAATGGACTTGGTGCTAATACAGTTACGTTATGATCACGAACTGTTTCCCCTGGTTTAACGATTGTTACACGTGTTGCTTTTGATTTTTCAATGATTCTTTCATTTGAAAGCTCGCTAAGAGCAATCTTGAAGTTTTGTGCTTCAATACCTTCTGTTTGTGAAGGATCAAAGTCAACTACTGAACCATTAACTTCACGAGTAACGAGACGTGTACCATCAATCTTAGCTTCGAATTCAACGATACGATCGCCAACTTCTTTTTCGTTACCACGTTTAATGGTTACACTTGCATCACTAATTCTAACTGGTGCAGCTTCTGGTAATCTTTGAAGATCCCATCCACGAACTTCAGCAGCATTCTTCATGTTTTGATCCGTAACATTATCAAGTCTGATGTTAAAGTCATGTGCATTGATGGCAAGTTTTCCATAACTGTCTACTTGATTATAGACAAATACTTTTGTAACTTGTGATGTTGAGTCACTTGAATTTGTTGCTTTAGCATTGATTGTGACATTAATTCCTGCTTCATTTGGAGCAGTTAATGCTTTAAGTTGATCAAGTTTGCCAGCTTCCATCGTAATTGTGACTGAGTCACCTGATAATGTTGCTGTTGCATGTGCTAGATCAAGGAAATCTGATTCAGTAAGAGTTGCTAAGTCTTCAAGAGCGATAGCAATATTCTTATCTGCAGTTAGTTTAATATTTGAGTTAACAACAATTGCATTTGATTTGAAGATTGCACTTTCACTACCAAGTGTTGCTGTAAACTCAATTGGATGTGTTCCAGCTGTTGTAGGTAATGTAGTTGGTTTTGTAACTTTAATGTTTTCTTGGTCGATTTGAACAATATCGTTAATATCTGTAAGATCCCATGCTGTTACTTGTGAACCACTCATTAAGTTTTCTTCTGTTACGTTGTTTTTCGCAATTGTAAACTCAGGAAGTCCATTCATACCAATCTTACCGATAATTGTGTTATAGATATGACCTTTAACAGTAGTCTTAGCTTCACGGTTTCCAGTTTTCGCTGTAAATGTTACAGGACGAGTTCCTGCTACCTGATTAAGAGCAGCATCATTAATTGTAATTGCTGATGAAGGAATTGCTTCAATATCCCCATTAGGAAGTTTACTGAAGTCGAGTGCCTTCACTTTTGATGCAGTAATGAAATTATCGCGGTTTACATCTGCTGTTGCTAATGTAAAGTCTTCGGCATTGATACCAATCTTATTAACTGGATCAATTTTATCCACGATATATACGTCAACACTCTTAGGTGTTGCAATATCTCCGGTTACTGAATCTTTAGCTGTAACTGTGATTGTGATTGGTGTATCTTGACCTTTAGTTACTGCTTTAATTGTATCAACATCTGCATCACTAACGGTAGGTAAAATTGCGCGACCATTAATAGTTGCAGTTGCATGAGCTTTACCAACTAAGTCTGTTGATGATGTAGCTTGAGCATCTGCGACACTCATAATTATTGCTTTATCAGCATTCAGTTCAATTTCTGTTGTGACAACATTAATTTTCTTAGCTGTAGTTACGCCTGTTTCTTTGAGTTTGTAATTAATAACTTGATTATCACCGACTACTGTTGGTAGAGGTGATGCTTCAAATTTGGTAATATCTGTAATTTCTTTACGTACGTCACCGGTATAAATATAACCCTTAACGCTCGCAAGTTTTAAGATATTTTCTTCAGATATCGCATTCAATCCAATTGTTATTAAATCTTTAGCAATAATACCTGATTCAGTTTCTGGATTATAACTATCATAAATGTCAGCTTTAACTGCTTTACTTAATCCTGATCCAGAAATAGTTACGTCTTGATCTAATCCTGCGTTTAGTTTTGTTGGAGTAGAAGTTAATGCTGATGTTTGAGCAATGTTTTCTTCTCCGGTTAGGACGTTATAGACTTTACCACCAGCTTTTTGCACAATCTTCGATGCTGTATTTACATCTTCAACTTGAGCAACAATCTTATTAGCAATGAGTCCATATTGTCCATTAGATTTGTCATAGATATTAACAGAAACCGTTTCTTTAACCTCTGGTTTATCTGCATATGCAAATGTCACTTGTTGTTTAACACCTGTATCAAGTTTTGTAACTTCAGTTTCGCCTAACAATACTTTAATTGTAGGATTGTTAATTTCTACTGGGTCAACTTTAGGATCTCTAGCATCAAAGATCTTGACGCCACCTTTACTAATGATATTTGAAGCTGTCTGAACTTCATCCACATTTGCAGAGAATCCTTGAGCTAAGATTGCATAACCATCAATAATTTTGTTGAATACGTTACCTTTTACATCTCTTGTTAAGAGTCCAAGTGTATTTCCAGTTGCTCTATCTTTAATGCTAAATTGAACATTTTGATTTTGACCTACTGGAAGTGATGACTTATTAGATACGACTTCATATTTAGTTGGTGATAGAAGTACATCTTCACCTGCTTTTGTATCATAAACTTTCACATTACCTTTAGCGATAATTCCCGCTGCGGTTTGAACTTCTGATAGTTCTGCGTTAAAGTTTGAAGCATTTGATGCCCATCCTGTTGTAGGATCGATAACATCGAAATGTTTAACTTTAATGATTACATTAATCTTATCTGATTTATTACCACTCTTATCAGTGATATAAACTTGAATAGTATATTCACCCTCTGCTTCGTAATTTACAGTAGTGTAATTATCTGATTGTAATTTCATTGAAGCTGGAGTTGATTGGTTATCATTGTCAGATTTAGTAATTGTTCCGAAAATTCCTGATGCTTCAAGTTGTTCTAATGTTGGTTTTGTTGGGTTAACACGTGTTGTGTTATAAACAACTTTTTTGTTTTCAATATCCAATTTAGGTTTTTCAGTATCGTCAATCTTGTAAACAACAGATTTAACGTCTGAGACTTTTCCTTGAGCATCTTTTACAGTAATTTTAATGATGTATCCATCTTTTTTAATTGCTGTAATATCTACATTTTCCATTCCTGTTAATGTGAATGCTGATTCATCAGTAATTGCTTCACCGTATGTATCTTTACCTGTTACACCAAAGTCAGCAAGAACTTTTGATTTCGTAATCTTATTAGCAGTGTCAATTGCATTCACAACATTTAATGTAATTTCATCTTTTGTTGTTTCAACAACTGGTTTATTTGTAGATTTAGGATTGATTGTTACTTTTGTAGGTACGAGTGTTGATTGTTCGTTTGTAGTTTCGAACTTAACTGTATACGGAATCTTGTTTGCTACGTCAGCTGGTTTTTCTCCAACCATTTGTGTAGCAGATTCTGCGCCAGTTCTTCTGTCGTATCCCTTAACAGCTGCATCAGCCATAATTTGTGCTGGTGTTTTACCTGTAATAACACCTTGTTCATAACTAATGTCATTACTTGCAACTACATAGTTGTTTCCAACCACAAGGTTATCTTTATCAAGAACATGGATTTTTTGTTTAACAGGTCCACCCGTTACACCAGTAATCATAATATTTACATCATAATTCCCAGGTGTTTTTGTAACACTGTATGGATCAGCAATATAGACATCAGATGTCTTATCTGCTCCAGTAATAACATGTTTTGCCGTTACTGAGATAGCATCTTTAGCACTATTCTTAGTAAATGTTCCTTTTTCAACTGCTTTACTTGTTGTGTATCCGTGTTTACTCATAACATAGTAATCACCGATTTTTTCAACTGTACCATCATATACGCTAGCCACTAGAGTAGTAAATTCTGCTGTTTGACCATTTAAATCAGGAGTAATCTTGATTGTATAGTCTTTCGCAACTTTAGAGTAATCTCCTAAGTCAAGTCTTACAGGTACTTCATTCTTAGTTTGGATACTCCAAGCTTTTACTTCACCTTTTGTCTTAACTTGATTTGTTTTTGCTGCTGTATCTGTAGGTACATCTGCATTTGAAATTGTATAGTTTACACGTTGAATATAGAAGTTATCTGTCTTAATGATTGTGTCATCTTTTACAGCTACGAGACGTTCTGCAGAAGCTTTACCGCCATCTGTAGTTACTTCGTATTTAACCTTATACATTCCAGCTTTAGCCATATTGACTGTAGTTGTTTCATTTGTACCAGCTTTATATGTTGTGACTTTTACGCGTGAGTCAGTAATTGGAATAATTTCTGAACCACGTTGAATTACAACACCATCTGCTGGATCATAGTTATCATTAACATTAAGATCTAATGATTCCTTACCAGTAATAAATGTAACTGTAGGTTCATCATTCTTAGCAACAGTAATTTTAAATTTACTTTCAATAACGTTATCAAAATCATCTTTAGTTGTAACTACTAAGTTTGTAATACCAGCTTTAACACCAGTAACTGTTCCATCTGAAGAGACTGTCGCAAGTGATTGATCTTCAACACGATATGTTGGATAACCTGTTTGTTGTAGTTTTTCTGCATAATTTGCATCACTAAAGCTTGGAATAAATTTGTATTCTGTTCCAGGTGTCTGTTCATTCTTTTCACGAACAATTATTTCATTACCTGTAATTTTTAGTTTTGTATTATCATACTTCAATAATCCAACATTCAACGATTTTGATGATTGGTTTGCTGGATCAACTTGAGCAAGTTTACCAACCGAAGATCCTTTATTAGGAACTGCAGAACCAATTTCAACACCTACTTGTTTGTTAGGATATGTAAAGTATTTATACTGTTTATTAGCATCAGTAAAATCGATTTCATATTTATCAGATGGTAAATCACTAAATGAATATGAGCCATCTGCTAAAGTAGTTGTTTTGTAGATAACACCTTTACTACTCTTAAGTTTTACTTCTACGTTTGCTAAATAATCCTCACCAGAATTCCACTTACCATCGTAGTTAGCATCAACGAACACACGTCCTTGAACTGATCCAATGGATAGATAAGAACCTGCTGATTTACCTTTAGTCCAACCTGAAGTACCTGCTCCCGACACTTTAAAGTAAGGGTTAAATGCTAATAAAGCATCAAGTTTTTCTGGTTTAGATGTGATTGTTCCACTTGTTTCATCAATAGAGTATTTAACAACTAAGGTTGCTTTTTCTCCATTAGGAACATCTCCACTTGTCATGATTCTCATCATTGATGTTGTCCCTGTAAATTGATTTGTATAATTTGCAGTCTCATAGTTCGCTGCATTTTCTGGGCTAATGGATGCAAAGTCTACTTTATAGAAAGGTGCTCTAGCTCCTGTAACATCAAGTCCATCTTTGTTTTCAACAGTAACTTTATAACTATCTATCTTTAGATTCCATGGGAATTTTTCCTTTTGGAAGTTCGAACCAAAGTTTACATTTTCACGTGGAACTGGAATATAACTAACAAAATCTCGGACAGTATCATCTGTTGCATTTTTTAGTGTGACATTATAGTTCATTTTGTCATTAACTGTAAATCCAACAGCAGTATCTTTTGTACCATCAAATTCTTGTTTGGTTGTTTCATCGTTCTTAGTAATATATGAATCTAAGATTAATGCTTTATCACTCGTTACTTCTACTTTTCCGGATTGCATCGTAATCATTTGATTTGGTCTTCCAAAAAGATTCCCCACTGGAGTTCCATATCCGTATGCAGGAGTCAAGTTCATTCCAGGAGCTTCTAAATACATAGTATTTGCAAAAGGTAATCCGTTTTGTTGCCCTTCTTCTGCTTTCATATCATATGTAAAATAAATTCCCTTTGCAGATTGATCATAAAATCCACCTACATATCCAAGCATCTCGATTGCAATATACTGTATTCCATTAGTTCCAGTGACTTCAGAAACATTTGATTGAATTGAACGTGTCGAAGTTCCGACTAATGTGAATGGATCACGAGTAACTTCTCCTATGACAAAATTACTGAAGGTAAATCCCGGAACTTTCTTAATGTACACTACTGGATTATCAATGTGTACATACGAACCGTATAAATAAGGAGAAGTATGAATTGCCATTCGGTATGTACCTTTTTCACCTGCTTTTAAAGTCATAGGTCCCGATTCAACATTGAATCGAGCAGATGTACTTAGCATTCCTTGATTCGTCATGTTTGTAGATGTGACCGAAACTTCTGATCCCGGCTCGATTTCCCCTGCAAGATTAGTTGCATATGTTTTTAGTGTTACGGTTCCACTTAAATCTGTCTTTCCTTTAAAGTCTCCTATAACATATGCTGTTTCATCATAGGCAGCGCTAATATCCTTATTTGGCGATCCTGATGAAAAGTTCGCTGGAATATCTCCGATAAATGTTTTTGCGTATGTGATATACTCATCATTCGCAAGTCCTAACGTGTCCTTTCCAATACTTTGAACAAGACCACCTGTATTGGATGCTCTTCTGACTTTTATTTGTTCTGGTGTTGCTTGACGAGGTGTATTGTTTTTATTTGTTCGATATATAATTTTATACTTAGCTACATCAGAGTTTACCATAGGAAATCCCACTTCAACTGCATTATAATTATTCATTGTATATTCAATGTTTTGATCCGTCAACGATGTGTAAATATCAGTAGTTAATATAAACAATGGATTCTTTTGCTGCGCATGTTGTAAATCCTTAGGATTCATTTGCGCTGTTCTTTGCATAGCGGTAAACTTATTCATTTTTTCGGCTTTTGGTGTAACTTTGAAATTGAAAAATCTTCGTGAGTCATTCCCTAGTTCCACTTTTTCAGTTTTTCCTGAGATGAAATTTTTATACTCAGCATACATAGCTCCCGTTGCATTGTAATTTCCTTCAGGTATATTTGTCGTATTTAAATAAAACACTTGCCTTGATGTTTTAGAATCCGGACCAAAAATAGATCCCATTTTTCCTATTAGTGTATTGCTTTCCTTATCGAATGTCCAATATGTCTTATCATATTTAATATTTTCTTCTTTAACTACAGAAGGTAACGGAATGTAAAATACAAGATTACCATAATAGAAGTTTTTTGTTCCGAATCCATTGTTACGGTAAAGTAACGGCTCAACTTTAATATCCGGACTGCTGTCTGCTTGCCCCTCTGCTGATGGTACCCAAAGCCAAACATTTCTTGCCGGATTATTCATTTTCACATTTTCTTTTACTTCACCAACAGACTTTCCTCCAACTTCAGCCTTAGCAGAAATTGCATCCGTGATATCAATCTGAGTATTTGTACCCATATCATAAATATTAGTGTCAGACTCTATTTTGAAAGTGAATTCAACTGATTCTACGCCTTTATCTATTGGGACATATTGTACAGGACCGTTATAACTACCGTATTCTTGTCCTGTTGCTCTGGTAGATGACGAAATTAGATCGTTCTGAATTCCTTGCATTTCAATTTCTAAATTATTTTTTGGAGTTCCCTTAACCGGATATGAAACAAACTTTAATCCAGGTTTTATATTAAATGCCACCATTTTATTAGGACTGTCTTTATATGTAGAACCAAAGTTTACTTTTACAGTAATTGACTTAGTTTCAGGTACACCAAAAAATTGACTCGGATTAAAATCATTACTTTCTATCGTAACAATTCCATCAGTCTTACTCCATTTTGTAGTGGCGTCATCTGCACTTAAGCTAAATGCACGTGCTTCTTCTACAGAGTCAGGTGATTTTTGTTCTGTAACTTCTTCTGTGATTGTTTTATTGTTGGTTTCATTCTTAGTTTCATTCTCAACAGGTTTTGCTTCTTCCTTTGGTTTAGGAAGTTCTATTCTGTTGACTGCATACTTAAAACGAACCTCTTCTTCACGAACGACAGGTTCTTTAGCTTCTGTAGATTTGGATTCCTCAGCTTTTGTATCAGTAGCTTTTGATTCATCTACTTTAGCTTTTTCATCCTTAGCTTCTACTTTTTTATCTTTAGTAGTTTGTTCAGAAACTGTTTCAATTTTATATTTAACTAAAAATTCATATTCCCCGTTTTCATTGATTTCATATGAATATTTATGACCTTTAGTTACCTTTTCAGGTTTTGGTTGTAATTTTTTATCTTTATCTATAGTTTTTGATTCGTCTGGAAACGTAATCGACTCTACAGAAACCTTTTTATCTTTTGGAACAAGATCTATATCGAGTTTTCCCTCGGTATTATCTTGAGAATATGTATCCTTAACATTTATCTTTACAAATTCATTACCGTAGTCTTTGAGTTCAGTACTTGCATATGATGCAGTAATTGTACCCATAGCTATGGCAATAGATAATGTTAGGCTAAGTAACTTCTTCGATACCTTTTTCATTCATTTCCCTCTTTCTTTCATAACAAATATTACCTTAAGACAATTCTGTGCAAGAAGTAACCAAATTCCTTCCACAGAATTGTCCTTAATAAGACTTGTGTGTACGTGGGTTGCTAAGATTTAGATGACGTTTATCCAGATTCCACTAACTTCTATAATTTATTAGTTAGTAGATTTGTCATACTTAGTTATAGCAATCTATGTTACAAATCAGTAAATATTGAAGACTTCAAAACTAGATCTTTATCTCAAGTACGGAGATTCCTTTGATTTAAAGAAGCTAAATAGTGAACAGAAATCTGTGATAATTACCAATTTCCCACTTGTCTCCATCTCTAATCTATCACAAATAATTTTCTGTTTAAGGCTTTGAAGAGTCATTTCACTCAAGTTTCATTTATATGAAGAAATGTGCATTAGAGCCCTATTTAAAGGCATTTGCGACATCTTTACAATTCACTCACTATAAGTTCACAAACATAATTTTGTAAAAAACGGAGTATAAAAATTTATGTTTCACAAGTACAGCTACTGTCTATGCGACTATCTGACATTTTAACTTTCTAGGTTTCTAGGTGAAGACACAAAAAAGCTTACACGCAATGTGTAAGCTGTCTTTACATTTGAATTGATTTTCTTTACAAATTTTAGTCGATTAAATCTAAAGCTTCTAAAATTCGATTAAGATCATCATCGTCACTAAATGAAATTGTGACTTTATGATTATCGACCGCGACTCTCGTCTGTAACTTTGTCTCGAAAAGTTTACGAGCATAATCATAATCTTTGTTTGGTTTCGCAGTTTCTGGTTTTGGTTTCTCTTCCTGATTTACAAGTTTCTCCGCTTCACGAACTGAAAGTTTGCGATCATACATTTCTTGAGCCAGTCTTTCGATTTCTTTGGGATTGTCGAGTGTTACCAATGGTCGAACATGTCCCATCGTAAGTTGGTTCGAACTGACCATTTCTTGAACTGAACGTGGAAGTTTTAATAAACGGAGTAAGTTAGTGATATGGCTTCGTGATTTACTAACGCGTTTGGAGACTTCTTCTTGAGTTAAGCCAAGTTTGTCAATTAACGATGCATAAGCCATCGCTTCTTCAATAACATTTAAATCTTCACGTTGAACGTTTTCAATAACAGCGATTTCCATCATTTGTGCATCGTCAAAGTCTACAACGATACTTGCAATCTCTTTAAGTTTTGCTTTCTTGGATGCTCTGAGTCGACGTTCACCAGCAATTAGTTCATACCCTTTTGAGGTTTCTCTTACAAGAATTGGTGTGAAGAGACCATGAGTAGCAATTGATTGTGCTAGCTCATCCAATTTATCATCATCAAAGTGACGACGTGGTTGGTAGGGGTTTGTACGAATATCTTTAATCTTTAAAGTCGTTTTAACGCCACCATATTGTTGGTTTTCACCTTGTTGAATATCTTCAAGAACATTAGAAACATCTTCACCAAAAATAGCACCTAAGCCTCTGCCTAAACGGTTATTATCAGCCATGATTATTCACTCTCTTTCTTATACTTCGCTAAAACTTCTTTCGCAAGTGATGCATAAGCTTTAGCCCCTTCAGATTTTAAATCATACTCAAATATTGTATTGCCTCGAGAGGGTGCTTCAGAAAGCTTAATATTTCGAGGTATATTGCTTTTGTACACTCTTTCTTTGAAGTATTTTCGAACTTCTTGTTGAACTTCAACACTGAGTCGTGTTCTTACATCAAACATTGTTAATAAAACACCTTCGATTTTTAAATCAGGATTAAATAATTTTTGAACTAAACGAATCGTTGAAAGTAACTGTGTAAGTCCTTCTAGCGCATAGTATTCACACTGTACGGGAATAATAACTGAATCCGCTGCAGTAAGTGCGTTGGTATTCAAGAGTCCCAGTGAAGGTGGACAGTCAATGATTATAAAATCATACTGATCCTTTACTTTTGATAGTTTGTTTTTCAACAATCTTTCACGACCAATTTTAAACTCTACCATTTCTAAATCTGCACCCGCTAGTTCAATTGTCGCTGGGATAAGATCCATTGGTGGTGTCGAGAGACTTAATTTTACGTCATCAACTTCTTTATCTGTAAGAATTAAATCGTAGGTGCTCTCTTTAATAGCCATGCGATTTGCTCCAACACCTTGTGAAGCATTCCCTTGGGGATCCAAGTCAATTAAGAGAACTTTTTGGCCCAAATATGCCAAACCTGCAGATAAGTTAATACTTGTTGTGGTCTTACCTACACCACCTTTTTGATTTGCAACAGCAATTATCTTCCCCATTGACTCACATCCTTTTATTTTGGAAAGCGGATAGTAATGATTACTTCATCCTCTGTTTCTTCCATGTTATGGTTAACTTTTATGCCTGTTTTTTCAATCATTCCGATTGATTGTTTTATGGTATTAATACCAATTTTAATATGTTGAGAAATTCCGCGAACAACGGTTTTCTTTTTCTTTGGTTTATTGACCAAAGTTTCAGTCTGTTGAACATTCAGTTTTTTATCTAAAATCTCATCAAGAATTTCTTCTGTTTTTTGATTCTCTAGTCCTATTAATGCGCGAGCATGTCGTTCCGTAATTTTACGTTCACCCAACGCACTTAAGACGGGATCGGGTAATTCCAACAGTCTTATTTTGTTCGCAATACCTGATTGGGATTTACCCACACGTTTAGCGAGTTCTTTTTGTGTAATTCCTTGGATACGTAAAATATCGCGATAAGCTTTGGCTTCTTCGACTACTGAGAGGTCTTCACGTTGAATATTCTCAATGAGTGCGACTGTTGCACTTTTTTCATCATCGATATCGCTTAAAATACAAGGTATTTCTAAGTATCCAGACATCATCATTGCTCGATAACGTCTTTCACCTGCAATAATTTCGTAGTAGTCATCAACTTGACGAACAACTACAGGTTGAATTAAACCATTTTCTTGAATGGATTGTGCCAGTTCTAAGAGGTTCTCTTCATCAAACACGGTACGTGGTTGATAACGATTTGGCTTAATCTTTTCAATTGGTATATTTATACGTTCAATCATGATTCCTCCCAGATAATGGCGCCTTCTTTATTTTAGCATAATTACGCGGAAATTTCTGTGGCGTCTTCTTTATTTTACGGATTTCCAAATTATATCTTTCGCCCATTTCATCATCATAAAAACGATGAGAGGTTTCGAGCTTACCACCGAGTATATTTAAAGCTTTTTGTGACACTTCAATCTCTTCCAGTGCTTTCGCACCTTTCATGGCAATAAAAGTACCGTCAATACGTACAAATGGTAAACAGAGTTCACTCAGAATATCAAGGTAAGCCACAGCACGTGCTGTCGCATAGTCATAACGTTCACGATGTTCATCAATAATATTCTCAGCGCGATCATTAATAATTGTAACGTTCGTGAGTCCACATGCATCCACAACTTGTTCTAAAAAATTGGTTCGTTTCGTTGTTGGCTCAACACATGTAATATGAATATCAGGACGTGCGATTGCGAGAACTAACCCTGGGAATCCAGCACCACTTCCAATATCAATCAGCGAACTATTTTCCTTAATCAAAGGAGCAATTAACAACGAATCATAAAAATGCTTCAAGTAGATACCATGGTCATCATCGATAGCTGTAAGATTTAATACCTTATTAACTTCCTGAATCAAACTTTTATACGACAAAAATTGTTGTTTCATTTGATCTGAAACAACAATTTTTAATGATTCAATATTTTGAATAAAACTTTCAAAATCCATACTTCACCTCATTAAAACTCAAATTTTAAATTAATATCTTGTCGCGCAGCTTCCGCAACTTTTACTACGTTTAGGCTATGCTCCAAGAGTTCATCACAACGTGCTCTATCTTTTGTTGCAACGATGTCTCTAAATGCTTCCACTTGATAGCTGAGTCGGTCACGATCTTGAACATTATGATTTTCGGTTAAATCATTCGTGACGATTTCAACACGTTTCAATCCGTTAACGCCTCCAGGAACCATGATATATCCGGTTTCTCCTTGGATTTGGGCAAAGTTACTTGAATAGCTATCTTTAGCGCCTACACATTCTACTACAAATTCAGGATATTTTAAAATCACAACACCCGAAGTATCAATTCCATTCTCATGACAGTTCGCAATATAAGATACTTCTTCAGGCATTCCAAATAATCCCACTACAAAATGTAAGTTGTAAATGTTGATATCTGCCAAGGCTCCTCCTGAAAAATCAGGATCAAATACATTCGTTACTGTTCCTTGGAGAAGCTGACTATAACGGCTTGAATATTGGCTATAGTTACATTGAATTAACTTAATATTTCCAACTTTTTCAAGTTTTTCTTTAATATATTCAAAGTGAGGCATATGTATATTACAAATTGCTTCAAAAAGATACAACTTCTTTTCTTGAGACAGTTTTACCAGTTCACATGCTTTATCATAATTTCCTGTGAAAGGTTTCTCCACAATAACATTCTTCCCTGCTAGAAGAGCCAGTTTTGATTGTTCATAATGAAGACTGTTAGGTGATGCAATATAAACCGTATCAATCTCATCATCTAAAAACATTTCTGTAAGAGAGGTGTAAATCTTCTTAATATCTACCTTCTCTGCGAACTCATGTCCGCGGACTAAATTTCTAGAATATACAGCAACAAACTCAATATCTTTAACAGTTCGAGCTGCACGAATAAAGTGTTCAACAATAATACCTGTTCCAATCGTAGCTATTTTCATTTGTGTCACCTTTTCTATAGTTGTATTATACCATGATTCATAGACTCCGTTTCTACTTTTAGATGACATTTGCTATCACATTAGTATAAACATATTTCGTTTATCTAAAAGCCTCAATTCTTAAAACACATCGTTTGATTACATTTTTCATAATTATTTCACATTTGATATGTTTTCTTAAGATTGTTCATTTCTTTTCTACATTTATTTCTAAATTAGGACTAATTTTGACTGTTTTTATCGAATATCAGCACTTTTCGGATGTATTTATGAGTTAATAGTGAAAATATTTTAACTAATAGGCTAAATCGAGTCTCACATTACAGTCTGGAAACGGGAGTGCCATTGCGGAGAAATGCTTTTTTTTGTATTATCTAAGTACAATCATTGTTAAGAAATTAACACAGTTCTATTCTGATTTCCCAACAATCAAATGCCAGGAGAGTATCATGTATAAAATATTAATTGTAGATGACAACGTTAAATTTGCCGAATTTTTACAAATGGCTCTAACCAATGAAACTATGGAAGCAGACATTGTTTTCGAACCTGTTTCTGCGCTTCAAGCCATCGCTAACAACAACTATGATCTCATGATTTCAGACCTTCATCTCCCTGATATCAATGGAGTCCAACTTGCGAAAAGTATTCGTACGATGAAACCTAAAATTAAGGTTATCATCCTTACGGGACAACCTACTGAAAACTCTGAACTTGAGTCCATCTATTATAATGTAGATCATTATATCGAAAAATCGAAGAGTATTAACATTATCTATAACTATGTCGAAAATTTACTACAGCGTGATATAAGTAATGAAGAGCAATCTACATTATATTCAAAATCTGAAAATATTCTTATTAACCTCACAGAGCATTCTGTGATGAAAGATAATGAAGAATATGATTTAACGCCCAGTGAATTTAAACTTCTAACATTATTCTTAAAGAATAAATCAATCACACTTTCACGAGAAACAATCAGTCAAGAATTATTTGGGTACTTTGATCCCAAATCACGCAGCATTGACGTTCACTTAAAGAATCTCCGCTCGAAAATGAGTATAACTTCTATATCAACCATACATGGCATCGGATTCAAATGGAATGAAGAATAAATATTCCCGTACCATAAATATTGTAAGTATTTGCAATATCATCTTATACATCATTCTATGTTCTTTTTATCTGGTCAATCTTAAGAAATTTCCCGATGAATATCAAAAAATCGAAAGAAATCAGATCGACGAGATACAAATTGCAGTCAAAAGCTCCCTTGATGGAGATGCAAACCAAATTGCATCTAAGTTAGCGGTCGTTACGAAAGAAAACCCTGTAGATTTACTTATCTATAAGGGTAAAACACAAGTGTATAGTTCATCCAGTTCGTTTAACCGCGAGAATTTTTCGGGTGCAACCAACAAGCAATCGGTCCTCTTTGAAAGCCAAGGAAACTACACCAACGCAAATTTGGATAATTACGAAGTATTCATTAGGGTATATCGACTTCCTTACACAGAAACCTTAGTTCCATTTATCATGAAGCAGTTTATTCTACTCGCATTATGTTTCTTAATTCTTATTATCTGTCTGTTTATTATTATTCGCTTCATTCTCTCATCGATGATGCAAGCTAAAAACTCACTCGAACTCATGCTCGAAAATGAATTTAAGGAAGTTGCGATGACAAACAAGGCAAATGATGCGATTAATGAGAGCCTGAGAGATGTCTCAACTAAAATCAATCATAATCTTGATGATATTTCACGAGAGTATTCCCAGTATGAACAAGAGCTCGAAAAATCACGGCTCTACCTTGATAGTGTCTTACTCGTTTCAAGGTCATTTATTCATGATTTAAAGACACCAATTGTCCATCAGGTTTATGAGAATGAAA
The DNA here is from genome assembly GCF_014396165.1 of Erysipelothrix inopinata. GTDB lineage: Bacteria > Bacillota_I > Bacilli_A > Erysipelotrichales > Erysipelotrichaceae > Erysipelothrix > Erysipelothrix inopinata. Next base: position 561,287 of record NZ_CP060715.1, read on the forward strand.
TCTTCTCCACAACCATTATGAATGATGAGTCTAAAGAAATTACTGAAATGAATATTGCCCATGGTGAATCACTCATCAAACAAATTAATGATATCCTCAAGTTTATGAGCCAACCAGATATCGTTGAAAAATTAAATACCGATCTCAAGGATATCGATATTAATGCATTAATGATTCAAATATTTAGACAATTTAAGAACCAAATTTCTAGCAAACATCTCGATATGGATTATATTTCCGATGAATCAGTAATTCTATATCGTAATGAGGTTCTTATTAAATTGTTGTTGCATAATATTATTTCTAATATGACTCAATATGCTTCAGATAATTCAACCATTTCCGTTTCAGCACTTCATACTGATAGTAATGAAATTGAACTGTCCTTCACCAATACAACGGATGTAGAGAATATCCAAAGAATGCTTCAATCACAAAATATTTTTAATATCCTAGAGAAGAATCGTAACCATGAATACAGCAGTGGACAAGGGCTTTTCCTCATTAAAACAATTACCGAGATGTCCGATGGAATCTATACTGTAACAACATCGGATGATTCTATAACACTTACACTAACGTTCCCTTGCAATGGAGATCTATTATGAGATCAAAAGTAATAAAACTGCTGACACTTGGATGTGTTTTCCTATTATTCGTTACACCTCTCCAAGCAGAAGATAAAAAAATAAGTGAACCTGGTACGTATGAGGTTGAACTAAAATATACCGACACAAACGGTACATCTTCTACCAAAACAATACATATTAGTGTTACCAAGGATGAACAAGATGAAGAAGCTATCATTGACGATCATAATGGTAAGAATGAAGACATCGCGATTCACAAAATTTCCGATTATATATTAGAAGCGTCTAATTTTATAGTAAAAAATCAATCCTTAGATACTCTCACTCACGAAGAAATTCTAGACTTGAGTAAAGCCCGTGCTTACAATCCAATGACGGAAGCCACAACACCCATTGAGATTATTAATAAGCAACCACTTGATAAGAATCGTGTTGAATACACGTTGATTGCTGATGAAGTTCTCATCAAAACCGTGGTAGGTACGACTACCATTGATGATTCCGTGGGCAAAGATATACAGTGGACAAACAATAATATTGAATATGACAAGTTCACTACCTTAAACCAAATATTCTTTGGATCCTCGATATTTATACTTATTATAATCCCCTTATTAATCATTAGTATTTTATTTATTATTTACTATCGTTATAAGAATAAAACGCAAGACATCCTTTATCGAGCAAAAGAAGAAAAGAAAAACCAGCAATAATTGGATTAATCCAAATTAATGCTGGTTTTAATATTTATTTCGCTTGTTGTTTTAATACGATGGCAAGGATTGCAATATCAGCAGGGTTAACTCCTGATATACGTGATGCTTGTCCAACAGTTAGTGGTCTAATAGCGCTCAACTTTTGTTTTCCTTCGATTGATAAATTCTTTATTTCATCATAATTGATTGAATCTGGAAGCTTGATATCTTCCATCGCACGAAGTTTTTCTGCATCTTTAAGTGCTTTTTTAATATAGCCTTCATATTTAATTTCAACTTGAATTTGGAATGCTAAATCATTACGAACTTCCATTTGAAGAAGGTCGAGCAGTTCCATAAGTTCAATTCCAGGTCTTTTGACTGCATCATAAAGTGATAAGTCATGTGCTTCAAAAGGGATTGCTTTGCTTCAAAATAAGCCTCGAAGTCAGGAGTATGTGGAATCTTCACTGTTTTTGCATGTTCAATAAATTCATCAATTTCTTGAATATCTTTTTGAATTTGTACGTGATGATCTTCTAACAATAATCCGATTTCATGACCAAATCCCGATAAACGACGGTATGCATTATCATGTCTTAATAACAAACGGTATTCTGCACGTGATGTAAGCAGTCGGTATGGTTCAAGTGTTCCTTTTGTAACCAAGTCATCAATCATAACGCCTATATATGCTTCATCTCTTTTTAAGATTAATGGATCTTTGCCTTGATTTTTTAGAGCGGCGTTAATTCCAGCCATAAGACCTTGGCCTGCAGCTTCTTCATATCCGGATGTTCCATTGATTTGACCCGCTGTGAAGAGTCCATCAACTGTCATGATTTCTAATGATGGTTTCAGTTGAATTGGATCAATTGCATCATATTCGATTGCATATCCATATTTTTGAACACGACAATTCTCAAGTCCTGGAATTGTACGTAGTGCTTGGTCTTGAACTTCTTCAGGAAGTGAAGAACTCAGTCCTTGCACATATGTTGTATCTAACGATGCTGCTTCCGGTTCTAGGAAAATTTGATGACGATCCTTATCTGCGAATCTCACAATCTTATCTTCAATAGACGGACAGTAACGTGCTCCTACTCCTTCTACAACACCGGAATACATACTTGATTTATCAAGGTTTTGCTTGATAATATCGTGTGTTTTCTCATTTGTATACGTGAGGTAACAAGAATATTGTTCTTGAATGACATCTTCCTTACGAGTGCTGTTTGAGAAATAGTACGGCTTATCATCACCAGGTTGAATCGTTGTCTTACTAAAATCTATACTATCAGTATAGACACGAGCTGGTGTTCCTGTTTTTAATCTAAATGTTTTAAGACCAAGATTTCTAAGTGATTCTGACAACGCATTGGTTGTAGGTTCTCCATCGGGGCCACTAACTGTTACATTTGCGGATAGAAGAATCTTAGAACTCATATATGTTCCGGAAGTAATAATAACTGTTTTAGACTCAATGAGTTCGCCATCTTTAGTTCTAATACCGATTACTTTATTATTTTCTGTTACGATTTCTTCAACCATTTTTTGAACAATTTCAATCCCTGGTTCACTAAGCACTGCATCTCGCATTGCTTTACTATATTCAATTTTATCAGATTGGACTCTTAAGCACTGAACACCGGGTCCTTTACTTGAGTTTAATATTCTAAATTGTAACGCTGTCTTATCAGCGATTTTACCCATTACTCCGCCTAATGCTTCAATTTCTCTTACTACAATCCCCTTAGCAGGTCCCCCAATTGAGGGATTACATGGCATTGAAGCAATTCGATCAACATTAAGCGTAAATAATGCAGTTTTTTGACCCATACGTGCAGCAGCAACGGATGCTTCTACACCTGCATGGCCCCCTCCAACTACGATTACATCATACATATTCAACGCCTCCACAATGATTTTATCACAAATGCACTTAAATCATGATTAAATTGCATAAAGTCTTGACATAAAAGGTCAATAAGCATACTGTATTAGTATAAGTGGTACAGATGGGAGGTTTTATGTTTAATATCAATACTAAAGATACGACAACACCAATATTTGAACAAATCATTCAACAAGTTGCGAAAAACATCGCGCTTGGTATCTTAAAACCTAATGAACAAATACCTACTATCAGGACCTTAGCAAAGGAATTAGGGGTTAATCCGAATACTGTTTCAAAAGCCTATCACGAATGTGAAGTGGCTGGTCTTATCTATTCAATACCTGGAAAAGGGTCCTTCGTCTCAAAGCAAGACGATGGTATTATCACCCTTGTTGACTCAACCTATCGTACACTCGACATGACACTCAACAATTTGAGAGATCTTGGCGAGGAACCTAATGAAATACTTAAATATATAAGGAGCTATTTCAATGATTAGTTTTGTAAACGTGAATAAGAAATTTGGGGATAATCCCGTTTTAGAAGATTTATCATTACGAATACCAAAAGGATCTATTGTTGGACTCGTGGGTAAGAACGGTTCAGGTAAATCGACATTTCTCAGACTTGTCGCTGGTATTTATCACGCAGATGCTGGAGTTATTAATATTGATAATGTTAATATCTTTGATAATCCCGAGTTAAAAAAACAAATATTCTTTGTTAGTGATGAACCTTATTTCTTTAACCAATCTACACTTAAAGAAATGAAGGAATTCTACTCATTATTCTATGATAATTTTGATGAAGAACTCTATCAAGAACTCATCGATCACTTTAATATCCAAGAAGATACACCTATCGCAATGTTTTCAAAAGGGGCTCGTTGCCAGTATGCTCTAATTCTAGGAATTGCTGCTTCAACACCTATCTTACTCTTGGATGAATCTTTCGATGGACTGGATCCACTCGTTCGACTCTACTTCAGAAAATTAATCCAAGATCGATTCAATAATGTAGAACGATGCGTAATCTTATCGTCTCATAACCTTGATGATCTTGAAGCAGTTTGTGACCATTTTGGCGTGATTAAGGATGGTTCGATTGCTGAAGTTCAAACTAAAGAATCTCTATTAGACACATATCACAAATTTCATCTTTCATTAGAAGAAGAAATTGATTTAATTGCATTTGATGATTATGATTTTCTACATTTGTCGAAATATAATAAAAATTATACCATTGTTTTAAAAGGAGATGAGGTTAAGCTTGAGAAAGCTTTAGCTGAACTTCATCCAAAGTCGATGTACCACTCTAATTTAACATTAGATGAAGTATTTATTTATGAACTGGGGGAAGAAAAGTATGGCGAAATTCTTTAATGCAAAGTTAAATTTACCACTCTTCAAAAGTAACTTAAAGAAATATCGAGCAATGATGTTTATTACAGGTCTTTTGTTATTTGTAGTATTTCCGCTTCCCGTATTTATGTATCACTATACACAATCGGGTTACTACTTATTCTGGATTACTTTCGATTTCCCTAACTCACGACTTCTATTAACGTATGTTACAGCGGCATTACTCGTATTCATACCGTTTATGTTCTATCGCTATCTGTTTGATAAGACAGCTACAGATATGTATCACAGTCTTCCCATTAAACGGGGTGATTTATTCTTTACACTTTATATGAATTCATTCGTATTTGTAATGATTCCATTTATCATAAACTACTTATTAGGAAACGTTCTTGCTGCAGTAGCAATTGGGTCTTTCGACTGGAATCATACAATTTTGCTTCTCATAAGACTTGTGGCTATTTTCTTTGCAATTCTATCGCTACCTGTTCTTGTAATTATTAATACAGGAACGATATCTGACGCAATTTTATATACCGGAATTCTTCTTGCTGCTCCATTTCTTGCATACAATTCCATTGGTTCATTCTATGCTGGTATGGTTCCTGGTTTCCCGATGGTTAGTGAATTTGAAATCCTTGGACTTCTTTCACCTATCTCAGGTCTCTACTATGCTCAACAGGAAATCTTTGTTCGCTATGATGGGAATCTCTATGCATCTTATTGGTTGATATTATCTTTTGTAATTACATGTTTATCCATCAACATCTATACAAAACGATTATCAGAGTCTTCAGGGTCTCCATTCTCGAACCAATTATTCTTCCCAATTATAGCCTCAATTCTTACGATTATCGTATTCATTTACTTCATTGCATTCCGACATGATGTCTACAGTCAGTATGAGAAATTTATATCCTTCAAGAATCTGACGATACCACTGTTAAGTGCCTTCGTATTCTATCTCGTTTTAAATATCATTAAAGATAGATCAACGAAGAATATCTTTAAATCATTGGTTAATTTCGGAACTATTACAGTTATTGTGCTTGTTATCTGTTCTTTAATTTATTTTACGAAAGGATTTGGCTTTAGTAATCGTTATCCGAATGCTGCGAATGTCGATCGAGTTGAAATTACGATGAACGGATTCGATCCTTATGCCCCTCTTGAATTTAGAGATACGACATCCATTACTGATCCAGAGAGCATCGAGCGATTTATCGAATTCCATAAGGATATTATCTTTGAACTTGCAGTATATGAGACACCACAGCGTCTTTCTGAATCAAATCTTGTTGGATTTACTTACTTTAACGAAAATAATATGAAGATGGCTCGAACATTCTATGTAAGCCCAGAGTTATTTAATGATATTACTTTCATCAAAGGTGATTCAAGTGTCATTAAACAGTTCAATTCATTTTTAAAGAATGAGTTTAATACAGTTTCTATATATAATGATACATTCACTGAAAAGGTTAATGCGGATGTCATTCGTGACTCGCTCGTAGAAGCATATCGTAAAGATCTCATGGCGATGTCTCTAGAGGACCGTTATAACAACGGTACCGTATCAAAATACAACATTATCTCTAGCACGGTCAAAGATACTTACACGGATTATGAGGGACAACAGGTCGTTCAAATTACAGCGCCTCATCCTACACAAACTGTCATAGATGATCGCTTTATAAATACAATCGCAGTTATCGAAGAACATATGGCGAAAACAGCAACAGTTCCTGTTGAACCGCAATTTAATTTAATTGATGACAATTCTGATTCGGAATTCTTGACAACTGACGGTACTGTAAAGCTTGTTCAAGAAATATTTGCAGATCCTAACAACATTCCTATTGTGGAAAACAGTTCACTTGTTATCGATAACTACAAAGGAAAACTTGTGAATACAAATTACAATAAAGAAACATACAAAAAAGCATTCATTCGTGTTAAAGATGGTGAGATGGACATCCTTACTATCTTCCCAATTATGAATGAAGAATAAAGCAAAGGACGATTCGGTTGAATCGTCCTTTATTTTTATATTTTTTCGATAGGTTTGATACTTTTTAGTTCGATTGATTGATACTTGTCATCATAATCGATATCAAGGAAATATCCCAGTCCATTGGGAGCATCGAGAACTTTAAAGTCTGTGAACGGTAAATTTTGCATTTGAATTAGCAAACATTTAATCACACCTGAATGACAAACAAGCGTTGCAGAATCTAAACCATTTTCATGTAAATCACGAACGATACGGTTTACTTCTGTCATGATACGGTATGTAAAGGATGAGAATGTTTCTCCCCCTGTTGATGATTCATTGAGGAAGAACTCATCCATAAATGGAACTGGAACTTCTGATGCAACTTGATCTTCATACGATCCGAAATATATTTCTCGTAAACGTGGTGAGATTTCATCTAACTCAACTTTACCACCAAACAAATATTTGAAAGTATCTTTACAACGTGTTAAATCAGATGAGTAGTAACGATCTGTTCGTGGATAGTCATAACTATCACGGTACTCTTTTAATTCAGCAATTCCTTGTTCTGATAAGGCAACATCTGACCATCCGCTATAGATATTCTTTCCGTTTGCCACTGAAAATCCATGTCTAACTAAAACTAACTTCATTTATAATCTCCTTCTTAATTTATAACCTTACTTATGAGAAAACACATGCGTAGCATGTGTTAACTAATTAATGTTCCATTTTCCACATCACCTGCTGATACAAGTGTCATTGTGTTTTTATCCTTAGCTGCAAGGATCATACCTTCTGATACGACGCCTCTAAGGTTTGCTGGTTTCAAGTTAACGACAACTATAACTTTTTTGCCCACCAATTCTTCAACTGTAAAGTAATCAACCAATCCGCTTACAACTTGAACAACGTGAGATCCTAAATCAACTTTAACAAGATAAAGTTTATCTGCTTTAGGATGTTTGTTTACATCGATAATGGTACCGGTTCTCATTTCTGTTTCTTTAAATTGTTCAATTGAAATTGGATTTTCTACTACTACTTTTTCAGGTTCATTTTGTTTCTCAATTTTTTCGAGTGTTTCTTTCATATCTAAACGTGAGAAAATAATCTCAGGTTTTTCAACAACTGGATTGTTTAATTCATACAACCCAAATGTTCGAGCACTTTCAAATGTTGTTTCGTTCGTATTAATTTGCGCAAGAATTTTATCTGATGTTTCTGGTACAAATGAATGAAGAGCAATTGCTCCAATACGAATAAGTTCTAGTAAATTATATAGAACTGTTTGCAAACGATCATGATTTGCTTCATCTTTAGCAAGAACCCATGGTTGTGTTTCATCAATATATTTGTTTCCACGTCTAAACAGACTTACGATTTCAGAAATCGCATCGGCAACATGAAGAGTATCCATTTTTGCTTCAACATTTGGGATTAAATTTTTACATGCTTCAATAAGAGCACCATCGAGTGGGTCATGCACGTTATTCACTGTCAATGATCCACCAAAGTATTTATTAGTCATTGAAATTGTACGGTTTACAAGGTTTCCAATGATATTTGCAAGATCGGTATTAATACGTTCTACCATAAGTTCTGGAGTAATGTGTCCATCACGTTCAAATGGCATCTCGTGAAGCATAATATAACGAACAGCATCCACACCAAAGACTTCTGCATAGTCATCAACATAGACAGCATTTCCTTTTGATTTACTCATTTTACTATCACCTGTCAACAACCATGGATGACCAAAGATTTGTTTTGGTAATGGAAGATCGAGAGCCATGAGTAGAATTGGCCAGTATATAGTATGGAATCGAAGAATATCTTTTCCGATTAAATGGACATCAGCTGGCCACCATTCGTTAAAGAGTTCAGAGTGATTACCATCAACATCATAACCTAATCCTGTAATATAGTTCATCAACGCATCAATCCAAACATAGACAACATGTTTGTCATCAAAGTCTACAGGAATTCCCCATTTAAAACTTGTTCTTGAAACAGCAAGATCAATGAGGGGTTCTGATAAGAAGTTTTTCATCATTTCATTTTTACGTGATTCAGGTTGGATGAATTGAGGATGTTCATTAATGTATTGAACAAGACGATCTTGATAGTTACCAAGTCTGAAGAAATAACATTCTTCTTGTTGTCGATCAAGATGACCACCACAATCTGGACAGATACCATCTTCTACTTGAGAGTCTGTGTAGAATGATTCGTCCGATTTACAGTACCAACCTTCATAAGTTCCCTTGTATAAATCTCCTTGATCTACAAGTTTTTTAAAGACTTTTTGCACTTCTTCTTTATGATAATCATCCGTTGTACGTATGAAGTAATCATAATCAATGTTCATGAGTTCAAAGAGACCTTTTATTACCGAGGAAATATTATCTACATGTTCCTTAGGTGTAATCCCTGCTTTGATAGCATAATCTTCAATTTTTTGTCCATGTTCATCAGTTCCTGTTTGGAATCTGACATTATAACCTTGAGCTCTTTTAAAACGTGCAATACTATCAGCTAATACTATTTCATAGATATTACCAATGTGAGGTTTTGCTGATGTATAGGCAATGGCTGTTGTTATATAGTAGTTTTTTTTATCTTTCATACTTTTGCCTCCGCTATGTATCTGTATAATTATAGCCTATTTAGAGACTCTTAACAAGAAATCACCCAATGTATTTTGGTCAGTCCATGCCTAATCCTAGGTTTATTAAATTCATAATTTATCTGAGTTATTCTTTTTCATCGTAGATGAATTCACCCTGACCATATTTCTCAATGAGATACTTATAATAATCAATTTCACAACGTCTAATTCTACGAATGTAGTCTTCATGGTTGCTTCGTTGATTTTGTTTAAGAGCAAATACAACTCCAATGCTTAACATCAAAATTAAAATAGTAATATTCATAATCTGTCACCACCTTAATTCAATTTTAACAACCCCCAGCCGCCAACGAATATGACATATGTCATATTTCTTATCGGTTTTTAGGATATAATTAAAATAAGAGGTGAGTCATGAAAACAGTTAAACTCAATCAACATCATCATAATATCTTAAGCTATTACAATTTAGATCATCTTCCTAAAGAATTAATTCAGGCTGTTCAGTTTCGTTCCAAGGAACTCGTAGTTGAAGAAACTTATTCTTTTTCTCAACTTTATATAATTGTGACCGGTCGCGCTCGTGTTTATCGTTCAACTCAAGATGGGCAGAGTCATTTTCTATGTAATTATATTTATGACGGAATCATTGGTGAAGTAGAACTTATGAATGGTTCTCAAACAGTAGAATCATCCGTAGTAGCAATTACAGAGTTTGAATGCCTCGCAATACCTTATGATATTTGTGCAAATGAAATCAATACAAATCATCAGTTTCTTATGACCATCAGTGAATCACTGGCCAAGAAGGTTCGTGATAATGCAGATAATCTTGTCTCCCTCGCTTTCAATACAGGAGAACAGCGACTCTGCAGCTACATTCTTAATAACGCAAATGACGATTATTTTAGTGATACCCTAACCGAAGTTTCAAAACTTGTAGCTCTTAGTTATCGTCATGTACTCAGAATTCTTAATCAGTTATGCAACGATAATATTCTTAGTAAAGAGAAATCTGGCTACCAGATCACGAATCGTAAATCTTTGATTAATCTCTCAGGCTATTAATTGACGCAAAAAAAGGAGGATTGTAATCCTCCTTTAACTTATTATGACTTTCTATCTTTTTTAGCTTGCAAACATTCTTTGCAAATTCCTTCAAACGACATGTCATGTTCTAAAACGAGACAGCCTAATTCTTTTTCAACCAATTCATGAAGGTTATCTTGATATGGAATTTCCACATCCAAAATACGATTACATTCTTTACATCTGAAGTGATAATGGTCGTGTAAGTTTTTATCATAGATAAATCCTAGTTCAGGATGGCGAACACGATTAATCATTTTTTCCGCATAAAGAACATTCAGATTTCGGTATATTGTTGCAATACCTACTGTCTTACCGTTTTCTTTCAATTTAGTATGAATTTCATCCGCAGTCATATGACCTTCAGATGCTTGAATTAAATCAAGAATTTCTTGTCTTTGTTTTGTAAGTTTGATACTCATTATCATCACCATATTAATTATAGCACAATTTTAACGATCACCATTAAAAATTGAATTCTTAACAATGACGTAGTCAACTTTACGAATTGCTTCGAGATCTTTTCCACCAGCATAGGATATTGATGATTGAAGATCTTGCTTCATTTCATTAAGTGTATCAGCGATTTTTCCTTTATGCTCGATTAAGATTTTTTTACCTTCAACGTTTTTGTGTTCACCTTTTTGGAATTGTGATGCACTCCCGTAGTATTCTTTATAAACAACACCATCTACTTCCACTGTTTCTCCAGGTGATTCTTCATGTCCTGCAAACAGTGATCCAACCATACACATGGTTGCTCCAAAGCGAATTGATTTCGCAATATCACCATGATCACGGATTCCACCATCAGCGATTAGTGGCTTACGTGCAGCTTTAGCACACCAGTGAAGTGCAGCAAGTTGCCATCCACCTGTACCAAATCCTGTTTTAAGTTTTGTGATACATACTTTACCCGGACCGATTCCAACTTTTGTTGCATCAGCTCCAGCATTTTCTAAATCACGAACTGCTGTAGGTGTTCCTACGTTTCCAGCAATAACAAAGCTTTCTGGAAGTGTTGCTTTAATATGACGAATCATATTAATAACTTGTTCAGAATGTCCGTGAGCAATATCAATCGTGATATATTCCGGATAAACTTTGTCTTCTGCTAATTTTTTAATAAAATCATATTCACTGTCTTTAACACCCACACTAATAGATGCATACAGACCTCGAGAAATCATGTCTTTAATGAAGTCGTAACGACCTTCTTCATCGAAACGGTGCATTACATAGAAATAGTTATTTTCAGCAAACCATATTGCTAAACTCTCATCAATAATTGTTTGCATATTTGCAGCAACGATTGGCATATCAAACGTACGGTTCCCCAATGTGACACGTGTATCACACTCAGAACGACTCTTCACAATGCACTTATTTGGAATTAATTGAATGTCTTCGTAATCAAATATTTTCATGTTATCTCTCCTATTTTATGTCATGATATTGCGCATAAAGTTCATTTTTAGATACTTTATAGCGTTTAGCAACCGCATTGATAGCTCGTGATACCGAAGTTCCCGAGGCAATCTCTGAATCAATCTCTTCAATCAATGTATTCAATGATATTTCTTCTTCCTCTTCTGATTTTCCAATAAGAAGAACAAACTCACCCTTAATAACATCAACTGCTTCAATGACTTCTAAAACTGGACCCCTCAAGAATTCTTCATGAACTTTGGTAAGCTCACGAACTAAACATATTTCTCGATTACCTAATTCATCATACACGATTTCAAGTGTCTTTGCTAATTTATGCACTGATAAATAATAGATTGTTGTCATGGGGAAATCTTTATATTCTTGAAGTTGTTTTCTTAAAGCATTTTCTTTATGTTCTAAGAATCCAATGAATGCAAAAGGTTGTGCAATAAGACCTGATGCGACCAATCCATTGAGGAAAGCACTGCTTCCCGAAATCGGTACAACATTAAAATCTGCTTCAATTACCTTCTTAACTAAGAATTGTCCTGGATCAGAGATTACGGGATACCCTGCATCACTAATCAAAGCCACATTTTTTCCTTGCTCCAAAAGATCAATGATCCCTTGAGCACTTTCATTCTCATTAAATAAATGATGACTAATCATTTTCGTATGAATATCAAAGTGTGAGCACAGTTTATGGGCGTTTCGTGTATCTTCCGCAGCGATGATATCGACTGTCTTCAATATTTCAATAGCACGCGGTGTCATTTCTTGTAGATTTCCGATCGGCGTGGCAACAAGATAGAGCGTTGCTTGGCCATTTTTAAAGCTTTGTTGTTTAATCATAAGTCCTCCGTTTAACGATGATAACGTGTGATTTCATAGCACAGTTGATCAATGACAAGATTAGTATTCACCCCAGGGCGAATCCGATCTTTAATATCAACGAAGATTTGTACATAATTGAGGGCATCTTCATCGGATACATTTTGTTTTAACTTCAACATTGATTCATGTTCACGATGGTGATATATCGCAATGAGAATATCCATAAATGTTGGTAGTGTTTCTTTGGTTACAATCTTTTCTTTAATTGCTCGACTTTGCATCGCAACAAGAGCCGGTTGAACTGAACCTTTATTGACATCGTTCGCAAAATCAACACAGAGATTCATGAGTGGATTGAATGATTTATCTTCAACCAACACATTTAGTTCTGCTTCACTGCTACATATTTCTGATAAGATTACGGATGTTAAGGGATCGCAGTCTTGATCGATAGCTGCTTGATATAGAGATTCTCTACCTGTTTCTTGTAAAGAAATTGTCAGACATCGTGATTGAATTGTCTCTAGTACACGTCCTGGATAGGCAGTGGTAAGAATTGCGACAATATCAGATTCCGGTTCTTCTAAGAATTTAAGGATACTATTCATTGCAGCAGTACTTGCTGTTTCCACATCCTCAAGGATATATACTTTTTTTCCTTCAATTTCAAAAGATGTTTGAGAGAAGTATTCCTTCAACGACAGGATATCTTCTTTCTTTATGGATCCTTCAGTATTTTCAAGAATACGAACATCGGAATGTTGATTATTCACGACACGTTCACATGTTGTACAGTGCTCACAAGGACCCTTATCTTCATGTGGACACAATAAAGACATTGCCATATATTTTGCAAATGACAATGTATCTGTTTTACCTGTTACAAGATATGCGTGCGAAACTTTATTCTTCTCAATTTGTTTTAGAAAGAAGGATAAAGCTTGCGGTTGACTAGTCTTGAAGTTCATGGTTAATAATTGCAATGACATCGATAAAGACATCTTCTTCTGATTGATCAGCATTCACAACTTTAATGCGATTTGGGAATTGTTTTAACACTTCAAGATATCCTTCGTATACTTTTGTATGGAAAGAATCTCCTGCTAATTCCAAACGATCCATTTTATCGCGACCATGAATTCTTTGAAGTCCTTTCAAAGGATCAATATCTAGGAATATCGTGAGATCTGGCATATAGTTTTCAATTGCGAAACGATTAATTTCAAAAACATCTTCCATACCAATACCACGAGCATACCCTTGATACGCAAGTGAACTGTCAATAAAACGATCACATACTACAATCTTATTATCTTCGAGTGCTGGTATAATTTTTTGTGTAAGATGCTGTCTACGACTGGCTGCATACAACAAAGCCTCTGTTCGATCATCCATTTCACTGTGGTTTGGATCTAAAATAATATCACGAATTTTTTCTGATATTTCAATACCACCTGGTTCACGTGTATAAATCACATCATAATTTTCTGCTAAATAATCCGCAACTTTTTGCGTTACAGTAGTTTTGCCACTACCATCTGGACCTTCGAACGAAATAAAATAACCCATTTCAACACCTCTTTTTAATTATTATATCATCATGAAGTGTTTAAAGTAAGTTATAATAAAAGAGAACTATTAAAGGAGTCAAAAATGTCCAAAAATATTAAAGATACTTTCCGAAACGTTGGAAATGATAAATTTTATGTCATCGTTACTGCATTACTATTTTTAGTTTTAGTTCTTAACTATTTCTGGCCTGCTGTGTTCTTTGTTTATATCAGTATGGTCTTATTGATTCTTGATTTTGTTATCATTGGATCATTTTTCTTTAAACGAAAGAAGGATAAAAATAATGGCTAAATCACTCACTATCCCTAAAAAATCTAACGAAAGAAAAATTAAAGATGGCATTGTCGTCGATACTTATGAAGCAGACTTTGAAACTCAAGCAGGTACAATGACTGCCCAACTCCTTCGTCATGATGGTGCCGTATGCATTGCCGCTACTCACAACAATCAAGATTTCTACATCGTTGATCAATTTCGCTTTGGAATCGAAGAAATTATGACTGAATTTCCTGCAGGTAAGATTGATGAGGGTGAAACCCCACTTGAAGCGGCGCATCGCGAACTGGCTGAAGAAATTGGTTATGCCGCTCAGACGATTGTTCCGCTTGGGAAAGTATACTCATCGCCTGCTTATATTGATGAAGTAATCTATCTCTACTATGCTACTGATTTATCCTTTGTGGGACAAAATCTTGATGAACACGAAGAACTCAATATTTATACATTAACGGTAGATGAAATTAATGATCAAATAATGAACGGTTCTATAGATGATTCAAAATCTCTTGCAATGGCTTACCGTCTCGAAAATTATCTAAAAAATATATAAAAAAAGACCATCCTCATTAGATTTGAGGATGGTTTCTTCTTATTCACCTTTTGGTAAGATAAAGACTTGTTCTTCTGACATTGATAACAGGTAAGTTCCTCGTGCATAATTTTCAAAATATACAGGATCTTCCAATTTAGCTTTTTCTGAAGTAAGATTTTTGTTCTTTTCCTTCACGCCATCAAGTTCAGATTTTACACTCGATAATTGCTTATTGAGCTTTACGGTTAAAATAACTTCGTTAACAGATTTCGTTAACATGAGAATTGAAATAGCGAGGACTACCACACCTAAAACAATCGATGCCCCTCGAACTATTGGCGATTTCACTCTTCTTCTTGTTACTTTTTTTGTCATCGTGCTACGTCTTCCTTTTTAGTATTTGTCATCTCTATTATACTGACATTCTCACCTTTTGCAAGAGTTGTCAGGATTCGTCGGACTCACGGCTGATCTTAGTATCTGAGATTAATTCATACATTGGGGGATTATTTCGCATGATTTTCTCACTCAAAAATGTGACTTCAAACTTAATATGGCGGTGCTCAAAGCGAATTTCCACAACATCACCTACAAAGACATCGGTTGATGGTTTCGCGAGTTTATCATTAACAAATACCCGTTCATCATCGGCTAACTCTTTCGCAACGGTACGTCTTTTAATGATTCGTGATACTTTTAAATATTTATCCAGTCTCATTCTGATTTCTCCTTCATATTTTCGAGTATGTAAATTAAATCTTCCACCCATTCATCATACATTGGCATGGATATCTTAATGGATTGAGAAACATATTTTACATTTATTTCTGAGGATTTTTCACTGATTAATTCGAAGAGTTTAATGCCATCGATACGACTGCTGTATTCCTCAGTAAAACTTACTTCGACCTTATTCATACGTTCCTTAAATGATTTAATACGTTCATCATTTAAGAATAATTCTAAACGTTTCTTTTCGAGTAACATTGTTACGGCATTCGGCAATTGACCGTAGCGGTCTACAACCATTTCATTGAATGTTTTCAACTCATCTAAGGTTTCTATTTGATAAATTTGTTGATAAAGGTCTAATTTCTCACCATCATCACTCGTAAATTTATCAGGAAGATATGCATCAATCTTTAAGTTGTAAGACTCTGTATCTTTAAGTGGTTGGGCTTTGGTTCCTTGTCGTTCATCAATGGCTTCCTTTAATAGCTCAATATAGAGATCAATCCCTACCGTATCAATAAATCCTGATTGATTCCCACCTAATAGCTCTCCTGCTCCACGAATCGTGAGGTCACGCATCGCAATTTTATAGCCACTACCAAGTTGTGTAAACTCTTTAATCGCTTGGAGGCGTTTCTGTGCGACTTCTGAGAGTCCTTTTTTCTCGGGGACAACAAAGTATGCATAAGCAAGCCGATCCGATCTCCCAACACGACCTTTTATTTGATACAACTGAGACAATCCAAAGCGATGTGCATTTTCTACGATGATTGTATTTGCATTTGGAATATCAATACCTGTCTCAATTATTGTCGTACATACAAGCACATTTACTTCCTTCGCAATAAATTGCATCATCACATCTTCAATTTCATATCGATCCATCTGACCGTGCACAACTGCAACCTTAGACTGTGGAATGGCTCTAGCAATACTATTTGCTACTTCATATATTTGCTCAACGTTATTAAAGAGATAGAATACTTGTCCATCACGATTTAATTCCTTAATCATAATGTCATGAAGTGTTTTCTTATTCTTTTCAATCACATATGTCATAACAGGAAGTCTGTTTGAAGGCGGTGTATTAAGTTGCGATAGTGAACGTAAGCCAATCAGTGACATTTGTAGAGTTCGAGGAATCGGTGTTGCACTCAATGAAAGTACATCAACTGACACCTTAAACTCTTTAATTCGTTCTTTATGTTCGACACCAAAGCGTTGTTCTTCATCTATTATTAAAAGTCCGAGATCATGAAATTTAATATCCTTCGATAATAGACGGTGCGTACCCACCAGAATATCTACTTTACCTGCTTTCACATCTGCTACGATTGCTTTTGCTTCTTTATCAGAAACAAAACGATTTAAGACTTCGACACGAATTGGATAATTTTCAAATCGTTTTCTAAGTGTACGTGTATGTTGTGCTGAAAGAATGGTAGTAGGACATAAGAACGCAACTTGCTTGCCATCTACAAATGCTTTGAAGGCTGCACGAATAGCAACTTCAGTCTTACCAAATCCAACATCACCACATAGTAAACGATCCATAGGAAGTTCACTTTCCATGTCGGCTTTAATCTCTTGAATAGCCACTTCTTGATCCTTAGTTAAATCATATTTAAACTCAGATTCGAACTGTCTTTGATAATCATTGTCCGGACTGAATGCATGACCTTTACTTTTCATTCTCGTAGCATATAAAGCGACAAGACGATCCGCAACTTCAGCCACGTCTTTTTGAATTTTTTCTTTGCTTTTCTCCCAACTCTTACTGCCAAGTTTACTTAATCGTACAGCAGTAGCATGTGAAGAAAGGTATTTACGAACCAGCGTAAATTGCTCGAGTGGTACAAAGAGTTCATCGCCGTCACGATACATGATTCGCATGAAGTCTTTTTGAATTCCATCGATTTCTTTTGTTTCAATTCCCATGTATTTTCCAATACCGTATTGACGGTGGACAACATAGTCAAAAGTATCCAAATCTTGAAGTTGGTTGAGGGTTTCCGCCTTAGAAAACTTATTATCATATTTAAATCGCTTCCGAGCATATTGGAAAAGTTCTGTTTTAGTGAGAACCATGGTTTGAATATCATCAAGGATAAATCCAGTTTCAATTTCTGAATAGACGATATAAATGCCATTCTTCTGAGGTTGTTGGCTTTCCAGCTGGTAGGAAACATTCATTGAAATCAATGTGTTAATCATCGTTTCCATGCTTTCTGAATCAAGTGCAAGGATTACTTTTTGAGTGATGGCTTCTTTTTTCAACCAGAGTACCGTATCGTTCAAATTATCGGAAATGATATTAGCTTGGTGCCATGGAATCACAACATCATCACTGCTTTGATATTCATGAGTATATTGAATTGTTTCTTGTTCGAGATAAGGATTCATTGAAGCATATATCTTTGATGATTCAATGTATACAGCATCATTATAGTGATCTTCAACAAATTGGAAGACGTCCTCTTCATTTTGTCGTAACGTACGCTTAAATCCTTCAATTGTACTGATTGATTTCTTAGCTGTATCACAATATTCAAAGATTGTTTCATACTCATCCCAGTGATACAAAAGTGGATACATATTGATATCATAGTTACCCATTTTTAACATCTCTAAAATTACTTCAAGATCATATCTTGATTCATCATCTGTTTCTTTAATAATAAGTTTAGCGGCAAGTTTTTGACACGTATCTTCATCCAGAATAATATCTTGAGCAAAAATAATTTCTGCTTGCTTTACGGCTTCAATAGACTGTTGGGTAGCACTATCGAAGGTACGCATACTATCGATCTCTGTATCAAAAAACTCGATTCGAAGTGGGTTTTCCATCTGAACAGAATAAACATCACAAACTCCCCGCGCAACGCATACGTAAAAGGTTGTTCAACATATTTGGCACGCGTATATCCCATTTGATCTAAACGCTTCGTGAGTTGTTCAAGCGGTAAATCTTGACCGACTCCAAGCGGTATAATGGTCTCTTTTAAAACATCATGTGGAGAAATTTTACGTACGCTCGCAACTGCATGGGTAACACAAATATCGTAGTTATTCGTTATGATCTGGTAGAGTGCCTGAATCCGCTGTGCACGTAGTACTTCAGATTGAGTAATCGCCTCAACCCTCAAAGATTCTTCTTGTGAGTAATAAACAACATTTAGTTCATGGTTCATTCTTATAATTTCTTGAATTAATTCTGAGGCTTGTTGTTCATTCTCTTTCACAA
The DNA here is from genome assembly GCF_014396165.1 of Erysipelothrix inopinata. Taxonomy (GTDB): domain Bacteria; phylum Bacillota_I; class Bacilli_A; order Erysipelotrichales; family Erysipelotrichaceae; genus Erysipelothrix; species Erysipelothrix inopinata. The sequence goes on from NZ_CP060715.1 coordinate 580,171, forward strand.
TCATCAATGGTTTCTTATAGCTCTTTACATACCCAATAGCAAGTAGTGCTTCCTGAGTCTTCGTGAGATGCGAAAAAGAGTGACTATTCTTTGAATACTCACTCATGATTGGATGTTTTTTTAGATAACTATTAATCCATTCCATCGTTTAATCTTTCCTATTAAATTCATTCATTATCTTCATAATATCAGTTCCAATTGCAAATGAATAGGCACATGCAATACCCCTATCAATCGCAACACCATCATCCATCTTACCTAAGACATAGTCCACAGTTTTAATAATAGAACTTTTACCAATTCCAATTTTAAGTCGGTTAAATTCCTGTGTTCCTAAATGATTGATAATACTTTTAATTCCGTTTTGTCCACCTGAACTCCCTTTTAAGCGAATACGAATGACCCCAATTTCAGAATCTAAGTCGTCACTCACTATTAAGAGATCATCCAAATCAAGATCATAATAACGAACAATCTCTCCTACGGTTTCTCCCGATAAGTTCATATAGGTTTGTGGTTTTACAAGCATAATCTTTTGACCTTGGTAGTGCCCGACTCCTATTAATGCTTTATGTTTCTTCGTATTAATATCAATATTTAATTTATCAGCCAAACCATCCACAACCATGAATCCTGCGTTATGGCGTGTTTTTTCATATTCTTTTCCAGGATTACCCAATCCAACGATAACTTTCATCTAATCCTCCTCAAAAATTAAAAAGAATAAGGGGATTCCCCTTACTCTTTATTTGCATCATATACAATTCTTAAATGACGATCGCGTCCTTTTCCTTCACTTTCAGTACGAACATTTGGGAAATTTGTGAGTTCTTTATGAATGACACGGCGTTCATCATTTGGCATAGGATCTAGCGAAGCATCAACTTTTGTTCTTTGAACTGTCTTCGCAATTCGCGTTGCCATTGCTTTTAATTTTACATAGCGTTCTGTCTTATAGTTATTAATATCAACCATAACGTAGAAGCGACGTTTGAATTTAGCATTAATTGCATTTCTTAATAGTGTATTGATACCTTCTAGAGATTTTCCAGATTTACCAATTAAGATAGCATTATTCTCAGCATTGAGTGTTACCTTAATATTTTGATTATTTTGTTCCACATCTACTTCAACTTCTAAACCAAATCCATCAAAGAATGATTTAAGATAATCTTCTGTAAATGTTTTAACTTCAGATAAAGCGTAGACCTCAGCAGTAACACTCGCTCCAATACCTAGAAAACCTGTTTTTTCTTCGATCACATAATAAACCAGTTCACTTTGATCCACATGTTTCTCTTGAGCGACTTGAGTAAGTAACGCATCCAACGATTTTGCAGTATATTGTTCCACGAGTAGTCCTCCTCTTATTTATCTCCGAATTTCCAGTTAATGAATAATGTTTGTAATAATTGTGCTAGAGCTGAAATCATCCAGTAAAGACTCATACCAACATTCCATTGTAAAGCAATGAATACAATCATGATTAATGATGTGTACATCATTCCGTTTGCATTGTTCTTTGGTTTTGGATCATATGGACGTAAGCGCATTTTCTTCTTAGCAAGATATTGTGGTAAGAACATTGATAGAGCTTGACAGATTGCCATCAAGATATAAATTGAGATAATTACAACATTACCTGTTTTGAATCCATCCATTGGTGTTTCAATTAACGATTGACCCATGATTGATCCATTAATAATATTTGCTGAACGACCTACAGCTTGATACATTGCAAGCATGATAGGAATTTGTAAGAATGCACCACCCAATGCTGCCATTGGTTTGATTTCATGTTTTTCAAATAATTTTTGAATTTCAGTAGCTTTTTGTAATTTAGCTTGTTCATCAGTACGGTTACGGTATTTCTCTTCAATCTTGGCCTGTTCAGGTCCAATCAATTGCATTTTTTGTTGTTGAATTGTTGATTGAATTGTTCCCTTTAATGTTAATAGTTTAATTAATAGTGTAACAACTAGGATTGCTCCAAATGCTCCAACATACTGAGCAAAGAAGTTAAGTAACTGGGCAATCGGCCATACGAATAATGCGCTGAACCATCCTTGTGATCCAAAATTCCATGCATCACCAAGGGTAATGATCATTTCTGGCTTAACTTGTTTTGTTGCTGGGTCAATATAGTTTGTACACCCTGTAAGAGCAATTAACAAGATACCGAGAAACAATATCTTTTTATATTTTCTCATTTAAATCTCCTAACATACGTTTCCTTTACATTTTAACCGTTTTCATAAGTTTTTCCAAGTCTTTTTCATTATCATCATAAGACTTCGAAAAATATCCTTTTCTGACGATAATTATCACATCATATTTCCCATCATATGGGGCTAGATGTTGTAACATAGAACGAACTTGTCGTTTGGTTTTATTTCTAAGTACTGCATTTCCCAATTTCTTAGGAACTGATATTCCGAATCGTGCATGATCTTCTTTTCGCTCTTCTATATATAGTGAATAAGATTTCGAATTATGAAATCTTCGGCCACGCATTATTTTTTGAAATTCATCCGATTCTTTGACGCGATATTCTTTTTTCATATTTGACAAAAAAGTCACCCAAGTGGGTGACCATTATGCAGATAACACTTTTCTTCCTTTTGATCTACGACGTGACAATACGCGACGACCGCCTACTGTTTTCATACGTGCTCTAAAACCGTGGACCTTCTGGTGTTTCCGTTTGCTCGGTTGATAAGTTCTCTTCATTGAAAACCACCTCCAGTTCTTGTATATACTACGAAGAGCAAATGCTTTAAAATTATATATAATTCCACTTAGTTTGTCAATGAAGTTGAGGATACTCCTTAACTTTTTTTTATTTATTCTACTTTTATGTGTTAAAAAGGGGTCTTGGTATCTATATATAAGGATTGTTTTTATCATGATTTTTCATCCAATTCTGAAGGAATTCGTCGTAGTTATCCACAATTTCAGACCTTCTTTTTAAGTTCGTTGATATCTTGGGGTATTGATGTTAATAAGTCATGTTTGATATTTCTCTAAATTTTCACATTAATTTTAATCAACACCATTTGGGAACGTTTTAATAACAGTGTTTATCCACATATTGTGGAAAGTGTTGAAAACTATATTATAGCTAATGTTAAGAGGCTATTTCTATGTTCTTAACTTGTGGTTTAAAATTATATTTCTCCACAGAAGTCACACTGTGCACATGCCTGTTGATATTTTATAACAATCCCCAAAGTATCCACATTAAGAATTTTGTTAACAATTGTGGAAAACTGTTGATAACATACTCTTTATGCACTCTTTTTGGGTTATACGTTGTGGATAACCTGTGGGGAAGAAAATTACCACTTTTTTATGATTTATATTTTGGTATTATAGTACATACAAGGAGAGCTGCTATGACTACCATGAAATTTTATTTGGACGATATTTGGGCCAAAACAAAAAGTCTCATCAAAGAGAGTAATTATTTCGATGAGCCAATATTCAATACTTATATTCAAGACACGACCTTAGCTCTATTAACAGATACTAAGGCTACGATTATAGTTCCTACTTACCTACAAAAGGTAATTCTTACCGAAGAACTTAACTTCTTCAATGAAACAATTCAAAAAACTCTCGATAAAGAGACCATCCAGTGTGAAATTCTTCTCGAAAATGAGTTTAAGAAACCTCAAGAACTTCGCCAAGAGGAGGCTCCACTCGTTGTTGCACCACGTCAAGTTCAAAATGATGGGATTGCATCCAACCAAACTTTCGATAATTTTGTGGTTGGGCCAAGTAATAAAGAAAGTCACTCTGCTGCCTTAGGATGTGCGTATCGTCCCGGACAATTCTATACACCGCTCTTTATCTACGGTAATTCAGGATTGGGTAAAACTCACTTACTGAATGCGATTGGGAACTACATTAAGAAACTGAATCCAGATGCTAAAGTACTCTATACTTCAAGTTCTGATTTTGTTAGAAAAGTAGCAACCTGTATTCAAAATAGAACGATTGAAGATTTTAAGGATCAAATGTACGCTCTTGATGTCCTTCTTATTGATGACATTCAATTCCTTGCAGGGAAAGAAAAGTCACATGAGATTTTCTTCCATATCTTTAATGAACTTATTTATAATAAAAAACAAATTGTCATTACCAGTGATCGTCTACCGACCGATATTAAAGGTCTTGAAGACCGTCTCATTAGCCGCTTCTCATCAGGGTTATCGGTAGGAGTTGATTCTCCAGAGTTTGAGACTTCTCTCGCCATCTTGGAAATGAAAATTAAGAATAAATCTGTTGATCCTTCAATCTTTGATGAAGATGTTCTCAGTTATATCGCATCAAATTTCTCAAAAGATGTCAGAATGTTGGAAGGTGCATTAAATCGTCTTCTCTTCTATTCCATTGAATTCTCACAAAATGACCACATTAATCTGGAAACAGCCATGAATGCATTCAAAACAAATGGTGAACAAATCTATACCAATGAACTGGATACCAAAACAATCAAAAGAATTGTTGCAGACTACTATGGCTTAACGCAAACACAGCTTGTTTCCAAGGCTCGTACCAAGGCTATTTCTAATGCGCGACATATTGCTATCTACCTATGTCGTAAACATCTTGATCTTCCTTACAATAAGATTGGTGAAGATTTTGGGAAGCGAGACCATTCAACGATTATAAGTGCCTGCGATAAGATTGATAAAAAGATAAAAACTGATCCATTACTCGCTCGAGCTATTTTCGAGATTGAGGAGAAGTTTAAATAAGTTATCAACAGTTATCCCCAATGTTTAAACACCGTTTTTCAGCTAAATATCCAATGGTGAGTGGCTTCTTAAGAGTTTCTCAACATATCCACACCCCCTAATAGTATTAATTTACTTATTTAATCTATAATAATGCTTTTCATTGATAACTCATTTGTCATTTGGATGCTTAAATATTTAAGATTATACAAGGCTGTTATGGGATTGAATGTGTTATAATTTATATAATTGTTTGGAGGAATTTATATCTATGAAATTTACAATAAAAAAACAACCGTTTTATAAATCATTGTATTCAGTTGGTCGTGCTGCATCAAATCATTCACCATTACCAATTCTTTCAGGAATTCATATTACTTTAGAAAATGATACATTAACGTTTATTGCTAGTGACTCAAACATTTCTATTAAAGAAGTATTACATGCTACAGAAGATAATAAGCTCACTGTATTTGAAGAGGGAAGCGTTGTATTAGAATCACGATATATTTTAGAAGCGGTTCGTAAACTTGATGATGAAGTTATCAGTTTCGAAATTATCGACGGAGCATTAACACGTATTAGTGGGAATTCTGCTGAATACAACATTAATGGCAGTAAAGCAGATGCATACCCTGCGATTGATTTTAGAAAACCTGAAGTATCCTTTGATATTCTTGGTAAAGAACTTGCAGAGATTATTTCTCAGACTGCTTTTGCCTGTGCAACAAGCGAAGAACGTCCAATTCTTACAGGGGTAAACTTTAAAGCAGAAGGAACAACTTTAAATTGTGTTGCATCGGATAGTTATCGTCTTGCAAAGAAAACTATTGAATTAAAAGAACCCATGAACTTTAATATTGCAGTACCTGCATCTAATTTGATGGAAGTTATGAAATCAATTGCTGAAGATCAAGATGTAACTGTGGCTGTTTCTGACAAGCTTGTTCAATTTTATGTGCAAGAAACATTAATTCAATCACGTCTCATCGATGGTATCTTCCCTGATGTCAATCGTTTGATTCCTAATGAGTATGGTTTTGAATTAACAGTGAATGCCCATGACATGGTTAATGCTATTGATCGTTCGTCATTTCTTAAGAGTGAAGGTTACTGGACTGTAAAACTTGATTTAACGCCATCCACAGCGATTGTGAGCTCTCATTCACAAGAGATTGGGTCATCAGAGGAGACATTATCTCCCATTGATTACAAGGGTGGTAACCTCAAGATATCATTCAGTGGTCGATATATGATTGAAGCATTGAAGTCATTCAGAACGGATATTGTGAAGATATTATTCGTAGGTGAAATGCAGGCATTTATCCTAAAAAATCCACAAGATGATTCAATCGTTCAATTGGTTTTACCAGTTCGTACATTTGATTAATAAATAATATCAAGAAGCACACTCGCAAGTGCTTCTTTTTAGTTTCTTTCGTTGTGGATAAATAGTGAAATTTATTCCGAAATGTAGTATAATAAGAAGGTATTGAAAAGGATGGATTCTATGAAAAAAGAAGTTCCGTATATCACTTTAGGACAATTTCTTAAAGTGAATGATTATGTAAGTTCCGGTGGTGAAGCAAAACACCTTATTCATACATTTTCAATCCAAGTAAACGGTGAAGATGATAACCGTCGTGGACGAAAATTGTATCCAGGTGATGTTGTTGTAGTGAATGGCAATTCACATATTATTGAATAAAATGAGAATTGACGCTGTTGAACTTAAAACTTTTAGAAATATAGCTCATCTTAAATTAAGCTTTGATGATAATCTAATTATCTTTGTAGGGGATAATGGCCAGGGAAAGACCAATATTATTGAATCCTTCGTCTATCTTGCCTCAGGGCGTTCTTTCAGAACCGCAAAGGATCATCATCTCATTCAGAGAAACGCTGAATTTTCTAAGATTGATGCTCATGTGCTGAAAGACAATAAAGTGAATCAATTACAAGTAGTTTTAAGTGAATTCGGGAAATACATGACTGTAAACCAAAGATCGCTTAAAAAAGCATCTGAGTTTTTAGGTCATTGTAATATTGTGTTGTTTGCTCCCGATGACTTGAATTTTTTTATTGACTCACCTAAGAATCGCCGTAAGAACATTGATTATGAATTGGGAAAGTTATCGCGTCATTATTTGGATTACTTATCAAAAGTAAATCATATTATCAGCGAGAGAAATTCATATTTGAAAACAAATTCTGTTGATGAGGATTTTCTTGATATTCTCACTGATAATTTAATTCTTAATTCGATTCCTATTATCGAGCAGCGCAAGCGATTTTGTGAAAGTTTAAATCCTTTAATTGCGAAATATTATAAATTGTTTAGTGAATCGGATGATACGATTCGACTTAACTATGAATCGCAATTTAACAAAGGGGAGTCACTTGATGCAACGTATCTTAAACAAAAATATAATGATTCAATTCGAAGGGATCGCCAATTTGGGTTAACGCATGTTGGAGTTCATCGTGATGATTTTGTTTTTGAGATTAATGATGTCGTCGTTTCGCAAGTTGCTTCTCAAGGTCAAAAGCGGATGATTATGCTTGCATATAAATTCGCAATTATCGAACTTGTTAAGGATTTAATCGGAGAATATCCAATTTTATGTTTGGATGATTTGTTTTCTGAGTTAGATATGACTCGAAGAAGATTAGTTTTAGATACATTACCAGATGCGATGCAAGTGTTTATTACGACGACGGATACAAGTTTTGTACAAACGCGTAAAAAACATGTCATTTATAGAATCAAAGATGGTAATGGTATGAAGGAGGTTAGTCATGACGAATAGTAATAAAAAAGTAGAGCATTCTTATACATCTGATGATATTCAGGTATTGGAAGGTCTTGAAGCAGTTCGTAAGCGTCCGGGGATGTATATCGGTTCCACATCGGCACGTGGGTTGCATCATTTAGTTTGGGAAATCGTTGATAATGGTATTGATGAGGCTCTCGCAGGTTTTGCAACAGAGATTGTAGTTACGGTTGAAAAAGATAATATTGTTTCTGTTAAAGATAACGGTCGTGGGGTTCCAGTAGGAATTCATGAAAAGACAGGTGTCTCAACAGCAGAAACAATTTATACTGTTTTACATGCTGGTGGTAAATTCGGTGGTGGTGCATATAAGGTTTCAGGAGGACTCCATGGGGTTGGTGCCTCTGTAGTTAATGCGCTCTCTGAATTCTTAGAAGTTGTCATCGCTATTGATGGCACTGAATACTATCTGAAGTTTGAAAATGGTGGTAATGTTACAGTTCCACTTAGAGAAAATGGGAAAACGGACGAAAAGGGAACGAAAGTTCGCTTTAAACCTGATGCAACTATCTTTAAAGAAACAACTGAATTTTCTCATGATGTCTTAAGAGATCGTCTTCGTCAAATGGCATTTCTTAATAAGGGAATCCGTATTGTCTTTATTGATGAACGTGAACCAGAAGCAACACGTACTCAAGTCTTTGAGTATGAAGATGGTCTTCTAGAATACGTTAAATTTGTTAATAAAAATAAAACACCTATTCATCAACAAATTGTTTATTGTGAAGGTGAAGAAGATAATATTATGGTAGAAGTTTCCATGCAGTATAATGATGGTTTCGTTCCTAATATTTACACTTTCTGTAATAACATTAATACGCAAGAAGGTGGAACTCACGAAGATGGTTTCCGTCTCGCTTTAACGCGTGTTATTAATAATTATGCTAAAGATAAAAATCTTGTGAAGAAGGATGATGAAGGATTTGTGGGAGATGATGTTCGTGAAGGACTGACTGCCATTATTTCTGTAAAACATCCAGATCCTCAATATGAAGGACAAACTAAAACAAAGTTGGGTAACAGTGAAGTTCGTAAAATCGTTTCTAGCGTATTTGGAGCACAATTTGAACGTTACCTAATGGAGAACCCAGATGATGCGAAAATCATCGTTGAAAAGGCTATTGTTGCTTCTAAAGCTCGAGTAGCAGCTAAGAAGGCACGTGAATTAACACGTCGTAAGGGTGCGCTTGAAGTTTCATCACTTCCAGGTAAACTTGCTGACTGTTCAAATCGTAATCCAGCTGAAAGTGAAATCTACCTTGTTGAGGGTGATTCCGCTGGCGGATCTGCAAAACAAGGCCGTGATAGTAAATTCCAAGCGATTTTACCATTGCGAGGTAAAGTAATTAACGTTGAAAAGGCACGTCTCCACCGAATTTTCGAAAATAATGAAATTCGAATGATGCTTACAGCGTTTGGTACAGGAATTGGCGAAGAATTGAATTTAGAGAAACTCCGTTATCATAAAATCATCATCATGACCGATGCTGACGTCGATGGGGCTCACATTAGAACCTTACTTCTTACATTCTTCTATCGTTTCTTAAGACCTGTTATTGAGGGAGGGTATGTGTATATTGCGCAACCACCACTCTATAAAATTTCTCGAGGTAATAAATTAGCATATGCTTACTCAGATGAAGAACTTGAAGAATTAAAACCAGAATTTGGTGATCGTTTCAATGTTCAACGATATAAAGGTCTTGGGGAAATGAACCCAGAACAACTTTGGGAAACCACAATGGATCCTCAAACTCGTACTCTGATTCAAGTTCATATCGAAGATGCAATGGAAGCAGATATGATTTTTGAAACCTTAATGGGTGATGAAGTTGGACCACGTCGTGAATTCATTCAAGATAACGCACAATATGCTGATCTAGATATATAGGAGGATACTATGGAAGAAACAAACTTTGATAAAATTAAGCAACGTAATATCGCCGAGGAAATGAAGAAATCCTTCGTATCCTATGCGATGTCTGTTATTGTTGCACGTGCACTTCCAGATGTACGAGATGGACTTAAACCAGTTCACCGTCGTATTCTCTATGCGATGAATGACTTGGGAATGACAAGTGATAAACCTTATAAGAAATCTGCACGTATCGTTGGGGAAGTTATCGGTAAGTATCACCCTCATGGTGATACAGCTGTTTACGACTCAATGGTACGTATGTCACAAGATTTCTCATACCGTTACATGCTTATTGATGGTCATGGTAACTTTGGTTCAATTGATGGTGATGGTGCCGCTGCAATGCGTTATACTGAAGCACGTATGTCAAAAATATCGATGGAACTCGTTCGTGATATCAATAAAAATACGGTTGATTTTGTCGATAACTATGATGGTGAGGAAAGCGAACCATCAGTTATGCCATCACGATTCCCTAATATATTAGTGAATGGTGGTACTGGGATTGCGGTTGGTATGGCAACAAACATTCCACCTCACAATCTTGGCGAAGTAATTGATGGTACGATTGCATTAATTGATAATCCAGACATCACAATCAAAGAACTCATGGAAAACTACATCTATGGACCAGACTTCCCTACGGGAGCTTATATTCTTGGTCGTTACGGTATCAAGTCTGCATTTGAGACAGGACGTGGTTCTGTTGTAATGCGAGCTAAAGTTGATGTAAAAGAGATGCCAAATGGTAAACATCAACTCACAGTTACTGAGATTCCGTACCAAGTAAATAAAGCCAACCTAGTTGAAAAAATCGCGAACTTAGTTCGTGAAAAAGAAGTTGAAGGTATTACAGACTTACGTGATGAGTCAAACCGTGATGGTATTAAGATTATTATTGAACTTAAAAAAGAAGTCCAACCGGAAGTTGTATTAAATCAACTATACCGTCTTACTGCACTTCAATCATCATTTGGGGTTAACTTATTAGCCCTTGTTGATGGTAAACCTCAATTGTTGAATATTCTCGATGTACTTAAGAATTATCGTGATCATCAAATTGAGATTATTACACGTCGTACACAATTCGACCTTAAAAAAGCTGAAGAACGTGCTCATATCTTAGAAGGATTGATTATTGCTCTTGATCATATTGATGAAGTTATTTCAATTATTAGAACTTCTAAAGATGATCCGGAAGCAAGTGCAAAACTTAACGAACGATTTGAGTTATCAGAAGTTCAAGCAAAAGCAATTCTTGATATGCAATTACGTCGTCTTACAGGATTGCAACGTGATCGCATTGAAAATGAGTATAAAGAACTTCAAGCATTAATTATTGATTTGAGAGATATTCTTGCAAATCATGAACGTTTATTAGGTATTATTAAAACAGAACTCACAGAAATTAAAGATAAATTTGGTGATGATCGCCGTTCAGAAATTATTGATGCGGATATCGACATGCTTGATGAAGACTTAATTCCTGTTGAAGATATTGCGGTTACATTAACAATGAATGGTTATATTAAACGTACAACTGTTGATTCCTTTAATGTTCAAAACCGTGGCGGTAAAGGGGTTAAAGGAATTAGTACATATGATGAAGATGTTGTTGATCAATTCCTCGTCATGTCAACTCATGATTCTCTCATGCTCTTTACAAACCTTGGTAAGGTTTATCGTATTCGTGGCTTTAACGTACCAGGATCAAGCCGTACTTCTAAAGGAATTCCAATTGTAAACCTCTTGGATCTTCAAGAAGGTGAACAAGTTAAGACACTTGTACGTGTTAAACAAGATGATGAAGAATCGAAGTTCTTATTCTTTGTTACCAAGTTAGGTATTGTTAAACGTGTTGCTATTGATGAATTTAGTTCAATTCGTCAAAATGGTAAGATTGCAATTAGCCTTCGTGAAGATGATGAGCTTATTGGTGTTCGTATGACTGATGGTGAAAATGAAATTATCATCGGTGGAAACAACGGTAAGGCTGTTCGATTCAAAGAAGATGAAGTAAGACCAATGGGACGTACCGCATCAGGTGTTCGAGGATTCGATGTTGATGGTGGTTATGTTGTGGGTGTTGCTACAGACCGAGAAGGACAATATATCTTAGCTATTACTGAAAAGGGATATGGTAAACGTACTGATATCCAAGAGTACCGACTCACAAAACGAGGTGCTAAGGGTGTTAAAACTGTTAATATCACGGATAAAAATGGTGCACTTGTTGCGCTTCGTGCTGTTGATGGACCTGAAGAACTGTTTGTTATTTCAAGTGAGGGTATTGTTATCCGAACTGAAGTTGATAATATTGGAATCTATGGCCGTTCTACGATCGGTGTTCGTATCATCAATGTTGGTGAAACTGATTCAGTATCATCCATTGCTATTCTAAAAAATGATAATGAAGCTGAAGAAGGCGAATAAGTCATAGAAACAACTGAAGAATAAACAATCAAGTAGGAACAATTTGTTCCTACTTTTTCTTATTTGAAATCAGCGAGCATGTTGCCATATAAGGTTGTTTATAGACGTTTTAAACAACTTTATACCCAACTATAAGTAAATGTTCATCAAAGAATTTTCGTGCTTTAAAGCGGCTGTAAATATGCAAAGGTTTCATTCTATATTTAACTTGTGAATTTTATGATTAATTACACTATTGTTTTGTAAATTGAGAGTCTTAGATCAATTTAACTCAATAAATAAGTAAAAACATATCAATAATGATACTTATTAATAATCAAGAATGCTAGGATTAAATAAAGAGAGGTATTACTATGAAAATTGATTTGAATGAATCTTTTTACTCGAATACAGTGAATTATCCAGAATTAAGAGATGCACTCGTAGAATTCGGTTTTAAACCCATGAAAAATGATTTAACCTACAACACAGTAGGAAAAACAATCAAACTAAAACAAGCAATTCAACATATAAATAAAACTGAAGAAGAACTCGTCGTTTTCTTAAATGAAAGAGGTATGGAGGTAGAAATACATGAGTCGTAATAAAGTAGAACAACTTGCTGATATGATACTTCGTCTCCATGAAGGTGAAGATCAAGAAACAGTTAAAGAAACTTTCCGTGAGGAGTTCGGAAGTGTTGCTTCATCAGAAATTATTGCCATGGAACAACAATTAGTAAACCAAGGAATGCCCATTGCAGAGATTCAACGTTTGTGTGATATTCATGCTGATATTTTTGATGGATCGATTGAAGAAATTCATAATGTGACATCAGAAATGGAACGAGAAGGACATCCTGTCAAAGTGCTTAAAAATGAAAACGAGGCACTTTCTAAGCTTCTAGAAGAAATGTTCCCCAATGTTTTAGATTTTGAAGCCGGAAAAGATATGCGTGTTGACATCCTAAGTCAATGTAACGTCCTTCAAGATTTAAATAAACATTACAAGAGAAAAGAAGAACTTTACTTCCCTCTTCTTGAGAAACACGGGTATGATGCACCGCCTAAGGTTATGTGGGGTGTTGATGATGAGATTCGTGCGGATCTAAATGCATTCCATGATCGTATCATTAATACTCAAACTGAAGGCATTGTAACCATTTTTGAAGCACTACGAAAACGAATTGAAGATATGATTTTTAAAGAAGAGATGATTTTGTTACCCATGATTCAAGATGAAGTGACTGAAGATGATTGGCTCCAAGTTGCCGAGGATTCTCACGAAATAGGCTACTGTATAGTGGCTCCTAATGAACGCTGGATTCCTTATAGGAAAAGTTTTTATGATAAAGTTAAAGATGATTTAAGAGTTAAAGAAAACTCAATCCACTTTGAAGTAGGGAGTTTGAAGTTTGAAGAACTCGAAGCAGTAATGAATGTTTTACCCTTCGATGTTACGTTTATTGATAAAGATGATATTTTCAAATATTTCAACCAGACATCAGAAAGAACATTCTTCAGATCTAAAGCTCAAATTGGTAGAAAAGTACAGCATTGCCATCCACCACGTTCTGTTGCGATGGTTGAAGCCATTCTTAATGATTTAAAATCAGGAGCAAAAGATAAAGAAAGTTTCTGGATTGAAATGGGTCCTAAACTTATCTATATAACCTATCTTGCAGTTAGAGATGCTTCTGGACGTTATCTTGGAACTGTGGAAGTAACACAAGATATTAAACCACTCCAAGGTATAGAGGGTCAAAAAAGACTTCGCTAAAGTATCTTTACTTTATTATGAATAACGTGATTAAATAGAATTAATCATGATTGCGAGGAAAACTCTATGAAATCTACATTCTGGGACAGATTTGCGAAAAGCTATGATAAAAATTCTTCAATTAATGAAGAACTTTTAAATTTGATTCGTTCATACTCTATGCCTGATTTTGAGGTCTTGGAAATTGGAACAGCAACTGGAGAAATGATTTTATCTCTCGCCCCTTATTTCGCTAAAGGTATTGGCATCGATTACTCTGAGATGATGATTAAAGAAGCGGAGAAGAAGATTAAGCCTGACAATATTACATTCAAAGTAGAAGATGCAACGAATCTATCTTTTGCTGATGAATCTTTTGATTTGATTTTTACGATTAGTACGTTGCATGTCATTAACCCATTAGAAGATGTCCTAACGTCGATACATCGTGTCTTAAAACAAAAAGGTACCTTCATTGCCATTGTACCGATTGTAAACCACAATTGGTTCAAAGCACAATTCGAAAAAAGCGTGATGAAATCTTTGAAATTTAATAATTATGATGTGGAAGAATACATATCCTGTTTTGAAGAGTGTCATTTCATGATTCTTGATCATTTTACTTCTATTGATAAAAAAAGTGAGATATTTATAATAAAACGATGAAAACAGTACAATTTTGTGCTGTTTTTATATTTAACACTTTACATTATACCCACTATATACTGTAAGATTGATTTACTTGGAGGTTGAATATGTATGAAAACTAACGATGTAGAACAAATTATTGGCGTCTCGAAACAAACACTCTTCTATTATGAAAATGAAAAACTAATCGATGTAGATCGGGATGACAATGGTTACCGTAATTACTCTCAAGCTAATATCGATCAACTTAAAATGATAAAATATTTGCGTGACTTAGGAATTTCTATTGATGACATTCGCCTAGTTCTTTCTGGAGATATTAGTTTTAATGAAATACTGAAAATTCAGAAAAGTCACTTAGAAATGAACTTGGATGAGCAAAGACAAACTTTTGATAAACTAAAAGATCTTGTGAACAAAGAAAGTCCCTTAATTCCTGATATTGATAAATTAGAAATCGACTCAAAAAAGTATCCTTTAAGTTATTGGAAAAGCACTGATAATCCTTCTTTAGGTAGAAAACTAACATCAGGATATCTTTTAAGAAGTTTTTTATCGATAGCATTCCCAATATTGATTCTATTTACTCTTGGCTATATTGGCGCGACAGATAAGTTTTCTTTTGGAATGTTTTCGTTGGTGATTTTAGGTGGCCTTATTTTAGCGTATGTATTATTGGCATCTGATTTAATTCCTAATGGAAAACCTATGCAAACGTCACGATTAAATTTTGTAGAGCTTGGAGAAAACGGTATTGAGTACTATACAAGTCAGGGATTATTTAAGAATATGAACGCTATTAATAAGATAGTAAGAGGGACGTATACGTTTAAATCAGTCCCTTATGAGGAAATTAAAGAATTAAAGGTGCTACCTAGAATTCGCTACATGAATCCATCAAGTTATTCTATTGCCATGAATCTCGTATCTTTAGATTTCAATTTTCTTTTTCCTGACGGAACTGATATCTTTATGTATTCCCCGATGATATTAAATAAAGATTCTCAATGGATTTCCGCAATTCTTCTTGAAAAAGTAGATAACATTAAGGATAAGAAGGGGATTCTTACGAAAATAAGAAACGGAGAACAGCTTGATCCCGCAACTTTAGCTTAAGCTGGTTCACTTCATCCGGTTAGTGTCAAATAAGTGGGGGAAAATAATGGTTTCTTTAATTTCTGCTGATATGTGCCTTAAGCCATCTTGAACTCGAGGATTTATCGTAAGCATTTCGTTGTTCGAACATCGAGAAGTCATATTTGGCTTCTTTTTGTTTTATACTTTTAGGATCTATTGAATCTAAATATAAGTTTCTAATATCGATATGGTTAAGGAATAAGTTTCTTAGATTAAGATAAGCATTTAAATTTTCTTTGCAGTATCCCTTAGGTCTATTTGAGTATATAGAAGCGAGATTATGACTGATAGCTGACTCCATACTACAACCTATTTTCAAGCCGTTGTAGCTGTACTGTATCGCAAGAGTATTGCGTAGTATATAATTACATTTTTCTTCTATTGTTTTTTGACGATTTGATTGTTCTGTACCATCTATCAAGGTTTGAATGATTTGATTAAAGGTTTCAGTATTTCCGTTAATTATATTGGAGGCGAGGATTTCTTTTGTAGGTTTATCTGTGGTGATATGATTAAGTGCTTGTTTAAAGTGAAACTTATCAAGGGCAAAGCTACTATGAGAAAATTCACGAGTTCCTGACTTAATCCATAAAGCACCATCTCCGAGTATGGTAATATTCTTGATTTTATCCATATCATACGTGATTGATAAGAGGTCATATACACTATTCCAGAAATTACTTTCAGTTCCTGAATAAACCATTTTATTAATCAATTGACGGCGCTTCTGAGGTCCTTTTATACCTTCAAAAATTACAGCTGACTTGACCATGACAGACTGAGATTCATTACGTTGCATATGAACATACTTTTCATCGGCCATGATGTATAAGTGACTTGGTGTAGGCTTAGGCTCACAAAGTTCAGACAGTGACGGCAAGGGACGTTTAACGGTATTATAAACTGTTTGTCTTGATATACGATAATGTTCACGATGCTGAGACGTTGAGAAAGAAGAAAAGATTCTGTCACCAATCTGCTCTCCGACTTTAATCATTGAATTTTGATTCGCAAAAGTCTCCACAATCATGCACTTTACGCATGGGTCATAGCGATCATATTTAGGTAAACCTAGTTTGCGATCGACATAGATAAAGGTTTTTCCTGTAGTCTTATCTTTGTAGATAGTTCGTTTAAACTTCACGACTCCAAATACAGTAATAAGGGTGCGTTCACGTGTTTGGTGAACATAGTAATCTCTTTTACGAAGTGCGGAATTCTTAAATTTTAAATCAAGAAGTTCAAAGTTTTGAACAAGATAGTCACAAGCAGCAATGCGAAGCCATTCTGAAGTATGTTCAATAAACTGAGAGTAATTACGGATCGTAAATTCTTGATTGGTAGGTTCTAAAAGGTAATTCGTTGATTCCTGGATAGACACAAATAAATTTTTTAAGGTGTTGGATAATTCAAATTGTGGTAAAATAGTCATGGCGATAGCTCACTTTCTAATAGTTTGTAGTAAAACCATTATAAGCGAGTTATCGCTTTTTGTATTCCCCCACCTATTTTACACAATCCTTCATCCGTTAAGATTGACACAGTATTAAGAGAACGATATAATCTATATAACTCAGTGATAGGGACTAATATATCAAATAATGTTTCAGAGAGGTGACGGAGGTGTGAGTCACTACATTATGATATAATTCCACCCTTGAGAGAATCGGGTGGCTCCGTTATAAGTATCAAGAAATGTTTCACGTGAAACATTTGAAGTAGGGTGGCACCACGACGAAAGTCGTCCCTTAGAGGTGTTTTTTTTAATTTAAAGGAGAATGAATATGCTAGATATTAATTTATTTCGTACCAATCCAGACCTAATCAAACAAAACTTGGATAAGAAATTTCAATCTGAAAAGTATGCCATGGTTGATAAGATTATAGAACTTGATATTGAATACCGCGGAATCAAAACACGTGCAGATGAGTTACGTGGAGAAAGAAATGCTTTAAGTAAGCAAATTGGAATCCTTATGGGGAAAAAGGAATTCGAAGAAGCTGAAGCCGTTAAAGCTAAAGTTAAAGACTTTGCGATTGAGTTAGAAAACATCGAAGAACGTGAAGAACCACTTTTTGAGGAAATTCAAAACTTGATGATGCAAATTCCTAATATAATTGCTGATGATGTACCAATCGGAAAAGATGACAGTGAAAATGTTGAACTTTATCGTGAGGGTGAACTTATCGATAAAGGATTTGATGTTCCTTATCATACAGAGATTATGGAAACATTTGATGGGATTGACTTGGATGCTGCTCGTAAAGTGAGTGGTACAGGGTTCTACTATCTTCAAAAGGATATTGCGCGTCTTCACTCAGCAATGACTTCATATGCTCGTGATTTTATGATTGATCGTGACTATGATTATGTCATTCCACCATTCATGATTCGTGGGAGAGTAGTTACTGGCGTTATGAGTTTTGAAGAAATGGAAAATATGATGTATAAGATTGAAGGTGAAGACTTGTATCTTATCGGTACGAGTGAACATTCAATGATTGGTAAATATATTGATACAATTACTGATAGTTCAAAATTGCCACAAAAACTTACAAGTTATTCACCATGCTTCCGAAAAGAAGTAGGTGCACATGGAATTGAAGAACGCGGTGTCTATCGTATTCATCAGTTTGAGAAACAAGAAATGGTTATCGTATGTCATCCAGATGATAGTACACGCCTATTTGAAGAGTTATATCACTATACAGTAGACTTCTTCCGTAGCTTAGATGTTCCTGTTCGTGTTATCGAATGCTGTTCAGGTGATCTTGCAGATCTTAAACACAAGTCAGTTGATGTTGAAGCATGGAGTCCACGACAAGAAAAATACTTCGAGGTTGGAAGTTGTTCTAACCTAACGGATGCACAAGCACGCCGCTTAAAAATTAGAATTGATACCCCAGAAGGCCGTATGTTTGCTCATACACTTAATAATACAGTTGTTGCGCCACCACGTATGTTGATTGCTTTCCTTGAGAACAATCTCCAAGAAGATGGTACAGTATTAATTCCAGAAGCACTTCGTCCTTACATGGGATTCAAAGAAAAACTTGTTCCACAAAAATAAAAGACTCGTAAGAGTCTTTTTACTTGGTATTTAATCTTTCATTAATAATTGTGATAACTGCTTCTTCATCATTCGTTCCAATGACCTGAGATGCCGCTTCTTTGATAACGTCTACCGCATTACCCATTGCATAGGAATGGTCTACGGATTTCAACATTTCCAAATCATTATTATAATCACCAAAAGCCATGGCTTCGGATGAGTCTACGTTCAGTGAATCTCTAAGTATAGATAATGCTTTACCTTTATTGATGCCTTGATTCATAACATCAATCCAAATTTTACCAGCTACAACTGTATTAAAATCATTACCAAGGTTTGGATTAGCTTGTTCATCAAATATTTGTTGGGCATCTGTTAGGTTCATTAAAGTAACTTTCACAATATCATCTTCGACGGTACGTAAATCATCAACGAAGACACTAACAGGGTAGTATTCATATAGCATTGCTTTGTGCTCGTCTGAATAGCATTTTACATAACACGTATTGATACCGCAGAGAACAACGGAACTTTGTTCTGCTTGTTCAAGTACTGAAATTATACGATCAAGATTTTCTTTTGATATTGAATCAAAGTGAATGATTTCATTGTTGTGTTCGATAATGGCACCATTATCTGAAATGAATGAAAATGGTAAGTTAATGTCTTGTACTTTTTTCTTAATACTAAATAGGGTTCTACCACTAGCGAGTACGAACTGAATGTTCTCATCGAAGACTCTAGAGACGGTTTCTTCGAATGAATTTGGTAGAGTAGAATCACTCTTAAGTAGAGTATGATCCATGTCTGTTGCAATTAATTTAATCATAAGTACCTCCGACAAAATTATAGCATAATGTTTCACGTGAAACATTGATTTATACCTTATATCTGTTATAATAATACTTGCTACTACAACATTATCTAATGAACCAGGTCAGGGTAGGAATACAGCAGCCTTAATTTAGCTCTAGTGTGTGTAGTGGCTTTTTTATATCCAAAAGTAAAAGGAGAGATCCTCATGAAAAATGTATTTATGAAAGAAGCAATCGAAGAGGCAAAGAAAGCATACAATCTTGATGAAGTACCGGTGGGTGCTGTTGTCGTCAAAGATGGTGTCATCATTTCACGAGCACACAATATGAGAGAAACCTTGAAGAAACCAAGTGCTCACGCTGAAATTATCGCAATAGATAAAGCAGCAGAAGTTATTGGTAGTTGGAATTTATCGGAATGCGATCTTTATGTCACTTTAGAACCCTGTCCAATGTGTGCGGGTGCTTTACTGCAGTCAAGAATACGGAAAATATATTTTGGTGCGCAGGAACCTAAGAGTGGGTGTTTTGGATCTGTTGCTGATTTTCGAGAGATTCAAGGATTTACACACTATCCAGAAATTGAAGGAGGCATTCTCCAAGAAGCGTGCCAAGAAATCATTCAAGATTACTTTAAAGAAAAACGCCAAGATACAGTTCAAGTAAAAAGAGTTACGACGCAAGAACAACTCCAACAATGTTTGGATATCAGAAAAAAAGTGTTTGTACAAGAACAACATGTAGATATCTCTATAGAGGTTGATCAATACGATGTCATTGATTCGGAAGAAGTTAAACATGTCATTGCGGTATATCAAGGATCTGCTGTAGGAACCTTACGTTACTTCAAAGAAGGAAAACGTTACAAAGTGGGTCGTGTAGCAGTATTATCAACACATAGAGGTCTTGATATTGGCACGAAGATGCTTAACTATGTAGAGAAACAAGCACTAAACAATGGCATTGAAGAAATATATTTAGGTGCACAATGTAGAAGTATGAAATTCTATCTTAGAAATGGATATGAAGCTTATGGTGATGTTTATGAAGAAGCTAATATCGAACACCAGTATATGAAGAAAAGTCTAAAAGAAAAGGGGCTCTAGTGAGTCCCTTTAATGTTTAAGTGAGTGGTATAACTTCGACCAGTTCTGCTTTCACAATCGTTCGCCAAGGATTGACAGTGGATTGTTCGGTACAGGTTACGAGTGTTAATGTTGTTTTACCAGGAGTATCTTCGAGTACGGAAGTATCAGTATAGTGAACGTGGTCATCAATATTATAAATCTTATATACGAATGTGTTCTCTTTGTTACTGATTTTAACTTCGTCACCATTTTCAAGTTTATCGAAGTTTCTAAAGACACAGCTTGCACAACGTCCATTATGACCAGCTATTGAGAAGTTTCCTTCCAATGGTGGTTCAACAGAACGTTCCCAGGCTACAACATAACGATTAAGATAAGACCAATCATCTGATTTCATAATGAGATGATTCACATCTAATTTCTCAATCTCGATAGTACCCCAAACAGTTCCAGTGGTTGCTTCTTCAGGTAATTCTTCGTCATCACTAAGTTGTGGTGCGTTCATGAAGTTTTGAAGATCACGTTTTTGTTGTTCTCGTTCAATATAGTTCACGACAAAATCCTTGCCGATGAGTGTTAACCCAGCGACAATCATGATTACGCCTAGAACTCCAAGGAAGCTCACTTTTCTTTTCTTTTTCTTATTGTTTTCCATAGATTAATTATAGGATAATAATTGTTGGAATACAATAGAACCGACCTATGATATAATGTTAGAAAGGTGATGAAAATGGCATATCAATCGTTATATAGAAAGTATCGTCCTGCTACAATGGATGAAGTTGTAGGACAAGAACATATCTTAAATATTCTTAGAAATTCAATCATAAAAGACAAGGTATCACATGCATACCTCTTTTGCGGTCCGAGAGGTACTGGAAAGACATCGATTGCGAAAGTCTTTGCCAATGCCATTAATTGTGAAGAACAAGGACAATTTGCCTGTGGCAAATGTCCGAACTGTCTTGCAAGCCAAGAGGGTAATCATCCTGACCTCATAGAAATTGATGCAGCAAGTAATAACGGAGTTGATGAAATACGAAGTGTTATTGACCGTGTGAAGTTTACACCAATTTTAGGTAAGTATAAAGTTTATATTATTGATGAGGTTCATATGCTATCTCAAGGTGCTTTTAATGCACTCTTGAAGACTCTAGAAGAACCACCAAGTCATGTTGTATTTATTCTCGCAACAACTGAAATTCATAAAGTTATTCCAACGATTATTTCACGTTGCCAGCGATTCGACTTTATGAGAATTCCAGATCGTCAAATTGAAGAACGATTGGATTATGTACTCCAACAAGAAAATGTAGAAGCTGAACCAGGAGCAACAGCACTTATTGCTTCCCTATCTGGGGGAGGACTTCGTAATGCTCTCACAATCTTAGAAAAAGCGATTATCCTTGCGGATGATCGAATTACAGTAAGTGAAATTTATGAATCAAACAGTATGTTAACTGTTGATGGAAAAATTAAATTATTTGATGCTATTAGTACAAAAGATATGAAACAGTTGGTTCAAGAAATTGAAGTGATTCAAAAGAAGTCTGTTCAACATGATCGTGTCCTTACCGACTTTGTTCGCTCATTGAAGGATAGTATTGTTTATGAGAAGACAGGTGCAACCGGTGATATGGAGTTTGATCTGGATTTTATTAAATTCTTGGTATCATCATTCAGAATGGATTATCGTTTTAAAATGATTACAAAGTTATTGGAGTATGCAGATAAGATGCGCTACTCACAAAATCCCGAAATATACTTTGAGGTGGCACTGATTGATTTATTTAATCTCTATAATCCTGAAGTAATCCGAGATTCTGTAAGACAAGAACCAATCGTTCACGAAATTAAACCTGAAATTGTGAAAGAAATAGTTGTAGAAACTGAATACAATGAACCAACAATTAAAGCAGAACCAAGTGAGCCAGCTGTTGAAGTTCAAGAGGAACCTAGAATTGAAGCAGTAGAAGAAAATCATGAAGTAGAAGAAGAACTGTTATCCGAAGAATTCGAAGAAGATCTCGAAGAATTCTTTGAAGAAGAAGTAGAAGCTCTAAATCCAACACATGGATATGAAACTACGAATACCAAGATAATTAACGATACGATGGATCTTGTTCGGTTAATGGTAGGTGCAGACAAAGAACTACGATTTGAAGATGAGAAAAAATTCACAAAGTTGGATGAATATCGCACCCACTTAACGTGGGCTAAATGTGCACGTCTTTTAGGTGGTGGAAAAATTGCACTTAGTAGCCATGATTATGTTCTCGTTATGATGAATCATGAAATTGAAGTCAATGAGATTTCAGAGGAACGGAACCTTGAAGAATTAAATAATTTTTCAAAAGTGATTTTTGGGAAAGAAAAGCGAATTCTTGCAACGCAACCTGATTCATTCAAGGATGCGGTCGAATCTTTTGTTTCTCTATCACAATCAGGAAACTTACCAGAACCGTTTGATACTTCTTGCTTCAAAGTAGTATCTCAAGAAATGTCAGTTGAACAGACAAAAGATGACAAAATAGATAAATTAAATGACCTCTTTGGAGAGCGTTTAAACATAATTGAATAGAGGTGTAGGAAATGTATCCAAGTTCGTTAGAAAAGTTAATAGAGAGCTTTAAAATGCTTCCTGGGGTCGGGCAAAAGACTGCAGAGAGATATGCTTTGCATATGTTGGAGCAAAATGTTGAAAAAGTGGATGAATTTTCTAAATCAATGGTTGATGCTCACGAAAAAATCAAACCTTGTCATGTATGTCATAATTTTACTGAACATGATCTGTGTTCGATATGTGAGGATGGCACTCGTGATAAATCAATCATCTGTGTCGTAGCAAGTGCACGTGAAGTGATGGCAATCGAGAAAATGAATCAATTTCACGGTGTTTATCATGTATTAGATGGATTGATTTCCACACAAAAAGGCATTCTACCTGACGATTTGAATATTGATAATCTCATCAATCGAATTGATGAATCGGTTACTGAAGTAATCCTAGGTTTAAACGCTACTGTCGAAGGAGAAATGACTTCCCTTTACTTGGCAAAAAAACTCGAAAACAAGACAACGGTAACGCGTCTTGCTTTTGGTCTCCCTATCGGTGGTCATCTTGATTATGCTGATGACATGACATTAATGAAAGCATTTGAAGGAAGAAATAAATTATAGGAGGAAATTATGAGCTCAATCGCGTATATATCAGATGAAAAAATGCTTGAATATCACCGAAGTTGTGGCAATCGTCATATTAATTTCTGGCGTTTGAGTATCAAAAAATTTGAACGATTTGGTGATGGAGACCTCCTCTTCTTTATTGATAAAAGACATGTTCATCCCCAAACCAAAGAAAAGGGTATTATTGGTTATGGACGAGCACGTAAAATTAGAACTATGAGTGTAAAACGTACTTGGACTGAATACGAAGAGATGAATGGTTACCAATCATATCAACTCTATAAAGAGGCCATTTTGAATATTAGTAAAGATAATGTTATTCCAAAGCAAATTCAGTCAATTGAACTAGATCACGTTGTATTCTTCAAAGGACCCATCTACTTAAGTGAAGTAGATTTTGAACTTACCAGAAATCTTGAATCGTTTACTTATCTACGAAATAATGTAGCACAAGAATTTTTAGAAAAATCAGATAGAATTGGTATTGATTCATGGTTTGCATTAATGAATCAAAACATTGAAATCAATCTAATCTACGAGGATATTCAGGAACAAAAAATTAGGAACGTGCTTTCTAAAATCAATATTGATTGGACATATCAACAAGAAATGTTACTAAATAACATTGAAGATATCCAAAAAATTGGCCCCCTTGGTTATCGCTATAATGAGATGAAGAGTGATATTTACATTCCATGTTCATCACTCAAGAATCAATATTATGAAATCTTAGGCATTGCAACATGGATAAAAAAAGAACTTGAAGATTTCAAGTTCAATGTATATGTCGTAATGAGAAATACAGGTTCTCATGATGATCAAGAAAAATATCTTAAATCTTCGAATTTAATGCCCTTATATATTTAGGTTTTGATTCGTGATACTCAATATTATAACTTTGTAATTTTTCTTTATAGTGATCATATGCGAGAGGGTGATCTTCAAAGAGCTCATACTCCAGTTCATAGTCAGTATGATGCTTAAATTCCGTTTTATCTAAACACCAGACACCGTATTGGTCTTCCATGAGGTGTCTTTTTGTTTTGCTTAGTGCAACTTCACGCATATCGCTAGGATCAATATCATACTCGCGTAAAAATCTTTCAATATCAGGATCATTAAGATCTTTATCCTCTAGAATTTTTTCGAGTTCTAGTACGCCTTTCTCTTGAGGAATTTTAATGGTGAGTTCGAATGTGTTGTCGTATTCTCGAATACGACACATGATTGAATGCGAGAATAAATCACGATTTAAAGTATCATAATAGGTGTTAATTTGTAATGCACCTTGATCGAAAGGTAACGCTTTTCGAAGTGAATTATAAAGGGACTCATCTAGCATTGTTTTGTATTCAATTTCAATATTTTGTTTCATATAACTATGTTACAATAAGTTAAGAAGAAAGGGAAGTGGCGATGAAACGATTTACTTTAGTTAACCGTGGTGATGATGAATCGAAGCGTGTCTGTGAATATATTCGGGAATCATTAACTTCTAACGGTAAGATATACGATCCCGTTGATCCTGACTTAGTAATTAGTGTCGGAGGGGACGGAACATTACTAAAAGCATTGCATGATTGGATTCATAAAATCGATCGTGTTGCGTTTGTTGGAATTCATACAGGAACCTTAGGCTTTTCTACGGACTATGTTGCTGATGAAGTTGATGATTTTATTCAAGATTGTTTACGAGGACCTTTTGAAATTGAAGAGAAAAGGCTTTTGGAAGCAGTTTGTATCAATTCAGTTCAAGAAAGTAAAATAATTGCTTTGAATGAAATTCGGGTAGAAAATATCGTAAAGACTCAGGAGATGGATATTTATCTTGATGGTGTATATTTTGAAACGTTTAGAGGAAACGGCGTTTGCATCTCTGGTCAATATGGTTCAACAGCATACAACCGTTCTATTGGTGGGGCTGTCATTTTCCCAGGACTTGATTTGCTGCAACTCTCTGAAATATCGGGAATTCATCACCGACATGCTCGAAGCATGGGCTCACCCTTGATTATGAATCCCGAATCCGAAATTGTCTTGAAACATGAATCGTTTGACCATGCACTCCTTTGTTATGATCATCTTCATATGCATTTAGATGGAATTCATGAAATTAAAATATCGAGTTATCCTTTACCAATGAGATTCGCTAGATATAAGGCAGTGCCTCATATTCAAAGACTTAATGCACTATTTTAAAAAAAAGATGCCACGGCATCTTTTTTAGTGTTTATGTAAGTTTTGCGTATCACTGTACATTTGGTATGCGACTGCAATTGGAACCATATATGAAATTAATGACGATCCCCCATAAGATATGAACGGAAGGGTAATTCCAGTAATTGGAAGTACGGAGAGAATCATCCCCATATTTTGGAAACCTTGGAAGATTAGCATTCCTAGGATACCCATCATAAAGTATCGTTCTTTCTGTAGATTTGATTTTAATGTATTCCATGCAAGTTTAAAGTATAGTGCAAATGAAGTGAGTATTACGGTACATCCACCGATAAATCCAAAGTTTTGATTAATAACTGCAAAGATAAAATCTGTTTGGGCTTCAGGGAAGTGTGCAATGACTTGGAAGAAAGGACGATGTCCTGTTACTCCAGCAGTTCCAATTGATAGAAGTGCTTGGAAAACTTGATACCCGTCGGTTAATGCATATTTCTCATAATCAAGCCAACCATTAAAACGATTCAGTCGATACCCTGTAGCACCACCACCTAATAGTGAGTTAAGAATATCGGGGAAATTATAGTATAAGAACACAATGCCAAATAACGCTCCGAATGCAATTCCAAATACAATAAAGAACCATTCTTTTCGAACACCTGAAATTAGGAACATGGTTGCTAAACTAAAGAGGATAACAATTGGAACTCCGGTGTCTGGTTGTAAGAAGATAAGGATAAATGGAGGCAGTGCCCATGCCGCCATCTTTAGAAAGAGTTGCCAGTCACTTCTGAATGAATACTCTGTTTTATTAGCGTTATGTTCTTGAATAATATTTGCTGATTTAATACAGAGAACGATTTTTACAAACTCAGAGGGTTGGAAGGATCCGATACCTGGAATAATATACCATGCGTATGTACCATTAATTTGAGGCATTAGTTTTGGGAATATGTGTGTAAATCGTGCGACGAGAAGTCCAACGAGAAATACCATTAAAATCCAGTACATAATATCAACAAAGGTAAAGATTCTTTCAACGCCTATTTTTAGAAGGGCAATAACAGTAACAATACCGATTGAATACCACATAATTTGTTTTTGTACGATAGTTTTTGCTTCGTGTACGTTCATGAGTGGTCGTGCCATATAAATTGAAACAAAACTGATCAGTGCTAGAGCAATGAGTAGCATTGTTAGGACACGATCGACTGTGAACTGACGTTTGCTTTCATTTATAAATTTGTTCATAAAGCCTCCTTTTGCGAATGCTTGTTATGGTGTATAATAGAAAAGAAAAGTAAAGTAAGAGGTGTTCCAGATGAATCGTCTTCAAACCTATTATGAACAATTGCAATTACCTGTTAAATCCTTATTTCTAGGAAGTTTTCTTATTGCTATTGGTTCTATTATATCAAATCCAAACGTTAATGAAATCATTAAATTACAAGGCCCATTAATTACCACAATTGCGAATGTGTTGTTGTATAGTGGCGGAATTATCTTAGCGTACTTCCCAGTCTATGTATTTATTAAACTCTTATCGTTTAGAAATGATGAAAGTAACATTGTTGTTACAGGCATTATTGCGTATTTCATATTCTTAGTAGTGATGGTGTTAGTTTCACCTAAAACATCGCCCATCGCATCTTATTCACCAATACTAAAACTGATGATTAACAATCAAGAATATAAAATGTACCAGACGGGTGCAGTGGGTATTTTCTTTGTTTATCTAGTTGTGCGTAGAGCATACCGTCCAAGCAAAGATACTCGTGCTGGATCGTCCATTTCATATTTTGATAAAGATACTATGAAACTTGTGAATGCACTCATTGGCGCAGCAATCCTAGGTGTAGCATTTGGATATATTTGGCCAATGTTTGTTGATTTCCTTTATAGTGTTATGCAATTTATTTCGAATGATGTTAATAATCCAATGAGTATGTTTGCTTATGGCGCTTTAGACAGAATCACTTCATTGCTAGGACTTCAAAATGTTGTACGTCAAGAATTCTGGCTTAGTGACATGGGTGGTTCATGGATTAACTTAGCAGGAAAAACCTTTGTAGGTGATGTAAATATTTGGGGAGCTCAACTCTTAGAAAATGTGAATATTCTAGGTGGTGGTCGCTATACAAGTGCTTACTATGTTATTAACATTTTTGCTATTCCTGGTTACTTATTGGGATTGTTCTCAATTATGTCTAACAAAAAAGTATTGAACCATAACATTCCATTATTCATTGTAGTGATTCTTGTATCGATGATATCAGGTATTACACTCCCAATCGAAATTCTAATGTTATTAACCAGTCCAACCTTGTATTTCTTCCATCTCTTCATGACAAGCTTTGTCTTTGCAATATTAAGTGGATTCTCAGCATCATTGGGATTCTCATATTTAGGAAGTTTAAATACAGCAACGCCTGGAAATATTATTGATTTACTCTCGTATTCAAGAAATTATGCACTTTACTCTAAGGTAGCTATTATTGCACTAATAGGAGTAATCGTATTCTTCGTCTACTTTATGATGACACGTTTCTATTATAGTAAGATGGCAATTGATGTCCTTAATATTGGTAGCAAGAAAGAACGTATTGATGAGTTTGTGGAGCGACTCGGTGGACTTGAAAATATTTCAATTATTTCATCAACTCCAACACGAATTCATGTTGCCCTTGAAAATCGCGAATCACTTAATGTTGCGGGATTACACAGACAAGGGGTAACGCGTATCGTTGAAACCCGTCAAGGATTCACCTTATCAATTGGATCATCTGCATATATGATACAGAAAGAAATTAATCGTCAACTTGGCGAAACTAAAAAAATTCAAATTGAGGAAGTGAAAGAAGATGAGTCGTAAACTAACACCAATGCTTCAACAATACATGGAGATAAAAGAAAACACCAATGATGCGTTGGTGTTTTATCGCCTTGGGGATTTCTATGAACTGTTCTTTGAAGATGCCATCGTCGCATCAAAGGTACTAGACCTAGTACTTACAGGACGATCTGCTGGAGGAGAAGAAAAAGCTCCGATGTGTGGTGTGCCACACCATGCTGCAGAAAACTATATTCAAAAACTAGTTGCTGCAGGTTATAAAGTAGCAGTAGTAGAACAAGTTGAAAATCCTAAAGATGTAAAAGGAATTGTAAAAAGAGAAGTTGTGGAAATCGTAACACCGGGAACCTACTTTGAAATGGATGAAAACAGTACTCGAGAAATTGCGTCGATTCATGCAGATTTAGTATATGCAACGGTTGTTAGCTGTAATCTTATGACAGGATCACTAAAAGCCATTCGTGTTGTGAATGATCCGATCGAAATTATTAAAGTTCTCCAACAATTTCAAGTTAAAGAAATTGTAGTGGATGCTGAAATTAGCCAATCCCTTTTGGAAGAAATCCGAAGCAAGACACAGATATATATTTCATATGAAGAAACGTTAAATCAAGACGTGAAACATGCTGATCGTTCGATTGAAATAGCACTTCGTAGGTTAACACAGTACTTAATTTATACTCATAAACGTGAATTAACCCATTTATCCGATGTGGTTGTTCTTAATGACCAATCCTTTTTAAGAATGGATTACTCGAGCATGACCAATCTTGAATTGATTGAACATCAGAAGGGTAAGGAACTGACACTGTATTACCATCTCAATCGTACCCAGACGAATATGGGATCACGTTTGATGAAGGAAGTCATCATGCAACCCCTTGTGAGCGTTGATGCTATCAAACTTCGACATCAACAAATAGAAACATTAATGAACGAATATCTCATGACTGATTCTTTAAGATCAAACTTAAAACAAACGTATGATATTCATCGAATTGTAGCACGTCTCTCAACTGGAAAACATTCAGCACAAGATTTTGTTAGATTAAAGCAAACACTGATGCTTTTTGAGAATATTCAAAAGCTTGTCAGTGATAATGAACTTTTCGAATTTATGACTCAATTGGACCCACTTGTTCCTCTATATGAAGAATTAGATCGTTCCATTAGAGATGATGCTCCTGTTTTATTGAAAGAGGGTCGGACATTTGAAAAGGGAATTGACGCTGAGTTAGACAGCCTTCTAGATCTTTCTCATAACGGAAAACAGTGGCTTTTAGAATATGAAGCTAAGCAAAAAGAGCTTACTGGAATAAAAAATTTAAAAGTTGGCTATACGCGAGCATTTGGCTACTACATCGAAATTAGTAAAGGTCAAGTTATGAATGTACGCGATGATTTTGGCTACATTCGAAAACAGACATTAACCAATGCTGAGCGCTATATTAGTGCAGAACTTCAAGAATATGAAGTTAAGATAAGTCAGGCAAGTGAAAGAATCCTAGAAATAGAACAAAAACTATTTGATAAGTATACCCAGTTTGTAGAAGGTTATTCTTCAGCAATCCATCAAATTGGCGATGCTATCGCATATCTAGATATACTTCTAGCTCTAACAGAAATTTCACTGTT
This sequence comes from Erysipelothrix inopinata, assembly GCF_014396165.1. GTDB lineage: Bacteria > Bacillota_I > Bacilli_A > Erysipelotrichales > Erysipelotrichaceae > Erysipelothrix > Erysipelothrix inopinata. The sequence continues at coordinate 610,423 of NZ_CP060715.1, forward strand.
ACCTGGATACCAGAAACCATTAATTACACAAGAAAAAACAGTTAACATTAAGAATGGGAAACATCCCGTTCTTGAACAAACTCTCATCAATCATCAGTATATTGCAAGTGATGTAGATATGAGTGAAGCAAGAAAAACTCTGATTCTTACAGGACCAAATATGGGTGGTAAGAGTACCTATATGCGTATGATTGCGCTGAATGTTATCATGGCACAAATCGGATGCTATATCCCTTGTGAGTCTGCTGAGATTGGTCTTGTTGATCAAATCTTTACTCGAATGGGAGCAAGTGATGATATTCTTATGGGTCAATCTACATTTATGGTTGAAATGTTAGAAGCACAAGCTGCACTCTCAAAAGCAACAGAGTCGTCATTAATTCTTTTCGATGAAATTGGACGTGGAACATCTACTTATGATGGGATGGCTCTTGCGCAAGCAATCATCGAGTATATTAATAACTCGGTAAAATGTCGCACTGTTTTCTCAACACACTATCACGAACTCGTCGAACTTGAATCGATGTATTCAGGTATAAAAAATGTTCATGTTGAAGTTCATGAAGAAAATGATCATGTCACTTTCTTATATCGTGTCATTGATGGTCGCGCTGATAAATCATACGGGATCAATGTTGCAAGATTGGCACATTTACCGCAAAGTATTTTAGAAAGAGCGACAGCTAATCTCAGAAGATTAGAACTTTCAAAAGAACATCTAAATATAGGAGCAGAAGTCATCGAAGTTCCTATAATACCGCAAGAATATCATACCGTTAAATCTAAATTGGATCGCATAAACGTGAATGAGCTAACACCGATGGAGGCATTAATCCTTGTGTCTGAACTTAAAAAAGATATAGGAGATGACACTCATGAATAAAATTAAAGTACTCGATAATCATCTTACCAACATGATTGCTGCTGGAGAAGTTGTTGAAAGACCAGCAGGAATTATAAAAGAACTTATTGAAAATTCAATTGATGCGAAAGCAACACAAATTGAAGTTCGTGTTAAAGAAGGTGGGATGGAATTAATAGAAGTTAGTGATAATGGTGAGGGAATGAATCGTGATGATTTACAACAAGCCTTTGAACGACACTCAACCAGTAAAATTAGTTCAACCTATGATTTAAATCAGATTCAAACTTTTGGTTTTAGGGGTGAAGCGTTACCTTCTATTGCATCTGTAAGTTATGTAGAAGCAATCAGTAATAATGGTGAAGAAGGACATCAAATCATTATTAATAACGGTGTCATGGAACATCTTGAGCCACATCCAAGAAATCAAGGGACAACAATTTATGTCCGTAATTTATTCTTAAAGACACCAGCAAGACTTAAACATATAAAAAATATTCACTATGAAAACTCAATTATTAGTGATATTGTTCAGAAATTTGCTATTGGTAACCCTGATATTTCATTCACTCTAAAAAATGACGAAACAATTACATTCAGAAGTCATGGTCGTAATGACTTAATGGATGTTTTTCATCGCGTTTATGGAAGTGCAATTACGAGTGATTCAGAAACTTTTTCTTATGAAGATTATGACTTTAAAATATCTGGAATTATGGCATTGCCACAACATAATCGATCGAATCGATATTCAATTTGGTTATACATTAATAATCGAATGATCCGTTTTCCGAAAGTCCAAAAAGCGATTGTCGATGCATACCGACGACATATGCCAACTGATCGATATCCAATAGTTGTCATGAATATTGAAGTTGATCCACAATTAGTGGATGTGAACGTGCATCCTAGTAAGTGGGAAATTAGACTTTCTAAAGAAAAAGAACTTATCGAATTGATTCTCGCATCTTTCGAAGGAAAACTTAATGCAGATATGAAACCGCAGAAAATAACGTTCAAAGAACCTGTTGTTCAGGCTGATTTTAAGACAGAACTTTTCGAACAACCAATTATTAAAATTGAAGAACCAATACCATCACCATTTAAATTCGTTGAGCCAGTAACTGTAGAACCTATCTTTGAAAGTAAAAAGGTGGAGATGGCGGGAGTCGAACCCGAAGTTCAACCAGTTTATGAGGAAGTTGTTGACACAGTTATTGAAGAGGAACCACAAACTGAACATAAATCATTAATAGAACCGTTAAAAGTTCTATCTCAAATGAGTGGATGCTATATCCTTGCTCAAGGTGACTCTGGACTATATATTATCGATCAGCACGCGGCGATGGAACGCGTGAGATATGAGTACTATCAAGAAAAACTCTTATCCCAGCAAACTCCAGTTCAAGATTTTTTAATTCCGCTAGTAATCGATAATCGTAAGGTATTAATTCCAAGAATCGACGAGATAAACGATGTATTCAAAGATTTTCAGATTCAATTAGAACTGTTAACAGAGGATTCATTCATTATAAGAAGTGTTCCAACATGGATTAAGCAAGAAGAAGTCCATGAATTTATTAATGATATCCTTGATCAGTTCGAAGCTGAAGACACCATTCGTGAGGAAGATATGAGACGGATGACGCTTGCAACACTGGCATGTCACTCATCAGTCAGATTTAATGAATACATGTCAATGATCGAGATGGAAACGTTGGTGTCGCAATTGCGAAGTTGTAAACAACCGTTCAACTGTCCTCATGGCCGTCCAACATTTATCACTGTGGAACATAAACAGTTGATCAAGGAATTCAAGCGATGAAAAAAATAGTCGTGATAGCCGGAGTAACTGGTTCGGGAAAAACGAAACTTGGCGTCTCTTTAGCAAAAGAATTGGGTGGTGAAATAATTAGTGCCGATTCAGTGGCAATCTATCGAGAACTCAATATTGGGAGTGCAAAACCTTCTATCGAAGAGCAAGATGGGATACCGCATCATCTCATTGATATCAAAGATGTAACAGAAAAATATGATGTCATGCAATTTCAAAGAGATTCAAGAGAACTTATCAATGAAATTATTGATAGAGGAAATGTCCCAATAATTGTTGGAGGCACCGGACTATACTTAAATGCACTTCTTTATGATTATCAATTTAAAGAACACGGTACTCCTAAAGAATATGCAGAATCTATATCAAATGAAGAATTATATGAAATGTTGAAAGCACAAAGTTTGGAAGAAGCTGAAAAAGTTCATCCTAATAATCGAAAGAGAGTTATTCGATCACTTAACAGACTTGATTTGGGACAGACATCCGAAAATGCAAGGGATAAACTTTACTACGATGCTAAAGTATATTTTTTACAAGGAGATCGCGAATATCTTTATAATAGAATGAACAAGCGTGTAGACCTAATGTTTGAGGCGGGGTTAGAAAATGAAGTTGCTTCACTGTATCAAAAGTACTCTAACTTATTTTCATTTCAAGGTTTAAACTCAATAGGTTATCGTGAATTTGAAGCATATTTCCTGGGAAATCAAACACAAGAAGAAACTAAAGAATTAATTAAAAGAAACACGCGTCGCTTTTCGAAACGACAAAGAACCTGGTTTAAACATCAAACGCCATCTGAGTGGATTAATGTCGAACAGGATAATTATGAAGCAAAAATATTATCAGATATAAGAGCGTGGCTAAAAGAATGACAACCGTCATTCTTTTTTTATGTATTGCACTTAGAATGCTAATTTATCTACAAAAAAAAGTAAGAACAGATTGTTCTTACTTAGACGTTTGGTAATTTGATGTATTGAAGTGCAATGGCACCAACACCAACATGAACTCCAACTGTAGAAATAAGTTGGGTTGTAGAAAACTCAGCGTCTGGGAATTCAGACTTAAGTTTCGACATCGTAACTTCAAGTTCAGCAGGGTTGTTGACATCTGTGACGGTAATAAAGTAACCTTTACCAACACCTTTTTTTCTCATATCAGCAATGACAGTATCAACTGCTTTAGACATGGTACGTACTTTTCCAAAAGGTTCAATGACACCTTTCGTACTCTTATCTAGATGTAAGATAGGTTTGATTTTTAAGAATCCGCCAAGTTTTGCTGCTAATGGTGACAAACGACCACCACGTGAGAGATGAGATAAATCATCAGGGATAATATAGGTATTTGAATCAGAGATTGAAATATCTAATATTTCTTTAACTTCAGGAATATCTTTGCCTTGATCAAAGAGTTTTCGTGCACCCAGTGCAATTTCTAACTCATTGTGAGCAGCAGTGAAACAGTCGATATAATCAAAATCGATATCAGCAAATTGTGCTGCAGTTACCATTGCATTAATCGTTCCAGAAATTCCACTTGTAATTGGGACACCAAAGATTCGATCATAACCTTGGTTTTTAATTTCAATAAATAGTTCTTCAATTTTACCTAATGATGGTAAGGATGTTTTAAGCATTTCGCCTTGGCCCATTAGTTTGTTAACTTCTGAAACCGAAATCTCAACGCTTTCTAAATAAGCTTTGTCTCCATGAATAATTTGGAGTGGGATTGCGAAAATACCCTCTACTTCGAGCCCTTCATTATAGTAATTACTTCCACTATCAATAACTATTGCAGTTTTCATAAATAGACCTCCACACAAAACTATTATATACCATTTTTAACTTAATAGCGATTATCTCTTGAACTTAAGACTCCATTGTAATGCAATGGTTCCAAGTCCTGCATGAGTTGCTAAAGCAGCAGGTAAATTACAAATTTTATGTTCGAAATCACCTAATTTTTCTGAAATTAATTGATTGAGGCGATCCACAGTTTCACGTCCTTCACTGTGTAAGAAGTAAAGCACATAGTCTTTTGCATTGACGTTCTTTGCTTGCATTTCTTTAATCATCGATTCGAATATTTTTGATTCAGTACGTGCAGTCGCAAATTTTTCGATGGTTTTACCGTGATTTTCTAAAAGAAGAAGCGGCTTAACTTTAAGTAATGAAGCAAGAAGTGCAGCAGAACTTGAAATACGTCCACTAACTTTTAGTTGATCGAGTGTTTGTGGATATACAAATGATTCTGTGAATTTGAATTCGTATTGAAGACGTTTTACAATATCTTCTACTGATGCATCTAATGCATTCATTGCTTGGATTGATTCCGCTGCATTTTGTACTGGTCCTGCTAATGTATAAGTATCAATCAAAGTAACGTTATCAAGATTTACTTCACTAAGTGCTTGGTTGAATGACATATAAGTTCCTGATAAGCTTGAAGTTAAACTGAGTACGAAGATATGATCAAAGTTTTGAGATTTTAGGTCTTCAAAGAAATTAATGAGATAACCGACATTTGGTTGGGAAGTTTTTAAAACTTCCTTTTCTCTTAAGAGATCGTTAACTTGTTCAGTCGTTAAATCGATTTGATCGTGATAGTCTTTATTGTTGTGAATAATGGTTAAGGGCGCGACTTTTACGTTAAGTCTTTTCGCATCTTCAACAGATATCGAAACAGAAGAGTCGCATACAATTGCATAATTTTTCATATAATTCCTCCGTAAAAGCATTATATTCAATAATACTTTGAATGTCAAACTAATTGTCCTCTTAACGGAAATATGAAAATAAGATATAATAGAAACATGACCTATAAAGAGACAATTACAATTAAAGATGAAGTGGTAACACAACAAGAAATTAAGAAGTCTAAATTTATAACTTACTTAATGCCAGTAGAGACTGAAGATGAAGCAAAAGACTATCTTAAACTCGTAAAAAAGATGCACCCCAAAGCGACCCACCACTGTTCAGCTTATATCGTAAAAGGAATTGAACGTTCTAATGATGATGGGGAACCAGCATCTAGTGCAGGACTTCCGATGCTTGAAGTCCTACGAGGGAATCGTATGGAAGGTGTCATTGCAGTTGTAGTTCGATACTTTGGAGGAACAGAACTGGGTGTTGGTGGACTCATCCGAGCTTATGGATCGTCCGTAACGTTAGGAATTCAAGAAGCAGAGATTTTAAGACCGCAGATTATATATATCTATGTTCTTAAATTCGATTATCAATACACTAATGATGTCGAGAATTTTCTCGCATCCATTGGAACGGTAGAAAATCGTGAGTACACAGATAGAGCTGAATATACAGTTTATCTTCAAGATGAGTCCACAATCAAAGAGCTTGAAGATATTACACGAGGTACTATAATAATTAATAAAGAAGGGGAACGAATTGAGTTAGTAGGAGGAAACCATGGAAATTAAAGAGGAATTAAAAGCATATGGGATTAAATCAACAAAACAAAGAGAAGCAATTCTTGAAATTTTAAAGTCGAGTCATCTTCCTTTAACTATCAATCAAATTCGTGATCGCCTCGATATCGAAATGGACTTATCAACAATATATCGTGTCCTTGATGTTTTTGAAGCTAAAGGAATTATTACAAAAACGGTGCCACTTGAACCCGCACAATCAGTATATGACTATCAGCGTCACATTCATAAACATCATTTAATTTGTACACAGTGTGGAAAAATTCTTGTTATTGAAGGATGTCCTCTCCATGACTATGAAGAAAAGGTTGCGAAAAATACAAACTATATAATTCAACGTCATCAGTTAGAAATATATGGAATTTGCCCCGAATGTCAAAGTAAACTATAAAATAGAGAGATTCTCTATTTTTTTTTGAGCATTCGACATGAACCTATTAACATAGTGTGTTACCATGTTAATAGAAATGAGGAAATACTATGAAACTTAATGATAATACACGAATTAAAAAAGTAGTTCTTAAAGTAAGCAATCTAAAAACAATGGTAGACTTTTATTCTAACGTCATGGGACTTGAAGTTTATAATGAAACAGAAAATCATGCCTCACTGGGTGTGGATGAGAATGTGATTCTAGAACTAGAGTATGATACGAAGTATGAAGTATCATCAACTCCAAAAACAGGCTTATATCACATTGCATTCTTAGTTCCTGATGAAAAATATCTGGGCCAATTTATTTATCATCTTCATGATAAAAATTATCCACTACAAGGGGCGGGTGATCATATATTTAGTCAGGCGTTATACTTTTCAGATCCTGAGGGGAACGGAATTGAGTTCTATGCTGATAGACCTAAATCAGAATGGGTGATTCATGAAGATGGATCTATCGAATCTGGAACCTATGAAGTTGATGTTCAACATCTTTTTGAAGTCATGGTAAGAGAACCTTACACAAAGATGCCAAGTGGTTCACGGATTGGACATGTGCATCTTCAAGTTAATGATATCGAAGCAGCACGACAATTTTATATCAATACACTTGGATATGATCTAAAGACAGAAATGTTCTCAGCATTATTTATTTCGAAAAATGGATATCATCACGACTTTGGTATCAATGCTTGGGCGGGAAATAAAATTCGTCAATTAAACGATACAGATACAGGGCTAAAAACCGTTGTAATTGAAACGACACAAGTACAAGAACTTGTCGAAACATTTTCCAACCAAAGTGATTATCAAACCTTAGTTAATGAGAACTCTATCAAAATTACTGATAAAGCGGGAATTGAATTAGAGTTTACTATGCTATAATAATGACATGGAAAATACAAATTTAACACAAAGAAATAATGAAGGAATTAAGGCGGGAGTTGTAGGAATATTTGCAAACTTCTCGCTTTTTGCTGCGAAGATGGTTATTGGTACGTTAGCATCAAGTCACTCTATAGTAGCAGATGCAATTAATAACTTATCCGACTTTTTATCATCGTTGATAACTGTAATTGGATTTAGAATAGCCGCTAAACCAGCAGATAAAGAACACCCATATGGCCATGAAAGATTCGAATATATTAGTGGTTTTATCATTTCAATTATCATGTTATATTTAGGTCTTGATGTGATTCAATCGTCAATTGGTGGAATTCTTTCCCCAACTCCATTAGATACTTCAAAGTGGACTACCATCGTTTTATCATTATCGATTGTTGTGAAACTTGCTATGAGTTTTTACTACAAAGCTAAAGCCAATAAAATTCAATCTGAAGTATTACTCGCTAACCAAAAAGATAGTTTAAATGACGTAATTATTACCAGTTCAATTTTACTGGGAATCTTTGTCGATAATCATTTTGGTATCCGATTAGACTCTTATATAGGAGTGGGATTATCCATCTTTATTATGTATTCAGCACTCATGATGATTCGTGATTTTATTAATGATCTCATGGGAACGCGTCCTGATGAAGAGACATTGAACATAGTGGAAGAAGAGCTTAAAGCTTGCCCTGAAATCTTGGGATACCATGACCTTCTAATTCATAATTATGGAAAATATCATACCTTTGGAAGTGTTCATGTCGAAATTGATGATCGACTCGAGCTTGTTAAGGCACATGATATCGTTGATTCTATCGAACGTTCAATCAATGAAAAAACTAAAATCGATTTTCTAATTCATCTCGATCCACTCGATATGACAGATCCGGAAATTAAAGAAATCCAAAAAATTATCAAACACATTCTAGTTGAAAACTACGAGGGTCTTAAATTTCATGATTTACGTTTGATTCATGGTCGATTGATGTTTGATATTGTTCATGACGAAATTGCGAAATTCGATGAGGAAGAAATAATTAAAAATATTGAAGACGCATTAGCAGTTGCGGGGTATACTTATAAATTAGAGGTTCGATTCGATCTAAATCAGTTGATTTAGACTATCGAGCCTTTTTTCTGCATTTCGACGTATATTTATTGACAGAAAATCGAGATAGAGGTACTATGGTTGAGGAAACACTTTAATTTTGTCCTGTGAGACAGAAAAGGCACAATATATAAAATATTAGACCTTTTTTGTATACAGAAAGGTCTTTTTTTCAAGCCTTTCTGATATAGATAGCGAGGTAAGAGCATGGATCAAGTAATTATTGCATTAGACTTTTCCACTTTTGATGAGGTGAAAACCTTCTTAAGTAAATTTGATGAGCCTTTATTTGTTAAGGTCGGAATGGAACTTTTCTACCAAGAAGGAATCCAAATAATTGAATACATTAAGGATTTGAATCATAAGATATTCTTAGATTTAAAACTTCATGATATTCCCAATACAGTTGAGCGTGCAATGCGCGGTCTACGTAACATTGGTGTTGATATGACTAATGTACATGCAGCTGGTGGTAGCGAGATGATGAAGGCTGCACGTCGAGGACTTGGAGAGGATCGTGTGCTCATTGCTGTAACACAACTAACTTCTACCAGTGAAGAGCAAATGCATAAAGAACAGCTTATTAACGCATCACTTAATGAGTCTGTTATTAACTATGCGAGAATAACATATAAATCTGGTTTAGATGGTGTAGTTTGTTCCCCACTTGAAGTCGAAGCAATTAAAAAAGAAATTTCGAATAATGTCTTATGTGTTACTCCTGGAGTAAGACCTACCGGATCCAGTGTCGGTGATCAGAAACGAATCACAACACCAGGCCAAGCACGAAAAAACGGATCGGACTATATTGTAGTAGGAAGACCAATTACTCAAGCAGAAGATCCAGTGGATGCATATCATAGAATTGTAGAAGAATGGGAGGCAAGTCATGTCTAAAATAGCACATGAAGTAGCAAGTAACTTACTTGAAATTAAAGCAGTAACATTGAGTCCTAAAGATCCATATACATGGGCAAGTGGAATAAAAAGTCCAATTTACTGTGATAATCGTGTAACAATGAGTTACCCACAAATTAGAAAAGCAATTGCGATTGGACTCAAAAACATTATTGAAGAAAAGTATCCTGAAGTAGAATATATTGTGGGAACTGCAACAGCTGGAATTCCCCAAGCATGTTGGATTGCGGACTTGATGGAACTCCCAATGATTTACGTGCGTCCAGAAGCTAAGCAACATGGTCGCGGAAAACAAATTGAAGGATACATCCCAGAAGGCACAAAAGCTGTGGTTATCGAGGATCTAATTTCAACAGGTGGAAGTAGCATTAAAGCAATTGAAGCTCTCAAAGACAATAAGATTGAATGTCTTGGTGTTGTCGCAATCTTTACATACGAACTCCAACAAGCAACTGAAAATTTTGCAAATGCAAGTGTCACATTTGATACATTATCAAACTATTCAACACTCTTAGAAGTTGCGCAATCTCTAAACTATATCTCTGAAGATGATTTAGAAAGCCTAAATTTATGGAAGAAAGATCCAACAGCTTACACAAAACAAAATTCATAATAAAAAAGTGGATGACATCCACTTTTTACTTTGTAAATAACATGTCATATCTTTGAATATCATTTAATGACTCATCAACATGAAGCCCTCTAAGTGGGTTTATGGTGTTAAAGATATTTAAGGTCTTTCTCTCTATAGTCCATGCTATTGGCTTGTATGATACTAGGAAATCGCCCATAAAAGCGGTATTTTTATCATGAACAGATGAAACCTTAGTTACAAGGTATCCTTCATCAAAGAAATTGAAATCAACAATCCAAATATCATATTCGTACTCATTTAATAATGAAACGACATCATCCGAAAGCGTGGCTGCGTCTTCATATAAGATTGCCATGTTTTTCTTAGATTTAATAGAATCTTGATTGAAAAAATCAACAGGAACAGTATAATCATTAAGTACCTTTTGAAAACCTTTGAGAACATATAAATAATGACTTGTGTGAGCACAACTGTATTGATGATTATTGATCACACGGGTAATTCGATCTTGTAGCATAGTAAATTCACCTCTCTATATATTATAAGGAGGTCAAAGATTATATCAAAGCCAGTTGCCTTGCCAAGATAAAGATTTAGGTATATAATATAAAAGATTAGGTACGCCTAATTGATTGGAGTGATAATATGACACCAAACCGTGAAGACTATTTAAAAGTAATATTTCAAACAAATGAAAAAAATCGTAAACTAAGTAACAAGGAACTTGCAGAAAGACTCAGTGTCTCACCCGCATCAGCGAGTGAGATGATAAAAAAACTAATTGAATCCAAACATGTTGAAAAGGATCCTAAACTTGGGTTAAAACTAACAGATATTGGGACAAGTGAGGCAAAATCACTTGTTCGTAAACATCGTCTTTGGGAAGTATTCCTTGTAAACCACCTTGATTACTCGTGGACAGAGGTTCACGATGATGCTGAAGTCTTAGAGCATGTTACTTCTGATCTTCTAGCAGATCGACTCAGTCAATTTTTGGGAAATCCAGAGTATTGTCCGCATGGCAGTAAAATTTATGGAAATTACACTGGAGGAAAAGACCTCAGTATTCCACTTCATGATCTGAAAGTTGGAGATAAAGGGCAATTCGTAAAAGTTCGCGACACTGAAGAACTTCTAAACTATTTAGAGGGTCTTGATTTCAATCTTGGAGAGTCGTTTGAAGTCGTACGTATTGATGACTATGAAGGACCCTACCATATCAAGGTAGAAGATAAGATTATTATCATCAGTAATAAAGCGAGCCTGGATATCTTTGTAAACGAAAAATAATCAATAAAAGCATCAGCCTACATGACAGGGTTGGTGTTTTTTTGATATGATTAATTTGGTGATATAAATATATGGACATTCAAATTTTAGACCTGATTCAAAACTACGCAAATCCATTTTTTAATCAATTTTTTAGTGTGTTTACACGTCTCAATGATCATGGTGAACTATGGATTGTACTTTTAATGATTGTTGGATTTAAAAACAAAAACAAAAAATTAGTGTATTTAGGAATGATTGCAATCGTATTAGAGTTGGTATTAGTGAGTGGCGTTATTAAACCTCTTATTCATCGACCGAGACCTTATATGGAATTTCCGTTTGAACTACTAATTAAAGAGCCCAGTGGGTGGTCATTCCCATCAGGTCATGCAGCAAGTTCCTTTGCTGTAGCAGGAGTACTATTTTTCAAGAAGGTACCGATGCGATGGTTTTACATAGTCTTAGCAGGATTGATGGGGTTTTCCAGACTCTATCTCTATGTTCATTATCCAAGTGATGTCCTTGTAGGATCAATATTAGGGTTGTTAATTGGTTATTTCGTAGTTAAAAATCAATACAGAATTATAAATTTAACTTACAAGTTTTTGGACAAATGTCATTTCACAAAACTTTCATAAATATAAAATTTAAAAATTATTTCTTAAAAATTTATTTTATAACGCTATATGAGGGCACATTATGGTGGTTCTAAAATAAAGGTTTCAATTCATCTCTGGAAAAGACCTGTTGGTACAATAATAATTCTTGCACACTTCTCTTAAAGTAGATATAATAGCCGTTGTGAGACTTAAAAGGGGATGTTTGAGTGAATAAAAGAATGATGCTTTGTTTCGCATTAGCGATAACAATGATTTCGTTTTATCCGATTGAAGTGTCGGCTGAGGAAGAAATTCCGATTACGTCGTCGATTTCAAAAAAACCAAAAGAAGATGCAGAATTAAATAAGGAAGTACCATCCCAAGTTGTGAAAGTGGAGTACATTGGTATCATTACCTTGTTCTCATGTGATCTTTGATCTACTTCAATAATAAGAAAAAGTAAAAATAAAAAGAGTTACCATCGTGTTTGAATCCAAATCGAGGTAACTCTTTTTATTCGAAGTTTAGAAGTGCTTTATAAGTGGGTTCAAAAATTTTGGATGACATCGTATAGTATCGGTAATTATTGTTGTAGTGGCGATACTCCTGAAGGATAATATCCTCGTTATTTCGATAGTAGGTTAATGTCGTGGTTCCGTCAATTTCTATTACGTGTCCAAAAGTCGTATTTTGATAAATAGGTTCTTTTCGGTTCGTAACAATAGTTAAAAATGGTTGTTTTAGAAGACTTTGATTCATAAAATCAATAACTTCGTAATCCTTTGAATCTTGGTAGTCAAATACCGCTTTAAGAGATACAGGTTTTGTGAAGTTTTTTTCAGTGTGACTATCGTAGTCAATATATGAATTAATATAATACGATTTATTATTTTTGGGATACGCTGATTTTACGATGTTACTGTCCTTTGATTTTCCAGAAACAATATCTGGAATCTTGGTTGTTTGTGCTAGATAGATACTTGGAGCCACTTGTTCAAATGAAATTCCAGATCTGTCATCGTTAAAGTGAAGCATAACGCTATCAACATCAGGATCAATAACAACGTAGTAATAAGTTTTATCGATCATGAAGGCAATGTAGTTCATCTTTGATTCTTTAATCGATTGAAAGTCATATATATTATTGGTATTTACACGACGTGAAGCAAGTTGAGAAACGATAGGGATATTGGTTGCTTCATTTTTCCATAAAAAGTAGGAGTTTTTATAAATAACGGGAAGATACTCGTGGTCTTCTATATGGAATATTTTAAGTGAGTAACGATCTTCAAGAGGCGCTTCATAGACACAGGTAGGCACTATATCTGTTCTACCACCTACAATTTCGTCAACGATCACATCTTTATCAGTTCGATAACCAAAGAGATATAAGGAGATAGAAAAAAGAGAACATATAATAAGTACTACCAATGTAATATGATAGGAACGTTTCATACATTTCACCTCCATTATATTAATTATACGCAAATGATTCGATAGATACGTGACAGATTTGTTAGCATATTGGAATATCTATGTGAAAACTTAGGTATAATCAGTCCTTTTTTATTATATCTCAATAAAAAATAGAATTCATATTGATGCTCTAAAAATATGAATAAATGTTATAATTGCGGTATTAATTTAAGAATGAGGTGTTCTATGGAAATTATTAAATGTAAAACTGACGATCTTGAAGCTATTCAAAAAATTAGTAGAGAAACATTTTATGATACGTTTAAAGATACTGCATCTGCTGAAGATATGAGTCTGTTTTTGGATAAAAACTATGCACTGGATAAACTTAAGAAAGAATTTGAAAATCCGAATTCTGAATTCTATTTTTTAATGGATCGAGATAAAGTTGCAGGTTATTTAAAACTTAATTCTGATGAAGCACAAACAGAGAATATTGCTGATAATTCCTTTGAACTGGAACGAATTTATCTAGACAAAGATTATAAATTTCGTGGTCTGGGATCGGTTCTCTTCGACTTCGCAGAAAGTAAGGCACGTGACCTTAATAAATCTTCAATATGGTTAGGTGTGTGGGAGCACAACAAACCGGCATTGAGTCTTTATACTAAGAAAGGTTTAGAAGTTGTGGGTAGTCATCCTTACAATATCGAGAATGAACCTCAAACAGATTTAATTATGTTGAAAAAGCTATAGAAAACGGTGAGATTTCCCACCGTTTTTTTTTATCCTTGATAGTCATCAACAACAATAGGATAAGCAACATACATTTTATTCTGGTCTTTTGCAGCAGATTTTGCAAAATAGAAAGCAACTATTATTAGAGCTAAAGAACCAATACCAACATTGGCGATGTATGACCATAAAATTTCACTATCTGTAAAGGCATACGGCATAACCGTTGAGAGAATTTTAGAGAAAGAGATTTGCTTATCGAATACTTTATAAAACTTATAGGCCATACTCAAGTACTCAGATAACGTAATAGCGCAAAAATTTATAAGAAATATTAAAAATGAATCAGTTTTTGTTGGTCGACCAGAGTTTTTCTCGAAAATATGGTAAGAAGCGGCAACCATTGCGACACTAATGAGATATACAATATATCCCATCTGACTCACTAAAAACCAGCCAAATCCAAGGAGTATTGCAACACCAATTATTTTCAGATAGGTGTTAAGACGATTTCCAGAACGGTCATAAAAGTTTTCAGCATTAACCTTTTCTTCAAGATAAACTTCGTGGGATAAAATCAGAACATCGTTATTAATGCGATAGATTTTGATATCTTCAGGTTCAAGAGATATTTGACAGACTTGACGAATCGATTCACTGATAAAAAAATCGATAATTTGAATTGCGTAGAATTCGAGTTCCTCAGGGGAGGGATGTTTCTTTTTAGTGTTTAAAGTTAAAAGGGCATTAGTCCAGGTAAATGAAAGATTAAAAACATCACTAAGATTTTCCTTTAAATATTTTTTTAATAATTTTGATTCTGTGCCATTTTCTCCCATAACACTGAAAACCATTGAATTCTTATTGATGATAAAATAGTAATCTCTATCTTCGCCAACGCTTGTATAGAGATCTTCGATATATGTAAGCATAGTTTCTCCTTGGTATATATAGTACAATGATAGAGTATTTATACCGATAATAGGTGAAATTATTATAAAACTTGAATTATCACAAGAATAGGAGTAACTAGTATGTTAGATTTAGAAACATTTCAAAAAGTAGATATGAGAGTGGGGACAATTGTAGAAGCATCACTCAATGAAAAGGCGCGTAAGCCAGCCTATAAATTAAAAGTTGATTTAGGTGAAGAATTAGGAATTAAGAGTACTTCTGCACAAATTACAGACTTATACGAATGTGAATCTCTCGTAGGTCGTAAGGTAATTGCAGTTGTTAATTTTCCACCGCTTCAAGTCGCTTCAGTTAAGAGCGAAGTATTGGTTCTAGGATCTTTATCCGATCAGGGCGTTGTCTTACTCCAAGCAGGTGATGAGGCAAAAAATGGCGATAAAGTCGCTTAATAGTAACAAAAATAAAAGGCCACTTAGGTGGCCTTTTATTGATAGCTCTCAAATACAAATTGGTTATGATAAAGTTCTGAATAGTGACCTTGATCATCGAGAAGAGACTGGTGTGTTCCTTCTTCTATAATTTTTCCATTTTGTAATACAATAATATGATCTGCTTCAAGAATGGTTTTTAGACGGTGAGCAATAACAAAACTTGTACGTCCTTTAACAATTTCATCCATTGCTGCTTGAATTTGATGTTCTGTAACGGTATCAACATTACTCGTAGCCTCATCCAAGATTAGAAGATCGGGGTTCACAAGCATGGTTCTCGCAATGCTTAGAAGTTGTTTTTGTCCAACACTCATGGCGCTGTTACTTTCGCTTACTAGAGTATCATAACCCTCTTCGAGTGTCATGATGAAATCATGAATATGAGCTTTCTTAGCAACAGAGATGACTTCCTCTCGGGAGGCATCGCGTTTTCCAAAGGCAATATTATCATGAACTGTTCCAGTGAATACAACGGAGTCCTGAAGTACAATACCAACATGATTTCTTAAGGATGCTTTTGTAATGGTTCTTATATCCGTGCCATCAAACTTAATAGATCCTTTCTCAATATCATAGAATCGATTAAGTAAGTTCATAATCGTTGTCTTACCCGATCCAGTATGGCCAACAAGGGCAACCATCATGCCTTGATCAACTTTGATATTAATATCCTTAAGGACATAATTGTCTTCGTCATATGCGAAGGATACATTATCAAGTTCAACATTACCTTGAATACCATCGATCGTAATTGAATTCGGATTATCAACTTCTTCAGGCTCATTCATGATTTCCATAATTCGTTGAGCTCCAGTGAATGCAAGTTGCATTTGAGTAAATTGTGATGCAATTTGTGAGAGTGGTTGGTAAATCATACGAACATATTGAGTATAAACAAAGAGTAGCCCAGCCGCTTCTTCAAGAGGCAATCTACCGCATGTCGTCATCCAAGCACCATAGAAAATTACGATACCACTTGTAACCATCTGGAGTCCCTGTAGTGTTGGGAAGAGTAAGTTTGGATAAAGAGTACTCTTAAATGTTGCTTGGAAGAGCTTCTCATTATATTCTTTAAAATTTTTAATTGAATCTTCTTGTAGACCATTCGCAATTACAAGTTTCTGTCCCGTAAAGCGTTCATCTGCAAAACCATTCATTTCACCAATGCGACGTTGTTGTTGAGCCATTGCAACTTGTGCTTTCTTTAAGATAACCGTAGCAATGATTAACATAAAAGGAACGGTTGATAACGCTACAAATGACAATTCAACATGATTCATAAACATTAAGACAAGTGTGAAACCAAGCATTGCTACATTGGAAATGATTTGATGAATCGATTGATTCAATGTATTCGAGATATTATCTAAGTCACTTGTAAAGCGAGATAAAATTTCTCCATCGCTTGATTGATCAAAAAATCGAATCGGTAGTCGTTCTATCTTACTGAATAAGTCTTTTCGCATGTGGTCTGTCGCATCACCTGAAATTTTAGTCATGACGACGTTTTGTACTAAACTAAAGATCCAGGATAATCCGGCAAAGAGTGCCATCATGAAGACAACGTTAAAAAATTGTGATTTATCTTGTGAACCAGCAAGATATTTAGTAAGTTCATTGATTGCTTCACCAATGAACTCAGGTGTTCTAACAACAAAGTACATACTGAATAAAACACTAATAATAACAAGCGCTAGTTTAAATTTATACTCTTTAAGATAATGCCAAAAATATTTAAGTGATTCTTTCATTGTTAAAACTCCTTTCCGTCGTTATTGGGATGTTGATCTGCGTGATCATCGCGTCCCTTTTGAGTTTCAAAGATTTCACGATATACATCTGAATTTTGAATGAGATCATGGTGTTTACCTTGAGCTACAAGACGTCCTTCATCTAAAACAAGAATATTATCGGCATGGACAATTGAAGAAATCTTTTGTGAAATAATAACTTGTGTTGTTTCCGTTAGTTTTTCAATGAGTCCTTCTCGAACTAATTTCTCTGAATGAGCATCCAACGCACTGGTACTGTCATCCAAGATGAGAATTTTTGGATTACCAATGAGTCCACGAGCAATTGATAATCTTTGCTTTTGTCCACCGGAGAAGTTTGCACCACGTTGATAGACTGTTGCTTCAAATTGGCTAGCTTCTTTTTCAATAAATTCTAACGCCTGAGCAATTTCTGCTGCACGGACCATCTCTTCCAAGGTCGCATCTGCTTTACCTTGTCTTAAGGTATCAGCAATAGTACCTGAGAATAAGACGGGTCTTTGTAGAACAAGTGAGATATCTTGGTGGTAAGATGACTTACTAATTGTTGGGAAAGGGTGATTTCCAACTATAATATCACCAGAACTCGGATCATAAATCCGCGCCATCAGTTGAACTAAAGTAGACTTACCAGAACCAGTAGCTCCAACAACCCCAATTGTTTCACCATGATTGATTGTAAAGCTAATATCTTGCAATGTTGGTTTATCTTGACCAAGGTAAGTAAAACTTACATTATCGAAACTAATTGAGCCGTTGTCGAGGTGAGGTCCTTCTTCGTTAAATGTCATATCCGCTTTTGTATTTAATACTTCGTTTATTCGACTCACAGAGACGAAAGCACGGGATGCGAAGCTAACCATCATACCGCCAATCATCAACGACATCATAACCATAACGAGGTAACTGATGAACTTAACAGTGGATCCAATAACAGCAGGATCAATTTCTGTCATATTACCAATCATAAAGATTACGAATGCAGACATCCCATCCATGATGAGGAAGAATGTTGGAATCATAAAAGAGAAAATATATCCAACAACAATGATTTCATGAGTTAGTTTCTCACCTTCAGTGTTGAATTTCTTAATTTCCGCATCTTCTTGAACAAAACTTTTTACAACACGCATTCCCATGAAGTTTTCTTTCGCAATCGCATTGATGTTTTCAAGGTAGTGTTGAATTTTTGCAAACTTGGGTCCCATCATTCCAAATGAGACCATAACAACCAAAATGACAAGAACTAAAACGAGGAGGATGACCCACCAAAGTTGAGGCATTGTCATAATGGCAAGAATCAAACTACCAATAAACATTAACGGAATACGCATTAATGACATCAGAATAATAACCACAAGATTTTGTGCTTGTTGAGAATCGTTAGTCAGACGGATTACAAGATTGCTAGCACTAAACTTTTCAATATTGCTGTAAGAAAAAGTTTGCACTTTTGAAAAAATTGATTCCCTAATGTCGGAACCAATTCGTTGAGAAACCTTTGACGCAAGAACCGTATTCAAAATTCCAGCGACAAGCCCTAAGAGAGCAAGTCCAATAAGTACCATTCCGTAATAACGAATTGTACTCGTATCGCTCACAACAATCGAATTGATAATCAATGATAGAATGTTAGGTTGGATTAACATCGTTACGACTGTAATGCCAACTAGTAGAAAAGAACCTATAAATGCTCCTTTATACTTTTTAATATATACTAAAAATAAATCCATAATGCCTCCTTGCCAATGTTTTATGTCTAAAACAGATAGTCCCTATTATACAGTAATAAAAAATATGATGATACTTATTTGATAGTAACTTCTTCCTGAAAATATGGTGAAATATGACAACTTAAATGTTAAAAATGGCATGTTAGCGCCAAAACGTTTGTGATATTAAAAAAATCCGTAAGATAGTGGTAAAGGAGAATACAGTATGGAACATATATTCAAATGCGAAGTAAGCGATTTAAAATTGAAAATAAATGCAGGGAGTATCAAGCATTTTGCAATCACATTTTCAGACCGTGAAGACATTCAAATTGTAGCTGAAGGAGATCTCTCTCAATATTCAATACAAAACGAGCGTACCTATATTGAGATTAGAACAACAGACAAAAACGTCGTCTCGTTGCCTGAGGATAAGATTACAATAGTGGAAAGTTTAAATATTGATTTACCTCAAGAAATGAAACCACATCTTGATCTCAAAGCCATCGACTCATATATATTCTTAAATTACGAACAAGAGCAAGCATTTCCAACAATACGAATTGATGGTGTAGGAATTAATACGGAGTTTAAGAACATTACCTCGAATGTTTCGTTTAATGCTCTAAACTCGATTCTTAAAACAGATGGATTACTCGGGAATATCGATATTAATGGGTTAAACACAACATTGAACCTTTACAATATTAAAGATACAAATCTCAAAGTAAATGGATTGGCTGCAACATTAACAATTCATGAAGAAAATAATCCTGCAAACTTTAATATTAAAGTTATGGGATTGAATGCGACAGTACGTTATCATAATTACGAGAAAAAAGGATTGGGTAAAATGACATTTCAATCTCCACAAGTTGCAGGAGCTCCATACTGCAATATCTCAGGTACTGGTGTAAAAACAACAATCACGATTAATGAATAAATAAAGCACAGCTCAAATTTGAACTGTGCTTTTACTTCGTTTAGTTCGGAGATACCGCGGAAACATCATAGTTATATACTTCCTTAACTTGATTTTTAGGAAGCCTGAAGAGGAAAATATAGCTTACTAGTTGAATAACTCCGAAAACTAATGCAATCGTTCCATATGGAAGATAAGCACCCATTAAACCAATTATCCCCTTGCTGAAGAAGATAGCCAAATTAATCATGACACCAAATAAAGCATTAACTTTTCCTAGGAGATTCTCAGGAACCATCGCAAGGATTGCACTCGTTCTAAAATTAGCAGATTGAGATCCCAAAAATCCAGCAATAAATTGTGTTATCAATAAAATGTGGAATGGCATGAAGAACATCAGTCCTTCAGCAAAAATAAAATAAATGAAAATTAATGAAGAAAGAAAAAAACGTTTTTTCGGTGGAATCTTAAAGATGTATAAAAAGAGGCCACCACATATATATCCGAATGAACTAACAGAAAGTAAAAGGGCATAGTTTTGTGATCCAAACCCTGGTGTCGATGAAAAAAATGGGTATAAGAGAACTTCTTTAACACTATTCATCATCATTACGGTCATAAAAAACAGAAAAATAGATCTAATACTGGGAGTGTTTTTTACAAAATCAAAGCCTAACTTTATATCATTACGAAAAGATTCGAAGGTTGGTTTCACAGGGTTCTCAAGAAAAGAGAATGACACATCAATCTTACTTTCAATAAAAGCATCAATCAGAGAACAGATTGTACAAACCATAAAGAGAAACGGAACTCCTAGTGAATCTATTATCCACATGATGGCAGGAGTTGTTGCTACCGAACATAAAGGATAGATCATGTTCATGATAGAGTTTCCTTTATTAAAATTTTCTACATCCATAATCTTGGGTAGTATGCTGCCAGAAGCTAGCTGAGAGACAACACCAAGTAAGCTAATTAGGAAAGTAATTAATAACAAGAAGAAATAATTAAAACCAAAGCTATATAAATAAATTGCAGCAACTAAAAATACAACTGATAAAATAACTTCGTTAATAACAAGCACTTTCACGGGATGTTTACGGTCTATAAGAGCTCCAACAAAAATAGGTAATATAAATTGTGGAATCATCGATAAGCATGCAAATAGAGCAGAGAGAATCGTAGAATTTGTCTCGTTATATACAAAAACAGATAAACCTAAACTTAAACCAACACTTCCGATTGCAGAAATAATTGTACCTATAAAACTATAGGTGAAGTTTTTATTCCAAAGTTTCATGAGAATACCTCCTACCTATAGTTTAAGCGGCGATAATAAAAAAACCTAGAAGACTAGGTTGGGAAAGTGCGTACCAAATATTTGGTTTAAATGCGAGTATTTAATGTTAATTAGGAAAGTTGGAAAGATCCAATGCACGTTTGTACCTTTTTTGTTTTTTGTAAATCGACACCAACATATTCTGGATGAAAATTGCTCTAGTATAAATATTGGATTTAAGATTTTTATCGAGGATGGATTCAATTAAAATTGCATAATTTCGCTCAAGATAAAACATTGAATGAGAAACGGCATACTCTAGCGCTTCATACTCAAGAGACTCTTTCCATGTATTATCAGATACGCTCATTTTTTTAAAGTACAAAGTTGCACTATCCAAATCATTAAGATAAAGATGAATTAAAATAATTTTTTCAAAGTGGTATAACGACTTCTTAGGTGAACTTTCGTAAGCTGCAAGAATAAGACTTTGAGCAGTAAGTAGATCTTCATAATTTCCGTTTTTGAAGTACAAATCCAGATAGTCTGCAGATAAGTTATAATCTAAATCAGAAATCGTTTGAGAATCATTGCATAATTTCGCAATACGTCGGCAACTTTCGAAATGTGACAATGCTTTTGGAAAATTAGAGTAGATTATAGTATTACCCATTTGAAAGTGAGCATGCATCATCATCCGGATATTTCCAAGATTTGCGAAGGTATCCAGACTTCTCTGAGCACACTCGTAAGATTTATCAAACTTACCCGCATAAAAATAACTTTGAGAAAGAGAAAAATCTACGATTCCGCTATCATCTTGACCTTGGGAAAGAAGTAACCTACGTATCGCTTCATCAATTTTATCGGGATTAATGTGCATCTGTGAGTATAATACCGAGACAAATGGATGGTACTGATACTTCTCTGGGAGTGATGTTGAGATTTCAAAATCAGTCGTTGTATCAATTAGTAAAAGTTCATGGATGTAGATATCCCAGTAATATTTTGAGTATCTATAGTGCTCAAGTGATTTTTGAAGTCTCTTATTAACATCTTGATCATATGCTTCATAAAGTGCGTAATTAGTTACCTCCGAGAAAATTTCGTACAGTGAGCTCTGAGATATATCTGTAATAAACCTAATATTTAATCGCTGGAAGAGCAATACTAAAACATCATCACTTGGATTTGCTTGATTACTCTCAATCTTTGACAAATAAGAAGGAGAACATATTTTATGACATAGAACTTCTTGTTTCATAGCTTGTTTAATTCGTTCATCGCGGATTATACTTCCTACCATAGGGCTCACAGCACTTCCTCCTGAAAATAGAACTTTATTATTATAATTTTACCACACTCCAATTAGTGATGGACATTATTGGTTGATATCCACAGGAATTTGTTTTAATTAATTTCGTTATTTGAACTTAAATAAAATGAATAAATACAAAGAAAATCCAAGCGCCCAAACCCAGAAATCCAAGGGTGGAAAAAAAGGACGAGTGTCATGAGCTCGACTTTCTACTTCGCGAAGTGGAAACAATCCTCCATCAGGAAATGGAACGGATGTGAAAAGTTGGATTGCGATGAGTATTCCTGCAAATATAGAGACGTATTTAGAAATATTAATTTTGAAGGACACCTCCACAATTAATAATATGAATAGGATAATCATATAAAGGATGAAAGCAATCAACCGGTTTTTTCTCATATACGAATCCTCCTATAATAATAGTATCATGGGTAAGATAGAAAATAGGTGAAAATGGAGTGTGAGTTCAAGTGTACATCATCTTGAATTGCCGTGATATCGGAAAAATATTACTAAAATATGAGTAAATAAAAACCCACCTTATGGTGGGTTAATTGTCATTTGGTGGAGCTGGCGGGAGTCGAACCCGCGTCCAAGAAGTGTTCCACATTTAGACGTCTACAGTTTAGTCTGCTTCATAATAATCAAAGAGGACGAAGCCGACAAAGGTCTCTTTGATGTGCTCTTGGGTTTTCGAGTTACGTGTCGAGCTCACGCAACCTTATCCTTCGTTGGTTATGTTGATGATCTTCGCCCAAAGGCAAAGCTTAGATTCATCACGCTACAGCTATGAATAGCTAATTAAGCAGCGAATTGTAAACTGTTATTGTTTCCAGTTAATTTTTGTTTGGTTTTAAGGTAACCACACCACTGCAATCTAAATCAAACGAAATCCTGTCGAAACCATGACAGCCCCGTGTAGTGATTATATCACAAAGATAAGAGGGATAAAAGAATGACTATCCTTTAGAAACACAGTGATTTAGTGTATTATATTGATAGAAATAAGAGGAATATGACATGCTAAGAGAGATATTGAAAGAAAAAGAGAGAATTGTGATCAAAATAGGCTCCTCTTCCTTAACACACAAGGAAACAGGAGATATTAATTACCAAAAATTAGAACAGTTAGTTCGTGTTCTATCTGACTTGAAAAGTAGAGGAAAAGAAATAGTATTGGTTTCATCTGGAGCTCAAGCGGTAGGGAGACAAGAACTTAGAATGAAAGCAATGCCAAATGAAATGCCAAAGAAACAAGCATTGGCTGCAATTGGACAAGCAAAATTGATGATGGCTTACCAAAAGTTATTCTCGGAGTATGGGCAAGTTTGTGCTCAAGTATTATTAACGAAACATACAATGGTAAAAGAAGAAAGTCGTGTCAATGCAATGAATACGTTTCATGAATTGTTGAATATGGGAGTCATTCCGATTGTGAATGAAAACGATACGGTTGCAACACACGAAATTGAATTTGGAGATAATGACCACTTGTCTGCGTTTGTACTAGCAATGATTGATGCAGAACTTTTAATCATCTTATCTGATATTGATGGTTTTTATACTGATGATCCTAGCAGTAATCCCGATGCTGAATTAATTGAATATGTTGAAGAAATTAATGATGAACATTTCATCATGGGTAAAGATACAAGTTCATCATCTGTGGGAACAGGCGGAATGAATGCGAAAATTGACGCAGGTAGAATCGCTACACAATATGGTGCAGAAATGGTATTGGTGAATGGCCGTGATGTGAATGTTCTCTATGATGTTGTAGATGGAAAGAATGTTGGTACTTACTTTAAAGCCAATAAACGTGAAAATTTTTCATTGGCTGAATATTTATAGGAGGCACTATGTTAGAACAAATTGGTAAGAATGCGAAAAAAGCATCCTTAGACTTACTGGTACTGGAAACAGAACAAAAGAATGCCATTCTTTGTGACTTAGCAAATAATTTAGAGTCATCAATTGAAGAAATAATAACTGAAAATCAAAAAGACCTAGACGCAGTGAAAGTATTAGACTATCCAAAGGCATTTATTGATAGACTTACACTGGATCATAACAGAATTATTGCAATGGCTGCGGGGCTTAAAGAAGTAGCAAACATTGAAGATCCAATTGGGAAAGTCCTAGAAACCATAACACGACCAAATGGACTCGTAATTGATAAAGTGAGTGTTCCTTTAGGCGTGATTGGTATCATATATGAAGCACGTCCTAATGTCACAATTGACGCGTTCTCCCTTTGCTTTAAGAGTGGTAACGCTGTGATTCTTAAAGGTGGTAAAGAAGCCATTAATACAAATATTGTTTTAGAAAAAATTGTTCAAGAAACACTAGAGAGTCATAATCTTAACCCTTACAGTATCCAAGTAATAAAGAGTACTGATCGAGAAACAACACATGAAATGATGAAAATGAATAAGTTTATCGACGTACTTATTCCAAGAGGTAGCGCACAATTGATTCGCGCTATAGTAGAAAATAGTACAATTCCTGTTATTGAAACTGGTTCGGGTAACTGCCATATTTATGTTGATGAAGATGGCGATTTAGATATGAGTATCGCAATAATAGAAAATGCAAAACTTCAAAGATTGGGTGTATGCAATACTATGGAATCATTAGTTGTCCATGAAAAAATAGCAGATCAATTTATTCCAACGCTTGTAGAAAAATTTCCTGATGTAGAGTTTTACGGCGATAAACAAGCACAAGATATATCTCCAATTGTTTTACCCGCAACCGATGAAGATTTCTACACTGAATACCTCGATAAAAAAATGTCTGTGAAGATTGTTGGTTCAGTTGAAGAAGCAGTAGAACATATTAATGAACATAATACGAAGCATTCTGAATCGATTATTACAAACAATGATTCTCATGCTAAATACTTTACGCAACGCATTGATTCTTCAACAGTATATGTTAATGCGTCTACCCGATTCACTGATGGAAGTGTCTTTGGATTTGGTGCTGAAATTGGTATTAGTACACAAAAACTTCATGCTCGTGGACCAATGGGCGTACAGCACTTAACTTCATATAAGTACATTGTCCATGGTAATGGACAGATAAGATAAATTCTATAAAAGTTCCTTTGGAACTTTTTTTCTTTTTATGACGTCAAAAATATTTAATTCTATTCCTAAACAAGCTTACTATAAACAACAATAGGTTGTTATTGACAAGGTTTAGTATGTCAGATATACTAGAATAAGTTAAATTTGTACCATCAAATATTATTGGTGTGAACAGAGGGGAAGCTATGAAGAAAAATAGAAAGATTTTTTTAAGTATGTTTGCGTCGCTGGCTATTTTGCTATCGACAGTTGTAAATTATGAGAATATAAATATTTTTGCTGATTATAATGTGAATAATTATCCAACATGTGAAAGTGCTGGTGATAAGTGTAAACCCTATAAAGATTCTGAAATGTATAGGCTAATTCAAAAAGGTGGAAATGGCGTCGTACCAACAAATAAAGCAGATACGATGACATGGAATGACGGTAAATACATCTATTTTGAAACGACATATGACTATGATGTTAACGTAACGCTATATTTCCCTATTGATATAACGGTATCTAAGAATGATTTTGAAGGTTTAGCAGAAAAAGCACTTGCAAGTAAAATGGAAATCAATGGATTTGTAATCTATAAACACAAAAAAGGTGATGATAGATTCAAGAAACTTGATAATTTCATGGCAATTAAAAATGCTGCAGGAAGTGTTAATAAAGAAGGATACTATCCAATCAAATTAGAAGAAACCTCTAGTCCAGTTGGCTTTAATATTATTTACTATATCTACATTGATAATGGAGAGGGACCATATCCTGAGTTATCAACTTTTGATGAGAATATAGAAGTAGGAACATTAAAAACCTATAATCCTATTGATAAAGATAAAGTTACAGGAAAGGCTTCTTTCGAACCTGGAAAATCAAAGCAAGTTGTTTCTAATGATAAATTGAAATATACAATAAAAGATGAAAATGGTAGAACTGTCGATGCAGTAAATCCAAATAAAGTAGGAAAATATACAATCACCTATGAACTAACGGATTTTTTAGGCCGTACTGTTACTAAAACCAAAAACGTAACTGTGGAAGATAAACGTCCAACACTTACTGAAGTTAATCCGGAAACACCTAAAGAAGTCATAATCGGAGATACAACCAATCCAAAAGATTTCGTTGAAGCTACTGATCACTATGGCAATCCAATTGATAAAGATAAGGTTGAGATTAAAAATCCTGAAGTATTGGATCAACCAGGAGATCAAACAGTCATCTATGTGGTTACTGACAAAGATGGTCGTGAATCTGAACCACTAGAAGTGATCGTAAAAGTTAAGGAACTTGAAGTCACAATTGATGCGACTGATAAAGTTATTGAACTTAACGATAAATTTGACCCATTGAAGGAAGTCTCAGCTAAAGGTACCGATGGCAAAGACTATACAGAGAATTTAGTTCCGACAAGCAGTGTAGACACAACAAAACCTGGAATTTATGATGTCGTTTATGAAGTAATTGTCGATGGTGAGGTTATCGGAACCAAAACAATTACTGTAACTGTGGAAGATAAACGACCAACACTTACTGAAGTAAATCCAGATACACCTAAAGAAGTCATAATCGGAGATACAACCAATCCAAAAGATTTCGTTGAAGCTACTGATCACGATGGCAATCCAATTGATAAAGATAAGATTGAGATTAAGAATCCTGAAGTATTGGATCAACCAGGAGATCAAACAGTTATTTATGTGGTGACTGATAAAGATGGACGTGAATCTGAACCACTAGAAGTGATCGTAAAAGTTAAGGAACTTGAAGTCACAATTGATGCGACTGATAAAGTTATTGAACTTAACGACAAATTCGAACCACTAAAAGATGTGAGTGCCAAAGGTACTGATGGCAAAGACTATACAGCAGATTTAGTTCCGAAAAGCAGTGTAGATACTACAAAACCTGGTATCTATGATGTCGTTTACGAAGTAATCGTTGATGGTAAGGTTATCGGAACCAAAACAATCACTGTCACTGTGGAAGATAAACGACCAACACTTACCGAAGTTAATCCAGATAAACCTAAAGAAGTCATAATCGGAGATACAACCAATCCAAAAGATTTCGTTGAAGCTACTGATCACGATGGCAATCCAATTGATAAAGATAAGGTTGAGATTAAGAATCCCGAAGTATTGGATCAACCAGGAGATCAAACAGTCATCTATGTGGTTACTGACAAAGATGGTCGTGAATCTGAACCACTAGAAGTGATCGTAAAAGTTAAGGAACTTGAAGTCGCAATTGATGCGACTGATAAAGTTATTGAACTCAATGATACTTTCGAACCGCTAAAAGATGTGAGTGCCAAAGGTACTGATGGCAAAGACTATACAGCAGATTTAGTTCCAACAAGCAGTGTAGATACTTCAAAACCTGGTATCTATAATGTCGTTTACGAAGTGGTTGTCGATGGTAAGGTTATCGGAATCAAAACAATCACCGTAACTGTGGAAGATAAACGTCCAACACTTACTGAAGTTAATCCGGAAACACCTAAAGAAGTCATAATCGGAGATACAACCAATCCAAAAGATTTCGTTGAAGCAACTGATCACGATGGCAATCCAATTGATAAAGATAAGATTGAGATTAAAAATCCTGAAGTATTGGATCAACCGGGAGATCAAACAGTCATCTATGTGGTCACTGATAAAGATGGCCGTGAATCCGAACCTTTAGAAGTAATCGTAAAAGTTAAGGAACTTGAAGTCACAATCGATGCGACTGACAAAGTTATTGAACTTAATGATAAATTCGAACCACTAAAAGATGTGAGTGCCAAAGGTACTGATGGCAAAGACTATACAGCAGATTTAGTTCCAACAAGCAGTGTAGACACAACAAAACCTGGAATTTATGATGTCGTTTATGAAGTAATTGTCGATGGTGAGGTTATCGGAACCAAAACAATTACTGTAACTGTGGAAGATAAACGACCAACACTTACTGAAGTAAATCCAGATACACCTAAAGAAGTCATAATCGGAGATACAACCAATCCAAAAGATTTCGTTGAAGCTACTGATCACGATGGCAATCCAATTGATAAAGATAAGATTGAGATTAAGAATCCTGAAGTATTGGATCAACCAGGAGATCAAACAGTTATTTATGTGGTGACTGATAAAGATGGACGTGAATCTGAACCACTAGAAGTGATCGTAAAAGTTAAGGAACTTGAAGTCACAATTGATGCGACTGATAAAGTTATTGAACTTAACGACAAATTCGAACCACTAAAAGATGTGAGTGCCAAAGGTACTGATGGCAAAGACTATACAGCAGATTTAGTTCCGAAAAGCAGTGTAGATACTACAAAACCTGGTATCTATGATGTCGTTTACGAAGTAATCGTTGATGGTAAGGTTATCGGAACCAAAACAATCACTGTCACTGTGGAAGATAAACGACCAACACTTACCGAAGTTAATCCAGATAAACCTAAAGAAGTCATAATCGGAGATACAACCAATCCAAAAGATTTCGTTGAAGCTACTGATCACGATGGCAATCCAATTGATAAAGATAAGGTTGAGATTAAGAATCCCGAAGTATTGGATCAACCAGGAGATCAAACAGTCATCTATGTGGTTACTGACAAAGATGGTCGTGAATCTGAACCACTAGAAGTGATCGTAAAAGTTAAGGAACTTGAAGTCGCAATTGATGCGACTGATAAAGTTATTGAACTCAATGATACTTTCGAACCGCTAAAAGATGTGAGTGCCAAAGGTACTGATGGCAAAGACTATACAGCAGATTTAGTTCCAACAAGCAGTGTAGATACTTCAAAACCTGGTATCTATAATGTCGTTTACGAAGTGGTTGTCGATGGTAAGGTTATCGGAATCAAAACAATCACCGTAACTGTGGAAGATAAACGTCCAACACTTACTGAAGTTAATCCGGAAACACCTAAAGAAGTCATAATCGGAGATACAACCAATCCAAAAGATTTCGTTGAAGCAACTGATCACGATGGCAATCCAATTGATAAAGATAAGATTGAGATTAAAAATCCTGAAGTATTGGATCAACCGGGAGATCAAACAGTCATCTATGTGGTCACTGATAAAGATGGCCGTGAATCCGAACCTTTAGAAGTAATCGTAAAAGTTAAGGAACTTGAAGTCACAATCGATGCGACTGACAAAGTTATTGAACTTAATGATAAATTCGAACCACTAAAAGATGTGAGTGCCAAAGGTACTGATGGCAAAGACTATACAGCAGATTTAGTTCCAACAAGCAGTGTAGATACTTCAAAACCTGGTATCTATAATGTCGTTTACGAAGTGGTTGTCGATGGTAAGGTTATCGGAACCAAAACAATCACCGTAACTGTGGAAGATAAACGTCCAACACTTACTGAAGTAAATCCAGATACACCTAAAGAAGTCATAATCGGAGATACAACCAATCCAAAAGATTTCGTTGAAGCAACTGATCACGATGGCAATCCAATTGATAAAGATAAGATTGAGATTAAAAATCCTGAAGTATTGGATCAACCGGGAGATCAAACAGTCATCTATGTGGTCACTGATAAAGATGGCCGTGAATCCGAACCTTTAGAAGTAATCGTAAAAGTTAAGGAACTTGAAGTCACAATCGATGCGACTGACAAAGTTATTGAACTTAATGATAAATTCGAACCACTAAAAGATGTGAGTGCCAAAGGTACTGATGGCAAAGACTATACAGCAGATTTAGTTCCGAAAAGCAGTGTAGATACTACAAAACCTGGTATCTATGATGTCGTTTACGAAGTAATCGTTGATGGTAAGGTTATCGGAACCAAAACAATCACCGTAACTGTGGAAGATAAACGTCCAACACTTACTGAAGTAAATCCAGATACACCTAAAGAAATCGTAATCGGTGACACAACGAATCCAAAAGATTTCGTTGAAGCAACTGATCACGATGGCAATCCAATTGATAAAGATAAGATTGAGATTAAAAATCCTGAAGTATTGGATCAACCGGGAGATCAAACAGTTATTTATGTGGTCACTGATAAAGATGGCCGTGAATCCGAACCTTTAGAAGTAATCGTAAAAGTTAAGGAACTTGAAGTCACAATCGATGCGACTGACAAAGTTATTGAACTTAATGATAAATTCGAACCACTAAAAGATGTGAGTGCCAAAGGTACTGATGGCAAAGACTATACAGCAGATTTAGTTCCAACAAGCAGTGTAGATACTTCAAAACCTGGTATCTATAATGTCGTTTACGAAGTAATCGTTGATGGTAAGGTTATCGGAACCAAAACAATCACCGTAACTGTGGAAGATAAACGTCCAACACTTACTGAAGTAAATCCAGATACACCTAAAGAAGTCATAATCGGAGATACAACCAATCCAAAAGATTTCGTTGAAGCAACTGATCACGATGGCAATCCAATTGATAAAGATAAGATTGAGATTAAAAATCCTGAAGTATTGGATCAACCGGGAGATCAAACAGTCATCTATGTGGTCACTGATAAAGATGGCCGTGAATCCGAACCTTTAGAAGTAATCGTAAAAGTTAAGGAACTTGAAGTCACAATCGATGCGACTGACAAAGTTATTGAACTTAATGATAAATTCGAACCACTAAAAGATGTGAGTGCCAAAGGTACTGATGGCAAAGACTATACAGCAGATTTAGTTCCAACAAGCAGTGTAGATACTTCAAAACCTGGTATCTATAATGTCGTTTACGAAGTAATCGTTGATGGTAAGGTTATCGGAACCAAAACAATCACCGTAACTGTGGAAGATAAACGTCCAACACTTACTGAAGTAAATCCAGATACACCTAAAGAAGTCATAATCGGAGATACAACCAATCCAAAAGATTTCGTTGAAGCAACTGATCACGATGGCAATCCAATTGATAAAGATAAGATTGAGATTAAAAATCCTGAAGTATTGGATCAACCGGGAGATCAAACAGTCATCTATGTGGTCACTGATAAAGATGGCCGTGAATCCGAACCTTTAGAAGTAATCGTAAAAGTTAAGGAACTTGAAGTCACAATCGATGCGACTGACAAAGTTATTGAACTTAATGATAAATTCGAACCACTAAAAGATGTGAGTGCCAAAGGTACTGATGGCAAAGACTATACAGCAGATTTAGTTCCAACAAGCAGTGTAGATACTTCAAAACCTGGTATCTATAATGTCGTTTACGAAGTAATCGTTGATGGTAAGGTTATCGGAACCAAAACAATCACCGTAACTGTGGAAGATAAACGTCCAACACTTACTGAAGTAAATCCAGATACACCTAAAGAAATCGTAATCGGTGACACAACGAATCCAAAAGATTTCGTCGAAGCAACCGATCATGATGGCAATCCAATTGATAAAGATAAGATTGAGATTAAGAATCCTGAAGTATTGGATCAACCGGGAGATCAAACAGTCATCTATGTGGTTACTGATAAAGATGGCCGTGAATCCGAACCTTTAGAAGTAATCGTAAAAGTTAAGGAACTTGAAGTCACAATCGATGCGACTGACAAAGTTATTGAACTTAATGATAAATTCGAACCACTAAAAGATGTGAGTGCCAAAGGTACTGATGGCAAAGACTATACAGCAGATTTAGTTCCAACAAGCAGTGTAGATACTTCAAAACCTGGTATCTATAATGTCGTTTACGAAGTAATCGTTGATGGTAAGGTTATCGGAACCAAAACAATCACCGTAACTGTGGAAGATAAACGTCCAACACTTACTGAAGTAAATCCAGATACACCTAAAGAAATCGTAATCGGTGACACAACGAATCCAAAAGATTTCGTCGAAGCTACTGATCACGATGGCAATCCAATTGATAAAGATAAGATTGAGATTAAGAATCCTGAAGTATTGGATCAACCGGGTGATCAAACAGTCATCTATGTGGTTACTGATAAAGATGGCCGTGAATCCGAACCATTAGAAGTAATCGTAAAAGTTAAGGAACTTGAAGTCACAATCGATGCGACTGATAAAGTTATTGAGCTTAACGACAAATTCGAACCACTAAAAGATGTGAGTGCCAAAGGTACTGATGGCAAAGACTATACAGCAGATTTAGTTCCGAAAAGCAGTGTAGATACTACAAAACCTGGTATCTATGATGTCGTTTACGAAGTAATCGTTGATGGTAAGGTTATCGGAACCAAAACAATCACTGTCACTGTGGAAGATAAACGACCAACACTTACCGAAGTTAATCCAGATAAACCTAAAGAAGTCATAATCGGAGATACAACCAATCCAAAAGATTTCGTTGAAGCTACTGATCACGATGGCAATCCAATTGATAAAGATAAGATTGAGATTAAGAATCCTGAAGTATTGGATCAACCAGGAGATCAAACAGTTATTTATGTGGTGACTGATAAAGATGGACGTGAATCTGAACCACTAGAAGTGATCGTAAAAGTTAAGGAACTTGAAGTCACAATTGATGCGACTGATAAAGTTATTGAACTTAACGATAAATTTGATCCATTGAAGGAAGCCTCAGCTAAAGGAACTGATGGCAAAGACTATACAGCAGATTTAGTTCCGACAAGCAGTGTAGATACTACAAAACCAGGTGTCTATGATGTCGTTTATGAAGTAATTGTCGATGGTAAAGTTTACGGCACAAAAACAATCACCGTAACTGTGGAAGATAAACGACCAACACTTACTGAGAACAATACGTCGAGAAAGTTAAAAAACAAGGATTCTGAAACTTTTAATCCACTAGATTATGTCGAAGCATACGACTATTTAGGAAATAAAATAGATAAAAAATTTATTGTATTCGAAAATACTCTAGACTTTGAAAATCCTGGATATCAAACAATAACATATTACGTAATTGATGGTTCGGGAAGAGTATCTGACAGGCTAACTTTAGAATTTATTGTAGAGCAAGTTGAAGTACTGGGTGTTAAAAAACCTGAAAAATCTAAAGAGTTGAAGAGTAAAGAAAAGGAAGTAGAGGGAAGTATCCTTCCTACAACTGGAGTGGATAATGATAATATTCCAGTTGGAATTATTCTCTTAGGTGCAGTGCTCGTTATTATTTCAATGAAGAATAAATCTAATAATAAAAATGAAGATTACTAGAAATGATATTATTAAAAGCATAACAAACATTATCTAGAAAAATAAAGCCCAAACTTAACGTTTGGGCTTTTGTTATATATGTACTACATATCAGATTTTGCAAATTCAGCTTCTTTTTCAAGTTGTTGTCTTTCAAATACTTTGAAGAACGGATAGTAAATAATAAGTGAAATAATAAAGTTAATAATAACTAGAACACCGGCCATTATTGTCCAATCTGTACTCATCCAGGCGGCTATTGGGGAGAGAACAGTAAATGGTAGTTTAGCAACCATCATTGGAATTAATCCAAGTTTTAAGAATATATATGCAACAGTAGTCATAACTAGAGGTGCAAGAATAAATGGAATAGCAAGGATTGGGTTCATAACAATAGGAGCCCCAAAGATAACTGGTTCATTAATATTAAAGAGTCCGGGAAGGATGGAGAGTTTACCTAACTTTTTAATGAACTCTGATTTGGAGAAAAGGAATAAACAAACAAGTGCTAATGTTGCTCCTGATCCCCCAATCCAAACATACCATTGTATAAATTGTTCCGTAAAGATATTTGGCATTTGTGAAGCTGGGGTACCTGTTGCGAAAGCTTCCATGTTTTCAGCAATTGACATATCCCAGAATGGTCGGATAATTGGTCCTAAAATAGCAGGCCCATGAATACCCATAACCCAGAATAAACAAATTAAGAATACTGTGAGGAGTCCGCCGAATAAACTATTACCAGCAAGAACACCTTTCAGTGGCATTAAGATAGCTGTAAGGAATCCATTAATATCAAAATGGAATACATAACGAATAATTAAGAATACGAATATAACTGTAGCAGTAGGTAATAAAGCAACGAATGAGTTGGATACCTCAGGTGGAACACCTTCAGGCATTTTAATTGTCCAGTTCTTTTCCTTCATAAATCGGAATATTTCTACAGCGGCAATAGAAGTAACAATTGCTGCGAATAGTGAAGCTGAACCTAAGTTAGCAATATTGATATAACGGCCTGCATTAATAACACCATCTACAGATTCTGTTACTTGAATTGGAACAACTGTAGAAATTAAAAATGCTAGAACAGCAAGTAAACCAGATGATCTTTGATCTAAGTCATAGGTACTTGCAAGATGCTGTCCAATTGTGAAAGCACAATATAAGGACATAATCCCAACAGTAAATCTGAATGGGACATCCAGCATAGCTTTATGTGGTGCAATAAATGCAGC
This sequence comes from Erysipelothrix inopinata, assembly GCF_014396165.1. GTDB lineage: Bacteria > Bacillota_I > Bacilli_A > Erysipelotrichales > Erysipelotrichaceae > Erysipelothrix > Erysipelothrix inopinata. The sequence continues at coordinate 645,377 of NZ_CP060715.1, forward strand.
AATCGAGTCAACTGGAATGTTGAGCAAAATTGTAAAGAATGAACCAACGATGGTCAAAGGTAGAATTGCAATTAAACCGTGTCGAATTGATGACATGTGTCGTTGGCCACTAATTTTTGTTGCGACAGGCATTACCTTCGCTTCAAGATAAGTCATAAGTGAATTCATATGTTATCTCCTCCTGCATCTAACATAACATTATAATGTTATAAAATCAAGAAAAAGTTGAAACCGGTTACTAAAATGATAGTATTTTGCCCAAAAACAACCATAGGATGTAACTGAATTCGGAAATGACACGTGATTCTGTATAAAATATACATAATGAAAATATTAATTCTCTGAGAGAGTGCATCAAGTGAAATATAATTTCATAATTTAATATAATAATAGGTGCGTCTAAAATAAAAGGAGATAATAAATGAAGAAGAAATTCTTTTTGTCATGCCTAGTCGTGGTTTCAATTTTTATTGGCCAGATTGGGATATTTGCTGACACTCCAGAATTAATTTCAGGAGAAAAGAGTTCTGAGATTGTTACTTCAGTTAACAATCAAGAACAAGCTAATAGTAAAAAAAATAAAATAACTCAAAATGTCGGAGCTGACAATCTTACAGAACATTTGAAAGTTATTGAATACGGACTTAAGAAAGGTTCTGGCGATGATGCAGTAGTTGTTGATTCGAGTAAGGGACCTATTGAGATTAAAGACGGGGACGTCTTTACCTTAAAAGTACATTGGGAAGCTGCTAAAGAATTAAAAAATAACAGTCTGACAGCAGGACAGTACTTTGAATTCAAACTTCCTGAAGGATTCCCTATGGTTGATAGTTTCCGTATTGAAAATAGTGTTCCATTTGGTCACTATAAATATGACAAACAAACTCAAACTGTAAAATTCATTCTTAACGAAATGGTTCAAAATGATGACTTCAAAGAAGATTACAAGGGTGATCTTGAATTAATTCTTAAAGTTGATCGTAAAGAAACTCTCGTAGATGAAATTGTAACTATCATCAATCCAATTACTAATAAAACAGACTTTGAGTTTATTATGAAACCAAGTTTATTACACCAAGATATTTCTAAGTCGGGAATACTTGATAAGGACAAAAATGAAATTACTTGGAAGATTAATATTAATGAAAATTATAAAAAATTAAATAATGTTGTTATATCTGACGTCCTAGATCCTAATCTAGAACTTGTCTCCGTCACAGTTCAAGACTACCAAATGAATGCTGTGAGTGGAAAAAAATCATATTCAGATGAAGCAACTCAATTAGAAAAAGACAAAAATTATTCAGTAGGTGAAGGAAATAATCTACAAATTGTCCTTGGATCAATCACATCGCCTAAAGAAATCACAATCGTGACTAAAGTTACCAAAGAACATTTTCCTCTAATTGGAAAAGAAGTTCTAATTAACAATAAGGCCCATATTAAAAGTGATGAATTAGATAAAGAATCAAATAATGTTCCTATAGCCTATCCCTTGGAAAAAGTTATTAGTAAAGATAATGGTGTTTATGAAAGTGAAGATAATACTTTCACTTGGAACATTGATATCAATAGTACAAACGTAAACTTCAAAAAAGGAACAATTGTTACTGATAAAATTTATCCCGAAAATGCATTTAAATATTTAGAGGACTCTTTTGTGATTACTCATGAAGGAAAAACATATTCAGTTGCATCATTTAATGACGAATTTAAAGATAAAGTGAAATTAACACTTAATCAAAAAGAAGTTGAAGTTGATGGAAGAAAGGTTCTTAAGGATGATTCATTCACACTTGAATATCTCAGTGATTCAACCGATCATTTCGGAATCAAATATACGACTCAAGCAAATTGGGAAGATATGTCTAAAATTGAAGCAAATGGTACAAGTAATACCTTAGCTATCAAGTATGGCGATGAAGGTGATGAAGTTACAGGTCACGGTAAAGGTTATGGAAAAGGCATCATTGGTAAATATGCTTCAATTGACTATGTAAAACGAGATATCGCATGGCATGTATCGGCTAATGAAGGCGGTAAAAGCGGAACAAGCGGAAAACATAGTCTTGATAAAGTAGTTATTAAAGATAAATTAGAGGATGGCAAGAATTTCTTAACTTACAAAGATAAATCCTTTGTCATCAAGAAAAATGGGATAGTACTCCTTGATTTAGGAAATAAAGAAAATAGCACATTTGAAATCAAAGAAGAAAAAGTTAGCGACACAGTACTAAAGGTAACGGGTACGGGAAATCTGGCGAAACATTTGTACTCACAATTGATCATGGTGAAAAAAACTATGAGTTTAACTATGATGAAGCAGGAAAAATGTTCCGTGCACAATTTGATATTGATTATAAAACAAGCTTTGATGAATTTTACCATAGTGAAATTGACCATGTTGGTCGATTCAAAAATATCGCAGAAGGTGAATTTACATCGAATGGCGTAATCACTCGTGGTAAAGCTACATCAACACAAGAAATTAATCCAGAAGCTAAGAATAACGGATTAAAGACAGGTGTCTATAATTTCGAAACGAAAGAAATAACATGGGATATCTACCTAAACTACAACGGTAGAGAAACAATTGATTATACAATTAATGACCAATTAGACTTGCCACAAAAATTCGTAAATGGAAGTATTGAATTACTTGAATACACGATTGACGAAAATGGTAAAACTTATATTAATGAAAATAAGAAGATGAAACTTGACGGCTCAGTAACAGATAATGATGCTGGTGCTAACTTGCAAATTAATATTGATGGAAAGAAACTAAATCTTGAAAAAGAAGGCTATTCAAACCGTATTGTTGTTCGTTTTAAAACATCTGTGAGAGATAATATCAATCAAAAAGATGTCATTAATAATCATGCATTTGTTAAAAACAATCATAATGGTAAAGAGTATCCCCTTAAAGGATATGTAAATATTCCAAATGGTGGACAATTCATGAGTAAAAGCGTCCGTGAAAATGAAGACAAAAACGGTAAACTTGTCTTAGATTGGACTCTGCAAGTGAATAAAAGTGCTACAATCTTTGATTCAATGGAAATTGTAGATGCTTTAAATAGTACACATACATACAACGAGGATTCATTTAAAGTAATTGCTGCAAAAGCAGATAAAAATGGAAATTTAGAAAGAATACGTGAGCTAGATAAAGATGAGTTTGAACTTAGATTTACTGAATCCAAAGATTCTAATGAGCATACATATCAAATTGCAACGATAACTATTAATCCAAGTTTATTAAAAGAGTTACCTACATATATTATTGAATACTCCACAACGCCACTCTTAGAGGTTGGCCAAGTAACCTATTCAAATAAAGCCGATATGAATGCAACTCATAAAGAAGAAGAATTTAAAACAGTTTCGGTTCCTGTAGACAAATCATACGTATACGGTGTTGGATCTGCTACAGCTACCAGTCAAAAACTGGCAGTTATCAAAAAAGATAGCGAAGGAAATCCAATTCAAGGTGTTAGATTTGGATTATACTATGCTCGTACTGGCAAGCTTGTGAAGGAACAAGTAACCAACGAAAATGGTGAATTGAAATTTGAAAACTTATTTACCACTGAATATATACTTAAGGAATTAGAAACACTGCCAGGATACGGTATTGAAATTCAATATTTGGAAGGTATCAAACTCCAAGTTAATGATCAAACAACACTTGCTGCAAATTCAAATAATGGCTTAGTGATTACAAATCATAAGAATGCCATACGTATAGAAAAGAAATCAGATAGTACCACTACAGATATCAATTTATCAGCAACCTTTGAAGTTCATAAAATGGATGATAATTCATTGTTAGGACTCATGACAACAGATGAAAACGGAATTGGATATTTTGATAATAATGGAAAAGGATTACTTCCAGGAAAATATAAAATTGTGGAAAGTATTCCAAATGTAGGACATATTAAGAATAATCAAACTTTAGAGATTGAAGTTGCCGAACAACTACTCTATGAAGACGTTGTGGAATTTACAAATTATCAAGGATCTGTTGTTCTCACAAAGGTTGATAAAAACAATCAAGTAATTACTGATTCTATTCAATTTAACTTGGTTAAAAATGATGAAGTTATTGGTGAATATCTAACTCAAAATGGAATCATTGAAATTAATAACTTAGAACCAGGAAACTATAAGTTTGTGGAACAAACACCTGAATCAAAGTACTTACGTGGAAACGATTTAGAATTCGTAGTTTCAGAAAATGAAACAGGAAAACCAGAAACAATTGAACTTACTGCGGTTAACTACAGTGTTAATGCTTCATTTAGTAAAGTAGATAATCACGGTTCAGCACTTGAAGGTGCAAAATTCGGACTCTATAAAATAGATGAAGATACTGATGTTACTTATGAAACCTTAGTCAATCCAATTTCTGAAGTGAAATCTGACGAAAACGGAAGTGTAAGATTTGAAAAAGTATCAGTAGGATATTATGCAGTAAAAGAAATCGAAGCATCCAAGGGTTATGTATTAAACCAAGAAGTTATTCGCTTCGAAATCAAAGACGAAATTATCTCAGAAGATAAAGAAATTAATATCTATGAGAGTAACTTCGTGAACTACAAAGGACAAGCAACACTGACTAAAAAAGATGGTGTTACAGATGAAGTTCTTGCTGGAGCAACATTCTCAGTCTATAAGGGAAATGATTACTTAAATATAGAGAATAATGAACTTGTTGAAAGCAATTTAGTAACCAATGAACAAGGTCAAATCGTACTTGAAGATCTTGAAGCAGGAAATTACTTCTTTGTTGAAACGAGAGCTAATGAGGGATACTATTTAAATAGTAAATTTGTAGCATTCACCATCGAAGAAACTTCGATAAATGACGCTCAATCATCCATAGAACTAGAACATAGAAACTATCGTGCAAATGTTTCATTTGTGAAAAACGATGGTGAAAATGGACTGGAAGGCGCAATCTTTGCGTTAGTTAAAGATGGTGTCATTGTTGGTGATAATTATCAATCCAATGAAGAAGGTGTGGTAACATTCGAAAATATTGGACCTGGTAACTATGAATACTATGAAATAAAAGCACCAAAAGGATATATCATTGAAGACAGAATTTATAATTTCACAGTCGAAGATGGTATTGACACACAAGAAACGCTACATTTTGAAGCAACAAATGTAGAAAACCATAAGGGGTCCGTGGTATTTAATAAAGTAGACCAATTTGGAAATGCAATTGAGGGAGCTCAGTTTGAACTGAGAACAGATTTAGGGGATGTAATCGCATTATCAGAATCGGATCAAAATGGAATTGTTCGAATCGACAATCTTGGATCAGGAAACTATACGATTCATGAAATTAAAGCAGCTACAGGATATATCCTGAATACTGCTAGCATCGACGTTGTAATACCAGAAAAAGCAACTGGTGACTTCGTTTTTGCAACAGAACTCGAAAATAATGAGTTCGTAAACTACCAAGGAACACTTGAAATTCATAAAGTAGATAACGAGGGAAATCATCTCGATGGTGCAACCTTTAACTTGATGAATGATAAGTATGAAATTATTGATACACTCACAACAGTTAATGGAATTGCTAAACTTGATGAACTCGCACCAGGAACATACTTTTTAGAAGAAGCGATTGCTCCTAAGGGATACGAGTTATCAAACGAGCGATTTGTAATTGATATACCTGAGAAGTATGAAGGGGAAATAAACAAACTCCAACTTGAAGTTGTAAATATTAAGATAGAGGAAGAAATAGTAGAACCTAAACCAGATCAAGAGGATGAGGTAGAAGTTCTCGGTGTTACTAAAAAACCTAAGCAGGATGCATTAGAAAGCACGACTAAATTACCAAGTACTGGACTTGATAACAATGTTGTAATCTATCAATACTTGATGATTATGGCTGGAATTACATTTGTATTCTTTGGATTTAAGAAGAAAAACAATAATTAAAGTGATATAAAGATACCTCCATGTGGAATGAATCCATAGGAGGTATCTTTTATTATAAAAAACCTCTCGAACTTTACGAGAGGTGAGACTGTATTATCCAAGTTTATCTTTTTTAATTGTCGCAGCGACAGCTTCATTTACAATTTCATTAAAATTATTATTGTCGAGGGATTGTACACCTTCAATGGTTGTTCCTCCAGGAGAGCATACTTTTACAACCAATTCTTGGGCAGTGTTTGAACTTTGTTGAAGAAAATCAGCACTTCCTTTCACTGCAGAAACTGTGATTGCGAGTGCCTCGTTAAAATCCATTCCTTCTTCGACTGCTTGGTTCATGAGAGCATCAATGAATTTAAAGATGAAAGCAGGAGAACTTCCCGCAATTCCAATAAAAGCGCTGAATAGTTTTTCTTCGACTTCAAATACCTCACCGACATTCGAAAAGATACTTTTTACGAGTTCATAGTTTTCCTCAGTAACGCGTTCATTTCTTGTAATTGCAGATGTGCTTTGTTTGATCGTTGCGTTAAGGTTTGGCATAACACGTATAATGGGCACTAAACCGAGATAGTTTTCTAAATCTTTGATTGTCTTTTTTGCGGCAATTGAAACACAAACCTTATTACCTACAAGATCTTTAATTTCACTTGAAACTGATTCAAGCATTTCAGGTTTTACACAAAGAATAATGATATCAACTTGTTCAACAAGATCACGATTACTTTTAGTAGCATTTACCCCTAATGTTTTTGCCTTTTCTAAAGTGCTCTCGGGAGTGCTTGAGCTAATGTATACGGACTTCTTATCACTGATTCCTTCAATTATAGCGGAAGCCATATTTCCAATTCCAATAAATCCAATTTTCATAGTTAACCTCTTTCTTTTAAAGTAAATTTGAACGAGCTGTCGATTTTAAATTTAAAATAAGATCTCGTAGTTCTTCTATTTCAGAAGACAGATTGGGTGATGTCGTTCGTGGTTTTGTGCCGTAGAGTCCTGACTCATAACGGTTTCTGATATTGTGATTGGGTTGAGATGGTGAGAGCGTTTCAATACAATCAACACTATGTTTTAACTTAATGACTTGTGATAAATAGATTGAATGTGGGTCAACCAAATTAAGAATATCGTTAGAATTGCATGATAGAATAACCTGACCATCAATTTTAGAGATAATATGGTCTATCATGAATTGAAGAGGGTACAAATGAAGAACGCCTTCAAAATCATCAATAATTAAAGTTGAACCGGATAATGCATTCGAAAATTCAATAATGTTATCAGTAAGATGTCTCAGTCCGGATGGTAAAGCATGCTCGGGAATAATGTAAACTCCTTCAGGATTTTGCTGCAGATGTTCAACATAAAACGAATACGAATTACCACCGATATACTCAAATTTATAGCGTGATTGGACAATACTAGGGAATATACTGGAAATGATTTCTGTAAGTATCGGTGTTGTTTTTTCAAAGATATGTTTGAAATCCTGGCTTACAGTTCCACGTGTTAAATGCAAATCGGTATCGAGCATAAAGTTGAAGAAATCATTGTAGTTATAGTAGTTCGTAATAGAGATATGCAAATCTTGTATAAAATTTAGTAAAGATGTCAGGCGTGGATGGAACAGATGTCCATTCGAGAAACGATGACTGTATAAGAGTAATGAGAGACAGGTATATTGATTCTTGTACTTGGTCACTAACATTTTTAAGGTATCTAGATTACGCGAAGGTGAGATAGCACTTTTAAGGTAAACTTCGTCATCTGAAACACAAAAAACGAGAACAGAACGACGACTACTCGTTCTCACGAGTGATTCGGAAATAAGGTTATAAGTGTTATCGAAAACAAGTTCATAGATGTAAGTATAACCATCAACGATAATTTCATAAACAAGTACCATCGGTGCTTGTGCATTGATTCTAAAGTTAGCTTTTACCTCGTCTGTTAGATTGAAACGTGGTACTTTGTGTTCATATTTTGATCTTTTACGATTATTGTGGATTTGATTGATGGTATAGCCATCTGAGAGTTTACGAAAAAAAGCAAGAGAAATAAGAAGTGACGTCTTGCCGCTTCCATTGTCCCCAAAAAGATAAATACGATCTTTGACAGAACCTCTGCCATTTTTAAACACGACTCTCTCAGAGTCAAAGCATCGAAAGTTTCTGAGAAAAACTGAACCAAACATAAAATCACTCCTTTAGATCAAGTAAAAAAGAATTACCACTTAATACTATCGACGACAGCTTTTGCTTCGGCGAGACCTAAGTTTGAGTTGTCCATAATGAACTTAATTGCTCTAATTTTCTCATTGTTGTTTAAGTAGTTTTTCACAATGTCTTCTTGGTCACGGTCTAACTTAAAACTTTGAGTTGGTTGATGCGTTACCTTTGTTTGTGTATAGGTATGAGCGTGAGATTGCTCAAATTTATGTTGATAGGCTGTATCTCTTTGTTTTTTCTTCTTTTGTTGCTGTTGATTGTGTTTGATATCAAAATCAATATTTCTTTCCTTAAGACGATTCATTAATAACATTATAAAAACGATTAAAAATAAAATGATACATAAGATTACTAGATTCATAGTAGACATACAATCACCGCTTTCTTAACTATATTATATCAAAACTGTCTAAAAAAAATAGAGTTCAGTTTGAACTCTATTTAAAGTGATTTATTTAAGATGTGAATTCATCCAGTTTGTAATTTCCTCGAGACGTTTTACACGTGATTGAGGTCTTCCTGAACGAGAAAGATCATGATTCTCGCCACGGATCCAAACGAATCGGGTTTCCACACCATTAACTTTAATAGCAGTAAAGAGTTGCATGCCTTGTTCGATGGGGCAACGGTAATCTTCTTCAGAGTGAATGAAAAGAAGTGGCGTCTTGATATTTTGAGCATGTTTTAAAGGTGACTGTTCCCACATTTGTTCAATGTTATCGAAAGGTGATGATGCTGTTTGATCAACACCGAAGTAGACACCAATATCTGAAGTTCCATAGAAAGAAACCCAGTTTGAAATACAACGTTGTGTGGCTGCGGCAGCGAAACGGTCGGTGTGACTTACAATCCAGTTAGTCATAAATCCGCCATAGGATCCGCCAGTAACACCAACTTTTTTAGGGTCAATAGCATACTTATCGAGGACAATATCTGTAAATGTCATAATATCTTCGTAATCAATGGTTCCATATTTCCCGCGAATATCTGAGAAGTCATTACCATAAGCATCCCCACCGTGTGGATTGGTAAAGAATACAACATAACCCATATTTGCCCACGCTTGCATTTCGTGATAGAAAATATCACCGTAAATTGTTTTTGGACCACCATGAATATCTAATATCGCTGGATATTTTTTGGAAGCATCGTAGTCTTTAGGAAGTAATACCCAACCATCCAACATATCGCCGTTACTTTCGTACTCAATATGTTCTGGCTTCGCAATATAGCATTCTTTCCAATATTTACTATTGAAATCTGAAAGTAGTGCAATCGTCTTCTTATCGAAATCAAGTTCGTAAAGTTCTTGAAGTCTGTTTTCATAAAGACCAATTCCATAATGGGTACCATCAAGGTATACCCAACCATCCAAGCTACCACGAACATCAAAGACTGTTTCAATATTTTCACCGTCAAATGAATATAAAACGGAACGATCATGGTACGTACCCGCAAAGTAGAATACATCGTCTATAACACGATCACTGATAGACCCACCAAGACGCGCATCACTACCCACGGAGTTCCAACCGCTTAAACCAAAGTCTTTAACTTTTGTAAGTGATCCGGATTCGAGCAAGTAAATATCACTGTTTTGATTTAAACCTGTTGTCTTACGATCGTTTGCGAATACAAAAGTTTTCCCGTTTAAGACAGCAAGTTTCGAAATTGAAACTTCTTGCTTAGAGTATATTTCATCAAGTTTTTCATTTTTAGTATCATAAGCAATAAGATCAGGTGTGAATTGAGGTTGCCCGATAGGTGTCTCTTTTACGAAATATGCAATTTGCGTTTCGTCATCAAAACGAATCATCGAAATATCTAAATCTTTAGAAACGATTGACTCATAGCTTTCTTTTTTAGGATCGTAAATAAATGCTTGGCCACGTTTTGCTTTGGTGAATCCACCACCATTAAAATAGAAAGGAACTTCTTCGAAAACTTCATAGTTTGCTTGTTTTGTTAGCGAAGCAATATAGTCTCCACGTTTTTCATCATCAAAAAGTTGATGATCATCTTCATTCAATGACCCTGTAAGAAGGATTTTACCATTATCTAATACCTTTAAGGATGAGATAGGAAACTTAAAGGTGTATGCATGTTCAATCTCACCATTTTTAATATTATAGCGATAAATAACAGTATTCTTATTTTTTACGAGATCTTTTTCTTTATCAAGTTTAGCATTGTGAAATAAAATTGATGTATCGGATTCCCAATAATAACGAGAATCTTGTCCGAGGTTTAAAATATTCTTATAGCTATCACCATCAAAAAGATAAAGATTGTGATCGTAGTCATTTTCATCAAGTCTGGCTTTGGAACGAATAAATGCGGCGCATTTTTTACTTGGGTTAGTATTAAGTTGGGCTAAGTAGTTATAGTCCAGAAAATCATTAAGTTGTAATTCTTTCATAAATTATGTATCTCCTTTCAAGAATTATAACATATATTTTCAGTGGTTTTCATTGAAAGTGAGAATTGTACTATTTGTGTTTAACATTAAATGCTTCAAGTAGTGGCACAAGGACTGCCGCAACAATTCCGACAGAGAAACCAGTGTTATACAAGTTGAGTCCAGCATGAAGTTGACCAGAGTTTAAAGCGACAGAAGAATTGATAAAACTAGCGACGATTCCCCAGAAAAATCCATAGTATCCGGAAATCGGGGCAAGAGCTGTACCAAATAATGCTGCGAAGAGAAGTGCTGGTTGATCAATGGTCCAAGATTTAGTCATACCGCCAAGGACAACACCAATATAAATTGGAATGATATTACGGAAATGTTTTCCTTTTCCAGAGAAACCAACAACCGTAAGAATCCCTCCAATTGAAGGTCCGGTTAAGTCTCCACGAGCGACAATAAGAACATAGAATAAAGAAACAAAGCCATTGATGGCCATATTTATCAATACAGTGTAGATTCCATATTTAAGATAGAAGTCATTATCTTCATATCCCGTTTCATGAATGAGTTTTCGATATTTTTTCCAGGCATCCTTATCTCTTGTTGTCGCGACAATTAACATGACGAGAAAGAGTGCTGACAGAAATATCGTGAAGAAAAGATTATTTCCAGAGCTAACAAGAACACGACTTTTTGGGATGTGTCCGTATGATTTCATGATAGATACAAAAAGGGTTCCTAAGATTCCAATTGCAAATCCAACATTGTAGAGGTTAAATCCTTTATGAGTATCGTAAAGATGATTCGCTACGGGGACAATAAAGAAGCCAACTAGTATCCCTGTGAAATTTGCGAGTGGAATTGCGATGATTGGGGGAAGTGTCGTAAAAAAGGAAATCTCAGTTACGATAGGGGCAAATGAGGTGGCGAGAAGAACAATATGGACTACTTTACCAAATGAAATATGTTTGACTCTACTGAATAAGTAGCCTCCAATAAGAATTGAAATGATGTTATAGACATCTTTACCGAAGAGTCCAAAACTAAACATTAGAAAAACAGCACCCAAACCCGTTCCTGACATTTCAGCATCAGATTTTTGAATAAGAATACTTGCTATTAGAGAGAGGATACTGGCATTTAGAATGGCAGCACCAATACCACCTACTTCAATGTAGTCGGTAATCAGAATCGAAGATTCAAAAATAATCGCCTTCATGCCATGGTAGAGGCTTTGTGATGAATCAAGAAGGAAACTGATACCAATCATCGAACAACTAAAGATAATGAGGAGTCGGTTGGTTTTGTTTGTCATAGAAAACACGTCCTTTATACTGTTAATAATAGTATAAAATAAAGCCTAAGTGCAACAAATATATGGATTGTGAACATAGAAAAAACAAGCAGGATTGCTTGTTTGCTTTCAGATTATTATGTAGACTCCATCTTAAAATAGATTTATGATATTTAAAAAGGAGTAACTTTATGACAAATGGTAAAGACCTTGAAAGATTAACTGCATTTTCCGATGCAATCGTGGCTGTCGCAATTACATTACTTGTTCTACCGCTAACAGATCTATTTAAAGGTAATGAGGAATTCGCAATCACTGAAGTCTTGAAATCGTACGAATTTATATCAACGTTTTCCAGTTTAATTATTTCGTTTTTTGTGATTTACGGATTTTGGGCAAAACATCGTCGTATATTCAAGGATGTCTTGGTCATAAAGAAGTCTGTAGAGAAAATCAACAAACTATGGTTATTTAGTATCATTCTTGTTCCAGCTGCAACTAATATAAATTTTAGCACAAACAGCATTGTGGGTATTTGGATCTACGGTGGGGTATTGTTGATGAGCTCGGTAACACTGCAAGCTATGAATTCCATGATTCATCCAGAAGTTAAGTTCTATCAAAGTAGCACCGTCGTAATTCTATCATTATGTTTAATCACTGTAACCATCATACCTTCGTTGGGTCATTCCGTATTCTATCTGTTATTTTTAGGAAGACCCATAAGAAAGTATATTTTACACTGGACGGTTAGTGAGTAAGGCTAACTATTCGTGATGGCTTTGTGATTCATCGATAATCATACGAATATCCAGCATTTTTTGATCTGTCTTCGCGATTGTTTCAGCACAATCGAGTAATGACTCAGAGACATCTTCAATGTTTTTAATATTTTTCTTATAACGAATTTCATGCTCGAGACTTGCCCAAAAATCCATCGCTATTGTACGGATTTGAATTTCTACTTTGGTATAGTGTTTACCATCAGAAAGAAATACTGGGATTTCAATAATCATGTGTAAACTACGATAACCATTTTCTTTAGGATTTTCGATATAATCTTTTACTTCGATCACGATAATATCGTCTTGTTCCGCTATCATACCTGCAATGGTATATATATCATCAATATAGGAGCAGATAACACGAACACCAGCTATATCATGCATATTCTCATTGAGCGAATCAACTGTAATGGGATGATTTTCGCGAACAAGTTTATCAACGATACTTTGTGGTTGTTTAACACGTGATTTAATCATAGCGATGGGATTACGAGGGTTTAAATGTGCGAGTTCACGGTCTAGGATTTCTAGTTTTGTAGTTATTTCTTTGACCGCACACTCATACAAAAGCATGGTAGTTTTAAATTTCTTAGCTTGATTTAAGAAATAGGAGGGAATTTTGTAGACCTGGTCTTTATTAATTGTAATTTCATTTTGTGACATAATAAATCTCCTTTATTCTATTGTAACAAACCACTCAAAAAAAAGAAGAACTATTGTTCTTCTTTCATGATTACTTCATAAGTAGGTTCATTGCGTTCAGTATCGAGTGATACAGTTAAATCCTTGTCGATGAAGAACCAGTCATCTGATTTTTCAATATAGAAGTTAATCCCTTCAACTGTTTCAAGTATAAAGGGTCTAGAAGGATCCATCTTAGAGATTGCGAAAGAGAATCCACCATGGGGACCATATACCTTTCCAAAGAATTTGATACTGTCTCCTGGCTTTAAGTCCATTTCTTTGATATACCATTTTGCGGCATCAGATGTTACGTTTAATTTCATGATTTCACCTCGTTTATACATTAATAGTACCATAATTAGCGACTCTATTGTGACCTAATGCTTTATGCTTTTCGGTAACCATCCATGATTGATTTGAAGAGTTCAGCAGTTGTTGGGGGTGTAAATGTAATAGCATTTGCCCCAGCTTCAATTGTTTCTCTTACGGTTTCGTTTGTAGGGCCACCTGTTGCCATAATAGGGACATCAGGGAACTGCTCACGAATTTGGCGAACAACCTGTGGTGTCTTACTTGCAGCAGAAACGTTAAGAATTGCAGCGCCATTGTCCAATCGTGCTTGAATATCTTCATGTTCATCCACGATTGTGATAATAATAGGTATTTCAAGACACATTTTCATACCTTTTACTACTTTGTTTTTGGTAGGAGCATTCACAACAACGCCCATTGCACCGAGTTGTTCAGCGTCAACCGCAAGTCCAATAACACGAGGACCTCGAGTCGTTCCACCACCAACACCTGAAAATACAGGTTTATCTGTTGCAGTAATGATTGAGTGCGTAATAATCGGTTGTGGTGTGAAAGGATAGACCGCAATCACAGCATCTGCATTGCAATTTCGAATGATCGCAACATCTGTTGTGAAAACAAACGATTTTAATAAGCGACCAAAAACACGAATTCCTGAAGCTTCCTCGATTGCTTCGGGAACCTTAATAATATGTTTACGTAAATTACCATTGTACTCTGGAATCATATTTCCCTCCTATATGAGACGTTTTTCAAAACCACCATCTACTTTTAAATTCTTCGTTACGATAATGAATGCATTGGGATCGTGTTTTCGTATCATACGTTTGATATCGACAAGTTCAGATTGCGCTACAATAGTCACAAAGACATCAAGTGATGTTCCTGTGTAAGCACCAAATCCTTCCCAATGAGTGACACCGCGATTAATTTCGTGGATAACCTTATGCTTAATTTCTTTATTACGTGTAAAGACCATAACACTTGCTTCCAAGTTGTGCTCGTGAAAACGATCCAGACCGTATGAAAATATAAACGAATAGACTAAGGAATATAATGCAGTTTGAACATTATAGACCGCAAGACAAATTAGATAAATAATTGAGTTAATAACTAAGTAGATATTACCAATACTTCCTTTGTTTTGTTGTGAACGATAGAATCCAATGATATCTAAACCACCACTGCTCCCTTTCGCTCTAAAAGATAGGGATGCACCAAATGAACCCAAGACTGCTGCAATAAGTATCGCAACAAAGACATCCTCAACAATAGGTGTTTTTGGAATTGGAATATAAGTAAGACTTATCGTCTGAGACAAGACACTCAGAAGACTCAGTTTCACAAATTTCTTAGAAAGTCGTGACCAAGCGAAAATAAAAATAGGAATATTTAAACCAAGATTAATCAAACCAGCAATATCAAAATTAGGCTCAATTTTAAAGACACTTTGGATCGCGTCCCTAAGTAATTGAGCAATTCCTGTAAAACCTCCGTTATAGATAGAAGCTGGAATGAGAAAAAGATTAACTGATAAAGCAAATAGAAACCCACCTAAAATGATGTAACCGTATCTTTTAATATTATTCATGCCCATATTATAACATTTAATCATCAGATTATTGTGGTTTCTGTCACATATAATATCGATATAGATAACTCTAGAAATATTAAAAATAGTCCTCCAGATTGAGAAAATAAATTATTCAATGTGAAACATAGTGAGATACTAACACAGGGTGTTACAAATGTGATAGAATTGTGTAAAGTAAAGACTTGATAATCCAAGCCTTTATCAAGATTATGCAATATACTTTGGAACATTAGCCCCATGAATTATTTTGTGAAGAAAAATACTGTTTGAGAAAAGAGTGTTTTTCATCGTTGAATTTAGTATAATGAATGCATTATTTTTATAATTATCAAACGTACGCACTCTTATTGAGAAACAATTTGAAGTTATTTCACAACATAAAAAAGGAACTATACACTATGAGTCATTTTAATATCAAAACAGTCAATCAAAAACAAAGGTTTGGAATCGCAACACTATTGGGACTTCTTACAGGAGCACTCTTAGGATTTGCAGTTGGATTTATTCGTTCCATACCAAACTTTAATATTTCAATTTTTATTATCATTATTGGTTATGGTGTCGCAACAGTCGTTCGCTACTTCGGACGAGGCATTCAGCTTAAGTTTTCGTTGGTCGCATGTTTAGCGACAATCTTAGGAATTTTGATTTCAGATGTTATCGCGACATTTGGGGTAGCAGGCTTAATGGTTGCGGAAAACTACCAAATTACATTAAAATTTATGTATCAACAAGATATGTATACCTTAGTTTGGGTAATTTATCGAGCCCTCGCAATATACATTGCATATAACTATTCGCGAATATTATAAGATTAGAGGATTTAACATGAGCATTAGAGAAACCTGGATAGAAATATCCAAAAGCAATTGTATCCATAACTACGAACGCCTTAAAGAAGCAACACAAAAAGAAATCATGCCAGTGGTCAAAGGCAATGCATACGGTCATGGTGATACAATGATTTCACAAATATTAGAAGAACACGGAGCACCGATGCTGTGTGTCTTTTCTTATGATGAAGCAATCAAACTAGAGAAAGATGGAATCAAAACAGATATCCTTATTTTTAGTAATGTTGAGTTGAGTGACATCGAAGCATATCATCAGCCAAATTTTATTTATACTATTTCGTCAGAAGACTGGTATCAAAAAATAAAAGGAACGAATTTAGATGTTCGTTTTCATATTGAAATTAATACCGGAATGAATCGATCTGGATTTAGAAATAGAGATGTCATTGAAGCGGTATTAAGTGATTTAAACGTTGAGGGAATTTACACTCATTTCCAAAGTCCTACGAACATGGAAAAAGGAAAGCTTCAACTGGAAAAGTTTAAAGAAATGATAAAGTCCCTTAATCACGACTTCGCATGGATTCATGTTGGCAATGCACCGTTAGAATTAGTTAAACGCGAAACATGGATTAATAGTTTCAGAGTTGGTCTGGGTGTCTACGGCTATCGTGTGGATGTGGATAATCTTAAGCCAGTTCTAAGTATGTATTCCAATATTGTACATAAAGATACAGCATATGCAGGAGAGACAATTGGTTATGATCATACTTATGATGTGATGGAAACAATGAGTTTCGCGACAATGTCGATTGGTTACGCTGACAACTTTGATGTGAGAAATCATGATGTTCCAGTATGGATCCGCGATACTTTTTATTCAATTGTCGGAAAAGTATGTATGAACCAAACGATGATGGCTGTAGATGAACGCATTCAAGTCGGTGATACAGTCGAACTCATTGGCTCTCATCGAACTTGTGACATGATATCAAAAGGCACAGGTATTTCAACCTATGCTATCTTGTCAACACTCTCAGAACGTATCGAAAGAAAACTAACAAAATAAAAAAAAATCCGTCATTGCGGATTTTTTTGTATATATGCATCTTGTATAAATCTTGAATCGTCATCATAACTATGTTATCTTATTCGAAACGAGGTGAAACTATGTCTACATACCAAATGTACATCGACATGATACCTCCACTACCCGAGTGTTAATCTAGAGATATCACCCGAAGTGGCAGATATCTCATAAAAAACTTGGCTCAACTGAGTCTTTTTGTATTATGAGAAAGTGAAGATTAACATGAAAAAAATAATAAATATCGCTGTCATCGCACACGTCGATGCAGGTAAAAGTACGCTTGTTGAGAACTTAATTCAGAAAACAAGCAATTTTAAGAGTGATGCGGTCCAAGAATTAAACTTTATGGATGCGAATCAGTTGGAGAAAGAACGTGGTATTACAATCTATTCAAAAAATTGTGCCATAAATTATGAAGATTACCGTATCAACATTGTGGATACTCCTGGACATGCTGATTTCTCAAGTGAAGTCGAAAGAATCATTCGAACAGTGGATACCGCTATCCTGTTGGTGGATTGTGTTGAAGGGCCGATGCCACAAACTCGGTTTGTATTGAAAATGGCGTTGAAATATAATCTCAAGCCAATCGTAGTTATCAACAAAATTGATAAACCGGAAGCACGGACAGAAGAAGTTCTTGAAGAAATCTACGAATTATTTATGGAACTTAATTCAACGGATGAACAATTGGAGTTTCCGGTACTTTATGGTGTGACCAAATTAGGAAGCATCAGTAGTGAAATGAAAATCACTGAGAATATGACAGATCTTTTGGACGCCATCACAAAAACCTATGAAGAAAATAATAAGCAGAAAGATCCTTTCTTATTCCAAGTATCAACGCTTGCCTACGATAATTATCGAGGTAAATTGGCGATTGGAAAAATATATCAAGGAAACATCCGAGTGGGGCAGTGGGTTGACATGCATGATACTGAAGGGAATGTGACAAGTAAACAAATCAAATCAATACAACATTATGAATCAACTCAAGCTAGAGACATCGATTATGCAAATACTGGTGACATTGTCATGATTTCTGGGATTTCTGAGATTACAATCGGCGATAGTTTATGTGAGAGTGGATCAAATATATCACTACCAGCGTTGACGATTGAAGAACCAACA
The DNA here is from genome assembly GCF_014396165.1 of Erysipelothrix inopinata. Lineage (GTDB taxonomy): Bacteria > Bacillota_I > Bacilli_A > Erysipelotrichales > Erysipelotrichaceae > Erysipelothrix > Erysipelothrix inopinata. Next base: position 663,666 of record NZ_CP060715.1, read on the forward strand.
TTAAGTGTCATCATTGGAGTCAATGGATCAGCGTTAGCAGGGAAAGAAGGAGCGTTTCTTACATCTCGACAAATTTATGAACGCTTGATGCGTGAAATTGAAGTCAACGTAGGTTTAAAAGTTGAACAAACTGAATCGGCTGATCGTTTTAAAGTTTTTGGACGTGGAGAACTTCATCTATCCATACTTTTGGAAACAATGCGTCGAGAGGGTTATGAGTTTGAGGTGGAAAATCCAAAGATTAATTACCATGAAGATGATGGGATTATCTATGAGCCCTATCAAAAAGCATATATTGATATTCCTGAGATGTATCAAGGAACTATTATGCAAGCGATGCATGAAAAACAAGGTGTTCTTGAAAATATTGAACATCAAGGAGAACGTGTGATTCAGGAGTGGTGTGTTCCACTGAAAATGTTATTAGGATTTAGAACAGAATTTATCACACTAACAAAAGGGAGAGGCATCATGGTAAGTCTTTTTGATGGATATAAAAAGAAGACGAGCCGAGAGTCACAACGTGTCAACGGTTCATTAATCTCGATGACTTCTGGAACATCAATGAGTTATCCTATGTTTCATCTACAATCACGAGGGCACTATTTTATTGGTGCTCAAGTTGATGTCTATCCCGGAATGGTTGTAGGGATTGCCTCGAAGAGTAAGGATCTCGAAATTAATATCACCCGTAATAAAAGGTTAAATAGTTTTAGAGGTAATGGAAATGGTGGAAAAGAAGAAGCATTAAAACTAAAGGACCCAATAGATTTAACGCTTGAATACGCACTTGCCTATATTGATAGTACAGAAGTGGTGGAAATTACACCGAAAAATATCCGAATTCGTAAATTATAAAACAAGTCGCCTTGGCGACTTGTTTAGTTTTCTGAATCATCTATGGAGATGGATTGATGAGTATCAAGGTCAACATTTGAAATAGCATCAAATCGCTTGGTAATCTTATCGCTAGTGATGTTGATTTTTTTGAAGTCCTCATGAATACCATCCATACGTCTCTCTAGTGCAGACCAACGTTCTTTGTATCGTGTAAACTCGACACCAAGTTGTTTGAGCTCTTGTTGGATGATGGCAGCATATTTATCACGTTCCATATTAATAAGAATAGTTTGAATGGTAGTGAGGGTACTCATCAGTGTTGTGGGTGAAACAATCCAAACCCGTTTTTGTTGAGAGTAGGTAATAATTTCAGGATGGTAAGCGTGAATTGTAGCGAACACAGCTTCTGCAGGAACAAACATGATAGCTTGATCGGAGGTTACTCCAGGAATAATATACTTTTGGGAGATAGCATCAATATGTTTCTTGCAATCTTGAACAAACATTCTCTTGGCTTGAAGGTTTTCAGCTGAATTGGGTGGCGTATCGACCATTCGTTGATAGTTTTCAAGTGGGAACTTCGAGTCGATTGCAATGGTTCCTAGAGGTTCGGGTGCAAAGAGTACAGCATCACTACGAACACCCGTATCAAATGAGTATTGGAGTTGGTAAACTTTGTCATTTCTATCACCGAAGATAGAAGCAAATATTTGATGAAGTTGAATCTCTCCAAATGCGCCACGTGTTTTTTTATCGGTAAGAATGTCTTGAAGTGAAATAATGTCGGTGGATAATGCATCAATTTTTTTCTGGGCTTCATCAATCTTACTGAGACGTGAGACGATGTTTGTGAATGTTTCGTTAGTTTTCTTAAAACCATCTTCAAGATTTTGATTAACTTTTTGATCCATTAAGAGGAGTCGTCTCTCAACGGTTTCTTGAAGGGATGTGAATTGTTGATTCATTGTTTGGTTGAGCTTATCTTGAAATTGCACCAGATTTGTAGCGGTTGCTTTTTCGAATTGAGAGTTTCTTTGGTCTAAGCCTGTAATTCTTTGATCCATGCGATCTGTAAATTGATTGAATTTTTGGTTCAGGGATTCTTGAGATTGATACTCAAATTCTTGCATAGAATGTAACAGGGATTGCATTTGAAGTTGGAGGTCTTTATCATCACTTTTAGGTTTTTTGAGAAGTACTAGAATGAAGACCAATAAAATGAGTATAAGGCTGCATAAGACAATGAGTATGATATCCATAAATTCTCCTTTTAAAATACGTTGTGAACTAGTGTGATTGTAACATAGAAGCCTAAATTATAGTATACTGAGATTGAGGTGAAGTCATGAAAAAAATAGGATTAGCATTGTCTGGTGGCGGGATTAAATCAATATCACAGGTTCCCGTAATTAAAGCCATTCTTAAAGAAGAAGTAAGTATTGATATGGTCTCTGGAACATCGATGGGATCGGTAATTGCAGCGCTTGTTGCATGTGGATTGGATGCGGACAAACTTGAAGAAGTGGTTCTTGCACTTGAAAGTGAAATTAAAGAGAAACGTTTGTTCTCAAGACCCAGTGCCAAAGTTATTCCATTCATGTCGAAAGAAAAACTAATTGGTGGTTTTGTGGATGGGGAAGAGCTTGAAATAGTAATGGAACGTACCCTTCGTGAACTCGGTATCTATTGGATTAAGGATGTAAAGATTCCGCTTGCAATTCCATCAGTAGATGTTGTGACAGGAAAAATTGTACTCTTTGTTTCACATCCTGAACAATTTAAGAATATTCATCCTGATTGGGAGATTGTGACTGATATATCGCTAGCCAAAGCGGTGCGTGCGTCGTGTTCTTTCCCATTTGTAATCGCAGCATGTGAACATGAGGGATATGTTTTAGTGGATGGTGGTATTCGTATGAATTTACCGCTTGATCCTCTCTATAGCTATGGTGCTGATAAAACAATTGCCGTTACAATGCATACCAACGAAGAATTTAGAAACTTAGAATCTTTAATGGGAATGGCAGTACGCATTATGGACTTAATGCGCATTGAGGAAGATCAACATATCATTGAACGTGCGGATGTACACATTAATATCCCTCTCGATGATGTCTGGGTTTTTGAAGTAGGTAAAGGTATGGAAACAATTGTTCAAGGAGAACAAGCGGTCAGTGATCACTTGGCTGAAATTAAGAATCTAACCAAAGAGGAGTCCTTACTCGAAATCTTGAAAGAGTGGCTCAATGTTAAGTAAACAGCTAAACAATGGTGTCGAAATACCTGTGCTCGGTTTCGGTACTTACCGTCTTTTGGGCCAGGATGCTTATGACATCGTGACTGAAGCAATTAAAGTAGGGTATCGCCATTTCGATACTGCGACAGTTTATAATAATGAAGCAGAAGTGGGTCAAGCAATTTTAGATAGTGGTATTGAAAGAGAGTCCTTCTTTGTTACTACGAAACTCTATAATGATGATCAACTTGGCCACGATCATATCATTCAAACTTTTGAGAAATCTTTAGATTTGCTTCAAATGGATTATGTTGATTTATATTTGATTCACTGGCCACTACCTGTCTCGAAAGAGTCTTGGAAAGCGCTGGAAGAGATTTATAAATCTGGAAAGGCGCGTGCTATTGGTTTGTCTAACTTTGAGATAGAGCACTTGAAATTAATTGAAGAGATTGCGACTGTTAAGCCAATGGTTAACCAATTTGAGAGACATCCTTATTTACAACAAAATGAACTTCATGACTATTGTGTTGAACAAGGAATAGTCTGTGAAGCATGGATGCCGATTGCTCGCGGAGAAGCGAATAATGAACCGCAACTTATAGATATTAGTAATAAGCACAATAAGACAGTGCCGCAGATTCTACTGAGATGGCAAATTCAATCGGGATACGTTGTATTCCCTAAAACAAAAACGTTGACTCGAGTTCAAGAGAATTTTGATATCTTTGATTTTGAATTGAATGCTGCTGAAATGGAAATTATTAATAGTTTGGATTCTCAAACACGTTATGGTACTGATCCACGTAAATATAATTTTGTAGAGTGATTTCTTCGGAAATCATTCTTTTTTGTTCAATTAGATTGAGTTCTAATGCGTTAGTTGGTATACTGTAATAGTGATAATCGTTATCAATATCAACTTAGGAGTGGAAAAATGAAAAAGACATTGTGGAGTTTAAAAGAAACACTGATTTGTGGTGTGTTACTCGTTACTGGATTAGTGATTAATAATCAATGGAGTGATGCAATTTATATCCTTGCAATCATTATTGGCGGATATAATCAAACAAAAGAAGGGATAATGGATACCCTAGAAAATAAACATCTTAATGTTGAACTCTTAATGATCCTGTCAGCAATCGGGGCGTGTTTGATTGGAAATGCATTAGAAGGTGCAATCTTAATTTTTATTTTCTCTTTATCAGGTGCTTTAGAAGAATTAACACTGGATCGAAGTCAACGTGAAATTCAGTCATTAATGGCACTTCAACCAACAGAAGCAACGCGTCTCAAAGAAAATGGGAGCACCGAAGTCGTTGCAGTTGAGGACTTGAAAATTGGTGATAAATTAATTGTTGCTGTGGGAGATACCATTCCTACTGATGCCATAATTTATAAAGGCAAGAGTAGTCTTGAAGAAGCGGCAATTACAGGTGAAGCACTACCTGTTGAGAAAACAGTTGGTGACGCTGTATTTGGGGGAACCATGAACGTAACCCATCCGTTAACATTAGAAGTAAACAGTGAGCCTGGTGATACATTAATTCAAAAAATTGTTCGTATGGTAGAAGAAGCTCAAAATTTCCCTTCAAAAACGGCGCGATTCATTGATACTTTAGAAGATTACTATGCACGAGTTGTGCTTGTGGTCGTATTTTTGGTGATTCTGATTCCTATTTTATTCATGGGTGAATCATTTGATGCTGCCTTTTATCGAGGAATGGTATTATTGGTTGTTGCCTCACCATGTGCGTTGATTGCATCGGTAACACCTGCAACACTATCAGCTATTTCCAATGGTGCGAAACGTGGTATTTTAGTTAAAGGTGGTATTCATTTTGAGAATATGATGGATACTAAAGCTGTAGCTTTTGATAAAACAGGAACACTTACACAAGGTGTTCCAGAGCTAACAGATTTACTCATTTTAAGTGATGAAAAAGAAGTGGCAATGGCAGTTGTTGCGATTGAACAGTATTCTTCACATCCACTTGCAAACGCAATCGTTAGTGGATTGTTTAAAAAGTATGAATTAGAAGAATATCCAGTTGCTGATAATATTGAAGAACAAGCCGGATTTGGTATCTCGGGTATTTACCAAGGATCGCATTATAGAATTGGAAAACTGGAATATATGGAGGATGATGAACAATCAATTGTAGACCAAGCATTGTTGTGGTCACAAAAAGGATCCTCAATTGTATATATCGAAAAGGACCATCAACTCATTGGTGTCCTTGGTTTAATCGATGTTGTTAGACCCGAAGCAAGAGCGTTAGTAAGCTGGTTAAATAATCAAGGAATTGCGACCATTATGATTACTGGTGATGTGGAAGAAACTGCACAATTTATCGCTAAAGATATCGGTCTAACACGCGTTGTTGCGAAAGCTCTTCCTCATGAAAAAGCAAATATTATCAACGATTTGGAAAAAGAGTATGGAACTGTCGTGATGGTTGGTGATGGTATTAATGATGCACCAGCTCTTGCTAATGCATCAATTGGAATTGCTATGGGTGGTGGTACAGATATCGCCATGGAAGCAGCAGATATTATTCTTGTGAAAGATGATATTACCAGCATTCAATATGCAATCCAACTTTCTCAAAGATTAAGAAAGATTGTCATTCAAAATATTGTCTTCTCAATGAGTGTTATTGCCATTCTTGTTGTATCCAACTTTATGAATAAAGTATCCCTTCCATTAGGGGTTGTCGGTCATGAAGGAAGCACAATCTTGGTAATTCTGAATAGTCTTAGACTTTTGAAACCCATTAAAAATAAATAAGAAGAGATGAAAAAAGAGTATTCACAATTGTGAATACTCTTTTTATGTGGAAAACTAAGTGTTTGATTTACGAGTTTCCGTGATGATTTTACGAATCTTTTGAGCGTTGGAAGAAATTTCTTTAGAAGTTCCTGTTGTGAGAAGTCCTCCGAAACCACAGACATCGGTTCCATTGAGGATCCATGTTTCTAGGTTATCAAGTGTGATACCTCCACTTGCAAGAATTGGCATATCTGGGAGTGGTGTTTTAAACACCTTAGTAAGTTTTGGTCCATAAAAGTCTGAAACAGGGAATGCTTTGATAAACGTAGCACCTAATGATAGAGCATCCACAGCTTCTGTTAGGCTTGTACATCCTGGTGCATAGGGTATTTGATATCGATTGCAAATCTTCGCAACTTCTTCACTGTAGGTAGGTGCGATGATGAACTCTGCCCCATGAAGAATTGCGTGGCGCGCTGTTTCTGAATCCAATACTGTTCCGGCACCTACGCAAAGTTGTGAACCGAATTCGTCTTTGAGTCCTTTGATAATATCGCCAGCACTGTTTAGTGTATAACTCATTTCCATAACAGGGACACCACCATCAATACAACCGTTTGCGATTTCGATAGCGCGTGATAGTGACTCGGTTCTTACGATGGCAAGAGCACCAACATCATACATAAATTTAGTTGTGGTTAATTTTTTCATACAGTAGTTCTCCTTTATATTTTCATTATATCGAGACCCAAGCGGAGCGCAACACTTGGAGTCATGAACCCAAAATATCAAAATGTCATTAGAGCCACTAATACAAAGGAATAACAAACATTAATTCAGAGTTTGTTTAATCTTTGTCAAAGTTGTGTACAAAAGTTGGACTCTAATTGTTTTGAACCGCTTTCAGATGTGTCTTACAATGTGGTTGTAATGAAAGAGATAGGAGTGATACAGTTGTTGGAACTAATAACCAAAGATCTAATTCAGCTTAATATTGAAGCGACAGATCGTGAAGATGCGATTCGCAAGGCAGCGCAGCCTTTGGTAGAAGCAAACAAAATTACAGATTCCTACGTTGATGGAATTATCAAATCAATGAAAGAATCAGGACCATATTTTGTCATTATACCTCATGTTGCCATGCCCCATGCTAGACCTGAAGAAGGTGCATTGGAAAATGCAATCGGCATTACAACATTAAAAACTCCTATTGAGTTTATGAATGCAAGTAACGATCCCGTCAAATATGTTCTAACGTTAAGTGCAACAGGTAATGACGAACACTTAGAAACGTTAGCAAGCTTGGCAGAGCTCGTTGAAGAAGAATCATTCTTCGAACTTCTTGATAAAGCGACATCAGCACAAGAAGTTATTGATTATTTAAAAGAAAGATAAGGAGGAAATACTATGTATAAAGCATTAGTAGCTTGTAGAGCAGGAATGGGATCAAGTATCCTATTGAAGATTAAAGTTGATCAAGTCATTAAAGAAAATGACTTTCCAATTGTGACAGAACATGGAAATCTTGATTCACTGATTGGATTTAATGGAGACTTAATCGTTACAATGGAAGACTTAACTGAAGAACTTAAAGATAAAGTTAAGTACGCAGTAGGGATTCGTAACATTGTCGATAAAGATGAAATTAAAGAAAAACTAGAAGCATATTTAGAAACTCAAAAATAATATAAAAGGGAAAGAAGGAGGAGTAAAAAATGATTGATGCATTACTTGGTCAGGTTCGAAATACGGCTTTAATCGTCGGACTTGTGGCTTGTATTGGTTTATTACTACAAAAGAAATCCGCACAAGATGTAATTTCAGGAACAGTAAAAACAATTCTTGGATTTATGATCTTCAATATTGGTTCAGCAGCCTTATCTGGTGTTGTTAATAACTTCTCGGCATTGTTTAATGCTGGGTTTGGAATTGATGGGGTAACAACTCAGGTTGAAATTGCGACGAGTTTGGCACTGAATACCTATGGTACTGAAGTGGCTCTCGTATTCGTATTAGGATTTGTATTTAACTTAATTATTGCGAAATATACTCGATTTAAAGCTATTTTCTTAACAGGACAACATTTCCTATACTTTGCATGTGTTCTTGCACTTGTATTTATCGGAGTTGGCGCACCAACTTGGGTAACAATTATCGCTGGTGGATTTATTCTTGGATTCTGTGGAGCAGCATTACCTACACTCTCACAACCATACATGAACAAAATCACTGGTACAGATACATTGGCAATGGGTCACTTCAATAATATTGGATACGCATTCTCAGGATGGATTGGAAAATTCTTTGCAAAATCAAAAGAAGCTTCTGAAAAGAATCCACCTAAATTACCTAAATTCTTTGAATTATTCCGTGACTTCGTATTCTCAGTTGCACTCTTCATGGTTGTATTATTCTATATTGCTGTGATTGCTTGTGCTGTAAACGGAAAACTTGACATGGTTAAAGAAATGGCTGGAAACGATATCTGGTTTATCTATCCATTCTTACAAGGTCTCCAATTTGCAGCTGGTATGAGCGTACTTATCTACGGTGTTCGTCAATTTATCGCTGAAATTACAGCAGCATTCGTTGCTATCTCTGAAAAATATATTCCTAACTCAAAACCAGCGGTCGATTGCCCTGCAATCTTCCCATTTGCACCTAACGCTGTAATCATTGGTTTCATTGGATCATTACTTGGAGGATTCTTCGGAATGTTCTTAATGGTTATGTTCAAGAGCCCAGTTATTATGATTCCTGCAGCCGGTATTTGTTTCTTCTCTGGTGGTACAGCTGGTGTCTTCGGGGATGCATACGGTGGATGGAAAGGTGCTCTTGTAGGATCATTCATCATCGGTATTGGATTGGTTCTCTTACCACTTATCCTATATCCTGCATTCGCTGACTTAGGTATTATGGGAGCATCATTCCCTAATATTGATTACAACATTATTGGTGGATTACTTTACAAGATTATTTCATTCTTTAAAGGTCTATTCTAAAACAATAAAACCTAAGAACAAGGATCCCTTGTTCTTAAGGTTTATTTGGGGGACATAAAAAAGAGAGTTGAGGATTAAAAATGGATCAAATAGATAGTTATTTAGATATAGTGTTCGATGAATTGAACATTTTAAAAGAATCGATTGATAAAGATGCCCTTAATAATGCGACATCACTTATTTTAGATTCTGAATCAAAAGGTGGTAGAGTTCATGTTACCGGTATTGGGAAACCTAGTTATGTGGCAGGATATGTAGCATCACTACTCTCATCAACGGGAACACGTTCTTATGTTCTTCATGGTACAGAAGCTGTCCATGGAAGTTCGGGACAAGTTGCTCCTGGCGATGTTGTTATTGCAATTTCAAATAGTGGAGAAACAGTAGAATTAAAAGGTACAGTTGAAACTCTATTAAATAATGGTGCAAAAATCATTGCCGTTACAAGATCAGAGTCATCTTGGCTAGCACAACATGCAAATGTAACGTTGAAAGCTGGTGTTAATCAAGAAGGTGATAACTTGAACAAGCCGCCTCGTGCATCAATTTTGGCAGAGATGATTGTATTACAAGTATTATCCGTTCTTTTGCAAAATGAACGTCAACTTAATTCTCAAGAATACTTGAAGTGGCATCCAGGAGGAGCTTTGGGTGCATCAATTAGAAATGAGGAAAAATAATGGAAATTAAAGGAATTATACCAGCAATGGTAACACCCATGGATGAGAATCAAAAAGTAGATGTGGAAGCAACACATAGACATATAGACTTTCTTATTAGCAAAGGTGTCCATGGATTATTTATTTTAGGAACTAACGGTGAGTTCCACGTTCTTAATAAACAAGAAAAAATTGATTTTGCTAAGATTGTGGTAGACTATACTCAAGGACGTGTCCCTGTTTATGCAGGTGCTGGAGCATGTGGAACTCAAGACGCAATTGAACTCGCACAAGGCCTTGAATCAGTAGGTGTTGATGCTTTATCAGTTATTACACCTTACCTTATCAAAGTAAGCCAAAATGAGCTTGTTGACCATTATAAGATGGTTGCGAATGCCGTTAAGATTCCAATTATTTTGTATAATATTCCTGCAAATACAGGTATTAACATTGATCCTGAAACAGTAGCACAACTTATTGATGTTCCAAATATTCTAGGAATTAAAGATAGTAGTGGAAACATGGAAAATACCCAAGGTTATATTGACTTAGGGAAAGATCACGACTTCAGTGTCCTCGTCGGATCTGATTCTAAAATATTAGAAGGCTTAAAACGTGGCGCAGTGGGTTCAGTTGCAAGTACAGCTAATGCGATTCCAGAACATATTGTTGGAATATACGATGCCTTCCATGCAAATGAAATAGAAAAAGCAGAACAAATGCAAAAAGATGTCGACTACATTCGTGCAGTGGGTAAATTAGCAACTGTTCCATCGATGATTAAACGTTGTGTCACTGTTCGTGGCAACAATGTTGGAGAAGCACGCTTCCCAGTAAGTGCTGTGGGATCCAAATTTGATCAAGAAATTAAAGAAATGTTTGCTGAATACGGAATACAATAATTGAAAGGGGTTGTTGGATTTGGATAAAGATATTATTCAACTAATACGAAAGCTCGTTAATCGTTCATTTATGACATTAACAGAGATTCAAAACGAAACAGACGCTACGAAGCGCCAAATTATGTATCGCTTAGAAAAGTTAAATATTTTGATAGAAGACAACAACCTTATTCCAATTACAATTGGAAATCAAAAAGAATTCATCATTACGAATGATACACGTGATTTTCTCGTGGAATTTTTGTATGAAATCAATGACGACATTGATTACTATTTTGACCGCGAAGAACGTAAGATTTACATTTATTTACGTTTGTTTGTAGATCGAGAATATGTATCCTTACAGCATTTCATATCAACACTTCAAATCAGTAAGTCGACAATTATTCAAGATATTAATGAATTGAGTCACGAGTTGAAAGAACAAAATATTGTGTTGAAAAATGATCGTACTGAAGGATACTACCTTGAAGGTTCAGAAATGAACATTCGACGTTTCATGATGAAACTACTTATTTATTCAATTTCTGAACATCAAAATACATTGGTTTTTGATAAGTTTGTTAATGATCTTCATCTATCAACGTTTGATTATTCAAAATTAATTATTCAAGAACTCGCGGAAACTTACGATATATCGTTCGTCGAAGATCGATTAACAGAATTTATTTATATTTATATTTTCTTATCGACACGTATTATTGAGGGAAGGCACGTAAATCCTAATGCTTACAACATGCCTAACCTTGAAATGATTCAAACATTTAAAGAATACAAATTTACAAATGCACTCATTGATTACTTCCCAAATAAAGAATGTATTAGTGATCTTGATCGCAAATACATTAGTTCATGGATTTTAGGAATATCAGTAGGTAATGTTGAGGATATGACCGAGGATTGTTTAATCATTGGTCAACTTGTTGGAAAAATCATGACGCGATTTGAACTGTTAAGTGGGGTTCACTATCGTGATTCTGAGACGATTTTCCGTCATATTTTTTCTCACTTCAGACCAGCCTATTATCGTCTGCTTTTTAAGCTTCCAATTTACAATCCTTTAAAAAATAGAGTTATAGACGAGTATAATGGTCTTTATCTTCTGGTTAAAGAAACCATGAAACCATTCGCAAGTATTTTTGGTGAAGAGATTAATGATGACGAATTAGCATACCTAACGATGCATTTTGCATCGGTATATACTGCGAAACGTGAAGAAGAAGTTATTCGACGTAAAAAAGCGTTGATTGTATGTTTGAATGGTATTGGATCATCAGTTATCCTATATTATGAGCTTAGTAGTCTCTTCCCTGAGCTTGAATTCCAATATCCGATCGAAGTTTCGCAATTTAATATTGATGAGTATCCAGCTGATATTGTGTTTACAACTCAATATTTCAGAGGACTTAGAAATCTACCAATTCCTGTCATTAAGGTAAGTCCCATCATGGATGCTTCTGAACGATATAGTGTATTTAGAGAAGTCAGTACACAGCTCAATTTCGATGGATCCAAACATCCATCATATGATGAGATATCCACAATTTTAAGAAAGCACGTGGGTCATGTAGAGCAAGAACAACAACTCATTCATGAGTTAATGAGTGTCTTCTTACAAATACCGACGTCAATTCAACCTGTTGCTGAAGAAGCAATCACATTGAGAAGTATTATTTCAGAGGATTTGGTGTCACTTAAAGTTGATTCTCAAACTCCGGAAGAAGTATTACAATTATCCGGTGATTGTTTACTCAATGCGGGGATGGTAACTCAACAATATGTGGATTCAGTATTATCAATCCAAAAAATGAATCCAACGTATTATGTAATTGCCCCTCACATTGCACTTCCGCATACAACGCCAACCAAAGGGGCGTTGAAGCTAGCAATGGGAATCACAACGCTTAAAACTCCCATTTACTTTGGGAATAATGAAAAAGATCCAGTTAAATATGTTTTCTATCTCTCCGCAATTGATAATGAAAGTCATATTGGTGCTATGACTGAACTTCTGGAACTTATGAATGATGAAAAATTCCTATCACTCTTAGACGAAACTGAAGATGTTCAAGAAGTTCTTGACTACATTGCTCTTTAAACCAACGTCAATAAGATCAAACTCCCATCAAGAGTGGTGGTATTTATTCCCAGGAAAAAGACAGCTTATGCTGTCTTTTATTCGTTTGGACATAGAAATGAACATAACATATAAAATTTCCTAAGTCATAAACGCTAACCTTGGTGCGTTGATATAAAATTTAATGTTACAATAAATATAAATAGTGAAAGAGAGAGGTAGTATGGAAAATTTAAAAGAAAAATCCCTAGCCTTACATAAAGAGTTAGAAGGAAAAATTAGTGTTGAAAATAAGATGGATGTCACATCTTTAGAACAATTAAGTCTCTTATATTCACCTGGAGTTGCAGAGCCTTGTTTGGAAATTAAAGAAGATGTGGAAAAAGCATATGAATATACTTGGAAAGGCAACACAGTGGCTGTTGTTAGTAACGGGAGTGCCGTTTTAGGACTTGGTAACATCGGACCTGAAGCAGGACTACCAGTTATGGAAGGAAAAGCAATGTTATTCAAAGCTTTCTCAGGTCTCAATGCGATTCCGCTTGTGATTGATGCGAAGAAACCTGAAGAAATTATTTCGTTTTGTAGAATGCTTGCACCAACAGTGGGTGGTATCAATCTTGAAGATATTAAAGCGCCAGAATGTGTTTATATTGAACAAACATTAAAGAAAGAACTAAATATTCCAGTATTTCATGATGATCAACACGGAACTGCAATCGTTGTTGTTGCAGGACTTATCAACGCATATCGACTCATGAACAAAGATTTGAAAGATGCGAAAGTAGTTGTATCTGGAACAGGAGCTGCAGGAAGTTCAATCATTCGTATGCTTCATACATACGGTGTTAAGAAAATTTATGCAACAAACAGTCTTGGAGTCATCAACAAGAAATTCGCAGATGAGTATAACTTTGTAGTTCATGAGCTTTGTGACTATCTTTCAGATTTAGATGGAGAAAAAACACTCGCAGATTGTATGAAGGGTGCTGATATCTTTATTGGAGTTTCACTTGCTAATTTAGTATCAAAAGATGATGTACGTAGTATGAATAAAGATGCTGTCGTCTTCGGACTTGCAAATCCAAATCCAGAAATTCCTTATCCAGATGCAAAAGAAGCAGGTGCACGTATCGTTGGAACGGGTCGTTCAGATTATCCTAACCAAGTTAACAATGTTCTTGCGTTCCCAGGTATTTTCAAAGGAGCATTGTCAGTACGTGCAAGCCAAATCAACGAAGAAATGAAGATCGCTGCAGCCGAAGGAATTGCGTCCTTAATTTCTGATGAAGAATTAAGTGAAGAATTCATTATTCCAAATGCATTTGATCCACGAGTTGCTGATGTTGTAGCAAAAGCAGTTGCTGATAAGGCAATTGAAACAGGAGTCGCTAAGGAGGACTAGATGTCAACAATCAAAGATATTTATGGAAGTATTGAAATACCTGAAGGTGTTTATTGGGGAGCTAACACGCAAAGAAGTCTTCTTAATTTTCCAATCGGTGTGGAGAAAATGCCAGAAGATTTGATTGATGCGCTTGTCATTTTAAAGAAAGCAGCGGCTGAGGCAAACCTCAAACATAACAAATTAGATGAACCACGTGCACATGCAATCATGAATGCATGCGATAGAATCTTGACAGGTGAGTACTACGATCAATTTCCACTTGCCATTTGGCAAACAGGAAGTGGTACCCAAACTAATATGAATGCGAATGAAGTTATTGCTAATATGGCGAATGAAGCATTGGGCGAGAAACTTGTTCATCCTAATGATCACGTTAATTGTGGCCAAAGTTCCAACGACGTCTTTCCAACTGCCATGCATATTTGTACCGTTGAGATATTGAAAAATAGACTTATTCCAAGTATGCATTCAATGGATAGTACATTCTCTATTCTGAGTGAAAAGTACGGTTCAATCCTCAAAACAGGACGAACACACCTTCAAGATGCAACACCGATTTCTTTTGGACAAGAAATCAGCGGATGGCAATATATGTATGTTGAAGGTATTAAGCAAATTGAAGATGCACTCGTTTATTTACGAAATCTTTCAATAGGTTCTACAGCAGTAGGAACGGGATTAAACACTTATGAAGGATTTGACCAAGAGGTATGTAACATTCTTAATAAATATTTAGAAGAAAGTTTTAAACCAACGCCTAATAAATTTCATGCAATGAGTACCAAGGATGCGTTCGTATTCAACCATGGCGCTCTGAATGCTATTGCAAGTAACTCGATGAAAATGGCTAACGATATCCGTTGGTTAGCGAGTGGTCCACGATGTGGATTGGGAGAAATAAATCTGCCTGCAAATGAAGCTGGAAGCTCTATTATGCCAGGGAAAGTAAACCCAACACAGTGTGAGGCACTGACGATGACTTGCGTACAAGTTATGGCGAATAACCAAGCTGTTGTGATTGGATCCTCACAAGGGAACTTTGAACTGAATGTGTATATGCCATTAATTATCTATAATACATGGCAATCGATTGTTCTATTATCAGATGCTCTAAATTCATTTAACGAACGCTGCTTGAGCGGTATCACGGTTAATGAAGATAAAATGGAAACCAACCTTACAACCTCCCTCATGACTGCTACATTTCTAAACCAAAGATTTGGATATGATGAAACAGCTAAAATAGTGAAAGAAGCTCACCAAGAAGGCTTAAGTATAAAAGATGTAGTTGTTGGGCATGACCTTATGACTTCGGAAGAATTTGATGTATTCTTTGATTATCAAAAGATGATTAAGCCCGAATAAAGAGAGGTGATACGATGAATTCGAGACAACGAAAAATATTAGAATATCTCTCGGATCAGAAAACTTGGATTAAAGGAAAAGAGCTTTCACGAATAGTGGGGGTAACGGACCGGACAATCCGTTCCGACATTGATTCATTAAATCAAGAACATCCTGGAATTGTCGAATCGAGCACACGAGAAGGGTATCAGATAGATATTAGTAAGTACCAATCTCTAAGCTATGCAGATGTTGATGTAATTCCGCAAACACCGGATGAACGGAGTATTCATATTATTAAAATTCTTCTGTTTTCTAAGAAACGTCAAAAAATCATGGATTTACAAGAAGAACTATATGTAAGTGAACACACCATCGAAGGTGATATAAAACGGATTCGTGAATTAATCAAACCCTATGTTGGTCTAAAATTGATACGTGAAGATAACAGTATTTATTTCCAAGGAAATGAACACGTTAAACGTAAAATTTATCGTGACTTACTAACAAACGAAATTAAAGATAACTTCTTGAATATCAATCGAACTGCACTATTATACAGTCGTTTCGATTTGGTACAAGTTACGAAAGTATTCGAAGATACCTTAGAAGAATTTAATTATTCTGTAAGAGAAACAGCAATACCAATGATTGTGGTTCATATTGGAATTACCATTGAACGAATGTTGAGTGGCCACTATCTAAGCTTGGAATCGGTAAATAAACAAGCAGGTGATGGCATTGAGTTTGAAATTACGAAGTGTTTCTTTGAAAAAATAACGAAGATGGTACCTGTTGAATACTCTGAAGCGGAAGCGCGGGGACTTGCGAATATTCTTATGGGATATCAAAATGCTTATCATTTAAGTGAAACCATAGAGTATAAAGGTAAGACTGTTGATGTTGCGAAGTTGTTGGATGATGTGACAGATGTTCTACTGGATACATTTGACTTGGATTTCTCTCAAGACAACGATTTCAAGAGCGGACTTCATCTTCACATTCAATCACTCGTTCTAAGAATGAAAAATGAATCGGTGATTCCTAACGCTCACCTTCAAGAAGTGAAGAAATCATATCCCTTAATTTTTGAGATGGGGTTGGTTATTGGACGCTTAATTGGTAATGCCTTTGGATTTGAATTATCAGAATCTGAAGTAGGTTTTATTTCACTACATATTGGTGCAGCTTATGATCGTCTCTCTGTGAAGAAAAAACATCAAGTACTCTTGATTGCACCAAATAATCGGAGTCTTTCGAAACTTACCAAAGGTAAAATTACGAATATGTTCAAAGATCGATTGGAGATTGCGGAAATATCTGAATACTATGTCGAAAAAGAAGTTATCAACATGAATATTGATTTAATTATAACTACTTTACCGATTGATCATAGTCTTGAAATCGAGACGGTACAGATATCGATGTTTGTAAACCATGAAGACGAAAGTAAGATATTTAGAGTGTTAAACGAGTTGGACAAGGAACAGTTTAACCTCGAATTTGGTAACCAATTTGGTACCTTAATTGATGAACGATTCTTCTTCAAAGATCTTGATAAAGAAACACCTGAAGAAGTAATTGATTATATGAGTCAAGAATTATATGAAAATGGTATCGTGTCAAAACACTTTAAAGAGTCTATCTTTGATAGAGAGGCGATGTCATCAACGTCATTTATTTATTCGATTGCAATTCCTCATCCATTGGACCTTGAAAGTCAGCAATCAAAAGTTGCGGTAGCACTTCTCAAAAAACCAATACAATGGGGAAGTTACAATGTGAAACTGGTGATGATGCTTGCAATTACTGAGGAAGACAGTGCAACAATGTGGTTATTCTTTGACTGGTTGTCAGAGACTATTACGAATGCATCGAAGATGTCAAAGTTATTACAATCTAAAAATAGAAATGAATTCGTTCATTGGATGATGAACGACTAGGAGGAAACTATGGAAGAATTAGAATTAGTAAGTTTTAAAATAATTAGTGCCGTAGGCGCTGCGAAGTCACTCTTTATGGAAGCTATGATGTATGCTCAAAAGAACGATTTTGTGAAAGCACATGAATTAATTGAAGAAGGTGAAAGCCATCGTGTTCAAGGACATGAAGCTCACTTTGAATTAATCCAAAAAGAAGCAAGTGGTGAAAAAACTGAAATAAATCTGATCTTGATGCATGCAGAAGATCAATTGATGTCTGCAGAAACAATTAAAATTTTAGCGGAACAACTTATTAAAAGTTACGAAACTATCAACGAACTTGCACAAAAAATTAAATAAACGAAAAAGATATCTTCCTGAAATCAAGAAGGTATCTTTTTTAGTGGTATTTTTCCAGAAAAAGTGTAAAAAGGCATGAAACTATATTTATTAGTCTCGTCTATATCGACTTGGTGATTGAAATCTTCGAAATTCATATCTGTTGAATATCATCTGGATTTTTCATAAAACCGTGTTTTATCTGTCATAAAAAATATAAACTTTTGGCACATTGGGATGGACATTTTTGATATGAGACATTGCAGATGTTTTTTCGTTCTATTATTGTAACGAAATCGCTCTTGAAAAATAGGGTATTTTTTGAATGACATGAATCTTTCATGATTATTTCACGATGGTATTTAATGCTTACGTAAGAACGTTCCGTTGTCTTAGGAAATTAAATTATAAGCAAGCGATTACATAGGAAGTTATACTATAGTTACAATAAGGAGGGAGAATATCCTATGAAACGTGTATATTTATTCTGTAACGCTGGGATGTCAACAAGCTTGTTAGCAAGTAAAATGCAAACAGTTGCGGACGCTCATAAGTTACCGATTGAAGTGAAAGCATTCTCTGATTCAAAGATGGATGCCATTGTTCAGGAATTTCATCCAGATGTTATTTTGCTAGGGCCACAAATTAAATATAAATTTGAAGAAACTAAAGCAAAATATGGAGATACAGGTGTTCCTATCGAAGTAATCGATTTAGAAGATTATGGGAAAGTCGATGGAGAACGTGTATTAAAGAAAGCAATTATGCTTATTAAAGGAAAAGGAGAATAACATATGTTTGATTGGCTAGAAAATACGATGGCGCCAATCGCGGAAAAACTAAGTACAAATAAAGTGCTTGTTGCAATCCGTGATGGTTTCTTAATCAGTACGCCATTAATTATTGTTGCATCAATATTCTTATTGATCGCGAACTTCCCTATTACTGGATATCCAGAATTTATGGAAGGAATCTTTGGGGCAGGGTGGGACAGCCACCTATTAGTAGTATCAAATGCTACAATTAATATGATTGCATTGCTTAACGTATTAGGTATTGCTTACTCATATGCAAAACAATTAAAAGTTGAACCAATTGCTGGTGGTGTGGTTGCTCTTGTATCATATCTTATCATTACACCACAAACACACGAATTATTCTTAAATGCTGATGGTAAACCATTTAGAGGGTTTGCTTTCTCAAACTTAAACTCACAAGGTTTATTCCTTGCTATGATTACTGCTATTATTGCAGTTCAAATCTTCGCGTTTGTAACTAAAAAAGGATGGGTTATTAAACTTCCTGAAGGTGTTCCACCTGCAGTTATGGGATCTTTCGCTGCTTTAGTTCCAAGTATGTTCGTAATGATTACTTTCTTCTTGGTACGTTTAGTATTCGTTAATACTTCATTTGGAAGTGCACAAAACTTTATCTTTACAGTATTACAAACACCATTGATGGGTCTTGGAACCAATAACTTCTTTGAAGTAATTTACCAATTCTTATCAAACCTATTCTGGTTCTTTGGTATTAATGGACCAGCTATTACAAATACTGTATTCTCACCAATTCACAACACAATGACATATGCTAACCAAGCAGCTTATATTGCTGGTGAAACATTACCATACATTTTCACAGGACCATTCTCAGACTTCTTTGGAAACTACGGTGGTGGGGGAAGTACCCTATCATTAGTACTCTTAATGGTTACAATGGGTAAATCCCAACGTATGAAACAACTTGGTCGCTTGTCAATTGTTCCTGGTATCTTCGGAATCAACGAAATGATTATCTTTGGTCTTCCAATCGTGTTGAACCCAATCATTCTTATTCCATTCTTACTCGTACCAGTTATGAATATTGCTTTATCAACAGCAGCAACAATTATGGGAATCATTCCTTATACAACAGGAATTGCATTACCATGGACAACACCAATCTTCTTCTCGGGATGGTTATCAACAGGTAGTCTCTTTGCTGGAGTATTCCAATTAGGTCTTCTAGCACTAGGATGCTTAGTTTACTACCCATTCTTCAGAATCTTGGACAAACAATATCTTGAAGATGAAATGAAACCACAAGATACAGTGGTAGACGAATTAGATGATATCTCACTTGATGATATTTCATTTGATGATCTATAAGAATTAATGTAATTAAACACGAAGCGACTTGTGAAAGACCGATAAGGACTTCATGAGTTTGCTTCGTTTCATTTAGGAGGAACATTATGAGAGTATTACTATTTTTTGATCAAACACAAGCAGGAGCTGGTGGAAAAGAAAGACCTAATGTTGAATTAGCCGTTGAAAAAGGTGGCATTGGTTCTTACCATATGTTTGAAAAGTTTATTAAACAAGAAGGTGGCGTTGTTCTGGCAACAATGTACTGCGGTAATGGCTATTTCTTCGATCACGAGGATGAAGTTAAGCGTAAGGTTGCAGGTCTTGCTACAAAACTAAAAGCAGATATCGTTCTTTGTGGCCCTTGCTTTGATTATCCAGATTATTCAAGAATGTCAGCAATTCTCGCACAATACATTGAAGAAAATACAGAGACAAAAGCAGTAGCGATGTTCTCAAAAGAGAATACTGAAGTGATTGAACAATACAAAGACACCGTGAAAATAATTAAGATGCCACGTAAAGGTGGAACTGGATTGAATGACTCATTGGAAAATATGTCAAAAGTACTGAAAGCAGTTGTTGATAACGAACCGAAATCAACTTATGAATCGTTCTTATATTAAGGAGTAGCTATGAATCGTTTGCAGGAATTATGTGCATTACCAGCAGTTTCTGGTGATGAAAAAGAAATTCGTGATTATCTTTATGATTTTTATAAAAGTAAAGATTTGGGAATTATTGAGGATCGTCTAGGATCTGTTTTTGGCGTTAAGAAGGGAAACTCTAATTACAATGTTATGATTAGTTCAAATATGGATGAAAGTGGCATGATGATTTCTAAAATTAACGATAACGGAAGCTTGGAGTTTATTATTGTTGGGCTCTATAAGAAAGCGTGGTTAAACGATCAATTCGTAACACTACTAGATAGACATCACAATAAAAGATCGGGAATCGTTTTAAGAAAAGGTGATGACTTTGTCATTGATGCTGGATTTAAAACAAAAGGTGAGGCGGAAGAAGCAGGTGTTCTCGTTGGAAACTTTGTGGTAGTTACACCACGATTTGAATCCTTAAATGAGAGTGTTGCGGCTAATAATTTGTCCAATAGAGCGGGTATTGAAGTTGGGTTAAAGTTACTTGAATCTCTAGAAGCTAATGCGCTTGATTTCAACCTGAATGTTGGTGGTATTTCTCACTCAGTAGTTGGACAACGTGGAGCGATTACTGCGACAACAGCTGTAAACCCTGATATCGCAATCGTGATTGATGTTGCATATGTTGAAACTTGGGATGACAAGGATATTTTTATTAGAAGCTTTGATAAATCTCTTTTACCAAGTCAAATTCTCAAGCATGATCTCTACGAGGCTGCAAGAAGCTGTGGCTTCAACCCACAAGCTCATATTACAGATTTTCCTACCGATGGGTCATTTATTCATAAATCTTTATCAGGAACCCCTACAGTGGTTGTGGTGATTCCGGTTAAATATAAAGATACGATTCATAATGTTATCGATACAAAGTATCTCGATAACATCACTAAAGTATTAAATCACTATTTGATATCTCTCAATGCAAACCATATTGTAGAAACTCAAAACTGTAGAGGCACTCGATATGAGTAGCCATGATATCAATTGGGATGATTTATTAGAGCTGTCTGATATTTTTGGTGTTTCGGGAATGGAACATCGCGTTGTGAGATATCTACAAGAAAAAATTAATCTCCCCCTTGAACAAGATGGAATAGGCTCAGCACTATTTACTCAAGAGGGCAATGGATTAAGAATTATGATGGCAACACATATGGATGAAGTTGGATTTTACGTTAAAAAAATAGACTCCAATGGCTATCTTTTCCTACAACCGGTCGGTGGTATTTGGCCACATGTCATTATGAATCAGGATGTGGTTGTTATTAACGATAAAGATGAGGAATTCTACGGCATTATAGGTAGTAAAGCAATGCATGGCATGATGATGGAAGAACGCAGTAAAACGATTCCAATGGATCGTGTTTACGTTGATATGGGAGTAAATACTAAAGAAGCAATTCTCAACATGGGTATTAAAGAAGGTGATATGGTCGCATTCGTATCGAAGAGCCGTATCATGAATGATGAAAATTATATTTGTGGTAAGGCCTTTGATGATCGTGCTAGTGTGGCGGTTGGAATGTGGTTAATGCAATCGCTTCTTGAAAATCCAACGAAGAATGAAGTGACCCTTGCAGCAACTGTCCAAGAAGAAGTTGGACTTCGAGGTGCCCGAACAACGGCAGATTTAATCTATCCAGATCTTGCTATTGCGATTGATACAACGGTAGCCGGTGATACACCCGAAGACCAGAATATTGTTAAATTAGGTGGTGGAGTAACAATCAGCGTAATTGACTCGATGACTATCTTGAACAGGGGACTTCTCAACTATCTCGAAGGAATTTGTAAAGAAAACAAGATTCAATATCAATTGGGTTGCTTTCTAGATGGTGGTACGGATGCCGGAAACATTCATAAATCACGTGAAGGGATTCCATCTATTATCTTATCAATCCCAATGAGATATATGCATACACATCGTGGTGTGGTTCATAAATTTGATATTCAAGAAACACTACGATTGGTTGAATATATTGTCAGAGATTTAACACCTGAAAAATATGAACAAATACTAAGTCAGAATTATAATTATAGAGAGTAGAGGTATTAGTATGTGGGGCATTATTGCAACATGGCGCATGGCTAAAGAAGGAATTGACAGTGCTTCAGAAATCTTAGGTGAAAAAGGATGTGCTGGAGATGCTATCGAAACTGCAATTAAAGCAGTGGAAGATTTTCCGTTCTACAAATCTGTAGGATATGGAGGACTTCCAAATGAGGAAATGGAAGTTGAGTTGGATGCAGCATATATGGACGGAACAACGTTTAATATTGGTGCAGTAGCAGCTATCAAAGATTTTGCGAATCCAATTTCAATTGCTCGTTCCTTAAGTCAATATAAGGTAAATAATTTATTAGTTGGTGCTGGAGCAGAGGCATACGCTCATAAACAAGGATTTGAACGTAAAAATATGCTAACGGACCGTGCTAAAATTCACTATAAAAACCGCGTGAAAGACATGCGTGAAATTGAGATATCACCATATTCTGGACATGATACAGTAGGAATGGTATCCGTGGATAGTGAACAAAATGTTGTGGCAGGTACGTCAACAAGTGGTTTGTTCATGAAGAAAAAGGGACGTGTAGGAGATTCTCCTATCATTGGTTCTGGACTTTATGCAGACAGTCAAGTTGGGGGCGCTTCCGCAACTGGATTAGGAGAAGACCTGATGAAGGGTGTTGTTTCCTATGAAGTCGTTCGTCTTATGAAAGAAGGACTTTCTCCACAAGAAGCAGTAGAAAAAGTAACGTTTGATCTTGATCGTGAATTAATTGCGCGTCGCGGTGAAGCGGGAGACATTTCTATTGTTGCGATGAACAAAGATGGTGAGTGGGGAGTCGCATCAAACATCGAAAACTTCTCATTTGCAGTAGCAACAGAAAAACAAGAAAATACTGTTTATGTTACGAGACGAGAAGGGGATCATATGATTCATGAAGTTGCGTCTCAAGAATGGTTAGAAAAATATTTAAGTGACCGAATGAAACCTTTGGAGGAAAAATAATATGCTCGATCAAATTTATGCAAAAATGGATGAGTTAATGCCAGATCTCCTAAAATCAATACAACGTCTTGTGGCAATTGAATCTGTTGAAGGTGTGCACACAGAGGATGCACCTTATGGTGAAATGCCCAAAAAAGCGCTTCTAGAAGTTCTCGCTATCGCTGAAGAATTAGGGTTTAAAACAAAAAACATAGATAATATTATTGGTTATGCACAATATGGTGAAGGAGATGGTGATTATATCGGTATCTTTGGTCATGTTGACGTCGTTCCTTTGGGTGAAGGGTGGTCTTATCCTCCATTAGGTGGAACGATTGATAAAGGTCGTATTTGGGGTCGTGGCGTCCTTGATAATAAAGGGCCAATTCTTACAAACCTCTATGCACTTTATGCACTTAAGGAGCTCGGTGTAACATTCAATAAACCGGTTCGTATTGTATTTGGTACCAACGAAGAATCTGGGTTTGGTTGTGTTAAACACTACCTTACTAAAGAAAATCCTCCTGTATTTGGATGGACACCCGATTGTAAATGGCCAGCAGTTTATGGTGAAAGAGGGCGTGCGTTAATCCAATTTGTAAATCACGGATCGCAAGAAGTTTTCAATGATTTCGTTAATGAATATATTCTTTCAAGCCCAAATAATGGCGTGAAACTCGGTATTAACGTTAAAGATGAAGACTTTGGTGAGATGATTATGCGTGGATATAAACTGGGTATGTCAGATGACAATTTGTTTTTCCAAATCTCGTTAAGTTATCCAAAAGTGAAAACAGTGGATGAATTGATTGAAATGATTCGTAGAGTAACTCCGGAAAGTATTGAAGTGGTATGTGCTCATAACTGGGATCCTGTATTTTATGATAAGGAATCAGACGAAATTACATTACTAACAGATGCATATGAAGAAGTAATGGGTGAACGCTTGGCTCCGGTAACGACAACAGGAGGGACTTATGCAAAAATTATTCCTAATATTATTGCATTTGGACCAAGTTTTCCAGGTCAAAAGGATATTGCTCACTTACCAGATGAGTGGATGAATCTTGATGATATTTTGAATAATGGTAAAATATATAGTAGTGCACTCTACAAGTTGAGAAATCTATAAGAGGAGATCAAAATGAGAGACAGCGAATACAGAATTGAACATGACTCACTTGGTGAAGTGAAAGTTCCTAGCCATGCATTGTATGGTGCTCAAACCGTACGTGCGATGCAAAACTTTCAAATTACGGGACGTCATGTGAATGATATGATGTATATTTCTTTAGCACAAGTTAAGAAGGCTTGTGCCTTAGCAAACTTTGAAGTGGACGAACTAGATCAAGTTCGTAAGGATGCTATTGTAATTGCTTGTGATGAAATCATTAGTGGTAAATTCAAAGATGAATTTGTTACGGATGCAATTCAAGGTGGTGCCGGAACTTCAATGAATATGAATGTGAACGAAATCATTGCGAATCGTGCTGCGCAAATTGTGGAGAAACCGATTGGTGTTTATGACTTCATTCATCCCAATGATCACGTTAACCGTGCTCAATCAACCAATGATATTATTCCTACTGCGGGGAAATTAACCGTTCTTAATCTTGGAGAACTCTTATTAGAAGAAATGGAATTTCTTGCTGAAACATTCCATGCGAAAGCGTTGGAGTTTGAACCTATTATTAAAGTAGGGAGAACCCATCTTCAAGATGCCGTTTTAATTTCAATGGGCCAAGTCTTCCATAGTTATGAATCTGTTGTGCGCC
The DNA here is from genome assembly GCF_014396165.1 of Erysipelothrix inopinata. Taxonomy (GTDB): domain Bacteria; phylum Bacillota_I; class Bacilli_A; order Erysipelotrichales; family Erysipelotrichaceae; genus Erysipelothrix; species Erysipelothrix inopinata. Next base: position 688,721 of record NZ_CP060715.1, read on the forward strand.
GTGATATATCACGGGTTCAACATGCTCTAAGTGAAATGCAAATCGTAAACTTAGGCGCGACAGCTGTTGGTACAGGAATTAACTCAGTGCCAGGATATCGTGAACATGCTGTTACAAATCTTTCTCGAATCACTGGGAAGTCATTTGTAAGTGCTGAAGATTTAATTGATGCAACGAAACATATTGATGGATTTGCACATGTTCATGCCTCATTAAAAACGTTTGCAATCGGTCTTTCGAGAATATGTAATGATATTCGAATGATGGCATCCGGTCCAAAAGTTGGGTTTAATGAAATCTTTTTACCTGAAAAACAACCCGGAAGCTCAATTATGCCAGGAAAGGTGAATCCTGTTATTCCTGAGGTTGTAAACCAAGTTTGCTTCCAAGTTATTGGTAACGATGCGACGGTAAGTATGGCAGCAGAGGCAGGCCAAATGGAACTTAATGTATTTGAACCTGTCCTATTCTATAACTTGTTTGAATCGTTAGAAATATTAAGACATGCATGTATGACCTTAAGGGTTCATGCAATCCAAGATATTAAAGTAAATGAACATCGTGTTCATGATTATGTGGAACACTCATTAGCAATGGCTACAGCACTTGTTAAGTACTTGGGTTACTCTAAAGTATCCGAAATTACCAAACAAGCTCTAAAAGAAAACAAATCATTACGAGCAATCGTATTAGAACAAAAACTTATGACGGAAGCAGAAGTTGATGAGGCGTTAAGACCAGAAGCAATGATTCATCCAAGATAAGGAGATTAACATGAAATATTGTATTGAGGTATGTGCGGGATCAGTTCGTGACTGTGAAATAGCACAAGAATGTGGTGCACATCGTATTGAATTAAATAATGGTGTTCATCTTGGTGGATTAACACCAAGTATTGCGACTTTGATTAAAGCAAAAGAAGTGACGACATTACCGATTGTCAGTATGGTTCGCGTTCGTCCGGGAGGTTTTCATTACACACCTCTTGAAATCGAAACCATGTTTGAAGATGCAAAACATTTGATAAAACATGGAACGGATGCGCTCGTGTTTGGCTTTTTAAACGCTGACAGTTCAGTCGATATCGAAACGACAAAGAGATTTGTAGATTTATGTCACGAAAATGATGTCGAAGCAGTATTCCATCGTGCATTTGATCGTGTTGATAACCCTTATAGTGCTATTGAAGCACTCATTGATTGTAAAGTCGACCGAATTCTTACCAGTGGTCTTAAGAGCACTGCTCAAGAGGGTTTAGATTTACTAGGAGAACTTCAAAGCAAATATGGAGATAAAATTGAATTGTGCCTTGGCGCGGGTGTCAATGCTGAGAATGCTAAAGAACTCATTGAACGAAGTGGTGTTACACAACTTCACGGATCGTTCAAAGGTTGGTACCAAGACCCTACTACTAAAGGGAATGATGTATCTTACGGATACAGTGAACTTGGCGATTACGATGGTGTTGATCCTGTAAAACTCAAGAAGATGCTGGATACAGTCAATCAAATCTAAAAGAAACACAGATGTCCTCAGTACATCTGTGTTTTATATTATGAAGAGAGGATATTATGAACAAAGAAATAGAATCAATCATTAATAGAGATTATGAGTTACGAAAGAATCTTTATGAGCACATTGATATAAAAAAATACGATGGTGAAAGAAGTTTATATGCTAAATATGTTCTTGCGTATCTTTCAGAAGCAGATGTTCAAATTACTCAAATAGAACTGGATGATTTTGTAGAGAACACGTATGCAGTTAAAGATGCTTACCATCAAAATATACCGGATCAAATATTTTATGACTATGTATTACAACCCAAAGTTAATAATGAAAGACTTGATGCATGTCGACAATATTTTAGAGGACTCACTGAAGGAATGCTTGGCGATGATTTGAAAGAAACTATTTTTGCGCTTAATTATTGGATGATAGGTATCGTTCAGTACCGAAGTACAGATGCTCGTACACAGTATGCGTCACTGACTTATAAAAATGGTACCGGACGTTGTGGCGAAAAATCCACATTTCTAGTCCAAGTTTTGAGAGCGAACGGAATACCTGCACGTCAAATATATGCACCATGGTGGACACATAGTGATGACCGTCATGCATGGGTGGAGGTTTATATCAATGGTGAGTGGCATTATCTTGGTGCAGGCGATGCAGAAGAAAACTTTGATACTGCGTGGTTTACACTTGCAGCATCAAGAGCACTCGTTGTGCAATCAAACCAATTCTCTAGCTTACCAACCCCTGAACCAGTTTTAGAAGACCATGGAATTTATAAGAAAATCAGCGTGATACAAAGATATAATCGTACTCATGAGGTAGAGGTGGAAATTGATGTAGAACCAATTAAAGCGGTGAGTGTTTGTGTGGTCAATTATGGAAACTTAAAGAAAGTGGTAACTCAACCCGTACTTAATGGAAAAGCTGTATTTACATTGGGTGGTGGTGATGCATTTGTATATGCTCAAGTAGGGGAAAAACACTATTTAGAACCTATTAGTGAGAGCACTCGAAGTGTTGTTTTGAATAACAATTCTTTAATCGAAGATGAAAATGTTGACCTAGTTCAAAAGGCACAGGACCTTCATTTGAAACCTAAGTCGAGCACAGAAGTTGAAGCACAGCGAAAAGTTCAACGTAAAAACGAGGGTTTGAAGCGTTATCGTGAAAGAATTGCGACACTTGATGAACAACGAACTAAAGTGGAGCCACAAAACATTCAAGAACTTAGAGCAAGAATTGGGGATGTTCGAACCGAAGAAGTACTCAGTTTGCTTTCGGAAAAAGATCAGTATGATTTTGATGCAAATATGTTGGCTGAACACTGCGATATCGTAGAAAAATATAGAGGAAAATACCCAATTCAAATTTTTAGAGAGAGCATCCTCAATCCGCGTGTCGCGTATGAAAACATTGTTGCCTACGCCAAAGTATTTGAATCTTATTGCGAAGACAATCCTCTAGAAATATATAAGAGTGTTATGAATGGTGTGAGCGAAAAATCCGAATATTTTGTTGAAGATACGATTATGCCTTTTACAGAAGTGATTCGTAACAATGTTGGTACTTATTTTGATAAACAACTCACCATAGTTGCAATATGTCGTAGCAAAGGGATTCCCGCACGCTTTAATGACGTTAACAATGTTGTGGAAATATATACCGATGGCAACTATCTTAATATTGAAAGAAAACCGGAGTTTAATGTTAAGCTTACGGAAGAAATGGCTAAATACACTGTCAGTTTGACACCAAGCAATCCATTTCAAGATACAGGAGATTTCATTTTACAAAATAATTCTAAAAAAGTTGAAGGACGCTACTTAGCGATTGCTTCAAATAGACTTCCAAATGGGACAATTATCGCAACAGCAGTCATGAAAAATATCGTGGATGATTGCGACTTAGATATCGATGTAAAACATGTGTCTATTGAAGATTTATTAGAAAATATTGATATCAGTGACTTAATGAAATCTTTAGATATCGATCTTCCAAAAGGTTTTCTTGTGATTGGTAATCCAGATGAGGAACCGACACAACATGTTATTAATGAACTTATTACCAAAAAAGAAACAATCAAGAATTCGGGTTCTAAGATTATCTTTTTGAATGGTGGAGAAACGAATCATCCGATGTTGAAATTACTCTCAGATTCCTTTGATAATGTGTTATTTGTTGATACCTGGCGTAAGGATATCGAGGAAATGATGGTTCGAAGACACTTTAGAGAACCGAAGGTGTATCCGTTTGTGGCTATTGTTAAGAATGGGAAGACATTACTAAGTAGTTGTGGATATCAAGTCGGATTTGTGGACAATGAAAATCTTGATGAAATCTTAAAATAGAGAGAAGCCTCTCTATTTTTATTAGGAATAAGCGAAATAAGTGTTAATATGTGATGCAATGAAACATTAATATTATCGTGGAAATCGACAATTATTTTTGATATAGTAATATAGGTGATAATAATGATTGACATCATGAGGATAGTAATCTATTTAGTATGCTTTTTATTAGCAGGTTATGCATTGAGTGGCATTGATTTTGAAAAGATTATGAAACGCGGTCATACGATTCATATTCAAATTCTTTATCTCTTGTTATCAATGGGAATTGGATACCTTGTGGCACAATTCATTTTAGGATTATCGTTGAATTATATCATGTAGAAAATTGAAATTGGAGGAATAAATATGTTTTCAAAAGCAGTCGGTATTGACTTAGGGACGGCCAATATTCTTATTTATGTACGTGGAGAAGGTGTTGTTCTTGACGAACCATCAGTAGTATCCATTGATGCAGAAACAAAGAAATGTTTAGCAGTTGGACAAGAAGCGAAAGAAATGTTAGGAAGAACACCAGTGAGGGTTTCAGCAATTAGACCTTTACGTGATGGTGTTATTGCAGATTTTGAAGTTACAGAAATGATGCTTCAATATTTTATGCGTAAATTAAAATTAAAAGGTGCATTCTCGAGACCTACAATATTAATCTGTTGTCCATCGAATATCACATCTGTTGAACGCAAGGCTATCAGTGATGCTGCATACCGTGCTGGAGCAAAACGTGTTTATATCGAAGAAGAACCTAAAGTAGCTGCAGTTGGTGCAAACTTGGATATTTCCAAGCCTACAGGTTCAATGGTTCTTGATATAGGTGGTGGTACTACTGACGTTGCAATCCTTTCATTAGGAGAAATCGTAACAAGTACTTCCCTTAAAGTAGCGGGAGACCGTTTAGATCAAGATATCATTAAATATGTCAAAGAAACTTACAAACTATTAATTGGTGATCGTACAGCTGAAGCAATCAAAACAAATATTGGTACAGCAACAGTTGAAGGAATCGCTGACATGGAAGTTACTTCTTACTCAGTAAGTGGTCGTGACCTTGTTACAGGACTTCCTAACACAATTACATTAAAGGCAGAAGAAACAGCTCATGCAATGCATGAAAGTCTTCAAGATGTTGTTCGTGCATGTCGTACAGTGCTTGAACAAACACCTCCTGAGTTATCAGCTGATATTGTGACTCGTGGAATTGTCTTAACAGGTGGTGGAGCATTACTTCACGGTCTTGATTCATTAATTTCTAATGAATTAAGCATTCCTGTATATGTTGCGGAAAATGCATTGACATGTGTTGCTGAAGGTACAGGAATCATGTTGGAAAACTTAGAACTTATTGGATAATAAAATGAAACTCAAGAACCGCTAATGCGACTTCTTGAGTTTTTATTAGGAATTTATGCTTCTGACATGTAATTAATGTTGGGGGTGTAAAGAATGGGTTATCGTGTTGAAGAAAAATGGTTGTCCGAATATGATCAAGATAAGCATTGTGATCTTTTAGAATCTTATTTTGACGACTACAAGAAATATCTATTGTCTTTGTCGAAAGGGCAACAACGGAAAGAATGTGTCAGTGGCTACAATCGGATGAAGCGAGTGAAATATTGGTCGTGTGATGCTCTGAATATCTCTGTTGAAGTTGGTGATATCTGTTTTATTGAGTATGGTCAAGTGTTTATTAACGAAGCAGGTTATCAACATTTTGGACTTGTCGTTTCTCAGTTTAATCACAAGTTGCTTGTTGTGCCAATGACGTCTAATGATGAGGCAGTGAGACAGGCTAGAAATGTTATTGATGAAGGCAAAGAACATTTGTATTATATTGGTAAAGTAGAAGGTTTAAATAAACCATCGGTGCTATTTTTAAATGATTGTAAATTTATAAACTCATGCCGAATCATTTCGGTTAATGGACATATCTCACCACGATCGAGAATGTTTAAAGAAATTTGCCAATGTTTAAAAGAGGGAATATCTTCGGGAGCTGTGGTAAAATAATTGCAAGGTGACTTAAGTATGGATAACGAAATTTGGATTGTAGGAGTTTCTGGCGGGCCAGACTCAATGGCTCTTTTGGATATATACTCTAAACAAGGAAAAAAATGTATCGCAGCACATGTTAATTATCATCAAAGAGAAACAAGTCAAAGAGATGAAGACATTGTTGTTGCATACTGCAAAAAACATAAGATTGAGGTTTGTGTAAAAAACTTTGAGCAAGAAGTATTGGGAGAAAATTTCCAAGCTCTTGCTCGAAATTTTCGTTATGATTTTTTTGAAGAGTTAGTGGTGCAATATGGTGCACGAGGTGTTGCCATCGCGCATCACCTTGATGATGACCTGGAGACCTATATTTTTCAAAAGCAAAGAGGTATATCAAGTGATACAAAAGGAATTGCAAACCAAACTATCATTAAAAATATTTTAGTTGTTCGACCCTTACTCGGCTACACAAAGCAAGAGCTCATTGATTACTGTCATGATAATAATATTACATACGGAATCGACGAGAGTAATGCAAGCTTAAAGTATGCGCGTAATAAAATAAGACATGAACTGACATATTTGGATCCGATTGAAAAAGAAATTTTAATAAAGTCCATGCGTCAAGATAAAAAAGACTTCACAAATTATCAGCGTCAAGTCATGGAAGCCACTAACGAAATGGAGTTGGTGAATTCGTTAGTGGATTATAGAAAACACGGTCCACGTCTTAGAAAAGATGTTCTAAGAAAATGGATGTCAAACAATGGCATTGAAACTCACAAAATATCTGCGCGGTTCATTGATCAGATTGATAGTGCAATCTTAAATGAAAAAGCGTGGTTTGAGTTTGGGAACCTCATTTTGAGTTGTAGCTATGGAGAGTTGGCTATAGTAAAAAGAAATGTCGTAGATGATACCTATAATTCTCTAGAGTATGTCAAAAAAGAGAATTATGAATTAAAAAAAGAAGGGCGAAAAATAGAAGGTGTATTTCTAACTGAATCCGATTTTCCAATCATCGTGAGAAATGTTAGAGACGGTGACCAAATAGAAATGAGATTTGGTAAAAAATCGCTGAATCGCTTCTTCATAGATCGAAAAATTCCGCGTCATAAACGGATAAATTGGCTTGTGATAGAAAATCAAAAAGGTAATGTTGTGTTTGTTGTGGGATTAGGGTGTGATACACATCATTACTCTAACAATCTGAATTTATTTATGATAGAATTATAGGTATCGCAGGAGGACTATTTTTGAGTATGCACGCAGATATTAAAGAAATATTGATTTCAGAAGCTGAGATCGTCGAAAAAAGTAAGGAACTCGGTAAAACATTAACCGAATATTACAAAGATGTAGAAGGACCTATCGTTTTGGTTGCACTACTTAAAGGGTCGGTACCATTCCTTGCAGAATTAATTAAACATATGGATTTAGATATTGAATATGATTTTATGGATGTATCAAGCTATGCAGGTACTGAAACGTCTCGCGATATCAAGATATTAAAAGATTTAGATCGTTCAATTAAAGGCACAAATATCCTACTTGTAGAAGATATTGTGGATACAGGGCACACAATCCAAGCAATTATTAAGTTACTCGGAAACAAGGGTGCAAGTGATGTGAAGGTAGTTTCTCTATTGGATAAACCATCACGTCGCGAAGTTGAGGTTTACGCTGACTTTATAGGATTTGAAATTCCGAATGAATTTGTAGTAGGATTCGGGTTGGATTTTAATGAACGTTATCGTCACTTGCCTTATATTGGAATTTTGAAAGATGAACTATATCAGTAAGGAGTGATTTCGATTGAAAAACAAGAACAGCAAAAAAAATAGTTTAATTCTAACCGTTTTAACACTGTTAATGGCAATTACACTGCTTCAATTATTTACGAATCAACCAAATAACAAATTAACAGTAAATCAGTATAACGAATTAATTGAAACTGAAACAATAACCGAAGCGAAAGTTACTGCAAAAAGTGCAGTGATTGAAGTTGAGGGAACATACGAAAAAGATGGACGTAAAAAAGGATTCTCTGTTCGTATGCCAAAATCAGAACAAATTTTGGATGAAACAATTACTAAGTTGAATGAAAAAAATGTTCCTTACGAAACGATTGACCCAAACTATGTTAATCCAATCGTCGAAGGACTTATGGTTATCGTTCCCTATGCACTTTTAGGTGGACTCATGTTCTTCCTATTTTCTAAAATGGGTGGAGGCGGAACGAATAAAGCCTTTGAGTTCAGTAAATCACGTGCTAAGATCCAAGGCGATATTAAAGTTCGCTTTAAGGACGTAGCGGGAGCGGATGAGGAAAAAGAAGAAATGACTGAATTAATTGATTATCTTCGTCATCCTAAAAAATATGAAGAAATGGGAGCTCGTATTCCTAAGGGAATGTTACTAGTTGGGCCTCCAGGAACGGGTAAAACACTACTTGCAAAAGCAGCAGCTGGTGAAGCTGATGTACCATTCTATGCAATTTCCGGTTCGGACTTCGTGGAAATGTTTGTAGGGGTTGGAGCGAGCCGTGTGCGTGACATGTTTAAAGAAGCGAAAGCAACTGCGCCTTGTGTTATTTTCATTGATGAAATTGATGCGGTAGGTCGTCAACGTGGAGCGGGACTTGGTGGTGGTCACGATGAACGTGAACAAACTCTTAACCAAATGCTTGTTGAAATGGATGGTATTCAAGAAAACTCAGGAGTTGTTGTTCTAGCGGCAACGAACCGTGCTGACGTACTTGACCCAGCATTACTTAGACCAGGTCGTTTCGACCGTACGATTACTGTCGGATTACCTGATATTAAAGGTAGAACAGCAATTTTAGGAGTTCATGCTCGTAATAAACATATTGCGCCAGATGTTGAACTTGAAAATATTGCCCGTCGTACACCAGGATTCTCGGGTGCTGACTTAGAAAACGTCTTGAACGAAGCTGCTATTCTAGCGGTTCGCGAAAAGAAAGATTCAATCAATATGGACCTTCTAGATGAAGCAATCGACCGTGTAATGATGGGACCTGCTAAGAAATCTAAGAAGTATACAGAAAAAGAACGTCACATGGTTGCGGTTCACGAAACTGGACATGCTATTGTCGGTATTCGTCTTGCAGCTGCAGATAAAGTACAAAAAGTTACAATCATCCCACGTGGTGAAGCGGGTGGATATAACTTGATGACACCTGAAGTTGAAACATTTACACAAAGTGAAACAGATCTTAAAGCACGTATTACTGGTTTACTAGGTGGTCGTGTCGCTGAAGAAGTTTACTTTAATGAAATTTCAACGGGTGCTTCAAATGATATTCAAAGAGCAACTAAGATTGCACGTGCTATGGTTACTACATTTGGAATGAGTAACTTAGGTCCAATTCAATATGATGTCGGATCTGACAATGTATTCTTAGGTCGTGATTATTCATCGGGTCAAAATTACTCTGGTGAAATTGCATACGAAATTGATAAAGAGGTTCGTCGAATTATTGATGAAGCGAAAGAAGAAGCGCTTCGCATCGTTGAACAAAATAGAGAACTTATGGATAAGATTGTGGATGCTCTACTTGAGTATGAAACAATTACTGCCGAACAAATTAATAATATCGTTGAAGGCAGAGACGCAAACGATTTTGGTGTTGACACAGTCACAACTGAATCAGAAAGTACTGAAGCTTAATTTCAAAGCCCCAACAATGTTGGGGCTTTAGTTAAATATTGAAGGAGAATATATATGAGCGATAAAGTAGTTAGAGCACTTGCTCTTGGTGGCAATGTTCGCGTTATTGTAGCGAAAACAACGGATATGGTAACAAGAGCTCAAGAAATACATCAAACATATCCAACATCGTCAGCTGCATTAGGACGTGTTATGAGTGTTGCAACAATAATGGGTGCAACATTGAAAGATGAGCGAGAAAAAATGGTTGTTGAAATTAAAAGCGATGGCGATATTAAACATATTCTCGTAAATGCAGATAATAAAGGTTTTGTTAGAGGATTAATCGATAATCCAAATGTCTTAATGATTAAAAAAGATAGTCCTAAGCTGGATGTCGGTGGTGCTGTAGGAAATGGATACTTAAGAGTTACGCAACAGTATGATGATACAGCAACATTCAGTTCTCAAGTTGAATTACAAACGGGAGAAATTGGCGATGATTTCGCATATTACTATGTTCAATCAGAACAGATTCCTACGGCATTGTCTGTCGGAGTTCTTGTGAATGAAGATTTAACGATTAAATCGGCTGGAGCAATTTTAATTCAATTGTTACCATCAGCAACAGATGTGGAACTTTCAATGGTTGAAAATGTTGTAAATAACTTAAAACCTGTTTCTGAATTGATGATAGACTATGAAGCAAAAGATCTTTGTGAGGCACTCTTTGATGATGTGGAAATTTTAGGTGAAACGGATGTCGCTTACTTCTGTGGCTGCAATCGAACACAAATGAAGGATGTTTTAGAAACATTAAATGCTGATGATTTAAATGATCTAATCAATAACGATCACGGTGCTACACTTGAGTGTCACTACTGTCATACTAAATACACATTTAAGGAAGATGAGTTGAAAGAATTGTTGGAAGAACGTTCTAAAAATTAGTCTTAATAAGATTCTTTGAAAGAAATATCATTCAAAGATTTAAAATGTGTTAGAATTAATGGGTATATTAAGGCAAGTGCGCTTTAGGGAAAGTACTTGCAAATTATAAAAGCGAGGTAGGTTAAGAATATGAGTCACGAACTAACAGAACAAGAAATTGTTCGTAGAGAGAAAATGGAGGCACTTCGCGAAAAAGGAATCAATCCTTATGCGAGTGGATTTAAACCTCAAGCACATGCAGATGAACTAGCAACTACATATGCTGAGAATAGTAAAGAAGAACTAGAAGGGCTTGCTGTCGAAACTTCGGTTGCAGGTCGTGTGATGACAAAACGTGTTATGGGGAAAGCGGGTTTTGTTCACTTACAAGATAAGACAGGTCAAATCCAAGTGTATATCCGTAAGGATACAGTTGGTGATGAACAATTTGAATATTTCAAAGATTTAGATCTTGGAGATATTATTGGTGTTGAAGGACTTGTGTTCCGAACAAATCATGGAGAGCTTTCAGTTAAAGCTACGAATCTTGTTCATTTAACTAAAGCGTTAAGACCGCTTCCTGATAAATTCCACGGACTGCAAGATGTTGAAGAACGTTACCGTCGTCGATATTTAGACTTAATCATGAATGAGGAATCAAGAAACACAGCATTCATGCGTCCAAAAATCATGCGTGCAATTCGTGACTTCTTTGATGACAGAGGATTGGTAGAAGTTGAAACTCCTGTATTAACATCAATTCTATCCGGTGCTGCAGCACGTCCTTTTGTTACACATCATAATACTTTGGATATGGAATTCTACTTGCGAATCGCAACAGAATTACCATTGAAACGTCTCATTGTTGGTGGGATGGAAGGTGTTTATGAAATCGGTCGCTTATTCCGTAATGAAGGAATGAGCCCAAAACATAACCCTGAATTCACAACCATTGAAGCATATGTAGCTTATGCAGATATGAAGGATATGATGACTCTTACAGAAGATTTAGTTGGCTACCTAGCAGATAATGTATTAGGTACACGACAAATCGAATATCAAGGAACACCAATCTCCTTAGAGGCACCATTTAAACGTGTTCATATGGTGGATCTCATTAAAGAAGTTAAAGGTGTTGATTTCTGGAATGTTGCATCTGATGAAGAAGCAGTAGCGATTGCGAAAGAACATGGCGTTGAAGTTGCGAAGCATCAAATGTCATTAGGACATGTTGTGAATGAATTCTTTGAAACATTCTGTGAAGAAACGATTGTGCAACCAACATTCGTATATGGTCATCCAGTAGAAGTATCACCATTAGCTAAGAAAAATGAAGAAGATCCTCGATTTACAGATCGTTTTGAATTCTTTGTTGATGGTCGCGAATATGCTAATGCATTTAGTGAACTTAATGATCCAATTGATCAACGTGAACGTTTTGAATCACAACTTAAAGAACGTGATCTCGGAAACGATGAAGCAAATGAGATGGATATTGATTATGTTGAAGCGCTTGAATACGGTATGCCACCAACAGGTGGAATCGGAATTGGTCTTGATCGACTTATTATGTTGTTGACAGACAGTGCATCAATTCGTGATGTTCTCTTATTCCCACATATGAAGAAAAGAGTCGGAGAATAGTCCGTTTACTTTAATAAAATGCTCCGTAATATCGTATGATATTGCGGAGTTTGTTGTATTGCTCTGGATTGGTTTATTTGGATAATGATCAACAGTTGATAACATTATTTAAGAGACTTGAAACATGTTTGGGTATTTATTATTGAATTGGCTTTTAAGTTACATATGATTATGTTAGAATAACTGACAAGAAGAGGTGTATTATGAACTATTCAGTCTTAATTGTTGCGGCAGGAAAAAAAGCAAGCGAAGGAGCAAGTTATGAAAAAGCACTTGCATCGTTTAATGATAAGAAGAGCGTATTGGCGCAAACAATTTCCATATTTTTGAATGATGACGCTTGTAAGCAAGTTGTCATTGTAGCAAGCTCTGCGGATTTAAGAAAAGTTGTCCTTGCAAATGAAAGTGGAAAAATTGTTTACGTCAAAGGTGGTAAAACTCGTCAAGAGAGTGTACTCATTGGATTAACAGCAATATCTGAAGATGTTGTGTTGATTCATGATGGTGTCCGTCCTTGGGTAAAACAATCCCTAATTAATCGTATTCTTAGTCGTATGGAAACTGAGCAAGCATGTGTTTTGGCAATCCAACCTAAAGCATCAATTCGCACAGTAAAAGACGGTTACCTCGAGACAGTTGTGGAGAAAGAATCAATTGTAATGACACAAACACCTCAAGCATATAACACTTCACTCATTATAAATTGCTATCAAAAGGCAATTAAGCAAGGTTTGACCAATCTTGATGATGCTGAAATAGTTTCCCTTGTCTCTGATACTAAAATTGCGGTAGAAAAAGGCGATATTCGAAATACACGATTTATTCTAAAAAATAATTAGGGACTAAGTGAATGAGATCATAGTTTATAAAGATGTTATAGTTTACACTTTTGATTTCATTTGCTATAATGGTTCAGGATAAGAAATATAAATATCCTTGCCCTAAAGGGCCATAGACCAGAAGGAGGTGTACAGATGCGTAATTATGAATTAATGTACATCGTAAAACCAACATTGGACGAAGAAAGTCGCAAAGCTTTAATTGAAAAGCTACACGCTATCCTTACAGATAACGGTGCAACTATCGATAAAGTCGATGAATGGGGATTACGTGAGTTAGCATACGAAATTAATGACTTTAAAAAAGGTTATTATGTGGTAACTACATTTACATCAGATGAACAAGCTGTCAACGAATTCAATCGTTTAGCACGTATTAACCATGATGTTATTCGTCATATGATTGTTCGTTTAGACGAAATCAAATAAGGAGTGATGATTAATGATTAATCGCACTATATTAGTGGGTCGTTTGACTCGAGACCCAGAACTTCGTAAAACTAATACTGGAAAATCAGTTGCCTCATTTACGCTTGCATGCAATCGTAGATTTGGACAACAAGAACAAGCGGACTTTATCAATTGTGTTGCTTGGGAAAAAAGTGCTGAATTTCTTGCTAACTACTTATCAAAGGGTGCTTTAATAAGTGTTGAAGGACGAATTCAATCGAGATCATATGAAGATGCTACTGGCAAACGTGTTTATGTTCAAGAAGTTGTTGCGGAAACAATACAATCTCTAGAATCAAAAGCGCAAAGTCAAAGAACGCAGGCTTCACAAGATAGTTTTCAACCATCTTATCAAGCTGATCCAGAACCATCATTCTCTGTGGATGATGAACCAGTTCTTGACATAACCAGTGACGATCTTCCATTCTAAAAGAAAAGGAGTGCTAGTATGTCATACAAAAAATTCCGTGGTCCACGTCGTAAAGTATGTTATTTCACAAAAAATAATGTAAAAACGATTGACTACAAAGATGTGGAACTTTTAAAACGTTTCATCTCAGCAAATGGTAAAATTATTCCTAGACGTGTTACAGGTACTAAAGCTAAATACCAACGTCCATTAGCAACAGCTATTAAACGTGCACGCCAAATGGCATTGTTACCATACGTTTCAGATAATTAATTTTTAAAATATCCTCTCCTTGTGAGAGGATTTTACTTTTATAGGAAGGGTCTTAAAATGAAAAATACGCGAAGTATTACTTCGGGAGCCATGACAGTGGCATTAACTGGAATCATCTTGTTTTTAGATCGAATAACTGTGGGTTTGTTTATGTCGTTTTTAGGAATTCCATTGATGGTGTATGGATATTTCTTTACATTTAATGAGAGCATTATTGTTTATATAAGTATCGTATTGCTTTCGGTCATCGTGTCGGGAATGTTGCCGACGGTTGTGATGATGGCGGGGTATGGATTAGTAGGGTTATCTTTTATTTGGGCTAAGGAGAAAGGCTTAAGTACGAAGAAATTACTAACAGTTATGGGGATTGTACTGGGATTTGTGTATATAATAATGGTTTTATTTTTCGGGGAATATTTTGGTTTCTCAATTGGTGTCGCTACTGAAGCAGTGAGATCTTTTCTTGAAACCTTTGGAATTAATGCGACTTGGGGAGTCGACTTGGTTGCTTATTTACTTTTATTTGTAACCTATCTTATGGAGTTATTTGTGATTTATATGTGTGGGAATCTTATTATTAATATGCTTTCCAAACATAAGAAGTCATAAAGGATGAAAATAGAAACTCAGTTGATTTTATGGTAAAATTACAGTTGAAAACCATGGAGGCTTACTATGACTAAAAAGTTTGAAACTATGAAGACTCGATTAATGGCTTTAATATTTGTTGAACTCGTATTACTTGTTCTATTTCACTTCGCCTTCAACAAATATTTATACATTGTTCAATATATTCTAATACTAATAAATATTGCGGCTATTTGTATTATGTTCTACTACATTATTAAAACACATAAGAGCCGAGTTCTTGAAGTATCCCAGTTACTGGGAACTGAAGCAAGAGACGCATTTGATTATGGTAAAATCGGAATTATTACATTAGATAGTGATAATACAATCAGTTGGATGAGTGAGATTTTTGATGAATTAGGAATTGAGGGCATTGGTGAAAAACTCGTGGATGTCTTTCCAAGTTCTGAAGGTGTTTTGGATGGTAATAAAGATTTCGCAACCGTGACCATTAAGGGTAATAATTATGAAATCACATCAATGGGACACAAGCAAATTATGTTTGTTAAGGATATTACTGAACTTACTGAACTTGAAAGAGTAAACCGATTAAATTCAGTTGTACTTGGAATTGCTAATCTGGATAACTATGAAGAGACGACGCAATATGAGGAAGAACAGCAAACAGCATTAATTGATTCGAATATTCGACAAGCTGTTGTTCGTTGGGCAGATAAACATAATATGTTTATTCGTCGTATTAGACCAGATCGTTATTTATTAGTAATGAATGAGGAGATTTACCAAAATATAGTCTCTGAACGATACTCAATATTACATGAAATTCGTAAACAATCTCGTGAGATGGATGTAAATATCACATTGTCATTAGCTTTTGCAAGACAGTCTACAAACCTTAAGGAACTAGAAGATATGTCTAACAAGGCTTTAGAGATGGCTCAGGCGCGTGGTGGAGACCAAGTGGCAATCAACACTAAGGGATCAGATATTACCTATTTTGGTGGTAGTTCTGAGGCTGTGGAGAAACGTTCGAAAGTTCGTGTTCGTGTTGTTGCGCAGGATTTAGGTAACCGAATAAAGCAAGCAGACAATGTAATCATTGTGGGTCATCGCATGACTGACTTTGACTGTTTTGCCTCAGCTCTAGGAGTGTCTTCAATAGTTGATGTTTATGGTAAAAAGGCTCATATCGTAATCAATCTGGAAGATACGGATTCTAACCTAGCAAGTGCCATTACTGAACACCGTGAAAGCTTTGAACCAAAACACAGTTTTATTGATAAAAATGAAGCAAAATCAATGATGGGTGATAATACACTCGTAATTATGGTGGATCACCATAGTCTTGAACAAACACAGACTCCAGAGTTGATTCATAAAGCAAAACGTATCATTGTAATCGATCACCATAGACGAACCGGTGAATTTAAGTTCAAGCCTGAACTTATCTATATTGAATCTTCAGCTTCTTCCGCAAGTGAATTGGTTGTTGAGTTGTTCCCATACCATCGTAAGAATGTTGTCATCTCAAAACAAGAAGCAACGTTTATGTATACGGGTATGATTATTGATACAAACAGATTTAGAAATAGATCGGGAAGCCGTACTTTCCAAGCTGCAGCAGAACTTAGAAAATTTGGTGCTGACTTGGCACAAGTTGAAAATATGCTTCGAGACGATTATGTAGACTTTGAAATGAGAAATAAAATTTTAAGTCGCTGTGAACTCTTTGAAGATCATTACGTTATCGCTGCATATAAAGATGAACCATTACCAAGAACCTTAATGTCGCAAGCTG
The DNA here is from genome assembly GCF_014396165.1 of Erysipelothrix inopinata. GTDB lineage: Bacteria > Bacillota_I > Bacilli_A > Erysipelotrichales > Erysipelotrichaceae > Erysipelothrix > Erysipelothrix inopinata. The sequence goes on from NZ_CP060715.1 coordinate 705,179, forward strand.
CTGATGAAATATTATCGGTACGTGAAGTGGAAGCATCATTTGTGGTCGCTTCTGTAGATGATGATACAATTGCTATCTCATCAAGATCTAAAGGTGATCTTAATGTTCAGTTAGTTATGGAAAGATTGGGTGGTGGCGGTCACTTTACTGGAGCTGCTACAGTTATTAAAAACAAATCATTTAATGAAATTACAGAAATGCTAAAAGAAGCCATCGTTGATGTGCGAAAGGAAAGTGAATAATATGAAAGTTATCTTACTACAAAATGTTAAAAAAATTGGTAAAAAAGATGAAATTGTTGATGTTGCGGATGGATATGCACGTAACTTCTTGATTCCTAACAAACTTGCGGTTATGGCAAGTGATAAAAGTCGTGAAATTCTAGAAGATCAAAAAATTGAACGACAAGAAGAAGTTGCGCTTGAAATTGAAAAAGCAAAAGAAGTTGCGAAACAACTCGAAGGAATTACTCTTGAATTCTCAATTAAAGCTGGAAAAGATGGTCGTATCTTTGGATCTGTCTCAACCAAGCAAATCGAACAAGAATTAAAGAAAGAACATGATATTATCGTTGATAAACGTAAGTTTACACCATCAACTCCAATTTCTCATCTTGGAACTTCGCGAATTAAAGTCGTAATTTATGGTGAAGTTGTTGGTGAAATTAAAGTACACGTTAGTGCGAAGGAATAGGTGTCGTAATGCGAAAGTTGCCATATAGTCAAGATGCAGAAATGGCACTTTTAGGAACCTTGATGGTTTTCCCTGAAAGTGTTCATGCTGTTCAAGAATACAATCTACAAGTAGATGATTTTTATAATACGGAACATCAACGTATTTTTTCTCACATGCTCGAAATTATTGAAACAGGACGTATACTAGATGCAACAACGTTGATTTCGCGAATGAAGGATCATAATGAAATCGATTCAGTAGGCGGGATGGATTACCTATTCAGTCTAACTCAAAACTCTGCTGCCCCAGTGAGTCTCAAACACTACATTGAAGTTGTTCAAGAAAAGGCACAGATACGTCGTTTAATCGCAGTAGGACAAATGATTTCTGAAAAGGGGTTCGATACATCTACAAATTTAGATGCACTTCTCGACCTTGCGGAATCATCCGTCCTTGAAGTGACACGCGTGCGTAGAACTGAAGACATGCAAAAGAGTAAAGATGTTGTAGCGGAGTTCTTGGAAAATCTTCGCAGAATTCAAGAAAACAAAGACCGGATTACGGGTCTAAAAACAGGTTACAACAGTCTCAACTCGTTGATGAATGGATTACAACGTGGGGACTTAATAATCCTTGCTGCGAGACCATCTGTAGGGAAAACAGCGTTTGCGCTTAACTTAGGACTTAATGTAGCGCGTCATAATGATTCGGGTAAAGCCGGAGTCGCTATATTCTCACTTGAGATGCCTGCAACACATTTGATGAGTCGTATGATTGCTGCTCAATCGTCTGTAAAATCTGAGTTTCTTAAAACGGGATATTTGAATGATGATCAATCCAATCAGCTTCATATGGCTGCCGGTGTTTTATCTCAGACAAATATATTTATCGATGATAGTTCTACAGTTACCATTCCTGAAATATTCTCCAAGTGTCGGAAGTTGAAAGCTGAAGGAACATTAGACTTAATAATCATTGACTATATCCAACTTATTTCTGGACGCGGGAATACAGAAAGTCGTCAACAAGAAGTTTCGGAAATCTCACGTGGCCTTAAACAATTAGCCCGTGAAATGAATGTACCGGTTATTGCTCTATCGCAATTATCCCGTAATGTTGAAAAACGTGACGTAAAGATTCCACAGTTAAGTGACTTGCGTGAATCAGGGTCTATTGAGCAAGATGCCGATATTGTTATGTTTCTGTATCGTGAAGAATATTACAATCGAAACAATGAAGATAATGATGAACCCAAACCACAACAAAATGATGACGGAACTCAAGAGGTTCTCGTAAAAATTGCTAAGCATCGACAAGGTGCGTTAGCGGATGTATATATGAGATTTGATCCAACTATTAGTAAATTTTATGATGTTGCTAATGAAAGGTAGGTGTTTAAGATGAAGAAAAATTTAATCGTAATTTTAGCGGCTCTTGTAGTCAGTATTGGTTTAGGATTTGCATTGAAAAATGTCTCTGCTGCGCAAGAAGTTAAAACAATGTTTGAAATGACGGATGCTTCAATGGCATTGTTCCCGCAAAAAGTAATAAGTACAGGGAAGACGCCTCATGAGGTTACAAAACTTTATCGAGGAAAAGATCTTGTTGGTATTGTAAGTGATGAAAGTCGTCTGGATGCGCTTGTTGAAGAAGTGTATGAAAAAGAATATCAAGATGATTACCCCGGGTCGAAATTAGGGTTTAAAGATGATCTTTATCAAACAAACGAACTAACCTACAATGTATACGAAAATAAAGATGCTGAGATTTTTGACTATATCCACAAAGAAAATCTATTTGCAATTGAAACCAATCGTATTGAATTTAAAAACGGTGCTGTAATTTATGTAAAGAATATGGAAGACTTTAAGAAAGCTCAAGAAAGTTTTGTTAAGAACTTTATATCTGATAGTGCTTATGATGCTTTAAAAAATAACAAAGCAATTCCTGCTCTTGTCGACTATGGAACACGAGAAGTAGGGCTTGAAGTTAAAGAAGGTAATGAGATTGAAAGTTTGAAGATATCTAAAGGGCTTGCTTCGAAAGAAAAAATCTATCAAAGTGAAGCAGATATTCTTACATTCTTAAGTTACGGATTTGAACCAGAACTTAAAACATATGTTGTTGAAAAATATGAAAATCTTGATGGAGTTGGTTGGAAACACGGTATGACGGCTCAACAAATTGCGTCAATTAACCGTGATAAAATCAAATCTGTGGATCAAGCTATCTATGAAGGATTGGAACTTAACGTAAGTGAGTTCAATTCACCTTTTAATGTTGAGGTTGTAAAAGAGACGCTCACATCAGAAGTTGTATATCCAGATCAAACAATTTATCAAGAAGATCCGACTCTCACTGAAGGTAAGGAAGTTGTTGAAGTTGTTGAACAAAATGGTTCTAAGGATGTTGTTTATCAGGAAACGTTTGTAAACGGTAAAGCCGTAGCATCCAAAGATGTTTCGTCCAAAGTTATCATTGAACCTGTCCGTGGTGTCGTTCGATATGGTACTAAAGTTGAACCTAAAGTAGGTAGTGGTAAATTTAGATGGCCAATTAATGGTGGTGCTGTACTCTGTGGGTATGGATGCTATAGCGGCCATCAAGGTGTTGATTTCCATTATCCAGGTGGTGGTTATGGACCAATCTACTCAGTAGACCGAGGCGTAGTTGTAACAAATTCATACAACCCAGGCGGTTGGGGTAACTATATTGTTATTGACCATCAAAATGGATATCGATCACTTTACGCCCATATGATGACCCCAGGTTATTTCCAACCAGGACAAACAGTAGCAAAAGGTGATAATATCGGTACAATTGGGATGACTGGTCGAACTACTGCACCACATATTCATCTTGAAATATATTCGGGTGGTTCCAAGATTAACCCATGTACCGTGGTAGGTTGTTAAATGAAGTATACTATTTTAGCTAGTGGCTCGAAAGGAAATGCTTGTATTGTTGAATCGCAAGGAGTTAGACTCATGATTGATTGCGGGACAACTAAAAAGTATTTAACACAAAGATTTGCGGAAATTGACATGAACTTTAGTGATATTGATGCATTGTTAATTACCCATGATCATACTGACCATACCAGTCAGGTGAAGCATTTCCAAGAAAGCACATTATTCAGCCCGAGTATATTAAATTGGGAATATCAACACGTAATTCCCTACGAATCGTTCAAATTTGCACATTTTGACATCTTTCCCATAAAGACGTCACATGATGTTCAAGATTCTGTGGGATATATTATATGTGATGGTTACGAAACACTAGTGTATATTACCGATACCGGATACATTCGTGATTATGATTTGCAGTTTCTCAAGGGTGCTGATTACTACATTCTTGAGAGCAATCATGACCCAGAGCTTTTGATGCAAACGCGAAGACCTTATTCGATCAAACGTCGGATATTGTCAGATACTGGTCACTTGTCGAATGAAGAGGCAGGACTGGTATTGTCAAAAATTGTAGATGCAAATACAAAGGAGATTGTTCTTGCTCACATGAGTGAAGAAGCGAATGAAGTGGCGTTGGCGTTGTCGACAGTTCAAGAACTTGTTGATAATGAACACATAGATTTTAATGTAGCCAAACAGTTTGAACTTATGTTTGGAGGAAATTAAAATGAAAAGTGATCAAGGATTTAAAAGAACATTTCTAGGAATAATGGTAATGCTTCTGTTATGGAATGGCTTTCTAACATACCGCTTATGGGAAGTTAGTGAAAAGAAAGGTTCTCAATCATCGGATTCTGGTGATAAAGTGGTTGAAAAAGTCGTAACTGAGTTTGATACCAATGTCACAGATGTTGTAGACAAGTCGCAAAACAAAGTTGTGAGTGTAATTAATGAACAACAAGGTCAAGTTGCGGGTAGTGGATCTGGGGTTGTTTATAAAAATGAATCTGGAGTGGTGAAGATTATTACGAATCATCATGTTGTTGATAAAGGAACTAAATTCATTGTTCGTTTCGCAAATGGTGAAGAACATGAAGCTCAACTACTCGGCTCAGACCCTTACACAGACCTTGCTCTCTTAGAAATTAAAGCAGACTTAGATATTGAACCGTTTAAAATGGGAGATTCTTCCTTAACGAAAGTTGGGGAATTCTCGGTAGCGATTGGTAGTCCTGTAGGACTTGAATTTGCGAATTCAGTTACATTTGGTATTATTTCAGGAAAAGATCGTGTTGTTCCAGTAGATTTAAATGGTGATGGTGTTTCAGATTGGGATATGGTCGTGCTCCAAACGGATGCTGCTATCAATCCTGGTAATAGTGGTGGTGCTCTTGTTAATATGGCGGGAGAACTCATTGGTATTAATTCCATGAAACTGTCGTCAGCTCAGATTGAAGGAATGGGATTCTCGATTCCTATTAATGAAGTAATTCCAATTATTAATCAAATTGAAGAAAATGGAAAAGTAACATATCCGATTTTAGGTATCTCAGCAGTTTCGGTGCAAGATCTGAATCCTTTCCAAAGAAACTATTATCAAATACCACAATCAATTCAATCGGGTGTGTATATTGCTGAATTAACTCAAAATGGCCCAGCTAAAAAAGCAGGAATCAAAGAAGGTGATATTCTAACGGAATTTGATGGAGATACAATGTCCAGTTTCAAAGATTTTAGAAGAAAACTTTACGGTAAAAAGGTTGGCGATAAAGTTAATCTGAAATTGGCACGTGGTAGTGAAACATATGAAGTAGAGGTTGTCCTTGAATGATAAAAATAGTAGCTATTGGTAAAGTTAAAGAAAAGGCAATGAATGAACTCATTGCTGAATATCAAAAAAGGCTAAAGCCTATTTCCCAGGTAATGTTGATTGAACTGCCCAATAGCAAAAAGCAAGATTCAGATATTCAAGGCATAATAGAAGATGAAAGTGATCGAATACTGAGCAAAGTTAGTCCTCAAGATTACGTGATTCTTCTAGACTTGAAAGGTAAAGATTTAAGTTCAGAAAAAATGTCAGAGCATGTTATGGGAGTTCTTGATACAAGTAAACCCATCGCGTTTATTATCGGAGGCTCACATGGTGTGAGTGATGAAATAAGAAATAGAGCGAACTATCGTTGGAGAATTTCCAACCTAACTTTTCCCCACCAATTAGTTCGTCTCATGTTATATGAACAAATCTATAGAATATTTATGATTTCAAAGAATCACCCTTATCACAAATAATGTAAAGGCTTTTCATTTATTGAAAAGAATAAGGGCTAATCGTTGTAATATTGATTTAAATAGTATAGAATTGTAATGAAAAGTAGGAGGTTATACTATGAACGAAATTACAGTAACAGTTATTGATCCAGTTGGTCTACATGCACGTCCTGCAACAGTGGCAGTTAACGCAGCAAGCAAATTTAAAAGCGAAATTAAAATTAGCTATAAAGGTAAAGCTGTGAACATGAAATCCATCATGGGTGTTATGTCACTTGGTATCCCAACACAATCAGAAATCGTTATTTCTGCTGAAGGTGAAGATCAAGAAGAAGCAGTTAAGACAATCGAAGAAGTTCTAAGAGCTCAAAAAGTCGTTGCTTAATTTTATAATTGAATTAAAATAGAAGATGGTTATCTTCTATTTTTTTATATACAGGAGGCGAAACATGAATATTGAAAAATGGTTGGAATTATCTAAAGAATATCCATGGATTAAAGAGAGTTATGAGGCAATGAGCGAAAAGCAAATTGAAGATGCTTTCTATAAAGAATTGGAATTTGGAACTGCGGGGATGCGAGGCGTTTTAGGAATGGGGCCAAATAGAATGAATGATTTCACGGTAGCTCGTGCAAATTATGCATTTGGTCAATACCTTACAGAGACATTTAGTGATAAACCACTCAAGGTTGCGATTGCTTATGATAACCGTCATCAATCTCGAGAGTTTGCGGATGTCAGTGCAAGAGTGTTGTCAACATTTGGAATTGAATCGCATGTATTCCAAGATCCAAGACCTACTCCTGAATTATCATTTGCTGTACGAAGCCTGGGATGTGTGGGTGGTATCGTTATCACTGCTAGTCACAATCCCAAAGAATATAATGGTTATAAAATCTATGACGAAACAGGTTGCCAACTTGTAGATAATAAGGTGGCGAGAGTTATCGAAATTATTGGTGAGTTAGGTGATGTCACTGATATCGCCCTACCAGAAGGGGAACGCGATCTGATTCATAAAATTCCCTTTGATTTTGATACCTTATATATGGATGCAGTCAAATCATTGCAATTAAGAAAAGAATTAGACAAAAAAGTTAAGATTGTATTTAGTTCACAACACGGTACATCATACCCTATTGTTCCCAATATTTTAGAGGAATGCGGTTATGATGTGATTGTGGTGAAAGAACAAAGTAATTACGATCCTGACTTTACGAATACTAAAACCCCAAATCCCGAAGAACGAGCAAGTTATGAGTTGCCTATCAAATATGCTGAGAAGTATGATGCTGACTTAATTCTTGTTTGTGATCCCGACGCGGATAGAATGGGTATTGTCGTGAAACACCAAGGTCAGTATGTAAATCTGACCGGAAACCAAGGCGGTTCACTCTTACAAGATTATATTTACAGTTCCCTTATCGAGAAAAAGATGATGCCAGAACATCCTTATATGTTTAACACAGTTGTGACATCTAATCTCGGTGAATTGATTGCTAAAAAGTACAATGTTAATGTTGAAAAAACTTTAACGGGATTCAAGTATATTGGTGAAAAAATCGAGAATCTTAACAAGAGTAATAAAGGAACCTTCGTGTTCGGTTACGAAGAAAGCTACGGTTACTTAATTAAGGAATTCGTAAGAGATAAGGATGCACCACAGGCATGTATCATGGTTGCTGAAATGGCAAACTACTATCTTCACGAAAATAAAACTTTGGTTGATCGTTTGAATGAGCTCTATGATGAGTTTGGTTACTATCATGAAAATCAAGTAGCATTTACTTTGGCTGGAGCTGAAGGACTTGCAAAAATCCAAGAAACTCTCAGTTATTTCCGTGATAATGAAATTAATGAAATAGGTGGGCTCAAGGTAGTTGATAAAGAAGATTACCTTCTCTCGGTAAATTCAAAAGGCGATGTTCTTAATTTTCCAAAATCAAACGTTCTAAAATTCTTCTTAGAAGACGGTTCTTGGATTGCAATTCGACCATCAGGAACAGAACCAAAATGCAAGTTCTATTACTGTGTAGTGGATACCAGTCCGGAAAAATCATATGAGAAGTTTATACAGTTAAAGAATGCAATTGCTGCAATCACAAAATTATAGCCAGATACGTCTGGCTTTTTTTATGGAATGAATTGAAAGATTGGTCGAAATGAGGTATTGTAAGAATGCAGGAGGAGCGTATTTTTATGAGTAAAATTGAAGATTTAGCGGTTAGTTCACTGCGTGTTCTGTCGGTTGATTCAGTTCAAAAAGCAAATTCCGGTCACCCGGGAATGCCTTTAGGTTCTGCACCAATTGCTTACACAGTGTGGGCAAACCACATGAATTTCGATGTTAACGATACGAAATGGATTAATCGTGACCGGTTTATTTTGTCTGCTGGTCATGCATCAGCATTGTTGTATTCGTTATTACATCTATTTGGTTATGGAGTATCTCTTGAAGATCTCCAAAACTTCCGTCAACTGGGTTCAAAAACACCAGGACATCCAGAGTATGGTCACACTGAAGGTGTGGAAGCGACGACAGGTCCATTAGGGGCAGGTCTTTCTACAGCAGTTGGTATGGCAATGGCTCAAGAGCATCTTGCAGCTAAATATAACCGTGAAGGTTATGAAGTGCTCAACAACTTCACTTATGTTCTGTCAGGTGATGGATGTATGATGGAAGGAATTACCAGCGAAGCTTCATCACTAGCTGGTACACTTGAATTGGGTCGTTTAATTGTTCTTTACGATTCAAATAACATTACTATTGAAGGTGACACAGATTTAGCTTTCAGAGAAAATGTTAGACAACGTTATGAAGCATATGGTTTCGAAACATTCTTAGTCGAAGACGGAAATGATCTCGAAGCAATCAATGCTGCAATAACACTAGCTAAAGCAAATCTTGATAAACCATCGTTTATCGAAGTTCGTACCAAAATTGGATACGGAAGTGCTAAAGAAGGAAGTTCAGCAGCACACGGTGCACCTCTAGGTGAAGATAACATCGTTGCCCTTAAAGATTTCCTCGGATACCCAAGCCACGAGCCATTCTTTGTTCCTGAAGAAGTATACGCTCACTATAACGAAATTGCACAAGAAGGTGCAGCAGCACACGAAGCTTGGAACGTAATGTTCGAAGACTACCGTCGTGAATATCCTGAACTTGCTAAGTTGTGGGATGAAGATTTTAAAGAGATTACATTAGAAGAACTTGAAGCAGATTCATCACTATGGGAATTTGAGGATAAACCTCAAGCAACTCGTAATGTTTCAGGAATTATGATTAATCGTCTTAAAGATAAATATTCAAACATTTTTGGAGGGTCAGCAGACCTTGCTTCATCGAACATGACTCATATGAATGATGAAGAATCCTTTGCGGCAAACAACTATCTTGGAAGAAATATCCACTTTGGTGTTCGTGAACATGCAATGGCAGCAATGGGAAATGGAATTATGTTATATGGAGGACTTCGTTCTTATGTAGCTACATTCTTCGTATTTGCTGATTTCTTAAAACCAATGGCTCGTTTGAGTTCATTAATGGGTGTTCCATTAACATATGTACTAACACACGATAGTATCGGTGTTGGTGAGGATGGACCAACACATGAACCAATCGAACAATTAGAAATGTTGCGTGCATTACCAAACTTCCATACTTTCAGACCTGCAGATGCAACTGAAACAGCATATGGATGGGCACATGCTCTAACATCAAAAACAACACCTGTAGGATTGATCCTATCACGTCAAAACTTACCTCAATTAGAAATGACGGGTAAGGGAGCACTTAAAGGTGGCTACATTGTTTATGAACCAAAAGAAGTTGAAGCAATTATTATTGCTACAGGATCTGAAGTTTCATTAGCAATTGATGCAGCTAAAGAACTTGATGGTAAATTAGGTGTTCGTGTTGTAAGTATGCCTTGTATGGAATTGTTTGATGAACAATCAAATGAATACCGTGAAGAAATCTTACCGAACGCAATCCGAAACCGTATGGTAGTTGAAGCAGCTACGTCACGTGTTTGGGGTAAATATGTTGGAATTGATGGGAAGTATTTAACATTAGATACATTCGGAGCATCAGGTCCAGGTAACCAACTTTTCAAACATTTTGGATTTACTACAGAAAATCTAATTAATCAATTACTAAATAAATAAAATATTTACACTGAAAACAGCCTATTTAGGCTGTTTTTTGTATGTGTTTCACTAATAAAATAAAATAAATGAAATAAATGCGAAAAAGCGTTGACAGGGTGTTGAGGTAATGATATTATGTACAAGCGCTAAGGGAAACCGGCGCAGCAAATGGTCTTTGAAAACTGAACAGGAAACGTCAATTTCAAGTAAATAAAAACAAAACAAAATAAACTCGTCAGAGTTAAAAAAATGAGAAAGAATCAAATGGAGAGTTTGATCCTGGCTCAGGATGAACGCTGGCGGCGTGCCTAATACATGCAAGTCGAACGAAGTTCGAAACTAGCTTGCTAGATTCGAAACTTAGTGGCGAACGGGTGAGTAATACATAAGCAACCTGCCTCTATGCCTGGGATAACAGATGGAAACGTCTGCTAATACCGGATACGTTAATCGAAGACATCTTCGATTAATTAAAGTTGGGATACAACACAAAGAGATGGGCTTATGGCGCATTAGTTAGTTGGTGAGGTAACGGCTCACCAAGACGATGATGCGTAGCCGACCTGAGAGGGTGACCGGCCACACTGGGACTGAGACACGGCCCAGACTCCTACGGGAGGCAGCAGTAGGGAATTTTCGGCAATGGGGGAAACCCTGACCGAGCAACGCCGCGTGAGTGAAGAAGGCCTTCGGGTTGTAAAGCTCTGTTGTAAGGGAAGAACAAGTATGAGAGGGAATGCTCGTACTATGACGGTACCTTACCAGAAAGCCACGGCTAACTACGTGCCAGCAGCCGCGGTAATACGTAGGTGGCGAGCGTTATCCGGAATTATTGGGCGTAAAGGGAGCGCAGGCGGTTTATTAAGTTTATGGTGAAAGTTCGGGGCTTAACCCCGTGATGCCATAGAAACTGGTAGACTAGAGTGCAGGAGAGGTTAGTGGAATTCCATGTGTAGCGGTAAAATGCGTAGATATATGGAGGAACACCAGTGGCGAAGGCGGCTAACTGGCCTGTAACTGACGCTGAGGCTCGAAAGCGTGGGGAGCAAATAGGATTAGATACCCTAGTAGTCCACGCCGTAAACGATGGATACTAAGTGTTGGATAGAATTCAGTGCTGTAGTTAACGCAATAAGTATCCCGCCTGGGGAGTATGCGCGCAAGCGTAAAACTCAAAGGAATTGACGGGGGCCCGCACAAGCGGTGGAGTATGTGGTTTAATTCGAAGCAACGCGAAGAACCTTACCAGGTCTTGACATACCGCGCAAAAGCATAGAGATATGTAATAGTTATGGCGGATACAGGTGGTGCATGGTTGTCGTCAGCTCGTGTCGTGAGATGTTGGGTTAAGTCCCGCAACGAGCGCAACCCTTGTCTTCAGTTACCATCATTAAGTTGGGGACTCTGGAGAGACTGCCGGTGATAAACCGGAGGAAGGTGGGGATGACGTCAAATCATCATGCCCTTATGATCTGGGCTACACACGTACTACAATGGCGTATACAGAGGGAAGCGAAGCAGTGATGTGGAGCGAATCTCAGAAAGTACGTCTCAGTTCGGATTGGAGTCTGCAACTCGACTCCATGAAGTCGGAATCGCTAGTAATCGCGGATCAGCATGCCGCGGTGAATACGTTCTCGGGCCTTGTACACACCGCCCGTCAAACCATGAGAGTTGGTAATACCCGAAGCCGGTGGCCTAACCCTGTAAAGGGAGGGAGCCGTCGAAGGTAGGACCGATGATTGGGGTTAAGTCGTAACAAGGTATCCCTACCGGAAGGTGGGGATGGATCACCTCCTTTCTAAGGAGTAATATTTTAGAAAGACGTGAAATTGACAAAATAGTTTCCTGTTTAGTTTTGAGAGGCTGTAAGCATCTCAGAAATGAATGATCTTTGAAAACTGAATAACAGAAGAGATAGATAGACATTAAAAGTTATCAACAGAATATCTTTTCGAATAGTTGTAATAACTAGATTTACATCAAGTTAAACAAACAGTAACTTAAGCAATAAAAAAATAAGCGAACACACGTTTATCAAGCGATAAACATAAAAAACTGATTTTAAATAGATCAGGCGCGAAATTACATGTGATTAAATATGTAAGGGCGTACGGTGGATGCCTAGGCACTAAGAGCTGAAGAAGGACGCGACGAACGGCGAAACGCCTCGGGGAGTGGTACGTACACAACGATCCGGGGGTATCCGAATGGGGAAACCCAGTACAGGTTATGCTGTACTACACATAAGTGAATACATAGCTTATGATGAGGCAACCTTGTGAATTGAAACATCTTAGTAACAAGAGGAAAAGAAAACAAAATGTGATTCCCTGAGTAGTGGCGAGCGAAACGGGAAGAGCCCAAACCATCTTCGTGATGGGGTTGTAGGACCACAACGTGGGATTAATCAAAGTTAGTCGAATGGCATTGAAAGGCCAGTCAAAGAAGGTGCAAACCCTGTAGACGAAAGCGGCGATTACTCTAGTGGTATCCTGAGTACGGCGAGGCACGAGAAACCTTGTCGGAACCAGCCGGGACCACCCGGTAAGGCTAAATACTCCTTAGTGACCGATAGTGAACCAGTACCGTGAGGGAAAGGTGAAAAGAACCGCGGGAGCGGAGTGAAATAGAACCTGAAACCGTATGCTTACAAGAAGTCAGAGCCCGTTAATGGGTGATGGCGTGCCTTTTGTAGAATGAACCGGCGAGTTACTCATAATGTGCGAGGTTAAGTTGGAAAAGACGGAGCCGTAGCGAAAGCGAGTCTGAATAGGGCGAAATAGTACATTGTGGTAGACCCGAAACAAAGTGATCTAGCCATGACCAGGTTGAAGTTTGGGTGAAACCAAATGGAGGACCGAACCGACTGTCGTTGAAAAGCCAGCGGATGAGTTGTGGCTAGCGGAGAAATTCCAATCGAACTTTGATATAGCTGGTTCTCCCCGAAATAGCTTTAGGGCTAGCGTCAATGGAAGGCCACTGGAGGTAGAGCACTGAATGTATGATGGCCCCATCTCGGGGTACTGAATATAATCAAACTCCGAATGCCAGTGGATGGTAGTTGGCAGTCAGACTGTGGGTGATAAGGTCCATAGTCGAAAGGGAAACAGCCCAGATCGCCAGTTAAGGTCCCAAAATTCATACTAAGTGGAAAAGGATGTGGGGATGCACAGACAACTAGGAGGTTGGCTCAGAAGCAGCCATCCTTTAAAGAGTGCGTAACAGCTCACTAGTCGAGTGACCCTGCGCCGAAAATTTACCGGGGCTAAGTATGATACCGAAACTGCGGATTTGCATTAAATGCAAGTGGTAGGGGAGCGTTCTATACAGCGTTGAAGATGTACCGTAAGGAGCGTTGGAGCGTATAGAAGTGAGAATGCCGGTGTGAGTAGCGAAATGTCAGTGAGAATCTGACACACCGATTGCCTAAGGGTTCCAGGGGAAGGCTCGTCCTCCCTGGGTAAGTCGGGACCTAAGATGAGGCTGAAAAGCGTAGTCGATGGACAACAGGTTGATATTCCTGTACCCGATATATGAGTGAAGGAATGACAGAGAAGGCTAAGTTTTGCCAGCGACTGGAAGTGCTGGTTTAAGCGAAGGAGCAGTAAGATAGGCAAATCCGTCTTACAATGCAAAGGCGTAATGAGGAGCGAACCCGTGAGGAAGTAGCGAAGGAACCGATGCCAGCTCTCAAGAAAAGTTTCTAGCGTTAATCATATATTGGCCCGTACCAAAACCGACACAGGTAGGCAAGGAGAGAATCCTGAGGTGAGCGAGAGAACTGTTGCCAAGGAACTCGGCAAAATGACCCCGTAACTTCGGGAGAAGGGGTGCTCTTGTAAAAGGGAGCCGCAGTGAAGAGGCCCAAGCGACTGTTTAACTAAAACATAGCTCTCTGCGAAGTCGCAAGACGAAGTATAGGGGGTGACGCCTGCCCGGTGCTGGAAGGTTAAGGGGATGTGTTAGATTTCGATCGAAGCATTGAACTGAAGCCCCAGTGAACGGCGGCCGTAACTATAACGGTCCTAAGGTAGCGAAATTCCTTGTCGGGTAAGTTCCGACCCGCACGAAAGGCGTAACGATTTGGGCGCTGTCTCGGCAGCAGACTCGGTGAAATCTTAGTACCGGTAAAGATGCCGGTTACCCGCAACTAGACGGAAAGACCCCATGGAGCTTTACTGTAGCTTGATATTGAATTTTGATCCTACATGTACAGGATAGGTGGGAGACAATGAAGCATGCACGCTAGTGTATGTGGAGTCGCCATTGGGATACCACTCTTGTATGATTGAAATTCTAACCGCGGTCCGTGATCCGGATCCGGGAGAGTGTCAGGTGGGCAGTTTGACTGGGGCGGTCGCCTCCTAAAGAGTAACGGAGGCGCCCAAAGGTACCCTCAGATTGGTTGGAAATCAATCGACGAGCGTAAAGGCAGAAGGGTGCTTGACTGCGAGACCTACAAGTCGAGCAGGGACGAAAGTCGGGCTTAGTGATCCGGCGGTTCCGCGTGGAAGGGCCGTCGCTTAACGGATAAAAGCTACCCTGGGGATAACAGGCTGATCTCGCCCAAGAGTTCACATCGACGGCGAGGTTTGGCACCTCGATGTCGGCTCATCGCATCCTGGAGCTGAATTAGGTTCCAAGGGTTGGGCTGTCCGCCCATTAAAGCGGTACGCGAGCTGGGTTCAGAACGTCGTGAGACAGTTCGGTCCCTATCTGTTGTGGGCGTAGGAAATTTGAGGAGCGCTGTCCCTAGTACGAGAGGACCGGGATGGACATACCGCTGGTGTACCAGTTGTTCTGCCAAGAGCATCGCTGGGTAGCTAAGTATGGACTGGATAAGCGCTGAAAGCATCTAAGCACGAAGCCAACTCCAAGATGAGATTTCCCATACGTAAGTAGTAAGACCCCTGAGAGACGATCAGGTTGATAGGTCAGAGGTGGAAGCATAGTGATATGTGTAGCTGACTGATACTAATAGGTCGAGGTTTTAATCACACAAAGACAACATTCGAAAAGATATCGAAATTTCTGTTATTCAGTTTTGAGAGATTATCTCTCAGCAATGCCAGGATCTGGTGATTCTAGCGAAGTGGTCACACCTGTTCCCATCTCGAACACAGAAGTTAAGCACTTTAGCGGCGACAATATCTAGCCAAGCGCTAGTGAAGATAGCTCATTGCCAGGTAATTAGACATCCTTATGGATGTCTTTTTTTATGGTATACTTAGATTAGAACGGAGATAAATTATGCGAAAATTTAATCTAGGTACAAGTGATTTAGAAGTTTCAACAGTAGGTTTAGGATGTATGCGAATGGCAAATAAGTCGGTTGATGAAGCGATAGCCATTATTCAAGCTGCACTTGATAGTAATATTAACTTTTTTGATCATGCGGATATTTATGGAGATGGAAAATCTGAGATCATTTTTGGTGAAGCCATTAAACGTATGAAAATAGATCGCAGTGATATTATCATTCAATCAAAATGTGGCATTAACAAAGTTGATGGAACCTTTGACTTCTCTAAAGAGCACATTCTTAAAAGTGTTGATGAAATATTAGAGAGATTACAAATGGATTACTTGGATGTGTTATTACTTCACCGACCAGATGCCTTGGTTGAGCCAGAAGAAGTTGCGGAAGCATTTAAGATATTAAAAGATTCAGGTAAAGTTAAGTATTTTGGTGTATCAAATCAAAGTAGCATGATGATAGATCTTTTACAGAGAAGTGTTGAAGATAAGTTGATTGTAAACCAAATGCAATTTAGTTTAATGCATTCGCCATTGGTTGATTATGGAATGAATGTGAATATGGCTACAAATCCAGGTATTGATAGAAGTCAGGGAATGATCGAATATGCACGCTTGAATAATATTACGATTCAAGCTTGGTCTCCATTTTATGCTGGTTTCTTTGAGGCGGTGTTCGTAGATAATGATGATTACCCCGAAGTTAATGTGGCCCTTCAATTGCTTGCAGATAAATACAACGTTTCAAAAGAAGCTATTGCTGTAGCGTGGATTGATCGCCATCCTGCAAATATTCAAACTATTGTAGGAAGTATGAATCCAGATCGTATCAAAAGGATTTCGAAAGTATCAAATGTTTCTTTAAGTAGAAAAGAATGGTACGACTTATACAAAGCTGCAGGAAATATATTACTCTGATGATCGAGAACTAATTCATCAATTAATATGAAATTATTAGATTACACGATATATCATGAAGTATTGAATTTTCACGATATATCGTGTATTATATTGACAGAGGTGATATTATGTATATAGCACTAATTGGAGATATTATTAATTCTAAAGAATATCTAAATCGTAATGAGATTCAAAATTTACTTCGTAATAAGATAGACTCACTAAATAATAAGTACAAGAAAGATCTTAAATCACCAATCACAATCACATTGGGTGATGAATTTCAGTGTTTAATTAAGAACGTGAAGGTTTGCTTTCTCATCATTGACGAACTCAGTCTCTATCTTAGTCTAGAGGGTGTAGAGTTAAGATTTGGAATTGGTGTAGGAATGATTAGTACTGACATTGACGAGGGTATTAGTATTGGTGCTGATGGTCCTGCATATTGGAGTGCTAGAGAAGCAATTCAAATCGTACATCGAGATCATGACAATCGAAATACATCCACTTATCTAAAAATAACTGATGAGAATAACGAATCATTCTTTAATTCTATTGTGAGACTGCAGGATTTGATTAGAAATAATTGGACCCAAACTCAAAAACAATTTGTTTACGAAATTATTTCAGACTTCGGATATGAGCAAATTGTTCCGAGAACTCTGGTCGAGACGATGAATTTCTCATCATCGCAGGTTTCTAACAGACTGGCCTCGACGGCGATTAGGCAATACGTAACGTCACGTATCGAACTCTCAAAACAAGTTAGTTTGGAGGATATTTAAATGATTTATTTTTATATTATTTCGCATGTTTTAGGCGATTTCTATCTTCAATCCCAAGAACTCTCCGACTATAAAGCAGTATCTCGAGCAGGAGTGAGAATTCACAATATCCAATATGCTCTGGCTTTTATGATGGTGATGATACTGAGAATAGTTATATTACGAAATTTGTCCGCTATATTACCAGACTTTATACTAACTCTAATATTTGTTTCTATTCATGCAACAATTGATATTATTAAGTTTCGAGTAACGAAAACTGCTTATTATAAAAATATTCCGTACTCCAAACTCGACTATAAATTAAAACGAGATCGGTTTGTAGAGAGTACAAGATTCGACTTTTTTAGAAAAATAGCGATGAATGATATCCCTAGTAATGATAGTAAAGATAAATCATCCAGCAGTGGTAGAAAACCTCTAGCACCAATCACAATATTTGGAATAGATCAATTCTGCCATCTTTTTTCAATAGTAGCGATTTCCTTACTTGCGCGCAACATATATGGATATTCATTTAATCCTGAACTATCAGGATATGACTTTCAAGTTTTATTAAGAATGACGCTCGCAATACTTCTAGTTGGGAAACCGGCAAATGTTTTAATAGTCATGTTGACAGAACGATTCGATCCTAAGACTACGAAGATTGATGAAGGTCTTGCGGGAGCGGGAGCGCGAATGGGAACATTGGAGCGACTCTTAAGTTTACTGTTTCTTTCGCAAAATCTCGTCAGTGGAATCGCCGTTGTATTCACATTGAAGGGAATTGCAAGATATAAGAAAATCTCAGAAGATGCAAAATTCGCTGAATATTTCGTTATAGGAACATTTACAAGTTTGTTGATTGTCTTTATCGTATATTTATTTATATTATAAAAGAAGAAATTGATGGCCACATCAATCTCTTTTTTTATGGATTAAAGATTTTACGGTGACAACCAATAGATGTGTAACCGCTTTGATTTCATTAAATAAAAATTTAATAAAAATAAAGAAATATTTTGCATAAAAACTTTTTTGCAAACAAGTGTAAAAAGAGTGGAATATATATAGATAATTACAGAAAAAAATATACTTAAAAAGCCTGTTTAGTGGCTATTTCGACTGTTTTTAAAAATAAAAAAAATAAAAGTGAAAAAAGCGTTGACAGGGTGTTGAGGTAATGATATTATGTACAAGCGCTAAGGGAAACCGGCGCAGCAAATGGTCTTTGAAAACTGAACAGGAAACGTCAATTTCAAGTAAATAAAAACAAAACAAAACAAACTCGTCAGAGTTAAAAAAATGAGAAAGAATCAAATGGAGAGTTTGATCCTGGCTCAGGATGAACGCTGGCGGCGTGCCTAATACATGCAAGTCGAACGAAGTTCGAAACTAGCTTGCTAGATTCGAAACTTAGTGGCGAACGGGTGAGTAATACATAAGCAACCTGCCTCTATGCCTGGGATAACAGATGGAAACGTCTGCTAATACCGGATACGTTAATCGAAGACATCTTCGATTAATTAAAGTTGGGATACAACACAAAGAGATGGGCTTATGGCGCATTAGTTAGTTGGTGAGGTAACGGCTCACCAAGACGATGATGCGTAGCCGACCTGAGAGGGTGACCGGCCACACTGGGACTGAGACACGGCCCAGACTCCTACGGGAGGCAGCAGTAGGGAATTTTCGGCAATGGGGGAAACCCTGACCGAGCAACGCCGCGTGAGTGAAGAAGGCCTTCGGGTTGTAAAGCTCTGTTGTAAGGGAAGAACAAGTATGAGAGGGAATGCTCGTACTATGACGGTACCTTACCAGAAAGCCACGGCTAACTACGTGCCAGCAGCCGCGGTAATACGTAGGTGGCGAGCGTTATCCGGAATTATTGGGCGTAAAGGGAGCGCAGGCGGTTTATTAAGTTTATGGTGAAAGTTCGGGGCTTAACCCCGTGATGCCATAGAAACTGGTAGACTAGAGTGCAGGAGAGGTTAGTGGAATTCCATGTGTAGCGGTAAAATGCGTAGATATATGGAGGAACACCAGTGGCGAAGGCGGCTAACTGGCCTGTAACTGACGCTGAGGCTCGAAAGCGTGGGGAGCAAATAGGATTAGATACCCTAGTAGTCCACGCCGTAAACGATGGATACTAAGTGTTGGATAGAATTCAGTGCTGTAGTTAACGCAATAAGTATCCCGCCTGGGGAGTATGCGCGCAAGCGTAAAACTCAAAGGAATTGACGGGGGCCCGCACAAGCGGTGGAGTATGTGGTTTAATTCGAAGCAACGCGAAGAACCTTACCAGGTCTTGACATACCGCGCAAAAGCATAGAGATATGTAATAGTTATGGCGGTTACAGGTGGTGCATGGTTGTCGTCAGCTCGTGTCGTGAGATGTTGGGTTAAGTCCCGCAACGAGCGCAACCCTTGTCTTCAGTTACCATCATTAAGTTGGGGACTCTGGAGAGACTGCCGGTGATAAACCGGAGGAAGGTGGGGATGACGTCAAATCATCATGCCCCTTATGATCTGGGCTACACACGTACTACAATGGCGTATACAGAGGGAAGCGAAGCAGTGATGTGGAGCGAATCTCAGAAAGTACGTCTCAGTTCGGATTGGAGTCTGCAACTCGACTCCATGAAGTCGGAATCGCTAGTAATCGCGGATCAGCATGCCGCGGTGAATACGTTCTCGGGCCTTGTACACACCGCCCGTCAAACCATGAGAGTTGGTAATACCCGAAGCCGGTGGCCTAACCCTGTAAAGGGAGGGAGCCGTCGAAGGTAGGACCGATGATTGGGGTTAAGTCGTAACAAGGTATCCCTACCGGAAGGTGGGGATGGATCACCTCCTTTCTAAGGAGTAATATTTTAGAAAGACGTGAAATTGACAAAATAGTTTCCTGTTTAGTTTTGAGAGGCTGTAAGCATCTCAGAAATGAATGATCTTTGAAAACTGAATAACAGAAGAGATAGATAGACATTAAAAGTTATCAACAGAATATCTTTTCGAATAGTTGTAATAACTAGATTTACATCAAGTTAAACAAACAGTAACTTAAGCAATAAAAAAATAAGCGAACACACGTTTATCAAGCGATAAACATAAAAAACTGATTTTAAATAGATCAGGCGCGAAATTACATGTGATTAAATATGTAAGGGCGTACGGTGGATGCCTAGGCACTAAGAGCTGAAGAAGGACGCGACGAACGGCGAAACGCCTCGGGGAGTGGTACGTACACAACGATCCGGGGGTATCCGAATGGGGAAACCCAGTACAGGTTATGCTGTACTACACATAAGTGAATACATAGCTTATGATGAGGCAACCTTGTGAATTGAAACATCTTAGTAACAAGAGGAAAAGAAAACAAAATGTGATTCCCTGAGTAGTGGCGAGCGAAACGGGAAGAGCCCAAACCATCTTCGTGATGGGGTTGTAGGACCACAACGTGGGATTAATCAAAGTTAGTCGAATGGCATTGAAAGGCCAGTCAAAGAAGGTGCAAACCCTGTAGACGAAAGCGGCGATTACTCTAGTGGTATCCTGAGTACGGCGAGGCACGAGAAACCTTGTCGGAACCAGCCGGGACCACCCGGTAAGGCTAAATACTCCTTAGTGACCGATAGTGAACCAGTACCGTGAGGGAAAGGTGAAAAGAACCGCGGGAGCGGAGTGAAATAGAACCTGAAACCGTATGCTTACAAGAAGTCAGAGCCCGTTAATGGGTGATGGCGTGCCTTTTGTAGAATGAACCGGCGAGTTACTCATAATGTGCGAGGTTAAGTTGGAAAAGACGGAGCCGTAGCGAAAGCGAGTCTGAATAGGGCGAAATAGTACATTGTGGTAGACCCGAAACAAAGTGATCTAGCCATGACCAGGTTGAAGTTTGGGTGAAACCAAATGGAGGACCGAACCGACTGTCGTTGAAAAGCCAGCGGATGAGTTGTGGCTAGCGGAGAAATTCCAATCGAACTTTGATATAGCTGGTTCTCCCCGAAATAGCTTTAGGGCTAGCGTCAATGGAAGGCCACTGGAGGTAGAGCACTGAATGTATGATGGCCCCATCTCGGGGTACTGAATATAATCAAACTCCGAATGCCAGTGGATGGTAGTTGGCAGTCAGACTGTGGGTGATAAGGTCCATAGTCGAAAGGGAAACAGCCCAGATCGCCAGTTAAGGTCCCAAAATTCATACTAAGTGGAAAAGGATGTGGGGATGCACAGACAACTAGGAGGTTGGCTCAGAAGCAGCCATCCTTTAAAGAGTGCGTAACAGCTCACTAGTCGAGTGACCCTGCGCCGAAAATTTACCGGGGCTAAGTATGATACCGAAACTGCGGATTTGCATTAAATGCAAGTGGTAGGGGAGCGTTCTATACAGCGTTGAAGATGTACCGTAAGGAGCGTTGGAGCGTATAGAAGTGAGAATGCCGGTGTGAGTAGCGAAATGTCAGTGAGAATCTGACACACCGATTGCCTAAGGGTTCCAGGGGAAGGCTCGTCCTCCCTGGGTAAGTCGGGACCTAAGATGAGGCTGAAAAGCGTAGTCGATGGACAACAGGTTGATATTCCTGTACCCGATATATGAGTGAAGGAATGACAGAGAAGGCTAAGTTTTGCCAGCGACTGGAAGTGCTGGTTTAAGCGAAGGAGCAGTAAGATAGGCAAATCCGTCTTACAATGCAAAGGCGTAATGAGGAGCGAACCCGTGAGGAAGTAGCGAAGGAACCGATGCCAGCTCTCAAGAAAAGTTTCTAGCGTTAATCATATATTGGCCCGTACCAAAACCGACACAGGTAGGCAAGGAGAGAATCCTGAGGTGAGCGAGAGAACTGTTGCCAAGGAACTCGGCAAAATGACCCCGTAACTTCGGGAGAAGGGGTGCTCTTGTAAAAGGGAGCCGCAGTGAAGAGGCCCAAGCGACTGTTTAACTAAAACATAGCTCTCTGCGAAGTCGCAAGACGAAGTATAGGGGGTGACGCCTGCCCGGTGCTGGAAGGTTAAGGGGATGTGTTAGATTTCGATCGAAGCATTGAACTGAAGCCCCAGTGAACGGCGGCCGTAACTATAACGGTCCTAAGGTAGCGAAATTCCTTGTCGGGTAAGTTCCGACCCGCACGAAAGGCGTAACGATTTGGGCGCTGTCTCGGCAGCAGACTCGGTGAAATCTTAGTACCGGTAAAGATGCCGGTTACCCGCAACTAGACGGAAAGACCCCATGGAGCTTTACTGTAGCTTGATATTGAATTTTGATCCTACATGTACAGGATAGGTGGGAGACAATGAAGCATGCACGCTAGTGTATGTGGAGTCGCCATTGGGATACCACTCTTGTATGATTGAAATTCTAACCGCGGTCCGTGATCCGGATCCGGGAGAGTGTCAGGTGGGCAGTTTGACTGGGGCGGTCGCCTCCTAAAGAGTAACGGAGGCGCCCAAAGGTACCCTCAGATTGGTTGGAAATCAATCGACGAGCGTAAAGGCAGAAGGGTGCTTGACTGCGAGACCTACAAGTCGAGCAGGGACGAAAGTCGGGCTTAGTGATCCGGCGGTTCCGCGTGGAAGGGCCGTCGCTTAACGGATAAAAGCTACCCTGGGGATAACAGGCTGATCTCGCCCAAGAGTTCACATCGACGGCGAGGTTTGGCACCTCGATGTCGGCTCATCGCATCCTGGAGCTGAATTAGGTTCCAAGGGTTGGGCTGTCCGCCCATTAAAGCGGTACGCGAGCTGGGTTCAGAACGTCGTGAGACAGTTCGGTCCCTATCTGTTGTGGGCGTAGGAAATTTGAGGAGCGCTGTCCCTAGTACGAGAGGACCGGGATGGACATACCGCTGGTGTACCAGTTGTTCTGCCAAGAGCATCGCTGGGTAGCTAAGTATGGACTGGATAAGCGCTGAAAGCATCTAAGCACGAAGCCAACTCCAAGATGAGATTTCCCATACGTAAGTAGTAAGACCCCTGAGAGACGATCAGGTTGATAGGTCAGAGGTGGAAGCATAGTGATATGTGTAGCTGACTGATACTAATAGGTCGAGGTTTTAATCACACAAAGACAACATTCGAAAAGATATCGAAATTTCTGTTATTCAGTTTTGAGAGATTATCTCTCAGCAATGCCAGGATCTGGTGATTCTAGCGAAGTGGTCACACCTGTTCCCATCTCGAACACAGAAGTTAAGCACTTTAGCGGCGACAATATCTAGCCAAGCGCTAGTGAAGATAGCTCATTGCCAGGTAATTAGACATCCTTATGGATGTCTTTTTTTATGGTATAATGGTTTAGAAAGATATCGAGGGAAAAATATGATACGTTTGATGGAAATACCTGAAATTGATGAAGTCATGGACCTTTGGATAAATACAAACTTTGAGGTACATGACTACGTTGATTCTTCTTATTGGAGAGAAAATTACGATAGTTTTAAGGAAATGTTAGAAAATGCTAACATATATGTTTCTGTGGATAATAATCGAATAAATGGATTCGCTGGTGTGCTAGGTGGTCATTATCTTGCTGGTATATTTGTAGATACTGTTTCAAGAAATAAAGGGATTGGCAAAGATTTGATGAATTATCTTAAAGAACGATATGATGAGTTAACTTTGAATGTTTACCAACAGAATAAAAAAGCTATCAAGTTCTATGAACGAGAAGGGTTTGTAGTCATTGATGAAGATGTTGAAGAGGAAACTAATATACCTGAATTTACAATGGCTTGGCCAGAAAATCTATAATATACGTAATAAGGTAATACTAAAAATAGAGTAGAATAGTACAAAATCGTGTGGGGACGCGGTTTTTTAGACTTTGTATGAGACCATAGATGAGAGGAAAGTATGTATGGCATTTAAAGATATAGTTATACGATTGGGGTTAACATTAGTTTTTTCAGGGCTAATTGGTCTTGAGAGAGAAAAAAACCAAAGTAATGCCGGTATTAAAACACATTTACTAGTGGGAATAGGAGCAACTATCATTGCACTTATCCAACAACACATTATTTTTGATACATTACAGTATGCAAGAATTCATCCAGATCTGATTGGATCGGTTCGGTCAGATCCAGCACGACTAATCGCGCAAGTCGTAAGTGGTATTGGTTTCTTAGGTGCTGGGACAATTATAGTGACAAATAAAAATATATCAGGGCTTACGACTGCTGCTTCAATATGGACAACTGCAGCATTAGGTCTTGCACTAGGTATGGGTTACTATGAGTTAGCCTTTCTAGGTTTTCTTGCAACAATGATTGTTTTATATATTATGAAACGAATCATTGGCGAGAGTTTACCACACAAGCTAGTAGTTAAGTATATCGGTGGCCATAAGGTAGAACATGAAATTATTGAAACTCTTAATAGCTTTCAACTAGAAATTCACCGTGTTCAATACTCAGTAGAACTTTATGGTAACGAAAAAATATATACTTATGTATATGAAATACACGGTGGTAAGAAAATAACATTTGATGAATTGCAACATGAGCTTTCAAAAAATGATAATATCGTTTCAATTCAGTCTACAAATATATAGGAGTCATAATGAATAAGTATAATGTTGCGAGACAATCTGTACTCGAAGCAGGTTCTCTCATAAAAAATATGATGCAAGAAGACATTCAGGTTGATATTAAAAGCTCTGCTTCTGATTTTGTAACCAATGTCGATAAGCAAGTTGAAAAATTCCTAGTCGATACAATCAACAATTCATTTCCTAATCAAAACTATTTGACAGAGGAAAATACACGGGACTTTATAGGTCTTGAAAACCTTTGGATTATTGACCCTATCGATGGAACGACTAACTTTGTATATAAAAAAAGGGATTTTTGTATATCACTCGCCTACTATGAAAAAGGGATGCCAGTTTTTGGTTTAGTTTATGATGTTATGAACAATGAACTGTTTGAAGCAAAAACAGGTAATGGTGCTTTCCTAAATGGAGAGAAACTCGCTTTGCTTGATCAGAAGAGACCTCTGAGTGAATCCGTTATTTCTGGAGATGTTTATCGACCAAACTTTTTTAAAGCAACTCCCTCAGAAATTAAGAGGCAAATTATTGCCCATAGATTTTTAGGGTCAGGTGCACTCGAGATTTGTCATGTTGCAGCAAATATGTCGCAAGCTTATGTATTCAATAGTTTGAAAGTTTGGGATTGTGCTGCTGCGGTAATTATTTTGACAGAAGTAGGTGGAACGTTCCTTATGGGAACACAGGTCAATCAATTAGTATTCGATCAACAAGGTCACTTATTTATTGGTGCAGCAAACTCACTGATTATGAAAGGAATTGAAACATGGTTATAAATGAAAAATTAGAATTCGCAAAAAAGGTCGTCTACGAAAGTGGCGAACTTATAAAACAACAAATGAAAGAATCACTAACTGTCGACACTAAACAAAATAAACATGACTTTGTTACCAATGTTGATAAGTCTACAGAAATCTATATTGTGAAGCAAATTAAAGATAAATATGAGAATCAAGATTTTATCACTGAGGAGAAAAGTGTAAGTTATTTAGGAAATTCTCAGGTTTGGGTCTTAGATCCAATTGATGGAACGACCAACTTCATTTATCAAAAACAAAACTTCGCTGTCTCCTTAGCATATTACGAGGATGGAAAGCCTGTCTTTGGTATTGTTTACGATGTGACTCGTGACGAGATGTTTGTGGGTATAGATGGTGAAGGCAGTTATTTAAATGACCAAAAACTTCCCAATTTGGATCAAGATACGGATTTAGAAGATGCCATTGTAAGTAGTGATTTACCAACACTTAGACTGTATGATGAAGCATTAGAGAAGAAAATGATGGTGCACCGATACGTAGGTGCAGCAGCACTCGATACGTGTAATATAGCAAGTGGTCGTTCTCATGTTTATATTGCGCGACGACTTAAAGTGTGGGATATTGGTGCTGCAAATATTATTCTTAATGAAGTTGGTGGTAAAAGTCTAATTGATGGCGATGAAACACTACAACTTGTTACTACTTCAGTTGTCTATATGGCAGCCAGTAATGAAAGAATACTTAATGAACTCGTAAAATACTATAAGGGGAAGTAAGCGAATGTTGGAAGGAATAATTTTTGATTTTGATGGTGTTATTATCGATACTGAATATGAATGGTATCCGATTATTATGGATTGGTTTAAAGAAACACATGATTATGACTTATTGATGGAAGAGTATCTTATGTGTATTGGTTCTAATTCAAATAAAATGCTTAAAATTGTAAGTGAAAAAATAGGAACTGAAATCACGATAGATGATTATCATGATGCAATATTTCCAACGTTCAAAGAGAATACACAAAAATTACCAGCTATGTCAGGTGTTGAAGCTCTCATGAAGGATGCAAAAGCAAAAGGTTTAAAGATAGCAATCGCAACAAGTTCACCACGTAACCATCCTTTAACTCATTTAAAAAGGCTTGACCTTCTTGAGTATGTTGATGTTATTGTTGGTGGAGATGAAGTGGAAAATATTAAACCGGAGCCAGACTTATTTAATAAAGCGCAACAGTTACTGGGAATAGATAATGATAAACTTATAATTTTTGAAGATTCGCTCAATGGATTACATGCTGGCGTTAAAGCAGGGATTGATGTCATTGTGGTTCCGAATCGCATTACAAAACATCTTAAATTTGAGGGTCATCATGACATGATTGAATCACTGGATCATTTTGATTTGGAATCATATTTGTAAAAAAGCAATATACCCCCATGAGCATATTGTTAGCCGAAAATAATAGAAACAGTTAGAATATTCATGAGAGGTGACAATTATGAAAATTCAAATTTGGTCAGATTTTGTATGTCCATTTTGCTACATTGGTAAAAGACATTTAGAACAAGCATTAAAAGAATCCGGAAGAGATGATGTGGAAATTGAAATGATGAGTTACGAGTTGGATCCTGATTTTGTTGATCAACCCGGAATGTCTGTAGATCAAATGCTAGCAAATAAGTATGGAATGTCGTTAAGTGAAGCAAGAAGTAATAATGCACGTGTTAAAGAAATGGCAGCAAACGCAGGCCTTAACTATGACTTTGATGCAATGAAGCATTCAAATACTTTTAAAGCTCACAAGGTATTCCAACTAGCGAAAATTCAAGGCTTGGGACATGAAGTGAGTGAGAAATTCTTATCGGGGTATTTTGAAAAAGGTGCTTACTTAAATGATGATGAACAACTTGTTAAACTTGCTGTTGAAGCAGGAATGAAGGAAGAAGATGTTCGTAAGGCACTTGATTCCGATGAAGTTGGATTAAAAGTACGTCAAGATGAACAATGGTCACAAATGATTGGTGCTAAAGGTGTACCACATTTTGTTTTCGATGACAAAGTATCATTATCAGGAGCACAACCTGTTGAAACATTTAAACAAGCATTAGAATATGTTGAAAATCTTCCTAAGGAAGAAAACGTTGGAATGTGCGAAGATGGAGTTTGCAAAGTTTAGGAATCATGTTATGATTCCTTTTTAATTGTAATGCTCAGGTGCTTATCGAGGAGGAATAATTATGACAAAACGTAAATGGATATCAATTGGTATCGTAACGGTACTGTTCGTACTCATTGATATTGTAAATGGAAATACTTATCACTATATGGATATAGAATCAATGATTTATTTAAGCTCTTTTGTACTTATTATCTCAGGAATTCTATTTATTGATCGAAAAAATTATAAGAAGTTCTTTGGAACATTTGGAATTATTGCGTCTGTATTTGTTGTTGTATTTATTGTTGGGAGTGTTTCTTCTTCACGACTCATTAATGCAAAGCGTTATGCTAAAGTTGTGGGTCCAGTTCAACAAGTGAACTTTGAAGACCTCTATGGTGATGATCATAAAGTTGAGATGTCCTATGTAGACAAAGATTCAGCAATACTCGCAGCAGAAAAGAAAATGGGAGAGTTGAGTGATGTTTCTTCCAAATTTGATATTAATAAACGAGAATTTGCTCAAATAAACTATAAGGGTAATATGGTACGTGTTGCTCCATTTGTATATTCAGATACATTTAAGAAATATACTAATATGGGAAGTGGCGTTCCTTACTATGCCTTAGTAACAACGGGTGATGGAAACATTAATGCTAAAGCAGAGATCGTGAAATTGGATAAACCGATGAAGTACTATCCCGGAGCTCCTTTACAATATGATTTAAAACGTCATGTTGCTATGAAACATAAATTTAGTTATTTAGATGGATGGACTTTTGAAATTGATGAATCGGGTCATCCATACTGGATTGTTCAAAGCATTACGAAGAAAGTGGGAATTTGGGGAGCAAAAGATATGGAAGCTATTATTACCGTTGATGCTGTAACAGGTGCAACCCAACGCTATAAGCTTGATGAGGTGCCTGAATGGGTTGATTCCGTATATCCTACATCAATGCTCCTATCACAAGCTAAGGATCACTACACGCTCAACAGAGGCTACTTTAACTCATTTATGCAACAAGAAGGTGTCATGGCTATTGATAGTAAAGAAGGAACCTATAATTATGTATCAGTAGATGACGAAATTTATGTCTTTACAGGAATTAGACCTATCAATATTGATGCATCTTCAACAACAGGATTGCTATTCCTTAATCGTCATACAGGTGAAGCCATGGAACTTAACCTACCTGGTATTTCTTTAACATCTGCAGAAACTACTTCAGTAGGATCAATTCAAGAAAAAGGCTATACTCCCACAACACCAACACTACAAAATGTTGGCGGACACCCTACCTACGTTACATCTTTAAAAGATATTTCAGGTGTTGTGCGTAGCTTGGCTTATGTGAACTATCAAGACTATACTAAATCTGCAGTAGG
Organism: Erysipelothrix inopinata; assembly: GCF_014396165.1. GTDB lineage: Bacteria > Bacillota_I > Bacilli_A > Erysipelotrichales > Erysipelotrichaceae > Erysipelothrix > Erysipelothrix inopinata. The sequence goes on from NZ_CP060715.1 coordinate 733,967, forward strand.
AGAAACAAAACCAATTGCAGAGAAAAACTATCTTAATGTGATGGGCGACCAATTAGCAATAATTGGTGGTAAAGAGGAAACAATATCCGGAAGTATCACAGCAATGAATCAAGTTATTATTGATGGAAATACACATTTCTTAATTAAACTTGATGATAAGAAAATTATCTTTGATGCAGCACTGAGTGTGAATGATGAACTTGCATTCTTAACACTAGGGGATAAAGTAACCTTGAAAGTCACTGGAAATAAAATATTAGAACTTACACTAGATTAAGCTAAACCACTCAATAGAGTGGTTTTTCTATAAAATACGGATAAAAATTGTGATGATACCGTAAAAAATAAGGAAGCACGCGTTACCCCTTGAAATTACATTCAAAAAGACTATGATAGGAATAGGAGGACTTTGAAATGAGAATAAAGGTTGGTACTTACAACATACGGTTCGAAAACGAAGAAGACGGACCTGACCAGTGGAAGTATCGGAAGAAGGAATTATTGAAGCAAATAGAGAGAAACGGTTTCGATGTGATTGGATTACAAGAAGTTGTATCGAATCAATTTAAAGATTTAAAAAAGCTAAAGAAATATCAAGCAGTTGGAAAGAGTCGTGACGGAGAGGGTCATGAGGAATACAATCCAATTTTATATCGAAAAGATAAATTCAAATGTGTTCAGCAAGCAACACTGTGGTTATCTAAAACGCCATTTAAAGTTTCAAAAGACTGGAACTCAGCTTGTTATCGTATCTGCACATGGGTACTTCTTGAATGTTTAGAGACTCAAGAACGTTTTGTATTCATGAATGCACATATCGACCATGAAAGTTTAGAAGCTCAAATTAACCAGGTGAAAATTCTTGAAGAAATTACAGATGTTGAATATCCAATTATCTTAGTGGGAGATTTCAATGTCGAAAAAGAGAATAAAATCCTGCGACCATTACACAATCGATTTAATTATATAAAACCAATACAAAATCACGGAACATTCAATGATTTTAGATTGGATCCAGAAAATGATGAACTAGAGCATATTGATCATATCTTTGTATCAAAGGATATCGATTGTGACTCACTCACAATTTGTACTGAAAAAACAAGAAAAGGACGTTATCTATCAGACCATTTCTTGCTTACTACAGAAGCAAATATTCCCCACACAGTTTCAAAGATAGTATAATAAGACTGTTTGGAGGCTATTATGAACTATACAACTGTACTATTAGATTTGGATAATACGATTTTAGATTTTAAAGCAGCAGAAAAAGTTGCTCTTAAAAATACTATAGAGCATTTAGGGATTCCCTATACACAAGAACTAGTAAACCATTATGAGTCGGTTAACCATGACTTATGGAGCCAGTACGAACGTGGTGAAATACCTAAGGATCAAATATTAGAAACACGTTTTGCTGAAGCATTTAAATCATTTAATCTTCCATACTCAGGAATTGAAATGGATCGTTATTTCCGAAATGAGATTGAGGAAAATAATGTATTCATGGAATATGCTGAACAGTTTATGGAAGAATTATCAAAGCAATCCAAAATTATATTTGTAACGAATGGTGTGACAGAAACACAGCATCGTCGTATCAAACTAGCTAATCTTATGTCATATGCTGATGGTGAGGTCGTTTCATCAGAAACAGGATATGCAAAACCTATGAAAGAAATGTTTGACTATGTATTCAAAAAGTTTGAAATTACGGACTTGGAGAATGTCATAATGGTTGGAGACTCACTAAAAGCAGATATCCAAGGTGGTATCAATGCCGGTATTGCGACATGTTGGTACAATCCAAAACATGAAATCAATGATACTGGAATCATTCCAACTCATGAAATTGCAGATTTAAGAGAATATTTTAAAAAGTAGAATGCGCTTGCATTCTACTTTTTAAATTCGTATAGTTAAAGTAAGGAGAGGTGATAAGAATGTTGAAGACAAAAGTATTTAGAGATTATATGCCAGCTACAGACTATAAATTGGTAACTGCCTTGAGTCAAATGGAGGAATTCATTAACCAACCTAATGTTGTATACAAAGGGCATGATTTTACTCCAGAGAAAGTTAGTGGCTTTAACTTTGGAATTTGGTTCTTTATTTTTATCGGCCGTGCAAATCTTAAAACAGACACGCGGGGAATGATCACCCTTGTATACGAAGAATTAGAAGGGGATCTAAGTGAAACAATTATTGATGTGGAAGAACCAACATCAGTAGAAGAACAAGTATTATAAAGTATAATCAGAAAACAAGTCGATAAATTCGACTTGTTTTTATTACTAATTGAGAGATTTTTGATATTGAAGTCCCATTACAACTACCCAGACATAGGCAAGAGTTTTAGGAATCATTAAGAGACCTATTGCCTGATTTACATCCGACCATAACACCACAGGGATATAGAAACCAAAAGATAGAGTAATCGCCAGCCACATCCATTTGAAAGGATCATTCGCTCTCTTTCGAGACTCGTTATAGAATAGATAAATCATAATTATACCCATTATAGCAAAGGGGATATTGCGATAAATAGCCCAGTCTAGTGGTTGATTGTGAACAAGCCACATGTTTTGTGGGAAAAGACCAACGATAATTCGAACTGCAGCTAACACTAACAGAACGATTGATATAGTCTTAGTATTTTTGACTTGATAGTATTCTTTCCAAATAATATATAGGATGAGATAGAATACGGTCATTGTAATCGAAGTAACAGCCTTACCAAAGCCCATAGAAACTTCATACTGTATAAATGCACTTGTTAAATCACCGTTTGGACCTGCAGATAATAGTGCAATCACACGTGGAATTAAATGGAATGCGTCACCCGCACCAAGGATGACTGCCATCCATCCGTAAAGTTTTGTAACTTTATTTTTTGAATTTTTTAACAAATAAATACCCATACCAACGACACCTAATAAATAGATGATATCAAAAATTGATTCCATAATAACTCTCATAATTCACCTCCATGAACAGTGTTCATATTGTATTACTAATATAGTTCAACAAAAGAAGAATGTCAAGAAGTTTAATGAAAATTCGTGTTTAGTGTATAATAGATACGAATAGAGGTGACGCTATGAAAATAAAAAGTTCTGAAGTTAGAGATACAATTCTTGAGAAATCAAAACAAATTTTAGAAACTGGAGAATTTAATTCTTTAACGATGCGATCTGTTGCCTCAGAGTGTGATATAGCGTTGGGTACAATCTACCGCTATTTTAAAAATAAAGACGAAATCTTAGTTGAACTGAGTAAAGAGTACTGGCATGATGCTTTAGAATCTTTGAATGAGATTACTTATTCAGGAACAGATTTTGATACTAATCTGAAGATTTTTTATAGTCATCTCTTCCCATTATTTACTCGTTTTGAAAACGATTATATTTTGAGACTGCGTGATATGTCCGTTGAACTTAAAGATACAGGGAGATCCATGGAGAAAAGAATGTTTGATTTGTTTGTAGAAAGTATCTATGACATCTTAGTCAGAGATACGAGAATATCTTTACCTGATAATCTAGAGTTGCATGAACTTTCAAAACTGATCAGAAACTCTTTAATGTATTCGATACTACAAAAAAATGATAATATCGACCAAGACATTCATACTCTAAAGTCACTCATCATTCAATAGCACCCATATCTATAAAATAAAGCCGAACTCCTTGGAATTCGGCTTTATTATTAAGGTAATAATAAAATATGTTTAAATTAAGCGTTTTGCGCTGCTTCGAGAGCTGCTTCATAATTTGGCTCTTGGGCCATTTCAGGAACAATTTCTGAGTAGACAAGTTTTCCATCTTTATTGATTACAAAGATAGAACGAGCGAGCAATTCAAACTCTGGAAGGTAGATGCCATAAGCGTGTGCAAATTCGAGTTCGACATCGCTTAGCATTTCTGCCTCAATTCCAGCTACTGCACACCAGTCTTTGAGTTGATCAATGGTATTATTAGATACGTTCACAATCTTTACACTTGGATAATCACTTGCTACCTTAAAAAAGTGACGCGTTTGAAGATCACAAACACGAGTGTTGATATCAGGGAAAATACTGATAAGAACAGTCTGTCCTTTTAGGGAATCTAAAGAAACGGTTTCACCGTTGATATTAGGTAAATTAAATGATGGAGCCATTTCGTTTAAGGTTGGTTGAACACCTGCTACCTCAGTTGGAACTCCTTTTTTTGTTATTTGCATTAAAATATCCTCCTTGGCCTCATTATAAGTGATAAAGTAGTATATTCCAAAGGACATGCAACCTAATTTTTTGGTACAATAGAAATGAATTGAGGTAACTATGACAAAGAGAATTCTAACAACCAAACAAGAAATTGCGGATTATTGGAAAGATGCGATTGATACCAATCAAACAAACGTTACCTACAAAAATGCTACTTCACATTGTTGGCGATGTGGTGTTAAAAAACGTTTGGATCGTTGTCATATTCGCGCTTTTTCTCTTGGAGGAAAAGACGAGCCAGGAAATTTTATTCTACTTTGCAAACATTGTCATATTGATAATCCCAATGTTGAAGACATCAGTATTATCTGGGATTGGCTCCATGCTTATAAATTCGACGATGAGAAACCTTATTGGTATCATCAAGGTGTACGGGAATATGAATACATTTATAATGAGAGTATAGAGAGTCATTTATCTCGATATCATATTGAGATTAGAGAACAATTTGATAAACTTCTAGAAGAAACATTGAAAGATGTCGCGCACCACTTCGGACAACCAAGAAACAACCGAGCTACTGTTGCAGGAGCTATAAAAATAACATTAAATAAATTGGATGAAATTGAGGATAATTATGAACAAAAATGAACATTACCAAGTTGAGATAATCGACTTAACTTACGAAGGATTTGGAGTTGCGAAAGTGGACGGTTTTCCTGTTTTTATTGAGAATACGATTCCAGGAGAAGTTGTGGATATCACTATTTTGAAAGTAACAAAGCGCTTTGCATTTGGTAAAGTACTTTCGTGGACTAAAGAATCAAAAGCACGTGTCGAAATCACAGATGCAGTGGGAACTCGAACAGGAACGATGCCACTTCAGCATCTATCCTATAGTGAACAACTTAAGTTCAAAAAAGATTTAGTCATTAAGACATTATCGAAGGAAGTAAGCTTAGAAAATGTGATCATCCATGATACGTTAGGAATGGAAAATCCATGGAACTATCGAAATAAAGCACAGATTCCTGTTAGAGAAATTAATGGTCAATTGGAAACGGGGTTTTATAAAAAGGCCTCTCACGATCTAATTCCGATTGAAAACTATCACATTCAAGATTCTAAAATTGATGAAGCAATCATTATTGTTAGAGATATTCTTAGAAAACATAACATTAAGGCCTACGATGAAGAACATCACCGTGGTAACATTCGTCATATCATAGTGAGACGTAGTGAAGCAACAAACGAAATAATGATTATCCTCGTTACAAAGGAGTCAAAAAAACTCTCAATAAATATTGTGGAAGAAATTACCAAGGAAATACCCGAGTGCATAAGTATTGTCCAAAACATTAATGAGAAACGCACTAATGTCATTATGGGTCAACAACAAATTCTACTATACGGAGAAGATCGTTATCATGATATTCTATTAGGAAAGACTTTCTCAATTTCTTCAAGATCCTTCTTCCAAGTAAATACGAAACAAACCGAGGTTTTATATAGTAAGGCCATAGAATTGGCAGATATCAAACCAAATGAAACAGTTGTAGATGCCTATTGTGGAATTGGTAGTATCTCACTCAACCTTGCGGACCATGCGAAACATGTATATGCAATGGAAATTGTAGAAGATGCAATTGTCATGGCTAAAGACAATGCCGAAACTAATAATATTACTAATGTAACATTTGAAGCAGGAAAGGCTGAAGAAATCATGCCAAGATGGGTCAAAGAAGGGTTAAGTATTGATACTCTAGTAGTAGATCCACCACGTAAAGGATTAGATATCAATTTTATCGATGCTTCCGTTAAATCGAATCCAGAGCGAATTGTTTATGTTTCATGTAACCCGGCAACACTAGCCAGAGACTTGAAGTTATATCAAGAACGTGGATATGAACTTAAGGAAGTATGTCCTGTCGATATGTTTCCACAGACAGTACATGTTGAGTCGGTAGTCTTGTTGAGTAAAAATAATTTTAATGCTGTCAGTTTTAATTACTAAATCTAGTATGTATACTGAGGATATAAAAAGGTAATAATTGGGTATTCTAATAAAAAAACTAAAATTGTCTAATTAAATCAGTCAAAATGGTTGATTGAAAATATGGGAAAGGAAGTGATTTGTAAAAATGTGTCCAATAATACCAGAATACAAAGAACTAAATTCTCAGCAAGAAAGTCAAATGTGGAATACAATTTCATCGGATAAATATGATTGGGAGGATAATTACTTAGAAAAAAGATTGTTAGGTCTACTACCATCTGAGAGACATTTTTTTAATGACAGAAATCAACAACTATCAAAATCTCATCAAGAACAAAATCGTATTGTGGATGAGATAAATCAAAACATTGGAAGAATAAATCGAAATCTAAAGGAGAATTTCAATCAGTACGTTAGATCGGTAAGTAATCTATACTCAAAGTTGTATTCTTACAAAGACGTTAAAGAAGACTACTCAAACGAAGAAGTTATAAATGAAGCTTTAAAGTTTAATAAAGTATTTTTGATTACAGGTGTAGGTGGAATTGGTAAAAGTGAGTATATGTTTGAACTATCCCAAAAAATAAACGAGTATGGATTTGAGGTATTAACGGTTTATGGAAAGTATATTGAGCAGATATCAAGTGCAGTATTTAACGAAATTATAAAAATTTCAGAAGAGAAGAGATTTTTTCTTTTAGTTGATGCAATTAATGAATTAAGTGATGAAACAAGATTACAAGTTTTAGAGTTTATTGATAAAAACGAGGGAAATATGAATTTACGCATCATACTAACCTATAGAGATTATTCACTCCCTAAACACGAAATTGATTCCATAAAGTCAAAGGTAACTGATTTAGAAATTTTTAGTGGTGTTTCGAGCGAAGATGCGATTGAAAAGATATCTGAAAAGTACAATCTTGATTTAACTATGCACGAGCATTTTATTGTTAATAACAATCCATATCATTATTCACTAGCAATTAAAGTGCTGTCAAAAAATTTCTTAGTTAATCCAGACAGAAAACCTCTCATTAAAGGTACTCATCTTTATGAGAAGATGATTCAAATATCTTTAGGTAAACCAAGGTGGTCTCAGACAAAAAAAGTAATTATGGAAATGATTTCAATAAACAGTAAAGTTCTAACATTCACTCAGCTAAAAGAGATTTTAGGTGGTGAATTTAGTAGATATATAATTGAGATGGGACAGAAAAATTTCATTGTGACTTATAGTGATAAAGAAAATCAATACATTCTTTTTAAAAATGAATCTCTTTGCGACTATCTGATCGCAAGAAGTATTATGGGGAAAATTAAGGAACTCACTTCAGATGAAAGCGTTAAACTACTCAAGCAGCTATTAATCAATTTCCACTCGGTAAGTAGAGCCTTGATAATTATGATATTTGAAAAATGTGAAAATGAAATTAATGATGCATTGTTCATTATTATGGAGACTGGTTTGATTGAATCGTTAACTTTAGACATGTTTAACGAATTAGAATTAAGCGCAGAAAACATGAGAATAATTAAAGATAGGTTAACTCACAATATGACCGTGAAAGATTTAATCCGAGAAATTGGTGGATATCACTCAAATCCATTTAATTGTGTAAATCATATTAATATGCAATTGTTTGAAGATGCAAATAGTGTATATAGTTTGGAATATCAAAGATATGAAGTTAGCTCGATTCGTTCGAGACTTAAAATATGGATTAGAAGCATTGTTAGGTATGAATATTCAAGTATATATATAGAAGAAAAGTTCTGGTTTGCATTTTGGATAAGCTCATTACCTAACGGAAATATTAGATACTTAGCAAGAAAATTAATATTTGAAGTGGCAAAATTAAACAGTGAATATTGCGATGTTCTAATTGATTCATATTTTAGAGTGGAAGATGATTATATTAAAGAAGGAATAATTCATGTTCTCAGTTCTTTGGAAAAAGACAATAAAAAAATTGTTGAATTTTTTCAACAAATCAATAATGAAACCCTACTAAACATCAATTGCATTCAGTGGATTCAATTATATCTTTACGGATATAAGAGATTAACTAATGAAACTAAAATAGATATAAGTGAATTCAGAGATAAGCAAAATGATGATACAATATTCGATTTCCTATCAGTGGTTGGTTTTGATTTTAAGTACGATTACAGATTGCTAAATATGGACGTCTATAATATTGATAAATACAACATACATTTCAGAACACAGTTCTTAAGTGAAGATAAAGTGAAGATTAATAAAATACACCAAGAAGTTCATAAAAAGATGAGATTGAATGATCTTGATTTTTTAAAAAGATATGTATCAAATAATAAAGTAAAGGAGTACTATTCAGAAAGTGGAATTACTGAACAATTGGTAGACTCTTACGATATATATTTGTCTTGGCAGTATTTGTTTAAGTATTTTTTAAATAAATATCATATTGATCTACACGATATTGAGAAAAAAAGAGTTTTTGAGTCTGATATGAAAAATAATCTTTATAAAGCTTTAGATTTATCAATTTCTAATTTAGAAGGTTCTTTGGCATGTAATTATTACTTAAATACGTTTGACAAATATAACGAAAGAGAATTGTGTTTTGATTCATATGAAAACGATGTATATAATGAGTCAGTAGTTTTATACTATCCAATTAGTGTTTATAATGAAGAAATCGATAGTTTGGATAAAAAAATCATAAAAAAAATATATATACCTAAGATAAAAACAGATGAGTGGGCAGAAGATTTCAAATTATCTATCGCTAACTTCAGAGAATTAATAGCTCCCGTTAAGTTTAAAGGTGAAGAATGGAGGCTGATATATGGAAGTATTAAAAGAAGAGAAAAAGATAAAAAAAGCGGCAAATTAGTATGGAGTGATGAATATATACTAAACTTGGCGGTCGATGAAAAATATACACTTTCAAATAATCCTTCAAATGATAGAATGTATACCATAGAAACTCCGACGATTAATGATGATGTTATTAATATAAGTATATACGACACTTCAAGGACATGTAGTCTCAGAAGTACCAATGAGTTTAGAAATGAGTTTGTCGAAACAAATTTCAATGTTCCTTCGACTAGATTAGTAAAAATATTTGATCTTAAGTACAGCTTACATAATAACTCGTGGAAGAATAATAGTGGTGAGGATGTGATTCTTGTTAATAATAATAAAAGTTATTGGTATAATGATGGAATAACTGGGTCTTTGTTTATGAAAGATAAATATTTTAAGGTTCTTGAAAAAAAATGCAAATTGAAATATTTTGGTTTCTGTGAGCGTTTTTATGGCGATAAAGGATATAATAATGAATCAGCACTTCAAATTGAGTTATACTTGGATGGAACTGAAAATTACTATAAACATTATGAAAGGCCGAATAGAGATAAACCAAATCTTCCAAATAGTAAACAAAATAGACAGGAAGGCATCGATGATAACCAAATGGAAGAATATTATAAAAAATTAAATGATTTGGAGTATACAAATGAATAAGCTAAATGATCGAATTTAACTTGAATAATAAATTGAAAGCAAACAAAAAAGAAATTGCAGAGAAACGCCCTTATCTTTTTTGTGCATTCAATTCATGTGGAGACACTCGCATTACTTGCATCTATATTTTTATAGAAATAAACCAAAGTAGTAAATCTCAAGAGAGGTTATTATAATGATCATATACGTGACTAAAAAAACAGTTGATAGATTTAACATGGAAATAATGGAAACCTTAAGTGATAATTCAAAAGATGAAGCACAAAGAATAGTAAGTGCGGAAAGTTGCAATAAAATGCACGAATGGGGCACAAAGATATTCTATTTTGAAAAACGAAAGTGTATTCAACTCGTACATTTTGCAACGAAATTCACTCTTATATTAGTAGATATAAAGGTCTCCGATTTGGAACACTTGAGAGAGCTAATTCTTCATTATTTACTAACTTTATATACAAATGATGAGAAAATGCAGCTATGTATTTATCGAATGCTTTCTGAATGTCCTGAATTAGTCTATGCAAAGTTAACAGACAAACGAATCATTTCAACACTAAACCGGACACAACTCGATTTCTTATTGGATGGTTATAGATTGTATGACTACATTGAAAATGGTATTCTCGTAACTATGAAACTAAATGAAGATATGAATTTTAAGTGGTTGGTGACAGAAACTATTGAAAAGAAAACAGACTACTTTTTTGCAGGAGAAAAGTTCAAGGGGGTAATGATGGCTAATTATGGATGAGTACACTGATTTAAACATTGATAAAAAACCAAAAGAGACCTTGTTGAGTGAAATAAACAGTTATAAAAAAGAAATAGAAAATAATAAAATTTTATTAGAGAAACCAAATAAATATAGTGAAGATGAGTTCTGAAAAAGAATTATTGAGATAGAAATGTTAGCTGAGAAAATGCAAGATGCAATCGTTTCGTTTAAAAAAGCAGGCGGAATCTATGAACAATCAAAACTAGAACGAAAATCCTCAGAATTTGACAGAAATCTAAAGTATATTTATAAATTGATATTTTCAATCGGTGGATTCTTATCAGGATATAAAAATTATATAATTATAGTAGGCAAAGAAGAAGATTCGGATATTGAAGAAGGTGACTCTGAGAATAGAATACCTTTTGAAAACTCAATAGAAATAAAATCTTACAGAGACAAAGCATTTCTTGATGAATTAAAAGAAATAAAAATTGGTGAGTGGAGAAACAGTTACACTACCGAAAGATTTGGTTATACGATATACGATGGAACACAGTGGGAACTTGAAATATATTATTGCAATGCAAAGGGCCCAATTAGATTTTCAGGGAGTAACTCCTATCCCTATAATTTTAATAAATTTTTAGAATTGTTAAAAGAAGTAGAATAGTATAAATATCGGAAGAAATTAAAGTATAATTAAAAACGATTAAACAATTTGAGGTGATGTTATGAATAGAAACACATGCCCAACAGAAGTGTTGGAAGTCACAATCGATACGATTGAAGAAAATGGTTATGGGTATGCAAAATATACTCATGCACCTACAACAGGTTCACAAGGAAAAAGATTGAACCTCTTTATAAAAAATGTTGTACCTGGAGATGTCGTAAAAGTGACAGTTCCCAATGCACAAGGACGAAGAAAAGCTACTTTATCCTACGACGAACTTTTAAAACCAGGGCCAACTCGTAATCTGGATATTTCCACAGATGAATCTGTATCCGGTGGTGCACCTTTGCAGTATATGAAATATGAGAATCAACTTGAATTTAAAGAAAACATGGTTAAACATCATCTTGAAAATAATGGATTTGATACAAGTGTGGTTAAACCAATCATCGGCATGGAAAATCCATATCGTTATCGAAATAAGATGGAGCTAACATTTGGACCCAATGGTGAATTAGGAATGACACAACAAGGGAATTTCCGTAAGGTTATTGATTTGCAGGATTCATTACTGATGCCAGAAATTATGGTTGATGTGAAAAATGTTGTCAGTGAATGGCAGGAAAAGTACAAACTTTCGGGATATAATAAAGAAACAGAAGAAGGATTATTAAGAAATCTTATGATGCGTATGTCCTTTACAACGGATGAATTGATGTTGGTGTTTTATGCTACACAGTCTCCCGCAGCATACGAAGAAGAAGTAAGAGATCTTGTTGATTTACTGACAACGAAATTTGATAACCTCGTTAGTTTACAATGGATTGAACATGCTGAAGCTGTAGAACGTATTCAAGCTGACGCAATTCACATCCTCCATGGAAGAGATTATCTCGTTGATGTTCTTAATGGCTTTAAGTACCGCATTTGGCCCGATACGTTTTTTCAAGCTAATCCAGTTCAAGCTGAGAAGTTGGTTGAATTAGCATTGGAAATGGCAGAAGTTAATGATCAAATGAAAATGTTAGACCTCTTCTGTGGGGTTGGGACATTTAGTTTGCCTTTTGCTAAGAACAGTAAAGCTCTAGCAGGGATTGAAATTGTGGATAAATCAATTGAATCTGCAAGACGAAATGCTAAGGACAATGGACTGGAAAATACCTATTTTATGACAAGTGATGCGAGAAGTGGCCTTCCTAAATTGAAAGAAGAGTGGGGTCATCCTGATATACTATTACTCGATCCACCTCGTAGTGGTGCAGGGGGAAAAGTAATGAGAAGCATTGGACGTTTCGCAACTGACAAGATTATTTATGTTTCCTGTGCACCAAGAAGTTTAGCTGAAGATCTTGTATGGCTAAAGGAGTTTGGGTATAACATTGTGACTGTTCAACCAGTGGATCAGTTTCCACATACTGCACATGTAGAAACTGTAGTTCTGTTATCAAAGAATAATATGTAAACATAAATTTAAGGATAAGTTTATGAGCGTCCTAACAATAGCGAGTCAAAATTCTAAAGAAAGAGGTTACGATTACTATGTACGTGACCAAGTCCGCGAAGTTTTAAAATCAAATGAAACTGAAGCATATGCAGTTGTAAATGGTAGCGGCATGAATCTTTTTGACTTGTGAATATATATGAATGTGAATGAGTATTTTTAGATACGAAAGTTGTAATAATTATGAATCTTGTATCGACATCAATATAATAATATAAATGATATGGGAGAGTAGAAATGATCACATTGAAGAGTGTTAATGCAAATAATATTAATGACATAATTGAACTTGAAGTTAATGAAAATCAAGAGAAATTTCTTGAAACATCTGTTTTAAAAAGTATCGGAGATGCACTGGAGATGAATATGGATGGAACTCCAGCAGTCCCACTTGCAATATATAAAGATACAAAAATAATAGGGTTTATAATGTATATTTATGATGTTTTAGATCACGAAGATTTTCAAGGAAAAGAGTTCTACAACCAAAACACATATTTTATCTGGCATTTCGTAATTGATAAAAGATTCCAAGGATTAGGTTATGGTAGGGATACTCTAGTCGAGTTTGATAAACTAATTAAAACCTATCCTAACGGTCCGTCTGATAATATAGTTCTTTTCTTCCATTCTGATAACGAGATAGCAAGAAATCTTTACAGATTACTGGGGTATAAAGAAACATCAATTACAATGGACAATTCAACGATGTTAATAAAAAAATTGAATGAAACATTCACAGAGTGATTTATATATTGTGTATTGTGCGGTTTATGGAGATTGTTTTTATTCCAATCGATAATTCGGTAATAACGTACTGATTTTTTAAAATAGTGAAGTTGCTGAAAATATGATTGATTAATAATTTTAGTCAATTATACAAGTCCCAATCCGATTTAGTTTAATTAGCATCTAACAATCCAGGTTAATTAGTAATAGGTCGTCTAAATAATTTATTGATACTGCTCATGTTGAAACAGTGGTATTACTCGAAAAGCAGTAACGGGTTTCTGATTTAAGTGCAAATGTATTGTTAGTGTCAAATAAGTGGGGGAAAATAATGGTTTCTTTAATTTCTGCTGATATGTGCCTTAAGCCATCTTGAACTCGAGGATTTATCGTAAGCATTTCGTTGTTCGAACATCGAGAAGTCATATTTGGCTTCTTTTTGTTTTATACTTTTAGGATCTATTGAATCTAAATATAAGTTTCTAATATCGATATGGTTAAGGAATAAGTTTCTTAGATTAAGATAAGCATTTAAATTTTCTTTGCAGTATCCCTTAGGTCTATTTGAGTATATAGAAGCGAGATTATGACTGATAGCTGACTCCATACTACAACCTATTTTCAAGCCGTTGTAGCTGTACTGTATCGCAAGAGTATTGCGTAGTATATAATTACATTTTTCTTCTATTGTTTTTTGACGATTTGATTGTTCTGTACCATCTATCAAGGTTTGAATGATTTGATTAAAGGTTTCAGTATTTCCGTTAATTATATTGGAGGCGAGGATTTCTTTTGTAGGTTTATCTGTGGTGATATGATTAAGTGCTTGTTTAAAGTGAAACTTATCAAGGGCAAAGCTACTATGAGAAAATTCACGAGTTCCTGACTTAATCCATAAAGCACCATCTCCGAGTATGGTAATATTCTTGATTTTATCCATATCATACGTGATTGATAAGAGGTCATATACACTATTCCAGAAATTACTTTCAGTTCCTGAATAAACCATTTTATTAATCAATTGACGGCGCTTCTGAGGTCCTTTTATACCTTCAAAAATTACAGCTGACTTGACCATGACAGACTGAGATTCATTACGTTGCATATGAACATACTTTTCATCGGCCATGATGTATAAGTGACTTGGTGTAGGCTTAGGCTCACAAAGTTCAGACAGTGACGGCAAGGGACGTTTAACGGTATTATAAACTGTTTGTCTTGATATACGATAATGTTCACGATGCTGAGACGTTGAGAAAGAAGAAAAGATTCTGTCACCAATCTGCTCTCCGACTTTAATCATTGAATTTTGATTCGCAAAAGTCTCCACAATCATGCACTTTACGCATGGGTCATAGCGATCATATTTAGGTAAACCTAGTTTGCGATCGACATAGATAAAGGTTTTTCCTGTAGTCTTATCTTTGTAGATAGTTCGTTTAAACTTCACGACTCCAAATACAGTAATAAGGGTGCGTTCACGTGTTTGGTGAACATAGTAATCTCTTTTACGAAGTGCGGAATTCTTAAATTTTAAATCAAGAAGTTCAAAGTTTTGAACAAGATAGTCACAAGCAGCAATGCGAAGCCATTCTGAAGTATGTTCAATAAACTGAGAGTAATTACGGATCGTAAATTCTTGATTGGTAGGTTCTAAAAGGTAATTCGTTGATTCCTGGATAGACACAAATAAATTTTTTAAGGTGTTGGATAATTCAAATTGTGGTAAAATAGTCATGGCGATAGCTCACTTTCTAATAGTTTGTAGTAAAACCATTATAAGCGAGTTATCGCTTTTTGTATTCCCCCACCTATTTTACACAATCAAATGTATTATGTTAGTTTACTTATTAGGTGAAAACCGATAAAATAGTACTATCAATACATTCATTTACATATTTAGTTATATAAAAGAAGAGTGGAGACACTCTTTTATTATGGATATGATGTTAGAAACGGTAGAAAATATGAAATTTGAAGATTTAAAAATTAATGAGGAGCTACTAAGAGCCTTGAAGGAACAAGGTTATGAAGCCCCTACACCAATCCAAGAAGGAGCAATTCCTGCTGTTCTTGATGGTAGAGATGTCTTAGGATTAGCACAAACGGGTACGGGGAAAACTGCTGCCTTTGCAGTCCCAACGCTACAGATATTGGCACAAAATCCAAACCAAGCAAAGAAACGTAAAATTCGTGCATTGGTCCTAACACCTACGCGTGAACTTGGAACACAAATATACGAAAGTTATCGTGACTATGGGAAGCATTTACCGCTGACAACGACAGTTATCTTCGGTGGTGTTAACCAAGGGAAACAAGTTACCGCACTTCGTGCTGGTGTGGATGTATTAGTTGCTACACCGGGACGCTTGATTGATTTAATGAATCAAGGTCATGTAGATATATCTAAGATTGAAATATTCATTTTAGATGAAGCCGATCGTATGTTAGATATGGGATTCATTCATGATATTAAAAGAATCATGAAAATCGTTCCTCGTAAAAAACAAACATTGTTATTCTCTGCAACGATGCCAAAGGAAATTGAAGAGATCGTAAGCGAACTTCTTTACAATCCTGTGAAAGTATCCGTAACTCCGGTATCATCAACAGTTGATACCGTCAAGCAGACAGTACAATTTGTAGATCAAAAAAATAAAATAAACTTGCTCTCAAGATTCTTGAAGGAGAATCCTGGGTCATCAGTATTAGTGTTTACACGAACAAAACGTGGTGCTGACCGTGTCGTGAAAGATTTACAACGACGTCAAATATCAGCACTTGCCATTCATGGAAATAAATCGCAGAATGCACGCCAACGCGCCTTGAGTAGTTTTGAGGATTATGAAATTCAAGTACTTGTCGCAACAGATATCGCATCGCGTGGAATTGACATTAATGAATTGGGTTATGTTGTGAACTATGACATGCCAGATGTTCCTGAAACTTATGTTCACCGAATCGGTCGTACCGGTAGAGCAGGGCATGAAGGACACTCCATTTCATATGTTAACTATCAAGAAATTGAATTGTTGGAAGATATCGAGAAGTTAATTGGTAAAAACATAGAGGTTATCGACAATCCAGACTTCCCTCTAGTAGATAAAACGGAAAAAGTAAATAAGAGTAAAGCAAATCGCCACAAGAAGAAACAAGAATCAATTCAAACGAAATCGGACAGAAACGATTCAAAGACAAAAGACAATCGCCATAGAAAAAATAGACAAAAGAGTGAACCATGGCGTAAGTCAGAAGGAAAGAAATCAAATAATAAAAAATCTGGGGATAAAAAACCAGGCAATCGTACACAAAAAGCAAAACGAGAAGCGAATAAGAGAAAACGCAAGGGGTAGGTCATGGATCCAAAACAACGAAAAAATATTAAACCAGGACTTCATGTTCTTGTAGTACAGAAACAAGATCAACGTACCGGTGTTACTACTGAAGGTTATGTTGATAGACTGCTTACAAATTCACAGTATCATCCCCATGGAATTAAGGTAATGTTACAAAGTGGAATCGTAGGACGTGTTTGTGAAATCTTAGATGATCACAATTAGGGAAGAGAGAAATAAATATGAGTACAGTAACAAAGAATGAAAAATTAGAATTAGAATTTATTGATTTAACGTTTAAAGGAATGGGTGTTGCGAAAGTTGATGGTTTTCCTGTTTTTGTAGAGGGTGTCTTACCAGGGGAAAAAGCTGTCGTTAAAATCGATCGAGTTACAAGCCGTTACGCATTTGGAGAACTTGTTGAACTTAAATCACGTTCTTCTGAACGTGTTGAAGTAAAAGCAAAACATCAATCACTTACGAGCATTGCTCCATTACAACATATTTCATATGAAAAACAACTTGAATTTAAAACTAAACTTGTGAAAGATGCACTATCAAAAGAAGGATTTACAGATGTTGAAGTACGTGAAACCATGGCATCACCACTTGATTGGCATTATCGTAATAAGACAGTAATTCCTGTACGAAGTATCGATAAGAAAATGGTTACGGGCATTCTTGATAGAAAAACGCGTCACCTTGTTCCTGTTGATAACTTTAAGATGAACAATGAAGGTATCGATGAAATTGTCACAAAGGTTAAAGATATCCTTGTTGAATTTAATGAGAAACCTTATGATCAACGTACGCATACTGGAAACATTCGTCATATTATTGTACGTAAGGGATTTTACACTGATGAAGTCATGATTACAATTGTGACACGTTCAAAGAGCCTTTTCCCAGTTTCAAAAATTGTACCTGCAATTATTGATGCAATTCCAAATACTGTAAGCATTATTCATAATGTTAATGGCGCGAAAACAGCACAAGTTATGGGTGATTTATCCGAAGTCATTTATGGAGAGTCCTTTATCGTTGAACGCATTTTAGATGAATCATTCCTTGTTCCATCCACATCTTTCTTGCGTGCAAATACGCTTCAATCAGAAGCTATGATTAATACTATTTTCGGGTTGTTGAATCTGGAAGGTAACGAATCAGTTGTTGATGTTAATTCAAGCGTTGGAATCCTTTCAATTCTCATGGCTGATAAAGTTAAACGAATTGTTGGTATCGATGTTGTGGATGATAATGTCGAAATTGCTGAAGTTAATGCGGAAAATAATGGCGTTTCAAACGTTAAGTTTGTCCAAGGACATCCTGGAAATGTGAATGAGTTGATTGAATTTTCGCCTCAGGTAGTGGTTGTTGATTCACCTCGTGAAACAGTTGAAAACATTGCAGCCTTAAATTCAGACAAAATTGTTTATATAGGCGGAGATATCGCAAAAATGACACAAGATTTAGGATGCTTTATTGAATCAGGTTATAAACTTGAAGTCGTACAACCTGTAGATATGGCTCCTCAAACAACACAAGTCGAATCCATTTGCCTCTTATCTAAGTAAATTAAATTGTGAAATGATGAGATGAATAAACTTAATTGTTAAAAATATTCTCGAATATCAATATAATGGAATAAGTACCGAAGAATAAAGACTAAATACTTGTTCAGGAATTCAATATGCATGCTAAAATTCAATTAATAGAGGTGGCATATGAAACGTATCGATTGTTTAGGAGATATTTGTCCAATTCCAATTCTTAATCTGCAAAAGGAATTGGAAAGTATTCATAATGGAAATGAAGTTACTTTAGTAACGGATCACAGTTGTACGCTGCAATCCGTGAATGACTTCTGTGCAATGCACAATCTTAAATATACGGCGGATGAAGTAATATCGGGCGTATGGGAAATCATCATCACAAATTAAAAAAGAAACCCTACACATTGTGTAGGGTTTTTAGCATTTCGTTTCATTGAGTTTATAAGTAATAAAATCGATGATATCTTCATTACCATAACAGCGGCGTTTCGTTCGAATGAGTGAATACTGACATTGGTAGTCAAATCCTTTCAGCCGTACGATTCGTAATTGTTTGTTGTAGAGCTCTTTTTTAATAACCATATAAGGGAGAAAGGCGAGTCCATATCCACGAGTAATCGAAGTTTTAATGGATTCAATTGAATCCATATCATATGGGATCTTCAGACTGTCTATATTGACACCAATTGTATTTAAATACTGGTTTAAGAGGAGTCTTGATTTTTGAGAGTTTGCAAGCATTAGTAGTGGATAGTTTGCAAGTTCATCAATATCAAGCGTTTCAGGGAGATTACTATCATAACTTGTAACGAGATAGTAAGGGTCTTTGAAAGCGGGAATGGATATTAATTCGGGGTGTTGAGACTCTCCGACGATAAATCCAATGTGTGCGCGACCATTAGCAATGGCCTTCTCCACGGTATCACTTGGAAATGTTTCAAGATTCAATGAGTAATTATCGAAATTTTGACTGACATGAAATAGAGTACAGGGAAGGGCATAAGAGTTAATTATGGGGGTAGAATAGATCGTTAATGTTGAACAACTTGGTGTTTGCATGGCATGAATCATTTCGTGATGCGTATCTACAATTTGCTGTGCATACTCAACGAATACCTTACCTTGGTCGGTTAGAGTAACACCACGTGGTGATCGATTAAAAAGTTGAACATCCATTTCTTCTTCTAGTGATCTAATTTGTTGACTCAATGCAGGTTGTGAAATGTTTGCTTGCTGTGCAGCATATGTAATACTTTCAAATTTCGCAACATTAATTAATGATTGGTACAATGATATATTCATGACTATCCCTCCGTCTGCCAATATTATCACAATATTTCCTGTACGTTACAAGGTCATAAGTAAAACAAATGACCTATAAAAATGAAGTATTACCTCTATTGATAGAATAATGGTATATTAGTTGTGTAAACTTGTTAAATATATAACAAAGTTAAGGAGGGAAGCTATGACAGAGATTTCTAATGGGGAAATCAGAAGACAACGTCCAAAGCGTAAACCTAAGAAAAGTCAGATACCTTGGGCAATCTTAGTTACCATTGCTGTTGTCACAATTGGGTTTGCGTTGAAGACACGTGATCCTAAGTTGCCAATTTATTGGGGATTTGGAATTCTGTTTGGATATGTATTACAACGTTCACGGTTCTGCTTTACCGCAGCATTCCGTGATCCATGTATTACTGGAAGTACATCAGTAACTCGAGCAGTGCTTGTTGCTGTTGGACTGGGTTCAATCGGTATTGGTGGTATTAAACTGGGAGCACAACTTAACGGTGCTGATCCCGCAATACTAATGCAAGGTGTTAATCCAATTGGGTTACCACTAATTATTGGTGCTATCTTATTTGGTATCGGTATGGTTATCGCTGGAGGTTGTGCTTCAGGAACCTTGATGCGAGTAGGTGAAGGATTCACCATGCAAATGATTTCACTCTTCTTCTTCGTTGTTGGCTCACTATGGGGAGCACATGATATGGGAACGATTTGGAAAAGTATGAATGATTCGGCTCCGAAAATATTTATGCCAGATGTACTCGGCTGGTTTGGAGCGATTGTATCGCAACTCTTAATTATTGTATTACTGTATATTGCCGCAGTTAAATGGCAAAAGAAAAAAATGGGAAGTGCTGAATAGCACAGGAGGAAAATAAAATGAAAGAATTTGAATTAGATTGCATTGGGGAAGCATGCCCTATTCCATTGATGAAAACAGAAAAGAAAATGGAAGATTTATCAGTTGGTGATGTATTAGTAGTTCATATTGATCACAGTTGTGCAATGAAAAACGTACCAGAATGGGCACGTAAACAAGGTCATAATGTTGAAATTGATGAAGTTGATGATGGAGAATGGGATTTAATCATTCAAAAAGCAAAATAGGTAAAGGAGAAAAGGATGAAAGCATTTTTTATAAAGTTAGGAAATAATGAAATTTATAAAAAACTCATGAAAGAACCTTTAACTTATGTTGCTGGTGCTGCAATTCTTGCAGTGTTAAATATTGCTCACTTTGCAGTATTCTCGAATGGTTGGGGTGTTACAGGTACCTTTGCTAACTGGGGAGCATGGCTTTATCAGTTAGTAGGCGGCGATGTTTCCTCTTGGGTATATTTTGCAGGCGAGAAGACACAAAAAACACTTGCTGCAGGATTTCTTAATGATGGGGGATCCATTCGAAATGTGGGGATTATCGTGGGAGCATTAGCTGCAACACTATACGCTTCACAGTTTAAGTTAAAGAAAATTAAGAATAAGAAACAAATCGTTGCTGCTGTATTGGGCGGTCTCTTAATGGGATATGGTGCTCGTATGGCTAACGGATGTAATATTGGTGCGCTCTTTACTGCGATATCAGCATTCTCATTATCAGGATGGGTGTTTGGCGCATTCCTCTTAGTAGGTGCTTATTTCGGAAGTAAGTTACTTGCGAAATACTTTATGTAAGGAGAAATCATGGAAAAAAGAATTGAAGAATATGATGTAGTAATTATTGGTGGTGGTCCTGCAGGACTTACCGCAGGAATCTACTGTGGACGTGCTCGACTTAAAACATTAATTATTGAAAAATCATTAATTGGTGGCCTTGCAACTTACACAAGTGAGATTGAGAATTATCCAGGATATCCAGAGGGAACCAGTGGGATGGATCTTACCAGTGACTTCCACAAGCAAGCTAAAAACTACGGAGTTAAATTTAAATTAACAGATGTGCGTTCTGTTGAAGATAAAGGTGATATTAAAGTAGTTGAGACATTTAGAACAGACTATCATGCAAAATGTGTCATTGTATGTACGGGTGGTAAGCCGCGGTTAACAGGAGCAATTGATGAAGACTTATATCTTTATGATAAAGGTATTTCGTTCTGTGCAACATGTGACGCGGCAGCTAATACAGACAAAACAGTTCTTGTGGTGGGAAGCGGTGATGCTGCCATTGAAGAAGGTATGTTCCTGACAAAATTCGCGAAAGAAGTTATTGTTTCAATAATTCATGATGAAGGAATTATGGACTGTAACGAAATTGCGAAAAACCAAGCGCTTAACAATCCTAAGATGTCATTCTTATGGAATACAGGCGTGAAGCGTTATGAAGGGGATGAACGTCTTCACACAGTAGTTCTTGAAAATATCCGCACAAAAGAAGAAGTTCCTGTTACTGTGGATAGTTGTTTCCTATTTATCGGCTATCTACCAAATACTGATATCTTTGAAAATATGTTAGACATGACAGCTCAAGGATATTTAAAAGTTAACGAACATATGGAAACAAACATACCAGGAATCTTTGCTGCAGGTGACGTCTGTGATAAGACAATTCGTCAAGTTGCGACAGCAGTTGGTGATGGTGCTATTGCAGGATGTAGTGTTGAAAAATATCTTGCTGAATCAGAAGTATTCGAAAAACAAATTCTCAATGATGGTAAGAAGACCTTAGTTTATCTCTACGACGGTAGTGATGCAAAACAAAGAGAACATTTATCATTCATTGAAGAATTAGAAAATGACGTGGATGTAGTCCGTGTTGATGTTTATAAATCAAAAGGCCTTGCAAGACGTCTTCATGTTGAACAATTTCCTACGATTGTAATCATGAATAATAATAATGTTGAAACACGCATTGACAGTATTTCTAAAGAATCTGTCAAAAACTATCTATAATAAATTTGTCTTGTTCATTCTCTGACACGACACTTTG
Source organism: Erysipelothrix inopinata (assembly GCF_014396165.1). Taxonomy (GTDB): domain Bacteria; phylum Bacillota_I; class Bacilli_A; order Erysipelotrichales; family Erysipelotrichaceae; genus Erysipelothrix; species Erysipelothrix inopinata. The sequence continues at coordinate 756,412 of NZ_CP060715.1, forward strand.
AAACCGATGCAAATCGGTTTTTTTATACCGAGTTATTCATACTTCGATGTTATAATGAGAAAGAGTTAATCTATAAAAAAATATTGAAGGAAGGTATTAATAATGAAAAAATCAGTTCTAATTCTAATAATGGTATTACTACTAACAGGATGTGTGGGGAAATCTAATAAGTCAGATGGAGATTATGAATCAATTCTATCTAAAGAAACAAATCCTGTAGCAACACTTACCATGGCGAATGGTAATATTATCGAAATAGAACTGTACCCTGAAATTGCTCCGAATACTGTTAATAATTTTATTGAACTTGCGAATAGTGGGTTCTATGATGGATTAAAATTTCATCGGGTCATTTCTGGATTTATGATTCAAGGAGGCGATCCTATGGGAACAGGAATGGGCGGCCCGGGTTATGCAATCAAAGGGGAATTCAATTCCAACGACTTTAAAAATCCTGTTAATCATGAGAGAGGTATAATCTCTATGGCGCGAAGTCAAGCGAAGGATTCTGCTGGATCACAGTTCTTTATCGTCCACCAAGACTCAGCACACTTAAACGGAGAATATGCAGCTTTTGGTAAGGTTATCGAAGGAATGGATCATGTTGATGCAATTGCAGGTGTAAAAACCCATAAAGACATGCCAGAAGTAGAACAAGTTATCCAAGAAATTCGTGTTGATCTTAAAGATTACTCAGCCCAACCTGTTGAAAAAATATAACTAAAAGCCGAAGTTCACAATATGAGACCTTCGGCTTTTTTGATTATTTGGTCGGAGTAACAGGATTTGAACCTGCGACCTCTTCGTCCCGAACGAAACGCACTACCAAGCTGTGCTATACTCCGGTTATGAGTATATTGTAGCACTATAAAAGTTATATTAAACAGATATCAAAGCTAATAGCAGAAAAAAAACAACCTTGAGGTTGTTTTTACTATTGAAATGGAAAGGTCGTGAAATTGGCACGATTACTGATATGTTCGTTCCAATATTTAGTATTTTCCACGATATCACTTCCAAGTTGTTGAATTCGACGATGAATATCTTCGTTGGTAATTTGATTGTTCTCAAAATCTGAATCAATAATAAATACATATTTTTGAATAAGATACGCACCAAGATATGACAAGATTGGCTTAAGTTGTTGCTCAGCCATCAAGAAATATTTAGGGGATCCTGAAGTGACAATGATACCTACTGCTTTACCACGAAGTCCATTCATTGGAATGAGATCGAAGATATTTTTTAAAGCTCCGGGTATTGAGGTTTGATAGGTTGGTGTGCCAACAATGATTGCATCTGCACTCATAATTTCCTGGATTAACTGCTGGGTATCCTCGTTATATTGATGGATTGGTCGTCCATCACTAAATTGTAGATCATACTCTCCGATTTGAACAATTTTTGTTTCAACATCGGGGTAGGTATTGTTGATGTGGTTGATTACATTCTCTAATGCAACCAGGGTTTTTCTACCAGAAACCGAACCAGTTAGTGCAATTACTTTCATACTATTCTCCAATCATTATGGGTTAATAACCTCTGTTATTATAAGCTTTAAACACTTTAATAACATCAATTAAACCCCAAGAATGATTAGAAATCTGAACTATCGGTAGGAAGTTGGTAGTCGACACCTAATACACTAAATCCGTTCATTTCTAAGAAGAGTTGTTTAAAAAGTTCAAAGTCGGTAATCGCTTTAAAATTATCGGGAGTGATTTGGTTCATAATTTCACTTACGATAGCTTGAGTTTTTGGATCTAGCTCGTGTGCGTCTAATCGATAGAGACCACTTTGATCTAAAGTTGGATTACCTCCATAGACCATTTCGTGAAACAGCCTGTGTTTGTGTTTAATAATGGACTCATGAGTTCCATTTTCTTGCATGACCTTAAAGAGTGCTGATGCATAAAGAGCAACAGTAGGAATGAAGACAGATGCTTTTGTCACAACTGTTTTTGAGGACGATACAATAGCTTCGCCATCATACTTCTTCATAATTTCTTGGATCTGCATGTTTGTACTTTCAAGGTCTCGTTTCGCATGTCCAATAGTACCTTCTTTATATATTGGATAAGTAATATCAGATCCCATATATGTATAGGTAATTGATTTCGCCTTTGGTGCGAGAAGATCTGCTTTATCAAGTGCTTGAATCCATAGTAAATAGTCTTCGCCACCCATCACTTTTATTGTTGAAGAGATTTCTTCTTCCGTTGCACATTCAAGTGATTCTTCTATGAGCGCTTCTTTCGCAATATCTACAGAGTACCCCTTAAAATCATTAAGAATTGGCTTAAGTGAAGAGGTATATTTTTCTTGGGTATCTGGATCAATTCGTATTCCGCTTGCGACAGAATATACAACGAGATCGATTTTTTTATTGCTTGATTTAAAATGTTCGATGACTTTATTCTTGGCATCATGGCTAAAGGCATCAATATTTAAATCATCATATGGAATGTTTTCTTCCTGTGCAAATTCAGCAAAGAATCGATTGTTGTAATAACCTGCACTTGCAGTATTCCTACCACGAGCTTCTCGTTCAAAACTAACATTGTATGTGTATGCATGAGCATTAAAAGCAAGGTTAATTCGAGTAGCAAGTCCATACCCTGAACTTCCACCAATAATGAGAACGTTGAGGTTTTTATCTGTAATGAGTGGTAATGATTTAGCTTCTTCAATATAATTTTTTACGAGTTGACGACATCCTTGAGGATGTGCATTTAAAGCGATATTGTTACGTATCATCGGTTTTATTACTGTAGTCATTTAAATTCTCCTTTGTTGACATCGTAAAATCATTATATTATCATTTAGTTTGAATATCAAACTATTTAATTGGAGGATTTATGAAAACAAAAGAAATTAAACAACTTATCGAAATATTAGAATCATCAAACTTAGAAACAATGACATACAAAGACAGTGAATTTGAAGTAACTCTAGGAAAACCACGTGTCCAAGAAGTTCCGGTACAGGTACAAACGTTAGCATCAGCACCAGTAGAAGTGCCGATTGAGACAAAAGAAGTGGAAACCATTAAGTCTCCGATAGTGGGGATTTTCTATGATAAACCAACACCTGATTCGGCGCCTTTTGTGAAGGTAGGTTCGCGTATTGAAAAGGGTGATGTCATCGCGATTGTTGAAGCAATGAAAGTCATGAATGAAATCAAATCAGATGTATCTGGAACCGTAAAAACCATTTGTGTTAAAGATGGAGATATGGTTGAATACCAACAACCATTATTTGAAATTTAATGAAAATGATTAATAAAGTTTTGATTGCGAATCGTGGTGAAATTGCGGTCCGTATCATTAGAGCTTGTCGAGAACTTAATATAAAGACAGTGGCAATTTATTCTACGGTTGATAAAGAGTCACTGCACGTTATGCTTGCAGATGAAGCCGTTTGTGTTGGAGATCATCGTTTAGAAAATTCTTATTTAAATCAAACAGCAATACTTCAAGCAGCTCTTAATACGCAAGCACAAGCAATTCATCCTGGATTTGGATTTTTAAGTGAGAATGCAGAATTTGTACGTGCTTGTGAACAACTTGATATTCAATTTATTGGACCGAGTGCGGGGGTCATTGAATTGATGGGAGATAAAGCAAATGCACGTCAAAAAATGATTGAGGCAAATGTTCCCGTTGTGAAAGGTTCAGACGGACTTGTTGACACATTTGAGGACGCGATAGAAGCAGCAAAAGAAATTGGTTTTCCTCTCTTAATCAAAGCATCAGCAGGTGGTGGTGGCAAAGGCATGCGTGCTTGTTTTAATCAAGATGAACTATATGATGCATACCATCAAGCAAAACAGGAAGCTCAAAATGCTTTTGGTAATGGGGATGTATACATGGAATATTTTGTGCAAAGTCCAAGACACATTGAGGTTCAAGTCCTAGGAGATTCTTTTGGACATGTCATTCATCTTAATGAAAGAGAGTGTTCGGTTCAAAGAAATAATCAAAAAATGATTGAAGAAGCCCCAGTACAAAATCTCAAGAATGAAACACGAAGTCGTTTGTACGAAGTCGCAGTCCGAGCAGCACAGGCTGTAAATTATGTATCAGCAGGAACATTAGAATTTATTATGGACCATGAAGAAAACTTCTTTTTTATTGAAATGAATACACGAATCCAGGTGGAACATCCAGTTACGGAAATGATCACTGGAATTGATATCGTGAAGGAACAAATAAAAATTGCGGAGGAAAGACCCTTAGAAATTCAACAGATAGATGTTGAAAGAAAAGGACATTCCTTAGAAATAAGAATAAATGCTGAGAACCCAATCGAAAACTTTAAACCTTCGGTTGGGAAAATAAATTCATTACACTTTCCAGGTGGTAATGGTGTTAGGATTGATTCGTTTTTGTACCAGAACTATACAGTATTACCTTTCTACGATTCAATGCTAGCAAAGCTGATTACTTATGCACCAAGTCGTGATGAAGCCATGGAAAAGTCGATTCGTTGTCTTGAAGAGATCGACATCGATGGTGTTGATACGAATATTGAGTTCCAACTCGATATTTTACTTAATGAGTCCTTTCAAGATAACGTCTATACTACGTCTCTTGTAAAAGATATTTTGAAGGAGATGAAGCATGTTTAAACATTTAAATAACAAAAAAGAACGCGTCAACAAGAAAAAAATTCAAGAATTTCCGGAACGTACCGTCGAAGCAAAAGATGGAATGTATGAAAAATGTCCTCATTGTGAAGAGATATATCCCATCGAAAAACTCGTTAAAAATGCTTGGATTTGTCCCCATTGTGATGCTCATCTAAGAATGCACTGTGCTGAAAGAGCACGATTAATTTTTGATGAACTTCATGTTTTTCAACATACCATGAAGACAAAAGATCCACTCAATTTCCCGGGTTATAAAGAAAAACTTCAAGGCATTCAAAATCATACGGGTATGAATGATGCTGTAGTTTGTGGCCAAGGGATGATTGGAAAAAGAAAAGTACTTACAGCAATTATGGATCCTAATTTTATGATGGGATCTATGGGAACTGTCGTTGGTGAGAAAATTACCCGACTGTTTGAAATGGGAATAAAAAAGAAATTACCGGTGATTATCTTTTCGGCATCGGGCGGTGCTCGTATGCAAGAAGGAATGGTTTCACTGATGCAAATGGCGAAAATAAGTGCCGCAATTGGTGAGTTCAATGAACAAGGTGGTTTATATATTACAGTACTTACCGATCCAACAACTGGTGGCGTAACAGCAAGTTTCGCAATGCTTGGAGATATTATCCTTGCAGAACCGGGTGCACTTATTGGGTTTGCGGGACCTCGTGTTATTGAACAAACTATGAAGTCGACACTACCAGATGGATTTCAACGCGCAGAGTTTTTACTCGAACATGGATTCGTGGATAAAGTCGTTCATCGAAAAAACCTGAAACAAACTTTAGAATTACTATTAGAAATGCATGAGGTGTAATATGACGAATAATTCAATAGAATGGAAAAAAGTTCAACTTGCTCGATCAAAAGATCGTCCAACATCTCGTGTCATGATTGATTCGCTTTTTGATCAGTTTACAGAATTACATGGCGACCGCTATTTTGGTGATGACCCTGCTATTATTGGTGGCATTGCAAAGTTAGACGATCAACCTGTTACCGTTATTGGTGTAATGAAGGGAAATTCCATTGAAAGTAATCTAAGTACAAACTTTGGAATGGTTCATCCTGAAGGGTATCGTAAAGCATTACGATTGATGAAGCAGGCTGAAAAATTCAGAAGACCGATTATTACTTTTATAGATACACCTGGAGCCTATCCAGGAATTGGTGCGGAAGAGCGAGGTCAAGCAGAGGCAATCGCAAGAAATCTCTTTGAAATGAGCCGCTTGACGGTACCAGTTATTGCGATAATACTTGGTGAAGCAGCAAGTGGTGGTGCGATTGGACTCGCAGTAGCAAATCAGGTATGGATGTTAGAAAATTCAATTTATTGTATTTTATCACCGGAAGGATTTGCCTCAATCCTATATAAGGATTCGACGAAAGCACCAGATATCGTTGAGCAAATGAAAATTACAGCAGATGCGTTACTTGAATTAGGAATTGTGGATGCGGTGATTGAAGAAGGTGAGAATGGCCTTCCCCAAAATCTTGTGTCCGTTTGTTATCAATTAAGAATGAAGTTATCATCAACTTTAAAGTCTTATAAAAAAATGAAACCAAAAGCAATTCAGAAAGAAAGAATGGAACGATTCCGCAAGTTCGGGGATGTTGATTATGAGAAATAAAATAATCCGAACAGGAAGTTTTATTCCAGAGACAAAGATTACAAATTTTGATTTGGAAAAGATTATGGATACTTCTGATACATGGATTCGTCAGCGAACGGGTATTGAATCAAGATATTTTTCAGAAGCCGGTGCAACTGAAATGGGCTACCAATCAGCACTCAAAGCTATGGAAGGAATTGATGTGGAAAGCATCGATTTCTTGATTGTTTGTACGTACACGAGTGACACATTCATTCCTTCTTGTGCTCACGAGATTCGAGCAAAACTTGGCATTCAAAGACCAATTCCAGCATTTGATCTTAACGCTGCATGTAGTGGCTTTGTTTATGGTATTCACGTTGCTGATGCCATGATGAAGACAGGAATCTACAAAAGAGCATTGGTAATAGGGGTGGATCAAAATTCACGTTACTTAAACTTTGAAGACAGAAGTACGTCAATATTGTTTGGTGATGGTGCTGGTGCAGTTATATTGGAATCAAGCCATGAGGTTGGAATTGTAAGTTCAAGTATTTTTAGTGAGACCGACACGAGCAGTAGCATTGTTTCGAGAAACACGACACAAACAAACAATCCATTCTTGAAGGTGGATTCAAGTGATCCGAATTTTAAGATGGAAGGTTCTACGGTATTTAAGTTTGCGGTGAAGTCCTTTAAACAGTGTGTTTCATTAGTGATGAACCAACATGATGTGAATTCAGATGACATTGACTTCGTTGTTGCCCACCAAGCCAATCAACGTATTATTGATACAGCCGCTAAAATGTTAAGGATGCCATTGGAAAAGTTCCCAACTAATTTAGATAAGTACGGAAACACCTCTGCTGCATCAATTCCAATTGTACTTGATGAACTGAATCGAAGTGGGCAACTGGAGTGTGGGATGAAAGTTATTCTCGTAGCTTTTGGTGGTGGACTCAGTTATGGTGTAAGTTATTTAGAATGGTAAAACCTTGATAATCAAAGTAAATTTATGATATAGTTTGATAGTCAAAGTAAATATAGGAGATAAACATGAAAGATAAAATTAAAGAAATAGTTTCAGAAATATTAGATGTAGAAGTTGAGAACATTGCGGATGATGCGTTAATTCTTGACGATTTAGGAGCTGACTCAATTGCAGTTATGGAAATCGTCATGGAACTTGAAGGTGAATATGATGTGGAAGTACCTACAGAAGATATTCTTAACCTAAAAACAGTTAATGAAATTGTCGCTTACATTGAAGCAAAATAATATGAACACTGTATATCTATTTGCTGGCCAAGGCCAGCAATTTCTAAATATGGGCTCAGATCTTTACAATCGTTATGATTGTGTAAAAAAAAGATACGATGAGGCGACAGATGTATTAGGTTATGATGTTCTAAATTTGTCAGCCGAACAGCTTAATGAAACGCAATATACGCAGCCAGCATTGTTTGTATTAGAAGCAGCGATTACTGATTATTTAAATGAACAGGGTATAAGTTATGATGCAGTAACTGGTTTGTCATTAGGTGAATATGGCGCACTTTATGCTGCAGGTGTTATTTCATTTACTGATGGACTCGAGATTGTTTCTAAGCGAGGAAAAATGATGCAATCGGCTTTTGAACCTTATGAAACAAGTATGGCTGCAGTATTAAAAACAGACTTTGAATTGATCAAGCCTTACCTCAGTAAAGGAAATGTGGAAGTCTGCAACTTTAATACTCAACAACAAATTGTGATTGGTGGAAAGCGTGAAGAACTTGAAGCAACTATCGAAACCATGAAATCTGATGGAATTAAACGTGTAATTCCTTTAAATGTTTCAGTTGTAAGCCATATGAGTTTATTGAAAGAAACGTCTAAAGAACTCTTTAAAGTTTTAAAGGAAGCAAAGTTTAAAGAACCACAGGTCGTATTCGTTAATAACCTTGAAGGTACTTCGCAAAGTTCTGGATTTATTGAGACTTTATCAAGACATATCAGTGAACCAACACATTTTGAGACATCTATTCTAGGTTTATTAGAACAAGGGGTACGAAAATTTGTAGAAATAGGTCCCAAGGGATCGCTATCGAAATTAGTTAAAGACATTAGCAAACAAAAAGACATACAGGTGGAGACATGGAATCTGTATGATGTTGAAACAGTGGAGGAATTTATCCATGAGTAAATTAGCAATTGTAACAGGAGCGACAAAAGGAATTGGTCTTGCTATTGCAACCCAACTTCAAAAAGATGGTTATATGGTTTACGGAACCTACGTTAGTTCCTACTCGGACCAGGAAATCGCTGTTCTTGAAACAGAATCGTTTAAGTTATTTCAGGTAGATGCGAAACGCATGGAAGCCTGTACTGATTTTATTAAAAAAGTAGATGCATCTGAATATCAACTTGAAGTACTTGTGAACAATGCTGGCGTCGTACGTGATCAATTATTAATTCGTATGTCAGAGTCGGAATTTGATGACGTAATTGAGACGAATCTAAAAGGTGTTTTCAATATGACCCAAGTGTGCAGTAAAACCTTAATTCGAAAGAAAAAGGGCTCAATTGTAAATATTAGTTCAGTTGTTGGACTAATTGGTAATAGTGGTCAAGCAAACTACGCCGCAAGTAAAGCGGGAGTTATTGGTTTTTCTAAGAGTCTAGCCCGAGAATTTGCAAGCAGAAATGTTCGCGTTAATTGTATCGCTCCTGGGTTTATAGAAACAGCAATGACCGATTCGTTATCGGGAACTCATATTGAATCTATAAAGAATCAAATTGCTCTAGGAAGACTTGGAAAAGCGGAAGATATTGCGAACGCTGTAAGCTTCTTGGTGAGTGATAAAGCAAATTATATAACAGGACAAACACTCAATGTTTGTGGCGGGATGGTGATGTAAATGAAGAATAGAGTTGTAATTACCGGTATGGGAATTGTTAGTCCTCTTGGAAATAATGTCGATGAGGCCTATAAAAATGCTATTGCAGGTAAAAATACTATTGAAAAAATAACCAGCTTTCCTGTCGAGGATTTAAAAGTAAAAATTGCTGCTCAAGTTCAAGATTTTGAACCTGAAAAATATCTATCCAAAAGAGAAATTCGACGTCAAGATCGCTTTAGTCAATTTGCGGTGTATGCTGCTTCTGAAGCTTTTGCAGACGCTAATTTTGATGAAACCTTAGACCCAGATAGAATTGGTGTAATCATCGGTTCGGGTATGGGTGGCATGATCACATTTGCCAACAACATTGAAAATGCTGTGGAAAAAGGTTACCAAAAAATTCAACCCATGTTTATACCTATGATTATTCCGAACATGGCAGCAGGAAATGTTGCCATCGCTCTTAATGCTCAGGGTCACAGTTCTTGTGTAACAACAGCGTGTGCTGCTGGAACCCATGCAATTGGTGACGCTTTCCGTATGATTCAATATGGTGAAGCAGATGTCATGGTAGCGGGAGGCAGTGAAGCTGGAGTGTCTCCATATACACTTGCAGGATTCAATGCTTTAACTGCTTTAAGCAATCAAGAGGACCCTCATAGAGCGTCGCGTCCGTTTGATAAAAATAGAGATGGATTTGTATTGGGTGAAGGTTCAGGAGTTCTGATTCTTGAATCGTTAAAACATGCCTTAAAGCGTGGTGCGAATATTTATGCAGAAATTGTTGGCTATGGATCAACATGTGATGCATATCATATTACGGCACCAAGTGGAGAGGGCGCTCGTAAAGCAATTCAAAAGGCACTCGATGATGCAAAAACAGAAGCAAGAGAGATTGACTATATTAATGCACATGGAACCAGTACACCCCTGAATGATGAATTTGAAACAAAGGCTATTAAAGATGTGTTTAAAGAGTCCGCATCAAAGGTATCAATATCTTCTACAAAATCAATGCATGGCCATGCACTTGGTGGTACCGGCGGTATTGAAGCAGTTCTGACCATAAAGACAATTCAAAACAGTATCATTCCACCTACAATTAATTACGATACAGTTGATGAAACTTGTGATCTCGACTATACCCCAAATGTTGCACGTGAGAGAAATGTTGACTATGCAATGAGTAACTCATTAGGGTTTGGTGGTCATAATGCTGTCGTTATCTTTAAAAAATATGAGGAGGAACATAATGCTTAATTCAAATGAAATTCAACAAATTATTCCTCATCGTTATCCATTCTTACTTGTAGATCGTGTTTTAGAAATGGATGAAACAAGTATTACTGCAATTAAGAATGTGAGTGTCAATGAAATGCAGTTTATGGGCCACTTCCCAGAAAAACATGTGATGCCTGGTGTACTCATAACAGAAGCACTTGCGCAAGCAGGGGCAATTGTTCTTTTGTCAAAAGAAGAGTATAAAGGGAAAATTGCATATTTTGTAGGCATTGATAATTTTAAGTTTCGTAAACAAGTGACTCCAGGAGATCAACTCATCTTGAATGTTGAACTCGTGAAGCTCAAAAGTATTATGGGAATTGCTGAGGCAAAAGCTACGGTTAATGGTGAAGTATGTGCGTCTGGAACCATTAAATTTGCAATTGGAGAGTGATTGATTTGGCAAAAATAGTAAGTATGTTTATGATGTTTCTAACGATTTTGGCTCTTCCATATTACTTGAAGCGTGCCAAAAGATTAGACCGAGAAGGTAACAAGGAAGCAATTCATCAAGAATTAAAACGTTATCCAACGGATTATCTAAAAATCAGAAAGAAAAATACCAAACGTATTAATGTTGGTAATACTGTGGCTGAAGGTCCATGTATCTATCTTTCAAATCATCAATCTCATAATGATATTTTCATTTTATTAGATACAGTTCCAGAAGCATTTCGATTTATTGCGAAAAAAGAATTGTTTGAAAGTCCAATGTATGGGTCATTTATGAAGATGTCGCAATCCTACCCACTTGATCGCGATGATCCCCGTCAGTCTCTTACATTATTAAAACAATCATTGAATGATGCGGTTGAAAAAAATGTATCATTGGTCGTTTTTCCAGAAGGAACACGTTCGCATAAAGCGGAAATGTCTGAGTTTAAGTTAGGGCTCTTCTCAATGATGAGAAAAAGTCGGGTACCTTTAGTACCTGTTTACATTCATGAAAGTTATAACCCAAAGACAAAAGTATATAAAGCATATTTTGGTGAACCAATAGAGCCGGAAGAATTTAATACACTCAAGCCACAAGAAATTTGTGATAGAGTAAAAAATACAATTTTATCGATGCAAGTTCTTGCGAATGAAAGCTAGGCAGAAATGAAAAGAACAAATTAGAATTGACATATGTAGAAAGACATTGAACCTCCCTTTGGGGAGGTTTTTTCCTATGAGGAAAATAGATAAACAGAGATAATTATGCTTTACTAATTAAGATTAGAGTCACAAATAGTTGAAAAGTTAACCTGCTTTTTATTCTTAGATTAAACCAAGAAAGTCTAATACGTAGTACACAATTTGAGAGGTATACAAAAATAGGGTATGTTACACCAATCACAAAGAAGGTCGATTATTTAAAAGTGTCTTTCTATATGATGAAATTTGGCCGAATTAAGTTCATAAATTTTTCTATTTGATACAATTCATAATTAAGCTAATTATTAGCTCTTTTTCTTTGGGGTTTGATTCGGCAATCATAATTGTAAGCGCAACAAGTGTGTGATCTTCAATCAACTTTTTTTCGTTTTGGAGAAGTACTGTGTTTTTGTGAAGAAAATGCAAAAATATGGTAGCAGCAATGCGCTTGTTTCCATCGATGAAACTATGGTTTTTTGTTACAAAATAAAGCAAATTCGCAGCTTTCTCCTCTAGTGACGTGTATAATTCTTCGCCATCAAAGCTTTGATAAATGTTTCCAATGCTTCCTTTAAAAGAGTCGTCTCTTTCCTTTCCAAATAAATCAGATTTACTACTATATTTCATACTATCAATAATATTCCGACATTCTTCATAGGTCAATTTATAGGTTGGTTGTGTTCCTTCAGGCCTCGAAATTGATTCGTGATCGTAATCATCTAAGAGATTTAAAGCCTCATTATACCGTTCAATTACCGATAAAACTTGCTCACTATCTAAATTATCCTTGGTTCTTTTCATCAACTTCACTATTTGATCTAATTGATTCATCCTGTTTTGATTTATTGCATAACCACGGATTATATACTCCTTTAGAACACGATTTGCCCAACGTCTAAAAGCTATGCCTCTATTTGACTTCACTCGATATCCCACAGATATAATCATGTCTAGATTGTAGTACTCAATGTCCCGAGAGACAGTACGATCACCTTCTGCTTGAACTGTCGCAAATTTTGCGACAGTTGAAGTGTCCAATTCTTCACGGAGTGCATTCCCAATATGTTTACCTATAGTTTTTACATCTCTTCCAAAAAGTGTTGCCATTTGATTCCGGTTTAACCAAACTGTTTCTTCTTCGGGAGTGAATGGAACTTTTAATGTCAATTCTTCATGTTCGAATAAAATAATTTCATTTTTCAAGTTAGTACCTCCTAAATTAAAATAGGCATTATTGTACATATTTCCTTGTATAAACGCTTAGCTTTTTATTTGTTACCAATTGCTCGCAAATTGTGGCCGAATAAAGGAAACAAACTTAATGATATCCGTACTGTGATATAGTGATAGGAATATTAAGAAATATGAATTATTAGTTGTAATTAAAATTGAGAGGGTTTTAGTAAGGAAAAATATGATGAAAAAAGATTGTCAAAGTTATGCTTCGTTTCTTTAATAATAATGTCTTGTTGTACGAGAGTATTTGCGGCTTCAAAAACGACAGAAAAAATTGGATCAGTAACTTGGAATAAACAAGTTTACTCCGTTAAGGCGAGAGCAAACTGGGTTTATGAAACAGGAGAATACTCAAGTAGAGGAAATCATACAGTAGTTCAAAAGCCCAATAATACTTTATTGAACTACTATGGTATTAGTTTTACCAACGAGGTTAAGAGTAAATATGCAGTTACTCAGTATTTCCAACCAGCTACACGAAACAATTTGTCGGGGTTCACTAGTTATGGTTCGGTAATAGGAATCGAGATGAAATCACCAGGGGCTTATTAGTATGTACGAGCCCTCTCATTATAAGGAGATAATATGAAAAAAATAATAATAGCATGTTTATCATTGTTTCTTGTGAGTAATCTTTACACAATTGTTCAATATTCTCAGATGAAAGAACATCGTAACTTTTTTTTCTTATCAGAGAGTGTATCCCCATATCGCGATAGTTTTGTTGTTAGTGAGGATTTGACAGAGAATATGGTTCAAGAAATTATTAAACAAGCAGAGCACTATAGTGTTGATTTGTTTCAAGTGGTTTATGATGAAGAGCACGGTAAGATTGACCAATACATTTATACTCAAAATCAAGAAACATTAGACAAACTACCAATTGAACCACATCTAACTCCAGATGATTTCTTGAATATAACAGAACCAATTAATAAATTTAGTAATCAATTTAAGCTTGATATTAATATAATTGGAAATCATCTATCCATTTTACCGTGGTCAGAAACAAGTACAGACCATATTGGCTTTGCTACTATTGTGACAGGATCTAGTGAGCAAGATCTCGCATTGTTTTTTGAAAATATGCCGGTTTCATATGTGAAGTCTCAAAATCATGAGAGTCTCACTATGTCACCTTTGTTTCAATTCATAACAACATTACAATTTTTCACCGAGCCGTCAGCATTAATTCTGATGATCGTAGTGTTAATATCAATGATGTTTTATACTTTGAAAAATCACAGAAAATATATGATTCAAAAATTAAACGGTCTATCAGTCCGCATGATATATCACAACACTTTAAAAGAAGTAATCCCATTAACAATTGCTTGTTATGTTTTGGTGATGTCAGCGGGATATATGGTCCTCACACAATCGGTTCACCTATTCAACAGGAGTTATATTACCATTAACATTTACTCGTTAATTTGGATTTTATTAATCGAAAGTTTATGGCTTTTTGTTTGCGTACAGATTTACGCAAGAGAAACCTATATCTGTAGAGAACGGAATATGAAAAAACGATTAGTCTTAATATTAATACCTATTGTGATTCTAAAATCTTTCGCAATATTGTTTCTTTATGACAAAATTGAAGTATATAGATTCAGCAACGAAATGCTAGGAAACGTAGAAGAAGCAGAAAAGTATTACAAACAAAATCCAGTGGAAATATTTCAAATTACTCCTGTTGGAAATATGTCGTCTATGGTTCTGTTTGATAACTCAAATATACTTTATCAAGAGTTGAATAATGATGGAATCGTAGTTATGGCAAATATGCATGATGAAAATTATCCAATTATCGAGGTTAATGAAAAATTTCTCAAAATGAATGGCATATCAACCCTTGGCGAAGAGAATTACTTTCTTGCTTCAGAGTCGATGTATGAAGAATTTAGAAGAGTTCTCGATACATCACCAGTATATTGTAATAGTCAAGAACATAATTGTGAGAAAGCAGATCTGGTGAATTTAGGGGAATTAAAGTTATCAAATTTGTTTATTGTTCCAGAGCAAATAATTCATTCTAACGTAGAACAAAATTATGTTTTGCATGTAAGGAATGATTTTATGAATTACCAAGATTTTCAAATCATTAATGTAGACGAAGATCATGAACGAAGAGAATTAACAAGGGATGGAGATATTAGCAAAAATCATTACAAATTTGAAACCAGAGCGTACGTCAATGAGAAAGAAAAAAACGAAACTAAAAGTTATCGAAGAATAAAACTAACCGAAGTATTACTAGCGACACTCATGAATATAACAATCATAGTGGTTGCGATGCTTATTACTATCCCTATGGTTGCGAGAAAAATAGCAGTTCAAGGTTTATCTGGCGTTTCTTCTTGGAAACAGATAAAACGCATCCTGTTAGGAATTCTAAGTACTTCATGTTTAACAATTGCACTAACTCACTTGCTGCGTAAAGGAAGTATTGAAACAGTTCTCTCTATGTTTATAATTCCTTTATTAGAAATCCTGATTCATGTCGCAGTTGTGTATACGTTAGATTTAAATATCACTAAAATTATTAAAAGGAGCAAATCATGATTAAATTAGAAAATGTAGATGTTCAATATGAAAGTCTTGATGTGTTGAGAAATTTTAATTTGGAAATTAACGAAGGCCAGATGATTGCGTTATGTGGTCGATCTGGGAGTGGAAAAACAACGATTCTTAATTTAATTAGTGGATTTTTGAAACCGAAAACAGGAACTGTTCTTGTGAACGATAAAAATGTATCAACGCTCAATAAAAAAGAACATCGGAAATTTCTTAAAAATGAGATTAGTTATCTTGTGCAGGATTTTGCATTGTTAGAAGATGAAACAATTTATGAGAATCTTGAATTTGTATTTGATGGTTCCAGAAAAGATAAAAGAGACATTGTTCAGAAAACGTTAGAGAAAGTAAATATTTATAAGGATGTTGACACTTTGGTATACACTCTTTCAGGTGGAGAACAGCAACGTATAGCATTGGCGAGAATCATGCTTAAGAAGAGTGACACAATCTTGGCGGACGAACCAACAGGCAATGTGGATGTTGAAAATGCTTCAATGATTCTCGGTTATCTTAGTGACTTAGCAAAAGCAGGTAAGACAGTAGTGGTGGTAACACATGATACCAATTTTATTGAAATGTATGATGCGGTAATTTATATATAAAAAAAACAGATTGAAGATAATTCAATCTGTTTTGCATTAGTGATTCGTATTTCTCAAAGTAAATCCATCTAAATACCATGGTGCTTGAACAATTTCACGTTCATGCATTTTTAGTATTGCGTAAGGATTATGAGCAATTTCAATCAAGCGACTCTTAGTATAGAGATACTGAGCTTCTTGATCACAGAAGATATAACTGTAGTCGACGGCCTCATCAATACTTTGAATCAACGACTTAATTAGTGATGTTGCTTTTTCTAATGACTCCCGTGAATTATCACGAATGAGTGAAGCTTGATCAATCTCAAAGTGAACTAAGAAGTCTTTTTCTTCATTAGATAGTTGAAGCCTGGTTTCTAAATTATAGTCCCCCATCTCTAAGTTAATATCTGCATAAGATGTCTTATAGGCTAATTTTTCAACAATTAAATTCATGTCGTCAGTTGACTGCACAGGTTCTTCCACCCAATCATCATAATCGCCTTTTTTAGGATGTGTAACAGTAAATGAAGTACTGTATACTTCAATAAGATCAATAATTTTCTCTATTTGTGCTACCGTATCTTCGGATGGTTCAAGCACAATGCCAAGTCCGATATAGGATTCCATAAATGATTCCTCCTCAATCGGTAACATCATACCATTATTAAGCTAATTTCGCATAATGAATTGCTAATTCATTTAATCTTGAGATAGTATTATTAATATCCTCATGAGTAGTATTAGGATTGATAGTACACATTCTTAATACAGTTTTTCCTTTAAGTTGAGTTGTAAATACTCCAGCATAACCTGAATCAACGATTTCATTCGCAACTTGTTTATTTATTTTGTTCAATGCTTCGGCGTTAAAGTTTGAATTAGCATATCGGAAGTTCAAAATTGAAAATTGCGGATTTGAAACAATTTCCCAGTCTTCATGATTTAGAACTTCTTTTTCTGTATAAAGAGCAAGTTCATGACCACCATCAATCATTCTTTCGAATTGATCGAGCCCAATTACTTGCAGTGACAACCAAAGTTTAAGAGCTCTTGTAGGGCGTGTTAACTCGATGCCTAATGAACCAAAATCATCCATGGTAGAACCACCAATATCATCAAGATATTCTGGATTAGCACTGAAGCTGTTCAGGAGGCTTGATTTATTCTTTACTAAGACCATTGCACAACTGTATGTTTGGAAGAGTAATTTATGTGCATCCCAACTTACGCTGTCTGCATTCTCAATTCCATTAAGTTGATGACGGTGTTTGTTGGAAAGAAGGAATGATGCACCATATGCGCCATCTACATGAAGCCAAACATTATGTTTTGTTGCTAAATCAGAAATAGCCTGGATATTATCCACACTACCGGTGTTCGTAGTTCCTGCACTTGCAATGATTATACCTGGGATCAATCCTTTTTCTAAATCTGAAATAATAGATTGCTGTAGTGCATCAACATCTATTTGAAAGAGTTCGTTCGATGTAATTTTTCTAATTTGGTTGTGAGTAAATCCTGCAATCAAGAGACCTTTTTCAACTGAGTGGTGTGTTTGATCTGAAATATATGCAACACCAAGATGTCTTTTGTCTTCAGGGATTGTATGATCCCGTCCAGCAACGATTCCTGTAAGGTTTGCCATGGAACCACCAGAGACAAAAATCCCGCCTGATGCTTCTGAATACCCGATTTTACTTCCTAGCCAGCGAATCATATTTGATTCAATAGTACTTGCTGCCGAGGCGTTAATCCAATTACTTCCGTGTAGGTTATAAGCTGAAGTCATCATGTCACCTAAAAAAGATAGTTTCGTTGGGACACCGGGTACAAAACCAAATGAACGCGGATGATTTCCTATTAAAGAATATTTATATACTTCTGATTGAAGTTGTTGATACACTTCATCAAGGGGTCTTCCTTCGTTAGGGATTTCAGATTCTAGTAATTCCTGAATAAGTGTATCAGGTGCTTGACTCCAAACAGGAACATCTCTCAAGTTATCTGTAAATTCAAAGTGATTGTCTATAAATTCATCACAAATGCGTTTGATTGTTTTGTTTAATTCGTAATCGCTCATTAAATCGCCCTCCATATTCGCATATCAATATAACATAGGATATAATATAAATATATTTAAACATATTTATAAGATGTATTAAAATTTTTTATGGAGGGACTATGGAAATAAGACATTTTAAAACCTTTATTCGTGTTGTGGAGAAACAAAGCTTTAGTAAAGCTGCGGAGTCTCTCGGTTACACTCAAGCTGCGGTCACAATTCAGATTAAACAAATGGAAGACGAGCTCAATATGAAGTTATTTGATCGGATCAATAATCAAATTTATCTTACTGATAATGGAGAAGCTTATATACACTACGCCAATGCAGTAATCCGTACTTTTGATGAAGCAGTAAACTTCAAATCTGAGATGAGTTATCACTCAACAATTAGAGTGGGAACGGTTGGCTCATTGGCTACGGCACAATTTCCAGAAATCATTAAGCAGTTTCACCAAATACATCCTCACGTTGAAATTAAACTCGTAGTAAGTAAGACACCAAACTTAATAGATATGTTGAACCGGAATGAAATCGATTTGGTATATACTTTAGATCACATGGTTTATGGACAAGAGTTAACGCGAGTGCTGGAAAAGAAAGAAAAAATAGTCTTTGTCTCAAATGATGAATCATTAACACCTCATAATAACTATTCTCTTAAAGAGCTATCCCGTATTCCTTTTCTCTTAACTGAAAAAGGGGAAGCTTATCGTTTTGATTTGGAAAGATATCTTGCGGAACAGCATCTTATTTTAACAAGTGTTTTGGAGGTAGGAAATATCGATGTCATTATTAATGTGCTGCTTAAGGGAATGGGAATTGCCTTACTACCGTATTTCTCAGTAAATAATCTTATTGAAGAAGGGAAACTTTTTGAAGTTGACTGTAAGATTCCAACCATTATCATGTATTCCCAATTATTCCATCATGAAAAAAAATATATAACACAACCTCTAGCATCGCTTACAAATCTTATTGATAAAATTAATAAATAGATAGGATAAATTTAATATGCCGCCACTTAATAGTGGAGGCATTTTTATGTTTACAAGATATGACAATGTATTACAGCATGATCAAAGCGATTGTGCGGCAGCATGTGTGGGTACGATTCTTAAATACTATAAGAAAGAACAGACTCTCATGAATATTCGCTTGAGAATTGGCACAGATCAAGTAGGAACAAGCGTTAAGGGTATTGTAGATGGTTTAAAATCTTATGGTTTCAATGTTAAACCTGTTCGAATGGGTTTATCAGATTTGAGTGGAGAGTTAAGTTATCCATTTATTGCTCATATTCGAAATAAGGAAGGATATGATCACTTTGTTGTTGTTCATCGATATAAAAAAGGTAAGTTGGTTATCGCAGACCCAGGGAAATCAAAAGTATATAAAGAATCTTTAGCTGAATTTGAAAAGTATTTTACAGGAGTATGCATTTTTATGGCCCCTACGAATGAATTTGAAAATACACAGAGGAGTAACATCAGTATGATGTCTCTGTATCAATCTATCGTACTACCCCACAAGAGAATGTTTGCAACTATAATTCTTTCATCATTTGTCTTATCCATATTTGGTATCGTATCAAGTTTATTTTCTAAAGTAATTATGGATGAAATTATTCCGTATCAAATGAAACGACAATTGTATTTATACTTAATTATCTTCGTGGTGATTACAATATTTCAAAATATACTTTCTGCGATGAGGCAGTATGTATCTTTATATTTATCAAGGAACATTGATTTTCCACTTTTAATGGGTTACTACGATCATGTGATGAAGTTACCTTATAATTTTTTCGGTATGAGATCTGTTGGCGATATTTTGACCCGATTTCAAGATGCAACAACAATTAAGGATATATTTACTTCAATTACTATTAATCTCATTATGGACATTATTCTAGCAATTGTATCTACAGTAGTACTCATTAAGATTAACGCGAGGTTGTTTTTAGTTCTGTTAGTAATGATGATTCTTAATCTAATTCTTATTATCACATTTAAAGGTATCTATAAAAGAAATAATATACTGCAAATGGAAAGAAATTCAGAGTTAAATTCACATCTCATAGAATCGATTCAAAATATAGAAACTGTGAAAGCATGTAGTTACGAAAAAAAATCTATACAGAAGTTAGAATCAAAGTTCATTAATGTAATAAACATTGGTTTCAAACAAGGGAAAGTTGAACTGTTCCAAGGATTGATTTCAAATGGTATTTCGAATATTGGAAATATAGTGTTTCTGGGATTAGGAGCAATTAGTATTATCGATGGAGCTATGACATTAGGAGATCTCATGGTGTTTCAGACCCTGAGTCAGTACTTTATCGAGCCAGTTCAAAGTCTGATCACATTACAGATGAGTTTTCAGGAAGCGGACATTTCAATTCAAAGATTGAAAGAACTAATGGATATAAAACCGGAACTCGAAGAAATAGGCAATGCCGAGAAACTGGAACTGAATAATTTTATTAACATCAATGATGTGACTTTTTCTTATGGTTCCAGAAGACCTATCCTTAAAGGACTAAATATGAGAATGGATAAAGGGAAGAAAACCGCAATTGTTGGCCCAAGTGGATCTGGGAAAACGACAATAGCCAAACTGTTGTTGAAAATGATGAATATCGACGAAGGTGATATCGAATGGGACTTCGAATCAGTGTTTGATATAAATACAATTAGCATACGGAAATCAATAGCTTATGTGCCCCAAAACGTTCAACTATTCTCATCATCAATTTATGATAATCTCACAATGAACAATACTGAAATTAGTTATGAACAAGTGAAATCAGTATCGAAAATTACGGGTGTACATGAGTTTGTCTCTAAATTGTCATATCGATATGAAACAAAAATAGAGGAAGGAGGAATGAACCTATCGGGTGGAGAAAAACAAAAAATTGCATTAACACGCGCATTACTTAATAATCCTTCGTTATACATTCTTGATGAAGTTACGTCGAATCTAGATATATATAGTGAGGCGAAGATACTGGAAATAATATTTAACACATTAAAAGATAAGACGATGCTGATAATTGCACACCGTCTATCAACCATCCAAAGATGTGATGTCATCTATTTTTTGAATGATGGCAAGGTAGTGGAGTTTGGAAGTTATCAAGAGTTAATGAATAAAAAAGGATTCTTTTTTAAGATGGTAAAGACTCAAGAAATTCAGTAGGGGAGAAAAATGGAAAAAATTAAAATTAATGACAACATTGAATTAAAATTAAATAATGTTATTGCACATAAACTAAACGATATGATCGTAGATCAACTTGATTGGGAAATTCATAATTTCGAGAATAAAATAGCTCTTTTGGGGATAACTTGTATCAGTCCAATAATCGTGAAAAGTAGCGGAACTAAAATTAATGAGGTTGGGGAAATAAGAGTTGACTATGAAATTCTCGTTGAAATAGAGGGGACTAGCAATCTTCCTGATTATTTCAGCTACTATGGAGAGTACCATGTACCAAACTGTGTACAAGTAATCTTTGATGATTCACCAGAATATTTAGGTATGGCATCTCAAAAAATGAATGTATATTTTTATGAAATGAATTACGAAGATAATGGGGAACTTTTTACTATTATTTCAAACTATTCTGAGGAAAACTGCCGTGTGGAATATTTTAAGCCTATTGCTAAAGTATGAAGTTATATTCAATAGAAGAAACATCCGATAGTTATATGTTTATGAAAAAAGAACCTCACAAATATATTTTGGCTTTTCTTGTCATAATTGTATTGTTAATCATAAGCATCCTTATCGGAATGAACTACCTTCACAAACCTTATATTGTGAAAGCGGAGGGTAATGTCCGTTTAAATCAAAGCACGTATCTAACATCCTTAACCTACGGTTCAATAGAGTCCTTAAATAAGGCGGAAGGAGAATGGGTAGAAAAAGATGAAATCATTCTTACTGTAAGTGACGGTAAAGAAAATCTTCAAGTAAAGTATTTAGATGAACAAATAATTAACTTAGAAGAACAAAAAACTTATCTTACACGATATGTTGAAGGATTGAAGAAACAAACACTAACTGTTAAGGAAGAAGAGAATCTAGCATACTATGGAAAATTGAAATATTATTTGGATGCTGTTGAAGAAGAAAACAAGCAAAAATTGTCAGTAATTCAGAAAATTACTTCCTATAAAGAAAGAATACAATCAGAAGTAAACTCGGAAATGAGCGAAGAATATCAATCACAACTTGAACAATTAGAACTTCAGAGAGATTCCCAACCTCCATCACAGAATATTTATTATCAATTATCATCAGAGGCAGGCATTGAAACGAATAGAATACAACAAGAGATTCTAGAACTGAAAAAACAAATCGATATTGTTACAACACAGAACGATCTTTATGAAGTTAAGGCGCAGGAGAGTGGAAGAATTCATTACTTGGCTCCAGTGGAAATTGGTGTTCCTTTAGATCCGAATCAAGTGTTCGGGGAAATTCAGAATGATGGGGATATTGAAATAGAATCTTACATTCCATCTCATGATCGTCACAAGGTTTCCTTAGGAGATGAAGTGCGAATCATTGTTCACGGAAGCAATGCCATACAAAATGGTTCACTTGATGGAGAAATTCAAACCATCGATAATGGGGTGACAACAAGTAGTGATGGTAAAAACTCTTACTATGTTGCAAAGATTAATCCAACCACTAATAAAAAGAAAAACATCGAGTTACACCATGGTATCCCTGTCGAAGTTCAAGTTGTCTACAACAAGGAAACGTATCTTATGTGGATGTTAAACCTTCTGAAATTTACGTAAAAAAACGAAACCAATTCGGTTTCGTTTTCTATATTAGAAGGATGAACGAGCATTCTTTCTTAGCGCAATATAACAGACAATTCCACTGATGGATCCAAAGAATATAAATGACTGGAACATCGGTGCAAAGTTATATGATGTAAGGAACCATGCATCTTGGAAATCACTAACAATGAATGCGGTAGGAAACATTTTTGAAATCACTTGGATAAAACTTGGGAAATCAGAAATGTTCATACCCATCATCCCTGATAGAATCATCATTGAGAAATAAAGTGTCATGGTTATTCCGTAACAAACACTAAATTTCTTCGATAGAAGTGCAATACCATAAGATAATATAAATAGAATAATAGAAAGTAAGATTATGACAAGAGCGTACATTGTGCCAGCATAGAGAGTTGGCATGGGCAATCCTAGGTAAGGAATTGTAATGGCACAATATAATATAATTGCGAATAAGAGTACTATTGATTGAGCAATCATCTTAGCACGCATTTGCATCGACTCTGTAATCCCAAATAGTGACATACGGGAAATAACATTTTTCTCAAGCTCTTGTGAGAAGAGAGCGGAGAAACCTACGAACATAAGTGCGAGAGGAATCATCAGTAAATTAGTAATGAATATTCGAACCACTGCAGCATCATGAGCAATTTCGGGAACATTCTTTAGAATTGCAGGTTTCAAAATTAATGTCATAAGAATAGGGAAGAATAAACCGAAGAAAATAGCGAAGAAATTACCCAGCATGTTTCTTAGTTCATAAGCAATTAACTTTTTCATTAGTTTGATCCTCCAATTGCATTAAGTGTTAGTATTTCAATATCGTTGTTACTTCGTCTGAAGTTGAGATTTTTTGCATTTAATTTTTTGATTATTTCCATTTCTTCATCTGAGTTGTTGCATGAGATGACGATTGAGTTATTTGGGGAACGAAGTTGCTTGTAAGAAGCAAAGTCGCCCTCAGTCTCAGGAGTAATGTCGCATCTAATAATGGAATGACCACAATATTTAGCGAATAGTTCATCATGGGTCCCAAAATCAATGAGTTCCCCTTTATCTAAAATGAGTAATTTATTCGTAAGTTGTGCGAGCTCTTCATAATAGTGAGTAACGAACATAATTGACGCATTTTTTCCATCATACCATTTAAGAATTTTTTGAATGAGTGCTTGGCGGGTTTCAAAATCGAGACCTGTTGTCACTTCATCAAAGAAGGTTAAAGGAGCATCTTGCATTAAAATCATAATAAGTGTGAAGCGTTGTTTTTGACCGCCGGATAGATTTTTATATTTCTTATCGAGATTAGGATTAAAATCGAAGAAATCAATTAACTCTTGCAGTTTTTTGTTGTCTTTTATATTGGTATTGAGAATCGCCTCAAGGATGTAACGAGTGTTCATGGTCTCTACATAATCGTTCGACTGCATATGAACTGCCATATCATTAGGATCAATATCTGTTTGAATCGATCCGTTATATGGAATCATTTTCAAACATGCTTTGATGAGTGTCGTTTTACCAGAACCGTTCGATCCGATAATTCCGATACGGTCTCCTTTTGATACTTGGATAGGTTGAGTAATATTAAGAGCACGAAACTCTTTATAGTGAACCTCGAGTTTATTAATGGTTAACATAATTAAATGTCCTTTCTAAATAGAAGTGTTGTTTTTACGCCATTACTGGTATTTTCAATTTTCCATTGCATACCTAGTAAGAGTACAAAGCTATCAACAATATAGAGTCCTAATCCAGAACCTGACTCATCCGAATGAACATTTCTGACAAATGGTTCAGCAATATGTTCAAGGATGGATTGAGGAATAAAAGCAGGAGAATTTTCAACAGTCAATGAATTTTCGCCGAGGATAATTTCAATTGAACCGTTTAGGTCTGTATATTTATATGCGTTAGTAAGCATGTTTTCAATGATAGAGGTAAGGATGAAGACATCTGTATATAATGAAACATCCTTGAGATTTGTTTGAACTGAAATACTTTTAATTTCTGTATGATTTTGTATTTGACCAACCATATTATTAATAAGCGGTCTAAGATCTAGTGTCTCATGTTTGATTTCAGAATTTAAATCATCAAAGACAAGAAGCATAGATTCTAACATCACTGTAATATGGTTTAACTCTTGTTTTACTTTAGGGAGGTATTGATCGGTATTGACCAGATTGCCAATTTTCGCAATCATACCTTCAACCATTAAGCTTGCACTGGAAAGTGGTGTTTTAAGTTGATGTGATATGTTCATCATCAAGAGTTTTTGACGTTCTTTTTCTAACTCTAATTGTGCATTCTTATCAGTAAGGGAGTGAATTGATTTCATGATTTCTTGATGCATTTGATTGAGAGCATCTTCTAAGATTTTAAATTCATCATCTTGATGGCTTTGTTTGAACACAATGTCTGTATCAGCATGTCGATTTGTTGCTTGAGAAGCCAGTGTTTCTATAGGTTTTGCAAGGAACTTACTAAAGTAATGTGCCGCAACTAATGTGAATAAAACTAGGAAAGCCAGAATCATTGGTGTACTAGCGAGAACAATAGGTGTGAGTTCATTTAGCTTTGGTGTCATAGCAGAAGCAAAGGTTAGATAAAATGAATCACTATCTTGATTGAAAGCCACATAGCTGGTGTAATCATTATTCGCATCTTTAACCTGAGAGCTAATGATGGTTGATCCATCTTCACTTTGTTTCGTACGAATAATGGGGTGCGGATCCATATCAAAAGAGTTGGTAAATGCACTATTAGTAAGCGTAAATAATCCATCCATATTCTGTGATTGGAAAATAGCTTCTATCTTACTAAAGTCTATGTCTTTAAAAGCACTTTCATTTTGATTAGTAATAGCATCATCAAGCGCAATTTTAAATGTATTCACAAATTCTACTAAGTCGGGATGATTTACTTCGATATCTGTTGAGATGAATGGTGTGCAAAGCTTAATTGAATCCCCTGATTTAGGAAGATTAATACTTGCTGCCATAAACGTATCCGTTTGTGTCGAAGCACAACCAATGTTCGCAACGTTGTTTGCCTGTATATCTGTGATACCTTTAAGTAGTCTTTCATTCTTAAAGTCTGCATATAACCCAGGCAACATTACAACGAAATAGCTGATAATTAATATCCCAGATAAGAATGTCGTAAGAGCTGTGTAAAGGAAAACTTTCTTAGATATTTTCATATTGATACCCTATTCCTATAATTGTTTTAATCAGTACCTTAGGTGACTTTTTCCGAATGTTTTTGATATGTGCGTCGATAACACGATCATTCACACTAAGATTGTCTGGATCTAAAATATCTAAGAGCTCAGATCGAGAAAAAACTTTCTTGGGAGATGAATACATTGCATTAAATATCAGAAACTCACTTACAGTAAAGTTTAATGATTGACCGTCGTAGTATACCTGGAAGCTTTCAGAAAGAACATTCAGGCCCTGTTGAGTAGTTCCAGTATTGCTTCGCCTTAGAATGGCTTCTACTCTTTTTAATAAGAGTGTTGGAGAGAAGGGTTTAATGATGTAATCATCTGCGAAACGGTCAAATGCATCTATCTGACTTGACTCACTTCCTAATGCAGTTAGCATGATAGTTTTAGTGTTAGGAGATGTCTGGGTTACTTTCTCTAAAACTTCGAGTCCAGAGTGATATGGAACTATGATATCTAATATCGCAAGATCATAAGTATTCTTTTGAAGATGAGATAAGGCTTCAAGACCATCATTGGCAATATCAATATCGTAGTTCAAAGTTTTTAAGTACTCGTGAGTTACTTCTTGTATTGCCTTTTCATCCTCAAGATAAAGTATTTTAACCATGTTGGACCTCCTAAGCACAGTATAGTTTACGGATGTGAAGACCGTATGAATTTTAAAAATAATTCAAACTACTGTGTCTGTCTCTATATTGATTTTATCGTAAAAATTAGTATTTTGGTTGATATACATAACAATGTTCTATAAATAAGGAAGAAATATAGTTCCTTACCAGTAATGATTACTCTATTAAAAATACCCAACATTATAAATTAAAGTTGGGTATGACTATTAATGTTTAAAAATATTTTATCGTGTTAGAAATGAAATGATAATTAGGATTACTAAAACAATAATGTAACGACAGATACGAGCAATATGAAGAACAAGAATGAATTCATTTTCTTCATGGCTGGATACCGTTCTTTGAGTTTTTGAAATGAAAAGGATAATTCGAAACATGATGAAATGAAACCTAAAACTTCTGAGATAAAATCCATAATAGCACTTCCGAGTCGACTAACTATATATCACAGTATACTTATATTATACCATGTGATCAAACTGAGGTAAGGGCTAACTTATAAGACTTTTTCAAATATAATATAAGTATAAAAAGCGAGAAATAATTGATAGTGGTTGAAATTGAAAATATGAAACTCATAATTATAGGGACGAAAATACTTAAATTAGAAGAAAGGAGGATTCAACATGAGTAGATTCAAAGCCGCGATATTGGTTTTTCTTAGTTTGTTTCAATTTGCGTTTGTGAATTTCATTATCGCGATATCACCTGGAGTAGGTGGATTAGTGGGAATGAATCTTATGGGGACACTGAATCAAAATAGAATTATCGTTCTCTATACATTTTCGTTTTTATTCGTAATTTACTCAATTATTCAACTGATTGTGAATTTTGGAAAAAAAGATTAATCTTATCTAAAAACGATTATCATCAACCAGTAACAAAAGGGAGGAGAAGTTAAAATGATTAAAAAAATTATTCTTACCCTGATTGCGATAATATATTTTTTTAGTAATTATTATGATTGGGGATTTATAAAATATATAATTGGAATAGTTTTTCTTGTGATATTGTGGCTTCCTTTAGAAACAAAAAAGTGAATAAAGATTAATGTTGAAATATGTAGTAAACTTTGATTGCATAAATGGCCGATTGATTTACATGTAATGATATAAGAGATTCAATCAAATAGAAATATTTAAATAAAATAACACCTTCTAATATGAGGTGTTATTTACTAGTGTTATTATCGATGAGAATTGGCATATAGTTCATTTAGGGATTACTAGAGTAGTGAGAAGGTTATTTTGATTGAAATTAAAAGTGGTGACTTTTTGGTTGCTTTATATTTATAAACACAAAAAAACCCTCTGTATAGAGGGTGTTATTTACATATGGGGCGATCGACGGGACTCGAACCCGCGCATGTCGGAGCCACAACCCGATGTGTTAACCTACTTCACCACGACCGCCATTTGCTTTGACATTATAGCTCATATAATTTGGTTTGTAAATAGTGTATATTAAAAATGATAAAATATGGTATAGTTACTATACAAATGGAGGACACTATTGATGAAAATAGCTGTAATTACAGACTCTTCAGCGGGAATTTCAAAAGAAGAAGCTTTAGAAAATGGAATTCTTGTAGCGAGAATGCCCCTGACCATAAATGGAAAAGAATATATGGAAGAAGAGGGCATCTCAAGAGAGCACCTCATTCGTTCAATGCGAGAAGGTGCTACTGTCGGAACGGCACAGCCACCGATGGGCCAATTAATTCAACTCTTTGAGAAAACACTTGAAACATATGATCATATTATATTTCTACCAATATCGAGTAAACTAAGTGGAACGTATCTTACGGCTTGTGGAATAGCACGTGATTACGAAAATCGTATTACTGTTATTGATTCCCAATTTGTTAGTGCTCCACTTTATCTCTTAAGTTTGGAAGTGAAGAAAATGGCAGAACATGGACTCGAACCTGATGCTATTAAGGAGATAGTAGAGCGTGATTCATTCATGTATGCTCCTCTAATTCCAGAAGACATTCAATATTTAAAAAGAGGTGGCCGTATTAAACCGGCTGCTGCAGCAATTGCGAACCTTTTGAAGATTGTTCCTGTACTTAAGGTAGCAGATGGAGAAATCGATTTAGCGGAGAAAGTTCGTACTTTTAAGAAGGCAGTTAAAGTTGGTGTAGATCTCGCAATATCGGATCGCAATCCTGAAGATTATACGTGGATTGTTCTGTCAGGTGATTGTGATGAAAAAATCTACTCCCATGTCATTAAAGAAGTTGAGAAACGTACTGGAGAAACGGTTGTCCAAAGAAATTTATATCCGATTGTATTGGCGCATACGGGTCCAGGTAGTATTTCAATTTGTGCATTCAAAAAAATCAAATATGAATAGAAAAAAATGTTTAAACGTGTTATTGTATTAGTGTAGTATTACAAAGGAGGTTTCCAATGTCAATAAAAACCGGTTCGGTAGCTATTTATCGACAAATAATTGAATATTTTGAATATGAGATAGCCTCGGGACGATTAAAAGAAGGAGAACGTGTCGAATCTATTCGCACACTTGCTTCTAATTTTAAAGTTAACCCCAACACTGTACAAAAAGCATTAACTGAGTTAGAACGAGATGGTTTAATTGTTACGGATCGTACCAATGGTAAATTTGTGACAGATGATAAGAAGATTATTCATGATTTAAAACTTAAACTCGGAGAAACAATTTGCGTTGATTTTATTGAGGGTGTTGTAAGCTTAGGTCTTTCGAAAGATGAAGTGATTGAGAAAGTCTCACGTTTATGGGAGGAGAAAAATCATGGATAGAAACTATATTGAACTTAAAAGTCTGTATAAAAGATATGGTTCGTTTCCTGTAATTTCTGGTGTTGATTTGAAATTGCAAGGTGGACGCATCGTCGGGTTATGTGGGCCAAATGGTGCAGGTAAAACGACTTTAATTAAAATGATAATGGGGTTACTAAGAGATTACCAGGGAAGCATTCGTGTACTGGGTAACGATATTGGTGATAAATCGAAGTTGAGTATTTCTTACTTACCAGATGTTGAATATTTAGCACCAACAATGACAGGGCTAAAAGCAGCAAGTCTGTATTCAGATATTTATCCGGACTTTGATGTTCATACACTTGAAGATTTATTTATGAGAATGAATCTTGATGCAACAATGCCCGTTGCGAAAATGTCCAAAGGTATGAGAGAAAAATTTCAATTAGCTTTATGTCTATCTCGAAAAGCTGATATCTATATTTTTGATGAACCGATAGCGGGAGTTGACCCAGCATCGCGTGACTCGATTATTGATACGATAATTAATAACTACACAAAGGATTCATTGTTAATTATTTCGACACATCTAATTGCTGATATCGAGTCAGTACTTGATGAAGTTGTATTCATTAAAGATGGACGTATTTTACTTCATGAAAATTGCGATGACTTACGTGAAGCACGTGGAGCATCGATTAATGAAATCTTCAAGGAGGAGTTCAAATGGTAATCAAACTTACAAAACAAGAAATTATTGAGACAACGAAAGCATTTATTCCTGTCGCAATTATGACAGTTGTTGGTGGATTAATCACACTTCTTATTGGGACACGTCTTCGATATATGTTTGATGCAGGAAGTTCAGGATATAATGCAGGAATTTGGGAATTAATTTTTCCACTAGGATTTTTGGCAATCTTTGTTCTTTTAATCGCTTCCGGAGTTTTGATGTTTATGATGGTTATTCGAATTTTATACCAAAGTATTTATAAACAGAATTCGTACCGATTCTTTACATATCCTGTTACATCAAGACAATTATTCTTTTCTAAGATACTTACAACCCTATTCTGGTCTGTTGTAAGCTATGCAATGATTTTGGGAGTATTCCTTATCGCAATTACACTCTCTGTTGGTGACTTATCTCTAATTTCTGGTTTCTTCGGATCAATGGGAGAAGCATTTGCCTACCTACTTGGAGGGAAAAATGTCCTCGGTCATGTTCTCGTAGCACTTCAAGGACTTATTACTAACTTACGTTACATTGTATTTATTCTCTTTGCAGGAAGCATCGCAAACTCGTCATATATTCGTAAGAATCGTGCGTTTATGACATTCCTTATTTATATGGGCCTTGTGATTGTGACTTCGATTCTCTATGGTATCGTTGGTGTTGAAGGAATTACATTCACATCAACAGGAGATCTTTCAATCTCCAATGTGAGCCTCTCAATCCAATTATTAAGTGACTTAATCATGATAGTGATTGCATCATTTGGTACAATTTGGTTCTGGGATCACAAACTTGAAGTCTTAAACTAAAAAAACTGTAGTGCTGAAGATTATTGGTCTTCTAACACTACAGTTTTTATTTGTTTATAAAGAAGTAGTTCTGTATACTTTATGTTCTAGTGTATATGTGGTCAATGTTCCATTTGAATAATAACCATATGTACATGGGTGGTTTTCTTTAGGAAGTGCAATAGACCCAGGGTTATAGATTGTCGTATTATCAATTTTCACTTCAATGGGAACATGCGTATGTCCGGTTATAAAGGCATCGGCGCCGGTCTTTGGTCCATCAGTTAGTGGATCCATGAGATGGCCATGTGAAATGTAAAGTATTTTTCCATTAGCATCAACGATAGAATAATCTTGAAGCATTGGGAAATCAAGTAACATTTGATCGACTTCAGCGTCGCAGTTACCGCGAACAGCAACAATGGGTATTTGAATGTTATTCAGTATCTTTGCAACTTCAGCAGGATTGTAGTCCTCCAATATTGGATTACGGGGACCGTGATACATGAGATCACCTACAAGAATAACCATATCAAAAGGATAGGGCGTTTCTAAGACACTATTGAGTTGTCGATGGCTCCCATGAATATCTGATATAATAAGAATGTTCATGAAAAATTCCTCCTCTATCTCTATTATAATAAAAATGTGAGAATAGGGGAAATTAAAGATGTAACTTGACATAAAAGGTTGAGAACTTTATGTTTAAGTAGGCTAGTTAAAGGTGGTACTAATAAATGAAAGATAAACATAAACAAAGTCGAGCGCTTATGGGGTTTATTCTTGTTCTGTCATTAATTACAGTTTCAGTAGGTAGTTACTATATTGTGAAAGCAAATAATAACCGTTCTGGAATTGAAAAAATTGGACACGTTCAAGATAAAAATAACTTTTATACACTCCGTAACAATGCGACAGAATATCAAAAAGAACTTTATGCACAATTAACTGAGGAACTATCGAAACCCATCAAGGACGATGAAAAAATCTCGGAATTAGTTGCGAAAAGTTTTGTAGCAGATTACTTCACATGGTCTAACAAGCTTAGAAATAATGATGTGGGTGGTATTCAATACATAATGAAAGATTACCAAAAATCTGTATATGACTATGCGACAGACACAATGTACAATGATGCATACTATTACATTCAAAAAGGCAAAGTTTCTGAAACGCTTGAAGTAACAAAGATTAATAGTACAACGTCAAAAGATACATTTGAGTTGATATCTAAAGATAAGAAGGAACCTAACGAAAAAATCGAAGGGTACCGTGTGACCCTAGACTGGGAATACAAGCCTTCTACAGTTGTTGAGACAAGTAAATATCAAAATAAAGCATCTATCATGGTTGTGAAAGACACTGACGGAATGTTTTCAATAATGGAGGTAACCAATGGCAAAGAAGGACAACAATAAGAAATCGTTTATAAGTTCTCCAACAGTTGGAGCCATCATTACTCTCCTTGCCAATATTCTTATCTTAGGAGTCATTGTTGTACTTGGACGTTATATGAGTATCGCAAATGAATATTTTGTTATTGGAATTGGTGGTGCAATTGTTGCGGCATTAATTATTAATATTTTCTTCTTATTAGGATATGCGAAGCGTATTCGTTTTTTCAGGAATATGCTCGTTATTTTTGGAGTGATTATCATCCTCTTTACATCTGTCGCTGCATACTATAGCTACAGTGCTGATGCATCGATTGATCAGTTGATTAATAAAACTGGTGTCGAAGATGTAGAACTTGTGCTTCTTGCATTTAATGAAGAAGATACACAAAAGAATATGGATAACAAATCAGTAGGATATGTTGTTAACTCTGACAAAGTGGAAGAAACCATTAAGAATAATATGACACGATATTCTAGAACTGTCGTTTATAAAGAATATCAAAATTATGGTGAACTGCTTACTGCTGTGAGTGATAAAGAAGTTCAATATGCTGTGGTACCTCGTAACTACACAAGACTAAATGAAGTTGCGCAACTTGAGGTGAATCCATTAGATAAAGCAGAAGAACTCTTCATTTTTAATACGAAGATTGAATCTTCAGTTGGTAGCAAGGATGTTCTTAAAGAACCCTTTACGCTATTAATTACAGGACTCAATGATGGGTTATCCGACTCCATTATTCTGGCATCATTTAACCCTCAAACATTGAAAGCGACGATGACGAGTGTTTCTCGTGACTCATATGTTCCGATTCAATGTTACCCGAACAAATCATTTGATAAGATTAACCATTCTCGTGGCGTAAGCCGTCAGTGTCTCATCGATACTGTTGAATCATTCTTGGATGAAAAAGTGGATTACTATTTTGAAACAGACTTTTATGCACTTGTTAAAATTGTAGACGCTTTAGGTGGACTTGAGATTACATCACCGATTACCTTTGCGGGATCACTTCCTATCGAAGGTACTGTAGGTACAAATGAGAAAAACATGGAAGGTATTACAGTTCCAGAAGGAACCAATGTTCTTGATGGTAAGCAAGTAATCACCTTTGCACGTGAACGTCATCATTTTGCGAATGGTGATTTCCAACGTCAATTAAATCAACAATATGTTATTAAGGAACTTGCAAACAAAATTATCTCGACACGTGATCCAAACACATTACTGAATGTATTGAATGCGGCCAAAGATAATATGGAAACAAGTTTACCTAAGGAATCTATGGTTGATCTTCTAGGATTTGCTATCAGTAATATTGATCAATCTCCTGTCGATCCAATGTCAACATTCAGAATTACGCAAACTCAGATTGCAGGAACGACACCTTTAATTAAAGGTGCAAGTGTGGTCCTTCCTTACAAGAAGGATGTTGAACTTACTCGTAAAGTAATTGATGAGAATATGTTGACTGAACCGGTGCTGCATAATGACTATGAATTTAGCTTCAATGCAAATAAACCATACACAACCAATTTTATTGATGCTGATTCAGCAGGTGGTGCGGGTGCATCCTTCTATAACTATGATCAACCAGGAAATAGTAAGACAAATACACGTACTGTAAAAGAGACAGATTCTGATTCGAAAGATAGTAAGAAAACAAATAATCAGAATACACAAGATAACAAAACAGCAAACAATAACAACAACAACAACAATAGCAACAACAATAACTCAAACAATACAAATACTGAGAAACCAAAAGAAACAACTCTCAAAGCACCTGATTTTGCAACGATGTCTAAAGACGATATCAGGGCTTGGGGAACCAAACACAATGTGAAGATAAATTTTGAGGTCTATGAAACATCTGAACCACAGTTTAATGACGGACAATATTTTGGACAGTATCCGGAACCAAATATGAATGTGGATGGATCGATATCTGTGAAATATGTTAAAAAGAAATCTCAGTAAAAAAGTTAAGCAGTTGTAATCAAAGGCATGAACCCTCATAATGTATAGGTAGAATGAGGTCGTTGTATGAAACATATATTTATTATTAATCCCACCTCAGGGATTGGAAAATATAAAAATGTCGAAAAATGGTTGCATCAAAATTTTTCATCGAGAGATGATGATTTTGAGATACACTATACAGATTATCCTGGACATGCAAAACTCATAGCTTCTCGCTATGGAAAAAATCATATTCTTTACTCAGTGGGTGGTGATGGTACTGCCCACGAAGTTTTGAATGGTATGAATTTGGATTCTGAACTTGCAATCATCCCGGTAGGTACGGGTAATGATTTTTACCGTATGTTACCAGAGAGTGACGCCACAATTGAAGAAATACTTGAAAATACAATTAACGGAGAAACACGTCATGTGGACATTGGAGAGGCGAACGGTCATCGTTTCTTGAACTGTTTGAACTTCGGAGTTGACTCCGAAGTCAACAAATCAGTAAATGCAGTGAGACACCCTATGTTTCCGAGAAAAATTATTTATTTGCATTTCGCAATTGTGAAACTCCTTCAAAAGAAACCAATTAATGTTACGGTTGAATTTGATGGCAACAGAATTCGAAAAAAAGTATTATTAACTTCAATAATGAATGGTAAATGGTATGGTGGTGGCTTTAAGTCGGCACCGGAAGCTTCTATAGATGATGGCTATCTCGATATGTGCATTGTGGAAGATATTCCTCTAAGAAAAATTCCGCGTTTAATGCCGAAATATTATAAAGGAACCCATTTGGATTTAGATCCCATTACATTCAAGAAGATTAAGAAAGTTCGAATTACTGCAGATCAAGAATTTGCACTTGGACTTGATGGAGAAGTACTTGAAACATCGCAGGTTGATGTGAGGGTTTTAGAGCATGCTTTAAAGCTTAGAACCCCGGTTGAGCATTCGGAATAGATTTTTATAAAGTTGTGATATAATCTAGGTGATTAGGAGGTAACGATATGAATAAAGTAACTAAAGCTGATTTTAATGAAACAACAAAAGATGGAATTGTTCTTGTGGATTTCTACGCTGATTGGTGTGGTCCATGTAAGATGATTAGTCCAATTCTTGCAGAACTATCAGAAACACTTGATGGTAAAGCTAAGATTGTTAAGGTAGATGTTGATGCTGAAGGAGAACTTGCACAACGTTTCGACGTAATGTCAATTCCAACTCTTGTACTTTTTAAAGATGGAAAACCAGTAGATCGTAAAACGGGTTTTATGCCAAAGCCTGAACTTGAAAAATTTATATTATCTGCAGAATAATTAAGAGCCAACAAAAATGTTGGCTTTTTTTTTCAAATGTGTTGCTTTTGAATGAGTCTTATGTATAATAAACATGTGTTTAAGCTTACTAATATATTTGTTTAGTAATACTAAACAAGGAGGCTCGCATGGAAATTGGAAAAAAACTCAAAACGATGAGAGTTAAAAATGGACTTACTTTAGAAGAGTTGGCCAGTCGTTGTGAGCTTACTAAAGGGTTCCTATCACAGATTGAAAATGATCTTACATCACCTTCAATTGCTACACTGGTAGATATTGTTGAGGCGTTAGGAACGAACATGTCAACGTTCTTTAAAGAAGAAACAGACGAACAACTTGTATTTACGGAAGAGGATTTCTTTGTTGATGAGCAGGATGACTCAGTAATTCACTGGATTGTTCCTAATGCTCAGAAAAATGAAATGGAACCGATTCTGTTAGAACTTAATCCTGGAGGTAAATCGAATGAGATCTTACCTCATGAAGGAGAAGAATTTGGTTATGTACTGCAAGGTAAAATTATTCTTCAATATGGGGATGAGGAAATTCCTGTAAAAAAGGGAGAAACATTTTATATCAAAGGGAATCAATCCCATGTCTTAGTTAACGGAAGTCAACAGAAGGCAAGAGTCATTTGGGTTTGTACCCCACCAATATTTTAGGAGGACAGCATGGAAAGAGAAGCACTTATTCAATTTAAAAATATCGTCAAAAGTTTTGATGATCAATTGGTTCTAAAAGGAATTAATTTAGATATCTATGAAAATGAATTTGTCACGCTATTGGGACCCAGTGGATGTGGTAAGACTACTTTATTAAGAATTCTTGGTGGTTTCTTAGAACAGAATTCTGGTGAAGTTTATTTCGATGATATTGAAATTACACAAGTTCCTGCCTATAAACGGGAAGTTAATACTGTATTCCAAAGATATGCGTTATTCCCTCACATGGATGTTTACGACAATATTGCGTTTGGATTAAGAATTAAGAAAGAAAACGAAGATGTTGTGAAACAGAAAGTAGAAAAGATGTTGAAGCTTGTAGGTCTTGTGGGGTTTGAGCATCGTTCTGTAACATTGCTTTCTGGAGGGCAACAGCAACGTGTAGCAATTGCTCGAGCACTTGTTAATGAACCAATGGTTCTCTTGCTAGATGAGCCTCTTGGAGCCTTAGACTTGAAGATGCGTAAAGAAATGCAACGAGAGCTGAAAGAAATTCAACAAAATGTTGGGATAACATTTATCTATGTTACCCACGATCAAGAAGAAGCACTTACAATGTCGGATAAAATCGTCGTTATGAACGAAGGTGAAATTCAACAAATTGGATCACCTATGGATATCTATAACGAACCGGAAAATAAATTTGTTGCTCACTTTATTGGAGATTCAAATATTATTGAAGGAACGATGATTAAAGATTTCTTAGTATCATTTGATGATGCTGAATTCGAATGTGTGGATCAGGGATTTGATGAGAATGAATCCGTTGATATCGTAATTCGCCCTGAAGACATTGACATTGTTGATGTCGAAAAAGGAAAACTGACAGGTATTGTCGAGTCTATTACATTTAAAGGTGTTCATTATGAAATCGTAGTAGCAACACCACAAAGAAACTTCATTGTTCATACAACGGATAATTCTGAAGAAGGAAAAGAAGTAGGCATCCACTTCTATCCTGAAGATATTCACGTCATGTATCCAATGGAGATGTATTAATGAAAGAATATCGTAAATTAATTATTCCTTATGTTATCTGGATGTCACTCTTTATTGTTTTGCCAATGTTACTTATTTTCTTATATGCAATTACCACAAAAGGAAATGATGTCATTTCATTACAATTTACCTTAGATAACTTTAAGAAATTCTTTGATCCTTTATTTATTAAAGTTCTTTGGGATTCGATTAAGATTGCGGCGATTACCACAGTCATTTGCTTAATCTTAGGATACCCACTTGCATACTATATTTCGAGAACATCGCCACACATGCAAACAATGTTAATTTTACTTGTAACGATTCCAATGTGGATAAACATGTTGGTTCGTACCTATGCTTGGATTGGAATTTTGTCTGATGTTGGAATTATTAACAATGTGCTTATGTTCTTTGGTTTCGAACCCATCAAGATGATGTATACCGACTTCTCTGTTATTTTAGGGATGGTCTATAACTTCTTGCCATTTATGATTATTCAAATCTATACTGTTTTATCTAAAATGGATGAGTCATTAATTCAAGCGAGTTATGATTTGGGTGCAAACCGATATCAAACATTTAGAAAAATTGTATTTCCGCTTTCTCTCTCAGGAGTTATTTCAGGAATTACACTTGTCTTCTTACCATCACTTTCAACCTTCGTTATTCCGAAGTTCTTAGGTGGGGGAAGTTACGTTCTAATTGGTAACTTAATTGAAAACCAATTCTTAAATATTGGTGATTATAACTTTGGTAGTGCACTGTCATTAATTATGGCGGTCTTGATTATGATCTCGATTCACTTCACTAATAAATTTGATCGTGATTCGGAGTTAACGACTAAAGGAGGTAAAGTACAATGATGAAAAAACGTAAATGGGGATCCTCATTAGCAATTTTCTTAATGCTACTATTCTTCTATAGTCCAATTATTGTCTTAATGGTCTTCTCTTTCAATGACTCGAAGTCCTTAACATCATGGGCAGGTTTTTCTACCCGTTGGTACCAAGAGCTCTTTGCAAGTCGAGATATGATATCTGCAATTCAAGTTTCCGTAGGTGTTGCGATTGCCGCAACAATTATCTCGACGATTGTAGGAACCATCACAGCAATTGGTTTATCCAAACATAAACCAATTGTGAAACGTACAGTATTATCAATTAATAATTTCCCGGTCTTTAATCCAGAAATTGTTACCGCAATCAGTTTAATGATTCTTTTTGCCTCAATCAAACCTATATCTGAAAATAAAGGTTTGATAACGATGCTAATAGCTCATATAACGTTCTGTACGCCCTATGTAATCTTAACGATGTTACCAAAGCTTCGATCACTTGATCCGAGCCTAACCGATGCTGCCATGGATTTAGGGGCAACGCCATTCATGGCGTTAAAGAAAGTTCTCTTGCCGCAGCTTACACCTGCTATTATTTCAGGTGCGCTCATTGCTTTCACAATGTCCTTTGATGACTTTGTCATATCATACTTTGTTACAGGTAATGGTGTCAGCAATATTTCAATCATGGTTTACTCCATGTCAAAACGAATTAATCCAACTATTAATGCTCTATCAACAATCATAATTGTGATCATTACCATAGCATTAGTATTAATTAATGTCGTTCCAATGTTAAAATCTAAAAACTTAAAACAAGAAGGTGGAAAAATATGAAAAAATTTATGTTAGCGAGCCTTGCACTTCTACTGGTATTAACAGGATGTGGCAAGAGCGGTGGAAAAGAAGAACTCCGTGTCTTTAACTGGGGAGAGTATATCGATAAATCACTTATCAAAGAATTTGAAAAAGAAAATAATGTAAAAGTTATTTACGAAATGTTTGAATCAAATGAAGCAATGTATAACAAATTACAAGACGGTTCAAAATATGACATAATTGTTCCTTCAGACTATATGACACAACGTATGCGTGAAGAAGGATTATTACAAGAAGTAGATTATTCAAAAATACCTAACTACAGCCATGTTATCCCAAGTTTAAAAAACCGTAACATGGATCCAGAAAATAAATATACTGTTCCTTACTTCTGGGGTAATGTTGGTATTCTCTATAATAAAAACAATGTTGATGTAAAAGATTTAGAAGAACAAGGTTGGTCAATTTTCCAAAATGAGAAATACAAAGGACATATGTATTTCTATAATTCAGAGCGTGATGCATTTATGATTGCTCTTAAAGCATTAGGATATTCAACAAATACTAAAGACCAAGCACAAATTGAAGAAGCGAGTGCATGGTTACAAGATATGAAACGTAACATCAAACCAGATTATGTTACAGATGAAGTTATTGACGGTATGGAGAGCGGCACACGCGATTTAGCTGTTATGTACTCAGGCGACGCTAACTACGTTTTAACGAAGAATGAGGACATGGCATACTTTGTACCTAAAGAAGGTACAAACACATGGGTAGACGCGATGGTTATCCCTGCAAATGCTCCTAATGTCGAAATGGCACATAAATGGATGAACTTTATGATCTCACATGATGCTTCGAAAGCAATCACTGAAGAGATCGGATACACAAGTCCAATTCAAGAAGTAATTGATGAAGTAACAGCACCTGGTGGATCCTTCGAAGGAATCGAATCTTACGTTACACGTACAGGTTACGAAAAAGACGAAGAATTCTTCTACGATGCAAAAATGAAAGAAATCTTATCAAACGAATGGTCCCGAATTCTCGCTATTAAGTAGGGTTTAAAGCGTATATTTCTAAATAAAAAAGAAATATACGCTTTTTTTAAAATTAAGGGTTGCATTTTGTTTTGGTTATTGTATAATGTAAAAGCACAGTGAGAAACGGTTCCTTAGCCAAGTGGTAAGGCAATAGACTGCAACTCTGTGATCATCGGTTCAAATCCGATAGGAACCTCCATAAATTATGGGGATGTGGCGGAATTGGTAGACGCAACGGACTTAAAATCCGTTGAAGGTAACTTCGTATGGGTTCAAGTCCCTTCATCCCCACCATTTACAAATATGGTGGCAAAAAAATTGAAATCGATGTATATACGCGCCCGTAGCTCAACTGGATAGAGCACTTGATTACGGCTCAAGAGGTTATGGGTTCAACTCCTGTCGGGCGCGCCATATTTCGGGATGTAGCACAGCTTGGTAGTGCACCTGGTTTGGGACCAGGGGGTCGCAGGTTCGAATCCTGTCATCCCGACCATTTTTATTAAAATACAATCGATTACATATGGCGGGATAGCTTAGTTGGCCAGAGCGCTCGGTTCATACCCGGGAGGTCGTGAGTTCGAGTCTCACTCCCGCTACCATTATTAATTAATTAAACAGATACTGTAGTTCCGGACCCTTAGCTCAGTTGGTTAGAGCTACCGGCTCATAACCGGTTGGTCGTAGGTTCGAGTCCTACAGGGTCCACCAAAAATTGGAGGAGTACCCAAGTGGCTGAAGGGACTGGTCTTGAAAACCAGCAGACGTTAGCGCGTGCGGGAGTTCGAATCTCCCCTCCTCCGCCAGTTTAATTAAAACCAAATATATATCGCGGGATGGAGCAGTCTGGTAGCTCGTCGGGCTCATAACCCGAAGGTCGTAGGTTCAAATCCTTCTCCCGCAACCATGGCCCTGTAGCTCAGTTGGTAGAGCAACGGATTGAAGCTCCGT
Organism: Erysipelothrix inopinata; assembly: GCF_014396165.1. Taxonomy (GTDB): domain Bacteria; phylum Bacillota_I; class Bacilli_A; order Erysipelotrichales; family Erysipelotrichaceae; genus Erysipelothrix; species Erysipelothrix inopinata. The sequence goes on from NZ_CP060715.1 coordinate 797,414, forward strand.
GTGTCGTCAGTTCGATTCTGACTGGGGCCACCATAACAAGTAATTAAACCTAATGTCGTGTACGATGTTAGGTTTTTTTGTATAGTCAGGAGGTCGAGTGTAATGGAGTTAAAGCCACTCCTAAGTGTAGTTAGTGATTATGTCAACGATGAGATTGATCGTAATAATTACACTCAAAGGCAGTTCGCCAAAATTTCGGGAATTTCCCAGTCAACATTAGTGAAAATCGTGAGTCATGATGAAAAAGCTGGTATTAATTCTAGGAGCATTGATACGCTCCTCAAGAATACGAATACCTCCCTCACAGAATTATTCGAAAAGTACGGCGAGTACAAATAAAAAAAAGAGCCATCTGTCTTCACCTCTCATTTCTACTGTCAGCATTTTCCCACCACCGCTTTACAAAGTGTTTCCTTTTTCACTGCACTTTATCATGCATTGCACTATTAATTGCAACGCCAAGCACTTCGTGTCACGAGGTGAGCATTGCAATAAGTTTATGCATGATGTCGTTATGTTACAGAGGTTCACACATCCTTTGACTAAAGCCGAAAGGCAAGGAGGAAAATATGACAATAATTAGTAGAATTCGAACAAATGGTGAAAATGTAATTGTTCCTATGGATAGTATCGGAATTGTAGTTTCTCAAATATATGCTGACAGAGTTTATGATATTATCAAATTTGACCCAACAGATGATAACTATCGCCTTGAAGAAGTAACTGATTCAGGTTCTAAACAAGTTATATTCTTAAACTACCAACAGCTTTGCAACCTAATTGAAAACAACGAAATAGTTGAGATTAGCAACGGAAGTGACCTAGTTTTGTGAGACACTCATAAAAAAAATTAACCTAGGATTCTAGATTCTCGATACTTTACCGGGGATTTAAATTCCAGTTTTGCTTGTACTCGTGTGTTGTTATAATGTTTAATAAAGTTTATCACAGTTTGTGATATAATTTCATTGGAACTTTTCAGTTCTGGATATCGATAGAACGTTTCAGACTTTAAGGTGGAATGAAACGATTCGATTGGAGCGTTATCTGCAGGTGTGCCTTTTCGGGACATACTCATGGTAATGCTCTTTTTATATACTGTTTCCTGATAGATTTTTGATGTATACACGGTTCCTTGATCCGAGTGAAGTATACACCTATGCTTTATTTCAGGAAGTTGATTTAAGGTATCCAGCACAAAATTTGTATCCTGTGTATCGTCCAACGAAAAAGCAATAATTTCGCCATTATAAAGATCCATAATAGTAGATAAATATAATGTTTTTTCTCCCCATGGAAGATATGTAATATCCGTTGACAGTTTCTCTAATGGACGATTTGCGGTAAAGTCACGATCAATTATATTACTGGCAACAATCGATTCTTTTCCTTTAACGTGTTTAACTTTCTTAGGTTTAACCCTACATTGTAGATTGAATTTTTGCATAATTCTCTGAACAGTATTTTTATTTAAATGGTTTCCTTCGTCTTTAAGTATTCCTTTTATTGTACGATAACCATATTCATAATTCGTTTCTTTGCATTTTGATATTACTATTCTCTCATTATAAGAAATTTCATTTACTTCTATTTTGTTTTTCCATCTGTAGTATGTTGATCGAGGAATATCAAATAACTCTAGAATTAACTTAATTGGCATCAAATCCTTGAATTCATTTACAATCTCAATGATTATTTGTGGTACCACTTCCTTTCCTTCTCTTTGTACTTTTTTAATATCTTTATTTGATTCTCCAATATTTTGTTTTTAATTTCTAAACTTTCTTCTTTCGACCTGTCAGTTGGTCCATGACCATAACTATATTGTTGTCCAGGTGACTGTGACAATCTCTCAATTTCACCATCACGATACCAGTAGTACCAAGTGTATACTTGCGATTCACTTTTAATATCTAACATCACCTGAATTTCTTTTACGCTGTATCCCTCTTCTTTGAGCTTGATTGCTTCTAGTTTAACCTCTAGAGGGTAATAATTGTTTTTCTTAGCCATAATATAAAAGCACCTCCTATTGTACTTGTCATTGTCTAACAACGATTGTACGAATACAAGGTGCTTCTTTTTTTATTGTGTCCCACTAAACTAGGTCAGTGCCAACTGATAGCATCAGTTGTTTTTTTTATGTTTGATTTGGTTAATTAAACCATATCATTTTTAGAAAATTTTGATTGAATTTTGATTTCGCCGATACATCTTGCGAAAACAATTTTTAACTTAAATAGTCCTTAGCATTAACTTTTTTATTTACTTCTTTGACACCCTCACTGTAGCACAAACAGTCCCAATGCAACATTCGAAAATTTTTGAAAAGAACGTTGCAAAATTTTTCTCTCAAGCTACACTTCGTTATGGTTCACTCGCTTTGCTCGTCTTACACCCGTGCTAGCACGACTTCCAGCCATTGACTTCGTTTGTGTTGCATTACTCCCTTCAAGTTGTGCTAAGGATTGGGTGTCAAAGGGATACAGCCCAACTGGAGGAGGTGGTTAAATGAATGAACCAATGATAGAAATACCGTTATCGTTATTCATATGGTTAATTAGTCAGAGTGAAAACGTGGAAATGGAATTAGGGTTATCAGTAGAAGAAGTCAAAAAGACAAAAGGAGCCAATTAAAAATGTTTTATTATCAAGTTAAAGAAATAAATAACCAAGTAGAAGTTTTATGTTCATCAAATTATAAGCTACAAAAAAATGATGTCGTGGTCATTCCTGATTATGACAACGAACCAGCAACTGCACGAGTTCAAAAAGAAGTCCCCCCTTACAAGGCATTAGTTTCACCAATCGAACCATTGGAAATTATTGATAAGGTTGAAATTAAAGAATGGGAAGCGAAACTAAAAAAAGAAGTCGAAAATAAAGTTATATTCAAAAAAATGCAGAACAAAATTAATGAAATAAAAGTACTGGAACAATTAGAAAAATTCGCAGTAAAAGATAAGGATATGGCGGAATTGTTAACGCAGTATAAAAACCATAACGATTCTGATGTGGAGAATTCTCCACAAAACGAAATAAAAACTGAATACTAAAAATTGTGGAGGAAACTCCACAAAGTATTCGCCGTCGCACCATTTAAAAATTTTTAACACTATGGACTTCAGATAACGTAAACTTAAAACGGTCTTTGACACGTTTTATATCTTCGGTACATAGTTAAATTTTTAAAAGACGCTCCAATTTAAGAATGACTTCAATACATTGTAAGAATTTTTTTACAAATATGCTATTTTAAATTAAGAATCTCGGTTGCACTACGGTAAGTGATGATTGGCGTGTGCCGTTAACGACACACTGGTCATGGGCACGGTCGCTTGCTCACTCTTATCGCCTATGGCGATGAAAAACGTTCTAAGAATATAGGGCGCCGAAGTGACGCCCTGGATGGAAGAACGAGAGTTATATATTATTTGAAAACAGTTCCCTTATTCTCGTATCAACTATTTAGGAGATTGTAGCACTAATGCATATTTACAAGCATTTTAATGGAGCTTTAATAGAAGTGAGTGATCAGGGAGTAAAAACGGTAACTTTTGATGACATCCAATTCAATACTATAGGTGATGTCAACAATTATATTAATTCTGAAGTATATATTTATAAGTTAGATAAGGAAAATAGAAATTCAGATTACTATTCTAAGGCATATTTAAAAGCTAAGAATGAATAATTAAAAATAGGTGAATACTGTTCCATAAAAATTTTACAATGATTGTGATATAGTAATGTAGCTAGCATTGACTGGGGGTAGCTGTCTTTAGAACATATTTGTCAAAATCTGAGAATCTAGTTTGATATTCTTCCTTTGTATCAGTTATTTCTCTTAGTTCGTCCATGGGTATTTCTGGGTGAAGTTGACCTTGATTAAACTTCATCATAATCCATTTGAATAAAATCAAAGAATAGTTACTATTTAGATTTTCAATTTCTGTAATATGGTACTGAGTGAAATTCGACTTTAAATCAACAAGATACGGCATTATTAAGTCATTAAATCGTATAGAAACTATGTCATTATTATCACGGATCCCCATTGAAGCCTTGAAGTCACATTTATTAAGGCTTTCTCTTCATTCGGCAATTCTAAAACGATACCTTGTTGCGATAATCGTTGAAAAGATTGTTCCATTCTAGTAAATCTATTTGAATTATCCATGTCAAAAAAGTTAAAAATATCAACTTTGCTTAAAAATACTTCTTGCTTTGGAGCATTGGTATCTATACAAGAAACGGCCATTTCAAAAATTTTGAATGTGGTTCTATCTAGCTTATTTATCGCTTGAATCATGTCATTGCCCTGAACCATTTTGTTTGTTAAGTTGAAATCGTTCATAACAGTACACTCCTTGAAATAATAGTAATTACATTACCTCTGTTATTACTGGTGATATAATCACTGTTAAGTGCATATTTTCAAGCCTTAAAAGGATTTAAAAGAAATACTACTAGTATCCGAAAGATGAAATGATATGATAAATAAAAAGAATACCGAAAAAGAGTTTTATTTTGAAGGGCGATTAAACAAACTTTTTTATCCGCATTAGGGTTTTCAACAAGACAATGCAATCTCATAGCATGATCATTTCAAATACGTTATACTTAAAACAAGAGAAAAGGAGATTTTAAAATGAAAAACTTTTTAAAAATTATTAAAAATAATTTAAGTTTAATTTGGATATCGATTTGTTATATATCTATAATGCTATATTTGCAATTATATAGTACTTTATTCACTTTTTCCTTTTTTGAGCTAACCTCGGTCAAAGGAGACGCAATTTGGGAAGTTCAAGAACTCATTAATAATTTAATTAAAAACCTGAACATTTTTTTAACAATAGGGTTCTTAATATTTATAATAATTCATATATTGAACCGACAGATAATACATAAAAAAAACCCTAACTAGGGTTTTTTCGTATATATGAAACTCTTGAGTTTTTTGAATTTTCAAAGATGGAAACAGAAGAAAAAATCAAATTTTGTGAGCGAAAGATTATAGATCTTGAGAAGCTGTTTAAAAAGGAGCTTGCTACAAATTACGCAAAGAAGTGCTTTCATGAAGAATTATTGCTTCAAAAAATGTTCTTTGAAAGAATGATCTGTCAATTAAAAAATAGCAAAGAATTTGTATAAATGCATAAGGAAACAACTTCATAATAATATAGCAAATAAAATCAAAAGATATTTTAATGTGATTATGTAAATATGCCGTAAAGAAATTTCGAGTATCTTGTGAACTTTAATAAGTTCACTCAAAAATCAGAATTAATCATGGAATCCAGTGATACAATTAATTTATTGAAATCTGGAGGATTTAATAATGGACTATAATGCACTGGCACAAGAAGTAATTAAAGAAGTTGAAATCCGTGAAACATTTATCAGAAGATATATTGAATATAAAATCACCGGTACAGAGGAAGCTACCGCAATCGATGGCATTGATTTTGTAGACGGAATTGTATCAACAATTACATTTAAATGGAGTAAAGGTGTCGTGAATTGTGAAATGAACACCGACCTTATCAATAGAATTGAGTATTTTGAAGACGGATATGAATCCATTCAAAAAACTGAACTAGAGGGTACATTCGGGGATATTTCGAGTAAGGAGTATAAGGAAAAAGTTTTTCCAATTATTATAAATGCAATCCAATCAAAAATTGATCAGGAATCCTTTAAAGGAATATATGCTAGCAAACTAGTACTCAAGCTTGCCATTAATGAGAATGGAGTTAAAGTTAACCAAACTGTAAAATTAATATCAGATGTCAGAAATAAGAAGCTTCAACAATCGGTAGATGATTACTTTGAATCAGAAGAATATAAAATCTTTAGCTTCGTAGAAGATCGGTTTTCAATGGCTCATGCGCTAGATGTGGTCTTATCCAACCCCAATTCTAATATTGAACCCGAAGTGATTCTAGACTTCTTAGAAATCATTAAAGCGACTGCAATTAACGAAACGGGATGGCATACCTGGCTATATCCGATTCACTTCAAAGAAATATATAAAGAATACTCCAAGAAAAAAGATATCGATTTAAAACACTTAGATATCCTATTTAAAATAGCACAAGATGGAATGATGTTTGCAGATGAAGTGAAGTATAAGAAAGTCGCTATGAAATTAATAGAAAATATTTCTAAACAAGGCTATCAACCAGCTGTTGATATGATTGAAGAAGAAAATTCACAAAAAAATGATAATATAATTGAGATATCAACAAAGAACATTGAAATGACTTTTAATAAAAAAGAACACCTAATTGAGATAATGTTTAAGTCGAAAGGAGAAAATTCGTATAAAGAAGGAATCCAAGCAATTGTTGATAATATCAAGAATGGATTTCCTGGAAACTACTTAATTTCCATTGTATCTAAAGATGGTGAAGCTACCGATAAAGAATGGTTTGAACCAAGCGATACTGAAGAGTTTTGGGATAAAGCTGCAGGTTACGAATCACTGCATGATTTGATACGGGAATATCTTGAGTTAAACATGAGTGGTGACGAATATTACCTTGATAAATCAAGTGATGAAGCAATGTCTTTGGGCGGATATGCTGTCTGTTCCCTCGTTCTTGAGGACCCAAAACATGAAGATATATTTAGAAAATATATAAAAATGAATGACCAAGAACACTCACTGAAAGCTACAGAGATTGTGTCTGCATATATCAGCAAATACGGTATTACAAAAGATAATGTTGAAACAGTCATCACAGGGATGATACATGTAAATAATGATGAATTCTATGGTGACTTTGAAGGTTTAGAAAATGAAGATATTCTCGAGACCTTCATTCAAAAAATAATAGATATGGAAGTTGAGGGATGGGCTGTTGAGGAAATCATAGAAAAAATATGGGGAATTAATGATGAGTTTGAAGAACTAATTGGTGCGTCTTCAGGAAGATACAAGAGTTTATTAATGAAATTAAAGGAAATGTCTGAGGAGTAGCTAAGTATACACTAGTTGCGGTACAAGGCGATATTTCGATAAGAATAACACGTGTTTAAAAGTACATGTGTTATTTTTACAATAGAGTATTGAGTCTTAGAATTTCTAATTAAATCATAATGTTTGATAATTTATACGGGGAATGGGACTATAAATATAGTAGAGGTGGCGTATGAGAAAAATAATATTTATAATCTTGATTCTAACGATAGTGGGCTGTGCTCAAAATACAAGTGAAAATGTTAATAGAACTGATAACAATAAAAAAGAAAGCGAGCAGGATACCATGAGTAAAATAAAAATTAATCCAAATATCGATAAAGTAAATGAAAATAATGAATCCGAACTTCTAATTGCAGTGCACAATAATGATATTGAAGCGGCAATTAATTTGATTGATCAAGGTGCTAATGTAAACCTTCAAGATAATATTTCCGACTCGCCCTATTTGTACGCAGGTGCCCAAGGACGAACAGAGATTCTTGAGCACATGTTAAAGTATGCGGATATTGATTTTTCTGTTGTGAATAGATATGGTGGTAACACACTCATCCCGGCAGCTGAAAAAGGACATATTGATAACGTGAAACTTTTAGTAGCAGATGACCGCATCGATATTGATTTTCAAAATAACTTTGGTTATACAGCTCTTATAGAAGCAGTAGCTCTCACAGACGGTTCAGAAAAGTTTGTGGAAATTGTGAAGATCTTGGTAGATGCTGGTGCGGACATTACTCTTAAAGATAAATCAGGTAAGACTGCTCTAGATTATGCCAAAGAAAAAAAATATGAAAAAATGATAGAAATTCTAAGTAAGACGTCATAATAATCTAATAAAAAAAGAGAACTGACAAGAAAATATTCTGCAGTTCTCTTTTTAGATAGAATCTCTATTTGATTACTTTTGTACAGTACATGTAAATCCATTAGCTTCGAGTGCTTCAACTTCTTCATCAAGGAAGAGGCCTTTAACTTCACGATCATAGCCATTATAAAATTGTATTTTATTCATAATATCAAAATCTATTTTTGAAAAGTCTTGAATCTTTATAAACTCAAATAAATCATCAGTATCTGTAACTTTTGTCTCGTAACCTGGAATCTTTCCACCAGCCTTACTTTCAAACATTGAATTTTGTGCATCTACTGCCGCTACCAGTGATTTTGTTTTTGTAGTAAATTCCACAACATTTACCTTGGGGTCTCGAGTTACTTTGAGAGTTTCTGTCATCTTGGTAACGTCATTTTTATTTGCTTCAATTTCAAACGTATTTTCTATTATATCTAAGTTTTTAAATGAGCAGACAGTTGTTTCTGTTTTGTTTTTATTAGAACATCCCACAAGAAGAAACAATATGCATAATCCAGTAAGTAATTTATTCATAGTATACCTCCAAAAAATAATCATAGCATAATCAAAATGAAGTTTTGATGAAAGGTTTGTTAAGGTAGATGTGTTTAATTTAGGATATGATAAGATTGAATGAGATAGTGAATCGTAAAAAAAAGAAAAAGGTATAGATAATATACGTTTGAATAGAAAGGTGAGTCTAGTGGCACAGATAACAGTTAACAGAAGTAAAAACTTTATAGGGATGGCACGTGATTATAAAATATATCTTAACGATCAAGAAGTCGGGCGTGTTAAGAATAATTCTACCACAACAATCCAAGTGGAACCTGGAAAGTATGAGATGAGAGTTGGTATAAGTAAATTAAATGGAATGAGTAATTCCATAGAAGTGCACGTAAATGAGAATGATGATTTAGCATTCATCACTAAAATGAGTAAAGTTATGATAATGAGCTACGCGTGTGTATTTTTAGGAGGCGGCTTAATGGGTCTCTCATCTGGAACTAGAAGAATACCCATGATTATTATAGGGTTAGTTCTTGCAGTTTGTGGTTTATTTATGACATTCCGTCATAACATTGTGTTACAACAAACGGTTTAGTAGCAATTATGAATGTTCAAAAGAAAAATTGCTTGAACTAAAGTGAGGAAATGGTAGGATAGAATTAGATTTGATATTAGCAGTTATAATGCATCCATATAGTTAGGTAGGGGGACACTTATGGCTAAAATTACAATTAAACGGAACTTATCATTTTTAGGTTATCCACATAGTTATAAAATTTTTATTAACGATAAAGCTGAGGCACTAGTCCGCAATAATTCGAGTAGAACTATGGAACTAGATCCAGGGGTGTATCGACTCAGGGTCGGTATTGGGAAATTTAACACCCGAAGCAATCAACTTTATGTCAATGTAGACGAAGACAGTGAACTCTTATTTACAGCTAAAATGAATGCGTGGTTGATATACGGATTTCTAATTGCATTTGCGGGATTCGAGTTACTTCATTTTTTTGTTTCAGATGGAAATTTACCGATGATAATATTGGGTATTTTATTTGTTATTGGTGGGTTTGCAGTTTCATCACTTTATGCGGTAAAGCTAAAAAGAGTCACCAAATAATTTTGAAAGGTAATTTAGAATTCTCTAAATTATCCTTTTTTTACATTGGCCTACCAAACAATTTACCTAAAAACTAGGTGGAATATAAGAAAAATGAGTTAAAACGGGAATGAATTATAAAATATCACTATAATTTCACTTATGTTTCATTTGTTTACAAAAAATATAGCTTATTATGTGGGTAACGAAGAAAAAGGAGAATAATATGAAAAAATACTATATACTTGGTATTTCACTATTATTAATGATTGGCCTCGTGCCCGCATACGCTGACACTAAACCGCTCACCGATGATACTCAAAAAACTGAACACGTTGAGATTTCTGAAACTAAACAAAAAGACGATATTACTGAAAGTGAAGAATTCGTAGAGCAAATTCCTGAAAATAAAATAAATGATAATAATTCATCCATAAATGATGAAACTACTAAGCCTGAAATTAAAAGTTCGCTGCCAGAAGAAATAGAAGCTATTACTGATAAAGAATCTATAGTAAAAATGGAAGTTAAAGAACCAACAAAAGCTTTGAAAACTGAAAATGATGCGAACGATAAAACCGTAAGTGATTGGTTCTCAACAAAAGAGGCACAAGATGTCGTAATGGAGAAACTTCAAGTCTCTGCAACTGATATCATTACGCAAGAACAAATCGATTCGATAGTAATGATAGAATTTTCTAAAGTTGATTTAACCAATCTAAAACTCATAGATTTAGCACCACTAAAAAATCTTGATGCTATTACATTTAATACAACTACGAATATTCCTAATTTACATGATTTGGATGTATTTCCTAAATTAGATTACATTCGTATTTCATCCTCATCTGTAAAATCATTATCGGGAATAGAAAAAGCAAAAACGATTACAAGTGTAACGATGCAAAGAATTGATTTTGATGGCTCAGTAGATTTCTTTAATGGAATTGGTGAGCTTAACTTAAGAGACTTAACCATGATGTCAATGCCTAATTTGACCGACGAGCATGTGACATTCATTCCCAAATTAAAAAATTTGAATAGTGTAAGTTTGGAATCAACACAATTTTCTGATTTATCAGTATTTAAAGACATGCAATTGTTGACGTCAATTCTTGCAAGAAATGCATTTATAAAAGATATATCTATAGTTGAATCGATTCCTAAGTTGAAAAGTTTAAATATTGAAAACTTTGATGCTGATATCGTTCCGGAATCAAAACGTAATCGTGTTATAGATTACTCAGTATTAAAATCAAGCTATGTGCCAGGAACATTCTCACTATACATGGATAGACAAAGGGCTGAAGTGCCTGTAAAATTTGATAATACAAAAAAAGAATACTATCTTGATCTTTCAGAGTTCAAACTATTCAAAGACTCGACACTTACTAAAACAAGTATTCAAGGCGTATGCAATAAAGAGAAATATGTTTTTGACGAAACAACAAAACATCTGAGTGTTCCAGAAGAAAAAGTTCAAAGTTGGTTAAAAAATCCAGAAATTAGTTATCCTGGAGATGTGTTCTCAATTTCATTTGACACTGATGGTCCTTATGGCCCTGGACACATTGGAAGAATATTCTTATTCCCAGATTTAAGTGCCTTAAACCATACTGTTACTTACAAATATAATAATGGTGTTGCAGACTCGGAATTAAAAGATATTGCAAACAATTCCTTGCTTACTAAACCTGCTGATCCGATTTTTACAAATCATAAATTTGTAGGTTGGTACAGTGACGCGTCGTTCACAAAACCATGGGACTTTACAAGTAGCCGTGTAACCCAAGACACGACACTCTATGCAAAATGGATTCAAAATCCATGGACTGTTACCTTTAAGCATGGTGATACGCTAATTAAAACAGTTAGTGTTGAAAATGATATGCAGATTCCATTTGAAGACATTATTGATATTGAAATACCGGGGCACTCTATTGAAGGCTATTTTAGAGAAAAAGAGTTTACACAAGAATGGGATTTCTTTGGTGATACTGTTACTCAAGATACGACCTTGTGGGTGAAGACCTCTAAATTAAAATTTGATGTAACTTTTGTTAATAAAGCTGGAACAAACCTATACACAATTAATGATGTTCCTTATGAAAGTATTGTACCTGACGGATATCAAGAAGTTCTTCAAAAAGTTGGATCAACGTATATGATTTATACCGACGCTGAAATGACGAATGAATGGAATCCAAGTACCTTTAAAGTATTAGATGATGTTACACTCTATGTCGACTACAGACTCAATGATTACACACTTTCATTTGAAACAAATGGTGGAACTGCAATCGACGCGAAACAATTACCATATGAAACACTCATTGGTATGACGCATGAAACAACGAAAGCTAACCACAAATTAGTCGGCTGGTATCTCGATGCTGCCTTCACAACTCCAGTTACAGCAGAAACAAAACTAACCGCTGATACAACTATCTATGCGAAGTGGGAAACAGTTGAATACACACTCACCTTTGAAACAAATGGTGGAACTGCAATTGCTGCGAAACAATTACCATATGAAACACTCATTGGTATGGTACACGAAACAACGAAAGCAAACCACAAGTTAGTCGGCTGGTATCTCGATGCTGCCTTCACAACTCCAGTTACAGCAGAAACAAAACTAACTGCTGATACAACAATCTATGCGAAGTGGGAAGCAGTTGATTACACCCTCACATTCGAAACAAATGGTGGAACACCAATCGCTGCGAAACAATTACCATATGAAACACTCATTGGTATGGTACACGAAACAACGAAAGCAAACCACAAGTTAGTCGGCTGGTATCTCGATGCTGCATTTACAACTCTAGTTACAGCAGAAACAAAACTAACCGCTGATACAACTATCTATGCGAAGTGGGAAACAGTTGAATACACACTCACCTTTGAAACAAATGGTGGAACTGCAATCGCTGCGAAACAATTACCATATGAAACACTCATTGGTATGGTACACGAAACAACGAAAGCAAACCACAAGTTAGATGGTTGGTATCTCGATGCTGCCTTCACAACACCAGTTACAGCAGAAACAAAACTAACCGCTGATACAACAATCTATGCGAAATGGGAAGCAGTTGATTACACCCTCACATTCGAAACAAATGGTGGAACTGCAATCGCCGCGAAACAACTACCTTATGAAACACTCATTGGTATGACGCATAAAACAACGAAAGCTAAACACAAGTTAGTCGGCTGGTATCTCGATGCTGCCTTCACAACACCAGTTACAGCAGAAACAAAACTGACTGCTGATACAACAATCTATGCGAAATGGGAAGAAAATGAATCTCAAGTAAAACCTGGTATAAAAGATCCAGATAAAAATAAACCGACCTTACCAACTACCGGAGTTCAAAGTACAACTTTAACACTCTATGCTGTAGTTGCCGTTGGACTGATGCTAGTTCTCATTTCAACCAGAAAAAAGAAAGAAAACTAGATATTGACGAATTGTAAGATTCTTCAAGAATAAAACTGATAAAAAGGCGAATCACGATATGATGATTCGCCTTTTTCCTCTCATTATACTAGTTCAATATATTAATAATATGTATCTTTTTGATAATTACAAAGCTATTTTGAGGAAAGTGTCCGGTCAACAGCATTTGACCAATTTTCCAGAAGGTTTTCCCTGATAGCTGGTGGCATGTTTGTTTCATAAGTAGTACTTGGCGAGATGGTATTTTCAATTGATTGTTTATTTTCGAAGAATCCTGTTGCGAGTCCAGCAAGGAAGCAAGCTCCTAGTGCAGTTGTCTCAGAAACTACGGGACGTGTAACTTCAATATCTAAGATGTCTGCTTGAAATTGCATTAAAAAATTATTCATAGAAGCGCCGCCATCAACGTTCAAATTCATGAGAGGAATATGACTATCACGTTCCATTGCTTTTAAGACATCATGGGTTTGGTATGCGATAGACTCTAGGGCTGCTCTAATGATATGTGAGCGATTAGAACTACGTGTTAGACCCGTAATTGTGCCCCTAGCGTCCATATCCCAGTAGGGTGCTCCAAGACCTGTGAAAGCAGGAACAATAACAACTCCTTGAGTGTCCTCAACTGAGAGCGCGAATCGTTCCGATTCACTGGCATGATTAATGAGACAAAGTTCGTCACGAAGCCATTGAATGATAGCTCCTCCAATGAAGATAGAACCTTCTAGAGCATACTCAACATTGCCATCAATTCCTACCGCAATTGTACTAAGTAGGCCATTCTGACTATCGACTGCTTGGGTTCCAGTATTCATAAGTAAGAAACATCCAGTTCCATATGTGTTTTTTGCTTGTCCAGGGTAAAATGATTTTTGGCCGAAAAGAGCGGCTTGTTGATCTCCTGCGATTCCAGCAATCGGAATGCTAACATCTTGAATTGTCGTGTAACCGTAGATTTCTGAACTTGATTTTACTTCAGGTAAAATTTCTCGGGGAATATTCATAAGATTGAGTAATTCTTGATCCCACTGTAGCGTATGAATGTTAAAGATCATTGTACGAGATGCATTGGTAACATCAGTAACATGCACCTCACGATTAGTTAGGTTGTATACTAACCACGAATCGACAGTCCCAAACATTAGTTCGCCACGTTTAGCTTGTTCATATGCGCCTTCAACATGATCGAGGATCCATTTAATTTTCGTTGCAGAAAAATAGGCGTCAACAATTAATCCAGTTTTCTTACGAATCATTTCAGCATGACCTTGTTCGATGAGGTGGTGTGCATCCTCAGCTGTACGTCGACATTGCCAAACAATAGCGTTGTAAATTGGTTGTCCGGTTTTGCGATTCCAAATTAAAGTTGTTTCACGTTGGTTTGTGATTCCAATAGAATCAATTTCCTCGATTGCAATACCCGAACGAGCTATGACTTGGTTCATGGCTCCCATCTGTGTTGCCCATATTTCCATGGGATCTTGTTCTACCCAAGCAGCTTGGGGATAAATTTGTGTTAATTCAGTCTGTGCCATTGACACAACTTGATGATTTTTATCAAAAATGATTGCTCTAGAACTCGTAGTGCCCTGATCTAAAGCGAGAATATATTTTTTCATAGTACCCTCCGTACAAACATCATACAAAAATAAGTTAATAATTACATTAAAAACCAAGAAATACTTAGGGGAATGTGAATAAATGATGAGAATTTTATGTTGATATTGAGTCAATAACCTCATAATACGCACTTATCATCAGTGATTTTGATACTGTTAAAAATAATCGATTATTGACCATCACAAAGTCATGATTAACCTGTGTTATACTATTTAAGTAGATAATGGGGGTAACAGAAATGAAACTGAATAAGTGGTTAAAACCAACAAGTCATAAAGTAATCTTCTCTTTAATAATAGTTGCAGTCGTAATTGGAGGAGGATTCGGGATTAAAGCAATGGTAGAATCCATGAAACAACCCGAAATTACCTTTAAAGAACCGATAACATTGGAATACGGACAGCATTCTGATGCTGACTCTGGAAGTGAAAATAGCGAACTCTTAGATATATTTAAAATAGATTCGATGGTAGATAAAGAGACTTCAAAATTCGATGTTTTCTCTGTTTACGAAGAAGCGTTGACCGAAGAAAGTTATCAGCTTGAACCTATGAAAATTGATACTAGCAAAGTAGGCGATTTTGAGGGAGTCTTATATGCAAAACTCGGTAAGAATATCGCTTCATTTCCATTCAAATATAGTGTGAAAGATACCCAAAAACCGGTACTTTCAAATATAGAAAATCTTGAAATTGAGCAGGGCGGAAATCTTAAACATGACTTTAAAGCAATTGACGTCGTAGATGGTGATCTTGAAGTGGTCATCGAAGGAGACTATGATGCCAATAAACCAGGTGAGTATAGTCTTGTTGCTACAGCAATCGATGCTAATGATAATAAGTCATCACAAGAGTTCAAGTTGACGGTGAAAGAAAAGAAAAAGGAAGTAGACACTTCCAAAGGCACAATTACTAATGGTAGCTCTGGTAAAAAAGTTGTAGCACTAACTTTTGATGATGGACCACATCCAACCAATACACCACGCCTTCTTAATATTCTTGAAGAAAAAGGTGTTAAAGCGACATTCTTTATTCTTGGAGAAAGAGCTGATGAATATCCAAATATCGTTAAACAAACACATGCTAAGGGACATGAAGTCGAAAATCACTCATATAGCCACCCTGATTTGGCAGGCGCAAGTCTTGCCGTGCTTGACAGAGAAGTAGAAAGAACAAACAAAATTATTGAATCATTAACAGGAAGACGTCCTACTTATTTTAGACCACCTTATGGTTCTTATAACAAACAGGTATCTGCTAACATCACAAATCAGATTGCCTTGTGGTCTGTTGATACACTGGACTGGAAGTCCCGTAATGCTGCCGCTGTTCAACAATCGGCAATGAGTCAAGTACATAATGGGAGTGTCATTTTGATGCATGACATCCATTCCACAACGGTTGATGCGGTGGGACCCTTAATTGATTCTCTAAAAGCACAAGGATATACGTTTGTAAGATTAGATGAGCTTCGATAACTATTAATAGAAACTTTTAAAAAAAAATAATTAAATTAAGATTGTAAAAATAGCTTGAGGGGAATTTCGTACATATAGAAAGGTGGAATTCCAATGGAACACAAAGTTATAGATACGCATGCTCATCTTTGGCCAAACGGCTATTTAGATGCTTTAAAACAACAGGGATCAAACGATACTGATGTTGCAAGAGATATTGGAGCAGATGACTCCAATGAATCAATAAAAAAACGTATTAAAATGATGGATGAAGCAGGCGTAAAATTTCAAATTTTATCAGCTACACCACAATCACCACAGTGGGGTGATGAAGCAACTTGTGTCAAATTGGCTCAACAAATTAATAATCGCTATGCAGAAATTATGGAACAATATCCTGGAAGATTTAAAGCATATGCGGCAGTTCCATTACCTTACGTTGAAGCGTCAATTGAAGAGGCAAAACGCGCTATTACAGAGTTAGGATTTTACGGCGTAGCTGTGAATACCCTTATAAAAAATGAAATTCCAATGGGCGATGAGAAATTTGATGCGTTTTACGATGCGATTAATCAACTTGAGACGGTACTTTATATTCATCCAACAGGGTGTGGAGCTCATTCCTTCTTAGTTAATGACTATCATTTAGAATGGGTTATCGGAGCGCCAATTGAAGATATGATACTTCCTTTAATTGTGTTGAAAAAAGATTTACCCAATCGATACCCACAGATAAAATTTCATATTGCTCATCTCGGAGGGGGCTTACCTTTCTTGATGCAACGAATTGAAGATAATTACGAAGATTGGAACGCTTTTACATCAAGTCCTACGAAAATGTTAAAGGAACATTTTTGGTTTGATGCCGCGAATTTCCATCAACCATCTCTAATCAGCTCAGTTGAAACTTTTGGGGTATCAAGAATTCTCATGGGAAGCGATTTTCCATACTTTCAAAATGATAAATATCTTCGTGCTGTGAGATATATAGAAAACAGCAGCTTACCAGAAGAGGAAATTGCCGATATACTCTATAATAATGCACAAGACTTATATGGAATTGATGAGTCAAGTAAGAAATAATTGACTTTCAATGATGGTGTGATAGAATACACTGGAATACATCAGTAAGACTGCCGAGTCTGAAGATGCTCATCATATTAAAGCATGTAAGGCCTAAGTAAATGCTACTTAGGCCTTTTTTGTATTCTAGGAGGACATATGAACTATTCAAAAATGAGTAACCGCGATATAATTATTAAATTTGCGATACCGCAAATGATTGGATTGGTATTTAATTCAATTTACTTTATTATTGACGGTATATTTATCGGACAAAAATTGGGCTCTGATGCTCTTGCAGCAGCAGGTGTAGCTATTCCAGTAGTGGAAATTATGATTGCACTTTCAATGTTAATCTCTGTAGGTGCTGGAGTAGTAATATCTGCTTCATTAGGAAAAGGAAAAACTGAAGCTGCCAATAAAATGTTTAATAAAGCTAACTTAATAACACTTGTATTAGCGTTTGCAATTGTGATTCTTGGGAACTTGTTTATTGAACCAATTGCTCGTTTAATGGGAGCCACGGATCTTATTATTGATGATACCGTAGTTTACTTAAGATACTTCTTAACAGCATCACCGTTCCTAATATTTAGCTTTACTTTAAGTACGTTTGCAAGAAATGACAATGCTCCAAAACTTGCGATGTGGGCTTTAATTGTAGGGTCTCTGTCTAACATTATTCTTGATTGGTTCTTTATGTATCCACTCGATATGGGTATGGCTGGAGCTGCACTTGCTACTTCTCTAGGTCCGGTTTTTAGTGTGATAATATTACTGCCTCATTTTCTGAAGAAAAAAGGTGTTCTACACTTCAAGCTAGAACTCTTTAAAATAAAAGATATTGTTTTAATTATTAGAAAAGGTCTTTCAGCATTTATTACAAACTTTTCTATTGGCCTAGTAACATTATTCTATAACCTGGCAATTAATCACAATAACATGGGAGAAATTACACTCTCTGCATATGTCATAATAGGATACCTCGCACTGATTGCGCTGACAGCATTTCTTGGAGCCGCACAGGGAATTCAACCTGCTATTAGTTACTATAGTGGTAGTGGAGAAAATCATAAAATTAGGGAGCTATCACGTTTCTCAATTATATTTAATATTACGATTGGAATAATTCTAATGGTAATTATTTGGCTATTAGGTTCGTATATTATTAGTTTATTTACAATGGATACAAACCTCAATGCGTACACCAATAAAATCGCATCAATTTACTTTCTCAACCTTGTTTTTGCAGCTGCAAATATTATGATTGCGACTATACTTCAAGCACTCAACCAACAAAAATATTCAACATATTTATCATTAATGCGATCTACAGTTCCGTTGATCTGTTTATTGTTAATACTTCCTATTTTAGTTGAGAGTGATGGCATTTGGTATGCGATAACACTAGTGGAAGGTATAACATTGGGAATATCGTATATAATCTGGAAGAAAGTAATGGCCGAGAATAACGAAATGATTCAAGAGTTAGAATCCGCGTCTCTTTAAATCTTTGAGAATGTCACTATAAAATTCTCTTACATCAAAACCAGGGATGTTTTCTTTGTTGAGATCAATGATATCTGCATGGGTAATTCCTCTATTTCCAACTGGATCTACAATTGTGTTTGTGTCAAAAAAAGAAGCAGATTCAACAGAAACCAGACCATCATTTTTGCCATCGAAGTGCTTCACGATTGGATAGGTAATGTTAAGTGGGAATTTTCCAGAGCGGGAAGATGTCGTATACGAAGCAAAAGATTGGTAGAAGATGCTTTCTGAGTTAGGCATTAGTGTATTCAGTCTTTTACATGTTTCGTCGGTAAGGTCTGTAACTCCGGCTAGAAAATCAGGCTTAGTATCCCCGAGCGCTTCGAAAGTTTGATTATACATTTTAGATATTCGTTTAACGGCGCGATCTGGCGCATTTTGAAGAAGATAATTTGCAAAGATACACCCGTTATGAGGTGTGTTAATTGTGGAGAGTGAAGCAACTAAGTTCTCAACACCAAAATTTGATATTGCATACCGAGCATCTAAACCGCCTTTGGAGTGGGCGATAATATTTACCTTTTCACATCCAGTTGAATCAACAAGGTTTTGGATTCGTTGCGCTAGTTGTTTCCCGCATATTTCAACAGATTGCGAAGATTCCTGCTCACCGTAATAGAGTGTTGCACCTCTTTGTTCAAGGAAACGTGGGATCCTTCCCCAATAGTTGAGATACTTGATGTCTCTAAAAAAAATACCATGGACAAAAAGTACTGGGTATTGGGTTTCACAGTCATTATTGTATGTAGGAAAATCTCCGAGGTAATCCTTTTGTGCTTCAAATTCTAGTTCATCGGTCACGGTATTAATTATTTTCGTAAGATACCAGATGTTAATGATAGGAATCCATCCACATATGAGTCCTTTAATTCTTGTTTTTAAACCTAATTGAACTGAAGAAATATAGACACGAATCATTCCATTCCAAAAAATGAGAGACTCAAGAATAAAAATCCAAATAATTGTAAGAATGACAGCAAGTAAATTTGGTCTAAAAATAAAATAGTACCCAATATAGGATGGAATGATAAGAAGTAGCGATATTACAAAAATCTTTAAAGACTCATTACCTTGATATAACAAAGTGAGGTGTTTTCTTACGAAAGTTTGTTTGGGGTATTTTGTAAAAACTAGTAAGAACATTGCGACGGCACAGATAAAGACAAGCACGAGTTCAAAGTCTGATGTATAATTTGCGATGAAAAGCGGAGCCATAATTATTAAAACTTGAAGAAATGCTAGAATAATTCGTTTAATTCGATCTTTAAACAGATAAATAGATGTCATAAAGAAACCTCTCAATTAAGTCTTCATTGTTAATTTAAGTGTAACACACATTATTAAATATAATAGAATATAATTTTGCATAAAAATTAAATATTTATAATGATTTCTTTATTTATAGAATCTGTCATTTTAATATAAATCAGCACAAATGTGAAATATTTGTGAATAATTGTAAATGTTTATGAAAGGTAGATGAAGATATCGACCGTAAGCTAGAAATAAGAAAACTGAATGATACTATTATCTTAAGTGGTCTACATTAGCGAGTAAATGTGTTCTTCGAAAAATATTGAAAGAAGGGGTCTTAGATTAATAAATCATATTTTAAATATGATTTATTTTAATGTTCGTTGTATTGAGGATGGATATATTCGCGGAAATAATGTACACACTTCATAACTAAGAAAGGAATTTTATATTAATGATGAAAATTAATAGAGAAAATAAAAATATTTTTTCGACTAGTATGAAAGTAATTTTGTCATCTGTTTTAATGTTTTCTGGTTTTATAATTCCAAACTCAGAGGCACATGCGGATGAAAAAAAGGGGAATGATGTATCAAGTAGAGCGGTTGGACGTGAAATTCCTTGGCCGGATACAGGAGTAAACTTAATATTAGACGATAACGGAACACTTCATGTTCCGGGAGGGACATATGATTTTGCACCTCGATCATTTGCAGGAGTATTAAAATCCAAAGAAGTTAATATTCCAACAACAGATGTTAAAAAAATCGTTTTTGAAGGTCCTTTAAAATTTAGAGGAAGCGCTGACTCTTGGTTTGCCGACTTGGCAAGTATGGAAACAATTGAAAATCTAACTTATTTAGATACGAGTGAAGTAACAAGTATGCATCACATGTTCTTCTATGCTAAATCACTAAAAAGTTTAGATTTATCTAACTTTAATACTTCAAATGTAACAGATATGCATGCGATGTTTTCACAAATGGATACCATTGAATACTTAGATTTATCAAGTTTTGATACTTCTAATGTAACCAATATGTACACAATGTTTGATTTTAGTGGGAACATTAAAACTATCAATTTATCAAGCTTTAATACCTCTAATGTTACTAATATGGAAGGTATGTTTATAGGGATGAGCAGCCTCGAAAATCTTGATTTATCAACATTTGATACAAGCAACGTTAAAAAAACATCAGACATGGTGGCTTTGGATCGTGCCCTGTCTGTACTTACACTAGGAGAAAAATTCGTTTGGCACAAGAATGAAAATCTTCCCGATATTCAAAAAGTAAACGGTTATACTGGATACTGGCAAAATGTTGGAACCGGAACGATTGAAAATCCAAATGGAACCAACGTTTGGACGTCAAAACAGTTTATGAGCAATTACAATCCATTAACTGATAAAGATACTTACGTTTGGCAAAGAATGAAGTCTGAGGAAACCATCACAGTTAAGTATGTCGATGAGGCAAACGAACCACTTGCTCCTAACAAATCATATGAAGGAGCAGTCGGGTCTAATTATGACGTATCAACTCCAGAATATAAAATATCTATTCCGGGATATACTTACAAAGAATACAAAGGTGAACCAACTGGAGTTATTGGGGATAATGGCGGTGTTGTAACATATGTCTATACGAAAAATCCAATCGCAGCACAAGATCTTACTGTTCTTTACCAAGATACAGAAGGAAATGAAATTGCATCAACCAAGACACTGTCTGGATTTATCGGAGATACCTATGATGTATCCACAGCAGAATACAAACTTGATATTGCAGGATATACTTTCAAAGAAGTAACCGGAGCTGTTCAAGGAACACTTACAGATCAAGCACAAACAGTCGTTTATGTTTACACAAAAAACCCCGTAAAATCAGCAGGTTTATTTGTTAATTACCGTGATACAATGGGAAATGAAATTTTATCAAGCAAATCAGTTCAGGGAAATGTAGGTGATGCTTACGATGTCCTAACTTCCGAATATAAACTTGATATTGCTGGATATACATTTAATAAAGTAGAAGGAATTACTAGCGGCAGTCTTGGTGAAGACGTATTAATCGTAACCTTCATTTACACAAAAAATCCAATCGTAGCACAAGACCTTACTGTTCTTTACCAAGATACAGAAGGAAATGAAATTGCATCAAGCAAGACACAATCTGGATTTATCGGTGATACCTATGATGTATCGACAGTAGAATACAAACTTGATATTGCAGGATATACTTTCAAAGAAGTAATTGGAGCAGTACAAGGAACACTTACTGATCAAGCACAAACAGTCGTTTATGTTTACACGAAAAATCCAATCGTAGCACAAGACCTTACTGTTCTTTACCAAGATACAGAAGGAAATGAAATTGCATCAAGCAAGACACAATCTGGATTTATCGGTGATACCTATGATGTATCGACAGCAGAATACAAACTTGATATTGCAGGTTACACTTTCAAAGAAGTAACCGGAACTGTTCAAGGAACACTTACAGATCAAGCACAAACAGTCGTTTATGTTTATACGAAAAATCCAATCGTAGCACAAGACCTTACTGTTCTTTACCAAGATACAGAAGGAAATGAAATTGCATCAAGCAAGACACAATCTGGATTTATCGGTGATACCTATGATGTATCGACAGTAGAATACAAACTTGATATTGCAGGATATACTTTCAAAGAAGTAATTGGAGCAGTACAAGGAACACTTACAGACCAAACACAAACAGTCGTTTATGTTTATACGAAAAATCCAATCGCAGCACAAGACCTTACTGTTCTTTACCAAGATACAGAAGGAAATGAAATTGCATCAAGCAAGACACAATCTGGATTTATCGGTGATACCTATGATGTATCCACAGCAGAATACAAACTTGATATTGCAGGTTACACCTTCAAAGAAGTAACCGGAGCTGTTCAAGGAACACTTACAGATCAAGCACAAACAGTCGTTTATGTTTACACGAAAAATCCAATCGTAGCACAAGACCTTACTGTTCTTTACCAAGATACAGAAGGAAATGAAATTGCATCAAGCAAGACACAATCTGGATTTATCGGTGATACCTATGATGTATCGACAGCAGAATACAAACTTGATATTGCAGGTTACACCTTCAAAGAAGTAACCGGAGCTGTTCAAGGAACACTTACAGATCAAGCACAAACAGTCGTTTATGTTTACACAAAAAATCCAATCGTAGCACAAGACCTTACTGTTCTTTACCAAGATACAGAAGGAAATGAAATTGCATCAAGCAAGACTGTGTCTGGATTTATCGGAGATACTTATGATGTATCCACATCTGAATACAAACTTGATATTGCAGGTTACACTTTCAAAGAAGTAACCGGAACTGTTCAAGGAACACTTACAGACCAAGCACAAACAGTTATTTATGTATATTTGATAAATCCTGTAGACCCAGTAGATCCAGTAGATCCAGTAGACCCAGTTGATCCCGTAGATCCAGTAGAGCCAGAGGAACCTACTGAACCTAGTGAATCTAAAGAACCTTCATTACCTGCAACAGGTATTGATAATTCAGTCTTAACAATGAGCGGACTGCTTATTTCTTTAGGATCAGCAATTTTTATGAAGTCGAAAGGTAAAAAAGAAGAAGAATAAAAATTAAAAGTATAGCGTAAAATTTGGTTGATATGTATAAAACACCTAACTCGATTAATTACTAAAAGTGGTTAGGTGTTTTCTTTTGAATTAATGCTGACAAATTATTCATAATTATCTCACACACTTATCGTTTAAGTATCACAATTAAAAATATGTTAGTTGTTACACTAGTGATGGACAGTATAGAAAGAGGGCATATAAAGAATATGAGGAAATTATTGGATATAAGTTTATCAATTATTCTAAGTGTATCATTGCTTGTTACTGGGTTTTTAACGCAATCAGTTAGAGCAGATGAAACAAGTTGGAAGTTTGATAATCTCAAGGTGGAAACATCCACTCAAACATTGAAAGATGAGACCTATGTTGATGTCGTAATTTCAGGGTATACCGGAACACAAAAACTGGAGAACTATTTTCATAATGGGCACGCATTTCAATTTCCAGGAGAAGCGAAGGAGTCCTCTCTAGAACTACAATCGATTACATTACCTTATGTGAAATACATTAATAAAGACACTGGAAAAGAATACGGTGCATACTGGTTACTTCGTGGTGCAACATTTAGAAACAGTCATATCGAACGTGCCATTGATGCGACAACAGAAAATCAATCATATACATATACTCGAGAAACTTTTGCCCAAGAATATGGTGTAAATTTTGATTTTACTCAGGAAAGAGAGTTTACCTTTTATGTCGCTCCTCAAGAAAATGGAAATGAACAATTCTTCGATAATGAACCAACACTTGAGGTAGAACAAGTTGGAGATTTTGTTCTTAGATATAAAGTTAATACACATGACAATGGTTCAAATGATAGCTATCGTCCTGATTTTAAATTAAATTTTAATTCATCACTCGATGATGTTTATAAAACATTTAACTTAAATTCAATGAGATTCGCTGACTATACATTAGAACATACCATTTTAACCCAACCAAGCGCAGAAAATAATCATAAAGCGCTCGTGAAGTTTACACTCACAAATGAAAATCAACGATCAATCAATGATGTGAATCTTATACTTGGAGACAATCAAATTATCAATCTCATTGATTCGACTTCAACAGTTAATAGTTCAAGTTTGATGGCTGGTGAGAGTAGAGACTTTGAAATTGAAGTTGATGCAGAAAATATAAGTTCGTTATCTGTGGCATTGATGTCATTAAATGATGTTCAACATAAAACAGATTTTGATCCTCTAATTTTCTCAACAACCCCTCAATCCTTCACCGTGAATTTTGATTCAAACGGTGGTACTATAATGAACAGTATTCAAGTAACTAAGGGAGATAAAATTACGACCCCTTCAGTACCTACAAAACTAGGGTATACATTTAAGGGTTGGTATGCAGATATCGATTTATCAAATATTTGGAATTTTGATGTTAATACAGTAATCAGTGACTTAACACTTTATGCAAAATGGGAAAAGGATGCAGTCGTTTCAACTTATGATGTTACCTTTGATACTCAAGGTGGAACACATATTGAGCTTGCGAAGGTTGAAGCAGGTCAACGCCTCGATAAACCACAAAACCCAAGCAAAACAGGGTTTGAATTTGATGGATGGTTTACTGACGAACTTATGACAATTCAATATGAATTCGAAAGACCTGTAACTTCTAATTTTACCCTCTATGCAAAATGGAAAAAAGTAATCCTGACAGAAAAATATGATATTCATTTTGAAAGCAATGGCGGATCACCTGTGGCAAGTCAATTACAATTGGCTACTGGATCAAAAATTATGAAACCCCAAAATCCAAGTAAAGAAGGTTACACTTTTGAAGGATGGTATACAGATAATTCATTAAGTAAACTTTGGAACTTTGACACAGATTTAGTATCAGAAAATGTGACATTATATGCAAAGTGGAAAAAACTAAATACTGAAGTCGAAAAATTTAATGTTGCTTTTGAATCAAATGGTGGCAATACAATAGATACCCAAGTAGGAATTCAAAAGGGAGCTCGAGTCATAAAACCAATGAATCCAAAACGTGAAGGTTACACTTTCGAAGGTTGGTATTCAGATAGTAGCTTCAAGCAATCATGGAATTTTGATACGGAAACAGTAGAGAGTGATATGACACTTTATGCTAAGTGGATTCAAATTCAACCGGAAATTGAAATACCTAGTCCAGAAAAACCTAATCCAGTAGAACCAGAGAC
This sequence comes from Erysipelothrix inopinata, assembly GCF_014396165.1. Taxonomy (GTDB): domain Bacteria; phylum Bacillota_I; class Bacilli_A; order Erysipelotrichales; family Erysipelotrichaceae; genus Erysipelothrix; species Erysipelothrix inopinata. The sequence continues at coordinate 823,095 of NZ_CP060715.1, forward strand.
AGTACTACCAAAGACAGGTATGGCTAACTATGGAGTCCTTTCAGGGACCTTAATCATAAGTGGGTTTGTGCTTATCCTAGGTAGATTTAATAAAAAAGAAAACTAAAAATATGAAGAGGCCTAAATAAATGGCCTCTTTTTTGAGTGAGTAACAAATGATATAATGTCCCTAAAAGTGAGAGGTATGTTATGCGATTGGATAAATTTTTATCACACACAGGATTTGGATCTAGAAAAGCAGTAAGATTGTTAATAAAGAAATCGTTAGTGAAAGTAAATGGCGAAAAGGTTAAAGATATTGGACATATTCTTAATTTGAAGAGTGACATTGTCACAGTAGGTGAAGAAGTGGTTCAATATGAAGAAGATGTTTACATCATGATTAATAAACCTAGAGATTATATTTGCGCTCATGATGCGGTTGAATATCCGTCGGTTCTTGATCTCCTTGAGGAATCACGAAGTGATTTGTTTTTTGTGGGTAGATTGGACGCTGATACTGAAGGGCTCCTGATTATCACAAATGATGGTCAATTTTCGCACCGAATTGCTCATGGGAAAAAAGATATCAAGAAACAATACTATGTTGAACTCGATCATGATTTTGATAAAAAGTTTATTGGTGAGTTGGAAAAAGGAATTCCTATGGATGACACAATGTTAAAACCAGCGAAAGTTGAGATGGTAACCTCGAAGGCGCTTTTATTAACGATTTCTGAAGGGAAATACCACCAAGTTAAGCGAATGATGCACCATTGTAATAATGAAGTTGTTTATTTAAAAAGAGTAAAAATAGGACCTTTGAATCTCGATGAAAGTTTAGAATTAGGAGCGTATCGATCACTGACTGAAGAAGAAATTTCATATTTTAACTAATAAGGAGAAGTGTTCATGTCAAATATTGAAACAGTAATTAAAAAGTTACTTAGTGATAATATTTTTTATTATGTTTCAGACCTGACCATAGAAGAAAATGTAAATGATGGATCATTCTCAAACCGAGAAATTAATAAAATAAAGAGACACGGTTTTAAGATATATATTCAGTGTTTAATTCCAGAAACTATAAATAACAAACATATAGAATACATTCAGGTTCAAAGTGATAATATGATTAAAGCAAGTGAGATGCGAGAAACTGAAGGTCTAAGATTACGTATTTGTGTTGATATTATACTGAATAAAGAACTTGAAGTTATCTATCAACAGCTTTCACCGAATCACCCAGTCATGTTTAAAGATGAACGACTCGCAAGAATGCAAATGTTAAAAACAACGAGTAATATTAAAGAGTTGGAGAAAGAATGGGCTCGTTATAAATATTTAGTCATGGAGTACAGTCAAGAGGGATATAATGAACTAAGATCTCTTTTTGCTCACCCAGAAGAACTCACAGTTGATTTCTTTTATAAAGTTATCTTTCGAGTTTTTCGGGGTACTCCTTCGAAGGGGAGTCGCATGAATGCCCTTCAACATGTTTGGGGATATTTCAAAAATATCGCAACATCAAAGGAACAAGATTATTTTATAAAAAAAATGGCAAATTATGATGAAGACAAAGCAATAATTATTAAAGATTTCTTATACGATTTATCTCGAAAATACGATGTCCAATTTTTAAAAAATAGCTACTATTTTTATAATTAGGAAACTGAAAATGCTGCCGTATAATCTTTGAGATAATTTAAACAAAGAAATACACGAAAACCTAGTGAATTAGTCGGTATTTTTTAACAATCACCTTTAAAATTTATGTGAAAAAAGTCGGTCATTTTCCTTAGTGTTGGATGTATAAACAAGGTATACTGTACTCGAACGTCAAGGAGGATTTTATATGAAAGTCGTTGTTATTGGATGTACACATGCAGGAACATCTGCAGTGAAGTCAATTCTTAAAGAAAGCCCTGAGGCAGAAGTAACAGTTTTCGAACGTAATGATAATGTATCATTCTTATCATGTGGTATTGCATTATATATCGGTGGAGTTGTGAAAGATGCTCAAAGCCTCTTCTACTCAAACCCACAAGAACTTGCTGAACTTGGAGCAAAAGTTCATATGGAACATAATGTTACAGACATTGATATGGATGGAAAAACTGTAAAAGTTACAAATATGCTTACAGATGAAACATTTGAAGAATCATATGACAAACTAGTTCTTACAACTGGTTCATGGCCAATTGTTCCACCAATTCCTGGAATTGAGTCACAAAATATCTTGTTATGTAAAAACTATAATCAAGCACAAGAAATTATTGCACGTAAAGAAAATGCTGAAAAAGTCGTCATCGTTGGTGGTGGATATATTGGTATCGAACTTGTAGAAGCATTTGGTGAAGCAGGAAAAGATGTTACTTTGATTGATGGATTAGATCGTATTCTTAATAAATATCTAGACCCAGAATTCACAGATTTACTTGAAGAAGACCTACAAAACCGCGGAATTAAATTACAACTAAACCAAACTGTTCAAAAATTTAATGCAGATGATCAAGGTAAGGTCACTTCTGTTGAAACATCAGAAGGAACTTATGAAGCAGATCTTGTAATTATGTGTGTTGGATTCAGACCAAGTACAGAACTTGTTAAAGACAAATTAGAAATGTTACCAAACGGTGCATTAGTTGTTAATGAATTTATGCAAACAAGTCGTCCTGAAGTTTATGCTGCAGGTGATAACGTTGCGGTACATTACAATCCAAATAATTCAAATGCATACATTCCACTTGCTACAAATGCAGTACGTATGGGTACATTAGTTGGAAAAAACATTGTAGAAAACAAAGTAGCATACCGAGGAACTCAAGGGACATCAGGACTTTACCTCTTTGGTTATAACATTGGTTCAACAGGTGTTACTGTCAACTCAGCACCTCACTTCGGTCTCGATGTAGATTCCGTTGTGGTAACTGATAACTATCGTCCTGAGTTCATGCCTACAACTGAAGAAGTTCTTATGAAACTTGTTTATGAAAAAGGTACGAACCGAATTGTTGGTGGCCAAGTGGTATCAAAATATGACATTACTCAAACTGCAAATACATTGTCTCTAGCAGTTCAAAATCAAATGACAGTTGAAGATCTTGCATTTGTTGATTTCTTCTTCCAACCTCATTTTGACCGCCCATGGAACTACCTAAATATTCTTGCACAAGCTGCATTAGATAAGATTAACAAAAAATAAATGCAACATAAGGATGCCTCACGATGTGAGGTTTTCTTTTGATATAATCTCTTTGTGTGAAATATTGCACAAATTTTCATGGCGTCATCACACTTCAAGCATATGTATCAGATACAATGACTCTAGGAGGGATTATATGAAACGAAATAAATTTAGTTTGTTACTTATTAGCCTCATACTAGTTCTTAATCTAGGTATGAACGTATCTGCCGCAGAAATAGAGGAATTAAATACTAAATACATTACAAATGTTAGTCTCGTACGAAATGATGGGACTAAGATTAAAGATGGGGAAAGTATAGGAATGTACGAAAACTTTAAGTTAGTTTATGAGTTTTCACTAGGGACGCACAATCTTAAGCGAAATGATCAAATGAAAATAAAACTTCCCAAAAATGTAATACCAGCACATTCAATGGATTTTATGCTGAAAGATGATGAAACTGGACAGGATATCGCGAACGTTAAGTTTGATGCTAATACTGGACTTGCAATTATTACATTTACGCAGTTTGTTGAAACTCATTCTGATATAATAGGAAAATTCGAATTATCAACACGATGGGATTTAACGACAGTAACTGAAGAAACTAAGACTCCAATTGAGTTCAACTACGAAAATTTTAAGGATAAGTTTTTACCTTCAACAGGAAAGGTTAGACCCGTTAACCCAGATGAACTTCTCTACAAATATGGATGGATTGTAGACAAAGATAATCCCTCTATTATTGAGTGGAGAATACGTCTCAATCTTGCAGAAAAAACAATTAATAATGTGGAAATTATAGATGAAATTGGCGAGGGTCACCATATTCTAACGGAAACATTACAAGTTGATTATGTTAAGTATGATATCGAGGGAAATGTGTCTGAAAGACTCGGTAGTGTTGATTCCAGTTCAATACAAAAAAGTGAAAGTGGGTTCACGATAAATCTAGATAAGTTAGAGAATAGCTTAGAAATTAGATACAAGTCTAAAATAGATGCGTCATCAGCATCGAAAACCTATACAAATAAAATCACATTGTTAGGCGACGAAATTGGAACAGTTACTGATACTAGTACGCAAAAAATTAATGATGGTAATGGTAATGGTAGTGGCAAGCTTGGGAGTGTTAAACTAACTAAATATGAGACAAATACTAAGAAAACACTTCAAGGAGCACAGTTCTATCTTTATGATAGCAATAATATTTTGATTAAAGATGTAACTACAGATGAAAATGGAGTAATCCAAATATATAGATTGAAACGTGGCGCATATACACTAGTTGAATATAAAGCTCCAGTTGACTATATTTTAGATGGTACTCCGTTGAACTTTACCATTGAAGGGAAAGAAGAAAAGCTAATTGTTTTAGAGCACTATAATGAACATAAACCTGTGGATCCTGTAAAACCAGTAGATCCCGTAGAACCAGTAGATCCCGTAGAACCAGTAGATCCCGTAGAACCACTGGATCCCGTAAAACCAGTGGATCCAGTCAAGCCGATCGACCCTACTAAGCCAATTGAACCAACATTACCTAATACGGGTCAAAATAGTAAACTCTATATGACTACTACACTTTTATGTTTAGGTTTCGGATTGATTGTTTTGGATAAATTTATGAAAAAACCCACTAAATAAAGCTTGATATTTATCTTAAAGTAAGTATGATAAAATGATGAAAATTTTATGAATAATTGCTGTGATTAACATTATAGGGACCTCAAAGATTGTATTATTATGTCAGGAGGAAACTATGAAAAAAACACTAATAAGTATTTTAACGTCTGTATTCGTTTTTATGAGTGGTATATCCATTCAAGCAGATACAACAACAAAAATATTCAAAGATTTAAAGGTCAATCCATCACAAGGATCGATCAAGGTGGGGGACGAATTTACATATAGTGTCGAAGGATTTGAATTCGATACGGCACTAACACCAGATCTAGTGGGACAACAAAAAGGAGCATTGATGTTCGAGTTCTTCTCAGAAAGTATGGACTCCTCAATTGAACTCCAAAGTATAGAGTTTCCAAAAACGCAGTTTGTAACCGATGAGGGAGAAACATACGGAACACTTTTCACTGTTATGAATTTTGAGCAGTCAGATGGATTTGATGTTACGACATGGCTTAGTGACCCTCAATATAAAGTCACAACTCGTGATCAATATGTTAATGCATCAAGTAACTTTACTAAAAATGGTTTCAGAGTATATGTCAGACCGACTCATGAAGGTAGTGACTACGGTATCTACGATAAAACATATAAATCTATGAAGTCAGAAGGACCTATTAAATTTAACTACAAAGTAGTCGGAGATGGACATTCTGCAAACAATAAACCGAATCCTTATTTTGTATTCATGGCTAGCAGTCCAGAAACTGGTTTTCCTAAAGAAAACGCATTTGGTTATACATATTTCGCTGACTATAGTATAAATAGAGAAATTGTAGAGCCTTACAATAGTTCGGATCGTTCAATATCCATTAAATATACAATAAAAAATACGGGGGCATATCCTGTAACGAGAATTAATCTCTATGAAAACTCGGAGGGATTTATACCACAAGGTGGTGATTGGAATAGCGATTCGGCACCAATCTACTTTAAACAAGTAAAAAAAGAAAATGCCTATGAGCTCATTAATCCAGGTGAACATGTAGAATTTGTTGAAAAATTTATTCTTGATGAAAATTATAACCAACCGAGTTATACTTTCACCGGTGGACTATACACAAATAATGATTTTGCAAGACGAACTCCTGCAGAAGATTTAACGGTGAACTTCGAGGTTCAAAAATATAAAGTTAAATTTATAGTAAATGGTGGTAGTGAAGTAGCACCATATCTCAATGTTTCTAAGGACTCGCTTATTAATGTTCCTTCAAGTATTAAAGAAGGTTATAAATTATTGGGATGGTACAAGGATGAATTATTAAGTGAAAGATGGGATTTTACTACTGACCGAGTCACTAGTGATACAACACTTTATGCGAAATGGGAGAAATTACCAGTCGCTGAGAAGTATGATGTAACTTTCAATAGCAATGGTGGTACGATTGTTGAAAATCAATTACAGTTAACTGCTGGTTCAAAAATAAACAAACCTTTGAATCCAAGTAGAGAAGGATTCATATTTAAGGGATGGTATCAAGACAGTGCTCTAACGAGCGAATGGAACTTTGATACAGATTTAGTATCATCAAATATAACTCTTTATGCGAAATGGGAGAAATTACCTGTTGCTGAAAAATATGATGTAATATTCAATAGCAATGGTGGTACGATTGTTGAAAGTCAATTACAGCTAACTGCTGGTTCGAAAGTAAGCAAACCTTTGGATCCAAGTAAAGGCGGTTATACCTTTGCCGGCTGGTACCAAGATAGTGCCCTAACAAAACAATGGGATTTTGATACAGACTTAGTAACTGAAAATATTACACTCTACGCTAAGTGGAACAAAATTAGTATTGAAGAAAACAAATATAACGTAACATTTGAATCTAATGGTGGATCACAAGTAGATCCTCAAGTAGGGATTAAAGAAGGTAACTTAGTCATAAAACCATTTGATCCTAAACGTGAAGGATTCCAGTTTGATGGTTGGTATCGCGACGCAGATCTCAAGAAACCATGGAACTTTGATACGGATACTGTTGAAGAAAACATGACACTGTATGCGAAATGGATAGAAGTGAAACCGGAAATTGTAAAACCAGACCCAAGTAAACCAAATCCAGTATTACCATCAACGGGATTAGATAATAATTATATTGGTGTTTCAATGTTATTGGTCAGTGGAGCAATTATCTTAGCAATGAGTAAAAAGAAACGTAAAGAAATAAAGTGAAAACCTAAATTACGAACTTAATGTTAAGTATCGACAAAAAAACTCTCAGCGTTATCTTACGTTGAGAGTTTTTTTATTGATAGATTGGTGTGTCAATATAGTGGCAAAATTACGAACTAAAATTATCTTAATCTACTAAAAAGGTTAGCATATACCCGGTAATTAAATTAAGAATACTCACTATTGTGAAATTGTATCGACAATTAAGTGACGAAACGATGGTGTTCTTTGTGTAATAAAGAGATTGAAAATAATCTCCTGTATAATATGGATTGTTGATTATTAGGGTTTATGAAAGGAGATTAATATGTCAAAAAAAGGATATAGTAAAAAGAAATATAAAAAGCCAATTGATAGCGAAATTTCAATGAGCACTGAATATGGCGAGGAAGAAATGAACACTCAATCTACTGTTGAAATCGAGAATGTTTCCAATGACGCAATTGTGAAAAGTGATCCAGTATCAAATGTTAAAAAGTGGTTTTCAAACTTTACATCACATCAAGATAGAGAGGGTCTGGAAAATATCAATGAAGCGTTCATTGATGAAAATATCGAACATGATAATTTAAACAATGATATTGAAACGCCGAATTTAATAAATAACTTAACTATAGTAGAAGAGGACAGGATAATGGAAAGTAAAAAAACAATTATTGCAGAAGGTGTCGAAATAACCGGTAATATGACTCTAGAAGGGGACTTGGAGTTATTTGGTAAAATTAAGGGAAATATAAATTCTAAAGGAGATATCGTTTTTGCAGAAGATGCTCAAATGGAAGGGTCATTAGTTGGAAATAACTTTACGATGCAGGATGGTAATATTGATGGAAATGTACAATTACAAAACCATGTAATGATTGGGGCACATTCTCAAATAATCGGTGATATTCATGCTCTATCATTAGTATCTTCAGGAAAAATATTGGGAAATATTTTTATTAATGATTGTGTCATACTTAATGAAACCAGTGTAATAGAAGGTAATATTAAGGCAAAACAACTTGAAGTACGTCCAGGTGCAATCATTAAAGGACAGATTGAAGTAAACTGATAAATAGTTTTATCATCCAAAATGGATACAGTTAATAAAACATCTAAAAACTAGAACAATACTTTTTAGGTGTTTTTATTTTTGGAATTTTTCGACAAAATAGGTGAGAATTGTTAAGATATATGAAGAAAATTAATTTTGAGATGAGGTAGTTATGAAGCTAGACGTTTATGTAGCGAGTGCATTTAGCAAGAATCATTCAGGTGGAAATAGAGCAGGGGTAGTTTTTTTAAAAGCACCACTATCTCGCGATCAGAAAATGTATGTAGCGAAAAAACTTGGTTATGCCGAAACTGCTTTTGTTAGTGAATCAAAAAAAGCAGACTACAAGTTGGAGTTCTTTACGCCTAAAGAGGAAGTACCATTATGTGGACATGCAACAATAGGTACCTTTGCGATATTGATGTACTTAAACCAAGTTGAAGATAAAGATTATATAATTGAGACGAAAAGTGGTATTCTTTCAGTTCAGATTAAAAATGGATTAGTGCTTATGCAACAGAACGCACCAGAGTTCTATGAGCAGATGGATACTGATGAACTGGGTCAATGTTTCAGTACGAGTGCTATTGTTGTTGAGAAGCCTATTCAAATCGTTTCTACAGGGTTAAAAGATATTTTGGTGCCAATAAAAGATAAAAAAGCACTGGATCAAATCAAACCGAATTTTGAAGCTATTAAAAAGGTGAGTGATAAATACAGTGTAATTGGAATGCACCTCTTTACGATTTCAGGTAAAGAAATATATTGTAGAAATTTTGCGCCGCTTTATGATATTAACGAAGAATCAGCAACTGGAACATCAAATGCAGCATTGGCTTGTTACCTTTACACCCAAAATAAAGATAACAGAAAAAACTTTGTATTTAATCAAGGTCAATCCCTAAATTCTCCATCTGAAATTATAGTTGAATTGGATGCTGATGATGAATTAATCCATAAGGTATACGTTGGTGGAAAAGGATATTTCCATGAATTAATAGAGATGGAAGTTTAAGAGGAAGCGTGAGGAGAAGAAGATGGGATTTATAGTATATATCGTAATATTACTATTATTTATGTTAATGATTAGTTTTGTAGGAAATGGATTTGTAAATATATTCTTATTGATAACGAAAAATAATGAAGGTGTTGGAAAATTAATGAATAAGTTAAATTTTTTATACAAATCAAAATGGAAGTACTTAGTTATGTTTATCTTGCTTGTTCTGACAGGAATGGGCGTTAATCAAGCGATGATATATTACCTAACTTCAGGAGCCTATTTTTGGTTCGTTATTTTCACAATGGGATTATTACTGCTGATGTATATTGCACCTGTTGGCTCAATATTTATGCCTTTAGTGAAGAAACAATTTAGTAATTGGAATAAATTTTCTATGTTCTATTGGAATTTTGTGAGTGCAACATCATGGTTTTGGGGGTTACTTCTCATTATAGATAAAAGTGTCATAATATACGAAGATGAAGGTGGGGTAAACTTCCACTACGGAAGTTTACCATTAAAGACCTTTGGCGGAATATGCCTCATTATTGTAGCTCTTTATATGACACTGTCTATCGCATCTAAGAAAATGAATAAGCTTCCGAGGGTTGACAGTGATATATAGATTTATTATATACTAATAATTAAAAAGAAAGGAACACCTCTATTTTAGGGATGTTCCTTTTTAGTTGCTTATTAGATAAGATTAGAATCTTCAAGTTGGAAGAACCCGTCTGAATCAAGCATACGAATATTATTTGCAATATTATAGAGTTGTTCTTCAGTTAAAATACTGATGACTTCGGTACAACAATCTCTCATACTCAATACACCTTCAGTAATTACAAGTTCTTTAAGTAGAGGACTCTCTGGGTACTTTAACTTCATGTCTGTAATATATTTTGTATCTTTTCTATGATGAGTCATGTTAAACCTCCTTATTAATATTTTTTCATATCTAAGAGTTAAAATAAAGAGTTTTTAAGATAATAAATTATTAGACTAATTGTTATTGCTTGCTTTCTTTTTAAATACTTTGATGCTTGTGAATCCAATTCCTAAAAGTAATAAAGAGTATCCTGAATAAAGGTAGAGATTACTATATCCTGTAGCCGGTAATATAGGTTTTGTTGTCTCTGTTGGTTCTATAGGACTGACAGGTTTAACGGGATCAACAGGATTAATAGGAACTACTGGATCTACCGGCTTCACAGGGTCTATCGGTTTCACAGGGTCTATCGGTTTCACAGGGTCTACTGGTTTCACAGGATCAACAGGTTTCACAGGGTCTACCGGTTTTACAGGGTCAACAGGCTTAGCATTTTTTTCGAAGACTAGGGTTAGTGATAAGTCTTTCGCCTCAAACTTAGAAGGTAATGTAACTTCTGATTTTAAGGTATAGCCTTCAAATGTTGGAATCGTGTAATTAAATATTTGACCTACTTTGTCTGAATAAACACTATGATTTTGGATCTCAGTACCGTCAGTATCTTCATAACGAATAGTAACTGAAGGAAGTCGTAAGTTAATATCAATCACTTGATCATTTTTAGTGAATAATTTAGTTTCTTTTGAGCTTTCATCAGCAAACAAATAAGAAGCCGTAATCGGATCTAATGTAAGTGTATCAGAAGGAATATGGAATTCATCTGGGCTTACTTCATAGCGTCCATAAGCGATATCAGTTTTCAAAAGTTCTTTGGAACCATCTGTATTTACAAGATAGTAGTTTGCTTTAATTTCACTTGCTTTGGCATAGTAGGTTGCAATCGAATCAATCTTTAAACCTTTAGTATTCTCTAAATCAACGAGTTCCTGGTATGTTAGAGTATTTTTAATACCTTGAACAATTTCACCGTTTTCAAAGTTGATGTCATAGTTATAGAATACATAATTTCCTGAAGGAAAAACAAAGCTTCCTTCAGTTAAATCTTCATGTTTTAATGCGCTCCAAGTTGGTGTAGCAGTACTGATTGTTGCATATTGGATACCACTAACAATCGAGTATACATCTTCATTGGCATACTCATGAATATTAAAGTAGTACTCTTCTACAGAAAACGCTTCAGAGTCTGCTTTCACTGAAGTCGGAACAAAGTTAAATAACAAAGTGATCGTAAACAATCCTAATAATAATTTTTTCATATACATCTCCTCTATTTTTACAAATATTAGCATATTATTGTGAAATTCAAGATGTAATTTAATGAGTATTTTGTGAAATATACCGACAATGTATCAAGTGGATTTGTAGGTAAGAAAAGATGTGCCATAAAAACTGAACTTAAAATCACATATTCGTACATTCTAATCACAATGCATATTGGAAAACGAATGATATTGTTTTTATGAAAGAGAGGCAACAGTATGAAAAGAAAAACAATTATAGTGGTGTCTAGTCTACTCTTGATCGTTGCAATATTCGGATTGAAGGTGTTGAGTGAACGAGAATCTGAACCAGTAATTACATTTAAAGATAATATTAGGATAGTACTTGGACAGAAACAATATCAAGAAGCAGACAGTCAAGAAAGCCGTGTCGAAGAAGTTCTGCCCATCGTAAGACCTCAAGACGTAATTATTAGTAACGAATCTTACTTTGATGAAATATCATTTAATAAAATTAATACTGAATCTCAAACAAATTTAATGGAATCAAAACCATTAAATACGTTCCAATTGGGCGACCACGAAGGAACACTTTATGCCCGAAAAGGAGATAAGGTAAGTGAATTTGAATTTGTATACGAGGTTGTAGAACATTATGAAAGATAAATTATTTCGAAACCGAAGCATATTGATTGAAATTATTTCGAAACCGAAATAATATAGTGGTAACAAGACGGAGGTAAACAACATGAAAGTACAAGGAATTCATCACATCTCATCAATAGTAGGACATGCGCAAAAGAATATTGATTTCTATGCAAGTGTTTTGGGATTGAGATTAGTGAAAAATACTTTAAATTACGATGACCAATACAGCTACCATTTCTACTATGGAAATCGTGATGGAAGTTCAGGACTAACTACAACGTTTCCTATGACGGATAGTATTGAAGGTCATTCAGGAAGTGGACAAGTTGATACACTTGTTTATGCCGTGCCGTCAGGAAGTTTTGAGTTTTGGCATAATAGATTAGTGGAATTTGGGTTTAAACCCTATTATTATGATCGATTTGGTATGAAGAGGCTCGCATTTTCTGATCCAGATGGATTAGAAATCGAAATGATCGAAGTAAACCGATTTGATGAAAGTGCGTGGGAATACAATGGAATTACGAAAGAAGTCGCAATAATTGAAATTACAGGTTCAATTCTATTCTCGAATAATCCACCACAATCATTAAAATTACTTGTCGATGGATTAGGCTATCAACTTATCAATGAAGATGAAGAATTTTATTTATTAAAAATTAATGATCAGTTCTTATATTTGAATAAGCAAATAATGGCCCGTGGAAGAATGGGAATTGGTAGTGTTCATCATATTGCATTTAAAGTGGACAATGAAGAAATAGCATTGTGGCATCAGAAACTAATCGATTTAGGTATGAAGCCTACAGAAATAAAAAATAGAAAATACTTTAAATCAATTTACTTTAGAGAACCCGGTGGAGTATTAATAGAACTTGCCACTGAAGGACCTGGCGTACTCATTGATGAAACAGTAGAGAGATTAGGGTCGAACTTATTGATGCCGCCTCACTTCAAAGAATATGAGGATGAAGTTCGCGAAAAACTAATGCCTGTGACAGTAAGAGAAGTATCAAAACTAGAAGGTTATGGTTATCGAGATCGTTATGAACATGACCTACTTGTTAAGAAACAAAGAGTTAAAGAAGAACTTACATACTTACTTAGAAAATCTAAAACAGGATCGCTATCTGAGGAAGAAAAAGAAACATTGAAAACACTAAGACAAGATTTCATTACATTAAGATAAGGAGAATACTATGAAAGACTTACAATTAGGAGGAATCCATCACGTTACTGCGATTACAAGCAGTGCTCCCAAAATTTATGATTTTTTTACCGATATCCTTGGTATGAGACTGGTCAAGAAGAATGTTAATCAAGATGATTTAACAACCTACCACCTCTTCTTTGCAGATGATCGTGGAAACCCAGGAACTGATATGACTTTCTTTGATTTCAAAGGTATTGGACAACATGTTGAAGGAAATGAGGATATCTCAAAAACTTCATTCAGAGTGGATACTCATGAAGCTTTAGAATATTGGGTGAAACGTCTCGATCATTTTGAAGTAAAACACTCAGGAATTAAAAAGAGATTTGGTCGAAAATTTCTAGACTTCGTCGATTTTGATAACCAACATTACACCATCGTTTCTGATGAAGGTGTAGCAGGTGTTGCTCCGGGTGAACCTTGGTATAAAGGACCCGTCCCCAATGAATATGCTATTCGTGGATTAGGACCTATTTTCTTAACAGTAAGTGATGAAGAATTGATGAATACGATTCTTGTCGACTTGATGAAAATGAAGCGGGTACAAAAAGAAGAATCTCTAATTCTCTACGAAATGGGTGATGGCGGAAACGGAGGGAGTGTAATTGTTGAAGTGAGTGACATTGATACTGTAGCAATGCAAGGTTATGGTGGTGTTCACCACGTAGCATTCAGAGTTAAAGACCGTGAGGAACTCAATCAATGGACACAGTTCTTTAATCAATTACAAATACCGAATTCAGGATATGTTGATAGATTTTACTTTAAGTCACTTTACATTCGCCTTTACCCAAATATCTTGTTTGAGATTGCGACAGATGGACCAGGATTTATTGATGATCAAGAATCTTACGAAGTGCTGGGAGAAACACTAACATTACCACCACACTTAAGAAATCGAAGAGAATATGTTGAAAAACATCTGAAGACATTTGATTCTGTAAGAAGTACCAAATCATACGAAAAGGAATACTTCTAATATGGAACAGAAACTTAAAACTCTCATCATATTATTCAAGGCACAAGAAACTGTTGAACGAAGTGTTAAGAAGTCACTAGAATGTTCAAATCTAACGGTCAATGAGTTTGCAGCAATGGAAGCGTTGTATACGAAGCATTGCTTAACTACACAAGAATTAATTGATGCAGTTTTAATTCCGAATAGTAGTATGACATATGTACTCGATACATTAAAAGCAAAAGATTATATTCAAAGAATAAGAAAACCTGAGGATAAACGAATTCAGTCAATTTCGTTAACAGAATCCGGGAATAAGGTATTTGAAGATGTCTACCAACATCATTACGAATATATGAAAGAAATATTTGAGATTCTAGATCCAGAAGAGGAAGTTCAACTTCAGGAGTTATTAAAGAAACTTGGAAAGTTTGCAGAGGAAAAAAATTATGATAAACGTTAAAAGAGAAGGTAGCAACGAAAATTTAATGATTTTACTCCATGGCACTGGAGGCGATGCGACCAGCTTGTTTGACCTTGCAGCAATGATAGATCCACATGCAACTTATGTAGGAATTCAAGGTAATGTTGATGAAAACGGAGTCACACGTTATTTCAAACGTTATCCAAATGGACAGTTTGATTTAAAAAGTCTCGCTAAAGAAACTTATGAATTGAAAAATGAAATCGATAGGATTATTGCAGCAAATTCTGAGTTAAAAAAAGTAATTGTTCTTGGGTATTCTAATGGCGCGAATATCGCTCAAAATATTATGAAAGAGTTTGATGTATCATGGGATACAGTGCTTCTATTTCATCCGGTGAATGTCCGACCAGAAGTACCGTTCAAATATCAACCAAGCCAAGTTCTGATTACCTATGGTGATAAGGACCCTTACGTAAGTAAAGAGAACTATCAAGCATTCAAAGAACTGTTAAAACAAGCAAACATTAAATATGATGAAGTTGTTCATGATTATGGACATTCATTAATTAAAGAAGAAATAGATGCAGCGATTGCTTTATTAAATAAATAAAAGAAAGAGGAAGAGAAAAATGAAAATAGGAATAATTTTAGGAAGTATCCGTGAAGGACGAAATGGCGAAGCAGTAGCAAAATGGACTTTAGATTTCGCTCAAAAACGACAAGATGGTGTTGAATATGAACTAGTTGACTTAAAAGATTATGATTTACCATTACTTGGATTGGCTCCAACAGATGCACAAGCCGCTTCTATCAAAGCATGGTCAGAAAAAATGGCATCATTTGATGGTTATATTATCGTAACTGCAGAATATAATCGTGCGGTTCCAGGAGCATTAAAAAATGCCCTAGATTACTTGCAACCCGAACTCCACAATAAATCAGTTGGTTTTGTAGCATACGGTGGACTAGGCGGACTTGCAGCAATTCAATCCTTGCGTTTAACATTAGCAGAACAAGAACTTGCGGATGTAAGAACAATGGTTACATTCTCACTTATGACAGACTTTGAAAATATGTCAGTATTTAAACCTCATGCATATCATGAGGGAAATGCAACAAAGATGATGGATCAAGTGACATCTTGGGCAAAAGCGTTAAAAACAATTCGTTAACAAAAAGGAGAAATAGCCGGAATGGTTATTTCTCTTTTTTATAAAATATTGAAATAATAACAAGAATTATTGCACCCATTGCAAATACGAAAATAATGATTGGAAATGAAAAAATTCGCAGGAAACTTGATTGGTTTCTTTCATCATAGTTAGATTTGTTTAAGTTACGGAAATCCTCAAACTCGATAACTTCCCATTCGTTGATGGAATTATTGAAAGGTTTGTGACTTTGTTTGATTGGAATGATAGCTTCGGATTCAGGGAAATATATAAAATATGAATCATAATTGGGTGAATAATAATAAACTAAACCTTCAGGATTTAAATGATGGCTGTCAATCAAGGACTGAAGGCGAGATGTATCAACTGGAAGTGTGAGTTTATCGACATTCTCGTTAGCAAGTTCGATTGTATTAATCGCCATAGTATCATTTTCATTCTTAGAGAAAACGACTTTGTTACCGATGTCAGTGAGCACAAAGTAATATCGATATTGAACAATTGAGTTCAATGAACCTGTATCGTAAAGTGTTTCGGAAATATCCTGAGTTCCACCTGTGGTAGTAGTTTGTACTTCGCCAGTAAGATTGCCATAATGGTGATTATCATTTTTCATAAATTGATGGTAGTATTCAATACTATCCTGAATGTTATTAATATCTTCAGCTTGAGTCGCAGAGAATTCATCAATAGTAGGTTCCTCAGCCCAGATGCTAAAAGGTGAGGCAAGTAAGGACAGTAGTAGTAAAAAAATCGCTGTTTTTTTCATAAACATACCTCTCTTTACCTATATTATACCAAAGTCGTAGAAACTGTATAAAAAATCTGTCACATTCTTGCTACAGTAGCAACAGTGTGACAGTTATATATATATTACTGAGAAGGATTTTCATCATACTCAATCGGATCGCCAAGAATGTTTACAAGATGAATAACTAAGTATGACAGTTCATTGTTATCCAATTGAATATTCATTTCTTTATTGATCATTTCTATTATCTTACCCGCAATTTCTACATGTGTCGGGTAAGCACTTATAAGTGCTTCATTAACACCGCTTGATAATGTGCGTTTGTTGGCGAGAGCTCCCTCAATAATAAATCGAATATGAGTTAAGAAACGTGAATAGTGAACCGTGTTTCGATCAAACTTGACATGGTATGTTAAGTCTAGAAGTTCGTTAATGTCACCAATCAAAACATTGAGTGCATCCAATTGTGTTGAAGCATGTTTACTTGTGAGATTTTCAATATGTAATGCGATATAGGTTAACTCTGCTTCGGGAATTTTGAGATCATGTTTTGACTCGATAGTTTTAGCAAGCTCTACGGCACGATCATAAGATTGTGGATATAAAGCTTTTATTTCTAAACTAAAGAAGGAAACAATCGGTTCACCTCTCAAAATCCGTGTATATGCAGCGGCAAGATGATCTGATAAGGTTATAAAATGTTGTGTTTGAAGTTCACGATATCCGTGGGATCCAATTGCAGCAACAGTGTCCATAACCATGTCGACGATATGGTCATCAAAGCCATTAATAATACGATTAAATTCATTAGTCTGTGTTAATAACTTGTACATCTTATCATACTCAACGCCACGTTTTAATGTGTCGTTAGGTTTCAGACCAAAAGCAATACCTTTCCCCATAATAACAACTTCAAAGAATAAGTCTGAAGCAATTAAGGAGCTGTTGTTTAAGATACGTTTCACCTTGTAATTTCGATTTAATGTATTCATAGGTCCTCCATAATTAGACAGTTCTATTATACACTAAAATACAAAGTTTATAGCGAAACACTGAAACTATCGTTTATGATTAAGTCGTTTATTTTTTAATACAAATAGGAATCCTGCACTAATTAGAACCGAACCAATTATGTATAATGAAGTATTGTTATTAAGTCCAGTTGATGGAAGGGGGTTGTTTTCTTCTTTAGTTCCGTCAGGAGTTTTAGGCTCCTTAGT
Organism: Erysipelothrix inopinata; assembly: GCF_014396165.1. Taxonomy (GTDB): domain Bacteria; phylum Bacillota_I; class Bacilli_A; order Erysipelotrichales; family Erysipelotrichaceae; genus Erysipelothrix; species Erysipelothrix inopinata. The sequence goes on from NZ_CP060715.1 coordinate 840,661, forward strand.
ATCAGGTTTTTCAATTGGATCAACTGGATCAATGATTTCAATTTCTTTTAGGTTGTCATAACTTTCAAGTAACGAATGCAATGCTTCTTTTAAGTCATCATTTGTAAGTTGCGGTTGGTCAAGTGTTATTTCGTCAAGTATAGAAGAAGCATTATCATAAGCTAATTTATATTCTTTATAACTTTCTTCGGTATATTTACTTTCTTCAACGCCACTTGTTTTAGCATGTGCATCTTTGAGCTGTTGAATCAGTTCATTATCCAGTGTTGCTGGTTTTGTAAAAGAACCGAGCACACTTTGATCAAGATACTTAGTATCGTTTTCATATGTTTCTTTGAGAAGTGGGATAATATCTTGAATTTCTTTTGAGTTCCAGAGTGTTTTCGCATCGTCGTTACTGTGTGAGTATGTTTCTACAACATGGAATAATGCACGTACGGCATTTCTCTTTGATGCAGAAGATGTTTCTGAAACATTAGAAATTTCACCAAGAGTTAGCCCTTTAAGATATTCCATAGTTGATTCGTCACTACCTAAACCAAGTGCTTGATAGACCGTGTTAGTCACAGGGCCATAGGAATTGGTATTGAAGTTAGCAGTGTAGAATGCATCTGTTTCGCGATTCATGATCGGTGTATTTCGTGAGTTGGTCATGAGTGCAATGACTACGTTATTATCAGGATCAATGACGGTCACGGTCCCTGTCCATCCAGTATGTCCAACTGTTTTATCACTGGTGTAGTCAGAGAATGCCCATTTATAGAGTTGAGATTCACCAGCACGACGCCAACCCAGTGCATATGTATCTTGATTTCCTACATTTCCATAAGGAGTGGTGAATGTATCAATGACTTCGGGGCTAAAGAAACTGTTGTTTCCCATTCCGCCATTGTTTAACATGACTTGAGCCATCGTAGCAATGTCTCCAGCATTTCCAAACAGTCCGGCATGACCACTAATTCCATTCATTGTATAGAATGCTTTTTCGTCATGGACCTCGCCTTGTACGACACCATGGCGAACATTTGAGAAGGTATAACGGCCATCACGAGTATTTCCATGGACCTCAGAAGCGGTAACTTGATCTTTAGTGAATCCATTTTGTAATGGATTAAATGTTACAGATTTTAAGCCTAAAGGCGTCGTGAAATTTTCACGAACATAGGTATCTAAACGTTGTCCAGTTATTTTTTCGACAACAGCTCCTAAGAGCATGAAATCTGTATCAGAGTAAACGTTACCTGTTCCTGGAACAGTTGTAAGTTTCGTTTTTAACATCATCTCTAATGCGTGATTACGATTTTGTGTGAATAGTGGATTTCGATCTAAATTTGGATCGTTAATTTTTGAATTTTCATTGTGATATTGTGGATCGGGTAAAAATCCTGCATCGTGATGGAGTAGATTCGCTACTTTCACAAGTTTTCTATTTTCTACGGTATTAATGTCATCCTTAAAGTTGTCAGGAATGTTGATAAAATCTGGGAACAATTCGTAAATAGGGGTATTAATATCAAGTTTCCCCTCAGTTACAAGTTTTTGAACTGAATATACAGTTGCATACATTTTAGTATTACTTGCGAGATCAAAGAGTGTTGATGGTGTAACTGCAACACGATCTTTTACAGGAATTACATTAATGTCATCGAGGATAATAGTACCATTCGCATCGGTTTTACTTGCGTATGCTGTATTGTAACCATAGCCAGTTGATTTAATCATTTGGCCATCTTTTATAACAGCCAGTTGTGCAGCGGATAATCCATAAAGAGTTTCTGCTTCAATCATAGCATCGAGAAGTTTAAACCAATCGTTGTTGGAATCGATTGCTTGTGTAACATTTGGAAATGGGATTTTAATTGTAACAGGAGATACAGAAGTAACCTCAAGTTTGTTATTTCCGTTATTTACCAATTCAGAAATATCAATAATATTTTTATTATCGATATTGAGTTGTTGTCCGTTTAGAATTAGCTTAGTATTCGATAAATCATCACCAAGAATTTCTAATTTAGCACCATTTTTATAAGCTTTAAAGGATATTGTTTCGTGTGTATCCTCGATTGTTTTATCTATTTGATACGTTTGACTATCAGCAAAGACCTGAGTTGGAAAACTCAAAAATAACATACTGAAAACAGCAAGTCCGGTAATGACTTTCTTTAATAATTCTTTCATTTTTCCCTCCGATTTATGTGTTATAAAAAAGAGCTGAATAACCACGTCAAAAAAAGACAAAATTATCCAGCTCTTGCTCAAATATTTGATGGCACGCCTTCACAAACATCATAGTCAAGATTCTGAAAATGTCAACCAAAAGTTTAGCGCTTACATGAAAATAAATATCACACGAGCATTTCTAACTTGAATATTATTTAATGAAATATATTTTCATGACTATACTAAAAACCTTTAAATAGTGCACAAATCTGCATAAATAGAATCAGATCAAACCATAGTTATACAAGAAAATAAGCTAAACAAAATAAAATTAAAAAAATCTGTATTTATATTTGCTTGACAATTTGTAATGATTGTGTGAATATATGTTTAAGGCGTGCAATCGTAAGAGCAACAGCCGAGAAGTTATGGAACTATTTTTCCGTGCTTCTCGGCTTTTTATTTTGATTTTTCTCAAAAAGGAGGCGAATTGAGACGACGATTGGACACTTCAATGTTTATTAAGGAGGAGCACATGGATAATAAACAATTAGCAACTATAATTCTTGAAAGTGTGGGCGGTAAAGAAAATATCACTACTGCAGCACACTGTATGACACGTCTTCGTTTAAAGATTCGCGACGAAGAAAGTGTAGATTTTGAAAAACTTGAAGCAACAGAAGGTGTTATGGGGGTTGTGAAAAGTGATACACTGCAAATAGTAGTTGGACCTGGTAAATCTAAGAAACTTTACGACATCTTCACTGAAGAATTTGCTGTTTCAGCTGGTGGTGATGTTGATTGGGAAGAAAATAAGAAAGCCGTTAAGGGAGCTCAAAAAGAAACAGCTCTAAAACGCGGACTTAAAACAATTTCAAACATCTTTATTCCGATGATCCCAGCAATTATTGCTGCAGGACTCTTTTCAGGGCTTGCATCATTAATTGGGCAATTAACAGGTGCTAAAGAAGGATTCTGGTTTGTAACACAAACTTTATTCCAATTAATTAGTACAGGATTCTTAGGATACTTTGCTATCTTTACAGGTATCAATGCTGCGAAAGAATTTGGTGGAACGCAAGCTCTTGGGGGTATGATTGGTGCAATGTCAATTGCAGCACCACTCATCACCTTATCAACATACTTTGGACTTTATAATGCTGAACAACCTTTAAATTCTATTCTTACAACTGGTAAGGGTGGTATTATGGGAGTTATTCTTGGTGTTTGGATTATGAGTATGATTGAACGTAGAGTACGTAAAATCGTTCCTGACGTTCTTGACTTAATTGTCACACCATTAGTAACATTACTTCTTACAGCAATTATCTTTATCTTCGGTGTTATGCCATTAGCTGGTATCTTATCAGACTGGCTCGTTGCAGCACTAAACGTAATTATTAACTCAAGCAACCCTGTTGTAAGTGTTATTTCTGGATACATTCTTGCAGCTATCTTCTTGCCGATGGTATTGTTAGGATTACACCACGGTTTAATTCCTATCTATGCAATTCAATTAGAACAACTTGGTGGGGTTACTCTCTTCCCAGTACTTGCTATGGCTGGTGCTGGTCAAGTTGGGGCAGCAATCGCAATCTATATTAAAGCTAAGAAAAAAGGTGATACAAAACTCACTCAAATTATTGCGGGTGCACTTCCTGCAGGACTCCTTGGTGTTGGGGAACCTTTAATCTATGGAGTAACTTTACCATTAGGTAAGCCATTTATTTCTGCTGGTCTTGGTGCTGGTATCGGTGGTGCTTATGTAATGTTAACTAAAGTTATGGCTGTAGCTTGGGGACCTTCAGGACTTGTAGCTATTCCATTAATGAAAACACCAGCAATGATGTTAAACTTCTTTATTGGATTAATTCTTGCTTATGTGGGTGGATTTATCTTCACATTCTTAATGATGAAAGATTCAGACCTCGAACGTTAATCAAATAAAAATAAACTACTCATCAATAATTGATGGGTAGTTTTTTAGTGGCCGCTAATTCTTGTTTGATTGAATGTTGGAGAGATCCTTGTATGAAATAATATCGTCCATACCTATGAGTCCAAATGGAAGTGAGTCATCGACCAGCTTCACAGCACTTATTGCTGCAAACTGTCCTGTATAATATGCTTCATTGTAACCGTCAAATACAAGTTCGTCCATGCCGTTTGAAACATGAATAATAAAGTAGTCACTTCCAAATTTAGGATTAAGCAAAGCATGTTTGGTTACTTTATAACCATTCTTAGTCTTGAAAAATCCTGATAAATTTAAATTCATTAATGTGTGAATCATTCGAGTAGCCATTGGTTTGTCAAACCCCATATAAGTGAAAAAATTGAATTCTGGATATTTATGATTCAAAAGATATTGGTCAGCAAAGTTAAAATTAAATGTATCATACTTTACCGAGTGATGCATAAACTGGCTGTGCATATTCAAAGGCTTGTACGTTTCATTTTTAAGGGTGTAAGAAACGATCATATTTTCTAGAGTCCAATCTATTGCGGCCGAGCCGTGTTTCTCACCTAAACCAAGAATTACATGAATATCAACATTCTTCAAATTTGGATTATCTTTAATTAATTGAGTAGCAAGAATATTCGTGACGCCAGGAGCAATACCTACTCCCAATAAAATGGATGATTGATTTGTAAATTCTAGTTGTTGAACTTTATCTAGATAGCCACTATTTGCGCTTACATCCATATAATTCAGATTATTATCGATACAGTATTCAACGAGTTGTGTTGAGTTTTGATCGACGCACACTATGACCGTATGAACATCGTGAAAAAGTGACTCATCAAATGTATGAATATCAATTTTTATAGATTGAGCATCTCTTAAATTTGAATTAATAAATAATTGGATTTTTTCTGTATTTCTTCCACCAATCACCAAAGAGTGATGATTAAGAGCTTTAGAGATTGTTTGACCCACAGCTCCGTGACCACCAATAATCATAATTTTATTTCTCATATTCTTTTAATGCTTGATTAAGTAAATCAAGTCCTTTCATAAATGTTTCTTGTTCATCTGGTGTCAGGTTATCTTCGAGAGTATCGATTAAAATATTGTGACACTCTGCATGATATCTATAAATTCGTAACCCATTATCAGTGAGGGATAATCGTTTGATGCGTTTATCACTTTTATCGGTTTTTTGAATAACATAACCGTGCTCAACCAATTCCTTGATAAGTTGCGATACTAAACCTTTTGTAACATTTAAATGTTCGGTAATCTCATTTGCAGTTGTTTGGGGATAGGATCCAATCATTTCAATGATATGAGTTTGACTTGGATTTACCTCGTTGTTTTTTTCGAGCTCCTTGATACGAATCATAAGGGAGCTGATATTTATCATTAATTTTTCCATAAATATAGTTTAATTTCTAAACTATATTTCGGCAAGAACAATGCACCAAAATTAAAAAAACCACCCAAAGGGTGGTTGAAGTTTAGTTAACTCTGTTTTTAGTATCTCCAGTATTTAAGACATCTAAGACTGAATTTAGACCAATATTCATAATGTTTCTAACAGATACATCTGTATAGTGAGCAATGTGAGGTGTAAAGATGACTTTATCGTGCTTGATGGTTCTAACGAATAATTCGTCTTCGATACCTGATTCGCGATTATCTTTGGGAATATATGCACCCTCATTTTCATAGGTATCAAGTGCAGCACCTGCTAACAAGCCATTATCTAATGCTTTGAGTAAATCTTCAGTATTGACAACAGATCCACGTGCGGCGTTTACGAAGTAAGCTGAAGGTTTGAAGTTCTCGAACATCTTGATATCAAATTGATGAAAATTATCTTTAGTTGCTGGAACATGAAGTGTGACAATATCAGCATCTTTTACAACATCTTCGATTGAGTCTTTGTATTCTAAGAAGGATTTAGCTTCTTCATTTTGATAGATATCATAAGCAACTATTTTAGCTCCAAATGCATGGAATAGTTTTGCGGTCACACGTCCGATGTGTCCAGTTCCGATGACCCCAACAGTCATTTCATTGAGGAGCCCTGCTCTTATTTCTGGTTGCCAACGGAAGTCATACGCCATTGTTTTTTCTTGAATCAGTGGAAATTTTCTAACAAGATTCAGCGCAGAGGCAACTGTAAACTCAGCAATTGATTCGGGAGAGTAAACAGGAACGTTACTAATGATGATGTCACTCTCACGAGCAGCATCGAGATCATAGTAGTCAAATCCTGCACTTCTTTGTGCAATTTGCTTAATACCAAATCCCTTTAAGATTGGATAAATTTCGTTAGGGACACGAGAGTTTTGACTGGTTGTTACACCATCAAATCCTTCGCATAATTGAACAGATTCCATATTTAGTTGCCCATCAGCAATAGTAAGTTCAATATCATTATCAACTGCCCATTTTTTTGCAATCGCAACTTCTTCCTCACGAACATTAAATGCAATAATTTTCTTCATTGTATTTCCTCCTTTATTTTTGTAGTAAGTTATAATTATTTCTTTTCACCTGTATTTACAGTAAATAATTTATCTTCATATAATCCCATTTTAGTAAAAATAGTATGTGTTAATATAGCCATTCCTAGCGGAACAACCAGATATTGAATGACTAAAATTCCTGTGCTTACAAGAGGTGAAGTTTCCATAAAACTGTAAGCGTTAATTGGGCCAGCAAGACCAGTTAGTCCAAATCCTGCAGAACCTGTAGTTCCTTGAATCTTAAATAGGAATCCAAAGAAACCTGTTACTGCTGCATTAATAAGAATAGGTAATGTTAAGATAGGGTTTTGTAAGTAGTTTGGCATCATCATCTTAGGACCTGCAAAGAATAGTGCAAAGGTAGTTCCTTTATTATTAACACGTGATGATCCGTATGCAAGAGTAAAGAGTGTTGCGACGATCCCAACGTTTGCAGCACCTGAACCAAGACCTGATAGTGAGATTGCGTAGGCAATTGCGACAGTTGAAAGCGGTGTTACAATAATCAAAGCAAAGCTCATAGCTAATAATAACATCATAACAAGCGGTTGTAGCGTTGTGAAGTTAGCGATGATATTACCAAGTAATCCAGTAATTTGAGCCACGTATGGTAATGTTAGAACACCAATAAAGGCAGGAATAACACCTCCAAGAATAGGAATAACTACAATACCTAGATTAGCTAACGAGTTGTTGTACCATTTAATGATGAGAACAGCAATGGAAGCAACAATCATAATGTTGATAAGATCACCTGTACCTTTTAATACCCAAACTCCTTCAGTCAGTGTAGCAGCACCACTACCAACAAATGTAGCGCCAATAATAGATGCGGTTTCAATAGGTGTTAATTTAAATTCTAAAGCAATAAACATCCCCACAAGTACAGGTACTGTAAATTGAATTGCACCTGTAATGTTCCCCAAAGTAACAAAAATTGGACTGACACCCCCAGTGCCTTAAATATTTCTCCAAAAATTGCATTTGGAATTAATCCGACAACAATCCCCATTGCTGCACCGGCAAGAATTTTATTAATAAATTCTTTTATAGACATTTTTTCCATATAATATCCTCCTGTTTGTCCGTAGTACAAAGTTATCATTTATCAAATTCGTTCACAATCTTATTTAGAAAAAACCTGTGATATATTTAACAAAATATTTCGGAAAGGGCTATTTAATCGCTATTATTATATTTATATGTGAAATATATAACAAATTTAACAATGGATTTCACAAATGTAGGTTTAAAATGAAGGGAACAGATAAATATGAATAAAGGAATATGAATCACTAAAAATACTTATAAATAAATTGTGAGTGAAATATTTCTTATCGATTTAATTGAGTAGTGAAGATAATAAATAATGATTATGGTAAAATAGATTCAAAGATGAATTGAGGAGAATGTATGTTTATAATTGATAAGAATAATCCAACACCACTTTACTTTCAGTTACAAAATTCAATTGTAGATCTTATTAATGAAGGAACTTTTGAAGAAAATACAAGTCTGCCATCAGAATTGGAAATTATTGAATCAACTGGACTGAGCCGTACCACAGTTCGCCAAGCAATCGAAAATTTAGTGCAAGAAGGATATCTTGAAAGACGTAGAGGGATTGGGACGTTTGTAAAAATACGTAATAAGAACTTATGGGACCTCGAGAATCTAAGAAGCTTCAGGGAAGTAATGGAGATGGAGGGTAAACAAAGCTCGACATCATTAATATCAATAAAAAGAATTCCTACAAATAGAATCTTGGAAAAACGTTTTGGAGAAGATATTAAGGAATTCTATGAGTTAGAGAGATTAAGATATCTCGATGGAACACCGATAATTCTTGTAAATACATTTATTCCAGTTTCTTTAGTTCCAGGATTAGATACATTAGATCTTGAGAATAATTCACTGTTCGAAATTATGAAAAAAGAATATAACGTTAAAATTGCGTTTGCTGAAAAAGAATTAAGGGCTCGTGTTATTCGTCCTTATGATGCAAACTTATTAGAATTACCACAAGATTCTGTCGTACAGTTGGTAGATACTATTACCTATAATGATGAAGGAAAACCCATTGAATACTCAGTATCTAGAGATCGTGGCGATGTAAGTGTTTACAAAGTTCGACTAACTTATCAAGACTAAATATTATTGAACGCTCTTATGAGCGTTTTTTTTATTTGATAAAATCATTGACAAACAACTTTCAGATGATAGAATGACATTAGGACGTCATGACGTCATAACAGAGAGAGGTGTTTCTGTGGACTTTAAAAATAGAATTGCAGTTGTTACAGGAGGAGGGAGTGGAATTGGTAAAGGCGTGAGTCTTTCTCTAGCTGAAAAAGGAGCAATGGTAATTATTGCCGACTTGAGTGAAGATAATGCTATGGAAGTTGTAGATATCATTACAGATAAAAATCAAAAATCAGAGTTCTATAAGTTGGATGTTTCAAATTCAAAAGATGTAGAAAAATTTGGAGATTATCTAAAAGAGAAGTATGATAATATTGATTTTTGGGTAAACTCAGCAGGTATATCAAAAATTACGCCATTCTTTGATCATAGTGAGGAACTTTGGGATAAGACAATGGATATCAATCTAAAGGGGCAATTTAACTGTTGTAAAGTTGCTGTTGATAGAATGCTTGAGAACAATAAAGGTAGTATTATCAATCTTTCCTCCCAATCTGGAAAAGTAGGCACCAGTAATTATCAAGCTTACTGTGCTAGTAAATTCGGTGTTATTGGTTTAACTCAATCTTTAGCAGCTGAGTTTGGACCTCAAGGCATTAGAGTGAATAGTATCGCGCCTGGAGTAATCTATACTCCAATGTGGGATCAGCAAAAAATTGATTATGCAAAGAAACGTGATTTGGATCCAGATCATGTTATGGATTATTTCAAGAATAAAATTCCACTTCGAAGATTAGGAACTGTGGAAGATGTCGCACAACTTGTGTGTTTCCTTCTTAGTGATGACTCAAGTTATATCACCGGTCAAACAATTAATCTTAATGGTGGAGACATCATGTTTTAAATAAACAAGGAGAAGAAATATGGATTTCAAAATGAAGATTCAGAAATTTGGTGGATTTCTCGCAGGTATGGTTATACCAAATATTGGTGCATTCATTGCCTGGGGATTGATTACAGCTTTATTTTTAGAAACTGGTTGGTTACCTAATGAGCAATTAGCAACAATGATAGGTCCTATGCTTCAATATTTACTTCCAATCCTAATCGCTTACACGGGTGGTCGTATGGTTTATGGTCAACGTGGTGCGGTAGCAGGTGCTGTTGCAGCATCGGGAGCAATCTTTGGATCAGAAATACCAATGTTCTTGGCAGCTATGATTTTAGGTCCACTTGGTGGATGGGTAATGAAAAAAGTGGATACAGTCTTGGATGGAAAAATACCTTCAGGATTTGAAATGTTAATTAATAACTTTTCAATCGGAATTGTAGGATTAATCCTTGCTGTATTTTCATTCTATGTTATTTCACCAGCAATTGCAGGAGCAACTGCCGCTGCAACATCAGGTATTAACTTTTTAATTGATAAAGGTCTATACCCACTTCTTGCAGTAATCATCGAACCTGCAAAAGTATTGTTCCTAAATAATGCGATTGATCAAGGTATATTTGTACCACTTGGTGCAGCACAAATATTAGAACATGGTGGAAAAACTTTATTCTATATGTTAGTGTCAAGTCCAGCACCTGGTGCAGGAATTCTATTAGCTTACGCATTCTTTGGAAAAGGAAACAGTAAGAAATCAGCCCCATCAGCATTACTTATTCAATTCATTGGTGGTATTCATGAAGTATACTTCCCATATGTCTTGATGAAACCATTAATGTTCTTAGCAGTTATTGCAGGTGGTGTTGCTCAAATCATCGTTTGGGTACTCTTGAATGCTGGACTTGCTGGCTATCCTCATCCAGGTAGCATTGTTTCATTCTTAATTATGTTACCAAAAGGTGGTGCAGTTCCTGTATTGCTTGGAATTTTAGCTGGTATTGCAGCTTCAGCAGCATGTGCTGCCCTAATTCTCAAGACAGATCACTCAAGTGAAGAAGATGAAGACATTTCATTAAGTAGCGACATTGAAAATATGTTAGGTGTAAATACAAAATCAGATTCTAGTGAACCTGAAATTGTAAATGTTTGGAAGACAGCTGATATCGAGAAGGTAATCTTTGCATGCGATGCGGGAATTGGTTCCAGCGCAATGGGAAGTGGTATTCTTAAAAAGAAGATTAAGGATGCTGAGTTGGATATTCTAGTAGAAAATAGTGCAGTTGATACTGTGGATAAAAAAACTAAAGTAATCGTAACTCACAAAAAACTTGAAAAAAGAGCTCGAGATGCCGCTCCTGAAGCAGTTGTACTAACCGTTGAATCTTTCCTTAACGACCCTACCTATGATATTCTAGTAGAAGCGTTAAAGAAGGGTGAAGTTAAAGATGAAAATAGATAAGAAACAAATTAGATTCAATGTATCATCGTCTCCCAAAGACTCCGCAATTAGACTTGCAGGACAAGTACTATTAGAAAATGGATTCATCACTGAAGAATATATTGAATCAATGATTAAAAAAGAAGAAACTGATATAACTTATATTGGTAACGGTATTGCTATACCCCATGGTTTGTATGAAGATAAAAAGTATGTTCTAGAATCCGGTATCTCAGTCGTTCACTATCCTGAAGGAATAGAGTACGATGAAAACTTTGTTTTCTTAGTAATCGGTATCGCAGCAAACGATGAGAATCACCTTGAAATTCTTCAAGATATAGCTATAAAGTTATCCGATGAATCTTACGTAGAAAGACTTGTTTCTTCAGAAGATATCGACACATTTGTAAATTACTTTAATGAATAAAAGAATACACCTTGCGGTGTATTTTTTTAAGTGTTTTTGTTTGATTTATCCATGGTTAAGTAAGTAAGACCCATCATGATGATTGCAAGTACGACAAAGTATAGCGGCATGATTAATAGCGAATTAGATCGAATCCAAGACATGATTTGCATGAGACCACTAATTCCTAGGTAATATCCTAGACTTAACAAAGAACCGGCAGTACCGTATACATCTTCAAAGCCATTGAGGGATAAACTAATGGCATTAGATAATGAAATTGCTGTTCCGAACCGAACGATAAACATTCCTAATATATAGAGAAATGGCTTGACTGATTCGCTATTTACTAAAACGGTTGTGAATACCATAAAAATAGCTCCACATAAAACGAAAATATTTCCGATCATAATTATTGATTGTGGATCGTATTTTTTCAGTAATTGTTGAGTGCAAAGTGCTCCCAATATAGTTGCAATTGCTAGAGAAATCCCGAAGGATCCAATTCTAGCCAGCGACATTTGAAAGTGATGCGTAAAGAGTAATGGAATTTCCATGTAATAGATAGACATGATTGCATTATAAGCTGTGATAAAAAATCCATAGATCCAAACCGTTTTTGTGCATAACATGCGTTTTGCGACTTCAATAAAATTTATATTAGTGTTAGTTGTTTGTACTTGTGTCTCAGGCAAACGATAATAAGTGACAGCAACAATACACATACTTGATATAACTAGACAAATCAGTAGTAATCTTGAACCACCTGCGTCTACAAGGGCTCCTCCCAGTGTTGGACCAATCCCTGGAACAAATGCTAGCGCAATTGAAACTTGAGAGAATAGTTTATTTCTAACATTCTGAGAGAAGGCTTCTCTCAGAATAGTTTGAGTTGTTACTGAACCAGTCGCTAAACCAAATGCCCCAATAAATCTACCAACCATAAAAATGGTGAATGATGGTGCAATAATTGCGATTAATGTTCCAATTGTGTAAGTAATGAACCCAGATATCATTGCAGGTCTTCGTCCTTTTATATCTGAGAAGTATCCCCAAAATAGAACGCCAACTGCGAATGCAGTAAAGTACAAGCTCAATACAAGTTGAGCTTGATCAATATGAATTACAAATCTTTCAGCAATGTTTTGGATTGAGGGGGAAATCATTGCTTCATGTAATTGTGGAAACCCCAATAAAACTATTAATAGTATAAAACTTGGTTTATTATTTTCGATGTTTTTCTTCAAAATATTCCTCCTATCGAATTAGATATGAAAAAAAACATCAAAATCGGGTAGGGGAGCTATTTTCTTAATGATTAGTGTGAATGTCATAAGATAGTTCCTTTCAACTGAAGAACTATAACATATGTGGATTATTGATATCAAATATTTTGTTCAGTGAAAAGCGGCAGAGTTATTAATTCTGCCGCTTCATAATATAGTGATTCGATAAATTATTTATTTCTTTTGCGTTTTACAATGAGTGATAAAGCTAGAGCAACTGCTCCGACACCAACCATGATAAGTCCGTTATTTGAGTGAGCAACTCCGGTAGGAGGAATCACCGAATCTTTATCTTCTTTCCATACAGCGTAGAGTGTTGTATCTTCTGTTATTGAATAGAGAGCACCTTCAGCGAGTATGTTACTTTCGTCATCTTTTACGAGGCTCCAACCTTTGAATGTATAACCTTTACGGTATAGATCATTTTTACCTAAAAGAGTTGCTTTTTGTCCAGATTGATAAAGATTTTTATCAACGGGAGCAGTACCAGAAGTATTACCGTTTCCGTTATAAGTTAGTTTGAATTCAACGATTGGATCAATATCTTTTTCCCATACAGCATAAAATGTAATATTTTCTGTCATTGTATAGAGACTACCTTCAGTTAAGATTTTACTGTCATCGTCCTTAATGATACTCCAACCTTTAAAGGTATATCCTTCACGAAGAAGATCACCCTTGCCAAGAAGTGTTGCCTTTTGTCCAGCTTGATAAAGTTTGTTATCAATAGGAGCATTTCCAGAAGTATTGCTATTGCCATCATAAGTGAGTTTGAACTCAACGATTGGATCAATGTCTTTTTCCCATACAGCATACAGAGTTGTGTTCTTTGTAATGGTGTAGAGATTCCCTTCTGGAAGAACGTGGCTGTTGTCATCTTTTAGAGGACTCCATCCTTTGAAAGTATATCCTTTACGATGTAAGTCACCTTTACCTAAAAGTGCCGCTTTCTGTCCTGATTGATAAGTTTTATTATCTACTGGAGCACTACCTGAAGTGTTTCCATTTCCATGATACGTTAATGTGTATTTTTCTACAGGGGCAATGTCTTTTTCCCACACCGCATATACTTTAGTGTCAGCTTCCATAGTGTAGAAATTACCTTCGGTTAGTATATTGTTATTGTCATCTTTTACAAGACTCCAACCTTTGAATGTGTATCCCTTACGAAGAAGATCCCTTTGCCAAGGAGTGTTGCTTTTTGACCTGCTTGATAAAGTGTGTTGTCAACGGGAGCAGTTCCGGCAGTGTTACCATTACCATCATAAGTGAGTTTGAATTCTACAATAGGATCAATGTCTTTTTCCCAGACAGCGAAGAGCTTGGTATCTGCATTCATCTCGTAGAGACTACCTTCTGTTAAAATATTCGCTGTATCATCTTTTACAAGGCTCCATCCTTTAAAGGAGTATCCGCTTCGAACAAGACCGCCTTTACCTAGCAATGTTGCCTTTTGACCTGCTTGATAGGTGTTGTTATCAATCGGAGCGACTCCAGCTGTATTACCATTGCCATCATAAGTTAGTTTGAACTCAACGATTGGATCGATATCTTTTTCCCAAACAGCGAAGAGAGTAGTATCTAAATTCATTATATAGTCACTGCCTTCGGCAAGTGTATTATTTGCGTCGTCTTTCACAAGACTCCATCCTTTAAAGGTGTAGCCGTCACGAACGAGAGAGTTTTTACCAAGCAATGTTGCTTTTTGACCTGTTTGATAAGTATTGGAATCAGTTGGCGCGACTCCGGCTGTGTTGCCGTTTCCATCATAAGTTAACTTATGTTCAACTTCTTCCCAAACAGCATAGAAAATAGTTGTTAAGTCGGTTAGTATGAAGTCAGTTCCTGGAGTAATAGTAGGGTCAGGTTCTGTTGCATTTTTATCACGTGACCATCCTTTGAAAATGTAACCTGGACGTGTGATTTTTAATGAACTTCCTGAATAGATATTTACAGAACCATCTGTGTAAGCAATAGAGTATAATCTTGTGATAAGTCCGTCGGTAAGTGTTGTATACTCTAAACCTGTATAATCAGTAATCTCAGAGATATTAAGTTGTCCACCATTGGCATCATATCCTAATGATGTTACTGACACCGCACCTAAATCTTTATCACGTTTTAGACTACGCTGATCTGTAGCACCAAGTGATGTTGAACCTTTATAGTTATTATCAGCGAGACTATCGGGAATAATAGGTAATGTCATAACTAACTCAGGATTATACCCAGCTGTGATTGAAGTTAAGTTTTTTCTTAATCGAGGGTTGCTTCCTAGTAAATCAGAAACTGAATATTGTGGGGTTGCCCCACCATCTACGTTAATAATATTATTTTTACCAGTATCTGTTGTACTAGTACTGGAGACATCTTTATAAGAACTTGCTGTGCTTAAGGATCCGTTTGAAAATACATTATTACCAATAAATAGATTTCCAGAAGTAGATGCAGAGGCCATTGCAAATGCAGATGTTCCGCTAAGACCAACAGCACCACCTCTTTGCTCGACATTAGTTTTTGGCCCGCCAGCTGTATTATTATAGAAGGTTGAACCGGTGATACTATTATTGAAAGAGGTTAAGCCACCATTTTTGAAAAATTGGATGGCTCCTCCTGAGCGATTTCCGCCTGATTCCCCAAGAGCGGTATTATTGATAAATGTACTGTTTGAAATCGTGCTTTTAAAACCAGGGAAGCCTGTTGCTTGAATCATTATTGCTCCACCATCGTCGTAAGCAAAGTTACTATCAAAAGTACTTGAATCAATATTTAAAGATCCGCCACCCTTTCCATCAAATACATAGATAGCGCCGCCATCATATGTCGATGCAGTATTCATTGATTCGCCACCATTAGTTTTATTGCCTCTAAAAATTGACTGATTTACGGATACGTTACCTTCTAGATAATGCATGGAAAGTGCGCCACCGCCACCGCCGACTACGCTAGTGTTATAGCATTGGTTTACATTGTTCTCAAACAATGAGTTGTTGATTGTTAAGGTTCCTTTGTAGGACTTTGTAGCAATCGCTCCACATTCATAACCAGCGCCTGTTCCAATATTATTCGAAATTGTAGTGTTATTTATCGTAAGGTTACCGGTTCTTAATGTAATGGCTGATCCCGAATTACTGCTAGTATTGTGATCAAATAATGAATTCTTGATAACAATCTGTGAAGTGTCTTGAGCTGAAATATCCATGACACCATCGTTACCATTTTTTAATACAACGTTATCAAAAATAATTGATCCCTTTGTATTTGAAACTGTAACTAAGTTACGTGGGAAAAGGGTTCCATCAAAGGTTAGGTTCTTAATGGTTAACTTTCCAGAACCATCTCCTGAAATTGTTAGTTTATCTTTTGTTGAAGTAATGTTATTACCATTGATTGTGACGTCAACTTTTGGCATTGTAATATTAAAATTACTCGTATCAAAGTTTGCACTTAAAGTGAATTCATCACCATTGTTTGCACTAAGAAGTGCATCGTTAAGTTCCGTAACATTTTGAATATTATCAATCGCATAATTTTGAATTGATGCTTCCATTTTGACATCGGTCAATGGAAGATTACTAGCGTTAGAGTTAGGATCAATATTATCCGCTGATGCAGGAATTATAACTGTCATGATACCTAGGGTAAGGACCATAGTAAATGCTGTTGTTTTCTTTAACATATTCTTTAATTTCATAAAGGTTCCTCTCATCTTTATTCTCTTTCTATATGTAAATAGTAGCATAGTAAAAAGACAGTGATTCGGAGTAGAAATATACTAAAAATGTGAAGAAAATAAGCTGCAAAGGAGTATGAATAATTATTTATTTTTTTATTAGAGAGATAGGAGAGACTATTAAATTGCATTATATCTATAAAAATAGACATAAAGAATAACGATTAACATTGTTTGAAAGAGGGGATATTATGGGCTGAAACGACTATAAAATGTGGAAATACACATGATGAAAATTCTATGAATGTTGGTTAAAGAAATGTGAAATAAAAGTGAATTTGTTAAAAAGGGAGTATTTCTAACAAAGTAACAAACATACGAATTAGCATGTTTTTATCGTTGAAATCTTGCTGGAAAGCCTTCTAATATTTTTGATTTAAAAGAATTGAGAAAAACAGTTGAAAGTGTTAGTCTATATCATAAAGTGAGGTATCTATATGGGAACTATAATTACAATTGGAGGTGGCCAAGAACCTTTTTCAAGAACGCCTCATATAAGTAAGAAAATTATTGAGTTATCACAGAAACAGAATCCAAAAGTTTTATTCATAGGAACAGCAACTCGTGACAGTAAAGATTACATAGATAATTTTACTGATTTTTTTACCTTGCTTGGAGCAAATGTGGATTGTCTCGAACTCGTCTCAAGTAATCCAACCCGTGAAGCGGTGAAAGAATCTATTATGAACCACGATATAATTTATGTCGGAGGTGGCGATACACGATTCATGATTAAACATTGGAAACAATTTAATCTTAAAGAGGTTTTAATTGAAGCATATCATAAGGGAATAATTCTTTGTGGTGTAAGCGCAGGATCAATTTGTTGGTATCAGTGGGGAAACAGCGATAGTGAATCATTTGGTGAGTCCAATGAATGGAGTTTTATTCAAACACCCGGGTTAGGGTTTATTAATCTCGCCCACTGCCCACATTATGATGATCCTGGAAGAGATAGCTTTGATGGCATGATGAATGGTGAAGAATCATTAGATGGAGTTGCTCTAGAAAATGGAACTGCGCTTTTAGTACAGGATGGTAAAGGGCAAATCATAAAAGATGATGATAATAAAAAGGGTTACTATTTCAAACAAACAGAAAAGGGTATTCTGAAACTGGAAATAGAGGACGATACAATTATCGAAATTCTATTAAACATTTAATATTAATAAAACGTTACTGTAAATTTTAGAGTAACGTTTTCTTTAGACATTTATTTTTTTTGATTAAATTTTTTAATGAGTTCTTCATTAGCTTTTAAGATCTCTTCAATTTCAATATTCTTTTCGTTGTATATTAAATCATAATTTAAATCGCGTTCTTTATATTTATTAACACCAAATGCTATACAGTTTTTTGGAATATCGATGGTGATAATAGCTCCCGCAGCTACGACAGTATTTTCTCCTATAATAACTGGTCCCAAAATTTTTGCACCATCTGCAACAATGACGTTCTTAGCCAAGATTGGCATACCGACATTTTCCCAGGATTCAGTAGTTTTATTAAATCTCAAATTAGATCCGATAGTTACGTTTTGGTATATAACGACTCCTTCGCAAATTTTTGAGGCAATAACAGTACACCCACGTGCATGGTGTGCAAATTTAACACTGGGATGGATATCGAAACACTTTATTTCGCAATTATAGTTTATTTCTAATAGCTCTGCTGCTTTCTCTCTTTCTTCGTGATCTTGAGAAAAGCAGTTTGTTTGCAGTAGTTCGTTAAAGTTCATGTTAACCTCCATTAATCTAAGATAATTATAGTTTCATAAGCCATGTAAAGTAAATATTATTTGTTAAAATGATGAACCAGTTCATCAAGTAATATTAATACTTCTTCCGCTAATTCGTTAGGTTTAATTCTTTTGACTAGAGTTCCATATTGTAGAAAATAACGAGCTAAAAATTTAATTTCGCTAGAGTTATAAATGCCTTCAATATAAAAATCATCTTCTCTTGATACCCACTCCATATTGGGATAATGTTCTTTATTAAAAATATCGTGACCTGCTTCTTGTACTTCAACAGAGAAAAAATAGGGTCTTTCAGATAGATGAAACTGGCCTGCACGAGAAATTAAAACTTCTATTTCCTCTCCGTTCATGTTAACAGACGGAGTAACACTTTTAATTCTATCACATCGAAATACTCTAAATGCTTGCTTGCTAATATCAAATGCACTGATATACCAATGACCAAGTGAAGAGGATATTTCATAGAACTGTACAGTGCGGGATTCATCATTATTTCCATACTTAAGATGAACAACTGTTTGATTAATCATTAGGTCAAACAGTTTGGGTAGCATGGGATTTGCACCTACCTGAGAATAATTTGAAATACTCAGAGAATTTTCCATTTTTGAAAGACTAGTTTGTAGTGAACTCGGAATAGAATCTTTGAACTTAGTTTTGATGTGCTTGAACTCAACTTGGAAAGGTGTGCTTTCATAATTTTGAAGTGCATTCATTGAAAAATAAAGTGCCATTATTTCTTGGTTATTAAATATTACTGGTGTAAGTACATGGTCGTGATCAACGATGTAGTTTCCGTATCTACCGAGATTGCTGTAAATTGGAAGTCCCATTAGCTCTAAAGAACTTATATCTCTAAGTGCAGTACTTTTAGAAATTCTATAGTGGCTCATCAGATCTGATAAGTTGAAGTAACGTTTATCGCGCAAGTAAAATAACATATCGTTCAGACGTTCACTTTTATTCATAAATTTATCCTTTCAATTTTAATGGTGTCATATTTTGAAACTATTTTAACATACAATAAGTATATGAAAGAAAGAAAAGAGGAAATTATGAAAAATATAATTCTAACATCATCGTTTGCGGATGTAGCAGATGTGCTTAAGAAACCCATGATGCTTAACTTTAAAACTAGTGAAACAGTTGGTATTATTCCAACTGCATCGCTTGTGGAAGACTATACAGGATACATGGATGAAACCCGTACATGGTTTAAAGAAAATGCTATTAATACTATAGAACTTGATTTGCTTAACAGTTCTACGGCAGAATTACAGAAACAAATCGAATCACTTGATGTGCTGTTAGTTACTGGAGGAAACACCTTTTATCTACTTCAAGAATTAAAGCGGACGAATGTGGACAACGTCATTATCGAGTTCATAAATGCAGGCAAACTGTATATTGGTGAATCCGCTGGTTCAGTAATTCTATCACCGAATATTACCTATGTTGAATCAATGGATGATAGATCTGTTGCTACGTTCTTAACAAATGAGTGTGGTTTATCGGTAGTGGATTTTTATACAGTTCCCCACTATAAATCAGAACCTTTTATTGATACTGCAGATAAAGTTATCAATCAATACTCAGAGTTAGTGCCATTAAAAATTATATCTAACAATCAGTGCATCTCAATTAGAGGGAATGAAATAAAAATAAACACATTATAAAATTTCTTGACAATCACTCATTGTATCTGTAGGATAACAGCTAACAAAGGAGGTATCTTGACATGAATGTTTTAAAACTTAACAATCTTAATGAGAAAGATACTAAGGAAATTATAGCGACATGGAAGACATCTGTTGAAGCGACTCATGATTTTTTAACAAAAGAAGATATAGTCAATCTTGAACCACAAGTTATTGAAGGCGCCAAATACGTAGAAGATTTTTACGTACTTAAAAACGACTTAGGAATTATTTATGCGTTTCTTGGAGTCCATGATCATAAAATTGAAATGTAATTTGTTGATAATAAGGTAAGAGGGAAAGGAACAGGTAAATTCCTAATAAACTTCGCGATACAAAGTTGTAAGGCTACGCTCGTGGATGTTAACGAACAAAACATCCAAGGAGTAGGATTTTATAAACACATGGGATTTAAAGAAATTGGACGCTCTGAAACGGATGATGCTGGCAATCCATTTCCAATATTACACCTGTCTCTTTAGTAGTAGAGATAACTTTATCTTACAGTTAAATCAATAACAACCTCGTAGCGATTGGTTCCATGTGGAAGATAAATTTGAAATTCTTCCACCGCTTCGAGAACATTAGCATCTTGACTTGAAGATGCTTTTTTTAATGTCCAATCTAGAAGTAATCCAGAGAAAGACATTGCTTCAGCCATTCTTCTAACTAACCATTCATCATTCCAGTCAAAGTGTTGAGATGATTCGATATCATTCATTAAATCCGGAAGATTGCTAACGAGCCAAACTTCAGGAATTTTAGAAAATAAATAACGGCTTAGGAAAATATTGTCATAATTACTCGCATCCATTAGATCAATTAAGAAATAGACAACTTGATATTGATCAGTTTTAGGAAGTTCGACAATTACAGTCATATCTTCAGGAAAACGTGAATCAATATGTTTTAACGTTCGATAATGTTTTTCTAACATAATACAGTCACTCCTTTATATATATTATTTTATCATATTTGAATATAGCAAATTATTTGTAAAGTGTATGAAATTATGTAAAAAGAGAAATAGTTTAATTGAAAATCTAAATTTATAAAAATACTCTAACCTAGTTAAAAGTAATGTTTGAGCTAGGTTAGAGTCCTTGTCAATTCGTGGTGCAATATTATGCGTTTATGGAATTATTGTTGAGAAGCAAACTCTTCCATTTGATCGTATGTTTCTTTGGTGATGTAACAACCTGCTGCAGTGAATTCTGTAGGATTGATAGAACAATCAAAAGTATTAATAAAACCGGAAAGTGGTTGAATCATAGCATTCCATTCTACATCGTAAACCATACGAAGTCTTTTCCAATCCGTGAATAAAGGAACGCAGTCCTTACTGTTTTTACCTTTAGAAGTAGGGAAAGATAGTTTCGTATCTTTTTCAAGAATTATTTCACCATTGTCGCCGGGTGACAAATTTCCATCATTTTTCATCGGAACAAGGAATTTTGCTTTTGGTAATGCAAGTGACATAAACCTATAGTATAAATTATAGATTAATTGTGCATCTTCTGATTGAGGTGCTCCAATTTGACCCATTAAAAGTAACCATCTAACAAGATCAGGATTTGATATTGGGATTTGAATTTCTGGAATATTACTATAATCAGGTTCTGGAACAATCATATTTGCGTTGATTGCAGTTCTTTGAGAGTTGATTGCGACACCACATGCTCCATTTAAGTAAAAACTACTTCCCAAGAAGTTATAAATTCCATCTTTATTTTCTCCATTAGAGATTGCTCTGATTTCAAATAACTCTCTGGGATAGGTTTGCTCGTAAACTTTGGAATATGCCTTAGAAACTATCATAATGTCTGGTGGTGTACACATGTAACCTCCATTATTTTGTTTTACTGTGTTGGAAAACAAATGAGGTTCCCCAGTTTTTTTATTAATAATAGTATAAATTTCCTCAGAATCTAAAATTTTACTGATTAAATGTTTTGCGAGTACATCGATCTTGTTTCGGTAGATTTGTAGGTCTTTCTCAGCTGAACCATCTATCGATGATCGTATATGCTCATTATATAAGTTCCAAGCTTCAGCACAGTCTGTAATACTCATTTTATTAAATTCATCTTCAGTAAGGGATAGACTCTTAGATTTAATATAAGTTGCATCGATAGCAAAAACATAAGCATCGTGGACTTCCTTGGTACTGGCATCTCGTGAATGAATGACAGAACCGATTTTTATGTTTCCAGTTGATCCGTTTTTAAGTCGAATTCCAATTGGTTTGTTTGTAGCGGTTGTTACCATTTTTCCGAAACTTTCCATTGAAATAATCTCGGTTAGGAAAATTGAGCCCTCATCATCACCAATATTTGAAACATAAACAGCCATTCCAGGTTTCATAATCCCATGTACATAACCAACAACAACGAGATCATTTGAATCTCTAAGCTTGAAAACATCTTCAACACCATATACAAAGGAATTATTAGCTTCCTTGTTTTGATTCGGATTATCAATCCTTGAATCATCACTTTTTGTATTTTTACCAAAAAAACTAAATATGTTCTTCATTTTCTTCCTCTTTCTTTGAAGTAACATCCCCACCCAAAATACTTATATATTCAATAATAACCCATAATTAGATTTTTCCCAAACACTTAAGATAAGGTTTTATCAACATTTCATCTTCGTTTGAATAAAACCCTATTTCAGTTTCAATTGAAATAGGGGTCAGATTATTATATTTCGAATACTAATCGCTAACTCTCATAAGTCTCAGTCCATTTAAGGTGACGAGTAAGGTTGCACCCATATCAGCGATGATTGCGATCCAAAGCGTTAACCACCCAGGAATAATTAAGAGTAATGCAATCAGTTTAAGTACGAGAGAGATTGCTATATTTTGTTTAATGATTGCTAGCGTCTTCTTACTAAGCTTTACTAGAAAAGGCAACTTATCCAAATTATCATTCATTAGAGCAATGTCAGCAGTTTCTAATGCTGTGTCAGTTCCGCTGCCACCCATGGCAATACCTACGTTCGCTGAAGCCAGTGCAGGCGCATCATTAATTCCATCACCCACCATAGCCACATTCATGTATTCTTTTTTTAATTGGGTAATATATTCCAGTTTATCCTCTGGCATGAGACTACCTTTAATATCGGTAACACCAACTTGTCTTCCAATTACTTCTGCGGTACTTTGATTATCACCTGTGAGCATAATAGTATGCTCAATACCCATATTGTGGAGTCTTCTAATGACATCACGACTTGAATCTCTGACTTCATCAGCAACTGCTATAATTGCAAGAATTTCGTCATGAGTGCCAAAGATCATGACTGTTTTTCCTTGGCTTTGGAGCTCGTGATAGAGGCTTAAGTGATGTCTATCTTCATTGGCAATGTTATCAAACAACTTTGAATTCCCAATCTTATAATGTATTGAATCTATGGTGCCTGTAATGCCCATACCCGCTACAGAGAGAAAGTTATCAATATTCAAATTCTCAATTTGTATCTTTTCATCAGAAATATATTTCATTATTGCTGAAGCAAGTGGATGTTGAGAATAGGATTCTAGCGAATAAATAATATTTATGTATTCATTGTCTCGATGAGGATTTGTTACCACATAATCTGTTACAACAGGTTCACCTTTAGTCAAAGTACCCGTTTTATCAAAGGCAATTGCATTGAGTTTCCCAACTTCCTCAAGATATATCCCACCTTTAATGAGTACACCATGTTTAGCTGCATTACTGATTGAGGACACGATAGAAACAGGAGTTGAGATGACAAGTGAACAGGGACATCCAACTACAAGTAACGAGAGCCCTTGGTAGAGCCATTTGTTCCATTCTCCTCCCCAAAATAATGGGGGCAATACAATAACAAGTAGAGAGATTAACATGATTGTTGGTGTATAATACTTAGAAAATTTATCAACAAATGCTTGAGCAGGTGCCTTCTCATCTTGGGCCTCTTCAACTAAATGAATAATTTTAGCCAAAGTGGAATCCGCAACCAATTTTGTAACGCTGACTTTAACTAAGCCATCTTGGTTTAAAGTTCCTGCAAAAACATCATCATCCACATCCTTCAATACTGGAACAGATTCACCAGTAATAGCAGATTGATTAACACTAGTTTTACCGAAAGCAACAACACCATCCATCGGTATTTTTTGTCCTGGTTTGATAATCATGATGTCTCCAACTTCGATATCCTCGACTTGTACCAAGATTTCTACATCATTTTTAAGAATAAGCGCATCCTTCGGCGCGATATCCATCAACGAGCGAATTGAGTTGCGAGCTTTGTCCATAGAGAAACGTTCTAATGCTTCACTAAGTGCAAATAGGATTACTACAATAGCACCTTCAGACCACTGTCCTATCAATGATGCTCCTATAATAGCGATAGTCATTAGAGATTGCATTGAAAAATTTAATTTTAATAGATCTTTAAATCCTTCTTTGAACAAACTAAATCCACCGATTACGATGGCGCTGATATAAAGAAGAATTGTATAAATTGATTCTTCTCCAAACTGTGATTGAGTAATCATTGCACACATAATAATAAGAGCTGAAATAATCAAAGGAAGGTTTTCTCTTACCTTACTATTATTACCCATATCAATGCTGGGATTGCTTAAATCTATTACCTGCAACTTATCAAAAGCACCAGCCTTGTTTAGATCATCTAAATCTACATCTCCATTTACGGTAATCTTTCCCGTATTGAAGCTTACTTTAGCGTCTGAGACATTCGGTAATGCTCTTACATTATCCTCAAATTTCTTCGAACAGTTTGTGCAGCTTAATCCTTCAACTTTATATGTTTTTATCATGGATAGCACCTGAATTTACTAATGAAAAATTAATTAAATTTGCTATGTCCTTATTAATTAAAAAGTAATATAGCATTTTCCCATCTTTTCTTGAATCTAAAACATTCATCTTTTTAAGTTGTTGAAGATGATGGGAGGTAGTTGCTATCGTTGCGTTAATTACATTTGAAATATCGCAGACACACAGTTCCTCAACATGTAGAAGACTATATATGATTTTGAATCGTTTCTCATCTGCGAGTATTTTATATATAGAGGTTATAGTATTTGTGTCAATTGAGTTAAGTTGTTCCACAGCGTCATCAACATGTTTCTGGTGGACAAGATTTACATCACAAGTTTGGTTTTTCATAATTGCTCCTATTCAAATTTATCTTTGAATGTATATTAACACCAACAACGACAACATTCAAGCGTATACTTGAATGTAATTTGTAATTAAAACTAGTTTATTTATGCACTATTTCATATTTATTCTAAGTTTAACTTACCATTTTTGAGGAAAAGTATGCGATCACTTTTTTCAGCAAGTGCCATGTTATGTGTTACTAATATTACGAGTTTTCCTGAATCGACAAATGATCGGAGTAAGTCATAAATTATTTTGGAATTATGTTCATCAAGAGATCCTGTCGGTTCGTCTGCAATTATAACTTGCGGATTATTTACGATAGCACGTGCAATGCTTATTCTCTGTCTCTCTCCACCAGAAAGTTTACTTACCTTTCGATCAATATAATCTTCCATTCCAATACTGCTTAAAGTTGATATTACAGATTCGCGTTGTTGTTTGCGACTTAGTTTACTTTCTGAAAACATCAATGGAATTCGTATATTATGAAAAACAGTATAATCCTCTATAAGAGCAAAATCTTGCGTTACGTATCCAAATAATTTATTACGCAATTTAGCTTTCTGTTGTTCGGACAAGTTACTAATGTCGTCACCATGAATCTTAAGCGTACCGGAACTAGGTTCTAAGAGGAGTCCTATAATATTTACAAGTGTGCTTTTTCCACAACCTGAGGGACCAATAATTGCTAACATTTCAGGATTGTTTAATGTTAAATCAACTCCTTGCAATGCGTGAATAATTTGATTGCTATCTTTATACACTTTGCTAACGTTAATCAATTCAATAAGATTTGTCATAATCACTCCTCATTTCTGATGAAATATCATCTTTTAATAAATCATTTCTAAATATTAGAAATAGAACAATATTTAAGACACTTACTGTTAAAATCTCAATAAATAAACTATCGTTTAAACCCAAAAACAATGTGGAAATATAAATTGAAATTAGGCACGGAATAAAGCAAGAAAAAAATATAAAAACAAGTAAACGAGCGGAAGTATCTTTTTTGGTGAGACCAAACATTCTGTTTATATAATATTCTCGTTTCTTCTTATTGAGTATGTTTCGAAGTGAAATAAAGATGTTAATGCATACAAAAATAGAAACAATAATGAAGAAATTAAGTAACAAACGATTATTTGTATTCATTAGTAGTACGAATTCGTCATCGTTTAAAAAATTTGGATAGAAACGACTATATTCATCACTTAACAAGGTTGATATCTCGCTAATTTGTTCGTTACTACAATTATAAACAGTTAAATTATGAATAAGTTCTTCAGTGATTCTAGAATCCAAAATTTCAGTTTCTAAATGTGCATTTGATTTTAATAAAAATGTGTTCTTAAGATCAATACTGCCTTTTTTGGGTACTAAGATTGAATCCATAAAAATGATGTTCTCATCTTTGATTCTGTGTTTGCTTTTAGCTTCATTTATAATTAGCCTATTTGTATGGGCAGAAGTAATCAATAGATTGTCTTGATTTATAAATTGTGTCGATACAAGTTGTGGTAAGTTTCCAAATAATCGATAAGTATTTAACCCAGGAATAGTTTCATCGGTGTACAGAGTAAATGAAGGATAGCTTCTGATGATTGTATTGAGGTTGGAGGTTACATTGCTAGCGTGTGTCGAACCGGAGCTGTTTAAACTGTTGAAAGTTACAATATTATACGCTTGGGCATCCTTAATCGCACTATAATTCTTCCTATCAGATTGATATTGATTCAAAACAAGTGTTACACAGAAAATGGAAACAAAAATCTGAAGAAAGAGGATAATTAATCCAGATAAGTTATCAAGGTAATCACGAGTAGCAAGTTTAATATTTATCATGTCATCTCACCACTTTTCTAAGTTCAAATCGTATAAAAATGTAGTTGGTTAGATTGCAAAATACTTGGCAAAGAATCCAGGATATTAATAAATAAAAATGGATTGAAGAACCGGTGAAAACTCCTTGATATAAAATATAAAAGAGGACCATCGCTAATATTGAAGAGAGTAGAATGGTGCTAGATATTTCTTTCATGAGTGTTGTGGAGATTTGTTTTTTCGTTGCACCAAAAATGTGGTACACAACCATTGCTTTATGCTGGGTTCTAATAATACTCCAACTTGTAATAGCATAAATAATTGATGAAAGAAGCATACCTATTAGCATAAATAGTAAACCTGGGTTTGATGAAATAATATTAAAGTGGTTAATACTGTCAGAATCAATAGTATAAGTGTGCATTCCATTTTCTACGATAAAACTTTCAAAGGATTCAAAAGTCTCGGAGTTATTTGAAAAAATGTAGTATACGCCTTCGCTTCCGAATAATCCTAAATCATAATCATATAAAAATTGAAAAGAGTGATTATCTGCTTTACTATATTTTGCAGAAATTTCACTATTTGAATATCCATAAAGATGAGAAAATTTATCAAAAGTTGAATCTTCCTCAACATACAAATAGCCAATGATTTTTGTATCGAAATTTTTAAATTCGTCCAGTGTATATTCATCTGAGATAACAGAAATTGCTTGATTCGAGGTAGATCTAAAAACAATTGTACTATTATTCCAAGATTTGCTTTCTGAAATTAGAGATTCTATAAAATTATTTGATTTATATATATCGTAAGGCATATTTAAATGAATAATATATCGACGATAATTATGCGGCATATTAAAGTTGTAGGATAGGTTTGAATTGTAGGTCACTCCTAAAAAAGAAAAGAATGATGTGACGAGAATTTGAAATAATAATGTAATGATAACAATTTTCTTCTTCATACTTTCTCCCTAATTAGTGTTATGCTCTTATCATTAAAAGTTTTGAACGATACTACATGAATTAAGTTTAAGAAATGTTATATGTGAAGTGCGGAGAATGATAGATTACTTTTCTATTTTTATTATACCATGATGTACTGAGTACTAAAATCTCTACCAAGTGATTAAACCATTCTACATACATAGTATAAAATTTATATCTACTTATATTTGTAAGAGTGATTAAATGTTACTATGGTTCTTGTTAATAATAAACAAATAGAATAAGCCACAATTATGCTATACCAACCGTCGAATTGAACTGTTTTAACCAAGAATATTACAAAGGGGTGAATTAAATATATATATTTTGAATATGATGAAATCATCTTACTATCAATGTGGGAAAGAAGTGGTTTCGATTTCATAGCTACAAAAAAAATATAGTATGTAAATGGAATCACGCTTAAGAGAATGTTACTGTTCAATCGCTTGCTATTTTTTATAAGAATTAGATCAAACAAAAATAGAATGATAGAGAGGATGAGTGAGTGTTTCAAACTAACGATTACCTTAAGCTGATGTCTTTTTTGATAACAAGTATAGCCAAAGCAGACATAAAACAAACCAAAGAAAAGGAAGTTTCGAGTTGTAAAGAATACATTATAATAATTTGATAATAGTGATTGAACAGAAGGAGATAAAAACCCCCAGTATGTTTCGGTAGCTCCGAATAATAACAGAATAAAAGAAAGAAACATCAAATGTGATAACCCATACTTCTTATTCCATTTAGAAACAATGTTAATCGATAAAATGAGGGCAGGATAAAACCAAAGATGGTAATAAACACCCGAATAGAGAATCAAGATAAAAACAATAATAATTAATGCAAGTGGATAAACTATTAAGGGTGGGTTATATGTGTAAAATAGAGATTGCACATTTGATTCAATCAGATAGTAATTATCCGAACAAAAAGAGATTAGAAGTGGTAAATATATACAACTCCAGATTAAGTAGGTCTTGGTGTTGCTTTTGTTGTAGTTTAGAAGATAATGAGGGTTAATTTCTTCTTTTTGAGCGATGAAGTATCCGGAAGTGAAAAAGAAGAAAGGTACGCATATTCTACCAAGGCCACTATTAATGAAATAGTCTAAGTTGGGATAAATATTGTGGAAAGGTCTAAGATGAAAAACTACAATAATGAGTGACATAATTAATTTAACTAAGCTGATGTTTGTGTAGTTTGTATGCAATTGGTTGCTTTTTGTTTGTTGTGAATTCATAAATATCTCCTTCATGAATTACTCTATAGGAGACATACAAACAGATATAGCAACATGTAATTCCATAGAGATATTACAACGCAACAAAGAGTAACATTGATAAAAATTAATCAGATGATAAGATTAAGGTAATCATAAATTAAAATAAAGGGGAGAAAAATGAACATAGGAAAACTAATTAAGGAAAAAAGAACCGAACATCACCTTACCCAAGAAGAGCTCGCAAGTGAACTTTATGTTACGAGACAACTTGTTTCCAAATGGGAGAATGAAAAAAGTTATCCGAGTTTGGAAGATGCCGTGAAATTAAGCGAACTTTTTAATATTAGTTTGGATAATTTGATTAAAGGTGATGAGGCTTATACTCATGAACTATCATTTAATGCTAAAACGAAAAAAACTATGAAACTATTATTGTCATTACTATTAGTAGTCTCAATAAGTCTTGCCTCGATACTGTTGTTCATTATATTTGTTAATGGACCAGAACTTAGTGCAGAGGACCTTGTTATTACAAATGTAGAAATCACAGAACTTGAAGCTAATAAAATTCTGAATCAACTGACCAATCAGGAAGTTATTATTCCTCAAGATATTGAGATTACAATAACTTTTAAAACTGATAAACCGTTTGTAAGTCTGAACGGTGAATACAGTTCGAGGCTTTCTTATATGGAGAACAAAGATTTCACATTTTCTGTTTGGGGAGATTATCGACCATTTGGTAGCAAAGAAGGAAAAATAATTTTAAAAAGCCGTAGAGATACGATTACTGAAATGGCTAAAAGTAACTATGGCGCAAACATTTATATTCAAAATCTATCCGTGGGTCAACCCGATAATCTGTTAATTGGCTGGGAGGAGTTATACAAATATCTCAACTAGAAATAATGGAACAAGAATCTAGCATTTTGATAGATACATTGAAAAAGTTCGAAGTATTTCTAACTTTTTTGCTGTCAATATTTTGGTAGAAGAGACCTAACGTAAGAACAGCTCGTATTCATCTATTAGATAAAAATGATCATGAATATAATTCATATTACAATTATATTTTAACAATTTTCAGCCTACCCTGCCAGCAGTTACTTTCTGTGATTGTGTAAAATAGGTTGGAGATTACAAAAAGCGATATTCCGCTTATAGCGATTTTGTTACAAACTACTATAAAATGAGCTATCACCGCGACTACTTTATCGCTTTGTGATAACTTTTTTCTTGTAGATAAGAGCAAAAAAAAAACTAACATCTTGTATGATGTTAGGTTGTATACATGGTTATGGTGGCCCCAGTCAGAATCGAACTGACGACACACGGAGCTTCAATCCGTTGCTCTACCAACTGAGCTACAGGGCCATGGTTGCGGGAGAAGGATTTGAACCTACGACCTTCGGGTTATGAGCCCGACGAGCTACCAGACTGCTCCATCCCGCGATATGCTTATGCATTATAACATACGGCACAAATATTGTCTAATATCTACAAGGTTTAAAGGTTTTGATGACCTCTTATTACTGTTTCGTAACATTTTTACTTTGTGAAATATTGTTCAACGTTACAATTTACCCAGATAAACACAGGAAATATCGCTGTGCTTACGTAACAATGGAGGGAATTAAAATGAAAAAGGTAATCTTATCACTATGTTCTTTAAGTCTTTTGATGCTTAACACAAATGTCTACGCAGATGAAACTAAAGATATTATAGAAAGTGAAAATGTTGAGACGACGCAACAAGATGCGTCTGAACAAAAAAATGAAGAATCAAAGGATCAAATTGATTCTCAAAAAGAAGAAAACAGTAACAATACCAATGAAATAGAAAACATAGACACAGTAGAAATCAAGGAAGCTACAAAAGAATTATCTGAAAATCGAAATACAGACGAAGATACTGTAACAGTAAGATTTCATACAAATGGTGGTGTAATGGAAGATGAAGTTATTACCATCGATAAAGGTTCATACTTTAGCACTTATGACTTTACACCAACTCTTGAAGGGAAAGCATTTTATACTTGGTTTGAAGATGAGAATTTAGAGAAACAGTATTATGGCGGATATTTAAGTAACGATATCGATTTATATGCAGCATATACAGAAGTAGTTAACGAACAAGACTTCTCAGATGATTTGTTGAATTACCTTGATAAGGTAAGTGGTATGAAAGCACCGTTCGGAGAAAAAAATCTAGCCGATATACAAATGTTCAGTAATTATGAAGTTATCGATTATTATGATGTCGACAACGATGTTTACGTTTATGAAGAAATTATAGTTCGCGACTATAAAGGAATCGAGCATTTGACCGGAATTCGCGAAATGAGAGTTACAATCGATTTAGATAATAAGGTGTCTAATGATAGCCTATCTCAAATCTCAACTCTTAATAATGTTACTCATCTTGAGTTTGGGGCATTACTTCCAGAAGATGTTAGAAACGATTGGGGAGCTTCTGAGAAATATAATGCGTACAATCTATCAAACCCAATTCGAGTAAAACAATATGAAAATGAAATATTGAAATATATCAATGCAGTCGATTTGAAGGTGTCAGAGTACAATGATTCATATCTTGGTTTCAATAATACTTTATACTTAATGGACCAATCTTACCTAGCAGGAATTAAAAATACACAAAACATTAATACTGTTAGTCAGATGAATGGTGAATTTGGTGGTGCAGTAGTTGTGAAAGCAGAGCCAGTTATCGTTGATGGTGAGACAGTATATAAAATATATATATCTAATCCGTTCAAAACTGCATATAAAGATGTTGATTCAAAATTCATTGTTGATTCAGAATTCAAATACTCTCATAATGACTTTTATCCGATGATTAATCTTAATTATGATGGTGCGACAGATGAGGAAATTGAAAAATTCGAAGAAGCCATTAAAATGGAGTTTACAGACTTACAAGGAAATGTAATTAAGACGAATACTGATGATTATGATGGATCCATTCTCTTTAAAGATGTTTCCTTATATCTTAACGAAGCACAGTATCTAAATCTTGAAAAGCAAATTAGACTTGAAAATGAAAATCCAGAACATATCCCCCAACAAGGTGTAGGAAATATATTTGTGATGTCCTCATATTTCTACATGCCTGATAGTGAGATGATTAGTGGTGGAGGTCAGTATCCTGACTTCAGAAGTGATTACAGCGGTAGAATGAACGTTATTCTGGATGTAGAAAAATCATATACAGTTACTTTCGATAGTAAAGGTGGAAGTAGTATTGATCCACAAACAGTGTTAGAAAATACTGCAGCATCACAACCTACACAACCAACTCGTGATGGCTATACATTTAAGGGATGGTATACAGACGAAACCTATACTACGGAATATAACTTCGCGACACTTGTCACTGAAGATATGACTCTATACGCAAAATGGGAAAAGATCTCAGTGTATTATACAGTTAGCTTCGACAGTAAAGGTGGAAATAGTATTGATCCACAAACAGTGTTAGAAAATACTTCAGCATCACAACCAACACAACCAACTCGTGATGGCTATACATTTAAAGGATGGTATACAGACGAAACCTATACTACGGAATATAACTTCGCGACACTTGTAACTGAAGATATGACCCTATACGCAAAATGGGAAAAGATTTCAGTGTATTATACAGTTAGCTTCGATAGTAAAGGTGGAAGTAGTATTGATCCACAAACAGTGTTAGAAAATACTGCAGCAACACAACCTACACAACCGATTAGAGACGGTTATGTATTTGTAGGATGGTATACAGACGAAACCTATACTACGGAATATAACTTCGCGACACTTGTAACTGAAGACATGACCCTATACGCAAAATGGGAAAAAAATTCAGTGTATTATACAGTTAGCTTCGACAGTAAAGGTGGAAGTAGTATTGATCCGCAAACAGTATTAGAGAATACAGTAGCAACACAACCTACACAACCGATTAGAGACGGTTATGTATTTGTAGGATGGTATACAGATGAAACTTATATGACAGAATACAATTTCGCAACAGCTGTAACTGCGGATATAACTCTATTTGCAAAATGGAATAAAGAAGATATTACCGATCCTATTAAACCAGTAGATCCAGTAGATCCTGTTGAACCTGTTAATCCTATTGATCCAGTAAATCCAACAGAACCAGAAGAGAACGATGAGAAACTTCCTACAACTGGAGTTGATCAAAGAAGTGCTTATTTAGGGTTCGGCTTACTAAGTCTTGGATTGCTCTTTGCAATTGCAAATGTTTTAAAGAAAAAAGAATCTTAATAACTGAAAAGCGTCTCAATAATGAGATGCTTTTTTTGTGGATATATACTACATATTTGTGAAATATCCAAAAATCCATGTAAATAAGGCGTGATAGTGCTATCATATCTTTATGAGTTTATTTTTTAGAAACGAAGTTTAAGGAGAATTAAAGTGGAAAAAAATAAGTATCAATTCAAAAAGTCGGAAGGTAAAACACGTCTATTTATGACGCTATCGACAATCTTTGTAACGCTATCAATATTCTTTATTGCATTTACAAAATGGGCATTAGTTACTTTTGGGGACTTGGATTTTGAACAATACCTCTTCACAATTGCGGGACCTAATACCGGTACACCGAAAGAAATGTATATTAAAGTAGCGATTATAATAGGCATTGTAATTCTATTGATTGCATTGATTATGGTAGGGATTTATTACTTTGTAAGACAACAGATGTATATCAATAAAAAATCGGAAGGCAAAAGAGTACAAGTACTTTCTATGCCAATACGTAAGATTATTATTACTTGCGTGATTACAATATTCTTTGGATTTTCGATTTATTATACAAATACGAATTTGAAGATATCTACATACCTCTTAATGGGAGAGTCAGAGTTCATTGAAGGTCATTATATTGAACCTACAAAAGATAATGTAACATTTCCGGAAAAAAAGAAGAATCTTGTTTATATTTTCTTGGAATCATTTGAATCAACATATTTTTCAAAAGAACTTGGTGGAGGCAGTGATGTAAACTTAATGCCAGAGATGACAAAACTACTCCAAGAACCAGGAGCTATTAATTTCTCTCATCAAGAAGGATTAGGGGGACTGAGACAAATTTATGGCTCAACTTATTCAATTGCGGGGATGTTTGCTCAACAATCCGGATTGCCATTTAAAGTTCCGGGGGATGGAAACCAATACGGTATCAGCAATAACTTCATTCCTGGTGCAAAAATTCTTGGTGATATTCTTCATGATGAAGGATACAACCTTCAATTCTTAGCAGGTGCAGACGGCGGATTTGGTGGAGTAGATAATATGTACTATACTCATGGGGATTTTGATGTG
The DNA here is from genome assembly GCF_014396165.1 of Erysipelothrix inopinata. Classification (GTDB taxonomy): domain Bacteria; phylum Bacillota_I; class Bacilli_A; order Erysipelotrichales; family Erysipelotrichaceae; genus Erysipelothrix; species Erysipelothrix inopinata. Next base: position 875,217 of record NZ_CP060715.1, read on the forward strand.
TTTGATTATGTCCGTGCAAAAGAGGAAGGGAAGATTCCAGCAGATTATATGGTTTGGTGGGGTTATGAAGATAAAAAGCTTTATGAATATTCTAAAGAATTTATGGATGAACTAAGTCAAAAAGACGAACCTTTCGCAATCGTGATTGAAACCATCGATTCCCACTTCCCTGGAGGGTATACTGATGAATCATGCTCAACAGAGTTTGATCAACCTTATATGAACTCTATTAAGTGTGTTGATAAACTTACTGCAGATTTTATTAGAGATATTCAAAAGGAACCTTATTATGAAGATACTGTTATTGTAGTTATGGGAGATCATCTAAGTATGGATCAGGAGTATTTTAAAACTATTGATTCAAATTATGAACGCACAGTATTTAATGCATTCCTAAATGTTGATCAAACAATAATTGATCAAGCTAATCATCAAAATCGAAATGGTTCAGCTATTGATGTATTCCCCACAATTCTACGAAGTATGGGTGTTAACATTAAAGGACATCGTCTTGGTCTAGGAGCTGATCTCTACTCAAACCAAGATACATTGATAGAGCGATATGGACAAGAGCATGTTCATGAAGAATTAAAGAAAAATTCTATTTTTTATATGGATGAATTCTTAGAACAACGTTATGAAGAATAGTTAAAAAGCCCTGTTACAATTAGTAACAGGGCTTTACTTTACTCAAATCCAATATTTTCTTTCAATCTGGTATATTCTGCATCAATAATTCCGAGGACTGCATTATTATATTCCCTATCATTTATAACATCTGTCTCAATAATAAGTGCGCCACCCTCAATTGATTTAAAATAGTATTTAGTGTAGTTTGAATCTAATTCATGAGATTGCTCTGAAGTATCTTCATTATATTTATAGTTCTTTGAGATAATAGTAAAATCATAGTTTTCTTTAATGAAGTCTACATCAACGTTTTTCATAGAACCCTTCAATGCATGCAGCGAACTGAGTAACATTAGTTTTTCATTTTCCTCAGTGTGATTTTCTTCTATGAAGTGGTGTTTCAACATATTACCTTTGGAGTCATGAACTTCAAGATAGTTACCTTCAGAGAGAAAGTATCCATAATCAAATATTTTTAGTGGTTTTTCGGAATCTTTCAATCTGTAATACAGAAGGGATTTATCCTGATCTAAGTATCTTTTTCCCCCGTTGTAAGTAAAAATATGATCTTTATTCTTTGAAGCAAAAACTCGATTAATTTTAATTAACGGATCAGTACCTTCTTCGGTTTCAAAGACAATATCTTCGAGTCTCGGGGAGGCGTCATCTGATTGATAAAACGAAACACTACTTGGATTATTCAAGTATCGATCAATAATAAAACTATCTTCTTTTGAGAACCATCGAGTTCCCATTGTCCACTCAAAGACGCTGTTATCAACAAAGGGAATCTTTATATTATCTTCATAGGCAATTTGTCGGTGTACAAATCCTAGAGATTCCACTGAAATACTACTGTAATGAGTGTCAGTTTCAATGACTACAAGTTTATGTCGAAAATCATCATTAATAATTGTGCTAATGCGACAGTCTTTGACGTTGAAAGCTTTACAATGATCTTCGGCGAGAGTTGTTATTGAGAATCTCCATCGATACATGTATCCAATGAGAATGATGAGTCCGACATTCAGAATACTGAGAATAACGACTTTAGTTTTCTTTGTCATTGTGTACCTCCGTCAAGAATAGGAATGAGATCAATTCGACTATCCGGATTGAAAACTTCAATCATTATTGATTCAGGCATGCTTTCTATATTTTGCAATGGAAGTATTCCAATATCTTTGTAGGATCTAACACTGGTAGTGAAAATTGAATTGGAGTCATCCAAATATGTTAAGGGAATTGGAAGTATTATAGGCATTAATGCTAGCAATCTGGATTCATCAATATAAATACGAGAATCTAAATACAAGATATTCGGAGACACTAATGCGGATGTATTAGGATTATTATTGCGATACGAGAAGTAAATTAGTATCCTTTTATCCACGGTATATAGGATATCTTGGAAATGGTAGTCGAAATCTCCGATCGATGCTGAAACATCGATTTTTCTTTTATCAATGGTATTGAAGTATTGAAAAGATTCACGGTAGTCACCGTTTGAAATATCCCCATTCATTTGTGAATACTCTATATATGACGGAATGAGGTGAACCCCTACAACAACGACGAGTATAAATGCAGTAATTTTAGTTATGTATTGAAACCATACGAAATAGGGATTATGGACCTGATTCAGAGCACGACCAATTTCTAATGGATCTCCAAGACGTTCGATTACGATAGTTTCTGCATCTTCAAGACTTAATCCAGATTCCAATTCATCCTGAATCGCGTCTTGAATATGACTTAAATATTCATTGCGGAGTGAGTGCTTTACAAAAGGGTTCTTAACTTGGGAAAGCATTGCTTTAATGAATGCTTCTCTGTGATTCATGAGTTAGGAATCAAATTGGTACTGTTTACAACTCGCTGTACAGAAGAAGAAAATTCTTGCCAAGTATCTTTTTCTTCAACAAGTTGTTTTAGTCCCTTTTTCGTTATTTGATAGTACTTGCGGTCTTTCCCAGTTGGACCTTTTTTCATGTAAGACTTCAAATATCCAGAATTTTCCATGCGATGCAAGATAGGATATAGCGTTCCTTCCTTCATTTCAAAGGTGTTATCAGAACGTGTTTCGAGCTCTTTAATGATTTCGTATCCATAGCGGTCTTGTTCACTAAGTAGTGACAAGAGCATGAATTCTGAGCCAATACGTAGCCATTCTCGGTGTTTGTTCATGGTAATCCTCCTTACTATGTGTATCTATGTATATTATACCTAGATACACTATGTTAGTCAATTACTGTACATATTTCATCAACAATTCACTTAATAAGCCGTAATAAATGATATAATTCGCATGTTATTTTTGGAGAAGGTATATTCAAATAATGACAAGTTCAAAAAGAATGGTGAACTTTTTGGATTGAAAAGGGGAAATAAAAAGCTAGGATACATAAAGGTGGAAAAATATGAAAGAATTAATAAAGAAACGGAAGCGAAATGCTAATCGAATCATTTGGATTACATTAGCGATTATTGTAGGATTGTCAATTATTATGGCTGGTCCCGCAAACCAAGTTTTGAATTCATATAAGTCATTTCAAGCTAAAAATGTTGATGAAATTATGTCACTTTACGACACTTTAGAATCAGGGAAGCCAGCTCGAATTAAGACAAATGGTCTTGATGACAGTGGTTATTACTATGGTAGTAAGAATAAAGCGGATTTCACATATACGCTTGCTTATTTTGATGATTATATCGTTATTGTTAAGCAACCAGGCTATGATAAGTATCTTAACTTATTTGATGATGAGGGAAGTATTGTTGTTGAGAACATCAAGCAAACAAGTATTTCTCAAGAAGGTCAAGATCGCATCATTGAAGACTTCGCTGAATACCTTGAAGTCGAACCTGAAGAGATGGAAAATGCGTTCTACCCATTTGTTGTGGGAGCCGTAGGAATTACAAGCTATTCAACAATTTATCTTGTATCAATAAGTGCAGTATTTATAGTTGGATTGGCATTGTTCCTATATAAACATTATCGTGCTCTAAATGATCTTGAAAAAGAATTTAGTGCAGAAGAAATGGATCGCATCGATGAAGAAATGCACGATGCATTATTTAGACATAAGAATATGGTCTTAACACCCCACTATTTAATTTGTTTTCAAGGAATGGATATCAAACGACAAGTCATTCCTATAGACTCACTTGGATGGGTTTATAAAATTATCACTACGACACGTTTTTACGGTATTCGTACTGGAAGTACTTATGCACTTCAAATATGTATTAATCATTCTAAAAAGGAACTCACGATTAATATGAGTGAAGCAGATGTTGAAAGAGTGATTGAATTCTTAAGTGCAATGGATACAAAAGCAGTGCTTGGTTTCCACAAATCATTTAGAGGTGCATGGAACCGTAGCCGTGATGTAAACCAATTCCGAGAGGAAATTGGTATTGATAATATCGTAGATGACGAAAGTGAAGCAACTGCATAACGTTTCGCATCTAAAAGATATATAATAGTTAATATTTATAGGAGGATTATATGAACTATTTAAAGAGTTACTTCGACCATATGTTCAACAGTCAAGGTCGTATTTCACGTCATGATTTCTGGATGACAATGTTATGGGTAATGTTATTTAACTTTGGGGTTAATATTATTTTAGGGATTGTGAGTTCAATGATTGGGAAAGTTGTGAAACTTCCAACCCTAATGTACATTGTAGTTACAACAATTACAATTATCATGTTGTTATCAACAATTTCTATGCAAATCCGTCGTCTTCACGACACTGGAAAATCAACATTATTCATCTTCTTTAACTTAATTCCAGTTATTGGTCAATTCATTGTTATTTACTTCTACTGCTTACCAGGCGATGTAAATGCAAACGATTATGGCTATCCTGAAACAGTTAATTAAGTATTAAAGTTGTAGTTCTTAAGAATTACAACTTTTTTAATATCATCATTAAGCTGTGACCTTGGTAAATATGTTAAAGTGTATCTAACGAAAAGAAGGTGTCGATAATGAATGTTGAAATCATGATATATGTTAATAATGAAATTGAAAATGCGAAGTTCTTTCAACAAGCACTTGGAGGATTTTTAAATGAAGAGGCAATGTTCGATGAGTCGAAGAAGATGACGTTAATCCTTGAAGACTCAGTTAGCCTTGTATTCTTTAAAAGAAGTTTTATTGAACAGGTTTCACCGGAAGTATTAAACAATAGTCCTTCACTTTTATTTCAAGTAGATAATGTTGAAGAAGTGTACCAAAGAATTAAAAACTTAAATCAGAATATAAGTGAACTAAGTAATATAGAATCTAAACGTACTTTTAATTTTTCAGACTTAGAAAATAATTACTACGCAATTATAGAAAAATAATATAGGTGATGAAAACATGATTAAACTTGATGATGAAAATAAAGAAGAATTAATTGAATTTTTAAATCGAGATCCATATACAAATCTATTTTTGATTGGTGATCTTTTTGCATTTGGTTTTAATGATTCAATCCAAAGATACTACGGATTTTATGAGGGTGGAAGACTAGAGTGTGTCTTGTTTCGCTTTAGAGATGATAGCCTTCATGTCTATGGAAATATAACGGAAGAAGTGTTTGACGCTATTGAAACGTTGGTAGAGACCGAATCATTTCCTCGTATTTTTATGGGAGAATCAACATGGAAACAAGTTGGTGATAGGTTGGATCATCTTATTGACATTAATCATGTTTCGATATTATCCGCATATAATCCTAAAGATATTAAATTAGATTCAGGAAGAGCGAGAGTCCTCACAGAAGATGATGCACAAGCAAGTGTTCAACTTTTAAATAAACATTTTGGTGGTAAACCGATACCTGTTGAACGATATCGTGATGAATTAATTTCTGGTGAACGTGTTTCATATGGGATTAAAGTTGATGGTAGATTAGTTTCAATCGCAAGTTATGTTGCGAAAACTAATGATGCTGCCATGATCATTGGTGTTTGTACTGATGATGACCACCAAAAAAAAGGATATGCAAGTGAGATTGTTAAGTTGATGAGTGATGATTTATATGCACAAGGGCGCAAAGGGGTTCTATTTTATACAAATCCTTCAGCTGCAAGAATTTATGAAAGGCTCGGGTATGAGCCCTATGCACACTACCATATGATTGATCTTAAACGTTCGAAGGAAAAATAAATTCGAAAATGTTGACAAACACATTCTTAAGTTTTAAACTTTATTTGACTAGAAAGGTAGCAAATCGCTATCCGGTGACACTAATGGGAGAAAACTCTGTAGATAAAAAATAATTATACGAGAGGAGTTTTTACCATGTTTACATTTAGTGTTGCAATAAACACACAACAAGGGCGCGAACTCATTGCGCCTTTTTCTATGTCCGTAAATCAAAATGATAAAATCGCGATTATCGGAGAAGAAGGGAGTGGCAAGTCCCTATTACTCAAAACTTTGTCAAGAAGTCCGTTAACTGATTTAGTTGTAGACTTTCAAATAAGTCATGATATTTCGTTTTACAGACTTCAACAAGATATTGCAGTTGAAGAAGAATCATTAACCTTACTAGAATACGTCATTAATAATAATTGGGAACAATATGGCTTGTTTGCACAACATCAGCCGATTATCTTACCAGAATTAGAAGACGAAGATTTTGATCGTGAACTTCACAGTTTTAGTGGTGGAGAGCGTGTTAAAATTCAAATTTTAAAAATGATACTTTCTGAAGCTGATGTTTATCTCTTGGATGAACCAACTAATAATTTAGATTTAGAATCACTACTTTGGCTTGAATCGTGGGTGGATTCGTGTGAACAACCTGTAATATTTGTATCTCATGATTTAGAGTTCATTCGTAATCTTGCAAATAAGGTAGTGCATTTTGAACACATTCATCGAAAATCACGATCTCAAGTGACGGTTTGGAATGGAACGTATGATGAATATATGAATCACCGCGAAAATTCAGCTAACAACACAAATCAAAAAATTGATACTCAAAAAAGAGAACAAAATATTAAGGATCAAAAGTGGCAGCGACAATATCAACAAGTGTCCCATCAACTTCAACATGTAGCCCGACAAGATCCGGGACTACAAAAGAAAATGAAAGCCTTGAAGGCAACGCGAAAACGATATGATCGCGAAGAGGTAAATTCAAAAGTAGAAGAGGAACGTTCAATACAACTTTCATTCGAGGATTTTTCAGGTGTGTTGCGACACTATAACTTAGAAGTTCCTCGTAATGACATTGACGGAAAACATCTTGGATCTAACTATTTACTCCATATTAGACCGGGAGAGAAGATTGCATTAACTGGAAATAATGGTGTTGGGAAAACAACACTACTCAAACAGTTCAAAACTCAGTTGGAAAAGACTGCGAATGTTGGATATATGGGTCAAGCATATCTTGACCAACTAAACCTTGACTTAACGCCACTTGAAACCTGTCAGATTAATTCAGAAGTTGAACACATAAAAAAAGTAACCAATCATCTGACTTCTTTGAATCTTACGTATGACGAAATACATACGCCACTTAAATATTTATCGGGAGGGCAACGAACAAAAGTGCTTTTATTGAAACTTGTTTTAAATCAATCCGACATTTTAGTGTTGGATGAACCATCGCGTAATTTAAGTTATCGCTCGCGTCTTGAGATGATGTCACTCTTAAAAGAGTATCGAGGAAGCATTCTTTGTATCACTCATGACCGTGCATTAATTGAAGAAGTTATGGAAACATCCTACCAAGTTAGTGAAAATGGACTATTAGAAATATAAAAAAGAGCCGAAGCTCTTTTTTTATAATACAAGTGGTTTTTTCTCAACTAGTTCTCCTTCAACAAGAATTTGGACTTCGTACTCATTTCCTTTTGACATAAGGTACTTAAAGAATTCAGTAGCATCGAGGAATCCTTCTGGTCCAAAGAGGCCAATGGCTTTGCCTTTATTATGGGCAAGAGTTTGTGCTGCGAATGAGCAAGGGAGTGCAGTTGACATATTCATACGTCCCATTCTCGAAAATTTATACTCGGTTTTCTTTCCATCTTTCATACCAATCACATGAACTTGCGATGCACTACCAATATCGTCTTCTGGAGCAATATCTTCTGGCTCGACATTTTGAGAAATATCAGTGACGAGATCTACAATTAAGTCATCACGATTCATATCTTGACCATTAATATGGATTGGTTTATCGAGTGTTAGCCCAACTTGTTCGAACATTTTGTAGAATGAAATATCCGAACCGATTGGCCACAAGTTACCGCGATTTGTCACCGTTTTGACACCAGGAATTGAACGGGAAAGTGTGAGGGGTTCACCGTGCCCAACATAATAAATTGGATAGGAACCTAACTTACCTCCAAAGTCGACATCCACTTTTCCAGAGACACTTTCAACTTCTGTAAGCTTTCCGTCTAAAAATTGTGGACATGTTCCTGTAGACATTTCAATAGCATGCCATAGTGTAGCACCTGCTGCTTGGGTACTTCCTACAGTACTTACAACCCAGTTAGTATGAATTTCATCCGTACGGTCAAGTAATTCTGAACCAAGTTTACCAAACATATTGGTAGATCCAGGGCTTGCACCTGCGCAGATAATTGCAGTGATACCTGCTTCTTTACATGCATCTTCATAACCTAATAACATTGTTACTGCAGAAGAGTCATCAGCGATATCAACATAATCAATTTTTTCTTTAATACATGCTTCAATGATATGGCGTGCTGTTTTGTAAAACGGTCCAGTCGCATTTACGATAACATCATAATCACGAATCACATCTCTTAAGCGTGTTTCATCATAGATGTCGACATGAACAGCTTCAGCCTTTACGCCAATCTTTTTCGCAACGTCTTGCGCTCTTTCTAAATTAATATCCCCAACTCCAACTCGAGTTGTATCATCGGCGGTAGCTATGTCGGAAGCAATACCAGAACCGACACCACCCGCACCAATTACTAAATATTTCATACAATACCTACCTTTCGTATCTCTACCGTAACGCTAATTACACTTAAACTCAAATGAGATGTAAGCGATATCAACCCTTTTATAGATAAGTTTGTGAAAATTGGTAGAAGTATGTTAAAAAGAGGATGGTATGTTAAACGTGTGCAGGAAATCACAAATACGGCGTAATAACAATTTGTTTCATAGACAACCTCCTTCTCTTTAACGCACCTTAAATCCTATGGCGTAAAGCATGCGTGATTGTGAACACTATGATATGATTAGTGCCGTAGAATTGAGGGATAGATTTGGAACCAATTACAACTTATGATGGCTACACCATCAACTATCAATACAGTCCTGTTGAGGATGCTAAGGCAACCGTCATTTTCAGTCATGGCTTTGTGGAGTATTCGGCACATTACTCCAAGCTCGCATCACAACTTAATGCGTACGGATTTAATGTATTCAAATATGATTTGCGAGGTCATGGTCGAACAACGGCTCCACTGGGAGATCTTGAGGCATATGAGGATTTTGCACTCGATCTTAACGAGTGTGTTCAGTGGGTAAAAGATAAAGACAGCACACTTCCGATTTATACAATGGGATTTAGTATGGGTGGGATGATTACCGCATTATACGGAATTCTATATCCTTACGAAGTATCGGGACAAATCTTATTAGGAGCAGGGTTATCCATTGCGAGTCAATTTAATGATGTAACTGATGATGAAATCTCGGTGTTGAAATTTTTAGAAATGATGGGAACTACCGGTGATGGTGGTATTCGCCAACTGATTGCAATGGATTCGCCATACGTCATAAAAAAAACGACACGCAGATTTTTAGTCGAAAGCTTGGTTAAAGCACCAACTTTTATTCAAGAAAATTATGCTATGTACCAACTACCAGTTTTATTAATTCATGGGCAACAAGATCCGATCATCACTTACAAGGGGAGTCAAAAATTTTATGATGAGATTGCAAGTGACGATAAAGAAATACTAATTTATCCAGAATATGAACATGACTTACTCCGAATTCCAGATGCGCCTAAAATAATTGCCGTTATAGCGGAATGGATTAATCGTCATTTATAACATCTTATAGTAACTATAAGGTGTTTTTTATTACTACCGTTAATTGTACCTACAACTTTTATTGTTAATTACCTGAAAACGCTTGCGGTATAAATTTTTTGTGGTATATTATAACTGTGGCTGTGGTATAGACCATAAGATCTAAACATGTTAAGTGGTTTTTAACACAACCTTACTCAGATACATAGTTATCGAAGGAGAGGGAAAATGGAAGTATTTACATCTTGGATGGAGAAACACTTTGTTCCTATCGCAGTCAAGATAGGTTCACAAAAACATCTTGTTGCTATTCGTGATGCATTCGTAAGTATTATGCCTATTACTATGGCGGGTTCAGTAGCTGTTCTATTGAATGCGTTAGTACGTGACTTGCCAGCTAAGTTTGGCGGCGAAGGTATTACTGAAGCATTTGGATGGTTAATCGGAATTAATGGTTATGTTTGGTGGGGAACTTTAGCAATGTTGGCATTAATCTTTGCTTACGCTATTGGTTATCAATTAGCAAAAGCTTATGATGTTGATCCACTTGCTGGTGGATTAATCTCACTTGCTGCATTTATTGTTGTAACACCACAAGTTGCTTCAATTACACCGGAAGGTGCAACAGAAGCAGTTGTTGGTTGGGGATTCTTAAGCGTAGCGTATTTAGATGCTAAGGGACTCTTTACAGCATTAATCATTGGATTTATTTCTACTATAATTTACGCAAAACTTATGAATAAAGATATTACTATTAAGTTACCGGATGAAGTACCACCAGCAGTATCACGTGCGTTTGCTTCAATCATTCCAGGTCTTGCAGCACTTTACTCAGTTGCATTACTTGCTTACTTAACAGGTACATATCTTGAAACAAGTATTGGTGACTTAATTCTTCAATATGTACAGGCACCATTCTTGAACATCTCACAAAGCTTGGGATCTGTTCTACTTGTTACAATCGCAGTATCGGTCTTCTGGTTCTTTGGACTTCACGGTACAAACGTTTTAGCACCAGCTTTAGATGGTGTTTACAAATCAGCATTAGTTGCGAATACAAATGCTTATAACTCAGGTACACCAATCAAAAATTTACCATACTTATGGACACGTGGTTCATTCGATGCATACGCATGGATGGGTGGAGCAGGATGTACTTTAGCATTAATTGTCGCAATCTTTATCTTCTCAAAACGAAGTGAAGATCGTGCTGTAGCACGTCTTAGTGTTGCAATGGGAGCATTCAATATCAACGAACCTGTTATCTTTGGTTTACCAATTGTATTGAACCCAATTTATATTATTCCTTGGATCTTAGTACCAACAATTCTAGTAATTATTGGTTACGCAGCAACAGCATGGGGCTTAGTGCCACCTGTATTCCTAGAAGTTCCTTGGGTAATGCCACCAGTGCTTTATGCTTGGATGGCAACAGGATTCTCATTACCAGCAGCATTGTTATCACTTGTTAACTTTGCAATCGCAGTATTTATTTGGGGAATCTTCGTAGTTGTAGCGAATAAAGTTGAAATTAAAGAAGCTGCATAAAAAAGTGTGTTAAAATAGAAGTATCATTTAGAGAGGATTCTTCCTCTCTAAATTTGTCATTATTTAAACAATATAACATCATAATCAAGGAGTATATTTATGAAACAATGGTATCTATTTATATTAAGTATGGGCACGCTACTCATTATGTATTCATCGTTACAAAAGAATGGTTTCATGATGATGCTGTCGGGGATCATCCTTGTGATCGTGAGTGTTGTATTGTTATATAAGAAGAAATAAATACGGAGGATGAAATGGCAAGATTAGGTATATCACTATATCCAGATAACTCAAATGTGAATGATGATGTTGCGTATATACGCAAAGCGGGGAAAGCAGGATTTCGTCGTGTTTTTTTAAGTTTACTGAGTGTTGAAGGAAAAACAAGAGAAAGTATCATTGAAGAATATCGTGAGATTAATAAAGCGGCTCACGAAGAAGGAATGGAAGTTATTTTAGATATAGCACCTTTTATATTTAAGGAACTTGGGTTAGAGTATACTGACTTATCATTCTTTCATGAAATGAATGTGGATGGCATTCGACTTGATGAAGGCTTCGGTGGGGGGCTTGAAAGTCAATTGTCATTTAATCCTTACGGTTTAAAAATTGAATTGAACTCAAGTTTGGGTAATGATTATGTTGAAAATGTCATGAGCCATTATCCGAATCCGAATACAATTATTACATGTCATAATTTTTATCCACAACGTTATACAGGGTTAAGTCAATCTCATTTTGATTTTTGTAATGATAAAGTCAAAAAATTGGGACTCCCTATAGCTGCCTTTGTATCGAGCCAAAATGCAGATACTTTTGGACCATGGCCTGTCAATGAAGGACTATGTACTTTAGAAGCACACCGTGATTTACCAATCGATGTGCAAATTCGTCACTTAGTTGCAACGCAAATGATTGATGATATTATTATTGCAAATACGTATGCATCTGATGATGAACTTGAAATTTGTTCAAAAATTAATCCAGGTCTTTTATCCTTTAAAATAGACTTTGAGAAAGAACTCCAAGAGTCAGAGCGTAAAATTATTTATGAACATGAGCATCATGTTCGAGGGGATATGAGCGAATATATGGTTCGTTCAACGATGACACGTATTACTTATGCGAATGAATCTGTACGTCCAGAAAACACTCGTGATTTAAAGCGTGGAGATGTTATAATACTTAATGATGAGTATCCTCGCTATAAAGGGGAACTCCAAATCGTAATGAAAGATATGCCAAATGACGGTAGACGTAATGTTGTGGGTCACATTCCTGAAAATGAAATGATGTTATTAGACTTCGCGAAACCATGGCGTCCATTTGCTTTCTTAAAATAGTTTAGGTGGAGGTATCGTGGCAGTTCCAATATATTTACAAATTAAAGAAGACTTGATCAATCACATCAATGAGGCTCCAGCGAATTCACCTTTAGATAGTGAAAGGGACCTCGCAATCTTATATCGAGCAAGTCGAATGACTGTCCGTCGTGCTATAGATGAACTGGTTAATGAGGGCTATCTTTATCGTGAAGCGAACAAAGGGACCTTTGTAGCGAATCGAAGTTTACATAGAAAAAACAGTCTTGAATATGATGATTCTATGGATGTAACGCTTTTGTACTTTGATGTTAAAGCGCGTGCTGATGTTGCAGTTCAAAAAGCGCTTGCTCTGAAAAATGATGATCAAATCATCAAAGTTACACGTTTACTATCGCAAAACTCGCATCCGATAGCTGTCGAAGAATTATACTTTAAAAGACGTGATTTTTCAGATAAAGAGATGGAAATATTTTCTAAAGCGCATGAGCTCAATGAGTTTATGGCACGAGGTACCACGCACTATGAATTCCATGCAGCACTTGTACCGGTACAGTATATGAAAATGTTAAAGATTAAAATGAATACTCCAATTATAGAAATAAGTCGCATGATGACGTCGAAAGATGGATTGTCGATGGGCTATGGTGTATCTTATTATAATCCTGATACATATAAAGTTGAAGTAACATTATGACTCTATTCGTAGAGTCTTTTTTCTAGTCATTATGGTTGCGTGTCGGGAAATAAATTGATTAAACTTAATGCATAGAAAGAAGGCATAATATGGAACCAAACTATCGAGTGCTCCTTTATTATCAATATGTAACTATTGAGAATCCTGAGCAATTCAAAGAAGAACATCTTGCATTTTGTAATAGCTTAGGCATTAAAGGACGAATTATCGTATCGCATGAGGGGATTAATGGTACGGTTTCGGGAACCATTGATCAAACACAAGCTTATATGGATGGCCTTCATAACGATGTACGTTTTAAAAATCTTGTTTTCAAACAGGATCTTGCTTATGAACATGCTTTTGATAAAATGCATGTGCGTTTTAAACCAGAACTTGTGAATTTAAAACTTGAGGAAGATGTGAACCCACTGGAATTGACCGGTACATATTTAGAACCAGTAGCATTTTACGAAGCAATGAAAGATGAAAATACTGTAATTATTGATGCCAGAAATGATTACGAATTTGACTTAGGACACTTTCAAGGAGCAATTAAGCCAGATATTAAAACATTTAGAGAACTTCCCCAATGGATTAAGGATAATGATGAATTACTTGAAGGGAAGAAGATACTAACCTACTGTACTGGTGGCGTCCGTTGCGAGAAGTTTTCGGGTTGGCTTAAGGCGGAAGGTCATGATGATGTTGGTCAACTTCATGGTGGAATTGTAACGTATGGTTACGATGAAACAGTCCAAGGAGAGCTTTGGGATGGCGCATGTTATGTATTTGATAAACGTTTATCCGTTCCAATCAATCGTGTTAATCCTGTTGTAGTTGGAAAAGATATTCTAACCTTAAAACCTAGTGAACGTTACTTAAACTGTGCGAATCCAGAGTGTAATAAACAGATTATCATGAGTGAAGACAGTGAAGAAAAAACATTGGGAAGCTGTTGTCGCGAATGTATGATTCATCCACGAAATAGATATGTTCTCAAACATCATATTTCCAAGGAAACCATCAATCAAAAATTGAATGAACTTCCAGAATCATTTCTATAGAAAAAGGCCGTTAGTCGGCCTTTTGTTTTTCTGCATAACGTGATTCTAGTTTCGATTTATGGGATTCGAAAATGTCTTCGAGATCTAAATCGTAGTGGTTTGCTATGACGATAATATTTCCCAGGACATCTCCAAGTTCTTCGGTAAGATTGGCTTTAAGCTCGAGATCTGATTGTATATCCTCATCAGGACGATCACGACCAATCTCTAATGCGCGAATAGCTTGTGCTACTTCTCCTGTTTCTTCAGCAAGAAAGCCAATTCTAATAAAGATATCTAAATCAGACCAACCGCGTTCCTTGTAATGTTCTTTAACCCAGTTTTGAAAAGTATGTAAGTTCATTGTCATCCCCTCTTTTCTATAAAGTATTATAACTTAATTGTTGAAGAGGTGGTACAATAGTACTGAGACCTTTACATAATATTGTAAATGGAAAAAGGAGGAACTATATGGATTTAAAATTATTAATTGATGAAGCATTTGATGATTACAAACGTGATTTAGGACGTCTTGTGGGCATTGGTAGTGTTCTTGATGAAAATGGCGCTAAACCATTTGGGGAAAACATTCAAAAAGCACTTGAAGAAGTGATCGCAATTTCCAATGAAATGGGATTTAAGACATATATCGATCCTGAGGGATATTATGGTTATGCTGAGATTGGTGAGGGGGAAGAGATGTTTGGTGTCTTAGGACACATGGATGTCGTTCCTGTGGGTGATCTTGATGCATGGAATACAAATCCATTTGAACTTGTTGAAGCTGACGGCTTCTTAATGGGACGTGGATCACAAGATGATAAAGGACCAACACTTGCATCAATGTATGCTTTAAAGATTCTATTAGATCAAGGGGTTACTTTAAACCAAAGAGTACGCTTTATCTTTGGAACAGATGAAGAATCACTATGGCGTTGTATGAATGCTTATGTAGCAAAAGAAGAACTTCCTACAAAAGGATTTACACCCGATTCATCATTTCCATTAATTTATGCTGAAAAAGGTTTGATTGAGTATACACTTATTTCACACCAAAAATCAGATATCATGCTTTCTGGTGGTGATGCACTTAATGCGGTACCATCATCAGCACAAACAACTTATGATGCGAAAGTGGCTGAAGAACTTGATAACCTTGGTTACAAATATACTGTAAAGGATAATGTTATAACGGTACAAGGTAAAGCAATGCATGCTCAAGTTGCAGACAAGGGTGAAAACGCAATCGTCTATCTTGCACAAGCTCTTTATAACGCAGATAAACGTAATGATATGATTGATTTTATTGTTGAAAAGGGAACAGATGCTAACGGTCGTTTAATTTATGGTGATGTTCAAGATGACATTTCCGGTAAATTAATGTTTAACGTTGGTAAAGTTAACTTTAAAGAAAATATTCAAGAAGTAGGTATCGATATTCGTTTCCCCGTTACTTATCCAAAAGATAAAGTTGAAGAGATCTTAAAGAAGACCGCTCATGAATATCGTATTAATGTTGATCTATTTGATTATTTAAAATCAATTTATGTTGAAAAAGATTCAGAATTTATCCTAAACTTAATGGGAGCATACCAAGAAGTTACTGGCGATATGGTTACACAACCAATTGCTAGTGGTGGTGCAACCTATGCACGTGCGATGGATAATGTTGTTGCTTTTGGAGCAATCTTCCCTGGTGCTGAGAAAACAGAACACCAACCTAATGAACGAATTAAAATTGAAGATATGAAAAAAGCAATGAACGTTTATGCACAAGCATTCTTGAATCTTGTGGTGAAGTAAAATGGACAAGAAAAAGCGATTTAAGATGCCGAGTTCATACACAATTGTTTTTATAGCACTTGTGATTACGGCATTGTTAAGTTATTTTATTCCACAATCTGTCTTTGATAAGGAATCGGGTAAAATTATTCTAAATGCAGTCATGGATGCAGATGGAAATATCTTACAAGGCCAAGGGCTCCAACCGTTTGGATTCTGGGATGTCTTAATGGCTCCGGTACTGGGTTTCCAAAAATCCAGTGATGTTGCGATTGGTATTTTATCAGCAGGTGGGTTCCTAAGTGTTCTTCACCATGTTGGTGCCTTAGATGCGGGGATTGGAAGTCTCTTATCTAAATTTAAGGGGAGTGCACTCATTGCCGTAATGATGTTTGTATTTGCAGTTCTAGGAACCTCCTTTGGATTCTGGGAAGAAATCACTGCTTTCGCAGTCGTAATTGTACCGCTCTTTGTATTGGCGGGATATGACGTTATGACAGGACTTGGTGTTATCTTTATTGGATCAACGATCGGGAATATGGCTTCCATGGTTAACCCATTCTCAACAGGTGCTGCAGTCGCAGCTATCGGGAACCCTGAGTTATCAATCGGAAGTGGTATCGTTCTTAGAACAATTATCTTCTTAGCACTTTATGTGGTTGGAACGATGATGATGATTCAGTATGCAAATAAAGTTAAAAGTAATCCTGAAAAATCAATTCTTGCAGATGTTGAAGGTGTGAATACTTTGATTGACCGTAACGAACAGTTGCCCGAATTTACCAAAAAACGAAAACAGTCAGCACTTGTTCTTATTTTAATTGTTGTGATGACTATCCTAGGATATTTCCCATGGGAAGAAATTGCAGGAGCTGGAGTTGCGAATGCTATTAATGCACCATTCACTGCACTTGCTAAAATTCCACTTCTTGGGAATCTACTCGGAGCAGGTCATATTACACCTTTAGGAACTTGGGGATTTAATGAATTTGCTTTCCTATTTATATTAGGGGCTTTTGTTCTTAAGATGATTAATAACCTATCTGAATCAGAATTCTTGAAAATATTTATTGATGGGATGAAAGATCTCCTTGGTGTTGTCGTAGTACTTGCGATTGCTCGTGGTATCGCTATAATCATGGGTAACTCGACCATGGGTATGTCGATTACATTTATTTACTGGATTTCTAATGCGTTATCGAGTGTCCCACTTTGGGTATTTGGAATCTTTGCAATTCTAGCCTATGTGTTGATTGGTATATTCCTCCAATCTACAAGTGGTGTTGCGGGTATTTCGATGCCAATCCTTGGTGCTGTTGCTGCTGCTTTATTTACAACGAGTGCAGTTGGAGAATCCGGGGGACAGATTTTGTTAATTAGTGCCTTTGCGGCAGGAGTTAACTTTATGTCGGGGATTTATCCTTCAGCTACGATCATGGGAACCTTAGAACTTGTGAACGTACCATATGATAAATACCTTAAATTTACATTGAGAATCTTAACAGTGCTCCTTCTTGTTGCAGCTGTAATTATCTCAATTGCACCTTATATTGGAATTGTAAAATAAAGAGGATAAACGATGGATATTAAATATAAAAAGTTTTCAGCAGAACATGTACCTTATTATTATCAATGGCGAAATGATCCTGAGGTAGCAATCTATGATCAATCCGGATTCCTAAGACCCATGTCTTATGAAGAGGTTGAAGCATGGTGCCAGATTCTAATTGACGGCATGACATATATCGTAGAAGTTGATGGGAAACCGGTAGGTCAATGTGCATTTATGAACATGGACCAACGTAATCGACACGCTGAATTAGCAATCGTAATTGGTGATAAGAACTATTGGAGTCAAGGAATTGGTTCAATAGTCATGGCACAACTTCTAGAATGGGGATTTGAAGGATTAAATCTTAACCGTCTCTATCTCCACGTTTTTGATTTTAATAAACGTGCGATGGGATTATACGAAAAATTTGGATTTACCAAAGAAGGAACGATGCGCGATATGATTTATCGTGAGGGTCGTTACAATGATATCCATTGTTATGGATTGATGCGTAATGAATGGAAGAAAGAGGCTTAGCCTCTTTTCTTTTTGTCCAATTTTGGGTAGAGTATAGGTAAGCGAGGTAATGGTATGAACGAACTTGAAAAAAACGCGCAGGAAACACTGAAATCAGCGAGTAAACAACTCAAATTTCTAACGATGGTTACGAATGTTACATCTTATATTGTAGTTGGCGGCTTGTTGTCTGTAACACTCTATAATATTTTTACTGAAGGATTTGGTGATACCATCTGGATGATTTTGATTACAGCAATCACAGCACCCATGATTTTAGTAAGTATGAGACGTAAGATTAACAGCAGTCATGAAGATCGCTTTCTTAAAAGCTTTGATTTTATTGTAGACGCGCAATGGGTGTGTGGAACGTATCATGATATTTTAAAACAAGCAATCGAATCTTATCCACTCAAAACGAAATCTGACACTTTAATTGAAAGTTACGGAATTACAATTTTACATCGTAATCATGATGAAGAAGTTAATGAATTCTTGAATGATTATGAATTATGGCTTGAAGATAAAATTCTTAAAAATCGCTTTGAGTTCTTACGTCAGGTTAAAGAAAATCCAAAAATGACATGGGGTGAATTTGAATCACTACGTAATGGTACAATTGAAACAATGATTGCGAAAGGGAAAAGCAAATTGGATTCGTTATTTATTATTACCTATACAGCCAAGCTTGATTTAGTGGGACTCTATTATAAAGAATCTTATGATAAAATTCTGGAAATAATTGAAGCAAAACATCAAGATGCGATGAAACATCAAAACCCGCAATATGAACTCTTAAAAGGGATGGCATATTTGAAACTTGAAGATCTTGAGAAAGGGAAAAAAGCCCTTCAAAACTGTGTTAATGTAGCGAATGATTCAATCTATAAACGCTATGCATCCGAGTTATTATCAACACTATAAAGTAAGACGCTCAATTTGAGCGTCTTATTTAATACGGATAGAGAGTTCGATGATAAATTCATCTTCTGTTTTCACGGTTATTTCATTAACGAGAAGTTTCTCATAAAAAAAATCTTCCAAATCAAGATTTTTGTCCGAAGCAAACTGAATCATCGCTTCATATCCAATATACAAAGTATCAAAACTTCCGTGATGATAGTATGTAAGATAGGTTCCTGCAGGTTTGATAAAATCATTATCACTTGACTTATGATTTAATTTAGTGACGAAAAGATGGTTGGGTGCTTCATACTGTTTAGCGAAAATCTTATCTTTATGCGTGATTGATCCAATGTAATTTGCGAACAAGATATTGTTATCTTCGCAAAAGTTAATGTAGTCTGTTAAATATCCATGGGCGTTATGTGTATCAATAGCTTTACTAATAATGATGAGTTCTTCAGCAGAATTAACAAGCATACATGTGTTGGCAGGTTGGAGTTCTGCAATTTGCAACATGCTTAAAGTATGAGATATAAAATTTTTACTCATTTCCAGAGTTTGAATCTGATTTTCGATTGTATCTAATCTTTGTGATAAAATAGAAGTAAGCTGTTGTGGAGAACGTACATCAAGGTATTTTTTAATATCCTCAAGTGGCATTCCCATATCTTTTAAAAAGGTGATGACTGTAAAAGCATAGTATTGATGGTAGGCATAATAGCGATAGCCATTACTGTCAATTGATTCGGGTTTGAACAGGTCAATTTCATCATAATAATAGAGTACATGTTTAGGAACTTTACATAGTTTTGAAAATTGCCCGGTTGATAATTTATCATTTTTATTATTCATCTGTGTTTTCTCCTTGACTATAAGGTTACCTTATACTTTATTATAATACGGCTGTAGATAATTGTATAGGAGGGAAATTATGAAGCTAATCCTTAGATATTTAAAGAAATATAAACTCTTATTTTTCTTTAATTTGTTGGCTGTATTTTGCTTCGCGCTGGTAGAACTCGGAATTCCTACCATCATGGCAAATATGATCAACGTAGGTATCGCTAACCAAGATATTCGATATATACAAAACCAAGGGTTACTGCTCTTAGGGATTGCAGTTATCGGGGGTCTCGGTACGGTACTTTTAAACTACACATCCAGTCGAATTGCAACACGTATTACACGTGATATTCGTTCGGATATGTTTGAAAAATCTCAAGAATTTGGTCATTCAGAATATAATGAATTTGGTGTATCTTCATTGATTACTCGTCTTTCAGGAGATGTATACCAACTTCAATTATTTGTCCAAATGCTATTGAGAATGGGTCTCCATTCTCCGTTTATGATTTTGTTTAGTGGTTATCTTATTTATAGAACCAACCCAACACTTGCTCTAATTATTTCATTGAGTGTACCATTTATATTATTGGTCGTTGTAATTGTTGGTAAATTAAGTGGTCCTTTAAGTCGTAAACAACAAAAACTTATGGATACATTAAGCCGAATCACACGTGAAAACATCACAGGTGTTCGTGTCATTCGTGCCTTTAGAAAAGATAAATCTGAATCAGAACGTTTTGAAAAAGTTAATAAAGAATATGAAACAACAGCAAAACGTCTCTATCGTGTTATGGCACGTGCTGAACCATTGTTCTTCTTTATATTAGAAATTTCAGTACTTGTTATTTTATGGTTTGCATCCGTTATGGTTTCAAAAGGAACTCTTGAAGTCGGATCAATCGTTGCGTTCTTGGAATATCAATTCCACGCATTATTCTCATTACTCTTGTTCTCTGTAGTATTTATTCAATATCCACGTGCAGCAGTAAGTGCACGTCGTATCGAAGAAGTTCTTAACAAAGAACCAATGATTCAAAACCCAGAAAATGGTGTTCATGATGGTAATGGAATCACTGAAGTTGTGTTTGAAAATGTTGACTTTGCTTATCCTGATGGGGAAGCAAATGTTCTTACAAATATTAACTTCACTGCAAAAAAAGGTGAAACAGTCGCATTTATCGGCTCAACGGGTAGTGGTAAATCGACGTTAATTAATCTTATCGTAAGATTCTATGATGTTACGAATGGTCGTGTCCTCGTAGATGGCGTGGATGTTCGTGAATACGATATCTATTCACTTCGTAATAAAGTAGGATTTATTCCTCAAAAGGCACTACTCTTTAGTGGAAGTATTTCGCAAAATATTCGTTATGGTAAAGAACTCGCTACATCTGAAGAAATTGAAGAAAGTGCACAACTTGCATCTGCAAGTGACTTTATTCATGAAAAACCACATCAATATGAAGAGTGGTTAAGCGAAGGTGGTAGCAACGTTTCAGGGGGACAAAAACAACGACTTAGTATTGCTCGTGCACTTGTTCGTAAACCTGAAATCTATATTTTCGATGATAGTTTCTCTGCGCTTGATTATAAGACAGATGCTATGATTCGAAAGAACCTAAAAGATGAAGTTCAAGATTCAATTATGTTTGTGGTTGCACAACGTATTAGTTCAATCGTTGATGCGGATCAAATAATTGTTATGAATGAAGGTAAAATCGTAGGTAAAGGAACTCACTTAGAACTTATGAAAGAGTGTCCAATCTATGTTCAAATTGCGAAATCTCAATTAAGTGAAAAGGAGATGGAACAGTATGAAAAACTTTAAGAAATTATTAGAATTTTTAGCTCCTTATAAAGGAAAACTCATCACTGCAATCATCTGCTTATTTGTTGCAGCTGTACTTACAGCGGCAGCACCGATGATTGAAGGGATGGTTACAACACAATTAAGTAATGATGTCCTGGCAATCAGTAAAGGTATTGAAGGCGCACATATTCAATTTGATGCAATTATTAAAATTATGACCATTTTATTGATTATTTATATCGTCAATGCGTTATCACGTCTTGCAATGCAATATTTAATTTCTGATGCAATTCAAGCAACAATTTATGATATTCGTAATGCTGTAAAAGAAAAGATGACGCGTCTTCCAATTCGTTACTTTGACGAACACTCTGCGGGAGACCTCATGAGTCGTATGGCTACTGATGTGGAAACATTATCGGGAGCACTTCAACAAAGTTTCTCGCAAATTGTTATGGCAGTTTTAGGATTAACCTTCGCTGTAATTATGATGTTTGTGATTGACTGGCAAATTGCATTAGTGGGTATTACAATTATTCCTCTTAGCTTTATTGCAATTCGCGTTATTGGATCGAAATCTCGTATTCTTTTCTCTAAACAACAAAAAGCTTTAGGGGACTTGAATGGCGTTATCCAAGAAAAATTTACAGGATTTAACGAAATTAAGTTATATAACTATCAAGAGAATGCAATTGATGACTTCAAAAAAGTTAATAACACACTTTGCGAGAACGGATTTAAAGCTAACTTTATTTCAGGGTTAATGAATCCAACTGTTTCTATGTTAACGTATATCGTAATTGCGATTGCGGTATACATGGGGGCAATGCGTGTCTTAACGGGAGCGATGGCTGTTGGTGCCGTACAAGCGTTTATACGTTATATTTGGCAAGTAAACCAACCTCTTGCACAAATGACTCAATTAGCGCCTACAATCCAAGGGGCGATGGCTGCTATGGATCGTATCTTCGAATACCTTGATGAACCTGATGACGTTTATGATGTTGAAAATCCAGTTCAAATTGATAATTACCAAGGTTCTGTATCCTTTGAAGACGTCTACTTTGGATATGGACAACAACCAATCATTAAGGACCTAAGTGTTGAAATTAAACCAGGTGAAATGGTTGCGATTGTCGGTCCAACAGGTGCTGGTAAAACAACAATCATCAACTTACTCATGAGATTCTATGATGTAGATTCAGGATCCATTAAAATTGATGGTATTGATGTTCGTGATATGAAACGTGATGATTTACGGTCACTATTTGGAATGGTACTTCAAGATACATGGTTATTCAGTGGTAAAATTCGTGATAACATTGCTTATGGGAAACCTGATGCAATGTTAGAAGATATCATTGATGCTGCGAAACGTACCAACGTTCACCACTTCATTACAACCTTACCAAATGGTTATGATATGGAGTTGAATGAAGAATCTTCAAACATTTCTAACGGTGAAAAACAATTGATTACGATCGCACGTGCACTCTTAAGTGATCCGAAAATCCTAATCCTCGATGAAGCGACAAGTTCTGTAGATACACGTCTTGATGCAATGATTCAAGAAGCTATGGCTGAGTTAATGAAAGGCCGCACAAGCTTTGTAATTGCTCACCGTTTATCCACAATTCGAAACGCTGACAAGATTCTAGTTATGCGTGATGGAAATATTATTGAAATGGGAAATCACGACGAGCTTATGGAACAAAACGGATTCTATGCTGATCTTTATAACAGTCAGTTCCAAGATTCTTAATTTACACAAACTTCCTTCTTTGTTTAGAGAAGGAAGTTTTTTTTACACATTCATAACATCACAATTCACTTTAGTAACGATATAGAAATTACATTTATAAGGAGTTGCTAAAATAGAGTCAAGTAAAGGGGAATATTGATTATGAATAAATTGAGTAAGTTTGGTATTACTAGTATTACTATTGCACTCTTAGCGTCAAATGCTTCAATTTATGCTCTAGAAGAAGATACGGATAGAGCTAATGTTGTTGTTCAAGAAGTTACAGGCGAAGTACAGCCAATCGAAGTTGATAATGAAACAAAATCTGAGGAAGTTGTTGTAGAGAAAGTTGAACCTCAAGAACTCACAAGAGTAGATGCACGCCATACCTTCAATGAATCAGACTGGAAGATCAATAAACAACAAGGCAATGTCTGGATTATAGAGGACTTAGAAAATAAGTCACTGACAAATGTATATATCCCGTCAATTTATGATGATAATGGTACAGAAGTTCAAATAAAAATTAAATCACTCGAAATGTTTGTAATGAAAGGAAGTAACGATAGTAAAAGATTCCAATCGATAATCTTTGAATCTATTGCATCTCAGGATGATCCAAATTTTAAACCTTTAGTTGAAATTGAAGCCACAGACATTTCTAGATCTTTTTCAAATCATCCCGTTTTAACGAATGTGGAACTTGCTGGATTGGATGTCTCTAATGTTACAAAAATGACGTCGTTATTTTCAACTTCTGGGAGAATTACAAACATAGATGTAACGGGTTGGAATGTATCTAATGTAAATGACATGTCTTATATGTTCTATAAGACACAATCTTTAAATCGATTAAACTTAGATGGATGGGATGTTTCTAAAGTAACCAATATGTCATATATGTTTGCAGAGTCGGACTTGTGGGAGTTGAATCTTAGTTCTTGGAAAACAACGGAACTTGAGAACCTCGAGGGAACTTTTTCATACACCACTAAATTAAGAACAATTAACTTAACGGGGTGGAATACCGAAAACGTAACCAACTTTACTATGACATTCGGTGATGCATCAGGTGTGGAAAAATTGGACTTGTCTAGTTTTGATACAAGTAATGCATTGACAATGCAAGCGATGTTCAGAAATACAGGATCTCTTCAATCGGTTGACTTAAGCAGCTTTGACACAAAAAAAGTGGAGAACTTCTCCTATATGTTTGCAGGGGCTCATGGACTTAATACTTTAGACCTCTCCACAATCACAACGGAAAGCGCAAAAACAACGGAATACATGTTTTTCAAGACAGAAGTGTTTACAAGAGTAAATGGTTACCCTGTGCCGGGAGAAATTGAAGTTGGTCACTTTGAAATGCAGAATGTCATCAATGCTTCTTCTATGTTTGAGAGTTCTAATTTTAAAAAGCTTAATGTAGCGGACTGGGAATTGGATAGCTTAATCTATGCAAATAAAATGTTTTCAAATATGAAGAACTTGGAACAAATTGATGTTTCTCAATGGAATGTTGATAATGTTGAATATATGTCACAAATATTCTCACATACATATCAATTAAAATACATTAACCTAAATTCATGGAAGATAAACGAACCACACCAAGCTCAAAATTTATTTTTCGTGAATCCTGGTGCTAAGCAACCGCTTGTGGTAAAGACAACAGACCCGTATCTTCTATCGTATAATTATATTGGCGATAATCGATTAATGGTGGGTCCCACAAAACTTGCAATGAATGGAAAATTTGATGATGGTAGTACATCCAAACGTTATTTTGACCGCTATACCATTCAAGAGGACTCAGAATTGTTGATTACAGCTAACGACTATAATTCTTTCATGTTAGATACTCCAACTTCAAATCTACCGCATACGATATTTAAAGAATGGAATCCTACATATACTACCAAAACTGAAGATACCGAACTTCTATCAGATTCTAGCGAATACAAAGCAATTTATGAAGCTGAAAAAGTTAATGTGAAATTTGTAAATGATGGCACTGTAACGAATATTGAAACAGAATATAATCAGGCAGTTGATGGAGATTTAGTCCCAATAACTAACAAGTTGGGTTACACATTTAAGGAATGGAACACTCAATTGAATGGCGAAGGAACATCATTTGATCCTGAAACAGCATTAATTACAGAAGATATTACGGTTTACGCAATTTACGAAATTAATACATTCACAGTCACCTTTATTGATGGTGATCAATCGACGTCACTCAATGCAAATTACAATCAGACTGTAGATAATGACCGTGTTCCCACAACCAATAAATCAGGTTACACATTCAAGGAATGGAATACTCAATTGAATGGTGAAGGAACTTCATTTGATCCTGAAACAGCATTAATTACCGAAGATATGACGGTGTATGCAATTTACGAAATTAATACATTCACAGTCACCTTTATTGATGGTGATCAATCCACGCCACTCAATGTAAATTACAATCAGACTGTAGATAATGACAGTGTTCCCACAACCAATAAATCAGGTTACACATTCAAGGAATGGAATACTCAATTGAATGGTGAAGGAACTTCATTTGATCCTGAAACAGCATTAATTACAGAAGATATTACGGTTTACGCAATCTATGAAATTAATATATTCACAGTAACCTTTATAGATGGTGAACAATCGACGTCACTCTATGCAAATTACAATCAGACTGTAGATAATGACCATGTTCCCACAACCAATAAATTAGGTTACACATTTAAGGAATGGAATACTCAATTGAATGGTGAAGGAACTTCATTTGATCCTGAAACAGCATTAATTAAAGATGATATTACGGTTTACGCAATCTACGAAATTAATACATTCACAGTCACCTTTATTGATGGTGATCAATCGTCGCTACTCAATGCAAATTACAATCAGACTGTAGATAATGACCGTGTTCCCACAACTAATAAATTAGGTTACACATTTAAGGAATGGAACACTCAATTGAATGGTGAGGGAACTTCATTTGATCCTGAAACAGCATTAATCACAGAAGATATTACTGTGTATGCAATTTATAGTAGGAACAACGAAATTCCAGAAGTACCAGAAGTACCAGAAGTACCGGAAGTGCCAGAAGATATTGATACACCGGATAACGAAGTTAATCTAGAGGTAGTGGAGGAAAATAATGAAGTACTTTCTAATCTACCAACTACTGGACAAGATAAGAATACAAACATTATAGTACTCGGAACATCAATAATTGTACTTGGTCTAGCACTTGTGGTATTTAAAAGAAAAAATACAAACTAATACACACAAAGACAGGAAACGTTGATTAGCGTTTCTTGTTTTTATGGTGGAGCAAGATAGGTACTTGATAAGTTGGTGTGAAATTGGTACACTTTCGGTATCGATTATCTAAAAGGAGATTTTATGATACGAATAGCAACTAAAGAAGATATAGGCGCAATACAACTCATTGCAAATATAACACTGAGTCAAGCGTATTCAGAGGTAATGTCACCTCAAACCCAAGAACAATTTACAGAAACTCATTACTCAGATGAAGCTTTGCTTGAGCGAATTGAGAAAGATAGAATTCTTGTGGCTGAAGACGATGGATTAGTTCATGGTTTCTCAATATATCAGGTTAGGGAAGAAGATACGCGTATTTATGCGATTTATATACTACCGAAATATCAAAAACAAGGACTTGGAAAGGACTTTGTCAAAGAAATCGCCAAACGTGTTAAAAAAGAATCGAAGTACCTTGTCGTTGAAATTGAAAATGGAAATAAAACAGCAGAAGCATTCTATAAAAATCTAGGATTTGAATTGGAAGGATTTTCACCAGATGAAGTGTTTGGTCAACCTTTCAAAACTATTAAACTGAAGAGAGCAATTTAAGGCTCTCTTTTTATTTTCATCCGAATATAATGTATACGTTTACATATTGTCTTGAATGCGATGGAGAAATAAGCTATGATTGAATTCTGAGTGATGGTGAATAATATGAAAAACAATTATATCCTTCGAATTTTGAAAGTATGTGTTGGCTCTTTTCTTTCAGGATTAGGAATTGCGTATTGTATGCTTTCAGGTTATGGTGCTGATCCAATTACAGTATTTTTTGATGGGGTTAATAAAGCGACTGGCATGGATGTGGGGACGATAAGTAACCTCACACTTTTAGTTTTAGCTACGGGAGCATTCTTTGTAGATAGGAAACAAGTCGGAGTTGGTACGTTCTTGACGCCTTTTTTTATGAAGTTTGGAATTGATTTTGGAATGGGTTTAAACCTAATGCATGATGGTTGGATGGATATCATGTGGTTCATCATTGGGATTTTCGTCATAGCTATTGGTATTGCTATGGCAATTTCTGCTGAAATTGGTCAGCAGGGGACTGATGCATTAATTTTGGGTTTGGCTAAGAAGTATGGAACACAATATTATGTCATTCGTTGGATAACCGATGGAACGTTTCTTATAATTGGATTAATTCTTGGTGGCAAGCTAACGTGGGGCACTGTTATCGCTACATTACTCCTGGGAAGAATCATTACTTACTTCTTAAATCATCTTTTTAAACGTGAAAAAAATCAGGATTCTTCTTTGACAGTCAAAGGTTGATTTGATATTATTATAAATGTAAAGGGAGTAGAAGCCTATCGTATTTTCGTGTAGGTCATTGTTTCGTCAATACGACTCAAAATAGGGTCCGGAACATGCTTAAATTTCGAGACTTTATCCACACGAGTCGGATAGAGTTTTTTTTATTTCTATCCTATATATAAGGAGGTGCCCATGAAGGACACAAAGTGGTATACTCAAACACTTGAGGAAGTAAGCACTAGAGTTGATGTTGTAAATGGATTGACGACATCACAAGTCATGGAGTCACGAGAGAAGTTTGGAGAAAACAAACTTGTTGAAGCGAAACGTAGAAGTTTTTTCTTAAGACTTCTTGATCAGTTTAAAGATGTGACTATTGTAATATTAATCATTGCTGCGGTTATTAATGTGCAATTTGGAGAAGCGGTGGACTCAATTGTTATTCTCGCAATCGTTGCGTTGAATGCTGTCATTGGAATGGTACAGGAAGATAAGGCTGATAAATCATTGAAAGCATTGCAAGATATGTCAACGCCTACTGCCAAGGTTATTCGTGATGGGAAAGAACAAGCTGTTAATTCTCATGACATTGTAGTTGGTGATTTAATTATTCTTGATGCTGGAGATTTAGTAGCTGCAGACATTCGTATTACGAAATCAAACTCACTAACAGTTCAAGAAGCCTCTTTAACAGGGGAATCAGTTCCTGTTGAGAAACATGCAGACTATGTTTGTGCCGAAGATGCAGTTCTTGGAGATCGTAAGAACATGGCTTATTCATCTGGGATGGTTAGCTATGGTCGTGGTCAAGGGATTGTCACTGCAGTAGGCATGGACACCGAAGTTGGTAAAATTGCTCAATTATTAAATGAAACGAAGAACGAACCTACTCCTCTTCAAATGCAATTGAATCAACTTGGTAAAGTACTTGGTATTGGCGCAATCATTGCTTGTGGAATTATTTTACTCGTAGGGGTTCTCAATAACCATGATCCTCTTGAAATGTTCCTTACAGCCGTTTCATTAGCTGTTGCTGTAGTTCCTGAAAGTTTACCAGCAGTTGCTACAATCGTATTGGCATTAGGAGTTCAACGTCTTGTTGAGCGTCATGCAATCGTTCGTAATCTCCCTTCTGTTGAAACATTAGGTTCTGCTTCTGTAATTTGTTCAGATAAAACAGGAACACTGACACAAAATGTTATGACAGTTATGGAGTATTGGACTGAAGGCGATGTAAAAGAACTTGCTCAAGGAATGTTACTCTGTAATGACTCACGTAAAAACAATGGTGCTTGGGTAGGGGATCCTACAGAAACAGCACTGTCTGTATGGGCAGAAACATTAGATATGCCTGCTACAGAACTATTAACACAACATGTTCGTATTAATGAAGTACCCTTTGATTCTACTCGTAAACGTATGAGTACTATTAACGTTATTGATGGCGTTAAAACTGTACTTGTTAAAGGTGGAGTTGATGAAGTATTAAATGTTGTGAAATACATGGAAGTGGATGGAAAAGTTGTTCCAATTACTTCTGAATATATTCAAGAAATTCAAGAAAAAAATAAAGAAATGGGTTCAAAAGCACTTCGTGTTCTTGCTTTAGCTAAAAAAGTAGTTGAAGATGAAAATATCGAAGCAGCTGAAATTGAATCAGAATTAGTATTTGTTGGGTTAGCTGGAATGATTGACCCACCTCGTCCAGAAGTTGTGGATGCTATTCGTACAAGTAAAAATGCCGGAATTAAAGTTGTCATGATTACAGGTGACCACGCAATCACTGCGGAAGCAATTGGTCGTGAAATTGGACTTCTTGAAGAAGGACAACTCGTTATTACGGGTAAAGAACTTGATGCAATGGATGATGATGAACTCTTCAATCAGGTTGAACACATCGGTGTTTATGCTCGTGTATCACCAGAACATAAGATGCGTATCATCTCAGCGTGGAAGAAACATGGTCATATTGTTGCGATGACAGGTGATGGTGTTAATGATGCTCCTGCATTGAAGCGTGCTGACATTGGAGCTGCAATGGGTATTGTTGGTACTGAAGTTGCTAAAGGTGCAGCTGACATGGTCTTGACGGATGATAACTTCGCGACAGTTGTTGTTGCAATTGAAGAGGGTCGTCGTATTAAGGATAACATTAAGAAAGCTATTGCTTATCTGTTATCATGTAATGTTGGAGAGTTACTTGTATTGTTAATTGCGATTCTATTTGACTGGCCAGCACCACTTATTCCTATCCACATTCTATGGATTAACTTGGTTACAGACAGTCTTCCAGCACTTGCTCTTGGAGTTGATGGCGCTGAAGAAGGCATTATGGATCGTAAACCTGAAACATCTAAATCTCTTATTAATAAGGGTATGATGTGGAGAATTGCTTACCAAGGAGTCTTAATTGGTGGCGCAACACTCTTTGCATATATGTATGGTTCAGGAATGCTTTGGGAAGCAGGAGATGTTGAAACAGGTCAAACAATGGCATTCATCACACTTGGATTCTCACAACTCATTCACTCATACAGTATTCATTCTTCTGAAAAATCAGTCTTTACTTCATTCTGGAAAAATAAATACCTACTTCTCGCAACACTTGTTAATGCAGCAATGATGCTTGCAGTACTCTTTATTCCAGCAGTCAATGATCTCTTTAAATTGGGAACACTTGATTTACACCACTGGGAAATTGTAGTTGGTATTATGTTTATTCCACTTGCAGTAGTAGAAATTATGAAACTTATCAAACTGAATGGAAAACACTAAGCTTGTCGTAAGACAAGCTTTTTCTTTCACATTAGAATAGAGGACATATGATATAATAATAGGGATGAAAAAAAGGGGGCAACTCTATGAAAGTGAGCAAGGTATTCAATAATAACTGCATCGCAACCT
The DNA here is from genome assembly GCF_014396165.1 of Erysipelothrix inopinata. Classification (GTDB taxonomy): domain Bacteria; phylum Bacillota_I; class Bacilli_A; order Erysipelotrichales; family Erysipelotrichaceae; genus Erysipelothrix; species Erysipelothrix inopinata. The sequence continues at coordinate 906,131 of NZ_CP060715.1, forward strand.
TGATCGACGAACAAGAAGTTATTGTGACGGGATCGGGTATTGGCTTTCAAAAAAAAGCAGGCGATGACATAGACGAAACTCGTATTGAAAAAACGTTTAAAGTTATGAATAATAAACTGGACGAATTTGAAAAATTAATCAAACTGATTCCTATTGAATATTTTGAATTAACGCGTCGTATTGTTGAAAAAGCAAATCAAGATTTGAAAATTGAATTGAATGATTCCATTACTCTAGCTTTAACGGACCATATCTATTATGCCGTAATGAGATCGCGTGAGGGAATTGTACTTCCAGGTATCTTTACTGATGAATTGAAAGTATTCTATCCTGATGAGACAAAAGTAGCACATTGGGCAAGAGACGAAATAAGCATGGAATTTGATGCAGACTTACCACTTGATGAAGTAGGATATATTGCGATGCATATTGTTAATGCGCGCGGCTCACAACCGTCCTATCATGCTCAGGAAACGGTATTCTTTCTAAAAGAAGTCATCAAGATAATTTCTGAAGAACTTAATACTGAGATTGATAAGGATTCCATTGAATATCAACGACTTACTACGCATTTAAAATATCTTTCTAAGCGAATATTTGGAAAAGATGATGCTTCGAACATGCATGGAGAAGACAGTGAATTGGGATTGTTGATTGCAGCTCAGTTCAAAGATTATGATATCTGTATTGCTAAAATTGCATCATTTGTGCAGCAAAGATTTGACTACACACTGTCCCGTGAAGAAAAAATGTACCTCACGATACATATACATCAAATCATGAAAAAACAACTTCGATAATAGTTCGAAGTTGTTTTACTTTGGATAAAATTATTTCACAAGTTTTTTAAATTCATCAGCGACAAATTGAACTTCTGTACCAACGATAACTTGAACAGATTTTCCACCAGGTTTCACAACTCCGGCAGCGCCTGTTGACTTAACCAAGGCTTCATCAACGATGCTTGGATCTTCAAGTTCGAGTCTGAGACGTGTTGTACAGTAATCTGTTGAAAGAACGTTTTCTTTTCCACCAATTGCTTGTAGAATTATTTCAGCTTGATTCACAAATTTATCACTAGATGTTGACTCATAGGTCACATCGATATGATCTTCACGTCCTGGAGTCTTTAAGTTGAATTTAACAATCATGAAACGGAAGATAACATAATAAACAACGAAGTAAATAACACCTAGAACTAAAAGCATAAATGGTTTATTTGCAAGCGGGAGTCGAGAGCTAAGAATAAAGTCTACGAATCCAGCACTAAATGTAAATCCAGCGATCCATTGGAAGGATGCAGCAATAAACAAGGATATCCCTGTGAGTACTGCGTGGACAAAATAAAGTGCAGGTGCAGCAAACATGAATGAGAATTCTAGTGGTTCTGTAATCCCTGTGAAGAATGCTGCAAATCCAGCCGCAAGCATTAAGGATCCTACTGTTTCTTTGTTTTCAGGTTTTGCTGTATGGTACATAGCTAAACCGCCACCAACAAGTCCAAACATCATAACTGGGAAGAATCCAGCTTGGTACATTCCGGTAACCCCTTTGATTCCAGGAGCGGCATCAACTGCTGTACCCCAGAAACGACCAATATCATTAATACCAATTGTATCAAACCAGAATACAGAGTTTAATGCATGGTGTAATCCAGTAGGAATTAAGAGACGGTTAAAGAATCCAAAGAGCCCCGCACCTAGAGGTCCAAGTTTACTGATTCCAGTACCAAACGCAACAAGTCCTTCGAAAATTACAGGCCATACAAATAAGAGAACTGCTGATACCCCTAGCATTGCAACAGAAGTCATAATTGGAGCACATCGTTTACCACTAAAGAATGATAAAGCAGCAGGAAGTTTCGTTTTTGAGAACTTATTGTACATTACTGCAGCGACTACCCCAGATAGAATACCAATAAAGGCATTATTAATTTTTGCAAAAGCAGGACTTACTTGCTCTACTGGCGTCTTTGTAATCATTGCGACACTCGCTGGAGCTAAAATTGTAGTAACCAACAAGAATGCAACCAAACCACTGAGTGAGGCAGCCCCATCTTTATCATCAGACAATCCATATGCAATACCAACTGCAAAGATAATTGCCAAGTTATCAATAATTGCTGAACCGGACTTGATTAAAATCGCAGCGATTGGGCTATTTGCACCCCATCCCATTGGGTCAATCCAGTAACCAATACCCATTAAAATTCCCGCAGCGGGTAAAACTGCAACTGGAAGCATTAGAGATCTTCCAAGTTTTTGAAGACGTTTCATCATATATTTTCTTCTCCCTTTCTATATGATTTAAGAACTGAGAACACATAAAAGACCTACAAATATCGCATCAGCTTTATTTGTAGGTCTTGCCTTCTTCAGTAACAATCCTATCTACACCGAGATGTTAACATGGAATGAATGCGCTGTCAACAAAACTTTAAATATTATGAGTTATTTCTTATTGATATTTAGATATCAAAAGAAATTAGTTTGAAAAATTATTTAATTCTGATGCAATAGTCTTCGACTGAGTATGATGCAAGTAATGTGAACCCTCAAGAACAATCAATTTACTTTTACTACTATTTTCTAACATTGCCTCATGAATTGGTATCCAGTTTGAGTCGGATTCCACACTTTCACTCGCAAGTATATATAAGACTGGTAGATCAATGGGGTAGGTTGAATTCATCGTTTTATCAAAGTTATTTTTCATTTCATAACCTTCATTTTGTGTTGCTTTTGAACCGATACTATGGAGTGAAATATATTTAAATTGTTGTTTGAATTCTTCATCCATTGGAGGTGTGTTTAAAAAGTCATCACCAGTAGAAGATAAGATTCTATAAATACCCGATTTTGCTAAAAAGTTAATCATTGATTCTTGATTATCGTCAGCGCCACCTTGACTTGGGAGACTACTGTCGATTCCTACAAGTAAATTTACTTCGTTGGGGTACATTTCAATATATTTTAATGCATAGACGCCCCAAATTGAATGAGTTACTAATGAGTATTCTTTTATATCTAGAGAATCTAGTGCTGAATGAACCTCATTCACGAGATTTTCAACTGTGCGTGGTGCATCTGTATCGTCACTCATCCCATAACCTAAAGGTTCAATGACAACCACTTTATGATCAATAGATAGCTCATCAGTAAGTAACTTAAAATCTAGAGTTGGTGCACCTGTTAGATATCCAGGTAAAAGAACGAGTGTATCATCACCCTGTCCCAAGATTGAGACTTGCATTTCTTTTTCGCCTACTTTAATTCTTTGACCATACTCACTAATTTTTACGCTTTCTTTACCTAGTTTAATTTTATTGTTAGTAAAGATTCCACCAAACACTAAACCAATGATAATTAGGATACTCAATAAAATTATGACAAAAACCTTTAATACTTTATTCATTATTACTCCTCTGTAATGCCCTGGGCATTTTTACTTATTTCATGATTAATTCTCTCAATAACATAGTCATCTAAAATATCCAAATGATTATTCTTTAAAAACTTCTGTGAAACATGAATTTTTTGTTCAAAGGTTTCAATAGTATTTGGAAAGATAGCATTAAGGAACCATGTACTCAACACAAGAACGATTAATTCTGCAGTCTGTTTGGGGTGATCCATAGATAATGATCCATCTTCATTTCCCTCTACAAGTGCATCTTCGATGTAAGGAACCAATGTTTGGTTTACATAGTCAATATACTTTAAAAAGAATTTAGGACTATTCAGTAGTTCAAAAGAATTTGAAATGTATTTAAAAATGGACTCGTCAAACATACTTGCGACAAAAAAATCTTGTATCTTTCTTAAACCCGTTAATTGTTCATTTTTAGAAATAGAATCAAGGACATCCTTGGAGGGAATAAGTCTTTCAATTACTTTATCTGCTACTTCATCCTTTGATTCAAAGTGATGATAAAATGCACCTTTAGTTAAACCATCTAAAGGATTCATAATGTCTTGAACTCGAGTTGCATCAAAACCTTCTTGGATAAATAGTTTTGTAGCGCTATCTAAAATTAATACCTGAACTTCTTGAGCTGTATATTTTTTCTTCATGATACCTCCTAAACATACTCTGGGTATGTTTTTATTATAAATCAAAAAATAAATAGTTGTCAAGCAAAAACATTCTCTGGGTATGTTTTCTTTTTCTGTGTTAAAACACATATAAAAAAGTGAATAATAACAGAATGATAGCCTCGATTGTGATAGAATAGAAAGCAGAATACGCACTAGAAATGAGGATTAATATATGAGTAAAACAATTATACCTGAAGGTTATAAATCAACATTAGGTGTTTATGATACACAAACTGCAATTGGTTTCATCAAGCGTTGTTTTGAAGAAGCTCTAACTGGAAGTTTAAAGCTAAAAAGAGTTTCGGCACCGCTTTTTGTAGATCGAAATTCTGGTTTGAATGATGATCTCAGTGGTGTAGAAAGACCTGTACGTTTTGATGTTCCTTCTTTAGAAACAGAAGGAGAAGTTGTTCATTCTTTAGCGAAATGGAAACGCATGGCACTTCATCAATATGATTTCCGTCAAGGTAATGGATTGTATACGGATATGAATGCAATTCGTCGTGACGAAGAGCTCGATAATCTTCATTCTATTTACGTTGATCAATGGGACTGGGAGCGTGTCATAGCTTCTGAGTGGCGTACTGAAGAATACCTTAAAGAAACTGTTCAAGGACTCGTGAATGCAATTGTTGAGACATCCAGTAGACTTCATACAAAGTATCCAGATGTAAATGTTACAATTGATTCAAATGTAGCTTTTGTTACAAGCCAGGAACTCGAAGACATGTATCCAAAATTAACTTCAAAAGAACGCGAAAATGCTTATGTTAAGGAACATCCTACAACTTTTATTATGAAAATAGGCGGTGCACTTACGAGTGGTGTACCTCATGATGGGCGTGCTCCAGACTATGATGATTGGGAGCTTAATGGTGATCTGCTATTCTGGCATGAACCTTTAAACTGTGCTATGGAATTATCCAGTATGGGAATTCGTGTAGATTCCGCAAGTCTTCTAGCTCAACTCGAAACAGCCAACGCAACTGACCGCTTAAAGTATAATTTTCATCAACAAATTCGAGATAATAAACTCCCTCTCACAATTGGTGGCGGAATTGGTCAATCAAGAATGTGTATGCTTTTATTAGGCAAAGCACATATCGGTGAAGTCCAAGTTTCACTTTGGGATGAAGAGACCTTAGAATCTTGTAAAAATAAGATTGAATTACTCTAAATGAGATTGAACTATTTATGATGGTATGCTATCATAAATAGGCAATTGGACCATTAGCTCAGTTGGGAGAGCGCATCCTTGACGTGGATGAGGTCAGCGGTTCGAGCCCGTTATGGTCCACCATTTTATATAAATTCAGACTTGAAAAAGTCTTTTTTTATATCTTAAATTTAAAACTGGAAAAAAAGTGGAGGAACGATGAAAGATGTCGCTTAAAAGAGCTAGTAGAAAAGACATTGAATGGGTTAACAACCAGTACAAAGAAATCGGATTTGTAGAAAGTAATTTTGATAATGAAATTATTGTAATTGTCGAACATGAAGGGAATTGTGCAGGATTGGGAAGAATCGTAAATCTGAATAATAATGAAGCCGAAATGGGGGGAATATATATTCTCGATAAATACAGAGGATTAACCCTTGCTCGTAAACTTGTAGAAGGCTTAATAGATACCGCTCGATTAGAGGGATATAAAACGATTTATTGTCTTCCATTTTGAAAATCTCAAAAGTTTTTACGGAAGCTTTGGTTTCGTTGAAATTGACTCGTACGTTAATGTAAATGACGCTATACTAAAGAAACACACATGGTGTAATGATAATTACGAGATACCTGTATTATTACTAAAACTTGATGTGTAAATACATTTGAAATTAAAAATACCCATTCAAAAATAAGTTTGGGTATTTTTTTTATAACAAATACTAATTTGTAATACAAAATATTTTAACTAAATTTTACTTTCTCGGTGAGTAAAGTACGTACCAATTCCAGCAAGAGCAGACAATACAAGTATACTCTTAGAGTTAAAAATCAGACCTGCACTGAGCAATGCAACTGCAACTGAACCGTTAATTTTAGTATGCTTTTTAAGACTTTCACGATCATCTTTTGGTAGAGTCACATTGACACCTATTTTCTTATTGATGGCATTTATCTTTTGATTAATTTCTCGAATCATAGTCGTTCTCCCTTAAAATCTGTGGTAATGTTGCGCGTAATATAGTTTCGTAAATATCCTTTTTAGGAATTGTGGTTTCATGTCCTGATCTTAGTGTTGAAAGTAATATATTGAGTGTATCAAAAGTAAAAGTATCTGTCATTTCAGACTCAAGATTACATATTTTTAGTGATTCTTCAAAACTAGAAAAATTACTTTCAACTAATTTATTTATTTGATCTTGATTAAGTTTATTTAAAAACAATTGGAAGTCATGGTTATTAAATGTGTATAGAAATGGTTTGGATTCGTACTCTTGATAAAGCATGAGATTAAGTTGAATAAAACCTTCCAAAGATGGATTATGTTTGAGAATTTCTTCTGCTCTTTTTGCTAACTTATCTTGAATGTGTAAAAATGATTCATAAAAAAGCTCTTCCTTATTATCAAAAAGAAGATAAAAGGATCCTGTTGCAATGTTCGCATCTCTTGTTATTTTAGCAATACTTGTTTTGGTATAGCCGTGTTCAATCCATGATGTAATACATGTCGAAATCATTAATTCACGGAGTTTAATTTTCTCATTTTCCGTAAATCCTTTGGGTCCTGTTTTCATTATTTCTCCAATCGTGAATATTGCGAGTGATATATTCATGATTAAAATATAACATTCTAGTTATTAAAATACAAGATATATGAAAGAATATCTATTTTTTCGTGACACGTACAAAGTCATTCATGACAATATTCTTAGAAGTAGATATATAGATGCTATACATAATATAAGGATGACATTTTTTATTAGTTAAATAATGTCTTTACTTTAGAGGAGGGAATATATGAAATTGAAGAAAACAGCTCTCGCATTAATTTTGAGTATTAGTTTATTAGTACCCAATATGATGAGCATCAATGCTGATGCGGGTCAGAAGAATGTTAATGCAAATCTAGTGGGGGAAGAGCTCAATGAGACACAACAAATCTCGCTAAATTATGATAGTACTACGAATTTGTTGACCGATGGGCAGGGTGATGACTTGGAATTTATATCGACAGCTTCCAGTCGTTATCAGCTCGATTCAGTCGATATTACACGGAGTCGCCAAAAAGTGGAAATCGAATATTACTTAGGTGACTACAATTCTTCGACATTGATTGGTGTAGATAGTGGATATGCCGATTATGATGATGTTGTCAGTGATTATTACCTATCAATATCAGAAATTAATGAAAAATTTGGTACGACAATACCAACTTCATATCGAATGGTAATTACGAGTGATTACTTGGGATTGATCCCAGAAATAACTGATCCAGAACAACCTGTAAAAATTAAGATTTTGGTAGCAGAAGTACTCTCATTTACGTTGAGTGCTCATAAATATCAAAACAAACAAGATGCTCTTAACCCGACTGCAATTGGTAAGACTAAGTCAGAGATAGAGTCTTGGAGCGAATACTGGAGAGTATATCGCTTATCTACAAGCTTTAAAGGAATTCGTGGGCAAGAGATTAATTTAAAAAGTGCAGCACAATTTACAGATAAATACAAAGCAGGAAGTCGTGAAGGAAGTCTCGTAGAGTTCGGGTATTATGATCCAAGTGGTAACTTTGTTGAGGCAAGTACGCTAACTATTAGTGATTCATTGCCAAAATCAATTACAACTGGAGGATTCTACAGTGTTGATGATTATGGGTCAGCTGTTGTTAAACCATCTGAAGCAAGTGCAGTAACATCGGGAGCGAATGTTGGATTTACCGGGGGATCCGAAGGATGGAAACCTAAACAAGTAACAGAAAATTATCCGATTGCAACACAAAGAGATAAACTTGAAGCGTACCAGTTTAATTTAGACGGAGATCCTTTTACAAATCCAGAATTTGATCTTTGGTATCCACCCGTAAACTGGATGTTAGGTCACCCACTTCAAATTCAATACAACTATAACAAGATCGGTTCATTGTACACAGTTGAGTTTGAAAGCAATGGTGGAACTGATGTCGAGAGTATTCAAGGTATTAGTGAAAATTCCACAATTGGTGAACCATCATCACCAACTAAACTTGGACATAGTTTTGGTGGATGGTACCAAAAGAATCCTGAATCAGAAACAGTAACTGAATCAGACCGTTGGAATTTTGCTAGCGATTTAGTTCAAGAAAATATGACTCTCTATGCTAAATGGATTGCGAGTGAAGTGACTGTCGAATATGAATCAAATGGCGGAACAGCTGTTTCTTCCGAAACTGTTGATTTCAATAATGTGTTCACGCGTCCAAATGATCCAGTCAAAGATGGATACAAATTTATAGGTTGGTATTCAGAAGATACATTCGTAAATTTATATGATTTTAGTACGACAGCGACAGAAAATACGACTCTGTACGCAAAATGGGAAAAAATTGAAATCCCAGTAATTGAATATACTGTTACGTACGAAGATGGTGTAGGTGGTAGTGTTTTTGCAAGTGAGATATACACGGTAAAAGAAGGTGTTTCTACACCAAGTTTCAGTAACAATCCGGTTCGCGAAGGTTATACATTTACTGGTTGGTCACCTGCGGTAAGTGATACTGTTACTGAAAATGTGATTTATGTTGCACAATGGAAGAAAAATGATAAACCAGTTGATCCGATTGATCCAATTGATCCGGTAGATCCAATTAAACCAGTTGAACCAGAGACACCAAAGGAACCTGTCGAAGAGGTAGATAATTCTGGTTCGGAAAATGAGAAACTACCATCAACAGGGTTATCACATGATAATACTGGAATAATCTTCATGTTAGTGGGTACAATGTTGATTGGAATTGTTAGTTTACTAAAGAAAAAACAAAAATCATAGAAATGGATAATTAAAGTTTAAAGGTTAGATGATGTTGAGTACATATCTAACCTTTTTTTGTATTTTTCAACTATTGAGTGGTTTAGTTTGTCTAATAGGTGAAGGAGGAAAATTAGATGGTAATCTTTAAATTACAAAGTACTCAGAAGTGTCCTATAATATTCGTAAAGAAGCGAGAAAGGAGAACCTATGGAAATCAGTGATTATAAGAAAGCGATTCGTAACGATAAGCATCTCGTTGTAGTTCTTCAATCGTTTTCAGTTCAAATGCAAAAAATTGCTTTTTCTTACTATAATAATAGCGATTTTGCTGATGAAGTTATTTGTTCAACAATTTATAAAGTATATAAAAACAGAAAAAAAGTTCGTAAACCAGAATATTTTAAAACATGGGTGATGCGAATACTAATCAACGAGTGTAAAGATGAGTTAAAAAGACGAAATCAATTCGTTGAACTTGTTAACTTGAATGATCTACCAGTGCAAAGTACGGAAGACTATTCGTATGTAAAAGATTACTTAAATACACTTACTACGGATGAACAGGAAATTATCCGATTGAAGGTATACAGTCAATTTTCTTTTAGAGAAGTGGGAGAAATGTTGGAGATACCTGAAAGTACGATTAAGTCAAAATACTATTCAATTCTAAAGAAACTAAAAATAGAAATGGAGGATAATTATGAATAAAAATGATAAAAATCAAATTAGAAATATTGATCAAATGATCGAAGATACAGTTATAAAAGCACACAAAAACAAGATTAAAAAGAATTTAATTATGAGCTTTTCAATTGTTTTCCTGCTTTTTAGTGCTTTCACTTTAACACTTAACTTTAATGATAAGTTCTACACTTATGCAATGGATCAACCAGTACTCAAACCATTAGTCGTAAACTTAAGATTTAAAGATATTTATACTGAACCTGATAAAAATACCATTGAGAATCAGAAATTCAAATTGAATATTATGAATCCCGGAGAATATGAGGGATTTAAGGTAATCCAGAAAAGTATGGATTCCAAAATTGATGAGATGTCATTTTATGCAAACATTCAAAGTTCGGGATCAGATTTATATTTAGTTCAAATGAATGAAGGATATGTGGGTGCTTATGCTGAAGGAATTTGGAAGTATAATGTGGAAACAAGTAATTTGGATAAAGTTATCGATTTCGAGAATTTAAACATTCAAAATATGGAATCGTTTGGAGTAGTTAAGGATGAGTTATATCTAACAAATCGTATCGTTAATGGGGATGAAGAGACTCTAAAAATTATGAAGTATACTGATGGAAAACTCAGTGAGATTAACCAATCTATACATCATTTTTATCATTTCTTCAGTAATAAAATTAGTTTCTTTGAAGTAAACAATCAATTAACGTATACAACACTTGAGAGAAAAGATGATAGATACTGTTATGTCCTTAATCAAGGAGAATCCAAAACAGAGCTAGAGTGCTACACGGGCAAGCTCAATGCAGCATACATTCCAGTATTAGATCATCAAGCATCTAGCGAATATTATGATCTCTATCATAGCACGATGACAAACAATGAAAACTGGAGAACCGAAGGGAAAGAATCGGGACCAATTTTTACAAACATCGTCTATGATAAAAATGGGAATAATGTATATGAGAATAGTTACGCATCAGAGATAAAACTGGTGGGTAAAAATCTATTAATCAAATATGATGAAGAAGGAAAAGAACCTCATTTTGAAATATATAATCTAGAATCAAAAATTGAGAAAAAATATGGAAATATCTCGGAATTCTTCTACGGACTTCAAGATCATGGCATACGTTCCTATGTATTTGAAGTTGATGATTACGCTAAAAACTTAACTTCAGTTTACTCCAATCACTCGGTATTTACAGTTTTTGAATCAGTTGGAAAATTCAACTCCCAATTACCAGGGAAATATTTAACACTTCCTGATAAAGGGAATTCGTTTATCGTATCGACCGATTCGGAAAATACGCAGCTTTATATTACGATGATTAGTTATGATCGCTAACTTATGTTAGTGACAAATACAAGCCGGTTAATACAGAGTTAAACACAAATCTAGTAAGATTCATTAGAATGGAAACATAGATTGAGACAATTCTATGAGGAGATTCCTATGAAAAAACTATTAAAAGTTTTGATGGTCCTTACACTTGTGATCATTGTATATCCGTTTGAAAAAATCAGTGCAGATGTTGGCCAATCAATTGATGCCTATTTTTCGAGACCAACTACTGCAAGTGCAGTAGCGAGCGAATTAAAGAAATCAGATAATATAACTGAGAGTGATCTTTCTAAAGTTACAAAGATTACTCTCAATGAAAAAGATGGCTTTTCAAGCTTTGATACTGATCTTGGTAAGCTTCCAAACCTGAACATCATTTATATTGGATATACGGGCTGGGAATCTTTGGATGGTATCGAATCAGTGAGTAGTTCACTTACTACATTGACCTTATCAGAAACATTAATAACTGATATTGAACCCGTCGGTTCGCTGACTAACCTAAAGTCAATTTCGTTTAATGAACAAACAAATACGACCAATAATGCTATAAAAAATAATCCGAATTTTTTAAAACCTCTTGAAGATTTACCCTTAACGAGTTTTACTTCAATGTTTAGTCCTTTCAATGATAACCATCTTAAATCTCTAAGTAAGATTAAGACACTTACTAATCTTTCGATTCAAAGTTCAGGGGTTACTGATTTCACTATAATTAATCAGATGACGAACTTAAAATCAATCAACTTCAATGGGGGAAAACTTTCGAGTATTGAAGGAGCTTCAAATCTAGTGAATCTAACAAGTCTCAATATTGGCGCGAGAGACAATGGTAGTGAAAAAAATCAAATTACTGATTTTAGTGATTTAATGTATCCTTATACTTCAAATAATACGCGTGTAAAGTTAAACATGGATGGAATAACACCAGAAGTTAATATTAAATACGACAGCGTTGAAAATCTATATTATTTTGATTTGGATACTATTGTAATGCCGACACCCTCCACTGGTTATTCAAGTTTGGTACTGACACCGTACAGCGTTCCATTTTATGCTGAACTTGATCAAGTTAACAATAGAATTATTTATGAAAATGAATTTATTGAAGAGCGTCTTGCTCAAGGGTGGTTAGACTTTTCAGTTGGAAACTTCACGATGCAATCAATTGACAGAAGTTACGATGTAGAAGGGGTTATGTGGGTTAGAGGAGTTGGAATCGAGAATGTATACGAGAACTATACCGTTACCTTTGATAGCCAAGAAGGTACAACCGTAAATCCAATTACTGATGTAAATCATAACGCTTCAATCACAGCACCACTGGCACCAACTAAAGAGGGTCATGCATTTGATGGCTGGTATACAGATACAACGTTTGCAACAGAATGGTACTTTGATACCGATACGGTAACTGATAATATGACACTCTATGCAAAATGGAGTCCACTCATCTATACTGTTACATTTGATAGCCAAGAAGGTACAACCGTGAATCCAATTACTGATGTAAATCATAACGCTTCAATCACAGCACCAATGGCACCGACTAAAGAGGGTCATACATTCGCAGGTTGGTATACAGATACAACGTTCGCAACAGAATGGAACTTTGATACTGATATGGTAACTGATAATATGACACTTTATGCAAAATGGAGTCCACTCAACTATACCGTTACCTTTGATAGCCAAGAAGGTACAATCGTAAATCCAATTACTGATGTGAATCATAACGCGTCAATACCAGCACCAATTGCACCAACTAAAGAGGGTCATGCATTCGAAGGTTGGTATACAGATACAACGTTTGCAACGGAATGGAACTTTGATACCGATACGGTAACTGATAATATGACACTCTATGCAAAATGGAGTATTAATGTTATTGATGATAATCAAGAAGATAAGCCTAATCCAGAGGAAGATAATTCAGAGAATATTGTGATTCCGGAAGCAGAAATCGAAGATAACAATGACAAAAATGATACAGAAAATGTGTTACCTACAACGGGCGTTGCAAATACGATATCAAAGATTGAAGGATCGTTGATCTTATTAGGATGTGTGTTTATTATCTTATACTTAAAAGATAAAGTTAAAAATAATATCTAAAATTTGAAACTGGGTTGAATTTGAATTCAATTCAGTTTTTTTCTGTTTGTGCAGATACATCCCCTTTGGTACAATTAAGATATGGAGAGGAGTGCAGTATGAAAAATAAAAATAGAATTATGGTTGTTGTCGCAATCTTACTAATGGTATGTCTGATAGGATTGGGAATTACAAAAGTATTTATGCTGACAATCAATGGTATGAATCTTAACCTGATGGCACCAGATGTTTATGACTCAGGGTGGTTTGCTTATAAGCATATAAAGCTCGTGTTTGACATTGCAATTCTAACTAATATTATCGCACTCGGACTGGTACTTTATTCGTTATTTACTGATGAAAAAAAGAGAAAATAATTAAATAAACCAAGTTGTAGAATAGTACAATTTGGTTTATTTTTATCTTGTTAATGGCGACATATCATATATTTTGAAAATAATCTTTAAAACTGTGATGAATATTAGGATAAAAATGGAAATTATGTAGAAATTGATTTAGGTAAAATGATATGATGTTGAGGAAAATGTTTATTGATGGAGGAACATATGGAAGTTATCAAATCATTCATCCAGACATGTGCTGAATTAGAAGTACATGTTATCTTGGGAGGATTCGGTCTTTTCATGCTTGGTATCACGATGCTAGGGGATGGATTTAAAGCAGTTGCTGGTGATCGAATGCGAGAGTATATTGATAAATATACGAGTAATCTATTTTCCGCAATCTTAGTAGGTGCAGTCATGACGGGGATCATGCAGTCGAGTTCGGCGGCTACTGTCATTTCAATCAGTTTAGTTAGAGCTGGACTTATGAGGGTTGACCAGGCAATTGGTATTTCACTGGGTGCAAATATTGGTACCACAATGACTGCGATTATTATTGGTCTAAATATTGCAGACATGGGATATATCTTTTTATTCCTTGGTGCTATGATGATGCTATTCTCAAATAAAATTAATGTTAAAAATTATGGTAAAGTTATTTTAGCTTTCGGTATGACGTTTGTGGGTCTGCAAATTATGTCAGGGAAGTTGTTGTTGGTTCAAGAAATGCCTTGGTTCCAAGATGTCATGATTTCATTATCAGATCATCCGTGGTTATCGATGGGTGGTGGCGTTATTCTTACTGCAATTATTAACTCATCTTCAGCTACAATTGCTGTTGTACAACAAATATATGGCAACGGTGGTATGACATTAATCGCAGCGATTGCTTTTGTATTTGGTTCAAATATTGGAACAACCATTACGGCATACTTTGCATCTCTTGGAGGGTCGGCATCGGCACGAAGAGTTTCACTTTTTCATACCTTGTTTAACTTCTTTGGAGCTGTGATTATGATGTTTTTTATTGTTCCGTACTCACATTTAGTTTCGATGATTAGTAATTATCTTGGAAGTAGTGCTTCTATGGAAGTGGGGATTGCCCACTTAATGTTCAACCTTATCTTCTGTATTCTTGTAATACCATTCATACCAATGTTTATGAGACTTCTCACAATCTTAATTCCAGGTGATGATAAGATTGTAAGTAGAGAAAAACTTACACCTTTAGATGAAGAGATTATTCAAACGTATCCAGTAGGAGCTCTTCAACTTGCGAAAGGTAGAACGATTGATATGGCAAGCCTTGTCGAAGAATCGATTCGTACTTCACAGACTTATCTCCATTCTAAAGATAAACAAGACTATGAAGTTGTAATGCAACTTGAGGAGATGGTAAATGCCATTGATACAGATCTGACTTCGTATCTTCTTAAGATTATGCAAACCTCGAGTGGTGATGCTACTATTGCGAAAGCATACACTCAAAACTTAGAAATAATCAAAAACTATGAACGTATGAGTGATTTATCGACAAATCTTGTTGAGTTCTTTAAATTGTCTTTTGACAACCGAGAAAATTTCTCAATGGATGCATTGGATGACTTAGACAAGATGTACGAGCTATTACTCCATATGGTTCAAAAATCAATTGAGATTGTTCGTACAGATGATGAAACATTATTCGACGATCTTCTTAGTGAAGAAGATTACTTGGATCTTGTAGAGAAAAAATATCGTGAGAAACATTTCCAACGTATGGCAGAGAGTATTTGTGAGACTAAAGTCGCAAGCAGTGTCTATGTTGATATTCTTGGTATTTTAGAGCGTATTGGGGACCATAGTGTTAATATCGGGCGTTATATTGTATCGCCAATAAAGATTCACTCTGACGATCTATAGGAAATAATAAATAAAGTGTATCCGTTTCGGATACACTTTTTCTTATGCAGTTTGAAATTGGCTATTATACAAGTTATAGTAGAATGTTCTTTGTTCTAGGAGCTCATCGTGAGTTCCACTTTCAATTACATTACCATCTTTCATAACAAGAATTAAATCGGCATCTTTTATGGTAGAAAGGCGATGGGCAATCACAAAGCTTGTACGTCCTTTCATGAGTTCATCCATGGCATTTTGAATAATTAGTTCCGTACGTGTATCGATGGAGCTTGTTGCTTCATCAAGGATAAGTAGGGGTGCATTTTTTAACATGGCTCTCACAATCGTAAATTGTTGTTTTTGTCCTTCTGACAAAGATGTTGTCTCATCTAAAACTGTGTCATAACCATTGGGTAAACTGTTAATGAAATGGTCAATTCCAACCCGCTCACAGGCTTTCTCAACCGTATCAATATTAATGTTTGGGATCGAATAAACTAAATTCTCATAAACGGTACCTTCAAAAATCCATGTATCTTGTAATACCATACCAAACTGATTTCTTAGATTTTCTTTCGTGATATTAAAGATTGACGTACCATCAATTTTAATATCACCTGATGTTACATCGTAAAATCGCATCAGTAAGTTAACAAGGGTTGTCTTACCTGCACCTGTAGGACCTACAATCGCAATTTTTTGTCCCGCAACAACATCACACGAGAAATCCTTTATAATTGGTTTATTAGGATCATATCCAAATGATACATGATCGAAATTGATATTCCCTTCAACATGGTCAAGAATTTCAGGAGAATTAGTATCCGTAGGAATTTCATCTTCATTCATAAAGTCTCGAACGCGAATTGATGCTGCAGAAGCAGTTTGTAAATCTGTAACAACTTGAGTAAGTTGTGATAGTGGGTTGTTAAACTGACGAATATACATTGTAAAGGCAACTACTACACCAAATTCAATGGATCCACTTACAACCATTTTTGATCCTACAATTGCGACTGCAACGTAACTAAGATTTCCAATGAAACTGATCAGAGGCGTCATAATACCCGAAAGGAAGTGTGCTTTCTTTCCATAGTTTGTTAATTTATCATTGATTTCTGAAAATTCATCATTGATATCATCACTTGCATTATACACTTTAATAATAGTATGGCCGGTATAGGCTTCTTCTACAAAACCACTCATATCCCCTAAAACTTGTTGTTGTTTGTTAAAGTAAGGCTGAGATTTTTTTGTAATCAGTTTAACCATTGTGAAGCCAAGAAGTGTAATGGTAACGATAATAATTGCAAGGGTAAGATTTGAAGTAACCATCATGAAGAGTGAGCCAACCAATAAAGTGATACTTGTTACGATTGTTGGGATACTGTTGTTTAGGGTTTTACCAATTGTATCAACATCGTTCGTAACTCGACTCAATACATCACCATAACTAACTTCATCAAAATATGAGAGGGGTAGGCGGTTAATTTTTTGATCTATTTCGGTACGGAGTTGATTGTTTAAACGTTGCGTAATACTAGCCATAATAAATTGCTTAGCGTAGTTTATTCCAAATCCAATGATATAAATTATAACCAGGGTCATGCCTACTTTACTGATTCTTTCTAAGTCAATGCCAGTATGCATTCCTTCGATAATTAAATTGGTGATAGTTTCAATTTGTTTAGGTCCTAGTAAAATAAAGATAGCACCAGTTAGTGCTAGAACCCCAACAGTAATAAGAGAACCTTTATATCGCTTACTGTAAGAGAGTAGATTGGTAAGTCCTTGAAATTTTTTAGTTTCTTGTTGTTTCATCTTCAAGTTCCTCCTTTGATAATTGAGATTTCGCAATTTCTTGATAGACAGAACATGTCTTCAAGAGTTCTGAATGTTTACCATGGCCTACCATTTCTCCATTCTCAAGAACGATAATTTGATCGGCATCGAGAATCGTACCAATACGTTGGGCAATGATAATTTTCGTAGTTTCTTTAAAGTCTTGATTGAGTTGCTGTCTGATTTTTTGATCGGTTTGATAATCGAGAGCAGAAAAACTATCATCGAAAATTAAAATTTCTGGATCACGAGCAATGGCTCTTGCCATAGATAATCTTTGTTTTTGTCCTCCTGAGAAGTTTGTACCAAGTTGGGCAACAGGAGACTGAATCCCCTCGGGTTTATTGAGAACAAAGTTTGCAGATTGACATAATTCAAGGGCATCTGTAATTCTCTCTTCAGTGATTTTATCATTAAAGGTTTGTCCAAAATCAATGTTATCGGCTACAGTCCCACTGAATAGCATTGCTTTTTGAGAGACATAACCAATCTTACTGTATAGCGATTCCTCGTAGTAATCGTTAACGTCGACGCCATCCACATAAACGCTTCCTGATGTGACTTCATAGAGGCGGGGAATCAAGTTAACTAAAGTTGTTTTACCGCTCCCTGTAGCCCCAATAATGGCGAGTGTCTCACCTTTATTTATTGTGAAGTTAATATTTTTTAATGCGGGCTGTGCATTATCGGGATAAGTGAAACAAACATCCTTAAACTCTACAATACCTTGGTAATTTGAAACATTGTTGTTGATGGTTCCATTTTCCATACTTATCGGAGCATCCAAAACTTCATTAATACGATTTGCAGACACCTTAACGCGAGGTAACAATACTAATAAGATACTCATCAACATAAAGGATGCAATAATTTGTAGTGCATAGGCTGAATAGACTACCATATTACTAAATTGCACCAATTGATCCGAAGCTGAAAGACCGTTGATGAGATAGGCGCCAATCCAGTAAATACCAATACTCATCACAGACATGGCAAAGTTTAAACTCGGATGGAGCAAACCGACAACTCGAGTTCCAAAGAGGTTATTTTCCGCTAAGTCGCTGCTTGCCTTTTCAAATTTCTTTTCTTGATATGATTCAGCATTATATGCACGGACAACATTAATACCAGTAAGACTTTCTCTCATAATTCGGTTGATATTATCAGTAAGTTTCTGTACTTTATTAAATTTAGGTATCGCAAAGACTACGATAATTAAAATGATGACCAACAGGAATAAAATGCCACTTGCTATTAAAGCAGTCCATTGCCAGCTGTGATCAATGATTCGACTGATTGATGCGATTGCAAGTAAGGGTGACTTAATAGCAATCTGAAGTCCAATTGCAATAAATAATTGAATTTGAGTTGAGTCAGTTGTTGTACGTGTAATCAAGCTTGGTATTGAAAACTGTCCGACATCATGTGTTGTGAACTCGTTTACTTTCTCAAATAAAGCTTGACGTGTTGTACGTCCTAGAGAAGCAGAGATATTTGCAGCGATGTATCCAACGATTACTGCTAAAATAACACTTCCCAGTGATGAAGCTATCATTTTGAATCCAATACTTTGGATTTGATTAACCACATCCTCATTAGTCTGTACGAGACTGGTAATTTCAGTCATATATTCAGGAATCGATAAATCTAAGACTACTTGAACTGCGATTAATACTACGGCAACAGCAATTAAAAACCAATCTCGTTTTTTTAGTTTTTTAAATAATTTAATCATATTTTTTCAGGGTTCTCCAATTCTTTTATTTCTTTTTTTATTTGCACGATACGATCAACATAGACATTGATTGTTTTCATCTCGATGCTTGTAATATCATCAACTTTTTTTGCATATTCAACGTATGCGTGTTCCAATTTTTTCTCATAAACACTTAGCAATACATTTAAATTATTAAGGTTTTCGTTCATGATTTTTACCTCCTGACACCATTATGAAGGGAATTAAACCGAAAAAAAGAACAGAAAGTAAGGTCTGTACGGTAGCCTTACAAATATTAAAAAGTGTCAACCTATGATAGAATAAGAGTAGCTTAAAGGAGTAAACTATGATCTATAAACGTAATGCAACCACACTTGCAATCTACCATGGTTTGTTTGATTTACTAGAAACTACAAACTTTGATAATATTAGTGTGAATGATATTTGCCAAGCAAGTCTAATAAGTCGTACGACCTTTTACTCTTACTTTGAGGATAAGTATCAATTGGTGATGTATTGTTTTAGTGAGGAGCGTACAAAGTTGGGAATCGTAAAGGGTGTCTCAATGGATAAAAATCTAAAAGTCTTTCTCGCACGTATTAAGGAACAACGAAATATTTATCATAACTTATTTACATCGGGTGTAAACCGAGAATTAAATCAAATGGTTGCCTCACAATTTCAAGAAAGTATCTCAGGTATTCTTTCGAATGAATTCAGTGAAGATGAACAAGAAATTTTGCTTTATCTTTATTCGGGGGGAATCGTTTATACTATTATGAAGTGGATTGAATCGGGTTGTCAGATGTCAGAAGTTACTCTAGCGCAAACGCTATACCGTCAATTACAAAAAATATAAACAGGAAGTATCCCCCAAAAAAAGGGATACTTTTTAGTATCCCGATAGTGTCGTTCATTCGATTGATGTGACGTTTCTTTTTTTATTTGTAAAAATTGTAGCGCAGGTAAGAAGGAATATAAGTGGGGGTAAGATAATGAAAAAGGCAATGAATATTTCAGTGTCAAATTGTCCCAGTGTGTAAAATGAATACGACGCTCCACGTGATAATGTATGTAATTGAATCATTTGATGTAGAAAGAATATCAGTGAATAAAGTGATAACGCAATGATGAGAAGATTCATAATTCGTTGTGATGTTCTATTGTTTCTAATGTGTGATAGGCTGATGAGGAAGAATATAAATAATATATAGAAACTAAAAAATAGAAGTTGTGGATATTCTACTAACATACGATGGAGTGCAGTCCAAGACTCATCTCCTGCAGTAAATCCAGTTAACCATATTGTAAGGTAATAAACAGGAAACAAGAAAAGTGTTGTGAGAAGAAGTAAGGTATCTGAATATTTTTTAATCATTGGTTACCTCCTTGGTGGATATAACTTAAATTATTTGAATTTACTCTTATAGTTAGTGAGTCAGTATGTGGAATTTTAAGATTAAATTGTTGTGACGATTTTGCTTCAAAAGTTACATTTAATGCTTCAAGAAGTTTTGGATCAACACCGAAATCACCATCTATAAAGAGTATGGGATAAATTGAAGTTAATGTTTGTTCAGATGATGTGAGATTCGTTAGAGTAAAAGATACATCCGAGCTATTTAAATTCCTTTTGATTGTATTAAATTGAAGCAACCAGACGCCATCAATCGCATAGGTTCCATATTGATTACCTGGCATCACATTAGTATGGAAGTCATAGATATTATTTAGATGATCATAAAAGTAATTAAATGTTTCATTTAAGTAAGCATTACTGTGGTCTCTTAGTGTCGTGATATTTTTAGGTGTTACCTTAACATTCGAAGTGGGTATCTCGTCTTGATATTTCGTATTAAGTACAGAGTATGCGAGATTGGTATCTTCAAATATTTCATGACCAAATTGGTTAGCACATAGTTTGAGTTCTGGTATTTGCGAATCATATGTAGGTGTTAAGCAACGGGTTGTCAGAGTGCGAACGTTATATAAGTAAATTGAATACACTGAAATACAAGATAAAGTAATAAAACTACTCGATATAATAATGATGAATCCAGTTTTAGAAAATGCAAACTTACGTTTAGTATCTTTTTTTAGTGCGCTCCGAGCATTAAACGTTAGAGCTTTACTTTGGTACACCCAGCTCATAATGACGAATGCTAAGATGATAACAATGGGTAATATAAAAAGTGTCAGTGACATAAATACCTCCTAGATACCAATGGTTTTTTTGAATTCATAATAGTAACTACGATTAACATCGTGCCATTGGTTGTGTATGCGAATGTTGTATTTCATATTAAGACTCACTTTAATATCTTCAATGAAGTGCGGGTTCACGATCGTTGTACGATTGATGCGGAGTAGTGGTTCAACTTCAAAGTCTTTGAGAGGTAGTGTTGTATGAAAAGATTCATGCTCAGTTTCAACAACAGTATTTTGATCAATAACGGACACAATGAAAATATCCTGAAGATTAACGTATGATTTACGTCGTGAATCGTACACAGGAAACTTAGTGTTTTGTGCATAAAGAATATAAGAGCCATCGGATTCCACAATCTCTGCATGCATTAACTGATCTTTCGTAATGGGTTCGATAATATTTTTACCAAGTTGAATTTTCATCGTATCACCTGTACTTAAATGATAATGTTTATCTAGTAAATGTACAAGCAAATGATGGTGAGTTACGAAATAATGGTGGTGACTTGCAGTAAAATTGTGTATGTTTTGATATTTCGGATATTTTTGTGATATTTCAGGATGTGAAAGCGGATACACTAACGGTATACTAAGAGTAACTTAGGAGGAGATATGAAATGAAACGTACAATGAAATTGTTAGTGTCACTGCTTGTGTTCTCAGTTATTTTAGTTGGCTGTGGTAAAAAAGAGGATAAACCAGCAGCTGGTGGTTCCAATGAATTGGTTATCTATACAGCACGTAGTGAGGGATTAAATAACCTAGTTATTAAAAACTTTGAGAAAGAAACGGGTATAAAAGTTAAGACTGTTGTAGCAGGTACTGGAGAACTACAAAAGCGTGTAGAATCAGAAAAGAGTAACCCACTTGGAGATGTCTTATGGGCAGCTGATGAAACAATGCTCCATGAATATAAAGATTTGTTCATGGAATATGTATCACCTGAAGATGCTAATATGATGGATGGATTCAAGAATACATCAGGATACTTTACACCTGCATTCTCAGATCCAACAGTAATGATCGTGAATAAGGATCTTAAGGGCTCTATGAAAATTGATGGATTCCAAGATTTATTAAATCCTGAACTTAAAGGGAAAATTAGCTTTGGAGATCCAACGAACTCAAGTTCAGCATTCCAAGTTTTAGTTGCAATGTTGTATGACATGGGTGATGGTGATCCAATGTCTGATAAGGCATGGGATTACGTTGATAAGTTAATTGCTAACTTAGATGGAAAGATTGCATCAAGCTCTGGTCAAGTTCATAAAGGAGTAGCTGATGGAGAGTTTCCTGTTGGTTTAACATGGGAAGATCCTGCTGCAAATTATGTCAAAAATGGAGCACCTGTAGAAGTAGTATTCCCTGTCGAAGGCGCTATTTTCCCAGGAGAATCAGTGCAAATTATTAAGGGGGCTAAAAATGTTGAAAATGCTAAGAAGTTTGTTGATTTCTTAATTTCTGAAGACATTCAAAACCAAGTTGGAGAACAATTAACTGTTCGTCCACTTCGTAAGAATGCTAAACTTGCAGATTACATGACACCACAAAGTAACATCGTGCTTTCGAAAAATTACGATGAAGCATGGGTTGCGGAACATAAAGATGAAATATCCAAGAAGTTTACAGAACATTTAGAAAAATCAATGGACTAAAAAGACAGCTTCGGCTGTCTTTCCCTTAAATGAGAGGAGATTATTATGGGTGTCGATTTAAAAATAGATAAAGTAGTAAAACGTTATGGCGATAACGAGGTTGTAAAAGGACTATCAGTAGATATTAATCCTGGAGAGTTCTTTACATTGCTGGGTCCGTCAGGGTGTGGAAAAACTACACTCTTACGAATGATTATTGGTTTTAATACAATCGATAAAGGGAGCATTTCTGTTAATGACCATGTTGTGAATAAGATTCCAATTCATAAGCGTAATATGGGAATGGTATTTCAAAACTATGCAATCTTCCCACACATGAGTGTCAAAGATAATGTAGCATACGGACTTAAAAATCAGAAAGTTTCGAAAGAGGAAATTAACCGTCGTGTTGATGAAATTCTTGAGGTCGTGAAAATCACTTCACTGAAGGATCGTCTCCCTGAACAACTATCAGGTGGACAACAACAACGTGTTGCGCTTGCTCGAGCAATTGTTACTCATCCTGAAGTTCTCTTAATGGATGAACCTTTGTCAAATCTCGATGCAAAACTTCGTGTAGAGATGCGTCTGGCAATTAAAAATATTCAAAAGGAAGTCGACATTACGACAGTATATGTAACGCACGATCAAGAAGAAGCCTTAGCGGTATCTGATCGAATTGCGGTTATGAACGAAGGCGTAATCCAACAAATTGGACAACCTAAAGTAATCTATAGTCGACCTGTGAATACATTTGTTTCAAACTTCATTGGAACAACGAATTTCTTCACAGGACATCGTCAAGGTAATCGTATCGATGTTGAAGGTTATCAATTTGAGATGAACAACCTTGTTGCAGATAGTGATGAAGACGTCATTGTTTCCGTGAGACCTCATGAATTTAGAATTTCTGATGATCCAACAGGCATTAAAGGTGTGGTTAAGACATCAACCTTCTTAGGACTCAATACACACTACTATATATCTTTGGATGATGGGCGCGAAGTCGAAGTTATTGATGATAAAGAAAGTATCGAGATTATTCCAGATGATACAACAGTTTATCTCAAGTTTAAAGAGAATCGAATCAATCTCTTTAACATCACCACAGAACGTTCAATTATTGAAGGAGTTGATGAGTGTGAATAAGACTAAAGATAAATCAAGATTTACGATATGGCATGGATTAACACTTGCGATATTCATACTCTTTGTTGTATTTATCGGATATCCACTATTTTTAGTACTGTATAAATCAGTTGTTGTGAATGATTCCATAGGGCTATCAAACTTTGTGAAATTCTTTGAACGGAAATTCTATTGGTCAACGCTGGTTAATAGCTTTAAAGTTACAATTGTTGCAACACTAATTTCAGTAGCAATTGGACTTCCACTTGCATATGCCACGCGTAATGTGAAAATAAAATTCAGTGGTGCGGTTGATTTACTCTGTATTGTTGCATACCTATCACCACCATTTATTGGTGCATACGCATGGATCCAACTACTTGGTAGAAATGGATTTATTACAAAAATAATTAACAGTCTATTTGGAATTCAATATAACGGAATCTATGGTTTTGCTGGAATCGTATTGGTCTTCGCTATGCAATCATTCCCTCTCGTATATCTCTATGTATCAGGGGCAATGAAAAATATGGACCATTCTCTCAACGAGGCAGCTGAAAGTTTGGGGTCCAGTACTTGGAAACGAGTTCGCACAATTATCGTTCCCTTACTGGTACCGAGTATTTTGGCAAGTTCTCTCTTAGTGTTTATGCGCGTATTCTCGGATTTCGGGACGCCAATGTTGATTGGTGAAGGATACAAAACGATGCCCGTCTTAGTTTATACTCAATTTATGAGTGAACTGGGTGGGGATGCCAGCTTTGCTGCAGCCCTTTGTGTTATCGTGATTGGAATCATCATCAGTCTCTTCTTCATTCAAAAATACTTTGCGAAAAAGTTCAATTATTCAATGACAGCTCTCAAACCAATCCAACCACGTCAGTTAACGGGTGCGAAGAATATTTTGGTTCATGCACTTGTTTACTTCACCGTCTTTGTAGCTTCATTGCCGCAACTGGTTGTAATTTATACATCATTCTTAAAAAGTAATGGTGGACAAGTCTTTACGAAAGGCTTCTCACTCGACAGTTATCGTAATATCTTTGCGAATGGTGAAGGATTTGTAATTGGAAATACATACTTCATCGGTATTATTGCCATACTTATCATTGTTGTTCTCGGGGTTTTGATATCTTATATGAGCGAGAGAAAACCGAATGCGTTAACGGGATCTTTAGACACGTTATCGATGCTTCCATACATTATTCCTGGATCTGTATTAGGGATTTCGTTCTTATTTGCATTTAATGATTATCCATTGCTGCTATCGGGGACCTTCTTGATTTTAGTAATATCTTTCGTAGTTCGAAGACTTGCTTATACAATTCGGTCAAGTACAGCCATTATTGGTCAAATTAGTCCAAGTATGGAAGAAGCAGCCGTATCTTTAGGTTCATCAGAAATGAAGTCATTTAGAGACGTTATGCTACCGATGATGATGCCAGGAGTAATATCCGGTGCATTGATGAGCTGGATTACGGTAATTAGTGAATTGAGTAGCTCAATTATTCTTTATACCAGCAAGACGAAGACACTTACCGTCGCAAT
Organism: Erysipelothrix inopinata; assembly: GCF_014396165.1. Taxonomy (GTDB): domain Bacteria; phylum Bacillota_I; class Bacilli_A; order Erysipelotrichales; family Erysipelotrichaceae; genus Erysipelothrix; species Erysipelothrix inopinata. The sequence continues at coordinate 931,610 of NZ_CP060715.1, forward strand.
CTATACCGAAGTTATTCGTGGTAACTATGGAAATGCCGCAGCATTTTCAACGATATTGACATTAACTTCAATCATTTCACTCCTACTCTTCTTTAAAATAAGTGGTAAGAAAGAAATCAGTTTATAATTTGAAAGAGCTAATTTAATTAGCTTTTTCTGCGTTGATAATAAGGTGCTGTGGTATGATTGTGCCGAGAAGGGGACTAACTTATGAAGCGAAAATTTAGCGACTATATTCGAAAACAATTTCAAGTATATTTGATACTCGTACTTTTGACCATTGCAATTGTTTTTAGTGCAGTCACTTTTAGCCTCTTTAGTTTGTATATCAAAAATGAGTTAAAACGAGACAATCAGCATATTACCGATACGATTCACCAAGATTTTTCGGAACTCTTCTATAAATTGGATACGTTGGAAGATAAAGTAGCGCAAGAAGAGATTGCGGAAAATATCTTATATCGTGAATTGTACAATATGAGAAGTCAATCAACCATCAAGTATAATTTCACGATATTAGATGGTGACTTAAATATCGTGGTGAGTAATCTCTACCTCTATAATCAAGAACAACTGTTGAAAAGTTCGAATCTTAGTGAGTCACTGAGATATATGAAACTTCAAGATAAATCAGTCATCGTTGATGAAGCTAAAACTTCTTATTTAGAACAACAGAAAGCATCGATGTTTATTCTGACACGATTTGCAGATGGGTATATTGCAATTGAGCCGCTCGTAGAATCTTTGACTGAGATTACGAATCAATACTCGTCCTTTACCATCCTTTCGGATCAATATAGTAATATTCTATTTGAAGACACTACCCGTTATCGTGATGAGATTGGAAAAGTCTCGGTGGATAAGAAACAGAATATGACAGTCAAATCTCAATTCTATATTTATGATACACCTGTATTCTTGACAAGTATTCGCGAAACGACACTTAATCAAAATGTCTTTGTTATCGGGTTAGGATTGATACTAACAATTCTTATAGTATTGATAATTTGCGTTCGACCCCTAATTAATCGGATTACTAAGTCTTATGCTTCGCCACTTGATGAGCTGATGAATGCCATTGAGCAAAATAAATCTGGAAGCACAACCTATCTCATTAAGGAACAAAGCTTTGAAGAATTTGAAACACTTTATGAAGAATTTAATGAACTAACGTTAAGTGTAAGAGATTTGATTGCGAAGAATCAAGAACTTGCTGAAAGAAAGCGTTGGATGGAAATTAAACATCTTCAAGATCAATTTAATCCTCATTTCTTATACAATACTTTGGAATCTATTCGTTATGAGATTATTTTTGACCCCGATAATGCTTCAAAAATGATTATGGCTCTCGCACGTTTAATGCGTTATATATTAAACTATGGGCGAGATACAGTGACTGTTACCGAGGATTTAGGATATATTGAAGATTATCTCGAACTTCAAAAAATGCGCTTTAAAGAAAGGCTCAACTTTAAGATTGAAATTCAAGATGAAATCCTCACACAACAAATCCCCAAGTTGATACTTCAACCTATTGTAGAGAATAGTATTAAATATAATATGGAACATGTCGAAGTATTGAACATTGCAATTCTAGGCAGAATTGTCGAGAATTATATTCAATTTGATGTTGTGGATGATGGTATTGGAATCAACCAAGATCAGTTGGACGAAATTAATGATAACTTGCAAAATAATCAGAAAGCACGTGATAATTTAGGACTCTACAATGTCCATAAATCAATTCAACTTCTATACGGAAAAGAATATGGTGTATTTATACAGAATATTGGAAAAGGATTGCATGTAATGATTCGAATTCCATATAAAGGGGAGGTCAATCATGATTAAAGTACTCTTGGTTGAAGATGAAGAGAATATTCGAAAAGGAATCGGATATATGCTCGATTGGAAAAAGCTCAACATTGTTTTAGTTGCTCAAGCGTGGAATGGAAAACAGGGACTTGAATACATTGAAGAGTTCAAACCAGATCTCGTGATTACTGACGTAAGAATGCCATTTGTTGATGGCCTCGAAATGATTCGTGAAGGTAAAAAAATTCATGACTTCGAGTCGATAATTATTTCTGGCTTTAGTGAATTCGACTATGCGAAAGAAGCACTTGTTTTAGGAGTGAGTGAGTATATTCTTAAACCTATTGACTATGAGGAACTTTCAGAAGCTATCATGAGAATTAAACCTAAAATAAAGGCCAAGAATCCACAAACAAGTTCTGACCCGGCAATTCGTTGTCAGTCTCAGAAAATGAAACGAATTATTAAGTATATTGATGATAACTTAAGTCAGAAATTAACCCTAAGTGATCTCTGTGATATTTTTGAAATTTCGAGTACATCGATGAATGATTTATTCAAACAAGAAGTGAATACCACTGTGAATGATTTTGTAAATCAAAAAAAGATTAACAAGGCAATCCAACTCATTAGAGAAGAGGATTATAAAATATATGAAATTGCTGAAATGTTGGGGTACAGTGACTATAAATATTTTAACTATGTCTTTAAAAAATATACAGACGTAACTCCCTCTAAATTCAAATAAAGCTTAAATTGGAATCTGTAATGGAGTGTGATAGAATGGTAAAGGATACGCACCCATGGCGCAACGGATAGCGCGTTTGATTCCGGTTCAAAAGGCTGCAGGTTCGATTCCTGTTGGGTGTACCATATTGAAAATAACCTACTTTCGAGTAGGTTTTCTTATGGAAAAATGTCGAATGAGAAGATATCGAGAAGAAATGAATGTAAAGAGACTGTGTGACGTAAATTCTTAGTAATTAGATTGGGCCTTCTGGAAGTATGGGGTTCACAGGAGTGATTTATTTTATATCGTTAAGTTATTGTGATATGCTCGTGAAAAAATGATGACTAAATTATGAGACACACTCCTTGGAACTTTTTTGTAACAACTAGAGTGATATACTGTTGCTAGAGGTGAAAATATGAAAAAGAAATTTAGTTTATATTTATTAGCACTAATACTAATGGTAACGCCCGTTGCGCTCAATGTAGCCGCTGATAATGATCCATTTGAAGGGCAAATTGTATTAAATCAAAGCGTCGTAAAATTAGAGTATGAAGACGGCGAAGTAATTGGAAAACTAGAGGTAAACTTACCTTTAGATGAATTTGGTCCTTGGCAAAGATTGATGTCAGAAACTGAAAATAGCACTTGGACTGCGCATGATGACAACCTTCTTACTGATTTGATGAATGGCGGAAATGTATTTAGAGAAACACCATATACCTATTATGGGTATTACATATTGTATAAGGATGGAACTAAAGAAATCGGATATGAAAGAACACTAACTTACGAAATGTTACATCAAAAAGAGATTGATAACAACAAGCGTATCGATGTGGTTGAAGCCTACTTTGGTGAAACTTCTCAAATGATACTAAACTATCAATTAAAAGACATTGATGGTAGTACATCTTTAATTCGCTCAGATGTGACTTACGGAAAATATGATTTGAAGTACTTAGACGAAATTAATGTAAAAGGTGAAACACAGCCAATCGCCCAAGACTTAATATCAAAATATATTTTAGTGGATTCAAGCACACCAATGAGTTATGCATATACTAAAGAAAACAGTGCTTTTGATGTGAACTTAAGACTTCCAATTTATACAATCCAATTTCAAGATGAAGAAGGAAATAGCTTAAGAGCAAATGAGACTATTCAAGCAACTTTAGATAAAGCATTTGAATACGTTGCTCCTGGAATAGAGGGATATGAAATAAAAGGTATGAATAAAATTTCAAGCCCCTATACAAATGAAGATAAGGAGTTTACGCTTGTTTACAGTAAAAAAGTGACTGACTCTGTTGGTCCTGAAGATCCAGTTGACCCAGTAGACCCTGTAAAACCTGTCGAACCCTCGAAGCCGACCAATCCGGTTAAGCCAACGAAAAAGGTTAAATCTAACGAAACATTACCGGGTACGGGGATTGGGAATTCAGACAATCTTGCTGCCGCAACATTTATTATCACAGGAATCACTTTCTTAGGCGTATCAGTATTAAAGAAAAAAGAATTATAATTTGTACTAAAAAATTGGTATCATATCAATCTCTATAAAAAATAAACATCCAGAGTGACACTTACTTTAAAAAAGTATTAATTTTGTAGAAGTAATACTAAACCACAGTCTGAAATAATAGGTGCGTTTAGGAAACGATAGATAATTTACTTTGTTAGTAGTAAAAAAATGTTGCACACACTCAAGCTCCGTATGAGATTCAAATAATCTTGTGCGGAGTTTTGTAATGTAATAATATTCTGAACATACAATTATAATGATCTAGTACCATGCCTATATTCGATAACTAAATGGTCTAGTTATCGAGTATAAATAAAAATATGATTATTTGCCATGAATCTTAATGTATCAAAGTAAACATGATTAGATTCAGATAATAGAGGTAACTTTAGTATCCATAAAATACAAGTGTTATATAATTATTGTTGAGCTCTGTTAACAAATTCGTTACAATATCAATGATATGTAAGGGTTTTCTTTAAACGGGAATACACTATGACTTTACATTCTGGGGGATGAAAAGAGGAAAACTATGAATCGATTAACACATCATTTTGACTTGCTAACTGAAGCTGAAAAGCGCGTTTGCAATTATATAGTTCACAATTTTGATACCGTTAGCAAAATGAGTATCAATGATTTAGCTGATAAATCATATACTTCAAAGACTGTTGTAATAAACATGTCTCAAAAATTAGGTTTTGAAGGTTATACAGATTTGCGCTATTACTTAAAGGATATGGAATCGGAAGTATTGTCTGTAGAAACAACAGAAGTTATAAAAGATAATATCCTCAAAAATGCATCGATGACTGGAAATATCTTAAATTACGAAAAATTAAAAAGCGCTTCGGTTAAAATATTAGAAGCAAAAACAGTTTATATTGCAGCTCGCGGCACATCAAAATCTATTGCGAATCACCTAGCACATCTCCTTCTTACAATGGGAGTCAAATGCATGCTTATTGATGATTATAATTTATTGTCTATTATTGCTAACCAGGTCGACCCTAGAGAATTATTCATATTGATTTCGTTATCAGGCGAAACTCGAAAAATTGTTGATGCGGCGAAAATTGTTAAAGCACGTCAAGGTGAAATAATTTCGCTGACCGCATTCACACATAACTCGCTTGCACGATTATCTGACTTAAGTCTCTTTGCAGCTACTGAATCAGTAGAGACCGCAACGAATGATGATATATCTCGAATCGGTTTTTTTGTAATTTGTGAGATGCTGGCACATCAAGTAAAATTTGAGATTCAAGAAAGAAAAAAATGACCTAAGTCACATTGAGTGACCTAGGTTTTTTCTTAGGTAAGGATAATTCTCTTTTAAGTATCATTTAAATACCAATCCCTCTATGATGAATTTATAAGGCAGTATTGATTGCTATAGATAGAGGAGAAAGCATGAGAAAAGAACAAAATATCACCATTGTCGGTGCGGGAAGTTCGAGAACACCTGCACTCGTCGGATCGATTGTGGACTATAAAGATCGATTTAAAATTAAAAAGATTGTATTTTTTGACATACACACAAAAAGAACGTCAAAAATGGAGACATATATTCGTTTGGTATTGAAACAGGAAATTCCAAACGCAACTGTAATCTTCACCACTGATAAAACGGTCGCATATGAAGATGCGGATGCTGTTTTAGTACAAATGAGAGCGGGAAACACGGAAATGAGAAGCCTTGATGAGAAAATCCCACTAAAACATGGACTTGTTGGTCAAGAAACATGTGGTCCTGGAGGATTTGCTTATGGTATGAGATCAATTGGCGCAATGATAGAAATGGTCAATGATATTCGGGCAGTTAACAAAGATGCATGGATCTTAAATTATACTAATCCTGCAGCAATCGTTGCATTAGCACTTGATAAAGTATTCCCAGATGACAAGCGCATCTTGAACTTGTGTGATCAACCATACTCTATGATGCGTTCCTACGCAAAAATATTAGATAAACCGCAACATGATTTAAAGTGTACTTATTTTGGTCTAAATCATTTTGGATGGTTTACCGAAATTGAAGATTACCAAGGTAACAGTTATTATAACCAAGTTAAAGAATACTTAACAGGTCATGAATTTAAACCTTATAACGCAGAACAAAGATCTGCATCCTGGTTAGAAACATATAAAAGAGTCAATAAATATTTATCCTTCTTTCCAGAGTATCTTCCAAATACCTATCTACAGTACTACTTCTTTCCAGAGGAGATTGTAGAGGAGAGTGATCCAAACTATACACGTGCTGATGAAGCAAGAGATAGCCGAGAAAAAGAGGTATTTGAACTCTGTGCTAGTGCGGAAGGCCGTGATGATTTAGGAAATCTGGAAATTTTAAAAGGTTCAGTGTTTGGAAATCTCATGATTGAAGTTGCTGAATCGATCCTTTATGATTTAAACAATGAATTTGTAATCATGGTAAGAAATAATAACCTTATTCCTAACTTTCCTGCAGAAGCAATTGTAGAACTAAGTGGACAATTGGGGTTAGATGGTGCAAAGGCATATCCTTACGGAGCTATTAAACCATTTTATAAGGGATTGATGGAGGGGCAATATGCATATGAGTTGCTAACAGTAGAAGCTTTCTTAGAGAAAGATTATACAAAAGCTCTGGAGGCATTAACAATCAATAGAACCATAGTCGATCCCCAAAAAGCAAAAGCAGTACTTGATGATCTGATGGAAGCAAATAAAAATTATTGGACACTAACTTAGAAAGTTGAATTAGTCGAAAAACACGATTGTCTAAAGAATAATTAAATATATTCAAGAGATTTATTTACATGAATTAAATAAATCTCTTTTTTATTTTCCAAGGAAAACTTAGACAAAATAGTTGATTATTGAGCTGAAAAATTGAAAAAAAACAGAAATTTTAGTTACCTAGGTAAGATGTAGTGACCTAAGTCCTTTAAGGTGTAAACGAATGATAAGTCAAGAGTTGTAAACGCTTACCGCCGATGTTAAATTAAATGCACAGGAGGAGAATTATGAAGAAGTATAGTGAACAGATTCAACGATTTGGACGCTCATTGCTTTTACCAATTGGGGTAATGGCACCCGTTGGATTACTACTCGGAATTAGTGGCGCATTTTCTCAAAAATATATGATTGAGCTGCTACCTTTCTTGGGGAATCCAGCTGTTAGCCAAATTTTTATTGGTATACGTACAATGAGTGATGTTATCTTTAATAACTTACCGCTATTATTTGCAATGGGAGTTGCATATGGAATGTCGCGTAAGGATAAAGGAATTGCAGTATTTTCATCAGTACTTGCATATTTAATATTGATGATTGTCATGAATATTTGGTTAACAAATACAGGAAACCTTATCAAAGAAGGAAATATTGCTGTTGGTGGACAAGCCATGGTGCTTGGTATTCAAACTGTAAACGTTAACGTATTTGGAGGGATAATAGCTGGTCTTATTGCATCTTGGGCAACAGACAAGTATTATGATCTTCAACTTCCAATGGCATTCGCGTTCTTTGCAGGTAGAAAATCAGTTCCTCTGATCTCTATGGGTGTAGCAATTGTATTTGGACTTATAATTCCTTTTTTCTGGGAATATCTAATCGCATTCTTTGCAAGTATGTCGGGATTATTACTGAGTCCAATTTTAGGCCAAATATTAAACGGGGTTATTAACCGTTTGCTTATTCCTTTCGGATTGCATCATGTTTGGAATGCAATGCTCCGTTTCACAGAGGCTGGTGGAGTCTATTTAATTAATGGAGTTGAGTACATTGGTTACCTAGATGCGATGAACGAAATCCTATTTAATTTGGGACCAGATAGTGAGTATTGGGCAATGATGCCAGAATTAACTCGATTTGGAGCTCAAAACCAGATGGTTCGTGCATTGTTTGTATTCCCAGCAATAGGACTTGCAATGTATCATACTGCATATAATGAGAATAAAGCTATGGCGAAAGGTTTGATCATTACCAGTGTTGCAACTGCATTCTTTGGTAATGTTACCGAACCATTAGAGTTTACTTTCTTATTTATTGCTCCAGGACTCTTCTTAATATATTCTGTTTTAGGTGCTATTGGTGGTATTGCTCTTTACTTCATGAATACTGCTGTTGGTTATATTCGTGGAACGATATTTGATTTTATAATATTTGGAGTAATGTTTAAGAATTCAAACTGGATAAATATTGTGATAGTCGGAGTTATAGAAGCGGTATTAATATACTTCATATTCAAATGGTGGATTGTTAAGTTTAATGTTCCGACACCGGGACGAGAAGACTCTGCAGGGACAGATAATATATTAATTACTGAACGACGTTTCGATGAAGTAGCTGCACTCGTGATTGAAGGATTAGGTGGAGCATCAAATATAGGAAACGTAGAAAATTGTATAACAAGACTTCGAGTCGACTTTAAAGATAAAACGAAAATTAATAATGATTTACTTAAGAAATCTGGATGTTCAGGTGTGTTCTTCCCATCAAGCGGACACATTCATGTTGTTTACGGACCTATGGTTGAATTTGTAAGAAATGCTGTCGATGATCAACTTGGACGATAACAAAGGAAAATAAAGGAAACGGAGGAAAACATGTATTTATATTCTAAGAATATTTACTTTCCTAATCAAATAAAAAGGGAAGGATATCTAAAAATTGAGGAAGGTGTTATTACAGGGTTTGTTACTAACATTGGTTCAGAAAGTTTTGAAGATTATGAAAACTATCTAATAATACCTGGATTTATAGATCAACATCTTCATGGATGGGGTACAGGTTCGTTTGGAAATGACAAAACTCATCATGGGTTGTTAGAAATGAAAAAACATCTTCCATCAGTTGGAGTGACAAGTTTCTTGGCAACATCTGGTGCTGAGCCAATTGAAGATTTAATTCAAGGAATTAAGACAAGCTGCGAGATAATGGAAACACAGAAAGATGATGGAGCAAGTTTACTAGGCGTTCATCTCGAGGGTCCATTTGTAAGTCCTAAGCAAAAAGGCATGATGCGCGAAGAATTTTTTAGAGATCCATCCGTTTCACTAATGGAAACATTCGTAGAAACTCAAACGGTGCCAAACGCAATTAAGTTGATGACTATGGCACCTGAATTACCCGGATCAAAAGAAGTAATAAAATTTTGTAAGGCAAATGGAATTCAAATAAATATTGGACACTCACACGCTACTTTTGAAGAAATAGCAAATCTCAAAGAATATGGATTAGGTGGTGTAACCCACATGTTTAGCGGCATGAGAGGATTTCATCATCGTGAGCTGGGCGTAGCCGGAACAGCACTATTCTTTGATGACTTGTACTGTGAATTTGCGAAGCAAACGGGAATGACTGTGAAACCGGAAGCATTCCAAATAGCATATCGACTAAAAGGACCTGATCGTATTATTATGACTACAGATAATACAGCGATGGCACAGCTTACGCAAGAGCGATATCATTATATACGAAAACAAACATTTATACCTGATGGGGATTGGTTTGTTATCCGAAATGATGATGGAAGTGAGCAACGATATGATAGAACAGATTATGAACAAGTTAAACATCTTGAATTAAGTTATATTGAATCAATTCAAAATTTAATAAAAAATGTTCATCCATCAGTGCATGATGTTATTAAGATGACATCTGAAAACTGCGCAAAGTATCTAAATGTATATGATCGTAAAGGATCAATCGAAGTAGGGAAAGATGCAGATTTGCTTATCATTGATGAAGACTTTAACATCCATGCAACATATTGTATGGGGAAGAAATACTAAAACCCGGAGGATAAATCATGTTTAGTAAAATTTTCAAACCAAAACCTTTAGATTTGGTATCTCCCATGATGGGAAAGGTAATTGCAATGGAACATGTGAATGATCCTGTATTTTCGGAAAAGGCGATGGGAGACGGATTCGCTATAGAGTTCACTGACGGAAACGTTTTTGCTCCCGTTGACGGTGAGGTTGTAGCATTATTTCCTACAAATCATGCGATTGGTATTAGGGGGAATGATCGTAATGAATTCTTAATACATATTGGTCTTGATACTGTGAATTTCAAAGGAGAAGGATTTAAAGCACATGTTGAAATGGGGCAACAAGTTAAGAAAGGTGACTTACTTTTAGAAGTAAATCACAAATTTTTCAAAGATAATGATGTGGATATGACATCTCCTGTTATAGTAACAAATTTAAATGGAAGACGTGTTATTTTGTTAAAAGATGGAGAAAATGTAGAATCAGGAACACCTGGAATTATTGCGATTAAGGTTTAGGAGGAAATATGGGAACAATTAAAGAGTTATCAAGAGAGACTGTACGTGATAATCGACTCATAGTACTAGTTGGTACTTTAGGATATGCTTCTGTCACGGCATTAATTTCTGGAATCTTTCAAGTTATAAATTTATGGTGGATTGGAATTATACCGATGACACTATGTGTTTACGCATATTTATATAAAATCCATGAGTTAAGTCTAAAAATGGTCAAACATCAAGAAATAACAATAACCATGTTTTTTGAGAAACCGTTTGGGTCTAAGAAAACAACGATAGTTTTCCTAGGATATATTATATGGGCGCTGATTACAGCTGCAACTCTGTTTTTAATTACGATTGTTCCTAAAATGGGGATTTTATTACTCATTCTAATCTTTTGTATGCTGGTATTTGGTAATGAAGTAAGTAACTTCGTCATGTTACAAGATGATCTTGATGAAGGTATTTTAAAAAGCTATAAACAAGCAATTAACAGTGTTCTTACAAACAGATCACTTTTTGGACATAATATGTTGCGTTCCTTTACTGCAATGGTTCAAGGTGTCATTCTCGTTGTTTGTACTAATGTATTTGTTTATGGACCTCAGATTCAAAAAGCACTTCAGTTGGATGTATCCACATCTGAAAGTACAATCCGAATGATATTTTCAAGTCCATTAAGTTCATTTGTACAAACTGTTGGAATTCAAGTAGTAATCCTATACATACTCTTTATTAGTACAATAGTCACTACAACTTATGCTAAGCAAAAACAAATAATCAAACTACATTAACAATTGCTTCGCTTCTCAGTGAAGCAATTGTTTTAAAAATTGAAAAGGAGAAATTATGATTTATTATTCGAAAAATATTGTCACACCTCGCGGAGTCATTGAAGGGTTTCTGAAAGTATCTAATGGCAAGATTGTAGGTGTTTCAAATGAGTGCAAAGAACCCTTTATAGACTATACTGATGAAATAATTTTGCCTGGTTTTATTGATGTTCATGTACATGGTTGGGGTCGGGGATCATATATGTTTGAAAAGACACCAGAGTCTATCGTGTTGATGGCAGAAGATCAAGCTAAGGAAGGTGTAACTGGATTTTTAGCAACTACAGTTACGGATTCCTTGGAAGAAACATATAGATATATAGAAGCAGCAAATGAAATATATGGAAAACCAATTCACGGTTCTAAGTTCATGGGAGTCCATTTAGAGGGGCCATTTATGAATAAAGAACATAAAGGTATGCAGAAGGAAGAATACTGTATTAATCCGGACTTAAGCTTGATGAAGTCTTTTGTCGACCTCCAAGTAGAACCGCGAATGATAAAACTTATGACAATTGCTCCAGAATTGGATGGATCAAAAGAAGTTATCAAGTATTGCAAAGAGAATGGAATTCAATTATCTATTGGGCACTCTGGTGCTACATTTGATGTTATTTCTGAACTTAAAGAATACGGACTTGGCGGTGTTACCCACATGTTTAGTGGCATGAAGGGAATTCATCATCGTGAGCTAGGTGTGGTAGGAACAGCACTATATTATGATGACTTAATGTGTGAGTTCGCAAAACAAACTGGAATGACAGTAAGACATGAGGCATTTGATATTGTATATCGTATCAAAGGGGCAGATGGTATTTTTATGACAACCGATTGCGCAGGACTAGCAAATCGAAGAGAGCCATCCTATCATTATGTCAGAAAAATTACATTCTCTCGTGAAGGTAATGAATTTATAATGAAACATGACAGTGGTGAAGTTGAAAGAATCAATATTGATGACTATTCTTCATTGAGAACGTTGGAGATGGGATATATTGATTCAATTAAAAACATGTTGAGACATACTCCAATGACTTATCCCGAATTAGCAAAAATCACGAGTTTAAATCCTGCTCGATATATAGGGATGGATGATCACAAAGGTAAAATTCAAGAAGGTTATGATGCGGACTTAACGATAGTCACTCCTCATATGACGCTATGCGAGACTGTTGTAGAAGGAGAGCGTGTCGTCGTTGTTGAGAGATAATGAAACGATTTAGTGATCGTACGGTAGTAGTACTATTTGTTATCTATGGATTTGAAGCCGTGGCGGCAAATTTAGCACATCCAATAACACCGAATTTAATCGAATACCGCAATATGCCTAATTATATGTTCGGAGTAGTATTTGCAGCAATGTCCCTAACAAATTTTTTGTTATCACCCTTTTGGGGGAATATATGTAATCATATTGAGTCAAGAAAATTGCTAATGATTAGCGGTATTGGTTATGCTGTTGGCCAAGGCATGTTTGGAATAGCAACGAATCCGTTGGTGATGACGATGGCTCGCTTTGTATCAGGTTTATTTGTATCATGTATGAGCATCGCTGCAACATATTATGTTATTCTACACTCACCTCCAGAAGAAAAATCCAGAAATTTAACAATCACAATTACGACATTTACAGTAATGGGAACTTTTGGATATTTCTTAGGGGGATACTTAGGGAACATAAATATTTTTATTCCATTCCTACTTCAATGTATTCTACTTAGCTTATCGGGAATTTTATACTATATATTTCTTAAACCAAATTCTGTAGTGAAAGTGGCTAACTACAAGGAACTTATACATAAGTCAAACCCAGTTCAATCATTCATAGACATTGGACCAAGTCTCAGCCCACTAGTTATTTCACTCTTTGCTACGGTTTTATTTGCATCGCTAGCATCAACATCATTTACACAAAACTATGCTTATTACTTACAAAATACATTGGGTATGAGTCCATTAATTAATGGAATAACCAAAGGTCTTGTTGGTATATTTGCGACAATTTTCAATTTTACGATCACGCTAATGATTTTAAGGAAAAATGATGTAGAAAAGCATTTAAGTTATCTCTTTGCAGTATTAGCTTCAGTTCTTACAATTATCGGATTATACCGATCTAATCCAACCATTTTTATTGTATTGGGAATCGTTGTTATGGTTTTAGATACAATCCAAGTATCAATTTTGCAAGACAGAAATGCTGCTTACGCAACACCTGAGAATCAAGGTGTTATGTTAGGCATGCACAATGCAATGAAGGCGTTAGGAATGATTGGTGGATCTTTAATTTCTGGATTCATATATGATTTCAATCCATTTTATCCTTTCGTGATGACGTTAATTCTTTATGTGCTAGCTATGTTCAGTGCAAACAAATTAAGGAAAAGGAGTTGTTTATGAAAAGCAGTTTTAACACAATAAATTGTCGGCGTAATGATGGATCAGTTAAATGGCAACGATTTATTGAACAATGCCCCAAAGTAGAAGAGGGAATCATTCCATTTACTTTGGCGGATTGCGATTTTGAACATCCTAAAGAACTACGAGAAGGGCTTCAAAATTATTTGGACACAATGGTTTTTGGGTATACAATTCCAACAAAAAAGTACTATGATTCGGTCAAAAGTTGGTTTTTTAGAAGACATCATTGGGAACTTGATGAAAAATCGATACTTCATTCACCTGGGGTATTACCGGCCATTTCAAATTCAATTCAAGCTTTTACTAAAGAACAAGATAGTATACTAATTTTATCTCCAGTTTATTATCCTTTTAAAAGAATAATCGAATCTTTGAATCGAAATGTTACTGAAGTTAACCTTATCTACGAAAATGGTGTATATAATTTGGATGAGAATTCTTTAGAGAAGGCAATCCAGCAAAATAAAGTTAGGGTAATTATTTTATGTTCGCCACATAATCCTATCGGAAAAGTATGGAAGAGAGAAGAATTGGAAGTAATTGTAGAACTGTGTGTTAAATATAATATTCTAATTATTGACGATGAAATTCATCATGACTTGATTATGCCAGGTCACCAACATCTTTGCCTACCAACTCTTAGTGAAGAAGCCAAAGCGCGAACAATTTTACTGACATCAACAAGTAAAAGCTTTAATTTAGCCGGGTTGCGTACGTCTATCGTAATAATAGAGAACGACGAACTAAGATCTAAATATGAAAACTATGCCCGACACATGGAGTCGGGAATCTTATCGGTAAATGCATTTGGATTAAAAGCAACCGAGATTGCATATAATGAGTGTGGGGACTGGTTGGATTCATTTATTTTACATATTTTTGAAAATCATAAATTAGTTAAGGTTTTTTTTGAAACTAATTTACCACAAATCCATGTATTACCATTGGAGGGAACATACCTGCAATGGATTGATTTTAATCAGTTAAATCTTGATGAGGAACAATTAGTTGATAGGATGGAAAAATTGTCCAACGTGTATTGCGATCATGGCAAGCTATTTGGTGCGAATGGTAAGGGATTCTTTAGGATGAACCTTGCGTATCCACAAGATATAATTATTAACGCTCTTAAAAGAATCGAAAAAGAATTCAAAGTTAATTGATAACTAACAATATAGAGACGAAGTACAAACTTCGTTTTTTTTTATCTTGGAAATTAAAAAACACTGTTAATTAAGAACTGCTTGTGAATATTTCATTGGAAGTACATATTGCTATAAATAAGAAATGATACGATACGAATAAAGATGATTGTAATATGAATCAACTTTGCGATTAAAAATTATTGTAAAGATTAAATTGAAAAGGAGGCAATAGCACACAAACAATAAAATAGTGATGAAAGCAAAAGTTATTTCTTGAATCTTAACTAATTATTTGAAGGGAGACTTAATATGAAAAAAAGGGTTCGGATACTCCAATTGTTTTTAGTACTTTCTTTAATCCTAACGGGATTTCTCGTTACACCAACAAAGGCAGATGATACACGCTTGTTTGCTGGGATAAATCGATTTGAAGAATCGTCGCCAGCAACAATTTTTCATCGAAATATTCGCTACAAGAAGAATATTGAACCACTCCCAGAAGGGGTTCATCTTGAGTTGGAATATTACAATAAAGATGATGTTATGATACGTAAAGATGATTACTATACAATAGATAAAGAAGCTAATACGTATAATATTAAATTAACACTGGACTTGTGGACAGATAAAATTACGTATGTAAAAGTATATTCTGTAGATCCTAGTATTACTGAAGAAATTGAGCTTGGAAACAGTGCCAGTCAGTTAATGCGTATACCGGTCAACTTTCATGCTGAAGGAGGAAAATTTTCCGATGGGAACAGTGAAAATCTCACGGTATCTTATCAAGGTGGAAAAGTATATCAAGCAGATATCTATGAAGAGCCTACTCACGAGAAATATGCATTCAGTCATTGGGTATATTTAGGGGGACGTTGGGAGGATGAGCAAGTTCATAAGACAGCGATTAACCCCAATAAGGTTCGTGATTTTTATGCGGCGTGGGAAATTCCAGTTCATTTTGAGACTAATGGTGGCTCGGACATGGCCTCTATCATCGTTGAAGGGCAAAATAATTATATTCCCGAACCTATTGAACCCACTAAAGATGGATCAATATTTCAAGGGTGGTATGCAGATAAAGAACTCACTGAAAAGTGGGAATTCTATCTCGATGAAGTTAGAGAAGAACGAACGCTCTATGCTAAATGGAAAAGTGAAACCTTTGAAGTTAAATTCGAAACAGATGGTGGAAGTCCAGTTGAGGCTCAAACAATAGAAGTTGGGACAAAGATAACTGATCCAGGGAAACCAACAAAAGATGGGTATGAGTTTGAAGGGTGGTATCGTGACAATGGCTATCAAACGCAGTGGGATTTCAATAGCGATACTGTTGTTGAAGATACCGTACTTTATGCTAAATGGAAACGTATCGATGTCTATTACACGGTAACTTTTGATACTCAACTAAATGAACCCCCAACAACAAAATCAGTCTTAGAGAATACTCCAGTTGAAAAACCTATTGATCCAACACGTCCAGGATATAAGTTTGATGGATGGTATACTGACACAAAAGGTAAAAACTTATGGAACTTTGAAACCGTTATTACAGAGGATAAGACTCTATATGCAAAGTGGTCTGTTATTACTCATACGATTGAATTTGAAACGAATGGTGGAAGCAATATCAAAAGCGTAAAAGTTAATGAAGGTAAACCGGTCAAGGAGCCCAAAGAACCGGTCAAAGATGGATATAAATTTGATGGTTGGTATCAAGATGATTTATTAACTATTTCGTGGGACTTTAGCGCGCCAATTACAGATTCAATGACACTTTACGCTAAATGGGAAAGAATTACATATGAAGTAGAATTCGTGACTAACGGGGGGAAGGAAATTCAAAGTATACATGTTGGTTCAGGAGAAACTTTACTATTACCTGAACCACCGACTCGAGATAATTATGAATTTGAGAATTGGTATAAAGATGAGGAACTTACCGAAATATGGCTAGATGAACCTGTTTTTAATGATTTAAAACTCTATGCTAAGTGGAATAAAGTAGATGTTTACTACATCGTAACTTTTGACTATCTCTATAATGATTTAATTCATACCGAGATTGTCTTAGAAAATACTATTTTAGCGTATCCAGAAGAGCCTGTGAGAGATGGATATACATTTAGTGGATGGACTCTTGATAAAGCCGGAAATATCCCGTGGGATAATAAGAAACCAGTCAATGACAATGTCACCCTTTATGCAAAATGGGAAAAGGAAGTCGTATATTACACGGTTACCTTCTATCCAGAGAATGGTGAAACAGTAAAAATTGAAACTGTTGCAGGAGGTACGACAGTTACTAAACCCACGGATCCAGAAAGAAATGGGTATCTTTTTATGGGGTGGTATCTTGATGTAGAGAATGAGGCCCTTTGGAATTTTGATGAAAAAGTAAATCAAAATCAGACATTGTTCGCAAAATGGGCATTACAGATTGAGGGAGAAGAGAAACCAACAGAAGAAAGACCAACAGAAGAAAATCCAATTGCTGAGGATTCATCAGGTGAGATAATAATTCCAGAAAAAATATCAACTGATCAAGACAAAGAGGGGAAATTACCAACGACTGGTATTGCTAGCTACGGAATTTATGTTGGTATTAGCTATATAACTTTAGGGGTCATTTTAATTGTACTGAGATTTAAAATTCGTAAAGTATGGTCACACCGATAGTGTGCATT
This sequence comes from Erysipelothrix inopinata, assembly GCF_014396165.1. Taxonomy (GTDB): domain Bacteria; phylum Bacillota_I; class Bacilli_A; order Erysipelotrichales; family Erysipelotrichaceae; genus Erysipelothrix; species Erysipelothrix inopinata. Next base: position 949,034 of record NZ_CP060715.1, read on the forward strand.
GACAATTCACAGTACAAGAAGTAGACTATGGGTAACGAGTCAGTGGATTGTTACTGAAGAAGGCAAGACCCAACGTAAGTGTTTTTACGTTCGGGTTTTTTCTTTGGACTCGTGTCTTTCAATGAAGGTAAAAAGATCCCAAGGGGTCTTTTTATTTAAGCTAAAATATTGCGATTTAAAATAAAGCTTGTTATAATGCGTCTTAGTAAGGGAGGTGTTTGACCTTGGTTAAATTTGCCGATGAGAAACAACAATATGTTACAAATGTTCATCACTTTGATGCTTTTTGTCGTGCAATTATTTTTACATCAATTCTTTCAACATGGGATAAGTGTCAAAAAAATTGAAGGAATCGTAAAAAAACCAATGTCAAATTGTATCCCGACCTGGCTTTTACGCTAGGTTTTTTTATTCCTTCAAGTATATAGGAGGAATTATGAAAATAATAATTAAAGATTTAGTGAAAATATATGCTGATGAAGCAGTTCTAGATGAGTTATCAATGGAAATCGTAAAGGGTTCACATTGTGCTATCGTTGGAGAAAATGGTAGTGGTAAGTCTACCTTGATGAAAATATTAGCAGGAATTGAAAACTACCAATCAGGACACGTTATCATTCCTAAAGAAATGGAAATTGGATATATGGATCAACAATTCTCTCAGTATGATAAGGATGCAAGAAGCTACATACTCAAAGATTTTGAAACATACCAGTATCTTTCGAAAAGTCTCAAAGAGATAGAGTTATTAATGTCAGAGAATTATACAGAGGAATTGGGTGAGAGATATGCGAAGCTCATGGATCGCTTTAGTGATATAGACGGATACGTATTTGAAAATAAGTTGGAATCTTATGCTAAAGGACTGGGCGTTTATCCATTTCTTGATCAAGCTTACGACACTTTGAGTGGTGGGCAAAAAACCAGAATAGCACTGGTTAAGTTGCTACTTGAGGATTGTGAAGTATTATGCTTGGATGAACCCACCAATCATCTTGACCTAGCTGGTATTGAATGGTTGGAAAGTTATTGTAGAAATTCAAATAAAACGCTAATTATCGTATCGCATGACCGAAAGTTTTTACTGAATACCGTCGATGTATTCTATGAAGTGGAAGACGGAATTAGTATTTGCTATCACGGAGATTACCATTCTTACAGAGAACAAAAGAAACAACGTTTTATTCAACTCGTTGAAGACTATGAGATTCAACAACAAGAAATAAAAAGATTAAGATTGGCTATTAGAAGGTATCGCCAATGGGGACATGAATCTGACAACCCTGATTTCTTTAAGCGTGCTAAAGCACTTGAAAAGAGAATTGAGCGTCTTGAAACATTACCGAAACCAGTCGAACTTAAAAATCAGCTCAACTTTGATTTTAAAACACCATCTAAAAGTAGTAAAAGAATTGTGAGTGGTCATGATTTACTTATCGGTTACGATACGCCACTTACAAACCCTCTTAATTTTGAAGTGTTATCTCAAGAACATTTCGCAATTTCTGCACATAACGGCAAGGGTAAATCGACACTGATTAAGACAATCACGGGGGATATTGAGCCACTAGGTGGTACGCTTAAATGTGGCGAAAGTATTAAATTCGGAATCATTCCGCAAATTATTGAATTTGAGAATGAGTCAGACCGACTTTTAAATTATGTTATGAAAACATGCACAATGCAGGAAGAACAAGCACGGAGAACTTTGGTGCAGTTTGGCTTTTATCATGATGTTGTGTATAAACCGCTAACGGTTTTAAGTGGTGGAGAGCGTGTTCGCTTAAAATTATTGGAGTTGATGTTAATGGAATGCCAGTGCATCATTCTTGATGAACCAACTAATCATCTTGATATCCAAAGTAGTGAAAAACTCGAAGATGTCTTACAACACTATGGAGGAACAATCATAGTTGTCAGCCATGATCGTTATTTCCTAGAAAATCTTAAAGTTCGAACTTTTGAGTTATAGAAAAAAAACAATCAGAATTTCTGATTGTTTTTAATGTAACTAGAATGATGGAACGAGTGTTTCACTATTCTTTTCTGTTAGGAACTTACGAACAGCTTCGCTATTCATTGCTTCCTTTAATTTTTGAATCTTTTCTTCATCTTTATTATCTTCACGAGCAACGAGTGTAATTGCATAGTGACCATCTGATTTTTCAAGTGCTAAAGCATCTTTGGGTGTTAAACCAACGCTCTTGATGTAAGTAGGGTAGTTAAATACAAGATCCACTTCTTCATATGCTTGATTCAAAGTAAGAAGTGCTACTTCAACCCATTGGTAGTTATTAGGTTTTAGGTCTTTAAGTGAAGCATCGTGATTTGTTTCTCGGTCAATTTCCACAATACCTTCAGCTCTCAATATTTCTAAAGCACGTGCTTGGTTTGGAGCGTCATTAGGAATTGCGATTTTTGCATTGTCAGGAAGATCTTTGAGATCAGAAACTGTTTTTGAGTAAAATCCCACTTTCGCGTCATATACAGCTGTAATACCTACAAGGTTAGCGTCGTTACCTTCGTTGTAAACTTGCATGTAAGGAACGTTTTGGAAAAAGTTTGCATCAATTTCTTTGTTTTGAAGTGCTGTGTTTGCTGCAGTATTATCAGATACTGGAACAAGTTCAAGCTCATAACCTTCTTTCGCAAGTTCTTCTTTCGCAATTTCTACGACGGTTGTCATTGGTTCAACATGTGATGCAACTCTGATTTTTGTATCTGCAGTTGCTTTAGGTGTTGAACATCCTGCTAAAACTAATAATGTAGTAACTATGATTGCTATTTTTTTCATCATCTTCTCCTTTATCGATGGTCAATCTTGCGTGCAATTGTACTTCCAAGAACTTGTACAAGTTGAACTAAGATAATCATTAATATAATGGTAAAGTACATGAGAGGGTAATCGTATTTCTGGTAACCATATCGCATGGCAAAATCACCAATACCACCACCACCTACAACTCCCATTACGGTAGAATAAGAAACAAAACTAATTAAAGATGAGGTGAGTCCAAGAATTAATCCAGAACGTGCTTCTACGAATAAAAAGTAGAAAACAAGTTGATAAATATTCGCGCCTAAGGATTGAGCAGTATCTACGATATCTTGGGGAACATCGAGCAGGGCTTGTTCTACAAATCGAGCATAGATTGCGATAGATACAACGGCCATAGGTACTGAGGCTGCAGCAGTTCCTAAAGACACGCCCATGAGCCATCGGGTAAACGGAACTAAGAAAACAATAAGGAGTAAAAATGGAAATGAACGTACAATGTTGACGTATCCATTCAGTATGACAGAAATAAATTTGTTTTCTAAAGGTCCGTCTTTTCGTGTTAGGTAAATTAGAGTACCCACAGGAAGTCCGATAAGAATTGCAAAGAGTAAAGAAATACCAAGGAGAAAAAATGTTTCAGAGAACCCCTTCACGATTTCTGCTTGATGTTGACTGATATGCAAGATGAAATCATTCATTGTTCTAAGACCTCCTTAGCCCAATCAGAATAACTCGTACTTGTGGACTTGGGTTTTGTATTATTGACAGATATGACATCAATAAGGTTCCCTTTTTCTAAAATCGCGACTCGATTACATAAGGCCTTCGCAACACTCAATTCATGTGTCACGATGACAATGGTAGTTTGAAATTCTTGGTTAATTTGTTTGAGTACTTCAAGAATTTCAAAAGTCGTATGTTGGTCAAGTGCCGATGTTGGTTCATCACAAATTAGAATATCCGGTTTTGTAACTAAAGCACGAGCAATCGCAACACGTTGTTTTTCACCGCCACTCAGTTGTCTTGGATACTTATGGGCGTGATCAAACATGTTTACAAACTTTAATGCCGCTTCAACATCCTCTTTACTTACTTTGCCTCTTATTTTGAGGGGTAAGGCAACATTATCATAAACAGTCTTGTTCTTTAAAAGATTGATATTTTGGAAGATAACGCCAATAGTTTTGCGAGTATCTGTTAATTGTTTCTTTGAAAGTGTTCTTAAATTAGTGCCATCAAGTATAATTTGCCCAGAACTTGGAAGTTCAAGAGCATTGAGTAATTTAAGGGTTGTGCTTTTCCCTGCACCACTCTCGCCAATTATTCCAAATATTTCAGATTTTTCAATATGAAAAGAAATATCCGATAATGCTACTTTTGAATGTTTAGTATCGTGGTAGGTTTTCGATACATTTTGAAACGTAATCAAGGGGAATCACCTCTCTTATTCCACGACCATTATAAGCGAACTTTGTTAAAAATGCATGGTTTATACACAAGTATTTTTATTATCACTAATGAGAAAGATTTATTATTATTGACGATAATTAATTATCACTCGTAAATGAAGACGAATAGCGCTGTATAAGTGCGTATTATTAAAGTTTGAGTGTCAATTATGGTGTTTGTGAAGGGTTTGAAATTGACGATTTCTCTAAAAAAATGATGAAAATATTATTGTTTAAAAAAGGATGTAAGGCTATACATTATTAATGAATATTAAACAATTCACTAACTAATAAAATGAAAATAGTGTCAATAATTATTAGATGATTGCATTACTATGTTAACTAATGAAATCAAGCATAATCATTTCGAATTTTAACGTCTTTGATATAATAGTGCCAAGGAAGGTGGCACTATTTATGGAAAAGAAATATACGACAACAGCTGTAAATGATACAAAAATAAGAGATACGACACGAATTGAAGGAGGTATGGAATTGAAAATGACCTCGCCTTTACGTGACACAAGTGGATCAAATCCTGAACAAACAATTGGAATCGCTTGGGCAACGTGCTTTAACATGACCCTCAAACAAATTCTTAATGCAAAAGGGCTTGATACGGATAGTAAAGTTTCTGTTGAAGTTAACTTAATGAAGGAAGGTGTCGGCTATTATTTTGAAATGATTGCAACGGTCGCAATTGATGGAATGAGCCTCGAAGATACTGACTATTATGCCGATTTAGCACACCACCGTTGCCCAGTTTCTAAACTTATTTCCAGTAATCCACATGTTCATGTGAAAAGTGAAACATATTAGTTTATGTGAAGAGGGGTCAAACCTTCTTTTTTTGTGGAATTCAGTGGCTTTCCTTGATAGACTATTCCATGTGAGGTGTTAAGAATTATGATTAATAAATACGAAACACTAGTATTAATAAAAGGCCGGGATGCAACGGATCAAATCGAATCGTTGCAACCTGCTAAAAATAAAAAAGAATATGAAATTAAACTAAAAGGAAAAGAAGAAAGTTTTATTCGTTCTCGCAAAGATGTCCAACTTAACGCATGTATTGAGAAAAAGGATTTAACTTATGAAGCGGTGATCATTCACAATGAAGTTTTTTATAATGTAGAGTCTGTTTGTTACTATGAAAATCATTATGCCAAACTGTATTTCAAAGATGGAAGTGATAACTTGTTTTTAATCCAAGATTTTGAACTTGTGCGTATTGTTGATGGTTCAGAACCATTTGGAGATAAGACAACTGCATGGTCCGCTTGGAATGTTTATGCTCAAAAAACAAACCACCCGCTTGCTTCAAAATTCACAACGATGAATTGCCTTCCAACCGACACGGCTGCTTATGCTCTTTTAGATCGCACAGGGGTTCTTGAACTCCCTGAAAAAGACAAATTAATGTACTATTTGGGTGGATACTCATTTGGAATCAAAGAAAGCCTTGACTATGCATTGACGAGTCGTTTATCGCAAGTTCATGTTCCTATCGCTACAAATTACGAATCCACATTACTATCAATGATTATGAATGCTGTAATTGATCAAAGACAAGTAACTGTGTTTGGTGATACCTTGAGCTTAACGAAAGCTTACGATTTACTGAAACGGTATGATTATGATTCCCTAATTTATTATGATGAATCGGAAGTTACAGACCTTTTTGATGCATGCCAAGAAAATATTAAGTCTCGAAAAAATCCAACTTATGATGTGTTTGATGAAGATTCATATCGTCATACAGAAGCAGACTATCGCCATAATTTGAATCAAATTGAAATCATGAAAGATTACGAACTTGAATTAGATACTTATGAAAAATTATTTTTTGATATACAAACTGAATATCAATACTTTAAAAATTTCAATAAAGATCAGTATCTCATGTACAACAATGAGATTATCCTAAATAAAGTTGAGTCATCTTTAATTTTAGACTTAATTGATGAACTTGTGGAAATGAAAGTTGAAACAGAAGAGTTTTCACATGAATATCGAAAAAGTTTAAAACATCGATTTGGATTGGATCTCATGGATGAACAGATATCATATCAGCACATTGTACTCCGATTACAAAATATGTTTTATCAAGCAATCCTCGCAGAATTATTAGAAAAAATAGATCAAATTCGATATAATATCGAATCATTAAAACCGGAACTTCTAAATGAAAAACTTGCGAGTTTGGGAGAAAAATTGATTGACTACCATCTTCATCATTATTATATGACGATGAAAAATATTGATGAGACAAATGAGGAAAGTGTTCAGATGAGATTCCCAATTACGTTTAGATCATGGGATCACGTCAATGAAACTGACCATGAGTTTGACTGTGTAATTGGACTGAATACGGGAGATGTTGACTTAGTAACCGGAGCGTATGTATTGGCGCATGCTCAACAAATGATTTCCTTTGATAAAGTGATTGAAGAAGATGGTGAAGAAAGTTCGTATGTAGATACGAACTACAGTGTTGCAGATCATTTAGATCCTAACACTTCATCTTTCGCACAAATGATTCACAGCCATCCAAAGACACAAGCGTATATTACGATGACCACTGAATTCAAAAATGAATCATCACTGATGAAACGAATGTTTTTAAATCAAAAATTGTATCGAAATCAGCTTCATGAAAGTCGCCATTTCCATGATTCTCGAATTGAAATGCTTCACTTCAATGATATGCTGGATCCGTACTTCATATTGGAAAAGGATGAGTACCTCTTCGAAGCAACTGCAGAAAGTGACTTGGATGATTATTGTATTGAACATCAAGAACTCTATGATATGTTTAGTTCTTATACACAATTGAAATCGTTTGATAGACCGATTGTTTTTTCTAAGTTTTATGAGTTCAAAAATGTTCGTCGTTTCCAAGATGATACAATGCTAATGATTAAAAATCATCTGAAAATGAACCGTTCAATATTAAATGTTGAACAAGATATTTTACTTATTAATATTATTAAGAATGTTCAGGATTTAAATTTAAGTATTAAGGACGAAGTTGTTCCATATATAATCTACAATCGTGTCAGTCATGAAATTGTAACGGTAGTCTATTCTGCAGAAATGGATGAAACTTACATTGAAATAATAAAAAAACAGTATAATACATTACCACTTGAAGTGTTTTTGGAAGAACCGCTCCAAGCACTCGTGGTATAATAAATAGGTTAATGCGAGGTGTCTAATGATTAATTTAGAAAATGACTATTTAAAAGTAACAATTGCACTAGATGGTGCTGAAATACGTTCAGTATTTGATAAGAGTAGAAGAATTGAAAGAATGTGGCATGCAGATGCAAAATACTGGGGGAGAACATCACCAGTATTATTTCCAATTGTAGGCCAAGTTAAAGGTGGTAGCTATACCTTCGATGAAAAGGATTATAACTTATCTCAACATGGATTTTTGCGTGATCAAAAATTCGAATTGGAATCTAGTAGTGAGAATCAAGTAAGTTTTATCTACGAAAGTCTTGATAAAATGAAAGATGTTTATCCATTTGAACATCGTGTTACAATCACGTATACCCTAGTGGAAAAGACAGTTTCAGTTACGTGGAAAGTGGAGAACTGTGATACACAAGAAATGTACTATAGTATCGGAGCGCATCCAGCGTTTAATTTAAATGGCGATCACTATGAGTTTGAATTTGAAACACGTGGAGATGTTCGAGAGTTCAGTCTTAAACAAGGATTGGTTGCAAACAGTGAAATAATTGCTGTGAAACCAGTGGAAGTTAATGTTGAAAATCTTCAAAACGATGCCATTATTTATGATAATATCGATGCAGTATCTTTAATTAACCGCGATAACGGTGAAGTAACGCGATTAGCGTGTCCTGGATTTGACTATGTTGGACTTTGGATGCCTGTGACTGATGGAATTCTTGCACCATTTGTATGTATAGAACCTTGGATGGGAATTACCGACAGCTTTGATGAGTACGGTGATTTTAGAAATAAACTATCTATTAAGAAACTAGCGCCTGAACAACAAGAAAGTTATGAATATACGGTATCTTATCTATGAGACAAAAACTAACTGAGTTTATGAGAGGACGTTATGGCGTCGATATGTTGAATAAGTTTTTAATGAACTTTACGATTGCGATGGCGATTATTGCGACAGTCGTATCATTAATGACGGGTAATCAATATTTATTTATTTTGTGGTTGATTCCTTTAGTGTTATCTTACTATCGTATGCTCTCTAGAAATATAAATCGTCGTTACCAAGAGAACCAAAAATATCTCTTAATCTATAACAAAGTTCGGAATAAAGTAAGAGCTATTAAAAATAGAATTGTTGATTTCCCTAAATATAAATATTTGAAATGTCCAAACTGTGGTGCGACAATGCGTGTACCACGTCGTAAAGGGAAGATCACAGTAACGTGTCCAAAATGCTCTCATCGATTCGATGCGAAGTCATAATTAACACAATATGTTAATAATTTCACAATGTAAGCGTTTCACTAATTCGCTTGCATTTTTTTATACCTAAAATTCGTAGAAAAGTATTGAAAATCATGTGCAAAATATCGCATATAGACTACGATATACCTGTGAAAGAAATAACAAGGAGGAAGTTATGTCAGAGAAAAAAGAAACAATCGATAACGAAGTAAATGTCTTAGTTGCAAATGCGCAGGAAGCATTACAAGAGTATCTAACATTAAATCAAGAACAAATTGATTTCATTGTCGCAAAGGCAAGTGTTGCAGGGGTAGATCAACATGGTAATCTTGCAGCTTTAGCTATTGAAGAAACGGGTCGTGGTGTCTTCGAAGATAAAGCAACCAAAAATATGTTTGCGTGTGAACATGTTATTAACCATATGCGTCATCTTAAAACTGTAGGAGTTGTAAGTGACGACGAAGTTACAGGTATTACTCAAATTGCGGATCCAGTTGGTGTTATATGTGGTATTACACCAGTTACAAACCCAACATCTACTGCAATGTTTAAATCATTAATTGCTTTAAAAACGAGAAATCCAATTATCTTCTCATTCCACCCATCTGCACAAAAATGTAGTGTTGAGGCAGCACGTGTAATTCGCGATGCAGCAGTTGCAGCGGGTGCTCCTAAAAACTGTATTCAATGGATCGAACGTGGATCAAAAGAAAAAACTGATGAATTAATGAATCATCCAGGTGTTGCAACAATTCTTGCAACAGGTGGTAACGCAATGGTGCGTGCAGCATACTCATGTGGTAAGCCAGCACTTGGTGTTGGAGCTGGTAACGTTCCTGCATATATTGAAAAAACAGCTGATCTTGATCAAGCAGTTAATGATATCGCGCTTTCAAAAGGATTTGATAACGGTATGATTTGTGCTTCAGAACAAGCAGTTATCATCGATAAAGAAATCTACGATGAAGCAATCGAAAAATTCAAAAAATACGGTGTTTACTTTGCGAATGCAACAGACAAGAAAAAAATTGAAAAATTCATGTTTGGTGTCGCATCAACAGATAAAAACTATGCAGAAGCAGTACTAAATCCAAACGTAGTTGGTAAAGATGCTACATGGATTGCAGAACAATCTGGAGTTAAAGTTCCTGCAAATACAATTATTCTCGCAGTTGAATGCGCGCAAGTAGGACCTAAGGAAGTGTTAACACGTGAAAAATTATCACCAGTTCTTGCTTTCCTCAAATCTGACAGCACAGAACAAGGTATTGATTACGCACGTCAAATGGTTGAGTTTAATGGACTTGGTCACTCAGCTGCAATTCATACAAAATCAAAAGAAATATCAGAACGCTTCGGGGAAGCAGTTCCAGCAATCCGTATTATCTGGAATTCACCTTCAACATTTGGTGGTATTGGTAACGTTTATAATGATTTTATTCCTTCCTTAACACTTGGTTGTGGATCATACGGTCACAACTCAGTTGGCGATAATGTTGGTGCAGTTCACTTACTTAACATCAAAAAGATAGGGAGACGTAATAACAATATGCAATGGTTCAAAGTACCTCAAAGAATTTATTTCGAAAGAAACTCAATCCGTTATTTAAAATCAATGAGAGATGTACAAAAAGTATTTGTTGTTACTGACCAAGCAATGGTTGATTTAGGTTTCTACAAACTTGTATGTGATCAATTAAATCTTCGTGCAAACCGTGTCGATATCAAGTTGTTTGCTGATGTTGAACCAGATCCATCAATCGAAACAGTTGAAAAAGGTGTTGAAATGATGAAAGCATTCCAACCTGATACAATCATCGCATTAGGTGGTGGTTCACCAATGGATGCTGCTAAAGGAATGTGGATCTTCTACGAACATCCAGATGTAGACTTTAACGACTTAAAACAAAAATTTATCGATATCCGTAAACGTGCATTCAAATATCCTGATCTTGGAGAAAAAGCACAACTTGTATGTATTCCAACGACATCAGGAACAGGTAGTGAGGTAACGCCATTTGCTGTTATCACAGATAAGAAAGCAAATAAGAAATACCCACTTGCTGACTACTCAATGGTTCCTAATGTTGCAATTGTTGACCCAATCTTCACAACAAATCTTCCTGCAACAGTTACTGCAGATACAGGACTTGATGTATTAACACATGCAACTGAAGCATTTGTATCTAACTTTGCAAACGACTATACAGACGGACTTTGTATCCAAGCAATTAAAATTGTCTTCGAATATCTCGAACGTTGTGTTAAAGATGGTAGAAATGATTTAGAAGCACGTGAAAAAATGCATAATGCTTCAACAATGGCAGGGATGGCATTTGGTAATGCATTCCTTGGTATGAACCACTCATTAGCTCATAAAATTGGTGGACGTTGGCATGTAATTCCTCACGGACGTATCAATGCTATCTTAATGCCAAACGTAATTCGTTATAATGGTACACAACCTGAAAAACCATCACTATGGCCAAAATACAATGTGTATCGTGCAGACCAAAGATATGCAGAACTTGCACGTATCCTAGGGCTTAAAGCAGATACAGTTGAAGAAGGTGTTGAAAGCTATGCTCAAGCATGCTACGACCTCGCTGTACGTTGTGGTGTCACAATGAACTTTAAAGACAATGGTATTGCCGAAAAAGAATTCTTCAAATATGAAGAAGAAGTAGCATACCTTGCTTATGAAGACCAATGTTCACCATGTAACCCTCGTTTACCTCTTGTAAAAGATATGCGAGACATTCTAAAAGCATCATACTATGGTGAAGTTTACGATCCAAAGCGTAAATAATTAATCATAAATAAAGGCAGTTATCATCATGATAGCTGCCTTTTGATATGGTTTAGTTTTCTTTTCGTTTCATTAATTTCACAACAATTAACATTGAACCAAGGAGTACAGAACCAAATCCAATGTAGGACGGAGCGACTCCTGTTGCTGGTAAAACATGGGTTGTTACTTCTGCTGGTGTTTCTTTTGAAATTAATGGTTTTTTAATTTGTTCTTTAGGTTTCTTCTTAACCCCTAAAACCACCGGTTGAGAATACGTATAGATAACAACTTGATCTTCTAATGTGAACAATCCTTTGGCATTGTCTGTAACAGAAACAAAGTCATAGTCTTCGCTATTCATTGCCTCAGTTTCATAGGGTAATCCATATTTGTTAAGGCCACTGATGAATTCAGGTTTGATAATTTCGTTACCTTCATCATCAAGATGCTTCACAATAACATTTCCTGCATTTTTGCGTTTATAAATATAAGTTACTGTTTGATCATTTTCGGTATAAGTTCCAGAGGCATTGCTTGGCACTGTGGTTAATTCAAAGTATTTTATTGAAACACTTTCAGTTTTAAAAGGTAATCCAAGTTTATTGTTTCCTTCTAAAACAACTGTAGTTGCGAGCGTATTTCCTTGTGTATCAACATGTTCCACTACGATATTTCCGGCGTTTTTACGTTTGTAAGTATACGTTACGATCTGTTCTTCGGCAGTAAATGTACCCGTTGCATTATCAGGTGTCCTTAAGAGTTCATAGTTAGTGATTGAAGCAGAACTTGTAGTATATGGTTTTCCTAATTGATGAGTACCATCAATTGTTTCAGAATCGGCTAATTTATTACCCAGTTCATCTACGTGGTTTACTGATATATTTCCAGCGTTTTTACGTGAATAGACATACGTCACTGACTGAGTTTCTAAAGAGAAGATTCCATTCGCGTTATTTGGAGTCTCTTTAAGTTCATAATTTTTAATATCATGTGATGTTGTAGCGTAAGGTAAACCAAGTTTTGATTCGCCAGATAGTAAATCACTATCTACTAATTTGATACCATCTGTATCAACATGGTTTACAATGACATCGCCTGAATTTTTACGTGCATAGATATAGTTTACAAATTGAATTTCTTGAGTAAAGGTACCTGTAGCATTAGTAGGTGTTTCTATTAAGTCATAGGATTCAATATCAACAGCGTGGGTTGAATAACTTAATCCGTATTTCCCACTTCCGTCTAACATGCTACTTTCAGCAAGAGGTTCACCCGCCGTGTCAAAGTGATTCACAATAACAGGGGCAGCATCTTTACGTTGATATTTGTAAATGACTTCCTGTGGCTCTTTTGTGAAGACACCACGTGTATTGCTTGTTGCAGATATAAAGTCATAGAACTCGAATGTTTGTTTTAAAGTCGTATAATCCTGTCCTAATTTGTTATGGCCAGATAGTGTGATTGAATCTGCAATTGGATTATCGTTATTGTCAACGTAATGAACAGTAACATCACTACCATTCATTTCTGGCAATGTTGCGAAAATAAGAATTTGAAATGCTTGTTGTCCATAGGGACTACCATCATCATAAAATCTGAAATGAAGCGTTTGTAATTTCTTGGGTGTATCTTTTTCAAGAACATCAATCAAGTCTTCACGATTCCAACGAATGGATTTAAGTGAATAATTTTCATCATATGTATATCGTTGATTTTTTGGACTATAGTCCCCTAAAGGGTTCGTATCACTTTTTGAACTTTCAACTCTTTCAGGCGCAATAAGTGCGTTCTTCATGGTCTTAGTTTTAGGGTCATAGGATTTTGGAGCTGTAATATAATCGAGGTTTAAAACAATTTCATCAGTCGTTTCATCGTAAGTGAGCATTGGGTTTTGCTGAATTTTATAGGCATGATGTAATACAAATCCAATACCTGAACCGTTATCCAATACGACAGAACTAAAGTCTGAGATTTGAGGAAGGTTAGGATTGAATTGATTTGAATTATGACCTTCGGCATTAATGTCTAGAGAAACATACGGATTTGTTAAAGTATCAAGTCCTGTCAAATCTTTGACGGGATTATCAATTAAGTTCAAGGAAGTTAATCGAGTGAATACAGTAAAGGGTTCAAAGGCAGTGATTTTATTAGCCATTGTCTCATTCCCTTGAACTACGAGTCGATCTTTAAGTGGACTCCCTACAGAGTTTACATCTCGAGGTTGTAAATTTGACACGTTAATACTTGAGAGAGATTGATTATTTTTAAGTGTATTAATATGTTTGTTTTCAATCCCTGCATTGTTTAAAGTCAAACGTGTGATGTTTGTTTTACTGATAGGTTCTAACATCGATTCACCGAGATCTAATATTCGAGGATTGGGTGCAATTACTTCAAGAGATCTTAAAGATCCTTTTTCAATCCCTGCATAAGAAACGAGGTCAGGTTCGGTTAATACTAAGTCATTTAACTTAGGAAGTGAATCAATAGACTGAAAGTCCTTGATGTCAGAGGAACCTCTAAGAACGAGTAATTCCAGATTCTTTAATGAACTGAATTCTTTAAATGATTGAATCTGAGTGTTGTTTTCACGGATGAACAATGAATCAATCGCATCTAATTGTTCTTGTGTCACAACAGTTTCATCTGATGATAAAGACAGTTCTTGCCGAACGGCTCTTTCAATACTCTTATTTGGAAAGAGTGCTCTAATGTCGTACGGTGTGTTTAAATCAGTCACTTCTGTATCTGCATGTACAGGAGGGTAAATAGAAATACTTAATGTCAGTGATAAAACCAACATTATTAAAACTTTGATTTTATTCATAATATCCCCTTCTACAACCAATGGTTGTCAACAAGCGAAAGTATAGGGGATTTCACATACTAATACAACTAACGTTGTGTATTCAATGAAAGTTTCATAATTGAAATGTGTATAAATATCTGAAATGAGTATTTTTATTGTAATTATTTAAGAGGATGTTATACTTTATTTAGACATCGATGTCTAAATAATTAGGAGGAATTATGAAAAGTACATACCAAAAGCGACGTTCTGACGATATTATCAAAATGGCTTACCCCGTATTTTCGGAGAATGGATATGCCAATGTCACCATGAAAATGATAATGGAATATACAGGTCTTTCCCGTGGAGGACTCTATGCTCATTTCGGTAGTGTTGAGGATTTATTTGTAAGTGTTTTGGAATATGATGATCAAAGAATCATTGAAGAACTATCTGCTTTTGATACGTCTCAATCTATACTCTCTCAATTTGAACAATGGATTTTGACGATCATTTCAAATGAGCGAATGCAACATCATTCACTGACCAAGGCCAAGTCAGAGTTCCTCACAGCGCATAACAATGAGTATCTCCAAAATAGAGAAGCTTATCTTGAGGAGACGTTACTGAATATATTAAAAGAAGCACTCAATAGAAATGAAATCGACGGAAATTTAGATTTAAAGAATTATGTTTCTTTCATGATTGCATCGATGAATGGAGTCATGTTGTATACTCACCTTAAACCAATGAGTGAGAAAGATTTTAATAGAGTTTCGCAGTTTCTAATAGAGGCATTACTTAAACCATTAAAAGGAGAATAAATGTTTAAAACAGATAGAATAGAATTAAGAAAAGTCCAACCAAGTGATAGTGAAATTTATTTCAACTGGAAAAATGATTATGATGTCATGAAACATACAAATCCTAATTTTGATCTTGCTACTCGAGAAGAAGTGGATGGGTTTATTAGCTTCATCATCGGAGAACCATCATCAAAAGGATATATGATTGTGAATCGAGAAACACAAGATGTCATGGGAATTGTATCGCTCATTAACATTGATACAAAAAACCGTTCAGCAGAATGTATCATCGACATTGGTAATAAAGATTATTGGGGAAAGGGATTTGGAAATGAAGCTTTATCATTACTGATGAATTATTCATTCAATGAACTAAATCTTCACCGTTTATATCTCAACGTCTTTTCTTCTAATAAACGAGCAATTGCTTTATATGAGCGTTTAGGATTCGTACATGAAGGCACTATGCGCGAAGGAATATATCGTGAAGGATCCTGGCAAGATATCCATAATATGGGAATCCTACAAAAGGAATTTCAATCAAGATAAAGGTGAAAGCAGCCACTAATGAAGCTGCTTTTATGTAATTAATGGTATTAGACTCAGAAGAAGGATTAAAACTTATTTGTTTCATGGTATAATCAAACTATAACTGAGGAGGAATTAGTTACATGGCTACACCACATATTAATGCAGAAAAAGGACAAATTGCAAAAGTTGTCTTAATGCCTGGAGATCCACTACGTGCTAAATTTATTGCGGAAACATTCTTAAAAGATGTAAAGCAATTTAATGAAGTCCGTAACATGTTCGGATACACAGGTACCTATAATGGCGTTGAAGTTTCTGTAATGGGTTCAGGTATGGGACAACCAAGTATTGGTATCTATTCATATGAACTCTATACACAATTTGGAGTTGAAGCAATCATTCGTATTGGTTCAGCTGGATCTTATGTTAAGGAACTCAATGTCTATGATGTTATCTTAGCGGATAGCGCATATAGCGAGTCTTCATTTGCGAAAGTTGCTTTCGGATATGAAGAAGATACACTTGAACCAAGTGCATTGCTTAATGCATCACTTCGTGAAAGTGCTAAGAAATTAGGCATTGCAATGCAAGAAGGAAGAATCCATTCAAGTGATGTATTCTACCGTGACTCAGGCGTTACATGGCAAGAACTTGTTAAAAATCACCAAGTAACTTGTGTTGAAATGGAATCATACGCACTCTTTGCAAATGCTAAGAAACTTGGAAAACATGCTGCATGTGTTCTAACAATTTCAGATTCATTTGTTACAGATGATGTTACTACAGCTGAAGAAAGACAACTCTCATTCACAAAGATGATGGAAGTAGCTCTTGATACAGCAATTACAGTTAAATTCTAAAAAAAAGGTCCGATGAATATCGGGCCTAATTTTTTGCAAGATTCATAAAGCGTTTAAAACCAACGACTCCCATAAGAATGGTGAAACCAACCATACCAGTGATACTTATTAGTAGAGGCATCGAAGTTACAGTAGGATAGATAATTGTTCTGAGGGCTTCATTAATATAAACGAGTGGATTGATTAATACCAACGCTTTGAATATCGGTAGGGGTGACAATGCATTCCAAGTAAAGAAGATAGCGCCTGTAAAAACAAGGGGCATTAAGAAACCTGGGAACATTGCAGCAATTTGCATTGGCTTAACGATTGTACCAACCAGTAGTCCTAAGGTTGCGGAAGTAATCGAAGCAAGAATAAGAATCCCAATGAGCATGAGTATTTGATTCGTTGATAATGAGAATGATAGATACTCATTCATAAAGATAAGTGAAATAGGTAAAACAATTAAAGCACCAATCCATGATTCAATCATTCCAACGATCATTTTTGATATCGCAATATATTTAGTGTCAATTGGCGCTTGAAGACGATCTTCAATTTCTCTTGAGTTATTAAAATCCATGGATAGCGGTACTGCAGTTCCGTGAATTCCTGTTAAGAGTAAACTCATTCCAACCATTCCAGGGAACATATATTTAGGAAAATCTGCAGATACGATTCCAATCTTAGGAAGTACATAACCGTAAATTACAATTAAAATAAAGGGTAGCATCGCGACACGGAAGATAAACTCATATTTATCACGAGCTTGAATCAGCAGGTCCCGTTTGATCATTGTTTTGATGATTTGTTTCTTGTTGTTCATTATTGTGTTGCTCCTTCCGTTGTGAGATATACGAAGACATCGTCAAGGCTAATACCACTTAAATTAAATGTCTCAATCTTTAAATTAGTTTCTCTAATCCAGCTTAGAAGAGATTCAGTCGGATTATCACCATCTTTTAGATATAAAGTAAATTGGTCGTTTTCAGTTTTTGACAGTGATTCCACAATATTAAGATTTTGAAGTAAATGTTCTTGTTCAGAACTGATTGTTTCAAACTTAACATTTGCAACGTGTTTTCCAGGAACACGTTTCTTTAATTCATCGGATGTACCAATTGCTTGGATTTTGCCATGACTGAAGATAGCAATTATGTCTGAGAATCTTTCTGGTTCTTCCATGTAATGGGTTGTGAGGAATACGGTAGTTCCTTCTTTGTTTAATTCCAACATTTGTTCCCATAAGATTTCACGATAGGCTGGATCAAGACCGGTTGTTGGTTCATCAAGGAAAAGTATTTCTGGACGATGAACCATTGCTCGCGCAATTTTTAAACGTTGAGCCATTCCTCCAGAGAATGAACGAACATATTCATTTTCCCAATCTGTGAGACCAAATTTATCAAGTAAGAAATCTGCTCTTTTGTTGGCTTCGTGTTTTGACATTCCGAAATATAAAGCGTGGAAAATAAGATTCTCTCGAGCTGTTAATCCGCGATCGAGATTGTTGTGTTGCGCTACGATACCAATTTTTTCACGAGCTTCAATCGCGTACTTTTCAAGATCCTTACCATCAATTGTTACTGATCCGCTTGTAATTTCCTTCTGAGTCGTTAACATACTGATTGTTGTCGACTTTCCAGCACCGTTAGGTCCTAGGAAACTAAATATTTCCCCACGACGTACATCAAATGAGATGCCGTTAACAGCGATGAAAGGATCACCATTCTTTTTCTTATACTCTTTAACTAGGTTATGCACTTGGATTATATTTTCCATGTTGAGCCTCCGTTTTCTTTTTACAATCACAGTCTACATTTGTAGACGATATTTGTCAACCCTTATGACTCAAATATTTTTTTGTTTTTTGAAACGTTCATGCGCACTTAAAAGGAACACGCGTACACGAGGGAAAATTATAATAAAAAATCACCATACTGGAAAATAGTGGTGAAAGAGGTCTATATTTAACATAGGAGGTAACACATTTATGAAAATTGCAGTATTAGGAGCAAATGGAAAATCGGGAGGGTTTATTGTTGATGAACTAATCCATCAAGGATATGAACCAACCGCAGTTGTTAGAAATAAAGATACTTATCAGGGAAATGCAAAACATATTTTAGTTAAAGATGTTTTTAATTTAACCCAAAACGATATTTTAGATTATGATGTCGTTATCAACGCACTCGGATTCTTTACGGAAGCAACCTTGAAAAATCATCTTGAGTCGACAAAACATCTCATTTCAATTTTAGAAGGACTTGATACACGCCTTATGGTTGTGGGAGGTGCAGGAAGTCTATTTGTTGATAACGATGAAACAATTCGTTTAATGGATACGCCAGACTTTCCAAGTGATTACAAACCTCTTGCTGTTGCAATGTACGAAGCTTTCGATTATCTGAAAACAGTGACTGATGTTAATTGGACCTATTTAAGTCCTTCAGCATTCTTTGACTTTGAAGGAGATCGTCTGGGACATTACCGTCTCGGAGGCAATCAACTTCTTGTCAACGATGCGGGTGAAAGTCGTATTAGCTATGCTGATTATGCAATTGCAATGGTTGATGAAATAAAAAACCAGAAATATAAAGGTCAACGATTTACTGTTGGCGAATAAAAAAACACGTCTCAGACGTGTTTTGTTTTTAGAGTTTCTTTGAAAAGAAATATTCTGTGTGTCCTTCAGGAGCATCTTCAAGTGTTCCAAAGATTTGATAACCTTGTTTTTCATAAAACTCTTTTCCTTGAAAATCAAAACTATCAAGATGTCCGACCTTACATCCAAATTCTTTCGCATCTTGCTCAACTTGAGCTAATAATGCAGAACCGATCCCTTGCTTGCGATAGGATTCATGAACCCAAAGCACATCAACATAAAGAATTTTCCACATGACTGCATAAGCGGAGATACCTGCTATGATCTCATCGGACTCATTTTTCATTATATATTGAAATGGGTGGAACTCTTCATCTTGCTCATAAGGTTTAATCGATTCATTGAAGTTGGAGAGTTGCTCATCCACATATTCGATATCTTCTTGTAAGCCTACTTCTAAACTATATTCTCTCATTTTTATCACCTGGTATCAGTATACCTCAAAAAAATTAAATAAGAAATGCAAACATCTTGTCAGAGATAGAAAAGCATGATAAACTACAAATGTAAACGAAAGAAGGAGTAACATATGGAAAAACAATATTTAGTAGAAGGAATGACATGTAATCACTGTAAAGCACGCGTTGAAAAGGCAATTGAAGCAGTTGAAGGTGCTGAAGTTGTTTCAATTGATGTTGATTCAAAACAAGCAATCTTAAACGTAGAAAATGAAGATGTTGCAATGGAAGTTAAGGAAGCTGTTGCAAACAGTGGTTATGCTTTAAAAGAATAGAGGTGCAGTATGAAAGATAAGACATATGATATTACAGGGATGACATGTGCTTCATGCCAAACACATGTCGAGAAAGCAATTGCTGGATTAGAGGGTGTTGATCACGTTGATGTAAACTTGATGACAGAACAAGCTCATGTTGTTATGAATGACACCGTGACAGATGAAACCATTAGAAAAGCAGTCGAAGACAGTGGTTATGGTGTAGCGGAAAAAACAGTATTAAAAGAAGTTGAATTAAAGATAACAGACATGACCTGTTCCTCATGTGTTGCGAATATTGAAGGTGCACTTCAAGGACTGTCAGGTATTGATAAAGCAGTCGTGAATTTAATGTCTGAACATGCACTCATAACCTACAATCCGTCAAAAGTTAAGCTTGTTGATATTATTGAGACAATTGAAGGTCAAGGATATGGTGCTAAACAAATCGAACGCGATATGTTTGCAGTTGATGAAACAGCCATTAAAAAGCAAAAAAAAGAGAAGCGAAATCTTACAATTAGCCTTATCTTAGGAGGGTTGATTCTATATATTACTATGGGACAAATGATTCCAGGAGTAACGCTACCGTTACCTTCTTTCATGAGTATTCATGATCATCCTTTGATGTATAGTATTGTTCAAATCATCTTGACAGTACCTGTAGTAATTCTAAACTTAGGATATTTCAAACGTGGTTTTAAAACATTATTCAAAGGTCACCCAAACATGGACTCATTAGTAGCCATTGGTACAGGTTCGGCTTTAGTATATAGTGTTTATGGTTTCATTCAAATCATGAATGGTAACTTAGATTTTGTTCATCATCTATATTTTGAATCCGCAGTTGTTATCTTGGCCCTTATTAGTTTGGGTAAATATATGGAAACAAGCAGTAAATCGAAAACTTCATCTGCTATCAAAGCTCTTTTAAATCTTAAGCCTAAAAAAGCAATTTTGCTTCGTGACGGTGAAGAAATTGAAATTGATTCTGATGAAATTACGGTTGGAGATCGTTTGGTTGTAAAACCTGGATCTTCAATTCCAATGGATGGTGTCATTATTGAAGGGCATACAAGTATTGATGAATCAATGATTACTGGTGAAAGTATGCCAGTTGATAAAGCAATCGATGACGATGTTATCATGGGAACCATGAATACTAATGGACGTATTATTATCCAGGCGACTGTCGCTAACGAGGATACAAAGCTTGCTCAAATCGTCAAACTCGTTGAAAATGCTCAAAATGAAAAGGCTCCAATTGCAAAAGTCGCTGATAAAGTATCAGGTGTCTTTGTACCGGTAGTTATCGTCATTGCAATTGTCTCAGCCTTACTATGGTTCTTCTTTACAAAAGATCTTGAACTCAGTCTTACAATCTTTGTTACTGTTTTAGTTATTGCATGTCCTTGTTCATTGGGATTAGCAACACCGACAGCAATTATGGTTGGTACTGGAGTGGGTGCTGAAAATGGAATCTTCATTAAATCTGCTGAAGCACTTGAGGAAGCATCTCATGTAGATACGGTTGTATTTGATAAAACTGGAACATTAACTTATGGAACACCGGTTGTTACCGATGTGAAAACTAAAGGTGATGTCTCAGCATTAATGGCAATTGTTGGTGCAGTAGAAAGTGCTTCTGAACATCCACTTGCTGCAGCAATCGTTGAAGAAGCTCGTAAGTACCATGATTCATTTGAAACTGCAACAGATTTTGAAGCGTTAGTGGGACGGGGTGTCGTAGGATATCTCGGAACAAAAAGAGTTCTTATTGGTAATGAGAAACTGATGGTTGAAAATAATATTTCGACAGCTGGTTACGAACAAGATATACACCAATTAGCTCAAGAAGGTAAAACAGCGATGATTGTTGCACTTGGTAATAATATCGTTGGGATCATTGCAGTTGCTGATACAATTAAAAAAGAAGCAATTCGAACTGTATCGATGCTTCAAGATATGAATATTGACGTTGTGATGATGACTGGTGACCACCGTGAAACTGCACAAGCAATTGCTGGTCAAATTGGAATTACACATATCTTTGCGGAAGTGCTTCCAGAAGATAAAGCAAATCATATCAAAGACCTACAAGATCAAGGTAAGTCAGTGATGATGGTTGGTGATGGAATCAACGATGCGATTGCATTGGTTCAGTCAAATGTTGGTGTCGCAGTTGGAACGGGTACCGATGTAGCGATTGAATCTGCAAAAGTTGTCTTAATGAAAGATGATATTACTGATGTAGTCAATGCACTTTCTTTAAGTCAGGCTACGATGCGTAATATTCGTCAAAATCTATTCTGGGCATTTGCCTACAACGCTGTTGGAATTCCATTTGCGGCAGGCCTATTCAAGGTTCTCTTCAATGGACCACTCTTGGATCCAATGATTGCTGGAGCGGCAATGGCACTCAGTTCAGTATCGGTTGTAACCAATGCATTACGATTACGTCGATTTAAAATTAAGAAATAAAAAAAGAGATGGAGGAATCCATCTCTTTATCCATGTCGCTCATTAGTGTGCTTTGAGAGCGATTATTATAAGCCTTTAACGTTGATAGCTTGTGGTCCACGTTGTCCCATTTCGATATCGAAAGTAACAACTTGTCCTTCGTTTAAAGTTTTGTAACCTTCTGAAACAATTCCTGAGAAGTGAACAAATAGTTCCTCATTGTTTGAGTCATTGATGATAAATCCAAAACCTTTTTCTGCATTAAAAAATTTAACTTTTCCTGATTCCATGTGATTTCCTCCTGTCTAGAGTAAGTTTCTATATTATATGACAGAATCACATAAGAAATATTACTTAACTTATGCATTATACAGTTTATATGATGATTTGTCAATCAAACCATTCATGAGGATTGTGTAAAATAGGTGGGGGAATACAAAAAGCGATAACTCGCTTATAATGGTTTTACTACAAACTATTAGAAAGTGAGCTATCGCCATGACTATTTTACCACAATTTGAATTATCCAACACCTTAAAAAATTTATTTGTGTCTATCCAGGAATCAACGAATTACCTTTTAGAACCTACCAATCAAGAATTTACGATCCGTAATTACTCTCAGTTTATTGAACATACTTCAGAATGGCTTCGCATTGCTGCTTGTGACTATCTTGTTCAAAACTTTGAACTTCTTGATTTAAAATTTAAGAATTCCGCACTTCGTAAAAGAGATTACTATGTTCACCAAACACGTGAACGCACCCTTATTACTGTATTTGGAGTCGTGAAGTTTAAACGAACTATCTACAAAGATAAGACTACAGGAAAAACCTTTATCTATGTCGATCGCAAACTAGGTTTACCTAAATATGATCGCTATGACCCATGCGTAAAGTGCATGATTGTGGAGACTTTTGCGAATCAAAATTCAATGATTAAAGTCGGAGAGCAGATTGGTGACAGAATCTTTTCTTCTTTCTCAACGTCTCAGCATCGTGAACATTATCGTATATCAAGACAAACAGTTTATAATACCGTTAAACGTCCCTTGCCGTCACTGTCTGAACTTTGTGAGCCTAAGCCTACACCAAGTCACTTATACATCATGGCCGATGAAAAGTATGTTCATATGCAACGTAATGAATCTCAGTCTGTCATGGTCAAGTCAGCTGTAATTTTTGAAGGTATAAAAGGACCTCAGAAGCGCCGTCAATTGATTAATAAAATGGTTTATTCAGGAACTGAAAGTAATTTCTGGAATAGTGTATATGACCTCTTATCAATCACGTATGATATGGATAAAATCAAGAATATTACCATACTCGGAGATGGTGCTTTATGGATTAAGTCAGGAACTCGTGAATTTTCTCATAGTAGCTTTGCCCTTGATAAGTTTCACTTTAAACAAGCACTTAATCATATCACCACAGATAAACCTACAAAAGAAATCCTCGCCTCCAATATAATTAACGGAAATACTGAAACCTTTAATCAAATCATTCAAACCTTGATAGATGGTACAGAACAATCAAATCGTCAAAAAACAATAGAAGAAAAATGTAATTATATACTACGCAATACTCTTGCGATACAGTACAGCTACAACGGCTTGAAAATAGGTTGTAGTATGGAGTCAGCTATCAGTCATAATCTCGCTTCTATATACTCAAATAGACCTAAGGGATACTGCAAAGAAAATTTAAATGCTTATCTTAATCTAAGAAACTTATTCCTTAACCATATCGATATTAGAAACTTATATTTAGATTCAATAGATCCTAAAAGTATAAAACAAAAAGAAGCCAAATATGACTTCTCGATGTTCGAACAACGAAATGCTTACGATAAATCCTCGAGTTCAAGATGGCTTAAGGCACATATCAGCAGAAATTAAAGAAACCATTATTTTCCCCCACTTATTTGACACTAACATTCATGAGAGTATTCATGTACTTTTAAAATCTATCTTGATATAATTGATATAAGAATTAAGGATGTGATAGAATGCGACATATTATATTTGTCAAAGGATTGGACAGTGAAGAAAAAGCACAACGTATTTCGGAAACTCTCGATGAAACTCGTTTAAAATATACAGTGAGTGTCATATCATCAAGCGTTACGGTAGAAGGATCAAATGATTCTGTATACACAGCAAAACAAGCCATCATGCAAGCTGGATTTATGGTTCAATAATGGCATATTTTAATTATCATGCACGTGCAAAAGAATTAATTGCGACAGGTCATCTTACACATTTTGAAATTGTAGACGATTGGAATGGTATTAAGCCAGCATTGGTTTTGTATTTTGATAATTACCGCCCGATGCCAATTCGAGAATATCGCTGGCCCGAGTATTTTGAAATACTCTAATAAAGTTATAAATACTGAGAGAGAAACTGGTTCATTACAGTTTCTTTTTTATTGCGACAATGATTGAAATAACTTGTATTTATGCTGAATAGTCATCAAACACTTGTCTTGAATTAGTATACGCATGAAAATGACTGTCTCATTCGAGATTGAGGAGTAGTTTATAGATAGATTCGTATTGGTCCATGAGCAGCATGTGTTTCACAGAACTTTGTATCTTCATAATCAACGAATTCCTTAAATAAGAGTGGGTTCGAGATAATATTTTTCTTTCTCGATTATCATCCTCGAAATCATAATGGGTATTTGGTTGCATTTTTAAAATTTCCTCAATTTTAAGATTAACTAAAAAATATGAAATTGACGGATACTTACTTATTTACAGTTCTCTTTATGAGAAAAGTGAATCCTTTAACAAATGAAAAGGGTTACATGAGTTGTTTTTTAAGTTTCGGTAAACTCTATGTGAAATCACGGACATCTCACTGATATTTAATTGTTTATCAAATGTTTATTTGCTATAATGTGGGAGGTAAATAAGGAGGCAATTATGACAAAAAGAACTGTCAGTGATCTTGATGTTGCTGGTAAACGTGTCATTGTACGTGTTGACTTTAACGTTCCACTAAAAGATGGCGTTATTACAGATGACAACAGAATCAATGGAGCTCTACCAACAATCAAATATTTGGTAGAACATAATGCAAAAGTTATTCTTATGTCGCACTTGGGGAAAGTAAACCATAAGGATGCAGAAAAAACAGAAGCAGACAAAGCTAAAAACGATTTAGCTCCTGTAGCAGTACGTCTACAAGAGTTATTACCGGAATCAAAGGTAACCTTTGTTCCAGTTACTCGTGGAAAAGCGCTTGAAGATGCTATTTCATCATTAGAGGATGGAAATATTGTCTTAATGCAAAATACACGTTATGAAGTTGGCGAAAGTAAAAATGATGACAACCTTGCTGAATACTGGGCAAGTTTAGGTGATCTATTCGTTAGTGATGCATTTGGATCAGTCCACCGTGCTCACGCTTCAACTGTCGGAATTGCAAAACATCTTCCTTCAGCATTGGGATTCCTTGTTGAAAAAGAAGTTAAATTCTTAACAGAAGCTATCTACTCACCAAAACGTCCATTCGTGGCTATTCTTGGTGGTGCTAAAGTTAGTGATAAAATCAGTGTTATTGAAAACTTATTAGATGTTGCTGATAAAGTTATCGTTGGTGGTGGAATGGCATATACATTCTATAAAGCAATGGGACGTGAAATCGGGACATCACTCGTAGAAATGGATCGTATTGATGTTGCGAAAGCAATCATGGAAAAAGCAGGAGATAAACTTATCTTGCCTGTGGATACTGTCGTAGCTAAAGAATTTGCACCTGATGCAACTCCAGTTGTAGTGAGTGCAGATGCTATTCCAGCAGATATGATGGGACTTGACATTGGACCTAAATCAATCGAACTTTTCAAAAATGAATTACAAGGCGCAAAAA
This sequence comes from Erysipelothrix inopinata, assembly GCF_014396165.1. GTDB lineage: Bacteria > Bacillota_I > Bacilli_A > Erysipelotrichales > Erysipelotrichaceae > Erysipelothrix > Erysipelothrix inopinata. The sequence continues at coordinate 975,187 of NZ_CP060715.1, forward strand.
CAGTTGTATGGAATGGACCAATGGGAGTGTTTGAATTTGAAGCATTCGCTAAGGGAACATTATCAATCTGTGAAGCAATCACTGAACTCCCTGACGTATTAAGCGTTATCGGTGGTGGTGACTCTGCTGCAGCTGCAATCCAACTAGGATTTAAAGACCAAATCACACACATTTCAACAGGTGGTGGTGCAAGCTTAGAATTTATGGAAGGAAAAGAATTGCCAGGTATTGCTGCAATTCAGGATAAATAATTATGAGAAAACCAATTATCTTCGGTAACTGGAAAATGAATAAAACAAATGCTCAAGCACAAGTCTTCTTTGACGGTGTTGAAGCATTCGTAACAGATAAAGCTGACTTTGGAGTTGCTGTACCTTTTACAGCTCTTGCAACATCAGTGAATGCTGCATCAAAAATGAATGTAGCTGCTGAAAACGTACACTGGGCACCTAACGGCGCATATACTGGTGAAGTTTCAGTTGAAATGTTAAAAGAAATCGGTGTCAAATGGGTTGTTTTAGGACACTCAGAACGTCGTCAATACTTTAACGAAACGGATGCTGACATCAACAAGAAAGCTGTTGTCACAATCGAAAACGGAATCACACCAATCGTTTGTGTTGGTGAAACACTTGACGAATTTGAAGCAGGTAATACTGAATCAGTAGTTCGTACACAAGTATCAGGATGCTTAACAGGATTAAACGGCGAAGACGTAAAAAACATCGTTATCGCTTATGAACCAGTTTGGGCAATCGGAACAGGTAAGAGTGCAACTGTTGAAATTGCACAAAACACATGTGCATTAGTGCGTGACGAAGTTCGTAATATCTTCGGAAACGATGTTGCTGATGCAGTACGTATTCAATACGGTGGATCTGTTAAACCAGATAACATCGAAGAATACATGTCACAAGAAGACATTGATGGTGCATTGATTGGTGGCGCTTCATTAGAAGTTGACTCATTCAAAGCAATCATTGATGCAATTAAATAGGTTATAAAAGGAGGACATTTAAAAATGCCATTTATTATTGATATTTATGCTCGTGAAGTTTTAGACTCACGTGGAAATCCAACTATCGAAGTTGAACTTAGCACAGATTCAGGTGCTTTCGGACGTGCAATCGTTCCTTCAGGAGCTTCAACAGGTGAACGTGAAGCTTTAGAATTACGTGATGGCGATAAGAGCCGTTACGACGGAAAAGGTGTTTTAAAAGCTGTTGAAAACGTTAACGATATCATCGCTGACCACCTTATCGGATTTGATGTAACAGACCAAAACTTAATCGACCAAACAATGATCGAATTAGACGGTACATCAGACAAATCAAAACTTGGTGCTAACGCAATCTTAGGTGTTTCTATGGCTGCTGCAATCGCTGCTGCTGACTTCTACGGAATGCCACTATACAAATACTTAGGCGGATTCAATGGAAAAGAACTTCCTGTTCCAATGATGAACGTTATCAATGGTGGATCACACGCTGACTCATCAGTTGATTTCCAAGAATTCATGATCATGCCAATCAGCGCAACTTCAATTAAAGAAGCTATCCGTATGGGTGCAGAAACATTCCACGCTTTAAAATCAGTATTAAAAGCAAAAGGACATGTTACAGCTGTTGGTGATGAAGGTGGATTTGCTCCTAACCTAGGATCAAACGAAGAACCATTACAAGTTATCGTTGAAGCTATCGAAAAAGCTGGATACGTTCCAGGAAAAGATATCGTTCTTGCAATGGACGTTGCTGCTTCAGAATTCTACGATGTAGAAAAAGGAACTTACGTATTAAGCAAATCAGGTGGAGCTGAATTAACATCAGACCAAATGATCGACATGTACGAAGGATTCTTAGAAAAATACCCAATCGTTTCAATTGAAGACGGATTAGGAGAACGTGACTGGGATGGATGGAAACGTCTAACAGACCGTATCGGAGATCGTTGCCAAATCGTTGGTGATGACTTATTCGTTACAAACCCTACAATCCTTAAAGAAGGAATCGAAAAAGGAATTGGTAACTCAATCCTTATTAAAGTTAACCAAATTGGTACATTAACAGAAACATTTGACGCTATGGAAATGGCTAAACGTGCTGGGTATACTTCAGTAGTTTCACACCGTTCAGGTGAATCAGAAGATACAACAATCGCTGATATCGCTGTAGCATTCAATGCTGGTCAAATCAAAACTGGTTCAATGAGCCGTACAGACCGTATTGCTAAATACAACCAATTAATCAGAATTGAAGATGAATTAGGAAGCGCTGCTAAATACTCAGGAGCTGCTACATTCTTCAACATTAAAAAATAAATTTTATAGCTGTCAGTTTCCTGACAGCTTTTTTTGGCTCTTGAAAATCTAGTGTTGGTGAACTCCAATATTGATTTAGAGTCACGGCTCCATCACATTAATTTGTGGTGGAGCTTTTTATAATTGTAATGGTAACATTGTGTTGCTTATAAGTAAAACTCTCGCTCTAAAATTTGTGAATGATCGATACCCGAATGCAATTCTCTTAATTACTTTTATTAAGTTATTAGTACCTTCTAATTTTCCGTTTGAGTATTCATAAGTAAGTGCATTAAGTATCGATGTTTTATGATAGTTGAATGTATTGATTGTGGTTTGAATCGTCTTGGGTAGATGTTTGTAATTCTTGGATATTAAGTCTTCGAAATAGTCTATTTGCCTGTTATTGATAGAGAGCCGTATTCGCTGCATTAACCAATAACACTCTTCGAGTTCTTTTGAAGATCTCAAGAGTTCATCGACGACCTGTTGTTCAGTCATAAGATGAGGGAAACACTTAAAGTGCTTATATTCTTTGTCATCTAAATCATCTTGAGTCATCATTAAGAGTTTCCAATACTTCTTCAATTTAGAGTAGTATTGTTTATTCTCTTTCATAACTTGCGTCCTTACAGAGTTGAATGATCGATTAATAAGCTGAACGACATGGAATCTATCGGTAATTATTTTAGCGTTAGGGAAACAGGACTTTACGAGGTCGATATATCCTTTAAACATATCCATAGAAACAGTCTCTACTTGTTTTCTAACTTCAAGAGGGAATGAAAAGAAATAAGACTTGAGGAAACCAATATGACGATGCGTAAGGATATCCAGTATCTTACCTGTATCAGCGTCTGTAAAAATAAATGACATCTTACCCTTAACCTCTTTAACTGACTTAAACTCATCGAAGGATAGGTTCTTGGGCAAGGAATTGTGAGGTTGAATAAACTTTGAATTGATATTTGTGATCCAAGAGTTAATGGTAGTGTGAGAGATATTATTACTCTTTGATATATCCCAAACAGAACGTTTTGTCTTAATTTCTAAAAGTACTTTATGATAGGTGTTCTTGGATATGGAGCAGTTTTTATCAACTAGGTTTGTTTGAGAGATAAATGTATGCGAACACATCTTGCAGTAATAGCGTTGTTTTTTAAGTTTTAAGTAGGTTGTGAAATTAGAACACTTTGGAAGTTTAATTGTGACAGACTTAGTTCCGTTTTTAATAATAGAGTTATCTTGATTAATGCAACCACATTTTGTGCAATAATCGGGATGATCCGGAGAGTGTGTAGCGTATACAACGTGAGATAAAACTCCTTTTATGACTTCTTGTTGAACACTTTCATCTGAAAAATGTATGGATTTGTCTTTAATATTAAGTAAAATTCGTGTATTATTTTGATTGGACATAGATGATGGATCCCTTTCTCTGGTTGTGGTGACTTTAGTATAGAGGATTTACTTATCTATGTCTTTTTTTATTATCTAAAATAAAAAAGTGTTGATGAGATAAATATCTCACCAACACCAGATTTTAAAGAACCCTTTTTTTATGCAACAAATGAGGATGATTATACAATTATTCGTTATGTTATAATGGAGTGGTGAGGGTTTATCTATGAAAAATTTTAAAATTATTCATCCAATTAATAAAAATGAATATAAGAGTATTATCAAGAAAAATTGGTTTCTACCATTAATAGTACTGGCAATCACAATCTACTTTGGACCTGTTAAATCCATTCCTGCAGGTTATAATCCGAAAATGTTCTATAATCCTATTATTGACTTTATCGAAGTCAGCGGATTTATAATCGCTCTTGGAACGATTTATGTTGTTAAAAGCTTTTTGAAAAGTTCAGAAGAAGCTAATGATATGACAATTGGCAAAACAGCATTTGTGACTCATGCTGCAGCATGTTTTATGTTACTTGTATTGCCGGCTGTTATCTCATATACAATAGTCCTGTTTACTAACACTATGATGTTTGGTTTGGGGTCTGTTCCAGGTGCATTATCTCGATTATTAGTAGTTTCAATCATACTCTACTCAGTTATTCTTATTACAAACTGGGTTGTTGTAAATACGGGAAGTGTTTTCGAGTCAATTTTTTATACATTACTTATTTTGGTTACACCTTTTTTAATTTATGATGCAATATCGCTTTTATTTCTCGCAATGGTTCCAGGATTTTCTGTATTTAGACAAAGTGAAGTTCTGGGTTTAATTTCTCCTATTGCGGCAGGAGCATATGTTAACGAATCAGGTGTTCATCGCTATGGCGTAGAGTTTTTTGCCTCCTATTGGTTTATTATAAATATACTATTTACGAATTATTTAGGTAAAAAATTTGAGAAGCGAACAACTTTTTACGAACGAAACAAATATACGAATAATCGTTTTAAACAAGTAGTGAGCATCTCGATTACAGCTATGGTACTTGTTTATCTAACAATGTTTAAAATGGGTGTTCAAGAACAGTTCCAGAACTTTTTAGATTGGAAGGTGTTACTTTTACCACTTCTCATAGGTCTCGTACTATACTTCATTTTGTTTATGATTCAGAATCGAAAAATTGGAAAATTTCAGGATTTCTTCGTAACTTATACAGTTATCAGTGTTATTACCTTAGTAGTATGCTCGCTCGTATTCTTTACAAAAGGGATGGGCTTCAGTGATGATTTACCTAAAACTAGTAATGTATCGCATGTATCGATAGTTGCAGCACTGGGTCAAGAATACGATCCTTTTACAGTGTTTGAGATATATCCCTATATTCGTATTACAAATCCCCAAACGATTGATGAAATCATTAAATTCCACCGTGATGTGATTCAAGACATAGAAATTAATGGTCAAAATGACAATCTAAAATCTGGAAGTATGTTGGATATTACGTATTATATGAAAGAGGGAGAAAAAGTTAATCGTAATTATTTCATACCGGAAGACATTTACACACGCTTGCGATTCATCCTTGGTGATCTGGATGTGGCAATGCAATCTCAACCAATATTTTTAAATGACATGGTATCGATTTTTGCTTATAATGATGTATTTACGGAGTCACAGGATTTAATGAACTATAAAGATCAATTCATCGAAGCGTATCGTAAAGATTTGACAGAAATGGCGCCTCAGGATAGATATGATAATGGAACGCAAATAAAATATAACATTATCTATACTATGGATTTTGTTCGGTATATTGATGAGTATGGAAATTATCAAGTGAACAAACTTGAACATCCTACACCGCAACAGATTGTGATTGATGATCGTTATGTTAATACTGTAAAGCTTATCAACAGTTTAAACCTCGATACTGTAAAAACGGAACCTGAATATATTTTAATTGATAAGAATATCGAAGAAAATTCACGTCTGAAAGATGGTCGCGTGAAATTGGTTCATACTCTCAATTTGAGAAATGAGTTACTCATGAACGGAAATTATAGTTTCGGTGAAATAGAATTGTATTCGGGTCATTTGAAGAACACAGCCTACGATAACTCAGAGTATTCAAAACTTGTTATTCGGCTAAAAAATCAAGGAACGACCATTCGAACAGTTCTGCCCATAATAGATTAAAAAAGAGCGCAGTTTATGCGCTCTTTTGCTGCTCTGTTAGTGTCAAATAAGTGGGGGAAAATAATGGTTTCTTTAATTTCTGCTGATATGTGCCTTAAGCCATCTTGAACTCGAGGATTTATCGTAAGCATTTCGTTGTTCGAACATCGAGAAGTCATATTTGGCTTCTTTTTGTTTTATACTTTTAGGATCTATTGAATCTAAATATAAGTTTCTAATATCGATATGGTTAAGGAATAAGTTTCTTAGATTAAGATAAGCATTTAAATTTTCTTTGCAGTATCCCTTAGGTCTATTTGAGTATATAGAAGCGAGATTATGACTGATAGCTGACTCCATACTACAACCTATTTTCAAGCCGTTGTAGCTGTACTGTATCGCAAGAGTATTGCGTAGTATATAATTACATTTTTCTTCTATTGTTTTTTGACGATTTGATTGTTCTGTACCATCTATCAAGGTTTGAATGATTTGATTAAAGGTTTCAGTATTTCCGTTAATTATATTGGAGGCGAGGATTTCTTTTGTAGGTTTATCTGTGGTGATATGATTAAGTGCTTGTTTAAAGTGAAACTTATCAAGGGCAAAGCTACTATGAGAAAATTCACGAGTTCCTGACTTAATCCATAAAGCACCATCTCCGAGTATGGTAATATTCTTGATTTTATCCATATCATACGTGATTGATAAGAGGTCATATACACTATTCCAGAAATTACTTTCAGTTCCTGAATAAACCATTTTATTAATCAATTGACGGCGCTTCTGAGGTCCTTTTATACCTTCAAAAATTACAGCTGACTTGACCATGACAGACTGAGATTCATTACGTTGCATATGAACATACTTTTCATCGGCCATGATGTATAAGTGACTTGGTGTAGGCTTAGGCTCACAAAGTTCAGACAGTGACGGCAAGGGACGTTTAACGGTATTATAAACTGTTTGTCTTGATATACGATAATGTTCACGATGCTGAGACGTTGAGAAAGAAGAAAAGATTCTGTCACCAATCTGCTCTCCGACTTTAATCATTGAATTTTGATTCGCAAAAGTCTCCACAATCATGCACTTTACGCATGGGTCATAGCGATCATATTTAGGTAAACCTAGTTTGCGATCGACATAGATAAAGGTTTTTCCTGTAGTCTTATCTTTGTAGATAGTTCGTTTAAACTTCACGACTCCAAATACAGTAATAAGGGTGCGTTCACGTGTTTGGTGAACATAGTAATCTCTTTTACGAAGTGCGGAATTCTTAAATTTTAAATCAAGAAGTTCAAAGTTTTGAACAAGATAGTCACAAGCAGCAATGCGAAGCCATTCTGAAGTATGTTCAATAAACTGAGAGTAATTACGGATCGTAAATTCTTGATTGGTAGGTTCTAAAAGGTAATTCGTTGATTCCTGGATAGACACAAATAAATTTTTTAAGGTGTTGGATAATTCAAATTGTGGTAAAATAGTCATGGCGATAGCTCACTTTCTAATAGTTTGTAGTAAAACCATTATAAGCGAGTTATCGCTTTTTGTATTCCCCCACCTATTTTACACAATCGCTGCTCTAAGGTGTTTGACTTAAAACGCTTTAAATGGTAAGATTTGACCATAAAAACTCCATATATTTCTGGTAATACGGTCCGGAAGTTTCTACTTACATCCCGTAAAGATGTGAACTATGGCAAAAGGGACTTTGCGTTAGCAAATATTTTTTATTTTCTCTTTCTGCCAAACATGGCAGTTTTTTAATATATTGATTGAAGAGGAGAGAAAATGAAGGAATCAATAAATCGATTTTTTGGTATTGAAGCGTCAGGATCTACGATTAAAAAAGAGCTTGCGGGGGATTAACCGCGTATCTATCAATGGCTTATGTCATATTTGTGAATCCGATTATATTGGGACAAGCGGGTATGCCTAAAGATGCTGTCTTTATGGCAACAATTATTTCATCTGCGATTGCAATGTTTATTATGGGATTTTATGCGAAAATTCCACTTGGGTTAGCACCATGTATGTCGATGAATGCTTTCTTTGCATTTAGTGTTGTATTGGGAATGGGAATCCCATGGCAAACTGCATTAGCATCAGTGCTTGCATCATCAGTGCTATTTGTATTGTTAGCTATCAGTGGTGTTAGAGCCAAAGTAATCAAAGCAATTCCAATGACAATTAAGCAAGCAGGTAATGTTGGGTTGGGTCTATTTATTGCATTCGTAAGTTTTAAAAACTCAGGAATTATTGTACCGAATGAAAGTATGTTTATTACTTTTGGAGGCTTTGGTAATCCTAATGTAATTATTGCGTTTGTAGGAATCTTAACAGCATCGTTTTTCTTGGTTCGTAAAAATCAGTATGCCGTTTTTTATGGGATGATTGGTGCTGCAGTTTGTGGACTTCTTATTCGCTTTGGTTACAATATGGATGTCATTCATCTATCTGCCGAAGCGGCAGCAACGCTTCCTCAACTTCCTCAAGGAAGTCCGGTAGTATTCCCAACGGTTCCATGGAATGCAATGATAAATGAAACACTCTTTGTTGCGGTTAAAGAATTACCAAATCTCTTGAACCCACAAGCAATGATTGTTGTTCTTACATTCTTGTTCTTAGACTTTTTTGGAACAGCAACTACGTTATCTGCAGCTGCATCGCAAATTCCACATCTAAGTGAGGAAGAGTTTGAAAGCAATAAAAAAATCTATGTTGCGGATGCACTAGGGTCTTTCTTTGGAGGTATTCTTGGGACATCCAGTTTATCAACATATATTGAATCGGTATCGGGAATCATCTATGGAGCGCGTACGGGGCTCATGGCGGTAACTACAGGAGTCTTATTCTTGTTGTCGATGTTCTTTTACCCATTATTGTCTTTGGTTACTGCAGCCGTAACAACACCAGCAATGGTTGTAATCGGAATCTTCATGATGCAAAACATTACTAACATCGATTGGCATAGTGGATATGAGTACGTCATTCCATCCTTCTTAACGATTGTAATGATGCCACTGACGGGATCAATTGCTCTGGGATTAACTTTAGGATTTGTTTCTTATTGGATTTGTATGCTCTTTGCGAAAAGAATTAAGGAACTTCCACCCGTAATGCACTTTATTACCTTGATTTCAATAGCATACATGATGACTTTGTAGTATAATTTGATATAAAAATGAGAGAGGGATTGTATGAAACTATTAGAAGATAAAATTAAGGAATGTGGCTTCGTTGCAACATCAGACATACTTGATGTAAGCCAATTCTTAAATGCGCAAGTCGATGTAGAATTAATGCAAGCAATCGGAAAAGACTTTGCAGACTACTATAAAAATCATGACTTTGATGTATTTGTAACTGTGGAGAGTTCAGGAATTGCACCAAGTGTGTTCGCGAGCCTTTATGCCAACAAACCACTAATTGTGATTAAGAAAGATCAGACTGAAAAAGATAACGAAGTATTTGCACAACAAGCTTGTTATTCATATACTAAGAAGAATGCTTACTACCTAACAACACGTACAAAACTAATTGAAAATAAGAGAGCAATCTTAATTGATGACTTCTTAGCTCAAGGTAGTGTCGTGAAGAATGTGGAGCTGTTACTAGCATCTGTAAATGCAACACATGTAGCAACAGGGATTTGTATCTCAAAAAACTATCAACCAGGATACCAAAAATTAATTGAAGAAGGTCATGATTTATACTGCCAAGCACAAATTAAATCATTAGATCCTGAAACAAATACTGTAATATTCGAATAAATAATACCTTAAAACACATTGAAATTTCAGAAAATTTCAATGTGTTTTTTGTTTGAATAAGCGTTACTTGTATAAAAAAATTTGGACTATGCTATGATGCAATAGAAAAAGGTATAAAAAGGAGCCAATATGTCAACATTAAAAATTGAATTTTTCCATGATGTAATTTGTAGTTTCTGCTATCCAATGTCGTTTAGAATGAGACGAATTGTTTCACAAATTCCTGAAATTGAAGTGATACATCGATCATTCGCACTTGCTCAATCACCTGACGATCTAGCTCGTATGTTTGGTTCGCATGAAGGCGCGAAAGATATTATTATGGGTCATTGGGAACAAGCAAATCAAAATGATACGGAACATCGATTTAATATCGATGGAATGAAACAGGAATCTTTTCTATTTCCAACGTCCATGCAACCGTTACGTGCAGTGAAAGCAGCAGGTATGGTTGGTGGTGAAAAAGAGTACTGGGATGTGTTCGACGCGCTTCAAAAAGGCTTATTCACTGATAATTTAAATATTAATGATGAGGCAATCATCAATGATTTGGCTAAACCATTTGTCACAGATTATGAAAGATGGCAAGAGATCTATCAGAGCCAAGAATCTTTAAATGCGGTAAGAGAAGATTTTAAAATTGGTCAAAATTACGGAATCAATAGTGTACCAAGCCTTGTGATTGATGGAAAATACCTTATAAATGGTGCTGTTCCAGAAGACTACCTTCTCAAAACACTTCAAGATTATATTGAAGAAAAGAAAAATAAAGAAGGTAGATTAATTAATAAAAATCCTGAGAATGAAAGTGGCGAAAGTTGCAATTTTGTTGACGGAAAATGGGAATGTGATTAGTTTAAACCCTAATATAAAATAAAAGGTTAAATCATTATTTGATTTAGCCTTTTATTATGGAATATTAAGTTAATTAGCGAACGAATTTCGATAGTCAGATGGGGAAATATTTTGTACGCGTTTGAAGTATTGCGAGAAGTAGGAAGATGTTGAAAATCCTACAATACTTGCAATTTGAGAGATGGATAAGTCAGTGTTTTCGAGAAGCTTTTTTGACTCAATAATTCGCTTATTTAAGACGAAATCTATCGGTGCCATTCCAGAATGTTCCTTAAAGATATGAGATAAATAGTATTTATTCATAAAGGTTAAATCTGCGAGATGATCAAGTGTGATTGGCTCTCTAAAATGTACATTAAGATAGTTTTCGAGAAAGACGCAATCCTTGTTCAATTCTTCGCTTACATCACCCACATCAAGGAGTGTTTCTGTTCTTCTGACAGCATTAATAACTAAGATATTTAGAAGGTTATCAATGACAAGATCAGAATACGCATTATGATGCTGAAGTTCAGCTAAAATAGCCTTTAAATAAAAGAGGATTTCGTGTTTGTATTGGCTGTAGTTATGGATAGAAAATCCCAAATCATTTTCAATTCCAGCAAAGAATTTAACACCATCAATTCCAAGTACAATATACTCAAGAGGATTCTCTTGATCACTAACTTCTGTATGAATGATATTTGGGTTGATGATGACCATATCATCCTCCTTTACAGGAAAGGTAGAACTATCATTAAATTGAAAATATCCACGACCGCGAATAACATAAAACAATTCAGTAAACGGATGTGAGTGTAACGTTGAATGCCAGTCAGCATCGTAAGACGAGCTTTCGATGTAAAGTAATTTTAATTTAGTTATTAACTTTTGCATGTTTGTTGTGGTTTCCATAATATGCCCTCCGGTGCCATTATATTACGAAAATTAAAATATAACAAGAAGTCACATGTGGTGGACAAGATAATTGTTGTATACGCTATCAATTGTAGATAGAATAGGAGTGTAAATAAATGAGAGGTGAATTATGTACAGTACAAAAATAGATGAAGTCATTCAAAATTTTGATTTTAAAGGAGATCTTCGTTCTTATGACAAATATGGAAGTGGTCATATTAATGATACCTATCTGGTGAGATTCACTGGTGGAAACTATATTCTCCAAAGAATTAATCATGAAATATTTAAAGTTCCAGAACAACTTCAAGAAAACATTGCATTGGTCACAGAATTTATAGGTGATAAAATTGAAGCACAAGGAGGCGACCGCTATCGTCAAACGTTAACCCTCGTCAAAACAATTTCCGGGGAGAACTTTTATCGAGATAGTTTGGGATTGTATTGGCGTGCATACATTTTTATTGATGACGCAGTTTCCTATAACTTAGTTAAGAATCCTGATGATTTTTATCAATCGGCACTAGCCTTTGGTAATTTCCAATATCAACTTTCAGATTTTCCTGTTGAGAAACTACATTATACGATTCCTAAATTCCATCATACGCCAACACGTTTTGATAGTTTTATCAAAGCTGTTGAAGCTGATAAAAAAGATCGTGTTAAATTGGTTCAAGATGAAATTAATTTTATTTTAGAACGTAAAGCATTTACAAACTTACTTTGGGATTATCACGAGGAAGGGAAATTACCACTTCGCGTAACCCATAATGATACGAAATTAAACAACGTTCTTATTGACGCACGTACTGGTGAAGGGTTATGTGTGGTAGACTTAGATACAGTCATGCCAGGATTTACGCTGGATGATTTCGGAGATTCAATTCGTTTTGGAGCTACTACAGGAGCTGAAGACGAAAGAGATCTTTCGAAGGTCAACTTTGACTTAGAATTATACAGTGTGTATGTAAAAGGTTATTTGGAAGGGTGTCAGGGAACACTGACTGATCTAGAAATAGAGTTATTCCCAGAAGGTGCCAAAATGATGACACTTGAGTGTGGAATACGCTTCTTGATGGATTACCTTGAAGGGGATACATATTTCAAAATTGCATACGATGATCACAACTTAGTAAGAGCACGTACACAATTTAAACTCGTTGCAGATATGGAAGAAAACTGGGATGCAATGAAGGATGTTGTGAACGAATATCTCTAGTCACAGCTTTCAAGTATCAAAATATAGAATTTTACGAATATAGCAAGATTACACACGTGCATGGCAATATATTTGTAGATAAACCGCTTACATAGAATTATCATAGAGTTATACAGGAGGAACAATCAATGAAAAAGTTATTCGTTGCAATGTTAGCGTTTCTGTTAGTACTAACAGGATGCGGTAAGAAAGAAGCACCTAAGACAGAAAACAAAGTCTTAAAAGTCGCAGGACTTAATGGTGGTTATGAAACAGACGGTTGGAATGCTGTCATCAAAGCGTTTGAGGAAACAAAGGGTGACGGAACAAAGGTTGAAACTACATTCGAAAAAAATATTTCAGATGTACTAAGACCACAAATTCAAGCAGGTGACACACCTGATGTTATCTATCTTGCAATCGGAGGTGCTGGTAAATTAACAGACACAATGATCGCAGAAAAGAAAATTGAAGAAATTTCAGATGTATTTAATATGAAAGTATTAGGCGAAGAAAAAACAGTTAATGAAAAATTAACTCCAGGGGTTGCGAACACATTAAGAACAGCACCTTACGGTGATGGTAAACAATACTTAGCACCTAATTTCTACGCTCCAACAGGACTCTTCTACAACAAAGGACTCTTTGAATCAAAAGGCTGGACAGTTCCAACAACTTGGGATGAAATGTTCGCACTTGGTGACAAAGCTAAAGCAGAAGGTATTGCATTATTCACATATCCTACAACAGGTTACTTCGATGCATTATTCTCAGCAATCTTAAATGAAGCAGTTGGACCAGAAAAATATGCAAAACTTATGGCTTATGACTTAGAAACATGGAAAGATCCAGAAACTAAGAAAGCATTTGAAATTGTTGGAAAACTTGCACAATACACACATCCAGATACTGTAGCTCAAGCTAATAAAGAAGGATTTACAAAGAACCAACAATTAGTACTTGATAACAAAGCATTATTCGTAACAAATGGTACATGGTTACCAGGCGAAATGGAAAAAGCTCCACGTGCAGAAGGATTCGAATGGGGATTCACAGCAATTCCTAAATTAACTGCTGATGGCAAAACATACTCATCAACATTTACTGAAGAAGTATATATCCCATCCGATGCTAAGAATAAAGAATTAGCTAAAGAATTCATCACATTCTTATATTCAGACAAAGCAATCGAAATCTTTGCAGCAAATAAAAATGCAATTCAACCAACAACAAATTCATCACAATTCATTAAAGATGAATCAATTAAAGATTTCTACAACGTTTACGACAAGGGTGCTGTTGCTACATCCGTAGGATTCAAATCAGTTGAAGCTGTCGAAGGTGTTGACCTAACTTCAGAAACAGGTATCTTATACGGAACTGTAAACGAAGTTGTATCAGGACAAAAAACAGTTGATCAATGGTATGACGCAGTAATCGAAGCTGTCGCAAAATTTAAATAATTATAGAGGTTATATTAAATAGAGCGATGAATGCCAAAACCATTCATCGCTTCCTTATGATTGGAGTGGTATTATGAACAAAAGTAAATCGCAACGACGTTTCGTTATTGCATGTCTCACACCTGCATTAATACTCGTAGCTATCTTTATGGTATATCCAACCTTGAACATCTTCTTTATGTCTATGTTTAAATGGGGTGGCTTATCCGATTCAAAAACGTTTGTTGGTTTGAATAACTTTGTAATTTTATTTAAAGATCAATATTTTATTCAGGCTTTCCAAAACTCAATAGTCTTAATTGTTGTTGTTACCTTATTTACATTCCTATTTGCAATTCTTTTTGCAAATGTACTTGTAAGAGAAAATGTCAAAGGAAAGGGATTCTTCAGAGTTATTTTCTATATTCCTAACATTCTCTCCGTTGCCGTTATTGCAGCAATCTTTGCTCAAATCTATGCGGTTGACCAAGGGGGACTCCTCAATAATATTATTGCACTATTTAAACCTGATACTTGGAAGAACATTCAGTTCTTAGGGGATCCAAACGTTGTACTCTATGCAATTGCTGGAGCAATGATCTGGCAAGCTATTGGTTACTATATGGTTATGTATATGGCAAGTATCAGTAGCATTCCAGAACATCTTTATGAAGCAGCTGAGATTGAAGGCGCATCACGAACACGTCAATTCTTCCAAATTACATTACCACTCATTTGGTCTAATATTCGTACAACGCTCACATTCTTTGTAATCAGTACGATTAACATGAGTTTCTTATTTGTTAAAGTACTGACGTCAGGCGGACCTGGTGGAGCCAGTGAAGTCTTCCTAAGTTATTTATACAAACAAGCATACGATAATGCATCCTACGGTTACGGGATGGCAATTGGTGTCATGATCTTCTTATTCTCATTTGCACTCTCTGCAATTATTAATAAGATTACTGAACGCGATACCATTCAAATGTAGGAGGCAAGAATGAAAAAATTTAAAGAAATGTCAGCCGACAAAGTTTATAAAATATTCATTTATTTTGCACTTCTGATGTTGGCCGTGTCAATTATTATTCCGCTGGGTTGGGTATTCTTGGCATCACTCAAACAACCTCACGAATTCTTTATGAATCCGTGGAAATTACCCGATGCATTATACTTTAATAACTTTGTAGAAGCATTCAAAACTGCAAAAATGGGAGATTACTTCTTAAACTCAGTAATTGTTACCGCATTAGGAATCATTATCCTACTTGTGACAGCACTTCCTGCATCCTATGTCCTTGCTCGTTTTGATTTCAAGATGAAAAAACCGATTAACTCCATTTTCATGGCAGGTCTTTTCATTAATGTTAACTATATTGTTATTCCAATTTTCTTAATGTTACTCAAATTAAATAAAGGTGCCCAATCAATGTGGGGCATGGATATGTTCTTAAATAATCGTTTGGTATTAGCTATTGTTTATGCAGCAACTGCATTACCATTTACAATTTACCTCTTAACAGGTTATTTCAAGACATTACCAAAAGGATTTGAAGAAGCAGCATCAATTGATGGTGCATCACACTTCCAAACAATGATGAAAATTATGATACCAATGGCAAAACCAAGTATTGTTACCATTATTCTCTTTAACTTCTTATCATTTTGGAATGAATATATTATCGCATTGACACTCATGCCAGGGGTCAATAAAACCTTACCTGTTGGATTGATTAACTTACAACAAGCTGCTCGTGGTGCTGCAAACCCAGGACCGCTCTATGCAGGACTTGTCATAGTTATGTTACCAACTTTAATTCTGTACATCTTTGTACAAAACAAACTTACTCAAGGAATGACCTTGGGTGGTATTAAAGATTAGGAGACCGCAAACATGACGAAAATTAAAGGGCGGGTAACACTACCAAGCCAAAATAATTTCTATGAAGAAACAAAAGACTTAATGAACCGTTGGGGTGCTGATGCACTTCGAGATAGTGACGGTACAAAACTAGACGATCAAATTAAAGATCTTGATGCAAAAATATATACAACCTATTTTGTTGCACGAGGTCACAATGAATTTGCATACCAACATCTTGATGAAATGCAACAACTCTATCTCATGAGTGATTATACATTAGCTACTGAAACAGTATGTACAATTGACTTTATGAATGGATTTCTAACAGAACAAATCAAACCGGATTATCATCATGACCCTAAAGTTTGGTGGGATGTTTACGATCGAACTACTGAAACACGTGTTGATCCTGTTGACTGGAATGTTAATGAAGAAACACATCAAGTAGAGGTTCATAATGCAATTCCTTTCCATGAATATACGGTAAACTTCTTATCATACATGATTTGGGATCCAACCCAAATGTATAATCATATTACGAATGATTGGGGAGATAAACCAAAAGAGATTCCTTTTGATGCTCGTCAACCTCACTCACATAAATATATGGTTGAGACACTCATTGATTTTATGGAAAACAACCCTAAAACAGATGTTGTTCGATTCACAACATTCTACTATCACTTTACATTATTCTTTAATGATAAGCGTAAAGAAAAATTCGTAGACTGGTTTGGATACGGATCATCAGTATCACCTGCTGCATTAGAAGCATTCGAAGCAGAAAAAGGTTATCGTCTAACATCTGAAGATTTCATTACGAACGGATACTACAACTCAACATTTAAGGAACCAACAGATGCTTATCGTGACTACATTGATTTCCAACAAAAATTCGTAGCAATGCGTGCGAAAGAACTTGTTGATATTGTTCACCAATATGGAAAAGAAGCAGTCATGTTCTTAGGTGATAACTGGATTGGTACAGAACCTTATGGTAAGTACTTTGAATCCATAGGACTTGATGGTGTTGTAGGGAGTGTTGGTGGCGGAACAACGCTGAGACTTATTTCAGATATTCCTCATGTTAAATACACAGAAGGACGCTTCTTACCATACTTCTTCCCAGATACATTCTTTGAAGGTAACGATCAAGCAATTCTTGATGAAGCCGTTGATAATTGGGTATCTGCACGACGAGCACTTCTAAGAAGCCCATTAAATCGAATTGGTTATGGTGGCTATCCAAGTCTTGCTTACAAGTTTCCAACATTTGTAGATTATATTTCTGAAACTACAGAACAATTCCGAGAAATATTAACCCATGTTGAAGACAAGAAACCATACTCAAAATGCACAGTTGCTATTCTTAATTCCTTTGGTAAATTAAGAACATGGCAAAGCTACATGGTTGCTCATGCACTTCACTATAAACAAATCTATTCATACCTTGGTATTTTAGAAAGTCTAAGTGGATTGGATGTTGATGTAGAGTTTATTTCTTTCGATGAAATTAAAGATGGTATTCCAAGTCACATTGATGTCATCATTAATGCGGGGGATGCGGGAACATCCTTCTCAGGGGGAAGTCAATGGAGCAATCCAGAACTTGTTTCAACAATTAGACAATGGGTATATGAAGGACATGGATTTATCGGAGTGGGTGAACCCTCAGCACTTGAGAAAGGTGGTCATTTCTTCCAGCTCAATGATATTTTAGGAGTTGATAAAGAACTTGGATATACACTTTCTACAGACAAGTACTTCAACCAACCACTCTCGTCACATTTCATTACCGAAGACTTAACAGAAAACTTCAATCATGGTGAGCAAATCAATAACACTTATGCTCGATTTGAAGATACCGAAATCATTGCAATGGACCAAGAAAACGTAACAATAGCTGCACGTGATTACGGTCAAGGTCGTGGGGTTTATCTCATGGGACTCCCTTACAACTTCTCAAATACACGTATTCTCCTACGAAGTATCTACTACTCCATGAAAAAAGAAGAAGAACTCACACGATTCTTCTCCTCAAATATCTATTGCGAAGTTAATGTCTACCCTGAATCACATAAAATCGCAGTAGTGAATAATACCAATCAAGTTCAAAAAACTATCATCTATGATGGTCATGGAAACGGAATTGAAATAGAATTGTCAGGATCCGAGATATTGTGGGGTAATGTTCATGAAAAAGATATTGAATTTAGTGCTTAACATCCTTCTCTTTGTTGGTGGGTTATATTTAATCTTCACCTACCATAAGGAAATTAGCATGCAAAACTTAGGTCTTATGACAGTGGGATTATGTATGCTTCTGGGGAATTTATACTTGTATAATCGTAAGTTTAAATAGCGTTAAGTTAAGAAAAACTAAAGTCTCCTTTGCACTCATTGCAAGATGTGTGTAAAGGAGACTTTTTTTTATTTTTTAGGTAGAACGATTAAGGCTTTAATTTTTTTCGTAAAGTTGGGATTACTAAGATTGCGATACCAATAAAGATTATTATCAAGCCTGCACCTACAAGTTCATTATTTTGACCTGTAAGAGGGAGTATTGGGTTTGTTCCTTCTTCTTGGGAAGCATCGTCCGAAACTGTCGGTTCAACAGGATTTTCAGGATTAATTGAATCTGACGGATTAACCGGTTTTTCAGGATCAATCGGTGTAATTGGTGTATCGGTAATCCATCTTGCATAAAGTGTACCATCTTCAGTTACAACGTCATGGTCAAAATTCCAAGGTAAGGTAAGATCTTGATCCTTAAACCAACCATCAAATTGATATCCAGTACGTGTTGGAACATTAGGAGCAGAAATTTTTGTTCCGCTCGTGATATTAAGTGTTGGATCAATCATTGATCCGCCATTACTATCAAATGTTATGGTATAAGTATTTTCAATCCATTTCGCATACAATGTGACATCATCAGTAATTATATCTGTTTCAAAATTCCAAGGTAAGGTTAGATTTGAATCTTGGAACCAGCCAGCAAAATGATATCCAGGTCGAGTCGGTTCGATGGGTGCATTAACAAGAGATTCATTCAGTATGTCAGTAACGGGATCAACATATGATCCATCGTTACTATTGAACGTAAGTGTGTAGGTCTTCTCAATCCATTTTGCGTAAAGAGTTGTATCACCATAGATAAAATCATACTCGAAATAATATGGGTAAGTTAGATCGGTATCTCTGAACCATCCATCAAATTCATAACCAGCTTTGGTTGGATTATCAGGTTTAGTTATCACTGACCCAAACGGTAGATTGAGTAAAGGGTCAATAGAAGAACCACCATTTGAATCAAAAGTAAGGGAATAAGATCTTGAGACATCAATTCGGGAATTGCCTTCAATCACATAGAATGAGTCGCCATAGTAAAGTGATAGAAATGTATAAGAGAGAGTATCTTGGGGATAAAGGTTTGTCCATGTCACAGTGTTTGACTGTTCATCATAGGTACCTTGATAACTGGGTGATACAGTCACATCACTGATATTTAAAATACTATCAGGAACATTAAACTCTACTTCTCGTGAATATTCATCTGTGTTTATTGTATCTTCTGATGAAATTTTTTGACCCCTGCACTGAAGTACACTGAATCCTTTTGTTGCATCTTATCAAGACTTGAGAAATCGGTGAGAAAATTATTTGAGAGCTCAACATGTGTAATTGATGGATGATTTGAAACAACTTCTACAATATGAGATTCATCCGTTAGTTGATTTGCAAACAAACTTATTCTATTTAAATGTTGTAGATTATAGAGTTTCTCATATTCATCTTTAGAGTTAAGGTAGGAATTATTCAAGGTGATATTTTTGAGATTTGGGTGGTTGAGAAGTGGATCAAGTGAACTCATTTCCCCTGCACAACCAACGTTTCTAAATTGAGCATTGGATAGTCAAGGGCTTCAATGGAGGTGTCATCGAGAACTAAGTAGTTAAATTGTCGTAAGTCAGATAGTGATGAAAAATTAAAATTCGGCATATCTAAAAGGACCAAACTTGTGAAATCAAAACCACTGACTTCGACATTTTTAATATCAGTATTTATCAATTGAAGTGAGTAAAGCATTCCAGGTAAATATAAAGTATCAATACCAATATCACCTTCAATCTTTAATGTTCGAATAAGCCAAAGTGATCCAAGATTATGTGGTGTAACACTATTGTTGATAATTGTGAGATCGCGGACAGAATGCATTGAATTAAGTAATGATAAATCAACAATATTGCTATTGGTAAATGTAAGATTTGAGAGATGTGATAAATTCTCAAGACCATTTAATGAACTAACATCACCCTCAATGTCTAAATAATAAATTGTATTTAGTAAGTCTGCATCAATTTCATCATCAGAGTTTACTCCTAATTGTTTGGCTACTGCTTTTTCAACGTTAGCATCTACAAATACATCAGATAGTAAAATAGTATTGTTTGCATTACTCAGTGGAAATGACATAAATATCAAGCAAGAAAATAGAATCATGGTAATTAGCTTTTTCATAGTGGCTCCTTTTCATCCCGTAAGATTTTTTAAATTATAGCAAATTCAAGTTTTCAGTGATAAGTTGGATGTATATTTTATCTCAAAATTGTTATGAAAATATAATAATAGAGTATTTTTTCGTTTAAAATTCAATTTTTGATTGTGAACCTTATTGTCCCAAAAAACACATATAACAAGATACTATAAGGATACCACAACATAATTAAAGCGGTTACATTTTTAGACCTATATACTTAAGTTAGCTAAAAAAATCATAGCTAGAGGAGGAGTATATGAAGAAGTTTTTGACTGGATTTCTTGCGCTAGTCATTGCCCTTACAACAATGACTACAAACCCAAGTAAAATCTATGCTGACGATGCTGCGGAATGGCAATCCATTTCTGCTAGCAAAGGGACCGTGAAGGAAGTAATCAAAGATGGCGCACGCTACTATGAACTTTCATCATCAGATAAAAATGATAATCAAGGTAACCCTGCAAATAACCGATTTGGTGTTAATTTATTCTATAAAGATTCTAATAACTTTCTAACTGTAGCCTACGATGCAGGAGGATGGTTCTGGGAATATAAAGTTAACGGTAAAGGTGAATGGATGCAAGGAGGACGCGTTCCAGGACCTGCATTAAATTCCAAGAATACCCTCGAAGTATCTTTAAAAGATAACCTTATTCACGCTTGGATAACAGGTGAAGATGGAAATAAAACACCATTGTTTACGAAAGCAATTGACGCAAATATCATCAATCAACTTCAAGAAAAATCGGAAGATATTGTCGTGAAGTTGGGTACTTATGGTGGTGAACTTTCAAAAATTCTCGTTAAAGCAGATAACCAAGATGATATTGTTATCCCTGAACCAGAATTTGAAAGACCGGTACTTGATACCTATGAAGAATATACTTTTGAAAGTAATTTCGAAGATCTAACAGAAGAAAAACTTAAAGAAATGTTTACGGTAGAAAAAGGAAAAGTCTCAACATCAATTGTTGAAAAAGATGGCAATAAATCGGTTCGTCTCGACTTCCAATCTAAAGAAAAAAATCTTATTGTCTTTAGAGAAACTCCACTACTTGAAAACTATACGTTTGAAGCAGATATTACTGTTGAAAAAGCTGAAGATGCAGTGAAAGATATGATCCGCTTTGGTCAAGTTGGTCGTGTTCAAAAGAGTGGTGAATATGGTTATGCTGTCATGGGAGACAATCCTGGAGAGTATTTCACAGAAAACTTTGGTGCGAAACCAGCATGGTCTTCAACTTCAAAGGGAACCGTATTAAACCCTAATGAAGTACATCGTTGGAAAACGGTTGTTGAAGGTCAAACAATTACTCTTTTTATTGATGGACAACAAATTCTATCAAATACAATGGATGGCTTAGGCAAAGGCTTAGGAGCATTTGGCTTCTTTAAAGACCGTGGCTTAGGTTCAGTGTTAGTTGATAATGTTAAAGTTACGAAAATAACACCTGAACGTCCTGTTGATCCTGATAATGAAGGTGTCGTACCTGTAGAAATTAAATCTTCAGATATGACTGTTCGTCTTGATGAAGCATTCCCACGTGTACTTGATTATACTCTAACAAGTGGCAAGAAAATGGATGGACAACCAACCAAAATTGATACAATAAAAATTAATAATATTAACATTGTACCAGAGGTCACATCAGAAAAAGTATCTGAGAATAGCATTAAATATTACGTGAAAGCAGTTGATGCTGAAAATAAAATTAATGCAAACCTTACAATGCTTTTCGAAGTAAAAAATAACACACTTGAATTTAAAATAACTGAAGTAAAAAACAACAATGCATCACAGACAACAAATGCAGAAATTATCCGTACTATTGAAATTCCAAATCATAGCCTTGTTTCTGTAAAATCTACAGAACCAACAGCGAATGTTTATGGTGCAAAAATATCAACGGATACTACTGTGAATGGTGATACATTAACACCAGTTAATGACACATTGAGAAGTTTCAACAGTAACTACATGTATGCTGTAATTTCAAATGATGAGCTTTCAGCAAGTATGCACAGTAACTCTCAATTTTCAACAGGTGGTGGTTCAAATGACTTTGTACGTTTAAATGCACGTGCTAAAGAATTTGAAACATTTAACTCAGTGGGGTTATCAAGTTCACCATGGATTTATCATCGTGATGTCATGTTTAATGAACAAACACTTGAATTACCTGAAGCTAAAGTTGTAATTACAGAAGATGCTAACGGTGATGGTGTTGTGAACTGGCAAGATGGTGCGATTGCATTTAGAGATATTATGCACTCACCAATTGGTGCTGAATCTGTTAAAGATTTAGTTGCTTACCGTATTGCTATGAACTTTGGATCACATGCTCAAAACCCATTCTTAATGACTTTAGATGGTATTAAGAAAATCAACCTTCATACAGATGGTCTTGGACAATCTGTTCTATTAAAAGGCTATGGTAGTGAAGGACATGACTCGGGACACTTAAACTATGCGGATATTGGACGTCGTATGGGTGGTGTTGAAGAGTTCAAATACTTAATTGATGAATCAGTAGGATATGGTGCTAAGATTGGTATTCACGTTAATGCGAGTGAAACTTATCCCGAGTCAAAATACTTCAATGAAATGATTCTTCGCAAATCTGCAGATGGATCCTATAACTACGGTTGGAACTGGATTGACCAAGGTATCAACATTGATGCAGCAATCGATCTTGCAAATGGTCGTCGTTCACGATTTGAAGATCTTAAAAACTTAGTTGGTGATAACCTTGATTGGATCTATGTTGACGTATGGGGTAATGGTCAATCTGGTGATAACAATGCTTGGGCAAGTCATCAACTTGCAAAAGAAATTAATGATCAAGGATGGCGTTTAGGTGGCGAATGGGGTTATGCATTTGAACCTGATTCAACATTCCAACACTGGGCAGCTGACCTTACATATGGAGGGTATACTTTAAAAGGTATTAACTCTACATTAACTCGCTTTATCTTTAACCAACAACGTGATTCATGGCCAGCAGACTTCCCATCATACGGTGGTGCTGCAGAATACCCACTTCTTGGTGGTTATAACATGAAAGACTTTGAAGGATGGCAAGGACGTAATGATTACAATGGGTATATTGTAAACCTCTTTGAAAACAACCTTTCTACAAAATATATCCAACACTTTAATGTGAATCGTTGGGTAGAAGGAACTCCAGTTAACATGACTAACTCCAAAGGTAAAAACTTTGACTGGACTCCAGAAATGATGGTAGAACTTGTTAATGATGCTAATGATAAAGTAGTGATTGAAAGAAAATCAAATGACTACAAGAATAATCGTGAAAACTATCGTTCACGTACTATGAAACTTAATGACCGTTTAATCTTAGATGGTGATAAATATCTTCTACCTTGGAACTGGGATGAAAATGGAAATCCTATTACAGGTGATCAAGAAAAACTTTACCACTTCAACAAAAAAGGTGGAACATCAACTTGGGAGATTCCAAGTGATTGGAACGTATCAGACGTTAAGTTCTATCAATTAACTGAAACTGGTAATAAATTAATTGATACTGTTGCAGTAGAAAATGGAAAAATAACTTTAGATGCAAAAGCAGATATTCCTTACGTAATCTATAAGGGTGAGCAAGCAGAAAAAGTTGTAACTTACGGAAATGGTGCGCATATTGTCGATCCTGGATTTAACCGTCAAAACCTTGATGCATGGAATGTGACAGGTGAAAATGCTGAAGTTATGAAGTCACAAGCAACTAATGACATGTTACGAATTCAAGACAATACAGAAACTACAAAAGTTAGCCAAACACTTACAGATTTAGATGCTGGTGAAACATATGTAGCTTATGTTGGTGTTGATAACCGTTCCGACGCTAAAGCAATTCTTGAACTAAGTGTCGATGGCGAAATTATTTCTAACTATACAGAAAAATCAATTGCGAAAAACTATGTTAAAGCGTATGCTCACAATACAAACTCATCGACAGTAAATAATAACAGTTACTTCCAAAATATGTTTGTATACTTTACAGCACCTGCAGATGGTAAAGAAGTGAAATTATCACTTATCCGTGAAGCAGGCGATGGCGCAACATACTTTGATGATGTTCGTGTCACAAAGAATAGTGGAAACCCACATATCGCAGACAATGTTTTCTTCCAAGACTTTGAAAACAGTGCTCAAGGAATCTATCCATTCGTAGTAGGAAACCTTGAAGGTGTCGAAGACAACCGTACTCACTTATCAGAAAAACATGCTCCTTACACACAACGTGGTTGGAATAATAAAAAGATTTCTGATGTTATTGATGGCGATTGGTCATTGAAGACAAATGGTTTAACACAATACGAAAATCTTGTATACCAAACAATTCCTCAAAACATTCGTTTTGAAGCAGGAGAAACTTATAAAGTATCCTTTGATTATGAGGCAGGTTCAGAAGGAACTTACGCGGTCATGATTGGAGATGGAGAATTTACTGGAAATGAACAACAAATTCCTCTTGCTGCTACATTAAATGAAGAAGGTCCACAACGCTTTGAAATTGAAATAACAGGTGCAGAATCAGGTCAAACTTGGTTTGGTATCTATTCAACAGATGTTGCACCAAATCTTCAAGATTCAACAGATAAAGAAGCAAACTTTAGAAGTTATAAAGACGTGATGCTTGATAATGTTCGTGTTGAAAGAAACTTGCCACCACATGAAGTTACATTAGATGATACAGACTTTGGAGTAAGTATTACCGGTCTATCAAATGTCATTGAAGAAACTGATAAACTGGTTGTCACAGAAAATAAAGCACTTCAAGCCGAATTTGAAAATCAAATGGTTGATGCAGATGTTTATGATATTAATGTTGTACGAAATGATGTTGTAGTAAATCCACTGAATGGTGAAGTTACCGTAACAATTCCAACACGTACAACCCGTCAATTCCTCTTCATGAAGGCAGCACAACCAATGACTGAACTCCTCCACCGTCAAGCTGATGGCACATGGGTAACAGTTGAAGCAACTCAAGAAGGCAGTGCATTGACATTCAAGACTCAAGAATTGGGTACATTTGCACTTAACTACGGTAAAAAAGTTGTTGCCGTAGATAAGACAAAACTTGAAAGTTTAATCAAAGATGCACAAAAACTTAAAGCAGGAAATTACACTGAAGTAAGTTGGGCTCAATTTGAAACAATCTTAACGAATGCAAAGAAATTGTTCGAAAATACAGATGTTACACAAGCTCAAGTTAATTCTATGATTCAAGATCTTACTACAGCTATGAGTAAGCTTGAACTAATCGAACATAAAGATATCAATTATGACGCATTACAACTTGTTGTAGATACTTATAAAGATCTTAAGAAAGAAGACTACACAGAAGAAAGTTGGACTGAGTTTGAAACTGTTCTTCAAAAAGCAATCGCAATGTTAGAAAACCAAGATGCAGAAAATCAAGATGAAGTTGATGCACTTGTAATTACTCTAAATGATGCTGCTGTTTCATTGGAGAAGGTTAAACCTATCGAACCGGAAGAACCTATCGAACCAGTTAAACCTGTTGATCCAAAAGATCCATCGGATCCTAAACTACCTGGAACAGGTGTTGAATCACCAATGAGTATTATCGTAGTGGGTATTGCTGCAATCGCAATGGGATCATTATTTATTATTCTAAACAGACGTAAACGTCAATCTCATTAATAAAAAAAGGACTTCACTCAATCTTTGAGTGAAGTCTTTACTTTATTTTCAGTTTCATGTGTATCTATGATTTCTGCATCGATGATGGGATCTACAATCTCCTCGGGTTTGTTTTCTGTAAGAGAAGCAGTTTCAAGCGCTTCTTTTTCAATTTTGATTTCTTCTAATTTAGAATTAGCTTGGGATAGTTTTTCTTTTTGACGTTTTTTAGAGAGGTGTCCAAGGTAGACAATCCATCCCGCAACGTTTCCAGCAATGTTCACAACAATCCAGACAAAGATACCGGATTGAGTGGCGGTATCAATACCGTAAATCATCGTTGCATAATATAACGAGATAAAAGCAGCGATACTACCAATTCCGTAAAATATATTCAGTGCCCATGATCTAAATTGAAGAATAAAAAATAAATAAAGGCTAAACCCTAGAGACACTACAACTTGATTCAACAATGCATCGAACGTGAAATGAGCCCCTATAACTAAAAAGACTAAAATAACAAAGGTTAACATGCTGGCAAAAAACATTCCCAGACTGATAAATAGTGATTCTCGTAAGTGTTGTTTGTTCATAATGAGACTCCTTTAATAAAATATACCACATTTAGTTAAAAATGCATTCACTTTGATGTATTATAAGAGTAGAGGTGCAAATATGACACATAATTTAAAAATAGAGGGAATGGGCAAGGTTGTCGTCTCTCCAGACATGATGCGATTGAATTATGAGTTAGTTCAGACCGGTAACTCATATGCAGATGTATTTCATAGTCTCAAAAAGCAATATGCAATTGTAATTGAAGCATTTAAGAAGGTTGGCTTGAATACAGCATTCATCAAGACATCTTCAATTGATGTGGAAATGGATGAGGAATCAACAAAGAAAACTCAATTTAGAGCGAGACAACGTTTAATCTATGAAGATAGAGTTGATTTAAATCGCTTGACTCAACTTTTGGATGGCTTACAAGAAACAGATAACTTTAACTTTTCATTATCTTATTTTGTAAAAGATCCAACACCCCATCTCAATGATGCTTTAATTCTAGCAATCAATGAGTCAACAGATAAATCAAAGATTATTGCGGAAAGTTCGGGAATACGTTTGGGACACATCACAAGCATTGAATATGCAAACAATAATTATGCTCCAGTGATGCATCGTGCAGTTGCAATGGACTCCTATGGAGAACTGAATGTCGATGATATCATCTTTACGCAAACCGTTACAATGTCATGGGAAATTAAGTAGGCTATCATAAGATAGCCTTTTCTTTTGGAACTCTTGGGAAATTTCCCAGAAGAATGAATGGATATCTATGAGGGTTGATTTATAATCTTAGTGTAACCGATATCAAGAATATCGGATTAGGAGGAAAAAATGGATCGTTTTATTCAATTTATTGAAGAAAAAATGGTGCCACGTGTTTCTAAAGTAACAAACACACGTTACTTTGGAGCATTGAAATCAGGATTTATGGTG
This sequence comes from Erysipelothrix inopinata, assembly GCF_014396165.1. GTDB lineage: Bacteria > Bacillota_I > Bacilli_A > Erysipelotrichales > Erysipelotrichaceae > Erysipelothrix > Erysipelothrix inopinata. The sequence continues at coordinate 1,002,812 of NZ_CP060715.1, forward strand.
ATTATGCCACTTACAATCATTGGATCAATATTCTTATTGATTACTGATTTCCCATTACCAGGATATGCAGAGTTTATGGCAGGTATCTTTGGAGCAGATTGGACATCATATTTGGATTCAGCTTATCGTGCAACATTTAATCTTATGGGGCTTCTTCTTGCAGGAACATTAGCGTATCGACTTGCAGAAGATTATAAATTAGATGCGTTATCAACCATGGTATTATCATTGGTTGCATATGTTGTGGTATTACCTAAATCTGTATTAACAGAAGGGGGCGAAACTGTAGGGCGAGTCCTATCGTTTACATGGCTTGGAACTCAAGGCGTTATCACAGCAATTATCATGGCATTTGTTACTGTTGAAATTGTGAGACTGTGTGTTCAAAAGAATTTAACAATTAAAATGCCAGATTCAGTTCCATCAATGGTTTCCCAATCATTCAGTGCATTAATTCCAGGTTTAGTAGTTGTTATCGTAAGTTTACTATTAAGTGGATTATCACGAATTGTAGCGGGTTCATTCCCAGAATTAATTTATCAAATTATTCAAATACCACTTGAAGGACTTACGTCTTCACTTGGAGCAATTCTTGTGGTTGCTGGATTGAATGGCTTCTTATGGTGGTTTGGGATTCACCCAACAGTTGTGAACTCAATTGTGAATCCGCTTCTCAATGCAAACTCAGTTAAAAACTTTGAACTATTCCAAGCAAACAATCTGACAATGCAAACCGGTAATGTAGGTACCATTCAAATGATTGATCAATTTGCTACGATTGGTGGTGCAGGACTTACTTTAGGTCTTGTAATTGCTATGATCTTTGTCGCAAAATCATCACGTCTAAAAACAATGACAAAGTTAATCGGAGTTCCATCAATTTTTAATATTAATGAACCAATTATCTTTGGTCTCCCAGTTGTCTTTAATCCATTGATGTTAATTCCAGTCACAATTGCGCCAATGGTATCCGTACTGATTGCATACTTCGCTATGAAGATTGGATTTATGCCAATGTTCAATGGTGTTATGGCACCATGGCCTACACCACCCATTTTCTCAGGATTTTTAGTAGCAGGATGGCAAGGTGCTGTAGTACAAGTTATATGTATTGCTGCCGCAACGATAATTTATTATCCATTTGTAAAAGCACTGGATAATCAATACTTAAAAGAAGAGAAATAATAATTATTAAATAAAAAAATGATATAATTCAAGAGAACGGAGGCGTTGTTGTGAGTTTAAGAAAACAAATCTCGCTTCATGCTCATACTTTGACAGAAATGGAGAAACAATTTCTCCGAAATCTCTTGGAAAATGCAAAAGAGTTTGAACCAAAGTCATTCACAATTGAAAATTTAGCGGAATACTTTAATGTTTCAAAAACAAGTGTCCATCGCTTCACACAAAAATTAGGTTATGACAGTTTTATCTATTTTCGAGATGATTTCTTTAGAAAAGATGACTCGCATGAAATGAAAGAAAAATGGGATGACCAATACGTAGAGATGTTGCAACATACATATGAATTGGTATCTTCCAGTATTACGGATAACTTACTTCAAAAAATGATTCATGCTAATCGTATTACATTCTATGGAATGGGTATGAGTAATTATTTGGGTAAGATGTTTCAGATTAAATTACAGTTATACGGTAAAATCGTAGAACAGTATGATGATTCGAGATACATGAGACTTTCAGCTAAAAACTTAGTGAAGGGGGAAGATCTCGTTTTTGTCATTTCTCGAACTGGAAGACCTCCTGAAATTGTGGAAGCAATTGTTGAAGCAAGTTTACGTAACATTGATATTGTGTTAATAACTGAGGAACCTATTTCACCCTTAGGTTCTCTAGCGACAGACATTATTCAAACTTCTTTTAGTCAAGATTCTGATCAATCAATTGATACAAGAATCAATGCACATATTGCATTGGATATCTTGATGAATCGATTTATAGAATTCAAAGAGAAAGAAGCTTTAGATTATGAAAGAAACGATAGCGATCTTGAATCGTGAAACTAATGGATCAAAAAAATGGAATCGAGAGTATATAAGTCATCGTTTTAAATTAAAAGATGATGTCACCATCTACCCGTTATTCATTGCGGATATGGATTATCGCCATTCTGATCAATTATTGGAAGAAATAAAAGCAGTTGTAGCAGACGATGATTTTGGATATTTTGATTTACAACCTGCTTATTATCAAAGTATTCAGGATTGGTATCGAAACATCCACGATATAGATATCAATGAAGATTGGATCATTGCTGCCAATGGGACCATAGCGGCGCTACATATGGCGGCACACTGTTTATCGAAAGATGACAACTACTTAATGCTAACGCCCGTCTATGGGGTGTTTAAAGCCCTCGCAGACGGTTTTGGAACACGATATGAAATGCCTTTAGGTACCGATGAAGAAAATCAATACTTTATAGATTTTAATCTATTCGAATCAATGATTGTGGAAAATCAAATTGGAACACTCTTATTCTGTAATCCACATAACCCATCAGGAAAAGTATGGTGCTATGAGGATCTCAAGATAATTGTAGAGATTTGTAAGAAATACGATGTAAAAATATTTTCGGATGAAATTCATGCGGATTTTACGTGGAATAAACCCTTTGTGTCCCTCGTTGAATTCCAGGATATCTATGATAAAATACTTGTAAGCACCTCACCCAATAAATCTTTTAATACATCGGGTCTCACAACGTCGTACTTATTGTGTCCTTTCAAACCATGGAGAGATAAAATTGAGGAAACACTTAAGCTATTCCATATTTCCGTAAATCGAATGGGAGCAGAAGTATCACGTATTGTTTATGAATCTGGTGAAGTTTGGTTAAATGATATTAAAGAGATTATTTGGAATAACATAACCTTTGTATCTGATATTTGTCATGATGCAGGTTTAAAAGTAATTGTACCGGAGTCAGGATACCTTGTTTGGATATCGGGAAAAAAACTAAAAGATGTCGATGCCTATGTGCAAGACTTATCTTATGAAACAGGTGTATTACTTGAAACAGGAAGTCGTTTTATTGGCAACTATGATTCTCACTTGCGAATTAATGTCGCAACAGATTCAAAAATGCTGAAAGAAGCCATGATTCTATTTACGAATCATTATAAGAACTATAAAGGAGAGTAAGATGAAAAAAGTACATAATACAGATAAAGCACCAAAAGCAATCGGACCTTACGTTCAAGCCGTTGAAGCAAATGGTTTTATTTTCACATCAGGACAACTTGGATTAAATCCTGAAACGGGAACACTGCAAGAAGGCATTGAAGCACAAGCACATCAAGTTATGAAAAATCTACAATCTGTTTTAGAGAATGCCGGAAGTGACTTTTCTAAAGTAGTAAAGACAACAATCTTGTTGTCAGATATTGCTGATTTCGCGACAGTTAATGAAATCTATGGAAGCTACTTTGGTGGTGAATTCCCTGCACGATCAGCGTATCAAGTTGCAACGCTACCTCTTGGTGGACTCATCGAAATTGAATTAATCGCACTAGCGTAACGTGAGAACCATGTGATATTGGTACTAAGATTTTAAATGCTATACTCCAAAAACTCCATCATTACTAAAGACTGGAGTTTTTTTACAGAAAAATTTTTTGATGGAATTTTCATTTGAATATCACAATAGGAAGAGTCTGAAATGGTAGTTTAAATTAGTAAGCGTGAAATCGCTAAATATATTATTGGAAGGAATAGTATGGGAAATGAACAAACTTGTTGGGAAATTCTAGGTATAGACAAAACTTATGATACCAAGTTAATAAAAAGAGCTTACGCAACACAAGCTGCACTTGTTCATCCAGAGGAAGATGCTACTAAATTTATAATTTTACGTCGAGCGTATGAACAGGCAATGGCAATATCTAGAGCGATGAATTCAATTCAAAATGATTATGACGAAAATAGTTATGTTTTAGAATCAAACATAACTAAATATTTGAATACCAGTACAGTCGATGGAGAAATAAGAAGTAGTAAATTTAATTTTGATAGTTTTGAAGAAATTAAAGATCAAAATCTGCAAACCAAACTAAATCTATTCTATATCGATGCCTTTTTTAAAAGTATTAAAGTAAAAAGAAAAGTATCTATAAGCACAATCTGTAATCAACCTGAATTTTCGGATATATTAAGTGATCGTGATGCGACAATTTATCTCTTAAATAATATATATTCCTATTTAAGAAGTATAAATGCCACCAATTCTGAACAAGCAGAACAGGTAATGAGAACAATAAGCAACTTTTGGTATTACGATGTTGAAATCGACGACAAAATATTTGGTATAATTAAAGAATTTCCAAAAGAACATGTTTATATAAATAAATATATAAAAATATTTATTACTGCCGTAGTGTCATTACTGATAGCGGTTTTTAGCCTTATCGGCAGTTCTTTAATTCCAGAAAAACAGCATAAACTCAAGAACGAATTTGAACTATCGTATAGTGTAAAACAAAATGTATTTAACGTTCAGTTTCCATACGATCATGGTATAGAGAGCTTTAATTTTATATTTGAAGATTATGAGACAGTCAATGTTCAGTTCTCAAATGTAGTAGGAGACGAAATAACAACTGATATAGAAACTTTTAAAAGAAATAATAATGAAAGAATTATTTACGAGCCGGATAAATGGGTTGTTGGAGTGTATGCTGATTTTAAGTATATGTCTGGTCGAAGTGGTCGGTATTTTATTCTAAGTGTTGGTCAATCAGAAGTCTTATACACGGTAGTTAGCAAAGAGGAGTTTGATGAAATCGTGGAAAATCCTTTAAAGTATAACGAAATAGAGACATTGATGTCAAAAACGACTCCAAGATATAAATAAAATAAAGTAAAAGCAAATTCAAAATTAAGAGCTAAAAAAATTGAATTGATATAGATAGGTGGGAAAAAGATATGAGAGTTGCAATAGATTTAGGAACTACAAATAGCTTAGTTACAATGAGAAATAATGGGAAAACTGAAATTATACCGAACCAATTTGGGAAACTTGTTACACCAAGCGTTGTCTATTCTAGGAAGAATAAAGTTTACGTCGGTGAGCTGGCACATCAACATGAGCTTGAAGATCCAGCTAATACATTTCGTGTTTTCAAAAGATCAATGGGAAAAAGCGATGAATTTGGTAGTGACAAACTAAATGCGATAGACCTTTCCAGTTTGATTATTAAACAATTAATCAATGATGCAGAGTCGTATACAGGTGAAGTAGTTGATGAGGTTGTAGTTTCTGTTCCCGCATATTTTACGGATTCACAAAGACAGGCAACGCGACAAAGCGCACTTCGTTGCGGTGTAGAATGTAATAGAATAATAAATGAACCTTCTGCTGCTGCGCTAGCATATTATGCAGAAACAAAGCAAGAAGGAATGGTTCTGGTATTCGATTTTGGTGGTGGAACCTTAGATGTAACAGTTGTAGATATTTTTGATAATATCGTAGACATTGTATCAATTTCAGGTGACAACAACTTGGGAGGTCATGATATAGATTTAATTATCAATGATGCGGTGTTAGAACAACATCCTGAGCTTAGCAAAATTAGTTTAGAGCAGCGAAAAGTACTTGATAAAAAACTGGAAGATATGAAAATATCCCTGTCAGAGAATGAAGAGGCTAAAAACTCAATCAATATCGATGGACAAGAATATGAATTATCGATAACTCAAAAAGATTTAATCAATCGCAGCCATAGTATTCTTTTAAAAATCAGGGGTGTTGTCTCACGAGCATTAACAGATGCGGGAATAAAATCAAGTGATATTGATGATGTCGTTTGCGTAGGTGGCTCATGTAAATCGATAATTATTCAAGAGTATTTACGAGAACTTATGAAACAAAACATTAATATTAAAGTCAATCCTGATGAAGCTATCGTAGTAGGCCTCGGTATGATGCTAGCCATAATGGATCGTGAAATTGAATACAAAGATATTGTTCTTACAGATGTATGTCCCTTCAGTTTAGGAGTACAAATGATCAATGATGTTTACTCTCCAATAATACGTAGAAACACTACATTACCTACTTCAAAAACGAACTACTATGTGACAGTAGGTGATAATCAAATGTATATAAACTTTAGTGTTTATCAAGGAGAATCGGTTATGGCAAGTGTCAACAAATTGTTGATGAGCACGGATATTAAAGTTAATAGAAAACCTAAAGGTGAAGCAGGTGCGTATGTTACATTTTCTTATGATATTAATGGTATTTTGAAAGTCGAAATAAAAGGCGATGATGTAAAACAAGAGTATCAAAATGAAATATTAACCAATACTCTTATTCCGAAAAAAGAGATTGAAAAAGCTCAAGCGCTAATAAGAAATCTAGATGTTCAAAAAAGTATGGGAAGAGAGGAACTTTTAAACGCTCGTTTTGGAAGACTATCCTATGAAATATCTGCCTCACAATCTCAACAATTACAAGCTTTATATTTAAATTACCAAGAAGAAAAACAAAATTTATCAAAAGGGGAAATGATTTTATTAATTAATAAGGTTAATAGTAGTCTTGATTATTTAGAGAAAACAGCCGATAATCCTTTTGATAATCCTAAATTTGAAAGTTCAAACAATAAGTATAATTAAGATAAAAGATGACAGATAAATTTATAACATGTTGGGACATTCTTGAAATTAAGCCTACTTTGGATGTTAAGATAATCAAAAAAGCATACTCTGCTAAGGCAATTCTGAGCCATCCTGAAGAAAATTGCGAAAGATTTATAGAACTTCGCAGGGCATATGAAGAAGCAATCTTGTTTTCTAAAATCAACTCCCTTCCTTTCGAGAATGATTCTAACGTTCGAGACAATTCGCACAAGACTCGTGATGATCAAAGAAAAGACAAAATTTTAAATAAAAGCGAAATGTTTGATTTCAAGTTCGCAGATAACGATGACCTCTCTTCACAAGAGCATTATTTAAATAAGGTATTCATTGAGGATTATTTTAGGAAAATTATGAAAAATCGTGATATCGCAGTAAACCAAATTATATATGAGGAAGAATTTTCACAAGTAATTGGCAATAAGAAATCAGTGATATATTTGATAAAAAAATGTTATGTATTTCAAAAAGGAACAAATGCTAAAAACACCAAAGAAATTGGTACATTAATTCGTTTGTTAGAAAGACAATGGTTTAGTGATAAAGAAGTAATTAGCATATTAGTAAAACTTGAAAACGATAGTAGATGGAATCAAATAGAGGAAACAGAAAACGCAGACTATGGATTGATTTTTATTCTATTACCCTTTCTACCTCTCTTCTTATTTTTAATTTATCAAATAATTACCAATAATAATTAAATAGGTTAAATTCCGCTAAATAAGAGATTAAAAATAATTACAAGATGATTACTACTAAATAAAAGCAGTAGCAATGCAAAGGAGATAGATATGGATAGATATTATTCTTGTTGGGATGTATTAGAGATAGCACCAACTAAAGATAAGTCAGAAATAAAAAGAGCTTACGCAAAAAAGGCAAGAACTGTACATCCCGAAGAAAATCATGATGAATTTATTCAAGTACGGCAGGCCTATGAGCAAGCAATTATATTTGCAAAGATAAATTGTAAAGATTATTTCGAAGAAGAAAATATTCAGATTATTGAAGATAGTGATATGAACTACAACTACGAAATATCAGAGAAAAATACGATGCGGAGCGAACGATTTGATTTCACAGCGGTAGAAGGTAATGACCCGAGTTTATTACAACATAATTTAAATATTATCTTTATCGATGACTATTTTTCAAAAATATTAAAGGATAGAAGAATTGCTGCAAACCAAATAATTTACGAGTTTGAGTTCGCTGAGGTTGTTAATCATAAGGAATCTGTTAAATATTTGCTCGAGAAATGCTATAAGTTCTTAAGGGAGATTTGGGCAACGGATGCGAATGAAATTGGAACTTTAATGCGAACATTAGAGCGTAGATGGTCCCAAGATTCTGAAGTACGAGAGCTAATAAGACAACTTGAAAAAGATAGTCGATGGAATCGAAATGAAGAGGAAGAACAAAAAAAGGGATATGTAAGATTGGCTATCATCCTAGCTTTGCTAATTTTTATGATGGCAATTTCTTTGAATAGTTGAGTAAATAACTAAGCACGTATTGAAGATTACAAAAGAATATCAAAAAGCTATAAAATAGATTGCCGAAAAGGAAAAAAATGATAAAAGTAGAGAATAAAAAGAATTATAAAATAATCAATAAGAAATTAGAAGAGTCGATTGCTGCTGATGAAACATGTGTTAAAATACGAAAATTATTAAAAAAACTAGTATATTTCGTTCTTGGAGCGAGTGTTGTAATGGTGATTGTTTTAATTGCATCAATTTTTCTTAGTGGGGTTCATTCAACAATGAAATTAAACTTACAAATCATAATCGGATTACCAGTTTCGTTTGTTATACTTGGAGCCATGTTACAGGGGATTTATCGAGAAGGAGCGAAAGCTTGTATGATTTATTTACTATTTCAAGGAGTTTACGGAATTATGGGTAGCTTGAATGTCATTCGATCAGGAAATGTATTCGTTGCCTTGATGATAGGATGGATCCTTCTTATATATTCAGTCACTCTATGTGGAATTGGTGTATTCGCATTATTAAACAAAGATGTAAAATATTTGAATCAGTTTGTTAAGACTGAACGTAAAAGGATTGAAGAAGATATGGCTGAGGAAATATAAATCTTCGGCTTTAAAATAAAAAGATAGGATCGTAAATTCCTATCTTTTTATTTTATTGATTGATAAACAGCATTTACAAGTTCGTGAGTAATTCGTGTAGACTCATACTCGACGGTATCAGGTTGTTTATTGATTTCAACTGCGTGGAGGAATGTTTCCACAACTTGTACGAATCCTCGTTTTTCTAAAGTCGTTGTCCAATCAGAAAAATGGTGGATTGTAAGGGTTCCATTTTGCTGTACTCTGAGATCTGTCATGTCTTCACAACGAGAGAAACTATCTACAGACATTACCTCAACAGATTCGCTCCGACCTCCAGAGTGCATGTTTATGGTGGCAGTACCCGTACAGTTTTCGGTATGAACTTCAAGGTGTGCGTGATCTAATATGCCATCATGAGTGACTGTTCGAACATGGTGAGAAATGATAGGCTCATCGAGGAGATAAACTAGCGTATCAACACAATGGATCATCATATCAAAAATGGCAAACTTAGCTTCTTGGTCTGTATTTTCTCGATGTTTCTGTACCATAATCATAGACTTATTGGAAACTTTCTTTTGTTCTTGGTAGTGAGGTGCGAAGCGTCTATTGAAACCGGTCATTAGAATGAGTTTGTTGGATTTTGCGTAATCAAGGAGTGCATTTACTTCATCGATATTTTCACTGATTGGTTTATCTACATAGACATGTATTTTTGCTTCTAAGAATTTTTGTATTAATTCTGCATGCGTATCAGTAGGCGTATGAATCATCACAGCATCCAATCCACAGTTAACAAGTTCATCCAAATCTGTAAATGTATTCTTGAAACCATAAGTTTTAGTAAGTGTTTCAAGTTTATCAGAGTTGCTGGAGTATAAGCACCAATCGACACGACTATTCAAATTTGAGTAGGTTGGTAAATAGGCTTTCATAGCAATATTTCCAAGACCGATAATTCCAATTTTCAACATTTATAATCTCCTTTTTTATTTATCATATCATAGCATTCATTCAGGTATAAAAATATAAAAGTACCAGGATCAAATTAATCCTAGTACAATTTTTCTCTAGTTTTGATGTAGATTGTTTATTTCTTTTATTAGGGGATTGAACCATTCGCCGAAGCTGTCAGATTCAATCAACTCAGATCTACTTTTAGAATTTGAACGATAACTATCGACATTCTCTTTAAATGTTTTATCAACATGGTCATTATATATTGGAGATTGATATTTTGATTGTCGATAATACATTTTTAAATTTGGATCCTCAATGAGATCCTTTTCATCCGCAAAATATTCGTCATAGTGTAAATCTACGATATTATTTGAATTCTTATCGTAAACAACTTGCATGCTAGCAAAAAGTCCACCACCAACATCTTGAGTCACAGAAATCATGGTTTGATTTGATTTCTGCTTCAACTTTGGTTCAATTTGATGTAGCAAAGGGATGAAACCTTTAGAACCACTCGTTGATGAACCTTCTGGAGTCTTGAAACTGCCTGATACCGAATTTTTTTCAATAACTTGATGTTCCAGGTAAGTCATGGTATTCACAATGGTAACAAGTGAAACGTTGGTTCGTTCATTCTGCATTTGCCAGTTTGCGTATCCGGATGTTCTTTTTGTTTGGTTTTGCCAAGCAACTGCGAAATAATCCCAAGTAGCTCGCTCATCTAGATGTACATGAATGATTCTATCCGTGAGAGGTTCCTTAACAATTGAGAGCGTAGCAAGATAACCGCCATTAAAATAAAGTGAATCATAGTAGAAGTCACCTTGAATAATTCCAACTGCAGGCCTTCCAGACCATTTCATTTTAGCTTCTTTCTCTTCACCAATATATACTTGTCCATTATTTTTACCTGTAGTAGCACCAGAGACAATATCAAATTCACTCTCTTGACCATTGACTTCAAATTTTACATGCGATTTAGAATTTTCTTCAATTTTATTTTGGAAATTACTTGTACATCCACTCAGTAGTATACAAAGTAAGATAAACGGGATAAACTTCTTCATTGCAACTCCTAACTCTTTTAAAACTATGCGTTTATATTAGAGGAGCATCTGTATTCCGTCAAACGGATAGCATTGATTTCACAAAATGTTCATATTGTGATTTTAAAGATCAAATCAATGCGAAATTACCTTACCGCCACTCATGAAAGAGTTTAAGATGAATTCAGAAGAAGAATAAGTGTGCCCATGATAAATGATTCACGATATCACAATGAGACTTTTACAATTAAAAATACCACCCTCGTAGTTGAGAGTAGTATTTATTTTGTTTCCCTTAAATTATATTTTATCATACTTTAAGAATTTAGTAAGAACTAACGTATTAATTTAAATATTATATAATATGTATATAGTAGGATGTGATGATAAAGAAAGAGGTGTCATATGAAAACCAAAACTAATTTTCAAATGTTTTTTCAGTTAACAGGTATTTTTATTCTCATGATTAACGGGTTACTGAAATCTGCTTTCGATAACTCGAATTTTTGGGTCGTGATTTCTAACTGGATTGTCTATACTTACCTCTTCATAGCAATTTGTCTCACTATCAAATATATCCACGAAGGGAGAAAACAAAAATAAAGAGTCTAACTGTAACGAATTGGGTTTTGTCATGATACTCTTTCGTTACAGTTTTTTTTCGTGCCTGCGCGCTAGTTTTGATTAAAGGGATGCAGAGACTACTTAATTGTTGTATCCCCACAGTATCCCCATAGGAACTTTGGCAATAAAAAACCCTCTGTTAAGAGGGTGTAATATTCAATGGTGCTCCGACACGGGCTCGAACCGTGGACCCACTGATTAAGAGTCAGTTGCTCTGCCGACTGAGCTATCGGAGCGTGCTAATATATTATAACGCTATCAAAAAATAATACAATCATTTTTTAGAAAAAAGATAAAAAATATAAGAATGGAATACCGATACTTTTAAGCCTAATTAAAGCGATAAAAACAACTATGTGAAACTAAGGATATCACCGGTTGAAGCTTGCGAGTGTTTGGGAGATGACTTATAATTACTAACAGTTAAGGGAGACAATTATGATAGAAACAGATGCATTAATCATTGGTAAAGGTCCTGCAGGAATTCAGGCTTCTGTATATCTTAAACGGGGAAATGTAGATCCAATTGTTATTGGTAAAGGCTATGGTGCGAGTGAGCAAGCGGAAGTTATTGATAACTTCTATGGGTTTACTTCAATTGGTGGTGTTGAATTGATTGAAAGAGGTATTGAACAAGCCCGATCACTTGGAATCGATGTTGTGGATGATGAAGTGACATCTATATCTTTTGATGGTGAGGGTTATGTTGTTACTACAATTAATGAAGAGTATCGCGCGATGTCTTTGATGTTAGCCACTGGTTCTCATCGTAATGTACCTCGTATTCGTAAAATTAGGAATTATGCTGGGAAAGGTGTTTCTTATTGTGCTGTCTGTGACGCATTTTTCTATAGAAACAAAACAGTTGCTGTAGTAGGTAGTGCTGAGTATGCAGCACATGAAGCTTCTGAACTTGTGGAAATTGTTGATAAAGTATATGTCCTTACAAATGGTGAAGCTCTCAGCGGTACCTTTGATGAACGTTGTGTTATCATTGATAAGAAAGTGAAATCAGTTTATGGCAATGAAAAGGTTGAAGGTGTTGAATTTGAAGATCAATCAACACTTGAACTCGAAGGTCTTTTTGTTGCGATTGGTTCTGCAACAAGTACAGACCTTGCAAACAAGCTCGGTGTGTATGTTGAAAATGGACGTATTGTTGTGAATGCGGAAATGGAAACAAATTTACCCGGACTCTATGCAGCAGGAGATTGTACACCTGGCGTTCAACAGATTGCGAGAGCAGTATCTGATGGTTGTGTTGGGGGCATGAACATGATTAGCTATATTCGAAATAAGAAGCGAGGAAAGTAATGAAATTATTTGCAAGTGATTATGATGGAACGTTATTTAAAGATCGTATTATTAGAGAAGATGATTTACACTCAATTCGAAAATTTAGAGAACAAGGTCATAAGTTTGGCTTAGTATCAGGAAGATCTATCGATTCATTAAAAACAGAAATTGAAAAACATGATATTCCTGTTGACTTCATAGTAGGAATCAATGGTGGTGCTGTTGAAACGGGTGAAGGAGAACAACTTTTCATTAGAATGATGGAAACTGACATCGCTCATGAATTGATTGAAGCAGTGGAAAACTTCGGAGTCAAGTTTTATGGTGCTAACGATGGATATCGTCTAAGTCGCGTCTATTGTAGTGATGATGTGGATGATTGTTTCAAGCCTAATATTAATTTAGTACCTATGGATATCATGCTTGATGAAGGTGTGAGTGCTATGTATGTGTGGGTAGGTGATGAAGATCGTGCCCAAACACTCGCAAATATGATTACAGAGCAATATGGTGATCGAGGTATTATTGCGTATCCTAATGTACACTCTGTAGATATTGGTATTAAAGGTATTAGCAAATCAACAGGTTTAGAGATGATTATTGACCATTATAATGTTGATGACACTGTTTATACTATTGGAGATAGCTTCAATGACGTACCTATGATTAAAGATTTCCATGGGTTTGTAATGGAAAATGGTGTTGATGAAGTGAAGGCATATGGTAAAGCAGTTCATGAAACTGTTGGATATGCACTCAATGCAGTCTTAAAAGACATTCAATAAACAAGCGCAAATGCTTGTTTTTTGATATGATAGAACTATAAAGAAGGTGAACAAATGGAACTTCATGAACTGAATCAAGATGAAATTACACAACTTGAAGAAAAGCTACTCGATGAAGATGAGTATCGTGACTTAGCAATGTTATTTAAAATGTTTGCAGATCCTACCCGTTTAAGAATATTCACGGTGTTATCCGAAAAAACAGTGTGTGTAGATGACTTAAAAGAAATTTTAGGAATGTCGCAATCTGCAATTTCTCATCAACTTTCTTCACTCCGTAAAATGAATCTTGTGAAGAGTCATAAGGTTGGTAAGAATTCGTATTATTCGCTAAGTGATGATCATGTTATGGAAATATTTAAGCAAGCATTGACTCACGTGAATGAGTAAGTTGTAAAACTATTTCATGAAAACAAAACTCTATTTACATTTTATGTTACAAAAGGTATAATACATATCTAGAAGAGATAGGATGATGGTATGCAAGACTTATTAAATAACGGTTATTTCTGGCAAAAAATTGACTCACTTGTTTTATCTACAAATGTTGTTATTTCACAAAAAAAGGGATCACACCATCCTAAGTATATGAATATGGTCTACCCTGTGGATTATGGATATTTGTCAGATACTGATCAAATTAAAGTATTCAAAGGCAGTATAAAAAGCTCAAGTATCGCAGCTGTAATGTTAGTTGCTGATATCCTAAAACGTGATTTAGAAGTAAAACTCTTGTGGGGTTGTACAGAAGAAGAAGAAATTGAAATTCTTCAATTCATCAATCAAACAGACTATCAAAAAGGAATCCTTGTACGTCGTGGTAATGAAATGCCAGACTGGGCTCTTACTGACTAAATTGATTGTTTAAAATACAAATGATAATTATTAAAAATACCGAGATCTTAGATTTAAAAGATCTCGGTATTTTTTTATCGACATAATACTGTTTCAAGTAAAGCAGGATCGGTATTTTCTAATCCCCAGTCGCAGATAGCATCCAAAATAGGAATCAAGGTTTGTCCTTTTGAAGAGAGCTCGTAGTCTACATGTGGCGGAACGGTTGGGTGGACGGTTCGTATTATTAATCCATCACGCTCAAGTTCGCGAAGTTGAACCGTAAGAGTTTTACTCGAGATATCACCTATCGTAGTTTGGAGTGCATTAAATCGAACAATTTTATTTTCATATAATTCGTAGAGAATGACTGTTTTCCATTTTCCTTGGATGCATTGTAGTGTTGCATCGAATTCATTAAGATACATAAAATGGCTCCTTTACTTACCTTTAGGTTACTGACTTACATAAATGTGCGTACTATTAATATGATTATTAAAATTATACACTAATTTTAGAAAGAAGGTATGTATATGAAATCAGGATTAGTAGTTATTACAGGAGCAAGTTCAGGATTTGGAATGGAAATAGCTAAGAAATTTCATTCCGAAGGGAACCCGTTATTATTACTCGCTCGACGTCTTGAGCCGATGGAGGCACTTGGGTTTGATAATGTTATGATTCGAAGTGTTGATGTGACATGTGCTGATCAAGTACGGAATGCGGTTGTGGAAGCTGAAGAGGTTTATGGACCCGTTCAATTGTTAGTCAATAATGCAGGGGTTATGCAATTGGGTAACTTGTGGGATCAAGATCCCCATGAATGGGAGACTATGATGAATGTGAACGTAGGTGGCGTTTTAAATGGAATAAGAGCTGTCATTAATGGCATGATTGAAAGAGAAGAAGGAACAATCATTAATATCTCTTCCATTGCAGGATTTAAGACATTTACAAATCACGCGGTATATAGTGCTACAAAATTTGGTGTTCATGCATTGACTGAGACATTAAGAAACGAAGTTTCTGGATCAAATATACGTGTGCTTCTTGTTTCTCCGGGTGCTGCAGAAACTGAATTATTGTCACATACTACCGATAAAGAAATCAAAGATGGTTATGAAAAATGGAAGGAAACGATGGGTGGAAAATCCATGGATCCAAAGTATGTAGCCGAAGTAGTGTCTATGATGGCTAATATGCCACAAGAAGTATCAATCCGTGAAGTCGTCATTGCTCCTACAAAGCAAGATAACTAATTGATTTTACCTCATAATTAAAAAAGCTAGAGAACTATCCTAAGTTTTCTAGCTTTATTTCTATTTATTTAAAAAGCGTGTTGATTGCGTGAGCAATACCATCGTCAAGAATATCATGGGTCACAAAGTCAGCACATTCCTTTACATGCTCAGGTGCATTCCCCATTGCGACACCAATAGCAGCTTTTTCAAGCATTTCCATATCATTGGCTGCATCACCGAAAGTAATGACTTCATTCCAAGTCAAGTTAAGCTGTCCAAGAACTTCTTCAATGCCGGAAATCTTTCCAGCTCGTTTTGAGTAGATATCATACGCATCAGCATAAGCTTTTGCATAGAATCCATCGGGTGAAAGAGGGTGTGATGCTTCAATTGTAGCTTCATCACCCATTAAGAATAAGCCCATAGGAACTTCATCTCCCTCAGGAATAAATTTTAAATTTGTTTTATCATCAAGAATATCAAGTTTGGGAGATCCTTGCATATAGACGGTTTGAAATACATTCATGTCATTCACGATTTCCATACTCTGTTGCATTTTCATTCCTAGACCTAAATTATGTTCAAGTGAGTAAGTAATCATAGCATTTACTTCGTCACGAATCATTGGGACACTAAAGATAACATTGTGGTCTTTGTTATAAACACATGCTCCGTTAATGGTGACATAGTAATTTGGTTGAATGGTTTCGTGAATGTCATCATGAATAAAATAAAAGGCTCTTCCTGTAGCAATCATGACTTCAATTCCGGATGCTTTGAGTTTGTTTATTGCTTTCACGGCACTGGGTTCTACAGTGATTTTTCCGCGCTTAATGAGTGTGTCGTCGATATCAAATATCGCGAGTTTGATGTTTTCTGTTTTCATAATTAACATTTTAGCATATTTTCCTAGAAGTTTAGTGATGTTTTCTGTATAATATAGCATAAGATTTAAGGAGGATAGATTTTATGAATGGTAAAGTGATTAAAGAAGCATATACATTTGATGATTTACTTTTGGTACCTGCTAAGTCGCAAATAGTTCCTGCACAAGTGAACTTAAAGACACGCTTAACAGACAAAATTACATTGAATATTCCAATTGTATCAGCGGCAATGGATACGGTAACTGAGGATGCCATGGCTATTATGTTAGCAAAACTTGGTGGTATGGGATTTGTTCATAAGAACATGCCTGTTGAGGATCAGGCACAAATGGTTCGTAATGTAAAAGAGGCAGCAAGTGATGTTGAGAATTACGCTGATGCAAACATCGATGGACAAGGACGTTTACGTGTTGGTGCAGCTGTAGGCGTAGGACAAGCGTCTCTTGATCGTGTTAGAGCACTTGTAGAAGCAGGTGTGGACATTGTTGCAGTAGATAGTGCTCACGGCCATTCTGAGGGTGTTATTGAGACTGTTAAAGCAATCCGTCAAGAATTCCAAGACTTAGATATTGTTGGTGGTAATATTGTTACAGCTCAAGGGGCAACCGATTTAATCTATGCTGGTGCTAATGTTATTAAAGTTGGAGTTGGTCCTGGATCAATTTGTACAACACGTGTTGTTGCAGGTGTTGGGGTTCCTCAATTAACTGCAGTTAATGATGTATACTCCGTAGCACGTCAATATGGTGTTGGTGTTATCGCTGATGGTGGTATTAAACTGTCAGGTGATATCTCTAAAGCACTTGCTGCAGGAGCAGACTGTGTTATGTTGGGAGGACTCTTAGCAGGGAGTGAAGAAACTCCAGGGGAAGTACTCGAAGTCTTTGGTAAAAAAGTTAAAACTTATGTTGGTATGGGATCATTAAGTGCTATGCAACGTGGTTCTTCAGATCGTTATTTCCAAGGTGGTGTTAAGGAACTTTCCAAACTTGTTCCTGAAGGAATTGAAGCTACAGTACCTTATAAAGGATCAATTAAAGATGTTATCTATCAAATGTTAGGTGGCGTTCGATCAGGGATGGGATACTGTGGTTGTGCAACCATCGAAGAAATGCATTTAAAGGCACGATTTGTTAAGATTACAGGTGCGGGGCTTCAAGAAAGTCATCCTCATGATGTGGATAACGTAAAAGAAGCACCAAACTACAAACGATAGGAGCCAATAATGAAACAAGATAAAATTGTTGTAATAGATTTAGGAAGTACTGAAAACGCTGCAATCGCACGTTTTATCCGCAAGCACCAAGTATACAGTGAAGTTTTACCGCATGATATTTCTCCTGCTACTTTGCTAGACAGAGAAAATGTCAAAGGTATTATACTTAACGGGGGCATGAATCGTCTTGTTGACGGTGCAAATGTTACTATCGTTGATGAACTCTATAATTTGAATTTGCCAATCATTGCTATCGATTATCCAGAATCTAAAGCAGAAGTAAATTATGATGAGATTCCAAGCGACGATATCCTTGAAACATTCATTTTTGAAACTTGCAATGCTGATAAAGACTGGAATGTTGATAACTTTATCGCGGCAGAAGTAAAACGCATTCAAGATGAAGTAAAAGATAAGAAAGTATTGTTAGCATTATCAGGTGGCGTTGACTCATCTGTAGTTGCTGCATTGCTCATTAAAGCAATCGGAAAACAACTTGTTTGTGTTCATGTTAACCATGGTTTAATGCGTAAAGATGAATCAGAGGGCGTTATTGAAGTATTCAGTAAAGACCTTGGTGAAAACTTAATTTACGTTGATGCGTCAGAGCGTTTCTTAACAAAATTAGAAAATGTTGCAGATCCGGAACAAAAACGTAAAATTATTGGTAATGAATTTATTGAAGTCTTTAACGAAGAAGCACGCAAGCTTGACGGTATTGATTATCTTGCGCAAGGAACAATCTACTCAGATGTTATCGAAAGTGGTACAAAAACTTCAAAAGGTGTTAAATCTCATCATAACGTCGGCGGGCTTCCTGAAGATTTACAATTTAAACTAATTGAACCTATGGCTCAACTCTTTAAAGATGAGGTTCGTGAATGTGGATTAGCTCTTGGGCTTCCTGAAGATATGGTGTTCAGACAACCATTCCCAGGACCTGGACTTGGTGTACGTACACTTGGTGCAATCACCCGCGATCGTCTTCATGCAGTTCGTGAAGCAGATGCAATTCTTCGTGAAGAGTTTGCAAATGCAGGACTAAATAAAAAAGTATGGCAATACTTTACAGTTATTCCAAACTTTAAATCTGTTGGAGTAAAAGATGGCCATCGAACATTTGATTACCCAATCATTATTCGTGCTGTTAATACAGTAGATGCAATGACTGCAACAATCGAACCCATTGATTATGAAATATTAAATATCATTGTTAATCGTATTCTTGCAGAAGTTGAAGGCGTTAATCGTGTACTTTACGATTTATCACCAAAACCAATCGCAACCATTGAATGGGAATAATATTTTGCTTAAAGGTAAGTTCTTTGAAGAAAGAACTTACCTTTTTTTGAGAATGAATGATAATAGTAACTATATATCTGAGAAGAGTAAAGTATGAAAGGTTGAAATTATATTTAAAATATATAAATGGTATAATATAAACATCAACAATTAAATCTAGGGGGGATTCTAGTGGATATCGCATTAGTTGATAATGATTTTTTAATCCATGATTTAATCCAAACAATAGTTAAAGAACTAGGAGAGCAAATTAACATGAACATAAAGCTTTCCTCTTTTATGAGTGCAGAGGACTACTTATGTAGAAATCTAAGTATTAAATATGACTTGATAATTATGTCAATAGAACTTCCATCAATCAGTGGAATTGAACTCGTACATATCTTAAGAAGAGAGAAAAAATGTCCGAGAATAATTTATATTTCAGACAATACATTTTCATCTAAAGAAGCATTTGCTCCACAGGTACTATATTATGTCCTAAAGAAAGATATAAGAAATAAACTTTTAACTTGTATATATTCTGCCCTGTATGAAATTAATAATGTAGTATTGAAAACAATTGAGTTCTATACAGACCAAGGATATGTTTTCATTCCGAGTAAGGAAGTTGTTTGTATCATATACGAAAATAGAAGTCCGATTCTATATACTTCCCAAAATTCATATGTTATTAGAAATGAAACTGTAAAAAGCCTTTATGCCAAATTGAGTCCTCGGGTTTTTATAAAACCAAACTATGGAACCATTGTAAACATGAGGTACATATCTTCAATTTCGGCAAAAGAACTTACACTAGAATCATTTCCAGAAATGATTCTAATATCGCGAGGAAAATATAAATATCTTATGGATGCAATCCGTGAGTTTTATAAATAGAACCATTTAGCTCTAATTAACGACAATTTAACCATAAATAGGCTTGAAATGAAATGGTAATGGTATTATCGGATTAAGTAAAAGGAGGGATTCATGATTCATTTATAGGTTAAAGTGTTACTGCTTATGATTATTCAGAACGCAAAATATGTGTGACTAACTCTTTACGCAACTTGTTACTGATTAAATATTTGAATTCAAAGTATGAAGGAGGATTTTACTTGAAATCAATTAAAATAAATCGTATTGATAGGAATAATAAACGACTTCGTATTTACTTCCTAGCGCTCACATGGGCAATGATATTGGTACTCATGAATCCGGTACATGCAGAAACTAAATCTATAAATACAGATCGCGGTAAAATGGAAGCCTTTATTGGTGGAGGCTATCTATCGTCAACAGGACAAAAATATGTAGATTACACATCAAGAATGACAAATGGATCCAAAACGAGGCTCTATCTTAAATCTTCAACATATGAGTACCGTTCTGGAAAATCAGTACACTCCGTACCAAGATTTGGCGGACCTGATAGAAATTACATACAAGATTACTTTTACCTTAAAGGATATTCGGGAACAGGACTTACAACCTATTCCACTCATGAGGCAATATACACTAACGCTCATTCCATTGTATTAGTCAGAGAAAACTACTAATAAGAAACCCAGAGCCAATACTATAATTCAAGGCCTGGGTTTTACTTAACATATATCAAATGGAGATAAAGATGAAAAAATTATTCATAATACTTTTTTTGTTTGCAGGTGGATGCAGTACTCAACAAGTACAAAAAGAAAAAATAGATTTCGATAAACCTAACAAGGAAAGTGACACAGTTTATGATTTTTCACATGGCATTGTTGGTTATAACTTTGAGAAAATTGTAAGCGAAGATGGAGAAATATCTTTCAAGTATCAAATATCTAATAATGGAAAAGAAGTTGACCTTGGCATTGTATTTCTAATTGACGGATTACCGCAAAAAATAAAAATTGATCGTGAAGAAGTGTTAATGTTTACAAAGCACTTTAATTCAATGGAATCAGAAGAAATAGAAGTGAAACTAAATGTTGATTCAGAGTTATATCCTCAAAACTCTAATCTTAACGCAATCGCTATTATCAACCCAACTATGAAAATTGAGACACCTCAGCAGTACGGTGTAAACCACTATGCTAGTTTCTCACCAACCATGAAGGTTGAGTTAGGTCAAGGTCAAAAAAGTGACATTGTCAGGAAACATGAAGAAGGATTGGTATTCATGGATCTTGCTGAAGAAGATAAAGTAAAGTATCAGCATCATGGAGAAAATATGCTAAATACTGAGGTATATATAGAAGTAGCTCCAAAGGTTCAAGAAGGTGTGGATACAATAAAAAAACAAGAATCAATACCTATAAAAATATTAGGAGCACCCGGATTCTATCGCGTAATAATTGCTGAAGATAATATATTAAGTGATTTGTTTGTTGCAGAAGTCAAGTCAGGGAAAAAATCTGAGCTTGAGATTAAAAGAGATTTTGAAAATGTACAAAATGTTTATTTTGTTGTGATTCCTATTGATGAACAGGACACTCATAGTTATGTGATGCCCGGTCAGTCAAGTAAGTGGGTATTAGAATGAAAAAAGTAGTCAGTATTTTATGTGTGTTGATACTGTTGCAAGGATGTGAAAAAGTTAATTTAGAGACGAAACCAGCTCCTGAATCTATGGCTGTTATAGAGGCGGTAAATAAGGAATTGAACGAAGATTACATCATCTTGAACTCTGCTAGGCATGAGGATATGTTGCTTGTCCTATTTGGCGCATATAATCGTGAGGATATTGCTCCATCAAAAATTGTAATTTATAACCTGAAAGACGAAACAGTTGTCGGGTCAAAGGATATGGGTGCTTATTTTGATAATGTATCGATTGTGACGTTGAATGGGGGTTTCTATATTGACAAAGACCGTATACCTACTGTGTATGATTATGAGCTAAAAGAAATCCTGAAGTTAGATTCTTTTAATTTAGATTCAGGTCATAGTTTTTTAAGTGAAGAAAATTCATACACATTTTCGGAAGATATGTCAAAAGTTGCTTATGTTAAATTATCAAATCAGGTTTTAACAGTCTATGATTTTAATACGGAAATTGAGACGGAATATTACAAGTTATCAGACGAGAACGAAAATATAAGTAAATTTAATAATTTTTTTCTATGTGGTACCAAAATTGGATTTGCGGGTATGGCATTCGAGGAAAATGATTTAGGTATTCAAGATTCAAATGTTTACGGTGTCATTGACATGGAAAACAAAGATATTAGCTTTAGTTATAAAATGCCAACAATGGCTCGATACTCTCAGGGTTCATTGTTGATTTATGATATGCCTCAGGTTAAAGAGAATGACAATGGAACTGGTGAGTCAATTTTACTAGATATAAACTCAGGTGATGAGCTTGTTATAAAGTTGCTCAAATCTATCAATAGCAAAGATGTCGATATAGTAGATGCTAACACGATCGTTTCCTATTCGGAAATTGGAAAAAACAGAGCTGAACTGATCCTCTACAGAGCTGACGAAGTAATCAAGCTTGAGGGTGTACTTCCTCAAGATGCGTTTAATATAAGGACCACTAAAATTACTGATAATAAACTCTTTATTTCTTATTTAACGACTGATAACGGAAAAACGAAGGCAGTAGCAAAAATGGTGGATTATTCATGGAAATAATAATTGAAAATTTGAACAAGTACTATGGAAAAAATCACGTCCTTAAGGATGTTAGTTTAACGTTAACTCCAGGGGTATATGGGTTACTAGGGCCAAATGGTGCGGGTAAAACAACACTAATACATGTGCTGATAGGCCTGCTTGAATATGAAAGTGGAACCATTCAAGTTAAAAATCAAATAATGTTTAATAGTGATGAATACATATCAAAAATAGGGTATTTGCCACAATATCCATCATTTTATCCCGAGTTCAAAATTCAAGAATTTCTTGAATATATGTGTGTTTTGAAGGGTGTAAATCCGTCAGAAATTCAAAGTAAAATTGACAAACTCTTAGTGAGTGTGAACTTATCGAATAAACGAAGTCATAAAATTAAAACTCTTTCCGGAGGTATGAAACAACGCCTCGGTATTGCGCAAGCATTAATTAATGATCCGGAGTTATTAATTTTAGATGAACCAACATCTGGACTCGACCCAAAAGAAAGGATTCGATTTCGCAATATTATATCAAAATTAGCAAAAGACAAAATTATTATCTTCTCTTCTCATATTATTAGTGATATTGAGCATATTGCAGATACTATTTTTTTGTTGAAGGATGGAAAACTGATTGTTGAAGCGTCTCAGTCGCTACTTCTTAAAAGTATTTTTGGAATCGTTCAAGAGATGAGTATTAGCAAGGAAGAATTAGTCCCATTATCAGAGATTTACAAAATTACTCGTGTAAAGCAATTAGATAATGGATATTTAATAAGATTCATGAGTCATGAGCGGGTTGGAGATGCGGTAAATCCAGATATTGAAGATGTGTATATGTATTACTTTGGAGATGAATATGAACAACTTGACACGTTATGAAATAAAAAAAATGTTAGACAAAAAGAGTATTCTCATTATTTTATTGCTTCTTGCTTTTAATGTTTTACATATTATTAACTTAAATTACGATGTAATTACAGATGGGTTTTATCAGGGAAAGCAAAAATTAGTTGATGAGGTTTCTGGTAAGATAACTGTAGATAAAGTTTCATTCATTAAAGAAGGAATGGTAAGTAATCAAGAACGCGTTGAGCAAGGATTGAATGATCCTCTGAATGGAAATGAGGGTACATATACTGGTTACTATTTCGGCGACATGAACGCGTTCTCCGAGATTTACAAAGATATGGAACGTATTTATAATTATGACTCACTCATGAAAAATAAAGTTGAGATAATTCGAGAAAACAGTAGGCATTCTGGATTCAATGATTCAGTAACCAGGAACACACTCAAAGACATGGACAACCGAATTATCACTCAGTATTACGATACATACGGCCTCGAAAATTACTTTTCCTATAATGATTCACTAATATTTGTTGGAATAATCATAATGTATTTGTCCATTAATTATCTGTATTTTGATCAATCCTATGAAATGAATACGATAGTTGGATCAACAGTAATTGGCAAGTCGAAATATCATTCTGTTAAGAGGAGAATGACGATCCGACTTACCTTGATAGTTTCTGCAGCATTTTTACTCATTGATTTAGTAACCTATTCTGTACTATTTAATATTAAGGGATGGCATAATCCAATCTATAGCTTACCGAGTTATCAATATAGTTACTTTAATATAAGTATTTTATTTATGATATTCATTCAAGGTTTTGAAAAAATAATAATACTGGTGATGTTTTCAATTTTTATATATCTCATCTCAAAATTCGTTCGCTCTCATTATCAATGTGGAGTATTCGCGTTACTCATGTTAGGCTTGTTGTGGTTGAATGTATTTTCGAAAACCTCGAAATATTCATACCTAAAGATTACTCAAACATTACTTCCCTTAGCTGTAATCAAATTTTCAGAAAAATATTTACTCTTCATTTCAGTAATTTTCTTATTAATAATGCTCGCGTACTATAGATTTACTTTTCGAAAGATGAGGAATCACTAATGTTTCGTTTTGAGTTTAAGAAGAATGTAATTGCAAACAAGTTTTGGGTGGAAGTGACCTAGTTTTGTGAGACACTCATAAAAAAAATTAACCTAGGATTCTAGATTCTCGATACTTTACCGGGGATTTAAATTCCAGTTTTGCTTGTACTCGTGTGTTGTTATAATGTTTAATAAAGTTTATCACAGTTTGTGATATAATTTCATTGGAACTTTTCAGTTCTGGATATCGATAGAACGTTTCAGACTTTAAGGTGGAATGAAACGATTCGATTGGAGCGTTATCTGCAGGTGTGCCTTTTCGGGACATACTCATGGTAATGCTCTTTTTATATACTGTTTCCTGATAGATTTTTGATGTATACACGGTTCCTTGATCCGAGTGAAGTATACACCTATGCTTTATTTCAGGAAGTTGATTTAAGGTATCCAGCACAAAATTTGTATCCTGTGTATCGTCCAACGAAAAAGCAATAATTTCGCCATTATAAAGATCCATAATAGTAGATAAATATAATGTTTTTTCTCCCCATGGAAGATATGTAATATCCGTTGACAGTTTCTCTAATGGACGATTTGCGGTAAAGTCACGATCAATTATATTACTGGCAACAATCGATTCTTTTCCTTTAACGTGTTTAACTTTCTTAGGTTTAACCCTACATTGTAGATTGAATTTTTGCATAATTCTCTGAACAGTATTTTTATTTAAATGGTTTCCTTCGTCTTTAAGTATTCCTTTTATTGTACGATAACCATATTCATAATTCGTTTCTTTGCATTTTGATATTACTATTCTCTCATTATAAGAAATTTCATTTACTTCTATTTTGTTTTTCCATCTGTAGTATGTTGATCGAGGAATATCAAATAACTCTAGAATTAACTTAATTGGCATCAAATCCTTGAATTCATTTACAATCTCAATGATTATTTGTGGTACCACTTCCTTTCCTTCTCTTTGTACTTTTTTAATATCTTTATTTGATTCTCCAATATTTTGTTTTTAATTTCTAAACTTTCTTCTTTCGACCTGTCAGTTGGTCCATGACCATAACTATATTGTTGTCCAGGTGACTGTGACAATCTCTCAATTTCACCATCACGATACCAGTAGTACCAAGTGTATACTTGCGATTCACTTTTAATATCTAACATCACCTGAATTTCTTTTACGCTGTATCCCTCTTCTTTGAGCTTGATTGCTTCTAGTTTAACCTCTAGAGGGTAATAATTGTTTTTCTTAGCCATAATATAAAAGCACCTCCTATTGTACTTGTCATTGTCTAACAACGATTGTACGAATACAAGGTGCTTCTTTTTTTATTGTGTCCCACTAAACTAGGTCAGTGCCGGTACTTATTATCTTGATTTTTTTTACTACTGTCAGTACTCATTTATATACAAAAAGTACTGAAGTTATTCCGGAACATGATACTTATGAATACTATTACGAAGTATTGAAGGGGGAAATCAACAAAGACAAAATAAACTACCTTTCCGAAGAAAGAAATAGAATAAATAATTATGAAAGTGATCGACAGGAAATTACACGTAAATATAAAAGTGAAGAAATATCGGATGAGGAGTATCAAAGTCACGTCGAAACTTTAAACCTAACTAGAAAACGGTCCAAAGGCTTTGAAGATATAAGTGAGTATGTAATGTTTCTTGAACATGACGAAAGTCTTAGATATGTAAATGAGGCATACTTAAACAGCATTTTAAAAATGAGGGTTCCGTACACACTCATTACTTTTTCGCTATTGACCGTGATAATATCATTTCAAAATGAAAAGAAAATGCAGCCCATTACGTTGACAACTTTACACGGAAAGCAGAAATTATTTAGGACAAAGATAGTCGTATTATTAATCATTAATTCGATGATATTTTTTGTTTATAAGTTCTCTGTGATTTTTTTAAGATACGATTCAAAATATGTTTCCGATTATTACTCAAAGTTAAAAAGTCTTCCAAGTTTTCAAGGATCTTTTTTTGATGGAAAAATCATCGAGGCAATCGTGATTACAGCAGTAATGCAATGGCTAGCAATTGTACTTCTAACCCTTTTTACATCAAAATTTTGCCTCAAGAGTAAACTAAATGGCTATCAAATTCTTATGATCAACATGGGTATGTTTCTAATATTCGGTTTTTTACTTAGTGAGTCTCGATATATGTATTATTTATCTCCATTTGGTTTTTTTAATCCCCTGAGATATTTCTGGGGTAAGGTTGATGGTTACGAGGGTATTCAATATATATTTAATTACAAAGATATTATTTTTGTATCAGTGATGACAATTTTTCTAACTATGATATGTTTAACAAATTTAAAGAAGAACCTGAGTAAAATATCAATTTTTTGCTGTATTCTTTTATTACTTGCAGGCTGTGAGCGAGAGGAAAAAGTTGAAAATACAATGATGTACGGCAACACAAATGGAATCAGCTGCAATGAATCTGTCTGTTTAGATGTGATAGATAATAAAATGCTTGAAATTGGAAGTAATGTGGCCTATGAGCTAAATAGGAACCCGTTTCAAGTTGAAGACGTTTTTACAAATCACTTTATTTATAAAAATTATGTCTACTACATAGCTTCAAACGAAAAAAATTTAACCATTCAACGGGTGGATACCACAACTTTTAACCAAGTAGAAATATACCGAAAAAATCTTGTAAGCTACGATATATTTGGTAATATTACTGGATTCGAACGTTTTTATCTTCCCATCCAACTCTTTGTCAATGAAGATAACGTATATTTGACATATCACGATCGGATTGAACAAATTATCTCAAAAAACAAGAGTAAAATATTACTCGATTCAGATGCGGAAATTTTCGCAACTAATAGTTCCTACTTATTTTACTTGAGTACTGATAATTTATTAAAATCTTTAAACTTGTCAACTCTAAAATCACAGACAGTTGTTGAGACCTTGGTTCAATCTCCGGTAAAAGTTGAAGATACGTTCTATTACATTAAGTTGAAAGATGATTTTCTTTATGCTTATGATATTGAGGAACGTAAAGAGCGATTAATCGTAGATGAAGCAGTTTTTCAGTATCAAATAGACGGCACCCATATATATTATGTAAACCAAGAGATGGATGAACTTAAAGTGAAATCAATTGAAGGGTCTAACAGCGTAATTATTTTGATGGATGTGGAAATAAATGGATTTATGGTTTTAGAAGATCGAATCATGATTTCGAGTGAAGATGGAAAAAATAGAGAAATATTAAAAACTCAATTACCCAGTTAAATCATAGCCACATCATTTTCCAGACCAACTTGCAGAAATCACTATTTGACAAAAGATTCACTGCTTTGAGTATAATGTATATAACAAATAGGAATTGCAGAGGCTTAACATATGATGAAGATTAGAAATTTAGATATAAATGATTTACCACAATGTACTCAATTATTTAAAGATACATTTTCTAAAGAACCTTGGTTCGATAATGATTCAATGGAAGATATAAAGATGCTTTTTATGAATCATATGAATAATAACTATTTTGTAGGATATGTACTACTGGATGATAGTAAGATTGTAGGCCTTAGTTTAGGGTTTTCAAAACCCTGGATTAGAGGTATGGAGTACTATATTGATCAATTTGTAATTGAGTATGGGAGTCAAGGAAAGGGATATGGTTCCAAGTTTATTGAACTTATTGATACAGATATTAAAAACAAAGGAATGAATGCAATAATATTAAATACCGAAAAAGGATATCCTGCAGAAAAATTCTATCTGAAAAATGGTTTCCGCATTATTGATAATGTCATTGTACTCGGTAAGTAAAAAAATTCTAAGATAACCTCAATACACATTATTTTGAAGTTATTGTATAATGAATGTATATAGGAGGTATGCTTTATGTATTGTGTTAGAATTCGTTTACAACAATTAAGTGAATCGTAGTGATAACTTAGTTGTGTTGCAAAAGCATAATTAACGTAAAGGCATACTAATGCTCTTTTTGTTGACAAGACTGGTTATCCGAGTCTTGTCTTTTTTATAGCACAAGACTCTTTTGGTCTTGTTTTTTTTATGCTATTAAAAAGAAAGAGAGGCTACTATGAAACCTTTAATAGAAGCAAAGAATATAGAAATTGAATATAATAATAAAACTGTTTTGGACATTAATAAAGTTGAAATATATCCAAATCAAAGAATCGGGGTTGTAGGTAAAAATGGATCAGGAAAAACAACCCTCATAAAAATTCTCGCAGGAGTAATTGAAAACGGTCGTGTTAGTCATAATGCGTCCATACATTACTTATCGCAGAATGATTTTGAGTTGGTAACTGTTCAAGATTATGAACAATTAAGTAAACAAGGGATTCTCCATGAATCAGAAGCGTATAGTGGTGGTGAAAAAATGCGTATAAAATTAGCTGATGCGTTCTCTAATATGTCAGAAGTGCTCTTTTTGGATGAACCGACAAACAACCTCGATAACGAAATGAAAGCAAGCTTAAAATATCAATTGATGTATTATCCAGGCGCAGTCGTACTAGTAAGCCATGATCGAAGTTTTTTAAATGATATTGTCGATGTCATATGGGAAATAAGTAATACATCTCTTACTATTTATCCAGGAAATTACGACGACTACGAAAATTACAAAAACGAAGAATTAGAGAGGCAAAAGTACTTATACGAGGGATATCAAAATGAAATTCAAAAATTTGAGAAACAAAAAAATGAAATTAAGCAAAAAGCTGAAAAACTAGGAAATAGGAAAGTGAAGAAGACAGAAAGTTCGGGAAGATTAAGTCATGCTAAAGGAAATGATTCGAAACAAAAAAATCTTAATCGAAAAGCAAAAGAAATCGAAAAGAAAATTGGTAGAGTGGAAAAGATTGAAAAAGTAAAAGAATCTAAACAATTAATATTTACGCCAACTATTGCGAAACAATTACACAATTCGTATCCAATTAGAGGTGTAAACCTCAATAAGTCATTTGGCAGTAAAACAATATTCAGTAATTTTAGTTTTTCAGTTCCTTTAAACAGTAAGATAGGGATCATCGGCCCAAATGGTTCAGGCAAAACAACCTTAGTTCGTATGATCATGGATGAAGAAGAAGGTATTGAACTTGCTCAGAATAGCAACATTGGATATTTTAAGCAAGATAGTATTGAAAGTGTTCAGGATGTGAGTGCGATATCTTACTTAATGGAAAATCAAGTGCTAACCGAGGCAATTCTAAGAAGCTATTTTGCTAACTTAGGTTTTGAACAAAATCAACTCCAAACCTCGATGAGAGATTTAAGTGGCGGTGAAGTCATGAAACTTGTATTGGGTAAACTACTATTGTCTGAGAGTAATATTATCATTTTAGATGAACCGACGAACAATTTAGATATTGAATCTGTAAAGGCACTCGAGCTGATGCTGAGAAGTTACCCAGGGACGGTACTAATAATTAGTCATGATGAGAGACTCATTGATGAGATATGCGATGATGTTATAAATATAAAATAATTATGATAAGTAATGAGATTGAATGCGAAATTAATTAAAGAGACTTTAGTCAAATATTTGAGGGTTTTATCGGTACATAAATAGTGTGTATCAATATTTTGTATGGATAAGATAGCATAAAACAATAAGAATTAGTAGCGATATCACATTCGGTGGAGTCTACTATACCGGTTAAAACCTTAATCAATCTTAAAACAATTCTGAAGATACTATACCTGCAATAGCGGTAGATAGTTTGATGTAGGTTGTGGGTCCACAACTCGAATAATTTAGTTTGTTGCAATCTTAATAGAACTCAGGCAAAGAGAAGATCACAACATAATGATGATGAAAACCAAGGTGGAAGATCCGTGGGAAGTCTAAGAGGAGTTTATTTGTATTTGTAATAAGATAAAGAGGCCGAATTGTGCGGCCTCTTTCCATAGATTAAGACAGGGATAATAGGCTAAAATATCGCCATATCTTGAAAAATCAAGGTAAGTGAACAAGATAAATTTAGATTCGATGGCAACCATCATCATACAAATAACCGTAATGCAGAAAAAACGTCCTCACATTTTAGTGAGGACATAGGGTGATACTCATGGATCCAGCGTAAGTGCGAGTGCGGAGTAATTCTTAAAATATTGCGGTTAATCGCGACTGTCTATCTTTACATCCCTCAGAATGAAAAATTCACGTGATTGATCAAAGCCTCCAACAGTGGCGGTAATCTTCATGTTTTGTCGATTTAAAGTAGTTGAAAAATTGGGAATCATGACACCTTCAGCGCGGAAAAGTGGACCGCGAATGTCGGTTTCGGAGTTCTCAATGTCTCCAACCATAAAATTAGTAGTATACTGTGTATCATAAACCTTTTTCTTTCCAGATAGAGGAGAAGTAGTTGTGTAATTTGACCAATCCCAAGAGTATCCATCAAACTGAATGGTTTTCCCTTTATACTTAGTGATAAATTCTGTGACTTCTGGATCACTTGGATTTTTAGTGTGTAAAGCTGCTTTAAAATCAGCATTGTTCGCTTCGGTTATCACAGTTTCTATGTTGGTTTCTTCATGCTTGGTTTCTTCATGCTTAGTTTCTTCTGATTTATCATCACTGGTAGTTTCTTTACTAGTTGGAAATGTATGATATCTTACAACAACTTTTGATGTTTTGTCAAAGATATCATCTTTTTTGTAGTCATGATTATCATTAATCAACACTTCTTCTACTGCACCATCTTTTGTCATAAAACCGATAATTAAATCTTGTATTTCTTCGGTAGTGACATCTTCGAAACCTTCACTTTGTATCTTTTGTGTAACCTCTTCAAAATTACTGTTTTTAAATTCTTCAGAAGTAAATGTAACTCTAATTTGGTTTTCATTAACTTTTTGTTTAGAACATCCCGTTGATGCTACAACAAACACCATCAAAATCGTTAAAATAAGACGTCGATTTTTATTGTTTTTCATAAGTTCTCCTCTAATCTTAATGGATTAATTATATCACCACATTTCTATAAAACCCATATAATTATCTAAAGGTATGAAATTAAAATCAAATCCAAGGGTTTGACAAAAGAAGTAGGTCGAATTATCTCGCTAGGATAGTTGCTATAGATACTTACGAAATTTTCTAGGGAAAAACACTCTTGATGCATATTGTGTAAAGGGGAGGTGAATTCATAGTTTAATCATGGTTAAATCCGTGTGATTGAAATGGAAAATTTAAATACTAGAAAGTAACAAACTTGAAAATAATACTAACACGGATTCTTACTTCAAGATTAAACAGACAAAAACGAAACAAATCTGTACTACAAAGATTTTAAAGTGGCACAGCACTCAAATGACTATAATCTTTAGGTCAGCAATAAAGCAAATAATTGGGAAAATTTTAATAAAGATCAAGTTGTCGCATTGGTTAGACGCTAAAATAAAGCTGGAAAGAAACATTCATGATTGAATTTATTAAAAGAAAAAAGACGCTATTAATTCTATCGTTGGCATATTCATTACTACTATTCTCTGATATAGGTTTGGTAAGAAAAGGTTTCGAACCTATATTTTCTCCCATTATTACAGTTTCAAACACAACAAAGTTTCGAATTGGATTTTTGTACTATTTTTCTGAGGAAATTAGTATTAGTCCAACACAACCATTGAGTCATTCTCCGGAGGTAAGGGTTGGAATTTGGTTTGCGAGAGGAATTAGGCTTTATACTAACGCATATGATGAGTAATTAACTTCTTCTATTGTTTCCTAGAAAGAAAATGGTACTAATGTCTTGTATAAAATGCATTATGAAAAATAGTGGATCTATTTAATCCACTATTTTAATTTGACAATTACTTTTTCTCATATTATTGATTGATTTTTTTGCTTTTCTTTTGGGTACAACGATCGTTTTTACTTTTGTTTCTGTTAAAGTGTAAGCATAAGACTACCGAGTATAACTCATTGCCAATATTTCTTCAGTAGTTGGAACTTTGAAATCATCGCGAATCAGATGATTATCAATAAACTCAACAAGATAGTCGAGGAACAATGGAACTGCCGCTGAAGAATCAATATCTTTATTGAATAGTCGGTTAGAAAAACCCCCGTGAATGATGTAGAAGAAATCTATAATATAGGTTTCTTTTTCTTTTGGAAAGTATCCTTGTTCAAAGCAAGGGGCATATAACATCTGATTTCTCTTAATCATGTCTTTGTCAGTAACAATTTGATTAACACTGTCTTCATTAATAGGGAATATTTCAAAATATGATTCTAATTTTGATAGTGCATCTTGAGTATATTCTGAATTAAAAACATAGGCATATGCGCCTGGATTCTCAAATGAACATTCTGCATAGATTCTCCAAGAAAGCAGTAAAGCTTCAATAGGATTGAAATCTTGACTTAGAATATGTGCAAAACCGTGCAGATAATCGGTGACGCTATCAATCATTGCAAAAGAAATCAAACTATCTACATTATCAAAATAGTTGTAGATTGTTGCACTATTATAACCTGCTCGATTTGCGACATTACGAATAGAAATTTTATTGATACCTTCTTCTTCAGCAATCTCTTTGGTTGCATCGATGAAGAAACGCATCGTTCTTTGTTTTTGTAAGTCTTTCTTATTTATAGAGTTCATCTTGGCACGCTTCCTTTACTCAAAATTATAACAGATGAGAGAACGGATAACCAAATAAGCTGTGAAATCTTTAATTAATTATACTAACTTAGCTAAAACTCGTGAAATATTTCATCAAGTTTTGATAAAAATGTTATTTTATCATGGGATCTCATAGAAATATTAATCGGTCGGTCATATAATAATCACGTGATTAGTTTGAGAATAAACTAACAAGGAGGAGCATATGAAAGATTCGTCAAAGACGAAAGCGACAATTGACAAGAGTTTGTTTTTTATTCCGTTAGGAATTGTTATTGTCTTCTGTGCATTGGTTGCGGTATTCCCGGATTCGTCCACTGCAGCATTTAATGCAATATTTGGGGTTATTACAGGGAACTTTGGTTGGGCATTGCAATGGTTTTTCTTTGCAAACACAATCATTATGATCTACTTATCATTTAGTAAATACGGTGATAAAAAATTAGGAAATGAAAAACCGGAATTTAGTACTCCGGTATGGCTAGGAATGCTCTTCGCAGCAGGAACTTCTGGAGTAGCAATTTATTGGGGATTCAGTGAATGGTTTCAATATGCTGTTGCCCCACCATTTGGATTAGAACCATTATCAAGACAAGCTATGACTTATGCTTCGACATATAGTTTCTTCCACTGGGGACCTTCAGCTTATGGGCTCTATGCAACAGTAGCTGTTGTATTTGGTTTCTTCTTCTTTGTAAAAAGAGAAGACACAAACAGACCAAGCGTTGCATGTGCATCAGTTATTGGTGAGAAAAACGCTAAAGGTTTACTTGGTAAAATTATTGATATCGTTTATATGATGGGAATCATTGGCGCTGTTTCTGCTGCTATTGGTTTATCGACACCGTTAATTAGTGCGATTATTGCTGATCTACTAAATATTGAAACATCACTTTGGATCGATGCAGGAATTCTTGTATTCTTTACAATTTTCTTCGTCTTCGGTGTCTATGGTGGATTACAAAAATCTATGAAATTTATTAGTAATTTAAAACTTGCATTGGTTATTGGACTTCTTGCATTTGTATTCTTAATTGGACCAAAATCATACATGTTAAATACATTTACTGATAGTATGGGTATCTTTATTAGTGACTACTTTAAGATGATGTTTGCTACTGAACCTCATACTGCAGGGACATTCCCGCAATCATGTACTTTATTCTTCTTTGCTTGGTGGTCAGCTTATGCATTGAATACAGGAATTTTCCTTGCTCGTATCTCACGAGGTCGTTCCATTAAACAACTTGTATTAGGCTCAACTGCAGCTTCATGTATTGGATGCTGGTTACATTTCATTGTTCTAGGTTATTATGGAATGCACGCATATGAAACAGGTGTTGTGGATGTTATTCATATTTTCCAAACCCAAGGAATTACCGACGCAATCATCGCAATTATTAAAACAATGCCAATCGCTACGGTTGTCCTTGTTGTCATGTTAGTAGTTATGGCAGTTTCAACCGTTACCGTTATTAATAGTGCAGCATATACACTTTCAATAGTTTCGACAAACAATCTACCAGCTGATGAAGAACCTGGTCGAGCAAATCGAATTTTCTGGGCAATTGCTCTGGGAGCATTAGGACTTGTGCTGATCTTTATTGGTGGTTTAGGACCAATTCAAACAATCAGTTTATCAACAGGTATTCTAACCATGGTTATTATCGTAATAATCTTTATTGCTTTCTTTAAATATGATGGCAAGAAGTGGGATGAATATATGGAACGCAATGAGCGTTTGGATGCAGAAGCAAAAGAGAAAAAAGTGGAGGTTCAAGAATGATATATATAACTGAAGAACAAATTCAAAATATTGTAAATATGCCAATGGCACTCGATGTTTTCCGTCAAGCATATATCGATAATACGAAAGAATTAATTTACACTGGGGGCCGCATTGTAATGCCAATTATTGATGTGGAAAATAGTGGTCAGTGGTTGACAGCCATCTCTAAATCTCAACCTTACTTCGGCTCTAAATTCTCATCAGTTTTCCCAGGAAATCTGAATAAAGGATTACCAAGTGTCATGTCTACAATTAGTCTCTATTCAACTGAAACCGGAGAGCTCAAAGCGTTACTCGAAGCAAACTATCTTACTGCTATTAAAACTGGCGGTAGTGCTGGAGTTGCTACAGATGTCATGGCAAGAAAAGATGCATCAAAATTAGGGATTATTGGGTCTGGACTACAAGCATTTACGCAAGTACTGGCAATTCAAGAAGTTCGTGATCTCGAAGAATTGCATGTCTATGATATTAAGCCAGAATATGTTGAAGGGTTCATAGAACGTATCAAGAAAGTTCAAAATAGACCATACAAAATAATTGCGGAACCAACAGCTGATGC
Organism: Erysipelothrix inopinata; assembly: GCF_014396165.1. Taxonomy (GTDB): domain Bacteria; phylum Bacillota_I; class Bacilli_A; order Erysipelotrichales; family Erysipelotrichaceae; genus Erysipelothrix; species Erysipelothrix inopinata. The sequence continues at coordinate 1,038,305 of NZ_CP060715.1, forward strand.
GTGTGTTGCTGCATCAGATATAATCTGTACATGTACAACTTCACATACCCCTGTTTTCAGCGCTAAGGCACTACAACCTGGAACGCATGTTAATGCTATTGGATCATTCACACCTTATATGCAAGAAATTGAAGATGAGGTTGTTGTCATGTCCAGTAGAATCATCACAGAACATGTTGATGGATTGTGGGCAGCAGCTGGAGATGTCATTATTCCAGTAGAAAAAGGTCTTGTTTCAAAAGAAAAAGTTGTCGGATCTGTTGGTGACGTGCTTGTGGGAAATGTCATAGCTCGTGAAAATGATACTGAAATTACACTTTATGAAAGTGTCGGATCATGCGTATTGGACGTAGCAATCGCGATTGCATCATTTGAAGAAATTACAAAATAATATCAAAATACCCTGCAAATAGGCCATTAAATCGAAATCATTCTCCTATTGAATCGTAACTATTTGCAGAAATATAAAAGTTGTAGAGGACTAAGTGGAGGAACACATTTAGAACCAATACAACTTTTTATTTGCCTACCTCTGTTGTTTCATAAAGATAGAGGTGTTATATTTAAGGTAGAGAAAACGATTTCATATGATTGATAATTAAACGAATCATTCCGCACTCAAAGGTTAGAAGAGTAAGCATTTCTAAAAATCTTTGATTTTTGTTAACTTAAATCTTAAGTCAATTCAGGTGTTGGATGAAGTACTTTAAGTGTGCGCAACTATAATAATGCACAAGCGTGTTGGTGATTGTAAGGTGTCTTTAAATAATGAGATACATTTACTGTGTAACTATGTAAAGTTTTAGGAGGTCTATGTCAAAGAAGATTATTGTCTTACTGACATTTTTATTAGTATTGGTAGGATGTAGTACAAGAAGAGAAATAAAATTCAATTCCGGAACCGGAGAGTTTTCAAATGGAAAATACAGTGAGAAAAAAACTGTCGAAGGATATAATATGGAAAAATATATTCCTAAGATTAAAGACGAGTATCTTCCTTATTTTTTAGGATGGGTCGATGAAAATGATGATTTTATCGATATTCAGAATATTCCTAAAAATGTGAGAACAATTACAGTGAAATGGGATGAAGAAAAAATAGTTAGTTATTTAAAAGATAAAGATGCGAAACAAATTGTCAGCGTCTTAAATGAAAAATTCAATAAATCTAACAATAATAATGACCTCAAATATAAGTTTACCTGGGAAGAGATTGAAGACAAAAAGTATATAGTTATGAATACTGTACTTATTGATCAACAACTAATCTCAATCCTTTCCAATCAACAGACAAGTGACAAGGGTCGCAAAGAGATAGTTAAAATTTATAACTCGCTTGAAACTTGTAGAGTAGAAGTTAAAAAGAACAGTTATGATCGCTATCCGGTAGCTACACGTTTATCTCTTGACGATGAAGAAAACACGATTATCTATGAGTCCATTGATGATCGTATCTTGATAAATCTCTTTGATTTATCATAGAAATAACCGTTGTTAGTACAACATGAAAGAGGAAGTTTATGAAGAAAATTGCAATCACTATTTTATCGGTGTTATTACTCGCTGGATGTAGCAGTAAACGAGATATGACATTTAAAACAGATAAAATGGAATTTGAAAATGGTAAGACTGAACAAACAACTGAGGTAGAAGGTAAGAATATCGAAACATATCTACCAAAGGTAGAAGAGGAATATCAACCGTTTGTTCTTGGTTGGGTGGACGAAGCAGGTAAAGATGTAGATGTCACAAATATACCAAAGAAAACTACAAATATTTCGGTGAAGTGGGATGTTGAAAAACTTCAAGATTATAATGATACAAAAGAGTTAGAAGAAACGCTTGTACTAATGAATAAGTATGTTAAAACTTTGAATGAAACTCCGGGTATTGAATTTGAATTTAGCCTTGAATCGTACGAAGAAGTAAAATATATCTTTATTACAACAATAATTACCCATGAAGAATTTTTGAAAGAGTTTGCAAAGCCTAATTCATTAGCAAGACAAAAAACAACTTTAGCGCCGATGTTTGATGCATTTGAATTGATGGCATCTCAAGTTTCAGATTTTAATGATACAAAATATCCGATTGCAACTCGAGTGAAAGTTATGGATGCAGAAGAAACTGTGATCTATGAATCACTTTCAGGTCGTGTCGTAAAAAATATTTTAGAGTAGAAAAAAGGAACACCGTTTAAAATGATGAGATCATTCAAAACAGTGTTCCTTTTTATTATTTTTTATTTTGAATTAAGAAGTGGATTGCATCGGTAATTGATACTGGATTGTTAACTTCCGTAGCATATTCGATATATTGTACAATGTTATTTTCATCCACAACCATAATCGTACGAGCAAGCAATGCATAATCTTCCATGAGAAGATGATTATCACGAGCAAAATCAAGAGTTTTGAAATCAGAAAGAACGACGACATTCTCAATGTCATTTGCCCCACAATAGCGATATTGCGCGAAAGGCAAGTCTGCAGAGATTGTTAAGAAGTTTACATCTCCATAATCTGCAGCTGCAGAATCGATGTCACTCGTTTGTATAGCGCATGTTGGTGTATCCAAAGAAGGAACTGTAGTAATAACTTTCCATCCTGAATAATCATTTAAGTTCTGTGTCTTCATTGAGTCAAATGTAGCCGTAGGTAGGGTTAGAATAGCATCGGTCGAAAGTTTATCACCAACCTTAAGAAGGTCGTTGCCTGCAATAATAATTGCTTCGCCTTTGACGGTAAGATTTGCTGGAGTAGCAGGGCTCACAATTGGTTCAGTAGGAACTTCTGAAACTGCTGATTTTGTTTCTTTTTTAGGTGCAGGTTGACAGGCAACCAATGCAAACAATATAATCATTGCTAATAACATTTTTGTAATTTTCTTCATAAATAACCTCACATTTAAGTTCATTATAAGTTTAACGACTGAAATGTGACATTGCAAGAATTTAGTTTACAACTTTTTTAACTGATAAAAAACATGAGTCTAAAGAAACTCATGTTGTAAGTTAACGTATAAACTGATCATGTTGATTGAATGCTTTTCGATAAGCTAAGGTTACGGAAATGAATGATGAGATACTGGTGGTTGCTACAAGCATGAATGTAACCATAATTTGATATTGGATTGCCAATGAAGGAACTGTACCTGCAAACATTAATCCTGACATCATACCGGGTAAAGAAACAATTCCAATCGTCTTCGCTGAATCGAGCGTTGGTTGCATACCAAGACGTATCGTTTCGTTAATAATCGATTTACTAGCTTGTTTTGGAGTAGCTCCTAAAGCAAGTTTTTCTTGTATTTGTTGTCTTTGATCTCTGAAGAAGTTATTAAGATTTCGATAAGTTAAGCCTAGTGCTGTCATGGCATTACCAGCAATCATACCAGAAATAGGAACAACTTGAGATGGTGTAAATGCAACTGAACCAGAAGCAATGAGTACACCTAAACTTAGGGTTAACGCGCTAAATATCGCAATTAGGGATATTTTGAATCCGTCTTCCATTCCCTGACTTCGTTTGTTTGCGTTCCAAGAGGCATTAAATCCAATAACTAAAACAAGGGCGATAGTAACAATACCACTGTTTAGTCCAAAAAGGTAGGTTAGAACATAACCGACGATAATTAATTGAATCACCGCTCTTGTAATGCTATAAATTATTTCTTTGACGGTTCCTATCTTTTCTTTATATGAGATGAAAATTCCGACGCAAACAAGCAGAAAAGTCATAACAAGAGTTTGAGGACTTACATTAAGATTCATAGTTTACCACACTCCCATTTTCTATGATTATTTTATGTGTTGCATTTTCAATTTCATCCACTTGGTGTGTAACTGAAATAATGGTTAATTTTTCTTCACTATAGAGTTTATTGATAAATTTCCACACCTCTTGTTTGCTCTCTGTATCGAGAGCACTTGTGATTTCATCTAATAGTAATACTTTGGGCATGAAGATGACATTACGAATCAATGCAACTCTTTGTTTTTCTCCACCAGAAATATCGTTGATCCCTTTGTCAATGAATCCTGACAATCCGACGGTATCCAACAGATGTTGTGCTCTACCTTCGTCAAAATCAAGTCCGCGAATTTCATAGGGAAATTTTAAATTATCCCTTACTGTCTCTCCAAAAAGAACGGGTGTTTGGAAACAATAGGATACTTCTTGTCTATATTCTTGTGGTGAATATGAGGTTTGATTCTTTTCGTGATAAATAATATCTCCAGAAGTAGGGGATATTAAAGATCCGATCATTTTCAAAAGTGTACTTTTTCCACTTCCTGATGGCCCACTTACGACAGTGAATGAACCTTCTGGTATTTCAATATTGATATTATTAAGGATATGTTGTTCCTTAACAGTGTAATTAACATCTTTAATTTCAAAACAATTCATGGTCTCACTCCTTCATAAAAAAACACTGACGAATCAGTGTTTAATGTTCGTTTGGATCATCAATAGCATCTTGATGGGTTTTGTGAACAGTTCCTTTCAAATGGTCAGGACCTGCATAAATAGTGTAAAGTTTTAAAGGTTTTGTACCAGTGTTGGTAACATTGTGCCATGTATCTGCAGGAACAAAGATAGCAAAGTCTTCCTTCACAACTTCACTGAAGTTTAAATTATCCTCAGTAGGTCCCATTTCGCATAAGCCTTCACCTTGTTCAATTCTTAGAAATTGATCAATACCTTCATGAATTTCAAGACCAATATCATCACCAGGTTGAATCGTCATTACGGTTACTTGTAGTTGACTTCCTGTCCAAATCGTTGTTCTAAAGTTTTCGTTTTCTAATGTCATTCCTTCGATATCTTCAACAACGGGTTTCTTTCCTCTGTCTTCAAAATTGTACATCTGAAATTCCTCCTCTTTATACATATAATGATAATCACTATCACAATCGAAATCAAGACTAATGACTAAATACTTTATTTATAATAAGAATTGTAAAAAAACTGTAAGTAGTTTTAAGAGTAAAAGGAATATCTATATAGTTTATTGTAATTTGAGTTAATTTAACTTTATTAATAATTAAAACTCTTTCCTTTTGTCATGGATAGGTGATGTCAACGTTAAATTAGTTGATAATATATGTATGCGCATACAGGTTATAGTATAAGTGTAAATAAAAGGAGGAGAATATATGAAGGAAAAAGTACAAAAATTTGGACGATTCCTAAGTGGAATGGTAATGCCTAATATCGGAGCATTCATTGCATGGGGATTTATTACTGCATTATTTATTCCTGATGGGTGGATACCAAATGAAAAATTTGGTGAGCTTGTTGGACCAATGGTCACTTACTTGCTACCAACTTTAATTGCTTATTCAGGGGGTAAGATGATTCATGGAACTCGTGGTGGTGTCACGGGTGCAATAGCAGTATTTGGGGTTATTGTTGGAACAGAGGTTCCTATGTTCTTAGGAGCTATGATTGTAGGGCCTTTATCAGGATGGGTCATGAAGAAAGTTGATGAGGCTCTTGACGGAAAAATACCGGCAGGATTTGAGATGCTTATTAACAACTTCTCATTGGGTATCATTGGATTGTTATTAGCTTTATTTAGCCTTACAGCAATTGGTCCTATGGTAGCTTGGGCAATTACTGCTCTTGGGAATGGTGTTAAAGTTATAGTTAATGCGAAATTGTTACCACTAGCATCAATTATTGTGGAACCTGCAAAAGTACTATTCTTAAACAATGCAATCAATCATGGAGTCTTCGGGCCACTTGGTATTGAACAAGTTCAAGAAGTAGGGAAATCAATATTCTATCTAATCGAAACAAATCCGGGACCAGGTCTTGGAGTTCTCTTGGCATGTATGTTCTTTAGTAAAGGAGAAGAAAGACAATCTGCTCCTGGAGCAATCATTATTCATTTCTTTGGAGGAATTCATGAGATTTACTTCCCATACATATTAATGCAACCTTTACTATTACTTGCAGTCATTGGTGGTGGAGCAGCTGGAGTCTTTACGTTCCAACTTTTAAATGCTGGACTTGTCGGACCTGCTTCACCAGGTAGTATTTTGGCACTTAGTGCAATGGCACCAAAGGGCGGATTACTTCCAGTTCTAATTGGGGTGGCTGTATCCGCAGCAGTATCCTTTGCAATTGCTGCAGCGATCTATAAGATGGGTCACGCAAAATCAACACTTGAAGAAAGTAAACAAACGATGGATAGTCTTAAGAATAAGCCGAAACAACATAATATCGACTTAATCATCTTTGCTTGTGATGCAGGAATGGGATCTTCTGCAATGGGAGCTACAACATTACAAAAGAAACTTAATAAGGCAGGAATTACAATTCGTGTGGAAAATCACTCTATTGAAGAAATTCCACTTGATGCGAAACTTGTAATTACACATCAAAGTTTGCAAGCTCGTGCTCAAGAACGTGTTCCTCAAGCTGAGGTAATTGCGATTCAAAACTTCTTAAGTGCTCCAGAATATGATCAACTTGTTGAAAGATTTACGAGGAAGGTTTGAGTTCGCTCAAACCTTTTTGCATTCTGTCATGATTGGTTTATGCAAAATTAAAATAGATAAAGCTAGTGTGAGGTTGAACTTTGCTATACTTATATTAAAGAGGTGATGCACGTGGATATGATTTACTCGCCAAGACTTCTTGAAATTTTAAAAGTCTTGGTATCACATGATGATTATGTATCAACACATGTTCTTGCAGAAGCGTTGAGTGTGAGTAATCGCACAGTCTTCAGAGAGATTCAAAATGTTAATTATCTTTTAGAACCTTTTAATATTGAACTCGAATCAAAATCGGGTTTTGGATATAAACTGAGAGGAAGTCCGGAGGATGTTAATCGACTAATACAAAGCCTTGAATCATCACAAAACATACTTCCTTACAGAAATGCTGATGAAAGACGTGAGCTCTTGATGATCGAATGTCTTATGCAAACATCCATGATTAAGTTAAGTAATCTGGCTTCGATTTTTGATGTTTCAGAAGGTACCATTAGCCGAGATTTAGATATTATAGAAGAAAAATTAAAACGGCATCATTTAAAGCTAATTCGACGTCAAGGATATGGTATCGAGATTGAGGGTCGAGAAGAAGATGTACGAAAAGCAATTATAGAAGTTGTTCATCAACAATTAGCACTTCAAAATGAAACACTTTTTGAAAGATGTCATCAGGATATTGTTCAATACTTTCAAAATCAAGAATCAGGAATTCTCGGTCTTCTGAACCAAGAAACGGTCTACAACGTCATTGATGTACTGGAACATAGCAGCACCCAGATTGTGAGTAAGATTACAGAACATTCCTATATTGGTTTAGTAATTCATCTAACCATTGCTGTAGAACGAATCCGTGCGGGTGATGCAGTACTATCCAATCTGAATCTTACTTACGACGATGAAGCACTTGAATCTGTAGCGAAGATTATTATCAGCGATATTGAATCTCGATTTAATGTTACGTTTCCTGAAGCGGAAGTGGGATATGTCTTAATGCATCTAAAGGGAACGCGTCCTCGCAACTCATCGCAATTATCTCAAGAACAATTAATGAGTAACTATGAGTGTATGTTGATGGTGGAAAGTCTGGTATCACGTTTTTCAAATATAATGGATGAAGATTTTCGAGATGATGAATCCTTAATGACGGGACTCCTGGCTCATTTAAAACCTACTCTAAATCGTTTGGATTATGGGCTTGAAATTCGAAACCCTTTACTAGAGGAAATAAAAACTCAATACGGAGAATTACTTAAGATTGTGAAAGAGACTACAGATATCTTGTATCTTGAAAACAATCTAAAACTTAGTGATGATGAAATTGGATATTTAACACTACACTTCGGAGCAGCGATTGAGAGAATGAAACTTAACGATACGGTTAACAAATCTGTAAATATTGGTGTTGTTTGTGCAAGTGGCATTGGAATTTCAGCGTTACTGGCATCTAGAATAAAATCTACTTTTATGGATGCGGATGAAGTTATTGCGCTGTCAGTAGATGATGTAATAAATAAATCGTATAAAAATATAGATCTATTAGTTTCAACTTTAGAAATTGAGAGTGATATCCCAATCGTAAATGTGAATTCATTGCTCAGAAATGACGATATACTAGCAATTAGAACAGCATTAGATGGTTTGAAAAAATTACATTCACCAATGGGAGATAGCGATAATATTGATTATTCATGGCAAGTTATTGAGAATATAAGATTAGTAACATTAGATCTTAATCGCAATAAAGAGCAGGTCATTGACAACCTTATTCAACAATCAAATAGTGATCAGGGTATTCATCCAAAAATTCGCGAAGGTATCATGAATCGAGAAAATCGTGACTCGGTTATTGTCGAAGATCTAAATTTTGTTATGTATCATGCAAAGATTGAAGGACTGCAATTTCCGGAAGTTATCTTTTTCAAGAAGAGCAACAAAAAAACAAGTGTTGATTATCAGAATATTGAAAGAGGGGTTTTTATGATTGTTCCGTATCCTACATCGAAAGATGTGCGAAAAACAATGAGTACAATAACTGCATCAGTATTAGATTGTGAGTTATTGGTACCTGCAATTGATTCGGGAAATCAAGAAGTATTGATTCAAACAATTACAAAGTTTATGGAGGATAAAAGATATGGATAAGAAAAACCCTGTGTTAATTAAAGAAAATATTAAACTGAATTGCAAGCCGGTTGATAAGCATGCTGCAATTGATGCTGTAGGATCACTGCTTGTAGATCATGGTTACGTGACACCAAAGTATGTTGAAGGCATGCATAATCGTGAGGATGCCCTAACCGTATACATCGGTAATATGCTGGCGATTCCTCATGGTGAATATGAAGTTATCGATGAAATTATTCAGTCGGGAATTGCGGTCATGATTTATCCTGATGGTATTGATTGGAATGGTGAAGTTGTTAAGGTTGTGATGGGAATTGCAGGAGTCGGGGATGAGCATATGAAAATACTCTCTCAAACTGCAATCTTATTCTCAGAGATTGAAAATGTCGAAGAACTCATCGCGATGACAGATGTTGATGAAGTTTATAACATGTTGACCCAGGAGTATGACGAATGAGCATCATTACTGTAACACTCAACCCAGCTATTGATAAAACAATCTATTGCGATTCTTTTGAACTGGGAGCAACTAACCGTATTCAACATGTTACTGAAGATATTGCAGGAAAAGGCATCAATGTGTCGAAAAATCTTAGAGAGCATCACCTTGAGAGTACTCTCGTTGCAGTGTTTGCGGGTCATAATGGTGATAGAAGCTATCGTTTCTTGATAGGTGAAAACTACGATGTGGTAAAAATTGATGCTATCGGTGAAACTCGAATAAACCAGAAGATTGTGGACAAATCAGGAACTACTACTGAACTCAATGAAAAAGGCCCATCAATTACCCAAGATACTATAGATGATTTATATACATGGATTAAAAATAATGTTAAGACGGATGACATCGTCATCTTATCGGGAAGTTTACCTCAAGGAGCACCGACAGATATTTACGGAGAAATTATTCGCATCTGTCATACATTGTCAGCTAAAACAATTCTTGATGCTTCTGGAGAATGTCTAGTTGATGCCATAAAAGCTAAACCATTTTGTGTCAAACCGAACGACGATGAAATACAGACACTACTAGAGTTAGATCGAAAACCAACAAAAGAAGAAATGCTCGTTTATGGTAAGCAGTTGATTCAGGAGGGTATTGAGAAAGTAGTTATTTCATTGGGAAAAGAAGGTGCATATTTTATTGATAAAGAAAGGATACTTAAAGGAAAAGGATTAGAACTTAAATCTTTATCCAGTGTTGGTGCAGGGGATGCGATGGTAAGTGCACTTGCCTATAGTTTTTACCATCATGAAACATACGATCAAATTGTTAAAAGAGCGATTGCAACTAGTGGTGCAGCTGTTGAAACAGAAGGAACAAAACCTGGGAAACAGAGTCGTGTACTTGAACTAATGGAACTTGTGAAAATAGAAAAAGGAGCATAATATGAAAACAAGAGCAGTCAGAATGTATGGGGAAATGGATGTAAGATTGGATGAGTTTGAACTACCTGAAATTAAAGATGATGAAATTCTTGTTCGTGTCATCAGTGACAGTATTTGTATGTCGACCTACAAATTACTTCAACAAGGAAAGAAGCATAAGCGTGCACCACAAAATATTGATACAAACCCAATAATTATCGGTCATGAAATGGCAGGGGATATCGTGAGTGTGGGTAAAAAATGGCAAGAACAGTTTAAGCCTGGACAACGTTTTGCTTTACAGCCAGCACTTAACTACAAGGGTTCTTTAGACTCTCCAGGGTATTCATACGAATTCTTTGGAGGCGCTTCAACTTATTGTATTATTCCCCAAGAAGTCATGGAACTTGGATGCTTAATGGTATATGAAGGTGAAGCATACTATGAGGCTTCTCTTGGAGAACCAATGTCGTGTATAATTGGGGGATTTAATGCAGTATATCATACCAATAAACAAAACTATCATCATGCAATGGGAATTAAAGAAAATGGTAATATCTTAATCATGGGTGGATGTGGACCGATGGGATTAGGTGCCATCGATTATGCCCTACAACTTGATACAAAACCTAAAAGAGTTGTTGTAACTGATTTATCTGACGATCGAATTAATCGTGCACGTGAAGTATTATCAGAAGAAATGGCTAAAGAGAGAGGTATCGAATTAATCTATCATAATCCAAATAACTTTGAGGATAGTAAAAAAACACTTCTTGAATATACTGAGGGACATGGTTATGATGATGCATTCGTATACGTTCCAGTTGCATCTCTTGTGGAAGAAGCAGACAGTCTTCTTGCATTTGATGGTTGTCTTAACTTCTTTGCAGGACCAACTGATAATACGTTAAGCGCAAGCGTCAATATTTATAATGTTCACTATATTAATACAAAACTCATGGGATCGACGGGTGGCAATAATGATGATCTTATTGAAGCTCTAGATCTATCAGCAAGAAAACGAACAAATCCGAGTGTCATGGTAACTCATATCGGGGGTATTGATGCAATTGCTGAAACATCACTAACACTTCCTACTATTCCAGGTGGTAAGAAACTCATGTATACCCATGTAGAAATGCCACTAACTGCTATTGCTGACTTTGAAGAATTAGGTAAAACTCAACCTTTATTTAAAGAATTACATGAAGCAGTTTCAAAAACACACGGGTTATGGAATGCGGAAGCAGAAAGAATCTTACTAAAGCATAGTAATTTATAGAATATTTACACTCGATAAAATGGTAGCGATAATAGAGACGCTACCATTTTATCGTTTGCACTTAAAATTATAGGGTTGAAAGTGATTGAGAAATAAATAAGATACCAATAGTATCTATATTATGGTAAACTAAACTTCGAAAAAGAATTCAAAATAAATATAAAATGAAGAGGTGTAATATAATGACGTTTGAGAGATTTAATTTAAATGAAAAGACAATCCAAGCATTGGATAAGTTGGGATATACTGAACCTACAGATGTACAAAAGGAAGCCATTCTTCCAATACTAAAAGGAAGAGATGTACTCATCAAATCGCAAACAGGAAGTGGGAAAACTGCCTCTTTTGGTATTCCTATTATTGATAAAACGGATTGGGATATCCGTACACCTCAAACAATCGTATTAACACCTACTCGTGAACTTGCGCTACAAGTGCGTGATGAACTTTCTAATATTGGTCGTTACCACCGACTTAATGTTCAAGCAGTTTACGGGAAAGATTCATTTAAACTACAGAAAAGAGATCTGTCTCAACGTACGCATATTGTTGTTGCTACTCCTGGACGACTTTATGATCATTTAACACAAGATACAATTGATGTTTCGAAAGTAAAAACGTTGGTAATTGATGAAGCTGATGAAATGTTAAGCATGGGATTCATCGAACAAATTGAAGATATCTTAAGCTTCATGCCTGAAAGAATTCAAGTGATTCTCTTGTCAGCGACATTCCCGGAAGAGATTAAAAAATTATCTGATGAAGTTCTAAGAGGACCCATTGAAATTAATGTTGTCTCTACAAACAATGTTGGAAACCGTATCATTCAAGAATCTTACCGAACAACGAGTGAAGAAAAACTTGCGCTATTGCATGAAGTATTAATCGTGAAGAATCCTGATCATGGAATTATCTTTGCGAATACTAAAGAAGCTGTGAACAACATCGAAGCATACTTAAGTGAATTTGGAGTAAATATTCGTAAACTTCATGGTGATATGGATCAAAAAGATCGTACACAGACAATTCATGATTTTAAAACAGGGAAATTTAGATTCCTCGTTGCGACAGATGTTGCGTCTCGTGGATTAGATATTCATGATGTTAGCATTATCATTAATTATGATACACCGCACCACCTTGAAACGTATACCCATCGAATTGGACGTACAGCACGATTGGATAAAGAAGGACTTGCAGTTTCATTACTTGATGATGATGACGCATACTGGATTGGTAGTAACGGAATTTCCGAAGTTTATGAGATTACTGCAATGAAAAAACCAAGTGAATCTCTGGTTGAAGCAAGACAAGAGCTATTCTTGAAGAAACAAAACCGTAAACAAAAGCCTCGTGAGACCCAAGAAGCCGTGTTTAAGGAAGATATCATGAAATTACATATTCGTGGTGGTAAAAACAATAAAATACGTCCTGGTGATATTGTGGGGGTTATTACGAGCATCTCAGGAATTACATTTGAAGATATTGGAGTTATTCAAGTATTGGAAGATTCAACATATGTCGATATTCATAATGGCAAAGGAAACACCGTACTTAAGTATCTACAAAATCATCCGATTAAAGGAAAACAACGTCGTGTAGGTAAAGCCTATAACGATGTCATACGATAACATTCAAAAAAAGGAATGATTTCAGAAGAAATCATTCCTTTTAATTTGGTGTATTTACGCTATAACTGTTTTCTTCATTTTTGCATAACCTACAAACGATAAGATAGTTTGAACTAATACAAACATAAAGTAGATTGGGAATAGAACCATAGATACTGCGTAGAGGATTCCACCTGTGAGTGCAAATCCTTTTTTATTCATGGACCAACCTAAAATATTAAAGAGTGTTGCGAGACCAACACATACAATATGTGGGAACATAAGTGTGACCGCAAGTGCAGCACCTGCTTGTTCTGCGCCATCTGTTCCTGAAATTGCACCAGTTGCGTAAGCAACTATATAACCGAAATACAAAGCTCCTAAAATCCATGATATCAATAGTAATTTACTTTTTTTCATATATAACTTTCTCCCTTAATTATTTGATGATAAATTTGATAGGTTCCTTGGTAGAGAATGTTGGTTTATAGTAAACAAATAAATTTGTTTCATCACCACTGATTACAAAGCTTTTCTCCCCAGAAAGTTTTTCACCAGGAAGAACATCCCCATCGACACTACCGTCAAGTTTTCCCCAAATGTTTGAATCTTTTTCTCTACCCTCATTATCCTTCATTGAAAGTTCTAAAATGCCGCCGATGTATTTTGATTTTGATCCAGTGTTTTCAAATGTAAAATCAACAGCAATCCATTCTTTTCCTTCTTCAGGTTTGATGTAATCATCACCTTCAAGGGTACGTGTTGAATTAACGGTGATCTTTAGACCATCTACTTCCGCAGTTTCCCCGATTGCGAACTCTGTTTTTGGAGCTTCTTTTTCTTTTTTCTCACCGGAACTTGAACATCCAGTTAATACAAGAACACTTAATAACATAACTACTAAAATTTTTTTCACGCTATAATATCCTCCTAGTAGCTTGATTATAGGTAAAAAAAAAGAATCATTGGTATGCTGGGAGCATACTTGTAATGATTCCACTAATGATGACAAATAGAAGAATTAGGATTACAAATAAAGTAACCCCAAGTAACAGAGATCCAATAATTTTATATTTTTTTAAGGGAGTAGGAATTAAATTCCTAATATTTAGATAGTTTGTAGAAATTGTAAAGATTGGAAAAATAAAGATTGCCATGAGTATTTTCGCTTGAAAATGATCATATGCAGAAGTAGGTTCGGAAGACTCAGTGACAAAAATCAATCCAAACATCAAGAAGTATCCAATTAATGCCACAACTTGTTTCCAGCGAGTTTGTGACCGAAAACCAGGTGGTGTGAATTTAGATTTCTTGGATTGAATTCTACGGAGTTCTTGCTCAACCTCTTGAACATTTTGATATCGGTCATCTCGATCGATTTGTGTGCATTTTAATATAAGTGGACGAAATTGGGTTGCAGTTAATTCATCCTGGATAAAGCTACCAGTTAGGAGTACATTAAAGAGTACACCCATACTATAAATGTCAGAGCGAGTATCGCTTCTTGAAAATCCATATTGTTCTGGAGAAGCATAACCAGGACTTCCTAACATTTGTGTATCTTTGAGGCTAGTTGTTTCTGTGGCGATAGGTTTCGAGATATCAAAGTCATTAATGACAACTCTATTTTGATATAGATAAATATTTTCAGGTTTCAAATCACGATGAACAATATTCATGTTGTGAAGATGACTGACTCCTGCACAGATTTGTAGCGCATAGTGCAGAAATTCCAGGACATCTTTTACAGGAAGATTATCAGCGAGTGTCTTAGTTCCAAGATCCTCTTCAAGTACAGAAAAGGAGTCATTCTCTTTCTCAACTTCATAGATAGGACAAATGTTTATATGCTTTCTAAGACGTAGTCTTCGATAAATTTCGATGTTGTCATGTTGAAAAAACGTCTTCACTATTTTAGTCGATCCAGGCGAGTTATTAAGTGTAACACGTTTAATGATTTTTTCTTTTTCTTCGAGAAGAATTATTTCATCTTGTATTTCAAATGGTTCCATGAAATTATTATAGCATAGAAGTAGAGGAAATTATGAAGAAGAAAACTATAGATTTGCAATCAATTTTAAAGCATGCATCACGCGATGAATTATCCGAAATGATAGAATCTATTGAGTGTCCAGAGTTTGTGAGTGAGCTTGAAAAAATGATCTGCACTAAGCAAACTACTAAAGGGGAAGTAATTAGAAACACACTTCTTGAAAGAACTTATGCGTACCAGATTATGCAGGGTAGAAAACAAGGAAGTAAAGATAAAATTATTCAAATTTGTTTGGCATTAAAATGTAGTATCGAAGAAACAAATCGTTTTTTAACCTTAACTCATAATCCGAGTCTCTACGCCAAAGATAAGCGAGATATGCTCATAATCTTTGCGGTGGAAAATCAAATGTCAGTGATGGATACAAATGAACTTTTATCCAGTCATAATTCAAACGTTTTAGAGTAGGAGTAATATCATGGACACAAACCTTTATGAATATCTATCAACGAATGGTAAGATATTAAAAGTCGGAGATTTTAATTTTTTAGATCAAAGAGTTGCTTACTATGTTTGTAGTATAGATGATGAACAGTTCGCCAAAATTAAAGAGCTCTATCCAAACCACGAACCCGATACTAAAGACAGGATAATTGTACTGGATGAATATCACCAATTATTTTCAATATCAACAGTTTATGAAACAAAAAAACATTTCGAGGCAAGAAAAGAACTTTATCAAAACAAAAAGTTTATTGAGGAATTCCAGGAAGAACTAAATACTATTACAAGTCTTGATGGATTGAAAAGTAATAGACGGTTTGTGAATCTAACCTTAAATCATAGTCCCTATTTAAGAAAGCTTGTTCGTAAAGTAAGACTCAAAGCTTCAAGTTATGTTTTTATGCTCCTCATTTTGGTTCTATACTTTGGATTTATGACGATTCAAAAATCTTTCAACTCATTAACAGAACTCGTCTTAACTCCAACTATTTCAAATATCTTAGTAATTTTGCAGATTCTTTGGGTTGTGATCATGATTGCTATAGTATTCATGCCACCCAAAATAAATCATCTTAACCCTGATAATCCATCGGCTAAGTTGGCTAAAAAGTTGTTAATAATATTAACAGGCTTACTCTTGGTGTTTTCTATTCAATCGTTGGGGAAGAATTTTGTTGTCAGATGCACACCGCAAACAATCATTGATAAAGAAGTTTTAGAAGTAGAGTATTTAAATGGTTCAAAGAAAAAGTTTATGCTCGAAGATTCTATTTGGATGCGTCATGCAGGAGAGGGGTTTGACTCATGACAAAGAAAAAAGTATGGATTGGGGTTGTATTGTGGGTTTTCTGTATGAGTATATTTTTATTGAATCTGACACCTTTCATGATAGTGGGCGTTTCATTAATATTTTCAATAGCAGCACTTTTATTTCTTAGATACTTAAGAAAACTGGTTTCTAAAGACCCCTCAGATAAAGCATTTCGACACGTCATTTTAATATCATGTTCCGTAATAATCTGTATCTTTATGGGACTATATTCGTATATATCCTATGCATCATTTCACTATACAGAATATGTTGAAGTGGATGGTAAAAACTATGTTGCAGTACCTACAACAGGATGGAAAAATCAGTTTGCATTAAAAAAAGCAAATCCACTTACAGTTTCTAAGAGTCCTACTTATGCGAAGTCATGTTCATTGAGTTTTACTTTAGCAACAATCACTGAAGGTGAATGCAAGATAGAAAAATATCACAGAGGTATATTTAAAGATCCGGCTCAATTGTTTAACGAGTTAAATCAAGCGGTTAATAATATTGATACCGAAAATTTAAGACCGGATAAGAATAATGATTCAACACCTCAGAGCGAGGAAAGTGATTCAAAAGAAAAGGAAATAGTGTTTGAGGAACCCAATCAGGAAGAAAAGGAATCTCATTCGATTGACCCAGTTTTTACAGATTTAGAAGTATATAATGAAAATAGAATATATGAAACACTGTCTGGAAAGATTTATTACCAAAATACAAAACGTGCTGTTATTAATATGGGGAAAGCTGGATCAACAGATATGATTGGTATCTTTTCACCGAGAGATAATGGTGGGTGGTATTTAGAAGGGTATGTTCCCAATTCAAGAGGCGTTTTCAATTTTTATGACGTGAGTGAGAACTATTTTATATTTTCTTATAATGTAAGTGATGACAAGATAACATTCAACTTTTCAAGAGACGGCGGAATGACTTGGAAACTTACCCAGATTGAGCCTACTGAAAGAAGGAATTATGCGGTAACCTCCTTAAAAGAAGTAGATAATAAACTTTGCATCACTACAGGAACTGATCCGTGGTCAACGCAAAAAATACCAGAATCAACGTATTGTTCTGATGATCAAGGAGAAACATGGCATTAGTATTTGCATTCCTTAGTAACCAGTGTTATATTTAATAAAGCGATGGTGTTCGCTAGAACCATTATCTAAAGTGATAATTAATGACGCCTACCAAAAATTTTTTTGGTAGGTTTTTTTGAGCCTTAAAGGAGAGACATATGTTATTAAGTTTAGCGTTAATATTTATGGTTGGGTATCTACTTGCTGCTGTATTTAAGAAGTTGAGATTACCTGAACTTATTGGTTATTTACTTTCGGGGATGATTCTAGGTCCCTATGGTATGAATGTATTGGATGCCTCATTATTAGATATTGGTGGTGATATAAAGCAAATTGCATTGTTGATTATTTTAACTCAAGCAGGTTTATCATTGGAACTTGATGACTTTAAAAAAATGGGGTCTAAAGCTGTATTTATGAGTTTTGTGCCCGCTTGTTTTGAGATTACTGCAACATTCTTTCTATCAAAGTGGTTGTTTAACTTTAATACAATTGATGCATTACTTTTAGGTACAATTATTGCTTCAGCGTCACCTGCAGTGATTGTTCCAAAAATGTTGAAGTTAATGAAAGAGGGGTATGGTGTCAAGAAAGGTGTTCCACAACTAGTACTTACAGGAGCATCCGTAGATGATGTGTTTAATATTGTATTATTTACGTCTGTATTAGGATTCCAAGCGAACTCAGGTGTTTCTGCCATGGATTTTGTAATGATTCCAGTAACGATTCTCTTGGGCATCGGCTTGGGAATCGTGATGGGATTTGCTGTCAGTTATGTGTTTAAAAGAATTAATACTTCAATCCAAATAAAAACTATTTTAGTTTTGAGTATTGGTTTTGTTCTCTTGACAGTGGAGCCTTTAGTTGCAAACTATTTACCATTCTCAGCACTAATTGCAGTTATGGCTATGGGAGTTACTCTCTTAAAAACCTATCCTGAAGATGCGAAAGCAATCTCCCATCAGCTGTCAAGACTTTGGGTTGGAGCGCAAGTTCTTCTCTTTGCACTTGTTGGTGCGGCAGTTAACCTTGGTTACGCAAGCAAAGCAGGATATCTGGCTATCATCATGCTAGTATTAGCACTTGTTGTGAGAAGTATTGGAGTCATGGTATGTGTTAGTCGAAGTGACTTCACACGAAAAGAAAAAATATTTGCTGCAATAGCGGGTACTCCAAAAGCAACCGTTCAAGCTGCAATAGGGGGAATACCACTTGCAATGGGACTCCCAAATGGGGAAATGATTCTAGCAATTTCTGTAATCGCCATCCTGTTCACAGCACCAGTAGGGGCAATACTAATTGATCTTACTTATAAGAAGTTTCTAACTCATGATATTTAAATAAAACGATCGGCCATGCAGTCGATCGTTTCTTAATTATCCTTTTTTACCTTGAGATTGGCGGAACATATCTTCCACAACAATATCAAATATTTCTCCAAGTGTTGCACAGTAACTTAACACAAGCCATGGTTCGTTTGTATGATAGTGAATTTTGATTAAACTATCATCACCGACAACCAGCAAACAATCGCCCTCAAATTCATTTTCAAAGTGTTTCGTAATTTCAACTTCTGATAAGTCAGTGCCTTCAATTAGAAGTTGTGTATCGTAACGGTAATCTGTTTCCATAAATGTGAGTCCTTTCTTCTAAGTACGAATTTAGTATATTCCTAATGCGAATCATTTGCAAGTGTGTTGACATCTCATTAAAAGTATGGAATAATTCAAATGCAAATCGTTCGCAATTGGAGGTAGATATGATAAAAGATGTTAATGCAGCTTATCGGTATGTTAATTCTAGAAACAAGAAGACTCGTAGAAAAGCACTCGCGATGATACGAGAACATAACCGACTCAAAGAAAAGAAATAATGAGGGGGAAGAAATAGTTAAAGCCTTACGTTCGCACAAATGCACTCGAAAGAGTGCATTTCTATTAATATTTGAGAGGATGATACGATGAAAAAGAAACGTTGGATTCGATTTCTAGTGGCATTACTACTAATTGGATTGACTCAAGTTTCACCACAATTGGTTGAAGCAGAGACCCTTACTGAATTATGTACTACTGACAAAAATGATGCTCGATGTCAAAACTTTAAAAAATTAACCGAGACAAAAGCAAATCTTGATGACATCAATAAAAACTTAGATAGTTATGCAGAAGAGTTAACACTCTACCAACAATCAATGGTGGCAATGCAAGAGGAAATTACTCAGAAAGAATCTGGAATTGAAGCTTTGAATGAAAGTATAACCAAGTCTCAAGAAGAAATTCAGGTGCTTGATGAAAAGGTAACAGTGAAAAAAGATGAAGTAGCGAAACAAATGGTTCGAAGTCAATCGACAATGCGTGTGAATAACTACTTTGAGTTCCTTTTTGATTCCAGAGATTTTGCTGACATTATACGTCGCATTGAAGCCGTGAATATTATTCAAAGAGCAAACCGTGAAGTAGTGAATGAATATCATGAAGCATTGAACGAATTGAATACTAAGCATACTCAGTTAGAAACGGATCAAGCTACGTTGATTCAAGAAAAAGAAACTCTAGAAAAGGATTATGAATCAGCATCTATTGCGAAAGAAAATATTGGCGTTATTGTGAAAGAATTGATGGTTCAAAAGGAATCACTCATGATTGAAGAAGAAACGATTAATAGTAAAGTAGCTATAGATGAACAAAAGTTTCAAGGAGTAACACCAGGTAATGCAACACCTGCACCAAGTGGAGGTCGACTATCGAGACCTCTCGCAACAGGATATTGGGTATCAGCCGGTGTATGGTCCTATCCATGGGGTGGAACACATCTTGGGGTAGATCTTGCACCAGTGAATGGAAACGTGGGAATGAATCTTTTGGCTCCTGGGAATGGTATTGTAGTAGGAACTCATGGTGGTTGTCCAACTTGGGGGTCCTATGGAAGTCGTTGTAACGGTGGCTATGGAAACTATATGAATATGATTGTTAGTGATGGTGTAACATCCTATGGTATTCTCTATGCACATCTTATGAGTGGAAGCTTCACAGTGCCCGCAGGAACCGTAGTTCAAACTGGAGATGTCGTAGGTCGTGTTGGTTCCTCAGGGAGCTCTACAGGTCCCCATGTTCATGCAGAAGCCTATAATCTCGGTAATATATCAATTCAAGAAGCTTACAGTAGATGGAATGGTAGTAATACTTTCAGTACTGGTAGTGCCTCTAGTAATGGCTTAAACCATCGTTGTTCAGTTTCAGGAGTACCTTGTCGAGAGAATCCTCAAGAAATTTGGAATTACCAATATGGTGCTTCGTACTAATCACCCCATTAATGAAAGATATTTCATATAAGACATCAACTAAAAAAGATATGCTATATTAAAAATATAGATTAAGGTGATAGTATGGGTCGAAATGGAACTACCAAGGTAATCCCTAGTGGTCAAAGTTTTAACGGATACGAAAAATATGCTCCTTTGTTTGGAAGTTTAGCCATCTTAGGTGTTGGTTTTGTTATGTTAAAGTATCCAACACTCTTAAATGGGAGAACACCTTTTACTAATTTTATTGTGTATCTTGTATTAATGTTGGGTTTGATTGGATTGGGCTATTCTGTTGTCATCCACATACCACGTATGAATTGGAATGCAAGTCAGAGCCGTATTGAACTGTATCAGAAAATGGTGGTTATCTATCAAGATCGACAGATAACTGAAATACCATTTGGAGATATTGATGCTATTGAAGTATCAAAGACAAAAGTTCCAATGAATCGTACTGGAATCCATGACTATCTTGTAGATATCTACGATATTCAACGTCATAGAATTTTCCAATTTCATACCAGTCATTATCCCAATGCATTAGAATATTTGGAGTTATCATCACTCCAGTCATGTATAAAAATTATAAATTAATACGCTTACAGCTAAAAAAACATGAAAAAAACAAGATTTTTTCCAATTTTTTTAGCTTTTTTCTAGGATTGAAAAAGAGGGTTATGCTAAAATATTTGTGACGCATCAGGACCACAAATTGTGAGGAAACCCTCAAGAAAGTTACCCAATGATGTTGAAAAGGAGGCCCATTTAGATGGCAAATAAAATCATTGTGTTAGATTTTGGTTCTCAGTATAATCAACTTATCGTAAGACGCATACGCGACTTAGGGATTTACAGTGAACTCTTAGATAATGAAATTACAGCTGAAGAAATTCGTGCAGATAAAGATATTGCAGGGATTGTACTTTCAGGAGGTCCAAACTCTGTTTATGAAGAGAACGCTTATCATATTGACCAGGAAATATTTAATCTTGGACTCCCTATTTTGGGAGTGTGTTATGGAATGCAGCTTATGGCACATCAAAATGGTGGACGAGTTGAATCTCATTCAAAGAAGGAATACGGTTTAGCACCTATTAATATTCTCAAAGAGAATCCATTAACCCATAACCTACCTCAAACATTCAATGTATGGATGAGCCATGGTGATCAAGTAAAAGCAGTACCTGAAGGATTTGAAGTCTATGCTTCATCAGATAATACCGATATCGTAATGATGGGAAATGTGGAGAAACATCAATATGGCATTCAATTCCATGGAGAAGTAAGAAACACAGAACACGGTATTGATATCATCGAAAACTTTGTTTCAGATATCTGTCATGCTGAACGGACTTGGTCAATGGAAAACTATGTTGAACAACAAACAGAACTAATTCGTGAACAAGTCGGAACAGATCAAGTTATTTGTGCTTTATCTGGTGGTGTAGACTCCGCAGTCGTAGCCGCACTACTTCACCACGCAATTGGTGACCAACTCGTATGTATCTTTGTAGATCACGGACTCCTTCGTAAAAATGAAGCAGACCAAGTTGTGGAAGTATTTAGAGATCACTTCAAAATTAACTTAATTAAAGTGGATGCTCAAAAACGATTCCTTGATAAACTCGCTGGTGTTGATGATCCTGAGCAAAAACGTAAAATCATTGGTACAGAATTCATCGCTGTATTTGATGACGAGACTAAGAAACTAAAAGATGCGAAATGGTTAGCACAAGGAACTATCTATGCTGATGTCATCGAATCCGGTACTAAAACTGCACAAACGATTAAGTCACACCATAATGTCGGTGGCTTACCTGAAGATATGCAATTTAAACTAATCGAACCGCTACGTTCACTTTTCAAAGATGAAGTTCGTAAACTTGGACTCGTACTCGGTTTACCAGAACATATTGTTCATAGACAACCATTCCCAGGTCCTGGACTTGCAATCCGTATCATTGGTGATATTACCGAAGATAAAATTAAAAAAGTTCAAGACAGTGATTGGATCTTCCGTGAAGAGATTGCGAATGCAAGTCTTGAAAGTGAGATTTGGCAATACTTTACGGTGCTAACAAATATGAGATCGGTTGGCGTTATGGGAGATCAAAGAACCTACGATTATACCTTAGCACTTCGTGCGGTTACCTCGATTGATGGGATGAGTGCTGATTGGGCACGTATTCCTTATGATGTAATTCAAAAGGTGTCAGTACGAATTGTGAATGAGATTGAGGGAATTAATCGTGTAGTGTATGATGTGACCTCAAAACCACCCGCAACAATTGAGTGGGAGTAAGAGAATAAGAGCAGTAAGTCCTTTATTAATAAGGGTTTACGCTCTTTTACTAATGCAGGATATTTATTCTTTCTACCCATATGACAAGCTCCTCATTTTTGCACTATTGTCTTATAACAATTGTACGAATACAAGATGCTTAGCTTTTTATTGTGTCCCATTACCTGGGGTCAGTACCTGAGTTATCGCTTTTTGTATTCCCCCACTATTTTACACAATCATTACACTTTGGTTGACACAAAAGATAAGAAGTTCGTGGTAAACTAAAGGAAAACGAGCAAATACAAACTCACGAAGAAAACGAAGAGAGTATACAGAGGACTTTAAAAGATAAATGGTTCAGTTGTAAAAAAATGGTAAGGCATCATAAGAAATTCTTGAAGAGTATGACTTAACTGCTTCTACTTTCCATAAATGGGTTAAGCAAGATGAACTATCCGGATCATTTAAAGAACGTGATAATTTAACTCCCGAACAAAAAGAAATAATTGAATCGAAAAAGCGATTGAAACATGCAGAAATGAAAAATGATATTTTAAAGCAAGTAGCTCTGATTATTGGATGAAAATAATTGTAATCAAATATCAAATCTTATGCGCACAAATATCCAATAAGATCTATGTGTAAAATACTCGATATTAGCATATCAGGTTTCTATAAATATAAAATTAGCAAACCGAAAATCGATACTGAAACACAACGTGTAGTAAGAATCTTTAATGATAATCAAAAAACCTATGGATCACGTTGTATCCGAAAAGAATGCAGACGTGAAGGAGTCGTGGTATCAAGAAGACGTATCGCACGTATCATGCAGGTTGAGGAGTTAATCTCAACGTGTGTACTTGCCCATTATAAAGTTCATAAATAAACAGTTAACGAAGATACTGTAGCAAATGAAGTTAATAGACAATTCGATGGAAGAGATAGCTATGAGGTTCTCGTCAGTGATCTAACTTATGTAAGAGTAGATGGAAGTTGGAATTGTATTTGTATGATTCTTGATTTACACAATCGGGAAATTGATGGTTACAGCTCGGTTCTAGTAAAAATGTATTTTTAGTCATGGAGGCATTTTCAAGAATCAAAAAAAAATTATCAAAGGTACAATACTTCCCTGCAGATAGAGGTAATGAATTTAAAAAATAAATTAATAAATGAAACACTAAAACATTTAAAATAAAACGGTCCATGAGCAATAAGTGTACACTATATGATAATGCCGTAGCAGAAGAGATATTTAAAGCTATAAAAACGGAATTTGTATAGCAAAATTCATTCAAATCACTTGATTAGTTGGAAAAGAAACTATCGGCTTATATTTGGTGGTTTAATAATAGAAGATTACACTCAGCGCCTGGATATTTCCTCCAGTTGAGCACAAAGATAATAACTCCTTATAAAAAATGTCCACTAAAGTGTTGACATTCCATAGTATAAATTCTGGTCGGTGTTTTATTTAACTAATACTGTGTCTAATAAATGGCAGTTAATATAGTGATTTAAGATATAATGATAGTAACAGGTAGAAAAATATCAAATATATCTGTTAGAATAAAGCTACAATGATGAATTTCAATAAAAAAAGTTTATCTTAAAATGAACAAGTGGATAGAGTGCCACTCGATTAAGACATTTACATCTATAAGTAGAACAAACAAAATGGTACTCAACAGCAATTTTCTTCATTTCAGTAATATGTAAATAACACTAGTATTGCTACTTAATTTTACTCATTAGGAGAAGTAATAATTTCAAACAAGGAGAACAAAAATGTACCGAAAAATATCAGAGAAATTATATGAAAAATTTGTAGTTAACCATATGGCTTGTGCAATTCAGGGAAAAGATGGAAAATATTATACTAAGTATATTAATGTAAGTAGTAAAATCATCGAATCTATGCTTAAATCAAAAAGCTCGATGGGAATATATCAGCAACTAAATGGAAATGTAAAATGGGTTTGTATTGATTTTGACTGTAAAGACAAAGAATATCCTAATGTTGAGTTGATGTACGAAGAGATAGTAGATGACTTCATATTTAAATTAGATAGTTTAAATATTTCATATTTGAAGGAATACTCAGGAAGACGAGGAATTCATATATGGATAATATTTGATGAGTTTATATCTAAAAGAGATGCCTATAGAATAGTTTCGTATCTTATTTTAGATATTAAATACGATAAAGAAAAATATGGGATTGATTTATTTCCTGCAACACCGACATCTGCCGGTAATAAGGTAGGCAAGCAAGTAAAGCTACCATTATCAACACATAAAATGGGAAACCAATCGTTTTTTTTTGAAAATGAGCTTGATTTAAAAAAAGAAATAAATATAGATGAACAAAGTGAAATTTTAGAGAAATATACGTTTCAAACTCCTTCACAACTGATTGCATTACTTAATGAAGATTCGACAAATTCTCAATCGGTATTTAAGAAGCATGCGATTAAATCTGAAAAAGATACTAATATATCGGTTTTCTTTAGAGAAGTTTACTCTATTTTATCTGAATTAGAACCATATGAGAGACTCTTTACTAAAATTAAAAATGGTCAATTAGAAAATGTAGATTATTTAGTGCTTTATGGAACCAGTACAGGATTTTCTAGTGATGATTCTTTTTTTGAATATTTGATGGAGGATAATCCACTGTATAATGAAGAAATTTCCCGCAGAAAAACGAATAAAATAAAACAGGGATATGGGATACTCACGCTGGGGAGCTTATTTGATAGATATTGTTGTAAACTTAGCGAGAATCTTAATCCTCTAGATACTGCTGTAGATTTCTTTATGAGAAAAACTAATGATAAATACTTGATGTATATAACTGATATTAAAACCGAAACGGAAATTGATATATTAAGTAATATATCATATACAGCCAGCAAAGAAAAAAATTATTTTTTTGAAAATGACGAAGTTATTAATCCAAACATATATATTGATTTTATGAAAAATCAAGTTAGAACCAATGAATTTATAGTTTCTGACATTGAAGAGATATGTTTTGGGAAAAATAAACATTCAGAAAATATCGAATTTTATAGGTATATTAGAAAAGAAAAGGATAAGGATAGACAACTCGTTTCGTTAGGCTATAAGGATCGAATTTTAACAACACAGTTAGCTCTGAATATTTCCTATGCACTTAATCGATTTCAAAACATTAAGTCATTTAGTTACAATATCAATTTTTCATCTAAAAGATACATATTCTTTAATTGGTTCAATTCATGGAAAGAATATACAAAACGTATAAATACATACTTAGAAATCCCCTTTTTTGATGATTATGCTTTGATTCAGTTAGACTTGAAGAAATTCTACGAGAACATTGATTTTATTACTCTGTCTGAAAAATTGAATAAGCTAACTGTTGATGATAGTGTTTATTATCAGTTAAAATATCTTGTTAATTATAATGAAAAACTCATGTATGAGTTGACAAAATCAAGAAAAGGGGTGCCGCAAGGTCCAGCTTATGCAAGAATAATTTCTGAGCTATTTATTCAATTGATTCTAGATGAAGCTTTAAAAAACCATTCAAGTTCAACTGTTTTAAGATATGTCGATGACATGTGCATAATTTGTCCTAAGGATGATGTCGATGATATGTATAATGAATTAAAAATATTACTCTTAAAGAATGGATTACCATTAAATAATAATAAAACAAGAATTTATTATGAATTAAGTGATTTAACAGAAGAAGAAAAAAGAACAATTAATTTTGGTAATAAAATGTCTTATGAGTTTAATACATCTAACGAAAATATGTTGCAAACTAATGAAGAAAAGAGTGACTTAATTTCAGACAAGTTGAGTAACTACAATATTGATGATTGCAGCTTATTGTTTTCAACATCTACGGATGATTACTATAAAAAAATGTACTTTATAAGAAATGCAAAAAGTATATTTTCAGAGGAATTAGGAAGAGGAAGTACATTCATGAAGATATATGCATTTCTATTTTCTAGTGATGAACTTGTGGAACTCTGTGTAAAGAATAAACTTTTTAAAAATTTAAAAAGTGAATCATTAAATTTTAGTGTTTTTATTAATCATTTATTCATGTTCATTGATCAAGACCTTATTTCTGATAAATCCTTATTATTAATTTGTGAATCATACTTGATGAAACTAGATATTGACGAAGTTATCGTGCAAAACATTGATGATTTACAAACATTAAATGCTATCAAAAAACATGTAGAAATGACTGCTAAAGAGGATGTGAACTATAAGTAAAATAAACGAGTTATATAAAGCTGTCTACTTGAGTGAGGAACCCCAAAATATAATCATATTATTACAGGAGTTTAACGGTTATTATTCTGAGGATTTGATTGAAGATCCAATATTAACAATAAAAACTTTCATACTAATGATTCGTAAAATTACGAATCATTCAATTAATGAAGAATACCAGAGTGATCTTGATAAGGAGATTATTAATGCTTATTCAAATATCGAAAATATACCGATAAATGATCCAATTAATATCGAGACCAAACTTTTTTCTTTCATTAAAAAAGTTAATAATCTTGATGGGAATATAAACGCGTTAGAACAACTATCTACAGATATATCAAAGTTTTCATTAGAGCTGGATGGTATTAATAGAATTTTCACTGTGAGAAATAATGAAAATAAATTAGTTTTTCCTTTGGGAAATATAATGAAGTATGTTTTGGAATCTGACTTAGAAAAATTCACTAGAATGGGTGAAAAAGAAATTGGAATTATTTTGCTTTCTCTAAGCATTTTTCGAGACACAGAGAAATATAAAGAGAATGTTGCAGAACTTAATAAATTATTAAAATCCTGTAATATTGTGCTCTTTGACTACATTTCGGAAGCTGATCGTGATGAAAATTTTGTGAAAAATTTAGTTGATAATGGATTAATTGTAATTTCGGCAAAATCAAAAAATAAGATTTATATCAGAACAACAAAAAGTAAGGACTATTTTGATGGCGGTGATCATTATGTTCAATCAGAAACTAATATCAAGGGTGAGGAAATTGCTTGGTTTGTTATAAAAGAAATTAATAATTATGAATTTAAATCAGGGAATGATATTATAAAAGAAAGAAATCCAAAACAAATACTTAGATTACTTGATTTTGTAATAGGTGATTTACATTATAATGTATTTGCAAAAGATGCTTTTTACTTCTGCAATCAGGAGTTGTTTATTACTAATGATTTTACATTTAGAGATGAGGTTATTATTTTTGATAAAAAATCTCATCGAATGAATTCATCAGATGTTGTGTATAAATTAATAGAAAACTATAGACTACAATTTTTTTACGATAATCTTTCATCATTTAATAATGTTACTTTAGGATTTATCGCCGAATTGATTTTGAAATGTGGAATTTGCACAGATGATTTATTGGATTTAACTAACGAAAATGATACGGTCGGGCTTCAAGAACGTATCCTCACTAACTACATAGACAGTGGAGAAATTTCGCTGATAAATCTTGTAGATTTTCTGACTATATGGTTAGCAGATTTAGAGTATACTGCAGAAAAAAATAACTTTAAAAGTAAACATGTTAAAGATTTAAAAGGATTTTATCCAATACAGTTTTCTGATAATTTCTATTCCGTAGTTACTTTTGCTTATATTGAAAATTTTGATTTTTTAAGTTTGCAAAGGCAAAGAGATGTTTTCTCGATAGAAAAATCTGATACACCAATCAATTACAATGATAATCGATTAGGCTTCTTAGATAGAGATGGGAATATTTATAATGATAATGGTGAAAGTAAAGATATTACATATAGCTACTACCTAGAGATTGGAGATGAAAAAATCGTTAATGAGGATATAGATCAACTTGGAAAATTATTCAGAAAAATAAGTATTGAAAGTGCTTGCTATGTTCCGTTAGGCATTTTTCTAAGTTTGAATAAAGTCGGTATTGATCAGATTCTAAAAATTATGGATTTACAAAAATCTGGACTGTGTTTCGATTTTGACACTACGATTTGCGAGTCAATATATTTCTTCAGGCTTGTTAATCACTTAGTATATTACGAAATTTATGATCAAGAATCTGTAGAAGCATTTGTAAAGTTAATAAGCGTTTGTCATGATATTATCGATTTTAATGTAATACTGTCAAAACATATTAAGAATTTAGATAAAAATTGCTTATTACTAACAAAAGACCATTTAGGAAATGACTCAACAGCTCAAATGGCTATTAAAGATTACTGTACTAAGCCAAATCAAAGAAACAATTTAATAGGATTTTCTCAAACAATTTCACTAAAAAAAGAGAATAATAGTTATAACTTCAATAGTAAGGATTCAAAAATAAACAGAATAGAGATTGTGTTTGATTTGACTCAATCAGGAAAAAGCACTCTTGAGACATTAAACCACTATATGGTTGATGAAATTAGCGATGGATTCAGGCCTAGAATTATTTGTGAAGATAACTATGTTTTGGTTACTGATATTTGCTGTTTAAATGAGTGTCCTTTAATTATTGAAGTATTTGCTGGGAGTGTAGATTCAAAAGAAAAAATAGAAACTTTTATGAATGGTTTTTCAATCTCTAATTGGGAAGTGAATTATTTAACAATGATAAGTAAAATTGTAGATGATAACTTTGTGAATTTGTGGAAGACTGCATATCCTAAAGTAACATCAATGTACGGTGATATCGGACATGATAATAGAAATGGACTACTTAAAATTGGCAATTTTCCAGTAATTAGAGAGTATAACCAGCCTAAGATGAATATCTATGCTAATGATGAAATGAATTCAAATCAAATATTCAACATATTAATTAAGAAGAAAGAATTACAATACTAGTACGGAGAAAACAGACTAATACCGCCTAACAGAAAGAACATAAATGATTTAATTAGCAATTTCTACCGAGTAGATCTAATATTTTATTTTTCAGTAAGAGTGTTTAATAATGGTAGTAGGATTACCGCCAACCACTGGTTAATCAGGGATCTCTCTCACACGACATTTCTGGTAGTAATTATGGTTACACCTTTAATAATTTCCTCAATTACCCCGCTTTTAGCTCTTAAAAATATTACATTGAACTGTCCAACTTTGAAATTCTAAATAATGATACGATATAGAAAAGGATAAACTAAATAAGACAAGAAGGAAAGTAGGGAAATCTACTCTAAATAATTATAAGTATCATCTTCGATTTAAGTACAAATAATTAGAACTATGAGCCTACCCACTTACGATTGATTGTTCAACCATGATTCGCTTAGATGACAGTCAATGTGCGTCCCATCCATTCTCGGAAAGAGTGTGACGTATGAGAGTCATACGTAATATTTGTTGTGGAATGGATGCATGCAAGAATATCATCGTTGCAGCGATTGTGAACGTTAATCACGGTGGTATTTCAACGTTAATTCGAAGAAGCTTCTCAATATATAATAATGAGTCGATAGACCTTTGCGTGCGGAGCTTATTGAAAATCAATGTACACAAGTCTGTATGGAATCGAACGGTGAACATTGGATTAAAAATTTCAATATCTTTGAGTCTGATATTGAAGTTTTTCTAACTTCGCCCAAATATGTTTAATGCAATAAAAGTGAAAAAAACTGACATAAAACATTGATAAGCTCCCCTTAAAGAAGACACCCGAAATGAATTAAAACAGGCACTTCAAAAAGTGAGTAGTTTTTTCAATGGTTGGAAGCAATAAATATCCAGAAGAAGTAAAAGAACAGGTTGTTAAAGAATACTTGAACGGAATAAAAAGAATAAAAGAAATAGCTGAAGAAATGAGAAAGAGGATTGATTTGATCCATTTACTGATATAATGCATTTCACACAAAAAATTTACACTTGACTAATCATTTTTACCACTATTTTTGATCAGGTCTTAATTTGATTTTCACTTAAAGCAAAAAAAAGTAAAAGCTTCATAAACTATTATATATTTAGTTTTAGTGATTAAGGTTTGGGTCAAGGTATGAAGTATTGGTTGAAATTGCTATAATTGGATTGTATGTAAGAAAAGAGGATTGTAATGAATACTTTAACAAATAGTCAACAAATTGCATTTAATGAAATGATGGAGAAGAATAATGTGTTTATTACTGGTGAAGCGGGAACCGGTAAATCTTTCTTAATTAACAAGTTTGTTGAAGAGTGTGAAGCAATAAATAGAAAAGTATTGTTGGTTGCTCCAACAGGAATTGCAGCACTTAATATTGGCGGTTCAACAATTCACTCACAATTTAATGTACCACATCACCCACTGGTCGGAAGTGAGAAAATGAAAATAAACAATTCATTAAAAAAAGCAGATGTAGTAGTTATTGACGAAATTTCAATGTGTAGAATTGATTTGTTTGAGTTTGTAATTAAAATGATTTTTGAAGCTGAGGCACAATCAGGAATTAGGAAACAAATCATTACTGTTGGAGACTTTTTTCAATTATCTCCAATTACAACGAGAGAAAATAAAGGAATACTTAAGGATCACTATCCAAATTTTGTTAACGGATACGCATTTGAATCAGATATTTGGACCACGCTCAACTTCCAAACAGTTTATCTTAAAGAAATAATGCGCCAAGATGATTCGGAATTTATAAACAAGCTGAACTCTGCGAGAATAGGAAATAAAGAGTGTATTCCCTATTTCAATAATCTCGTAGGTAAGCCAGACAATGAAGGAATATTTTTGTTTGGAACAAATAATGATGTAAACAAGGTTAACCAAAAAAAATTAGATGAATTACCTGGTAAATCAAAAATTTATAAAGCTGAAATAGAAGGTGATATAACTGAAGCAAACGTACTAGCAGTTAAAGTTTTGGAATTAAAAGTGGGAGCTAGGATTATGATGCTAGTTAATGATATACAGGGTTTCAAATATAAAAATGGATCTCTTGGAGTGGTGAAAAAGTTAGAAAAGAATCAAATACTAGTAACAATTGACGGCGATGATGACGTAATTTCGATTGACGTTCATGAATTTAACAACTCCATATATGAATACGTTGAAAAAGAAAACGAGTACGGAGAGTTAGAGGGGAAAATGGAAACTAATATAATAGGCACATTCACTCAATTTCCTCTAAAGTTAGCTTACGCGATTACTGTTCATAAATCACAAGGACAAACTTTCGATAAGATAAATTTATCGCCGGATTTCTTTAATCCTGGACAAATGTACGTTGCTCTGAGTCGTGTTAAAAGTGTAGACGGATTAACATTGATCAAATCAATTAGCCCATCAAATATGAAGCATGATCCAAGGGTTAGTGATTTTTATAATCTAGAAGTAGAAATGAGCAAAAGAGAAAAAGAAGTTGTTTCAAGTTTAGGATTAAGATTATTAAACCTAGACGAAAAAGATATATTATCTAATCCTCAGATTGTTATAGAACAAATCAAAAAGGCTAAGAGAAAGCTGAATTTTGAAAAAGATGCCATCGTGGAATAATTTATCTTTGACTTAATCGACACTTTAGATGAGCATAGTTGCTAACTGACTATGTATAGAAAGGAATTAAAGAATGACAAATGAATTGCAACCACTATCATTGTTATTTCAAAATAGATTATTTCGTATACCGGATTACCAACGAGGGTATGCATGGCAGCAATCTCAATTAATTGATTTCTGGGATGACGTTACTAATCTTCAGAAAGAACGATACCACTACATTGGATTATTATCTCTAAAGGAACTTGAAAAAAAGGAAATAGAGACATGGGGCAGCGACATATGGATGGTTGAAGTAGGCTTTACAGCATGCCATGTAGTGGATGGTCAACAACGTCTCACTACATTTATAATATTACTAAATGAACTCATAGAAATAGCAAAATTAAATAACCCCGATAAGTCCGAAGAAGATATCGTCCTAGGATTTGAGACCTTAAAAGATATTAAAAAAAAGTATATTTGTCGTCACCGACCACCAAATAATCAGATAACCACCTATCTTTTTGGTTATGAGGTAGATAATCCTAGTTCGGATTATTTGAAATATAGAATATTTGGTGAACCATATTCTGGGGCGTAAATGAAACGTATTATACGAAAAATTTAATGAATGCAAAAAAATTCTTTAATGAAAACTTAGTTGAGCTTTATAAGAATGAAGGTATTAAAGGATTTAATGAACTTTATTCAAAAGTTACGAAGAAGTTGATGTTTAACATTCATGTTATTGATGATGAATATGATGTTTTCGTAGCTTTTGAAACAATGAATAACCGAGGGAAAAAACTCACAAATTTAGAACTTTTAAAAAATAGACTTATATATCTTACCACCCTATATCCAGATGATTTTTTTGATGAACTCGATAAAATCGATTTACGTAAGCAAATTAACAATGCATGGAAAGAAGTGTATTATCAGCTAGGAAGAAATGAAAAAAATGCCCTGTCGGATGATGAATTTCTGAGAGCACATTGGATCTGTTATTTTTCCTATTCTCGTAAAAAAGGTGATGACTACATTAATTTTCTCTTAAATAAATTTTCTTCAAAAAAAATATTTGAAATGAAAATAGTAGATTCAAATGATTTTGAGGATTCGTTTTCTGGATTTACTTATGATGATGAAGAAACAATAATTGAAAATGATGACTTGGAAACACTTGAACTATCAAAACTTACACCTAATGAGATTGATTCTTATGTCAATAGTCTAAAGGATTTGTCGATGTACTGGTATGATACATACTTTCCTAATGAGAGCACGAATCTTACACCTTATGAAAGAACATGGGTGGATAAATTAAATAGAATCGGTATTGTGTATTTTAGACCGCTAGTAATGGTAATTATTAGCAAGAGAGACTTAACCGAGGAACAACGAATTCATGCATTTCGAACAATTGAAAGATTCATTTTTATCTGCTTCAGAATTGGCTCAAACCAAGCAACATTCAGAAGTAGTGAATTTAATCGATTAACAAAAAAATTATACTGGAATGAAATAGATTTAGATGTGGTAATTAATGAAATCGAAGCGACAACTAATGCTAATACGGACTATGCTCTACAAAACTATGTAACGAAAATTGAGAAAAACTTTGACAGTAAACTAGGTTACTATGGATGGAATACTGTTCGATACTTCTTGTATGAATATGAAATAAGTTTGGCGAAGAAAAATAATATCGAAAAACTGGATTGGAATCTATTTACAAGAAGTGAAAGGGACAAGGTTTCCATAGAACATATACTTCCGCAAAAACCATCAAAATACTATTGGAGAAACACTTATAGACAATTTGATTCTGATGAGATAATATCGCTGTCAGGATCTCTTGGAAACTTGCTCCCACTTTCACAAAGCATAAACTCATCCCTACAAAACGATAGCTTTGAAGATAAAAAAATATCAAAGCTAGATGGTAGACGAGGTTATGAGAATGGCTCTCATTCTGAAATAGAGGTTTCTAAATATGAGGATTGGACTGCGGAAATTATTTATCAAAGAAGCATTAAACTCTTGAATTTCATGGAAAAGCGATGGAAATTTAGCTTTAGTGCTGATCAATTTAAGAGGCTTGTCTACGTTTCATTTGTGCGCGATGGAAGAGAAATACCTAAAGACCTTCTTAAAGAAAAGGTGCTAGAAGAAAACTCAAAATCGTACACGGATCTAGATAATTTTTCTTCGAATGAATTAGGAAATAAACAGCTTTCTTTTTGGATTGATTTTATTAATTATTGTAAAAGTATAGGTAGAGATAATCTCGTTAACAGAAAACCGTTTGCACAAAACTGGTATGATATAACAGTTCCCAATGCACAATTTCATTTATCTTTTACAATTACAAGTAGTAAATACATCACACTTCTGATATATGCATATGATCTAGACATGTTTGTTAAACTAGAGGAACGAAAAGATGAAATTGAATACCATTTTGGAGATAAACTGAACTGGTATTCATCGAGAACCGGTAGTACCGCTAAAAGAATTCTATACAAACAAGAATACGATATTTTTAATCCATCAAAAAAACAAGAAATATTTGATTGGATGATTAAAAAGTATGACTTAATCTATAATGCACTTATTGAGGTGGAATTAATAAATGCAGGAGATTCACCTGAAAGTCGATTCTCTTTTCTGAAACAATACCTACAAGAGAAAAACGATGAGATTATTATATTATCGTTCAGTCAAATTGAAGAAATTATCAATTCTAAACTTTGTGATTCTGCTTATAATTACAACGCATATTGGAAATGTTCTAAGACGCATGTTTTACCTAATTTAATATTTGAGAGCGGCTACGATATAAGCAATATAAGTTTAATTGATGAGAAAATAGTTTTAAAGAAGCGAATACAATAATTGTGTTTATCACTACGTGGAAAAAATGATGCATAAATTGGATATTATACTAAAATAGATTACAATGAAAGTAAGATAAGTAATTCGCACTAATCAACTTGGAGGAAAAGATGATGAATATTTTAAATGATATTTTACAAGCAGCCATTGATGGGCTTTCGACTGATGATATGGGCTGTGATTGGATATGTGATAACTGTAATGCATACATGAATAATCAAAGTGGATTTTCGACTCTTAATGGAATATGGACCTGTTCTGAGTGCGGAACATGTAATGATGTTTCATCAGATAACATTAGGAATTACGGTACTCAAATAATAACTGATAATCAGAAGAGATATATCCAAAAGATAGAGGAATTATTGGGAATTACATTTTATGGAGATACATTCGAGGAAGCATCTGATTTTATTGATAGTAACAAAGACAGATACCAAAGTAAACTGCATACACCTCACAAGTATAGGTAGAAAATATATTAATTAGTTTTACTAGATTTAGGATATAAATATTTTATGATTGTAGATCCTTATGAATTAAAATCAGATTACACTTTATTTTATTGCCTGAAAGGCAATCTGATAATCATTGATTAATCTGATTATCTCACGTATAATTTTATGAATTACGTAAATAAGTAAATAGTTAGAGTTGAAAGAACGCTTAGAAAGTAGAAATGCAAAATTTTAATTAATTAAATTGATATAACAGTCGAAGAGTAACAAACTGTCCAATTGAATTCAAGAACAATACAATAAAGGTACTCATTAGAAATGTTTCATGTTATAAAAACTTTAATCGTCAATGGACTAGAATAATTTGTTGTATAAATTCGAAAAAACACGGCAATTTTACCGTGTTTTTTCGTTTCTCGATGATTCCAGATTTTAAAGGGATTTATATATTTCTATTTTCACAAATCAATAATTATTCTTCAAATTTGCTACCTAATGATTAATTCTCTTTATATTTCTTTTTGCCAAGAACAATTAGAACGAATCCGATTAGTACATAAAAGTAATTCATGTAATTTATACCAATACCTGTGTTAGGTAAATTAGGTTCAGGAGTTGTTGGAGTTGGATCTTCAGGTTTTTCTGGAGTAACTTTCACAACTTCTTCTTTTTCATATACATAGGTAACTACTTGTTCAGAACCAGTAAATGTACCAGATGCGTTTTTAGGTACTTCAGTAAGTTTGTAGTTTTCAACATTCTTAGCAGTTGCTAAATATGGTGTTGTAATCTTTCCTGTAAGTACTTCTGATGGTGATACAGTGTTACCGTCTGTATCAACGTAGTTCACAATAACGTTCGCACCATCAACAAGATCATACACATATGTAACGGTTTGAGCTTCAGTTGTAAATGTTCCTGATGCATTTGTAGGTTGTTCTGTTAATGTGTAGTTTTTAATATCTTTTTGAACACTTGTATATGGTGTTGTAGCTTTACCATTTAATGTTTCGGTGTCTGCAATTTCATTTCCATCGATGTCAACATATTTTACAGTGACTGCAGCACCGTCTACAAGATCGTATACATAGGTTACTGTTTGCTCAGTATCTGTAAATGTACCAGTTGCATTATTAGGTTTTGTAGTTAATGCATAATTCTTAATAACTTTTTCTACTGACGTATATGGTTTTGTAATCTTACCATTTAGGGTTTCAGTATCCGCAATCTCATTACCTTCAGTGTCAACATAGTTGACAGTAACTTTTGCACCATCAATAAGGTCATAAACATAAGTAACTGTTTGAACTTTGTTTGTGAATACGCCTGTTGCATTGTCAGGTTGAGCTGTTAGTGCATAATTTGTAATTGTCTTTTCTGATGCTGTATAAGCAGTTGTGATTTTACCAGATAAGGTTTCTGTATCCGCAATCTCGTTACCATCGATATCAACGTATTTTACTGTTACATTTGCACCTGCAATTAAGTCATAGACATAAGTGACAGTTTGTTCTGTATCAGTAAATGTACCGGATGCGTTGCTTGGTTTTGAAGTTAATGAATAGTTTTCGATTGCCTTTTCTACTGAGGCGTAAGCAGTCGTAATCTTACCTGATAGTGTTTCAGTATCATCAATTTCATTACCATCGATATCAACATATTTTACCGTAACTTTAGCTGCATCTACAAGATCATAAACATACGTTACTGTTTGTTTAGTGTCTTTGAATGTACCCGTAGCATTAGCAGGGACTTCAACTAACTTGTAGTTACCAATCGTTTTTTCTACTGAAGCATAAGGTGTCGTAATCTTACCATTCAATGTTTCTGTATCTGCGATTTCGTTACCTTCTGTATCTACATATAATACGGTAACAGGTTCTCCTGCGATTAAGTCATAGATGTAAGTTACAGTTTGTTCAGTATCTGTAAATGTACCCGTAGCGTTTCCAGGTTGAGCTGTGAGTGCATAATTCTTAATTGATTTTTCTGCTGCAGTATAAGCTGTAGTAATTTTACCGGATAGTGTTTCAGTATCAGCGATTTCATTACCGTCAGTATCAACATATTTAACTGTTACATTTGCGCCTGCAATTAAGTCATAGACATAAGTTACGGTTTGTTCTGTATCTGTAAATGTACCTGAAGCATTTTCAGGTTGAGCTGTGAGCGCATAATTTGTAATTGATTTTTCTGTTGCAGTATAAGCGGTAGTAATTTTACCCGATAGTGTTTCGGTATCGGCAATCTCATTACCTTCCGTATCAACATAATTAACTGTTACATTTGCACCTGCAATTAAGTCATAGACATAGGTTACAGTTTGTTCAGTATCTGTGAATGTACCTGTAGCGTTGTCTGGTTGAACTGTAAGGGCATAATTTGTAATAGTCTTCTCTAAAGCTGTGTATGGTGTAGTGATTTTACCATTCAAGGTTTCAGAATCTGCAATCTCATTGCCATCAGTATCAACATAATTTACAGTAACTTTAGCTGCGTCTACAAGATCGTAAACATACGTAACAGTTTGAGCTGTGTCTGTAAATTTACCAGTAGCATTAGTAGGCTGTTTTGTAAGCGTATAGTTCGTAATTGTTTTTTCTGTAGCAGTATAATCAGTTGTAATTTTACCACTCAAAGTTTCGGAATCCGCAATTTCATTGCCGTCAGTATCAACATATTTAACGGTAACATTAGCTCCGGGAATAAGGTCATAGATATAAGTTACGGTTTGTACTTGATCCGTAAATGTACCTGTAGCATTATCTGGTTGAACAGTTAATTCATAGTTTTCGATTGTTTTATCGGTCGTGAAGTAATGAGCAGTAACATCGCCTGAATAGGTTTCATCCTCTGCAATTTTATTACCATCAATATCAACATACTTCGCGATGACATCAGCACCTCTATTTAAGTCATAAACAAATGTGACTGTTTGAGCAGTATCTGTAAACTTACCTTTTGCACTTCCTTGAGTTTCTACAAGGTGATAGTTGGTGATAGTTTTTGCGACTGCTTCATAATCAGAATTAATTTTACCTTTTAAAGTGTCCTCTCCTGAGATTGGGTCACCTTTTAAGTTTACATATTTAACAGTAACGTTTTCGCCGTCAGCAGCTTCATAAACGTAGGTAATTTCTTCATGATCGATAGGAAGCTTGCCAGATGCATTGGCAGGTGTAGTTTTTAAAGTATAGTGTTTATTGGTAACTGGAGAAGATGTATAAGCATCTCCTGCGAAACCAGTGATTGTTGTTGAGTCTGCAATTGGATTACCATCAGTATCAACATGATTTACTGTTACACCACCGGAAGTTACCGCTTTTAAACTAATTCCGGTAAATTCTGCGATTGTTTCTAGAGTATCATATGATTCGTTTTTTAGATTAATCGTAACTTTTGTACCCGAAGGTTTGAAGTAAATCGATTTAGAACTAGTGCGACCTTCGGCAGTTGAACCTTCGCCAGCAGCAGCCGTTATCGTGTTATCCCCAATCACAACTGTCCCACCAGAATCTACAACTTCTACCTTTGCGGTGAAAATCCCTGTTGCATTATTCTTTGTCATAGTTACAGTGCTATCAATTTTGTAAACTCTATTTGGAACAAGACCTTCAACAGTTTGAGTTAGTCGATTGCCTCTATATCCTACTCTTCTAATACCTTGTTCCATAAATGCACGAATTGCAGCTCCACCTGGAATAGGTTTGTATTGTTCTTGCCATTGATCTTCTGGCATGTTATCCGTATACCATGTATCTCGTAAGTTAGTTGATGGGTAACCTACTGTCCATGGTTGTGGCGCATAATGACCAGCTGAGAATGTAACTGTGAAATCCGTGTTTTTTAGTAATTCGTCGTCAGCTGCACTTACTGACATCTCTTGAAAACCAAGTAAAGAAATAACCATTAGCAATGATAATGCTAATTGAGTCATTCTTTTAAATTTTACTTGTGTTAGACGCATAAAAAGCTCCTCCTATATTATTATGAAAAAGAAACTATAAAACCGGTAGCTACCTTAAAAATTGTCTCCTTTTCTTACAGACATCGTAAGTTAATCGTTATCGAAATACCACTGGAATACATCGAAAAGTTGTATTTATTTTATAATTTCATTGTGAAAAATATGACAATGAATAATTATTAATCTAACCAATTTGTGAAATATGGTAAGACTAATCACGAAGATGTTGCGAAAAAGCCGGATTTCATGCCAGTTTAAGTATTTTAGGAGATTGTGAAAAATAGGAGTTGAAAAGGGGAAGCAATGAAATAGGGTGCAATTCCTGCAACCCACATAAAAATGTAAACGCTTAGAATGGAAGCAGATAGAAAGTAACATGGAGCGTTATTTTTCTATCGATTCGATGACGTCAAGAATACAATCATTATTTATTAAAGGATACAACCATATTAATTTAGGAGGAAAGTATGAATAATAATGAAACTGCTCGCAAAATAATAGAGTTAGTCGGAACAGAAGACAACATATCAAATGTCATGGCGTGCCAAACAAGACTTCGATTCACACTATTAGATAATAAAAAAGCAAATGTTGATGAACTGAAAAAATTACCTAAGGTATTGGGAATCAGTATTACGGAAACGCAATTTCAAGTCATTATTGGACCAACAGTGGATCAAGTATTAACGGAAGTTGAGAAAGAACTCGGAGGAAATACTGCTGAAGCTACGAATAATCAAGTTCAGGAAAAGAAGAAATTAACATTCCAAGGGATGGGTAAATTTCTATTTGATTATATCTCTACGGCATTCAGTCCTGTATTAATTTCAATTCTTGGTTCTGGGGTATTAAAGGGATTGAATATTTTATTCTCTACGACTCTAGGTTGGTATGCACCGACATCTGGAATTGGACAAATGATTAATCTAATGGGAGATATTCCATTCTACTTCTTACCATTCTTCATAGCTTATGGTGCAGCGAAGAAATTAAATACGAGTATTCCGTTAGCGTTATCGCTTGCGGGAGCATACATGCATCCCTCGATTGCTCAAAGTGCAGCAAACGGAGTAACATGGAATATCTTCGGATTCAATATGCCAATGATTGGTTATAACGGAACTGTCCTGCCAATCTT
Organism: Erysipelothrix inopinata; assembly: GCF_014396165.1. Lineage (GTDB taxonomy): Bacteria > Bacillota_I > Bacilli_A > Erysipelotrichales > Erysipelotrichaceae > Erysipelothrix > Erysipelothrix inopinata. The sequence continues at coordinate 1,079,127 of NZ_CP060715.1, forward strand.
ATTCTCAGTGCTTGTCATGAGCTTTGTATATAAGAAAGTTAATGAATTGATTCCTGTAAGTGTTAGAAATATTTTTGTTCCTGTTATCGTTCTCTTGGTGATTGTACCATTGCAATTTCTAATTTTAGGACCAGCAGGCTACTATTTAAGTGGCTATGTGGCAGTTGGACTTGAGAAATTGTTCTCATTGAACTCATGGGTTGGTGGTTTTGTTTATGGATCACTTCGACAATTACTCGTCATGACTGGACTCCATTTGAGTATGACACCAATTATTATGGAAAATATTCGTGTCTTTGGTGGTGATTATTTAATGCCTGTTCATGCTATGAGCTCAATGGCGGTTGCCGGAACTGCTCTTGGTATTTACTTTAAAGCTAAGAAGCCAGAAATCAAATCTTCAGCAATCGCAACGTTCATTCCAGGGTTTATTGGAGTCACGGAACCTGGGGTATTCGGACTTGCAGTACGCTTTGGGAAACCATGGGTTCCAATTGCAATTGGTGGTGGTGTAGCTTCTGCGTTTGTTGCAGGAATGGGTGCGAAATCTGTAGCGATTTCACTTCCAGGACCACTCTCATTTAGTATCTTTGCAGAATCTTTAAATGTCATGATTATAGGTTGGGTTATAGCCTTTGTAATCTCCTTTGTCATTGCATATATGATGGGTGTAGACGAAACGAAATAAATTTAATGAATTAGGGTTAGGAGCGATTATTATTGTTATTTTATTTGTAGGAGCGATTGCTATCGGGTATATTCTTAAGAAACTTAAGGTACCCGGTGGTATGATGCTTGGATCATTAATATTTAGCGTTATTTATATTAACTATCAAGAGTCCCCAGTGACCTTTAATCTTGATTTATCATTGGTTTCACAGGTACTTGCGGGAGTTTGCATTGGTGCAAAAATTACGATGAATGATGTTAAAAACATCAAAAATTTGTATAAAGAAATTATCATGATAAACATAGGTTTATTAGTGATTAGTATTACTTCAGGGTTACTCTTGTTTTATGTTTTCAAGTTATCTCCCTATGATTCATTCTTTGGATCAATTCCAGGAGGGATGACATCCATTCCAATAATCGCGATGGAATATGGTGCAAATCCAGTGAATGTCACCATTCTTCAATTTGTAAGACTCATCGTTGGCATTGGAATCTTCCCAAGATTGATATCAAAACAACTTAACTTATCCGTTAAAAAAGAACAGGATTCATCATATGAAAAAATGAATAAGTTAAGCACTAAAGATGCTTGGTTACAAAGTATCTTCACAATACTTACAACTTTAGTATTAGTAGCATTCCTAGAATATCTCAAGTTCCCATTAGGAACATTAGTACTCGCAATTGTAATTTCGGCACTCTACAACATTATTACAAGCAAGGCATATATTCGCGATGAGATTTATAGTTTAGCGCAGTTGTTACTAGGAATGTACATTGGAAGTGTTGTAGATATGAAAGGTGTTGCATCGTTTAGTAGTTTAGTTTTACCGCTCTTATCCGCTGCATGTATCTTTGGTTTTGGAAGTTATTTCCTAGGGAAATTAATTAAGAAATACACTGATTTTAATACTACAGAAGCATATTTCTCGGCGATTCCTGCGGGAGCTGCGGATGTAGGTTTGATTACGCAAGAACTTGGCGTATTCAGTAGCAAAATCGTAGTCGTTCAGGTAGCAAGAGTGCTCATTGTGACACTCTTGTTCCCACCTATTATGGATTTTGTGATTCATTTATTAACATAACGAAGGAGGAATAGTTATGAAAAAAGTATTAATTGGAGGATTTGTTGCAGAGTCTAATCAACACGTCAGTCATCAAACACCTCTTGAGAAATTTGTATTGAAATATGGCGATGATGTAGCACGTTCACTTTATATTGACGAGTTAGCTAAAGAACATGATATTGAATTGATACCTTCACTTTATGCTGATGGTCGAGGCGGAGGAATTGTTAAGAAAGATGCATTTGATTATATTCAAAATGTTATCTTGAATGACGTTAAGAAATACTACCGTGATGTGGATGCAATTTTCATGTTCATCCATGGTGCAAGTCAAGTTGAGGAGTATGGTTCGGGAGATCATGAGTTAATCAAAAATATTCGTAAAATTGTTGGTGACTATCTACCAATCGTTATCGTCTCAGATCCTCATGGTAACATCACAGAGAATTTCACGAAACATACGACCATCCACCGTACATTTAGACATTCACCACATACAGACCGTGCTGAATGTCACCACTTCACCTTTAAACTACTCGTTGATTTGCTAGAGAATCGTCAAAATATCAAACCAGAAATTGCAAAAATTCCTGTAATGCTTGGTGGTGAGCGTTCTGTATCAACAGATGAGCCAATGGTTACCATCAACGCGTATCTTGATGAACTTGAACGTGATGAGAGATTGTTGTCAGTATCGTTATTCATCGGTTATGTACGCCATGACAGTGATAAATGCGGTGCTGCCGCAGTCGTCGTTCCTGCAAAGGAAGAATACCAAGAGTATGCACAGGAAGTTGCTCGTAAAGTTCATAATTTTATGATTGATAAAGCAACATCGTTTAAATTTCATGGAGAAGCACTCGAGCTCGACGAATCATTAGAGAATGCATTTAATACAGCTCAAGGCCCAATATACATTACAGATTCAGGTGACAACTGTACAGCAGGAGCTGCAGGTTACGATACACATGTATTACGAGAAGTATTAAAACGAGAAAGTTTTAATGGCAAAAAAGTACTCTTTTCCTGTATTGCTGATCCAAACTTAATTATGAGTGATTTCAATGACAAGAAAGTTGGCGATTTCATCAGTGTCGAACTGGGAATGAATATCAATGAATATTCTCGTCCTGTCCATCTTGAAGGGGACATCATCGCAATCGGAAGATTGTATCATCACTATGGTGATGGTGACAGTATTGGCGCGTGTTATACTGTAAAAGTAAAGGATAAAGATTTATACGTCGTCATTGCTGAACATGCAGTCTCATTCGCTGAGAAACGCCAATATGATATGGCAAATCTTGACTGGAATGATTATGATCTCATGATTGTGAAACAAGGTTACTTGTATCCTGACCTGAAGGCTCGTGCACAATATTATGTCATGGCACTTACAGATGGAGCAACAAATCAAAGAACAGAGAGACTCAACTATAAGTTAATACGACGTCCAATGTATCCTTATGACCAAGTAGAAACACTAAAAAAATATTAGTGATAAAGGAGTTAAGATGATACTAAACAGATTCGGACTATTATATTCATTATTTTCAATACTAAATCAAAAAAACCAATCAGATGCAGACTATATCATTGCGAAGTATCTTCTTGAGAACTATGAAAACATGGGTGATCTAAACATCTACGATGTAGCAGATTCTTGCTATGTATCAAGGTATACAGTAAGACGCTTCTGCCAAGCCATAGGTTTTGAAAACTTTAGTGACCTTAAAAAGCAGTTTACAAAGTATGATGATGCCTACGAAAAGTATTTGATGATTTATCAACATGATGATTTCAACAGTTACTTCATGCAAGAAGTCAATGATACGGCAAAAGCAATTAATGCGATTGATGATAGTCTTATTGAAGATATTGCCTCAAAAATAAATGATAGTTCAGAAGTTGTATTCTTAACCTCAAGTATTGGAGCGACTGCTGTTGCTCAATTTCAACAAGGAATGATTTTCGCTAACAAAGTGATTCAAGTAGTAGGAGACCACTTTGAGAATCATCATCTTCTTAACTCCTTGGATGAAGATGATCTCTTAATTGTACTCTCAGGAAGCGCAGGAATTGCGAAAAGTATTGTTCCTCAACTTAAACAATATAAAGTAAAAACAGTCCTAATGACTATGAATGAAGATGTTGATGATTTGTCTGAATATGATCATATTTATTCATTGCGAAATGTGAGCACGGATGATGCCCTCAGTGTTGTTCACATTAAATATGGATTTATGTTCTTTTTAGACAGATTGTTGTCATATTACATATCAGAGTATTCGGAGAAAGGAAATATGTAAAACGATGAAAATTGATATAAAAAAGATTAATTCACCAATGAAAGACAATAGTAAAGCTCCTGTATTAATTACAGATGCGACGATTGCAGAACGAAAAGAAAAGGTTCTCTCAAATATGAGAGAGGCAAATATAAGTTCACTTATTATTTATGCAGATAAGGAACATGGTGGAAACTTTGAATACTTAACTGGGTTTATTCCCCGTTTTGAAGAAGCACTTCAAGTCTTAAATGTAGATGGAAGTAGCACTTTAATTCTTGGTAACGAAAACTTTAATAAAGTAAGTAAATCACTGATTGAAAGTGAAGGTGTGCTCTGCCCATTATTCTCACTCCCAAACCAGCCAATGGGTGATTTCAAGCCTGTTTCTCATTACTTGAAGGATGTAGCGATTGATGACTCTCAGTTTGTGGGCCTGGTTGATTGGAAATTACTGGCGAATGATTATGAAGCCTTCCATAAATTATCCTCAATACCTTCATATATCGTGGAAGGTATTAAAGAAGTAGTCGATGGTAATAAAGTTGTGAACGCTACTCAAATTTATATTCATCCTGAAAAGGGAGCACGAACTATTAATAACGCTAATGAAATTGCGCGTTACGAGTACGGATCATCCTTAGCTTCAGATGCTATCCTTGATGCAATGAATCATCTTCAAGAAGGATGTACAGAACTTGAAATAGGTAACTTACTACAATTGGAGGGACAAACCCCTAATGTTGTAACCATCTCAGCTTTCGGAAAACGCTTCGAACAAGCTAATATCTATCCAACATCTAAGAAACTCATGAATGGTGATGCTGTTGCTCTCACAGTGTCTTATAAAGGTGGACTCTCGAGTCGTTCTGGTTTCGCAGTTAATAATGTCGAAGAACTCGAAACTGCTCAAAAAGGATACTTAGATAATATGGTAATTCCATATTACCAAGCATACGTTTACTGGCTAGAAAATCTAAAAATAGGGATCAATGGACATGACTTTTATACTAAATTTAATGAGTTCTATCCACAATCTAAGTACGGATGGGAACTTAATCCAGGCCATTTAACGTCTGATGAAGAATGGTTATCATCACCATTCTTTGAAAATTCAAAGGCAGATGTAAAAAGTGGTATGATATTTGCCGTTGATTTTATTCCTATTATGGAAGGATACAATGGTGTTTCAGCTGAAAGTACCGTAGCAGTAGCTGATGAAACTTTACGTAATGAGATTAAAACACAATATCCAGACTTGTGGGATCGTATTGAAAATCGTAAAAAATATATCAAAGAAATCATTGGAATTGAACTTAGTAATGAATTATTGCCAATGACAAGCACACTTGGTTACTACAGACCTTTCTTATTGAATACCCGTGAGGCTTTAGTTGTAACTCAATAAAACTTTGAAACACGCACATTAAACAGTGCGTGTTTTTTTACCTATGCATTTTTAGCTGTCTGATACTTGGAACATTATAGTAAATAGAAATCTAAAAATTGATATAATAAAGAAAAAAAGAATTTCGAGATAAGAGGTACATTATGGATAGAAACCAAATAATAATAACCCTTCTGAATATTAAAGGAATAGGGAATCAAACGATTCTAAAGCATGAATCGAAGATTAACGAAAATATGGATCAAGGTACATTGTATGACTTAATAATAAATAACATAAACAAGAATTTAGAATTTGATATATTCTCACAGGCGGTAGGTAAGTCAGAATTGATAATTAAGGAGTGTACTCAGAATAATATCTTGATTACTAATTTTTTACAAGATGATTATCCTGGAAAGCTACTGTCTCTTGATAACCCTCCAGTAATTTTATTCTATAAAGGATCGATTGAACGACTACGTTCTCATCCATCTATAGCCATTGTGGGAACACGTGAACCCTCAAATTACGGTAAGGAAATTACGAAGCGCTATGCAGACTATGTTGCGAAAAATAATATCAATGTGATAAGCGGTCTGGCTAAAGGGATTGATAGTATTGCTCATGAATCTACAATTCAGGCAGGGGGTTATACTGCTGCCATTCTTGCACAAGGATTAAACACAGCTATCTATCCAAAGGAAAATAATGAACTAGCCGAAAGAATTCTTGCTAATAATGGTGCCCTTATCTCAGAGTATATGCCAGGTCTCATGCCTTCAAGAAATACATTTGTTGAAAGGGATAGAATTCAAAGTGGCACAAGTGATGGTGTTTTGGTTATTGAAGCTGCCAAAAAAAGTGGAACGATGCATGCTGCAAATTCTATTTTAAGTCTTGAGAGGACCCTTGGTGTATTCAAACACCCAGAAAAATATGTAGTGAATAATGATAAGGCGTTAGGCAATTCGATGCTCATAGATGAAAAGGGTGCCATGGCTGTTTTCTATGAAAGTGAACTCATGAATTTCATATCTTTAGTTAAAAAACACCACGATTATTTTATAGGTAACCATGTTAATGCCAAAGATAATTTAGAAAGACAAGTTGATCAAATATCATTTGATATTTAAGCTTCGTCGCACTAATTATCACAATTAGTGTGTTCACGTGAAAACTGAATGAAATTTTTTTAAAGGTGTTGTGTAATCATATCTCTGTATCGAAGTCTCTTGATATAATTTGCTTAATCTACCCAACAATGGATGATTAGGAGAAAATAGTATGAAAAGAATACTTAGTTTAATGATTGCAATTCTTTTAAGTATTATGGTGGTGCCAATATCAGCTGATACACCCAATCTTAACGAAATGTTTTCAGATAACTTAATTGATATGGTTCGTTATGATGCAAAGAATCACGGTGTATCTGTAGATACAGATGAATCATTCATGAATTACGTTAAGAGTATGACTCGTGTGGGATTTGTTCAACAAAATAGTGGTTTTTACGACAAAGTAACACCAACAGATTTTAGAGGTGTAGAATATTTTGAAAATGCAGAACAAATTGATGTTCCAATTATTGTTGGTTATGAACCGTCAACAAATGATAGTTATGTTGCGGTTAAAAATCTAGAGAAATTACCAGAAAAATTTGTTAATTCAGGTAAAGAACTGAACTTGCTGCCTGGAGTATTCTATACTGAGCAACAAGTAGTTCTCCCTATTGATACAATTTACAATAACAACCCAGGCGGTCGTGAGAAGTGGCTAACACAAGAACAACTCTCATATTTTCGAAAAAACTTTGGATTACAAATGGGATCCTTGTTAGACCAATACAAAGGTCCTCGAGTAAAAGCAAAAATTGGTAGAAATGATATCTTAGTTAATAACTTTAATTGGATGTCTAATAAAAATCGAAATATTGATGTTGTCGTAGAACTTGGTAATAGTGATCGATTCATCGCGATGCCATTACATGAACACAAAATTGGAAATCAAGAATACTATGAAATAGATATCGTTGCAAATGATATTCCAGATGTAGTTGTTACGGAAACTTCTCAGTACCGAAAAGTTGATCCACAAGAAAAAACAATTGGAATTAACTTTGATATGATAAAAAAATATGTAAAAGATAACCTAACAGCAGGTGATAAGGACATTGCGGAATTTGAACTTCTTGTTGAATTAAAAGATGGTCAAAAATTCAATGTAAATCAAAGTTATAATCCTGCAGGTGGACAAAGTAATCAAGATAAATTCTTTGTGCTAGGAAAGTCTTTACAAGGGCTTCGCGGTGAAATTAATACCATTACGTTGCGTTTTCCTGTGACAGATGATATCAAATCACGTTTTGAATCAACATCTAATGCCTATAAAGACTATATGAGGATACCATTAGAAGATCTCCACTCAAAAGATGTTGTGAATCATCAGTACTTTACGAAACAACAAGGACTTCAAATTGAATCTTACTACGTCAACAGTGATAATTCTTTACGGAAAGAGCCACACTCAGTAACGGTACATTTCCTCCCACTGTTTTCAAAACAGTATACTGTTGATTTTGTAAGCGATGGTGGCTATATTCTTCCACAAAGACTTTATTGGGAGCAAGCTCATATCGAACAACCTACTGATCCTGTTCGTCAAGGATACATCTTTAAAGGATGGTATTCAGATCGAGAGTTTACAAATAAATGGGACTTTGAAACCATGCAAGTATCATCTAGTATGAAATTGTTTGCAAAATGGGAATTAAAAGGAGTTACGGTTAAATTTCACTCGAATGGTGGCTCAGCGGTTGAAGATGTAAATCTACCCCCAAGTGGTGGACTCATTCCTCGCCCAGCAGATCCTACGCGTGATGGATTTAAATTTGTTGACTGGTACTCAGAACCAGAACTTAAATATGAATGGGCATTTGAACGTTATAAAGTTGATGAAGACACTACTCTATATGCTAAATGGGAAGCATTGCCAGTAACTTATGATGTAACCTTCGAAACCAATGGCGGCTCGACAGTTACAGCACAATCAATCGAAGCTGGTAAGTTTGTAGTAGAGCCGACAGCTCCAACCAAAGCTGGCTTCACATTTGAAGGATGGTATAAGGATTCTTCACTTACTACAGTATGGAACTTCGCAACGGATCCAGTAACTGAAGCAATGACACTCTATGCTAAATGGGAAGCAATTCCAGTGTTCTATGATGTGACATTTGAAAGCAATGGTGGCTCAACCGTCACATCACAATCAATCGAATCTGGTAAGTTTGTAGTAGAGCCAACAGCTCCAACAAAAACAGGATTCACATTCGAAGGTTGGTATAAAGATTCAACATTCACAACAACATGGAGCTTCGCAACAGATCCAGTAACTGAAGCTACAACACTCTATGCGAAATGGGAAGCAATTCCAGTGTTCTATGATGTGACATTTGAAAGCAATGGCGGCTCGACAGTCACAGCACAATCAATCGAAGCTGGTAAGTTTGTAGTAGAGCCGACAGCTCCAACCAAAGCTGGCTTCACATTTGAAGGATGGTATAAGGATTCTTCACTTACTACAGTATGGAACTTCGCAACAGATCCAGTAACAGAAGCAACGACACTCTATGCGAAATGGGAAGTAATTCCAGTGTTCTATGATGTGATATTTGAAAGCAATGGTGGCTCAACCGTCACAGCACAATCAATCGAATCTGGTAAGTTTGTAGTAGAGCCAACAGCACCAACAAAAACAGGATTCACATTTGAAGGTTGGTATAAAGAATCAACATTCACAACAGCATGGAACTTCACAACAGATCCAGTAACAGAAGCTACAACTCTTTATGCGAAATGGGAAGCAATTCCTGTATTCTACGATGTCACCTTTGAAAGCAATGGTGGTTCGACAGTTAACCCTCAATCTATTGAATCCGGTAAATTTGTAGTAGAACCGACAGCTCCAACCAAAGCTGGATTCACATTTGAAGGTTGGTATAAAGAATCAACATTCACAACAACATGGAACTTCGCAACAGATCCAGTAACAGAAGCTACAACTCTCTATGCGAAATGGGAAGCAATTCCTGTATTCTACGATGTGACATTCGAAAGTAACGGTGGCTCAACAGTCACAGCACAATCAGTCGAATCTGGTAAGTTTGTAGTAGAGCCTACAGAACCAACCAAAGCAGGGTTCACATTTGAAGGATGGTATAAAGATTCAACATTCACAACAGCATGGAACTTCGCAACAGATCCAGTAACAGAAGCAACGACACTCTATGCGAAATGGGAAGCAATTCCAGTGTTCTATGATGTGACATTTGAAAGCAATGGTGGATCAACAGTTAACCCTCAATCTATTGAATCCGGTAAATTTGTAGTAGAACCGACAGCTCCAACCAAAGCTGGTTTCACATTTGAAGGCTGGTATAAAGATTCAGGATTCACTACAGCATGGAACTTTACAACAGACACAGTAACAGAAGCTACAACTCTATATGCAAAATGGGAAGCAATTCCTGTATTCTACGATGTGACATTCGAAAGCAATGGTGGAACACCGGTTAAAACTTTATCTGTAAAATCTGGAAATCCAATTACTGAGGTTATCAACCCAATGAAAGAAGGATATTTATTTAAAGGTTGGTATAAGGACTCATTACTAACAACACCATGGATTTTCGAAATTGACTTGGTAACGGAATCAATAACACTATATGCAAAATGGGAAGCAATTCCAGTAGCTTATGATGTGACATTTGAAAGTAACGGTGGAACATCAGTAGCTTCACAATCAATTGAATCAGGTAAGTTTATAGTAGAGCCTACAGCTCCAACCAAAGCTGGATTCACCTTTAAAGGATGGTATAAAGATTCAGCTTTCACCACAGAATGGGACTTTACAAAAGACACAGTGACAGAACCAATCACACTTTATGCTAAGTGGGAAAAAGATACGATACTTCCTCCTACAGGGATATCATATACAAATTCTGTAATGATTGGGTTAACGATGGTTGGACTCGGTTTCGTAATCATAGGTTATCGAAAAAAAGAAAAACTATCTAAATCATAAATTTATTACTCTATATTAAAGTTAAAGCGCAGCTTATCAAATTGATAAGCTGCGCTTTTAATGAGATTACCCTCTTGGCAATCATTTAGAAAAAATTTACTGACGTCATATTTTAAATTTTAGACCATGTCATAACAAGATCTTTTTCATTGTTGATAAGATCCATAGATTCTTCTACAATTTCAAAATTCTCACGAAGATAGAATTTTTTTGCACGTACGTTCTTATCATAAACATTTAAGGTTAGTGTAGAATAGATGTTTTTAGCGTACTCTAGAAGATCTTTTCCGTATCCTTTCGATTGATGATCAGGATGGATAAAAATGCCTTCGATATGGTTGTCATCTAATCCAATAAATCCAACGATTTTACCATCTACAATATTGACATACAACGTGGCCATAGGGAGCATCGTTTCTACTTCAGGAAGCATGCTTTTCCAGTAATTTTCTGAGATAAAATGATGAGCGGTTATATTTGATTGTAACCAAATATCCACGACGTCACGTAAATCTTCATTCTTGAATTTAGTAATCATTATCTTCCTCCATTTTTAAATCTATATTTTTTTTGAATGATTCTGTGTACTTAGTTAGTAAGCAGGTTAATAAGTTTCTTTCTTCATTTGATAGTAAGGACATTGCGATTAATTCTGAATCTCTTAACGGAGCTAATATTTCTTCTGCATATTTTCTTCCGGATTTGGTAAAGAGAATAATCTTATTTTTATGTGTTCGATTATCAAGTAATACAAGGTTCTTGTCGATTAATTTCTTAAGAACATTATTTACAGTTTGCTTCGGTAAAAAAGAGGCATCACAAATCTTTTTTTGAGTACAATCTTCGATTTCAAAGATTAAGTTAATAATTTGTAATTCTGTATAACTGTGACCAATTTGAGTTGCATAGTTACTATATACCTGATCAATTTGTTCTAAGTTTATAGCAAGATTATCGATACTACTTTTTAACGAATCAGACATTCAATCACCTCATAGTCCTATTTGGGACTATTTAATTATATAGCTTCCAGTATTTGAAGTCAATGAAAGAAAAAACCCCCTTAACGGAGGTCTATATCTATTAAAAGTTATCCTTTAGATATTTTTTTATTGAGTCATTGAAAGTCTGTGTATCAAACTGTAATTGCTTTGGATTTATTAAATCATAAAAGTTATCATTTTTGTAGCGCGGAATAACATGAAAATGGAAGTGTGTGTTTTGAGACATAACATTTCCATTATTGAAAATAGAAGTTGTACCAAGAACATCAAAATTTTCTTCGTAAAATGATGAAACCAATGATTGTAATTTAACCATTTCGAGTAATTCGTTTTCAGATAATTCTGAAATATTCATATGGTGTACTTTCGATATAATTAGAAGATGCCCTTTTTGAATTGGATCGATATCCCATACACCAAAAAAATAGTTAGTTTGAAAAAGAACATCAAGTTTTGATTGATTACAAAAAATACAATTCATAACATTACTCCTTCTCACTTTGGTTAGTAATAAAATAATTATATAAAAATATTAGGAATTAATTCATATATCTTTTCAGCAATGCCATCTTCATTGTTTGTCAATGTAATAGTATCTGCGGCTTCCAAAACTTCAGAAACAGCGTTTCCCATAGCACAACCGATTCCTGCTTGTTGAATAAGGGATAAGTCATTATGGCCATCACCAAAGGCTAAAACATTTTCGAGACTGTGTCCTAAAGATGAAAGAACGCGATCTAACGTTGCTGCTTTATCGATGCCCTTATCTGTAAATTCATAGTAGAAAGGGGCGGAAAAAGCACTAGTAAGATGTTCGGAAACAGGTTTCTGCAAAGCGTGATGGTGTTCATCGAGGTATTCTGGTTTCGCAGCGATAAGTACTTTATGAATTGGCAACCCAGCAAGTTGGGTCATATCTGCAATTTCTGTTAACAAAAAATCACCGCCGCGTGCTTCATATTCAATGATATTTTCGAGTTTATCTGAATTGTGGTATAGAGGAATCATGCCACCATAAACATCATTTACATACATTTTATCTTCATGAGTAACCATAGTTATGACATCAAAGTCTTTTAGATGATCAAACAGCTTGAAAGCCATCTCTTCTGAAATAGTTTGTTCATAGATAACTTCGTTTGTTTCGCAGTCTGTTACGCATGCTCCATTGAAAGAAATAAGAAAACCGTGGTGTTTGTTCATTTCTAAGTCTTCGGCGAGGTGTGCCATTCCTGTTGTAGGCCTTCCAGAAGCAAGAATTACCTTAATACCATTTTCTTGAGCCTTAATTAAGGCTTCTTTAGTTTTTTCACTAATAATCCTATCTTCAGTTAATAGAGTTCCATCAATATCGCAGACAATTGTATCAATTTTTTTCATAGATTCCTCTTTCATTATATTAAAGTATACTTGAGTTCATTCTATCATAAATATCATGGTGAAAGATGCTTCAAAAACATGATAAATATTTAACGAAATAATAAGGAGCATGTAAATACGACTTTACATTTTAATATGGTAATATCAACTCAATAATTGGAAATTATGAGGAGAAAATATGATGAAAAAAGCAACCTTAATTGCAATGACAATTTCAAGCTTATTGGTTTTAGCTGCTTGCGGAAAAAAGGAAACAGAAAAACCTGTTGAAAAGAAAGAAACACCAGTTGTAAGTGAAACGAAAAATGAAAACAAAGGTGAAGAAAAACAAACAGAAAAATTTGATGTTGAAAAAGTAGATGTTAAGAAATTTATCATGGATAACAATTCGAACCTAACAGACTTTAAAACAAATGGTGAGAATGAACAGACTCTCACAGTTTCTTACAATACAACAGAATCATTTGAAGATATTCAAAAATTTTATACAACTTTAGGAAAAGAGTTAAAACTCACAGATACTTCAGAAGTCAAAAGTGATAGCGTGAAGTCTTGGATCATGGTTGGAACTATGGGAGATGCTGATGTGCAGTTTACTGTTGTACCTGAAGAGGGGAATACATTTATTGTTCTCATCGTCATTGTTGCTTAGTAGCGTAAATTAAAGGGCCATGCGGTTGCATGACCCTTTTGTTAACTCAATCCGAGTATTTTTGCAAATAAAATTACGAATGGTAGCGCGATGAATGTTCTAATAACGAAAACTAATAAGACGTCTTTGAAATTCTTTACAACCTTAGTAGATGTTAATAAGGATGCGATTTCTGACATAAAGACAATTTGCAGAATACTCATGGCTGCGATAATAAATCGACTTTCAACACTCATTATATTTTGACCCAGGATGACAGGGAGATAGTTATCAGCAAAACCTGACATAATAGCACTCGCACTGGCTGCTGGTTCCGATACATTTGTGAGTTTTAGTATGAGTTCGATGGGGTAGGATACCCATTGTAGAATCGGTGTATACATGGAAATAATAAGTGCAAGTGTTCCCCAGCATACGATAATAGGTTGAAGCCAGATAACATAAAACAACATATTATTGATTTTGCTTGTAAAGTTTTTAATACTTACTTTGTCAGCTCGTTGTAGTGCTGAATTGTAAGCGAAAGCAAGTTTTGATTGATCTTTATTTTCTTGTTTCTTAACTGGTGAAACAAGAGATCCATCGACGTAAGTATCTGGATATTTTGAAATAGGAGGGATACGAACACCTACCATTGCTACAATAATTCCAACAAGAGTAATGACAAGGAAAAGCGTCGCAAAGTGATCCATGATTCCAAAAACAGAGCTTACGAGTACAATCCAACCGACACTTGATGTAGAGAATTGAGATCCAATAATAGCCGCTTCTTTTACAGTATAATATCCTTCTTCAAACAGGTTTTGAGTTGCAAGAATTGCAGCATTACCCGGTCCTACCCAAGCACTGATGATACTTACGGCTCCCATCTCCGATACTTTAAAGATAGGTTTCACGATAAATCCGATAAGTTCGCCAAGAAATTCCATAGCACCACATTCAAGAATGAGTGTTTGGAGGAGTAACATACAAGGAACAAGGATTGATAATTGTGTAGCAAGTCCGAACATACTGGAACCTGTATCTGCAGAGATAATAAATTCAGGCCCAATGTTGAAGTAAACAAGAACACAAATCAAAGCACCTAGAATACGGTTTGCAATATAGAATGGTGTTGTCGAGAGAATATTCTTAAGAAGTTTATTGTTACGAATCCAATCAGGTTTCGCAATGTTATCATAGAGAGCTCCTAATGCACTTAAGACCATTAGTAACATAATAATAAATCTTAGTGGTTTATTGAAATGAGTAATAAATAATTTGAGATAGTAGAAGAGAACGGTATCTACTGCACCATTGAAATCAAAGGGAATAAGCACCAATAGTATTCCTAGAAGTGTTCCTCCAATGAAGACAATCGAATTTCTTAATTTACGCTTGGAATCCATTTAGTTTGATCCTCCAAACTTAATTTGATTCGAGAGATCTTTCAACATTTCTTTTGAATGGGTTAATTTTGCTGCTTCGTCTTCATTCATAGGCATCTTTAATGCATCATGTGACCCTTGACGATTAATTAGGTTTGGTAAACTGATATAAATTTCTTCACCTGATGCTGTAGTTGTCATGCTTGAAACAGGTAAAATGACAGACTCATCGCGAATAATTGCCTTAGCGACACGTGAAATGGCTGTTGCAACACAGAATGCATTGGGTCCTTTCATTTCCCAAACATCAAATGCTGTTTGGCGCACTTCATCTTCAAGTTTTTTAAAGTAATCATCTTCAAGTTTAATATCATTGAGTTGTGCATATTCTTCTACAGAAAGACCTGCAACATTGGTTTTTGACCATAATACGACTTGTGAATCGCCGTGTTCTCCAACTACAAAACTAGAGATGTTTTCTGCCGATACTTTTAAGTCTCGTGATAGAAGATAACGAAGGCGTGATGTATCAAGCATTGTACCTAAACCGATTACGCGTTCTTGTGGTAGGCCAGAAACCTGGTAAGTAATGTATGTAAGAAGATCTACAGGATTGCTTACAACAAGTAGAATTGTATCGGGACTATATTTTAGAATTTGTGGAATAATTGATTCTAAAATTTGGGTATTCTTTTGTAGTGGAACCAATCTTGATTCACCTACAACTTCTGGAACACCAACTGTAATAACAACAACATCAGAGTTTGCGCTCATTGAGTAATCGCCACTGATTACATTAATAGGTTGATTTAAGGGCATTCCATGCATAATATCAAGAGCTTCCCCTGTTGCTTTACGCTCATTGATATCAATCAAAGCTACCTCGTTAACCCATGATTCTTGTGATAGTGTAAATGCTGTCGCTGCTCCTACAGCACCTGCACCAATAACTGAAATTTTTGACATATTCTTTCTCCTTTTATCAAAACGGAACACTGTTCCAAAACAAAATAACACGAATCGATTCAAGATTTAAACTTAATTCCAATTTTTTTGAAGTTATTTGTGATATATTTGAAAAGAAGGGCAATTTATGAGTTTGATTGTGAAAAATTGTTCAAATTGTATAAAAAAGTGAAAAATGGAGGCTATGTCATGAGTGAAAGTATTAAGACGATAGATAATGCATTTGATATTATTGATTTACTGGATGCCCAAGATCAAATCGGTGTTGGAGAAATCGCTTCGCAATTGAATCTTGCGAAAACCACGGTGCATCGTATATTAAAAACGCTACATAATCGTGGAATTGTAATTCAAGATGAACAAGAGCGGTATACCTTAGGATATGGAATGTATAAATATGCTCAAGGGATTAACCGTCATCAACTTATTGTGAACATTGCTCGTAAACCAATGGCTAAATTTGCAGAAAAAACAGGAGAGACTCTTAACCTTGGTATTTTAGTTGGTGATGAAGTTGTCATCATCCATTCTGAAGAAGGTGAGTTTTATTCCTTACAACCTACTTTATCTGCAAGTTCTGATTTAAATTGTTCCGGTATGGGAAAAATATTCTTAAGTTCGTTCTCTGAAGAAAACTTGGTTACCTACTTTGATCAAGACTTTAAACATCGAACGATCAACACAATTACATCACTCGATCAATTTAAGAAGGAAAAAGATCTTATCTTAACACAAGGTATTGCACATGATGATGAAGAGTATGAATATGGATTGTCTTGTATTGCAACGTCAATTACGGACAAGAATAAAAAAACGATAGCAGCATTGAGTGTTTCTGGACCGACCTCACGACTCCAATACAAAAATGTCGAAGCATTAACTCAGGAACTATTAAAAACTGCAGATGAAATTAATAAAATTATGATTGATAGTTTTTAAAATGATACTTACAAAAACACCCTTTGTACTGAACAATACAGAGGGTGTTTTCGATTGGTAATGGATTCATGAATATAATTAATATATAACTCGAAGGGTCTAGTGAACAGGTTTTCCACAATGCGGACATGTTTCCACATGTGCATTCTTTTCCTTCTTTTTATTTAAAAGTTGAGTTTGTTCGATAAACCCTGCAGAGAGAATACCGGTTGGTATTGCAGTAAGACCAATTCCTAAGAATGTAACAATAGCACTTAGAATTCTTCCAAATGTGGTAATAGGGTAAATATCACCATATCCTACAGTAGTGATGGTTGACATGGCCCACCACATTGCCGAGAGTGCATTATTAAACTTATCCGGTTGTGCAGCGTGTTCGACATCATACATTAACATAGCTGCAATAAAAATCAGAACTAGAATCACAACAATTGAGGAAATTAACTGTGAAGCACGGGTACGTAACACAGCACCAATGAGATAAAGGGAATCGGTGTAACGATTAATTTTAAAAACTCTAAATAAGCGAACAATTCTCATAATACGAATTGCTCCGGTGCTGACACCAAAGAATGGTAAGAAAAATGGAAGAATCGAAAGGAGATCAATCAGAGCCATAGGAGTCAGTGCATACTTAAGACGTGCTTTGAGTGGGGGTAAATCAGGATAGAGAAATTCTGATGTCCATAAGCGAATACCATACTCAATTGAAAATATGAAAATAAAGAATGTTTCCATGGTATTTAGGATATCCATATATGTATTTGCAATCTCAAAAGTACTTAAGAATGCAACGACAACACTGATGATGATAAGTATCATCAGAACACCGTCTACAATGTTTGCTGCCATATCATCATTGCCATCGTGATCGCGGATTAAATCATATATTTTATGCTCTAAAACTTTATTATGAGACTCTTTCGTTTTCATCTTTGGGGTTCCTTTCAAAAGTTTGGTGTATTAGTTACTTCTATCTTATCCATAATAAGAAGAAAAAGCTATGAAATCGGATTTAATAGACAATGGAGATAACATTTCAGATTTAATAAAATAAAGCATGGTATAATTTTATCAGTACCTCAAGAATGATTTTGATGGTGGTAAGGAGGGTCTATGAAAACATACTTTACAGTAAATAGAATTGGTTTAAAACATCCTATTGCGCAAGCAATGGAAGATGACATTGTTTTAAGTGAAATTCAAATGGATTACAATACGATTATCATGAGTCCCGAGTTTCGTCGTATGCAAGATAAAACTCAGGTTTTTCCACTCAGTCGTGGCGACTTTGTAAGAACACGACTAACGCATTCTTATGAAGTGTCGATTATTGCTGAACAGATTGCTCGTTATGCCCTTATTTATCTTAATAAAAGAAAACCGGATTTGTATGATTGGAATGAAACGGATCGGGAACGATTTGTGGAACTCGCAAAAACAGTGGGTTTGGTTCACGATATTGGAAATCCTCCCTTCGGTCATTTTGGAGAGGAATGTATTCGAAACTGGTTTGACGAAAAAAGACGTAAAGTTATATTTATGGATGAAGATCTCAACAAAGTACGATTCATGGATTTCTTAAACAAATCTAAAGTTGATTATCCTTTATACGAAGATTTCTTAAACTATGATGGGAATGTTCAGGGCTTAAGAGTTGTGTTAAGATCTCATCCTTCAAGTGGTGCTCAAGGCATGAACCTCGTTGAATCGCTGATACATTCTATGGTTAAGTATCCCTTCGATTCAAAAACTGCGAAGGAACAAAACCATAAAAAATTTGGCTATAACTATGCTGAACGTGAATTATACGAACACGTCATTAACGCAACACAAACCGACAACCCACGTCATGTTGTGACGTATATTCTCGAAGCTGCGGACGATATTGCGTATCGTACTGCAGACATTGAAGATGCCTTGAATAAAAAAGTAATTACGGTCTTTGATATCAAAAGGTATCTGACTCAGTATCTTGATTTAGAAAACAAATATGACTCGAGAATTTATGATTCTTTTATGACTTTCTTTGATGATGCTGTTGCAGATGATGATATTGCAGTTGAGCTCGTAAGGTTGTGGCTTTATGAAGTTCGTATCAATCTTATGAAACATGTTGCTCATCAATTTGCAGAAGACTTTGATGCCATTGTTTCAGGATCAGTTAAAGATTATGAGCTTACTGAACATTGTTATGGCAAGAACTTTTTCCTCTTTGCGAAGAAGCTAACACAAGAGAAGATTTATGATAATGACAGTGTTCTTGATCTTGAAGTTGCAGCTAAGGCATGTATGTATGACTTACTTGATTTATTTGTTGATGCAATGATTGCGTATGATGCGAATATCACTGTCACTCAATCAGATGGAAACGTTGTTACTTTAAAACCAACTTACTACCAAACTAAATTAGTGAAGTTGATTCCTCAAGAATATCTGTATACTTATGAAGAACAGAAAGTAGAAGGCGATGAACCTTATAATCTCTATCTTCGAATTCTATGTGTACTGGACTATGTATCAAGCATGACAGATCGATTTGCTTATGAGAAACGAAGAATTGTGACTGGACTTGGTTCAAGTCAATAAAATAAAATGGCCCTACTTACGTAGCGCCATTTTTATTAGTTTCTAAATTGTGCGTTATATAATGCGAAGTAAGCACCTTGTTTAGCCATAAGATCATCATGTGTACCTTGCTCAGCAATACCACTCTCATCAATAACGATGATACGTGTCGCATGTTTGATGGTTGCTAATCTATGGGCAATCATGAGCGTTGTACGACCTTCAGAAAGGGAAGACAGTGACTCTTGGATAATTGCCTCTGTTTCTGTATCAAGTGCAGAAGTTGCTTCATCCAAAATAAGGATTGATGGATTCTTGAGGAACATTCTTGCAATAGCCAGACGTTGCTTCTGACCACCCGATAATTTAACGCCTCGCTCACCAATTACAGTGTGAATACCATCAGCCATCCCATCAATTACCTTTTCAAGATGTGCAAGCCTCACAGCTTGATCAATCTCTTCATCCGTGGCATTAAGTTTACCGTATGCAATATTCTCTTTAATGGTACCAGGGAATAAAAAGACATCTTGTTGAACAATTCCGATTTGTGTTCGAAGTGATTTCAATGATAAATTGCGAATATCTTGATTATCAATCGTGATTGATCCTTCGTCAATGTCATAAAAACGAGGTAACAAATGACATAAGGTTGTTTTACCAGCACCACTTGGGCCTACAAAGGCGATAATTTCACCCTTCTTTATCGTCATATCTAAGTTATCAAGAACGGATGTTCCATCACTATATGAGAATGATACATTCTTATAATCAATAGCATCATTAATTCCTGTTAGTTCAATTGGATTGTCAGAATCTTTAATGGTGATAGGTTTATCTATTTCTTCAATAAATCTTTTGAAACCGGCAAATCCTTTTGGATAGCTCTCCACCATAATATTGATTTTCTCAATGGGACGTGTAAAGACATTGGATAACAAGATAAATCCTACAAAGTTACCAGCTGTAATCTCACCATTAATCGTGAAATAGGCACCAAACAGTAAAGCAAATAAATTCATAAGACGAATGAGTAAGTAGTTGTAGGTTGAACTAATTGCCATGGTTTTATAGAATGCAAGTTTTGATGTGCGATAAAGATTATTGAGGCGCGCAAATTTGTTCTTCTCAAAATCTTCGTTTGAAAATGCTTGAGTAACCCGAATACCACTGACACTTGCTTCAATTCCAGCATTAAACTCACCGAGGTTTTCGTATATTTCTGTATTTACACGTGTCATCTTTTTATTAAAGAAAACAAGAGCTGCGGTAATGAAAGGAACAAGAATTCCGGTAATGATAGCGAGTGTTGGATGAATACGGTACATCAATATGAAAGAACATGTTAATGTCATAATCGTAATAAAGACATCTTCAGGGCCGTGGTGTGCTAGTTCTGAAATTTCAAATAAATCGGTAGTAAGACGTGTCATTAACTTTCCAGTTTTCTGATTGTCATAGTATTCAAACGGTTGTTGTTGCAAGTGGTTGAATAGTTCATTACGCATGTCTGTTTCAATGTTAACCCCAAGTTTGTGTCCAAAGTAGACAACAATGTATTGAAAGACAGTATTAATGAGATAAAAACCGAGAAGCCCTAAACTAACTAGGAGAACTCTTTTAAGATCCTGTGATGGCATCACAGTATCAATAACGAAGTTCACGATGACCGGGAAACTAAGTTCTAAAATTGCTGCGAGAGTTGCGCATGTAAAATCTAAAATAAATAACTTTTTGTATGGTTTGTAATAACTAAAAAAACGCTTAAACATCTTCTCCTCCTAAATAACAATATCCTTATTCTACATGAAGTGAGCTAATAAAGATATTAAACCAACCGTTAAATATTGAAATTATGATGGTGTAATTAGGTGAGAACTATTTTCATTTAGACCTATTCCTCTCTCTAGTTCGTTATATAGATAGTAGCAGTTGTAATTTGTATAAAGGGGATAACATGAAAAGAAATGGTGTACTAAGCAAAGTTAAAAAAATATTATTGGGAATATGTCTGTATTTAACTATTTTGAGTAATCAGGTTTATGCAGAAGAAAATCAATGGGTGCTCGAAGCACCTTTGAAATTGCAAACCTCTGATGTACTCATACTTGATTCGAATCGCGAAGATGAGGAACCAATTGTTTTAGGAACCAGTAAGAAACCGAAAGAGGAGAACCGTGAGTCAACGATCGTGGGCGAGACAGTCTACTTAATCATAAACTTAATAATTGTTATAGGAATTATCGTCTACACTCGAAAAGTAAGAAACAAGCGGTAAGCATTTGATTCTATTGATGGTCATCCATGTATTGTAGCATTCGTAAAATATGATATAATGCTAGCAATACAAACAGTAAGGAGCGTTTCTGATGAAAAAATCTAATACAACAATTCTATCACTAGGCATCAGCAACCAAACCGCTGTTTTCTTCGAAATATCCCTCTAGATGGGATAAGTGCGTCCTTACTAACCCTAAGCACTAACAGTGGTTTGAAAAGAGGATCAATAATGAAAATAATAAGAAGAACACCGAAGAGTGTCAATCAACCTGTGGGAGAGTACGCCCACATTACCAAAATACCAGCAGGAATGGATACGTATGTTTTATCAGGACAAATTGGTGTTCAAGAAGACGGAACCATACCAACATCATTTGAAGCAGAAATTACTCAAATGTTTATGAATATTAAAGATGTTTTACGAACAGCAAATTTAACCCATGAGAATGTGACCAAAGTAAACATTTGGTCAGTAGAAGAAATTGACTGGGATTTTTTCTATAAAGAATGGAATACATTTTTTGAAGGGGATTACCCTTCAATGACGATTGCTTATATTAAAGCATTGGGTCTACCGGAAATAAAAATAGAAATCGATATTTGGGCAGCTAAATAATCGAAAGGGTTAGTAACTAAAGGAGATGTGAAGGCATCTCTTTTTGTATACTCAAGTTGGTTGTGATTCAAGAATTGTAATTGAAAAGAGATTGGTATATAATTCTATATGCAAACAATTCGCATTTGAAAGTTTATGAGGGGACATCATGAAGAATAAGAAAATACAAACGTTTATTTTGTTGAGTATCATTATTTTATTAAGTGTCATTCTGGGTACACTCACAGCACACAAACATCAACCTTGGATTCATTCCGATTCTTTGAAGACGGGGATCGTAACTCAAAAAAGTGAAAACAAGCATAAAATACCTTACGAAGTACAAACTTTATACTACAAAGATGAACTTGTAGCCCGTGTAAAAAATATTGAAACAATTAATAAGCACTTTGAAGAAACCTACCAAGAAGCTTATCAGAAAGAATTTCCAGACTCTAAGATAGGTTTGGATCAAGATTTGTACTATTTGCCTCAACTTACTTATCAGGAATATCAAGATGTCGATCAAGATGTTATCGATTTCTTGGAAACCAAAAAATTATATAATGTTGAAACAAATAAAGTTACCTTTAGTAATGGCGCTGTTATTTACGTTAAAGATGAAACGGACTTTCAGCATGCAAGAGAAAAATTTGCCTTAAACTTCCTGGATGAATCGTCACTAAAGACATTACAAGATAATAAGAAAATTGAGCCGCTGGGAATATACGGAGAACAAGTCATTGACTTTAGTGTTAAAGAAACGATTAAAATTGAAAGAGATTATACATCTTTCGATAATATCTATAAAGATGAAGCAGAGATTCTTAAATTCTTAAGTTATGGTTATGATCCAAGCATTGATAATTATACAACTCAAAAACTTGATACGATTCCCGGAATCGCGTGGCAGTTTGGAATGACCCCCAATCAGATTGTAAGTATTAATACACCTAAAATTAAAAGTGCTGAACAAATTTTAGAAGAGGGAACCGTTCTCAATGTATCCAAGTTTAACTCACCGTTTACAATTGAGACGAAGCACGAACGATTCTTTGAAGAGGTTATTGAGCAACCAAATACTCAGTATATTGAAGACGAGACACTTAATGAAGGTGTTCAAGTTGTGGAAACGGTTGGAGCGAATGGAATTGCTGAGAAGCGATATCATGACACTTATATTAACGGTTCATCGGTTGATTCTGAACTCATTAAGTCAAAGATACTCCTTGAGCCAGTTCAAGAGGTCGTACGCGTTGGAACACATGTCGAACCATCACAAGGTAGTGGTCGATTTGGATGGCCTTTAGCGAACGCTTATGTACTATGTGGCTTCGGATGTTATACGAATCATCGTGGTGTTGACTTCTCTACGTATGGATCAGGTTATGGGCCAATTCTCGCATCTGATAATGGTATTGTTTCTCAGAAAGGATACCAAGCTGCAGGTTGGGGTAACTACATTAAGATTGATCATGGTAATGGATATGCAACACTGTATGCACACATGAATGCACCAGGTTACTTTCCAGTTGGAGCCAAGGTTGCGAAGGGAACCGTGATTGGTTATGTAGGGATGACCGGAAGAACCAATTACCCTCATGTTCATTTTGAGGTGTGGGATCATGGAACGCGTGTCGATGGTTGTAAGTTTGTCGGGTGTTGATATAATTACTAAAAGTATTGATAAGAATACCGTTCTGTCTACAGCAAATAAAAATATAATATAAACATAAAACCACTTACTTCTTAAGAAATAAGTGGTTTTTAATAACAAAGTGAACCTTTTAACATATAAATATCTGTGATTCTTGAGAATTATATTGCTTCATAAAAAAATCATGATATATTAAATATGGTTAACCTAACATATAAATACGGATAACCTAAACAGGAGGTCATATGACTATTAAAGAATTAAAAATAAAGGGCATCGCCTTGATGTCCGTAGCTGTTCTTGTAGGATCGCTCGCAACGGTACCTGTAGCAGCAGACGAAACACCGATCTCAGTCCAACAAATGACAGATCAAAAATCAATCATTATGGTAGAGGGGATGCCCTATACTATTTTATCACAAAACACAGTTGGTTTTGGCAATGGTAAAGCACTAAAGTTTGAATACTCGCTTAAAAATGAGATTCCAGCTTCAATTGTGCATGAAGGAAAAACATATGCAGTTACTGAAATTATGGCAAATGCATTTAAAGTTGCGGATTTCGAAACAATAAGTCTTCCAGATTCTATTGAAAAAATAGGGCCAGAAGCATTTAGTGGGGCGACTCTTAAAGAAATCAATTTACCAGATTCAATTACATCATTAGGAGAAGGTGCATTTCAAAATACGCAACGATTAGAAAAAGTATCACTACCACCTAACATCACTGAAATTCCAGATAAGTTGTTCCATAATAGCCAAGGCCTATCATCTGTAGTGATTCCAAGTGGTGTCACTAAAATTGGTAAGAAGGCATTTGAATCAACTACAAAATTATCAGAAATATCAATTCCTGATTCTGTATTAGAAATTGAAGAGGATGCATTCCGTCAAGCAGAAAATCTTGTGGATGTGAAATTTGGAAAAGAATCGAAACTTAAATCAATCGGAGACCAAGCATTCATGCATGTTGACGCTATGAAGCGATTTGTTATTCCTGGTTCAGTTGAACATATTGGAAATAAAGCTTTCAGTGGTGCAACACACCTCGCAACACTCGTAGGTCTCGAAAATAGCCAAGTTAAATATCTTGGAGAAGAAGCATTCAATAACTCTTTACTGAGAACCATGAATTTACCCAACAGTCTTGAAAAATTAGGACGTCGTGCATTCTCGGGAATGGATAAGTTGGAATCTATCACAATTCCAGAATCAAACCGATACTTCAGTGTAGAGAATGATGTTCTCTACAACAAAGATAAAACACAAATGATTCAATATGCACGAGAGGCACGTCACGATTCTCTTACATTACCAAACAGTGTAAAAACAATGGGTACTTACAGTTTTGCGGAAGCGATTCGCTTATCAGAAATTAACCTCAATGAGGGTCTTGAAGTTATTGAACCTTTCGCAATGCGTTATATGAATGAAGTTACAACACTTGTTCTACCTAGCACCGTAAAGTCCGTTGGAAATCTAGCAATCTCTGATATGTTGATGTTAGAAAGTCTGACACTCTCAAAAAGTCTTGAAACTGTTAATGGTTACAGCTTTTATAACCTAGAGAGTCTTGAATCTCTCATTATTCCTGAGGGTGTAAAACTAATAAAGAATAATGCATTTACAGGTGCCATTAAGTTGAACCAAGTAACGATTGCAGGCGATAGTATAGAATTTGAATCAGGAGCGTTTGGATCCGTTGATGCTGCGAAAAATATTCATTTTAATGTTGAATCAGAAGCTATAGCACAAAAACTTCAAGCAATCGGTTATCAAGAGAACCAAATAACGGTTAAACAACCCGTATACTACACAATCACAGTTCAATTCGTTGATGAAAATAATGAAATCATTCAAGACGAAATTGAATTGACAGAATTAGAATTGTCAAAGTTTGAATATATTTTACCCGAGATTGAAGGATACGAACTCTTAACAAAATCAGATGATTTACCACTCGTTTATAGTGAGAACCAAATACTTCAAGTTCGATACAAAAAGGTGCTACCTGTAGATCCAGTAGACCCGGTAGATCCAGTAGACCCGGTAGACCCAGTAGACCCAGTAGACCCAGTAGACCCAGTAGACCCAGTAGATCCAGTAGACCCAGTAGATCCAGTGGATCCAGTAGGTCCAGTAAATCCTGTCGAACCAGTCGAACCAATTAATCCAGTAAACCCAATAGATCCAAACATTACTCAAGAACCAAGCAAACCTAATGAAGTCAAAAGCAATGAAGATAATCGAGGTAATGTACTACCTTCAACAGGTATCGCTACCTCCTATCTCGGATACAGTTTATTAGGACTTGGAACTTTAGCATCAAGTTATAGAAAATATCGTAGAAAAGATTAGTAAAAATGAACCGACTCGTTCGGTTCATTTTATCTGTGCAATGTAATACCAATGATAGATACAGGCAATCGAGCGGTAGGGTTCGTAACTCTTAAAGTAATGCTCAAATGTGTCACGATTCATTTCCTCAAGTTGTAGAAATGATTTTACCGAATTTCTCAGAGCAATGTCTTCATATGTATCTAAATTTAATCGATTATAAGAGTGTATAAGAATAATTTTTGCACTCCATACTCCAATACCTTTTAGTCTCGTAAGTTCCTTAATGGCTTGATCATCAGGCATCTCATATAGAGCATTTAGGTTTAGATTGCCACTCTCCATTTCCTGGGCAATCAAGGAGATATAGTCGGCTTTGGAAAGTGTTAGGCCAACTGATTTTAAATCTTCAATGGAGGCATCTCTAACCGCCTCTTGTGTAGGAAATGTATCAGTGAAGCGTTTCATAATTGTTTTTGCAGCAGGAGCGCTAATAAGTTGACCGACAATGGCATAAATTATGCCCCAAAATGGATCGGGATGTGAGGGTCTCTGTATGTACCCATATGTATCAATCATCATTGCTATAAAAGGTTGGTTACTAATTTCTTGAATTTGAGCAAGTGAATAGGAAACGAAAGGAGTTTCATCGTTTAAAGGATCTGTAAGTGTTGGATGAGGAATTGGCTTAAGGTGGTCCTTGCCGTAGGCAACAATTAGGGCATGAAATTCTTGAAAGAGATAAGTATCTAAAGGTAGCGAATCCATCATATATTTTTGAATTTTTTGATATGATTTCATCTCAGGATGGCCAGTTCTTATCAACAATCGTTTTAGATAAGCATCAACAACAAACACAGGGCGATTGAACAAGTATAGCAGAATACAATCACAGGTTTCCTCTCCGATCCCATGTATGGAAAGTAGTTCGTTTCGCAAATCAAGAGTAGGTATAGATTCTAGTTTTTGTTTATCAAATTGGTAAGTCTCAAACCATGAGAGAAGATTTTTAATAGTTTGTGCTTTACGGGTGTAGAATCCTGCAGGTTTAATGACCTCAATAAGAGTATCTAATGGCATGTTTAAAATTTTGTGACCGTGCCATGAACTGAAATTTTTAAGTGCTGTTTCTACATTGCTCCAGTTTGTATTTTGGACAAGGACAGCACCTATCATCATTTCAATATCATTGTCGGCAGGCCACCAGTACTGTTTACCATAAGTGTTATAAAGATTCATGTATATTTGGTCAATAGTAATCATGAGTACAATATAACATAGCTAATCAAAATAAAGTATAAAACTAATAAATTTTGAGAACTTCTAGCTTATGATTCGAAAACCTGAGCGATTATCTTACGTATACTTATTGAGAAGTATATTTTCATGAAATATACATATCTAAGAGACGATAAAATGATATAGTGAAAGTAAGAAAAGGTATCCAAGGAATGAAAATAATAAGAAAGGAGATCGAAAGGTCGGTACCAAATTCAGAAGACTTTAACATTTTAAACAAAAAGGAGAAATATATGAAAAAAATAATATTTTCATTTTTGATTTTATTCTTATTGGTAGGATGTACGCAGAAAGTAGAAGACACTAAAGAAACAAAAGATCCGGTAAAAGAAACTAAAGAAAAAACACTTGCGCAAGCACAACCTGATAAAGTGGATTGGCTTGTGGAAATGGAAAAAGATGATGTCACAAAACTGTTGTCGATGGTTGATATTAAAGATGAAAACTACAACGGTGATATAAGAGTGTTTGTGATTAAGTCAAAGGCAAATGTCGGCGAAAATAAAGTGGGTCTTTTTGGTATCCCGTGCTCGGGAGCAGGATATTTTTCATTTACTTATGAACCAGTTGGGGAATTCACTTACCGCCAAGTGGGAGAGGCAACAGAGAACTCTGATGGTATGATGGAAAATCTGAAGAAAGACTATTTCTTCTTTGTCATTAAAAATAATAAAATTAAGTTTATTGATGCAAAAGATGATCTAACGATTGAACAAATGGACAACCTAGATATGAGTGATGGTCTCAACCTATCTACAGGTGAGGCACAGTGTCGATAAATGTTACTTTGAAAATGAAATTAATTTCATAAAGCAAAACCAGCCATTTTTATATGTTATAGTTTTGGATAAATAGAATGGGGTTTTTACTATGAATCAAACAGAAGAAAAAGTTGTGACACTAAGAGCTGCGGCAGAACACAGTAAGTATGAACTTTATGTACCGCTCTTTGGTAGTATTGGTATGATAATAGCTGGTTTAATATTAGGAAATATTCCTGTGTTTTTACCAGGTTCGAATGCTGCACCTAAAGTTGTGACCTATGGTGCTTTTGCCTTAGGGATTATTGGATTCATCTACTGGGCAAGTGTTCAAAAACCACGTGTAGAATGGAATAGCAAAAATGGAAGAATTATCTTTTATCCGGATCATTTCGTTCAAGTTATTAATCAAAAAGAGATTACGGAGAACTATGATAATATCAAAGAAATCCGTATCATGAAAGCAACGCAACAAACGCGTGGAACAGGTTTAACTGCAGTCACAACCAACCATTTTGTTTCGATTATAGACCAAAGTGGCAAAATCATTACTACCTTTAATACAAAGACATATGACAGAGTATTGGAGTATCTTGAATCAAGTCCTTTACAAAATATTTTAGTTTATCGATAAGTCCTTCGGGACTTTTTTTACTGTATAATTAGTATATACAAGATATGGAAAAGAGGTGGAATAATGCTAAGAGAGATTAGTAAAAGAAGTTATAGGAATCAATATCCTTATAACACTATTGATTTTGAATATCTTAGTTTGAACGCACCAGTTGTCTTCTTTACGGGAGAGAATGGATCGGGTAAATCAACACTTTTAAGAGCCATTAGTATTCATTCAAACAGCTACACCGTTGCGAAGAATATCGACTATAATAGCTCACAATATTTAGATTATTCCTTATCGTGGAGTCGAAAATTGAAAAGAGGATATTACTTCCAATCTGAAGACTTTTATTCATTTTTAAATTGGGTTTCAGATGAAGAAAAGGAAAATAAGGATTTATACGATGATGCGAAAGCACGTCATGGTGAGCACTCAAGTATGGGGACCATTCTGGAATTAGGAATGCATGAAGGAAATCGCCAAAGAATGAACAATATGGTCGATGAATTTAAGCTTGCATCTCACGGTGAGGGATATATCCGGTTCTTTGCATCAAAATTAAGACCGAATACACTCTACCTACTTGATGAACCTGAAACACCGTTATCATTTCAAAATCAATTGACACTCATTTCACTGATTCATGAATATGTTACTAAGGGAAGTCAATTTATTATCTGTACGCACTCACCCATCTTATTAGCTTATCCAGATGCACTAATATATCAGTTTGATCAAGATATTAGAGAAATTGACTATAATGATCATCCGATTGTAAAGGATTATAAGTCATTTCTTTCTCGTCCAGATCATTATTTACATTATTTATTAGATGAGGAAGCATAAAGAAAACGGAGCCTAAACTCCGTTTTTATAGTAGGTTGATTTGTTCTAGAATTGTTTTCGCAACATCTGATTTTTCAATCGTAAATGTTGCATGTTTTGCATAATCACTATCACCGACACAATATGAGCGAATTGAATCTTTAAACATGGGGACATCATTCGCATCATTACCGAAGGCAACATATTCTACGATACCGAGACTTCTAATTGCATTTGATTTACTACAGTTTTTGGGTGAAACATCAATAAGGTGTTCGCGAGAATGTTGGGTAAGAACAACATCTTGTTTTTTTAAGAATTCGATTGTTTCTGCTGAAGGTTCGAAAATTAGTATTTTATTAATTGTTTTCAGTTCGGATAATGGAAGATGCTTCGCAAGGTGACTGTTGACTTGTGGATAGAATGCACCATTAAGGTCACCCTTAAAAGCAAAATCCCAATCACTATCAATCATATAGTCATAATCATTTTTTTCAACATGTGCCAGTATCGGCTCATGGACTTCTTTTGCTAGCTGTTGCGCATCAATACCTTTATCAGTTTTGGTAAATGCGCCATTACCACCTATCCACATTGAATCTTTAAACTCTTTCGGAACGATTTCCATCATATCTCGAATTGGACGAGCGGAAGCAAAGATTATTTCGCCACCTTCTTCTTGTAATTTTAATAATGCGGATATGATTTCTTGGTCTATGGAGACACCATTAAAGGACAATGTTCCATCAATATCAAATACATAGTTCATAGTAAACTCCTTCAAATATTCTGCTCAAAATATCATAACACGAAGCTACTAATAAATGAAAAATAATGATTAATTTTAACATTACAATGGAATAACCCTAAATAATTTATTCAATTATTTCATAATGAAATTCATGAACGAAAGAAGCTTTTTCCCTTGTGATAAAAATTTGAAAGAGGGTGGGATCGTTTGGAAAGTCAAAATTTAAGTGTACCGAATCAAAATGTACAGGCTTTGAAAAATCAATAATATCTTCAATTTTGATGTCATCGATACTTGTTACATAGAAAGGTTTAGTATGATCTTTAACTTTAAGATGATAAATATTTTCTGATTTCAGTTGCCTCTTTATTTGTTTATTATCTCTTATGAGACAAAATATAACGACTCCCATTAATACAAAAATGATTTTTGTTGTTTTATTTTTCATGGTTTCCTCCTGATATTAAGATAAGCGATAATGATATATAACCATACTAAAATACGTGGAAATAACACTGAGAATTATAAAAGGATGAAAGGACATGCTAAGTGGTATTAAAAAGAAGAACAGTTGATTCATTGGTCACACCATATTGTGAATTGACACAGTGAGACACACATTCAAGAATCAATAAAAATAACGCGCTCACACTTACTGTTGAGTGCTTTTTTTGTATTGTCGAAAAAATGGCACAAAACTTGCACTATAGGAGAGAAGGAAGATTTTTTTGTGGAATTTAAGAGTGTATTCTTAAAATTTCAGTAAAGGAGGAAAAATGTTTAGAGGGATAATATTTACACTTATTGCAGGAATCGCTTTTGGGTTTTCGCCTGTTATATCAACACTCGTTTATAACAATGGTGGTGATCCAATGACACTCGTTTTTTTACGCTATGCGTATATGATACCTGCATCATTGAGTATCGTTTTGTTTAAGAAAAAAGAATTACGGTTACCTGCAGAACAAATGCTCAAGCTTGTATTTGTTGCGGTAGGATGTTCTTTGGTTTCAAGTCTTACACTATACATGAGTTATCAGTGGATTGATCCAGGCGTAAGTACGGCGATTCACTTCATGTATCCCGTTATCTTGGTAGTATTATCGTTAATCATCTTTAAAGATAAAATAGATAAGAAAACAATCATTGCTCTAGCATTCTCTATTGGCGGAACACTTTCGATTGTCGAGTTTGGACAATCTGGAAGTATACTTGGAGTCGTATTTGCAATCGTAAGTTCTTTTGCATATTCTATGTATCTATTATTAAATGAAAAATGGCGCTTAGCAGAACTTGATAGTATGGTATTTCTCTTTTATGTTTCAGTTTTCTGTACCTTGACCATGCTTGTAATGATGCCATTGGGATTTAAAATTAATCTAAATCAACCTATCGAAAATCATTTAGTGATGATCGTCGTAGCATTACTAACTTCATGCGTAGGACTTCTCTTTATGAAGGAGGGTGTTCGTCTCCTTGGAAGCAGGATAGCAAGTGTGATTAGTATGTCTGAACCAATTTCTGCACTAGTGTTCAGTGCGTTACTCTTACATTCAGAAGTAACGATATCTACAGTTATCGGAGCGGTATTTATTATCACAGCAATACTGATTCTTTTATATAAGCCAAAAAGAAAAAGAGTAAAAGTATCTGATACTACTCATGAAAAGATGACTACAAACGAACTCAATGAGAGCAAAATCTGAGAGCACAAAATAAAATGATTCTAAGCTATAAATTTAAATCCTTTAAATTAAGGTTAGTGTACTATATACTTTAGGCAAGGATTTGAAGGAGGGTGTCATGTTACGAAAAGAAGTTGTATTAGAATCCCTTAACAATTATACGAAAACTATAAATCTTGAGATGATTCGAGATGGTTATAATGGTGCCACAACTCAAGAGCTTGTAGATAAGTTAGATATAGACCGTACTAACTGTAGTCGCGAACTCAATAACTTAGTAAATGATGGGCTTGTCATTAAGATTACAGGAAAACCAGTCAGATATTTTCCTGTGGAACATCTTGAATCGCTTATTTTTGCGAAAATAATAATTGGAGAAGGAACTTCGTTGCGAGAAATTGTTGAGAACAGTGTACAAAAACTGAGTGACTTTGACTCAATTATTGGTGCTGGAGGAAGTTTAAGTATGGCCATAGATCAGGCCAAGGCTGCCATGATTTATCCTCCATTTGGTCTCCATACACTTATCACAGGTGAAACAGGTATTGGTAAAACAATGTTTGTGGAACTGATGTATAACTATGCAAAAGAATTTGGTGTTTTAGATAATAGGGCTGAATTGGTAACTTTTAACTGTGCAGAGTATGCAGATAATCCGCAACTCCTGGTATCAGAACTCTTCGGCTACACTAAAGGTTCATTCACTGGAGCTGATACAAACAAACCTGGGTTAATTGATCGCGCTAATAAAGGAATACTGTTCTTAGATGAGATTCATCGTCTTCCTTCTGAAGGACAAGAGATGTTATTTCAACTAATGGATAGTGGTAAATATCGAAAAATGGGAGATTCAACCCAAGAGTGGAGAGCGGATGTACTCATCGTTGGAGCTACAACTGAAAGTATTGAATCCAACTTACTCCTTACATTTATTCGTCGGATTCCGATGTTAATAACATTGCCAAGCCTTGAACAGCGTCCTTTAAAAGAACACCTGGATCTCATCAATCTGTTTTTTGAAATGGAACAAAGCAAAATAAAAAAGAATATCCATGTTGATCGTAAAGTATTGGAATCATTGTTGAGATATCGTTATCCTGGTAATATTGGTCAATTAAAAACTGATATTCAGCTTATCTGTGCGAGAGCGTTCCTTGATTCAATGAAAAATAAAAATACTGATTTGAAAGTAACACAAGAATTTCTGCCTCAATATTTATTAGAGAATAGCTATGGTGGAAATGATCAATATATAGCTGTTGATACATTATTAAAATCGTATGACAAGGGCGCTCACTATGATGGTAACCAAATCGTGCGAACACCTCTTGCTGAAGTGAACACTTATAATGGTATTGATGAAACAATGGGAATTGATGAGATTAAACACTATATTCAAAATATGATTCTCGGTTCCTATGAAAATCGGGGAGAACTGAAACACAATCCTGACGAAATATTTAAAATTATAAAGCCAGAGATCTATTATAGTGTAGCGGAATCATTATCATTAGCTCAATCACGACTTAAATGTACATTTTCGAGTCAAACATATATCGCTTTTGGACTTCATATTCAGTCAATTATTGAAAGAGGACTCGAAGCAAAAGTATTTTATAATGTGAGTGAAGATATAAAAGTTCATCATCCCGAAGAATATCAAGCTGCGAAGCTCGTGATGTCCTATCTTGCAGATGAACTTAAGTATGATTTTGCTCCCGAAGAAGCATATCTTGCGACCTTATTTCTAACAACACATCATGAAAAAGATGAAGAGCGTGTTGGATTAATGGTAATTGCTCACGGAAATGGTGTTGCGAAAAATATTGTGAATGTAGCAAATACGTTACTTGAAACTGACCATGCTGAATATTTGGATATGGGACTTGAAGAGAATGTTGATACTTTTTACGACAAATTTAAGGCGAAAGCTAAACTTGTCAATGAAGGTAAGGGTGTATTGATTATTGCCGATATGGGATCACTTATGAACTTCGGAGAACGTTTCACGAAGGAAACAGGAATTCCTACTAAAACCGTAAACTTTGTTTCGACACCTTTAGTCTTAGAAAGTTTACGAAAGGTTCTGTTCAGTACGACATCTTTGGGTCAAATTCACTATGAATTACTAATGACTTTGAATGCGATGTCTAGTGAACCCGAAGTAACACGAAGAAAAAGACTTGATGATACCCAACATGGTAAACCTAAGGCTATTGTTGTGACATGTATGACTGGAGAAGGTGCAGCAATTGCTCTTAAAAACTATATTCAAGATTCCTTATCTTCTATCGGTCATTTGAATCTGAACATTGTTACTACAAATAAACAAAATTATGATCCAAGTCTTGAAGATGAGTATGAGGTTACGGCAGTTATAGGTGCCGTCGATCTTAAACTCGATTCAATTCCTTATATTTCAACCGAAGAAGTACTGTTGGGAAACGGACTGAAAACACTAGAATTTCTATTATTAAAACGGAATAGTCAAAGAGAATATCTGACAAACCAAAGAATTGATACAATTCTTAGAATTCTTGAAGATACTTTGGGTTTCTTAAATCCAGAGAAAACTTTAAATCTTGTGATGGATACCTTTATGCAAATTAGTGATAATTATGAAATTTCTGAATTTGAAAGATTGAATATCAATTATTCATTACATCTTCCAAATATGATTGAGAGAGTTATCCGCAATGAAAAGATACCTTACGATGAGATTGAATCAAGAATAAAACAAAATCAGAAGTTGTACGATGTGATTAAAGAAGCGCTCAAAACAATTGAGGAGGCTTATCGTATTCAGATCCCTGACACAGAGATTGGTTATATCATGGACATGTTCGACACAGTTTGACACAGATTAAGTTAGTACGTTTAAAAAGGTGCTGAGAGATAAATCTCAGTACCTTTTTTAGTGTTTTTGTAAAGTTGGCATGAAACTTGCTGTATATGAGTGAAAGGAGATTGTTCGTGGAAAAACATTTACTCATATTAACACATGGTAGATTTGGTGAAGAGATTTTAAAATCAGTAGAGATGATTGTAGGACCGGTAGAAAATGCATCTACAATATCCCTAATGCCAGGTATGCCACCAGAAGTATTTCAAGCAGAAGTTGAGAAGCTTGTAGGAACTATTGACAAAGATAAAGAAATTTTATGTCTTGTCGACTTATTTGGAGGAAGTCCATGTAATATCGCATTACGTGTTAATTACGATCGTCCTTTAAAAATCGTTTCAGGTTTAAGTCTCCCACTGCTTATCGAAGCAGTATCGCAAAGAGATTTCCTAGAAATGAATGAACTGGTTGAGATCATGGTCGACTCAGCACAAACGGGTTGCTTTGATGTCTTAAGAACAAAGAAAATGGAGGGCTAATATAATGGCTGAAATTAAATTAATACGAGCTGATTTTCGCTTGATTCATGGTCAAGTTATTACAAAGTGGCTCAAACAAACAGGAGCAAATAAGATCCTGATTATCGATGATGAGTTATCTAAGGATGTGTTTATGGCAGAAATATACACAATGTCAGCGCCTCCAGGAATTGACGTTATCATCAAATCTGTAGATGAAGCTGTACAAAGTTATAAAGAAGAAAATCTCGGAGAAGGAAAACTCTTTGTCTTATTCAAAAATGTTCCAACAATCTATGATTCATATCAAAAAGGATTCCCATTTACAGAATTACAAATTGGTGGATTGGGTGCAGAACCAGGACGTAAAGTTGTCTATGGACCGATCACTTTTAATAAAAGTGATGCAGATAAATTAACTGAAATGGAACAAAATGGTGTGAAAGTGTACCTTCATCAAGTACCTCAAGAACCAAGTATCTTATTAAAAGATGCATTAGCAAAAGTCACATTAGACTAGAAAACTATAAAGGAGAAGAACTATGAACCAACTATTATTGGCTACATTGTGTGGAATCTTATATTGGATTGGTACAAACCGTATCGGATACGGTTTAACAACTGCGACTGGCTCACCAATCTTTTACGGATTAATCTTAGGCGCTATTTATGGACAAGTTCAACAAGGATTAATCATTGGTGGAACAATTCAACTTGTATACCTTGGAATGATTGCAACTGGAGGAAATATTCCAGCTGATCAAGCTCTTGCAGGAATTGTTGCGATTCCAATTGCCTTAGAAACTGGCTTAAGTCCAGAAATGGCAGTAGGTGTTGCAGTGCCGTTTGGAGTTCTTGGTGTTTTCTTAGACCAACTTCGTCGAACATCAAACTCATTTTGGATCCACCGTGCAGATAAAGATGCACTTGAGGGAGACCGTAAAGGAATCTTCCATAATGCATTTACACTCCCAGCAATTGTCAGCTTTGTACTAAGATTTATTCCAGTGTTTATCATTACAATGTTTGGTGCTGAGGCTGTAACATATCTCTTAACAGTGTTACCACAATGGATTATTACAGGATTAAGCGTTGCTGGAGGAATTCTACCTGCTATGGGATTCGCAATTATTATCCTAACAATTGGTAAAAAAGAACTCATGCCTTACTTTGTACTTGGATTCTTTGCAGTTGCTTACCTACAAATTAATGTTATGGCAGCAGCTATCTTTGGTGGATGTATCGCACTTCTCATTATGTTCAGAGAAGGTAAGAAGGAGGCGTAATCATGGAACAAAAAGTAAATATGACGAGTGATAAAACACAACTCTTGACCAAAAAAGATTTAAGAGGCACTTTCTCAATGTGGTTTTTTACCACAGAACTCAGTAATTCATATGAACGTCTTCAAGCATTAGCATTCTGTAATGCAATTTCAAAGAACTTAGAGAAGCTATATAAAGATGATCATGAAGCTTATGTAGAAGCACTAACACGCCACTTACAATTCTATAACTCAGAAGGAACAATTGGGTGTATCATCCTGGGTGTTGCATTATCAATGGAAGAAGAAAAAGCACTTGGTAGTGATGTACCACCAGAAATGATTACAGGTATTAAAACTGGATTGATGGGACCTATCGCAGGTATTGGTGACACGATTATTTGGGGAACTATTAAACCAATTATTATGGGTCTTGGATCATCCTTTGCATTAGCAGGAAATCCACTTGGAGCCTTCATTATTTTCTTATATCCATTAGTGATTGTAATTGTTGGTTACAATATGCTGAACTTTGGTTACAAAGTGGGTAAAGAATCGGTCATGAGCCTCTTAAAATCTGGTATGATTAACAAAATTATTACGGGAGCAAGTATTCTAGGTCTCTTTATGATGGGTGCTTTATCATCAACATACGTTAAAGTTTCTACACCATTAGCATGGGAAATTGCTGGAGCTAAACCTATTGTTCTCCAAGAAATTTTAGATGCAATCTTACCTGGAATGTTACCACTTATCGCAATCTTCGGTATTGTATGGTACTTCAAAAATAAAGGTGGAAACTATAACCGTGTACTCTTCTTTGTAATTATCCTATCACTTGTAGGAGCATTCTTTGGAGTCTTAGCATAAACGTAATGAGGTAAATATGAAACAAAAATTCGAAGCCAAACTAAAACAAAAACAACAACAAACGTTAAGCACTCGGCAAATTCAAATGCTCGATTTCATGATGCTAAACCAAAGTCGATTGGATCAATCGATTTTGGAAGCATTTGAAAGTAATCCAACACTTGAAATTGAGGATGGCTATTTTAAAAGTGGAACGTTAGTATTTGATGATGTTTTAGCTGCATATGTTAAAGGACCTTCATTAAAAGATGACCTCTACATGCAATTGTTGGAACGAAGGGATTTGAATCATGATTTGATGAGCTATCTTATTGAATCATTGAATGATCAAGGTCTTCTTCCGACTTCGAATTCTGTTTTAGCACAAGAACTCGATAAATCGGAGTGCGAAATTGAGCGTCATCGTTTCGCACTTCAACATTTTGATCCCATTGGTATTGGTAGTGAGTCAGTTAAAGAATCTATCATCGTTCAATTGAGAGCATTGAATCATCCTTTAGCAGAACTTGGAATAAAGATATTGAATAATTTTCTAAGTGTGAACGATTATTCTGAGTCAAAGATAATAGAAACCTATCAGATTGATGAAGAAACACTCAATGATGTATTGAATGTTATCCATAAATGTAAACCAACATTTGACTTTGATTCTGACGATTCAAAGAACTTATACCCAGACCTAATCATCAACGTCAATCATCAAGAATTGGAATGTACTTCCACACGTGATTATTCAAAAATAAAAATCAACTATGATTACAAACAGGAAGCGAGTGAAGAGATTAAAACTTGGTATCAAGAGAGTGAAATTTTACTTGAGAAAATTCAGTTTAGAAATCACACGCTTACCAATGTCGTGCAAATTATTCTTGATAGACAAAAAGAATTCTTTATGAATCAAAAACCGTTGAATATTTTGACACAGTCAGATGTCGCGGAATTGTTAGATATCAATCCATCAACAGTCTCTCGGAGTATTGCCAATAAATCGGTGCTTTTTAATGGCGATATTTATGAACTTTCTGACTTCTTTGTCAGTGCAACTAAAGGTGGTAGCAGTGCGGACACGATTAAACGCAAGATTTTAAGAATTGTGAAAAATGAAACCAAACCGTATTCGGATCAAAAAATATTAGAACTACTACATGATGAAGGAATTAAGGTTGAACGAAGAACAGTTTCTAAATATAGAAAAGAATTGAATATTCCGTCTTCATCAGAAAGGAGACGTATTAAGAAATGGTATTAAATCAAATAGGAGTGATCGGACTTGGCGTTATGGGTTCAAATTTAACATATAACTTGTCTGATCATGACAATTTCGTATCGGTGTACGATCGAAATAGTAATGCGGTCAATTCGGTATCACATCATAAAAATATTACAGGATATCAAAATTTACAAGAATTTGTAGCATCCTTAGAACTCCCAAGAAAAATAATACTGATGGTTAATGCCGGAAGGCCAGTTGATGCAGTGATCTCAGAACTTCAGGAATATCTTGATGAAGGAGATATCATTGTCGATGGCGGTAACTCATACTATCGCGATACTTTGCAACGTCAAAATAAGTGTAATGAAAAGAATATCAATTTTGTCGGAATGGGAATTTCTGGAGGTGCTGAAGGAGCTCGTTACGGAGCAAGTCTCATGCCATCTGGAGATGAGTCATCGATTAGTATTCTTATGCCTTTTTTAGAAGATATTGCGGCTGTCACAGAAAAGGGTGATAGTTGTGTCGATTATATTGGTAAGGAAGGTTCAGGACATTTTATTAAGATGGTTCACAATGGTATTGAATACGCTGATTTGCAAATACTTTGTGATGCCTATGCAATCATGAAGTATGGCTTACGAATGTCAAATACTGAAATATCAGAAGTATTTGAAGGATGGCAACAAACAGAGTTACAATCTTATCTTACAAATATTGCATCAATCGTCTTGAAAGAAAAAGATGAAATTACTGGTAAAGACCTCATTGATCTTATTTCTGATAGAGCAGGAAGCAAGGGTACTGGGAAATGGACCATTCAATATGCTATTGAAGAAAACATCCCTTGTAACACGTTATTCTCAGCTGTAGATATACGTAATATTTCGCAACGAGATAGAAATACTCATCAAAGTGAAGTTAAAGAATTATCACAAGAATTAAACTTAGAGATACTTAAACAAGCAGTATATGCATCAAGAGTATTTGCATATATGCAAGGTTTCTCAATTATGGAGGAAGCATCTTCACAATATAATTGGAATCTTAATTTTGAAAGTATCTCCAAAATTTGGGGAGCAGGATGCATCATTCAAGGACAATTGATTAATGACATCCATGAAGATTATGAGAACAATTCGATTAGTTCCTTAATGCATTCACCCAACATGCAAACAATTCTAAACGATAGGACCAATGCAATGAGAGATACACTCATTTTTTCGATGAGTAAAAATGTATGTTGCCCAGTAATATCAGCTGCATACAGTGATATTATGGCAACGAATACACCGAAGTTATCAACGAATCTCCTTCAAGGGATGCGCGATTATTTTGGGGGACATACATACGAAAGAATCGACCTTGAAGGAAATTATCATACCAACTGGAATACAGAAAATAGATAAGGAGAAATGAATGAATAGGAAAATAGTTAAAACACAAAAAGGACAGCTTTCTGGTCTTGTAGAATCAGGCGTTGAGAAGTATTTAGGGATTCCTTTTGCAAAACCACCAGTAGGTGAATTAAGATTTTTACCACCTGTTGAAAATGAAGCATGGGTTGGAGTTCGTGATGCTATCACACTACCAAACAGCCCAATGCAACCGATTAAAGAAAATGGCAAACCATCACGTCAATTGACAAGAATCAGTGAAGATTGTCTTTATTTAAATGTATACGCACCTGAAAATTCAGAAGGACGTAATTTACCGGTTATGTATTGGATTTATGGTGGTGGCTATACCGTAGGAAGTTCCGCAATGCCTCTTTACGATGGTGAGAATTTTGTAAAGAACAATGATGTCATTTTAGTTACTGCAAACTATCGCGTAGGTATCTTTGGATTTATGAGTCATCCTGCTCTTAGCAAACGAGCAGAACATCACACGAATGCGGGAGTTGCAGATGCCATTGCTGGTTTAACGTGGGTAAAACATAATATTGAAGCATTTGGTGGAAATCCAAATAATGTCACTGTTTTTGGACAATCAGCAGGTTCTTCATTGATAAATATATTATTGTTGTCTCCTGTAGCAAAAGGACTATTCCATGCTGCAATTACTCAAAGTGGTTCGCCGTTTAATCATGACGAATGGGATATTGATACAGAACAAACTTATGAAAAATGTCGTAAGTATATGGAATCTGTTGGAATTATGAACGAAGAGGACCTTTACAGCGCTCCTGCAGAACAATTCCTTCAAGATAAAGATAATTACGCTAGAGCAGAGTTCTGCCCGTATGTGGATGGTTACATCCTACCAGACCGACTTGAACAATGTTTCTTGAAAGGGTTATTCCATGACGTTCCAGTAATGCTTGGATGTACATCTGATGAGGCTTCATCTCTAGTCAACGGAGGCGATGCACACGGAAGTCGTTCAAAGACTACAAAAGAATCATTTGGTAAAACAGTAGATATAAAATATCCAATCAAAGAGCACAACGAATTCATTTGGGAAAAATATGGTCCCTATGCTGAATATGACGCAGGTTATGCACTCTATCGCTTTAGATCCGATAACACTGCAGCGAATATGAGATACTTTGCATCTTGCCTCAAAGACTACAACGAGAGTCCAGTTTACTACTACATTTTCCAACATGTACCACCTACCCATAATCCATCTTTCCTAGGTGCACATCATGGTTGTGAAGTTAACTATATCTTCCAAAACTTCGATGCAGACAAAGAAATCATTGCATACGGAAGTTACGATGAAAAGATTGGAAATGATGTGTCAGCATACTGGACAAACTTTGCACGTAATCATCATCCAAATAGTGAATCACTACCACACTGGGAAGAATTCACTCCTGAGAACAATATGATTATGTACTTAGATGGACCTTGCGAATGTAGAGAAATAAAGAACAAAGCAATTACAGATACATTCGAAAGATTTCTTGCAGAAAGAACAGAAGCCAACAACCCCGGGTTGATGGTTAAATCAAAGAAAGCAGCAGATTTCTAATAAAATTATGAAAAAAATAACATTTCTCTTCAAAAATAAGATGAGAAATGTTATTTAAATTAGTAAATTTGAAGTTTACAATAATTAAAAAATAATAGTGCTCGTTATGTAGGTAATTAAATATCCTGCAGTATTTAGAACTAAATAGACAGTGTTAGATATAATCCTCATTGGTTCATACTATAAAAAAATTTAATTATGTCTTGATAAAGTGAATACTATAATTATTATAATATGTGATTAAAGAACAATAAATTATCGCGAGGTTAGAGTAAAAAAAATCAAGAAGATTAATTAGATGTTTTAAATTTATATATGTGCTAATATGTAAGCATAGAAATTGATTTTTTTTTGCATCAATCAACACTAGTAAAAATAAGAAGTGTGTCTCTAAAATTTGTTTAAGGTTATCAAGTAATCGACAAATCTATTTTTCTGCTTAATGCATTTGTTTCCAGAATTGATTGGTTATGGATTGCTTTTTATAGTTAATTTAAAAAGGAGATAATTATATGTGG
The DNA here is from genome assembly GCF_014396165.1 of Erysipelothrix inopinata. Classification (GTDB taxonomy): domain Bacteria; phylum Bacillota_I; class Bacilli_A; order Erysipelotrichales; family Erysipelotrichaceae; genus Erysipelothrix; species Erysipelothrix inopinata. The sequence continues at coordinate 1,121,511 of NZ_CP060715.1, forward strand.
AATGCAATAGACTTACATATGCACACATCTGTTGGAGTTACTCGGGATGGTAAAAGTGATACAGTAAATTTCTCGTATTTAAAATTCGTTCAGGTGCTCTCAGAGTATGAATTGAAACTTTTATCAGTTACAAATCATAATATCATTGATTTTTCTAATTTTTTAGTATTAAATTATTTATCTGATATATTAGGTTCAACAATGCTTTTGGGTGTGGAATTTGATACAGTTTTTGCTGATAAAGAGGATCAGCCTTTGCATCTCGTGGCTATATCAGAAAAAGAATTTGAAGATAATTTTGAAATGTCTAATAACATAAATATTGAGACTCAAAATAAAAAAAATAATATCGGTGAAGTAATATATTCTGCCGAAGAATTGATGTCATTAGTTAGAAATCATAATTTAGTTATGATACCTCATGGATCTAAATCGAGGGGGATTTTTGAAGACCCTTCTGAGGAAAATATTAAAAGTGCTTTAAAAATTGTTCGAGAAGGATTTATTAGAGTATTTGATAGTCCATCTAATTGGAAGTTAAGCCAGATTAAATCTTTTATGACGGAGGAAAATTACGCTGATAATATTGATGATTTCGGAGGTGTTTTATTCTCAGATGTTCGAGATTGGGATCAATATAGTTCAAAGAATAGAAACTTCTATATGAACGCAGAACCGAGTTTTAAAGGCCTAATACACTCACTATCGAATCCAGTACATAGATTTTCTACCAAAGATCACATTAACAAAAATAATCACTATATATCCAGAATTGAAATTAAAAAAAGAGAAGAAGAAAGTACTTCCCCATTGGAACTTACCGAGAATTGTATTAATCTTGATAGGGGGTTTAACTGTATAATTGGTCGATCGGGATCAGGGAAAAGCTTATTACTAGAAATAATTAAACAATCTTTAACTGAATCAACCAAAAGTTCTTATGATGTAATTAGCGATTATGAGTTTTCGTTCTATAATGAGAGTGACGAAAAGCTAGACAAATCCAACATAAATATAGGATTTGGAGAAAAAATTTATGATAAAATTATTCAAGCAAATATGTCTTCTGATAATGAAGAAATGTATAGTATTGTAAGATATATCATGCCAGATTTTGTTTCCAAAAGAAATTTTCAGGCGGTGAATGAGGTTTTTGAAAAAAATGTTAATCTATATATAGATACTAAAAAAAAATACTCTGATAATTCAAAAAAAATCATTGAGGAAATTAATAAATTAAACGGTAACGAACTTAAACTTAGGGACTTGGAAGATATAAGTACTTTTCAAATATCACTTCCTGATCCATTTAAACTAACATATACCCAAGAACAACTAAATAACTTTGCAAAATACAGTGAACATTTCGAGAGTTTAAATACAATATTAAATATATATAAAGATAATAAAAAAATAAATATTAAGAACAAACTAGACGAAACAAATAAATTATTTAAAACAGTGTATCAAGAAATAACAGAACTACACAAGTTTGAAACATATGAAATTCGCAAATATGATCTAGTGAAAAAATGTATTAATGATGTTAATGGAATTTCGTCTACTAATGCATTGAGTAAATCAACTTTAATAAATTCAATGTCGAGTACGCTCGATAGCATTGTTTCGAGTTTTATTGAACATAAGATAGACGAGTTTAACCTACTATCTATGGATGTAAGTTACAACTTACAAGGTTCACATCAGGAAACATTGATCAATAAAAACAATCAGATTTTAGTTGTGGAAAAGGTAAAAGAAGAGGATATAAAGCTTGTATCCGAGAGAGAGAACAAGCTTTTTAAAACATATGGACATAAGACAAAATTGAATGAAAAAAAATATGATTTAACGAGTAACAAAGACACAAAAAACCTACTAAATAAATACATAAAACTTGATATAATGAGAGATTCTTTTAAGATAAATGACCTATTCGACGTTGAAGTTGAAATATTCTTTGATCAAAATAATATTAAAAATTTAAATCCAGGAGACATTGCTAAAACATATCTAGAGGTTTATTTTGACAATAATATTATTAATTCTAACAACTCAGTAATTTTGTTCGACCAACTTGAAAATGATGTTGACAAGGATTTTATTAGTACCACGATAAAAGAACAGATCAATAAAACGAAGGGAAAGGTTCAATTTATTGTTGTCACTCATGATCCTATAATTGCTGTAAATGCGGACCCAACCAATTATATTGAAGCTATTAAAAATGACAAAAATATTGAATATAGAAATTTTAGGCCGGAAAGCTATGTACAAAATGAGCTAATTACAATTGCGAATACAGTTGACGGGTCCCGAAATGTAATAAAAAATCGATACGAAATTTATAAAGGAGATAGACAACATGAAAATTGAAATTGAAAAGACTGAAAGTGGTGCACATTTTAAATATTGTGATGAATCAAATTGGAGAAATGTCGGGTATAGCGAAATTAATGAATTTATTGATTATTATTTAGATAATCTCGAAACAAATGGAGATTGTGAAATTATTGGAGAAGATAATGTTGAAAACTATAAAACTTTATTTTCAAAACTGATTAGTGAAATGAATAGTGAAGACTTCATTCTTGCATATAAATTGGCTAAAGAACGCAGTAGTGAGGCTGAATCAATACAGGATGAAAGGGATTAAGCTAAATTTAAGTACTTAAAATGTCATCAAATTTTTGCACATGTAGTTTTAAAGTCGTTTAAATTCTGTGTTGCAAATTGATATTTAATATATCGGATGATATGGTATTTCATTCTAAATTAGCTTTAATTTTCGAAGATTGAATTAGTATTGTGATAAAGATATCTTTTAATAAGAAGCTGCTAGTTTTTCTCATTATAATTGAACTTATTCTTTGATGTTCAGTAGTCTGTATGTATCATTGAAAACAAGTAAGAGTTCAGAAAAATTCGATTGAAATAAGGAGTTACTTTAACCATCGTATATTTATAATAGAGGTGATTAAAATGTTTGATTCAAATTATGAAGAGTTTCCGGGTGTATTCTATATCTATGTAGGATATTGGAGAGAATATGTAGTTGATGATCAATCAGGGAAATATATTCCTTATTTTTTAATCTGGTTTCTTTAGTTTTTCAGGAGAAATAGTCCGGTTTACAACAGTAATTATGAAAATGTAAAATAATTTAGGAGCGATTGCATATTGTTTCTCTACCTAGTTTATATTGTATCCAAAGTGAGTAAACGAACTAGCTTCACAAGTGTTGATTTTTGAATGATGTGAGGACAAAGACAAGTGAATCTAAACAATTATTGTTGGATGTACACTTGCTACTAATGCTTTAAAGAACTGAACCATATCTTATCCAAAATATACTTTTTTTAGCAAGCCATCATTTCTAGAAACTTGAAACGTCTTTTTGACAGATTCATATATACACACAAGAATATTCTCACTAATAATTCAAGGTCAAAATCTATTAACAGGTTCGAGTCACACAACAAAAACTCTAGGATCGGTGTGAAAGAATACTTCATAATTTCTAGAAATTTCTCAATGTGGTTATCAGCAAGCTTTCCATTATAAGTTTGCTGATAAAAATGTTACAACTACATATGTTCCTTTGAAATTATGGTGTTAATCATACATTTTAGCTAATTCGAGTATAGTTGACGGTATAATATAAAAACCCACTTGAAAGAAATCTACATTTAGCACTATATCGTTTTTAATAAATTATTTCGACTCTATCCCGAAAATTTTTAAAATTTGCAATGATGAAAGAATTGTGAATTTTGAAATTATAAGCTATTTTTTGATTAATAAATGATATCATAAAGAAAGAGATAGTATTCAATTCACGATCTTTTTAGTGTACAAAATGAATAAGGAGAAAAAGGAAACGAATATGAATAGTGATTTTGATAATCTTAAAAATACTTTAAGCAGGGTAGAAGTTCCTATTGATAATGTAGAACATGATAAATTTAGATATAATAAAAATGCAGAAGGGTTCGCAAAATTTCTTGAAAAATGTGAAATGCCGATAACAGTATCAATTCAAGGAGATTGGGGCTCAGGAAAAACCTCATTTATGAACTTAGTTAGAAATAATTTTCTGGACAATAATTCAAAAGAACAAAATGAATTCTATAAATTTGATGCATGGCAATTTTCGGCATTTGGTAGTGAAGAATTTCTTCCGATTTTTTTGTTAGAAGAAATCGCAGAAAATACAGGTTGTAAGTCAAAACAAGCCACAAGGTTTTTTGAGGAATTAAAAAGTATTTCCATACTAAAATTGGTTGAAACTGGTAGTAATTATGGGATCAAGATTGACCCATCAGTGTTTGATTCAAATCATGCCCAAAAGAGAGAAAAACTAATTAATAGTATTAATGAAAAAACTTCAGGCAGAAGAATTGTTTATTTTATTGATGATTTGGATAGAGTCAAGCCCGAAGTTGCTATAGAAATGTTAGAAGTAATAAAGTCAGTACTCAATCTTAAGAATTTTATTTTTGTTGTCGCGATAGATCTTGAGGTGATTAGAAAAGGGTTAGAAAAAAATTTAGTAATAATATGAATGCTGATAAAGCTCAAGCATTTTTTGATAAAATATCCCAGGTGAATTATGTTATACCTAATCATCAAATTGATATTTCAGATTATTTGCTTGAACTTTTAGATTTCGACTTTGTATATGAAAATGATGTAGTTAAAAAAATGGATTATATAATATTTTTCAACAAACTATACAAGATTGTGTTTCTAATAATCCAAGACAACTCAAAAAATTAGTAAACAACTACTATTTATATTCGACAATTGTTTTAAATGAGTTACATAAACTAGAAGATAGAGATGAAAAAAATGCTTCTAAACTTTTAATATTTATCGTAGTTGCTCTGAAAGAACATAGTTATGACTTGTATAAAGAATTCTTAAACCTACCCGCGACTTTTAATATTTATGAAGATGCAGAGGGATTAGATAATTCATTAAAAAATGCAATCCTCAATCTTGATAGAATAAAACTAAATTATATAAAAGACATCAGTAAGTATAATAGCCTAATTGTAAATATTTCAACTCAAGCACAAGTAGAAGTTTCCAAAGAAAGGGATACAGAAACGAAATCAGATGATGATAAAATATCAAGATATTCTTACAAAGGAAAGAAATATAACTCTGTACAGCTGAATGCTGAGTTACGAAATGAGTATCTCAGGACAGTTTCGAGAACTTTCTATAATAATCAAGAGCTAACGGCAGAAGAGAAAAATAAATTTATTGGAGATGGTACAGTAAAAGGTATAATGTCTTCTACAATCCAACAACTTACGGATAGGGGATTAAGTATTAAAGCAATAAGTAGCATTCAGGGTAATTTAATGATAAAAGAAGGAAAAAATCCTGATATAGACCAATGGAAAAATTCAGCTAGAATATTCGAATTTCCAATTGGTGAGGAAAAGTTTGTTTATTTTGATACTAATATTTCAATTAGGGATGCTTATGTATTATCAATTAGAATGATAGAAGAATCAATGATAGAAGAATCTATGAAGTGATTATTGGAAAACTCATGAAATTGTTATACATTCCTAACTTGGGAATATATAATAGCAATTAGGTCCGTAATGCAAATACTTTTGCAGTAACCTTAGATGAAAGTTGTATGCATATGTGCTAAATATTACTGTATAAATATTTTAAGTAATTAATTTGAAAAGACTTTTCTAATTAATATGGTGGGATATAGTTTTCAAAATAATTAGTATTTGAATGAGAAATAAGTTACTCAAATTATTTTTGAGTAAAAGTACTTTGAGATATATATTAAAATTTAAGTTTAAAATATAGTAGAAGGAGAATATGACCATGTGGGGTAATGCAAAGATTCAAGATAGTAATATGTTGGAAGCACAAAGAGAAATGTACACATCAAAGAGGGGAAATAAAATAATATATAATAAGGGAGGAAAGGATAATTTCCAAGTAAGTATTATTGAATGTGATACAAATGACGCGTATGCTATGAGAGATGTCGATTATTTTGAAGTGATTCTGAAGTATAGTAATAAATATGAGGTAGAAATTCTATCATTGATAAGACAGATGTCCGAATTTATTGACCAAAACGCAGGTGGATTTTATGATAGTTTTATAGGGTTGATATTTGAACCAAATGAACCATTCGATATTAATAATCGAAACACGTTCGGGTATAATGACCAGTTACATATTAATAATATTATAAATATAGTTGATACCTACGATGGAATGGAAATTGAAGATCCTGAATCTGAGCTTGAGGAAGCACTAGTAATAATCTACTTAGCAATGGTTTCTGAATGGTATTATGGATTTAGTTATGGCGGAATTGATAGTGGTAAAAGATCAAAGTGGCAACATAGAATGAAGATTCTTGGTTTGCATCAAGTAATTAATCGAGATTTAACACCTGAATGTGCTGCAAGATATTCAATTAGATTAGGTGAAGATCAAATTTCAGATGCATTAGAAATATATGGAATCTATTCTAAGCCTTTGAAGTTTCCTAAAAAATAGGTTAATTATACTCGAGGACATAATTATAATTTGAGATGGGCTACCTTTACCCATCTTTTTACTTCCTATCTTGTAAAAGAACTTTTGTAATTAAATGGCGAGGTTATTTTTTATGAATAGCAGCATAACACATTGTGCACTTTGATGCACAATATGTTATACTTATAGACGGTGATAACATGGAAATACTTGAAGAGTTAGGAAATAGAATAAAAGAAATTAGAGATAAAAAAGGGATTTCTCAAACGGTTTTAGCAGAAAGATCGGGAATCGTAAGAGAACAAATATCTAGAATTGAAAATGGGCAAATTAATGCAACAATAGAATCTGTATATAAACTTAGTTTAGGTTTAGATGTGGAAATAGCGGAGTTGGTTAGCTTTAGTAATAACAATATATATATAAACACAAAAAAAGAAAATAGAATCAAGCCATTAGTAAAATGGGCAGGTGGGAAAACTCAATTACTTTCAGAAATAAGGAATCTTTTACCCGCCACTTACAATAATTACTTTGAACCATTCATTGGTGGTGGTGCATTATTTTTTAGTATTATGCCAGAAAATGCTGTTATCAACGACTATAATTCAGAATTAGTCGCTGCATATAGGTGTTTTGAAAATATTAATAGCTACTTACAACTAATTGATATATTAAAAAAACACGAAGTCAATCATAACGAAGGGTACTATTTAAGTATTAGAGAGTTGGATAGAACAGAAAATTTTGATCTACTGAGTCAAGAAGAAAAAGCTGCTCGTTTTATTTACTTGAATAAATCATGTTTTAATGGCCTATATAGGGTGAATTCAAAAGGTCAATTTAATGTTCCGTCAGGGAAAAAAAGTGCCGTTAAAGCATATGACGGAGAAAATTTTCAGAGAATATTTTCTTATTTTGATGAAAATAATATTAAAATATTGAATGAAGATTTTGAAGTAGCTGTTCAAGATGCAACTTCAGGAGATTTTGTGTATTTTGATCCGCCATATGATAGTTTTGAAGCCTCTGATTCATTCACATCATATTCTAAAAATGGTTTTGATAGAGATGATCAATTTAGGTTGATGAAATTATTTAGAAATCTAGATAAAAGGGGTGTCAATGTTATGTTATCTAATCATAATACCCCATATATCAATGAACTTTACAAAGGATTTAATATTAAAGTAGTCAAGGCTAAAAGAATGATAAACTCCAAAGCAGATGGCCGAGGCTTTGTAGAGGAAGTTATAATTACGAATTATTAGGAGGACTATGAAAAATATCAATTGTAATAAGAAAAAAATCATGATTGATGAAGATGATTTTGTGTTGATGCATGGTGATTCTTTAAAATTGCTAAAAAAAATAGAACAGAATAGTGTTGATATGATTTTTGCAGACCCTCCGTATTTTCTTTCAAACGGCGGTATTACTGTTCAATCAGGAAAAATGGTTTCAGTAAATAAAGGCGAATGGGATGAAGGAATGTCTCTAGAAGAAAGACATAAATTTAATCGAAAATGGATTCGGATGTGCAAGAATGTATTAAAGGATGATGGAACAATATGGATAAGCGGAACAATGCATAATATATATTCAATTGGTATGGCATTAGAATTAGAAGGTTTCAGTATCATCAATAATATTACTTGGGAAAAATCAAATCCTCCTCCTAATCTTGCGTGCAGGTCATTCACTCACTCAACAGAAACGATTTTATGGGCAAGAAAGCAGCTTACTAGCAAAAAGAAAGGTAAACATCAATTCAACTATAGTGTTATGAAAAAGATAAATGGTGGAAAACAAATGAAAGATGTTTGGACTTTTTCTACTACTCCTCAACGTGAAAAAAAATGTGGTAAGCATCCCACTCAAAAACCAATAGCAGTTTTGGAAAGAATTGTTTTAGCATCAACAAATAAAAATGATGTAGTCTTAGATCCATTCAATGGGAGCGGAACGACAGGGATTGTATGTTCAATGCTTGGCAGACGTTATATTGGAATTGAACAAGAAAGTGAGTATATTGAACTGACAGTAAATAGACTAAATAGTTTAAAGGAGAACAAGGATGATTAGAGATTTCGATGAATGGCTTATGAACTTTAAAAACACAATAGTTGATTGGGATTATTACGTTAATTTTCCCAAAGTTTATAGCAATGTAGAGAGTATAAAAGTGGAGTTAAATATTTTGAATAGCTTAATCGGATCAAAGGATATTGAAACAGAATTTAAATCACTTGCTACGAATTACCCAGAAATTATTAAGGTAATTCCGATTCTAATAGCAAAGAGAGAAAAAGAAATTGCAATCGCAGATAATAAAGAAGAGTTTTTTTTCAACTTTAATCAACCTAACTATTCAATTGATGAATATTGTAATTTCATGAGAAAAACTGGACTTTTTAATTTACTTGAGAATCATCTCGTAGGGGATTTGACTGACTACGTTAAGGGAATAGAAGTGGGATTGGATTCCAATGCACGTAAAAATCGTACCGGGCATCTTATGGAGGATATAGTAGAAAAATTTATAGTAGATGCAGGTTATGAAAAAAATAATAATTATTTTAAAGAGTTAAAAAAGACCGAAATAGAAAAAAAATATGATGTTGATCTATCTGCTTTAAGTGGCAAATGGAAAACGAACAAGCGATTTGACTTTGTCATTAAATCAGAAAAGACGATATACGTTATTGAAACCAATTACTATAGCGGAGGCGGATCAAAATTAAATGAAACTGCAAGAAGCTATGAAATGTTAGGAACTCAAGCAAAAAGTATCGAAAACTTTGAATTTATATGGATTACTGATGGTCAAGGGTGGAAATCTGCAAAAAATAATTTAAGACAGACTTTGGAAAGCGGTGTAAACGTTCTTTCGTTAAAAGATTTAGAAGAAGGAATTCTCTCTAAAATAATAAAGTGAGATAAAATATGACCTCTATAGTAGTAATAGGAAATGGATTTGACTTGCACCACGGTTTGAAAACCAATTATAGCGATTTTTTCAACGAAAATATAAATAATAAAGATGTTGAGGATTACAATAATTTAATACTACAAAGATTTCCTGATATTAGTAATGATTGGACTAAAATAGAAAACAATATATTAAAAATTAGGAAGGTATATTCTACTGCAGAAAGTCAACTAGTAATGTGCGGAAAAGTTATCGGCTATGAGAATTTCAATGAATTTATAGAATTACAAAAAAAAATAACTAAATTATTTATAGAGTACCTTAAAAATAATACACACTTTGATAATATCCAAATGAATCCCAAAATAAATGGTTATCTAATAGCTTCACCGTTAATTGTGAATTTCAATTATACTGATACTGTTGAAAGTATTTATTGTTTGAATTGCAAGCACCCAAATGGATTCATTGACAATGGTTATGTGATATTTGGTCATATGATGGAGAGTATTCCCCATGATGGCAGCATGAATTACGATTTGAATATTAAGCATTATCAACGGATAATAATGAGTTTTTATAATCAAATACGTTTGAAGTACGATGGAGAGACTGTTAAAAACAAACTGAGAATTTTTGAAGATGAAGTGATTACAGAATTAGGAATCGATGGACATGGAGCAGGTATTGATGAATCATATAGTCATACAGATCCGGATATTAATTACTTTATAAAAAATAATTATGAAAAAATATATCGACCCATTAGTTATTTTTTTAGTGATTTGGAAGCAAAATTGGACATCAACCAACTAGTTGTGATGGGACATGGTATAGAAGCAGATACTGATTTTTATGAAATAGTGAATCAAATATATCACATAAAAGAAGTAATTATTTTTTCACACGATAGAATTAAAACAAATAAAGAAGAAATTCCACTTATAAAGAAAATTTTTAGAACTGTAAAAATCAATATTGAAGATTATACCAACACAATTAACATTAAGTAATATTTGATTTATTATGCTTTTTATAGTAAATAGTATTATTTCAACTAACTTGAACCTAAAATGATTATCACTTTATTTAATAAATAATATCAGCTAATCGTGAAATACATATGGCATGGGAGAGGAAAATTAAAAATGAAAAAAAAATATATATTTATATTAGCTTTGTTACTGCTTGTTTCTGGATGCAGCAGCAAGACGAAAACGATTACCCTACATCTCGATAAATTTAGTTTTCTAGATGGAACTAGGCGTAAAGATGTTACCGTAGAGAATGGAAATATTGTCGGTGCAACCCCTTCATTAAGTTCTGAGGCAACTCCATATTTTATTGAGTGGAAAGATGAGAAAAATAATTCGGTAGAATTGAATAATATCCCGAAGAATGCAAGAACACTTGTGGCTGTTTGGGATGAAGAAAAAATTGCTGAAAAAAAACAAGAAACTGTTTCAAAGGAAGAAACAAACCAAGAAGAAAAAGATAAAAGTGATGATGAAGCTAGAAAAAAAAGCGAAGAAAAATACGAATTGGTTGACAAATATTCTAAAGAAATCGAAGAAAAACTGAATGCTGATATGGGAGATTTTTCTAATTTTAAGGTGAAGCGTAAAGTTATGCAAGGTAAAAATCTAATTTCAATCGAAATAGATATCACTAGTCAGGAAATTATAAATAATTTTACAGATAACATCACCTCAGGTAAATATAAAAGAGAGGTTGCTTCTTTTCTGGATGCTTTAAAAATTCTAGAGTTATCTATAGTGAAGGGTAATCCAACGGATCATAATATTTTTGTCACTATTTTGAATCCCGCAAATAAAAAAAATGTATTGTATGGATCTTTGGACGGAGTAACGTTGGATTCATACTTCGTCACGAATTAGAATACTATAAAAAGGTCTTTAGTACTTCAAAAATTAGAAATACTAAAGCCTTTTTTATTTTTATTGATTTTTTTTAATATGTGCTTCGAGTCCTTCGCGAACATCTTCAACACCCATACCAATAACTATTTGAATATGGTTTTTCTTTGAAATAATACCTGAGTTACCAAATTGATTAATGAGGTCCTTATTTACAAGAGAGTCATCAATGAGATCAATTCTTAATCGTGTAATACAGTTGTTAATTTCTTTGATGTTTTCTACACCACCTAATCCATCAACAACAAGTTGATAGTTTCTGTTTGTAGTGGAGAGTTCCGATTCATCATCGAAGATATTGTTCTCTGCCTCATTGAAGTTATCTGTTCTACCAATAAGTTTGAGATCCCATTTCTCTATCACAAACTTGAAGACAAAGAACTCAACGGCGGTGAGTATGACAAATAGAATTGGAACAAGCCATTGTCTACCAAGTTCCATTGGAATGATGATAGAGTTCATAACTGTTTTTATGACTGTAGAGACTTCAATATTAAGTCCTACAAGGTTGGATAGCATGAGTCCAAATCCATATACAATACCATGGAATACCCATAAGATTGGAGCGGTAAATAGGAATAGGAATTCGATTGGTTCTGTAATTTCCGCAAACATAGCCGCGAATAGTGCTGGTAAGACGATTGCCTTAACTTTTGATTTATGTTCTGGCTTCGCAGTATGAATCAATGCAAGACAGATACCAAGTGGTAGGGCTGTAAATCCGAAGTTTGCAAGATATCCAACGGATGGATGAATTGCGGTAATTTGACTGACACTACCAATTTCTGCTAACCATATATTTAGAGCTCCTGCATATGATGCTCCAGCAACAGTTGCGGTTCCACCAAGAGGTGAGAAGAGGATTGGCATATAGAGTAATGAATGAAGACCCATTGGTAACAGCATTCTATTTGCAAATCCGTAGATGAAGAATCCAAATGATCCCGACTTAGATATGATGTTTACAAGTCCTTCGATGAGACCGTTAATGAATGGCCATACGTATGACAGTATAATAGCTAAGAAGATTGATACAAAGATCATGACGAAGTATACAAATCGTGTCCCTTCGTAAGGTGCAATCATCTTATGAAGTTTCTTATCATGATATTTGTTGAATACATAACCTGCAACACAACCGAGTAGAATTCCTAAGAAGACTCCCATGTCAACGACTTGGAATCCAAGGACCATAGCTTGACCAGTACCAGCAAGGCCATATTCTCCTGGAGTTGCAAGTTGGTTTGTTACAGTTAACCATTGGTTATTGGCTACAAGGAATAGTAAGAATGTTACGATACCAACGATGGCAGCATCGTTTTTCTTTGTCTTCGCAATGGATGTTGTTAGCGAGACACAGAAGATGACAGCCATTTGGCTAATAAAACTACCTGTTAAAAGGTTAAAGAGGAATGAGCCACATTGTTGAATGAATGTTGGCATAAACTCCATCTTAAGAACAGCAGAGATTGAAATTAATAAACCTGCCAGTGACATAAACATAACTGGCCTAATAATAATTCTAGAAAACTTTTGCATTGATGACATTATTTTATCTTTCATGTTTTCTCCTCCTAAAGTTATTACTTAATGACACTAAAATTAACGAGTTTAATTTTATCGTGATTTTTTATTTGTTTTGAAAAATCTGAATTAATAACAAAATCTAAAGTACGTGTTCTTTGATCGGTTAGTGATGAATGTTCAAGTACATAACGATCAAGATATCCTGGATGACAAATAAGTTCTAGAGATTCATAGGTTAAACAGTCATCAATAATATTATCAAGATAGGGTTGAAGCATAGTCGGATGTATATCTCCACAAGTATCGAAGTGTAGATCGATACGTTTGGTTGAACGGATATCATCAGGAAGATTATAGTTTTTACGAACAGGAATATCATACTTTCTTCCGAGTGCTTCAATAACTTCTCTATTTTTCCCTAATGCGTGAACGTGATGATGTGAATCGAGGTGCGTTGGTGTAACACCAAGTTCAATGATTCTTTTTATTTGAGCATCCCATTCTTCAAATAACTCCTTGTTATCGATTGTGAATGTCTCATCTTGATAGAAAGATAGCTTGTGGAAGTTCCCTTCGGCATCCGTTAAAGTTTGGTGTGTCTTTAAGAGTGGTTTACCAGCAGTTAAAGTGAGATGAACACCAATACCTAAATCGGGATAAAGATTGGCTAAACCTGCTGCATAAGCTGTAGCAGGCATATTAGCCATAAGTGTTGTGGATGTAACGATTCCATACCGATGAGCATCGACGATGCCATCCGTAATACCTTTACTTAATCCGAAGTCATCAGCGTTAATAATGAGATATGTCATTATTTTAACTCTGGCCAGTAACCTTCATTAGCTATGATCATCTCATCAAGTACTAATTTCGCAACACGTGCTGAAGGAACTGTTTGGTTAAGAGTAAATGCTTCTAAAGCTTTTTGATAGGAACCTTCGAAGAATGCGTCAACAAGAAGTTTCTCAGCTGCAACTTGTGCTTCCATAAGGCCTTTGTGGAAATCTGGAATGTCATGACGAAGTGAGATTGGTTCAACGCCTCGTGCATTAACATACACTGGAACTTCAACAACAGCATCTGATCTTAAGTTAGGGATTGCGCCTCGGTTAGGAACAATTAATTTGAAACGACCGTTTAGGTTGTTGAGTAGGGATAATGCAATATCGACGATATACTGACTGTGAGCTCCTTTTTCAAAGAAGTCATCATTCTCTACATCAGGATTTTCTCTAATTAAATCCGCAACTTTCGCAATGTGTTTTAAGCGTCCGTCCATGATGACATTGGCACGTGTATAGTTAGGATCTTGTTTTTCAACAAACATGTCTGGATATAAATAGTATTCTAAGTAGTTGTTGGAAATATTGTTTGGGAAGTTACTGGTAATATAACCAAGCATATCGTAAGTTTTTTGCCAGCTTGTTTCAAGACCGGGTACAGAGATCCCACCATTAATAACACCTTCAATAAGTTCAGGCATGATATCACGTTTTTCGTTCACATCATAAATACTATCAAACCAACCGAAGTGGTTTAAGCCATAGTAATCAGCAATCCAATTCTTACGATCGTATCCAAAGTTTTCTGCAAGTGCTTCTTCAATACCAATCGTCATATCGCAAGCGTTAATAATTTTGGCATTTGGGAACTTACGTCTCACTGATTCTGAAATAATTGATTCAGGGTTTGTATAGTTAAGAATCCATGCATCGGGAGCGTAGTCTTGAATAAATTGAACCATTTCAAGGAAACCACCCATTGAACGCATACCGTAAGCAAATCCACCAAGTCCACATGTTTCTTGTCCAACAAGACCATGTTTAAGCGGGATTTTTTCGTCAAGTTCGCGCATCTTCATTCCGCCCACACGAATTTGTGCAAAGACAAAGTCGATGCCAGTGAATGCAAGTTTTGGATCATCGGTTGCGAGAAGGTCAATGTGAGCCATATCGTTTTGTCTTAAGATATAGTCAACAATCACATTCATGTCATCATTACGTTTAAAATCTGTGTCATATAAACGAATTTCTGAAATTGGAAATTCTTTATAGTTATCTAATAATAGTTGTACAATCGCTGCAGTATGGGTACTACCACCACCTGCAATACATATTCTTTGTTTCTTCATAGCATCCTCCATTATTTTTGTAGCTAGCACACCTGTAATGTAACATCCTCTAACCCAAATTAATAGAACTATGGTAAAATAAGAAAGCGATTACACCGTTGGTGTCAATTTACATTTTTGGTAAATATTTACATAGAGGAGGATACCCATGAAATTAGAATCATTAATCAACGAACACTACCACAATCTGAGTGAAGTAGATCGTCATGTACTTCAGTATATTGTAGCGAATCAAAGGGATATCGATTCCCATACAATTTCAGATATTGCGGAAGAATGTAATACCTCAACGACATCTATATATAGAGCAGTTAAAAAATTAGGATTCTCAGGTTACAGTGAGTTTCGTTTTTTTATTAAAAATCAAAACTCACAAACTGAGGTTGTTTCGGATATGAATCTAAAAGATGAAATGTCTAATAATATCAAACAAACAATGAAGCTACTTGAAGATGAAAAAGTTGAAGCGGTATGCTCATTACTTTATAATTCAAAACAAATTTATGCTTATGGTACAGGCTGGAAACAATCTGCAATTATTAAATCCATGAGTAATGACCTCAACTATTATGGTAAGCATTTACTACATCTTAGAACAATGACTGATCTAGAGAATATGAGTCACGTTATGACACCAGATGATGTTGTCATTATTATTTCGTTAAGTGGTAATACAGAAGGGCTCAATAAGACATTAAACATATTGAATCTTAGAGAAGTTCCTATTGTTGCGATTGCTCCATCTAATGTAAATGTTTTATCCAGTCGTGCTACTTATACCTTATATCACAATCCCAATATTTTAGGAGATGTTTCGTATATCAAGCATTGGTCAACTTTTGAAGTGAATCTCATCATTGATTACTTAGTTAATAGTTATGCTAAATATTCATATACCAAAAATAATATATAAATTTAGGGAAAATCATATTCAGGGCATATTTATATACCTAGGGGGTATTTATTATTATGTCAGATAAAACTGAATCACAGACTACATCAACTTTTACAACTAAACCTAAAAAGATGATTTTATTTGAAATTGTACTTCTTGTGATTATCTTTGTTTCGTATCACCGTTTTACAAATGCTCAAACAGGCATGCCGATTGAAAGAGAAGTTGCCTTATATCTATATATTCCCACATACTCATGTATCATTGTTTTTATAGTTCTTTCAATTCTAGATACCAATAAGAACCGACATCTAAACAAGTTAGTTGTGATGAATGGAATTCTTGCTTCACTATTCTTTGGTATAAACCTCGACAAAGAATTGCATAGCTCTTATCATGTGACACTGAGTGATATGCTTAATCCACACTTAAAAGATTATACGATATCTATTAATGCGCTAATAATTATGTTTGGTATCGTTTTAATACTTACAGGTATCTATTTTTCAGCATTTATTAAGAAGCGGAAGTTGCAGAAGAATAATGAATGCTTACCCGCAAAATGTTAGTTCTTCATGGTTTCAAAATTGTGATACAAGTAAGAAAAGCGTTTTTATTGTATGAAAGGAGGATAGAAAAAGTGACGCTAAGCAAATAAAGGGGGGATAAAAATGGCTTCTGAATTAAATACTGGTTTTCCTATTTATGTTCTCGTATATATTTACATATATTTTAGATACATGAAAAACATGGAGGCTAAGCAGATATTTTGGTTTACATCTTTTGTAATATATTTGTTCTTAGTTATAGATATTACAATTTTTCCGATTCCAACATCCTTAGAAAGAATTCAATATAACTTCATTATTAGAGATGGTAATTCAGTTCTAGATTCTATCAACTTAATTCCTAACCTTAGTCTAAATAATATTCTTTCTAGGAATTTCTTTTTAAATATGGTTATGTTTGCGCCATTCGGTTTTTTGATAAATGTAATCTTTATCGAAAGCAGTCGCTTCAAGAAAACATTTTTTGGGAGTTTGATGTTTACTCTATCGATTGAGTTAACTCAACTTGCTCTTTTATTTTTTACTGGATCATTCAAAACTGTAGATATTGATGATATAGTTTCTAACATTCTTGGGTCACTTATCGGACTATTATTTTTCTCTATTTTATTTAATCAGATAAAGGGGGATAAAGAACGAAAAGAAATATAGCAGTTTTTATATTTTCTCTATCATCATTCTTATCTCTATCCTTTCTTACTTCTTTGCGACGAATGCAAATAAATTCTTTTTTAATCTTCGATAAACAAGTCACCCTATAATGCACAAATTCTTAAATCAGATTTTTCAAAAATATGAATAGGGTATTAGATAAAGTAAAAGAGAATGTCTGACAAAAAGGACGTGCTTTCTTTAATGTACATAGAAACTTTACATGACGAAAATCATATGCTAAAGTAACTTTAAAGAAGGTATGCATCATAAATACCTCGTCAGTTTACTCTACATGATTTAATTTCAAATATATTATTAGTCAAATCCTCAAAACTTATCATATTTTCTATTGTTGGTGCACTTATGAAAGGCAGGATACGCAATGAAAAAGGTAAATAAAGTTTTGAATATACTCCTTGCAACCCTTTTCTGTTTTCTAGCAATTCAAAAACTAGATGGTGCGAATGATTTTTTAGGATCGTATCCTTTTTATTATGAAGACATTAATGAAGAAAATGAAATTCTTCAATTATCATTGAATACAAATATTGATCAACTTAAAACTAATTCGCTGAAGGATGTAATTTTAAAAATGTTTGAGACGTATCCTTATGATGGATATGTTCAATCGATGAGTTCGACGACAAGAAAGTCTAAGGATGAAATGGCATATTCCATTTACGTATATCCTAGCAAAACGATTCAACCTAATGGATCTATTTATAGTCATTTAACTTTTGATACCGTGAATCCGATACAATATCATTCACTTGAGTCCTCAGGCTACTTAACCAATGATCTTAATGATTTGAATGCATATGCTCGCGTTAAACAACCAACCAAGATTAACAAAGAAGTTAAAGACTTTTTTGGAAACCAAAGTTATCAAATTTATCCCTGGACAAAATTTGAGGAAGTAGATATATCGGAAGTATCTTCATATACCATCCGATTCTATGTTCCAATCAGTGAAATCGAGGCCTTCAAGAAGGAAGTATATGAAGACTTTAGTCAAGAGTTCGGATGTACTACAGACATGTCTAACGAGATAATTAATGTGTGCGGACCAGGTGTGCTTGGCGTAGACAGTGGATTTACATATGTTAGTGAGACTCTAGATTTTATAAACATATCAAATTTACTATCATTTCCTACAAGCTTAGTATTTATAACTTTCGCGGCAACAATCGTCGTCTTGTTCTATCAAAGTCTTGTTCAGAGAAGAGAACTAACGGTTCGTATCATCAATGGTAATACACCCATAAAAATATATAAAGAGGTATTTTTTCCGGTTGTTGTATCGCCATTCCTTTACTTTGCAGTTACTTCGGGGATAATATCCTTTCTCTTCGTAAATTTTGATGTGGGTTTGAGTTCAGTTCATCTGAAGAAGGTACTGACAGTAATTGCGTGCTACTTTCTAATCTCACTACTTTTAAGTATTATCTTTTTCTTAGTTTTCTACATTACGCAAGGGAGTATCGTTTTGAAGAAGGACTCCAATGCGAGAATCAGTTTGTGGATGAGTTACTTATTGAAAATTGGAATAATAGTAGCACTGCTTGTACCATTATCTAAGGATTTGGAAGCGTTGAATAATTCGAAGCAATATCTGAAACATTTTGATTCAAGTATGCTCTATAGAACAGGGAAAATAGTTTCAATTTATGAAAATTCAACTTTGAACACTGAAGATAGTGAAAAAGAAAGTAGATATATATTTGAGCTCATGACAAGACATGGTTTAGACTACTTAAACTTTGATTTTTTTGGACACGTTGCTTCCGAAAAAAATACGAGTTTTATAGCAGTGAATAAGAATTTCTTAAGTAAGTTTCAAATCATGAAATCAGATGGTACTCGTTTAAATACTGATGAATTGAATCATGATGTTTTAATTGGAACACAAAATAATCTTGACTTATTCCACAACCCATCAATTCAGAGTATAGATAAAATCGCTGTAGATTATACACTCGATGCATTATTCATCGTTTCAGGATTTTATGCACAGAACCCAGTCGTATATGTACTCACATCTTATGAAAATCCAGTTCTTAGTTTGGGTAATTACTCTATTGTGACAGACCAAAATGATATTCAAGAATTCATAACTGAAGTAAACGAGGTTGCCTCAGTATCAGAGATTATTAAAATCGAAGATATGCGTGAGTATATGAGTGATAAATATAAATCTGATCAAATAAAAGTTTACTTAGAATTATTTAGTTTTCTAATCATGTTAATTATTTTTTCTACACTTGCTATCACAGCATTCTTTGAAATTAATCGTAAGAAACTTGCAGTAGAATATCTTCATGGTATCGGAAGAATACAAAGGTATCGAGAATTGATTGTGTTTGAAGGAGTCAGTCTTATACTATCCTTCGTAATATTGTTTATGATCAACCAACATCAAAGTACAGAAATTGTTAACTATGTAGATACACAAATAATTACTTCTTTGTGTGTACTCATTGTAGTGATTGATTTTGCTATCTGTAGTATCTATATCAGAAAGTTTGAAAAAGAACAAACATCTATGATTCTCAAAGGAAGCATCTAAAAATTTCTAAACTAAAAAAGCCAGGAGTCTCGCAAATTGAGAATCTTGGCTTTGTATTGTTATAGATAAACGACACGTTCAGTGGCATTAATTATTTCAGTATCATGTGTGACAATAATAACAGTCTTACCACTTTGATGAAGTTCATGAAGTAGATTCATGACAATGTGTTTATTTTCGTCATCAAGACTTCCAGTTGGTTCGTCACAAAGAATAAGATTAGAGTCTTTAAGTAAGAGCCTTGCTATCGCAATACGTTGTTGCTCTCCACCAGAACACGTATACACTTTCCGATTTAAATAATCAATGAGACCGACATTATCTAATGTTGCATTCAAATCAGAGTCTTTAATCTGTTTTCGTGAAAGTGCAAGTTCAAGATTATAACGAACTGTTTTGTTATCAATGAGCGCAAAGTTTTGAAAGAGATAACCGATACTATCTTTCAAAATTTTAGTAGCTTCGTTACTAAAGGGTTTGGGTGCTTTCTTCCCATAGAGTAGGTAAGTACCACCATCAAAAGTTTCGAGAAGGCCGAGTATGTTTAAGATTGTTGATTTTCCTGAACCTGACCTACCAGAAATACAGATCATCTCACCTTCATTGATTTCTAAATTGAAGTTTTCTAATACAGGGATGTTATTATAGCTTTTATTTACATCCTTTAGTTGAATTATTGGTGTCATGAATTTTCTCCTTTCAGAACCGTTGAGCTTGTTGATTTTTGGAATGTTCGTGCCATACTCAAGAATAAACCAAGATCTAGAGTGATTAATAACCCTAGGATTAGATAAATGCGTTGAAGTGGAATAGTAACTGCTAATTCTCCTGCAAAGTATTTATTGTTGAGGTGAAATAAGATCACAACAATCGATATTAAAGTAGGAATAAAAGTAGCGAACATAATCTTACGATATCGTTCAAATCGGGTTTTACCTAAGAGGTAAGCGACGGCTAACTGCTTTCTTTCGTTGTAGAATAAAATGGTTAGAATAAATTGTGTAACAATTAAGGAAAGAAACAATAGAGTTAAGGTTAGTTCGATTACGGTAGCACTACTCTCGGAAATCCAAGTATCTAAAAATGTCTCGTACACACTGTTATCTACAGAACTGGTTAATCCGATGTTGGTAGATATTTCCTCAAGAATTTCAAGACGTTTTTCCTTTGGGGTATCGTATTCAAAGAACATGTCAAACGTTGCGGTGTTGAAGTCAGAATAGTCATCAACGATTAAATAAATAATTTTTGAATCGTAGGAATTAACCATTAATCCGGCTTTTTTAGATTTTAATAGAGGCGTATCCTCTACAAAAATTATCGGTTCTTGAAGTGTATCTAACCCTTCTGAATTTTGATATTTTTTCGGAACAATATAACTATTTGTTGTTATGGTATCGAGATCAAGCACATTCCCATCTAAGGTTGAAATTTTATAAGGATTTAGGAAATAATTATTAACTGTAGTCACATCTAAACTTTCAATAATCGATTCCATGAAGTAGTAATCCTTGATGATCCCAAAATGATGTTCTTGAATCATATCAATAAGCTTCAAATCTGTTTTTTCATCCCAATTTTGAGATTTAGGATGACTAAATTTGAATCCTGGTTGTGTAGGAGGGGATAGGTCAATTCTTTTCAAGTAATAAGGATCACGTTGAATAACGTGTTTGAATCCTTTTAAATCTGCAAGAACTTCATGATTATCAATAATTGGTAAAATAAGGCTAAAAATAAGAATAAATTTAAAGAGTGTAGAAACAATGACAATGTTGTATGACGAGAATGATTTTTTGAGTAATGTATTCGGATTAGAAAGTTTGAATATTAAATAGGTAATATAATAAAACAAACATACGATTAATATAAAAATAAGTGTTAAACCAAGAATCATTTTATTAAATGTTTGCGTCATTGTATTAAAGTCGCGTACTTTCCAAATCCATAGGCCAATTGTTGTAAGAATATAAGTTTCGATAATGATAAAGATATTGTCATGAGTAACACTTGTGAATGTTTTAAAGAGAGAGTTTCCATTCATACGTCGTATCATAATTTCTTTTGAATTCGAAAAACTTTCATAGAATATTATTGAAAACAATGCGATTAAAGACATTGTAAAGACTACTTTAGTGATTGAAGTAGTATTTGTTAAGATATCGTAAAAGGATATTTTTCTTTCCCAATAATCTTCGTAAAGACTATTGGCTACCAACATTCCTTCACAACCTGAATTACCACACATGTTTGAAGGATTAAAAACCTCTTTAATCATAAGCTGATTAATCTGGTCTTCTGTATAGAAATCACTAATAATTGACAAACTAAAAGGTGTCTTATAGTTGAGAGTGTGACTTGTAAGTAACATGTGCATAGGCATTATTAAGTTATTGCGTTCTTTGCGGCTAAATCCAAGCTCATCTCTGCTCCCATACAGATGTTGGATATGAAAAATATTATCTCCAGTCTTTATCGGATTATCAGTAAGGATTTTATCCTCTGTACTCAAAGAAAAATCAATACTTGATAATTCTCGATCAAACTGAATATGGTTAAATGCTTCTGTATTCTTCACAGTCGTATAAGTAGCTGATAAGTTTTCTCCGTTGGTATCAAAACTAGCATAATACACAACAGCATCAATCTGCTCGTTAGTATTTAGAGTCGTCTCTAATTTTATGAAGAAATCGACAGGGTCATCAAGGAAATGGGTTGATAAATTATAGTTGACACCGTGAATATCTCCATCTCTAATTTGATGGTAACTAATTTCATACACATTCTTATCATAAAAGGTGCTTGCGGTGGAAAGTGTTGCATTGAACGTTAAGAGTGCAACAAGAATCGTGAAAACAATACTATGTTTCTTCATAAAATCACCAGTCCTTTGTATATTGGAATGTAAAATGAAATTTTTACTCAGAACATTATTATTAATTTTGCTTTCGGATAGTGGATACTTTACGAGTGGTAATTATAAACCAACAAGTTTTTAGTTTACTCATTGTTAGAATTTTTAAATGATATTAAAAATATTGTGGAAAATCTGATTTCTGAAATTATAAAGAAAACAATCTATTGAATGGCTACGAATTGTTGTATCTTTGACTCAACGTAAACAGATCACGATATACCATAATAATAGTTTAGATTGATTCCTTTTTCAATAGAAGCCAAAAGTTAACTTGAGGTTGGCATGTACTTGTTCTAATCTAAGGAAACTATTTATTCATTAATGTATTGCTATTGTATATACTTTTGATATAGTTTATTTAGCAAAGGTGGGAACAAAAGATGAACAGAAATGATAATACTAATGAGAAAGATAGACTGGATAATGATTGCCTAGATATAAAATATCTTACTCAGGATGCATTAAGTATGGAATTAGAGAAGGGATACAGAGAGATGATAGATGGAGAAGGGACTTCAGTTGAAGAAACTTTTTCGAGTATTCGTAAAAAATACAATCTATAACATTTTTTTTGGACAGTTTCATATTAATATCTGCTCTAGTGAAATTGAATAAGTAATAATAAACTTGGTTATCGAAGGCTCAATTATGACCTTCGATTTTTTATGTATCCCTAAGACTCTTATAGTTATAACTTGCCACATTGATATGGTTTCTTATTGACCTATTAGAGATTAGAGTTCGATCCAATCTGGATATATAATAGCAGTAGGAAGGAGATATTTATGACTCGCTATTATCAACCAACGCAGATTCATTTTGGTCCTAAAAAGACAGAATGTATCGGTGAAATTACAAAAAAATATGGCAATAAAGCACTGCTTATTTCGAGTGCTGATGAGCCACTACAACCTTTATATACAAGAGTAAAAAGTAAATTAGATGAATCAGGAATTGTTGTGACACACTTTACGGGTGTTGTACCAAATCCGACTGTTGATTCTGTTGAAGAAGTTTTAAAACTTGTTGAAGATACAGACATTGATGTTGTCGTTGTAGTTGGAGGTGGAAGTGCTATTGATACTGCTAAGGCATTCGTATTTAAATCAGCACATCCAGAATTATCCTGGGATACAATTTTTGAAAACTTTGGATCACCAGTTCCAGAATATGAGCCATTGGATAACCCATTTCCAATTGTTGCAATACCAACCACATCAGGTACTGGATCACATGTAACGCAAGCAGCAGTATTATCTTTTGGTTCGGATAAGTTAACGCTATTTCATCAGGATTTATTCTCCCAAGAAGCTATTATTGATCCTGAACTAACAACTACTTTACCTAAAAGAATGACAGCTGCTACTGCTTTTGATACTTTCACGCATGCTTTTGAAAGCTATGTGAGTCCACGTGCTAACGACTTTACACGTCATGATTCAATTGAAGCAATGAAACGTGTCTTAAACGCATTACCTAAAGTTCTTGATGATCCCACATCAATTAGCTTAAGAACAGAATTATCGGTGGCAGACTCCCTTGGAGGCCGTGCCCTTGCAAATGCGGGAGCATCAACACCTCATCCACTTTCCGAAATCATCGGTGGTATAACCGGAGCAGTTCATGGAGAGGCACTTGCATGTGTCTATCCAGCATTCATCAAATACGGCATGGACATGTTTCCCAATCAATTTGAGGTTATTGCACAATTGTTCGGCAGTGGCAAGCATGCTGAAGACCTCGAAGCACTAGTCAGAGATTTCTTAGTGGAAATTGGTCTGACACGCTCTCTTGATGATTTTATTACCCAACCAAATCAACGTGAACAAATCACATCTCATCCAGCGTTAGATCATCTTCCTTTTGGAAACAAAGAATACTTTGTAAAGATACTCAATGAATCCTAGTCAAAAGCGAGTATTTATTGATTTAGATGGCACATTATTAAATTCCGAAGGATCCGTCTCTTTCTTTACCAAGCAAGAGATAGAGAAAGCAATAAATCGTAATATAGAAATTTGGATATGTAGTGGACGTCCGTATTGTTTCGCACAAAAAATCGCGAATATGATTGATGAACGAATCAAGACTATTAGTTATAATGGATGTATGATTGAATCGAACATTGAAGATTCCTTCAATCCTCAAATACTCGAAGATATTCTTAAACTAATGAGTCCAGAATCAATCATAATCTTAAAATCACGCACAACGCTCTATTCCAATAAACTACCAGTTATTGATTCCTTTGCCTATCGCGATGAATTAAAAACTTATAGCATGGAAGAAAAACCACTTATTGAGTACCAAAATGATTGTATACTTAAAGTATTAATTCTTGAAAAGAATCAGTATGCACACATGAAGGATAACTTAATGAAACAAAACTTGGAATGTTCCATTGCTTTCTACGAAAACTTAGGTTGTGAAATTACGCCTAAAGGAATCAACAAAGGATCAGCTGTTAAGAAGGTGCGTCAAGAAAATGACATCATCATTGGTATCGGAAATGATATGAATGATATCTCCCTTTTTGAAGCATCGGATATAGCAGTTGCCATGAAAAATAGCCATAAACAATTATTAAGTATGGCACATGTAATTACATCATCTAATGATCAGGATGGTGTTGGAAAATACCTCGAAACATTATAGAAAATTAAAAGGAGAAAAAATATGAAACACATTAAAATTGCAGCAGGATTAGCTCATGTTAATTACGGAAGAATTGCAGATATCGTCAAAGAAGTCAGTGATGCAGGAGTGGATTACATCCATTCTGATGCAGCAGATATGCATGACTTACAAAATATGAAACTTATGGGAGGACATCAAATCATTGCAGGGATTCGTCCAGAAACAGAATGTCCAATCGAATGTCATATCTATACAGAAAGTATGGACAGAATGTTCATCGAACAAATTGCGGAAGCAGGAGCTCAAATGTTAATTATTCCTGCTGAACATTTCATTGGTGCGCAACTTGCATATATCATTAACTGGTGTCGTGAAATGGATTTAAAAGTTGGTTTAACATTAGGTTGCTACACACCACTTTGCTTTGTAGAAGAATCAATCTACGATATTGATCGTCTTCACATAGTAACACATGGTGTTGACGAAACTGATGGTAAAGATAACTGGGGTTGGAGAAAGAGTGTTGTTGACCTCGTGAAACGCGCACGAGTCATGATTGATGAAAAAAATCCTGATTGTGAACTTGCAATTGATGGTGGATTACGCGCTGACAACATGGATTTATTAATTGAACAAAATCCAGATGTTATCGTTTTATCATCGGCTATTTTCAAAGATGAAAATGGACCAGCAGCAGGGGTACGTAAATGTCGTGAAGCAATCGATGCTGCAGCTGAAAAATACAATCTGTAATTTATGAATCACGCAAAAATATCAACGTATGGTAAAATCGTTTTAAGTTCAATACTAACAGCCTGTGCAGTTAATTTCTTCTTTCTTCATGACGGTCTTGCACCCGGAGGACTTACAGGTCTTGCGTTAGTCATTGGCTCGGTGACAGGGATTGAAGTGTCATTAATGACACTTCTCATCTCAGTTCCAATGTTAATTATTTCAACACTCGTATTGGGTAAAGGATTCGGGATGAAAACAATCATTATTACATTCCTTACGCCATTATTCATGAAAGTTATTCCAGTAATCTGGCTGACACAACCTCTTACCAAGATCCATCCCTATTTAGAATTATTAGTAAGTGCAGGTCTGGGTGGTCTCTTAATTGGGGGATCAATCTCGTTAGCTTTGTCAGCAAAATGTGCGACAGGCGGAACAGATGTGGTTGCCTTACTGATTCAACATGTTTTTAAAGATTTGAAGTTATCGCACATCATTTTAGTACTCGATGGCATGATAATCGCAGCAACAAGTATTCTACATAAAAATATTATGTTGGGCTTATTCAGTCTTGTTTCATTGTTTGTCATCACGCAAACAATTCAATACTTTACACAAAAGAGAGCCTAATCAAGCTCTCTTTTTGGTGAATTTTTAGTTTTAAACAGGGGTGTAATTAATTTCTTTAAGCGCAGTAAATCATCATCGCTAATGATGTTTCCTATTTGAATAACAGGTATTGGTAGATTTAAATCGATGGTACTTGTCGAAAGAATGCAGTCGAATGGTGATAAATCAAATTCTTTGAGTTCATGAGTTGTGATACTGGATTCCAACTTAATTTCGGGAATATTGAATGTAACTCTTTGGATAAGAACTGACTGAGCGCTACGACTTATTTCTGTTACAAGCAACGTGTTGAGGGATTTCTTTTGACGTTCGAGAGCACCCGCAAGGTAAAGTGTAATGAAACCAAGCTCGTCTTTAGAGAGGTTTTGCCAATATTCTAAATCTGAATCACGAATACTATCTTGAAGGAGTTGATACGTATTAGAGTAATAGGCATCGATTTCATGAAGGAGAGGATTACGAATTGGAATCCCATAGTTGATGCGTATATCTACTGTATTCATATGACGTCTTAAATCTTCAATGAGTTTGTCATCTTGTGATAAATTGACAGAGGAATGATGGTTCCAGTAGTTTATGAGATACGCAACGAACTCATCAATGTGACCGGTATTGTCTGAAGAAAGTGTCGTAACTTGTTGGTAAGCAACAACGTATATTTGCAGATAATACACATCCATTGGATCGCACACTAATGTTTCAAAGAAATCTTGTTCTTGGAGTAAGAATTGACTGATCTCATAGGCTTCGGGATATGCTTTGAGTTCTGTGATAAATATATCTGAGAGATTGGCTGAATAACCAAGATTAGATCGTATACAGACGATAAGAACACGAACTAATAAGTGACTGAGATTATTAACAGTATAGTTTTGAAGTGTCGCATTCCCAATGGTTAAGATAGTCTTGAAACCGGCTTGAATCTCATCATCTGTTAAATCAAGTCCAGGGAATATGAATCGACCATCACACGTTTGATTGATATTATGAATATAGGACTCGAAGATTGGAAAAGTACTACTTTGAATCATTTGGTCAAACATATAGTTTCGTATTTTTCGTTCCTTACCTTCAAACCATAGACCTTGCTTGCCTTTTCGTTCTAAAGAAATCTGAAAAGAATGAGCAGTGTCTTTAATTTCACTAATATCTTTTTGAATGGTTGCACGAGAGACGTAGAGTTCATCCATTAAGTCAAGGATACGCACCCCTTCATCAGACAATATTCTTAAAGAAATATAGATTTGACGATCACGAGGTGCTAGGGCTTGATGAGAATTATGTTGATACTTGATTTGTGATTCAAGGGTAAGTTTTGCTTGAGGGGTTCCTTCAATCATAACGCCAGAACCTGTTTTCTTAATGAGAGTTAGATTGCACTCTTGAAGTATGGGGCTAAGAGCATCGAGATCGTGACGAATGGTACGATTGGAAACATTGAGGTGATTGGCAATATCCTGAATTGTACGAAATTGATTTGATTTTAATAAATAACGAATAATTTGTAACTGTCTGGATTGTTTCATGATGTTCACTCCTTGGCAGTATTGTATCATAGAAAATGAAAGGGACTACAGTATGAAATTTAACATTGATAAAAAAGAGGAAAATATTCTGTGTGCTACAGCAAAACTTGTATCGATTAATTCAGTACGTGACTTAGAGACACGTGAGGAAAATGCTCCATTTGGTAAAGGAATTCGCAGAGCAATGGATTGTTTTACATCTATTGCGAAAGGATGGGGCTTTCGAGTTGGCGATGTTGATGGCTATGCAGTTTATGCGGAAATAGGTCCTGAGAATAATGAACATATTGGCGTGTTGGGACACTTGGATGTTGTGGAGGCAGGCGACCTAAATTTATGGCACAGTGACCCATTTCATCTTGATAGAAGAAATGGCATGCTATATGGAAGAGGCGTCAATGATGATAAAGGACCTCTCATCGCGGCACTTTGGGCAGCTCGTGCTGTTTATGAAACAAGTGAAATGAACCTGCCAATTCGCGTCATAGCTGGGGGTGCAGAAGAAACAACTTGGGAATGTATGACCCATTACTTTGAACACCATCCTCAGCCAGTTATGGGATTTTCTCCTGACGGAAATTTTCCAATTGTGAATGGGGAAATGGGGATGATTCATCTAAGGCTTATTTTCCCTAAAGAACCAGATTTTAAAGCAAAATCAGAGGTTCAATTTTCATACAACTGTAGTGATATAACTATTAATGGATTGCGAACAAAGAGTAATAAAGTCTTATCTCGTAATCCTCAACGATCAGACCATGCCATCTTTAATTGGATCAATCAATATGGATTCGGAGGCAGTTTAGTATTACGTACAATTCATGATCTTATTCAACCGGATTATCATGGTAAAGGCTTGGGTATCGATTCATTTCACGAAGAGATGGGAAATTGTAACGTTTGTATCTTATCCCTAAACAGCCAAGATGATGATACAGTCTTGGATCTTGATATTCGCTATCCGATTTCAACCTCAGAAGAGATCATTATCAATCAACTTATAAAACTAGGAGAATCTTACCAATTTGAGGTTATGCCTTTAAAAAGCAGAAAACCGCTATACGTTGCATCAGATCATCCCTTAATAAAAGCACTTAAGGATGCCTACCAAACAGTAATGCATGAGGAAGCACATTGTATTACGAAGGGTGGCGCAAGCTATGCACGCGTTATGAGTGCAGGTGTTGCCTTCGGAGCGACATTTGAAGGTGAAGATCCCCAACCACACATGCCAAACGAAAAAATGCCTGTAGCCTCTTTAATGAAAGCTACTGATATTTACATTGAATCGCTAAAAACATTGAGTTCTTCACAATAAAATAGTTATTTTTTGCCACAATGATTGGGTAATAACCATGTCTACTTGAAACTTGTGAAAGCGCTTGTAGTTAAGTAAACTTTAATTACGAAGGGAAGTAAAAGTATGTTGAAAAAAATACAAGGAAAACTCCAAACATTTTCCGGAGCCATGATGGTTCCAATTATCTTACTTGTTTTAGTTGGTTTTTATGTAGGGATAGGGAGTGCATTTACGAACTATATTCTACCTGAGGGGTCATTCTTCTCAAATATGTTTGCCATGTTTACAAACTTAGGATTCATGTTCATGAATAATCTTCAAGTTTGGTTTGCAGTTGGTATTGCGTTTGCTTTAGCTAAAAAAGAAAAAGGCTGGGCAGCGTTTGCAGGGATTGTAATGTACATGTGTTTCATTCGTGGACTTGAAAGTATGGCAGGTTTCCATGGTTGGAATGCTACAACTACAACTATCGAAGCTTTAACTGCCTCAGGGTATACTCCTGAAGCAGCATTAACGTTCAATAATTTATGGGGAACATCGTTAGGAATTTTTAACTACAACATGGGTATTTTCTCCGGGATCATCGCCGGATTATCTGCTTCATGGATTCATAACAAATTCGTTGATACTCAGTTACCTGCCATGTTCGGATTCTTTGCAGGAACAAAAATGGTTATCATCATGGTTACGGTGCTTTCAGTACCAATGGCATTTGTCTTCTACTATGTCTGGCCATTTGTAGCCCAAGCTCTTGCGGCCATAACTGGATTCATTTCCAATGCTGGCCTCTTTGGTACCTTTGTCTTTGGTACTTTAGATAAAATGCTTCTACCATTTGGTATTCACCACCTAATCGCATTCCCAATTGAATATTCATCAGTTGGTGGAACCATGATGATTGATGGTGTCGTCTATGAAGGTGTTCGTAATATTATTAACGGTCAAGCTGCAAGTGCCGACGCACTAGGATATATTACTCGCAACTTTACAACAGGACGTGTTTTATTCCAACTTGCTGGATTACCAGGTGCAGCATTTGCTATGTACCGCTGTGCTAAACCAGAAAATAGAAAAAAAGTGGCATCACTTCTTATTCCAGCAGTATTTACACTTGTCTTAGTTGGAATTTCAGAACCTATTGAATATACATTCTTATTCTTAGCGCCTCAATTATACTTCTTAATCTATGCACCACTCTGTGGATTAATGTATGTCATTGCGGAAATATTCAAAATTTCTATCAATGGTAACGCACTGTTATTTATGATTCCAAATATTCTACAACCTCAAAAAGTACATGCAATGAGCCTCATCTTCTTATTGCCAATGACATTTGGTGTCTACTACTTCGTGTTTAAAGGAGCTATCTTAAAATGGAACCTTAAGACACCTGGACGTGGTGATTCTGAAATGAAATTAATGAGTAAAAAAGAATACAAGGAACGTAAAGAAGGACTTGAGATTGAAGATTCTCTAGAACAAAGAATTATTGAAGCTTTCGGTGGTCCTGAAAATATTGAAAGTGTCACATGCTGTGCAACACGACTTCGTGTGAAAGTTTCAGATGATAGCTTGGTTGTAGATGATGAAACATGGAATCAACATCTCAATGCGATGGGAGTTGTTCGTGGTGAAAAAAGTTATCAAATTATTTATGGTGTCCAAGTCCAATCAATTACGACTAAAGTGAAAGATCTCTTAGGTATTGATTAGATGTGGAACTCAGAAACAATTAATGCACTTTCAAAATGGTTGTTGGAAAAAGCAATCGCAGAGGAAATTGCATTCGAACTGTACAGTTTAAATCACTGTGTATCCATGTACTGTCCAGTAACTTTGGCTAAAGATAAGTTGAGTTGGCTCTCAAGAAAGCGAAATACAGTACTTCGCTTTCAACTCAACTCTCAAGATGTCTCAGAAAAAAATAAAAATGATGAAAATGCGTTTTACAAAAAATATGGTTTAGAGCCATCAGAGTACACCCTAACACCGGGTTCAGTAGCAATCATCGACTCCCAAGGATTAATGTGCGGTGTTGTCACCATTACAGGTAAAACACCACAAGAAGATCATGAAATTGCAATTGAAGCTAAAGCGTATTTTGAATCATTGAAATAAAAATGGAGGCAATAACGTGTTTGGATTTAAAAAAGATAAATGGTGTGCACATGCAAAAGGACGCCTAATAGAAATAGAAAATGTACCAGATCCCGTATTCTCCCAAAAAATGATGGGTGATGGTTATGCTATTGAAGTTGTAGGAGATGCAATTTATGCACCTACTGATGGTGACATTACCATGATATTTCCTACAAAACATGCCCTAGGTATCAAAACCAACAAAGGAATCGAAATCCTTGTTGACATTGGTTTGGATACGGTAGCACTTGAAGGAGAAGGTTTTACAGTTCACTGTAGTGTTGGCGAACATGTAAATGCCGGAGATAAACTCGTATCACTTGATGTAGATACATTTAAGAAAAATAATATTAATCTTGTGACTCCAGTCGTCTTTACTGAAAATACATCGTTTAGTTTAAGTGGCGTAGGAAATAGTGTTTCCGAAGGTGATAAATTAGATTTGAAAATTAAGTAAAAAATTTAAAAGTAACTTCAGAAGGATAAACAAGTATTTTGGTTTATCCTTTTTTGAGAATAGTGTACAATAGACAAAGATAAAAGTAATGCGAGGAATTGAGATGACGAATAATTTTTGGAATGATTTACCAAAGCCTTTTTTTATACTGGCACCAATGGAAGATGTAACTGATGTTGTATTTAGACATGTCGTGGCAAATGCAGCCAAGCCCGACGTGTTTTTTACCGAATTTACGAATAGTGAAAGCTACTGTCATAGTGTTGCGAAAGAAAGCCTTCGTGGTCGATTAACATTTACCGAAGATGAACAGCCTATAGTTGCTCATATTTGGGGAGACAATCCAGAGTACTTTAGACAAATGAGTATTGGTATGGCTGAAATGGGATTTAAAGGTGTTGACCTAAATATGGGATGCCCTGCACCGAACGTTTTTAAGCATGGACGTGGGTCGGGATTAATTTTACGACCTGATGTTGCTGCTGAACTGATTCAAGCTGCTAAGGCTGGCGGATTGCCTGTGAGTGTTAAAACACGATTGGGTCATCGTCATGTTAGTGAATGGAAAGAATGGTTAGGCCATCTTCTTCGTCAAGATATAGCGAACCTCTCAATTCACCTCAGAACTAAAACAGAAATGAGTAAGGTAGATGCTCATTGGGAACTTATTCCTGAAATCCTAAAATTAAGAGATGAAATCGCACCACAAACACTGATTACAATAAATGGAGATATTGCGGATTACAAAGTGGGTAAAGAACTTGCAGATAAATATGGTGTTGATGGTGTGATGATTGGTCGCGGAATCTTCCATAATCCCTATGCATTTGAAAAGGAAGAAATGTATCATTCACCCCTTGAACATCTCGAACTCTTTAAATACCACCTTGACCAGTTTGACTATTATTCTGGAAAAGAACCAAGCATCTTCAAACCTTTACAACGATTCTTTAAAATCTATATTCGTGATTTCAAGGGAGCAAGTGATCTTCGTGTTCGCTTGATGGAAACGAAATCTACAGAAGAAGTTAGAGATGTTTTAGATTCGTTTATTTCAGAAAATTTGGATGTCTTAGATATTGATGAAAATGGAAATATGAAGTCTAACTCACTTTAATGTGAATCAGACTTTTTTTTGTCACTAGAACAGGACCATAGTATAATACTAGATATAAACTATTGACGAGGTATGATGATGACACAAAACGGCAAAGTATTTATATCAGGTTCAAGAAATCAGCTTAAACTAACAGAAAGTATACTTAAAACTTTAGATACACTTGTGTCAAAAAACTTTGATATTTTGATAGGAGATTCAGAAAAAGGTGTGGATTCAGAAGTTTTGAATTACCTAATGCAACACAACCCAAAATCAAAAGTCACAGTTTTTACAATTAAGGATAAACCCCGTGTGCCAATTTACCCAAATTGGGAAATTCGAACGACTCAAGTAAGCTCAGACTTAAGCTCACAAGATAAACAGATGGTCAAGGATCGTGTCATGGCAAATGAAACAACCTGGGGCATATCAATATTAAACCCCATATTCCTGAATCGGTACGGAGCGCTCCAAGTGAGTTCAGGTACACTTAGGAATACAATTCAGATGTTGCTTAATGATAAACCCGTCAAACTTTTCTACGTATATGGTGGAAAAATGATGAATTCAGATTTGAAAACATTAAATGATCTTGTAATGGTGATTGAAAGTTATCAAAGCGAAATATTAACAAAAGAAGAAAAAGCTAATATTATAAAAGCAAAGAATAATTCTAATCTGATAGACCTCAATCAGATTAAATATGAGATACTCAACAAGAAATTTAACGAACTGATGAGAACAGAAATCCAAATTATAGAAGCAAGAAGTTCTTTTAACTTAAAAACACATGAACAACTAAAGCTATTCTAAGAAATTGCATGTAGAGCTATTGCGAGGGCCAAATTAATTAGTATATAATGATGTAATCGAATTGAAGATAATCTTTAATTCAGAGACATATCACTAAGGAGGAAGTTATGAACGTTATAGTTGAAGCATATAATGAAGCTTGGGTTAAAAACTATACCAACGAGTCACGTAAGATTCGAGAAATTGTAGGGGATAATCTCGTACAAATTTATCATATTGGAAGCACGTCGGTTCCTGGTCTCAGTGCTAAACCAGTCATTGATATGTTGCTTGTCGTTACAAGTTTAGAGAATCTCGACACGATTGCTGATAAATTTGAGCTGTTAGACTATGAAGTAATGGGTGAGTTTGGGATGCCAGGTCGCCGTTACTATCGCAAGGGTGGCGATAATCGTACACATCATATTCATGCATTTCATGTCAGTAATCTGTTTGATATTGAAAGACATTTAATTTTTAGGGACTACCTAAGATGCCATACTGAAGATCGGGATGAATACGGTGAGCTCAAGAAAAAACTAGCGATTTCTAATCCTAAAGATATAGATTCATACGGTGATGGTAAAGATTCTCTTGTAAAGCGAATCGAGCATGATGCACTCGTATGGTACTATCACGAAATTCGAAATAAATAGTTGATACTATTATTTATGAGTACTAAAAATGAGCTATACGATTTAATCGTGTAGCTCATTTTTGGTTAATTATTAGTTTTCTTTTCTAAGTTTATTAATCGTTACAATAGCAAATCCTGAAACAATAAGAATCATTGAGATTAAGATTGTTTGTTTTGCGTCAACACCTGTTGAAGGAAGTTTTTCTGAAGGTGTTTTGCCTTCATCTGGATTTTGTGTTCCAGGTACTTCTTTTTCATTCTTTTTATATGTGAACATGACTTCAAGATTATCAGATTCAATCGTTCCTGTTACATCTTTATTACCTATAAGGGTGTATCCATCAATTAGAGGCGCTTCAACCTTATATGAATCCATCAATTTAACATCCATATTTTCAGATGTTTTGATTTCAAGTCCTTGTTCATCTACAAATTTCGTTGTAATTGTACTCATAAATGGTTTAAACTCTGAATTTGATCTGAAGAATAGGAGCCCAGCTACTGAAGTATTAATATCAAGATAGTCAGTAAGTTTTTGGTCAACAACTTTCATAGCTGATTTTGATGAAGATGCGTGTCTCATATAAGTACCATCTTCTTTTTGAATAATAATTCCGGTATGAGTTACATCAAGTCCTGCAATATTTTTGCGAATTCCAACATAATCTCCAGTTTTGAATGTCTTGAGAACATCTTCAGTAACATTGTTTCGTGGAATAAAGTTTATATCACGATTTCTTACTGCTAGTCCTGGAATATATACTCCGTTAGCGCCTTGATTTAAATCAACGGAATCAGTTTTAATAATGCTAGCATATTCTGGGTTTGTTAGAAGATCTGTTGCAACGATTTGTGACTCAGAGTACCAATCAGAGTAGAAGTGTTTTCTGTGGAGATATTCAACTTTTGCTTCACGATAACGTACACGCTTTAGATTGTTGATAAACTCTTCCTGAGTATGAGATTGTTTGAATGATTCTACATAATCTAAGTATGTAAAGCAATCAAGCTCGTTGAGGGCAATAACAAGTTGTTCCGGGTCTGTTGTAGAACCTACAAGACGATTTGCAACATACGGTGTATCTAGGAAATAAGATGAGATAATATCAAGTTTTTCCTCGTCACTCTTTAAGTTATTCTTTTTAAGAAGTGTGAATACATCTTCCATCATCTTCTTCGATGTGTCATTGAATTGAATTTCATATTCTTCAGAAACATAACGATATGTAAATGTGACAGTTGTTGTGTCGCCTACAGTTCCTTTATTATTTTTAGCAGTAAGATATGTATATCCTGGTAGATTTGGAGCAGCAACTTCATAGGCTTCCCCGTATGTCTTTTTCATAGTTTCAGTAGGACGTACGTTATTTCCTGATTCATCAACATACTCGATATTGAGTGTTCCTTGAATTGGTTGCATTGTAGCATTGGATCTAAAGAATAGAAGTCCTATAACCGATGTATTGATATCTAAGTAATCAGTAATCTTTTGATCTACAACTTTCATTGCTGATTTAGATGATGAAGCATGGCGCATGTATACACCGTCTTCTTTAACAATTACAATACCAGTATGAGTTACATCAAGACCTGCAATGTTTTTACGGATTCCAATATAATCGCCAGTTTTTAGTTTTGGGAGAACATTAACGACTTTGTCACGAGGGATATAATTAATGTCACGTGATCTGTAGTCTAGGTTAGGAATATAAGCGCCATTTGCTCCTTCATTTAAATTCACGACATCCGTTTGTACGAATTCTGAAAATTCTGGTCGTGTAAGAAGATCTTCCGCTACTTTTTCATTTTCTGAATACCAATCTGAATAGAAATGTTTACGGTGGTAATATTCTACTTTACTGTCAATATAACGAACTTTTTCGAGGTTTTTGATGAATTCTTCCTCGTTTTGGGAACGTTTGAATGACTCGATGTAATCAAGGAATGTAAAACAATCAAGTTCACTAAGAGCAATGACAAGCTGTTCTGGCTCAGTAGGTGAACCAACGAGACGGTTCGCAACATAAGGTGTATCAAGGAAATAAGCACTCAATAAATCAATTTTTTCTGATTCTGTTTTCGAGTTATTTTCCTTTAAAAGAGCAAAAACATCTTTCATAATTTTCTTTGAGGGTTCCGTTAGTTGAATAACTGGACCTTCATTTTCATCAGCCTGTACCTGAGTTGTAAACGGACTGATGCAGATAGCGAGTGTTAATACTGTAATGATAAATTTCTTCATACTTTCCTCCTGTATTCGCTTACATAATATAAATTACCACATGAGTGATGCATAAAGCAACAATATTTCACATTTTCATAACTGAAGATGAAATAATATTTAATTAGAAATGTTAAGTGAGTAACACCAGAAAGCATTATTATTGAAAGCATTATACCTATGGGGGTATACCAATATCAGATATGAAGAGGAGACATTATGCTATTTAATAAAGTACCAACTGTAACTTGGTCAGATATTGACAAAAATGCTAAGATAATTGATGTAAGAGAGACGCATGAATATAAACAAGGGCATGCAAAAGGAACTAAAAATATTCCTTTATCCAAAATTGAAGATTTTCAAACAATTGACAGAGTTTATGTTGTTTGTGCGAGTGGAGCGCGTAGTAAACGTGCTGCAAAATATTTAAGACGTAAAGGAATTGATGCAGTAAACATTAAGGGAGGTATGATGACATATGGGAAATAATCCAAAACGAGTGGTTGTTGTTGGTGGTGTTGCAGGTGGGATGAGCTTTGCGACTCGGTATCGTCGACTCAATCAAAATGATCATATAATTGTAATCGAGAAAGGTCCTTATGTTTCTTTCGCAAACTGTGGGCTACCGTATTATGTTTCCGGGGAAATTGAGAACCGTTCTGATTTGATTGTCGCACAACAAAGTATGCTACAAGATCGTTTCCAACTTGATATTCGCGTAAACAGTGAAGTAGTTGCAATTCATTCTGATCGAAAAACTGTGAGTGTAAAATGGGAAGATAAAGTAGAAGAAGTATCTTATGATTCACTTATTTTATCACCGGGAGCGAAACCTGTAGAACTCGATATAGAAGGGAAAAACAATCGTGAGGGTATCTTCACTTTACGTAACATTCCCGATGTTGACAAAATTGTTGAATATATCGATGAGAAACAACCAAAATCTGCTGTTGTAATTGGTGCTGGATTCATTGGATTAGAAATGGCTGAAAACTTAAAACTTAGAGGGCTTACTGTTTCAGTGGTTGAAAAAGCTCCACATGTTCTTCCTCCTTTTGATGAAGAAATGGCCAAATTTGCAGAGCGAGAATTGAATAGAAATGATGTTAGAGTTTATACGGGTACAAGTGTTGTTCGTTTTGATGGTGATGTTGCTTACCTAGAAGATGGTACAAAAATTAATGCAAACATCGTAATTATGTCTGTGGGAGTCGTTCCAGAAACTAAAATGGCACAAGAAGCAGGTATCGAGGTTGGGATGCGTCAAGGGATAAAAGTTGATGAAAAGTATCAAACATCAATTGAAGATATTTATGCAGTAGGTGATGCTATCATCGTTAAAAATGTTCAAACAGGTGAAGATACAATGATTCCCTTAGCATCACCAGCTAATCGCCAAGGACGTCAATTAGCAGATATTTTAAGCGGTAAAAACAAGAAAAATAAAGGATCCCTAGGAACAGCAATTGTTAGGATATTCGATTTAACATTTGCTTCTACCGGACTTAATGAAAGACAATTAAAAGATAAAGATTATGAAGTAATGCATCTTCATTCTAATGATCACGCAGGATACTTCCCAGGTGCTACACCTATCGATTTAAAAGTTATCTTTGATCCGAAAACTGAATTAATTTTAGGTGCGCAAGCAGTAGGTAAAAAAGGTGTAGACAAACGAATTGACATTCTTGCTACGGCAATTAAAGCGGGTTATCCAGTTACGGAACTTCAAGAGTTAGAACTTACTTATGCACCACCATTTGGATCAGCAAAAGACATTGTTAATATGGCAGGCTATGTTGCTGAAAATATATTAGATAAAACAACAGATACGATTCAATGGTATGAGCTAGAGAATTACCAGAATGATGGAGCGATAGTAGTTGATGTTAGATATGAAAATGAACGCAATCAAGGTTATATCGAAGGATCAATACATATGGTTTTAGACAATCTTCGCTGTGAGATGAACTCACTTCCTAAAGATAAAGAGATTATTGTATACTGTCACAGTGCTGTAAGAAGTTATAATGCGGAACGTATTCTTAAAGAAGGTGGCTTCAACGTCAAGAACCTTGATGGATCGTATGCTCTCTATGAAGTGGCCCAACCAGAAAGGATTGTACGATAATGTTTAGTAGTATCTTGATGAGTGAAATTAGAAGTACCGATAATTTAAATATTATTGATGTAAGGGATCCAGAAGAGTACATGTTTGGTACAATTCCTGATGCTCAAAGAATACCTATGAATACAGTGCCTGACCAACTTGACCTATTGTCCAAGGAAAAAACATATCATATCGTTTGTCAATCAGGTTCTCGTTCACATATGGTATGTCAGTATTTATCACAACAAGGGTATGATGTTGTGAATGTTATGGGAGGTATGGGTGCCTACCGAGGAAATTTATAATATTAATAAGTGTGGAACGGTCATATTGTGACCGTTCTTTTTCGTATTAAAACCATTAATATATATTATTAAGCCGATTCACTGATACCCTAGTATTAATATAGAGAAAATGTTAAATTAGGATTGGTTCAAGTATTTATTAATAGGGGGATAAAATGCTTGTGGACATAGAATCGGGGTTTGTTATATATATTTTTGTATATATAGTTTATTTCTTGCAAGGGATAAGAAAATTAACCTTAAGAGATAAAATAGTACATACATGTTTTTTTATATACATCTGTGCGTTGATAGATGTTACACTACTTCCATTACCATTATCACGAGAAAAGATCATGTACAATCTTGAGTTCCAAGATCAGACGAATTACATTCATCTGACGCCATTCACAATGTTTGTTGGTTTCCAAGCTTCAGATATCTTTAGAAATTATTTTTTGAATATGGTTATGTTTATGCCAATGGGGTTATTTTTAGCATTAAAATATAAGAATAATCATAAATTTCTCAAACCCATAACGATAGTCTTTCTAACATCACTGACGATTGAAACACTACAATATTTTACGTCAAAATATTTAGGTACTTGGAGAATTTGTGATATCGATGATTTGATATTTAACACTCTAGGCGGCCTATTAGCATTAATTGGCAGTTATGGAATAATGAATGTATTTACCTATTATCAAAACAAAACAAGCTATTTGAAGTAGCTTGTTTTTCTGTAGATAAATATTAACAGTATCGTGTTTAAGATTTATTGAGTTAGTTCCAGATCTTTTTGAATCTCTAAGGCACACTCTTTAAGAGTATCCATTAAAAAATCGATGCCTTTGTATTCAAGGCGGCTAGAAGGCCCAGATATACTGATTGCATATTGTAAAACACCTTTTGAATCAAAAATAGGTACTGCGTAACATGAGAGTCCGTATTCGTATTCTTCATCGTCAAAAGATAACCCTGAAGCAAGAATATTTTCTTGTTGTACTTTAAATTCTTCGAATGTCGTGATTGTTCTAACAGTACGTTGCGGAACATTGGTAAAGTAACGTTTGAGATCGTTATCGTCTCGTTGTGCTAGAAAAAGTTTTCCCATACCTGAACAGTATAAATCACCAACAGGACGCAGGGAAGTTTGTAGTTGATAGAAGTCACCATGCATTCTCCGTAAAATAACGAGATCATCTTTATATTCCATTCCCAAGTTAATGCTCTCGCCAGTAATCTCAACAGCTTTCTTCATATGTGGTTCTGCGATATCAATAATTCGATTTTTAATCGTGACACCTTTTGCAAATTTCAACATATGATAATCAAGACAATAGTTCGAGTTTTCGAGTTGTTTTACTGCTTTTACCTCTTCAAGTGATTTCATTATTCTGAAAATACGAGTCTTAGGAAGATCAAGTTTTTGGGCAAGACTGCTAATTCCAATTTCTTGTTCGAGATTAATAGTATCTAAAACTCTAAATGCATCAACGATATTGCCGATAACAGGATTTTTGGTTGAATCATCTGCCATGAGAAGGTGTACCTCTTACTTTCATTCAATATTATACTTTATTCACAAGCAATTATATACTTTGTGAAATTTTGTTCAAATATCTTTTATTTCGCCTTTCGAATATTACAAAACCGGTTGTTTAACCTAAATTAGAATGCTAGTATTTAAAAGTGGAACACGTTCCGAAATTAAACAACCGCTAGCAAAATTGTTTAATTCATCAAAGGAGAAACTATGAGTACGGATGTAAAAAGAGAGAAATTAAGCCTCTCGCAATTTATTATGAAAGTTGTAAATGGCTCGACCAGTGGTATTATCGTAGCCGTAATTCCAAATGCTATATTTGGACAAATATTCTTGAACCTGATACCAACTTGGGAAGGATTTAGAGTATTATATGAACTTGTGCAAATTATTCAATTATTGATGCCAGTCTTAGTGGGAATTGGTGTTGCTCGTCAATTTAATCTTGATTTAATACCTTCATTATCAGTCGGTGCGGCTGCATTCTTAGGTAGTGGTAACGTTATTAATAATGCAGGTATGTGGCAACTAGTAGGTATTGGGGATACCGTTAATGCTATGTTAGTCTCAGGTATTGCAGTTTGGTTTGTATTTTTAATTGAAAATAAAGTTAAAGCCTTTGTTACAATTGCTTACCCTACAATTGTTGGAGCTGGAGCTGGAATCATTGGATATTTAACACTTCCTTATGTATCCAGTTTGACACGCCTCATTGGTAATATTGTTGGAACAGCTACAGAACTTCAACCTATTGTAATGAGTGTTATTATCGCTGTTATCTTTGCAATTTTAATCTTAACGCCAATTTCAGTTGTCGCAATTGCAATCGCAATTTCTTTGGACGGTATTGGATCAGGTGCAGCAAACTTAGGCCTCGTTGCAGTTGTATTATTTATGGCAATGGGTTCACATAAAGCAAAAAATGAAGCTGGAATAACCATCTCTATAATTCTTGGAGGTGTTAAAGCCATGATGCCTAACTTCTTCAAGAACCTTAAAATTATGATTCCTGTAGCAATATGTTCAGGAATTATGGGAGCACTTGCTCCAATCTTAAATATTCAAGGAACACCAGCATCAGCAGGATTTGGTTTTGCTGGACTTGTAGGACCACTTGTAGCTTACGGATACCTTGAACATTCCGCAATCTTAAACATCATAATTCTTGTGCTTGTATATGCGGTAATACCATTCATTGTTTGTGGATTAACTTATAAATTCTCACGTGATGGATTAAAAGTAATTAAAGACACTGATTTTGAAGCAACAATTTAAGGAGAGACAGATGAAGAAAATTTTAAGTTTTAACGTTAACGAAGAAAGAATGCCATTTATTGAATCATGGGCAAAGGAACACAATGTAATTGTGGATTGTTTACCGGATTATCTAACAATGGAAAATGTTGATGCTGTAAATGGTTACGATGGAATTACGGTTGCTATGGTAGGGAAATTTGATTCTAACCTATATCCTGAATTACAAAAAAGAGGGATTAAACAAGTAGCACAACGTACAGCAGGATATGAAAACTTTGACTTAGAAGAAGCAAGTAAATATGGAATCATCATTTCTAATGTTCCAACATACTCACCTGAATCAATTGCTGAGTATACATTACTTCTAGCATTACAAATGGTGCGTAAATCACATTTATTAGATGAAAAAGTAGCACAACGTGATTTCCGTTGGTTACCTGATATTAGAGCACGTGTAATTCAAAATATGACAGTTTCAATAATTGGTGT
Source organism: Erysipelothrix inopinata (assembly GCF_014396165.1). Lineage (GTDB taxonomy): Bacteria > Bacillota_I > Bacilli_A > Erysipelotrichales > Erysipelotrichaceae > Erysipelothrix > Erysipelothrix inopinata. Next base: position 1,164,035 of record NZ_CP060715.1, read on the forward strand.
TGGTCATATCGGTGTTCTTGTTGCAAAACTATTCAAAGGATTCGGTGCAACAGTTATTGGATATGATCCTTATCCAAAAGAAGGACTTGAAGATATTTTAACCTATTGTGACAGTGTTGAAGAAGCTGTAAGACAATCAGATATTGTCTCACTTCATATGCCAGCATTCGACAGCAACTATCATTTATTTGATAAAGATATGTTTGAAATCATGAAAGATGATGCATACCTTATTAACTGTGGTCGTGGAACATTAGTAAATACTCCTGACTTAATCGAAGCCGTTAATTCTGGAAAAATTGCAGGAGCAGCATTGGATGTCTACGAAAAAGAAGCCCCTTATGTGCCAGGCAATTTCTCTAGTGATGATGAAATAGAAGACAAAGTGTTCTTAGAACTTTTAAATAATCCTAATATTATTTTCTATCACCACTGCGCTTACTATACGGATGTTTCTATTAAAAATATGACTCAATTTGCACTTGATGCAGCATTATCAGTAATCGAAACCGGAGATACCAGTTACCGAGTAAACTAAATAAAATATAAACAGCTTCTTATATAAGAGGCTGTTTTTTTACAGCTTATTATAATTATATTTCTGCGAAGGAGTATATCTGTTGAAATAAAAATTCAATTCAGTGATTATATATGAAGTTATAGAAAACGTAGGGGAGAATAAAATGAAAAAGTATTTTATTAATATCTTGATGCTATCCTTGGTAGCATTCTTACCAATCAGTTCATACAGTATAAAAGCTGATGAATTAGCTTTAGACGAAGTAGTATTGAAAATCGGTTTTCAACAAGTAAACGACTTGAAGACTGATATGATAGTTGATGTTACTCGTATCAATGAAAAAGACCAAAGTAGCGAAGTTGTGCTTAGTGGGAAAACATTGCCAGCTAAGGACTTGAGAACTTCTAAATATACATTTACAAATGATGATTTTGCGTTGACTGAAGGAAAATATCGTGTTGATATCAGTTTTCCGGATCGTAATGAGGATGGAAATCTAAACTTAGCTAAATATTACGTTGATCAAACGAGCCTTCATAATTCATTCTATATTAGAAAAGATGCAACTACAGGAAAACTATATTCCGAAAACACTGAAATTAGATTTTATAACAATCCAATATTCTTTGGACTCAACGTATCAGGTCAAGTTTCAATTGATGATGCACCCGTTGAAGATATCGAAGGCATCGAGTTCACTATTGTGACACGAGGTTTATACAAAAAATTTGAAGAAGAAATCAAAGCTAATCCATCTATTGCAAAATCTTTATCGCTAAATTACACACGAATTTCTAAAAAAACAGGAAGTCATAATATCCAAGACATGATGTTCTCTGACAATCCATACAATGAGTTTTATGTTGTTGTAACTGAACTTCCAGAAGGAATGACAGAAGATGACATGGGGTTAGATTTCAAACGAGTTCGTGAGCTAAACTTCAATGATGTGGTTGATGCACCTAAAGGTAAGCGATTAGTAGCAAGGCAATCAATTCCTCACATTTATACACAAGAAGTTAATGTTAAAGTAGTGGATGAAAAAACTAATCTACCAGTAGTTGCGAATTTAAGTGTTAGTGGGGGCGAATACTATCCGGTAAACAAAGCTGAAATCACAGATCAAATGAACTTAAGTTTATTTTCTGGGAAATATGATATTTCAGCAAATACATTAGATTATGAAGTTTCAAAAGTTGAATTTGATGGTGTTGAAACTGACAAAAATAATTTTGAACTCAAAAATACAGCACTTTCAACAGGACCTAAGGAAATTGTTATTTTCGTTAAGAATACTACAAAGGATCCTGAGGTTCCAGTTAAACCAGTAGATCCTGTAAACCCTGTTGATCCAGTTGACCCTGTAGATCCTGTAGACCCAATTGATCCAGTAGAGCCAGTCGAACCTGTAACTCCAATTGATCCAGTAATCCCGGAGAAATCAGATGAGTCGGAATCCGTAGTGGTTCCAAGTGATACAAATACAAATCTAAACAAAGGACAATCGTTTTTACCAAACACAGGTGTCTCAAATATGATGATATATGCTTCAATTACATTGATAGCAGTTGGAACAATATTATTGTTGAAAAAGAAAAAAAATAACTAATAATTTAATAATTATCCAATAGTAAACTAAAACAGCTTCCAAATGAGGAAGCTGTTTCCTTTTATTCATTTTTAGAATATTGAACTATTGACAATCCAAAGATTATGAATGAGGTTAAATACAAATAGATTAATCTTCTAGCGATAATGCTTCGGAAAATCATTATCCTTCCGTATCCGTCGACTACAGAATAGGGTGAAGAGACTAAAAATCCGTGTATCAATATTAGTGGTAATATCCCAATACTGGCAATAAGTATTTTATTTTCGTTTTTCATAATTCCTCCAACTGAGTTTAGTCTATACAATCTATGGTAAAAGATACCAGTATTAATCTATAGGGTGATAATCTAAGTTTAAAAGGTCTTAAATATTGAGCAAAATAAAATCGGAAAAACTAAGTTCAAATCATACAAATATTTTATCTTACATTTATTCTCGCTATTCGGAAAATATATACTAGTAGTTAAATATCTCAATATTAAAAAAAAAATGATTTGTAGTTAAAAAATGTAAAAGTATACTAGAGTCATCAGGAGGAGTTATAACATGTCATTAATAACCGCTTTATTACTTGCGTCATGGGCAGGATTTTGTTCCTATGATGATCAGGGCCCTCAACTATTTAGACGTCCACTACTAGTTGGGCCAGTTGTAGGGATTATTTTGGGAGATTTAAATACCGCACTAATTGTTTCTGCAACACTTGAGCTAATGTGGATGGGACTTGGCAATATGGCTGGGTATCAAACACCGGATATGATTGTTGGAACAATAGTCGGGGTTACATTTGCAATAACAACTGGACAAGGTATTGCAGTAGGAATTGCTACAGCATCAACAGTATCCTTACTGTGTCAACAACTCATACTACTACTCAATGTAGTGAAATCAATGTTTTTCAATACATGGGCAGATAGACTTGCAAAAACCGGTAATTTTAATTCATTAATTCAAATTAATATTGCTGCAATCGTATTGTTCTTCTTATTTAGAGCAATCCCTGTATTCCTAATCATTTATTTTGGGAATGGAATCGTAGATCAATTATTACTTAAAGTCCCAACTGATGTTTTAAATGCCTTAAATACAGCATCAGCGATTTTACCTGCAATTGGTCTGTCAATTTTGATGACAATAATTATGAAGAAAGGAATGTGGGCATTCTTGTTCTTAGGATTTATTCTGAATGCTAATTTAGAGTTAAGTATCTTGGGTGTTACATTAATTTCGTTATCAATTGCAACATTGTATATGTGGTTCATGGAATTAAGAGACCGCATGGATGAACAAAAAATGGTTGTGGTAAGTGAAGGCAACCAAGAGGTACAGGAGGAGTATGATCTATAATGAGTAGCGAAGCAAGTACAAACAAAATTACTAAAAAGGATCTTGATAAAGTATATTGGAGATTACAAATTTTTGGAACAGGTATCACTTATAATAGTACGACATCACAGGCAATAGGATTTGCAACAGCCATGACGCCAGTTCTAAAAAAACTATACGATGACCAACCCAAAGAGTTGCGTGTCAAGGCTATGGAGCGTCATTTGGAATATTTCTTATCACAGAGTACTGCAACGGGAATTATTCTAGGTATTTCTTCAGCTCTTGAAGAAACAAGTAGTGAGGAAGAGAAAGAAGCTGTTGTTGCAGTTAAGACTGGGATGATGGGACCGTTAGCAGGAATCGGCGATTCAGTTTTCAAACTAACAATCCAAGCTATTGCTGGTAGTATCGGTGCTGCTTACGCTATTAATGGTCAATTTATTGGTGTAATCCTAATGTTTGTAATTTACAATGGTATCAATATGGGTATTAAATATCTTGGCGTCCAAAAAGGATATAGTAAAGGAATGGAATACATCTCAAGTGGGCAACAAGCACGCGTTATGAAGAATATCATTAACTTTGCTACGATGGTTGGGGTTATTGTGATGGGAGCACTAATAAGTAATAGTGTTAAATTTAAACTTGGATATGAATTAATCGTTGGAGAGACAGTTGTAAACTTACAACAACTTGCAGATGGTGTGTTACCAAAATTATTTCCACTGCTCATAACAGTTCTTCTTTATCAACTCAATAAAAAATTACCACGTAAATATCTAGTATTCGTTATTTTGGGTATTCTAGTAGTAGGTACACTATTAGCACTTGGAGGTATTATTGTCTAATGAAGAATATTGGTATTATTTTAGCAAGTCATGGTTTGTTTTCTAAGGAAGCCTTTGAAACGGTAGGAATGATCACTGGAAATAAACCAGAAAACTGTGAAGTAGTTTCAGTACTACCTGGAGAATCATATGATGATGCAATCTTAAAGATGAACAATCAAATTTCAAAACTAAACAGAACTAAAGGTGTGTTAATTCTTACAGATATATATGGCGGTACTCCTGCAAATGTAGCCACACAAGTTGCGATTGAAGATGAATCAGTACTCGTTTATGCAGGATTTAATTTACCGATGCTTTTAGAAATTGTACTACAAGAGAGTGATTCCATTGAAGTATTGAAGAATAAGATTGACGAATTTAAAGATAGAACAATTGTAGATGTAACAGAAATACTAAGGAGGGTTGAAGAAGATGGCAATCAAATGGATTCGTATTGATGACCGATTAATTCATGGTCAAGTAGCAACATCATGGTTAAGACATATTAATGCAGAACAGGTAATTTGTATTTCAGATAAGGCAGCGGCAAATCCCGTTCAAGTAAAAGTATTACAAATGGCAGCACCAGACCTAAAGGTACACGTCTTTGGAGTCGATAAGTTTATTAGTATCTTTAATGCGCAACCTATTAAACGTTCTACGTTTGTGATTGTTGAAAGCACTCTAGATGTGCTGCGATTACTTGAGGGGGCGTGACACTAGATTATGTTAACTTTGGCGGAATGAGAGCACGCGATAATCGTGTTCAATACTCGCCTGAGCTCTGCTTTTCAGACGAAGAGTACAGCGCACTTAAAGAACTATTAGAAAAAAATGTGAAAGTTGACTACCAAATCGCTGCGTACGATAGTCCAACACCACTACTCCCAATTTTAGAAAAAGCTAAACAGAATATATAGGTGATTAAAATGAATAAACAATTAGTTGAAAGTTTCCATTTAGATGATGATAAAAGTATTCTTTGTTTGAGTCAAGAAGTGGAAGAAGAATACAAGGTATTCTATTTAAATAGTAATAATCCTGAAGATATGGATCAACTAGTTGAAGTATCTCGGGAAATGAGACTAGTTTTTGATACAAATAAACAGGAATCTAAGCGTAGTTATTATGCTTGGCAAAATGGTGATGATTACCGCATTTTTGCTGATAGAATTTTAAAAGTTGACGGAATGTTTAACTTTAGAGATATTGGTGGGTATCCCGCAATGGATAATAAAACTGTACAATGGGGACGTTTGTATAGAGGAGATCATCTATTTAATCTTGATGATTCAGGCCTTGAATTTGTAGAGGGCTTAAAAATTGATACAATCATTGATCTTAGAAGTGATGCAGAATTGCTTGAATATCCTAATAAATCAATTGGTAAAGCCACACGAACGCTCCATTTAGATCCTAAAGCACATGCCGCTGAATTGTCAGCCGCATTAATGGACGGAAATAGTAAACCAACAAAAAATCAAAACTCTGAAACTTTAAAACGCTATCATGACGAAATGAGTAAGCAACAAATAACATTTGTAAATGATGAACACTGCAAAAAAGTATTTGGAACAATGCTTCATGAAATAGCGAACAATCCAAAAGATAATTATTACATTCATTGCCGTGGAGGAAAAGACAGAACAGGATATGCATTGATGCTCATTGAAGGGCTTCTGGGAGTACCTGTTGAATATATGGTCTACGACTATATTTTGACTAATACGGCTCGTAAGAATAAGAATATTGCTTATTGGAATAAGTTTTATGGAATTACTAAAGACATTTCAACGGCTAATACACTCTATGGTATTTTTGCAGCTGTGGATGACTTTATCATTGCATCTATAAACGAAATTATGACCCACTATGGTGGATTTGAAAGCTATGTTCTGAACGAACTTGGATTAACATTCGAAGAAGTGACGAAAATTCGTAGTAATTTCTTAGAATAATATTTAAGCTCTACGAAGAAACGTAGGGCTTTTAAAATGAAATTTGTAAATATACTTGTATGATATACTATTAAAAAAGAGGAGGTGTGAGGATGTTAGAAATCAATGAACGGAATGTCAATTTACTTTCTTGTGTTCTTAAAGATGAAGAAGTAAGCTTAAAGCAACTTGAAGAAAAATTAGATTTATCGTCTAAAACAATTCAAAAAGAAATAAACAATATTAATCATTATTTTCATTCCATTCATCGTGCGATAACAATTAATAATCAATCAAATATCATTTCAATTACATATGAAGGAGAAATAGGTTGCTCACAAAAACAACAACTTCGAAATGAAATTAATACTCTTAGTGACATTCCTCACCTTCAAAAAGTGAATACGAGAATTCTGGATATGATTTGGTATCTGCTACGAGACGAAGGTTATGTACGGTCTGAAAACTTGATCGAACAGTTTGCAATCTCGAACTCGACATTAACTGCCTCTTTACGGCAAATTAGGCAAATATTTGTGAAGTATGATCTTTACATTGACTCAACACCTTATTATGGAATGCAAGTGAGAGGACCGAAAATATCTAGAATTGCTTGTTTATTAGATTATTGTGATTTATATTCTGAACAAGATAATCTCTTCTTTGAATCTATGACTAAAAAGTATTTTGAACAAAGTGTCCACCAAGTCAGCAATAAGCATCGTATAGTTCATGCTATGAATAAAGAATTGCATCTTAATCTCAATGAAGATGGATTTCAAATGATTAATCGTGTTATTCCAATAATTGAATTTTTAAAAGATGTCGAAGATGACTCTTTTGAATGCAATTGGATTAATCCAATTTATCATGATGAAGTGATTCGTTTCATTCATGAAAATGAAAGTCTGGAGACAATTATAAGTACTGAGCAAGAAGTTTTGTATCTACTTATTTTTATCCTTATGTATCATGATATAAGTCTTGGAAAAGAAAAACTTATTACAGAAAAGTTTTCTACAGATTGCCATGTCATCTTGAAGTATTTAGATAAACAAGTATATGATCAAACAGGTGTTTCATTAATTGGAAACCAGCAAATTGAAGATATTGTTATTTCAACAATTATTAGGATTACAATGAATACACGTTATCAAATTAAAAGATACCATGCATCAAATCAAGCACTAGATATGATACAGTCCTTTCCAGGATCGAAAGCATTGGCTCTATCAATAATATATCAACTCTATCCTAATTCAGGAGATTCAATCATTTCCGATCTAATTTTTGCACTCTATAACGTTATATTAAAGGTCCCAAATCATTATGAAAAAACATCTGCATTGTTAATTAATAGATTTAACAATCTCGCTGTGAATTCAGTAATAGAAAAGCTTGCTTTGGATAAGTATAACGTAAGTTACACAATTATTTCCCCATCAGAAATATTTACACAAGACTTAAAGCAGTTTGACTATATCTTTAATATAGGAGATCAGCTTGTAACTTTAGGAGCTGAACAAGACAAAGTATTTGAAATTCCATATCTGGTTGAAGCAGAGTCGAAGAAAAAGGTATGGGAGCAATTAGCTATCAAACAAAGAAGTCAACAATTTTTAGAAGATAGATATCAAGTTGCTTGTATTGAAAAAGTAAAAGAATTGAAGAATAATGTGCTTTCAAAAATACTATTTGAATCACTAATGGATCTTAATTTATATACGGAACTTGACTACATTAAATTAATGGTAAAATATGCATTTAGTAACACAACCAACCATGAAACGTTATTACTCATGTTTGATGCGAGAGTTGAAGAAAAGCTGAATCTTAAATATATTATCGTTGACGAAAAAAATATGAGCCATTATGTCCATATTATGATCTTGCCTGTCTTTAATAAACTAACAATTATTAAACAATCTGATTCAATTGTTCGCCGAATTCAAAGTGGTGAAATTTCTATCGTAAGTAAATAAAGGAAAACTATGACAATTAAAAAAGAAAATATAACGATTTACCAAATATACCCAAAGTCTTTTCAAGATTCAAATGGAGATGGAATTGGTGATATAAATGGAATTATTCAACGATTAGATTACATTCAAGATCTCGGAGTAGATATGATCTGGTTGACTCCAGTTTTTATATCTCCCATGAAAGATAACGGTTACGATGTTGCTGATTATCGCAATATTAATCCCTTATTTGGATCAATGGAAGATTTTGATAGGCTGGTATTAGAGGCCAAAAAACGTAATATTGAGATAATGCTAGATATGGTTTTTAATCATACATCTACTGATCATTATTGGTTTAAAGAAGCAATCAATGGAAATAAAAAGTACAAAGACTATTATATTTTTTCTGACCATAAAACAAATTGGAAATCAAAATTTGGTGGAAGTTGCTGGGAATATGTAGAATCTATGAACCAGTACTATCTTCATCTTTTCGATGTAACCCAAGCTGATTTAAACTGGGAAAACCCAAATGTAAGGCAAGAATTATACGATATTGTTAACTTTTGGATTAGTAAAGGAGTTCGTGGTTTTCGATTTGATGTTGTAAACCTCATCTCTAAACCAGAAATTTTTGAGGATGATTATGAAGGAGATGGACGAAGATTTTATACCGATGGTCCTAAGATACATGAATACCTTAGAGAACTAAATAAAGAAACATTTGGAAAGTATTCCGACATCGTAACTGTTGGGGAAATGTCTTCTACAAATCTCAAGGACTGTGCATTATATTCAAATTCTGAACATACAGAACTATCAATGATATTTAGCTTTCACCACCTTAAGGTTGATTATAAAGACGGCCAAAAATGGGAATTAGATGCATTTGAACCTAAGAAATTATTTGATATGTGGCGCACATGGCAAATTGACTTAAATATAAATTCTGGATGGAATGCCCTATTTCTAAATAATCATGATCAACCGCGATCAGTATCACGATTTGGGAGTCAAAAATACCATAGTGAATCATCAAAGGCAATCGCAACAGCACTATTTTTGATGAAGGGAACACCATTTATTTATCAAGGAGAAGAAATTGGGCTGCCAAATGCCCACTATAATAAACTAGATATGTTTAAGGATGTAGAATCATTGAATTATATTAGTAGCAATTCCTATGTGAAATCGAAAGAGAATATGTTAGAGATTCTAAATCAGAGATCTCGCGATAATGGACGTACACCGATGATATGGGACAAAACATCTCGCAAAGGATTTAGTTCTAATATGCCATGGCTTGACTATACATTATCTGAGCATGCGGTGTCTGTAAAAGAATCAATTCATGATCAAAATTCAATCTTAGCATACTATAAAAAGATTATTGCTTTTCGAAAATGTTCTAAAGTAATCCAAGAAGGGGATATCAAATTTTTGGAACTTGAAAATCCCAATGTATTTGTCTATGAAAGAATACTAGAAAATGAGACGTATCGTGTCATTACCAGTTTCTCAAAAGAAATTGAAAATTATAATTCAGATGTTTCAGAATTTGAAGTAGTAATCAGTAACTATGAAACAAATACCTTGTCAAATATAAGCCAATTGCTGCCATTTATGACCTTGGTGTTAAAAAAGAATCACTGTAATTAATCTTTTTATTCGACTAAATTAAAGTTAAAAAGGCTAGTATTTAGCCTTTTTAATCATTTCTTTAATTGAAGTGGTTTATTTTTCTCTAGCTTAGAATCTAGACCATAGATACCATATCCTAGTGCTATAAAAAATACGAGAAGAATAATGATGGTCGTGAACACCTTCAATGGAGAATGAAGTGTTAAGTCCATAAATCCATATGGATAGAAATCTCCATCCCAGTAAGGTATTTCTGTATGCTGCAATGCTACAATATTTGCCCAAGTAAAATAAATAAGAGGAATACCTGTCCATAAGATAGGATCGATCGGTTTGTAAATTCCTTTTTTATCAAAAATTAACCAGTGAGCGATAACCATTATAGGAACAATATAGTGAGTGATAAGATTGAAGATATCAGCATCAATTGTGTAAAAAGGTCCATCGTAGACGATAAAATGATAGATTAGAAAAGTAACTGTAATGCAAAGAGTTACTGCACCCTTTGCTCGTGGAAATAAAAATAACGAATCAGGAAATGATTCTTTTTTTATTGTAAAGTAGATCCCGCGAATGGCAGCAATTAAGAAATATATAAAGCAAATGAGACCACTTACTGAAGTGTAAAAGATAGGGGGTTTAAAGTTTCCAGCAGAAATTCCAAGTGAGTTATTGAGACCGATAGCCGCAATTAATAGATAAACTATTATATATATTAAGTTAGTATTAGATACGTTTTTTTTCATAGTACATCCCTTCAATAATTTATTACTTATGAAGTATATGGGGAAATACTTTGAATGTCAAATTAATTACCTTTATATTTATGGGCCATTTTTGACCTAGGTCAAATACTTATTCGATTATGCTTGCTAAACTATAACCATAAGGAGGTCATCATTATGACTAAAAAGACATTTCAAATGGAAACAATTTCATGCCCAAGTTGCATTATGAAGATTGAGGGAGCGCTTAAAAGATTAGATGGTATCGAAGAATCAGAGGTATTATTCAACAGTTCCCGAGTGAAAGTAGATTTTGATGAAACAAAACTTACTTCAGATGAGATTAAGAATAGTATTGAGAAAATTGGATACAAAGTTATTTCTGAAAAATAAAGTCAAAGTAGGTGGAGGATAGTATGCAAAAAATAAACCAAAGGAAGACTCACATTATGATTGGATCTTTTATTCTAATTATTCTTGGGTTTACATCTAAAGTTATTTTTAAATCAAAATCAGGATTTGAACTCTTTATGGGCTTAGCCGCAATCATAGCAATTACACCCATCTTTATACAAGCCATCCAGGCACTTAAAGTCAGAGTTGTGAGTATTGATGTATTGGTTTCTATTGCCGTAATTGCGGCATTAATCATACAAAATTATGAAGAAGCTGCGATAGTACCGTTCCTCTTCCTATTTGGTGATTATCTCGAAAAAAAGACATTAAAAAAAGCACGGTCTGCGATTGAAGAATTGTTGTTAATGAGTCCAAAGACCGCGCTACGATATTTTGATGGAAATGTTGAAGAAGTGAGTATTGAAGATGTTAAAGTTGGAGATCAATTACTTGTTAAAACGGGTTCAATGATACCTGTTGATGGAATCATTATTCAAGGCGATACTCATGTTGATGAATCGAGCATCACAGGGGAATCGATACCACACTATAAAGAGGTGGATTCTCGCGTATTTGCTGGAACACTTGCAATTGATGGAACGATTCAAATGAAAGCAACGCAAGTTGGAGATGATACAGTTTTTGGAAAAGTTATCGAAATGGTTATAGATGCTCAGGATTCTAAGTCAGAAGTTGAACGTTTTATTGATCGTTTCTCAAAGTACTATACACCGACAGTACTGGCAATTTCACTTCTTGTAGGTATCATTACTAGAAATTTAGAACTTGCTGTGACGATACTAGTATTGGGCTGTCCTGGTGCTTTAGTTATAGGCGTTCCTGTATCAAGTGTGTCAGGAATTGGAAACGCTGCGAAACATGGCGTTCTTGTAAAAGGAAGCGAAGTTTTTACCAGATTATCGAAAGCTGATGTTGTTATTTTTGACAAAACAGGGACCTTAACTACCGGAAAACCATTTGTAGACAGAAATATTTATTATATCGATACTCCAAAATATAGAGAATACATTGCTATGATTGAATCACAATCAACACACCCCTTAGCGCAAGCAATCGTTAATGAGATTGGTTTAAGTAAGCCCTTAATGAATGTTGATACGATTTCACATGCGGGTCGTGGATTTGAAGGAAACATTGATGGTGAGCGAATACTCGTCGGTAACCAAAGTTTGATAGCGTCTAATTATGAAATTCCTAATCATATCTTGGATGATATTAAAGCCTTTCGAGAAGAAGGATGCTCTATTGTATTGGCCTCTGTTAATGAAAGTATCGTAGCCTTGTTTGGCTTGAAAGATACAATAAGAACAGAAAGTAAGAAACAAATTCGAGCATTACATAAGTTAGGTGTTGCAAAGACTGTCATTCTATCCGGAGATCATCAAAGAGCTGTCACAGCTGTTCAAGAAGAATTAGGAATCGATGAGAGTATTGCTGAATTATTACCAAATGAAAAATCAGATATCGTTAAGAAATATCAGAATGAAGGATATAATGTTGTATTTATTGGCGATGGTATCAATGATAGCCCTTCTCTAGCGTTAGCAGATATTGGAATTGCCATGGGACTAGGAAGTGATATAGCTATTGAGACGGCAGATGCTGTACTAATGAATTCAAAACTTGAAACGTTGTCCCACGCCTTTGGGTTATCGAAAGCTGTGACAAGAAACATGGTAGAAAATATTATAATTGCAATAGGAATCGTTATTTTCCTATTAATAAGTCTTATCTTTAGTGAATGGATGAATATGGCATTAGGAATGCTGATTCATGAGGGAAGTATTCTGATAGTTATTCTCAATGGCATGCGCTTGTTAAAGTATGACAACAACAAGTATAATTAAGGTATAAAGTGAGGGTGATTTAATGAGTTCATGTAATCATAAACCAAAGAGCTGTGTTGAAATAGTTCCTATTTTTGACGGATTGAATGCAGACGAATTAATGGAAATTGTTAATATAGCTCATGCTAAGCGATTTGAAAAAGGAACAATGATCTATTCAATGGGAGATATTAATCACGCCTTGTATGTTTTGTATGAAGGTAAAATTAAAATTACCCGAACTAATAGTTCAGGAAAAGAACAAGTAATTCGAGTTTTAGGACCCGGAGAATTTTTAGGTGAGTTTGCTTTGTTCAGTGAAATGGAACTTAATGAAAATGCTGAAGTAATTGAAACTGCAACAGTATGCGTTATCCAATCAGATGAGTTTAGAAAGATGGTTGAGAAACATCCATCAATCTCTTTTAAAATATTTGATGTTCTAAGTCGCCGTCTTGAAAAAGCGGAACAAACAATTGAAGATATTAGTCTGAAATCTGTCAACCAAAGAATATCAGAAATGCTTCTCAAATTATTTGATGAAGAAGACACGGTTAAATTACCGATGAATAAAGGGGATATCGCATCACAACTCGGAATGAGTAAAGAAAGCTTCAGTCGAAAACTTACAGAATTAGAGAATATGGGAATCATCAAACAAAGACCACAAAAAATGATCCATCTCAAAGACAGATCAAACTTAGAGCGCTTGTTAGAAAGTTAGCGTTCATCGACTACGAACATAAAAGTAGTTTTGTAGTGATTTCCGAACTGAAAATTATCATTTATATCGAAAACTTTAAACGAGTGAGGTAAGAAACCAAACTCGTTTTTAAATTTGCCCAAAAAGTTTTCCACTAATTCCTCAAACACATCATATGAACCATCAATTAAATATATAGAATGATAGTTCATTTGGGGAGAAGTATTAATTTTCTCCACAATTAAAACTTCTTGTTCATTACTTGTAGTATTAAGTGCAAAACCTAATATCCAAGTTAAAACTTTGAAAGAAGCTGTTGTTTCTTTTTCCATGTTTCTCAACATTTCGTACATTTGCTCATCATCGCTATACGATTTGCGAACAAGTTCAAGCACTGGAAGTTTGTAGTCTAGTATAAAAACTTGCTTCGGAAGCTCACTCTGTAGTTGATTGAAGAATTCTCTTGCCTCGATCATTGCTTTGGTCGTTTCTAGTGCAAAAATCGAAGCGTCAATAGAATTTTTCAAATCGAAAAGCGAGTCTGTCTTGCCATTCCTAATTTCAGCAATTGCTTGAAGAGGGAGTTGCATATCTCTTAAAGCTTTGATGTATAAAAAGTCTTGAACTTGATTGACTGAGTAATATCGGTAGCCATTATTTGCGCGTTTAACAGGCTTAAAGAGCCCTATCTCATCGTAATGCAATAAAGTTTCACGAGTAGTCTCCACTAATTTTTGAAATTCAGAAATGGTTAGTAATTTTGCGATAGGGATCACCTCTTTTCTAAAGGTATTATAAGAGATTTTGATAAATAATCATATACTCTTGACTCGAGGGTTACCCTTGAGCATATTATTTTTATGGAGGTAGTACATATGTTAAGAAAAATGAACCTAAAAAGCGATAATGTATTTGATATAGCAAACCTAATTTATGAATCTGATGAATCCTTATTTGGAATGTTATTTGGTAGAAAGGTAACTGCTTTGACGACACTCTGTCAATTAATCCGTAACGATGATAACTCTTTCTCATATAAAAACATTTACGTGTATGAAGTTGATTCTAAGATGGTCGGCATTGTATTAATGTACTCAGTTGATAGGATGCATTCTGACTCGCCTAAAAGTTATACGAAACAGATGGGCTTTTTCCAATCTATCCAATTTATAGGAAGTGCAATTCTAATGGATCCAATTACTAATTTATCAAAACTTGATGGCGTTTATATACAAAACGTCTGTATTAAACAAGAATATAGAGGGAATAGTTATGGAAGTACTATGATTAATGTTGCACTCGAATACTTACGAGTTATTGGTGAGAGAAATGTTTATTTGGATGCTTCAATCGAAAAACCTCGTGTACAACGATTCTATAAAAAGCTTGGATTCAAAATTGTTGAAGAAGTGAATATTTATTTATCTGATAAAGGAGTTTATCGGATGCACCAGATATTAGAATAACGTAGGTAAATGCAAGAGTTAAATTATATTTAGCGCTGTTTTTCATCTGTTGAAATATAGTTCCACATAGATTTCATATATAATCTTGCAATGAATGTTATAATCAAATTAAAAGAAGAGGTAGAACTATGTGGTGGGAAATATTAAAAATAGAATACACTGAGGATGAGAATGTAATTCAACACGCTTATGTTAAATTAGTCAGCCAAAAAAATATTTATAGTGATGATGTGTTAATGACAAACATTAAAAAGGCGTACAAAGCTGGAATTAGAAATGCCAAGTACTCGGGTATTGATAAAAGTGTTCCCCAAAAAGTTATAGAGGATAATATTGAAATAAGGGTAGAACCCCAGGAACAAAAAGAAGAAATTTTGGAATCAAAAGAGAAAAAAAGATTCCATACTGCTTTTGTAGTTAAAGATCCGAGTATATTTGATAATAACTTTAATGGATTAAAGGAAAAATCAAAAAAGATAGTAGGTCGTAGTGGCGATGACAAGGATAGAACTTCTCTGACTGAATCCAATCAATCAGATACGAGCGTCGATCTGAACTCAAGAATCAGTCATGCGATTCAAAATTGTGAACGAAGAGGCTATATAGAACAGGAAGTATGGGTCGTTTTACTTTACGAGCTGAGACTGTTGGATATTCAAAAGGATGAAGACTATGTAAGTATGATCCTTAACTATCTAAGACAAGTAGATTTTTATCAAATTCCATATTCATTTCGAGCTAGTGTTATTGTACCTCAAATTGAAAAATATTCTCAAAGTTTAGACTGGAAAAATGAGGCATTGTTGAGACAACTCTCTGAAATTCGTGACCAAGCAAGCGTAAGAAAGCAATCGTCACTTGCTAAACAAACATCAAATCAGTCGATTTTTAAATATCGATATCAAAACGAGATGAAAAATTCAGAAAAAAGTTCTGAAGCATTGTTATATTATATTCTGAAAATCGCAAAAGTAGTGATGTACATAAGTGCTACATTATTCTTAATTACGGTTCTCTCAGTCATAAACCAGTAATCAAAAGACATCAAAAAAAGGTATTCAAGCGAATACCTTTTTGTTTGGCATTAGATTTATGTTAAACATAGAGTCCATATTGCATAGAATACACAGGCATAAATTATAGTATGTTTGTTATTGCTTACTTCTTTTGGCTATAAACCATCCACAGGTTGGGATAGTGACTAAGATAAATCCGATAATTAGTGATAAATGATTCGTTTGCACTCCTGTATTTGGTAAAGGCTTAGTAGGTTTTTCTTCAACTATTTTTTCATCGTAGAAGTTGAACACTTGATGTGTTGAGCTGTTCTCTTCTGAAATTGAGAAGGCTATCTTCTCAGGATTGATTGAATATCCAATAGGTGCTT
Organism: Erysipelothrix inopinata; assembly: GCF_014396165.1. GTDB lineage: Bacteria > Bacillota_I > Bacilli_A > Erysipelotrichales > Erysipelotrichaceae > Erysipelothrix > Erysipelothrix inopinata. The sequence goes on from NZ_CP060715.1 coordinate 1,180,391, forward strand.
TAGTTTCTATAAAGTAGTAATTACCAAATTCGAGTCCTGTAACATCAATGTAACCATCTTTGTTGGTAAATAAATCTTCACGGACAAGAGTTCCATCGCTCAGATAAATTGAGAATCCTGTATTCGCAAGACGAACACTTTGAGCATCTTTATCACTCTTGGTAATTCGAATACTTCCTAGTTGTTTTACAGGCTCCTCTACCTTTTCATTTGTAATATTTAATATCAAATTTAGTTCTGTATTTAAATTGGAAATTGTAAATTGATATTTCAAATTGGAAAGTTGGTATCCCTCAGGTGCCCGTGTCTCAACGAAGTAGTAATTTCCGTAGGGAAGATTATTAACAATTAGCTCCCCTTTATCATCTGTGTTCAGTTCTGACTTAATTAATGTGCCTTGCTCATCATATAGTGAGAATTGTGCATCCTTAAGGAATTGGGTAGTATCTTCTTTGTCGGTTTTAATGATTTTCACTGAACCGGAAGGATTGCTAGGAATATCTACTTTAGTATTTTCAACTGTTATTTGAGTTGGAATGGTAACACTCTTTTCATTGACTGTAAAATTGAATTTATTATTGGATAGTTCGTATCCTTGTGGAGCGGCTGTCTCAATAAAGTAGTAATTACCAAAATCAAGATTTGAGATTGTCAGTTTTCCTTGCTCGTTAGTATGTAGGTTTTCAGATACTAAAGTACCAGATTCATCATAAAGTGCAAATATTGTGTCCTCAAGGAAATGTGTAGGATCCTTAGCATCAATTTTAATTAATTCTACTGAACCCTTCGGTTTTTCAGGAACAATTTTTTTATTGGTGAATGATATATTTAGGACTTTTTCTACGACACTTTCGTCAATTGTAAATGGAATTTTAAGGCTGGAAAGTTCATATCCGTCTGGAGCTTTAATTTCTTTAAGGAAATAGTTTCCAAACTCTAAGTTATCAATTCGAAGTTTACCATTATTATTTGTAATATATTCAGATGAAATTATCTCGCCATTTTCTTTATAAAGTGCAAATCCAGCATTCGCAAGATATTTGGTGACATCTCCTGCATCAGATTTTGTGAGAATTACTGAACCTACTCGCGGCTGAGGTTCCTCAGTTTTAGTGTTCTTAGCATCAACGAGGATAGGGGTGAAAACCGTACTTTCATCAATTGTGAATACATATTTGTAGTCTGATAAATCATATCCTTCAGGAGCTTGAGTTTCCTTGAGATAATAACTGCCAAATTCTAAATCAGTGATTATTAATTTTCCATTTTCATCAGTAGTTAAACTATCTTGGAGTAGATTATCATTATTATCATAAAGAGCAAAGACAGCATCTTTCAGTCGCTTAGAAGCATCATTCTCATCAGATTTCGTAAGTTCAACAGAACCTTTGGGTTGTTCTGGTTCTTCAGTTTTCGTATTGGATACCTTTAATTCAAGAGGAATCACAACACTTGAAACATCAATTTTAAAATCATAGCGTTTTGTTGATAATTCGTAGCCAGCGGGAGCTTTTGTTTCAATAAGGTAATAATCACCGAGCTTGAGATTATCAAGAGTGATCCTACCCAACACATTCGTTTTAATATTCTTTAGAATTTCAATGTTATTTGAGTCGTATAATGCAAATTCAGCCCCACTGAGATATTTAGATTCGTCGAGTGAATCATGTTTAATGAGATTCACAGAACCTTTAGGTTCAGGTTCTTCAGTCTTTGTGTTCTTAGCATCGACTATAATGGGAGAAACAACTGTATCTTTATCGATAGTAAACTCATATTTCTTATCAGAGAGTTCATATCCAACAGGAGCTTGAGTTTCCTTGAGATAGTAACTGCCCCATTCTAAATCTGCAATTACTAATTTTCCGTTTTCATCAGTAGTTAAATTATCTTGGAGAAGCGTATCATTGTTGTCATAAAGAGCAAAGACAGCACCCATTAATAGTTTAGAAGCATCTTTATCATCAGATTTCGTAAGTTCAACAGAACCTTTGGGTTGCTCTGGTTCTTCAGTTTTTGTGTTTTTTGCTTCAATTAAAATGGGAGAAATAGAAGTATCTTTATCAATCGTAAACTCATATTTCTTATCAGAGAGCTCATATCCAACAGGAGCTTGAGTTTCCTTGAGATAGTAACTGCCCCATTCTAAATCGGCAATTACCAATTTTCCGTGTTCATCAGTAGTTAATTTATCTTGGAGAAGCGTATCATTGTTGTCATAAAGAGCAAAAACAGCACCCATTAATCGTTTAGAAGCATCTTTATCATCAGATTTCGTAAGTTCAACAGATCCTTTAGGTTTCTCAGGAACTTCTTCCTTTGTATTCTCAACGGATAAAGAGACAGTAGCGAGGACTGTGTCACTCTTAATTGTAAAATGATGCTTCTCATTAGAAAGTTCATAGCCTTCAGGAGCTTTAGTTTCAATAAAGTAATAATCACCTAAATCAAGATTCGTAACTAAAAGTACACCATCGCTATTAGTTTTTAGTCCAGACTGAATCAACTGATTCTTTGAATTATAGAGCGAGAATTCTGCACCCTGTAAGAAGTGTGATGAATCATTGTCATCTGTTTTAATTAACTTAACACCACCGAACTTATTTTGAGGATCCCATCGATGAGTTTCCCCTTGACCTGTAAATTCTCTTACGATAATTGAACCATCGATATTTTTACCGGAATTCACGGATGCTCGAGGTGCTAGAATTGTACCTTGCCATATTTCATTAAGATTAATATTTCCCGTGAAAGGTCGCGTTCCATTTCCAAAAGTCCATAAGATCGAACCGTCATCAAAATTTGTGGCTTCATGAGGTTCACGGTTACTTCCGTTTTCATACTCTAACTTAACAGGAGATAGAACATTGTAAGAAGTGCTTGAGTTAGTATCAACTGAAATATAAACAAATTTATAATCACTATCATTGAGTGTTTTTAGATTTTTTATGTATAGAGGCGTATTGTGTTTTAATACATCAGCATTTAGATGGATATGAACAATCGGTCCCTCATATTTTGAGATATCGATGACACGTCTGTTTTGATCAGGAAAATCAGAATGACTGAAAGTCGCATCAATAGGACTTGTCATTATTGCAGAGCTGGAATTTTCTAGCTTGTTGAATTCTTGATCAAAGTTAATATACTCGTTACTACCCTTATCTTGGTATACCTCATTTGAAGTAACTCGATCAAGTGCATTACCATTGATGATAGGCCTGTTTGCGTTATCAAGATTAATATTCACATTTTTTCCAAATACAGCTTTAGTATTAGTGCGCGTTGGGAATGAGCCAGAGTTTAAAAAGCTAAAATTCTGAATATAATGGTATTCCATTTTATTATAGCCTTTAGTTCCGATATCAGCTTGGCCACGTAATTCTTTAACAGCAACGTTTCCATTGGTATGACTACCTACATTCGCAATTTCAGCAAATATATGGAAATATTGTGCGGCGCCTAGGAGGGTATTTCGTGCCTGGGGCACATCATCATAGAAAGATCCAGCATCTTGTGGAGTTTCTTGTGCAAAAGTAGGTAATGGGCTTAGTGTACTTAAAGAAAGTAGTGAAGCCACCAATAATATAAATAATTTTTTAAACCATTTCATTTCTTACACCTTCCTTTAGTTCCATTGTAGTTCGTTAAAACTTACAAACATTATTAAACGGTGAAACAATAGTGAAATCTAAGTGAAGCTGTCTTTTTATGAAAAATATCGCAGATGCTCTATAAAATTACCTTGTTATTCACAAGCAAGTGACAAAAATGCATACTTTCGTGTAAAAAAAAGAACCAGTTATGATTTTCCCCTCTTGATGTAAATGAGACTGTGTATAATTGCGATATTAAGAATATGCATCAAGCAAGCAAAAGTGCAATACTAAGTAAAACCTTGTAAAGAGTAGCTTTTACCGGATAATGAACGATGCATAAAAGTGATTATCATGATCTCTACTGTTATCTCAAACGTCTTTAACATTCATTATACGTAAGTAAAATTGCTGAAACAAAGGAAGTGCCTGATAGAAATATATATTGTGAACTTGGTTCGATTGTGAATTAGACTGAGGGAAATGTAGAAATTGTGCATATTTATTAAATAGGAATTGTGTGTCATGTTGAAATAATTATGAATAAAGTATTTTTGGGGGATAAGAATGAAAAAGATAAATAGTGCATTAACAATCATTATCGCGGTGCTCATATTTCAAATGATTTCGAGTACGTTCAATCAACAATACCATCTCAGTAGTTATGACTTCGCAACTCAAGACAAGGAAGATGATCTGAGAGTCATATCCCTATCGGTTTCCACAGAGACGTTCAAAGGGTCGCAAGAAGTTTTTGTGGATACATTGATAAACTATCTTGAAGTTACACCCTATGATGTATCTGTGTTGAGTGTTGGTGAAGCAACAGGTTATGAAGAAGCAGTTGACAGACTTTACGTAAAATCAAAAGATAGTGCATATTCGCATCTTTATATAAAAGGAATTGTTCCTCAAAACTCTCCAAATAATCATAATTTGGGTTCAATCATTACAAACTATGATGAAAATCGGGTGCAAATCATTCAACCATTTCGTTTTGATAGAGAAATTCGCTACGACGGTGTGATGAATAAGTTGGAACATAAATCACTCCATGATTTGAATGAATTAGTCGGAGATAAAGCAAATTTTATTGTGAATCTCAATTTCTTTGTACCTAATGAAGAAACATCAAAATTTCAAGATACATTACGAACGGAGTACTTCAATCAGTATTTTACCTGTGAGGAGAATCAGAACTCTGAACAAATTTGTGGATTAAATGTTCATACACGAATGCCAGTAGATATTAGAAATTTTGAGTGGAAATTGTTTGATCTAAATGTCGGATACCCGCTTTTAATCATGTTAGTATCCTGTATTTCATTAATTACGATTATTATCTATCAAGAAATCCAAAATAAAAAAGAGATTATAATTCGAAAGATGCATGGAAATAGTGAATGGATTATTTTCTTAAGACTTCTACTACCATTAATTCTTCAAACATTATTTCTCTTTGTATTAACGCTTATTTTACTTTTTATTATTTGTTATGAAGGACCTTTTGTTTTACTCAAAAGTCTCCTACATACATTATTAAAAGTAAGCTTAATTTTCTCAGCACTCATTGCAATTCTTGTATTTGCGTTGGCGTGCATTCAGCGCATAACGAATAAAGGACACTATTTAAAAAGAGAGACTCGGATCCCTATTATCTACTTCGGTAATGTCATTCTTAAGGTAATCGTTATTGTGATGCTAAGTATTCCTTTAGTTACGCATGCTGAACATGTGATGAAACGATATACATACCAGCATGAACTGAATCAAATGACAAATTATTTTGATCAGGTTATTTCCTCGGTCAATTATGGATATGAGTTCAATGGAGACGATGAGCTCAGAATGAACCAAGAGTTATTTCATCTGGCAAATGAGAACGATATTGCATACATTAATTTTACAGATATTATGAGAAATTTTGAGAATTCTAGCTTTTCAGTTCCGGTAGAAATTAATACTGTAGCATTTAAGCTTCTTTTCCCTGAGATCCAAGATGTTATGTTCGGTAAAGACAGCGTGGAAATCACAACATTACAGGATGAGAGTCCGTTTCTTTCTCAAGATGCAATCCGTTTGGATAAAACACCTGATATTACGACACCATTTTATACCTGGGGAGTCTTGAAAAATCCATCCTATCGTCTTGTACTCAATCCGAGTAGTGATGACTTGAATATGATTAATTTTATGTCACTATATACTACAAACGGAAATGCAGTAGGTGCAAATCAATTTTTTGAACAAGTAAGTCAGAATATAACAAACCCTGAGATTTTAAAATTACAAACATTACAGTCGAGCTCTCAAAAAGTTCTCACACGAACTTTATTTGAGTTGACGATGAAGGTGATGGTTATATTTTTACTTGTTTTTGTATATTCTAAGTTACTTATTGGACTTTACTTAAATAGTTATGGGAAGCATCTAACGATTCAATATCTACATGGAGTATCCCGAGCAAAGCGTTATACTCCAATATATATGCATCAAATTATTAGTATTTTTATGTCATCGGTGTTTACGGTATTCATCTTATTAAAAGAGGTCGGTGGCATGATGTTAACAAGTGTAGGATTAATAAGTTTATATTTCATAGTAATTCTAATATTTGATTTACTATTGATATATTTTCAACTCAGAAAATTTGAAAGAAAGTCTGTTGTCGTATTGAAGGGAGACCAATCATGATTGAGTTTAAAAATGTATATAAAGCATTCGGTGACACTGAAGTGTTGCACAATCTTAGTTTTACAATTAAGAAAGGAAGCTTCACAGCAATTACAGGACCTTCAGGATCGGGTAAAAGTACGATTTTAAATATTATGGGGTTACTTGATCGTGCGGATAAGGGAAACGTGAGAATTGATATGCATGAAAATGTTAAACCCTTTTCTAAAGATGCAACTGAAATATTAAGAAATGAAATTGGATACCTCTTTCAAAACTTTGCACTGATTGATAATAAAAGTGTGAAGTATAATCTTATGATTGCTTTAGAACATGTAAAAGAAAAAAATAAGAGTAAACTCATAAACGAAGCATTAATAAAAGTGGGATTGAAAGGTTTTGAAAATAAAAAAATATTTGAATGCTCCGGTGGGGAACAACAGCGTATTGCGATTGCTCGGTTGTTACTCAAGCCTTGTCAAATAGTTTTATGTGATGAACCTACAGGAAGTCTGGATGAAGAAAATAAACAAGTGATTTTTGATTTATTAAAATATCTCCAAGAGCAAGGGAAAACGCTGGTTGTTGTAACTCACGATGAGGATTTGGTAGAAATTGCTGATGAAGTTATTGTGATTCATAAGTATACAGAAACAGTATCATGACAATATTCATTGAGTATCGTGATGACGAGTTCTAGATATCTCTTGTCACATGCATCAATTGACATTTTTTGAATCGAAGCATCATTCCAGGTATCAATGAAATCAATCGTATTTACAAGATATGCGGTGATAAAGTCACGGTCATCATTAACAAATTGCTTTAGAGAAACTTCGTAAGCTGCGAGTGTGTATTTTTTTAGTGTCGAGAGAAAGTTTGGATTATTTTGTTGTGAAATAATTAAATTTTTTGCACTACTATGCGAAAAGAACTGATTGGCAAATGTAAAGGGTTTAATGATCATCTCAGGAGAATGTGATGAGAAATAGCCTTGTCATAATGTATCGATGCCGTATTCAAATAATGAGTATTTATCGTCAAAAAGACGATAAAAGGTTGAACGGTGTATTTGAGACTGATTGCAAATATCTTGAACGTTAAGCTGGTCGAAATCGCGACCTGATAGTAACATTTTCAGTGTTTCATTCCAAACTCTTTCTTGTGTTGATAGTGTCATAACGATCCTCTCGTGAGACAAAAAAGAAATTTGTCTCTTATACTTTGTTTAAGTTTATCATAGAATAAGAAGGCAGAGAAGGAGAAAACATTATGTCAAAAGTTAAATTATTTATCGCAATCAGTTTGGATGGTTATATTGCTACAGAATCAGGATCAATTGAATGGTTGAATCACTTTCCTCAAGATGAAGTGGATGATTCATACGAGACGTTTTATAACTCCATTGGAAACGTCATTATGGGAAGCACGACTTACCGTCAGATAACTGAAGAGCTCGCTGATGTTTATCCTTATGCAGATAGTAAGTCATATGTACTGACATCACAGACTTTCAAACCAGCGGATGGTGTTACATTTGTAAATAAAAATGTATCGGATGTAGTTAAAGACATAAAATCAGATAATGATTCTGATATTTGGATTGTAGGTGGAAGCAGTATTGTGAAACCACTTGTCGAGAATAATGAAATTGATGAATACATTATCGCCATAGCACCAATGTTACTGGGTAAAGGCATTCCACTCTTTAAACATATGAATGAATCTCTAACCCTGAATCTTATAAATACCTATCGTAAAAATCAACTTGTATATCTTAGCTATGAAAAGAAACCCCTTAAATAATTTTAAGGGTTTTGTATGATTAACGACTACCGTATACTTATCTATCAGGTGAATATCTGTCAGTAGGGGAGCAAAGCTATAAAGTTTATGATTGAATTCTAAATCTTGCTGATGTGCAAATGAGTTTAACGATTTGAGGTCAATACGAATACCAACACCTATGGTTTTTAGAAGTGCCTCTTTTTGACACCAAACTTGATAAAAGTTTGCGATATCATTCTTCGCGAAAATTTGTTCCTCATCCGCATAATAACGATTGCTAATTGCTTCAAATTTTCTTTCTTTATGAAACTCGCAGTCAATACCAATTGGGCTTGATGAGCACGCAATCACGAGAAGGTCATTTGAGTGGGATAAAGAGAAAAAGAAAGGGTTATGAATAATATATGGTTTTCCAAATTCGTCTCGAATTATTTTTTCAGCAGAAAAATCGGGATCAAAATTCTGCAGAGAATTCACGAGGAATTGATTATTTTCTGCTGCAGATAGGTTCTGAGTTGAGAAGACATAGTCGTATAAATTAAGGTTCATAATGGTCTCCTTAGTTAGATAATAATATCACGAATCTGTAAAGAAGGACACTGGATTGATGTGAAAGGATACACAAAGAAAAATGATAATGATTATCATTGACAATATCATTAAGTTGTACGAAAATAGAAGTAGGTGAAAACCGTTAGAGGAGGAAATTATGTCATTAATTGGAAAAACTATTGAAGCATTTAAAGCAAATGCTTATCATAATGAAGAATTTATCGAGGTTACAGACGAAGACTTAAAAGGTCATTGGTCAGTGGTATGTTTCTATCCTGCTGATTTCTCATTTGTATGCCCAACTGAACTTGCAGACTTACAAGAACAGTATCCAGCACTTCAAAAACTTGGCGTTGAAGTATACTCTGTTTCAACAGATACACACTTTGTACACAAGGCATGGCATGACCATTCAGATGTTATTAATACATTAGAGTACATCATGATTGGCGATCCATCACAATTCATTTCTCGCAGTTTTGATGTTTTAGATGAAGCAAACGGTCTTGCACAACGTGGTACATTTATCATTGACCCAGATGGTGTTGTTCAAGCTATGGAAATTAACTCAGATGGTATCGGTCGTGATGCAAGTACTTTAATTGATAAAGTTAAAGCAGCGCAATACGTACGTAAACATCCAAATGAAGTTTGTCCAGCTAAATGGAAAGAAGGAGAAGAAACACTTACTCCAGGACTTGATTTAGTAGGAAAAATTTAGTGAGCAAAACCATGTTAGATGAAACAATAAGAAAACAACTCACAGCTTATGTTGAATTGTTAGAAAATAATGTTACGTTTAAAGTAAGTCTTGACGAAAGTGACGCTTCACAAAAATTGAAGTCTTTTGTTGAGGAAGTAAAAACACTTTCTCCTAAAATTAGTTTAGAAATGACAAAACTAGAACGAACACCAAGCTTTATGATTAATCAAGGCAATCAAGATTCTGGAATTGTATTCGCAGCTGTTCCACTGGGACACGAATTAGAATCATTTGTTCTTGCGCTACTTCAAGTTGGCGGACGTGCACCTAAGATTGATGATAAGGTACGTAAACGTATCGAGTCGATTGATCGTGAATGTCATTTCGAAACCTATATGAGTTTATCATGTCATATTTGTCCTGACGTTGTTCAGGCCATCAATATCATGGCGGTCTTGAATCCTAAAGTTACGCATACCACAATCGATGGTGGTATGTTCAAACAAGAAATTGAGGATCGCGCTGTCATGGCCGTTCCAACTGTATTTATGAATGGTGAAGAGTTTGCTAGCGGTAGAACTTCACTTGATGACATGCTTGAAATGATTATGGGTGCACAAGAAATTGATGTGGATATTACAAAACCATATGATGTTGTTGTGGTAGGTGGCGGTCCTGCAGGAGCAAGCTCCGCAATCTATGCAGTTCGTAAAGGATTGCGTGTTGCCATGATTACGGATCGTATGGGTGGACAAGTTCTTGAAACCATGGGAATTGAGAATGTTATTGGAACACCTTATACAGAAGGTCCTAAACTTGCTCGTTCACTGGAAGCACATCTTGATGAATATCCTGTCGATATTATCAAATCAAGAACCGTAAAATCCTTAAACAAAACGGATCAATTCGAAATTACACTAGATAACGATGCGGTTCTTACAAGTAAAACTGTGATTGTCGCTACGGGAGCACGTTGGCGTAATGTTAACGTACCTGGGGAACAAGAATTCAAGAATAAAGGTGTTGCTTATTGTCCACACTGTGATGGTCCTATTTTCGAGAACAAACGTGTTGCAGTAATTGGTGGTGGAAACTCTGGTATTGAAGCTGCTATCGATCTTGCTGGAATTACAAAGCATGTTACGGTTTTGGAATTTATGCCAGAACTTAAAGCAGATGAAGTACTTCAAAAACGTCTCCACTCACTTAAAAATGTGACTGTGGTAACCAATGCACAAACAACTGAAATTCATGGAGATTCCAACGTCAACGCGTTGTCCTACAAATCTCGTGAAACAGGTGTTGAAGAGAAAGTTGAACTTGAGGGTGTCTTCGTCCAAATCGGTCTCATGCCTAATACGGAATGGTTGGGAGATATGGTTGAGAAAACACGAATCGGTGAAATTGTCGTTGATTCGAAAGGTTCAACAAGTCTACCAGGATTGTATGCTGCAGGAGATTGTACTGACAGTGCCTACAAGCAAATCATTATTTCAATGGGTTCAGGTGCAACCGCTGCACTTGGAGCATTTGATTATTTAATCCGAGATTAAAAAAAACTAAAAAAATGTTTTCAATTAATTGACATCGAAAACCAGATAAAATAAAATAAAAAAGTATTTTACTGAAAATGTCTGAAAGCATCATATGATTCTTAACTAAGGGGTATTGACACATTACCCCTTTTTCTATTCTTTAGGAGGGTTTATGTCACATAAAATATACGATTCACCACTTTCAAAACGCTATTCTGGTGATCAAATGAAGTATCTTTTTTCGGAAGATAAGAAATTTAAAACATGGCGAAAACTATGGATTGCACTTGCTGAATCTGAGAAGGAACTCGGGTTAAAAATTACTTCGGAGCAAATCGAGGAATTAATTCGATTCAAAGATGATTTAAATTTAGAAGTTGCTCAAGCAAGAGAAAGGGAAGTTCGTCATGATGTTATGAGTCATGTCTATGCATATGGTGTTCAATGTCCCCTTGCCGCACCCATTATTCATTTAGGTGCAACATCTTGTTTTGTTGGCGATAATACTGATCTCATCGTTATGGTTGAAGGATTGGAGCTCGTGCATAAAAAGATGATCCAAGTTATACGAATTCTATCGCAATTCGCTCTTGAACAGGCTGATCAACCGACATTAGCCTTCACTCATTTTCAAGCGGCACAACCTACGACAGTTGGTAAACGTTGTACACTTTGGATTCAAGATTTGATGATGGATCTTGAAGATGTTGAGTATTTATTAAGTAAAAAGAAATTGCTAGGATCTAAGGGTACTACCGGAACGCAAGCTAGTTTTTTAGAACTTTTTGATGGAAATCACGAAAAGGTTAAGGCGTGTGATTTGATGATTGCGAAAAAAATGGGATACGAAACCGTATTTGATGTTTCGGGTCAGACTTATTCACGTAAAGTAGACAGTCAAATCTTATCAGTACTGAGTGGAATTGCCCAATCCGCTACAAAATTTTCAAACGATATTAGATTACTACAACATTTGAAAGAAGTTGAGGAACCCTTTGCTAAATCGCAAATAGGATCTTCAGCCATGGCATACAAGCGAAACCCAATGAGAAGTGAAAGAATGGCATCTCTTGCGCGGTATGTGATGGTGGATGCACATAATCCGGTCATTACAGCCTCAACACAATGGTTTGAAAGAACATTAGATGATTCAGCAAACAAACGTATTAGTATCCCTGAGGCTTTTTTAGCGATTGATGGTGTTTTGAATCTTTATGCAGATATCGCTGACGGATTGGTTGTTTATCCTAAAATAATAGAGAAACATCTTAACGAAGAATTACCTTTTATGATGACTGAAAACATCCTTATGGATGCGGTTAAGGCTGGAGGTAATCGTCAAGATTTACACGAAGAGATAAGACGCCTTTCGATGGAAGCGGGTCGAGTTGTGAAAGAAGAAGGAAAAGAGAATGATTTGTTAGAACGAATCGCATCGGATCCAAAGTTTAATCTTACAAAAGACCAACTTGATGCGCTCAGTGATCCAAAACTTTATGTGGGAAGAGCACCAGAACAGACTCATGAGTATATCGAGAATGTAGTAAAACCTAAAATTAATAAATGTAATTCTGAAACAACCATAGAAACGATTAAATTATAAGGAGAATATTTATGGCAAAAGCAATTGTAGGAGCTTGTTGGGGTGATGAAGGTAAAGGGAAAATCACAGATATGCTTGCAGATCAATGTGACATTGTAATTCGTTACCAAGGCGGAAGTAATGCTGGACATACAATCATTAATGAGTATGGAAAGTTTGCACTGCACCAGTTGCCATCGGGAGTCTTTCATCAAAACATTACCAATGTTATTGGCAATGGCGTGGCATTGAGTGTGGAAAACTTTACTTCGGAGCTTGAAACACTGATCGATCGAGGTGTTCCTAAACCTAAATTAATGGTATCGGATCGATGCCAAATTGTAATGCCATACCACAAGGAATTAGACCGACTGGAAGAAGACCGACTTTCAGATCAAGCGTTTGGATCAACGAAATCAGGGATTGCACCTTTCTATTCAGATAAGTATGCAAAACTTGGGTTTCAAGTCAGTGAATTATTTGATGAGGAATCAGTACTTCGTAATAAAATAGAAAAAGTTCTCGCAATTAAGAATGTATTGTATACAAATCTCTATCATGTTGAACCACTTGATGCTGAAGAAATATTCAAGAAATTAATGGAATATAAGGAGGCTTTAGCTCCGTATGTTGCAGATACGTTTGACTACTTATACCATGCAATTCAAGACTATAAAGAAATCTTGTTGGAGGGACAATTGGGATCATTGAAAGATCCTGATCATGGTATCTACCCTATGGTTACATCCTCATCAACACTTGCAGGATTTGGAAGCGTAGGCGCTGGGATTCCTCCTTACGAAATTAAAGAAGTCATCACTGTGGTAAAAGCATATTCTTCTGCGGTTGGAGCAGGAGAGTTTGTAAGTGAGATATTCGGTGAGGAGGCTGATGCATTACGTCGCAATGGCGGTGATGGTGGCGAATATGGAGCAACAACGGGACGACCAAGACGCATGGGATGGTTGGATCTTGTAGCATCTCGTTATGGCTGTCAACTCCAAGGTGCCACATCCGTTGCCTTTACAGTTGTGGATGCACTCAGTTACTTGGATGAAATTCCAGTCTGTGTTGCATACGAACTTGATGGTAAAGAGATTAGTCATTTTCCATCGACGACACTTCTTAAACGTTGTAAACCTGTTTGGAAAGTATTGCCAGGTTGGAAGGAAGATATTCGTGGTATCCGAAAATTCGAAGATCTACCAACTAATGCACAAAACTACATTCTCTTTGCAGAAAAAGAATTGGGAGTGTCGATAGATTATGTATCGAATGGTCCATCTCGATCAGATATAATATTAAAATAATTAAAGCCACAAATTGTGGCTTTTGCTTTTTTGTGTGAAGTCATTGCATTCAAGATAATCATTTTTATTTCGTGGTATAATTGAAAACAGGGTGAAGCAAAATGAAAAAACTTATAACAATTATATTGGAAGTAATTTTAATCCTTGCATGTGTTGGGTACGCAGGGTCTAAATTTGGTGTGAAATCACTTGATTCAGTCGATACAATGATGGTTTCGTTGAAGTCGCAAATAGAGAGTGAAATTACGGAATCAATCAGTCAGGTGGAATACCTTGTTCCAGTTGAACATCAAGAAGAGTTTTCGAAAGTCATTGAATCTGTTGGTAAAAGTGACCAAGTAGATGCCATGATTAACAAGTATTCACAGAGTTTTCTAAAAGATGTCGCTTCTAAAAATGGTGCTACCATGGATATAAACGCAGAAGTTGACCAATTTATTTCGGACAATGAAACGGAAATTAAAGCTTCTATGGGAAACAATGTTCCCGAAGAAGTTAAGTCACAAGTTATTACTGAAATGAGAACTAAAATAGATTTTGAAAAGCACTATAAAGATGTTGTGGAATACACACAAAAGAAACTATCCCCTGGACAAATGGAAGCTTTGGATACTGTGAATGAATTAATTGTGAATTCAGAGTCTTATCCAATGATTGCTGCAGCAACAATAGCTGCGAGTCTTGTGTTAATAATTCTAATTAATATTAAAAACAGATTTGGAATTGGTTATATCGGTACAGCACTCGTCATAAGTGGGATAACATGTTTTGGATTATCACTCATTATGCCTTCTTTTGTTGAGAGCTCACTTGTCAGAATTCCATTTGAAATCGATGCATCTCAAATTCCATATGCAATGCTTAAAAATTATGGATACATTTATGGTGGAATTGGATTAGTATTAGTTATCATCAGTTCAGTTATGAGTCGTTATGAAGTTGTGGATGCTTAGGAGATTGTATGAATATTGAAAAAGTAATCATTCACTCGTTGGATGAATCGTTACGAGTGTTAATGTTATCAGAATCGCAAATTAATTTAGTTAAAACACCAGAAGTTGAGGCTTACTCAGAAAAGTTTGTAAAAGGTTTACTGAAAAGTACAACATCAACACATGGAAAACTGACTGAAAATAGCATTTACCAAACTTTGATTAATGCACCTTTGAACTTTGTAGAAACGTCTCAGAAAATTGCGCAATCATGGTTTTCCACGTATACCAGTAGAATGGAATATCCTTCTCTAAACTGTTTAATTGTTCAAGTTGAAATTGAAGATGTTATTTGGTTAGCTCTTTTTGAAATTGAAAGTAAAAGCGGCTATTTGAAAATTACAGAAAATAATCCTAATCTTGAAAATAAAGTAATTTATAATCATGCCATTTTACCTGAATCTTTTGCGAGTGTGAAAGCAGCATGGATGTTGAATTTAAGTACAGGCGAAGTATGTGTTAGAGGTAATCGAGACTATAAAGAAATTATTCAAGAACTTGTTGGGTGTGATCTTGTCGCGAATAACAAAGATTCGTATAAAGTTGTCGATTCTTTAGTCGGATATTTGTCTGAAGTTCGCGATGAAGAAACTGTTAAGAACAGTATGAAGGCAAAACAAATTATTCAGGATAATCTTGAACTTCTGGAAGAGATTAGCGCTGATGCACTCTTAAATGAGGTTTTTGGGGATTTTGAAGAGCATGAAGCTACAATGATTGAAACTACACTTGAATATGAACGGGTTGAGAATCCTATCAATTTGAAAGAACTCAATCGAACATCACTTGCTAAGAAGCAACGCATTAAGACAGAATCAGGGATTGAAATTATCTTGCCGATTGATGTTTTAGATGTGAATGATGTACTTGATATCAAAACTGATGAAAGTGGTCGAGTCTCAATTGAACTCAAGAATATTGGAAAAATAATTGAATAATAAAAGCACCTCCGAGGAAGTGCTTACTGTAAGTTAAGAGCGAAGCTTTTAACTTTTTTTATGATTTTGAGGCAACAATCACAGAGGTTGTTGCTGAACCTGTAACGTTTGCCATCGTACGTGCCATATCTACTAAACTAGAAATTGGAGCAAGTACAAAGATTATTTCAAGTGGTAGCCCTGCAGCTGTTAATACGGCAGTTGCTGCGATTGTCGCAGTTCCGGGTACACCTGCTGTACCAAATGACACAACAACTGAATAAACAATAAGTAATGCATATTGCATAGGTGTAAAAGGAATGTTAAGGGCATTGATGCTAAAGACTGCAAGCATTACTGGCCAAATTCCAGTACATGCAGCCATCCCCATATTAGCACCCAGTCCTGAAACGAACGATGCTATATCTTCATCAACATCTAATTTCTCAGTAAGTTGTTCTACGACAACAGGCACAGAACCAATACTACTTTGTGATGTGAAAGCAACTACTTGTGCAGGCCATATTCCCTTAAAGAAGTCTTTGACACTTGTTTTAGAAAAGAACTTAATGAGTACGCCATTCACTACGAATGCTTGGAAGAAACTTAGTAAGTAACCTACTAAAATTATGATTACAAATGATTGTAAATCCTTACCACCATCACGAGTAGGAACTGAAGCAATAAATGATACAACAGCATAAGGTGTTAAACGAATGACAAACTTAACAACTTCATTCGTCAATTTGTTCATCGCATTAAAGAAATCAATAATCGGTTTCGCATCTTCCGGTTTGCGAGTATTGATCTTAATCAAAGAAACACCCACTATAGTAGCGAAAATAATAATTGGAATAACTTGATTGCTTGCTGCATGAGCAATAATGTTACTTGGGAAAAAGGAAATTATTGTGTCAATAAAAGTTGGCACTTCCTTAGGGATGTAATCGGTAGGTAACGTAATTTGAAATCCTGAACCGAGCTTAATCCATGTTGTAAATAATACAGTAATCGTTGCTGCAATTGCAGTATTTAATAAGAGCCAGAATACCGTACGTAATCCGAGACTTTTTAAACGATCAATATTTTTTAAAGAAGCAACACTTGCGATAATGCTGAAAAATAATAAAGGGGCAACAATTGAAGAAATGAGACGTGTAAAAATTCGCCCAAAAACTGTGACATATTGAGTTGAACCCTGGAATACAAAACCAAGAATAAGCCCAAGAACTAAAGCAATAATGGTACGATAACCAAAATTGACATGTTTCTTTTGAAGCTTAAACAAAAAAGCAAAGACAACGAGAGTGGCTACAAGAGCGAGCCAAGGGTAATAAAGTTCCATTGATAAACATCCTCCTAAAGATAAAAAAAGAGTGCCTGACAGCACTCTGAACCATTAATAATCTATGTTTCGATCGTGATGCATGCTTAAAAGTACAGAAACTGTACGGATTGACTTTCAAGTTTGCAACATTTCACGAAATAATTCATATGACCCTCCTAAACATATTTAACATATATGTTTAACATGTTTATGTACCTATAATAATTCTTGGTGAGAAACTTGTCAAGTGTAATAACTTCAAGACCATTCATACTCGTATCCTGTTTAGGTATAATTTGTTATAATACGAATAGATTTTTAATAAGGAGAATGCGTTATGGATACGATAATTGTCATAGGAGGGGGCCCATCAGGAATGATGGCTGCAATCTCTTCAAAAGAGCACCACCCAAATGCTCGTGTTATTTTAATTGAAAGAAATGAAAGACTCGGAAAAAAACTAAGACTTACAGGGGGTGGCCGTTGTAATGTTACGGCTGATGTTAGCAATGAAGAAGTTATAAGCTATGTCCCAAAAAATGGAAAGTTTTTATACAGTGCTCTAACAAACTTTAATCCTCAAGATATTCAGAAGTTTTTCAACGAAAATGGTTGCGAAACAAAAATTGAGGATCATCACCGCGTTTTCCCAAAAAGTAATAAATCACAAGATATTGTAGAAACACTACACCGTAAACTGGTTGAATGTGGTGTTGAACTCTTCTTAGATACATATGTTGAATCAATTGATATTGCTAAAAAGAAAATTGTTACGAATAAGCAAACATTTAATTTTGATCATTGTATTTTCGCTACTGGAAGTAAAACATTGCCCGGAACTGGTTCGGATGGAAATGGTTATGGTTTATCCGAGGCGGTTGGACACACGATTACAAAGTTATTACCTGCAGAAGTTCCGCTGGTATCAAACGACCAAGTCATTCAAGAGAAAACGCTTCAAGGATTATCATTCAAGGATGTTAAACTTAATATTTATAAAAAGAATAAGATAAAACAAAGTATTACTCATGATCTACTCTTTACTCACTTTGGACTATCAGGACCTGCAGCATTACGAGCAAGTTTCTATATCCAAACTATTCTTGAGAAGGAAACTCCTGCAAAAATAAGCATTGATTTTTTACCTGAAATATCGCTTGAATCCCTTCAACAAGAATCAGACGTTGAAGAAAAACTTCAAGAATATGGACTTCCGAAGCGACTTATCAGTTACTTTAAAGAAAAAAGTAAGAACACACAAGAAGTACTCGAAAAGGTAAAAGGTTTTGAAATGAGTGTCTATGAGACGCGTGGTTTTGCACATGCATTTGTAACAAATGGCGGCGTAACTCTAAAGGAGATTGACCCCAAGACGATGAAATCGAAAATTAATCCTTGTATCTCAATGTGTGGAGAACTCTTAGATTACAATGCATTCACAGGGGGATTTAATATTACATCTGCTTTCGCAACTGGATTTACAGCAGGAAAATATGCTTTATCTGAAGCCTAAGTGCTTGTGTGAAATTATAGAAACCATCCTCAAATCCCATAATTTAAAGAAAGACTGTGATATGATTAGTAAGTAGATCTAACAGTTTACAAGGAGGTTTATAATGAGTGATAAAAAAACACATTATGAAGAAGATGGTAAAGTAATTGATGTCGAAATTATCTCAGAAGAAGAAGTTGAAGATTTTGATAATTACGATCATCTTGATGAAGGTGAGTATGTCTTCTACGAAGAAACAGATGAAGATGACGCCCCTACAGAAGAAATAATCATCGAGAGTGAAACAAAGAAAACTAAAAATAAAAAAACTAAAAAAGTAAAAAATAAAAAGGATAAAAAATCAAAAGGTGCTAAAAACAAGATGAATACGATTATAGCTATCGTTGTCTTATGCTTGGTAGCAGGCGGTACCTATTTTGCTTGGAATCGTTTCTTTTCAAAAGAAAAAGTTGATATCTTTGAATACATAGAAGTGAAATATACAGGTGTTGATGGCTCAGCAATTGCTGGAATAGAACCCATTGACCCTATGACAAACCAAGATGCTAAGGACCTTGTTGATAATGCAATCTTTACATTTGAACCTTCAAATACTGGGTTAAAAAATGGTGATAAGCTTACTGTAAAAGTGAAACTTAACTCAGAATTTGAAAAAGAATTTAATGAAAAGAAAAAACTCGCTTCGACGAGTAAAGAGTACACTGTGGACCTCTACTCTGAAGCATCAACCATTGATCCATTTGATGGCTTAGTTGTAGATTTCTCTGGTAAGCAAGGCGAGGGAAAAGCAAGTGTCGATAAGAGCGGTGTGAAAGCACCAGATGCTGCTACAAAAAATATTCTCAGCAATGTTGAATACGTCGTTTCTAAAGATTCAAAACTTAATCAAGGCGATACAGTAGAAGTCAGCTTGAAATATAATGAAGCAGTCCGTAAAGAACTTAAAGCAAAGAATATGAGCTTCAAAACTGAGAAGAAAAACTATATTGTCGAGGGACTTGCAGTGTCACCGGAAAGTGTTAAAGATATTGAAAACGTTAATGATCTCAGTAAATCAGCCCTTGATGCATTAAAAAATAAACATGCTGAAAAAGGACTTAAAGCGGAAAATTATCAAAAATCGTTAACATGTTATGCGCAAACTCCAAAATTACAAAGTAATGCTTACGATGAGTTAAACGGTACAGCATTCTCTGATGGAACTCTCATGTTTGTGTATACTTATCAGCTTGATGGTAAAACATATGCCGATAACATGGGATATACCAATATTGTTTATAATAATGGTAAAATTGATCAGAATGCGAAAATTTTAACATCACCAAAACAAGAGAAAGCATCGCTTGAAAAGATTCAAGGTGAGCTAAATACTAATGGATTTAAATGTGATTAAGAAAAGAACGTCGTGTGACGTTCTTATTTGTTTCTGGATATTTATTTCCGCTTGAACATGGATTTTTTTAGTTCATCTAGGTGCTCAGGGAATTTGATGGATTTTGAAGTTGGAAAGGATCGAAGAATTCTTCTTTCCGAAAATTTCAATTTGTTTTTAACTGCATCATAACGCGCTGTTAGTTCATCACGACGCTTGATTTGCTTCTCTTCCAAGTTGTCAACAATGGTACTAATTTCATCTTTAATATCTTTAAGTTCCTTGAGATATTTTTTAAGATTTAAGGTTGATACGAGTGTAATTACGAAGTCAACAATAATGATGCTTCCAGCAATAATCATAACCCAATGTTGGGTACTCAAAGATAGTTTAGATACCTCCACAATGATCGTTGGATGGACCCAAACGACAAGAATCACAGAAAGTGCTCCAAACATTAAAGAATTTCGTAAACAAACGCGGCCATTGATATTGAACTTTCGCTTTGAATAATCCCACCAACGCATGTCGAATGCTTTTTCCATGATATAGCTTGTAATGTATTCTAAAGCACTTGTTAAGATAATTCCTAATATGAATACCAGTAGTGGATTGTCTAGAAAAGGATCAAGGACAAATAAAATTGTCATGGCACCAAATCCGTAAATAGGTACTAAAGGTCCATGTAGAAAGCCCCTTTCTACAAATTTCTTCGCTGGAATAGAACAGTAAACTGTTTCTAATATCCATCCAATAAAACTATAAATTAACCAATAAATAAAATATGTTTGCATCCTCTCACCTCAATTAATACACATTATAACAGACTCGGATATGATTAGAAACAAAGGACAAGTTTAGATTTAAGACTGTGGATAATTTCATGACATAAATCGTGATTATCATAACGTGTATACAAAAAAAATATGGTTAAGGGTTGACAAGGTTAAAAAGTGTATGTATCATAGGTCACGGAATAAGTTGAAAACAAAATTTAATATCGGTAGGTGAGGCTACCATAGGGATACGGATTACTGCCGCAAAATAGTGGAGACACTATGAGATGGTCAACAGTCTAGGTCAACAAGGCGTAGAATAATGTAATTTCATTGCCCTATGGAGTTAAAGCTTGAACGAAGACAATAAATATTTTTTAGTATGTTAAACCACGTCTTTGTTTAGGCGTGGTATTTTTTTGTTTGAACGAAAGAAGGGAGTGGTAACCATGCAATCGTGTTGTTGTAGGGGTATAAAACAATTTAATAATAGGCGAAACATGTTGGGTGGTTTGACACTCTCATATCGATTGTTGTAGCTGTTTTGTATCCTACTTATTTATGTTAAGGGAGGATATAACGATGACAATGAATAAAAAAACTGTAAGCCGCGAAGCTTACGAAACACTTAAAGCAATGCGTGCACAAGATCGCTTAAAAGAAGCAGCAATCTTGGACACTGAAGAACTAACAACGAATTTGAAATCTACACGTGAAGGACTTCAAACACGTCGTGTTGATAAAGCAAGAGAAGATTTTGGGGAAAATAAAATAAAATATGGAAAAGAAGACAGTGTTTTAATGAAGGTTATCAAAGCATTCATTAATCCCTTCACTTCAATTTTAATTGCTCTTGCACTTGTATCTGGATTTACAGATATTATTCTTGCAGAACCTGGAGAAGCGGATCCAACAACCGTAATTATCATTACACTTATGGTGTTAATCAGTGGTATCTTACGTTATGTACAAGAAGCAAAATCAAATAATGCAGCAGAAAAACTATCAGAAATGGTTGAGACCACTACGCTTGTTGAACGAAGAGGCGAAGGAAAACAAGAACTTCCAATTGATGAAGTGGTTGTAGGCGATATGATTTATCTTTCTGCAGGAGATATGATTCCAGCTGATATGAGAATTTTAGAAGCAAAAGACCTCTTTATTACTCAAGCAGCACTAACTGGCGAAAGCGAGCACATCGAAAAGAATGCGCGAACAGTAACGATCGCACATGAAAACTTAACAGATAATGAAAACCTCGTATTCATGGGAAGCGATGTCATTAGTGGTGCAGCAAAGGGAATCGTAGTTGCTGTAGGAAGCGATACATTATTCGGAAGCATTTCTGAAAATGTTGCGGAGGATACTGTCGAAACAAGTTTCGAAAAAGGCGTTAACTCAGTCAGTTGGCTACTCATTCGTTTCATGTTAGTGATGGTTCCTATTGTACTTTTCCTTAATGGATTTACAAAAGGAGACTGGATGGGAGCATTCCTATTCGCAATTTCCGTAGCAGTTGGACTTACACCTGAAATGTTACCTATGATTGTCACAACATCACTAGCTAAAGGTGCTGTATCCATGTCTAAAGAAAAGACAATTGTGAAGTCACTTAATTCGATTCAAAATATTGGTGCCATGGATATTCTTTGTACTGATAAAACAGGAACACTAACTCAAGATCGAGTTGTTCTTGAATATCACTTGGATGTGTTGGGAAATGATAATGATCGTGTTCTCAGACATGCATATTTGAATAGTTATTTCCAAACTGGACTCAAAAACTTGATGGACAAATCAATCATTGAGAAAGTTAACGAACGAAGTGACCAAGAAGCATTCAAAGACTTAGATATGCGCTATCATAAAGTAGACGAAGTACCTTTTGACTTTAACCGCCGTCGAATGTCAGTAGTGGTATCTGATAAGCATAATAAACGCCAAATGATTACAAAAGGTGCAGTAGAAGAAATGTTAAACATTTGTTCTTATGTTGAAGTAGGAAATGAAGTCGTGCCTCTTAAAGAATCCATGATTCAAGAAATTACAAAGACAGTCGATGAGCTAAACGAAAAAGGAATGCGTGTAATTGCATTAGCTCAAAAAACAAATCCCGCTCCAGTAGGAGAATTCTCAGTAGAGGATGAAAGAGAAATGGTTCTCATGGGGTATCTTGCATTCCTAGATCCACCTAAAGAAAGTGCACAAGAAGCTATTGAAAAACTTGCTTACTTTGGCGTTACAACGAAGGTAATTACGGGTGATAATGAAAAAGTAACACGATCAATTTGTAATATGATTGGACTTGAAAATGAAAAAATTATTCTCGGAAGCGATGTTGAAAACTTCACACAGGAAGAATTGAATGTTGCTGTAGAAAAATATAATATCTTTGCGAAAATGTCACCAAGCCAAAAAGCATTAGTTGTAGAAACACTTCGTGATTTGGGACATACTGTTGGGTTTATGGGAGACGGTATTAATGATGCGCCAGCAATGAAGGCCGCAGATATTGGTATTTCCGTTGATACAGGAGTTGATATTGCAAAGGAATCAGCAGAAGTAATCTTACTCGAAAAAGATCTCCTTGTCCTTGAGAAAGGGATTATCGAAGGACGTAAGACTTATGCAAACATGATTAAATATATCAAGATGACTGCAAGCTCAAACTTTGGAAACGTATTCTCAGTCTTAATTGCAAGTGCATTCTTACCGTTCTTACCAATGGAAGCAATCCATCTTGTGCTCTTAAACTTAATCTATGATATTTCTTGTATCGCAATTCCTTGGGATAATGTAGATGAAGAATTCTTGCGCGTTCCTCGTAAATGGGATGCAACATCGATTCGTAACTTTATGATTATTATTGGACCTACAAGTTCAGTCTTTGATATTACAACTTACCTACTAATGTTCTACATTATTGGACCACAAGTTGTGGGAATGCCATATAGTGAAATTACGAGCCCAGAAACTCGTGCACTCTTTATTGCCGTATTCCAAGCAGGCTGGTTCGTCGAATCCATGTGGTCACAAACACTTGTTATTCACATGATACGTACACCAAAGATTCCATTCCTACAAAGTCGTGCATCAACATCACTAACCTTGCTCACTTTCGCAGCAATTATTGGACTTACAGTAATTCCATTTACTGGATTTGGTGCATCAATTGGATTAGCACCACTTCCACTGAATTACTTCTTCTGGCTTGCAATTACGATTGTTCTATACATGGTACTCGCAACAATTGCTAAGAACTACTTTATTAAACGATATGGTGAGCTCCTATAATAATTTATGAGTTTCATAAAAATATGATACAATTATTCCATAAGAAATTAGGAGACTTAGGATGAAAAAACTACTACTATCCATTTTAGCGCTCTTGTTAGTACTCACAGGATGTACTCAGAAAGAATCTAAAGAACTGGATTATACTGAAGTAATGAATGAAATGTTTGAGTCAGCAGTTAATGGTACTGACTTTGGAATTAACTTCCTATTTCTGAATCCAGAAAAATTTGGGATTGAGAGAACAGACTATAAAGCAACATTCACAACTAAAGAAGACTATGCTGCTTCAATTGAAGACAGTAAAAATCTTTTAAAGGAATTAAGCCAAATTGATGTGAGTGATTTAAATGATCAACAAAAGCTTGATCTCGAAGTCGTCAAAGAATCTTTGGAAACTTCCATTGCTATGGAGAAATTCTACGAATATGAAACAGGTTCGGGTTTAATTGGATACTCCCGTAGCTTAATGAATAGTTTAACTTCAACCCTTGAATCGTATCGATTCCGTGATGAACAAGATGTCAAAGGATATTTAAGTTATGTAGAATCCTTGCCAGCAACTTTTAAAGGTGCTGTTGAATTAGAACTGACACGCCAGAAAAATGGTACAGGGTTTGGTCAAGAAGAATTGGATGAAATTGTATCTCAAGCTCAAACAACAGCAGATTCTATAAATGATGACTTCTTCTTGATAGATCATTTTAATACCGAACTTGCAACTATCGATTCCGTTAAGAATGATACGAAACTTATGGCAACGTATCAACAACGTAATAAAGAGGCGATTACAAAATCACTCAAAGAATCGTATCAAATTATTGCAGATGGCTTGAAAGACATTGAAGCAAAACCTTCGACAGGACTTGCTGGTCGTAAAGACGGTAAAGAATACTATGAGGTATTACTCCAACAAGAAACAGGAAGAAAACTCTCCATGAGGAAGATTAAGAAGAAATTGGATCAATGGGAAGAAGAAAATATTCTAACGCTTATGGCCATTGCACGTGCTGGAAATTATGATAAGTACCAAGCGATGTATGCTGCGAATAAGTATGGTGATTTTAAAGATGGGTTTGAACTCATTTCGTTTATTGAGGCAAACATGAATGATGATTTTCCTGAAATTGAAACTGTAAACTATGATTTAAAGAAAGTTGATGACTCAATCTCTGAAGGAGCAAGCCCTGCTTTCTACTTCACACCAGCAATGGACTATGATGGATCTGAGAAACAACATATCTATATTAATGGTGATTTTGATAATAAATCATTTACAACCTATTCTCATGAATCAGTCCCCGGACATATGTATCAATTTAATTACTTTATTCAAAAAAATACAGAACAAGCACCAGTCCGTTCACTTCTGAATTACTCAGGTCATGCGGAAGGTTGGGCAAACTATGTTGAAAATCGTGGCGTCGCATACCTTTATGACGAAGAATACTATGATTTCTATCAAGCCATTACCAATTTAAATAAAATAATGGAAGTTAGGTTTGATATTGGGGTTAACTATGATGGATGGTCTGTGGAAGAATTTCATGATCAGCTTCTCGAAGCCACCGGAAACCCAGAAATTTCTGAGGATGTTTCTAAGAAAATATTCTTAACCCTTGCGCACACTCCAGCGGCTGCACCCACATATTATCTCAGCAGTCTTTACATTGAAGAAATGCGCCAAGAGTATCTAAAAAATCATGAAGGATCAACAAACAAACAATTTCATGAAGCATTCCTTGATCTAGGACCTGCCAGTTTCGATACAATTGATAAGTTTTTAAAATAAATTGCAAAAGCGCCACAATACGTGGCGCTTTAAATTTTAATAGAGTACGTTTTCGATTGTTTGTACGAGAATAGAAATGCTATTTTGCTTCGTACGAAGTGCTGTGAGGATATTCATCATCACGAAACGATTAAAGTCTTTAGGTGTGTAAGTTTCGCTCCAAACATCATTTTTGACTGTTTCATCTTGATTTAAGACTTTTAAAAATTGTTGGTCAAACATCCTAAATTGTTTATCTCTTAGTCCCAGTCCCGTTCTTTTATCTTCATCACTCATTGTTTTATAGTGTGAAATAAAAAGAGATTGATATTGATCGGCATATTTGTAAAGAACATCATAGATTGATGATACATAAGACGCGTAATTGAGATTATCGGGGACTTCCTTGAGGTTTTCTTGGAGTACTCTTTTCCAAAAATCTTCCACAAGTGCGAATACAATTGCTGATTTAGATGGGAAGTAATTGTAGACAGATCCAACTGAAACATTTGCACGTTGTGCTATTGTACGGATGTTCAGATTCTCTGACCCCTCATTAAATACGATGTCATTCGCAACATCGAGTAATGCTTCTTTACTGATTTGGCTTTTCTTCATACAATCACCCCTAAACAAAGCACATTATATGTTTTGCTTAGAAACTTGTCAAATAATTTGGTTCGGGTATACTTGAGGGGAAGGAGATTTGATAAAATGAGTTTACCAAATTGCCCAAGCTGCAATTCAGAATATACTTATGAAGATCGTGGACTTTACATTTGTCCAGAATGTGCACACGAATGGAATGAGTTATCCGCACAAAGTGATGCGATTGTTGATGCAAATGGTGTTGTCCTCAATGATGGGGATGACGTTATTGTACTCAAAGATTTAAAAGTGAAAGGAAGCTCTGGTACTCTTAAACAAGGAACGAAAGCAAAAAATATTCGACTTGTTGATGGTGATCATAATATTGATTGTAAAATCGATGGTTTTGGAAAAATGAGCTTAAAATCTGAATTTGTTAAGAAAGCATAAGAAAACGTCCTCGTTGTGAGGACGCTTTTTTTTGATTTAATGATTATTGATATTTTGTTAAATCAAGACGTGATGCTGCTTGTTTATCTACGATAACGATAACATCATCGTGGTTTTGTAATGCACTTGCAGGAAGATCTGTTGAAGGAGTTTCTTCTAACATTCCGTAAATTGCATCTTTCTTAGCTTCACCGTATGCGAATAGCACAATTTTCTTAGCAGATAAAATTGATTTGATTCCCATTGAGTAAGCAAAACGAGGAACATCTTCAATTGAAGCAAAGTTTCTTGAGTTTGCTTTGATTGTTGATTCAGTTAATGCTACTTTTTCTGTTAATGAATCAAATGAAGCCCCTGGTTCGTTAAATCCAATATGACCATTTTCTCCAATACCTAAGATTTGAACATCGATAGGATTGTCAGCAATGATTTTGTTATAACGAGCACATTCAACTTCTGCATTTTCTTCAAGACCATTTGGTAGGTAATTTGCTTTAAATGGTTTTTTAGCGAATAGGTGTTCGTTCATGAAATAGTGGTAGCTTTGATCGTGATCAGCTGCTAATCCAATATATTCGTCCAAGTTAACTGAAACTGTATTTGTAAAGTCTAAGTCACTTGCTGTAAGTTCGTTATAGAATGTGATTGGTGTGCTTCCTGTTGCTAAACCAAATACATTTAAATTTCCATCTTTTAATTCTTTTGCAATAATATCGTATCCGAGTTTTGCTCCTTCGATATTATCTTCTACTACGTATAATTTCATCTTATCTACCTCACTTAGTTACACTGTTCATTATAATCAATACAAATATAAAATCAAATATATTCAACAATTATTTTGTGTTGGTGCTATAATTGTCGTGTTAAGGTTCTTGATAACAAGGAGGTATTTATTATGTTAATCAAAAATGGCCGTATCTATTTACAAGATCGCGTAATCGAAAACGGGTATCTTGTACTTGAAGGTGAAACAATCAAGTCTTTCGGATGTATGGATAACCTTCCAGCATATGATGGAGACATCATTGATGCGAAAGGAAATAACGTACTTCCAGGTTTTATTGATCAACACATTCACGGTGCTAACGGTGCCGACCATATGGATGCGACTCAAGAAGCATTAGAAACAATTGCTACATTCTTACCAAAAGAAGGAACAACAAGCTATCTTGCAACAACAATGACACAATCTGTTGAAGCAGTTGACAAAGCACTCGTTGAAATCAAAAAATATGCCGAAACCAGCAATGGTCCCGGACAAGCTGAAATTATGGGTGTTCACTTAGAAGGTCCATTTATCTCAGAAAAACACATTGGTGCTCAAAACCCTAAATATGTTTTAAAACCAACTGTTAAAGATTTTGATCACTTCTATGAAGTATCGGGAAAAATGGTTCGCTTAATTACTTATGCACCAGAAGAAGCAGAAAAAGGATTTACGGATCACTTAAGAAGCTTGAATGTTGTACCATCAGCAGGACATACTGATGCAACATATGATCAAATTGTAAGTGAAATAGGACAAGGATTATCCAACCTTACTCACTTCCATAATGCAATGACGCCACACCACCACCGTCAACCAGGTGTTGTTACTGCTGGTTTCATTAATGAAACACTTAAAGCAGAAATGATTGTTGATGGTATTCATGTTAACCCTGCAGTTGTTAAAGCAACCTACGAAATTAAAGGTGCAGACAACTTTATCGCAATCACTGACTCCATGAGAGCTAAAGGTCTTCCAGATGGTAAATATGACCTCGGTGGACAAGAAGTTACTAAAGAAGGTAAATACTGCCGTATTGAATCAGGAGCACTTGCTGGTTCTGTTGCAGAAATGGACTTCGTCGTTCGTAACATTAAAAACTTTACAGACTGCTCAATGAGTGATGTTGTGAAGATGTCATCTGAAAATGCAGCATTACACTTAGGTATCTTCGGACGTAAAGGAAGTATTGAAATCGGTAAAGACGCTGATATTGTTATTGTTGATAATGATATCAATGTTCAAACAACAATTTGCCGTGGTATTGTTGCTTACACAAAATAAAGAAAACAAAAACTCAGTTCCGTATGGATCTGAGTTTTTATATGCTTAAATTTTATCGTGAAGTGCGATCATTTCATCAATAAGATCCGCAAGGAATTGGATCGTATCGAGAAGTGGTTTATCTGTGCTTAGATCAATATCCATCATCTTAGCAAGTTCAAGTGGTGTTTTTGTACCACCAGCTTTGAGTACTTCTTTCCAGTCTTCAATCTTACTTGGGTCTTCTTTAACTTTTTGATATGACGCTGTAGAGATTGTAAGTCCTGCACTGTATGTATATGGATACAGCCCCATATAGTAGTGAGGTTGACGCATCCATGTTAATCCAACATAGTCTTGGATTTCAACATCTTCACCCCAGAAATCAGTATAAACATCTTTCATGATCGTGTTGAGTACATTTGCTGAGAGTGGAAGACCTTGATCAACACGGTTGTATACTTCTCTTTGGTAAGCAGCTTCTAAGAGGTGAGTTACAAAGTTATGGTAGTAAGTTCTACTAATCATGGATGCAATGACCCAACGTCTGAAACGGTCATCGTTTGCTTTATTTAATAAATCATTCGCAACAATGAGTTCATTCATGGTTGATGGTGCTTCAATAAAGTATAGAGATGCACGGGTATCAAAAATATTTTGATTTTGTCCAGCGAGATAGAAGTGGCCAGCATGACCAAGCTCATGAGCTAGTACAAAGACCTCTCGCATACGTTCTGTCCAACTGATGAGAACGTATGGATGAACGTTGTAAGGACTGCTACAGAATGCTCCTGTTGATTTCCCAACATTTTGAGGGAAGTCAATCCAACGATCATCAAATGCAGTATTAATCATCTCTAAATAATCTTCTCCTAAGATTGATAAACCATCGAGAAGATATTCGCGTGATTTTTCGGGAGTGATGCTTGGTTCAAAATCAGGATCTACGGGTATCTTCAAATCACTAAAAGTCATGGTGTCGAGGTTGTGGACATCTTTTAAATGACGTGCATATCGACGCATGTGCGGTGCAAATTCTTTTGTGATTAAATCAATTTGGCGATCATACATATCACGACTTACTTTTTGATCAAAGAGTAAGTAATCAATGACTGAATCAAAGCCTTTTAGGGTTGCCAGTGTTTTTTCAGTTTGAACTTTAGTTTGGTAAATTGCCGCAAAGGTATGTTGGTAATTTCCGAGTTGTGTATAGAATGAATCATAAGCAGCACGTCGAACCGCATGATTGGGTTCATATTCCCATTCGTTCTCAAAAGCAACAAAACTGTTTGCATACTCTTGTCCATCAACTTCAAAGTTATCAAATTTTAAGTCCGCAAGTTTTGATCGGTTGTAAGTATTGTAAGGAGCGTTTAGGACATTAGAGAGTTGACTGAGTGCATCTTCAACACTTTCGTCAAGATCATGAGGTATCTCACGAATAAGGTCTTCGAGATAGAGCTTATTTTCGTTTGAAAGATTTTGTGCTTCTCTAAGAACACTTTCAGGATTCTTTTTAATTTCAACATTCAGGAAAGTAAGTTTATTTTGAGCCTCACCAATTTTAATTTGGAAGGTTCCCATGCGTTGCATTGTCGCTTCATCAGTTTGGTCACTTGAAACATTGAGGCTGTTGTAAGTTGCCAGTCTTGTAATCATTTCCAAAATCGTACGATACTCATCCAAAGCCTTATTAATTGCTTCAGGAGTCACAAGTGTTCCTTGATATTTCTTATTGAATGAACTAATGGTATCAATACACTCGCTGAGTGCTTTCTCGTATTCAGTATTATTTTCATAGAGGGAACTGAGATCCCAAGTTAAAGCTTTATCAACTTCATTTCTTAATTTCATAGTTATATTAACCTCCGCTTACATCAATTATACAGAAAATGAATGTAAAAACAATGAAAATAGATTTCATTGTTTCGAGATTCTAAGAATTAAGTTGTAAATAGCGGTATTAATAAATACTGCCAGACTGCAGAAACCAACAGTTAATGCTACTTCAAAATATGTTAGTGTGGTTAATTGGAGTAAGGGTCTCATAATCATAATTGAACCTACGAAACCAATACAGTTAAGGACGTATACAATTTTTCGATAGCGGTTCATCGGAGAGTAAATAAGGAAAATAAGATACATGGACATCACGCCATTAATAAAGAATGAAATTGTTTGTGTATGAGCCAGTGATAGCCCTAGTGGACCTCTAAATATATTGAGAAGTACCCAGGTAATAATGATTGCAAGTGCTGATGGCAAACTGTAACGAAGTACGTGTTGTGATATCTTAATTTCTGGTTTGCTGTAGTTCTTTTCAAAGAGTAAGAGCAGAGATGGAAGTCCACTTGCAAAAATATTTGTTAATGTAACTTGAAGAGGAACAAATGGGAATGGAATGACCATTGCGATTGCCGCGAATGTGACAAAGAAAGTCATCAAAGTACGAAGATAAAACATTGAAGCAGAGCGCGTAATATTATGAATGACATTCCGTCCTTCTTTGAGAACATCAACTAATGTTGATAAACGACCGTCAGTAACGATGACTTGAGATACGTTTAACGCAGCATCACTTCCTTCACCCATCGCAATCGCACAGTTCGCAGTTTTAAGTGCAAGAACATCATTGATACCATCGCCCGTCATTGCCACGTGATTGCCTTCACTTTGAAGCTGTTTCACGAACTCTAATTTTTGTGCGGGAGTAGCTCGACCAATCACACTATGATTTAAAATAGCATCATGAAGTGCTTCTTCAGTGTGAAGCGTTCGTGCATCGACGGTATTATTGGCATCGAGAACACCAACTTTCTCCGCGATTTTAGAAACTGTGATTGGATTATCGCCAGATATAATTTTAACAGCTACACCATTATCTTGGAAAAAGGCAATCGCATCTTTTGCATCTTCACGAATTTGATCCTCAAGAATGATGAATCCGAGTGGTTTCACTGGTTGAAGGGGTTCATTTTTTTCAATGGGTAATTCGCAACTTCCCAATAAAATGATACGAGATCCATTTTGAATTGCCTGGGTAATTTTTTCAGGTGTGTTTAAATCAGGAGCTAATACCTCGGGTGCCCCCATGATGATATTTAAGTTTGATTCAAAGTTTAATGCTGCCCATTTTCTTTCGGATGAGAAGGGAATCATTGAATGAATGGATTCCGCATGTCCTTTATTAAAGTGTTCTTTAAGTGCGTCTGCTGTGAAGTTGGAATCTATATTATTTTTCGCATACCGTTCGATTGCATCTTCAAAGGAGTCATCCAAGGCGAGTGTATCAATGACTGATAACTTTCCGTAGGTAATTGTCCCTGTCTTATCAAGACAAAGTGCATCGACTTGAGACAATGATTCAATGGCATAGAGTTCTTGAATAAGGGCACGTTTGTTTCCAAGTTTAATCATACTTGCAACTAAAGAAGTTGTGGTGAGGAGTACTAATCCTTGAGGAAGCATTCCGAGTAGCGCGGATGCAGTATTTACGACGATACTGTTTAAAGGTTGATGTCTTACAATAAGACCTTGATAGATTAGAAGAGCACCCATGGGTAAAACAAATAAACTTGTAATTTTGGTAACGCGCTTGAATGTATACAAGAGTTTTGAAGTAACAGGGCGTTCGCTTACGGCATGATGTGTAAGCTTCATGGCATAACTATCAATACCCACATGCTTCGCAATTGCATGACACTCACCACTAACAACGTAACTTCCAGAGAAGAGTTGGTCGTTTATATTCTTTTCAATGGCATCTACTTCACCGGTAAGCAAAGATTCGTTAACTTCGAGCGAGCCGCTTAAGATGGTTGCATCAACACTGATTTGATTGCCTGCTTTTAAAATAAGAATGTCATCCAAAACAATCTCTTCATTTTTAATCAGTACTTCTTTCCCTTCGCGTAGAACCCAAGTTTTAGGACTTACTATAATTTGGAGTTTCTCAATAAGCTTTCGAGCTCTCATTTCTTGAATGATGAAAACCAAGGTGTTAGAAATAATAACGCCCATAAACATAAGACTAGAAAAAGCACCCACATAAATTAGTGCGGCTGCGATAACCATATTATAGAGATTAAACGGGTTAAATGTATTTGTAATTATTATTTCCCAGTTAGATTTTAACTTGCGATTTATAACGGCATTGGTTTGTTTGTTTTTAATGCGTTGTTTAATTTCTTCTTGAGTTAAGCCAGTATGTACGTTCATTCTTAATCACCTTTAGTTGTCTTGTATTACTATCTTAGTACAAACAAACCTTGACTACAATAATTGTGGTATAACTTCCATAATTGCTATATGATGAGGTATAGAGGTGATAATTATGAAAATCGCAGTTATTGGTGGAGGAATTGTAGGCAGTACAACTGCTTTTTATTTAAGTCAAAATAAAGACTTTGATGTGACACTATTTGATGAAGGCGTTGGCCAAGCAACATCTGCTGCCGTAGGAATTATTTGTCCGTGGGTAAGTCAACGTAGAAATAAAGAATGGTATGATTTGGTACGAGAAGGTGCAGAGTTTTACCAACCATTAATCTCTGATTTGGAAGACGACTCATTTTACTATAATAATGGTACCCTTATTTTTCATGATACGTTACTCGATAAACTGGAAAAGATTGCAATAAAACGATTACCAGATGCGCCAGCTATGAAATCAATTAAGAAACTCTCTGAATCTGAAGTTAAAGAGCTGCTCCCAGATGGTTTTACAGCAAAAGAAGCTTTATTTGTAGAAGGTGGATCTCAAATTGATGGAAAGCAACTTGTATGTCTTCTTAAAGATAAAGCATCACGAAATGGCATTCGACTTGAAGAAAAAAAGGTTGTGGTAACGTTTGAGAATGGACATTACATCATTGATGGTGAAGTGTTTGATGGCTGTGTCATGGCTACAGGAGCATGGATCAATCAGACTATGGATGGACTCTTATTTGATGTAAGACCCCAGAAAGGGCAACTGATAGAAACTAAGATACCTATCACTCACAATAACTTTCCAGTACTTATGCCAAAAGGAGAAATCGACATTCTGATCAATAAAGAAGGGAATGTTGTGGTTGGTGCCTCTCATGAAAATGATAAGGACTTTGATTTGAATCAAGATGAAGCGGTTATTGCGTCATTAATTCAAGGTGCTCACGAATGGATACCTGAATTGACACGAGATGATGTTGTATCGATCCGTGTTGGTACACGAGCTCACACGTCAAATTTCTCCCCGTTTTATGGTCCAGTGTCAAGTTATCCACATTTATACGTTGCTTCAGGCTTGGGATCAAGCGGATTAACGTCAGGTCCATATATTGGTTATATACTTGCGAAGGCGTTTGTTGAAGAGATTGAATCGTGGCCATTACATCCTGATCAATTTCGAATTCAATAAAATTTAAATTATGGTGATAGTGAACCAATAAATAGCATGTTATAATGAGGATAATCAAAAAATGAAAGAGGTGCGATCATGATTAATATTCATCTGTGTGATGATGATGTTGAAGTAATTGAGAACTATCGATATTTAATTAAGAAATATGCAATGTCGCGTTCTCTCGATGTTCACCTACAAAGCTTTAGCCGTGGTGAAGATCTTATTTTTGATCTCGAGGGGAATGTGTCGACACCTGATATTATTATCTTAGATATCTTTATGGATGCAATGAATGGTATTGAGACTGCTAAAAAAATAAGAAGTATGGGTTGTAATGCGCAAATCATCTTCTTAACAACGTCTTCGGATTTTGTATTTGAGGCATTTGACGTCAGTTCATTTAATTATCTTGTTAAAGGGGATACCAGTGACGAGCGTTTTCGCGAGGTCCTCGGAAAAGCGATTACAACAGTAGAAAAGAAGATACCAGATTTCTTTAACTGTTCTTTTGGATCGGAGTCTCGAAAGATTCCGTTCAGAGATATTACTCACTTTGAAATTTACCGTCGTGTTATGCGTGTACATTTTAATCAAAATGAAACGTTTGATTTTTATGAAACGATGGATCATCTTTCAGAAACTCTTGTAGAAAAAGGATTTGTACGGGTTCACCGCTCTTATTTAGTGAATCTAAAACACATTGCCTTATTTAAAAACCAGGCAATACGTCTTAGCAATGGTGAAGAATTGCCAATGGGTAAAGCTTACCAAGAGGATGTTAAGGAAGCCTTCAATCAATATGTAGCAGAAAATTGGTGATACTATGAAGTACTTGTTTATTTTTAATGTAATCAGTTCGACGCTGTTTCTTTATTACTATATATATAGTTCTATTGGAGTGATGGCAGAACTTGTGCCCTACAAACGCAATGCGCGATCTGCAATGATCCTTTCGGTTATTCTTAATTCGCTCATCTCTGCATGGGTGAGAATAAATAACATTGATTCATATGTCGCATATCTTCTTATTTTTCTAATTATGTTGCTGACATTTTATCTTTGTTTAAAAACCGATTGGCAAGTTGTGTTCTTTGCTGCAACGCGATTTGTATTCTATCTCTTTACTGCGAGAGGTTTTGTAATATCTTTATATTCTTTGATTATGCACCAACCTATTCGTGATATAAAGGGATACAGTTTCGAATATTCAATTATTTATTTGCTTTCGATTATCCTTGCACTACTGATTCATGCTTATTTGAAACGCAATGTTTTAATTAAAAGTCGTTTGCAGGTGCTCTTTCGAAATAAAGAACAAGTACTTTTCACGGCATCCATTAAATTTGTATTGGGATTATACTTAATGATTC
The DNA here is from genome assembly GCF_014396165.1 of Erysipelothrix inopinata. Taxonomy (GTDB): domain Bacteria; phylum Bacillota_I; class Bacilli_A; order Erysipelotrichales; family Erysipelotrichaceae; genus Erysipelothrix; species Erysipelothrix inopinata. Next base: position 1,215,915 of record NZ_CP060715.1, read on the forward strand.
TTACTTATGGTAATCATTACGAAGGGAACGATGTCTGGTTTTCATTGATTCAATTGTTATCGTGTTTTATAGTAACAGGCATTGCAGCGTTTGTTTTAGAAAATTCAATTCGATCTGCTGAAATTGTTGAACATGAAAGACAAACAATCTCTCTTCAAAAACAAGTAGACATGCAAGTCAATCATTACCATGCTTATCAAGAATTTACATCCCAATTTCAAGAATTCAAAAAGGAATATCTTGAAAACCTGTCAAAGGTTAATGAGTTATTGAGAAAAAATGACACAGATTCTGTAATCAAGATTTTGGATACAATGGGGTCATCTTTAACACGACGTGTGGGAGCGCATCACCAGTATTCCAACAATCCTTTCTTAGATGCATTGTTCCAAGAATTCGCAAACCAATGTCGTAGAAATGATATCGAGTTTGAATGTCGTGTATATTGGGATAAAGAAATCAATATTAGTGAATTAGAACTGGTACGTATTTTCTCAAATCTACTTCAAAATGCGTTTGAAGCAGTTGAGAAATTGAGTGATCATCGCAATATCAATATTAATACACAAGTACTGGATGAATGGATTGTTGTTGTTATTGAAAATAACTTTGAATTAAAAGAAGAGACAAACAATCTTGCAAAAGGATTAGGCATGCAAGTCGTTTCAAAAACGATGGAAGATATTGGCGGCCTTTATACATGGTCAACTAAAGAAAATACTTTCCGAGTATACCTCAATTTTCCGAAAAATAACTAAGGGCGATGGCTTTCGATAAACCAACGTGACCGCTCGTAATAGATATTACGACGTTCATTTTGAATCTGACATTCGTACATAATACCGCTTCCTCCCACTGGGGAGAAAGCTTTTTTTATGGCGTAAATTTTCTTAATTGGATATTGATCGCCTTTAAAATGAATGACTAAAGGTGTGAGTTCACCATAGGCATCCATATAAACTGTCACATCGATATATTTTTTGTACAAGTTCATAGTCTCACCTCGTAATCGAATTATACCAAATATGTTGCGTAATTCAACCGAATTATGCAACTTAACCTAAAATAATGACATAAAGTATCAAATAAAGTATAATATTTGCAAGAGGTGATTCTATGAAACTTTCGGAGTTAATTCAAATATTTCGTTCGCGTCAGAACTTATCTTTAGAAGAAATTGGTGACTATGTATCTGTAAGTAAATCTACGGTTTCACGATGGGAACGTGGTGAAATTAAAAATATATCCAGTGAAAAAAAAGAGAGACTATCGGCATTGTTTGGTATTGATGTTCAAGATTATCTTGACCACTACTTTTTTAAACCAATATTAGGGGATGTTCGCGCTGGTTATGATTTGCTTGCTTATCAAGATATATCTGGATATGAAGTTGTATCAAAACAAGAGTATGATAGTGGCGATTACTTTCTCAGAGTTCAGGGTGATTCAATGACAGGATCACGTATTAATGATGGTGACTTAATCTACGTTCAAAAAAGTAGTGTCGTAAATTCAGGTGACATTGCTGTAGTAATGCTTGAAAATGATGAAGTGACAGTAAAAAAAGTGATCTATAAAGACCACTTGATGATATTAGAAGCGACAAATCCTGAATATGAAACGCGCTATTTCACTGAAGAAGAAATAATGAGTCTTCCCGTTCAAATACTTGGGAAGGTTTTGAAGGTTCGGGTAAACTTTAATTAAAGTAGATCATGACGGTATAGGTAAATGACGGTGATAACCGTAATACTTAAACTCATGATAAAGACAATCAGTAACGCATGAGGATGATCTTGAAAAGGGAGATTGATATTCATACCATAAAAACTTGTGATAAAAGTTGGAATGGAGAGAATTAAGGTTATTGATGTGAGTGTCTTCATCGTTTTATTAAGCTTGTTAGAAAAAAGTGAATCCGAAACATTCATCATTGAATCAATAATCTGTTGATACATTTCAATGTTTTGATCCAATTGATTAATTTCAATTCGAATATTGGTGAAGTCACTCGCGTAAGTTTCATTCCAAAGTGGTGTATATTTTTCCTCGGTAATATATCGTGATATATCTCCAATTGCGTTTATTCCCGTTTGATAAAAAATAAGTTTGCGACTCATGCCAAAAAAGTTTTTAATATTTTCTTTTGATATTCCCGAATCCATAATATTTTCAAAATGGTCAATTCTTTGACTAATATCATTAATTAAATGTTCATATGTTTTGAGAATACTTAAAACAAGTTCTGGGAATGAATCAGGCTTTTGGTGGAGCAGATTGTCAAGGTTCTCTTTGACATAAACAGTTATTTCAGTTCCATCTGTTTCAACACAGAGGCGTTCTGTTGCAGTCTCATCTTTAGGGACGGTAAGAATAATATATGTTTTTGAGTCCAAGGATCGAATGTGAGCAAGCTCACGGCGGTCAGTTAAAGATTCAATAACATATTTAGGTAAATTAAGGTTCTGGGGGTCATTGTAACGAATATAGTTCATAATGTCTCTCCTGTTCTTTAACTTAATTTTAACTGAAATACGAAGAGAATTGAAATATAATTATAAAATTAGATATAATGTGTGTAGCAAGGAGTGATTGCGATGTATAAAATAATGATTGTGGAAGATGATGAAACTATCCGCACAGAGCTCAGTACATTTTTAGAAAATAATGGTTATGAAACTTATTGTGTAACCGATTTTAAAACTGTGGTGGAGCAAGTAACCCAAGAAGCAGTAGACTGCATTCTTTTAGATTTGTCTTTGCCAAATGTAGATGGATATTATTTAGCTCGAGAAATAAGAAAAATAAGTAGTGTTCCCATTGTCGTTGTGACAAGTAGAAACAGTACAATGGATGAATTGATGTCGATGAATTTGGGAGCAGATGATTTCATCACCAAACCCTATAATTTGCATATTCTACTCGCACGTCTTCAATCTGTATTGCGTCGCGCATATGAAACGGGAGAATCCCAAGTTTTAATATTAAAAGGGGTTGAACTTGACTTGCCACGTGGAATTGTAACCTATCAAGGGCAAAAACAAGAACTCACTAAAAATGAACTAAGAATTCTCTCTTTTCTCATCAGTAATCGTGGAAGTATTGTTTCGCGTCAAGATTTAATGCAGTATCTCTGGAATACAGACTGGTTTGTTGATGATAATACATTGACTGTGAATATTAACCGACTTCGAAAAAAATTAGAAGAAATTGGCGTCGTTGATTTCATTGAAACCAAACGTGGTATGGGGTATACCATTCATGAAGATTAAAGATTTTATTCACGACAAGCTCTATTTATGCGTCCTTGTTTTGGGAATCATGGGAATCCTGACTTTTTTTCTTGCAGTCTTGGGAATACAAAAAGAAATCATTATCATTATTGATGCATTCCTCATCCTAATTCTCGTAACGGTACTTGTTACCGAATATGGAAGACGTGCTGCTTACTATCAGGAATTACTATCAAACCTTGAAACATTGGATCAAAAGTATCTTATTTCAGAGCTTGTTCAGATTCCGAATTTTATGGATGGCGTCATCCTGCATGATATTCTTAAACAAAGTAACAAATCAATGGTGGATCAAGTCCGAACGTATCAAACTTTACAAGAAGACTATAAAGAATATATTGAATTATGGATCCATGAAGTGAAAACGCCTTTGTCAGGTGCTAAATTAATGGTTTCCAATCATCCATCATCGTTTGATAAAGATTTGATGCGAGAATTAAACCGAGTCGAAGATTATTTAGAACAGGCATTATTTTATGCTCGATCAAATGCTGTGGAAAAAGATTATATGATTCAGGCTGTGAACCTCGGAATGTATGTTCGTAATGTGATGAAACAGTTCGCAAGTATTTTTATTCAGAAGCAGGTTCATCTTGAACTGGAGGATTTAGATTGCACAGTCTATAGTGATCCAAAATGGTTGGAATTTATTTTAAAACAAATTGTTGATAATGCGCTAAAATATGTTTCCACTGAAACGGGTTCAATTCGCATTTATGCACAAGAAAAAGAACAAAGTGTTGTCCTTAATATTATCGATAATGGACCTGGAATTCCATCAAGTGACTTACCACGAGTTTTTGAACGGGGATTCACAGGAAGTTTGGGACGCTATCACAAGCAAGCTACAGGTATGGGATTATTCCTCGTAAAAAGACTTTGTGATAAACTGGAGATTGAAATTAAAATTGAGTCAGAAATAGGCGTTGGCACTTCAGTTCAACTTATCTTCCCCAAATCAGACATGATGTTCAAGTAGCCTTACAGAGATGTAAGGTCTTTTTTTATATGAATTCGGTTATAATACCAATAGGTGATCATGATGAATACATTGAAACTAGCTATGAGAAATGTAAAGAAAAGTTATAAAGAATTTGCAGTTTATTTTGTAACGCTTCTTTTTTCTGTGGCTCTTTTTTATGTATTTGGCTCTGTTGATTCTCAAATATCATTATTAAGTACTACAATTGATAATCATGGAGCAGTCACAGATGTCATGATGGTCATGCAGGTTCTTTCCTATTTTGTCATTTTTATTTTTGCATTCCTAATCATTTACGCGAATAAGTTTTTAATTAAAAGACGTAAGAAGGAGTTCGGTACCTATCTTCTCTTAGGGATGTCTCATTTTAAAATATCTTGGGTAGTTATTATAGAAACGGCTTTAATTGGAATGCTCTCATTGATCTTTGGGTTGATGCTAGGGATTGTGATATCTCAATTTGCTTCTGTTTTCGCAGCATATATTCTTAATACCTCGATCACATTTGAATTCATTTTCTCAATGAAAAGTTTACGTAATACCATCGTATGTTATGCCGTTGTATTTGCGTTGGTTAGTGTTTTTAACTTAAAAACGCTTCGCAAATATAGCATCTCCGATTTGCTAATTGCACATCGGAAGTCAGACACTTTTAGAAAATCGATTTTGTGGTTGTTGTTGGTGCTATCAGTTGGCGTATTACTTGTATATATTGCGTATAGATGGGCTATGGTTCCTTTCCATTTATTGGTAGCATTTCCTTTAATTTTTTTTATTGGATCTGTTGGAACATTCTTTATATTCTATGCAGTTGCGCATCTATTTATTGTCGTAATTCAGAAGTTTAAAAGATATTATTACAGGGAGTTGAATGTATTTATTCTTCGTCAATTCAGTTCAAAAATAATATCATCCTATAAAATGATGGCCACTGTATGTTTGTTAATGTTGACGTCACTCGCCGCTTTTATCGTTGGCTTTAATTTAAACAAAGTTTTAGAACAACAAGCTGAAATATCAGGATATTATGATATTTCTCTAGAGTTATCAGAAACATACTATGAGAGATTAGAAAATGAATACAGCCAATTGATTGATAGTTTAGATTACTATCATACGTATGAATCCGATGTATCACAACAGGATTTATTCACAACGAGTGAGGGGATTATTGTTGATCGCGATATTGCGATGATGAGACTTAGTGACTACAATCGTATTACGTCTGAAAGAAACATTCCAAGCATTCATCTTGGTGAATCGGAAGTTTATTTACACCATAGTGATGTGGAAATGGGAGCACAAATAAAAGATTTGAAAATAACCTCAGGAACAAAGATTGAAATTTTCGGGAGTACATTTGAGTTTATTACTGATTCTTCGGGTAATGACTTCAAATTAAGTAATGGTGGTATTGATGAATTGATTTTTGTAGTTGATGATGCGGTTATGGATGAATGGTCAAATGATGACATGCTTACCTTTAGACGAGAAGTTATAAATATAAAGATTAAAGATGATGTTGATGCCATCCAGTTAAAGAGTGACTTTATACTTGATAATAATGAGAATGAATTTACGTTTGTGACAACCCGTCAAGAAGTTTTGGAGACTTCATGGCAAATGAGACTCTTTATTACCTATGTTTGTGTATATTTAGGAGTAGTGTTCTTAATATGTGCCATGGTACTTATTGCTTTACAAGTTATGTCAGAAGTAAACGATTCAATCGATCAGTATCGTATTCTCGCTGATATGGGAGTGAGTGATGATCAAATTAGTCATATCCTTCGTAAACATGTAGCAATTTATTTCTTATTACCGTTAATGGTGGCATTGATTCATGCAACAGTCGGTGTTACGGCAGTGAATATGAACTTAGCAATTCTTAACTTGGCTCCAAGAGAAATGAATACCGCTGCGATTACGCTTGTTCTCTTCTTATTCATCTACTTTGTTTACTATACGCTAACGATGTTTAATGCGATGAGAATTCTTAAACAACGATAAAAAAAGAGTACTGTGTACTCTTAATTATTTATACATGATGAAATGATGTTCGCCGTTGTCATTGAAGAATTGATGACGGATGGTATAACCGAAAGGTTGATAGTCTGAGACCTCGTCAATTGAATGAGCGGAGAGAACAATGTGATTGTTTCGAGAATCAGCAGTATTTTGAATAAAATTCATAACTGAGCTCAAATCATTTTCATTGTCTGTATTCAAAACAATCTTCATAATATAAGTATATGGAATTTCAGTATTAAAGAGTTCATCGTAGTCGAATTGATCTTTAAAGCGCTTGAAGGTCTTCATGAAACGAATTGGGTGCATGATACATAGGCTTGCCCAAGATTGAAAGAGTTTTCCTTTTTCAGGGAATTCATCATGATACATGATGAGGTAAGTATTATCACCTTCAGCATATAAGATTTCTTCCTCAATACAGTGTTCTAAAAAACGCGTAATAAAAGAACGACTCAGGGGGTCTTCGTCTTCAGAGAATGATTCCAGTAAGTTATTAATAGTATTTTGATTGTTTTGATTCGTAATGGGTCGCATAGTGCCTCCTCTATAATGATATATTGTAGAATAAATTCAAACAGAAAGCAATATGACAAGCTTGTAAGGTAAGTGTAAGAAGAATCGATGGTTTGAAAAGTCGATAAAAACTATACTTGAGTTACAAGGAGGCGGTAGTTATGAAAAACAACGTCAATAAATATGAAGAAATGGAAGCACTATACTTCGAGTTTTGGAATAACATGGAGGAAGATCAAATGGTATTGATGGAGTTATCAGGTACCTTCTTCCCAGGAATTTAATAAAGGAGAAATATATGTCAACAGTATTAGATGTACAAAATATAGAAAAATATTACGGTAAAAGCGGCAACATCACAAAAGCATTGGATGGCGTTTCATTCAAAATTGAAGAGGGTGAGTTTGTCGGAATTATGGGACCTTCAGGTTCTGGTAAGACAACATTGTTGAATTGTATCTCAACGATTGATACGGTTACAAGTGGACACATTATTGTCAGCAACAATAATATTACAAATCTAAAGAAAGATCGTCTTCAAAAATTCAGACGTGAACAATTGGGTTTCATCTTCCAAGATTTTAATTTGTTAGATACATTAACGGCATATGAAAATATTGCACTTGCACTGACAATTCAAAATGTAAATTATAAAGAAGTGAATCATCGTATCCATGAAGTTGCGAAACTATTGGATATTGAAGACGTCTTACAAAAATTCCCATATCAAATGTCGGGTGGGCAACAACAACGTGTTGCGAGTGCTCGTGCCTTGATTACAAATCCAAGCCTTATTCTTGCTGATGAGCCTACAGGAGCTCTTGACTCGAAATCAAGCCGTATGTTACTGGAAAAACTTCAAGAATTAAATGAGGAACAAAATGCAACGATCATGATGGTTACGCATGATGCATTCAGTGCAAGTTATGCAAATCGTATTCTCTTCATCAAAGATGGAAAAATATTTAATGAACTTGTAAAAGGTAATGATTCACGTAAAGAATTTTTTGACAAGATAATCGATGTTGTCACCTTATTAGGAGGCGATGCATCAAATGTACTTTAAACTTGCGATGCGAAATGTTAAGAAAAGTTATAAAGACTTCTTTATATATTTTATCACCTTAACATTTTCGGTATCATTATTCTACGTCTTTAATTCATTTGAAAATCAAGCAGCAATTATGGAATTATCCGAAGGCCAAAATATGATGGTAAAGGCTCTGACAACAGTCATGAGTGTTATGTCGGTAATTGTTGCTTTTGTTTTCGCCTTTTTGATCCTTTATGCGAATAGTTTTCTAATAAAACGTCGTAAAAAAGAGCTGGGACTTTATACACTCTTAGGGATGCAAAAGAAAAAAATATCACTGATTCTTATTACAGAAACGCTATTTATTGGTGTTATCTCACTGGTAACTGGACTGTTACTGGGTTATGTACTAACTCAAGGAGTTACTGTATTAAGTGCTCATATGATGGCAGTTAATATAAATTATAAGTTTGTCTTCTCGTTAAGCGCTACTGTTAAAACAATCTTAAGCTTTGGAGTAATCTTCTTAATCGTTATGATATTTAATCAAACAATATTAGGGAAATTTCAACTCATTGACTTACTTCGTGCCAATCGAATTAACGAAGAAAGTAGTATTAAAAGAATGTGGGTTGCAGTTGTATTCTTCATTATTGGAGTGATAGGACTTGGTGCAGCATATCGTTGGGCGCTTGAACCACAACAGTTAATTATGAGTTTGGGACCTATTGTATTATTAGGGAGTGTTTCAACATTCATTATCTTTAAGTCATTCTCTGGATTTTTACTGAAGTTCATGCAAACGAACAAACGTCATTACTTTAAAGGTCTGAATATGTTTGTATTGAGACAAGTGAGTGCTAAAGTTAACTCAACATATAAAATGATGGCATTGATTAGTTTGATGTTGTTGTTTGGTATCGGAACATTGGTAACTGGATTTAATCTAAACTCAGTTATGAATTCACAATTAGAAGCTACGACACCATACGACCTTACAACCTCTGTGATGCAAACAACAGATCCTCAATCAGACGTAATGTCAAAAATTGGTATCAATAGCATTGAAGGCGTTAAACACGCACAACAACTTGAAATCATCGGTATTGGCTTAGATACATCCATCTTCAATGATTCATTAAAACCAGGCAAAGAGTTTGGCTTTGATTCTTCAGTATCATTTGCAAAATTAAGTCAATACAATCAATTTAGACAACATGCTAATAAAGAACCACTTGTCTTAACAGGTAACCAAGTCTATTTACACAAAACAGGAATGGAATCACAAATGAGCATGTCCAATGTTCATGAGATTGTGGATCTTGATAAAGCGCATGTTACCATCAATAATGCTGAATATTCAATTTTACATGATGATCAAACACTCGCTGTACAAAATGGCGGCTTTATGGAAACCTTATTTATTGTGAATGACGATGTGTATGAATCCATGAGACCATCTGTTGATTATATTAATACAGTCGTGGCGGTAGACTTAGAAGAAGAAAATAATAGTAAAGTTGAATCTACTTTAAACCAACGTTTTGAAGCACTTGTAGGTGAAAATGGTCATGTGTACAGTCTCTCATCAAAAGATATGATTGAAAACATGCAAGGTATTGAGCTTATGTTTACTTACATTGGACTATACTTGGGAGTTGTCTTCTTGGTAAGTAGTGTTGTTGTCTTAGCACTTCAACAAATCTCTGAAGCAAGCGACAACCAACAACGCTATCAAATTCTTAACAAAATTGGTGTTGAAGAGAAGATGAGCAATCGTTCCATCTTCAAACAGAATGCTATGTATTTTATGATTCCTCTCGTCGTTGCTTTAGTCCACTCTTATGTCGGAATTAAAGCTGTAAATATTAACTTGAATCTTGCTGGACTTGCACCCACAACATTACAACCAGCAATTATTACAATGACTATGGTACTCTCGATCTATCTCATTTATTTTGTTATTACCTACATGACAAGTAAATCAATTATCAAAGGTAAGTAAAATTTCTAATTCGAGAGTGGTAATATTCCAACATTATGATAATATATTATAGGTTGGAAGGAGATTGAAATGAAAAAATTAGGAATGTTATTAATGGCTTTTGTCCTTGTAGGATGCTCTTCATCAAAAGATGTAAGTATGACTGCAGAATCAGAAACATTAAAGAGTGATGTTACTCTTAAAGTTAAGGATGACAAAGTTGTGGGATGGACTGAAAAAGATGTAATTCCAATGTCAAAAGAGGAACTTGACAAGTCTTATGGAAGTCTATACGCACAATTTGCAAATTCAAAACAAGTACCGGGAGTTACATTTGAATATGATCATAATGGTAAAGAAGTTGTGATTAATATCGATGTAGACTTTAGTAAAACAGAGGGCGAAATTGTTAAGGACTACTATAGCTATCTTGAAAATTCTGCAACAAGTTTAATCTTTAAATCAGAAGATAAAGGTGTTTCAGTAATTAAAGAACTTCTAGAATCACAAGGAAGTTACAAAACTAAGTAGTCAAAGACCTATATCAATAAAAATACCGAGATGTCTCAATAGAGAAGTCTCGGTATTTTATTATCTAAGATACGATATATTAGCGAATTGCTTTACATGCGTCTTTAGCAGTAAATGCATCCAGTTGTTTAACTGTTAATTTTTGATTAACATTTAATGATAATTCAGTATCCGTAGCAACAAAATGGAAGTCGAAAACTTTACCACCAGCTACTGGTAGGTATTTGTTTGCCCCTTCTTTATTGACGCGTGCAAAATAAGTGTACTGTCCTACAGGTTCTGTTGTAGCAGTATCGACTTCTTCGGATCCTTTCTTACCAATAGTAAGTGCTCCGTCTGTAAAGGTGGCGATGACATCATCCCCGCAGTCATAAGAAATATTGGTGAGGACTGCCCCTATAGATTCTGGTTGGTAACCATCGAGTTCTTTTGGTTTTGTAGTTTCTTCTTTGGGTTTGGTTGCTGTTTCAGTAGCTTTGTCATCTTTCTTTTCCTCTTCTTTAGGAGTGCTTGAACAACCAACGAGTAGTAATACCATCATTAATCCTATAACTAATTTTTTCATATCATATCCACCTTTCCTTGTGTTGCTTCCATTTTAACCTATTTAAAACACAAATGAAAGTCTTTTCATGAAAAAGATTGAAATAGATGTAAAAAATTATGAAACAATGTTTCATAATTTGCAATCAGGATTTAAAATGTTCGTTACGGTCAATCAAAGCAAAAAAAAAACGGCCGAAGCCGATTCGTTTAATTTCTGGAGCAGGTGAGGGGAATTGAACCCCCGCCTCAACCTTGGCAAGGTCGTGTTCTACCATTGAACTACACCTGCAAAATGGCGGTCCAGACGGGACTCGAACCCGCGATCTCCTGCGTGACAGGCAGGCATGTTAACCACTACACCACTGGACCATTTTACAACACTGATAAAGAGCATAAATCGTTTCTGGAGCAGGTGAGGGGAATTGAACCCCCGCCTCAACCTTGGCAAGGTCGTGTTCTACCATTGAACTACACCTGCAAAATGGCGGTCCAGACGGGACTCGAACCCGCGATCTCCTGCGTGACAGGCAGGCATGTTAACCACTACACCACTGGACCATTTTACAATTAGAATGGCGGAGATGGGGAGATTTGAACTCCCGCGCCAGTTTCCCGACCTATACCCTTAGCAGGGGCACCTCTTCAGCCACTTGAGTACATCTCCGTGTTGATTTATTTACTCTTTATTTGAGTGCTAATACATACTAACATATGTTTTAGACTTAGGCAATACTCTTTTTCACTTTTATTTATAAATTAATTCGGAATCAGTTATAATAGAGATAACTTCGCAAAATTTACCTATTTTGTCGACGTTAAGCCGATTATTAGGAGGTAGCATGGAAAAAAGAAAATCATTCATTATCAACGTAATCTATTTTATATTAGTTTTGGGAATCGCTGGGATAGGAACTTACTTCGCTTTTAGTTATCTTATGCCGTTCATCATTGGTTTCTTAATTGCATTTATTTTAAGACCGGTAATCTATAAATTAACCCGTCACTTTGGAAATAAAAAATGGATATCGCTTCTTGTCATTTTTCTTTTCTATATATTAATAGGATTTGCAGTTTTCTGGATTTCAATCGCTGCAATTTCGGGAATTGAAAAATTCGCAGTAAAACTACCTGGATTCTACAACAATACACTTGCACCTTCTCTTGCAAATCTTTTCGATGGATTTGATGGTGTCTTTTCATCAAGTGATCCAAACATTGCAAGTACCGTTCAGGAAATTACGGCAGTATTAACAGCAAATGTAAAAAATATTGTACAAGGACTTTCGACAGGTGCCTTAAACTTTATTACAAAAGTTATCTCATCGGTACCAAGTTTACTAATTTCGACATTAATTGCAATTATTTCGTCGTTCTTCTTTACCACTGACTATAGAAACATTGTTAATAACATATTTAATGTCATTCCAGAGAAACGTCGCCAACTTGTTCTTGATATCAAAGATGGCCTTGTAGGAACAATTGGAAAGTATCTTCAAGCCTATGCTAAACTTATGAGTCTAACATTCGTGGAGCTATCACTTGGATTGTGGTTGGTAGGAATTACAAACCCTATTGGTACCGCATTTATTATCGCGATTGTTGATATCCTTCCCGTACTTGGAACTGGAACTGTCATGATTCCATGGTTTATCATTGAACTTATCTTAGGAAACTTTACACGAGGTATTGCGCTTGCCGTAATTTATGTCTTAATTACAGTTGTAAGAAATGTACTAGAACCTAAGATTGTTGGTGAACAAATTGGGCTTCATCCACTTGCAACGTTAATCCTTATATATGTGGGAATGAAGTTATTTGGATTTGCTGGGTTATTTGGATTGCCTATCGGTGTAACAATCGTTAAAACACTTCATGATGAAGGAAAAATACAGTTCTTCAGAAACATCTCAGATTCAAGAAATGAATCTAAAAATCAGCTTGAAGAAATACAGGATTAAATCTTTACAATATAGCACAACGGTGTTATAGTATTCACGCATATAAAAATGATCAAAAATATATTGACAATTGACATATGTATGTTAAGATAGAAAAGCTTGTGAATAAATAGGGTTTCTCTTCGGAGAAGCCCTAATAATATCAAGTCCACGGCACGCTTGGTAATGTGTGCATAATTTATTAGAGGAAGGAGATAATAAATGCCTACAATTAATCAGTTGATTCAAAAAGGTCGTACACGTCGTGTGTATAAATCAAAATCACCGGCACTTGGTCGTAGTTTGAATACGATTAAACGTCAAACAACAAAAGTTAACAGCCCACAAAAACGTGGAGTATGTACTCGTGTTGGTACAATGACACCTAAGAAACCTAACTCAGCTTTACGTAAGTACGCTCGTGTTCGTTTGAGTAATGGTATGGAAGTTACGGCTTATATTCCTGGAATTGGACACAATCTACAGGAACATAGTGTTGTATTAATTCGTGGAGGTCGTGTTAAAGACTTACCTGGGGTTCGTTACCACATCGTTCGTGGAGCAATGGACTGTGCAGGAGTTAACGAACGCCGCCAAAGCCGTTCATTATACGGTACAAAGAAACCAAAAGAAAATTAATAAATATCTAGAATGAGAGGAGTGAATTAATATGCCAAGAAAAGGACATGTTCCAAAGCGCGATGTAGTTGCTGATCCAATTTACAATTCAAAATTAGTAACACGCTTAATTAACAGAATCATGGTTGATGGTAAAAAAGGTAAAGCCCAATCAATTCTGTATAATGCATTCGCAATTATCGAGGAAAAAACAGGTCGTCAACCAATGGAAGTTTTCGAGGAAGCTCTCGATAACGTATTGCCAGTTTTAGAACTTAAAGCTCGCCGTATTGGTGGATCAAACATTCAAATTCCAGTTGAAGTAACCCAAGAACGTAGATTAACTCTAGGACTTCGTTGGATTGTTCAATATTCACGTTCACGTGGAGAAAAAACAATGGAAGAACGTTTAGCAGCAGAGATTATCGATGCAGCAAACGGAACTGGTGCATCAGTTAAGAAACGTGATGATGTACATAAAATGGCTGAAGCTAATAAAGCATTCGCACATTACCGTTGGTAAGAACATTAACGAAAGGAGAGAATTAAACTATGGCACGTGACTTTGATTTAAACATGATGCGTAATATCGGGATTATGGCCCATATTGACGCTGGTAAAACTACAACTACGGAACGTATTCTTTATTATACAGGACGTACACACAAAATCGGGGAAACTCACGATGGAGCAGCTACCATGGACTGGATGGCTCAGGAGCAAGAACGTGGTATCACGATCACTTCTGCAGCTACAACAGCAGCATGGAAAAACCACCGTATCAATATTATTGATACCCCTGGCCACGTTGACTTTACAGTTGAAGTTGAACGTTCCCTTCGTGTTCTTGATGGTGCGGTAACAGTTCTTGATGCTAAATCAGGAGTTGAACCTCAAACTGAAACAGTTTGGCGTCAAGCTACGAAGTACAACGTACCTCGTATCGTTTTTGTAAATAAAATGGATGCAACCGGAGCTGATTTCTACATGGCGGCTAATACAATTGTTGACCGTCTTGGAGCTAAATCTGCACCAATTCAACTTCCTATTGGAGTTGAAGATAACTTTACAGGACTTATTGATATTGTTGAGGAAAAAGCACACATCTTTGCTGATGTTACTCAAAAATCCGATGATATCGTTGAGGTTCCTGAAGAATTTAAAGAACAAGTAGCGCAAGCTCGTGAAGTTCTTTTCGATCAAATTGCAGACTTTGATGAAGACTTTATGATGATGATCCTTGAAGGTGAAACACCATCAATCGATCAAGTAAAATCTACAATCCGTAAAGCTGTAATTAGCGGGGAATTCTTCCCTGTACTATGTGGTGCTGCATATAAGAATAAAGGTGTTATTGCTATGCTTGATGCCGTTATTGATTACTTGCCATCACCATTAGACATCCCACCAGTTTCTGGTACATTACCAAATGGTGAAGAAACAGTTCGTCTCGCTAGCGATGAAGAACCATTCTCAGCTTTAGCATTTAAAGTTGCTACTGACCCATTTGTTGGACGTCTAACATACTTCAGAGTGTACTCAGGTGTTGCTCAATCTGGCTCTGGTGTTTACAACTCAGTTAAACAAAAACGTGAGCGTTTCGGTCGTATCATGCAAATGCATGCTAACCACCGTCAAGAAATCGAAGAAGTATATGCTGGAGAAATCGCAGCTGCTATCGGTTTAAAAGTTACAGGTACTGGTGATACACTTTGCGATGAAAAACACGAAGTCGTGTTAGAATCAATGATCTTCCCAGAACCAGTTATCAACGTTGCCTTAGAACCAAAAACTAAAGGTGACCAAGATAAAATGGGTCTTGCACTTGGAAAACTTGCTGAAGAAGATCCAACATTTAAAACTTATACTGATGAAGAAACAGGACAAACAATCATTGCCGGAATGGGTGAGTTACACTTAGACATTCTTGTTGATCGTTTGAAACGTGAATTCCATGTAGAAGCTAATGTTGGTAAACCACAAGTTGCTTACCGTGAAACAATTCGTGGTACAGCAGAGTGTGAAGGTAAATTCGTACGTCAATCCGGTGGACGTGGACAATATGGACACGTTTGGATTAAATTCGAACCAAACCCAGGCAAAGGATTTGAATGGGTCGATGCTGTTGTTGGTGGTACTGTTCCTCGTGAATATATCAAACCTGCACATGATGGACTTGAAGCTTCACTTCAAAATGGTTTAATTGCTGGATATCCTGCAATTGACATTAAAGCTACATTATTCGATGGATCATCTCACGATGTTGACTCGAGTGAAATGGCTTATAAAGTTGCTGCAAGCTTAGCATTCAAAGAAGCTGCTAAAAAATGTAACCCAGTTCTATTGGAACCTGTTATGGATGTTGAAATTACAGCACCTGCAGAATACCTAGGACCAGTTATGGGAGATATTTCATCCCGACGCGGACAAATTCGTGATCAAGAAGAACGTAACAATGCAGTTACTGTTAAAGCGTTCGTTCCACTTTCAGAAATGTCCGGATATACAACAGACTTACGTTCATTTACACAAGGACGTGGTAACTCATCAATGCAATTCGATCACTACGAAGAAGTGCCAAAGAGCATTGCTGAAACTGTTGCAAAAAGAAAAAAATAAATTCTGATACATAGTTATTGATTTTAAATTGTGTTTATCTTAATATATAGATGAAAGGCAATATTTGATACAGGAGGAAAATTGCAAATGTCAAAACAAAAATTTGATCGTTCTAAACCACACGTAAACGTTGGTACATTAGGACACGTTGACCACGGTAAAACTACTTTAACAGCTGCTATTACAACAGTATTAGCTAAGAAAACAGGTGGACAAGCTTCAGCTTACGACCAAATCGATAAGGCTCCAGAAGAAAAAGAACGTGGAATCACAATCTCAACATCACACGTTGAATACGAAACAGACGCACGTCACTACGCTCACGTTGACTGCCCAGGTCACGCTGACTACGTTAAAAACATGATTACAGGTGCTGCACAAATGGACGGTGCTATCTTAGTTGTTTCAGCTACAGATGGTCCTATGCCTCAAACTCGTGAGCACATCTTGCTTGCTAAACAATTAGGAGTTCCTTACTTCGTAGTGTTCTTGAACAAATGCGACATGGTTGATGACGAAGAGTTAATCGATCTTGTTGAAATGGAAGTTCGTGAAGCATTATCAGAACAAGGTTACGACGGAGATAACTGCCCAGTTATCCGTGGTTCAGCTCTTAAAGCATTAGAAGGCCAACCAGAATGGGAAGAAAAAATTATCGAACTTATGGATGCAGTTGATGCAAACGTTCCAGAACCAGTTCGTGATACAGACAAACCATTCTTAATGTCAGTAGAAGACGTATTCACAATCTCAGGTCGTGGTACAGTTGCTACAGGACGTGTTGAACGTGGAGAAATCAAAATCAACGAAGAAGTTGAAATCGTTGGTATCCATGACACATCAAAAACTGTTGTTACAGGTATCGAAATGTTCCACAAGATGTTAGACTCAGCTATGGCTGGAGATAACGTTGGAGCACTTCTTCGTGGAGTTAGCCGCGACGATATCGAACGTGGACAAGTTATTGCTAAACCAGGAACAGTACACCCACACAAAGTCTTCAAAGCACAAGTTTATATCTTGAGCAAAGAAGAAGGTGGACGTCATACTCCTTTCGTTAACAACTACCGTCCTCAATTCTACTTCCGTACAACAGACGTTACAGGAACTATTCAATTACCAGAAGGTGTTGACATGGTTATGCCTGGTGACAACGTTGAAATGACAGTAGAACTTATCGCTCCTATCGCTGTTGAGCAAGGTACAACTTTCTCAATCCGTGAAGGTGGACGTACAGTTGGTGCTGGTAACGTTACAGAAATCGTTAAATAATTTAACAAACTTAAAGAGAGGCTTGCCTCTCTTTTTTTATGTTCTTTTTGTTCAATTTCTTGTAATATGTAGATAAATTTGAACGAATCACTTATAATTAATAAGTTAGAAGAAAGCATGGAGTACTTATGAAAAAAACATTCATTATATTAATGATCTTGTCTCTAGTCTTGTTAGGCTTTGTAAGTAATAAAGATCAACAAACTATTATTGTATATTCAAGTGCAGAACAATTCCGAAACGAAGAATTACAAAAACAACTCAACGAAGAATTCCCTGAGTTAAGTGTTCGGGTAATGTATACACCAACCGCTAAGGCAGCAGCCAAAATCTTTGTTGAAAAAGAAAATACGGACGCTGACATAATATTAGCTCTTGAGACGAGTTATATGAATAAAATCAAGGACGCACTTGCGCCTATAGACGGGTTGTCTCGTATCGACTATGTCGATGAGTTTAAACCTGAAGTTGTCGATAATCAATACGTCATTTGGGAACGACAAGCTGGATCATTCATTATTAATGAAGATGTTTTAAAGAAGCATAATTTACCAATACCAACTTCATATGAAGAACTTCTGGATCCAATGTATAAAGATTTAATTGCAATGCCTGATCCTAATTCTAGTGGTACAGGTTACTTCTTTTATAAAAACCTCGTCAATACGATGGGAGAGGAAGAAGCACTTGCTTATTTTGATAAACTTTCATTAAATGTTAAACAATTTTCCGAATCTGGATCAGGCCCTATTAAACTCCTTAAACAAGGAGAAGTAGGAATTGGTTTGGCTTTAACATTCCAAGCTATGAACGAAATAAATAAAGGAATGCCTTTATCCATTCTCTTCCCTGAAGAAGGTTCACCATATTCAATGACAGGTACTGGTATTGTAAAAGGCAGAGAGACTAACGCAGATGTCATGCGAGTCTTCGATTATATTATTAATGATTTCATTAAATATGATAAAGAACATTTCTCGCCTGAACAAATTATGAATAATCAAGTGAACAGTATTAAAGATTATCCAACAGGATTTAAGTATGCAGATATGCAAGGAATCGATTCAATTAAAGAAAAGGAACGTTTATTAAAATTATGGAAATACTAAAAGATAAAGAAATTCTAAAAGTATCAGAATTAAATAAAACATTTGGGGACAAATTAATTTTAAATGATTTAAACTTTACTGTTAAAGAAGGAGAATTTTTAAGTGTTTTAGGTCCGAGTGGTTGTGGTAAAACAACGCTACTAAGA
The DNA here is from genome assembly GCF_014396165.1 of Erysipelothrix inopinata. GTDB lineage: Bacteria > Bacillota_I > Bacilli_A > Erysipelotrichales > Erysipelotrichaceae > Erysipelothrix > Erysipelothrix inopinata. Next base: position 1,234,529 of record NZ_CP060715.1, read on the forward strand.
ATCTTAATTGGTCTTGAGACTCAAGATTGTGGAACAATTCTTCGAGATGGTGTAGATATCTCAAAGCTTCAACCCCATGAACGTGAAATGGGAATTGTATTTCAAAACTATGCGCTATTCCCTAATATGACTGTTTTAGAAAATGTTTCTTATGCTCTAAAAAATCGTCCTGATATGAAATCTCAAGCTGACGAGATTGCCAAAAAAACACTGGACATGATTGGGATGACAGATCAGTTAAATAAAAAACCACACCAATTGTCTGGTGGGCAACAACAACGTGTTGCTATTGCAAGAACACTGGCAACCAATCCACGTATTATCCTACTGGATGAGCCAATTTCTGCACTTGATGTTGAGAACCGTGAAATCATGAAAAAAGAATTAAAATCAATTCAATCAAAATTTAATGCAACGATGATTTTTATTACTCACGAACAAGAAGAAGCATTCTATCTCTCTGATAGAATTATGATACTTCGTGAGGGTGTTATAGAACAACTCGATACACCTGTGAATATTTATCAACATCCAGCAAATGACTATGTTCGTCGTTTCGTAAATGATCATCTTGATCAAAAGTATGATTCTCTTGTGAAGACTACAGGTAAAGCCCTATGAAAAATAACAAGCTAAGAACATCGACAATACTTGTTCTAGCGATATTGTGTGTTACAGTTGTATTCCCAATTATTACTTTATTAATGAGTATTAATTTAGCAGATTTTAAAGAAGTATTTGGGTCACAACAATTTATGACACTTCTGAAGAACTCTGTCGTAACAACATTAATCGCAACCGTACTGTCAGTGACACTTGCTATGACATTAGCATGGTGTTTAAATCGTTCAAACATGAAAGCTAAGAACATATTTTCTGTTTGGTTTACACTGCCGATGTTAATTCCTTCCATTTCACATGCTATGGGACTTCTACTCTTGTTAGGGGATAATGGTATCCTTACCAACGTGCTAGGTATAAACATTGGATTGTATGGATATACTGGAATTATCATGGGATCAATTCTTTACTCTTTCCCAGTAGCTTTCCTACTTCTTACGGATAGTTATCGTTATGAGGATTATACAACTTATGAATCCGCTCAGGTTTTAGGACTTACCAAATTCCAACAATTTGTTTCAATTACATTGCCAAACCTTAAAAGACCTCTAATATCTGCATTCTTTGCTGTATTCACTATGATCTTTACAGACTATGGTGTGCCATTGATATTGGGTGGTAAACATATGACTTTATCGGTTTATATGTATCGTGAGGTTATCGGCCTTCTAAACTTCTCTAAAGGTGCACTGATTGGTACCGTGCTCTTGATACCTGCAGTTATTGCATTTATTGTAGATTTAAAACAAAGTTCAAGTAGCAACCAATCTACCGTTGTGAAACCTTATAATATCCAAGAGAATAAACTACGTGATGTTATTTCAACGATATATAGTTTCGTGATGGCGTTTCTAGTTTCGTTACCTATAATGGCATTCATCTACTTGTCATTTGTAAAGAAATTCCCAATTGATATGAGTTTCTCACTTGATAACATTCGTCATTCGTTTGAACTAGGGGTAGGATCTTATCTCTTGAACTCAATCACTATTGCATTACTCAGCGCGATCTTTGGTGTCGTGATTACTTACTTTACGGCTTATTTAACGAGTCGCAACTCGGGTGGTAAATCGAAGATGGTTCTTCATCTTATTGCTATCATTACGCTCGCAATTCCTGGTGTTGTATTGGGTCTTGCATATGTTCTATTCTTTAATGGAACATTCTTCTATCGAACACTCTTAATACTTGTGTTAGTTAATATCACGCACTTCTTTGCTTCGCCTTATCTTCTTGCTTACAACTCATTAAAGAAATTTAATAGTAACTTAGAGGATGTATCAAGTAGTTTAGGAATCAGTTCTTTGAAGATGCTAACCGATGTTTATATTCCATGTACACAAGATACTATTATTGAAATGTTTACATATATGTTTGTAAACGCAATGGTTACAATTTCAGCTGTATCATTCCTTGCAAACTTGAGAACAATGCCTATCGCATTATTAATTCCTCAATTTGACTCTCAATCTCTTATTGAGGGTGCAGCATTCATTTCAGTTCTCATTTTAGTGATAAATCTTATTGCAAAATTAATCATAAATGTGTATCGTAAGTATGCAGTCAATACAGTCGTAGAATAAGGAGATAACATGTTAACAAAAATAGAATTTGAAATATTATCTGGAGCGGTCCAAAATCGTCAATTAGACGAAGTTAAAAATGCATTAGCAAATGCTTACCAATGGTCACAAGTGGATCTTGATGAGACTCTAGCAAACTTGGTTGAGAAAGACCTATTGGTTGACGGGGAATATGCGTTAACTCAAAAAGGATTGGATGCATTAGAACCTTATAGAGTAAAAAAGGCAATTATACTTGCAGCAGGTTTTGGTTCACGCCTTGTCCCTGTTACACTTAACACACCTAAACCTCTTATCAAAGTTAATGGTGTTAAAATGATTGAATCAATGTTGGATTCACTACTAGAAGTTGGAATCACAGATATTACTCTTGTACGTGGATACATGAAAGAATACTTTGATGTATTATTGTATAAATATCCAATGCTTAAATTTATTGATAATGATGCATATAATGAAGCTAATAATATTTCTTCATCAGTCCTTGTTAAGGATATGTTAGATCATGCTTATGTAGCAGAAGCGGACTTGATGGTTTACAATCATCAAATTATTCGAAAATATGAATATAACAGCAACTACCTTGGAATTAAAATGGAAGAATCAGATGACTGGTGTATTGAAGTCAATAATGAAACCAAAGAAGTTCTTGATGTTCATGTTGGATTCAAAGGGAATAATAATTACCAAATGGTTGGAATCTCATACTGGTCATCAGAAGAAGCAGCAAACTTTGCAGATGATGTCATGGAAGTTTACAATAAAGAGGGCGGAAAACAAAAATACTGGGATGAAGTAGCACTTCGATTCCATAAAGATAAGTATTCATTCTTTGTAAGACCTTGTGTAGATTCAGACATCATCGAGATTGATACTTTCGCAGAATTACAAGAAATTGATGATGCATACAAAATATAGATATTGGAGAAATCCGATATCTTTTTTTATGTTTAAAGTCATTGATCAAAATGGTGAAAACAGGATTAAAATCATCAAAAAGCACCAAAATAAAAAAAAGAAAAAAACTGTGTTAAAACCCTTGAAATCTCTCTGTTATAGTGTATAATACTAAAGCGACTGCATAGAAGTGCGAGGTTGCCGGCACACTGGAGTACGTTGTCATGGCCAGTGAGAAGTCGGGGAATTTGCATGGAGCAGGCCTGTTTAACAGGCGGAAGAAGGAGGATTTCCATGGCGAAAAATTTTATTCGTATACGTTTAAAAGCTTACGAATCACGTACTATCGACATTGCTGCACAAAAGATTGTTCAAGCAGCTAATGATCATGGTGCTCAAAAAGTTGTTGGTCCCGTACCGTTACCAACAGAAAGAGAAATTGTTACAGTATTAAGATCGGTGCACGTTAATAAGGATTCTCGTGAACAATTTGAATCAAGAACTCACAAGAGATTGATTGAAATTGTAGGACCTACAGCAGAGACAATCGACGCATTAAGTCGTTTAGATCTACCAAGTGGTGTCGACATCGAGATTAAACTTTAGTAGAAGGGAGAAATCATGAAAGGATTACTAGGACGTAAATTAGGAATGACACAAGTTTTCACAACTGACGGTTCATTGATTCCTGTAAGTGTTGTTGAAGTATTACCAAACGTTGTTTTACAAAAGAAAACAATCGAATCAGACAACTACGAAGCAGTTCAATTGGGCGCATTTGATGTGAAAGAACAACGTGCAAACAAATCTGAGATTGCTCACGCTGCTAAGGCAAATACAGCACCTAAGAAATTTGTGCGCGAAATCGCTGGCTCAGAAATGATGAATTTCGAAGTCGGAGATGAAATCAAAGCTGATTTATTCAGCGCAGGCGACTTTGTAGATGTTACCGGAATCTCACGAGGTAAAGGATACCAAGGAGCTATTGTTAGAGGAAACCAAAAACTTGGACCTAAAGCTCACGGATCAGGATTCCACCGTGGAATCGGATCATTAGCAACTGGTGGATTGAACCCAGCAGTTATTAAAAAAGGTGGAGTTATGCCTGGACAAGACGGCGGATTCACTACAACAAACCAAAAATTAGAAATTATCAAAGTAGATACAGAAAACAACTATCTATTAATCAAGGGAAATATCCCTGGACCACGTCGTGGATTTGTAACTGTTAAATCAACAGTTAAACGAGTAAAATCAACATCTCCAGTGGAATTAGTAGATTATACTAAGGAGGATTCTGAAAATGCCTAAGATTGATGTCTTAAACCTTGAAGGCAAGAGTCTTCGTACACTTGACTTAAGCGATGCGGTATTTGGTATTGAACCAAATAACCAAGCAATCTTTGATGCAGTTGTAATGCAACGTGCTTCAATGCGTCAAGGTACACACTCAACAAAAAACCGTACAGAAGTTCGCGGTGGTGGACGTAAACCATGGCGTCAAAAAGGAACAGGTCGTGCTCGTCAAGGGTCAATCCGTTCTCCTCAATGGCGTGGTGGTGGAATCGTATTCGGTCCTAAACCAAGAAGTTACAAATACAACCTTAACCGTAAGGTTCGTCGTTTAGCATTACGTTCAGCATTATCACAAAAAGTTATCGATACAAATGTTACAGTTGTTGAAAATCTTGAATTTGCAACAATCAAAACAAAAGATTTCTTAAACGTAATGAGCGCATTAGAATTAAACAACAAGACACTATTTGTAGTAACAAATGAAGAAGATGCAACAAACGCATACTTATCAATGCGTAACTTACCAAACACAATGTTATTAAACGTTGAAGGTTTGAATGTTTACGATATTGTTAATGCAGATCGTCTTGTATTTACTGAAAAGGCAGCTGCTCAAGCTGGGGAGGTGTTCGCATAATGAAACGTAACCCTAGAGATATTATCGTTCGCCCAATCATCACTGAAAAAACTGTTGCAATGCAACAAGATGATAACAAAGTAACTTTCGAAGTTGCTAAGGGTACAAACAAAATTGAAATTCGTCAAGCAATTGAAGAAATCTTCAATGTTAAAGTTTCAAAAATCAACGTAGTTACAGTATTACCTAAGAAAAAACGTGTTGGACGTTACGAAGGTAAAACTAAAGGATACCGTAAAGCAATCGTTAAACTTGCTGAAGGTTCAACAATCGATCTTCTTTAATTAGAAAGTCGGTAAAAATTTATCGGAAGAATTACGCTATTTCCGGACAATTTGCGTAGGGAGGAAATTTATTAATGGCAATTAAAAAATATAAGCCAACTACTCCTGGACGTCGTGGGATGACTACTCTTGCTAACGAAACGTTATCAAAAAATGTTAAACCTGAGCGTTCATTAGTAGCTCCACTTGATAAGACTGGTGGACGTAATAATACAGGTCGTATTACTACACGTCACATCGGTGGTGGACACAAACGTCAATACCGTATTATTGACTTCAAACGAAATAAAGATGATATTGCAGGTAAAGTTGCAACTATCGAATATGATCCAAACCGTTCAGCAAACATTGCATTATTGCACTATGCTGATGGAGAAAAACGTTACATCTTAGCTCCTAAAGGACTTAAAGTTGGAGACGTAGTATTTAGCGGTTCTGAAGCAGATATCAAAGTTGGTAATGCTAAAGAATTAAGCCAAATGCCAGAAGGTACAATTATTCATAACATCGAATTAAAACCAGGACGTGGGGCACAATTAGTTCGCTCAGCTGGAACATCAGCACAAGTTCTTGGTATTGAAGAACGTTATGTAACAGTTCAACTTGCTTCTGGTGAAGTTCGTAAGATTCTTGGAACTTGCCGTGCAACAATCGGTGAAGTTGGAAACTCAGAACATTCACTTGTAACAGTTGGTAAAGCAGGTCGTATGCGCCACATGGGCGTTCGTCCAACAGTTCGTGGTTCTGCAATGAACCCTGTTGATCACCCTCACGGTGGTGGTGAAGGACGTACACCAATTGGACGTAAATCACCAATGACACCATGGGGCAAAAAAGCTATGGGTGTTAAAACTCGTAATAAGAAAAAAGCTTCGACAGACTTAATCGTACGTCGTCGTAATGAAAAATAAACGAAAGGAAGGAAAGAGATATGAGTCGTAGTTTAAAAAAAGGACCATTTTGTGACCTTCATTTATTGAACAAAGTTGAAAAACTTAATGCAGAAAATAAAAAAGAAGTAATCAAAACATGGTCACGCCGTTCAACTATTTTCCCTCAATTCGTTGAGCATACGTTTGCGGTACATAATGGTAAAGAACATGTTCCTGTATTTGTTTCAGAAGACATGGTTGGACATAAGTTAGGTGAATTTGTTCCAACACGTCGTTATACAGGTCACGCAGCTGATAAGAAGGCGGGTCGTAAATAATGGAAGTTAAAGCAATAGCTAAAACAGTACGTGTTACTCCACGTAAAGCACGTCTAGTACTTGATGAAATTCGTGGACTTGATGTAGATCATGCAGCAGCAATCTTGCAATACACACCTAATGCTGCTTCAGAAGTAATTGCAAAGGTTTTAAAATCAGCAGTTGCTAACGCTACAAATAACCATCAATTAGAAGAAGAAAAATTGTACATCTCAGCATGCTATGCGGATGAAGGGATGACAATGAAACGTTTCAGACCACGTGCTAAGGGGTCTGCAGCGCCAATCATGAAGCGTACGAGCCACATTACTGTTGTGGTTTCGGAACGCGTATAATAGGAGGATAAACATGGGACAAAAAGTACATCCGATCGGTATGCGCGTTGGTGTTATTCGTGATTGGGAATCACGTTGGTATGCAGAAAATGATTTTGCAGAACTATTACACGAAGACGTATTAATTCGTGAATATATCTTTAAAAATCTTAAAGATGCATACGTATCACGCGTAGAAATCGAAAGATCAAAAAATCGTGTTGACGTAATCATCCGTACAGCTCGCCCAGGAGTTGTTATTGGAGTTAATGGTGCCAACATTGAAAAAACAAAAAAAGACATTGCTAAAATGTCAAAAGGTAACACAGTAAATATTAAAGTTGTTGAAGTAGCTAACCCGGATTTGGACGCTCACTTAGTAGCTCGTAATATTGCTGAGCAACTTGAACAACGTGCTTCATTTAGAACTGCACAAAAACGTACAATTCAACGTACAATGCGTTCAGGTGCTAAAGGAATCAAAACTGCTGTTTCAGGACGTCTAGGCGGAGCTGATATGGCACGTTCAGAAGGATATGCAGAAGGAATCGTTCCTCTTCATACACTTCGTTCAGATATCGACTATGCTCACTATGAAGCAAATACACAATTCGGTATCTTAGGTGTTAAAGTTTGGATCTGTCGTGGAGAAGTATTACCAGGACAATTAGTTCAAGAACCAGAAGCACCAAAAGGTGGAAAATTTGACCGCCCACGTCGTCGTCGTAACGACCGCCGTCAACGCCCACAACAAAATGCTAAACCAGCTGCAAATGCAGGGGAAGCAAAAAACGAGCAAGGAGGTAACTAGACATGTTAATGCCTAAACGTACGAAATATAGAAAACCACATCGTCTTTCATATGAAGGTCGTTCAAAAGCTGGACGTACTGTTGCCTTTGGCGAATATGGATTAGTTGCTGAATCAGGTAACTATGTAAGTAACCGTCAAATTGAAGCAGCTCGTATTGCGATGACACGTTATATGAAACGTGGTGGTAAAGTTTGGATTAAGATTTTCCCACACTTAGCAGTAACTAAAAAACCATTAGAAGTCCGAATGGGATCCGGTAAAGGTTCTCCTGAAGGATGGGTAGCAGTTGTAAAACCAGGACGTGTTATGTTCGAAATTGCTGGCGTTCCAGAAGAAGTCGCAAAAGAAGCATTCCGTCTTGCATCACACAAACTCGCTGTTAAAACAAGATTTGTCCGCAAAGGAGAGGAGGAACAAGTATGACAAAAATTACAGAAATCCGTGAATTAGAAAACACAGCGCTCTTAGCTGAGATTGATTCATTAAAAGAAGAATTATTCGACTTACGTTTACAACAAGCAATTGGTCAACTTGAAAATCCTGCTCGATTAAGAGAAATCCGTAAAACGATTGCTCGTATCAAAACAGTAATCACTGAGCGTGAGCTTAGTGACAATAAGTAGGAGGTCACAAAGCTATGGAAAGAAATAAACGCAAAGTATACCGTGGTACTGTTGTATCCGATGCAATGGACAAAACGGTAGTAGTAGAAGTTAAAACATCAAAACGTCATCCATTGTATGGAAAACGTGTTAATTATTCGAAAAAATTCAAGGCTCATGACGAAGCAAACGAATTTGCAACTGGAGATATCGTAGAAATTATGGAAACTCGTCCATTATCAGCTACAAAACATTTCCGTGTAACTCGCTTGATCGAAAAAGCCGTAGTATTGTAGGAGGTTGTCAGAATGATTTCAAATGAATCAAGATGTAAAGTCGCAGACAACACCGGAGCTAAGGAAATCTTAGTTATCCGTTCATTAGGTGGTAGCGTTCGCCGTTCATCAAACATTGGAGACATTGTTGTTGGAACAGTTAAAGTTGCTATTCCTGGTGGAACAGTTAAAAAAGGTGATGTCGTTAAAGCGGTAGTAGTTCGTACAAAATACGGTGTGCGTCGTGAGAATGGATCATACATCAAATTTGATGACAACGCAGTTGTTATCCTAAAAGATGATATGACACCTCGTGGAACTCGTATTTTTGGACCGGTAGCACGTGAACTTCGTGAGAAAAACTTCATGAAGATTGTATCGTTGGCTCCGGAAGTGTTATAGGGAGGCTTTTATGAAAATCAAACGTAATGATAAAGTTCAAATAATTACTGGATCTTACAAAGGCACCATTGGTGAGGTCATTGAAGTCCTACCTAAACAAAACAAAGTTAAGGTTGAAGGTGTTAGCTTAGTTAAGAAACACATGAAACCTAACCAAATGAATCCAGATGGTGGAATTATTGAACAAGAAGCATGGATTCATGTTTCTAACGTAGCACTATACGATCCAAAAGCTAAGGCTCCAAGTCGTGTAGGTTACAAAGATGAAAAAGGTAAAAAAGTTCGTGTCTACAAAAAATCAGGCACTATCGTTAAATAAGGAGGTATAGATAAATGAACTTAAAAGAACAATATACAACTCAAGTTATTGAAACTCTAGTTAAAGAATTTAACTATACTTCAGTAATGCAAGTTCCAAAACTTGAAAAAATCGTAGTTAACATGGGTGTTGGTGATGCAATCAGCAATGCTAAAGTGTTAGAAGATGCTGTTAATGATTTAACAATCATCACAGGTCAAAAACCAGTAGTTACAAAAGCTAAAAAATCAATTGCTAACTTCAAATTACGTGAAGAAATGCCAATTGGTACAAAAGTTACACTACGTGGTGAAAAAATGTACGATTTCTTAGAAAAATTAATTAAAGTTGCACTTCCTCGTGTACGTGACTTCCGTGGTATTCCTGGTGGAGCATTCGATGGACGTGGAAACTATACACTTGGTATCAAGGAACAATTAATTTTCCCAGAAATTGATTACGATAAAGTAAACAAAGTTCGCGGTATGGACATTACAATTGTGACTACAGCGAAATCAGATCAAGAAGGTTATGCTTTACTTAGAGAGTTAGGCATGCCATTCAAGAAGGAGGGTAACTAATGGCTAAAAAATCAAAGATTGCTCGTCAAAAACAACGTGAAGAAGTCGTAGCACGCTACGCTGATAAACGCGCTCAGTTAAAAGCTGAAGGCGACTATATTGGATTACAAAAATTGCCACGTGATGCTTCACCTGTTCGTCTACACAACCGTGATAAGGTTGATGGACGCCCTCGCGGTTATTTACGTAAATATGGAATGTCTCGTATTCGCTTCCGTGAATTAGCTCATAAAGGGCAAATTCCTGGCGTACGCAAGGCAAGCTGGTAGTTAAAGGAGGAGCTTTTCAAAATGTATGTAACAGATCCAATTGCGGATTTCCTTACTCGTGTTCGTAATGCTATTCAAGCAAAACACGATATTGTAGAGATCCCAGCAAGTAAAGAAAAAGAAGAAATAGCTAGAATTTTGAAACAAGAAGGTTTCATCCGTGACTACCTTGTTTCCGGTGAAGGAACTAAAAAGAGCATTACTGTTGTTCTTAAATATGGTCCTAACGGAGAACGCGTAATTAGCGGTTTAAAACGTATTTCAAAACCTGGTAAACGTGTATACGCAAAAGTGGACGAAATTCCTCGCGTATTAAACGGATTAGGAATTGCAATTATTACAACATCTGACGGAATGCTAACAGATAAACAAGCACGTGCAAAACACGTTGGTGGTGAAGTGTTAGCTTACGTTTGGTAAGAGAGGAGACACTATGTCACGTATCGGAAATAAAACGATTACCATTCCGGCTGGCGTTGAAGTCGATGTAAAAGCTGGCAATGAGGTGACAGTCAAGGGTCCTAAAGGAACTTTAACTCGTCAGTTCAATGAAGTTTATACAATCGAAGTCGCTGAAGGCGAAATCAATGTTAAACGTCCGAATGATACAAAAGCAGTAAAACAATTACATGGAACAACTCGCTCATTAGTTGCTAATATGATCGAAGGTGTTCACGAAGGATTTAAGAAAGAACTTGAGTTAGTTGGTATCGGGTATCGTGCATCTAAGTCAGGAAACACATTAGTCTTGAATGTTGGATACTCACATCCAATCGAGTTTGAAGTTGAAGAAGGTCTTGAAGTTGAAGTACCAAGTGCAACATCAATTATCGTTTCAGGAATTGACAAACAAATGGTAGGAGAGCTCGCTGCAAATATTCGTGCTACTCGTAAACCAGAACCATATCTTGGAAAAGGTATTAAATACAAAAATGAAGTTATCCGTCGTAAAGAGGGTAAAACTGCAGCTAAGAAATAGTGGGAAAGGAGAAATTGAACGATGGCAAAGAAATTATCTAGAAATCAAGAACGAGTTCGTCGTCATGCTCGAGTTCGTCGTAAAGTCAGTGGAACGCAAGAACGCCCACGTCTTAGCGTGTACAGATCAAATAGCCACATCAATGTACAAATCATTGATGATGTTGCTAAAGAAACATTGGTTTCAACAGGATCAGTACAATTGAAACTCGAAAATGGTGGAAACATTGAAGCAGCAACTAAAGTTGGTGCAGAAGTAGCTAAATTAGCTAAAGACAAAGGAATTACTAAGGTTGTATTCGACCGTGGAGGTTATATCTACCACGGACGTGTTCAAGCCCTAGCAGAAGCAGCTCGTGAAGCTGGACTAGAGTTTTAAAGGAGGCGCATGATGAATCGTAAACCAAAAAGAGAACAACGTGAACAAGAATTTGAAGAACGTGTTGTTGTCATCAATCGTGTAACTAAGGTAGTTAAAGGTGGACGTCGTTTCCGCTTCGCAGCTCTAGTTGTCGTTGGTGATAAAAAAGGACGCGTTGGATTTGGAACAGGTAAAGCAAATGAAGTTCCAGATGCAATCCGTAAAGCAGTTGAAAGTGCTAAAAAGAACCTAATTACTGTAGACTTAGTAAATGGTACATTACCACATGCTAACACAGGAAACTTCGGTGCTGGAGAAGTATTCGTACGTCCTGCATCAGAAGGTACTGGAGTTATCGCTGGTGGTGCAATCCGTGACATTATGGAATTAGCTGGTGTTACAGATGTTCTTACAAAATGCATTGGTTCCCGTACACCAATCAACATGGTTCGTGCAACATTTGATGCACTTGAAACAATGAAAACTGTTGATGAAGTTGCGAAATTAAGAGAAATTAAAGTCGAAGACGTACGATAGGAGGCCTTTATGAAATTACATGAATTAAAATATAATGAAGGTGCACGTCAAGATCGTAAACGTCTTGGACGTGGTCATGGTTCAGGTACAGGTAAAACTTCAGGTAAAGGTCACAAAGGGCAAAATGCTCGTAGTGGCGGTGGAGTAGCACTTGGATTTGAAGGGGGCCAAACACCTTTATTCAAACGTATTCCAAAACGTGGATTTAAAAACGTTAACCGTGTTGAGTATGCAGTAGTTAATCTATCATCATTGAACGTGTTCGAAGATGGCGCAGAAGTTACAATTGCAGAACTTAAAGCAAAAGGAATCGTAAAAAACACACTTGACGGAGTTAAAGTACTTGGTCAAGGAGAATTAGAGAAAAAATTAACTGTTAAAGTTAACGCATTCTCAAAATCAGCAATTGAAAGCATTGAAAAAATGGGTGGAAAAGCAGAGGTGATCTAATGAGATTATTCACTGATTTATTCAAAAATAAGGAAATCAGAGTAAGAATCATTTTCACACTTGCAATGCTACTTGTCTATCGTTTAGGAACAGTAATCCCTGTTCCTAATGTTGATAGTGTAAAGCTTGCAGGAATGGCCGCTAGTTTAGAGTCTAATTCTTTAGTTGGAATGATGAATATTCTAGGTGGAGGTATGCTCCAATCACTATCAATCTTTGCATTGGGTGTTGGTCCATATATCACCGCATCAATTATCATACAATTATTATCCATGGACGTTATTCCTTACTTGACTGAATTATCAAAATCTGGTCAAAAAGGAAAAATGCAATTGGACAAGATTACACGTTATTTAGGTGTGGTACTTGCTTATGTCCAAGCAATTGGAATGGTAAGCATTTTCCAAAATCAATATTCAATACTTTTAAGTAGTACACCTGCCGATTACTTCTTCATGGGTACCATCATGGCTGCGGGAACAATGTTCCTATTGTGGCTTGGTGACCAAATTACTCAAAAAGGGGTCGGTAATGGGTTGTCATTAATTATCTTTGCAGGTATCGTTTCTAGTCTACCTAAGACATTTATCGATACATGGTCAACAATGACTGTTGCTAAAGATGTTGCTGGATATTTATGGTTTGCCCTATTTGTTGTATCCTACATTGCAATTATTGTATTAGTTATCTTCATGAACAACGCTGTTCGTAAGATTTCAATTCAATACACATCAAATGTAGCTGGTGCAGGTCGTGGTAAATCAATGAATCATCTACCATTAATGATCAACTCAGCATCCGTTATTCCTGTGATTTTCGCAGGAGCAATTATGAATGCACCTATCATTGCATTAAGCTGGTTTAACCAAGGTTCTGTTTATCAATTCTTGAATAAATGGTTATCCTTACAAAATGGTGGTCCAGTTGCATTGACAGTATATGCATTACTCATTATTGCATTTACCTTCTTCTACACTAATTTACAGGTTGATCCTGAAAAACTAGCTGAAGATTTTGGTAAAAATGGTTCATACATTCCTGGCGTTCGTCCTGGAAAAGATACCAAAAATTACATCAGTACAATTCTTAACCGTATTACTGTATTAGGAGCATTGTTCTTAACATTCATTGCGCTTCTACCACATATTATGCCAATCATTACCTTTGGTAATATTCCATCATCTACAGCATTAGGTGGAACTGGTATCATTATCGTTGTCGGGGTTGCTCTTGAAACTGTGAAAGAGCTCGAAGGACGTTTAACACAACGTTCTTATACAGCATACAAAGGGTTATTCAACCGATAGGAGGAACTTATGAATTTATTAATTATGGGTCCTGCTGGAAGTGGAAAAGGAACAATGTCTGCACAAATCGTGAAAGACTTTGATATTACTCATGTTTCAACGGGAGATATGTTTAGAGATGCAATCTCTAAACAAACCCCAGTTGGACTTGAAGCAAAATCATTCATTGATCAAGGTAAACTTGTACCAGACAGTGTTACCGATCGTATGGTAAAAGAACGTATTTCTCAAGACGATTGTCTTAAAGGGTACTTATTAGATGGCTACCCAAGAAATTTAGGACAAGCTAATGCTCTTGATGAAATCACAAAAGAAATTAATCGTCCAATCGATTTAGTAATTAACCTAGTTGTTGATTATGAACAACTCGTTTCGCGAATTACAGGTCGTCGTATCTGTAAAGAGTGTGGTGCGATTTATCATATTGATAATAATCCGCCTAAAGTAGAATCTGTTTGTGATATTTGTGGTGGTGAACTCTATCAAAGAAGTGACGATACTGAAGAAAAACTTGCAGTACGTTACCAAGAGTATAAAAATTTAACAGAACCTGTCATCGATTATTATCGTGAAAAAGGTTTAGTTCATGATGTGAATGCATCTCAAGACGCAGAAGCAGTTATGAACGATATAAGAATCATATTGGAGGCGGTTTAATGATATCAACCAAGTCTGAACGTGAATTAGATTTAATGCGTGAAGCAGGACGAATTGCATTCGAAGCACAAGAAATTGTCAAGGAAGCAATCAAACCTGGCGTATCTACAAAATATTTAGATAGCTTAGCCGAAGCGTATATACTAACTCAAGGTGCAACACCAGCGTTTCTTGGTTATGAAGGATTTACCGGTTCAATATGTGCTTCAATAAATGATGTTTTAGTTCATGGAATCCCAAGTTCTGAAGTAATTCTTAAAGAAGGCGACATCATTACAATCGATGTTGGTGCCATTTATAAAGGTTACTATAGTGATCATGCTTGGACTTATCCCGTTGGTGAGATAAGTGAGGAAGCTAAACAGTTATTAAAAGTAGCTGAAGAATCATTATTTGCAGGTATTGAAGCTGCTATTGCAGGGAATCGTGTAGGGGATATAGGGCATGCAGTCATGTCAGTAGTAGAGCCTCATGGTTATGGACTTCCTGTTGAGTATTCAGGCCACGGGCTTGGAACCTCGATGCATGAAGCACCATTCGTTCCAAATGTTGGAAACCCTGGAAAAGGTGTGCTGTTACGCAAAAATATGGTAATTGCAATTGAACCTATGGTTCAAATTGGAACAAATAAAATCGCAGTTCTGGATGATGAATGGACAGTGGTTTCGGAAGACCGATCACTTACTGCACATTTTGAACACAGTGTCGCTGTTTTAGATAATGGCTTTGAAATACTAACGAGAACAAAGGAGGCTTACAAGCACTAATGAGCAAAGAAAATGTCATAGAAGTTGAAGGAGTAGTTCTTGATACATTGCCAGGAGCAATGTTTAAGGTGGAACTCAGTAATGGTCATGAAATTTTAGCTCACGTATCTGGTAAAATCCGTATGCACTACATTCGCATTTTACCGGGAGACCGCGTGACTGTTGAGATTTCGCCTTACGATTTATCACGTGGGCGCATTACATTTAGACATAAATAAGATAGTTTTAGGAGGATAATACTAATGAAAGTAAGACCATCTGTAAAACCAATGTGTGAAAAATGTAGAGTTATTCGACGCAAAGGTAAAGTAATGATTATTTGTGAAAATCCAAAACACAAACAAAGACAAGGATAGGAGGACGTACATTTAATGGCACGTATAGCAGGAGTCGACATTCCACGTAACAAACGCGTGGTTGTCTCATTAACATATATTTACGGTATCGGATTGCCAACATCACAAAAGGTATTGGCAACAACAGGAATTGACGAAAACATCCGAGTTAAAGATTTAACTGAAGATCAAGTTAACGCAATCCGCCGTGAAATCGAACAAATTAAAGTTGAAGGGGATCTTCGTCGTGAAGTTAACCTTAACATTAAACGTCTTATGGAAATCGGTAGTTTCCGCGGTATTCGTCACCGTCGTGGATTACCAGTTCGTGGACAACGTACTAAAACAAATGCACGTACACGTAAAGGACCTCGTCGTACAGTAGCAAACAAAAAGAAATAGTTTAAATAGGAGGAAAACGTAAAATGGCAAAAGCAAAAGTAGCTCGTAAAAAACGTGTCCGCAAGAATATAGCACGTGGTGTTGCTCATATTCATTCGACATTTAACAATACAATTGTTTCTATTTCCGATGAGCAAGGAAATGTTATTGCTTGGTCAAGTGCTGGAGCATTAGGCTTCAAGGGTTCACGTAAGTCAACTCCTTATGCTGCACAAATGGCTTCTGAAGCAGCAGCAAAAGCAGCAGTTGAACATGGAATGAAAGCAGTTGAAGTAAGCGTAAAAGGACCTGGACCAGGTCGTGAATCAGCAGTTCGTGCATTACAAGTTGCAGGATTGGAAATTAGTGTAATTAATGATGTAACGCCAGTTCCACATAATGGATGCCGCCCACCAAAACGCCCACGTGGATAAAAAAACTATAACAGGAGGTATTCATAGATGAACAAATTTGAACGTGCGAAATTTGAAGTTAAAGAATTCGATGAAACAGCAAACTATGGTAAGTTCGTTATTGAACCACTTGAACGTGGGTTTGGTACGACACTCGGAAACGCTTTAAGACGTGTTCTCTTGTCTTCATTACCAGGTGCTGCAGTTTATTCAATCAAAATTGAAGGTGTATACCATGAGTTTACATCTATTGCAGGAATCGGTGAAGACGTTACAGGAATCGTTCTAAACGTTAAAGATTTAGTCTTAAATGTTGCAGACGATGAAATTTATACACTTCGTTTATCACAAAAAGGACCTAAAGTTGTAACTGCAGGAGATATCGAATGTCCTACTAATGTAGAAATCTTAAATAAAGATCATATTATTGCTACATTAGCTGAAGGTGCAGTTTTAGAAATGGAGCTTAAAGCTCGTAACGGTCGTGGCTATGTGAGCTCAGATGAGAATAAACTTATCTATCAAAATGCATCACAAGGCATTGGCACGATTTTTACTGATTCTATTTATACTCCAATTGAAAGAGTCAATTATCATATTGAACCAACACGTGTAGGTCAAAACTCAAAATATGACCGTGTTGTGATGGAAGTTTGGACAAATGGTTCCATTCAACCTCAAGTCGCATTATCATTAGCATCCAAAATCTTAATGGATCACTTAGAACAAATTGTTGCGATTAAAGATTCAGTTTATGAAAGTGAATCAGTAATCAAACCAGATGTTTCAGGTGTAGAAAATCCTATGGCAACAATGATGATTGAAGACCTTGATCTATCAGTTCGTTCATATAATTGCTTAAAACGTGCAGGGATTCAAACTGTTGAAGAGTTAACTCTTAAAACAGAAGATGAAATGATGCGTATAAGAAATCTAGGTAAAAAATCACTTAAAGAAGTTAAAGACAAGCTCCATGAACTTGGACTTGGATTTAAATCATTTGAATAGGAGGATATAGAATGAGAAACCGTAAATTAGGTCGTGACTCAGCACACCGTAAAGCACTATTACGTAACCTTTCAACAAGCTTGATCGTTAATGGTCGCATCGAAACAACAGAGAAAAAAGCAATGGAACTTCGTTCTGTAGCAGACAAACTTGTTACACTAGCAAAACGTGGTGACTTACACGCTCGTCGTGAAGCAGCTAAAATCGTTTATAATGTTGTAGCTGATGAAGCAACTGGACAAACAGCTTTACAAAAGCTATTTGATGAAATTGGACCAAAATATGCAGACCGCCAAGGTGGTTACACACGCGTTATCAAAACTGAAATGCGTCGTGGAGATGCAGCTCCAATGGCAATCATTGAGTTTGTTTAATTCACAAATAATATCAAAAACACCCTTAAACAGGGTGTTTTTCTTTGTAATTGTGTGAAAAAAATAAGGTTCATACGATAATTGTTTCACTAATATTAACGTTTAATCGATATTTAAAATATATAAATGAATTAATAGTCACTATAGAGTGGGTATTTTAGATTTGGAAAATATTTTCATGTAATATTATTTCAAAAAGAAATGAATAACAATGAAAAAGTTGTATTGACATCGGTTACATTTTGAAGTAAATTATAGGTGTGATACATAGTATCAAGGAGGAGAGAAATGGAAGCTCTAACAAGATTCATGGACGAGAAATTAGCTGGTCCAATGACTAAGCTTGCAAATCAAAAACACTTGCGAGCACTAAGAGATGGTATGGTTGCTACATTGCCAATAATCATTGTAGGATCATTCTTTTTAATTATCGGGGGTAACTTACCTCTACCAGCTGACTGGGGATTGCAAATTTTCTTAAAAGCAAACGCAGCAGCTATCGTTTTACCTTACCGTTTATCAATGGGGATTATGGCATTATATGCTACATTTGGTATCGGTCACAGTTTAGCAGAATCATATGACCTTGACGGATTGTCAGGTGGTATCATTGCTACTCTTGCATTCTTATTAACATTCACACCTGTTAACGTACCTGCTGATTTACAAGCTGGTGTTGCAGGATGGGTACTTCCAATGGGTAACCTTGGTGGTGGCGGAATGTTCGTTGCTATCGTAACTTCAATGTTAGGTGTTGAAATCTTTAGATTTACAGACCGTTCTGGTTTAAAAATCAAAATGCCTGAACAAGTTCCTACTTCAGTAACACGTTCATTCGAAGCAATCTTCCCAACAGCAATTATCTTAATTGTATTTGGTGCTATTACTTACTGGTTAGGATTTAACTGGCATACATTTATTTCACAACTTGTTTCACCATTAGTATCTGCAGCAGATAGCTATGGTTCAGTAATGTTACAAACATTCTTGAACTCATTCTTCTGGGTATTTGGTATTCACGGTGCTTCAATCGTTGGTAACATTGCACGTCCAATCTGGGTTGTTCTTCTTGAACAAAACCAAACATTACTTGCAGCTGGACAACCATTGCAAACAATCGCTTCAGAACCATTCTTCCAATGGTTTATCTACATCGGTGGATCAGGAGCTACATTGGGTCTTGCAATCGCTATGGTTACTGTTGGTAAATCATCATTCTCAAAACAACTTGGGAAAACAGTTTTCGTACCTGCATTGTTCAACATTAACGAACCATTAATGTTCGGTACACCAATCGTTATGAACCCTATCTTAATGATTCCATTTGTTGTTACACCATTAATCTTAGGTACTATCGCATGGTTTGCAACATCATGGGGACTTGTGTCAAAAGTGTCAACAATCGCTCCATGGACATTGCCTGGACCAATTGGTGCATTAATGGCTACAGGATTTGACTGGAGAGCAGCTGTTCTTAACATCATCTTGATTGTTATCGCAACACTTTGCTACATCCCATTCTTCAAGATTTATGACAAGAGTTTATTAGCTGAAGAACAAGGAAATTAATGTTTAAAGGTCTTGTGTAAACAAGGCCTTTTTTAAAAAGGAGTGCAATATGAAAAAAGCAGACAAAAAAAGAGTAGAGAAAAAAAGCGTCGTTCGAAAACAAAAAGCTGAAAACATTCAACCTGTGGAAGAAAAGAAACATCAGTTTGTACGTTTCTCAGTTAAAAGTTCATTCATAATCCTTTTTGGTATTTTATTATCGTCTTTATTCATTCCACTACTACTTGATAACTTAGGACTACAACTCTTACCGTTGCGCGTTATCTTAATAGGACTCACTACCGGATTTGTTGTTAGTTACTGTCTGTATTTTGTAGATTCAAAAAGAGGGGTTACACGTGGATTCTGGATTGTATTTGCTTTAGTGGCATCATTATCCATGATCATATCTTACTTCTGGGTGTATGAAATTTACTTTATTTAAAAGAAACATCATTAACACATATTTGTAAGTTAAAATAGATTTGAAATTATTTTGGAGGCATTATGAGAAAATTAGGAATATCCATTTATCCGGATAAATCTTCAATTGAAGAAATGAAAAATTATATTGTGAAAGCAGCTGACGCAGGATTCTCAAGAATCTTCTCATGCTTACTTTCAGTAGATAAACCACGCGAAGTTATCAAAGATGAGTTTATCGAAATCAACCAATTCGCTAAAGAACATGGTTTTGAAATCATCGTTGACGTAAGTCCTAAGGTTTTTGCTGACTTAGGCATCAGTTATGATGATCTATCATTCTTCCATGAAATTGGTGCTGATGGATTACGCTTGGATGCTGGATTTGGTGGAAGCCATGAATCATTAATGACATTCAACCCTTACGATTTAAAAATTGAAATTAACATGAGTCAAGATATTCATTATATTGATACAATTATGGATTACCAACCAAATCAATATAACTTGATTGCTTGCCATAACTTCTACCCACATCCATATTCAGGATTGACAGAAGAACTATTTGACTCTGCTACCAAGCGATTCAAAAAATATGGTCTTCGTACTGCAGCATTCGTTTCAAGTCAAGCAGACGGTGCTTACGGGCCTTGGCCAGTAGATGATGGACTTGTTACTCTAGAGAAACACCGTCATTTACCATTACATGTTCAAATTAAAGATTACATTGCAATGAATGAAATTGATGATATCATCATTTCAAACTTCTATCCAAGTGATGAAGAACTTGCTGAAATCAAAAACATCAATTTAACAAAACTTAACTTAAAAGTTGAACTTGTAGATTCAATTCCTGAAATTGAACGCAAAATTGTTTTAGAAGAGCCCCACTTTAACCGTGGCGATGTATCTGCTTACTTCAAACGTTCAACCATGAGCCGTGTTAAATATAAAGGACACGACTTCAAGATCTTTAACGCTCCTGAAATGATTCGTCGTGGAGACTTAATTATTGAAAGCAGCGACTTTGGACACTATGCTGGTGAACTTCAAATTGCTACACAAGACATGAAGAACACAGGGAAGTCAAACGTTGTGGGACGTATCGCTGAAGATGAAGTATTCTTAATCGATAACATCAAACCATGGCAAAAATTTGAGTTCTCACTATGAGACATTATTTAGGTGTTGATGCTGGAGGTACCTTTACAAGATTTGTCCTTTTTGATGAATCAGGAAAGCAAGTCGAACGTCATGTTATCGACAGCATTCATTTTATGAAAATTGGTTTTGATGGAATTCAAGATCAATTAAGCCAAGTGAAAAAACATTTTGAATCTTTAAACTATAATTTTGATCATATTGATGTTGTCATTGGTATGGCAGGTTATGGTAAAGACCAAACAATTCGTGACAATATTGAGAAAGCTGTATGGGCAGTATACCCTCACGCAATCTTAATGAATGATGCACAAATTGCAATGATATCAGCACTTGATAATCAAGATGGTGTCTATGTTATATCTGGAACAGGTTCAATAGCTTTCAGAAAACTGGGTTGTGTTGAGGATCGCCGTGGCGGTTTTGGATACTTACTGGGTGATGAAGGTTCTGCATTCTGGATAGGACGTCAACTTTTAGCGCTTTTTACAAAACAAGCAGATGGTCGCTTACCACAAGGGGGCTTCTATCGTGAAGTTATGTCACACTTTGAGCTAACATCACCTTATGATCTCATCGGAATTGCGAATGCGCAAAAAGACGAATATCGTAACTGGGTTGCACAATTAAGTGGACTCGCAAGTAAATTTACAGACGAACCAGAGGTTCATCATGTATTCAAACAAGCAGGTCTTGAACTTGCGGAACTTGCAAATAATTTTGAACTTGAAGCACCAACAAATATTGCTGTAGGTGGTGGTGTTCTAAAACACAATGAAATTGTGAGAAATACCTTCATCGAAAATCTAAAATCAGATTTTATACTTGTTGATAACAAGCAACCAGTAGAATATACAGCCTATATTTTGTGTGCTAAATAGTTGAATATTGAATAAACTAAAACTTCTTGAAAAAGAAGTTTTTTTTCTGATTGTAAATCAAGAATGCGGTTAAAAAATAGTGTATAATGATTATCAATAGGAGATGGTTAATATGATTAAACTAATAGCTTTCGATATCGATGGTACATCAATTAACCATCTTCGTAAGGTAGACCCTGAAACTTTGAGTTTTTTTAAAGAATATCATAAAAAAGGTTATCAATTCATTCCAACTACAGGAAGAAGTCTTGATGGGATTCCTCAAGCAATGCTCGACTTAGGGATTATGGATTATGCTATTTCTTCCAACGGAGCTCGTGTTACTAATTTAAAAACAGGTGAAGATATTTTTGCACATTTGTTGAGTCCTGAAAGAGCCGCGGAGTTGATTGATTTAATCAAGCCCTATAACGTTAGAGTTACGGTTCATGCTAATGGGGTTTGCTATGATACTGGAAGATTTCAACGATTGGGAAGAAAGATACTCTTCCATTCTGAATTTGAAGAAACACCTATTGTTAGAGATCTTGCGACATTTATTCGTGAAAATCAGTTAATGGTAGAAAAAATTCAACTTTTCTCATTATCTAGAAAAAGACTGATGAAGCTTCAAAGAAAGCTTGATGAATTTAAAGACATCTCGTATCCAATGTCTTCCAGCAACTATTTCGAAGTTACAAAGAAAGGTGCAAATAAAGGACGTGCCTTAACCTATTTATCTGGCTATCTAGAAATTCCTTTAAATGAAATCTTAGTCATTGGTGATGATTCTAATGATATCGCCATGTTTAAAGTGATTGAAAATTCTATAGCAATGGAAAATGCGAGTGATCGTGTTAAAAATCATGCAAAGTTTGTTGGCTTTCCCAATCGCAAAGGCGGATTTTCGAAATCCATCATTGCGTATTTTGAAAAATATGGAGTTTAATGTGAAAAACTTTAGTTTCCCCATAGGCTGTGTTAAACTAAGATTATGAAAGGCAGGAACCATTATGAAAAAATTATTTCCACTTGCAATCATCGGTGCCGCAGTTGGAGCTGCAGCATACTACTTTGATCAAAATAATAAGAAACATGTCGAAAAGACATTAAATGCTTTAGATGAAATTAGTGAAACTGCTGAATCAACAGTGAAAGACTTAGCTCAAGACCTTGTTGATGCACCTAAAGAATAAAGATACTCCGGTATCTTTTTTTATTGGGGTGTAAAGACAGGCGATTCTTAATGAAATATGATAAAATAGACAAGATGAATAGAATGAGGGATACTATGAAAAATATACTAATAGAACGATTACTTCGTTATACCAAAATTAATACAAGATCAGATGGAAATTCAGAGTCAATTCCATCCACAAAGATTCAGTTTGATTTAGCACATGTACTTCTAAAAGAATGCGAAGATATTGGCTTGCAAAATGTTGAAATGGATGACCATGGTATTGTGACGGCACTGCTCCCTTCTAATATCAATCGAGAAGTCCCAACAATCGGTTTTTTATCACATATGGATACGGCAGACTTTAATTCTGATAATGTTAAACCACGCGTGATTGAAGATTACGATGGTAAAGATATTGTCTTAAATGAAGAATTGGGAATTGTCTCAAAAACGGATGTTTTC
Source organism: Erysipelothrix inopinata (assembly GCF_014396165.1). Classification (GTDB taxonomy): domain Bacteria; phylum Bacillota_I; class Bacilli_A; order Erysipelotrichales; family Erysipelotrichaceae; genus Erysipelothrix; species Erysipelothrix inopinata. Next base: position 1,257,816 of record NZ_CP060715.1, read on the forward strand.
CCTAGTTTGAAAAAACATATTGGTAAGACACTTGTTGTGACAGATGGTACAACACTTCTTGGTGCTGATGATAAGGCAGGAATTGCGGAAATTATGACTGCAATGGAATACCTTATAAGTCATCCTGAAATTGAACATGGTAACGTTCGCGTTGCATTCACAATCGATGAGGAAATTGGTACGGGTGCGGATTCATTTAATGTTGAAGCATTTGGTGCAGACTTTGCATATACTGTTGATGGATCAGGCTTAGGAGAAATGGAATATGAAACTTTTAATGCTGCAGAATCAACAGTTACTATTAAAGGTGTAAGTGTTCATCCAGGGAGCGCAAAAGATACGATGATTAATGCTTCCGTTGTAGCTCATGAATTCTTTGCTGCCCTACCTGCAGAAGAGCGTCCCGAACATACAGAAGGATATGAAGGATTCTATCTTCTTACGGATATGACTTCTACTATAGAAGATGCTAAGATGACTTTCATCATTCGTGATCATGATTCTATTAAGTTTAATGAACGAAAAGAAAAACTTGAAACGATTGCTCGTGAATTAAATGCTAAATATGGTGCAAATACAGTGACCGTTGATACGAAAGATTCATACTATAATATGAGAAATATTATTGAAGAGAATATGAGTATTGTAGATCTGGCTAAGGATGCAATGCTACGCCTTGATATTAAACCAATTATCGAACCAGTACGTGGTGGGACAGATGGCTCACGCTTATCTTACATGGGACTTCCTACACCAAATCTCTTTACGGGTGGTGAGAACTTCCACGGAAAACACGAATTCGCAGTTGTTGAAACAATGGAAAAAGCAACTGAGGTAATCGTAAACATTATTAAAATTAACGCTGAAAAATAGTTTGGAGTGAATGACTTGAAACAACTAGAAGTAAACAATCTGAAATTCTCATATGATAATGAACACATGGCTGTAAATAATGTGAGTTTTGATGTAAATAAAGGTCAATATGTTACGATTATTGGCCACAATGGTAGTGGAAAATCTACACTCGCAAAACTAATCATTGGTTTGATTGTGTCTCAAAGTGGCGCAATTCAAATTGATGGCATTACATTGACTGAAGCTAATGTGTATGAAGTTCGCGAAAAAATAGCTATCGTATTCCAAAACCCAGACAACCAATTTATCGGATCAACTGTGCGAGATGATATTGCATTTGGTCTAGAAAATAGAATGGTTGAACCCACGAAAATGGATGCAATTATTGAATCTTACTCTGAACGCGTAGGCATGCGTGAATACCTTAATCACGAGCCCACCAAACTTTCGGGAGGACAAAAACAGCGTGTCGCTATTGCAGGTGCGCTTGCAATGCATCCGGAAATTCTTCTTTTAGATGAAGCAACAAGTATGCTTGACCCGAAAGGTCGTAAAGAAGTTAATGATTTGGTTCATGAATTGCACCATAAGAATGAGATGACGATTGTATCGATTACTCATGATATTGAAGAAGTTACAATGAGTGATTATGTTATTGTTATGAATGAGGGTGAAATCTATATGCAAGGAACACCAGAGGAAATCCTAGTGCGTTCTTCTGAGCTTGTTGAGTTGCAATTGGATATTCCATTCAGTCTGAAGTTTTATAATGCAATGAATAAATTAGGGATTACACTTTCAACGCCCTATGATTTAGAAGGGATGGTTAAAGAATTATGGCAATAAAATTTGAAAATGTTTGTCACGATTACGCACCCAATACACCTTTCTCATATGCCGCTTTGAAAGATATTAATCTTGAAATCCGTGATGGTAAAATGACTGCAATTATTGGTGCAACAGGAAGTGGTAAATCAACATTGGTTCAACACTTGAATGGCCTATTACGTCCAACATCTGGAAGTGTTCAAATTCTTGACCACATGATTATTGCAAATGAAAAAGCAAAAAATCTAAAAGCGTTGCGATCAAAAGTAGGGCTAGTATTCCAATTCCCTGAAATGCAATTGTTTGAAGAAACAATTTATAAAGATGTAAGTTTTGGGCCTAAAAACTTTGCTTTTGATGAAGAAACATTGAATAATTCTGTACATTCTGCTTTAAATCTTGTAGGTATCGATCAATCACTATGGGAACGCTCACCATTGGACCTCTCGGGCGGTCAGAAACGTCGTGTTGCGATTGCGGGAGTCTTAGCTACGAATCCTGAAATCATTGTTCTCGACGAACCTACGGCTGGTCTTGACCCACAGGGAAGCAAAGACATGATGGATTTATTTATTAAACTCAATCAGGAATATCAAAAGACAATTATCATGGTAAGTCATGATATGGATCATGTACTTAAATACAGTGATGATGTTGTTGTCTTAAAAGATGGTGAAATCTTCTATGCAGGAGATACTAAAGCATTCTTTAAAGAAGCGGACTTATTAGAGGAACTCGGATTTGTGGCACCAAAAATTCTCCAACTTAAACGCATGTTAAAAAAACAAGGTCTCGATACAAAAGATGAACTTGATATTGAAAATATTGCGAAAATGGTCAAGGAGGCTCGAAAATGAAAAACGTAGCTCTTGGTCAGTACATTCCCTTAGATTCAAAAGTTCATAAGCTCGATCCACGTATCAAAATTGTGTCAATGATTTTATTAATGGTTGGAATCTTCTCGGTTAATAATTTCTATGCAAATGGATTTATGTTTGTCTTTCTTGCATGTGCAATTTTAGCATCGAAACTAACATTCAAATTTATTCTTAAATCGTTGAAACCAATGGGCTTTATGTTGATTTTCTTATTCATACTCAACATATTTGCGATTCGCGAAGGGCGCGTCCTTCTTGAAATATGGAACTTTAAACTTTACTCAGGTGCTTTATATCAAACATTCTTTATTGTGACACGTCTTATTCTAATGGTCATGGTGACAACCTTACTGACAGCAACAACACCACCATTGGATTTAACTTTAGGTATTGAAGATTTACTAAATCCACTGCGTGTTATTAAAGTACCTGCTCATGAAATTGCAATGATGATTTCCATTGCGTTACGTTTTATTCCAACTTTGATCGAAGATACACAACGAATCATGAATGCGCAAGCAAGTCGTGGTGTTGACCTTGATGAAGGAAGTCTTAAAGAAAAAATTAGTGGCGTTGTTTCAATGATTATTCCGCTCTTTATTTCATCATATCATCGTGCTGAAGATTTGGCGGATGCTATGGAAGCGCGTGGTTATTACCCAGGGAAAGAACGGACACGCTATAAACAATTGAAAATTAAATTCTCAGACTGGTTGATTCTTGTTATTTGTATTGCTGTGATGGTTATATCCATCTCAATTGGTCGATATATATGAGATTAAAGGCGACAGTTGCCTACGACGGTTCTGCCTTTGTTGGATGGCAAAAACAGCCAAATGGCAATAGTGTTCAAACAGAAATTGAAAAAGCGGTTTCTTTAATTAATAAAGAAAAGACACGGGTATTCGGATCAGGAAGAACTGATGCTGGTGTTCACGGATTGGGGCAAGTGTTTCACTTTGATTCACCGTTTGAGATACAGGGTAAGGCTTGGATTAAAGCACTTAACTCAATGCTTCCACTGACAATTCGTATTGTAGACGTTGAACCTGTCGATGATTCTTTTCATGCACGTTATAGTGCTAAAACAAAAACTTACGAATACCGTGTCAATAACGGAGAATATGATTTGTTTAAGAGAGAATACGAATGTTACTACCCAGAAAAGTTAGATTTAGGAAAAATTGAAGAAGCTTGCCAGAGGTTTCTGGGTGAACATGATTTCACATCCTTCAATGCTACAAAGCTTGAAGTGATAGAAAATCAGGTTAGAACAATCTATCGTTTTGATTTTGAAGTAATTGATAACCATATTATCTTCACAATTTGCGGGAGTGGATTCTTAAAATATATGGTTCGAATGATGATTGCTACCTGTCTAAAATGTGGTACAGGAAAGATCAAACCAGAGAAAATAACAGAAATGTTAGAAGCTAAAGATAAAGATGTAATGCAGTACAATATAGAACCAAACGGGCTTTACTTAAAAAAAGTTAATTATTGAAAGAATGTTAAGGAACTTGCCTTGACATATTTGCTAAAAAAGCATACAATAATAACCGGCACTTTATGCCAATAGTAGCCCCGGAAACTACTTTTGGTTTAGGAGGAAAATAACATGCGTCAAACAACTATGACGAAACCAGCAGAGGTTGTGCGCCAATGGTACATTGTTGATGGAGCAGATATGACTTTAGGTCGTTTATCAAGCGAAGTTGCAACAGTATTACGTGGAAAACACAAACCAACATTTACACCAAACGTTGATTGCGGAGATTATGTGATCGTTATCAATGCCGACAAGATTAAAGTGAGTGGAGATCAAGAATACAAAAAATTCTACTACAGCCATTCATCATATCCTGGAGGATTAAGAACACGTTCAACTCGCGTTATGCGTGAACAATATACTGTAGAATGGGTTGAAAAATCAATTCACGGTATGTTACCACATACAAAATTAGGAGACAAACAACGTACACACTTGTTTGTTTACAAGGGAGATAACCACCCTCATGCAGCTCAACAGCCAATTGAAATGGTTATTAAGGGATAGGAGACAATATGACACAAAAGAAAAAGAATGCTGTAACATATTTAGGTACAGGACGTCGTAAGACATCTGTTGCTCGTGTTTATCTAACTCCTGGAACAGGTGTGATTACAATTAATCACAAATCAATCGAAGAATATTTACCATCAGAATTGTTACAAATGGTTGTTCGCTCACCATTTGAAGCAACTGCTACACAAAACACATTTGACGTTAAAGTTAATGTATTTGGTGGCGGACTTACAGGTCAAGCCGGAGCAATCCGTCACGGTATCTCACGTGCTTTATTAGAAGCATCAGCAGATTACCGTCCAGCACTTAAGGCAGCTGGATTCTTAACACGTGATCCACGTGCTAAAGAACGTAAAAAACCAGGTCTTAAGAAAGCTCGTAAAGCTTCACAATTCTCAAAACGTTAATCTCAAAGATTATCAAATTTGGAAACTCTCACTCTTGTGGGAGTTTTTTTGTTTTCTATGTGTGGGAGAAATCTAGGGAAGTATGATATACTAGCTCCATAAAAGAAAAGGGTGGATATAATGGGGGAAATACAAGAAAATAAAGTAATAATTTTTACTGATGATACTTTGAATGTTGAGGTAAATGTTAGTCCAGAAGAAGATACAGTCTGGCTATCTTTGAATGATATTTCTGAATTATTCGATAAAAATAAATCAACAATTTCTCGACATATTAATAACATTTTTAACGAAGGTGAATTGGATAAAAGTTCAACTGTTGCAAAAAATGCAACAGTTCAAAAGATACAGTTTGGTTAAATAGAAATCAAATTGCAACACTGTTTGAAAGAGATGTAAAAACAATTGGTTAACATATTAATAATATTTTAGTGGAGGAATTGGATCGTGAAGCAGTTGTCGCAAAATTTGCGGCAACTGCTTCCGATGGGAAAGTATATCAAACGGATTTTTATAATCTCGATATGATTATTTCAGTTGGTTATCGAGTTAAGTCTAAAAGAGCAACAAAATTTAGAAAATGGGCTACTTCGGTACTAAAAGAATATGCAATTAAAGGTTACGTGCTAAATGAAACTAAAATTAATTATGAAAAACAATTGCAATTGATAAAAATTTTAGAAAGAACCGATAACCAAATTGAATCAAAAGAAATACTGAATATTCTTGAACAATATACATTAGATTTGCAACTTCTTGATGACTATGATCATCAAAGAATTGCAAAACCAAAAGGAGTTTCATCAACTTATGTTCTAAAATATGACGAGTGCAAAATGTTTATTGATGAGATGAAACGTGAACACGAATCAGATGTTTTTGGTATTGAAAGAGAAGGGGCTTTTAAGTCGAGTATAGGAGCAATTTACCAAACTTTCGATAACGAAGAGCTATACCCGTCTGTGGAAGAGAAAGCATCTCATCTCTTATACTTTCTTGTAAAAAATCATGGATTTATAGATGGAAATAAAAGAATTGCTGCTGCATTATTTGTATATTTTTTGGACAAAAATAATGCGCTAATACAAAATGGTATGCCAATAATTGATAATAAAACTCTCGTAGCACTGACGATTTTACTTGCTGAATCAAATCCAAATGAGAAAGAATTATTAATCAATCTTATTATGAATTTATTAAGATACTAGAATCTTTGATGTTAAATTGTAAATATAAGTAAAAGTCGTAAATACTGTGTTGTATGCATTATGTCTCTAAGTGAATCTAGTCAATCCACTTATTTTACGTTGATGGGCATATTGCCAAGCCTAATAGTTGAAAGAAGCTGTAGGCAAAAACGATGTTGCGACATCAAGGCCTGGAGGAAGTTGATTGCTGTATATTGAAACAAAGCGTATCAAACCGAATTGGCTCATAAGACGGATATCGCTGCCTAAAGTGATCAAGTTCAAAAAATCAGAATAATCATATACGTTATGTCAGCCGTGAACTGAATTCTTGAGTTTCATAGTATGCTAAAGTATGATGGTTTTGTATGATGGAGATCTTCATAGGTTCTTTGAGGTTCCTAACATAGTAAGACTTTATCGCCTAAAGGATTTTTTTGGGAGGAATAGATGAAAATATTATTACTAAAAAGAATTAAATCGTTTGTAGATGTTCTATCAATAATAGTTGTTAACTTGATTTCAATCTATGCTATATTCGAAATAATTGAAAAAGTACCAACAAACAGTTCCTTGTTGACAGGTTTTACATTACTGTTTTTATACTTGAATTTTGTAAACATTCAAGTAAGGGTGGCGAAGGAAAGAAAAAAATCCCTTTTAAGAAGAATTCATAATTAATCTATTATTCACTAATACCGCTAAAAGACTGCATAATTTGACAATGCAGTCTTTTGTCCTTATACTTTTAGAGGAGGTAGAGCTTTGAATATATTTATTAAACTAGGGTTAGTGTTGGTTTTTGGTTTTATGGGAGGAAAGCTTGCGAGCAAACTGAATCTTCCAAATGTTACGGGGTATTTAATTGGAGGGATATTTTTAGGAACATCCTTTTTTAATGTCATTACCCAAAGTGATTCACAAGTAATCAATTTCATCAATGAGTTCACATTATCTGCAATCGCATTTAATATTGGAGGTGAGTTCTTGTGGGACACGATTAAGAAATTAGGAAAAGATGTTGTGATTATTACCATAGCAGAAGTTATTGGTGCGGTAGTGATTGTCTTTATTCTGATGTACTTTATAATGGGTCAAGATTTTGTATTTAGTCTTATGGTGGCATCTATGTCGGCAGCAACAGCACCGGCAGGTACGATGCTTGTAATTAAGCAGTATCGCGCTAAAGGGCCTATGACTGATATGATATTGCCTATCGCAGCACTTGATGATGCTTTAGGGATTATGGTGTTTGGACTTGCTTTATCGTTATCCAAAGTTGTATTGGGTAAGGTGAGTGGGTCTACATTATCATTAGTATTGGCACCATTCATAGAAATTGCTGCATCATTATTATTGGGGTTTGTTATTGGATTTATCCTCTCAAGAATTTCCAAACATATTAAGTCATCGCAAGAGTTAGTAGTGGTTATAATTCTTACGTTATTGCTTACATCAGGTCTTTCAATGTTACTGAACTTGAGTTCATTGCTGTGTGCCATGATGGTAGGTGCAACTTATATAAACTTGGGACAAAACCCTTCGAGAACATTTAATGCAATTAATAATTTTGTTCCACCTTTTAACATTCTATTCTTCGCGTTAGCAGGGTCGTCATTAGATTTATCGATACTGACAAATATTGGATTAATTGGTATTGTATATGTAATGGGTAGAATGTCAGGGAAAGTTCTAGGAACGCGCTTAGGGGCTGTCAGTGTAGGAAGCTCAGAAACTATAAGAAAATACCTTGGATGGGCACTATTACCTCAAGGAGGGGTTTCTATTGGACTCTCAATGATAGTAAGTGCTCAGTTACCAGAGTATCGCGAAGAAATAGTCGGACTCATCTTATTTTCAGTGTTAATATTTGAAATAATTGGCCCGATACTCGCGAAGATATCGATTACTAAAGCAAAAGAAATTACAGTTTAGGAGGATCATTATGAACGTTCTATTTATTGTACTAAATCAAGTTGATACTTTAGAAGATGTTTTAACATCGTTGACACAGGTAGGAGTTCGAGGTGCAACTATCTTGGATTCTCAAGGTATGGGATCTGCGATTTATGAATATGACAATCAAATGAGTGCACTCTTCGGTTCCTTGAAATCACAATTTGATAGAGAACACCCATACAATAAAACTATCTTTACCGTGATTGAAAATGAGACACTTTTACAACAGGCGATGGATGCTGTTGCGAAAATTGTTGATGTGGATCAGCCTAACCAAGGAATGATGTTTACGATTCCCGTGGGTAAAGTTGTCGGTTTACGTAAAGAATAATTATTGAATCCTCAATGTTTCAAAAATGTTGAGGATTTTCTTTTTAATTATTTATATTTGGCTTCGGAAATAGTAGAAAAGACCGTCTTTTTAAGCGTATTTAAAGACATTTAAAATTAATTTAAACTTTTTACAAATTCATGTTGACACTGTCAATTCTTAATGGTATATTATTAAGGCAGTCAAGGGAATGGGCCTGTAGCTCAGTTGGTTAGAGCGCACCCCTGATAAGGGTGAGGTCGCTGGTTCGAATCCATTCAGGCCCACCATTCTTATTAACTGTATCTTCTAAATTTGGGGTTTTAGCTCAGCTGGGAGAGCGCCTGCCTTGCACGCAGGAGGTCATCGGTTCGATCCCGATAAGCTCCACCAAATTTATAAATTACAAGCATCTCAATCGAGATGCTTTTTTTTATATTTTGTGATGATGTTGTTTTCTGAATTCAGATGGAAGCATGTTATAGTGTGCTTCAAATATACGTGCGAATGATTTCTTATTTGGAAATCCTGCATCATAGAGAATTTTTATAAGAGGATCATCTGTATTGATAATTAGGTATACGGCATGTTCAAGGCGTAAGTAATCGAGATACTCCTTATATGTTTGATTCATATACTTTTTAAACAAGCGACTTATGTGTTGAGGTGACAATGGATAATGTTGACTTAAATCAGCAAGTGTAATGGGTCGGGTATAGTTTTTATGGACATAAAGTAATATGTCAGTAAATATTTGAGGGAAGTTCCCTTGCCAATTCGGAATATTATCGGCTTCAAGTTCAGAAATTTTGAGGTAATACTCATAGAAGAAAGTATCTAACGCAGCATTGAAACCAAAACGATCAATTTTTGAATAACAATCCATAAGCTTATATATTTGATTTATAGCATCTGTTAATTTATAACTATTAAACTGGTAAAAGCTACTTACGTAGGGAAACCAAGAAATATTCTGTACGACATAACGCCCTGATACAAAAAGAGTTAGAATTTCAGTTTCTTCAAGTACCTTTATTTGGTGATGAGTCATATAAGGTATCAATATTGTATCTTGTGGTGAAACTTCTCGGTTACCATCTTTATCATTAATCTGAAATTTTCCAGAAATACAATGAATAAATATGAGCGAATCACATTGTTTCTCTTCGATATGAAATTTATCATAAATTTCTTTTAATGCCAGTATCTCATGGTTATCATGATATTTATATTGAATGATATTTGATGGTTGTGTAAGGAGCTCATGGTAAATATCTTTAATTGTTTTGATTGCGGAATCCATTCTTTTACCTCTCTAAGTGAAAGTAGAGACTTCTTTCACATTCTAACGGTTCTTTGTTTGTATTATAACATGTTCAAAGATTATGTCCGGATACGACCCCTCTCATGTTCTAATTTGACCCTAATCGTAATTATTCTAGTGATATAGTTCGAATAGAGAGGAAACATGAATCATGTTTATGAGGTGAATCTATGAAAGTATTTATAATTGGCGCTACAGGATTGTTGGGAAGTGAGGCAGCACGTCAACTTATTGATGCAGGTCATGAAGTATCGGGCTTAGCACTTCCTCCAATCCCAACAGGTGCTCCAATTCCTAAAGAAATGACTTTAAAATTCGGAAACTATGCTGAATGTAGTGATGCGGAAATGGCAGAATATCTAAAAGATATGGATGGTATTGTATTTGCGGCAGGCGTTGATGAACGCGTGGATTGCCCATCTCCTGTTTATGATTTTTTCAAGAAGTGGAACATTGACGCATTGCAACGTATCTTAAAGATTGCGAAAGAACAGAAGGTAAAGCATGCTGTTGTATTGGGATCGTACTTTGTACATATGAATCGTAAATTTCCAGAATTTAATCTTTATGAATCACACCCTTATATTAGAAGTCGTGTTGATCAAGAAGAACTTGCAATATCTATGGCTGATGCATCATTTGATGTTGCAGTGTTAGAACTTCCATATATCTTTGGAACACAACCAGGACGTAAACCTGTCTGGACATTATTAGTGGATTCAGTGAGAGCAACTCCTGACGTTACCTATTACCCAACAGGCGGAACCACGATGGTTACAGTCAAACAGGTCGGACAGTCAATAGTAGGTGCCTTAACGTTAAATAAGGGAGGAAACTTCTATCCAATTGGATATACAAATATGACATGGAATGATTTGATGGGTGAAGTACACAATGCAATGGGATTGAAATCAAGACCTATCTATAATATTACTAAAGATCAATATATTGCCTCAGTAGAACCTTTACAAAACGAACTTGAATCTAAAGGACTCGATTCAGGTCTCAACATGGTCAAATTTGCGGATCTTCAATTTTCAAATATGTTTATTGATAAGAATGAAGGTAGCACACAACTGGGAGTTACTGAAGATGATATCATTGAAGCAATTCACGATTCAATTCGTTTAAGTATCGATGTTGTGGATGCTAATGTCGAAGTAATCGATATGAAAGTAGATTAGAAACGTTACATATTCATAATTAAATCAAAGAGGACGCGTCCTCTTTTTTAATATATATTACTTGAAACGTGATATGATAAAAGCAAATAAGAGGTATGATAACATGAAATTAGGAGAAGGCATTCGATTGAATCGACTCAAGTTAAATTTAACTCAAGATGATCTTGCTGATCAGCTTTTTGTTTCTCGCCAGACTATTTCAAAGTGGGAACAGGGAAATACGTATCCTGATTTATCAAACTTGATTCGTTTGGCAGAAATTTTTGAAGTGAGCATTGATGAATTGGTGACAGGTGATAAGTTTATTAAAAAACCATTTGTTATTGGAATCAAACCTAATCGTAAAATATTTTTAAAGAAGTTCTTTTGTAATCAATTTGTATTTTTAACGATGAGTTCAACAATGTTTCTGGCGTTAGGTATTTGGTCAATATTCTTTAATAACAGTGTAACGCTTGAGAGTACGTTTGCCTATCGTGTCCCAATTAATATCACTGTTGGACTTCTTCTAAGTTTTGCTATATTTGCACTATACAGTAGCAAGATCTATCCTTACTGGATGATTGCTGATGAAGGAATTTATTACATGGGACCCTTAACCTATCAACAATCTTGGAAAAGAAATTTGAGTCTTTTATTCCATGATACTGATGAGTCATTTTTGAGTGTAATACCTTATCATGATATTGAATCAGGAATTATCACATATGAACCGCGTGCGTATCAGGACAAGGATATTATTGCAATCCCTCAAGCGTACAATAATCCGACGGTTGCGATGTACTATATCATGCAAGCGCCTTTATATATTGCTTTGAAAACAAAAGATACCGTGATTAATCTGGATTTGAAAATCGATTATTACCGCGGAGATCAGGCCCTGTTTCATTACAACATTGAAATATTGCGCTACCTCAACAATCGCAATATAAAAATAAGTGATCCAGATAACATCATCGAAAGAGTTTTATCCGGCGAAGACCTTTCATAAAAAAAGAACATGTTCAACTTAGAACATGTTCTTTTAGTATTATACTTTGATTAACTTTTTCTCTAGATAACTTAGAGAAACATCAGCAAGTATTGCCATTAAGGCTGTTGGTAGTGCACCAGCCCATACAATGGCGCTCCCGTTGGATACGTTGATTCCGCGAGTGATTATGTCTCCCAGACCTCCGGCCCCTATAAAGGTACCTATAGCGGTGATACCGATAGCAAGCACAAGAGCATTCCGGATTCCCCCAATAATAATTGACATGGATAATGGTAATTCAACTTTAAGAAGAATTTGACGTGACGTCATTCCCATTCCTTTCGCAACGTCAAGAAGTTGAGGTTGAACATTAAGTACGGCTGTATAGGTGTTTTTCACTATTGGTAAAAGGGAATATAAAAATACAGTCATCACAACAGTATTGGGTCCCAGTCCCATCACGATCATTAAGATTGAAAGCATTGCCAGTGATGGAATGGTTTGGATGACATTACCAATTCGGATAACCCACGGTGCAAGTTTCCGGTGGCGTGCAATCTTGAATCCTAATGGAATAGCAACGATTGAAGCAAATAAGACACCATAAATTGATATTAGAAAGTGTCGTAGAAATTGTTCTAAGACGAGGTTCCCGTTTGTTGCATAATATTGTAATATTTCTGAAATCATTGAGCACTCCTTTCTTGGTACCAAGAATACCCATCACGCTGTGATAATGGCGTTGGTTGTACCGATTCAAAGTAGTTATTCTCTTCTAAGAATTGCTGTGCAACTTTCTTAGGTTCAATCTTTAATTCATCTGCTTTTCGATTTAAGCCTTGCATGACATCTTGAGGTATCTGGTTTTCTAATTTTAAGAATACCGTTTCTAACTCAGGATGTGCTTCTAGGAGCTTGATGGAAAGTAGCGGACTTGCATCATAGGGCGGAAAGAGATTTCTATCATCTTCTAAGATTACAAGATCATAAGCTTCAATACGACCATCGGTTGAATAACCGAGTACAGCTTGCATTTCATCAACTTGAAGAGCGTTATAGACTAAACCGATTTCCATGGGATAAAGGTTCGTAAAACTAAAGCCATATAGTTCTTTAAAGGATTCATAACCATCACCCGGACGATCAATCCATGATGAGTCTACTCCGACTTTAAGGGTAGATGACAGATTTTCAAAATCACTAACTTTAGAGAGATTGTTTTCTTCAGCAAACTTTCGTGTCACCATGAATGCATACGAGTTTTCAAATCCGTATGATGGAAACCAGAGCATTTGGTAACGATTATAGTATTCTTTTTGTACGGTTTCCATTGCCAGTTTAGGATCGGTAATTGGATCCATGTGAAGCTCACCAGTTAATGATGTCCCAGTATACATTGCCCCCGCCACGTTAGCATCGTTTCGAGTTAAGGCTTGATAGATAAGTAAGGTTGATCCGAGATTGTTAATTTGAGAGACTTTAACGTCTGGAATATAGTGTTGTGTCATTTGAACCAGAATTTCTGTCAGAATTTGTCGTTCTGTTGTGTTCCCACCAGCAATAACAATATCGTTGGATTGAGCATTCGCTCCCAAACCCGGTAGCGTACATCCTGTTAACAGTGTTAATGAAAGAAGCGTTATGATAAATTTTTTCATAATGATTCTCCTCCCTTTCGTTCTGTCTTCGGTGTCCAAGCAATTTCTACTTTTTCAAGAATTAAATCGATGATGAAAGCAAGAATGATTATCGGAAAGGTACCCGATAAAATAAGTGTCATATTAAAATTATTGAGACCACTAAAGATAAGATCACCCAAACCTCCTGCCCCAATATATGAAGCTAGGGTTGTCCATGCAAGAACAAGCGTAGTTGAAAGTCTGACCCCAGACATAATTACTGGGAAGGCAAGTGGGACTTGGACAGCCTTAATTTGTTGAAATGGATTCATTCCCATTCCTTTCGCAGCATCGACAATACTGGAATCTACGGACTGTACTCCAAGAAAAGTATTTCTTAAAATTGGGAGTAACGAATAAATACATAATGCGACAATTGCAGGTTTACGTCCAACCCCCATAATGGGAACAATCATTGCTAGTAATGCAAGTGATGGAATTGTTTGAAGGACCGAGGCAATCGCAATAACAACGGATGAGAGTCGTTTGCTACGACTGATAATAACACCAAGAGGAATTGCGATAAGACATCCCAAACCCAATGCTGATAAACTAATGATAAGATGTTGTCCTATCTTAGTTATGAGTGTGGGTAGTAGTGCTATAAAATCATTCATTTAAATCACCTTCGTATGTAGAAGCTGCCAGAGCTTTATCAGAAAGTTCCATATCTGCATCCTCATCAGCTTGAGGTTCATAGTCTTTCCATAACGCGTCGTAAACAGCTTGTACAATCGCACCACGAGTTACAATTCCTACAAGACGTCCTTTAGAATCAACAACTGAAATATTTCGATGACCTAATTCTTGAACATAATAAATAGCATCACGAATCGTTGTATCATTTTGAATATAAGTAACTTTCTTCATAATCGTACTCACTTTTTCATTGCGGTTTTTGACTTTTGTTAAGGCACGAATATCAACACGACCAATTAAAACATCATCTTTATCAACAATTAAGATATCATCGACTTTTGTTTTACGCATGCGTATTGCAGTATCACGGATTGTCATATCATCCGTTACTTTAATCGGATCAATCATCAATTTCTCAACGGATTCGTACTCAAAAATTGCCTGTTGAAGGCGTTCTTCACCAATTAAGTGCCGTACAAAATCATTAGCAGGATTAATTAGTATTTCTTCTGGCGTACCTTGTTGGATAACTTCACCTTTATCCATGATTACAATTTTATCTGCCATGGCTAAAGCTTCGTCCATATCATGTGTTACAAAGACAATCGTTTTATTCATATCTTTTTGAAGCTGTTTAACAAATCGTTGCAATGCATCACGAGTAATCGGATCCAATGCCCCAAATGGCTCATCCATAAGAATAATGGATTGATCCGCAGCCAAAGCACGAATTACCCCAACACGTTGCTGCATACCACCACTTAATTCCGAAGGATAGGCTTCAAGAAGCGTTTCAGGTAAGTCAGCACGTTCCATCAACTCTAAAGCTTTTTGTCTTGATTTCTCCTCATCCCATTTTAATAGTTTTGGAACTAAAGTTATGTTGTCATAAATTGTCATGTGCGGCATTAAACCGATTTGTTGGATAACATATCCAATTTGACGTCTCAGCTGAACTTCATTGATTGTTTTAATATCAACACCATTAATCAAGATTTGTCCTGTACTTGGATCAATCATTCGGTTGATCATACGCATGGTTGTGGTTTTACCACTTCCTGACGTTCCAATGAAGCAAACGAAAGATCCTGTCTCTATCTGAATATTTACATTATTTACGGCAGATTTAGTCCCGAATGTTTTGCATACATTTTTGAATTCAATCATAATCTTACTTCCTCCAATAGCAATGATGAACATGACTCGGAGACTTAAAATTAAAAGTTTTAATAAAAAAGAACATCAATATGTTCTCTATAGTTTATCGTGACATCATGTCATGCATTGGTAGGATAATTATATCACTGTGATGATTTTTTGCAAATTTCTATTAAATCAATGAGATTTTCACGGTGTTTTTCACAAGCAGTAGAACTCTCAGACATACAAACTTTAACTTAAATAATTGAGTGCTCAAATCCTCTTAATAACGCTTAAATTGGGTTTTAAAAAAGATATAATTAATAAGCGTAATAATTTCAGGAGGCTTTATGAAAAAAATATTAGGATGTATTGTTGCTTTATTATTAGTTACAGGTTGTCAAAGTAAACCTAAGGAAGAACTTCAAACTTTAAAAATTGGAGTGATGCCTGCGGTGGATACAGCACCCATTTTTGTTGCTATTGAAAATGGATATTTTGAGGAATTAGGATTGAAGTTGGAAGCAGATGTTTATACGAATGCTATGAATCGTCAAGCTGCACTTCAAAGTGGGGAACTCGATGGTGCGATGACAGATGTTATTGCTTTAGTTAATAATGTTGATAATGGTTTTGAAATGAAAGTAACACTTTCTACAGATGGCGTCTTTCCAATTCTAACTTCACCAAAATTCGAAGAAAAATCGGATATTAAAGTAGGCATGATGGAAGTGAGTGTTACAAACTACTTAAGTGATGAGTATTTAAGTAATTACACCATTAATAAAGAATATATAAATGAAATTCCTGCTCGACTAGAATTAGTAGCGAAAGGTGGATTGGATATGGTTGTTGTTCCTGAACCAGTAGCATCTCAAGGGGAAGCAAATGGACTGAAGAAAACAGTATTTGAATCCAAGGATAATTTCTCTCCGGATGTGATGATTTTTACGGATAAAGCAATTAAAGAAAAAAATACCGAAATTAAGAAATTCCACGAAGGATACAATAAGGCTGTCACTGAAATTAATAAAAATCCAGAACTTGCACGTAACGTATTAGTGCAAAAACTAGATTTAAAAGAAGAAGTTTCAAAACTTATGGTTTTACCAACTTACCATGAAGCACGCGTTCCAGATGAAGCGTTTGTAAATAAAATTATTGAGTGGAATAATCGAACTCTTAATACTGATGTGAAGGTTAGCTATAAGGACTTGGTTGACCCACAGTTTACAAAATGATTGATATCAATGCGTTAACTGTTAGGTATGGAGAACAGTCTGTTATTGAAAATCTTAATCTACACATTCAAAAGGGGACGATTTGTACTCTAATTGGACCTTCGGGTTGTGGTAAAACGACGCTTTTGTATTGTATCGCTGGACTTAAAAAAGGGAATCAAGGAGTCATTGAAATTGATGGTGAAACTCTCAATGATGTTCGTTCAAGTTCGAGCTTGATTCTTCAAGATTACGGTTTGTTTCCTTGGAAAACAGTTGCGGATAACATATCTTTTCCATTGAAATCTAAAGGGTATGCAAAAGATGAAATCAATCATAAACTTCAAAGTACTCTAGACAAACTGGGACTTAAGGGACTTGAAAATCGCTATCCTACTGAGCTCAGTGGTGGTCAGCGTCAGCGTGTCGCTTTGGGCAGAAGTCTCATCTTGGAACCAGATCTACTATTGATGGATGAAGCGACATCGGCTCTTGATTCGATAACAAAAGAAGCCATACAAGATCAAATACGAGATTTGTCTGCTCAAAATAAGTTAACAGTATTGGTGGTTACGCATAATATTGAGGAAGCTGTCTTTTTAGGAGATCGCATTTTAGTGATGAATCAAGGCAAAATTACCCATGACCTAAATAATGATTTAGATCGAAGTGATGATGCACGGAGTTCCGAAGCGTTTCATCAACAATGTTTGAAGGTTAGAGGATATCTCAATGAAACAATTTAAGACCAAAGGGCTGTCAATTCTCTATGGGTTTGGTATGGTGTTATTGTTTTGGTGGCTTCTTTATATATTACTTGATACTCCTGCGATACCTAATCCAGGTGCTACCATCACTCAAACACTAAAAATATTTCCAAATCAACTCGCTTACCATCTTTGGGTCAGCCTAAAACGAATTGGTTGCGCAATTCTTTTTGCGGCTCTGGTTGGTACAACGCTGGGCATCACGATGGGTTTAAATCAACGCTTTGACCAAGCACTATCTCCGATTGTTTATATCCTTTATCCATTACCTAAAATTGCATTTTTACCGATATTTATGATTTTATTTGGTCTAAACGAACTCCCTAAAATTATCTTAATCTTCGTAGTGATTGTCTTTCAATTTATATTATCTGCGAAAGATGCCGTGAAAGAGATACCAGTTTCGTGGTTTGACTCCTTCCAATCACTCGGTCTACAAAAAAGAGATGCTTTGAAACATCTTATTATACCGGCAATTCTACCGCAATGGTTCACAGCACTTAGAAGTAGTGTTGGAGTAAGCATTGCAGTCCTGTTTTTCGCGGAAAATTTTGCGACTAGCTATGGTATTGGCTACTATATTATGAATGCATGGGCTATGGCTAATTATGTCAACATGTTTTGCGGTATAACGGCTTTAGGCGTACTGGGACTTCTTATTTTCATGGTAATTGATTGTATAGAAGCTAAGGTTTGCCATTGGAAAACGATTGAAACGAAAATGAAACGAGAAAGTATACAGGCCTAATTCTTCGGATTTAGGTCTTTTTTGATATAGAAACAAGGATATTTGATGAAATCAGTGTGACAAAACAATGAGAAAGTGTATTTTTAGTGTTTAGAGTGTATACACGCATTTTTATATCTTTGCAATTACTTTATACTATAGTTAGCAATACGGTATTTTGACATGGGGATGATAAGGAGGAGAATATGAGTGTCTATATCGATAAAGTAATTGAAATGATTGATTTAAGTCAAAACTTACCATTGAATCAAATTATTTATGATGGATTACGAACTGCAATTATTACGGGTGTGATTCCAATGGGGGAACGCATCAATGAAAAATACTACGCTGAATCATTAAATGTGAGTCGTACACCAGTACGAGAAGCATTGCGTAGAATCCAAGACGAGGAAATTGTGGAATACATTCCTAATTATGGTATCGTCGTTTCAACTTTTGATGTTGAAGATGTAAAAGAGATTTACCAGATCCGTACTGCATTGGATATCTTAGCCGCAACTAATGCGATGAAACTAATGACTGAAGAAAAAGCAATAAAGATGGAAACATTGCTCGATAAAACAGATGAAGCACAACGAAACCATGATGTAGAAGGTGTCATTGAAATGTCGAAAGAATTTAATACGATGATTTATGAGTTTGCGGAAATGCCGCGGCTTGAGTCAATTCAAAATCGACTCCGTGACTATTTAATGCGTTTTCGTGATATCTCTTTAACAGCAGATAAACGTCGTGAACGTGCCTTGGCAGAACACCGTCTTATTTTCCGTTGCCTTAAAAATGGCGATGTTGAACAAATGCGTCTTGTTATTGCGGAACATTTAATGCTGTCAGAAGAATTTATTCTTCTCGAACTTGAGAGACAAACTAAAAAATGATTGACATTGATAAACTTGTATCGTGTGCGACAAAGGCTTTGGTTGTGGAAGTAAGTCTTTATCCCAAACCAGGATTGGTTGATCCTGTTGATTCGGGTGCACACCAGGATATGGATTACATTACATTCATGGAAAGTTGTTTCGCATTAATTCCAGGATTTAAAATATACATCGAAACGGGTATGAATCATCAGGGTGACTTAAAAGAGCTCTTTAATCTTATTCGTGAAATAGGGATGGAAAATGAATCGCGAATGTTTTCAGCGACTGAAAATGTAAATACACATAAAGGCGCAAACTTTATGTTCGGAATCATTTTAGCGGCCATTGGTTATCTTGATAACCCTACCTTATTGGAACTTCAAGACGCGATTAAAACTATGACTGCAGGACTTGTTGATAATGAACTTAAAGATCTACAAGAATACCGCACACATGGTGAAAAGATGTTCCAACTATATGGCTATACAGGCATTCGTGGTGAAGTAGAAAGTGGAATTCCGCATGCTTTTAATGTTGGATATCCAATTTTAGCTAAAAAGGACAGATCGTTTGATACGCGTCTCAAACATGCCTTACTTGCAATCATGGCATCCAATGATGATGCAAATATGCTAAAACGGGGTGGCTATAAAGGACTTCAAACAGGAAAAGAATGGTCTCGAAAAGCATATGACAATTTGAATCAGCATTTATCAGAAATGAATGCAAAATTTATAGAAGATAATTTGAGCCCAGGAGGAAGTGCGGACTTACTTGCTGTATCGATTTTCCTTTATTACTATCAAAAAGAAATTATAGAAAAAAATAACAGGTAGAGATACCTGTTATTTTACGGATGCTGTATATATTTTAAATTTAATGTTATCAAACGATTTGAAGAGATTCTCTACGTCTCTGTATTTCTTTAAGCTTTTGAATTTATAAACATGTTCATTATTCTTAGGGTTTGAGTACTCTAGCTTGCCCATTTCATTAAGCTCTGATATTTCATCATCACGAAGCTTTCTGCTTAATATAAATATAAATGTGAGGGTGCCTGGATAATCGATGGCGTCAGTTGTAAGTAAGAGTGGTTTGTAAACATTCTTCTTAAATTTACGTGCTTGCATGTAATTAATAAAGAAGAAAGAAATAAAACCAGCAAGGAGCCAACCTGATAGGGATCGCGGGAAAATGTTTGTCCAGATAAAGATGGCTTGAATGACTGCGAGTACAATCGATGAATTGGTTATAAATTGATTGAAATCTAAGAGTTGTTGGTTATAAAAAATTGCGAGTAAATCGGGGATAGTTCTTCAAAATTTTGTTTTTTACCAGCAGAATAAGAAATGGTAACATGTGAAGAAGTGTGTTCGGTAACAGAAACAGCTTGAGCACGTTGTGGTGCGTTTTTCTCGATGTATAACGTTACTTCTTGAGGGGTGTCACTCTTTTTGAAGAAATAAAAACCATATTTTATCTTGGTTAATGTATATCCCTTCGTGTATTTGCTATGTAAAAAATCTTGAATTTCTTGAGGTGTATCAAAAAAACGAATGCGGTTGATCATAGGTGTTCGGTTGTATTGATAGCAATACATTCCTTTCTATATATTGTTATCTTTACGATATCATAATTTATTTCTGATAGCTATGTAAGTCGAACAGGATTTATCTAAAAAACATATTAAATACAACAGATACTTAATAAGTACACTTCAAGTATCAGAAAAGTGTTAGGATTAAATTAGGAGGTATACTATGAACCCACTTAGTATTCATCAATCATTCCGTACAACTATTGAGACTGCTTTTTACCATAATCATGTAAAGTGCCTCAATTCGAGATCTGATATTTATGACTTGGCTTGCCAAGATCCAGCGAGCATTGTAACTGATATCCCTGTTCATCATACCCAAGAACTCGGACTTCCTAAGAATGCCAAGGTACTTGTTGATAATAATGGCTCTATTGTTGGTCGAACTGCTTCTGCACGGGTTATTGTTACTGGAAATAAGAATATGCAAGAACTTAAAGTACTGCAAGATTGTATCAGGGCGAATCATGAAAGAACATTCTATAAAACGGATATCCACATTGGTCTGAATGAAAATTTTGAAGTGAATGCTCATGTTATGGTACCTGATAACCAAATCAACAATCTTTATAATACAGTTATAAACTTTGAGTCGGGGTTAATTGAAAACCCTAAAGAAACGCTTTATTTGTATGTTGATGCAAACTGGCGTGATCCAAATTATCCACATGGTTTGGTTGTATTGGATCCTGAAAGTCATGTGGGAGCTGTACTTGGATTAAATTATTTTGGAGAAATTAAAAAAGCACTTCTCTCATTAACATGGAATGCATCAAAACTATATGGATATATTCCCTGTCACGGAGGTGTGAAATATCTCCGTCACAAAAATCGAGAAGAAACAATTGGTGTATTTGGATTATCCGGATCGGGAAAGTCTACGATTACGTTTTCAAAACCTAAACATGCTGATGATGTCCAAGTATTACATGACGATGCTTTTATAATTCATGAAGAAAATCTCAGTACCATAGCTCTGGAACCGTCCTATTTTGATAAAACGGCAGATTATGCAATGGATCATCCCGATATTGCTTCGTTTATAAGTGTGCAAAACAATGGAGTCACAAAAGATAAGGATGGCAATCTTGTCTTGGTTACAGAGGATATCCGAAATGGCAATGGGCGTTGTATTAAATCGCGCTACGCAAGAGAAAACCGTGTTGATTATATTGAGACACCACTCACTCGTATTTTTTGGATTATGCGTGATGATGCATTTCCACCATGTATTCAAATTACCGATCCAGCCCTAGCAGCAGTTATGGGAGCAACACTCACGACAACACGTAGCAATGCTGAAAATACCAAGGAAGTTGGAAAGCTTGTAATTGAACCCTATGCGAATCCATTCAGAATTTATCCATTGGTTGAGGATTATCAGCAGTTTAAGAATCTATTCTCAAAACAAAATGTAAAATGTTATGTTTTAAATACAGGATACTTCGATGGAAAGAAGGTAACTCCTGAAACGACATTTGATGCGATTGATCAAATTCTAACTGAAACAGGTGAGTTTGAACCATTTGGTTCTACAAAAACAATGAAATATTTGGTTCAAGAAAACTTCAAACCGGATATAAATTCACAAAGTTATCTTGAGAAAATTAAGAAGACCTTTGAATTGCGTCATAATTTCCTTGCAGATGCGAATGCTTGGACATGGCTTCCACAGGAAGCACATGAGAGCATTAAGGCTATTTTAAGCGGTTTATAAAAGAGGGACAATGTTTGTTCCTCTTTATTTTTATAACATTTAAAATGCAAATGAATTCTGTGTCACGCAGTGTTCACGAAGTGTTCACAGTGTATATTAGATGTTTTTTAGTCGTTAAACCCATTGATGTAAACGCTTTCCAATATTATGATGTGAATACATTCTCAAAGCGAGAATATCCGAAAGGGAGGAGAAGAAATTATGTTTAATGCAATAACTATTCTGGCATGGACAATGATTATAGTATTCTTATTCTTAATTATGAAAAAGAAACTATCACCATTTACTGCTTTGATTATAGTACCTTTGGTATTTGCATTGATTGGTTCATTTATGGGATTGTATACAGATCAGATTATGGAAGTAAAGAAATTAACTGATGCGTCTACAATTGGATTTATGGATCAAATTTGGATTTTGGGTGACTTTGTTCTTGGAGGTATTAAGAAAACCTCGACAACAGGAATCATGTTACTCTTTGCAATATTCTACTTTGCTTTGATGTTAGATGCAGGGATGTTTGACCCAATTACGAAGTTGATGATTAAATTTGCGAATGGGGATCCACTTCGTGTCTTAATAGCTACAGGGGTTGTTGCTGCAGCGGTATCACTAAATGGTGATGGAACGACGACAACACTGATAACCTGTACGGCATTTATACCACTTTATAAGAAACTTAATATGAAGATGATGAACTTGGCTGTTATGGTTATCTTGATGAACACCATCATGAACTTACTACCATGGGGTGGTCCTACAGCACGTGTTATCTCTGTATTACCAGAATTAAACGGTATGGATTCCCAAGTTCTTCGCGCATTAACACCAGGAATGGTTATTTCCGTTATCTATATGATGGGTGTTGCGGTATATCTAGGACTCCAAGAACGTAAACGTCTTGGTATCAAAGTTCTTGATGAAAAAGAACTTGCTGACCTTACAACAATTACAGATGAAGAAGTCCTAAAGATGCGTCGTCCTCATTTGTTCTGGCCTAACTTAATTCTTACAATTACAATTATTACATTATTAATGATGGAAAATACTTTCCCATCAGTATTCCTATTCTTAGTAGGTACTGTTATCGCATTAATGATGAACTATCCTAAACTTAAAGATCAAAAAGTGCGACTTCATGAAAACTCAGGTGATGCCGTTGCGGTTGTTATCTTAGTACTTGGTGCAGGGGTCTTTACCGGTCTCTTTACAAGTACAGGAATGTCAGATGGTCTTGCATTAAGTTTAACTAAGATGATTCCAACAAGCTTCGGACGCTTCTGGGGACTTGTAGTTGCATTCTTATCAGCACCTGGAACATTCTTCTTATCAAACGATGCATTCTACTATGGTGTTCTTCCAGTATTAACAACAGCTGGAGAAAGCTATGGTTGGACACAAATGGAACTTGGAGTGGCTTCCTTACTTGGACAAGCATTCCACTTACTCAGTCCACTCGTTGCCTTTATCTATCTCTTGTTACAAATGACAGGATTGGATATGGGAGAATGGCAAAAAGAATCAGCTAAATGGGCATGTGGTATCTTTATTATCTTCATTGTCACAGCAGGCTTAACAGGAGCAGTACCATTCTATAAATAAAAGTATAGCTGGTATCACTACCAGCTATCTTTGTTATTAACGCTTAATACCAGATAAGAAACGTTCCTTTACCCATACACTTAATAACATTGAGATCGTATCGGTTGGGATGAACGTAAACCAGTAAGCAACAAACAATTTACTTAAAGGAATTGAAACACCGCTATTCATCTTTACGTTGAAATATAGAATTGGAAGTGCAATAGCATAAAGTACAATTTCACTTGCAATGAATGCGAGCCATTTCTGTTTCTTCGGGAGACGATTGTAGAGGGTGTTGAGTGTTAAGGCCATTGGAATGAATCCAAGAATGAACCCAAATGTAGGGGACATAAAGACTTGAATGCCAGACATTCCACCTGCAAAAACAGGGAGACCAATCAATCCAAGTAAAATATAGATTAATATCGCAAAAAATGTTTGTTGAAATGTCAATGTTAATGCGGTAAGACAGATTGCAAATACCTGTAAAGTAAAAGGTATAACGGGTAAGGGAATTTTGATAAATGCAGAGATTGCAATAAAGCATGCGAACAACGCTGCAAGTGATAAATCTTTAGCTTTCATGTTTGAATTTTCCTCCAATACTGACTTCTCCAGAGTAGAGCAGTCTTTCATTACCATGATTATCTTTAACAAGAAGATGTCCTTGATCATTAATATCTACAGCGGTTACTGCTTGTTTTGGATCGTTATTAATCCAAACTTCTTCACCAAGAATGAAGCAAGCTGTACGATATTCATCCAATAATTTCTCACGACTATCTGGTAATGAGTTATAAATTTCGTAGAAATTATTAGCGATAGCTGCAACACACTCGTTGCGATCAATGGCACGGGTAGTGTGTTTATCGATTGAGGTATAAATATTTGAAATTGAATCGGGAATATCATTGTCTGTAAAGACATTGATACCAATTCCCAATACTAAATATTTATAACTTTGAGATTCAAGAATGATCTCACCTTCTGTTAAGATGCCGGAAAGCTTTTGATTGTTGATGTAAATATCGTTAAGCCATTTGATTTGAGCATCAATATCAAGACATTGCTTGAGACTCTTGATGACAGCAACTGCTGCAGCAAGCGTTAAAAGTTGTGTATCTTCGAGATGGGTGGTCGGTCTTAAGATAAAACTCATGTAGACACCGTTTTGAGAAGGAGAGTAGAAACTTCTTCCCATACGACCCCGACCCGCGGTTTGATTATCAGAAACAATCAAAACATCACTCAGATTGGAATCCTTGGCGAGATCTTTAGCATACGTATTCGTTGAATCAACAGATTCAAGATACTCGATGCCACGCAAAGTATTGGGATTAAGTAATGACTCAATGTAGGAAACGGAAATGTTATTATTTCGTGATAAAAGTTTATAACCCTGATTTCGAACAGATTCAATACAATAGTTTTTAGATTTAAGTTTTTGGATTTCTTTCCAAACGTTAGCGCGAGTCATTGATAAAGCGTTCGCAATTAATTCGCCACTGACGAATTGGTCAGGATGTTCTTCCAAGAATTCAAGAACAGTTTTCATAATAGTGCCTCCATTTATTTTCTACAGAATATCATGATAACGATTGATTGTAAACCACATGTGAAACGTAAGTTTACAATAGGGTGTGTTTTAAGTGTTTATACACGTAAAGAACACTCAAGATGTATCGTGGTAAATTGGGAGAGACTATAATTAAGATGTAGAAAGGACAGGTGTATCAATGTTTTGGGTAAAACGTAAGAAGTTAATTACTGATGAACCAATTATGAAGTCAGACCTTGTGAAACCTTTAGAACATAAAATAGACTTCACAGAAGAAGTCCTTGATCGTGAAGAACATGATGAAGTTGCAGTGATTGCATCGGCAATTTTATCAACAAGTTATGATGATGCGAAAGTCCGTGTCAAATCGATTCGTCGCGTTGATCAAGATAAAGAAGCTGCAGCGATTATTGCGGCTGCCGTCTTGGCTCATGATAAGCCAGAATCAACGTTTCGCTTGGTACGTATAACAGAGGAAGGGAGCAGTAAAGATGCTTAGAAAATTTAGAGTTAAATTAAATGATAAAGAATATGTCGTGGAAATGGAAGAAATTGGAAATCCAGAAGGATTATCATTTTCTCAGCCAGCAGCACCTGTTCAAGCAGTAAGTGAAGCAGAACCAGCACCAACACCGCAACCTCAAGCAAGTGCACCAGTACATGTTGAAGGTGGTACAGAAATTGTGGCACCAATGCCGGGAAATATTTTATCCGTTGCTGTGAACGTAGGAGACACAGTCAATGAAAATGATGTCTTACTTGTTTTAGAAGCTATGAAGATGGAAAACAACATTGTTGCTCCTAAGGCAGGAACTGTTGCAGCTATCTACACAACAAAAGGAACAAGTGTTGATGTTGGTGAAGTAATGGTTGTCATTAACTAAATAGAAAGCAGGGAAGATTATGGAATTTTTACTACAGGGATTTATGCAGGTTACCATTCCTCAACTTATTATGATGGGAATCGGTTGTGTGCTTATTTATCTAGGAATTGTGAAAGAGTATGAACCAACACTTTTAGTTCCTATGGGGTTAGGAGCAATACTCGTTAACTTTCCAAACTCAGGATTGATTACTCAACCTGGAGGACCCGAAGGAGTCCTAAACATTCTCTTCAAAGCAGGGATTGAGACTGAACTGTTTCCCTTGCTGATATTCATTGGTATTGGAGCGATGATTGATTTTGGACCACTACTTCAAAATCCATCAATGTTACTCTACGGTGCAGCAGCTCAATTTGGAATTTTCTTTACAGTTATCGTAGCTGTACTTGCAGGATTTACTTTACCACAATCCGCATCCATTGGAATTATTGGTGCTGCCGATGGTCCAACCTCAATATTCGTTGCGAATAAATTAGCACCTGAATTGTTAGGGCCAATTACCGTTGCGGCATATTCATATATGGCATTAGTACCTATTATTCAACCAGGTGCTATTAAATTGGTTACTACTAAAAAAGAACGTGCAATTAAAATGGAATATAAAGCAAGTGGTGTATCGAAACGTACAAAGATTTTATTCCCAATTGTAATCACAATTGTTGCGGGATTTATCTCACCAGTTTCACTTCCACTCGTAGGATTCCTCATGTTTGGTAACTTACTCAGAGAATGTGGTGTTCTCGATCGTCTGAGTACCACAGCTCAAAATGAATTGGTTAACTTAGTATCTATTCTTCTTGGATTCACCATTGCAGTTAAAATGACTGCAGATCAATTCCTTAATGTGCAAACATTGATGATTATTGGTTTTGGTCTTGTAGCATTTATTATGGATACTATCGGTGGTGTCTTATTTGCAAAATTCTTGAATTTATTTAGAAAAGAAAAAATCAATCCAATGATTGGTGCAGCAGGAATCTCAGCATTCCCAATGTCAGCACGTGTTGTTCAAAAACTAGCAACTGAAGAAGATCCGCAAAACTTCGTTCTCAACTATGCAATTGGTGCAAACGTCTCCGGACAAATCGCATCCGTTATTGCTGGTGGAATGATCTTGATGTTCTTTGCATAGGGAAGGAGAATTACTATGAATGTTGATATGAAATTAGTATATGAAGCATTACAGATTATGGTTGAAGGAATGGCAGGTATCTTTGCTGTTCTTGGTATTATTTATTTAGCGAGTGTTGCTTTATTAAAAATATTTCCTGAAGAAAAATAGGAGGAACGTCTATGTCTGATATTCGTCGTATTCCTACCAAGAGACATCGAGATGAATATGATCGATGGGTAGCATTTTTAAATGCTGCATCCATCCGTCATGAAGATAATGTCGATGCCACATATGGTGTTTATGAAGACAATCGTTTGATTGCAACAGGTTCAATATATCGAAATATCTTAAAATGTATTGCGGTATGTAAAGATTACACTGGAGGTCCGGTTCTGAATCAACTCATCTCATTTTTAATGAGTGAGGTTATGGAACAGGGATATACCGCAGTTTATGTCTATACGAAACCTGAATCCGTAGTTTCATTTAAGTATCTCGGTTTCAAAGAAATCGCTACAGTTGAAGATCTTGTCTTTTTAGAAAAGGCAGTACATGGTTTTGATGAATACCTCAATAAGTTAAAAGAATTAGCACATGATAAACCAGATTCTTCTGCGATTGTTATGAATGCAAATCCTTTTACGAAAGGACATCAATACCTTGTTGAATATGCATCACAACATTCAGAACATGTTTATGTCTTTGTGTTATCAGAAGATATATCAGAGTTTCCAGCCGCTGTTCGATTCAACCTTGTGAAAGCAGGTACCGCACATCTGAAAAATGTTGAAGTCGTAGAGACGGGAAATTATATGGTATCAAGCCAAACATTTCCTTCCTACTTCCTCAAAGAAGAAGCAGATGTAACATACGTTCATGCATCCTTGGATGCAAGCATCTTCAGACAAGTTGCTCAGGCGATGCATATTACGAAACGCTTTGTTGGCGAAGAACCTTATTCACAAGCAACAGCCATTTACAATCAAGCCCTATCAAGTATTCTTAATTCGGAAATAGAGTTGGAAATTATACCACGTAAAGAATTTGATCATGAGGTAATCAGTGCTTCACGAGTACGGAAAGCCTTAAAGATCAATGACCTAGAAACCGTTAAGAAATTGGTTCCTGAAACAACACTAGAGTATTTAGTATCTGATGAAGGTCAACACCTTGTTCATGAATTACGAAATGGAGGAAAGTACCATGACAAAGTTTGAAATTAAAAATCCTGCTGTAGCAGGAACATTAGAATCATCTGATTTACAAATAATGATTGATAGTAATGAAGGAAAAGGAATTGAAATTGATTTACAAAGTAGCGTCGAGTTCCAATTTGGGAAACAAATTCGTAAAGTAGTTTTAGAAACACTTGCGAATATGGGTGTTACAGATGCTAAGGTATCAATTGTTGATAAAGGTGCCTTAGATTGTACAATCAAAGCACGTACTATTGCTGTTGTTCACCGCGCTGCGGGACAAGTAGAATCGATTAACTGGGAGGAAATTGAAACATGGAACGTTTAAGAAGAACGATGATGTTCATTCCAGCAAGTAATCCTGGAATGTTACGTGATGCTAACTTGTATGGAGCGGACTCCATTATGTTTGACCTTGAAGATTCAATCTCATTAAAAGAAAAAGATACATCACGATTTTTAGTTTATCAAGCAGTGAAAACATTAGATTTTGGGGATACAGAAACACTCGTAAGAATTAACGATTTAGAACAAGGTGGTCGCGATGATATCAATGCGATGGTTCGTGCTGGTATCGATGTAATTCGTCTTCCTAAAACTGAATCAGCAGATGATGTTCATGCTGTTGAAGCAGTTATTGAAGAAGTTGAAAAGAAATGTGGACGTGAAGTTGGATCCACAAAAATCTTTGCAGCCATCGAGGGACCTCAAGGTGTTCTTAATGCATTAAGTATTGCGACATCAAGCCCACGTGTTGTAGGGATAGCTCTAGGTGCTGAAGACTACGTTACTGCAATGAAAACACGTCGTTACCCAGAACGTAACAGTGATGAAATTTTCTTTGCACGCTCAATGATTGTTCATGCAGCTCGTGCAGCAGGTATTGCAGCTGTTGATACTGTTTTCTCAGATGTTAATGATTCCGAAACACTTCGTCGTGAAGCAGAGTTTATCCGTCAAATTGGATTTGATGGAAAATCTGTTATTAATCCACGTCAAATTCCGGTTGTAAACTCTGTATTTAGACCAACAGACAAAGAAATCCGCAATGCTTTAGACGTTATTGATGCTATCAATGAAGCTGAGGCAAAAGGATCAGGTGTTGTAGCTCTAAACGGTAAGATGATCGATAAACCAATTGTTGAACGTGCAGAACGTGTCTTAATGCTTGCGCGTGCAGCGGGAATTGATGTAGAAGGGAAAGGGGAATAATCATGAGTGTAAATAAATTAGGTCGTAAAATACCACAAGAATATGCAGATAAATACGGTTTGTTTGTCGATCAATTTGATCGTAAACCGACTTATCGTCGTAATAGTGCGAGTGTTACCGCAGTTTTACCAGGGGAAACAAAGCTCCGCGATTCAATTAAAGATGTTATTATCGAATCAGGACTTAAAGATGGCATGACAGTTTCATTCCACCACCATTTCCGTGAAGGTGACTATGTCTTAAATATGGTTATGGAAGAAATTGCGAAGTTAGGTATTAAAAATCTGACATTAGCATCAAGTTCAATTGCTAATGTTCATGAACCAATTATTGAACATATCAAAAATGGTGTCATTACTAATATTACATCAAGCGGTCTTCGTGATAAAGTTGGTGCGGCTATATCATCCGGAATTATGGAAAATCCAGTTGTTATCCGTTCTCACGGTGGTCGAGCTCGTGCGATTGAAATGGGAGATATTAAGATTGATGTCGCATTCTTAGGAGCATCCAGCTGTGATGAATATGGAAATGCTAACGGATCACATGGTAAATCAGCATGTGGATCACTTGGATATGCGCGAGTTGATGCTGAATTTGCTGACAAGGTTGTTATCATTACAGACAATTTAGTAGCTTATCCTAACACACCAATTAGTATTCCTCAAAACCATGTTGACTATGTTGTTGTTGTCGATGCAATCGGTGATCCAAATGGGATTGCTAAGGGTGCAACACGATTCACAACAGATCCTAAAGAATTGTTGATTGCTGAGTACGCAAGCAAGGTTATTGTTCAATCACCTTACTTTAAACCAGGATTCTCATTCCAAGCAGGATCGGGTGGATCAGCACTTGCTGTTGCTCGTTATCTTAAAGAAACAATGATTGAAAAAGACGTCAAGGCAGGATTTGCATTGGGTGGTCTTACCGCTCACTTATGTGAAATGCATGAAGAAGGTCTTATTGACACAATTATTGATACTCAATCCTTTGATAGAGGAGCAATTGAATCTATTAAAAATAATGACAAACACTATGAAATTAGTGCTTCAATGTATGCAAACCCAGGTAACAAGGGAGCATCAGTTAACTTATTAGATATTGTAGTTCTTTCAGCACTTGAAGTTGATACCAAATTTAATGTTAACGTTATGACAGGATCCGATGGTGTTATTCGTGGTGCGTCAGGTGGACACAGTGACACAGCCGCAGCGTCAAAATTAAGCATTATTCTATCACCAATTGTTCGAGGACGTATCCCAACAATCGTTGATGATGTTAATACCGTTATTACACCAGGTCAATCTATTGATGTTGTTGTTACTGAAATTGGTATTGCAATTAATCCACTTCGTACAGACCTCATTGAATGCTTCAAAGGTTCAGATATTCCTCAATTTACTATCGAAGAACTTAAAGAAAAAGCTTATTCAATCGTAGGAAATCCAGAACCTATTCAATATGGTGAGAAAGTTGTAGCTTTAATTGAATATCGAGATGGAAGTTTGATTGATGCAGTTTGTCAGGTAGAACGTGACTAATTACCATCTTCATCAAACCATCGATGATGCCTTTGTGAGTGGAACTGCTCCAACATTGGAAGCAGTTTTACGCCACAGAGAAAATAGAATTAATTTTCTTGATACTTTAATTAATAAATATTCGAATTTTGCTTTAATTTGTACGAAAGTTAATATGCCGGGTTCAATTAAAAATAATGAACTGGTTCAAACGCTCATGCAGTATGCAAGTGAAATGTTAATGAATACTTTAAGTGATAACAACCTGGAAGTTATTTATGAAAAATGGATTAACTTAGAAACAGGCTGTGAATTAATTCAAGTTGTTGATGGAATATCAGGAATTGAACTTAAAAATTTGATGATTGATCTTGAAGAATCGTGGGGATTAGGTCGTTTGTTTGATTTTGATGTCTATACTACAAAGGGAGCAATTTCGCGTGAAGATTTAAACGTTGGAGTGCGAAAGTGTCTTGTTTGTGATTTACCATCAAAAGTATGCGGACGGGATCGAACCCACTCAGTTGAAGCATTACATCACGAAATGAAAAAAATAATACTCAATGAAGGGAGAGTGACCTTTGATGACACAACAGGTTAAAATTACAGATACGATTCTAAGAGATGCCCATCAAAGTCAAATTGCTACGCGAATGACAACAGAACAAATGCTGCCAGTTCTTGAAACACTAGACCATGCAGGATTTGAAAGTCTCGAAGTTTGGGGTGGTGCGACTTTTGATTCGTGTCTCCGTTATCTTAATGAAGACCCATGGGAACGTCTTCGAACCATTCGAAAACATGTAAAGAATACTAAATTACAAATGCTTTTAAGAGGTCAAAATCTCTTGGGATACAAACATTATTCAGATGATGTGGTAGATGCATTTATTCAAAAATCGATAGAAAATGGGATTGATGTTATTCGATGCTTTGATGCATTGAATGATTTACGAAATCTTAAACAATCGGTTGATTCAATTAATAAATATGGTGGTCATGCACAAATGACTATTTGCTATACCATTAGTGATATTCATACAGATGAATACTATGTCGAATTGGTTAAAGAAATGGAAAAAATGGGAGCTCATTCTATTTGTGTTAAGGATATGGCGGGTATTTTAACACCGGCACGTGCCTCAACACTTATTAAAGCACTCAAGGAAGTTACAAAATTACCAATTCATGTGCATACTCATGCTACCAGTGGGATTGCTGAGATGACATACCTCAAGGCTGTCGAAGCAGGGGCGGATGTTATTGATACTGCTAACTCATCGTTTGCGGGAGGAACAAGTCAACCGTCAACGGAAGCAATGGTTATTGTGCTTAGAGAACTTGGATACCAAGTTGATGTAAGTCTTGAAGATTGCCAAGAAGTATCGGAATACTTCAAAGGCGTGAAAGAAAGCTTTATTGAAAGTGGCGTCTTTAATCCAAAAGTTCTTGAAACAGATCCTAATACGCTCATTTATCAAGTTCCTGGGGAATGATTTCAAATCTGTTATCACAACTGAAAGATGCGAAACAGCTTGATAAGTTCGAACAAGTACTTGCTGAAGTGCCTAAAGTTCGAGAAGAGATGGGATATCCACCTCTTGTAACGCCACTATCACAGATGGTTGGAACACAAGCTGTTATGAATGTTTTAAGTGGTGAACGTTATAAATTGATTCCAAATGAGATCAAAGACTATGTAAAAGGATATTATGGAAAATCACCCGGACCTATTTCAGAAGAAGTTCGTCAAAAAGTGATTGGAAATGACACGGATGTAATTACAGTCCGTCCAGCCGATCTTTTAAAACCATCTCTTGAACAATTTGAAATTGAATCAAAAGCATTCGCAACAAGCATGGAAGATGTATTATCCTATGCATTATTCCCTCAAATTGCGACGCCTTTCTTGAAGAAGAAAAAAGATCCGTTCTACGATATACCTGAACAAAATGTCACCATTATTATTTAATTGATAAACATAAGTAAAAAAAGGATTGTTTCCACAATTTGCGGATTCAATCCTTTTTATTATCTTTGCAAAGATATATTTATTATATGTGATACACCATCCTAAATGGGGATTCGTATCCAAAAGGTGGTACCGTGAGGATCACTGGACTTTACCCCATATTCAAATTTATGAAGGTCTAAAATATTCTTGACGATTGATAAACCAAGACCACTACCATATTGATCTCTTTGATGATCGTTGTTGCTTTGGTAATAGCGATGCCAAATTGATTCAAACTCAGATTCTGGAATCCCTTCACCATAATCAATCACTTCTAATTGTATAAAGTTTGCTTTCGACTTCGCTTTAATACATAAATTACTATCAGTGTGGATAAGAGCATTATTCATGAGGTTATAGAGGACTTGTTCAAATTTGGATTCATCAACACTGACGATAATTTCGTCTGGAATATTCAATTCAATGAGTCGATTCGGATAGGTTTGTTGGAGTCTGCTCGTAATTGAAGCAATTTGTTGTGAAAGATTAATTTTTTGGATATCGAGTTGCATCATCCCGGATTGAATTTTTGATAAATCGAGCATATCTTCGACGAGTTTACTGAGTTTGTGGGTTTCTTTAATAATAATCTGAAGGTTATTTTCGGTCATTTCATCGGGAAGATCTTTCATCATTTCGGCATAACCTCCAATCATTGTCAGAGGAGTCTTTAAATCATGACCAACATTAGCAAGCAGTTCATTTCGTAATTTTTCAATATTACTAAGTTCGATTCTCATTTTATTAAGGGTATCACTTAATTCTTCAATCTCGGTATAACCTTTTCCTTGGAACGGTTCAATATAATTCCCGTTAGCCAATACTTTAGCACCATCGTTAATTTCGATAATGGGTTTGGATATTTTTTTATAGAGATATTTTGTGAGAAGATAAGAAATGAAGATAAGAATAACACTTACGAGTACAAGTTGTACCTTTATGGTATTGATTGTAGCGTTCACAGGGACGACTTGCGTTTGGACTAGAACCATACTGCTATCATCCAGTTTGAGCGCGTAGGTGATGTCTGAGGCGCTTCGAGTAGCATTGGAATAGTCGAAACTAATTGACTTACCAGAACTTCCAAGTTGATTGAAAATATATTGGAGTTCAAAAGAAGAGAAAACTGGATTTTTAAGTGAAA
Organism: Erysipelothrix inopinata; assembly: GCF_014396165.1. Taxonomy (GTDB): domain Bacteria; phylum Bacillota_I; class Bacilli_A; order Erysipelotrichales; family Erysipelotrichaceae; genus Erysipelothrix; species Erysipelothrix inopinata. The sequence goes on from NZ_CP060715.1 coordinate 1,292,385, forward strand.
CTCCAAAAGAAGAATCATCAATAATATTTCCGTTAGCATCAGCAATCAATACATATGTTTCGCGATTAATCGTAACGGGATTTTTTCGTGAAGGATTATTGTACTGTTCTTTGACAGTATAAGCTAATTTTTCTACTTCTCTGGTCTTAATATTTCGATAGAAAGGTTCTAAAAGTACGACCTGAAATACCCATAAAATTATGAGTAGTGAAACACTGAAGAGAATCAGTGAATTTTGAATTTTCCATTTAATGCTCTTTGGGTTCAAAACGGTACCCCACACTTCTAACAGTTACAATCCATGAACTGTATTGTTTCAATTTTCTTCGTAGTCTTTTTATATGTGTATCAAGCGTTCGATCATCACCATCAAAGTCGTATCCCCAGACATGATTCAAAATCTGTTCACGTTGTAATACAATTCCTCTGTTTTCAACAAAGAGGAGTAATAATTCGTATTCTTTAGGGGTAAGTTCCACAGGTTCATCATTGATAGTAACAGTATGTGCTTGTTTATTAATACATAGTTGTTGCCATTTATATTGAGTAAGGGTACTTTCATTTAAGGATCTTTTCAAGACAGCTTGGATTCGATACATCAATTCTTTGGGTGAGAATGGTTTTGTGACATAATCATCAACACCCAAATCAAAACCTTGATACTTATCTTGGTTTTGTGTTTTTGCAGTTAACATAATAATAGGAGTATCAAATTCTTTTCGAATAGCCCGACAGGTTTCAAATCCATTAAGACCATCCATCATCACATCTAAAATAATTAAGTCATAAGTAAAAGAACGAACTTTATCAATGGCTTCTAAACCATTGGAAGCTTCATCAACAAAGTAGCCTTCGAACTCAGCATATTTTCTGATCAGATTTCTAATATCTGCTTCGTCATCAACAATTAGTATATTCTTCATGATATCACCTCCCTTATTTAATCATGGCAATGTGGCATTTGTGTGACATTAACATTATATAATTAATCTAGAAATACATAAATATAAAAAAATCTAATCTAGAGAACTAGATTAGATGTTATTTATAATATGGTGGAGCTTATCGGGATCGAACCGATGACCTCCTGCGTGCAAGGCAGGCGCTCTCCCAGCTGAGCTAAAACCCCATATTAATCATGTTAATTATATACTTAAAGTATATATGGTGGGCCTGAATGGATTCGAACCAGCGACCTCACCCTTATCAGGGGTGCGCTCTAACCAACTGAGCTACAGGCCCATAACATGACTGCTTTAATAATATATCACTATGCCTAAAAGAAGTCAACATGAAAAACGAGTAAAATGTAATTTTATAATAAATGCCCTATTGATGTATAATAAATGAAAGGAGTGATACGCATGATTCAACAAATTAATGTCCATGAATATGATCTCAACCGCCTTCTTGATATTTGGGAAGCATCAATTTTAGCAACGCATAATTTTATTAACAGAGACGCTATTGATGAAATGAAACCATCAGTAATTACAGCATTCGCAGCGATGGATACCGTTCTGATTTATGAAGACCATGAATCAGTTGCTGGCTTTATGGGAATTAAGGATCATAAGATAGAAATGTTATTCTTAGATCCAGTCTATCGTAAAAGTGGTATTGGTAAACAGTTAATCGAAGAGGCACTTCAAACCTATAAAATTAAGTATGTCGACGTCAATGAACAAAATCTACAAGCCGTAGGTTTTTATAAACATCTGGGATTTAAGGTTATCTCTCGATCAGAAACTGATGATGAAGGAAGGAATTATCCTATACTTCATATGGAACACGAATTGTAATGATATTGTAATGTTTATATTAACTTTTGTTAACAAAACTCCTATTCTTCCAATGTTATGATGGATTTGGTCGAATATGATGGAGATTTAAATGTCAATATTAGTTGTGATTAGGGAATACAATTTAAATATTAATGCAAGACATTAAAAGAAAATACTCAGAGTGGTGACGGATGTCGACCGCTCTTTTGTGTATTCAAAAGCTCCTTACTATATTTATGGATTCATTTGAAGAGAAAATCTATGGAGGGAATTATGATTTTTTTAACAAATACACCACAACTCGGTGATATACAGTTTAATGTAATCTTAGGTGGTTTTGGTTTATTCTTATTGGGGATTAAGTTTTTAGGGGATGGATTTAAAGATGCAGCGGGTCCGAAAATTCGGGACTATATTGAACGCTACACGGGTAATTTGCTTTCCGCAATTTTAGTGGGAACCGTAATTACTGCACTGATGCAATCAAGTACGGCAGCTACTGTTATTTCAATCAGTTTGGTTCGTGCTGGATTGATGCGTTTGGATCAAGCGATTGGTATCTCTGTAGGCGCTAACTTGGGGACTACGGTTACCGCATTAATGATTGGTCTCAATATTGAAGACATGGGTTACTATTTTGTATTTATAGGTGCTCTCATGTTGATGTTTTTACAACGTAAGAAGTATAAGAATTATGGTCAAATCATCTTTGGACTCGGAATTACTTTCGTAGGTCTTCAATTAATGAGTGATCAATTAATTATTCTTCAAGATTTACCACAATTTGAAGCATTCCTATTAAAAATGTCAGACAATCCTTGGCTTGCATTACTAGCAGGAACTGTGGCTACAGCGGTCATTAATTCATCGATGGCAGTTATTGCATTAGTCCAAAAGATATATGCAGGTGGGAACATGACCATGGTAGCGGCATCGGCTTTCGTCTTTGGATCTAACGTTGGAACGACATTGACTGCAGTCTTAGCTTCGGTGGGGGGTTCCGTGTCGACACGTCGTGCTGGGTGGTTCCATGCGCTCTACAACATCATTGGTGCACTGATTACGATGATTGTGATTCAACCTTATTCTGAGATGATACTGAAAATCCATGAAATTGTGGGCGGATCACCAGAAATGGCGGTCGGAATCAACCACTTCGTGTTCAATCTCATATGGGTAGTTGGAATTATTCCATTTATTCCTGCATGTATTCGTCTGTTAGAGATACTGATACCTGGTGAAGATCGCATTAAAGAACGTGAAAAAATTGAACCGCTTGATTATGGACTGGTTACAACCTTCCCAGAAGGAGCATTACAATTAGCTCAAAAACAAACTTCCCAAATGGCTGATCTTGTTATGGAGTCACTAAATACAACGCGTGATTACTTACATTCACGTGATGTTGAGGATTATGATGTGGTTATGCAACTTGAAGAAATGGTGAATGAGATGGATAGCAATCTCACACGATACTTACTCGCTATTGCGAAACAAAATAATGACCAAGGTATTAAGGCCGAGACCTATGTTGCAAACGTTGAAATAGTAAAAAATATTGAACGTATTGGAGACATCACAACAAATATTGCGGAATTCTACAGTCGCATTTTTGAAAATAGAGAATCATTCTCAGAAGAAGCATTACAAGATTTAGATCTCATGTATAAACACTTAATAAGCATGCTTGAGAGAAGTTTCGAAGTCTTTAAAGATGAAAATCTTGAAGGCTTAGAAACACTCTTGAAAGATGAAGAATATCTTGACGCAATTGATATTAAATATCGTGAAAAACATTTTAGAAGAATGTCAGACGATGTTTGTGATGGGAAAATTACATCAAGTCTCTTCGTAGATATTTTGTCATCCCTCGAACGAATGGGTGATCATGGTATCAATGTTGTGAAGTATGTTAAATCGAAAAAGGAAGCAGTCTAATAAGATTGCTTCCTTTTTACTTGAATTAAGATGAGGTTCTCGGTTAAAATGGGCATAATAAAGGAGAATGAAGATGACAAAGAAAATATATTTTGCAAGCCCATTATTTTCAAATATGGAATTTGAATACAATGCTCGAGTGGTAGCGAAGATTCGCGAACACTATCCAAGTTTGGATGTTTATCTACCTCAGGAACAAGGGGATATCAATGATAAAAATTCTTATGCTGATTCAACCATGATTGCGAAGGCGGACACGGATGCATTGTTGAGTTCAGATTTACTCATTGCAGTACTTGATGGTATCTCTATTGATGCAGGTGTTGCGTCGGAAATTGGTGTTGCTTATCAAGCAGGTTTACCAATTCTTGGATTGTACACCGATTCGCGTCAACAAGGATCTAATAACAAACAAAAATTAGAAGCAATTGGAAATCTTGGTGAATCGCAATTCTCATATGTTAATCTTTACACTGTTGGATTATGTAAACTTGCGGGTGAACTCGTAGATAACGAAGCAACCATGATTGAAAAAATAGGTGAAGTTCTCGAATTAAATTCATAATTTAATAAAGAGGTGAGAGAATATCTCGCTTTTTTTATTATAGATAAGAAAAACTATTTCATGTACAATGAGACTATAAGGATGTGATGTTATGAAAGAACACATATTAAAATTAATGCCAGGAGACGACTTCTTAGCGGCTCTTGATAACTATTGCAAGAAGTTTGATATCAGTGCTGCATACATAGGAACATGCGTCGGTAGTTTGTCGAAAGTGATGTTGCGTAAAGGATATGATAAGTCATTATTAAAGCTTGATGGTCCTTACGAAATTGTCTCATGTGTGGGTACGTTATCCAAAACAGGAATGCATATTCATGGATCTGTGAGTGATCGTGAGTTTCGCGTTTATGGTGGACACTTTATTGGTGGATGTACCATTCAATCCACATGTGAAGTTGTGATTATTGAACTTGAGAATCATGAACTAACCCGTTCTAAAGGAGAAATGTCGGGCTATAAAGAACTTGTTATTTCTTCAGTGCAAAAAAGTTGCAACGAAAATTAGTGAGGAAGTTGAAATGGATATTAAATTAGTACCAATTACTGATGATAATGTTTGGGACGTCTATAAAATGTCAGTAGCGAAGCATCAAGAGGATTTTGTAGCCCCCAATGATCAAAGCCTGATTGAAGCGTATGTCACGTTATTAAAAGGTGATAATGTCCATACATTTGCTATTAATCAAGGGGATACACCTGTGGGATTCGTGATGTTAGGATATGGAGCTCAAGAAGGCGACCCTGAAATAGCGAAGGATAATTACTTGATTTGGCGATTTATGATTGATCATGAATATCAAGGTAAAGGTTATGGCAAACAAGCGCTACATGAAATCATTAAGTTCATCAAAAGTTTCCCAAATGGGGAAGCAAAAGCATGCTGGCTTTCATATGAACCTGAAAACATATTTGCTAAGAAATTTTATGCTTCGTTTGGATTTAAAGAAACTGGAGAAATTTGCGATGATGAACTTGTCGCAGTTTTGTCCTTGAATTCTTAAAATAACCTTGATTTGTATTCCAATGTTTTGTACAATTGGAATGCGCCGACTTAGCTCAATTGGTAGAGCAACTGAATCGTAATCAGTAGGTTGGGGGTTCAAGTCCTCTAGTCGGCACCATCATAAAATTAAAACACCGAATTTATCGGTGTTTTTATATTTTATGATTGATGATGTAATATTAAGCAAGTAGTCTCGCTTTTACTTTGTCAAATTCTTCTTTGGTGATAACATCTTCATCGAGTAATTTCTTGTATTTAAGAAGTTCTTCGACAGTATCAACCTCTGGTTTCTGAGGTTGGTTTTGAGGCTGACTTTGATTGATAGTGTTCGCAATTTGATTTCCAAATGCTGCACTAGCACCTAAACCAGCAAGACCGCCTTCTTGATTTGATGCATCACGCATCGCTCTAACGGATTGATATTGTGTAAAGGTAGCCATATCTTTTGAAGCCAAGCCAATACCTGATTGTTCATCAATAAGTTTTTCAACTTCCTCGGGAAGCGAAATATTTTCAACGTTGACATTCACAAACTCTAAACCTAAGTTTTGACATTCAAGGTTAACTTTATCTCTTACTGATTGGCCAATAGCTTTATATTTTGCACCTAAATCCAAAGCTGGAATCTGAAGTTCTGCGATAGATTCAGCAAATGCTGAAGAAACCATGGAACCTAAATAGGTGATGATATCCCAAGTTAAGGTTAGTTTTTGGGATCCAAATATTTCTTTCATGAATTTTTCTACATCGTTGATTCTAAAACTGAACATTCCAAATGCTCTCAGTCTAAGAACACCGAAATCACTATCACGCATCATAATCGGATTTTTAGTGGACCACTTATTATTAACTAATTGGTTTGTACTAACAAAATAAAAGTCACTCTTAATGGGAGAGTTAAAATTATGAGGGAACGCCATAAGAGACGATAGTACTGGAAGGTTTCCCGTATCAAGTGTATGCGTTCCAGGAGGCAAGATATCTGCTAGCTTTCCACCTGTCACAAACACACCATATTGGCCTTCTCTTACAATAGCCTTAGCACCCTGTTTGATTTCATTACTTTCTCGATCTGTGAATTTTTTTACTAAAATTAAATCACTTTCATCCACATACTCAATAACATCAAAAAATTGATCTTTTATCCAAGCCATAATGCACCTCCTATTGTACTACTGGCAATCCATTACCATCTTTAAACGCACCAGCCAGGATTACGACACAGTCCACAAGAACACCGAATCCACAGAAACCTGCTGTAAAAAAATAAAGAATTCCAGTTCCAATTTTTCCAACATAAAATCTATGGAAACCGAAGACTCCTAAGAATAAGCATAACGCAAAAGTTGGCCATTTTCCTTTTGGAGATACATTCGAATTTCCGTGAGTATTTCCGTAATTTGAAGTGTTATAGTTTGTTTGATAAGAATTATTAACGATAGTAGCTGATTCATTGCTAATAGATTCTTTATAATTACAATATGTGCAAATACCATCTTCCATTGGTGCGCCACAATTTTGACATTTCGACATGATTCAATACCCCTTTTCATAAATATATACATTTAACGTTATTATACTATCTTTCCTTGTTAAAATGAATATAAAAGAGGATATAGAGCCTTATAGGCAAAATAGTCGATAAAATTGAGTGACTGAACTGCTATATTTAAAAATTATGGTGGATCAAAAAATGTGAAACTCTAAGAGATTTAAGGAAAACATTATAATGCTATGAAACCTCAAATCTTTTTGTTATAATACCTATGAAGTAAAAGGAGTGTATTTATACATGGAAGGTATCGAATTACTAAGTTTTCAAATGATTTCATTTAATGGTTCAGCACGTTCATGCTTTGTAGAAGCAATCGCTGCTGCAAAAGAAGGCGACTTTGATCGCGCAGAACAATTAATGGCTGAAGGGGAAGAACAATTCATCGAAGGACACCGTGTCCACGGTCAATTGATTCAACAAGAAGCACAAAATGGTAACACAGAAGTTAATCTTCTTTTAATCCATGCTGAAGATCAAATGATGAGCGCAGAAGTCTTAAAGATTATTGCTGCTGAACTTATTGATATTCACAAAAAAATTCAATAAGAATTTTATCGTTAGTCCCTGGGATCTATCTTGCGTAGAACCTGGGGATTTTTTTATATGTTATTGTATCTTTTACATTTTATAGGTTCATGGTACAATTTGCTCGAGGTGGAGCAGATGGGAACTAATAATATTGTAATTATTTTAATTCGTTGTATCGTTGTCGCAATCTATCTATTATGGTTGATTCGCTATAACAAAGCCAAACGTATGGATGAAACATTGGCATTTTCGTTTGATACCCGATCATGGATCGAAATTGCAGCTGTAATTATCGGTAATCTATGCCTGATGTTTATTCCAGTTACGCAAGCTAATGTTGGATTGATGTTAGTATTAGGATATGCAATGCTAGTTATCTCTTTCTTGCATTTAAGACGATTTGTTATCGTTGGTAAGAAAGTTGTATTCTTGTTGGAACATCCTTTCGATGTGAAATCATTGAGTAATCTAAAATATCAAAAAGGGGTCATGCATATATCAATTAAGGGTCAATCCTTTAAGGTTCGTTACCCAATTGGTAACAAAGAAAAAATAGAAGAAAGACTTTCTGGCAAGTATTTTCGTAAAAGTCGTTAAATAGCCGTTATTTGTTAACGGTTTCATATAGACTATATAAAGTTTTATTGTTATAATGAAGTTGTATTCAAGGAGGATTTTATACTATGAGAAAAATTGTACTACTTTGCTCAGCAGGGATGTCAACTAGTATTTTAGTTACAAAAATGCAAGAAGCAGCAGCAGCTCAAGGCTATGAAGTTGAAATTTCAGCTCACTCAGTAAGTGAAGCTGCACGTGTGGGAGCTAACGCAGATATCGTGTTATTAGGACCACAAGTTCGTTTTAACTTAAGCACAGTACAAAAACAATTACCTGAAAAACCAATTCAAGTTATCGATATGCGTGCATACGGAACAATGAACGGTGAAGCAGTTATTGCTGAAGTTAAGAAAACATTAGGCGACGCTTAATTAGTCAAACAAATGTTAAATAGAAATGTTAGTGAAAACTAGCATTTTTTATTTGCTTAAAATGAATTATAATGTCTACAGGAGGTAAGGTTATGAAAGCAGTTATTGTATATTGGACAGGATCAGGAAATACACAAATTATGGCAGACTCAATTCAAGAAGCAATTGAGGATATGGATTTAGAATGTGAATACTATCAGGTATCTGAAACGAGTGCCGAAGATGTAAAGGATGCTGATATTTTCTTCTTAGGATCACCAGCTATGAATGATGAGAATGTGGAAGAGTATGAGTTTAGACCATTTCAAGATGACTTAAACCCACATCTATCAGGAAAAAAGGTCGTTATGTTTGGATCATACGACTGGGGAGAAGCTGAATGGATGGAAAATTGGAAACAAGAAATGAATGATGTTGGGGCTCAAATTATGGATACATTTGTTGTTCAATGGGAACCTAATGATGATCAATTGAAAGAAATTTACGATAAAACACAAGAAATAATGAAATAATTTACATTGAATGAAATATATTTAAATATTTTCAGAAAAGATGTTGACATTTTTCATTGGGTGGGTATAATAGTATTATAGATAGCATAACTATCTAATAATACTTGTCCTCAGGAGTCATATAGTAATCTCTTTCCTCGTTATTTACTATTTAATCTATAGTGTTTCCTCCATTGATTTATAGATGATTATGTCTCCGAAACTAGCGCATGAAAACATGTGCTTTTTTTCTTTCATTAAATACGTAAATACGCTATACTTTTAGTAGTGAGGTGCGCTATGAAAGTTATGTATCCAGGATCCTTTGATCCTATTACAATCGGACATTTGGATTTGATAGAACGTTGTTCAGCAAAATTTGAAGAAGTGATTGTCGCAATTATGATTAACGGAAGTAAGAGTGGTACTTTCACACTAGAAGAACGTTTAGAAATGGTTCAAGAATCTATTCAACATATGCCAAATGTAAAAGTTGAGGTAGGGGAAGGACTAACGATTGAATTTGCTCAAAAACTGGAATGTGATGTTTTAGTCAGGGGAATTCGTGCGGTTATGGATTATGAATATGAATTACAACAAGCAACAGCCAATCGTATTCTATGCCCACATATAGAGACGTTATTCTTAGTTGCAAATCCGAAGTATTCATACATATCTTCATCAGTAGCAAAAGAAATTGCGAAATACGGCGGGGCAATGGATGGTTTCGTTACCAAAAATGTGGCGCGTCGTCTTGAAGAAAAGTATCGAAAATAATAAAATAAAAAGAGAATATCGCATGATATCTCTTTTTAATCAAGCCCCTGTAGTTAAATGGATATAACAAACCCCTCCTAAGGGTTAATTATCAGTTCAATTCTGGTCGGGGGCGCCATATATATTTATTCATAAATCCTTTAGATAAAGGATTTTTTATATTCTAGATAGTTGGTGAAATATTTGAATGTCACTGATCCGCGCCTGTAACTGTAATATATTGTGAGTACGAGGTTTGAAAATGTTATTTATATGTTTTCGAGAGTGTACTATAAATTGAATTTACTCCAGTCACTGACACTTGTTATAATGGGAAGCCAACACTCTAATTTGAAAGAGTCTTTTGTATAAGGACTTGCGTAACCATCAATTATTGCTACACCTTCACAATGAATACGTACCCAATCTTCTTTAATTTCCTTAATTACAGAAGTATAGCGTACTAGCGGTTCATGTTCAAAAATATAAAAAGTATCTTCACGTTCATATGCTGCTTCAATATTTTCCACTTCGAAACAATGTCCTATTAATTCGTCAATTTGTCTAAAAGACGTTTCAATTTGGTTAATGCAAAGATAGGGACTTATACTTATTTCTCCGGTGGTATTTTTTTCGAAAGAACAATCGAAAGAATATTCTAAATTGCCGTTTTCTCCGTAATGGACGAAAAAGGCAGTATTTCTCGTTTTTGTATTTAAAGCAAATGTCGTATTCATAAATTGTAGACTCATAATAGTCCCCCTTACTGATATTATCCTATCACCCTTAACATACGAATGAGTGAGAACTTAATGATATTTAATTAAGATTTTAAGTAATGCTCCATGCATCTTTTAATGCCAAGAGACCTTTAATAACTGTAGCTTCACTTGATTGCGAAAGCCCTAAAAAAACTGTCGAACAATGTCGCTTATTTTGATAGAAATCTGTAGTAGGATATACTTTTACATTTTTTAGTTTTGCTAGTGCAACGAGTTCATCTGATGTTTGAAGAGAATGTAGATCTAAAATTACAAATAGTCCCCCTTGATTGTCACGAACCGTCACTTGATTTCCAAAAATATCTTTACATTGTGAGACAAGGAAACGATAGCGTTTCTTATATTCTTTGTTCATGATACGGATATGTTTTTCGTAATCGTGATTGTCTATAAATTTTGTAAGGATTGCTTGTTGAAGGGTAGATACCATTGAGGTTTGGTTACCAAAATATAAATCATAGAGAGGAACCAGTTGTTTTGGTAGAATCAGATAACTCATTCTTAAAGAGGACGATAGTGGCTTTGAAAAGGTTCCTAAATAAATGACGTTATCATGGGTTGCAATCGACTGTAACGAGGGTACTGGATCACCAACATAGCGGAATTCGCTATCATAATCATCTTCAATAATGAAAGCATTACGTTTTTGTGCCCAGTCAAGGAGTTCTAAACGCATCGGCATTTGCATCAATCCTCCCGTTGGGAAATGGTGTGAGGGGGTAATGAGCAGTGCGTTAATTGGAACATCAGAATTACTTGGAAGATGAATGACGCCGTTTTCGTAGTCAAGGGGTAAAACGTTGCCATGTTTTTTTAGAATATTTCTTGAAACAGGGAATCCAGGGTCTTCCATTGCTACTGTAATGGAATCTGATTTACTTTTCAAAATATCGCAAATTATATTTAAACTAAAAGTATGCTCATTTGTAATTACGATTTGATCGACATCTGCGTCAATGCCGCGATGCCGCGAAAGATAATGATTTAAGGCAGTTCTTAGTTCTAAACTTCCTTTAGCATCAAGATGATCTTCTATTTGTCCTTCGAGAACTTCTAAACTGTACTTTTGCCACTTAGAAATAGGAAAGTTTACGAAGTTGGTGCTACCATAGCTAAAGTCTGCAATATACTGTGGTTTAGTTTCAATCATAGAATATTTTTCAGAAATTGATTTGTTTTTAAGTGTTGTGAAATCATCCCTAACTTGAAATCCAACATTTGAAACTGAATTAAGATAGCCTTCAATTTCTAATTGTTGATAGGCACGATCAACACTATTTCTACTCACAGAAAGATCTTGTGCGAGTGTTCGAGTTCCAGGTAAGAAATCCCCTTTTTTTAGGCTGCCGTCAATCATGCTTTGAACCAAATATTTATAGATTTGTTGGAAAATGGGTGTTTCGCTTTTTTTATCGATAAACATATTCACCTCTACTGGACCCATAAAATATTAAATTGGTGGTACTTACGAGGGTCCAGTTAAAGTGTATAATTGTTGTAGATACAGGTCAAGAGGAGAAACTATGAAAAAACAAATAGATTATTATAAGGAAGCACCAGATGCAATGAAAGCAATGTTTGCAATGGAAAAGTTCATTAATGATATCCCGTTGGATTCTAAGTTAAAGGAATTGGTTAAAATAAGAACATCACAAATTAATGGATGTGCCTATTGTGTCAATGCACACTCAAAAGATGCTCTTGAAATGGGAGAGACAATTCAAAGAATTATTAGCCTTGTTGTTTGGAGAGAGTGTACGTTTTATTCACGTCAAGAGCAAGCTGCATTAAACCTTGTTGAACATGTAGTGGAAGTTGCAGATAAGCGTATTCCAGATGAAGTTTATCAAGAAGTATCTCAATACTTTACAGATCAAGAGTATGTTTACTTAGTATTTTGTATCAATCAAATGAATGCATGGAATCGCATTGCTATAGCAATGGGAAAGCATGCTGATTTAATGGAACTATAAAAAAGAAGGTTTCCCTTCTATCTCTTAAGCATGGTTTAAAGACCGTGCTTTTTAATATTTTGTTTATGGTATAGCAAAGCTGATGATAAGCAGAACCTAATTTCATTAAGTGGTAATGGCTCAAGAGGGTTTAACAATATTGCACGGTTGTTTAAGAATTGAAGATCATTTGGGAAAAGTTCTCGGAAATTCTCAATGAGAGACGTTTGACAGTGAAAATAGATTGCTACTTGATCATTGAGGCGATCCATTCGAATGGGAGTTCCAGACTTGCTCTTGAGAGTAGAGTAAGTAGGTTGTCCCCATTTTAAACTTTCGGTAATTTCGCCAATATCTTTGTTTTCTGCTGCAATAGTGTAGATTAGTGCTCTAATTTGAACCAAGTAAGAATGGTAGGGCTCTTCATAGTTTGCTAATATATCGAAATTGTCTGTGTTCATAAAACCTCCAGTATACGTGAGTTTATTTCAGTCTAACATAATAAAACAACAGGTAGGTTTATAGTGCTCGGTACATCGAGAAGATAAAAAAAACCAACAAATTGTTGGTTGTGAATTTCTTCTTGGTGCACCAGATAAGATTTGAACTTACACGACTTGCGTCACACGCCCCTCAAGCGTGCGCGTCTACCGATTCCGCCACTGGTGCAACTGCTTTGATATTATAGCATTCATATTTTTTGATTTCAACCAGTATTCGTAAATATTATCGCATTTTAGAGCGAACTTTATGTTTCAACCAAGTGCATGTCGTTTATCAACATGATATAATAATTCCATGAAATGAGGAAATTATGAAAAAGAAGTTTGGACTTTTATCGGCATTAGTGATTGCGATAGATTTATATACAAAATATTGGATTGAACAAACATTGAATCTTGGCTCTTCAATAACAATAATTCCTGGTTTTTTTGATTTGCATTATCTTCGAAATACAGGTGCAGCTTGGAGTATGTTAGATGGGAAACGTTGGTTTTTCATTATCTTGGGTTGCATCGTTACTTTGGTATTGTTGTATTATTTCTTGAAAGAAGAAAAACCATGGTATTCGTTAGGTATTGCATTGATGCTTGCTGGAACAGTTGGGAACCTCTATGACCGTATGGTATTGGGGTATGTTCGTGACATGCTTGCATTTAATTTGTTCGGATATCATTTTCCAGTATTTAATGTTGCAGACTCGGCACTTTGCATTGGAGTATTGATATTGGTAGTACAAATGTTTATTGATGAAAAGAGGTCTGTATAATGGAAGAAATTATAGTAAATGAGGAATTCGCAGGGATTCGTGTGGATCAGTTTTTAGCACTTGCCCTTCAGGATTACTCCCGATCAACCATACAATCATGGATTGATCAAAAGAAAATTATTGTGAATGATGAAATTGTGAAACGTAACTATCGGGTAAAAACGGGTGATGTCATTCGTTATGAAATATTAACCGAAGATATTGAACTTGTAGCAGTACCCATGGATTTAGATATTGTCTATGAAGATGATGCCATTATTGTAGTGAATAAACCAAAAGGTTTAATTGTTCACCCATCAGCATCAAGTCTTAATCAGGCAACACTTGTGCATGGTTTATTAGCACATACGAAGCAGTTAAGTGATATTAATGGTGAATTCCGTCCAGGGATTGTACACCGTATTGATAAAGATACTTCAGGGTTATTGGTTGTAGCGAAAACTAATGAAGCTCATGAGATTTTAGTACAAGATTTAAAAGATCGAAAAATTTCTCGTGAATACTTAGCGTTAGTTCACCATCCTTTTGAACATCAGTCGGCTACCGTTGATGCACCAATTGGTCGCGATCCTAAAAATCGTCAGAGAATGTGTGTTACTGATCAAAACAGTAAACATGCAGTGACTCATCTTTATCTTGTAGAAAACTTTAGAGAGTATAGCATTTTGAGATGCAAACTTGATACAGGGAGAACACATCAAATTCGTGTTCACTGTCAATATATCAAACATCCTATCGTTGGTGATCAAACATATAGTTATAAAAACACACCCGATACGAATGGACAATGTCTCCATGCTTATAAACTATCACTTGAGCACCCAATTACACGTGAGAAGTTAACTTTCGAATGTGAACTTCCTCAAGAAATGAAAGATGTGATCGAAGAAATTAGGAGGTTGGATTAGTGTATAAACAGACCCAGTATGATTCATGGCTTATCGAGTTATCCAATTACTTTATCAAAGAGTATGGATATCAAATGATAACAATGTCAAAAGATAATACTGAAATCTGGATGGTAAATCCTTTAAATAAGGTGAATCCAATTGTTATGCTTTCCTCATTGCCTATTTCTCGTTTTAACGCTGAGGCTATAGGAAAACATCGAGAGTCATTAGCAATCGTGTTTAAAACAATGGCTGAAGGCATAAACATCAGTGTTTATCCTGAAAAAGATTATATTACCGAAAAAAATGTCGTGGTTGGTCCACTCTATAAGTCTAATTCCTTGGCGTTAAGTCAATTCAAAAACATTGAAACAGTACTTAAAGAGAGTAATAATCCAGATCGCGCATTATCCAAAGCAGTCATTAACTTAAAACGTACTGTCCAACAAAGTCAAAAGAAATCCTTTGTTAAAGCGTTTCCTGTTACGAATGCAATTTCTACAATTTGTATTGTCATCTTTTCAATCGCAGTGTATCTCAGAATGTCGGGTATTGATTCAACAACTACAGCCGTGATGCTGGGGGCATTCTACAAACGTTTCATTCTTGATGCACATGAGTATTGGAGATTTATTACTGCAGGATTCCTTCATGTCGATTTTGTTCATATTATGATGAATCTCTTCGCGCTTCGAAATCTTGGAAGTATGTTGGAACCTGTATATGGGCATAAGAAATTCCTTGCAATCTTACTTGCGGGAATTATCGGTGGAAATGCGTTTGTCTATATTGTTGATTCAGGAGTAGTTGGTTTAGGACTATCAGGAGGACTCTTTGCATTACTTGGTGCCTTGCTTGTATACCTAATTGAAACTCAAGCTATTAAGAATCCGAAGGTTTTAAGACAAGTTGTTTCGATCTTAATGATTAATTTATTTATTAGTTTAATGCCGGGTGTAAGTATGGCAGCACATATTGGTGGATTCCAAGCGGGGGTATTCCTTGGCTTCGTCTTCTCCAAACGTAGCAGTTGGTCAACACTGCGCAAACAAGTAGCAGTACTGGGAAGTATTTTTGCTATTGCGATTATTTATATTATGACTCAAAAACCTTATACAACAGTCGATCTTGCACTGGATAACCGTGTCATTGATGCTTGGTCACAGATTGGTTTAAAGAGTTATGCAGATCGTTTATTACGATTACTATTTTAGGAGGCTATCATGAGCAAACGTAAGAATGCCATTACTTGGGATGAATATTTTATGGGTTTAGCCCATCTTTCAGCAATGAGATCTAAAGATCCATCCACTCAGGTTGGAGCAGTGATCGTTGATACATCAAAAAAAATAGTTGGAATTGGCTATAATGGCCTTCCAACTGGTTTGTCAGATGATGAATTTCCATGGGGACGTGAAGGTGAAGTTTTGGAAACAAAATATCCTTACGTAGTCCATGCTGAATTGAATGCAATCTTAAATGCGACATTATCATTAAATGGATGCAGTATCTATGTTTCATTATTTCCTTGCAATGAATGTGCGAAAGCAATCGTTCAAGCAGGTATTAAAGAAATTGTTTATGAAGATGATAAATATGCAGAAACTGATTCTGTAATTGCATCAAAACGAATGCTGAAAGCTGCAGGAATTAATCTCCGCCAGCTTCCACAAAGTGTTCATGTTACTCTTAATCATGGTGAATAATTCGCTGTGTATTACTAAAGTGGTATTTTGCCACTTTTTCCAATATTTCAGGACCGTGCTCTTTAACAAGAGCCTGTCCAAAGGTGTCAACGTGTGTGCCTGCTCCCTTAGGGAATGTGACGCCATATGTTTCCTCTAACTGTTCGTATGCTTTTAAGAAGGCATAACGTGCAATGATGGCACCACAAGCAACAGCAAGATATTTATTCTCAGCTTTTGTTTCAAAATGAAGCTTGCGGTAGACCGCTTTCTCATTGACTAGAGCTTCATAATAACGATTCTCAGGCATGAATTGGTCAACAACAGCCAAGTCAGGCATGACTTCAGCTTTTTCTGCAAGATGGAGATAGGCTTGGTTGTGAAGCTTCGCTTTGATGACATTAAGATTCATGGTTTGATGAATGATATTATAGCGTTGGTTCTGGAGAACTAATAAACTATAAGTAATCTCGTCCATAATTTTAGGTGCAATCTGGAGTATGACTTCATCCTTCATTTGTTTTGTATCCATGATTTCATGGATGGGAAGATGTTTCATATTTTCTTCAGTGACAAGCGCAGCACATACTGTGATGGGACCAAAGTAATCACCGGTTCCAACTTCATCACTTCCAGCATGGAATACTGCTTGAGGAGATGATATTGTTTGGGATGATGATTTACTTTCAGTTTTACCATCTGTGTAAGGCGATGCATGATATTCGGCACCTTCACCAGAAAACACAACTTTACCGCTGGTATAAGCTGTGATTGTGAAGTCTGAACCTTTAATTTGATAATGTGTATATTGAATATCAAAACGCATTGGCAATTTTGCATAGCGTTCTTTAAGTTCCTTAATTTGATTTTGTGTGAGTTTTACCGTAATTGTTTTCATACTAATAATATAGACTATAATAAGTGTTAGTTCAACGAAAAGGAGTGATCATTGTGTTTGTTTTTCCAACTGATTGGATTGTTTATTTAAATGGGGTGCTAATCATATGGTTGTTGATTGAAATATATCAAGGGTATAAGCGCGGCTTACTTTTACAACTCGTTGATTTCGTAGGAACTTTTGTATCGTTATTTATTGCATGGGTGATTTCACCAGTGTTTGAAAAAGTATATGCCTTCGTCGCAATCGAAGGGAATGGTTTTATTACCGTAAACCAAGTTGTATCACAACAAATTAATCGTTTGGTTTGGTTCGTAATCTTATTTGCTGCCATTCGTTTATTATTGATGTTAGTAACACCACTTGCATCGTTTATTTCAAAAATGCCTTTGATTAAACAAGTGAATTCAGCAATCGGTGGTGTCTTTGCTGTTTTATTATTTATCTTTAAAATGGTTGTAGTATGTATCTTACTCTCTACACCTATTGTAAAAAATGGAAATCAGATAGTCGAACGAACATGGCTCAATAAAATTGAGAGTGTTACGGCACCCATTTCTTCATCCGTTGATCAATTTATTCAACGCAATGATGCGATTCAATCGATTATCTTGAATCAAAGATTAACTCCTGAGCAAGAAGATGCTATGTCAAAATGGCTCTATGAAAAAGGATTTAATGAAAAAGAAATTAAGGAGTATATAAATAGTTATGAATAATATATCGTCGCGATTAGAGTTCGATAAAGTTCTGACTCAGGTTGCTCAATATGCTTCTTTCTCTTTGGGGAAAGAAGCTATTCTTGCAAGTGAGCCGTCTTATTCGCCACTAATTGTTAAACGTGACTTAAATCGAATGAGTGAGGCACTGCGATGCGTGGTGTCTTTTGGTTCGTTATCATTTGGGGGAATTAGTGATGTATCGAGAGAGCTTCGTTTTACTGAAAAAGCAGGCGTGCTTTCTGTCGATGAAATTGTGAAAGTTGGAAGATTCATGCAAGGTATTAATCGTCTTAAAAAGCAATTTGATGCTTTAGAAGATGATTATGAGGCTATGGATGATCTTTTCGCAAGTTTAGAAATCAATCAAACCCTACTTAATAATATTGATCACTGTTTTGGTGAACAAGGAGAAGTCTTGGATAGAGCAAGTGTTGAATTGGGTACAATTCGACGTGAAATGCGTCAACTTGAACAGACGATTGATCGTAAAACTCAGGAGTTTTTAAATAAGAATCGTGAGATGTTAAGTGAAGCAGTTGTATCACTTCAACAAGGTCGTCGTACCTTTCTTATTAAGCCCTCTGAAAAATATAAAATGGAAGGAACCATTTACGGTGAATCAGCATCCGGTCAGTCCATTTATTTTGAACCTGCATTCTTAGGGAAAATGCAAAATGATTTGCTTCAATATCGTCATCGAGAGCTGAATGAGATTGAAAAGATATGTGCTAGAACTTCTGCAGAAATAGCCCAAGATGCACAGCAATTAGATGCAAACCTTGATACTGTTACTGTAATTGATGCACTTTTTGCGAAAGCAGAGTGGGGATATAAGCATGATGCTGTCGTAGCAACGATGAGTCAAGATACTTTAAAAATTGTGAATGCCCGTCATCCACTCATTAATCCAAAAGAAGTTGTTGCGAATACATACCAATTAACACCACCTCATAAGATGATTCTTATAAGTGGTCCGAATACAGGCGGTAAGTCTGTTTCGCTTAAAACTATGGGACTTGCTGTCGCCATGACACATGCAGGTTTTCCAATTTGTGCTGAGTCCGCAACCGTGATGTTTGTGGATCAAATATTTGTCGATATTGGTGACCAACAATCAATAGAAAAGTCATTGTCATCATTTTCTGCGCATATGCAAACCATGACAACAGTGAGTCAGAAAGCGACTCGCAAGTCACTTGTTCTCTTAGATGAGTTAGGATCACAAACAGATCCTCTCGAAGGGGAGAGCCTCTCTATGGCCATTCTAGACCATTTTAGAGAAGTAGGATGTTGGGTAGTGGCTACAACACACTTTTCGCGTCTGAAACAATACGGAACACAGTATGATGATATTCTCATTGCGAGTGTTGAGTTTGATTTAAATAACTTGAAACCTACTTACCGATACCGTGAGAATATTATGGGTGAATCAAATGCTTTTGCAATTGCTAAACGTTTGGGGCTAGATCCTGAAATTATCGATCGTGCCTTTAAATATAAGCAAGAAAGCCAATATGAAACGGACCACATGATGGAAATTCTAGAAGGAAAGATTGCGGAACAAGAAAAACTTAACGAAGCTCTTAAAGAAAAAGAAACAGAACTCCATCAACAACAAGCAACGCTTCAAAAACAACTTGAAGAAAGTAAAAAACAACTTGAAGTAGAGCGTGAGAAGTTACGCGAAGAAAATGATGTCTTGTTAGAAGATATGATTCGTGAAGCTGAGAAGCAAATGGAAACACTCAACAAAACTAACCGTCCAGATTTACGTCAAAAGGCAGTAAAAAATATTGCGAAAATGCAAAAAGAAGTTATTGATGAAACCATTTCATCTGGTGATCGTGTTCAACTTAAAGCAACCGGTCAAGTTGGTGTCGTAGATAAGGTTGAGAAAAATTCAGCTCTCGTAACGATTGGTGGTCTTGTCATGAGTGTAAATCTCAATAAACTTACAAAAATTGCGGGTCCTGCCCAACCTGTTAAGAAAAAATATACGAAATCACATTCTGTTAAAACACTTTCTTCGTTTAAGACAGAGGTCAATGTAATTGGGCTCCGTGTTGCGGAAGCACTTCCCATCGTTGACAAATTTATCGATGAGTGTTTGGTTCACAATGTTCAGGTATGTCGTGTTGTTCACGGACATGGAACCGGAACGCTGCGTACAGCCGTTCATGATTCCCTACGAAGAAATCGAAATGTTAAGAGCTTTGAACTTGCATCCATTAGTGAGGGTGGAGCGGGTGCAACGGTCGTTAAACTTAAGTAATGAATAAAACTGTTGCAGAGAAATTAGAAATGCTTCCTACTGATCCAGGGTGCTACCTCATGAAAAACAAGCAAAATGAGATTATTTATGTAGGGAAGGCAAAAAATCTTAAGAATCGTGTGAGCTCCTACTTTACTGGAGCACACGATCATAAAACAACAAAAATGGTGAGCAACATTCATGATTTTGAGTTTATTATTACGAGTACAGAAAAAGAATCTCTGATTTTAGAAATCAATTTAATCAAAGAACATCGACCTCGATTTAATATTCTCTTCATGGATGATAAATCATATCCGTATTTAAAAATATCCAAAACTGGGAAACCTGAAGTCATGGTTGCTAGAGATCGTAAACAATCTCCAAAGTTTACGTATTTTGGTCCGTATCCCGATGCAACTGCAGCACGAGAAATGGCACGACTTCTCAATGAATCATCACCCCAAGGATCGGTATTACTACCGAATAGAGACGCAATTTATTCTCAATTCAACCGAACTCAAAAAGAATATACTGAAGAGGAATTAGAGACATGGAGACAAAATGTTGTTAGCGTTTTGAATGGAAATATCAAAGATTTTACTGATGTTCTTGAGAAGAAAATGATTCAAGCCAGTGAGAATCTAGAGTTTGAGTTGGCTCAAACTTATAAAGATCGTTTGGATGCGTTGCGTTACATAAGTGATAAACAACAAGTTCAATTTGCTAAAAACGAAAATTTCGATTTATTCCATTATGCTTATTATCAAGGGTATATTGCAATCGTGGGGTTATTTGTTAGAGCTGGACGTCTTTTAGAGAGAACAATGGCAATCGAACCCTGTATGGAAGAACCAGACGAGGCTCTCTTCTCGTTTATTGCCCAATTCTATGAGAATCAACCCGTTCCCAAAATTATTTATGTACCCGAAGCATTAAATGCTGAAGATCTTCAAGATATATTAGGTACTGAAGTTAAACATGCTCTGCGAGGTAAGAAAAGAACATTACTTGACATCACGCAACGCAATGCAAAACAGCAAATTACGGAACAATTCACATTGCTTAAAAAACGTCAAGATTTCCGTGATGATGCGCTTCTCGAACTTCAAAATGTGCTAGGATTTAAAGATTCGATTCATCGTATTGAAATCTTTGATAACTCCCATATTTCAGGGAGCTACGCAGTGTCTGCTTGTGTTGTATTTGATGATGGCGAACCTAATAAAAGCCAATACAGACGTTATCGCCTCCACCAAGGAAACGATGATGTGGCTTCAATGAAAGAAGTCCTATACCGTCGCTATTTTAGAATATTAAAAGAAGGAAAAGTCATGCCAGATTTAATTTGCGTCGATGGTGGTAAAGGTCAATTGGGTGCAGCCCTAGAGATTAAAGAAATGCTTGATCTTGATGTTACTATTTGTGGTCTTGTGAAAGATGACCGTCACCGCACGCATGCATTGATGAATGAAAACATGGAAATAATGAACGTTGATGAGCGTTCACCACTTTTCGGATTACTCGTTCAAATGCAAGACGAAGTTCACCGATTTGTTATCAGCTATCATAAATTATTACGTAAAAAAGCAATGACGAAATCAATTTTAGATGAAGTAGCTGGTCTTGGTCCCACCCGTCAAAAGAAACTCTTCAAAGAGTTTGGCAACCTTAAAAATATAAAAGAAGCTTCCGTAGAGGAACTAAGTCGTGTTGTTCCCAAAGAAGTTGCGGAAGAACTGTATGACATTTTAAACATTGATTGGGGGAATAAAAATGCCTACTAATAAAACACTAGGAATTTATGATTCAGGTCTTGGCGGATACAGTGTCTACCAAGATTTGAGAGTAGCGTATCCAGAGTATGATATGATCCTCTTTGCAGATCAAAAGAACGCACCTTATGGCAATCAGTCAGATGAAGCAATCAACAATCTCGCAAGAAATGCCATGCAATGGTTTGTAAATCATGATATTGAAAATGTACTCATTGCATGTAACACTGTATCAGCTGTCTCGTTATCTATTCTTAAAAAAGAATATCCAAGTTTGAATATTTATGGAATTATTGATTTAACCGCTTCGCAAATTCATAACCAAGATAAGCACATTGCCATCGTATCAACACAAGCAACTTATCAATCTCATGCCTATGCGAAAGTTTTGCATGAGAATGAAGTCACAGAACTAGCTCTTCCAGAGCTCGTGAAGCACATTGAGTCTTTAGATGATGAGCAAATCATAAAAAATTATCTTGATAAATTCAAACAACCAATAAGTGCATGTGATAAGATTATTCTAGGATGTACACACTATCCATTGGTTGATTATTTGTTCAAAGAAGTGTTCAATAAGGAAATACTTGATAGTCGTAAACCAATTCGTCAGTTTGTTGGAACACTGGCAATTGGCGAAAATGGATATCATTGTGTATATACTACTGGAGATGCAGAAATTATGTCTCAACAAATATTTGATTTATTTAATATTCAAGAGGAGGTAGTTCATTATGGCGATTGAAGTAATTATTTTAAGTGATAACCATGGCAAGGTAAAGGTCATGGATCAGATTAGGGAAGCGTACCCTAACGCTGATGCGTACCTTCATTGTGGTGATAACGAATTAAGAAATAGTGATATGGAACCTTACCATGCCGTAACAGGAAATAATGATTACTTTTATACTTACCCTGAACAATTAGTAGTAAATGTGAAGGGCCATCGCTTCTTTATTACACATAGCCATACTTTAAGATATGGGAAGCGTATTGAAGACCTCGTGATGCTTGCTAAGAAGAATCAATGCGAATTTGCATGTTATGGCCATACCCATATTTTTGATGATCAAATCGTCGATGGTATTCATATCATTAATCCAGGTTCGCTCTATTATAATCGTGATGGATCTCAACCAAGTTTCGCAAGATTAACCATTGATGATGAAGGAAATACAACTGTAGAAAAATTATATGCGGAAGATTTACAATAACCGTTGTAATCGTTGCGACAATTTGGTATTATAATAATCGTCGCACAGGTCTTCGTAGCTCAGTGGATAGAGCACGCGCCTTCTAAGCGTGTGGTCGGGGGTTCGAATCCCTCCGAGGACGCCATATAGACATCAAACCCACTCTAGAGTGGGTTTTTTAGTGTATCGATGAACGGTGCCTACCAAAATCCTACCACTTTCCTACCAAAGTTTATCTAGACGTTACCTAAATTGTTTAATTTTGCAAAAATTTCTTGATTTCTTTTTGGATATTAATGACCGTAAGTTTCTTTAACTTCATGTACCGAATGTCTTAATCTATCAGAAATATCTAAAGCTTCCTAACCGAGATCAATCAGTGTGAAAACATGACTATGTCGAGGTCTTTAAAAGTAAACCATTCTAGATCAAATATTTAAAGAATAGTCTGAGGAGGATTCAGGACTTGATTTGTTTTCTAATCGATAGATTTTCTGGCTAAGATAGCTCCAATTACAAACCCTAAAATAATACTAATAATGCCGTACTCGATGAAGTTGGCCCCAATTATTCCCGCTATAAAACAAATGCCAAAAGTTGTCGTATCGTGTTCATACTTCCTTTTCTTTTTTTTTATGAATGACACATTCTCCTTATAGATACATTATAAAACACTTACATTATTTATATTTAAAGGAGATGTTTTTTAGGCGTTTTGAATGATAAAATCGAAGCGTAAAAAACAAATGTTGAATTTGTGTTTGACTGTATGATTAAATCAACTCATAATGTATTAGTTGGAAAAATTTATAAAAACTTCGATTACAATACTGTGATAGAAAGAGGGGAACTATGATTTTATTTATCCAAGCACTTCATATTTTTATTATGCCTATGGTAATTGCGCTCTTGGCGTGGTTGTTTACTCGTAGAAAATATTCGCTAACAGTTCTCATGAGTAAGATGTGCCTATATTCTAATATTTTATTTAATATGTTCTACTATTTAATCAATAGAAAAATACTAATCTCTATTGAATCATTTAGTGCAAGAGCAACGGCATCGTACTTAGTAGCGTCGCTCTTGCTTGTTATAGTTTTAGTAATATTGGAAAATAAAAAGATTGAAAATCAATCATTA
The DNA here is from genome assembly GCF_014396165.1 of Erysipelothrix inopinata. Taxonomy (GTDB): domain Bacteria; phylum Bacillota_I; class Bacilli_A; order Erysipelotrichales; family Erysipelotrichaceae; genus Erysipelothrix; species Erysipelothrix inopinata. Next base: position 1,316,555 of record NZ_CP060715.1, read on the forward strand.
AAATATTTACCCAAAAAGTTCTATTACTATAGAACGTGGACGTTTGTATTATTTACAGTATCAACTGCTTTGGTGGTTCATACAACATGGTTGTCAGCATACTTGGGCAATATAAGTTTTGATCAGATGTTGTTTAATATGAAAACACCGATTAATACGTCGAATTCGACATTTTTTACAGATATCTTCCCATTTACTGCCCAGATTATTACAATCTCTGTTTCATTCATTGTACTTATGTTGAATCAAGTGAAATTTAATCCTATCAATCGACTAAATAAAAGAGAAATTAAAATTTCCACTAAGGTATGGGCAAGAACGGTGCCACTTATAATTTTCGCAATTTCGTTAACGATAGCTACTTTTAATTTGAAGATGAATGAATTCTTTGATTATTATGCAAGTAATGATACGTTTATTGCCGATAATTATGTTCAACCAACTGATGAAAATGTTATCTTTCCAGAGAAGAAACAAAACCTTGTCTATATCTTTAGTGAATCGATGGAAGCAACTTTCTTTTCTAAGGAATTGGGTGGAGCATCTCATGCAAACCTTTTACCTGGATTTACTGAACTCTTGAATGATGGCTATAATTTCTCGAATACCGATAAATTGGGTGGCGCGTTAACGCTACCTTACACAGGGTGGTCAATTGCAGGCTTGGTAGCACAACACTCGGGAATACCTTTTAAAATTCCTATTGATGGAAATGGCTATGATAAATTTGATTTCTTACCGGGTATTACGAACTTGGGAGATCTTCTCAAGAAAAATGGCTATAATACCTCTGTAATATTAGGAGCAGATGGTAATTTTGCGGGAGTTTCTAATTACTTTAAAGATCATGGAGACTACAAAATAGCGGACCATAATTCTAAAATTGCGGATGGATCCCTTCCGGCTGACTATAATGTTTGGTGGGGATTTGAGGATCGTAAACTCTTTGAGTATGGTCGTGAAGAAATGTTGGAACTTGCTAGAGATGGGAAACCATTTGCGATGGTTTTAGAGACGGCAGACACGCATTTCCCAGATGGTTTTTTGGATAGTGGGTGTCCCGCAAATCATGCTGAACCTTATGCGAACTCCATTCAATGTGCAGACACACAAATTACAGATCTTATCCGTTGGATTCAAGAACAACCATTTGGTAAAGATACAACTATAGTAGTAACAGGTGATCATCTAAGCATGGAAAAAAAATATTTTGAAAGTTTAGATGCAAACTATGAACGTACAATTTTTAATATGATTTTAAATCCGGTGAATAAAAATAAAAATTCAAATCGATATCATAATCGTGAGTTCTCTTCAGTTGATATTTTCCCAACAACATTGTCGAGTTTGGGTGTTGAAATAATAGGAAATCGTCTCGGTTTGGGAACTGATTTATTCTCTGAAATGCCGACAATTTATGAAGAATTCGGTCAAAAAGAAGTCCGTGATAGACTCGATAAGCGAAGTATGTTTTTCGATAATGAATTTATTTATGGTACAAGAGATAGAGGTTATTAGAAGTGAAGGAGCATTGCTCCTCTTTTTATTTGAAAAGGTTTCTAAAATAATGTGAAAGAAAGCATGATATATGTTATAATGATTATAATGTTATACAAGGTTAGGAGGATTGCATGCTATTATTAAAAAACGGACAAGATATTTCTGGAAACAGAATCGAGATTCTCATTGATGGAGAATCTATCGTAAGTATTGACGAAAGTATCGAAACTCCAACACATTGTGAGGTAGTGGACTTAAATCAAAAATATGTATCTTCTGGGTGGATTGATATGCATACCCATTGTTACGGAAGGCTAAAACTATATTATGATGATCCAGACTTAATTGGATATCGTACGGGTGTTACCACCGTCGTTGACGCTGGAACAACAGGTGCTGATGATATTGGAACATTCTATCAGGATATTCAGGAAAAGAAAACGCGCGTTTTGGCTTTTATAAATGTTGCACATCAAGGAATTAAAACTCAAGATGAATTATCAGATCTTGCTAATATCAAAGAATCAATGATTCAAGAATCAATTGATCGGTACAATGACTTCATTATAGGTATTAAAGTTAGAATGAGCGCATCGGTAGTTGGGAACAATGGAATTGTACCGCTTGATATGGCAAAGGATATTACGCAACGGATTAAGTTACCGTTGATGGTTCATATTGGATCAAATCCGCCATTACTTATTGATATTCTAGGAAGACTTGAAGCTGGAGATATTGTAACTCACATCTTCAATGGCAAGGCGAATGGAATTTTAGATAAGCATGGTAATATCATTCCAGAAGTATTAGATGCACATCGTCGTGGTGTCGTATTTGATTTGGGTCATGGTCGTGATAGTTTTAGTTTTAAAGTAGCACAATCCGCATTTAACCAATGTCTCTTATGTGATACGATTAGTACAGATATTTATCATGATAATCGTGTCGAGGGACCTGTAAGAAACATGTCGACAACAATGAATAAACTTTTAAAAATTGGGTACTCACCTCGTGCAATTCTTGATATGGTGACCCAAAAACCTGCGGAGGTTCTCGGACTGAAACGTTTTGGAACGTTGGAAGTTGGGAACGTGTCTGATATTACAATTTTTGATTTAGAAGAATTGGATGATGTTCTGGTTGATTCAATGGGACATACTGAAACATTGAATTATGGTTTTAAACCTAAAGCAGTAGTTGTGAAAGGAGCTTATTATGACATCGAATCTTAAAGAGAGATTAAAACTTGATCGGGTCATTAACGCATCGGGAAAAATGACAATTCTAGGTGGATCACGATTAGAGCGTGGTGTACTCGATGCAATGAATGAAGGTGCGTCGCAATTTTATGTCATGTCCGATTTGATGGAGCAATCCAATCAATATCTACAGGATTTATTGAAAGTTGAAGCAGCGTGGCTTATCTCTAGCGCTTCATCTGGAATTGCACAATCCGTTGCAGCTGCCATCAATCAAGGAAACTATAAATATGTTATGAATCCATATGACGAAACGCTTGTAAGAAACAAAGTGGTTATTGCCAAGGGACATATTGTAGATTATGGGACATCAATTGAAGTGCCGATTCGAATGGGTGGTGCAAAGATTGTTGAAGCAGGATATGCAAATGGTTGTACCGTAGCGCAAATGGAATCGGCTATTGACTCAGAAACTGCCGCAATTATTTATGTTAAATCGCATCATGCAGTACAAAAATCAATGCCGAAAATGGAAGATGTCATCGCATTAGCAAAAAAATATGAACTTCCAATCATTATTGATGCTGCAGCTGAGGGTGACCTCAACACTTATGCTGATATGGGTGCAGACGCTGTGATATACAGTGGTACGAAAGCACTTGAAGGACCGACATCTGGGGTCGTAATTGGTAGTACAACTTTCATATCATGGCTTAAAGCTCAAGGACAAGGAATTGGTCGTGTGATGAAGATTGGTAAAGAAAATATTTTTGGTCTTCTTGAAGCAATTACAGAGTATGTAAATCAAAGTGCAGTAACTTTGGAGCAACAAGAAGCACGTCTAAAACCTTTCAATGAGGCAATCAATGAATTAGCTGTATGTCATGCTAAAACTGTACAAGACGGTGCGGGAAGACCTATCCTGAGAAGTCAAATTCAATTTGATGAATCGGTAGATATGGATAAATTATCCCAAGGAATGAAGGCAGCACCCATTAGAATTTACACTCGAGATTACCGAATCAATGAAAATATAATTGAAATAGATATCAGAGATGTTTCTGAGGAAGAACTTGATATCATCACAAATCAAATAAAAGAAAATATATAGGGAGATTAAAATGGAAGCAAATTTTTTAAATAATCGTATTTGTTTAAATGTACTGGGAAATAGCTTGGAAAATGCTATTGATATTTATAAAGCAGCGGAAGGTCATGTTCTTGTAGGTCTTTTATCTAAGAATTATGAAACTGTTGATCTTGCAGTTGCGGATATGAAACGTGTTGCCGATCGTATTGATAATCATGTTTCAGTAGGCTTGGGTGCAGGAGATCCAAAACAATGGAAAATGGTTGCGGAAATATCACAACAAGTTCAACCTATTCACGTCAACCAAGTTGCGACAGCAACTGGCTATACACGTGCATTACTTGGACAAGATGAAACCATCGTCAACAGTTTAATTTCTCCGACGGGACGCGTTGGGTATGTTAATGTTGCAACAGGTCCTCTGAGCTGCCAAGAAGTACAGGCTGAAGTTCCTGTAGATACAGCGATTGAAATGCTAAAAGACATGGGAGCAAGCTCGGTCAAGTTTTTCCCAATGAGAGGTTTGGAAACTGTTGAAGAGTATCGAGCAGTGTGTGAAGCATGTGTTCGTCATGACTTTATGATGGAACCTACAGGCGGCATTGATTTAGAAAACTTTGAAGAAATCGTGACGATTGCCTTGAATGCAGGAGTTAAACGTGTGATTCCTCATGTTTATTCTTCAATTATCGATCCAGTAACTAAGGATACACGTCCAGAAGATGTAACAACGTTATATGAAATTATGAAGCGAGTGAGCCAATGAAACGGGTCCTCGCTTTTGGCGAAGTAATGATGCGTTTAGGTGTACCAGACCACAAATTACTTCAACAGACTTCACAACTTGATTACTTATTCTCAGGAACTGGCGTGAATATTCTTTCGGGATTATCACATATGGGACATGAGACATTTATAATTACAGCATTACCTGATAATCGTGTAGGGAATGTTGCGACGGGAAAACTGCGAGAAATGGGAATTGGAACTGAAATGATTCAATACGAAGGTGATCATATCGGGATTTATATTCTTGAAACAGGGTATGGTGCCAGACCGTCTCAAGTTACCTATCTTAATCGGTCGATGAGTAGTTTTGCCACCTATGATTACAGTGGAAAAATTAAAGATTTTGATACGATGTTTATGGATGTGGAAATGCTTCATATCTGTGGCATTGCTCTAATACATGACAATACCTATAAAATGGCACTAAAATTGGTTGATGAAGCAAAAATTAGAAATGTGAAAGTAGTATTTGATTGCAATTATCGTGCAAGTCTTTGGGGAAATCGTGATCCTCAAGACGTTTCGAAAATGTATCGATCTTTATTTGAAAATGCGGATATCGTGTTTGCGAGCTATCGCGACTTTGCCCTTCATGCACCAGATATTGTGAAAGACTGTGATGAAGAAGAAGCGATGTTTAGAGTTCAAGAAGCATTTAAAATTGAATACTTATGTCATACTAACCGCAATTTAGAAACTCAGGAAATTGAAGGCTGTCTGTATGTAAATCAAAAGAAATATACCAGTGACAGCTATAAATTGGAAATCCTAGATCGCGTGGGCGGTGGTGATGGATTTGCTTTAGGGATTCTTCACGGTATTTTGGAAAACTATGATATAGAAACTTGTGTGGAGTTTGGAATTGGTGCAGCGGTACTTGCCCATACGACTTATGGTGACCCATTTGTGAATGACACCAAAAGTGTATTTAATGTTATAAATAAATATAAACTCGACTTAATAAGGTAATTTTGTGAAATTGGTATGAAAATATCCAAACAGTTGTAGGTTTTCACTTCTTTTAATAAATCATCTAGTGTATTATTTGGATACCGCATCAATAGGTGCTTAAAGTAGCATATTAAAGGCTAGAGAATGATTTGTGAAAGCGAGGAAGCAAATTATGAAACTGAGTTCGAAGCGAAAACTAGGGATAGTTTCAATTGTTACATTATTAATGATTTCTGTGATATGGGGAGCAAATGTTTATCGCCGTTCTAATGACTTTGTAGCGCGCGCTCATGAACTTGATCAAGCTAGCACATCCAACAATGTTTTGGATGCTGAATCGCGATTAGAAACAAAAGATTCAGATGTATTAGAAATCGAAGATAAAGATATTATTACAACTCGCGAATATACAGAAACAGTGACAATCGAATACAAAGAAGAAATTATAGAAGAAGCATCAATCTATGCAAATGAATCCTATACGAAACAAAATGGATCAAATGGTAGCAAAGAGGTAACTTATCTAGAAACATCAACAAATGGTGAAGTAACAGATACTGAAGTTATTTCCGAATCAATCACCCTAAATCCTGTGACCAAAGTTTATGTTAAAGGTACTAAAGTAAAACCCGCTTCAGTTGAAAAAGTAAATGCGCCTACTGAAAATAAAACAGAAGGATCATACGATGAGGCATTGGCGAAAGCGATGCACCACGCAATTAATATTGAACGAAGAAGTCAAGAGCTTGCTCCAATTAGCTGGTCAAATCAACTTTACACTGCTGCAAAAACTAGGGCACAAGAAATCTCGGTTCGCTTTGAACATGTTCGACCCGATGGCAGTTCATGGGATAGTGTAAACCCTGATATCGTATATGCAGAAAATCTTGCAACCAAAGCATATTCTGTTGAAAGTGCGATGAAAGCACTCATGAAATCTGAAACACATAAAGAAAATATTCTCTCACCATTTCCAAAGGGAGCATCCGCAATTTATAAATTGGATGATAACCATTGGTATTGGGTTCAACTCTATGGATACTAAGAACTTCTAAGGAACAGTAAAACTGTTCCTTTTACTTTGTGGGTTTCATTAAATAAAGCTTGATAAAAAGAGGAGATTATACCACATCAAATAAAAAATGTGTTAGAATTAAAGAGTATGAAAGGAAACGTATGAATAACTATTATGATGCATGCATTGCAGATATTGAACGTCATATTAAAGACGGTAAATACGAAGATGCGAAATATCTATTAAGACAAGAATTATCGATGCCATATATTCCACAGGATGTCCAAAATAAATTGGAAGAGCTCTCACAAATTGTGATGGTTGAAAATCGTAGTGGAACAAATTATTACGATGACATCTATGAAATTGAGAATGCTTTACACGGTAACCAACAGAATCAAATTAAAGCATTGTTATCACTTGAACGTCTCAATATTCATCCTAATTTTGAATTGTTGAAAGAGTGGTTAGTTTCTGACTCGTTTGAAAAATGGGTTAAGCAACAATTGCTTGTAATTATGATGAGTCAGAATGTAACTGAGGAAGTTACAGTAATGATGGATGGAGAAACATACTGTCTGGTTCCTTCAAAAATTGAAAGTCCTTTAGAACAAGAAGCATATTGCGAGTGTCTCAATGAACTCAAACAAGTGTTTGAGTCGGAAAACCCAAGTATGCTTATTCTATGTCAAGAAGTTCTTGAAGCAATCGTATGGGATCAATTTCCCAACCAAGTCAACAACGTAGATGCAAACGAGATCATCAAGAGCGTCAACGACTACTTGGAACAACAGTAATTTAAGTTTTAGCACTCAATTGTTGACTGTGCTAAATATTGTGTTATAATAGTAAAGTACTAGGAGGAAAACATGAAATCTACATGGACATTAAATGAAAACTCAACAGGTTTATTAACAGTTGAAGTTGACGAAAAAGCTTGGAAAAAAGCACAAGAAAAAGCACTTGAGGAACTAACAAAGGACGTTGAAGTTCAAGGATTCCGTAAAGGGCAAGCTCCTACAAAATTAGCTCGTAAACAATTAGGCGATACAAAAATTTTAATGGAAGCAATGGATATGATTGCAAACGAAGCATTTGTTGCTGGTATGCTTGAAACAAAAATTGAACCAGTTGCTACACCTGAATTAGATATTGAAGTTATTACTGAAGATGCATTAACTCTTAAGTTTAACGTTACAATCAAACCAGATGTAGAATTAGGCGAATACAAAGGTATTAAAGTAGAAGCTAACGACGTAACAGTTTCTGATGAAGATGTTGCTGCTGAACTTGAAAAATTAAGAGAAGAACAAGCAGAACTTCATGTTAAAGAAACAGGCGCAGTAGAAAACGGCGATACAGTTGTAATCGACTTTGAAGGATTTAAAGATGAAGAAGCATTTGAAGGTGGAAAAGGCGAAAACTATTCCCTTGAAATTGGTTCAAATTCATTTATCCCAGGATTTGAAGAAGCACTTATTGGTTTAGAATCAGGTGCTGAAAAAGACTTAGACATTACATTCCCAGAAACATACCACGTTGAAGACTTAAAAGGTCAACCAGTTGTTTTCAAAGTTACTGTACACGAAATTAAAACACGTGTATTACCAGAATTAAATGATGAATTCGTTGAATTACTCGATGATGAATCAGTAACAACATTAGACGAATTAAAAGAAACAATTCGCACAAACTTAGAAGCACAACGTAAACAAATCGAAGAAGATCGCGTTAATGATGAATTAATGCAAACAGTTGCAAGCAATGCAAAAATCGATATTCCTGCAGCGATGATTGAAGAAGAAGTTAACCAAATGTTTAACGAATTCAACCAACGTTTAGCACAACAAGGAATGAACTTTGATTTCTATTCACAAATCTTAGGTCAAACTGAAGAAGATGTTAAGGGTCAAATGAGAGAAGATGCAGAAAAACGCGTTCGTACTCGTTTAACACTTGAAAAAATTGCTGAAGTGGAAAACTTAAAAGTTTCTGAAGAAGAAATTGAACAAGAATTCAATGAGATTTCTGAAATGTATGGAATTGAGTTAGAACAAATTAAAAACTTAGTTTCTCCTGAGGCTGTAAGTTACGATGTATTACTTCGTAAAGCAGTTGAATTAGTTAAAGAATCTCAGGCTTAAAAAAGAGACGCTAAGCGCGTCTTTTTTATCCTAAAAAAGGAGGATTGCTATGAGCGAAACAAATAAAATGAATGTTCCGGTCGTCGCGACACGTGGTGTCGTGGTCTTCCCAGAACAAGATATTATGATTGAAGTTGGCCGACACAAGAGCATGAATGCAATTGATGAAGCCGAAAAATATTTTAATGGACATCTCGTGTTAGTGAGTCAACGTGATATTCTTGTTGATGATCCAACAACAGAAGATCTCTATACTGTGGGATCACTTGTTCATGTTAAATCAGTAAAAAGAAAACAAGGATTCTTAAGAGTAACATTTTCTGGTCTTCAAAGAGTCAAAATTGATTCTATTAATGATGATGGAAAAATGTTATTTGGTGGTGTGACATTACTTGATGATGTCATGGGTGATGAAAATGAAGAACTTGCTCTCATTCGTCGTATTACGAGTGAAATAGAACAAGTATCAATTCAAAACATCACCATTCCAACAGAACTTGTTAATCAATTGACGATGGGTATTTCTGCACAACAATTGAGTGATCAATTTGCTCAGTATTTCCCTCTTCAAATTGAAAGAAAACAAGCTCTACTTGAAGAGCTGCGTGTTAATGAGCGACTCATGATTGTCTTAGAAGAAATGCAACGTGAACAAGCGCTTGCTAAAATTGAAAATACAATTAATGAAAAAGTTAAAGATCGTGTTGAAGAAAATCAACGTGAATACTACTTGCGTGAAAAAATGCGTGCAATTCGTGAAGAACTTGGCGATGTCAGTGATACGGGTGAAGATGTTGATGAATTCCGTGAATTGATCGAAAACAACCCATATCCAGATTTCGTTAAAGAAAAAGCGCTTGAGGAATTACGCCGATATGAAATGTTGCCACAAGCAGCTGGAGAATCGGGAGTAGTTCGTACTTACCTAGAATGGTTATTAAAAACACCATGGTGGCAAGAAACCGAAGATGTAGAAAATCTTAATACGGTTAGAGAGAGCCTCGATGCAGATCATTTTGGGCTTGAAAAAGTTAAAGATCGTATCATGGAATATCTCGCAGTTAAGAGTATGACAGGAAACTTGAATGCTCCTATCTTGTGTCTTGTAGGTCCTCCAGGAGTTGGTAAGACATCCCTAGCTAAGTCAATTGCTGATTCACTTGGACGTGAGTTTGTTAAAGCATCAGTAGGTGGTGTACGAGATGAAGCGGAAATCCGTGGACACCGTCGTACATACTTAGGCGCTTTACCTGGACGTATTATTCAAGGAATGAAAAAAGCAGGAGTTGTTAACCCTGTATTCCTTATTGATGAAATCGATAAGATGGCATCAGACTATAAGGGAGATCCTTCAAGTGCAATGTTAGAAGTACTTGATCCTGAACAAAATAAAATGTTCAGTGATAACTACTTGGAAGAACCTTATGACTTATCGAAAGTTATGTTTGTTGCAACAGCTAACTATTTAGGTGATATTCCTGAGGCACTTCGTGATCGTCTTGAAATTATCCAACTCAGTTCATATACTGAAGAAGAAAAATTAAATATTGCGAAAGAACACTTAATTCCAAAGCAATTAAAAGAGAATGGATTGAAGAAATCTCAATTCAAGATGAGTGATGCACAATTACGTTACATTATTCGTCACTACACTCGTGAAGCGGGCGTTCGTCAGTTAGAACGTGTTATCGCATCACTTTGCCGTAAGACTGTTCTCGCAATCCTTAAAGATGGTGAGAAATCCGTTACCATCAATAAAGAATTGATTACAAAATGGTTAGGACAAACAATCTTTGAGTATGGACAAAAAGAACGCAAAGATCAAGTTGGAGTTGTTACAGGGCTTGCTTATACACAATTTGGTGGTGATGTACTTCCTATCGAAGTCACAACCTTTGAAGGTAAAGGCAGACTTATCGTCACAGGACAACTTGGTGATGTTATGAAAGAATCATCAGAAATTGCATTTGGTTATGTTAAATCACATGCAAAGGAATTAGGAATTGCATCTGACTTCTTTGAAAAGAATGATGTTCAAGTTCACGTTCCTGAAGGAGCTGTACCAAAAGATGGTCCTTCTGCCGGTGTTACATTTACAACAGCACTTATTTCTGCGCTTACAAACCGTAAAGTTGATGCAAATATTGCAATGACAGGTGAAATTACACTTCGTGGTAACGTTCTACCTATTGGTGGTCTTAAAGAGAAATCTTTAGCTGCACACCGTGTAGGAATTAAACGAATCGCAATCCCTAAACTTAACGAAAAAGACATGGATGAACTTCCAGAAATTGTAAAAGAAAGTATTGAATTTATCCCATGTTCTACAATTGATCAAGTTCTTAAAGAGGCACTCATATAATGGCTTGGAATACACAGGATGCGCATCTGATAATATCGGCTGCGCATGCTTCTCAATTTCCTGAGACACATCAAAAAGAAATCGTGATGGTAGGGAAATCAAACGTTGGGAAGTCATCCATCATTAATGCGTTGACTAACCGTAAGAAACTTGCCTATGTAGGTCAAAGACCTGGTAAAACACGTCTGATTAACTTCTATCATATCAATGATAGCTTATTGTTAACTGACGTACCGGGATATGGATTTGCAAACCGTTCAAAGAAAGAACAAGCTGATTATGGCATTTTAATGGATGGCTATTTTGAACTAAGACATCCAAGTATTATGATGATCCTTGTAGATATCCGACGAGGTATTGCTGGTGAAGATGAAATGATGATTGAATTTGCTGAATACAATAAAATTGATTATTGCATTGTTCTTACAAAAACGGATAAATTGTCCAACAGTAAGATAGTAAGTACAAAACGAAAAATTGAAAATAACTATCTCGTTCCTGTATTTACATTTTCATCGTTAAAAAATGAAACTGTCGAACCTATTATCGAAGGTCTTCAGGATATGTTGGATCGATAACAACTAAATTTTCTAAAGGTTTCCATATTATTTGGAAACCTTTTTATATCTTTATGAGTAAAATAATAGTGTTGAGAGTTAAAAGTTTACTAAAATTTACTTAGGTGCTATAATCTAGTTAATTGGAGGTGTCTATGGCAACGATTAAAGATATTGCTAAAGCAGCGGGGGTAAGTAATGCTACAGTCTCAAGAATCTTAAATGAGGATAAAACTTTAAGTGTTAAAGATGAAACTCGAGAAGAAGTTATTCGTATTGCAAAGGAATTAGGGTATAAGATTAAGCCAAAGAAAACGACTCAGTTTGAAATGGTCGTGGGGATTATTCAATGGATATCTAGCTATGAAGAAGAAGAGGATCCATATTATTATGAGTTAAGAAAAAGTGTCGAAAACTTCTGTATCATGAATCGCATTATGGTACGAAAATTTTATATGGAAAATATTCAAGACGTATTTGAAGATGATTCGCTCATTGGATTAATTTGTTTAGGCAAGTTCTCTTTACAACAAGCAAATGATTTCAGTAATCATTGCAGTAATCTAATCTTCGTAGATTCTAATCCAAATAAAGATAAGTATTCGAGTGTGGTTCATGACTTTGAAACAGCAACATTCCGCACTCTAGAGTACCTTAAAGATAAGGGACATCGTAATGTAGGGTATATTGGGGGTCGTGAATATTTAGGACCAACCAAAATAGAATACATTGATAAGAGAGAAATAACGTATCTAAATTTTATGAGAAATGATCATGAAATGAATTTCAATGAATCATTTGTTTTTACAGGATCATTTAATGCAATGACAGGATATGAATCGATGTTAGAAGCATTGAAACATGATGATTGTCCATCAGCATTCTTTTGTGCGAGTGATACCATTGCAATGGGAGCCCTCAGAGCACTGGGTGAAATGGATAAAATTGGTGGTAAGGATATATCAATTGTTGGATTCAATGATATTCAGACAGCAAAATTTATGAATCCTCCACTGACTACAACAAGACTCGAAACTAAATATATGGGTGAAGTAGCTGTAAATATGCTATTACTTCAAATTAATTCAAAGCAATCCATTCCACTTAAAGTGGTTTGCTCCACTCAATTTGTTGAACGTGAAAGTGTCTTTGATTTAAAATAGCAGTTGACAAAAGCGCTTACATATTCTAATATGGTTAATATAAGGTAAACATTTACTTTAATATTAACCATTTTTTAGTAAACGAGGGAGGGATTTTAATAAATACTAAGAATTGAAGGAATGCGAATTATATTTAAGAACGCAAAATGGAGGAACTATGAAAAAATTAAAAAAAGCGTTATTAGTATCATTAGTATTAGTTGTTACATTTGGACTTACTGCTTGCTCAAAAAGTAAAGATTATACTGCTCACGTATTCTTCTGGAACTATGCAGACCCATTCGTTGGTGAAATTCGAACGAATCTTGAAAAAGAATTTAAAGAAGCTGGCATTGAATATAAATTTTATGATGGCGCAAATAACCAATCGAAACAAAATGAGCAAATTGAAACTGCAATTAGCTCTGGCGCAAGTATCTTAGTATTAAATCTTGTTGAAGCTGAAACGGGTGAAACTGTTATTAAAAAAGCTAAAGATGCAAATATCCCAACAATATTCTTTAACCGTCAACCACCACATGAAATATTTAAAGATCAGGAAGAAGCTGTCCTTATGGATGGAGATGTTATAGGTGGAGCAAAAGTACAAGGTGAGTTAATTGCTAATTACCTTCTAAAAGATTATGACAAATATGCTAAAGAAGATGGTGTAATTGACTACATAATGATTCGTGCAGAGTTATCACATGATGCGGCTACTGCTCGTACTAAGTATTCAGTTGAAAGAGCTAATGAAGTTTTAAAAGAAGCTGGTAAACCAGAACTTAGACGTCATGCATCCGCTCCTTCAGATTTACTTGCAGATGACTGGTCAGCAGCAAAAGGTAAAGATGCAATGAGTACCATTCTCTCAACCCTGAGTGATCCAAGTTCTATTGATCTTGTAATTGGAAATAATGATGGAATTGCAGAAGGTGTCGTCTCAGCATTGAACGATAAGGACTACAATAAAGGCGATGATGCTAAATTCATTCCTGTATTTGGTTATGATGCAACAGACTCAGGCAAAGACTTAATTGCAAATCACAAACTAGCTGGAACAGTATTGCAAGATGCAAAACAAAATGCAAATGTCATAACCATGATGGTTAAAAATAAACGTGATGGAAAAGAATTTATTGAAGGAACAGATCTAAAATATGATGGAGACTTCAAACGTATCGTTATTAAAGACGTAGCGTACGATCCTGCAGTACATAAATAGAGTTTTGATAATAGGCTCATTTGAGCCTATTTCACTTATTAGATACGGAGTGTATGAGATGAAAGAATTAATTCTGGAAATGAATAATATTACCAAGACGTTCCCAGGTGTTAAAGCACTCGATAATGTTAATTTGAAAGTCAAAAAGGGAACAATTCACTCGTTAATGGGTGAGAATGGTGCAGGTAAATCCACGCTAATGAAATGTTTGTTTGGAATCTATATCGAAGATGGCGGACATATCGAAATTGATGGGAAACAAGTTCATTTTGATAATCCCAAACAAGCACTTGAAAATGGTGTGGCTATGGTTCATCAAGAACTAAATCAAGCAACATCAAGAAGCGTTATGGATAATATGTGGTTAGGAAGATATCCCAAAAAGGGAATTGTAGTTGATGAGAAGAAAATGTACAAAGATACATTAGAAATCTTCAAATCCCTAAATATTAATGTTGATCCACTCGAAACATTGAGTGAACTTTCTGTCTCCCAAAGACAAATGGTAGAAATTGCGAAAGCAGTTTCGTATGATTCAAAAATAATCGTATTCGATGAGCCAACGTCATCATTAACTGAAAAAGAAGTTGGACATCTCTTTGAAATTATTTTTCAACTCAAAGAACAAGGATGTGCCATTATCTATATTTCCCATAAGATGGAAGAGATTCTAACAATTTCTGATGAAGTTACAATTCTTAGAGATGGTACATGGATTTCCACAACTTCGGCGAGTGAATTAACTACGGATATAATTATCAATCAAATGGTAGGTAGAGAGCTCAAACAAAGATTTCCTGACAAGACCAATAAACCATCTGAAATCCTTTTGGAAGTTAATAATCTTTCGGGATTATATCCTGATTCAGTGAATGATGCGACGTTTGATCTTAGAAAAGGTGAGATTCTCGGTGTTGCAGGTCTTGTTGGCGCAGGACGGTCTGAATTACTAGAATTATTATATGGGATGCGAACTTATGGAAGTGGCGAAGTCCACTTGCATGGAAAATCAATTTTGAATAAAAGTCCCATTCAAGCCATCGATAATGGATTTGCATTGCTTACAGAGGAAAGACGTGCAACCGGTATTTTCGGAGTTCTTAGTGTTAAAGACAATGCCATCATTGCAAACCTCAAAGAATATAAAAAACATGGTATTCTATCTGATAAATTATCAGATGCTGATGCAAAATGGGTCATTAACGCAACACATGTAAAAACACCATCACCAGAAACACGAATTATGTCACTATCAGGTGGTAATCAACAGAAGGTAATTCTTGGAAGATGGCTATTGACCTCTCCGGAGATTCTGATGTTGGATGAACCAACTCGAGGCATTGATGTTGGTGCAAAATATGAGATTTACCAGCTTATGCTTGAACTTGCTGAAAAAGACAAGAGTATCATCATGGTGTCATCTGAAATGCCAGAATTACTTGGTATTTGTGATCGCATTCTAGTTATGTCAAATCATCGAGTTGCTGGAGTTGTAGATGCTAAAAGCACTAACCAAGAAGAATTAATGGCGCTTTCAGCTAAATACTTGTAGGAGGATAACATGAAACAAGATAAAAGTTTAAATAGTTTTTTTAAACCTATAACTAATTTCTTTACATCAATTCGAAAGATGATTCGACTCGGTTTTTCTAAATCGTATCGTGATAGTCTGGACGAACTTGAACTAAAAAAACAAAAAGAAGATGTTAAGAACTTCTTCTTAAAGAATGGTCTCTACATTGCGATGCTTGTATTTATTACATTTGTCGCGATCTCAAGACCTGCATTCTTATCAACTCAATCTATTGTCAACAATATCAACTTAGTTGCTAAAAGACTTCCAATTGCTCTTGGAATTGCGGGTTTAATTATTATTTCTGCTACCGATCTTTCTGCAGGGAGAATCCTCGGAATTACCGCATTAGTTTCCACTGCTCTACTACAAAGAGCAGATTACCCTACGAAATTATTTCCAGAACTTGGAAATATGAGTATCCTATTGGTACTTGTTTGTGTGATTATAATTGGAGCGTTATTTGGACTGTTCAATGGATTCTTTGTAGCAAAGTTCAAAATTCATCCCTTTATCGTAACACTTGGAACTCAATTAATTATCCAAACATTAGCACTATCACTTCTTAACTTGAATGGAAATAGTGGACAAGCTCTAGGTGGTTTACGACCCGAATTTACCGAATTAATTACGGGCGGATTCTATATTGGTGGTATCAAAATTCAATTTTATATCATTTATGCCATCATTATTACTGCAATAATTTGGTTTATTTGGAATAAAACAATATTTGGAAAAAATATCTTTGCGATTGGTAGTAATGCTGAAGCAGCTGCAGTTTCAGGAATTAATGTTGATCGTGTGATCATTGTTACATTTATTCTTGCAGGAGTGCTCTTTGGTATTAATGGTTTTATTGAAAGCGCAGTTGTAGGATCTAATTCCGCAACAACAGGTGTCGGTGCAGAGTTTGATGCCATCGCTGCATGTGTTATCGGTGGTATTTCATTCTCCGGTGGTATTGGTAAGGTACGTGGTGTTGTAGTGGGAGTTTTACTTCTTCAATTAATTACAACCTCATTAATCTTCTTAGGAATTTCTCCAGAGTGGCAATATGCAATCAAAGGTCTAGTTATCATTGTTACAGTGGCTATTGATATGCGCAAAACCATTGCTCGTAAGTAATCATGGATACGATCGTAATTTTACTGATTGCATCCACCTTTATGGGACTGATGATGACTTTTCAAGCAAAGAAACTAGAACTTGAAAAAGAATCGTTAACACAAAGAGAACTATCAATGATCTATATCTCTTCAGCAATGTTCGGTTCTATTGGCGTGTTATGTGGTGTTGTAAGTCTTGATTTTCAAAGATCAAATAAGAAATTCGTAGTGACAAATTCACTGATTTTATTAATTCAATTACTGTTTATTGTTTGGTTTGTTTTAGGAGGATAAAATGATTAAATCGATAAATAATAACTGGCTTTATGATGCACAATATGATGAAAAATATATTTATGAAATCATGACTTCTGGGAATCGTATTCAAATCCCTCATACTAATGTTGAGCTTCCTTATAATTATGTTAACGAAAAAGATTATCAAATAAAATCAAGTTACCAATATGTTTTTGATGCAGATACATCGTTCAATCATACTTTTATAGAATTTGAAGGAGTAGCTCATTATACTCAAGTATATCTGAATGGGATATACGTTGGCGATCACAAAGGTGGATACACACAATTTACCTTTGAGATAACCCAAGAGTTAAAAGAAAAAGAAAATCTCTTAACGGTGTTTGTAGATAGTTCTGAAACTTTAAACATACCACCATTTGGAAAGGTCATTGACTATCTCACTTATGGGGGTATCTATCGTGAAGTAAATTTAATTCAGAAGAATGAATACTATATCAAAGATGTTTATTCTTATGGTTTGGATCTCCTTTCGTCTCCAGTTATTGGCTTGGATCTTGAAGTAAATAAGCAACTTGATGGACTTCTAGTAGATGTGGAAATTAGTCACGAAAACATCGGATTTATTGCATTAAAAGATATAGAACTTCACGATATAAAGGAATCTTTTAAGTTTGATGCAAAGAGTATTGAATTGTGGAGTCTTGAAAATCCAACTCTTTATGATGTAAAAGTCACGCTAAAAACTAAAGATAAAATCTATGATACGTATTCATTCAAAACCGGATACCGTGAAGCACAATTTACGGATAAAGGATTCTACCTGAATGGAAACCATCTGAATATTATTGGATTAAATCGACACCAAAGTTATCCTTATGTTGGCTATGCAATGCCCAAAAGTGCTCAAGCTAAAGATGCGGATATTTTGAAATATGAATTGGGTGTTAATTTGGCGCGTGGTTCACATTATCCGCAATCAAAACATTTCTTAAATCGTTGTGATGAAATTGGGCTTCTCGTATTTGAAGAAATACCAGGGTGGCAAAATATTGGTGATCAAGAATGGAAAGAGATTTCTATTAAAAATGTCAGTGAAATGATTCTTGCCCATCGAAATCATCCTTCAATTATAAATTGGGGTGTTAGAATTAATGAGTCTCAAGATGACAAAGAATTTTATACACGAACAAATGATGTGGCACGAAAATTAGACCCACATCGACAAACAGGTGGTATTCGTAATATTGAAATGGTTAAACCAGATAAAAATGCCTGGTTGGAGGATGTGTACACGTATAATGATTTTGATTATCGTGATGGTCATGCATTGACCGATACACGTAAAGTGTTCCCTGTATCAAATATTCCTGCTATTGTCACAGAGCATAGTGGTCATACTTTCCCAACAAAAAGTTTTGACAATGAGGCAAGACGCCAGATGCATACCTTAAGACATCTGAACATTATCAACCATATGATGGGTAAAAAAGAAATATCAGGATCAATTGGCTGGTGTGCGTTTGATTATAATACACATATCGAATTTGGTAGTGGTGACAGAATTTGCTATCACGGTGTGATGGACATGTTTAGAAATACGAAAATGGCAAGTGCTGCTTATGCATCACAAGGTGTCACAACACCGTATCTTACTGTCTCTTCGGAGATGAATATTGGTGAGCATGATCGTGCGATTATTTCAGATGCGTATGTATTTACAAACTGTGACTACGTTGAAATGTACCGTAACGATGAACTTGTTTCAACCTTGACACCAAATATTGATTTGTTTGCAAATCTTCCACACGCTCCAATGTTGATAGATTGGTTTGGGAATACCTTGGTTGACGAAGAAGGGTACACACCACAAGAAGCAAATCGTATCAAAGAGATTCATCGTGCTATCACTAGATATAGTATTCAAGGTCTTCCCGAAACATTTAGAGAACTAGCTAAGAACGATGAAGAACTTGACCACATCATGAATCTTCACAATAAATATATACAAAACTGGTCTAACAAGGTTGTCGTATATAAGTTTATTGGCTACCAAAATGATAAACCTGTTATTACAGTTCGAAAAGGTGGGGAATTTGAAAGCAATGTTAAGGTCACCGCTGATTCATCAACACTCATTAATGAAGCAACATACGATGTTACACGATTAACGATTGAAAGAATCAATGAAAATGGCAATCGACAAGTATACTCTAACGATGTATTTGAATTAGAGTGTAGTGATAATATTGAAATTATTGGAGATGATTTGGTAAGTCTAATTGGTGGTGTACGTTCATTTTGGGTCAAGAGTATTCATGGTACTACTGGTAATGCATGGGTGAAAATATCGAATCGTAGTTTCTCTCAGACTGTTGAATTGAGCATTCAATGAGTTCAAAATACTTAGAAACAAAACAAAAAATGAATGATGGACGCTTATATAAAGATATGCTTGACGAACTTGTTGAAGAACGAAATAAAGCAAAAGTTCTTCAATTCAAATACAATCAAACTTCTCCGATTGATCAAGAACAAAAAAATGCGCTTATCCAAGAAATGTTTGCTGAGATTACAGAGCCTTTCTGGATCGAAGCACCTGTCCGATTTTCATACGGAAAACATATTCATATAGGAAAAAACTTTTATGCCAATTTTAATTTTATTATTGTAGACGATGCAGAAGTAAGTATTGGGGATAATGTCTTAGTGGGTCCCAATGTCACACTTACGACAGCAGGTCATCCAGAAAACAGGGTTGATCGTATTGCAGGGTATCAATATTCATTACCAATCAGTATTGGTAATAATACGTGGATTGGAAGCAATGTTGTTGTAAATCCTGGCGTTAGAATTGGTGAAAATGTCATCATTGGGTCAGGGAGTATTGTGACAAAAGATATACCGGATAATGTTGTTGCTTTTGGGGTGCCTTGTAAGGTTATTCGTAATATTGATGAAAAAAGGTAGGTGTTCTATGTGAGTGATTCAAAAACTGAAATATTTGAGAAATTATTTAGTGAGGAACCTGAATATCAATTCTTCGCTCCGGGTCGAGTCAATTTGATAGGGGAACACATTGATTACAGTGGTGGGTATGTATTTCCAAGTGCAATAACTTATGGAACTCATGCACTTGCACGACGAAGAGAAGATCATATCATTCGTTTCTATTCGCTTAACTTTGAAGATAAAGGAATTATTGAAGTTGATCTGAATGACTTAAAGTTTGCTGAGAAAGATGGTTGGACAAACTACCCTAAAGGGGTGTTCAAAATGATCTTAGACGATGGATACAAGTTAGATACTGGAATGGATATATTATACGAAGGAAATATTCCTCATGGTGCCGGACTTTCAAGTAGTGCTTCTATTGAAGTCGTCACAGCGACATTATTAAATAAAGCATACAATTTAAATCTTAGTATGCTTGAGTGTGTCGTTATTTCGCAACGTGCAGAAAATGAATTTGTAGGTGTTAATTCCGGTATCATGGATCAATTTGCTATCGGAATGGGTCAAATGGATAAAGCAATTTTACTGAATACCAATACGTTATCCTATCGTTATGTGCCGATTAAGTTAGATAATATATCTATTGTAATCATGAATACGAACAAACGTCGTGATCTTATTGATTCAGCTTACAACAAGCGACGTAAAGAATGTGATCAAGGACTTCAGATTATTCGAAAATTTTATGATGTTGCTTCGATATGTGAATTGACTTCTGAACAATTAGAGTCCATTAAGAATC
The DNA here is from genome assembly GCF_014396165.1 of Erysipelothrix inopinata. GTDB lineage: Bacteria > Bacillota_I > Bacilli_A > Erysipelotrichales > Erysipelotrichaceae > Erysipelothrix > Erysipelothrix inopinata. Next base: position 1,337,223 of record NZ_CP060715.1, read on the forward strand.
ACTTTGATGGTGTTATATACAAAAGAGTACGTCATGCAGTAAGCGAAAATGAAAGAACTCTCGAAGCGGTTGAAGTCTTAGAAAAAAATGATATTATATCTTTTGGAATGTTAATGAATAAAAGTCATGATTCCTTGCGTGATGATTATGAAGTCACAGGAATTGAATTGGATACACTTGTCGATGCTGCACGAAGTGTGGAGGGTACCATTGGTGCGCGTGTTACAGGTGCAGGTTTTGGAGGTTGTGCGATTGCACTCGTTAAAGATGATCAAATCGACACACTTATCGAAACGGTTCAAGAAACATATTCAAAGCAAATAGGCTATGATGCGAGCTTTTATGTAGCCCAAATTGGTGAAGGAGCCCATGAGATTAATGAATAATATCATCATAGAAAATGAATTTTTAAAAGTTGAAATGTTGCCACAAGGTGCCACTGTAAAATCAATGGTATGGAAACCTAAGAATCGAAATATCATTGCAAGTTATGAAATGGAATCAGATTATTTAAAAAACGATGTCTATCTCGGATCATGCATTGGCCCCCTAGCAGGCAGAGTTAAGAATAATACTGTAGTTGTTGCAAACCAAAAATATCCATTGAAACCGAATAATAATGAAAGTCATCTTCATGGTGGTGAACATGGTTTGAGCCAAGTAATGTTTGAAGTTAAAAAAAGTGATGGTGATTATGTCCTTCTCGAAGGACTTGGCCATCATCAAGCTGATGGATATCCTGGAAATGTTATGTACAAAATAGAATATCGATTAGTCGGTTATAAAATGGTCCTTAAACTAGAAGCAAGTGTAACTGAATCAATGCCGCTTAATCTTACGAATCATATGTATTTTAGACTCAATGATCACGGTAATCTAGAGAAACATCAGATTAAAGTTCCTTCAAAAATAGTCTTTGGTCTCAATGAAAATATGGTTAATGACGGTCTCGAACTCGAAAAAGATGGTGTGTTTAATCTTGATGAACTGAGGGATGTTGAACGTCTATTGAAAATGAAACATCCACAATTTGATCTGACAGGTCATATTGATCATACATTTCTCCTAAATTCGAATGAAATGATTCTCCAATCTGATGATTTGAAAATGACGGTGAGAACTGATTATCCTGCAATCCATCTCTACTTTGCAAATTATTGGGATCAGGCATTTAAAGACAGTCTCGGTAAAATGAGTGCAAACCATGAAGCGGTTGCTATAGAGCCTCAAATTCCTGCACCTTGGGTCTTGAATAATCCTGATTATATTTTAAATCCTGAGGACAGGTATACATATGTTATTGAGTATGAGTTTGAAAATATTTAATAACTTAAGTTGATTGATCCAAAATTATAGTGTATTATATGTAAAATTAAAAACGTTGATAAGGACATGTTTTATTAAAAGCTGCTTCAAGCGAGATGATAGATGGTGAGAGATCATTAAGTAAGCATAATAAAGTAACCCCTTTGAGTTGTTATCCTGAATTGAGTAGGGATAAACGGGACTGCTCTACCGTTATCATTGGGCACGATTTGTTAGAATTGTAAAGTGATCGTCATGATAATCTGGGTGGTACCGCGGAAAGCAGCATTTTCGTCCCTATGGGATAGATGCTGTTTTTTTGTACAAGGAGGATATTATGAGAGTACAGACATTAAAATCAATTAGTAAGATTCAAGAACCAGGAGTCGAAGTGTATACAGCAGGTTGGGTTAGGACCGTTAGGAAATCGAAGAATGTCGGATTTATCGAACTTCATGATGGTACCCAACTATCAACAACTCAATGTGTTGTTGATAAGAACAGTCCGTTTTTTGAATCACTTGGAACCTTAACCCTAGGAAGTTGTGTAAGAATTCAGGGTGTTGTTCAAATCCCAATCAATCGTAAACAATCTGTTGAAATTTTAGTTTCCAATGTTGAAATTGAAGGTTTAGCGGATGCAGATTATCCACTCCAAAAGAAACGTCATAGTTTTGAATATTTACGAACTGTTCCACATTTGCGAGCACGTACAAACACGTTCAATGCAGTATTTAGAACACGATCCATTCTAACTCAAGGAATGCAATCTTTTCTTCATGAAAATGACTTTACTTATATTCAATCACCAGCGATAACGACCACAGATGCTGAAGGTGGGGGAGAAGTATTTAGAATATCAACACTCGACGCAGAGAAGGAAAAACAGTCCTATGAAGAAGACTTCTTTCATAAACCAGCTTATTTGAGTGTTACGGGTCAATTGAACCTTGAACCCTTCATTCATGCATTTCGAAATGTTTACACTTTTGGACCTTCTTTCAGAGCTGAGAAATCAAATACTTCAAGACATGTGGCAGAGTTTTGGCAAATAGAACCAGAGATGGCTTTTGTAGGACTTGATGAAATAATTGAAGTCATCGAGTCGATGATTAAATCAACAATCAGCTATACATTGGAACATGCTCATGAAGAAATTATGTTTTTTGATACCTATATTGAAGAAGAACTTATTGACAAATTAAACAAAACGATACGAGAACCATTTGCTAAGATCTCCTATAAAGAAGCAATTTCAATGCTCGAGCCATATCATGATGAGTTTAAAATCATTCCTACTTGGGAGAGCGTCTCTATTCGGAGCATGAACATTTCTTAACAGATGTCATATTTGGTAAACCTGTCTTTGTTACACACTACCCTAAAGAACAGAAAGCATTTTATATGTTGGTTGAAGAGGATGGAACAGTGGGGGCAACGGATCTCTTATTTCCAGGTATTGGAGAAGTTGTTGGTGCCAGTGAACGGGAGTATCGATACGAAGTATTAAAAGAGCGAATTGTGGAATGTGGTTTGGATTTATCGGAGTATCAATGGTACTTGGATACAAGACGATTTGGAACGTGTCAGCATAGTGGTTTTGGAATCGGATTGGAACGTCTCATGCGCTACATTACAGGTATGGAAAATATTCGTGATGTTATTGCTTACCCGCGAACACCCGGAAACGCAGAATTCTAAAAAAAGCTCTACCATTTTGGGTAGAGCTTTCATTTGATTAAAGTTCGATTATACTTGAGAATTTAGGTAATAAACCGGTTTTAACACCTGTGAGACTGGGTTTCATTTGGAAAACACCTGTATTATAATTTCCTTCAATTAAGACAGGTTTGGTTGCGGAAATAGCGACATCCCAACCAACGTATTGGATTTCAGGAACCACACGAGCAGCTTTATCTAATAGCTCGCAAACGTCTTCATAAAGAGGAATTTTAAATCCGATGAGGTCTTGATGTGTAATGGGATGTTGTTTATATGCAATGTCATTTTTATCAAAGGCAGGATACTGCACAATGCCGTCATCACTTAGCACTGTATACATTCCGCCAGCACCGAAGTTATCTAGGTTACCACCATTCCCAAGTTTTAAGACACCCTCTAATATATGAACATCTTTTCCATCAAAGAAAGTTATCATACGAATTGTATTAACACTGTCTGGATATAAACGAGAAAGTTCAGGATGTTGAATGAAGTATTCTTCAAATAAAAATTGTCTGTTTTCAAGTCGTTTTGCTACAAACGCTTCGACATTTTCGATTTCTTTTGACTCGAACTTTTCAACACCATGACCCATAAGGCTATCAATTGCTTTAGCCATAAAAAATTCATGTCTGAGTAAGAATGCATTAACTTCTTCTAAAGATGCTTCCCGAATATCGAGATAATCTCGTCCAATGTAATTTTTAAAGGTTTTATTGAAATTTACTTTATCTGCAAAAAGGTGACGAAACTCTTTTTGGTTATACTTCACTATAATTGAGTTCGCAATACCACCTGTTATGAAAGTTTGACGTTCTTTACGATTGAGTAAATAAAACTCAAACTCATAATAATCGATATAACCAGATTGATAAAAAATGGAACACCAGATCATATCAATAAATATAAAAAATGAAAATTTATGATTCTTTTTCGCAATTTCCTTGGCTGTTCGAATCATGTTTTTATAGTCAAGGGATTTAAGTCTTCTAAAGTAGTATTTAATTCTGTTCATAAGTTCCTCCACGATACAGACACTATTATATCATAGCAGTGTGTTATGTGTTGATTAAATCAGACACACATGATAAAATAAAACCACATTCTAAGACGATGAAGAGTAGTTATGAATCATTTGTAGAGAGCTTTGGGTTGGTGAAACAAAGTAGTGTAACATGATGAAGGTAGCATCCGAGATAAAATGGTGAACTTAAGTAGCTATTTTCGTTGCTGGCGTTAACAGGTTTGAGGCTTACGATTGTAAGTAAATTAAGGTGGTACCACGATGACATCGTCCTTTACGGATGGTGCTTTTTTTATTTTAGGAGGACATGTTATGAGTAATACTAAATTACCAATACTAGAAACTGAACGATTAATATTAAGAGCCGTTAGTGTCGGAGATGTCGATGATATGTTTGAATATGCATCTACTGAAGAAGTCACTCAGTACACTACTTTTAAGCGCCATATAACAAAAGAAGATACATCCCTAGCAATTCAAGAAGTCTTTTTAAAAAGACCTGTAAAGGGGTGGCCGGAGGCTTTCGCAATTGTTTTAAAAGAAACAAATAAAATGATCGGAACTTGCGATTTTTGGCCGATAGCTAAAAACGATGTCTTTGAAATGGGATATGCCTTAAGCCCAAAATACTGGAACCAAGGAATCGTTACTGAAGCTGGAGAATGCGTCTTAAAATATGCATTTGAAGAATATGGAGTCAGGAGAATGGAATTACGCCACATCGATCAAAATATCGGATCAAAAAAAGTGGGGCAAAAATTAGGATTTATTCATGAAGGTACAAAAAGAAAATTTATTAAAGTTAAATCTGAATATCGTGATTTAGAGTATTACGGTATGCTAAAGGAGGAATATAATGAAAGAACTCGATAAAAAATATGAACATGAAAATGTTGAAAAAGATAAATATAATGAATGGATAGAAAAGGGATACTTTACTGCAGGTGATACCAGTAAGAAACCTTATTCACTCGTTATCCCGCCACCTAATGTAACTGGAAAACTTCATTTAGGTCATGCTTGGGATAATACACTTCAAGATATTGCACTTCGTTATGAAAGACTTAAAGGTAAAGACGTACTGTATTTACCGGGAATGGATCATGCGGGGATCGCTACACAAGCTAAAGTTGAAGAACGCCTTCGTAAAGATGGTGTTTCTCGATATGACTTAGGACGCGAAGCATTCTTACAAAAATCTTGGGATTGGAAAGAAGAATATGCTTCTCATATACGTGAACAATGGTCAAAACTGGGGATTTCTGTTGACTATAGTCGTGAACGATTTACATTAGATGAAGGCCTCAATCAAGCAGTTAATAAAGTATTTGTTGATTTGTACAATGATGGATTAATTTTCCAAGGCTACCGTATCATTAACTGGGATGTTGAAGCTCAAACTGCGCTTTCTAACATTGAGGTTATCCATAAAGAAGTAGAAGGAAACTTCTATACATTTACTTATAAAGTTGTTGAAACTGGAGAATTACTTGAAGTTGCAACAACGCGTCCTGAAACTATGTTTGGTGACGTTTGCATTGTTGTTCACCCTGATGACACGCGTTATTCGCATGTAATCGGTAAACACGCAATTAACCCTGCCAATGGAGAAACACTTCCTATCATTGCTGATGATTACATTGATATTGAATTTGGTACAGGTGTTATGAAGTGTACTCCTGCTCACGATCCTAATGACTTTATGATTGGTGAAAAATATAATCTTGAAATGCCTATCTGTATGAATCCAGATGGAACTATGAATGAACTTGCGGGTCAATTTGCCGGTTTAGAGCGCTTTGAATGTAGACGTCAATTAGTAGAGTACATTAAAGAAAATGGTAACCTTGTTTCAATTGAAAAACATGTACATCAAGTAGGTCATTCAGAAAGAACTGATGTCATTGTGGAACCTTACTTGTCAAAACAATGGTTTGTAAAAATGAAACCACTGGCAGACGAAGTATTGAAATTCCAAAATACAGATGAAAAGATCAATTTCTATCCAGAACGTTTTGAGAACACATTTACACGTTGGTTGGAAGGAATTGAAGATTGGTGTATTTCTCGTCAATTATGGTGGGGACATCGTATCCCTGCATGGTTCCATAAGGAAACTGAAGAAATTTATGTTGGCTTAGAAGCCCCAAAAGATATTGAAAATTGGCGTCAAGATGAAGATGTACTTGATACATGGTTCTCATCGGCACTTTGGCCTTTCTCAACATTGGGTTGGCCAGATGAAACGGTCGATGTTCAACGTTATTTCCCTACAGATCTTTTAGTTACAGGTTATGATATCATCTTCTTCTGGGTAGCTCGTATGGCTTTCCAAGCGCGTTACTTTAAGAATGACAGACCCTTTAAGGATGTTTTACTCCATGGATTAATTCGTGATGAAAAAGGTCAAAAAATGAGTAAATCACTCGGAAATGGTGTTGATCCAATGGATGTTATTGAAGAGTATGGTGTTGATGCACTTCGTTATTTCTTAACTACAAACTCTACACCGGGACAAGACATGCGTTATGTTCCTGAAAAAGTAGAAGCATCCTGGAACTTTATTAATAAAATTTGGAATGCTTCCCGATTTGTACAAATGCATATTGGTGATACATTCTATGATATTGAGAAAGCAAATCTTTCTCAAGTAGATCGTTTTATCATTGCGAAATTCAACAGCACTCTTGAAGAAGTTAACCGTAATATGGAAAAATACGAGTATGCTCTAGTTGGTAATGCTCTCACACGCTTCGTATGGGATGATTTCTGTTCATGGTATATTGAATTGAGTAAATCTGGGTTACAAAGTGATGATGAAGAAGTTGTTTATGCAACAAAAGCAACGCTATATACAATGCTTAAAAATATACTAATTATGTTAACACCGTTCATGCCATTCGTAACTGAAGAAATTTACCAATCAATGCCTGAAACGAAAGAATCGATTAACCTTGAAGTATGGCCGAATACAATAGCTATTGAAGAAAAAGGCATTGAAGAAGTTAGCTTTATGATTGATGCGATTACTTCAATTCGAGAAACTCGTGCTCAGTATGATGTAAAACCTTCTAAACCACTTACTGCAATGGTATTGGATTCAAATGATAAACCCTATGAACTTTCATCTCTAATCAAATCAATGTTAGAAAATATGGCTAAAGTTACTTTAAGCAACATTGATGAGAATGCCCTTATCCAACCTATCAAAGGAGGCGCTGTTGTTTTAATTGAAACAGAACTCGTTGACAAGGAAGCGCTACTTGAGAAATTAACGAAAGAAAAAGCTCGTCTTGAAAATGAAATTCTTCGCGGTGAGAAGATGCTGTCAAACGAGAAGTTTATTTCAAAAGCGCCTGAATCTAAAGTTAATGAAGAAAAAGAAAAGCTTGAAGAGTACAGACGTCAATTACAACTCGTACTTAATCAACTAAAATAATTAAATAGAATATTCAAAAAGAGAATCGTAGATGATTCTCTTTTTTTTATAGAAGTGGTATACAGGGTCTTGACTTGAATAAATCGTATATTTTCTAATATACTTCATCGGTATTTCAAAATATTACACGGATTAACCACTTAGTTTTCACAGTTGTATCACTGTTGTATGTGTTTCAAAACTTATAATAAATATGCACTAAATGGAGGAAATAATGAAGAAAACGAGTATCGTATTGACGTGTATTGCCCTGTTAAGTTCTGGAACTTATCTATCTGTAAATGCTCAAACTGAAAATGTAAATGCTGAGCAAACTTTGGTAGAAACTAAAGAAGAAAATCAGGTACCGGTTGAAAAGACTCAGTTAATTTCTAATACTGAAACACAAGAAAATTTAGAATTAGAGATGAATGAGGAGTCAGAACCAATAAATAATGAAGAATTCAAAGCAGTTGAGGAAGCAGTCTCAACGATTGCATCTGCAGAAATAGCGCCTGTAGAAACTGAATTAGAACTCAAAGATAAGTTAAATTCAGCTCAGGATGATGCTGTAATTATCATTAAAGGTGGTATTACATTGCAGCTTACATCGCCATTGATAGTAAATAGTGGAAAAATGACCTCACTAACTATTAAATCAAGTGATGGACAGCCAGTAACACTTAAAAATAATATAGGTCAGAGACATATACAAATTATTGGTGACAATGATACTAATATAAAATTCGAATACATCACTCTTTCTGGGAATGAAGATGCTATCGGTGGAGGTATTCTATACGATACAAATCATTCTCATAAACTTACCGGACTAACGATTGCGAATAACACAATAAAGTTTAGTGCCTGGGAAGAGGGATTTATTAAAGTTAAAACCCAAAATTCTAAGTTCACATTAGAGAATGTTAATTTTGAAAACAATAAAATTATAAATTGGAAAGACGGTACCGGTGCAGCAGTACTTCTATTTGATACAAAAAATGTTGAAATTCAACTGAACAATATTAATTTTAATCAAAATATTACCGCAAACCAACAAGGATCACCAATTGTTGCTTATCTGTCAGATGGCTCACTTAACGCAAATAATGTAACAATGAACCAAAATAAAGGTGCTGGATATTCTGGTGGACTCTACTTTTCAGGACGAGGAAATGCACGTTTTGATCTAACAAACTCGAAATTTGAAGGGAATATTGCGGATTATCAAGGTGGAGCTTTAGGAGTGTCTCTAAAGAATCAATCAGTTGCTTATGTATCAAATACTACATTTGAAGGAAACTTTGGTAAACGAGGCGGCGGTGCTATTCTTGCAGAGATGGAAAGCGACGCATCCGTATTTGAAATCGAAAATTCAAAATTCGTAAATAATAAAACTAGTAGATTAGATTATAATCATGAAACAGGTGTTGAGACTGGTGAACAAAGTGAAGGTGGCGCTGTTTCAATTATCCAAAAATCAAACAGCGGAAACATCAAAATTGGTAAATCACAGTTTTCAAATAATGAATCTCATTCTGGTGGTGCTCTTTATATACGCCTCGATAGTAATGCAGAAACTCAAACGCTCATTACAGATTCAATATTTGAGAACAATACAGCCGATTTTCGAGGTGGAGCACTTCAACTTAATAATAATGATACACCAAACGTATCTTACACTATAAAAGATACGATCATTCGTGGCAATGTGAATACTGGAAAAGATTTCGGTCCAGGATACTATGAAGGTGGTCAAGGTGGCGGTATCTATATTGATGATCTTCAAGATAATTTTGCAGCATTAAAACTTGAAAATACTACGTTTGATGATAATCATTCGCCATTTCCACTTGTTTGGCATTATGATTCCCAAGTCGAAGACGCACTAAACCAAGGATATAGAGATAATGTTATTAATTCTACGACAACAACAAAACCTTATGACCGGTTTATCGAAAGTTATGATAACGTCTATAATGGAGACGATGTATTTTATGATTACTCTGCATTAACTTATTACCACATAGCAGATGAAAATATTAATGTCGAAAATTACAATGCGAAACAATATGTATTTTCTCTAGTGAATCAGTTAAATGTGAAACCTATAGATCCTATTGCGAAAGGATACAAATTCTTAGGATGGTATACAGAAGAGAATGAAAAATGGGATTTTGAAGCAAGCAAAACAACAGAAAATATTGTGAACTTATATGCGCGTTTCGAAGAAGAAAAAGAATATACTGTTCAATTTGATAGTCAAGGTGGAACATTAGTTGATTCAATTCAAAATATTAAAGAAAATTCTCGAATTACTCAACCTGAATCGCCGCTTCGTGAAGGGTACTCATTTACAGGTTGGTATACCGATACTACTTTGAGTACTCCTTGGATATTTGAGGAAGATGTAGTTACAGACAATCTTGTTCTTTATGCAGCTTGGAGTAAAAATCCAGAAATAAGATTTAATGTAACATTTGATTCTAACGGAGGAAGTCTTATTGAGGGTTATAAAAATATCACTCGTGGATCACTTATTGAAAAACCATTAAATCCTACTAAAGAAGGTTATAAATTTATTGGCTGGTCTAAAAGCATTGAGTTAGATTCACTATGGCAATTTGATAACGAAACTGTAACAAAAGACATTATTCTTTATGCAAAATGGGAAAAGAATGATCCAGTAGATCCAGTAGATCCAGTAGATCCAGTAGATCCAGTAGATCCAATCGATCCGGTAAAACCTGTTGAACCTACTGACCCTGTAGAACAAGACGATAAAACAATCAAAGTTGAAAAAACAGATGAACTTCCAAGTACAGGTATCAATGATCCCCAAGCAATTCAAGTAATTATAATTTTATCTGGATTTCTACTTGTAATAACGTCATTAAAATCGAAACGAAATTCTCAAAACTAAAACACCTAAGGGTGTTTTTTTTTATCTGAAGAACCAATTACTTTAAGTTAATTGTGATATATTTGCTTTTTTTAACAAATTTTAAAACTATTTTGTTTTCTCACTCGTTAATACAGTGTGAGGTGATAAATATTTTATAAGGGGAAATAATGTTAAAAGGCTTTGTTAAAGGGTGTGAATACACTTGCTATTTATATCACATAACTTTGACAGTCAAAATAATTTTATTTGAAAATATTCAGGCATATAATAAAAAAATAAATGAGGAGGATTGTAATGTCGAAGAAAAAAATATTAAAAGTATTTCTTTCTTTTTCCATAATGCTAGTGTTAATCATTAATACAGTTGGAATTAGAGTAAATGCTGAAAGCACTCCGAAAGAGCTCAATCAAATGGGCTTTGTTGATCAAATAACCATGACACCTAATGAACTCACTTATGGTGAGCATACGAAGATAAGTGTTACATTTTCAGAAAAGAACTTCACAATTAACCCAGGAGATACATTAACTTTAATGCATCCGGAAAATATCGGTCTTTTTGATTTTGATAAACCAACAATTGATTTATCAGATTCAGCTTCTGGAAAAGTTTATGCTACGGCAGAGGTTAGTCCTGATAAAAATAGCGTCATCATCACATTCAACGAAAATGTGAAAATGTTTAGTGAATTCCAAGGTGAATTTTATTTTTCTGGTAGAGCAGGATTTGTAGGTCCAGACGATCAAGAAGAATGGTCAAACTACCGTGTTGACTATAAAACTGATTTAGGTACTGATGCTCCTAAGGTTGATTATTCTATTACGACTTCAATGGTTATTGGAACCAACCCGTTTGTTTATAAAACGAATGGATCGATATGGCCAACTAACCGAGGTTATGTTGCATGGAATATAAGTATTAACCGAGATCAGAATTTATTTTTATCTGACTTATATGTCGTAGATGAATTCAGTGAAGGACAAGAATTTGCTTTAGAAAATGAAAACCTGCCATTGAGCATTAATAATTTGGATTCCTTAAGAACCTATATCCAAATGATAGATGAAAAAGATGGTGATGCGAGAAGACTAACTATTTCCGAATTTGTTGAAAAAGGATATGGTAAGTTCACGATTGATCCAAATAACTCACGTAAGTTTGAATTCATTGTCTATAAAGATAAAATTTCACCAACTCAAAAAGTAGGGTTAAACTATCAGACAAAAATAACGAGTGCTGGTAAGTTTATGCCTAAATTTTATAATTCAGCAATTTCAAAATGGACTCTTGCAGATGGTACACCTCAGGTTAGGGAAGATTTAGATAGAGAAGCTGATAATATTTTTGAAGGCGGGATTGTGGCACCTAAAAAAGGAACTCTTAGAATTGTAAAAACTATTAATGACAACGGTAAGAGTGAACAATTAGGAGAAGTAACATTCAAGATGTTCCATGAAGATGGAACTCCAGTCGCTAAACTTGAAAATATTGTTTTAAAAACCAACTCAAGTGGAGTTTTCGATACACCTGTACTTGATCAAGGTAAATACTATATAACAGAAATTAGTGCACCTGATTACGCAACATTTGATCCAAATGAAAAATTTCCTTTTGAGATTAAAGATGCGGATTTAATTGGGATTTCACTTGTAGTTCCTAACGGTTTAACTAAGCAATCAATTAATGTTGAAAAACAATGGTTTGATAAAGAAACTACTCATAATTCCATTACTGTTGACCTTCTTGCAAATAGTGTGAAAATCGATACAGTAGAACTTAAAGAAGGAAAATGGAGTCACGAATTTATCAATCTTCCCACTCACACTCTAAAAGGTGAAAAAATTAATTATACTGTTGAAGAATCGCCAGTAAATGGGTACAAATCTGTTGTAGTTGGTAATGAAACAGATGGATTCATTATAGAAAACAGACTTAACGGTCAAATTGGAGCAGAGAAAAAAGCAAGTAAGGGTACTGTCAACGTTGGTGATAAATTCAACTATACAATTGTAGCTAAAAATATTGTCGAAGACAGTAGTCCATTGAACAACGTTTCAATCAAAGATATTCTCCCTGAGGGAATCGAATTTACTGATTCAATCGTTTATGTTGATGGTGTCGCTCAAGACAGCGTTGTAAGTGGACGTGGCTTTGAGGTTATCATCCCATCATTAGCATTTGGTAAAGATGTGGAAGTAACATTTGAAGTAATTGCAACCGGATCTAAATTAGAAACTGTTGTAAATAAAGCTACAGTTACAAATCCAGAAGACCCAACGAATCCAATCGAACCTGAGGTTCCAGTAGTCGTGACTCCAGATAAAGCGGTCGTTACGGCTGAAAAACTCGTCTCAAAAGATACGGTGAGCGTCAATGAAAAGTTCAACTATACTATCAAAGTAAGTAACACAACTGCAACGTCATTACCAGTAGAAAATGTATCAGTTAAGGATACATTACCTGAAGGCATTGAGTTTACTGATTCAATTGTTTATGTTGACGGTGTAGCTCAAGAGGGTGTTGTAAATGGGCGTGGCTTCGAAGTCAACATTCCATCATTAGCTTATGGTAAAAATGTGGAAATAACATTTGAAGTAAATGTAACAGGATCCAAACTAGAAACTGTCGTAAATAAGGCTACAGTTACAAATCCTGAAGATCCAACAAATCCAATTGAACCGGAAGTTCCAGTAGTTGTGACCCCTGACAAGGCGGTTATCACAGCTAAAAAGCTGGTATCAAAAGATACTGTCAACGTGAATGAAAAGTTCAATTATACTATTAAAGTAAGCAACACAACTGCAACGTCATTACCTGTCGAAAATGTATCAATTAAAGATACATTACCAGAGGGCATTGAGTTTACTGATTCCATCATCTATGTTGATGGTGTCGCTCAAGACGGTGTCGTAAATGGACGTAGTTTTGAAGTTATTATTCCTTCGTTAGCTTATAGCAAAGACGTGGAAATAACGTTTGAAGTAATCGCAACAGGATCCAAGCTAGAAACTGTGGTTAATAAGGCTACAGTTACAAATCCAGAAGATCCGACGAATCCAATTGAACCGGAAGTTCCAGTAGTTGTGACACCGGATAAAGCGAATATTTATGCAGAGAAATTAGTTGATAAAGCAGTTGTTAATGTTAATGAAAAATTCAACTACTCCATCAAAGTAAGCAACACAATAGCAACGTCATTACCTGTAGAAAATGTATCAATTAAAGATATATTACCAGAAGGCATTGAGTTTACAGATACTATCGTTTATGTTGATGGTGTAGCACAAGAAGGTGTCATAAATGGACGCAGTTTCGAAGTTATTATTCCGTCACTATCCTATGGTAAAGATGTGGAAGTAACGTTTGAGGTAATCGCAACAGGAAGCAAACTTGGTGGAATTGTAAATAAGGCTACAGTTACAAATCCTGAAGATCCAACAAATCCAATTGAACCTGAAGTTCCAGTAGTTGTGACACCTGACAAAGCGGTTATCACAGCCGAAAAACTGGTGTCAAAAGATACTGTCAATGTGAATGAAAAGTTCAATTATACTATCAAAGTAAGTAACACAACTGCAACATCACTACCTGTCGAAAATGTATCAATTAAAGATACATTACCAGAGGGCATTGAGTTTACTGATTCCATCATCTATGTTGACGGGGTAGCATACGAGGGGTCGTGAGTGGCCATGGCTTCGAAGTTATCATTCCATCATTAGCTTATGATAAAGACGTAGAAGTAACGTTTGAAGTAATCGCAACAGGATCCAAGCTAGAAACTGTGGTTAATAAGGCTACAGTTACAAATCCAGAAGATCCGACGAATCCAATTGAACCAGAGGTTCCGGTAATCGTGACTCCAGACAAAGGTAAAATCGTGGCTGAGAAGATTGTAAATAAAGATACAATTTCAGTTAATGAAACATTTATCTATTCTATTAAAGTCAAGAATATTGTAAAAACATCGTTACCTATGAAAAATATCGTTGTTAAGGATAGTCTTCCAGAAGGTATATCATTTACAGATAAAATTATTTACGTGAATGGCGTAGCTAAGACAGGACTAATAAATGGTGTTGATTTTGAAGTAGTAATTCCATCCTTAGCTTATGGTGAAGAAATTGTAGTTTCCTTTGAAACTAAAGCGTCGGGTAGTAAAATAGGAGAAACAATAAACAAAGCTAAAGTAGTGAACCCAGAAGATCCAACGAATCCAATTGAACCAGAGGTTCCAGTAGTTGTGACTCCGGATAAAGCGGTTATCACAGCTGAAAAACTGGTGTCAAAGGACACTGTCAATGTGAATGAAAAGTTCAATTATACTATCAAAGTAAGTAACATAACTGCAACGTCATTACCTGTCGAAAACGTATCTGTTAAGGATACATTACCAGAAGGCATTGAGTTCACAGATTCTATCATTTATGTTGATGGGGTAGCTCAAAATGGTATTGTAAATGGACGAAGTTTTGAAGTTATTATTCCTTTATTGGCTTATGATAAAGATGCGGAAGTAACATTTGAAGTAATCGCAACTGGATCCAAACTGGAAACTGTCGTAAACAAGGCTACAGTTATAAATCCAGAAGATCCTACGAACCCGATTGAACCGGAGGTTCCAGTAGTTGTGACCCCTGACAAGGCGGTTATCACAGCTGAAAAACTGGTGTCAAAGGACACTGTCAACGTCAATGAAAAGTTCAATTATACTATCAAAGTAAGTAACATAACTGCAACGTCATTACCTGTCGAAAATGTATCAGTTAAGGATACATTACCAGAAGGCATTGAGTTCACAGATTCTATCATTTATGTTGATGGGGTAGCTCAAAATGGTATTGTAAATGGACGTAGTTTTGAAGTTATTATTCCTTCATTAGCTTATGGCACAGATGGGGAAGTAACATTTGAAGTAATTGCGTCTGGATCGAGAGTTGGCGAAATTATTAATATTGCTAAGATCACAAACCCAGAAAATCCTACAGATCCAATTGAGCCGGAAGTTCCTGTGACAGTTGTACCTGTAGAACCTGTAGAACCTGTAGAACCTGTAGAACCTGTAGAACCTGTAGAACCTGTAGAACCTGTAGAACCTGTTAATCCAACCGACCCGGTTGAACCAAACCCTACAGAACCTGTATTACCTTCAACAGGTGTTAATAATTATTCTAATGTTAATTACTTACTCTTAATGTTAGGCTCGATCTTTGTATTTATTTCTGGAAAGAAAAGAAAGTCAATTTAAGTAAAGAAAATACTCTGTGAAGTTCAAAGCACAGAGTGTTTTTATTTGAAAAAAACTGTAGTGTGATTCTTAACATATCTATACATTAACTGTATCAAATAAAAGATAAAAAAAGGAAGCATTGAGCTTCCTATAATTGATTAATCGAGTGGTGTCCACACGAATTTTTTGATTAATGCAGTAGTAATTAAGTAAAGACCAACAATACCAAATACCCATATTGCGTGAGGGCGGGTTAGAATTGTGAGTTCAATAGTGCTTGCTAGTGGTGTTAATACGAAGAGCAATGTAATTCCGATTGCAAGTGCATTTACAAGAACAAGTACTGTAGAAGGTCTATTCTTAAATGAGAATGGATGTTTGGCACGAATTACGAAGATAATTAGTGCTTGGGACAAGATACCAAATGTAAACCAGAAAGTTTGGAAAATGATAGCTTGTTGCGGTGTACGAATATCAAATACAAACCATAATACAATAAAGCACATGATATCAAAGATTGAGCTGAGTGGGCCAAATACCATCATAAAGCGTGTTAGAGATTTTGAATCTAGTTTACGTGGTTTATCAAGATCTTTTGGATCACAGTTATCAAATGGAATACCTGTTTGAGCTAAATCACTGAGTAAGTTTTGGACAAGAATATGAACTGGTAACAATGGTAAGAAAGGTAAGAAGATACTTGCAACGATAACTGAAATCATGTTACCGAAGTTACCACTAACGGCCATTTCTAGGTATTTAACCATATTAATAATAGTTTTTCTACCTTCTAAGATACCTTGTTCTAAAACGTTAAGATCTTTTTTAAGAAGAATAATATCTGCAGATTCTTTAGCAATATCAACTGCTGTATCAACTGAAATTCCAACATCAGCTTGTTTTAATGCAAGTGCATCGTTGATACCATCTCCAAGGAATCCTACTGTATGACCATTGTTTTGGAATGATTCTACAATGCGTTTCTTTTGATCTGGTGATATTTTAGCGAAGAGATGGCAGTGTTTAACTGCTTCTCTTAGTTGATCGTCATCCATTTCATCAATATCTTTACCAATATAGGTTACTTCTGTATCGACACCAACTTTGTTACATACTTTCTTAGCAACACCGAGGCTGTCACCTGTTATAACAACAACATCAACACCGTGGTGATTGAGACTTTCGATAGTTGGTTTTGCACTTTCTTTAGGTGGGTCTAAGAAACCGATAAATCCGATAAGTACAAGGTCATACTCATCATCTACACCAAATTCATGATCGGCAGGAACATCATTTTTCTGAGCAACAGCAATCATACGAAGACCATCATTATTATGTTGCATGTAAACGTCCATTGCTTCTTTACGTGTTTCATCATCAAGAAGTGAAACCTTACCATCGCGGTCGATGTATTTACATAACTTCATTATTTCTTCAACGGCACCCTTAGTGATAAGTTGACGTTTATCATTTGAATCTTCAAGGATAACCGACATTCTTCGACGTGAGAAATCAAATGGGATTTCATCAACGATTGTATAATAGTTAATCAAGTCATCCATGTTATAGGATTTAGCACGTTCAATGATTGCCAAGTCAATTAAGTTTTTTAATCCGCTTTGGAAATATGAGTTCAGATAAGCATGACGCAATACACGCATGTCATCATCACCGTTCACATCCATATAGCGTTCTAGAATAATATCATCTTGAGTGATCGTTCCTGTCTTATCCGTACAAAGCACATCCATCTCACCAAATGAAGAGATTGAACTTTGTGATTTAACAATTGTTTGGTGTTTAGCCATATTAATAGCACCACGAGCAAGTCCTGAACTTAGAACAACTGGTAGCATCTCGGGTGTAAGACCAACAGCAACAGTGAGAGCAAAAACGAAAGCACCAATGAAATCATGTTTTAGAAGTCCGTTAATGACAAAAATGATTGGTAACATAATAATCATCAATCTCATTAAGAGACGGCTGATGGTACTAATACTGTGCTCAAAACTGGTAGATCGTTTTGTAGTTTTTAGGATGTGTGTCATCTTTCCTAAATATGTATTCGAACCTGTACGAACAACGATTGCTCGTGCAGTACCACTGACGACGTTGGTTCCCATTAGACATAGGTTTGAATAATCGGATTCTCCACCATCTATGGATTCTTCATCAAAACGAACAAATTTTTCAACTGGTTGTGATTCACCTGTAAGTGTCGCTTGCGAAATAAATAAGTCTTTTGCCGAAATAACACGTAAGTCAGCAGGGATAATATCACCAGCAGACAAATTCACAATATCTCCGAGTACAAGGTCATCAATAGGGATTTCAATAAATTCCTTATCACGAAGTGCTGCGGTCGTGTTTGAAACCATGTTTAATAGTTTTTCACTGGCTGCACTGGAACGTTCATCTTGAATAAATGAAATTAACGTCGAAATAATAACGATAATTGATAAGATTGAAATTGTTAGATAATCTTTTTCCCCTGTACTCAGAATAATATCTGTAATAAATGTAATGGCAATGACAACCATTAATACGAGGTTGAAAGGATTAATAAGAACATTCACAAAACCAACAAAAGGATTTTTTTTCTTATGAGGTTTTATCTCATTAGGTCCTAATTCTTCCAACTTCTTTAAAGCAACCTCACTGGTATAACCATCTGAGGTTGTTTCGAATGCTTCGAAAAGTTCATCTTGGGGTAGTGACAACGTTTCGATTAATTGTTTATTTTTTTGCGTCATAAACTAACTCCTCCTTATTTAATAAGTGAGCTCAGTTTGAAACAATCCATGAGGTAAAACCCAAAGGATCATCGTCTAGAGAACACTCTGTGCAACTTTTGAAGATACAACTCTGATCTTCCATCGGCTAATACCTCCCTTTTATTCAAACTATAACAAAAAAGGCGTTGAAATTCAATGCCAGTTCGAATGAGAATGTGTTTCTATACAATGAGTTTTGTCCTGTGTTATACTTTGGTTAAATGGAGGTTAAGGAAATGATAAAAACAGTAATATTTGATTTAGATGGAACGTTATTGCCTATGGATGCGCAAGCGTTTGAACGAGCCTATATAACCTCTATTACTCAATCTGTGAGTGATATGGTGGAACCGGAAAAATTGGGTCGTGCGCTGTGGTCAGCGGCACATGTCATGGTGAAGGATGATGATCCAACACGTATTAATAAAGATGTGTATTACGAAGCTTTTGAAAAAGCTTTAGATATCCCTAATTTTGAAGAATTAGAACCGCGTTTAGACGCCTATTATGAATCAGATTATGATGTTGTGGAAACCGTGACAAAGATTTCAGAAGAAATGGTTGAATCTATCCGCTATTTAAAGGATAAGGGTTATGACATTATTCTGGCTACGAATCCTATGTTCCCACAACTTGCGACCGATAAAAGAATTCGTTGGGCGGGATTGGAACCGAGTGATTTTAGATATATTACTCGCTTTGAGTCCAGCCATTTCTGCAAACCAAATTTGAATTATTACCATGAAATTGTTAAGATATGTGAATTGAACCCTCATCAATGTCTTATGATTGGTAATGATGTTGAAGAGGATTTAATTGCGAAACAATTAGGCATGGAAGTGTGGCTTCTTGAAGATAACATCATTCATCGTGGAAGTGACATTCTATGTGATTGGCGAGGGGATCGTAAAGCATTGTTGACCCATTTGAAGGAGGTTTTATAATTATGATAGTTGGATCAGTCAAGGAATTAAAAGATTTTGAAAATCGTGTAGGTTTAATGCCTTCACACGTATTCGAATATGTTAATAAAGGGCACCGTGTTATCGTAGAAAACGGACTGGGTGTTGGGAGTGGTTTTACAGATGAAATGTACCGTGAAGCTGGAGCTGAAATCTTAGGTAGTGCACAAGAAGTTTGGGCCCTTGCAGAAATGATCGTCAAAGTAAAAGAACCAATTGAAGAAGAATATAATTTAATGAGAAAAGGACAAATTCTTTTCACATATCTTCATTTAGCAAGTAACAAACAACTTGCTGATGCACTTTTAGAACGTGGAGTTAGTGGTGTAGCTTATGAAACAATTGAAGATCATCTACATCATTTACCACTTTTAAAACCAATGTCTGAAGTTGCAGGTCGTTTATCCATTCAAGAAGGATCGAAATACTTAGAGAAAACATATGGTGGCAAAGGTATCTTACTTTCAGGAGTTCCTGGAGTTAAAAGTGGTCATGTTGTTGTCATTGGTGGTGGTGCTGTTGGAATGAGTGCAGTGAAAACTGCGTTAGGAACCGGCGCTACAGTAAGTGTTCTTGACCGTAATCTTGAAAGACTTGCATATATGGAAGATGTCTTTGGTGGCCGTATCAATACGATCTTTAGCGATTCTAAGAGTCTTGAAGAAGAACTGAAAGTAGCGGATGTTGTTATTGGTTCCGTACTTTTACCGGGTGCTAAGGCTCCAAAACTTGTGACTAAAGAACATTTAAAAATAATGGAACCAGGAACTGTTTTAGTGGACGTCGCAATTGACCAAGGTGGTTGCTTTGAATCAAGTAGACCAACAACTCATAGCAATCCAATCTTCATTGAAGAAGGTATTGTTCACTACTGTGTAACGAATATGCCAGGAGCCGTTCCGCAAACTTCAACCGTTGCGTTAGGTAATGCTACATTACCTTATGGATTGATGTTAGCAAACGTTGGTTTAGAAAAAGCAATGGAGAGTGATGAAGGCTTTAGAAAGGGTTTAAATACCTATGCAGGATGCATTACTAATGAAGCAGTTGCTAAAGCACTCGATTTTGATTTTTGCAAATATGAAAACTGCGTTAAAACCATGAATTTATAGAATTAATTTGTTATAATATGTAAAAGGAGGTGGCCGTCATACCAAATGTGATAACTCATGGACTGATGGCACTCGACGTTTATAACAAACTAGAAGAGTCCGATGTCCAAAAGGCAATTAAAAATCATCCAAGAGCGTATTTACTTGGAAGCAATGGGCCGGACCTTTTCTTTTACTACAATGTATTACCGTGGCAAGACCAAAATAAGAATCGGATTGTTACTGGTTATGGTGAAACCGTCCATACACGTCATATCAATGATTTTTATAATACTGCTGCAAAAACAATTGTAGAAAATAAAGATGAGCGTCGACGTGAAATTTTAACTGCTTATCTCGCAGGTCATTTTATGCATTGGTCCTTAGACTCTCTTGGACACCCTTTTATATTTTATCGGGGTGGAGAGATTGCCGGAGAAACACAGTATTGGCATTTTAGATATGAGTCAATGCTTGATTCGTTGATGGTACTCTATGTTAAACAAAGACGATTAGAAGATATTAATATTGAAAAATTTGTAGATGTAGACGACGAAGAACGTCGTGTTATATCGACCTTCTACCAAAGTATCTTGAAAACTGTGTTTGATATACATATTAGTACATCAGTTGTTGATTCTTGCATTCGTTCATTTAAAACGACACTCAGGTTCCTATTTGATCCTCATAACATCAAAACTCCCATTATTAGGATGTATGAGAACTATAAAGGAAAACCGTGGGCTTATACCAGCCATGTTGTGAATTCGAATATAGATGCTGAATACGATGTCCTTAATTTAAAAAAAGAGGCGTGGTGTAATCCCACGAATCTTGAGGATGTATCGCATTTGAGTTTTATTGAAATCTATGATCAATCTGTAGAACAAGGAGTTGTTCTCATAGAATCATTAAATAGTTTTCTAAAGGGTGAGACTGTTTCATTTGACCCATTATTACAAAATCGTCAATATGATACAGGAAGACCCGTAGGGGATGTAATGAAGTATTATGGAAGTATTTATGAACACAATAAGGAGGCAATATAATATGTTAGTATATATCCATGGAAAAAACGTAGAAATTACAGAAGCAATGCAAGCAGCAGTTGAGGATAAATTAGATTTCTTAAATAAATATTTTGAAATTGATGATACATGGCGTGCTAATGTCGTGGTTAATGTTTATCCAGAAGGCGTAAAAGTCGAAGTAACTGTGAACTCCAAAATTGGTGCATTGCGAGCAGAAGTTCAACATGAAGACTTCTACGCAGCTCTTGATAAAGTTGTTCATAAACTTGAAGATCAAATTCGTAGACATAAAACAAAATTATCACGTAAAAACCGTGAAAGTCTCTCTGCAGCATTCATTAATATGATCGAAGAAAATGATCAAGAAGAAGAAGCTAAGATTGTTCGTACTAAGACAATTGATGCACAAGTTATGAATCTAAATGATGCAATTCTTCAAATGGAAATGTTAGGCCACTCATTCTTCATTTATACAGATGATGAAACAAATGGTGTTGCAGTAGTTTACAAGCGTCATGATGGTGACTACGGTTTACTAGAAGTTGAGTAAAATCGTGTACTGTAAATCCATATTTTATGATATAATAATCGAAACGGAGGTTTGATGATGAGCTTTAAAGACAAACTTAAAAATATTCTCACACCTATAGAAGATGACGAATATCTTGAATTAACAGACGAGGAGGTAGAAAGCTTGAGTGATTATGAAACGCTACAAGGCAGCGTAACACCTAAACTTCCTTCAGATGCAAAAATGATTTTGTTTGAACCACGTTCTTTCGAAGAATCTGAAGAAGTAGCACGTTATTTAAAAGAAAAACGAGCAGCAGTTGTGAACTTGCACAGACTTCAAAGAGATTATGCACAAAGAACAATTGACTTCTTAACAGGAGTAGTCTTTGCATTAGATGGATCAATTCAAAAAATTGGTCACAATGTTATTTTGTGTACACCTAAAACTATTGGAGTTGAAGGCGAAATCAGCATGAACATTGAAGATTTAGATTCGTAATATTTGGATGACAAATAAGTCGAATTTCCGAATTGTTCGCCAAGGTTATGATAGATTTGAAGTAGATCAACACATACTGACTTTACTTCGTGAACAGGCTCTCTTACGGAAACAAAATCAAGTCTACAAAGAACAAATTGAGGCTTTATTTGAACAGCGTGATCTTCAAAAGAAACGTTATTCAAAGCTTGCCAGTGAAATATCTGTGCGAGAAAGAGCTGCGGAAGAAATGTCCCGTCGTGCACTGGGTGAAGCAAATTTCATCGTAGATACGGCTCAAAAAAATGCAGATTTGATAATTAGAGAAGCTATGTCAATATCTCGTCAGGTCCTAGTCGAAATAGCTCGTATATCAAACGAATCAAATGAACTTCGTGATGAATTGAAAGACAAAATAAAAGATTTAGAAATGGTACTGGATGGGTTAGACCTACCAGATAGCCCTAATCTAAATTCAATAGGCGATGATCAAGACACATTAGATTAATAACTCATAGTAGAGACTTCGTGGTTGGTGAAAACGAAGATGAGCTTAGTTTAATATCACTTGTGAGCTTGTTTTTGAAATTAAAAGTAGAAAACACGTAATGCGGCGTTAACGCTTCTGAGTGCATGCACATTTGTGTATGAATTTAAGGTGGTACCGCGTTATCAACGTCCTTATTAATTTAAGGACGTTTTTTTTATTAAAGGAGAAAAATATGGATTACAAAGATACACTAAAATTACCTAAAACTGAATTTGAAATGCGTGGTAATTTAAATAAAAAAGAACCTGTTTTACAAGCAAAATGGGATGAAATGGAATTATACGAAAAAATGATGGCTGTTCGTGAAGAAGAAGGTGCACCACTTTTTGTTGTGCATGATGGGCCTCCGTATGCTAATGGTAATATCCATTTAGGACACGCACTTAATGGTATCCAAAAAGACCTACTTGTTCGTACCAAGTTTATGGCTGGATTTAAGACACCTTTTAGACCAGGATGGGATACTCACGGTCTTCCTATTGAAACTGCAATTCAAAAACTTGGTGTTGATCGTAAAACAATGCCAACTCATGAGTTCCGAGCATTATGCGAAAAATATGCCTTGGAACAAGTTGCTATTCAAAAGAAAGATTTTAAATCACTTGGAAAAATCGGAGACTACAACAATCCTTACATCACTCTAACAAAAGATTATGAAGCATCACAAATTAGAGTCTTTGCTAAAATGGCATTAAAAGGCATGATTTTCAAAGGATTAAAACCAGTATATTGGTCACCATCCAGTGAAACGGCACTTGCTGAAGCAGAAATTGAATATTATGACCGTAAAGACCCTGCAATTTATATTGCATTTGATGTTGTAGATGGTAAAGGTGTTTTAGATGCAGGAACTAAACTTGTAATTTGGACAACAACACCATGGACAATTCCAGCAAACCTTGCGATTTCAGTCAATCCAGATATGGAATATGCATTGGTAAAGACAGCTAAAGGTAACATGGTTATGTTAGTAAGTCGTGTCGAGGCAGTTCTTAAAGAACTTGACCTAGAAAATGAAGGAATTCTAAAAACATTCAAAGGATCTGAAATCGAACATGTTACATACCAACATCCACTTTATGAACGTATTTCACCAGTATTAAATGGTGATCACGTTACGGATGAAGCGGGTACTGGTTGTGTTCATACTGCTCCTGACCATGGGGTAGAAGACTTTGATGTTTGTGTAAAATACGGAATTAAACCTATTGCTCCTGTCGATGCACAAGGACATTTAAATGAACAAACTGGAGAATTTGCAGGAATGTTCTTTGAAAAAGCTAATAAAGCTGTGACTGTTCGTCTTGAAGAAGAAGGAGCATTACTAAAACTAGATTGGATTACCCAT
Source organism: Erysipelothrix inopinata (assembly GCF_014396165.1). Classification (GTDB taxonomy): domain Bacteria; phylum Bacillota_I; class Bacilli_A; order Erysipelotrichales; family Erysipelotrichaceae; genus Erysipelothrix; species Erysipelothrix inopinata. The sequence goes on from NZ_CP060715.1 coordinate 1,361,575, forward strand.
AGTTATGCACATGACTGGAGAACAAAGAAACCAATTATCTATCGTGCAACAACACAATGGTTTGCATCAATTGATGGTATTCGTCAACAAATCTTAGATGAAATTGATAAAGTTGAGTGGTATCCAAAATGGGGTCAAAAACGTATGCACAATATGATTGCAGATCGTGGTGACTGGACTATTTCACGTCAACGTGTTTGGGGGGTTCCAATTCCTATTTTCTATGCAGAAGATGAAACACCAATTATTGATGAAGCGGTATTTGAACATGTTGCTCAATTGTTCGAAGAACACGGATCAAATATTTGGTTTGAAAAAGAAGCAAAAGAGCTTCTTCCAGAAGGATTTACACATCCCAATTCACCTAACGGTAAATTTACTAAAGAAAAAGACATTATGGACGTATGGTTCGATTCAGGATCATCCCATACTGCAGCTCTAAATCATAATGAAACACCACTTCCTGTTGATGCCTATGCAGAAGGTGCAGACCAATTCAGAGGATGGTTTAACTCTTCACTTATTATTTCAGTAGCACTTTATGGTATTGCACCGTACAAACGTGTCATTACTCATGGTTTCTTAAAACTTGATGGTGGCGAAAAAATGAGTAAGTCTAAATCTAATGGGTTAAGTCCAAATGAAATCACTTCAACATTGGGTGCCGACATTCTTAGACTTTGGGTAGGGAGTGTTGACTATCATTCAGATATCAATATGTCACAAGATTTATTAAAACAAGTAAGCGAATCATACCGTAAAATTAGAAATACATTCAGATTTATGCACGGAAACCTCGAAGGATTTGACTTTGATAAACATGCAGTATCTGTAGAATCAATGTCATTAATGAACCGATATGTCTTAAATGATGCAATTCGTGTAAATCGTGAAGCTCAAAAAGCATATGAACAATTCGATTACCAAAAAGCAACAACAGCTGTATTAAACTCATTGATTAATACAATGTCATCCTATTACTTGGATTACACTAAAGATATTCTTTATCTGAATGCAGAAGATGATCGTGCACGTCGTGAAATTCAAACAGTAATCTACTTAACTCTCGATATGTATTTAAAACTTCTATCACCAATTCTTGTTCATACAACTGAAGAAATGTATCAAATCTTCAAACCCGAAGAAGAAAGTATTCACTTAACACGCTTTATTGCAGTGAGCGATGATATTATTACTGAAAATGAAGCAGAACAAATGGAAACATTATTAGCAGTGAGAGAATCTGTATTTAAAGCGCTTGAAGAAAAACGTGCTGAAAAAGTAATTGGTAAGTCATTAGAAGCTAATGTTAAATTACACCTTGAAAATGATGTAAAAGAAGCTGTGGAAAATGTTCTTGGACAACATGTTGCACAGTGGTTCATTGTTTCTCATGTCGATTTTGTAGAAGATACACTAGCTGAAGTCATGGGTTATGAGGTTTCTGTTGAAGCTTATGAAGGTCATACATGTCCACGTTGTTGGAATGTTGTGAAAGATGTTCATGAAGATGGACTCTGCGATCGCTGCCACCACGTTTTGGAAACAAAATAATGAAAATAACATCGCTGAAAAATGATCAAGTTAAAGAATGGTTAAAACTGAGTCAGAAAAAATATCGCGATAGTTCAGGTAAATTACTTCTTGAGGGAGAACATCTTCTTCAAGAAGCTCGCAATGCGGGATGTACAATGCAATCAATTGGTGTTGATTCATCATTTGATATTGAAATAACAGAACATATTGCAGAGAAAATATCAACGACTCGATCAGGATCATCCGTCTTTGCACTCGTAGAAAAACCGGTTTTCCATTATCAAAAGGGAAAGAGGTTCTTTATTTGTGATGGAGTTCAAGATCCTGGAAATCTTGGAACCATAATAAGAACTGCATATAGCTTTGGCTTTGATGCTGTTATTGTTTCTATGGATTCAGTTGACGAATTTAATGATAAGACGATCAGGGCAAGCCAAGGAGCAATTTTCCATTTTCCTGTAATTCGAATGGAAATTAAAGACGCAATTCAGTTACTTAAAAAAGATGATGTCACTGTATATGCAACGTACTTGGGTGATAATACACTTCCTTTATCTGAAATCAAAGATGAGAAAATAGCAATTATTCTCGGATCAGAAGGTCAAGGTGTATCAGAGGAATCACTTAGGCTATGTGACCATAGTGTAAAAATCGAAACACACCAATTTGAATCGTTAAATGTAGCTATGGCTGCAGCAATTATTGCATACACTTTACGTGTGGTTTAATGGAGGAAATATGAAATTAATAGAATTTAAAGAAAATGATTTACAAAAATATATCGACTTAGCAACGAAATTCCACTCAGGTCCTGCTAGTTTTACAGATCCTGATCTTACAATTTTTGAAAGAAACTTTGATTATATCCGAAATCATGATTCAGCATTTGGCTGGTTTATTGAAGAAGATGGTTATACCTGTGGCTATTGCCTTTGTTCAATGATGTATTCAACTGAAGTTGGTGCAATGTCACTTTGGGTTGAAGAATTAAGCATTGATGATGACTTTCAAGGTAAAGGGTACGGTACCAAAGTCTTTAATGACCTAATGGTACTCTTCCCAGAAGTGAAACGCTTCCGTTTGGAAGTTGCTCCATCAAATACTTCTGCAAAAAAATTATATGAACGATTGGGATATACATATCTTGGATATGAGCAAATGATTATTGATCGTTAGAAAAAAGCAAACTTCTGTCAAGAACCAAGTAAAGTAGACAGTTAATAAAAGCAGTGCTCTTTAAGGTATGTATTCCTAAATTCAATAGGAGTCATACCTTTTAATTTTTCTTGTGGTCGATCATTGTTATACCACCCTATGTACTCATGAACTTGCTGGGTTAATGCTTGCTCGTTAGTAGGTACATTTAACTCCAAAGACTCACTTTTCAAATGCGAGAAGAAATTTTCGCAACATGCATTATCGTAGCAATTAGCCTTACGGGAGTGTGATATCGTAACTCCTAACGAATCTAATTTCTCCATGTATTGGCGATTTGTATATTGAAACCCCTGATCAGAGTGCAAGATACATTCATATGTTGAATCCCACTCCGAAGTAAATACTAAATCTAAATTATCAAATACTAGTTTATTATCATTAAATTTTGATACTGTATATGCTAGAATTGAATTATCATAAAGATCCTTAATGACGCTTATGAATAAGCGACCTTCTTTATGATAGATGTAACTGACATCAGTTACCAATTTATGTAAAGGTCGATTGGCCTTAAACTGTCTGGCAAGAACGTTGTAGTGAACGTTTCTTGCCTTTTCATTTATTTCTTTTTGCGTACAACTCTCAAATCGTTTCTTGCGTATTGGAGATTTTAGTCCTAGTATTTGCATGTAACGCAATACTGTTTTTCGATTAACGACCACTCCAAATTTTCGTTTTAGTTGATATGTAATATATCTATATCCTTTAAAAGTTTCTTTGAAGATTTCCTCTATTTTACAGGCAAGCCATTCATCCCAACATTTGTAAAGAGGTTTTCCATTTTCAAGCCAACTATAAAATGATGCTCTTGATATATTGAAGTATTGGCATAACTCACTAACTGTGTAATCAATCCTAAGTTGGTCAATTGTTGAGTACATTAGCGCTCTTCGTAATCCCGAAGGAGCGCATTTAACTTTTTTAGAATATCATTCTCCATTCTAAGATAATGATTTTGTTCTTCTAAAGACATATCATCTAACCTAATAACTTTCGGTCTTCCAGTCGCTTTTTTACCTCTCATATCAATGCCTAATGAGGAAGGATCTTCATTGTACTTCTTAATCCAACTACGAATTTGAGCGTTTGATTTAAGTTCATATTTTTTTACAAGTTGATCAAGACCACCGCTTTTTCCACTTAAATAGTCTTCAACTACTTTTATCTTGAATTCAACTGTGTATTTATTATTAATTCTCCCTGTTTTTCCCATAAGAAAAGAACCTCCTAAAATAGATTTTCCCATGCTTTTCTTCATGTGTCTATTTTAATTGGTTCTCTTCATTCGGTTTGCTTTTTATTTATATTATTTTTAGGATATCTAAAGGATTATCGAATGAATATGTAGGATGAATTATTCCTTCATCAGATATACTGCCCCACTTAGCATAAACAAAGTCAATATTTGCAGCTTTAGCAGCTAAATAATCTGCAAGAGAATCTCCTATATAAACAACGTCACTATCAATATAACCAAGTTTTTTTAAGCATTTTAATAGGGGGTCCGGATGTGGTTTATGGTTAGTCGTATCCTCTTGTAATACGCAAGTTGTCATGTAAGCATCTAATCCGGAATCAATCATATCTATTTGATACTGATCACGAGTTTTAGAGGATACAACCGCTTGAATTATTCCGCTATCCGATGTTTGTTTTAGTACTTGTATTATGCCTTCAAAGGGAACCGCACCAAATTCATATTCATTAACATACCTTACCCAACGTTCATAAGTCGTTTCTACTTCTTTAATACCGAGTTCTTCCATTACTTTAATTCCTGGATAAGAACCGAATTTGAGAACATCCTTATATTCCCAGTCTTCGTTAAGTTCTTCTTTAATAATTTTTAGTAAGGGAATCATATTCATCTCAAGTGTATTTAAAATCGTACCATCTACATCATAGATAAGTGCTTTATATTTTTTCATAAACATCCTCGATTCATCTCTCTTAATCATACCAAAAATAATATGAGACTGTAAAAAAAGACTGGCTTAGCCAGTCAATTGATTAGATTGCTTTGTTGAAAAGTTCTTGTACTTGTTTCCAGTTAACAACTTCAAACCATTCTTTGATGTAGTCTGGACGACGGTTTTGATAGTTTAGGTAGTAAGCATGTTCCCAAACGTCAAGTCCTAGAATTGGTGTATAACCATCCATAATAGGGTTGTCTTGGTTTGCTGTTGAGATTACTTCTAATTTCTTATCAGCATTAACAACTAACCATGCCCAACCTGAACCGAAACGTGTTTTGGCTGCTGCATCAAATTTTTCTTTGAAAGCATCAACTGAACCGAAGTCACGATCGATTGCTTCTTTTAATGAACCTTCAGGTGTTTGACCTTTTTCAGGTGACATGATGTTCCAGAACATTGAGTGGTTTAAATGTCCTCCACCGTTGTTACGAACTGCAACACGGATATCTTCTGGTACTTCATTAATATTGCTGATTAATTTTACAAGATCCTCGTCAGCAATTTCTGGATGTTTTTCAAGAGCTGCATTTAAATTTGTAATATATGTTTGGTGATGTTTTGTATGGTGAATCTCCATAGTTCTTGCATCAATTTGTGGTTCTAATGCATCGTATGCATAGTTTAATTCTGGTAATTTATAAGTCATTTTTACAATTCCTCCTCTATAACTAAAGTTTATCAAAGAAGTGTTTACTATGCCAATTTAATGCCTAGAAGATCTGAGTATTTGTCTACTAAATATTTCACATAGTAATTAGGGTTGAATGGTTCGCCACTTACACGTTGGAGCATTTCTTGTGCTGTGAACATACCACTATATTGGTGGATATTTTCTTTTAACCAAGCGAAGATAGGTTTCATATTTCCTTCGATAAGTAGAGTTGTAACATCAAGGTCTTTTTCCATTGCATGCATGAATTGAGCTGCATATGCAGTTCCTAGAGCATAGGTTGGGAAGTAACCGAAAGAAGCATCAGACCAATGCACATCTTGAAGTACGCCTTCACTATCTGATTCAGGAGTGATGTGTAAGAGTCTTTTCATTTCGTTTGCAAAATCAAAGTTAAGATTTTTTGTTGAAAGGTTTTCGTTAAAGAGTTTCTTTTCAATCTCATATCTGACCATGATGTGAAGCGGATAGGTAACTTCATCTGCTTCAATACGAATTGGTGAACGATCAACATAGTTGATACCTAAAATAAATTCATCAAGACTTACATTTCCTAAAACATCAGGGATGATGTTTTGGAGTTTTGGATAAAGAGGTGTCCAAAATGCTTTACTACGGCCAATCATATTTTCTAAGAATCGTGATTGGGATTCGTGCATACTCATGCTCATATTATCTGCAAGAGGATATCCTTCAAATTCAGGATTCACTTGATGGTTATAAGTTGAGTGTCCAATCTCGTGAATAATTGAAAAAATATTGGATGTAAAATCATTTTCATAATAGTGTGTTGTAATTCTTGAATCATTAATTGAGAAAGTGCTGCTGAAAGGATGTTCAGCATGGCCAACATAGCCAAAACTTTCATTGTAACCAAGGTGTTCACAAATCATTTGTGTAATCTCATCTTGTTGTTGATACGATACAAACTCAGTTAAAAATGCAGGTTTTTGACCTTGGGCAGCAATAATTGTATCGATATGAGGTACTAAATCTTTTTCTAACGTTGAGAAGAATGATTCAACATGTTCCATTCTTAATCCTTCTTCATAATCATTAAGGCATGATTCATATGGTATTAGGCCATCGTTACGATAGGTTAACATTTTCTTTTGAGTTTCTACTAATTTTTGAAGATCGGATTCAAAGATTGAGAAATCTTTGCTGTTTTTTGCTTCTTCCCAGGTTTGTTGTGCATCCGCTTTTAAGTTCTCAAATGCAACAAACTCCTTTTGAGGAATGTTTCTAATTTTGTCGAGTCCTTTGAGTTGATCTTTAACACTCAGACGAATAATATCATTTTCAGAATTTTTATTATCTTGAAGGATTTTATATGTCCCTTCACTTGTCATAATATTGAAGTATTCACCATAAAGGATACTCATTGCTTTGTTTCTATATTTAGCACCGGAACGGGGTGCGATTGTTAATGCATCATAATTCATTGTTGTGATAGCGAGGCTAAGACTGTTTAATTGATCTAATAATTCATTGTAATTCATAATATTTCTCCTTTTCTATCTCTATTTTACATTATTTATAAAATAATAAAACAAGCGTAACTATATTTTAATGGGTGGTTGAGGTATAATATTTGTACATTAAAAATATAACGACGGAGGTTTTACTATGCATTATAATGAATGTGTTGAATTACTGAACCAAAGAGGGGTCGAATTAAACGACATTGTTGATTGTGTTATATTTCTACAGAAAGATTATGTCAAAGATATTGAAACTCTTGATATCTTGCATTATGTAAACAGTGTCTTGCACAAACGAGAAGTTCAACACGCTTTACTGACAGCAATTAATATTGATATTCAAGTTGAAAAGAAACAGTTTGGTAGTAAAGCAATTGAAGAAATAATTGCTACAGATATGGGGTTGTATGGTATTGATGAAGTTTTAGCCTATGGAATCTGTAATTTATACGGATCAATCGCGCTGACTAACTATGGTTATATCGACAAGGTTAAACCAGGAATTATTGGTGTTCTTAACGAAGATCACGAGAAACAATGTAATACATTTTTAGATGATATTGTAGGAGCAATCGCTGCATCAGCAGCAAGCAAATTGGCTCATACTCAAGATTAAATAGGAAGGGGTATCGTAATGGATTCGTTAGAACTTAATATAAAAAGGCTCTTAAAGCGTTTGGATGTTGATCGTGATGGCACGTTGCTGATTCATGAAGGTGAAAATGTTCCTTCGCACTATTCAAGAAGATACCTCAATATCTTCCTAAATATTATGCCAGAAGGAACGGTCTCTATTATGGGAGATTGTGATTTCAATCAATCCATTTATTCTATTGAAGAAAGCCCGTTTTTAAATAACCAAGAACGTATTGTTCTTTCAGCAGGGAAAATGCTTCAACTGATGACCTTAAAAGATGATTGTTATTTTGTAAACCATCCTTCATTAATGATGGCGTCGATTGGTCACTATAGTCGTTTTTTTGCTAGACCGTTTGAGTTGGATTTCCCATACGGACCCGAATCCTTATTTAATGATCTGTATGACCTTGATGCTACTATCCTTATAATAGGGAAGACTCATTCGATTTACGAAGCTAAATATTCTTATGCTTCAAGTCAAATGGTTTCTATTTGCAAAAATACATGTCTTCAAGATCAAACATTAAAAAAATATCTAGATTACGATATCGATTTGGAACGTTTAACTAAACAAATATGGGAATCGCCATTGATGTTGTATGAAGAAATGGATGGACATAGAATTTACGGTATCTCATATCGAAAAATGATTGACTATCTTAGATTGCAAAATGATATTTACTAAAACACTTTCATATAGCGCATAAGCATGTATAATAGATGTGTGAACAGGGGAGCCATTAGGCTGAGATTGAATTTCAAAAACCCTTATCACCTGATCTAGATCGAGCTAGCGTAGGGAGTTCAAGGTTATTTTTCCTTGCGCCTCATATATGGAGGTGTTTTTTTATGAAAACAAAGGATCTGGTTTTAATCGCAATGTATGTTGCGTTGTATGCTGTATTGGAGTATGTATCCCGTTTTATAGGAATACTACAAATGCCACAAGGTGGAAGTGTTTCGCTAAGTGTTATTCCTTTAATACTTGCAAGTTATCATTTAGGGCTTGGTAAATCGTTAATTGTTGCAGTCCTATCATTTATTGTGAAGTTTATGATTAAAGCGCCTGTGATCATTCATCCGATTCAATTCTTGACGGATTATATTGTAGCGTTTGGAGCTTATTCGCTTTCATCACTTATTCCTTCGCCAAAAGTTGGGAAAATAGAGTTGCCTCTAGGAGTTATCGTGGCAAACTTTGTAAGATTTATGTCTCATAACATTTCAGGGTGGGTTTTCTTTTCTGAGTACTATCCAGGAAACGTCTTTAAAGGTGTCATGATATACAATGCGACGTACATGATTCCCACTACAATTTTAAGTTTTATTATTGTTATGATAATTAAACCAAGACTTCAAACACAATTTAAGTAAAACTTAATGTGATAGCAGTACTAAACTTGTGTATAATATAACATGAGATAGGAAGTGTCGCTGTGGTACCAAAAGTTGGAGAAGTCATCTATATACAAAGCTATAAACATGATGGGTCACTACATAGGACTTGGTCAAGTGGAACAGTTTTAGATGTTGATGATGAAAAAGTAGTGTTAATTACTTACAAAACATGGGTTGTTGAATCAGACGGTAGACGCTGGTTTACACGAGAACCCGCAATTTGTTTTTATTATTTCGATCGTTGGTATAACGTTATCTCAATGATTAGGAATAAAGGAGTCTACTATTATTGCAATCTTGCTTCACCTAATGTCTTTGACGGCGAAGCACTCAAGAATATTGATTATGATTTAGATGTGAAAGTGTTCCCTGACGGGAAGTGCATTCTCTTAGATGAAGATGAATTCTTAGTTCATCAAAAGAAAATGAACTATCCTTCTGAAATCATAGAGATTGTTACTGAAGAAAAAGATCGACTCATGTGGCTTGCAAAGACAAAAGGCTATCCATTTGATGATGAAATCATTCATGATTATTTCGATAAATACTTCTCAGTAAAAGAATTTAAATAAAATGACGGAAGTTGTTGACTTCCGTCATTTATCATTGTATGATAATAAGGCATTCAGGAAATAACGAATGCAACGGTCTTTGAAAACTGAACAGGAAACGTCAATTTCAAGTAAATAAAAACAAAACAAAACAAACTCGTCAGAGTTAAAAAAATGAGAAAGAATCAAATGGAGAGTTTGATCCTGGCTCAGGATGAACGCTGGCGGCGTGCCTAATACATGCAAGTCGAACGAAGTTAGAAACTAGCTTGCTAGATTCGAAACTTAGTGGCGAACGGGTGAGTAATACATAAGCAACCTGCCTCTATGCCTGGGATAACAGATGGAAACGTCTGCTAATACCGGATACGTTAATCGAAGACATCTTCGATTAATTAAAGTTGGGATACAACACAAAGAGATGGGCTTATGGCGCATTAGTTAGTTGGTGAGGTAACGGCTCACCAAGACGATGATGCGTAGCCGACCTGAGAGGGTGACCGGCCACACTGGGACTGAGACACGGCCCAGACTCCTACGGGAGGCAGCAGTAGGGAATTTTCGGCAATGGGGGAAACCCTGACCGAGCAACGCCGCGTGAGTGAAGAAGGCCTTCGGGTTGTAAAGCTCTGTTGTAAGGGAAGAACAAGTATGAGAGGGAATGCTCGTACTATGACGGTACCTTACCAGAAAGCCACGGCTAACTACGTGCCAGCAGCCGCGGTAATACGTAGGTGGCGAGCGTTATCCGGAATTATTGGGCGTAAAGGGAGCGCAGGCGGTTTATTAAGTTTATGGTGAAAGTTCGGGGCTTAACCCCGTGATGCCATAGAAACTGGTAGACTAGAGTGCAGGAGAGGTTAGTGGAATTCCATGTGTAGCGGTAAAATGCGTAGATATATGGAGGAACACCAGTGGCGAAGGCGGCTAACTGGCCTGTAACTGACGCTGAGGCTCGAAAGCGTGGGGAGCAAATAGGATTAGATACCCTAGTAGTCCACGCCGTAAACGATGGATACTAAGTGTTGGATAGAATTCAGTGCTGTAGTTAACGCAATAAGTATCCCGCCTGGGGAGTATGCGCGCAAGCGTAAAACTCAAAGGAATTGACGGGGGCCCGCACAAGCGGTGGAGTATGTGGTTTAATTCGAAGCAACGCGAAGAACCTTACCAGGTCTTGACATACCGCGCAAAAGCATAGAGATATGTAATAGTTATGGCGGATACAGGTGGTGCATGGTTGTCGTCAGCTCGTGTCGTGAGATGTTGGGTTAAGTCCCGCAACGAGCGCAACCCTTGTCTTCAGTTACCATCATTAAGTTGGGGACTCTGGAGAGACTGCCGGTGATAAACCGGAGGAAGGTGGGGATGACGTCAAATCATCATGCCCCTTATGATCTGGGCTACACACGTACTACAATGGCGTATACAGAGGGAAGCGAAGCAGTGATGTGGAGCGAATCTCAGAAAGTACGTCTCAGTTCGGATTGGAGTCTGCAACTCGACTCCATGAAGTCGGAATCGCTAGTAATCGCGGATCAGCATGCCGCGGTGAATACGTTCTCGGGCCTTGTACACACCGCCCGTCAAACCATGAGAGTTGGTAATACCCGAAGCCGGTGGCCTAACCCTGTAAAGGGAGGGAGCCGTCGAAGGTAGGACCGATGATTGGGGTTAAGTCGTAACAAGGTATCCCTACCGGAAGGTGGGGATGGATCACCTCCTTTCTAAGGAGTAATATTTTAGAAAGACGTGAAATTGACAAAATAGTTTCCTGTTTAGTTTTGAGAGGCTGTAAGCATCTCAGAAATGAATGATCTTTGAAAACTGAATAACAGAAGAGATAGATAGACATTAAAAGTTATCAACAGAATATCTTTTCGAATAGTTGTAATAACTAGATTTACATCAAGTTAAACAAACAGTAACTTAAGCAATAAAAAAATAAGCGAACACACGTTTATCAAGCGATAAACATAAAAAACTGATTTTAAATAGATCAGGCGCGAAATTACATGTGATTAAATATGTAAGGGCGTACGGTGGATGCCTAGGCACTAAGAGCTGAAGAAGGACGCGACGAACGGCGAAACGCCTCGGGAGTGGTACGTACACAACGATCCGGGGGTATCCGAATGGGGAAACCCAGTACAGGTTATGCTGTACTACACATAAGTGAATACATAGCTTATGATGAGGCAACCTTGTGAATTGAAACATCTTAGTAACAAGAGGAAAAGAAAACAAAATGTGATTCCCTGAGTAGTGGCGAGCGAAACGGGAAGAGCCCAAACCATCTTCGTGATGGGGTTGTAGGACCACAACGTGGGATTAATCAAAGTTAGTCGAATGGCATTGAAAGGCCAGTCAAAGAAGGTGCAAACCCTGTAGACGAAAGCGGCGATTACTCTAGTGGTATCCTGAGTACGGCGAGGCACGAGAAACCTTGTCGGAACCAGCCGGGACCACCCGGTAAGGCTAAATACTCCTTAGTGACCGATAGTGAACCAGTACCGTGAGGGAAAGGTGAAAAGAACCGCGGGAGCGGAGTGAAATAGAACCTGAAACCGTATGCTTACAAGAAGTCAGAGCCCGTTAATGGGTGATGGCGTGCCTTTTGTAGAATGAACCGGCGAGTTACTCATAATGTGCGAGGTTAAGTTGGAAAAGACGGAGCCGTAGCGAAAGCGAGTCTGAATAGGGCGAAATAGTACATTGTGGTAGACCCGAAACAAAGTGATCTAGCCATGACCAGGTTGAAGTTTGGGTGAAACCAAATGGAGGACCGAACCGACTGTCGTTGAAAAGCCAGCGGATGAGTTGTGGCTAGCGGAGAAATTCCAATCGAACTTTGATATAGCTGGTTCTCCCCGAAATAGCTTTAGGGCTAGCGTCAATGGAAGGCCACTGGAGGTAGAGCACTGAATGTATGATGGCCCCATCTCGGGGTACTGAATATAATCAAACTCCGAATGCCAGTGGATGGTAGTTGGCAGTCAGACTGTGGGTGATAAGGTCCATAGTCGAAAGGGAAACAGCCCAGATCGCCAGTTAAGGTCCCAAAATTCATACTAAGTGGAAAAGGATGTGGGGATGCACAGACAACTAGGAGGTTGGCTCAGAAGCAGCCATCCTTTAAAGAGTGCGTAACAGCTCACTAGTCGAGTGACCCTGCGCCGAAAATTTACCGGGGCTAAGTATGATACCGAAACTGCGGATTTGCATTAAATGCAAGTGGTAGGGGAGCGTTCTATACAGCGTTGAAGATGTACCGTAAGGAGCGTTGGAGCGTATAGAAGTGAGAATGCCGGTGTGAGTAGCGAAATGTCAGTGAGAATCTGACACACCGATTGCCTAAGGGTTCCAGGGGAAGGCTCGTCCTCCCTGGGTAAGTCGGGACCTAAGATGAGGCTGAAAAGCGTAGTCGATGGACAACAGGTTGATATTCCTGTACCCGATATATGAGTGAAGGAATGACAGAGAAGGCTAAGTTTTGCCAGCGACTGGAAGTGCTGGTTTAAGCGAAGGAGCAGTAAGATAGGCAAATCCGTCTTACAATGCAAAGGCGTAATGAGGAGCGAACCCGTGAGGAAGTAGCGAAGGAACCGATGCCAGCTCTCAAGAAAAGTTTCTAGCGTTAATCATATATTGGCCCGTACCAAAACCGACACAGGTAGGCAAGGAGAGAATCCTGAGGTGAGCGAGAGAACTGTTGCCAAGGAACTCGGCAAAATGACCCCGTAACTTCGGGAGAAGGGGTGCTCTTGTAAAAGGGAGCCGCAGTGAAGAGGCCCAAGCGACTGTTTAACTAAAACATAGCTCTCTGCGAAGTCGCAAGACGAAGTATAGGGGGTGACGCCTGCCCGGTGCTGGAAGGTTAAGGGGATGTGTTAGATTTCGATCGAAGCATTGAACTGAAGCCCCAGTGAACGGCGGCCGTAACTATAACGGTCCTAAGGTAGCGAAATTCCTTGTCGGGTAAGTTCCGACCCGCACGAAAGGCGTAACGATTTGGGCGCTGTCTCGGCAGCAGACTCGGTGAAATCTTAGTACCGGTAAAGATGCCGGTTACCCGCAACTAGACGGAAAGACCCCATGGAGCTTTACTGTAGCTTGATATTGAATTTTGATCCTACATGTACAGGATAGGTGGGAGACAATGAAGCATGCACGCTAGTGTATGTGGAGTCGCCATTGGGATACCACTCTTGTATGATTGAAATTCTAACCGCGGTCCGTGATCCGGATCCGGGAGAGTGTCAGGTGGGCAGTTTGACTGGGGCGGTCGCCTCCTAAAGAGTAACGGAGGCGCCCAAAGGTACCCTCAGATTGGTTGGAAATCAATCGACGAGCGTAAAGGCAGAAGGGTGCTTGACTGCGAGACCTACAAGTCGAGCAGGGACGAAAGTCGGGCTTAGTGATCCGGCGGTTCCGCGTGGAAGGGCCGTCGCTTAACGGATAAAAGCTACCCTGGGGATAACAGGCTGATCTCGCCCAAGAGTTCACATCGACGGCGAGGTTTGGCACCTCGATGTCGGCTCATCGCATCCTGGAGCTGAATTAGGTTCCAAGGGTTGGGCTGTCCGCCCATTAAAGCGGTACGCGAGCTGGGTTCAGAACGTCGTGAGACAGTTCGGTCCCTATCTGTTGTGGGCGTAGGAAATTTGAGGAGCGCTGTCCCTAGTACGAGAGGACCGGGATGGACATACCGCTGGTGTACCAGTTGTTCTGCCAAGAGCATCGCTGGGTAGCTAAGTATGGACTGGATAAGCGCTGAAAGCATCTAAGCACGAAGCCAACTCCAAGATGAGATTTCCCATACGTAAGTAGTAAGACCCCTGAGAGACGATCAGGTTGATAGGTCAGAGGTGGAAGCATAGTGATATGTGTAGCTGACTGATACTAATAGGTCGAGGTTTTAATCACACAAAGACAACATTCGAAAAGATATCGAAATTTCTGTTATTCAGTTTTGAGAGATTATCTCTCAGCAATGCCAGGATCTGGTGATTCTAGCGAAGTGGTCACACCTGTTCCCATCTCGAACACAGAAGTTAAGCACTTTAGCGGCGACAATATCTAGCCCAGCGCTAGTGAAGATAGCTCATTGCCAGGTAATTAGACATCCTTATGGATGTCTTTTTTTATGTCTTCTTGTAAATTTATAAGATAAAACCTGTTTTCTATCAATTAGAGAACTGTAATGTATGAATTGATAGCTGATTCACATGTTTATATTAAATTGTTGCGATTGTTTAATGCATGATACGTATAATCTTGGTATAATAATGGAGTAGTGAAAGTTTATAATTGAAATATTAATGGCAACATTGAGTTTCAAATGTAGGAGGAAATTTAATGATAGAAGTCAAAAACTTGAGGAAAGTATTTGATAATGGCTTTGAAGCGCTCAAGAGTGTAAACTTTGAAATTGAAAAAGGAGACTTAGTATGTCTTCTTGGACCTTCAGGATGTGGTAAAACTACTATTCTGAACCTGATTGCTGGATTATTAGATCCAACCGATGGAGATATATTGTTTAATGGGGAAACTGTTGTCGATAAACACCCTAAAGACCGTGATATTGGTTTTGTATTCCAAAACTATGCATTGTATCCACATATGACAGTATTAGAGAACGTTATGTTCCCATTAAGAGTTGGTAGCAAGAAAATACCTAAAGAGGAAGCAGAAGTCATTGCCCGTAAGTTTATGGCTCTTACAAGTATTGAAGAACTTGAAAATAAAAAACCAGGTACGATGTCTGGAGGACAACAACAACGTGTTGCGATTACACGTGCTTTAGTACAAAATCCAAATGTCTTATTACTGGATGAACCACTCAGTAATCTTGACGCACGTCTTCGTTTGAAAATTCGTGAAGAAATTCGTCGTCTCGTAAAAGAAGTTGGAATTACAACTATCTTTGTTACCCATGACCAAGAAGAAGCATTATCCATTAGTGATAAAATTGTTCTTATGGATCAAGGTGTAATTCAACAACATGATATACCACAAAATTTATATTTAGAACCTAAAAATTTATTCGTAGCTAAGTTTATTGGTAACCCAGTTATTAATATTATTCCAGTTGAAGTGAAGAATGGAAAAATTGTTGCGGATTCATTCGAATTTGATAGAACAAATCTAGTAGCAGATCGTTTTAAAGGTGAAATGCCAGATGGTCATTACCAAATTGGGATTCGTCCTGAGGATGTTCTAATTAATAGTGAAAGCCCATTGTTCTCTGTCAATACAGAAACAGTTGAACTAATTGGCCGTGAACGTATTTTAAACTTTAGTTTAAATGAACTTCATGCAAAATCAATTGTTCCTATTGAAGAACAAATCGATGAAGGAGATACAATTTCATGTAGTTTTAACTACTCCCGTATGTTTATCTTTGATGAAAATGGCGAGAGGGTTTACTAATGAAACGCTTCCACAAGTACAGTGCTGAAAATCAACCTAAAGCATGGCTTTATTTAATGCCAGCAATGATTATTGTAACTATGTTTACAATCTATCCGTTGTTCCGCTCTTTTTGGTTGTCTTTTCAAAAAGGTAGTTTACTAAGACTGTCATTTACTGGATTAGATAACTATAAAACTGTATTAACCGATCCTGTATTTCACACAGCAATGAAGAATACTTCAATTTATGCCTTTATTGTTGTTCCTATTGCATTGATTATATCGTTAGTCATTTCATGGCTTATTTTTGAAAAAATTAAACATAAAAATTTCTTCGAAACAACATTCTTTATTCCTTATGTTACAAGTACATTAGCAATTGGGATTGTGTTTAGATATTTGTTTAATGGTGATTATGGTATTATTAACCACTTGTTATCTTTTTTTGGAATACCAGGTGTTAACTGGCTTAATAGCACTTCAACAAGTGTAACAACACTAATTATCTTTGGTGTTTGGTCAGGACTTGCCTTCAACATCATTATTCTGTTAGCAGGATTAAGAAATATTAATCCTGAATACTATAAAGTTGCGGATATGTTTGGCGCTACAAAATGGGAACAATTTAAAAAGATTACCATGCCACAACTCATCCCAACAGTTACGTTCTTATTAACTGTAAACTTTATTGGTGCCTTTAAAGTATACTCGCAAGTTTATGCTTTATTTGGAGGAACTGCAGGTGTAGCGAATAGTGCTTCAACCGCAGTATTCTATATTTATGATAAGTTCCATGTTGCTGGACGTCCTGGTATCGCGATGGCTGCAACAGTAATCCTCTTCGTAGTGATTCTTATCTTTACATTCATTCAAAATAAATTGATAAAGAAAGTTGAGAATTAACATGAAACGTTTTATTAATATTATTTCAATAATCTTTATTTCTTTACTGGCTATTATGACAGTATTCCCTTTTATCTACATGGTATTAGCGGGACTCATGACATATCAAGAAGCAACAAGTATTCCGCCAACATTTTGGCCTCAAGTTCTGAATTTCTCGAACTATGCTGAAGTGTTTGAGAAGGCTCCATTTGTTCGTTACTTCTTTAACACAGTATTTGTTTCATTGATTACAACGGCAGGAATCTTGATTACATCAGTACTTGCTGCATTCGCTCTTGTAAAACTTGAGTTTAAGCAAAAAGGTCTTGTACTGACAATTATGATTTCACTATTGATGATTCCTTACGAATCCATAGTCTTTACAAACTATCAAACCATCGCGAGAATGGGACTTCTTAATACGTATTACGCTTTGATTATTCCATCACTTGCAAGTGTTTTCTACATTTATTACTTACAAGGTTACTTAAAGAGTATTCCAAGTTCGTATTATAAAGCAGCAAAAATTGATGGTTGTACTGATCTTGAGTTTATTCGTAAAATTATGATTCCACTTGCAAAACCTGCACTTGTTACTGTAGGAATTCTAAGCTTTATTTCAGGTTGGAACTCATTCCTATGGCCATTGCTCGTTACTAACGATAGTAAATATCGACTATTAAATAACGGTCTTGCAGCCTTTACTTCAGAAAGTGGTAGTGATGTTCACTTGCAAATGGCAGCTGCTACACTTACCATTATTCCAATTCTGATCGTCTATTTTGTATTTAGAAAAGAAATTATTCGAGGAGTATCAAAAAATGGTATTAAAGGATAAAAAAACTAAGATAACATTCCACAGTGGTATGATGACTATTGGGGGTACAGTTATCGAAGTTGCTTATGAAGATGCACATATCTTCTTTGACTTTGGTACTGAATTTAAACCAGAGCTTAATTTAAAAAACGAATCATTAGAAGAACTTCTTGAATATCGTCTCGTACCTCATCTTGAGGGTATGTATGATCAGAACTTTGGTTATGTTTACCCAAATGAATCAACCGGAACTTATAACCACACTGCTGTGTTTGTGAGTCATTGTCATTTGGATCATACAAGAATGTTGAACTACTTGGATCAATCCATTCCACTCTATGCCCTTAAAGAAACAAAGGTGTTAGTAGAAAGTCTCAATGCGAAAAATGACTTCCTCTTACCAAATGCACATTTGAAGGATACGTATACTCGTGATATCATTGGATGTGAGAACCATGAAGTTATTCAGGTTGGAGATATTAAAGTAGAATTAAGTCGTGTTGATCATGATGCATATGGCGCATGCGGACTACTGATTCAAACTCCAGACCTAAAAATTGCTTATACAGGTGATTTAAGACTTCACGGATTTGATGTAGAAGATTCATTAAACTTCTGCGAACAAGCGCGTGATACAGATGTATTAATTATCGAAGGTGTATCAATCAGTTTTCCAGAGGATCCATCTCGTAATTTAAATCGTATAAATAGCGAACAAGATTTATTAAACCGAATTTTAGATATTGTTGATACAAACCCAGATAAGCAAATAACATTTAATTGCTATCCTGGTAATGTTAAGCGTATTGCGGAAATCGTGAAATCAAGTCCACGAGAAGTGGTCCTTGAAGCATCGTTTGCGTATATACTTAAAGAATGTTTAGATATGAATTGTAAATATTATATTCACGATTTTAAATCAGATAAACTCGATCCAAAACTCGAAGTTAATTATCAAGATTTAATCGCAGACGAAGGTCGTTATTTATGGCAGGCTGTATCTAATTTTGAAAATCTTAAAGGAGGTGGTATCTACATCCATAGCGACGCAACACCGCTTGGAGAGTTCGATCCAGCATATTTACCATTTATTGAATTGTTGAAGAGTCACAATGTTGAATTCGTAAGAATTGCATGTTCAGGTCATGCATTCCCAGAAGATTTAAATAAGATTGTGAACTTAATTCAACCGAAACTGCTCGTTCCGATTCATTCATTAAGACCCGATCTTTTAGAGAATGAACACGGTGAACGACTATTACCTGAAAGAGGACAAGTTATCTAGAGGAGAATACATAAAATGAAAAAGTATTTAGTAGCTTTACTAGCAGTATTTATGTTAGTTGGATGTTCTAATAAAGGATCAGGATCATCTGACGATACAATCATTGATAAAGTACCAGAAGGAACAGAAATCACATTCTGGCACGCAATGAATGGTGGACAAGAAAAATCATTAACAGAGTTAACTGAGCAATTTATGGCTGAAAATAAGAATATTAAAGTTGTATTACAAAATCAAACAAAATATCCTGATTTACAAGCAAAAATTAATGCAACAGTTACATCACCAAAAGACTTACCTACAATGACTCAAGGTTATCCAAACTGGTTCTGGAGTATTTCAGAAGAAAACATGCTTGTTGACTTACAACCATACATGGATCACAAGACGATTGGTATCGCTGACAAAGATGATATTGTAAAAGTATTCTTAGATGGTGCTAAAATTCATGATAAACAATATGGAATGCCTTTCAACAAATCAACTGAAGTTCTATACTACAACGAAGGTATGCTAAAAGAATACGGTGTTGAAGTTCCAAAAACAATGGAAGAACTTGCAGCAGCATCAAAAACAATTTATGAAAAATCAAATGGTGAAGTTGTTGGAGCTGGTTTCGATTCATTAAATAACTACTACGTTATTGGTATGAAAAACGAAGGTGTTGAATTCAACAAAGATGTAGATATTACAAGCCCACAAAGTGAAAAAGTAGCTCAATACTACCATGATGGTATTAAAGAAGGTTACTTCCAAATTGCAAATAAAGGTGAATATCTTTCAGCTGTATTTGGAAATGGTAAAATTGCTATGAACATTGGTTCAATGGCAGGGGAATCACACGTTAAAAAAGCTATCGAAGGAAAAAATATCGAATACGGTGTTGCTCCACGTCCAAGTGTGAAAAACTTACAACAAGGTACTGACTTATACATGTTTGCGGAAGCTACACCAGAACAACGTTCTGCAGCATTCCAATACATGAAATTCTTAGTATCTAAAGAATCACAAATGAAATTTGCTTTAGACACAGGTTACATGCCTGCACGTACATCAGTATTCAATGATGACAAATACAAGAACACTACAGATTCTAAGATTCCAGCAATCATTGGTAACACATTAGATAATCTCTTTGCTTTACCAGTAGTTGAAAACTCAGATCCTGCATACCAATCATCACGTAATATCATGGAAAAAATTCTTTCAGATAAAAACGCTGATGTGAAAAAAGTTCTTGAAGGTTCAAAAGCTGAATTTGAAGCAACTTGGAAACAATAGTTTCATAACATTATTTATACATTTAAGACAGATAAGTACAATTATCTGTCTTTTATTATATATAATTGTAAGTTGTGTATTGATTATTAAGTTTGTTACGTACTTCACAAACGATGGTTTGAATATGAAGAAAGCGCATTCTTAAATGGGGTTTAGAGTGTTATTTATTTAAATAATGATTATTTCTTTAACTTACACATTTCATACACAATTCTTACACATTTGTAAAAATACCAAATGATATTATGCATGTGTCAAGAAAAGAAAGAGTGGAGACATGAAAAAAAATATATTAAAGATTGCAGCTTTTAGCCTCATTATTTCCGGCTTTGCTGTTGCGCCAATTATGGCTGGAGAGAAAGAAGATAGTGCAAACTCAAACGCTACAGTTTCGTTTAAAGCACCTGATGTAACAGATCCGGTGAAACCTGTTGACCCAACAGATCCTACGAAACCGCTAGATCCAGTAGACCCAGGAGATGGACACGAAACAGGATCAAAAGGACCTATCACTATTGACTACGTACCACATCTAGCATTTGGAGAAGTCGAAATTGATGGTACAACTAAAGTAGTTGATGCTACTTCAGTAAAACCTTACGTTCAAGTATCTGACCGTAGTGCTACTGGTAAAGGCTGGACATTATCAGCAAAAATGGGAGACTTTGTAACTGGTAAAGGAACCGCAGACGAACATACATTGAAAGGTACAAAGATTTATCTTGAAAATGGACAAGTTCAATCTTCAGATCCAGAAATTACTGCAGCTCCTACAGGTACATCAAAAATCACTTTAGTTGGTGGCGGTACTGATACTGTAACAGTAATGGATGCAGCTAAAAACCAAGGTATGGGAACATGGATCATGAAATGGTTAAAAGATGATTCAGGTAAAACAAACAGTAAAGTAAAACTAGAAGTAAACACGAAAGACGCTCGTGCTAAAGCTTATCAAGCAGAGATTAATTGGACTTTAGGTCAACAACCATAAAAAATTAATGAAAGCTTATAAACATAACAGAGTTAAAACAACATTTGCTTTAATGTTTACGCTTGGTGCGATGTTTATAACAATGTTTATCGCACCATTGTCGTCTGTGCATGCAGATGCCTATGGTGCGTTTTACATTGAACCACATCTACCAGAAAATCAATATGATCAAAATGTAGGTTACTTTGATCTAATGATGACCCCAAATATGGAACAAACATTAACGTTTGATGTTGTGAATCAAGGGGATAAACCGATGCTCGCGTCGCTGGAATTTCAGAATGGAACGACATCTCTAAATGCAGAGAAGTCATACCTCAATGTTGAAAAACCAGATGTGTCGATGAAATCGCCGATGACTGAAATGGCTCAAATTTCAGATAAAGAACTAACAATTCAACCACATGATAAAAAAACAGTTACCGTCACCGTTAAAGCTCCGCAAGAAACATTTGATGGTGTATCAGTGGGTGGGATTACTGTTACTGCAGATACGATAGATAACGATACAAAAAAAGATGACAAACAAGAATTTGAAATTGTAAGTAGAACGACATATCTTCTTGCATTACAAGTTCGAATGAATGAAAATACTGTAGATAAAAATCTAAATTATATTAAATCTGATACAGAGATGATACAATTGGTACCTAAATTTATTTCAGTAATTCAAAATGATCGACCTGTGGTAATGAATGATCTTACAATTGATGGAACTGTAACACACGAAAACAAAAGTGATATAGTTGCGAAAATACATAAGACAACCGGCGGTATACTTCCGAATACGCAGTTTTCAATTGCATATGATTTAGAAGGAAAAAAACTTGAACCGGGAACATATGATATTAAATTAAAAATCACAAGTGGTGATGATGAATGGGAATGGCAAGAAAAACATACTGTTGAAGCGCCTCAGGCTAAGACACTTAATGAAAATGCTCAAACACCAACTGAAAACAACACTATGATAATTATTTTATTCTCAGTCGTAATATTATTAATACTCATTGTTTTATACTTATATTACAAAATGAAAAAGATGAAAAATCAAAAATAGGGGAATTATGAAGCGTACAATCAGAAAAACAAGACATATCTTAATTGCATTAACAATCGCATTGGTTGTTAGTGGTTTTTCTGTGTTACGCGAGCATCCTTCTAATGCTATGCCAATCTATGCTGATACTAAAACTACTGAAATCAAACTTGGAAACGAATCCGAAAGTGGTGCGGCAGAGACTCAGCTCGATATGAATGATAAGGCAACTGACAAAGAATCGAAAACGGATGAACATGAAAATGTTAATAGCGAGAGTGAAAATCCGGAACCGGTGGATGAAGCAGTAGAAAAAAAACTGGATCCAGAAATCGAGGAAAAACTGAAGAGTATTGATGTGAACCAATCAGTACAATCTTTGAGTGATAATAATTCAGAGTTGATAAATAGAACTATGACAGAACAATCACCACAAAGACCGCAAAATTTTGCGGCGAAAGCTATTTCTTCGAATGCTATGATTGTTACTTCTTTCGCACAATTAAAAAGTGCCATTGAAGCTGGTGGTATGGTTAACGGACAGAAGAAAACTATTTTTTACTTAGGGTCAGATATTGTTGGTACCAAAGGTGGAATCACGATACCTAACGGCTATTCCTTTTCACTTGATGGAAAAAATCCAAATACACAAGTCATACATACATTTTACGAATATGGTGGAACTACGGAGTCCGATACAATTCGTTATACAGCTAGTGGCGATCAATCCACAAATTTTATTAGAAACGTAAATATTGTAGGTCAAAACAAGAGTGGTTTTTTCACTTCCAAATATGCTAATGTGACTTTTGAATTGAGCTTTGTTGATTATACTGGACCAAAGGTTGCAGCACTTCCTAAAGGTGCTGTGGTTTTCAGAGATTCTAACGTAAATGTTACTACTGCTAGGTTAGTATCCACAGAACAAGTAGCAAGTGCACGAGAAGTATATTTAACTGAAACAAATACTATTACAACAAGCCCGGATATGAAGGAACCTGTTTTTGCCGCAACTGAACTCTTTATTATTGCTGGCGAGAAGGAACAAAATATTTATTCTGCCAATCCAATTTTAAGTAGCTCGAAAGCAAACGTTCTTATTACGGATAAAACTGTAGTTAATATAAATGGTATAGCTGTATCGGGAGAAAAAACTGTAGGCGGAATTGTAACTACTGGTTCTTTTGATAACTATGGGAACATTAACTTCAATGCAGATAAATTAACTGGTAATATCATTAGTTCAAGTGCCTTTGATAATACTGGAAAACTCAAGATAGATGTAGGAACTATTACCTCAAATGTATTATCTACTACGACCTTTAAAAATTCAGGGACAATTACAGTTTTGAGTGAAAAAAGCAGTAGTGTTGTTAACTCATCTCAACGCATGGAAAATAAAGGAATAATAGATGCCAATATTAATGAAATTACTTCAGATAGTTTCACAACATCAATTTTCGAAAACTCAGGAGATGTAAAACTACTTAGTAACAAGGTGTCGGGAAATGTTCTCTATTCGAAAACATCATTAACGAATACTGGATTAATTGATATTAAATCAGAGATTACGACTGGACATGTTGTTAATGTTACGGAATTTATAAATGATGGAGTACTTCAGGTTAATGTTCAAGAAGTTACTGGATCATCATCAGACGTTATCAATTCAACAAATCTTACCAATTTAAAAGAAATTGATTTGAAGACTACAAAATTGGGTAACTCTTTTATTAACAACAGTAACACCATAATTAATAAAGGTAGTATTAAAGTTAATGGCGGTGCAGTGGGACGTGATTTAATCTATTCTCGTCATTACTTCTATAACTATGGTAATGTAGATTTAAGTGCAGATACAGTTGGTTCGTATGGAATTCGAGTTGAAATATCTAATAAGGATTCATTTATCAATGAAGGCGGCAATATTAAAATCCGGGCAAATCAAATCTCTAACTATGTTCTATATTCCTTTTATTTTATCAATAGAGATAATGCAAATGTTGATATCAATGTTCTTGAAGGGGGTACAGCAAGTCGAGGAATTACAATTTATCGTGACAATATCTTTGAAAATAGTACGGCAAAATTTGTAATTGGTAATCCGGAACAAGAAAGCAAGCCACGTACTAATGTGTTTTATACAGATGGATATGGTAAATTTGAATTTATTGATTCTCGTATAACGATTGATACTGCTGATTCGGGATATACAAATGTATTTAATACGCCGAGTGTTAAGTTTGTAAGTACAGGTTCCGTTCCTGCATATTTGAATATTATCAATTATTCTGGAAGTACTAATTTTGGATCATCTGGAACGAAATTTGATATTGATACCCAACAAATTAATACTTGGGATTCCAAACCAACCTTCACAACATATCCTGATGCTACTCTGGGAGGCGCACATCGCTTCGTAATGAATGATTATCGTAATTTTAATGTAAGTGGTAGTATCAGTGCAAAAGGCGATCCAACATTTGACAAAACATCCACACCGTCTACAGATACAATTAGTATCAATGATAATCTAACATTTAATAACCAAGAGGTTATTTCAATGGGAAATATGATGTTGGATGTTCCTAAGAACACAGAAAGTCTCAACAAGTTGAAATTAAAAACTAATCCTGGTTCATGGGTGCAACTTGCATCAAAACCTACTTTTGATACCTATGCTGATGAAAATGGTAATGTTGATACACAGTTGCCACATGGTGTAAGTAATGACAAATATCGAGTGGATTCGTTTGGCGATAATTTATATCGTAATTCAGATGTTCAATATCATGTGGATGGTGATCTAAGTATTCTTGAGATTCCAACGCAAATATCATTTCCAGAAATTGAATTGCATTCGGGACCTAATTATTATGATCGTGATTCACAGATGAAGATTGCGATTGAGGACAACAGATTAAATAAAACAGGTTGGAAATTAAGTGTTCGTATCATAAAACCACTGCAAATTAGTGGCCGTCCTGAATCACGTCTTGATAAAGCATTACACGTTAACAAGAATGCTATTGGTGAAGAACTTGTAACGGTCTATGAAACGACGGGACTTGATTATTCCAGTAATACTGAAGTTATCTGGGAATCGAATGAGGGAATTCAACTATACATTGAGAATTATAATCGAATTTACGCTAATACTCCGTATGAAGCATCGTTAGAATGGGTATTACAAGCGAAGTAGTGATTTCTTATCACTACTTTTTTGTTTTTGAGGGGATTGTAAAAAAATGTAAAGAAATTATTAATTTCACATCTTTCACATGTTAATAGCGTACAATGGAGATAAGATGATGGAGGAGATTTTATGAAATTAAATACAAAACGAACGGTCTTAATAGGACTTGCGTTCATGAGTATCTCTGCTTTTTGGCAACTTTATGATTTTCTTATTCCGTTAATTTTAACGAATACCTTTGGTGTTTCTGACACTATTGCTGGATTCGTTATGTCTTTGGACAATATTCTTGCTTTATTCATGCTTCCGTTCTTTGGGGCACTCTCGGATAAAGTGGATACGAAATATGGGAAGCGAATGCCCTTTATCGTAATCGGAACTTTTGTGGCAGTAATCAGTTTAATTATAATTCCATTCGCAGCTAATGAGAAAATATTATGGTTATTTGTGATTGGTCTTTTAGTAGTTCTTATAGCAATGTCAACATACAGAAGTCCTGCTGTTGCGTTAATGCCTGATGTTACCCCAAAACCAATGCGATCTAAAGGAAATGCAATTATTAACCTTATGGGTGCGGTTGGGGGAATGATTGCCTTGCTCATGCTAAATTTCTTGTCTCCACAAAAATTTTCTGGTAACCAATATCCTATTTTCATAGGTATTGCTTTATTTATGGCAGTGTCGATTTTTATCATGATTTTATTTGTAAGAGAGAATCGTTGGCGTAAAGAAATGGAATCAATCAGTGAACACGTCCATGCTGAAGAAGAACTTGTGACAGAGTCTGGAGAGATGAAAGCAGATGTTAAGTCGAGTTTGACCTATATCTTAATTTCAATCAGTCTTTGGTTTATGGGATATAATGCGGTTATTTCCGCATTCTCGCGTTATGCTGTTAATGAGCTTCATTTGCTTGAAAGCCAAGCATCTAATATCTTACTTGTCGCAAACATTTCAGCAATTGTATGTTTTATTCCGATTGGCATCTTGGGAACAAAAATGGGACGAAAGAAAACAATTCAACTTGGGATCTTATCACTCCTCACAGCGTTTGCTACGGCGTTTTTCTATCGCGATGGGTTCTCGCCTCTAATGTACGTTAACTTTGCTCTAGCGGGCTTTGGGTGGGCTGCAATCAACGTAAACTCATTACCAATGGTATTGGAAATGACTACGGGAGGAGATGTTGGTAAGTATACTGGACTTTATTATACGTTCTCGATGTCTGCTCAAATTATCACACCTATTTTATCGGGGTTCCTATTTGATGTTATTGGCTACCACGTCTTGTTCCCATATGCGTCTTTCTTTGTTCTCGCATCTTTATTTACTATGACACGTGTAAAACATGGAGATGCTAAGTTGTCTTCGTATCATATTGACGAGGCTTAAGATGGAAATAAAAGGATATTTTACGCATCGAGGTTATTACACGAAAGATCAGAGTATTCCAGAGAATTCGTTGAGCGCATTTCAAAATTCAATTGAACATGGCTTTGGTATTGAGCTCGATTTACAACTCAGTAAAGATGGTGTAGTTTATGTCTTTCATGATGATAATCTCAAACGAATGACCGGGAATGAACATCAGTTTATTGAGCTTAATTCAGACGAGATTGATGCACTTCGTATATACGGTGAAGCGATACCTCGGTTTGAACAGGTATTGAATCTTGTAAAGGGACAGGTCCCTCTTATTGTGGAATTGAAGTCGTTAGGTTCACACAATGAATCCCTTTGTAAAAAGAGTTGGGAACTTCTTCAAAACTATACGGGTGATTATTGTGTCGAATCCTTTGACCCGCGAATTGTAAAATGGTTTAAAAAGAATCATCCTGAAATAATTAGAGGACAACTCTTCTTAAGTTATAAAGAATATAAATCACTACCACTTAAAATATTTATGCCAACCATGCTTACTAATCTTGGTACAAGTCCTCATTTTTGTGCACTTTCCAAGCACATGGGCATAACTAAATTTGGAACATGGTATTATAAAACATTTTCAAAAAAACTAGTGGGGTGGACGATTCATGAAGGTGAAGAAAGAACATTCTATGATGCTCAGATTTTTGAATTTTTCAATCCTGATAAAAAGGAGTCATAAGTGACTCCTTTTGCTGGTTCAATAAGTTGTGTGAACTTTACAGAAATTGGAATATTCGTTGTGAAGCATGGTAGAATTATACAGAAGTAAGGAGTTAGTGATTATGAATTCAAAGCAAAAAAAATATCGATACTTGGTACCCATTATTTTATATTATGTTGTAGTAACAATTATCGTAAATCCTTTTGAATATAATATTCACACTGCGATGTTGTGGAATCTTTTTTTGAGTGCAATTCCATTGTTATTCGCGAGTCTTGTTGCCAAAGAATCAATCAAGTGGAAACCTATTTGGGTTGTTCTTTGGATAATAATGCTTCCCAACGCCTTTTATATGTTCACGGATCTAATTCATGTTAATATGTTTAATTTTTACATTCCAACTGCCAATAATTATCAGCTCCCATATAACTCCAATATCATGGCATGGCTGGGAATTATTCAAATTGTATTTTCAGTATTCTTAGGAGTACTGTTTGGCTTAGTTGCAATGCGCCGCGTAATTAGACATTATTTTGAAGTTGGAACACCAAAATATACGCTCGCGGTTATTTTAGTTTCGTTCTTGAACGCTCTGGGTATTTATCTTGGACGCTTTTTACGCCTTTACTCTTGGGATATTTTCAAACCCATGACAATACTTGCAAAATTATCGGATATGACCGTTCCTTTTGCTGTAGAATTTGTAAGCTCGTATATGATGTTGATTATTGCTTTATATTATGTTTATGAATTTGTTGTGGCAAATCGAAAATAATTCCTCAATTCATAGTATACGACGCTAACTGTCCGATATAGATGCTATACTAGGTTCAAGAGGTGATCAAGATGAATAAAGGATACAGTGTTAAAGATTTCGCAATGAATTTGAAAGGAAATGATGTGACATCATTTATTAATAATCAGTCTCATCGTTTTACAGAACGTTTTGGATTATCGTTCTCTGATACAGTGCAAGTTACGCTTCGTTTTGAAGATGCACATGATGCTCAAGATTTCTACAATGAACTTCGCTATAATCAAACCTATGCACTTGACTATACAGTCACAACATCACGTTTAAATGCATGCGAGCTTATTGTTGATGGAGCTGAAACGCTTTATGACTATTTTGGAAGTCGTGAACCTAACTTGTTAACGGTGAGTCGTGATTTAAAGCTCAATTTTGAAATTATCTATAATCAAGAATATACAGGAATTGAATTTACGGGAATGGTTCACCGTGGTGAGCTCTTATCACGTCAATGTGTGGTAGAAGTTGCATCTGTTATACCAGAATTGTCGCTAGGTGGCTTATCCAAAATTGCTCGAGAGGCTTCAGAATTTGATGATTTATTAACACGTTGCTATATTGTGAAAGGAACACCATTACTATGAGTCGTTTGACCAATGCTTTACAAATGTTGGACATCTTGTCCGCACGATCGGTAGTCTCCCTAGATGAACTTGCGGATACGCTCGAAATATCGACTCGAGCAGTTCAGAGGTTAAAAGATGATTTGGAGTCTGTAGGATATCATATTGATACTAAAATGGGCCCTAATGGAGGGTATACATTAAAATATCAAACTCAAATTCATCCTATTGAATTTAACATTGAAGAACGTAAAATATTGAAGCAAGCATTGGCACTTGTCATGCATCAAAACTCGACCCAAAGTCGAGATTTTGTGCGTGCAGTTTCAAAACTTTCACGACAGCTTGATTATCCAGAACTTAGTATGGTTGAATCCTTTCAATCCGTTCGCCTAAATATTGATCCCGAGAAATATCAAAACTTCATAACTACACTAACGCAAGCCATTGAATCTTGTCATCGCGTTACTCTTGAATATAATAAGAATCACCGTGAAACAAAAACATATCGTTTTGAGCCCTATGAACTCGTTTTGGTTAATAAATTATGGTATGTGTTTGGGTATGATGAAAAAGGACGCTATCTCAGTTTGAAAATAAACAAAATCAATGATGTTACGATATTAGAAAGTACATTCCTAAAAGATGAAAACACCTCTTCAAGACAAGTTCTTTCTGACTACGGATACAAAATCCAACCTGTTATGACCGAATTACTCATTACTGATCAGGATTATTTAAGTGAATATATCTGGGGAAAAAACCAAACAATCACCTGGTTAGATGATCATCGTTTTAAATTAGAAGTGGAATTTCCAAATGAAATGTCAGTTAAAAATTTCGTGATGAGAAGTGCACGTCATATCACAATAATAGAACCCGTCTGGTTAAAAGATTGGCTTTATCAAGAAGCTCAAGAAATAATCGAAAGATACAAACAATGACTTGCTTTTTTAAACGTGCCATACTAAACTTATAGTTGCAATCAAACATAGAGGTGTGGTGCCACATGGATTTTAATTATAAAAAAATGCTAGATTATGTGTCTAAGAGAGAGGTTTACGATATGATAGTTATTGAAGGAGTCGTGGGTGTCGGAAAGAGTTCACTCATGCGTATTTTAGGTCAACAAGGATATGAAGAATTTGAGGAGCCTGTTGTCGACAATCCAGTATTGGATAAGTTTTATCACGATCGTAATCGTTATTCATTCCCTTTACAAGTTTTCTTCTTGAATAAACGATTCGAACATATTAAACAAGCGAAAGATGTTTCAAAAGCCGTTATGGATCGTAGTATTTATGGTGATGCAATTTTTGCCAGAATGCTAAACATCAACGATGAAATGTCGGATGAAGAATTTCAAATTTACTCAGAATTATTACAAAACATGTTAGAACATGTTCATACTCCAAAACTTATGATTTACTTAGAAATCAGTGTTGATGAAGCGATGAAACGTATTCAAAAACGTGGTCGTGATTATGAACAAATTGTTGAACGTGAGTATTGGGAAAAATTGAATCATGAATATTCAGAATATTTTGATCAATACGAATTGTCTCCAATGTTAAAAATTAATGTTGATAATCTGGACTTTGAAAACAATGAAGAAGACAGACTCTATGTCTTAAAGTTAATATCAGAAAAATTAAGCACTTTAGAATGAGGTTATTCCTATGAGATGGTTAGAGACCGCAAAAGCTTACAAACAACATGATCCTGCTGTTCGCAGTATATTTGAAGTTATTTTACTGTACCCAGGATATCATGCGATGTTCTATTATCGAATAGCACATGCATTGTATCGTTGCCATCTTTATTTTCTTGCGCGTCTTGTTTCTCAGATAGGACGGTTCTTAACGCAAATTGAAATCCATCCAGGAGCAGAAATTGGAAGATGATTTGTAATCGATCATGGAAATGGTGTCGTAATTGGCGAAACAGCAATCATTGGTGATGATTGCTTGATTCACCATGGCGTTACCTTGGGAGGAAAATCTCGCGAGGTAGGGAAACGTCATCCGACTTTAGGCAATAAAGTTCATATTGGTGCAGGAGCGCAAGTTATTGGTGCTATCCATATTGGTGATCACGCGGTGATTGGCGCTGGTTCTGTTGTGACAAAAGATGTAGCGGATTGCGATATTGTTGCAGGTGTACCTGCACGAACAATCAGAAATAAGTGTACTGAAGAAGGCAAAATATAGCCTTCTTCTTTTTGTATAAAAATGTTCATATAATTTTCACAATGTTTTAAAGTATCAATAGGAGTGCTTTATCACAACATTTATGCTTTTATTTAGCACTTTATAAATTAGCAGACTTTACATTGAGAGTCGATAAAGATAGAATAATATCAGGAGGTATTGTAAAATGGCAAAAAACAATAAAGGTACTATCATTAAATTTACTGCAATGACAGCTGTCGCAGCAGGGCTGTATTTGTCGGCGTACAAACAGCAAAATATATTCAAAATCATTCTCGCGAACAAGAAGCAAAAGACTTACTAGTTGAGAAGTATGGCGAAAAAATGGAAAACAAGAAAGTAATTATCGTTGATGAAAACGAAAGCTTTCCACAACGTGTTTTCCGTGCATTTACCTCACTTTTTATCTAATAACCTAAAATTTTGCTAATTAAAAGCCGAGATATTCTCGGCTTTTTTTTATTATCGTTTTAGAAAACCACACGCTATGCGTGTGAGAACATAAACTTATAGAGTTGTAACAGAAAAAAACCTCCATGTTATTATAAATGTGACTGACAATCGCAAATATAAACAAGGAGGTAATAACTTGGTACCAAGTGAAAATAGTTTAGCACATACTCGATGGAATTGTAAGTATCACATTGTGTTTATTCCGAAATATAGACGCAAAGTAATCTATGGGAAACTTAGAATAGACATCGGATCAATTCTAAGAAAGTTATGTGAAATGAAAGATGTAGAAATCATTGAGGCCCATGCATGTGTAGATCATATTCATATGTTGGTGAAGATACCACCGAAATTATCGGTATCTGCGTTTGTGGGATACCTTAAGGGTAAAAGTACATTGATGATTTTTGATAGGCATGCAAATCTCAAATATAAACAAGGAAATAGAAACTTCTGGGCAAAGGGATACTATGTGAGTACAGTAGGACTTAATCAGAAAACAATTGAGAACTACATTAGAAGCCAAGAGACAGAAGATAAGCTACGAGATGAAATGACAAAGCGAGAATATATTGATCCCTTTAAGGGATAGTAAGCAATGAAATAGCGGTTGTCAGTCTCAATGAAAAAACCCCTTTAGGGGTCGTGAGCAGGAAGCCCTTCTAGGGCGATACTAAAACTACCCGTTATACGGGTAGATATTTATTATCGTTTTAGAAAACCACACGCTATGCGTGTGAGAACATAAACTTATAGAGTTGTAACAGAAAAAAACCTCCATGTTATTATAAATGTGACTGACAATCGCAAATATAAACAAGGAGGTAATAACTTGGTACCAAGTGAAAATAGTTTAGCACATACTCGATGGAATTGTAAGTATCACATTGTGTTTATTCCGAAATATAGACGCAAAGTAATCTATGGGAAACTTAGAATAGACATCGGATCAATTCTAAGAAAGTTATGTGAAATGAAAGATGTAGAAATCATTGAGGCCCATGCATGTGTAGATCATATTCATATGTTGGTGAAGATACCACCGAAATTATCGGTATCTGCGTTTGTGGGATACCTTAAGGGTAAAAGTACATTGATGATTTTTGATAGGCATGCAAATCTCAAATATAAACAAGGAAATAGAAACTTCTGGGCAAAGGGATACTATGTGAGTACAGTAGGACTTAATCAGAAAACAATTGAGAACTACATTAGAAGCCAAGAGACAGAAGATAAGCTACGAGATGAAATGACAAAGCGAGAATATATTGATCCCTTTAAGGGATAGTAAGCAATGAAATAGCGGTTGTCAGTCTCAATGAAAAAACCCCTTTAGGGGTCGTGAGCAGGAAGCCCTTCTAGGGCGATACTAAAACTACCCGTTATACGGGTAGATATTTATTTGATAACGGTAATGTTATCAGAATGATTCACAACTACAGGTGAGTATTTAACGAGGTATTCCATGATTGTATCAATCATTTCTTCTTGAATTTCTTCAAGAGTCTCGCTTTCAGAAACCATCGTGTAGTTTCCACCACCCATAGCGCGGTAGTTATTAGTTACGAGTTTGAATGAATCTTCGTCCTTCACCGCTTGCCCTTGATAGGTAAGTGATGTAATTCGTGAGCCGCGTGGCTTCGAAACATCGATGGTGTAATCGATACCATCAACCATATCATAGTTATAGTGTTGTGGTTTAGGGCTTACATATTCAGGCGAAGCAATAATTTCTCCATCGTTATCGAGCGTAAAGTAATGCGCTGTGAATTCAAGCATTTCTCTTAGGTTTTTACCTGATATTTTCTTTACAACTAATGTGTTTGGATAAAGATAAGTACTCACAAGGTCACGCATCGTAATCGTTTGGTTAAACCCTTTTGTTCCATTAAATAGAGCAACAGAGGATAACTGAGCTTGAGCACGATCTAACTGAACTTGATTTATCAATGATACAAGCGGATGTTTGTGTACACGAGCATCAAATTCATCTTCGATATGAAGGGGACCATCTTGAAGTGATCCTACTGGCTGATCTAGCCACTCTTGAACTGTTTCTTGCAATGTATCAAACGGTCTAAGTAAATCTGTATCAATCGCGTAGTCACTCGTCTGGTGAAGTTCAGTATGAATTTCGCGGCTATCTAAATCAATAGATGCAGTTGCGAATTCCTGACCTTTAAAAGCACATTGTGTAATCGGAACACCATGAACAACCTCACTGAGGCTTCGGTGTTGGTGACCCGTAAGAAGCAGGTCAAGACCTTTAATTTGTGTCATTTCGTAACCTTGGTTTTCACCGGTTAAACGTTCTGTTGGTTCTCCAGATTGAGGATCACGTTCTAAACCTCCGTGATACATTCCAACTACGAAATCAACGTGGTCTCTAAGTCTTTCAACTTCGGATTTCATCGTTTCATAAGCATCTTTAAATTCAAAATTTTCAATATGTGATGGACGTTCCCAATTAGGAATGTAGTGTGTAAGCACACCAATAAGAGCAATCTTTTTTCCTTGATAATCAATGATTTGAGATTGACCAATAGGTTCACCATTGAGAAGAACATTTGATGTCAGAAGTTTTGCTTTGTTTTCATGAATGTATTTTTTAAGGATATCAGGACCGTAGTTGAAGTCATGATTTCCAAGATTAATATAATCATAATTTAAAGCATTAAATGCTTGTGCCATTGGATTCATATACTCATTTGGATGCATATGTGCATAGGTAAGAATCGGAGTTCCTTGGAAGGAATCACCGTTATCAAGAAGTAGAATAGGTCCTTTCAGGCGTGCTTCTTTAATGGCAGTGCTAATGCGACTCAAACCGTAAGATTCAATATTCTCACGACTTGTGTAATTAGTAGGGAATATATTCCCGTGTATATCTGTTGTTACTATAATATTTAGTTTCATATTTATCACCTTGTCACATTATATCAAAAAAACGATCATATATTCTCGATAAGCGTTAAACTTTCTAAATATTTAACTTTTGATGGTACAAAAAGGTTCAATTATGATAGAATCATGTACATACTGGAAAGGAGAAATTATGAATCGTTCAGATAAAATTTTCATTGGAATTGTCTTTGTTCTTGCTATCTCTTTGTTCTTTGTAACGGGTAAACTAGCAGAAGTCATTAACAGTGATACAACCCAAGCAGTTGTTACCTATAAAGATAAAGAAGTACTTCGAATTAACATGAATTCAAATGGCTTTCATACCGTTAAGGGCGAAAAAGGAGACGTAGTCATTGAAGTAAAAGATGGACAGATTCGCGTCGCTGACGAAATTTCTCCATTGAACTATTGTTCCCTTCAAGGCTGGGTTAATAAAACGAATGTCCCAATCGTTTGCTTACCAAATAAAATCATTATCGAAGTTCAAGCAATCCAAAGTACAACACCTGAAGAGGATATATTCATACGATGAAACCACAAAACAAAACAAAGAGACTCACTTTGTTAACGATGCTACTTGGGATGGCAATGATCGTTAACATGCTTGAGCCATCATTACCGTTTGCTTTTCCTGGAATTAAACTGGGACTTGCAAATGTATTAGGACTTTTTGCACTGTATTTTTTAGGTGTACGTGAAATGTATATTGTCAACATTATGCGTGTACTTTTAGTTTCACTTGTAAGGGGAACATTTTTAGGAGCAGGTTTTTGGCCCGCATTTATTGGGTCATTAGTAAGCTGTACGATGGTCGTATTATTTAGAAAATTCACAAATATGTCAGAAGTTGGAATTTCTGCTGCGTCCGCAACGTTTCATAATGTCGGCCAGATCCTTGTGATTGTCTTTTATTTTAATTCACCATTCATGATCAGTTACTTGCCTATCATGTTATTGTTAGGAATTCCAACAGGAATTCTTACCGGTTACCTTGTACAAGCTATAAATAAACGTTTTAAAATTTCATAAGAGGTAAACCATGAAACATATCAAATTTATTTCAAAGTATACCCAAGGCGTTCAATATCATTTATTGATTGTGCTCTTGGTATCTTTCGTATACGTTGGGGTTGTACTTATCAATCCCTTATTATTACAGTTTACCGTTGATCATGTCATCGGTACTACACCCATAACACAACCCTTTCAACAATCTCTTGTTACGTCCTTGGGAGGCGTTTCAACCTTACAAAATAATCTTTGGATTCTTGCGTTAGCCGTTGTTGTTTTGAATATGGTGAGTGGACTGGCTCTTTTCATAAGAGGACAGTCAATGGGAACTTTCGCAGAGACTTTTACAGAAAATGTTAGAAATCATCTGTACCAACATCTTCAAATATTACCGTACACATATCATGTGAACTCTAAAACTGGAGATTTAATTCAACGCTGTACATCAGATGTTGATCAAATTAATCGTTTCTTAAACAATCAAATTCGTGAACTTATGTATGCGGTGTTGATGGTTATCATCTCCGTGACAGTTCTCTTTAAAATCAATGTAAAAATGGCATGGATTTCAATGATTGCTTTTCCTATCATCTTTGTTTTTGCATTCGTTTTCTTTAAAAAAATGCAAGTTCTCTTTAAAGAGAGTGACGAAGCTGAAGCAGAACTATCCAATGTATTTCAAGAGTCATTAGATGCCGTTCGTGTCGTTAAAGCATTTAATCGTGAACGTTTTGAATTGGAAAAATTTGAACGTAAGAATCGAGATTATCGTGATAAAACACGTCACCTCATTGAGTTGTTGGCTGTCTATTGGGGTGTTTCCGATTTAATCTGCTTCCTCCAAATCTTATTAGTACTTATCGCAAGTATCTTTGAAGTAAGAAGCGGAGCAATGAGCGTTGGGAATGCAATCGTGTTTGTTTCTTATATTAGTATGGTTTTATGGCCAATTCGTAATGTGGGTCGTATTATTTCCGATATGGGGAAAGTTACAGTTGCTATTGACCGACTTGAAGAAATTCTTGATGTTGAACCTGAAGAACTTGATAAAGGAATTCAACCAGAAATCAAAGGAAACATTGTGTTCGATAATGTGTCCTTTATGTATGATGATGGTCATTCTAATGTCTTAAATGATGTGTCATTCACCATTGATGCGGGACAGACAGTAGCAATTATGGGTCCTACAGGATCTGGTAAATCAAGTTTAGTTCACTTACTAACACGAATCTATGATGTAACCAAGGGTAATATCATTATCGATGGAACAAATATTAATGAAATTGCTCCCCGATACATTCGCTCTAAAGT
Source organism: Erysipelothrix inopinata (assembly GCF_014396165.1). Taxonomy (GTDB): domain Bacteria; phylum Bacillota_I; class Bacilli_A; order Erysipelotrichales; family Erysipelotrichaceae; genus Erysipelothrix; species Erysipelothrix inopinata. Next base: position 1,398,306 of record NZ_CP060715.1, read on the forward strand.
GGGTATTGTGCTTCAAGAACCTTATCTTTTCTCAAAATCAATTTATGAAAACATCCGTGTTGCAACACCTGAAGCATTAGAATTTGAAGTTCATCAAGCAGCTCAGATTGCTTCAGTCCATGATGTGATTGAATCATTTGATCAAGGATATGAAACGATGGTTGGAGAAAAAGGGGTAACTTTAAGTGGTGGGCAAAAACAACGCGTTGCGATTGCACGAACTGTTATCAACAAACAACCAATTGTAATCTTTGACGATTCCTTATCTGCATTGGATTCTGAAACCGATGCGAAGATTCGCGCAGCATTACAAAAGGAAAATGGCAATGCCACAACAATTATCATTACGCACCGTGTGAACTCGGCACAAAATGCTGATAAGATTTTAGTTATTAATAAAGGCGAAATTGTTCAAACAGGAACGCATGCCGAACTTATGAATCAAGAAGGTCTCTATCATACGATTGCTGAAATTCAAAATGTAACAAAGGAGGATCGTGATTATGAATCCTAATTTTGAAGAAGAATCTTTTCAAAATGAGAATCTCGATACCCATTTATGGCGTAAGATTCTCGGACTTTTAAAAAATAATAAAAAATTAATGTTTACTGCACTTTTATTTGTCATGGGTGAGGCGATGATTACTGTAACGCTACCCATTCTAAATCGATATGCTATCGATGTTTTCTATACAGGACAAGGTTCTACACGAGAGATAGTCTTATTTACACTTGGATATGCCTTGCTTGTTATTCTCCAAGCATATCTTATCTACCAATTTATTAATCGGTCGGGATCGGTTGAAATGAATGTCAGTTATGAAACACGACAAAATGCGATGGAAAAACTTCAAAACTTGTCGTTCTCATACTATGATACAACACCAACTGGATGGATCATGGCTCGTGTAACGAGTGATATTGCTCGGCTTTCTGAAATTTTATCTTGGAGTTTCATTGATTTAATATGGGGTGCATTTATGATGGTCATGTTGGTTATCGTAATGCTTATTCTCAACTGGAAACTGGCGCTTGTTGTCATCGTTGTCGTTCCATTTGTTTATTATGTGAGTGCATGGTTTCAAAAAAGAATCTTACGTAACTATCGTAAAGTTCGTTCTGTAAACTCTAAAATAACAAGTGGATTTAGTGAAGGGATATCCGGAGCGAAAACAACAAAAACAATGGCATTGGAAGAACTTCATTATTCTGAATTTGTAAGTCTTACTCAAGAAATGAAAGAGAAATCAATGCGTGCTATTATCTTTAACGCGATGTATGTACCGATTGTTATTCTCTTATCATCGCTGGGTAATGCAGGTGTTATTTGGGCGGGTGGAAACCAAGTCTTGCAAGGTGTCATTCAAATTGGTACTTTACTGATGTTTACACAGTATGCAAATCAGTTCTTTGAACCATTACGAAATATTTCTGGAATCTTGGCATCACTACAAATGGCACAAGCTTCTGCTGAACGTGTTCTCTCTTTACTTGAAATGGAATCGGATCTCGTTGATTCAGATGAAGTTATTGCGAAGTATGGTACGATCTTAGAACCCAATGAAGCAGCATATGAACCAATTACTGGTGATATTGAATTTAAAAATGTCGATTTTTACTATAACAAGGAAGAACCTATCTTGACAAACTTTAATCTTAAGGTTGAACCAAAGAAGCGAATTGCCTTAGTAGGTGAAACAGGATCGGGTAAGAGTACGATTGTGAATCTTATTTGTCGATTCTATGAACCGAAGGCAGGAGAACTTTTAATTGATGGTGTTGATTATCGTGAACGTTCCATTGGATGGCTCCATTCAAATCTTGGATATGTCTTGCAAGCACCACACTTGTTCTCAGGCTCTGTAAGCGACAATATTCGTTATGGTCGCTTAGATGCCACGGATGAGGAAATCATTGAAGCAGCGAAGCTGGTGGATGCACATGAGTTTATTATGGAATTAGAGGATGGTTACAATACAGATGTAGGAGAGGGTGGTGGTCGTTTATCGACTGGTCAAAAACAACTTATTTCATTTGCGCGTGCGCTCATTGCACAGCCATCCATCTTTATTCTTGATGAAGCCACATCTTCTATCGATACTGAAACTGAAGCAATCATTCAAAATGCTGTTGAAAATGTTCTTCGTGAGAAAACGAGTTTTATTATTGCGCACCGCCTTTCAACTATCGTAAGTGCGGATCGAATCTTAGTTATTCGCGAAGGTAAAATTATTGAAGATGGTACGCATCAAGAACTCTTGGCTTTAGAAGGTTATTACTATAACTTATATACAAACCAATTTAATGAAGACCAAGAAAAAATACTGATGACTGAACTTTAAGTATCTAAGAGCCAACAGATTCTCGATTAGAGAGCTGTTGGTTCTTTTTTATGGACTATCTTAAGGTGTAAAGACACTATAGAATGGATAGAAGTAGAAAAGACAATTTATAAACTTTGACTATTTTTTATCAAAATTGGCTATCGTTTTGGATGCTAGCTTGGAATGTTTGTGGTATGATAACACATGTTATAAACATATGTCACAAATTAAAGGTGCGGAAGATTGTTTATATGTCAAAAATGACCAGTCTTGCACATTTTTAAATCAAAGTAGGAGATGAAATAATGACAAAAAAGAATGAATCAATCAAGCTTGAAGAAGCTTATGGAGATGTTAACTTAAACATGTTGGCTGACTTTACCTTAACAAATGGTATTTCAGGTCATGAACGCGACGTTGCGGAAGTTTTTAACTCATGGGTTAAAGATTCTGCAGATGATGTTACTTATGATAACTTAGGTTCTATTATCGCTCATAAAAATGGTACTAATGGTGGTCCTAAAATTATGTTTGCAGGACATATTGATGAAATTGGTTTCTTAGTTCGTGATATCGAACCGAATGGTTACCTTCGCATTCATCCAGTAGGCGGCTGGTGGCCTCATGTGCTCTTATCTCAACCGGTTACTATCCAAACTCGCGATGGCAAGTTATACGTCGGTGTGGTGGGTTCTAAAGCGCCTCACGGCATGGCACCTGCTGTTCGTAACAAAGTTATGGATATTAAAGATTTATTCGTAGACCTAGGTGTGGCTTCTAAAGAAGAAGTTGAACTATTAGGTATTCAAATTGGTGATCCAATTACTCCTAAAGCAGACTTCCATGTTCTTGCAAACCCAAACTACTTAATGTCAAAAGCATGGGATAACAGAATTGGTGCAGCAATCGTTGTAGATGTTCTTCGTGAACTCCAAAATGAATCAACAGATGCACATATCTATTCTGTAGGAACAGTTCAAGAAGAAGTTGGCCTTAGAGGGGCAAAAACAGCTGCACAAAAAATTAATCCAGATATCGCAATCACAATTGATACAACGATTGCTACTGATACACCAGGTGAAGACAACCGAATTAAGTTAGGTGTTGGAACTACATTTGAAGTCATGGACTCATCCTATATTGGTCATAAAGGCCTTATGTATCATCTTCAAGATCTTGCAGATGAGATGGGAATTGATTACCAATTCGAAGTTCTTGCAGCGGGTGGAACAGATTCTGGAGAGATTCATAAAGTTCATGATGGTGTTATTACATTATCAATTTCTATTCCTACTCGTTACATTCACTCACATTACGGAATTGTTCACCGCAAAGATTATGCAGATACTGTAAAGCTTTTAGCTGAGTTCTGCCGTCGCTGTGATGCAAATGTTCTAACAGAACTTACAAATTACAAACGATAATACTCAAAACAGTCGAAAGGCTGTTTTTTTTTCTTGTGTGATAATTATGTGTAATCGGTGAAGAAACGAAATTATTTAACTACTTTTGTCATAAATGAATGTAAAGAGTGTAATATTGAATATCAAAAAATCACGCAAAAGAAAATAACAAACTAATTTGTGAAGTAAGCCTTTACAAACATTATAATATTATGTATAATACGTTTGTAATTGGTACCTACAACTTAGAAATTGGTGTCAAATACATTATAGTAGCCAACTGGGAATTGGCTAATAGGAGACAGGAGGATATTATGGATAACATAATACAGTTTTTCGAAGATAAACTCGTTCCGATTGCAGCGAAAATTGGTAATCAACGCCATTTAGTAGCGATTCGTGACGGATTTGCAGCATTAATGCCACTTGTTATGGCTGGTGCTATTGCATTGTTACTGAACAACGTTGTATTCAGCCCAACAAGTTTGATTGCTGAATTGACAGGAGCAGGTGAAAGTGGACTTTACCAATTCTTTGGTACATACATTTCCCCAATCCTAGGAAGTATCGATGCTGGTACATTATCAATGCTTGGGTTAGCATTAACCTTTGCAATTGCATACTTACGTGCACAAGCTGAAGATCAAGATGCTTTAATCACAGGTACTATCGCAATGGGAGCATACATCATCTTAGGTGCTTTAAGCCGTAAGAATACAGTTGTTGCTCCATGGGTAGGTCACTATCTTGGTAGTCAAGGTGTCTTCGTTGCATTATTGGTAGGACTTATTGTTCCTGCAATTTATTTCGGAATTGTAAATAAAAACTGGACAATCAAAATGCCAGACACTGTTCCACCAGCAGTTTCACGTGGATTCATGGGTATTATTCCAGGTACACTTGTACTTGTAATTATTGCGGCATTTAAATTCTTACTTGTTAAGATTCCATTTTCAGGAATGGAAACAATGTTTGGAGATGCTCCAACAACAGTCTTTATGATTTTTGAATACTATATTGCATTACCATTCTCAAGTATTTCACAAGGACCAGTATTAGTGTTAATTATTTCAACACTTGTACCATTGCTATGGTTCTTCGGACTTCACGGAGCAAACTTACTTGCTGCAGTTACAAGTCCAATTTATGGAAACTTACAAAACCATAACTTACAAGCATACGAACAAGGTATTCGCGAAATTAGTGCGAACCCATTAGCTGATAACAAATTAGCATTCTGGGTAAGCGGATCATGGGATGCATATGTATACCATGGTGGATCAGGGGCTACATTGCCATTGATTATCGCTATCCTACTATTCTCAAAAGTTAGAGATCAAAAAGAAGTTGCTCGACTCAGTCTTGCTCCAGGTATCTTCATGATTAACGAACCAGTATTATTTGGTATTCCAATTGTGTTGAACCCAATCTACTTGATTCCATTTGTAATTAACCAACCTATTCTAGCTATGATTGCATTCTATGCATCAAAAACTGGATTTGCAGGTCCAATTGTTAACTCAATTCCATGGACAACACCTCCAATTTTAAATGCTCTACTTGCAACAAACTTTAGTTGGGGTGCTGGACTTATTGCTACATTGAACTTAGTAATCGCATTTGCAATTTACGTACCATTCGTATTTGTTGCTAACAGTGCAGATAGTAAGATCAATAAAGAAGCATAGTATTAACCTAAAAAATTAGTGTTTTGTACGCAAGTCCTGTATAATTAATATACAGGACTTGTGTTAAGGAGTAATTATGATAAAAGAGACGATTTATATTGAAAAACCAATCAATGAAGTCTGGGATTTCGTTGAACTTCAGTTTGCAAAAGCATTTAAATGTAGTCCCTCAAAGATTTTAGGGAAAGAAACTACAGCTGAAACCTTAAACTTTACAGGAAAAACTATGACTGTAAGTCAAAAAATCACAACTGTTGATAAAGAAAAACATCTTGTGATGACTTCAGAAAGTGGTAAAGATCTGGTTGAAAGCCATTATGAGTTTGAAGCTGATGAAGCTGATAACGGTACTTACCTGACATTTTATGAATCTGGTGAAGGAAAAAAGAGTAAATTACGTTCAATGAATTTTTCTTTCTTTTCGCTTCCGATTTTGCGACGATCTACAAAGAAAAAATTCCGACGTCGTCTTGAAAGTTTAAAAGTAATGATAGAAAGTGATGATGAATTATGATAGTAGTATCTTCTCCTCTTAAAAGAGATTTTATGGTAGAACTTGTTGATGGTTATACCATTGATGATTTTGAATTTAGACATGTTAAAACTGAAGGCATGAAGTTGTACTTTGAGTGCACTAATCCTGATACAGAAAAAGCAGTTAGACATGTCAAGAATCTTATCAAGGGTTCCGAAATGGGTCGTGCTTTATACTTTACAGTTACAGCAGAGTAGATCCTCAATGAAGTTGTAAACAGGTATTCCTTTTACCCAACCAAAAATATCATATCTAGAAAATCTACGGGGTGGTTAGATTTTCTTTTTTTATGCCTTCATAAAAAAAAACGCATCGAAATGCGTTTAGTAGAGTAGATTTGATAGTTTAAGGAAACGGGTGTATTTATAATGATGTACGTCGATAGAGTAATCGAAAATTTCACCTGTTTTAAACATTGATTTGTTGGTTGATATAAGTGCAGGGTCACCAACTTCAAGTCCAAGTAGCTTTGCATCCTTTTCATTTAGAGGTGCTGCTTCAATCACGCGGTCAACGTAACCAATTTGTTTTTTAAGACCAGTTTGGATATATTGATAGATTGAATCTAAGATAATTTCACGATTTAGATAAGGGATGTACTCTTTATTGAAATAAGAGTATTCTACAACCCACTGTTTTCCATCGATAATTCTTAAACGGTTAATGTAATAGAGTTCTTGTCCTTCTTCACATTTCATGATTTCCGCAATTTCTTTATTTGCTTGAATTTCCTTGAATTCTAAAAGCTCAGTTGTAACTGTATTGCCTTGATGATCAGCAGTTAACCCTTTAAAATTTTCAAGATTAATCGCGTTTTTATACGATACATCACGGATGAACAATCCACTACCTTGGACAGGCATGATATGTCCTTTTTTCACGAGATTATCAATTGCTTTACGTATTGTATTACGACTGACATTGTACTCATGAATTAATTCTTCTTCTGTTGGGAGCTTACTACCCGCATGATAATACCCGGTAAGAATTTTTTCTTCGAGTTCTTGGCTGATAGTTTTGTACTTATGAGTCATTCTGACCTCCATATTTTACATGATTCTATTGATATTATACCATAATAAAAGGCTTTACCACAATTGGCAAGCCTTAATAGGTATTTACAAATTTTATAGGTCGGAATATTTAATAAATTCGACACCATTTGCTTTCGCAATTTCTTTTAATTCTGGATCTGTCATGATTTTTAATTCATCCATACGCCATTCAGCATAACTTGAAATTGAACGTAAGTAGTCATCTACATATGCAGGATGAGTCATGATATCTACTGCTTCGTATTTTTTATCTTCAAAGAGGTTTACAAAGTATTCTTTTGTGACGCCAGCTTTATAGAAATGATTTTCGCAATCCACTTCGTTTGGTAATACAGTACGATCAGATCGGAATGGAACATTATACTTCTTAGCGAGCTTTTCAGCTACGGGTCTTAGACGAGGTACAAGATGGACATGATGATGGGAATCAAGATGATCAATCGGAATATGTTTAACGATTGATGCAATTTGTGCATCCCATTCGTTGTAGAGTTCTTCAAGATCAATAGACTCGTCAATAGTATCAGGTCTAAACTTGAAACTACCATCTTCTTTAACTAATGTTTTATGAGATTTTAATAGAGGACTTTGAGTTGTGAGAACCATATGTACTCCGACTCCAAGGCCAGGATTTTCCTTTGCAAGTTCAATTGCTTCTTCAGTATACTTGGTATTTGCCATCAAAGTTGTTGATGTTAAAATACCATCTTGGTATGCTTCAATAATTGCTTTGTTTCCGCCGTGAGTTAAACCAAAATCATCGGCATTTACTATAACTTTCATTTGAATTCCTCCTAGTAAAATTATACCATGTTTGGTATCATATTTGTGGAGGTATATTATGAATTATACAATTAAAATCACCATGGAAAATGGTAAAGAAATGGTTGCGGAACTTTATGAAGATATTGCTCCAAAAACAGTTGCGAATTTTGTTAAACTAGTTAAAGAAGGGTTCTATGATGGACTCATCTTCCACCGTGTTATTCCAGGATTCATGATTCAAGGCGGATGCCCTGATGGAACAGGTATGGGTGGTCCAGGATACCAAATTGAAGGGGAATTCACTTCAAACGGTTTCAAGAATGATTTAAGACATACTAAAGGAATTTTATCAATGGCACGTGCTATGGATCCTAACTCTGCTGGAAGTCAATTCTTTATTATGGCTCAAGACTCACCACATTTAGATGGACAATACGCTTCATTTGGAAAGGTGATTGAAGGCCTTGATGTAGTGGATGAAATTGTCGCAGTAAAACGCAATCATAACGATCGACCATTTGAAGATCAAAAAATTCAAAAAATCGAACTTATCTAAAAAAAGAAAACAGTTTACAAATCAGTGAACTGTTTTCTTTTGGTTAATTTTTCTTCAGGAGGGTAAAAAAAAGAGGCAGCTTTCGCTGCCAATGCTTTGAGGGGATGTAAAGCATTACAATCTTGTGATTGCATGAATATCATAACGCGATTTTATGAAGATGTAAAACGATTTGAGTCGATTTCACAAACCTTTCACAGGCTTATCATAGAAAATTCTTTTGGCGCATGATTCATTACGAAACCACCATCTTTTGTCACACAAATGAGGTCTTCAATGCGAATTCCTCCGAGTCCTTCTATATAGATTCCTGGCTCAATTGAGAAGCACATACCTTCTTTGATTATCGTATCATTTGTTGAACTGACATTGAGATTTTCGTGACACTCAATTCCGATTCCGTGTCCCGTACGGTGAACAAAGTAGGGACCATATCCAGCTTGCTCAATAACACTTCGTGCGGCCTTATCAACTTCGGATAAAGGGATACCGGGTTTAACGGTTGCAATCGCATTTAAATTTGCTTCTAAAACAATGTTATAGATTTTCTCTAATTCGGAATTATCACCGAAGAAGAAACAACGTGTCATATCTGAACAGTACCCCTTGTAAATGCCACCCATGTCAATCTGAATGACATCACCTTTTTTGAGCTTTCGGTTTGAAGGAATCCCATGAGGGTCCGCAATGTTTTCGCTAAAGAGGGCGATGGGTTCGAAACTTACTCCAGTAAGGGGATCCGTGCTTTGTTTTTTACGAATAATTTCTGCAAGTTCTATTTCAGAAATACCCTCGACAAAATATTCTTTTAATGATTCCATAATTTGGTCATTTAAGTTTGAAGCTTCTTTCATGATTTCTATTTCGGATGCATCTTTTATATTGCGAACAGCTTCAAGATAAAGCGAAGCATTTTCTAATTTTACTGTTTCAATGAGTGGGATAATAAACTTTGCTGAACAATTGCCGTCAACTGCAAGTGTTTCATGCGCATTGATATTAGCTAATAAAATGCTTGTGATATCATCACTGTCCTCAAATGGAATGGTATTGTATTCACTAGGAATTTCAAATAATTTATTGATGAAAAAAGTTGGTTCACCTTCTTTGGGAACATACACACCAATGAAACGTTCTCCGACATCATATCTCAAACCTGTATAATAAAAAATCATAATTGGGTCAGTTATGAGTAGTTGATTCACCCTCATACTGCTTTGTAATCGATTAATTCGTGACATAACAAATCCTCCTGTGACTATTATAGGTGTCAAGCAGTATAGAATGCAATGATTAGAAAATTATGATACTATTTAATTGAAAGGATGATATATATGAAAGAAATGCAACAATCACAAGTTATTATCGTTAATCGAAATCCAGCTGATTCATCAATTCAGATTATTATCCCACCTTTTAGACCGATAAATCTTTTTGAAATTGAAGATAATTTCGAAGGGATCACTCAGGAAATTGAAACTAAAGTTTCTGATAACCAAATATCAGAGCAAATTATTCATTTTGTCACAGCATTTAAAGACTCTATGGAAGAAGAAGATATTCTTCCTATCGTTGAATACTTCCTCATTAGAGATGTGGAAGCTATGAATCCTGAGGAAATCAAAATGATTTTTGATGCGGTTAAAGAATTTATAGAATATATTAAAGATGATAATCGTTTGATGCATTAGAAAACCACGGATAATCCGTGGTTTTTTATTGATGAATCATCACATTGTTTTTTAATCCATCGATATTAATTCTGATATAAGGCGTATTTTCTATTGAGGAATTATATCGGGAATGTACACTGGTAAGTGTATTTTTTTGAATCTTGTTGTGAAGGGTATCATTTAGTTCATTATGTAAACCATTCGTATCAACATTATAATTCACCTCTGCTGTTTTGATGTCCATGGAAGAATTTAAGGCATTCAGTTCAAAATCACTTGTCTCAGCGAGATTCATGAGTAATAAATCTGCAGTTAGCGCATCAATTCGTGCAGTACCACCAAAATTATCGAAAGATCCTGTAACCTTTGCTCCATTAATCTCGAGGTTTGTATTGATGTTTTTCATCGAAGTATTGGTGTGCAAGGCATCAATTTTCACGGATTTGAGTGATTGTAGTTCGTCACTCGTTATCGTAATATCACCATTTACCGACTTCACAGAGATACTACCGTCGTAATTGAGTGGTAGTGAGACAACCATTGAATCAATTTGTGCTTCTGTACAAGCAAACGTTATATTATTGGTACAAATTTGATCGGATGATTTAATGTATGTTGATCCTTGAGCTTCAATGATTTTAAAATCTTGTAAGTCGCCGCTGACGTTAACTTTTGGAGTATCTGTCTCTGTGAACATAATTTCGAGTTTATTCATTTGGCTCAGTTCGATTTCTAGCTTACTATTTAAATTAAAGGTTTCTTCTCGCTGAGTAAAACTAGAATTTACAATCACAGGACGATTAAAACTGTTTATAATATCGCCGCCAAGATTACCAATTGCAAGAACGACGAGGAAGATACCAAGGAAGAAAATTCCTAAAGCAATCCAAATTTTATTTTTACGACGCATAGTAATGGCCTCCAGATTTAGTTCTAAATGCAAGTCGGATCAATCTCATGACAAGACGATGGAACGCGAGGAGTGCATACCATGATAACCATGTAACTGCGACACCAATCATTGCAATACCCAATGCTAATAGTAGAATGTTAAAGAATGATATACCTGTAATTAAAGTCATGAAAAATCCGAATACTGTGATGACAGAACAGAGTATTAAGACAAGTCCAACAATACACATTGTAAATAAAGTAGCATAAAGTCCAATTACAGGTCCAATTAGAATTACTGAAGCACAAATACCAATAATAATTCTTAGTGTTGAATTTACATCGGAGCTCTCATTCACATACTGAAATGATTCATTACGCGTGTTGTTTGTTTTTTCGCTTTCAGGGAGATACTGTTTCGCCATTTCAATGGGACTCCCTAAAAGAGTACATATTTCTTCTTCTGATTTTCCTTCTGCTTGAGCAAAATCAAAATGTTCGTTTAAGTCATTTATTATTTCATCAAGTTCGTCTTGAGGAAGTGATTGTAAATGCCTTTTTAAAGTATCTATATATTCAATTCTTTTCATACTTTAGTTCCTTTCAGTAATGTATTCACATGATCGGTAAATGTATACCATTCATCAATTTTTTCTTGTGTGTAAGTTCTTCCTATAGGTGTTAGTGAGTAGTACTTTCGAGAAGGGCCTTGATCAGATTCAACCAATCGTGTTGTGACATAACCATCGTCCCTTAATCTTTTTAATAGGGGATACATAGTTCCTTCAGATATTTCAATGGTCTCAGAAACTGTACTTATAATTTCGTAGCCATAATAATCTCTTTCTAATAGAAGCGAAAGCACACATAATTCAAGAACACCTTTTTTGAATTGTGTATTCATATCGTCACCGCCTGGATAAATGGTACCACATAGTATCTTGCATTACAAGGTACCTTTCAATATTTATTAGTTAAATTGTAATTTGTTGTGTTTCATGCTTTATTTATTGAAAAACAATAAATAATTGTTGCGTTTTGAGAAAAATATGATATTATTTGATTGTGGAGGATGTTATGAAACGAAAAGAGTTTTATCTAATATCACAGATTTTAGCAGTTGTATTGATTTTAATTGGTATTGTTTTGGTCAACGAAATGCCAAAACAGATTCGAATCCAAATGACTGATCTTGATACAAATTCGATCAAGATTTGGGTTGGGATTATATATCTAACTGCCGCAACATATTTTTTATCAGTTTATGAACTGGTGCGCATCATTCTGAGAACTAAAGCAACAGAAATAACTAATATCGAAAATGCAAAGCATTTTAAAAGGATTGCATACTATGCTCTCATTAACGCCATTATTTACATTGTCATGCTATTGATATTTACACTATCAAGCAATTTATCAAGTTTTGTATTCTTGATTGGCTTCAGTATTGTGGTAGTTGGTTTGGGTGCAAGTGCTATTTGTACCGTTTGTTCCTATCTAATTCAAAAGAATTACAAATTAGAAGAAGAAAGTAGGTTGGTCATCTAATGGGCGAGATTATTGTAGATCTAGATGTCATGCTTGCGAAAAGAAAAATGACCGTAACGGAACTATCGGAGTTGATTGGCATCACTATTTCGAATGTCTCGATTCTAAAGACTGGAAAAGCAAAAGCGATTCGTTTTGATACACTTGCGAAAATCTGTGATGTCTTGGCATGTCAGCCAGGGGATATCTTACGATACGAAAAAGAGGATAATTAAAATGAAAAAATTATATAACTTTACGATTGGTCTAATACTATTAGGATTTATTTTACTAGCAATTAAATCTGCTTCCCCAGAATATATAGATGAACAGGGGATACTTCATGAAACATTTTATTTAATAGGTTTGGGTACTTTTAGCATATTGGGTGGTACTATTCTCACAATTATCAATGCAATTGTAATTAAACTAAGAAAGAAAACAACATTAAAACAAGTCTCAAACTAGTAATGAAAGTGGGGTGTTAAAATGAAGCTAGATGGTAAAACAATACTTGTTACAGGAGTGAGTCGATTGGGTGGTATTGGAGCTGCAATTGCACTGAAGTTAAGTGAGTCAGGTGCAAAAGTTATCATCCATGGGCATAGTGATTTTGATATTGAAGCAAAGTATAGTGATTCGGACGATTCATTTCCTTCTGAGTTTTGCAAAAAACACGAAAATATCTTTGTGGCGCCGTCTTCTGATCTCTCATCAGGACGTAACTGTGAGTCGCTAATAGAATTTGTAAATGAAAAGTACGGTGTAATACATGGATTAGTCTTAAATCATGCTTATTCGACTCAAGGAAGTTTTGGTGAACTAAAAGAAGATGAGATAAACAAGCATCTTAATACGAATGTAACTGGCAATTTATTATTAATTCAGAATTTTTCTGAACAATTGGTAGATGGTAATCGTGGTGCAATCACTTTATTTACAAGTGGTCAGTATCTCGGACCAATGACACAAGAAATTGCGTATGCAGTGTCGAAGGATGCAATCATTGGTATCACGAATCAGGCATCGTATGCTCTAGCACCTAAAAACATTCAAGTAAATGCCATAAACCCTGGACCTACGGATACGGGTTATGCGAGTGGTGATGACTATGAACGGATTAAAAATATGTTCCCAGCAAAACGATGGGGAGTGCCAGAAGATGCCGCAAACTTAGTAGCGTTTTTACAAAGTGATGAATCGAGCTGGATAACAGGTCAAATCATTGCGAGTGAAGGTGGATTTACACGTTAAAAAGACATTATCTCTTGCGGGATAATGTCTTTGTTCTATATATCATAGTGATCAATGTTACTTCTAAATTCAAGGGTTGGGATCCCATCTTCAATTACTATTTTAGTGAGACTTGTTGATAATATATCTTCTTGATCTCCTAAAAGTTCGAAGTCGTGGTTCATTAATTCTTGAATAATTAATTTTGATGTAATACGGTGGCTTACAAGTGCGATTGTTTGGCCCTGATGATTCTCTAATACATTTTTGACGAATGGTGAAACACGATCATTAACTTCGAGATAGGTTTCGCCATCAATAGGTTGATAGTGGATTGGATCTTTGAAAAAATTGTGCCATTGTTCTGGATATGTTTCATCAATCCAAGAAAAAGTTTTACCTTCCCATGCGCCCATGTTTATCTCTGCAATCGCATCAGATACAGCGAAGTCTCGATTAGGAAACACATGCTCAGCAGTCTCAATAGCACGTGGACTCGAACTTGAGTAAATGGCATCAATGTTGTGATTGCTCATTCTTTTAGCAAGACAATTTGCCTGAAAAACACCTTCTTCTGTAAGTGGTGAGTTAAGGCTTCCTTGCATTTTTTTCTCTAAATTCCATACTGTTTTTCCATGTCTAATAATAAATATTGTAGTTTTCATTCATTACCTCCAGAAATAGTATAATTCACTCTATCAAAATTTACGAATACATATTATAATAGTTACATATATTAATTGTATGGGTGAAAATATGAATTTACATTGGTTAAAACTTTTTTATGTGGTTGCGAAAACAGGTTCCGTAACCCAAGCATCAAAGGACTTAGCGATAAGTCAGCCATCTGTGACAGCACAGATAAAAAAACTGGAACAAATGTATCATGTACGTTTATTCCAAAAAGAGGGAAGATATTTAAAACTTACACCTGTAGGGGAAAGACTATATAAGGAAGCTGCACAACTTTTCGAGGTTGATGTTCCTAAAATGGAATCTTTATTGAGACAAGAACAAGTTCTTAGAATCGAAGGGAACTTTTTAGCAATGCACTTATTACTACCAGATGCATTGAGATTATTACGAAATCATAATCATGATTTAAAAATCGAACACAGTGTTTCAGGGTCTAAGAAAGTTTTGGATTCACTACGTCAAGGGCGCTGTGATCTTGCAATTATTAGTTCTGATCAGGAATCATTAAATTTGAAGAATGTAGAGACGATACGAATCTTTGAAGACCAATTGATTTTAGCTTCGAGTTCAGAATCTGGATTAGAGAATCATCAGTTTGTCGTGGCAAGTTCAGACTCTCATTTGCGTGATGTTGTAAACAGATTTTGCGATGAAGAGTTCGGGGCGATTTCACTTGAAGTAGAGAATACAGGCGAAATTGTGAATGCACTACTTTTCAATGCGGATATTGTCGGTCTTGTTCCATCTGCACTGATTAGACGTTATCAAGATGGTCTTTACATTAAAGAAACAAGTATCAGTAATAATTATTTCATGTGTGTAAAGAAAAACCATCCGCAATATCAAGAACTTGTTTCCTTTGCGAAACGAATTTCTGAAACGTTGAAGAAAAACGCTTAATCCAAAAGTTTGATACAAATTTTAAAAAGGAGAATTATATGGATCAGTCAAAAATTATATCTGTATTATCTGAGAATTTAAATGAGGGGTATCGAATTATTTATGAAGATGAAAGCTTATCGCCATCAATTGAATGGGTAGAATGGGTATCCCAATCTGATGATGAAGAAGACTATATTGTCGAAGTAACATTTAGTGATGATTCAACAAAAACATTTCCAAAGGGCGTTAATCTTCGCCAAATATGGCATGAAGATATTTAACGAAAATTTATTAGTAAAATAATGAGGCACAACTACGATAAGTATCAATCATCGTGGTTGTTTTTTTATTTTAGGACCTATCTAAGGTTTGCTATTCTCTCTATTTTTGCTTAATAATATTTTAACGCTTATCGTGTTATACTAAATCTATAAATTAATTGACGGATTTCAAAGAAAAAATTTTGAATAATACAAATAAAGTAATGTCTGTGAATAAGGGAGGTATGTATGGTTTATTTAAGATCATTTCAACTATTAAATGATATTGGTGAACAGAAAGTATATGAATCCGAACAAAGAAACATTTATGTAGACCGCTATCCACTAGGGATATTTCCAGCTAAGCAATTAGAAACATTGTCTTTTTCTCCGATCACTATTTTCTATGGAAATAATGGATCGGGTAAAAGTACTATCCTAAATATCATTGCTCAAAAGTGTGAAGCAAAACGAATTACACCACTTAATAAAGGTGTGTTTTTTGATAATTACGTTGAAAGTTGCGACTTTGAATTTGGAATTGATTTACCTCAGGAAATTAAGGTGATAACGAGTGACGATATTTTTGACTATCTCTTAAATATACGTGCTATTAATACGGGAGTAGATCGAAAAAAAGAAATGTAGAGTCAACAGTACCTTGATGCTAAATATGATACGAGAGCAATAAATACTTTGGACACTTATGATAGTTTGAAGGAAAAGGTAGAGGCAAGAAGTAAGACAATGTCTCGCTATGTTCGTGATAAGCTCATGACTAATACGTTACAAGAACAATCCAATGGGGAATCAGCGCTTATGTTCTGGCAAAAGGAAATAACAGAAAACAGTCTTTATATCTTAGATGAACCTGAAAATAGTTTATCTGCGGCAAATCAAAGAAAACTCAGTAAGTTTATTGAAGAGTCAGCACGTTTCTATAACTGTCAATTTATATTATCAACTCATTCACCATTTTTGTTGAGCCTTACAGATGCAACTATTTATGATTTAGATGAAGTTCCAGCAAAGACTAAGAAATGGCATGAACTTGAGAGTATTCAAGAATACCATAAGTTATTTCAAGAACGAGAGCATTTGTTCAATAAGAAATAGTTTTTGTATCTCTTATTATTTTTGATTTTTTTACGCTATATAATCTAACTATAAAAAAACCGTGGCTTCTTAGATGAGAGGTCACGGCTTTCTATAAGTGAATGAAATGTAATTATTCGTTTGTTTTGTCTTTCAAGTCATCCAGTTGAATTTGAAGTGCTTCAATAGAAATGCTGAGCTCTTTAAGTAAATAAGTAAGCGATACAACGAGAAATACAAGACTGATAGTAAAAATAACTTTTGAAGCTAAGTATTGATGAAGCATAGAGAGTAGCATACTGATTGCTGCAGTAATAAATGAGAGGGCTCCACAAACTTGCATTTTTTTAATAATATCCATGCGTCGATTAAGGTTGGTAATTTGATCTAATATTTGTTTTTGAGGTGTTTCTCGATGCTTCTCATAAAGGTCTCGAATCAAACCAGCGAGAACAACAAAGCGGTTAGTGTAGGCAAGCATCAAGAGTGAAATTGCTGGAAAAACCAAAGCGGGTGTCTGTAATGTGAAATCCATAATAATATCTCCTTATAACTTGTTTAAATCTTATCATGTTTGAACTTAACAATTCAATTCACTTGGGTTGAATTGTAAGCGAATACTCATTAAAATTAACATGGATGTGGAAATAGAAGAAAAGAGGTAACATCTGTGAGATATTTAATCAATAAGTCTACCAATCCATATTTTAACTTGGCATTGGATGAATATGCTATGAAGCATATCGACTGTGATGAGGATTTCTTTTTCCTCTGGCAAAATGCGCCGGCAGTGATTGTAGGTAAAAACCAAAACACACTGGAAGAGATAAACTTAAAGTTTATTGAGGAAAATGGCATTAAAGTGGCTCGCCGTGTATCAGGTGGTGGTGCAGTCTACCATGATTTTGGTAATTTGAACTTTACGTTTGTTATTAACGTTGATGACCCAGGTAAAGTAAATTACAAAAAATATGTACAACCAATTATCGATGCACTCGATGCAATGGGGCTTCATGCTGAAGCTTCAGGACGAAATGACATTCTTGTTGATGGTTTAAAGATTTCAGGTAATGCTCAACGTATGGCTAATGGCAAACTTATGCATCATGGCACCATCATGTTTGATGTTGATGTAGAAGATCTTGTACAAGCGCTTAATGTTGATCCAGATAAGATCACATCTAAAGGTGTGAAATCAGTTCGTTCCCGTGTTACAAACATTAAAGAACATCTACCAGAGGGAACTGATCTAGATAAATTTTGGGATGAACTTCATTATTTCCTTTCAAATAAGGGACAAGATAAAGAAATTATCTTAACGGATGAGGACATTGCGAAAATTGAATTTGAAGCTGTGAACCGTTTTGGTACATGGGATTGGATTTATGGGAATTCTCCTGAATTTAATCTAAAAAATGGTGCTCGCTTTGCGGGTGGACGTGTTGAAACACTTGTTGATGTTGATGAAGGAAAAATTCAAGCAATCCGTTTTATGGGTGATTATTTAGGCCTTGAAGACGTCGCTGATATTGAAGAAAGACTAGTCGGAGTGCGTTTTGTACGCGATGATGTGTCAACAATTTTATCGCAATTTGACTTGAAAAAGTATTTTGGAGCAATTACTCAAGACGAAATTCTATCGTTATTATTTGATTAATTGTTAATGTGAAAAGATATTTCACAAAATCATTCATATTCATTGAATGATAACAGGTATCATGTTACATTTAATATGTATTATTAAGCTAAATCAGCTTAATAGGATATAGAAGGGAAATGGAGATTTCAATGGCACAAAAGAAAAAAAGTAATGTGTTGGATTTCGCTGCTCAACTCGAAGCAGTAGAAAAAATTTACCAACCAATCCAGATTCTTGATGAAACTGGGAAGGTAGTAGACAAAGATTTATTACCAGATCTTTCAGATGAAGAGCTTGTAGAGCTTTTCGAAAAAATGTTATGGTCACGAGCATTAAATGACCGTTCAACAACCTTGGCACGTCAAGGACGTTTAGGTTTCTTCGCACCTACAGCAGGACAGGAGGCATCACAAATTGCGAGTTATTTTGCATTTGATAAAAATGATGTTCTTTTCCCAGGTTACCGTGATATTCCTCAATTAGTACAACACGGATTACCACTTCATAAAGCATTTTTATGGAGCCGTGGTCACGTTGAAGGAAACAATTACCCAGAAGATTTCCACGCAATGCCACCACAAATTATTATTGGTGCGCAAATTATACAAGCTGCAGGAGCAGGTGTAGGAATTAAAAAACGTGGAAAACAACAAGTTGCATTCACATATACTGGAGACGGTGGATCATCACAAGGTGATACATACGAAGGTCTAAACTATGCTGGAGCATTTAAAGCACCTGTAGTTTTCTATATTCAAAATAACGGATATGCTATTTCGACACCACGTCACGTCCAAACAGCAGCTCCAACTCTTGCTCAAAAAGCAGCAGCAGCTGGTATCCCAGGTATTCAAGTTGACGGAATGGACCCACTTGCAGTTTATGCAGTTTCAAAAGCAGCTCGCGATTGGGCTATTGCTGGAAACGGTCCTGTATTAATTGAAACATTAACATCACGTTTCGGTCCTCACTCATTATCAGGAGATGATCCAAAACGTTACCGTACACAAGCAAGTTTCGACGAATGGGATAAAAAAGATCCACTTATTCGTATGAGAAACTTCTTAACAGAAAAAGGTCTTTGGACTGAAGAACATGAAGTTGAATTAATCGAACGTTTCGACGAAGAAATTAAAGAAGCTGTTAAGTTAGCAGATGCTGCTCCTAAACAAAAAGTTTCAGATTTCTTGAAAAATATGTTTGAAGAACCAACAAATGTTATTGCAGAACAAATTGCACATTTTGAAAACAAGGAGGGTAACAAATAATGGCACAATTAACAATGATCCAAGCCATTACTGAAGCGCTTGACATTGCCCTTGAACGCGATGAAAATACATTAATCTTTGGTGAAGACGTTGGGAAGAACGGTGGAGTTTTCCGTGCTACTGACGGACTTCAAGAAAAACATGGTGAAGACCGTGTATTCGATACACCATTAGCTGAATCAGGTATTGGTGGACTTGCAATCGGATTGGCTTTAGAAAAATATCGTCCAATTCCTGAAATCCAATTCTTCGGATTCGTATTCGAAGTTATGGACTCTGTTGTTGCTCAAATGGCTCGTACACGTTACCGTTTAGGTAATACACGTCAAATGCCTATTACAATTCGTTCGCCATTTGGTGGAGGGGTTCATACACCTGAGCTTCACTCAGATAACTTAGAAGGTCTTATGACTCAATCTCCAGGGATTAAAGTAGTTATTCCTTCAAATCCATATGATGCAAAAGGTTTACTCTTAGCATCAATCGAAGATAACGATCCTGTTGTTTACTTAGAACACATGAAGTTATACCGCTCATTCCGTGATGAAGTTCCTGAAGGATACTATACAGTTCCTCTTGGAAAAGCAAATGTTGTTACTGAAGGAAACGATGTAACAATCATTACTTACGGATACATGGTTCGTGAATCAATCAAAGCAGCTGAAACTCTTGCAAAAGAAGGAATCTCAGCAGAAGTTATTGACTTACGTACTGTATCTCCTCTTGATATTGAAACAATCGTAGCATCTGTAAATAAAACAGGCCGTATTGTTATGGTTCAAGAAGCTCAAAGACAAGCTGGTGTTGGAGCTGCTGTTATGGCTGAAATTGCAGAACGTGCAATTTTATCATTAAAAGCTCCTATCGGACGTGTTGCTGCTCCGGATACTATTTTCCCATTCGGTTTAGCTGAAAACGACTGGTTACCAAATGAAGAAGACATCCTCGCTAAAGTACGCGAAGTTGTCAACTTTGATTAGAGGAGGCAAAAATTATGTCATTTATATTTAAAATGCCTGATGTCGGAGAAGGAATTGCAGAAGGCGAAATCGTACAATGGTTTGTAAAAGAAGGCGATTCAATTAAAGAAGATGAACCTCTATTAGAAATCCAAAACGACAAATTAGTTCAAGAAATTCCATCACCTGTTACAGGAACAGTTACAAAAATTCTTGTAGAACCAGGAACAGTATCACAAGTTGGTGATAACTTAGTTGAGTTTGCAGCAGAAGGACATGCTCCAGCAGCTGCACCAGCAGAAGAAGCACCAGCACAAGCAGCTCCAGCAGCACCAGCTGCTTCAGGATCAAGCAACTTTGTATTTAATATGCCTGATGTTGGAGAAGGAATTGCAGAAGGTGAAATTGTACAATGGTTTGTAAAAGAAGGCGACGCTATTAAAGAAGACGAACCTTTATTAGAAATCCAAAACGATAAATTAGTTCAAGAAGTACCATCCCCAGTTACAGGAACAATTGCTAAAATCTTAGTAGAACCTGGAACAGTATCAACAGTGGGTGATGCACTTGTTGAAATCGCAGCAGAAGGTCACGCACCTGCAGCTGCAACAGCTCCTGCTCAAGCACAAGCTCCAGCAGAACAAGCTCCTGCAGGAAACGGTAAAACATTCGCTAACAATACAATTGCAAACCGTGTTCTTGCAATGCCTTCAGTACGTCAATATGCACGTGAAAAAGGTGTCGATATTACTGCAGTTAATGCAACTGGAAAGCACGGACATGTTCGTAAATCAGATATCGATGCATTCTTAGAAGGTGGCGCACCAGTAGCTCAAACAGCACCAGTTGTTGAAACAGCAACTCAAACAGCAGCTACACCAGCGGCAACAGCAGCTCCTAAAGCAGCAGCTAAACCAGTAGTTGAAGCAGGTTCAGTAACTCGTGAACCAATGTCACCTACACGTAAAGCTATCGCTAAAGCAATGGTTACAAGTAAAGCAACAGCACCACACGTTACAATCTTTGACGAAGTTGATGTTACAGCTCTTGTTAACCACCGTAAGAAATTCAAAGATGTTGCAGCATCACAAGATGTTAAGTTAACATTCTTACCTTACGTTGTGAAAGCACTTGTTGCTACAGTACGTAAATACCCAGTATTAAACAGTAGTGTTGATGATGCAACTCAAGAAATTGTATACAAAAACTACTACAACATTGGTTTTGCAGCAGACACTCCTCATGGATTGTATGTTCCAAACATTAAAAATGCAGACTCAAAAGGTATCTTTACAATTGCTAAAGAAATTACCGAACTTGCAGGTGCTGCAAATGATAACAAATTAGCATTGCCAGATATGCGCGATGGTACAATTACAATTTCAAATATCGGATCAGCTCGTGGTTTATGGTTCACACCTATCATTAACTATCCAGAAGTTGCAATTCTAGGTATCGGACGTATCGACAAGAAACCTGTTGTCTTAGAAGACGGGTCATTAGGAGTAGGTAATGTCTTAGCATTATCACTTAGCTTTGATCACAGAATTATTGACGGTATGACTGCTCAATTAGCGATGAATGAAGTAAAACGCTTATTAAGCAATCCTGATATTCTATTAATGGAATCTTAATCGGAGGAATAGAAAATGGTAGTTGGAGATTTAGCTTTAGAATTAGAAACAGTTGTTATTGGATCAGGTCCTGGTGGATATGTTGCAGCAATTCGTGCAGCACAACTTGGCCAAAAAGTAGCAATTATTGAAAAAGATGAAATCGGTGGTGTTTGTCTTAACGTAGGATGTATTCCTTCAAAAGCATTAATCAATGCAGGACACCGTTACCAAGAATCAATGAACTCACAAACATTCGGAATCACAGCAGAAAATGTTGCAATTGATTTCGAAAAAACTCAAGCTTGGAAAGACAATGCAGTTGTTAATAAATTAACTTCAGGTATTGCTATGTTATTGAAAAAGAATAAAGTTCAAATTATCAAAGGAACTGCATTCTTTAACGATACACACCAATTACGTGTTGTGAATGGTGAAGAAGCACAATCATATACATTCAAAAATGCAATCATTGCTACAGGTAGCCGTCCAATTGAAATCAAAGGTTTCAAATTTGGTAAACGTATCATTGATTCAACAGGTGGATTAAACTTAAAAGAAATTCCTAAGAAACTTGTTGTTATCGGTGGTGGATACATTGGTAGTGAGCTTGCAGGAGTATATGCAAACTTAGGTTCAGAAATTACAATTTTAGAAGGTGCACCTTCAATCTTGCCTCAATTTGATAAAGACATGATTAAACTTGTAACGAATGAATTTGAAAAGAAAAACGTTAAAATCGTAAACAACGCAATGGCTAAAGAAGCAAAAGAAACTAAAGACGGTGTTGAAGTCACTTATGAAGTAGACGGAAAAGCTGAAACAATTAGTGCTGACTATGTCATGGTTACTGTTGGACGTCGTCCAAATACAGATGACTTAGGACTTCAAGTTGCTAACGTTGAAACAAACGGACGTGGTTTAATCACAGTTGATAAACAAGGACGTACAAGCCAAAAACATATCTTCGCTATTGGGGATGTTGTTCCAGGACTTGCATTAGCTCACAAAGCATCATACGAAGCTAAAGTTGCTGCTGAAGCACTTTGCGGAGAAGATGTTGAAGTTGACTATGTCGCAATCCCTGCAGTTTGCTTTACAGATCCAGAACTTGCAACTGTTGGTTTAACAGAAAAAGAAGCAAAAGATCAAGGATTAAGCGTTAAAGTATCCAAGTTCCCATTCGGAGCTAACGGACGTGCATTATCACTTAATGCTTCAGAAGGATTTGTACGCTTAGTATCAGAAAAAGAAACAGGACTTCTACTTGGTGGACAAGTAGCGGGTGTTGGAGCTAGTGATATTATTGCTGAAATCGGTCTTGCTGTTGAAGCACGTATGAATGTTGAAGATCTTTCATTAACAATTCATGCACATCCTACATTGTCAGAAACAGTTATGGATGCTTCAGAAATTTCAATTGGATTACCAATCCACATTTAATTCAATAAATTATTACTTAAAAGAGCACATATTGTGCTCTTTTTTTCTGTTCATGTAACAAGCGTTTTCATAAAAATATCACTTTGAAAGAAATTTTCAGAAAAAGTTACAAATTTGGTGTGATTGTATTCCTATTTAAAGGTATATTGAGGATCTTTTATTGAAAAATAGATCTGCATCATTTATTCCTATTTGCACTCTACAGTAGATTTAAACGCGTTCTGAGTGGTTATTTAGAATAAAACAAGAGAAATGTCAAGTGCAAATGTAAAAATATGCATATTCTTTCATATAATTTACAATTGGTTTCATTTTTATGATAAAGTTCTGAAAATTGCATTGACATTTTTTCTGAATACTATATAATACATTCATACAGTCAGAACAATCTGTATAGGAAACAAGGAGGAGTAGTTTAATGAAAAAACTAATGCTTACATTATTAGCTTCATTACTCGTGCTAGCTGGATGTAGTTCCAAAGGGTCAGGAAATACATTAACAGTTGCTGCCCCTGACAAACTAAAAGGTGACTTTGTCGCAGGATTTAGTTCAGGAGCATACGATGCTTGGGTAATGAGATTAATGGGAAATCTATCAACAGGAGCTTCAACACATTATGTTGATCGCGCTACTGGAGAATATAAAGTTAATCCAACAGTTGTGGAAAAACTTGACATCAAAGAAGGTGAAAATGGAAATAAAACATATTCATATACTTTGAAAGATGGACTTAAATGGTCAGATGGTGAAGCTATCACTGCAAAAGACTTCGTATTTAGCGTATTATTCCGTTCATTAGGTGAATGGCAAAATGTTGCTACAATGGATGCTGGAGCACAAGACCTACTTGGATATAAAGCATACCAAGACGGTAGTTCAAAAGAATTTGAAGGTGTTAAGTACATTGATGACAAACACTTTGAATTAACAATCGATGGTGAAAACCTTCCTTACTACTACGAACAAACATTCGCAGCAGTTACACCTGATCCAGCACATGCTTGGATGAAGGATGCTAAATTTAATGCAAATGGTAATGGATTCGACAACACAGCAGAAGAAATTGCTGCAGGTGTTAAGAACGTTGCTGAAAAAGAACGTTATGCTCCAACAGTTACATCAGGTGCATATAAATTCGACAGCTTCAAAGATGATACAGCAGTTGTTGTGAAAAACGATAACTATGCAGGAAACTTCGAAGGCGAAAAAGCTAAAATTGATAAAATTGTAGTTCGTGTTGTATCTACAGATGTTCAAGTTCAATCCCTTGAAAAAGGTGAAATTGACATGGCTCCAGGTATGATCGAAGGAAAACATATCAATAAAGCTAAAGAATTAGACTTACCAATGCATACTTACCCACGTAATGGATTTGGTAACATCGTATTGAAGGCAAATAAATTCCCTACAGACATTACAGAAGTACGTCAAGCAATGGGATTCTTATTAGACCGTCAAGAATTTGTTAACAACATTGCTGGTGGATATGCAAAAGTTGTTGATGGTCCTTACGGATTATCACAATGGTTCTATACAGAAAACCAAGATAAGATTGAAAGCCAACTTATCAAATATACATATAACTTAGATGAAGCTAACAAATTGTTAGATAAAACTGAATTTATTTATGAAGCAGATGGAAAAACTCCATTTGATGCATCAAAAGCAAGTGACACAGCAGCTTACTACCGTCATAATAAAGATGGTAAACAATTAGCTGTAAAACACTTCGGAACTGAAAAGAATGACATCTCTACATTAATCAATACACAGTTGAAACCATCAGCTGCTAAAGTAGGTATGAACTTCTCAATGGATACAGGAGATTTTGCTACACTTGGAGATTACATGCAAGGACGTAAGGAAAATGATTACAACTCATTTAACTTAGCAACATCGTTTACTGCAATTTATGATCCATATACAGGATTCCACTCTGACTGGGTTGGACGTGGTACAAACTGGTCAGACTTAGCTGATAGCGAATTGGATAACTTGATTATGTCAATGCGCCGTCACGAACCAACAGACCGTGAAGGATTCTCAGATGATGTAGTTAAATATATTGTGCGATGGAATGAATTACTTCCTTCAATTCCTCTATATTCAAATACATACCACGATATCTATGCTAAACGTGTAGAAGGTATGGATAAGATTACGCCATTACTTAACTGGGATCAAACCATTGAATATATTTCGATAGCAAAATAATTTATTTTTAACAGTTAGTTAGACTATAAGAAGTGCTCAGGCACTTCTTATAGTTGCGTAATAAAGGAGAATTGTATGTTAAAGTATTTAGTAAAACGAATTATTTCATTAATTCCTGTCGTGATTGTAATTTCAATCATGCTTTTCGGCTTTGTTAAAATTATGCCTGGGGATCCAGTTTTAGGAATGATGAATCCGAATATTAAAGATCCAGTTGAATATCAAGCTCAAGAAGCTCGTATTAGAGAACAACTAGGATTGGATAAATCTCTACCCGAACAATATGTTAAATGGGTAGGCAATACTGTTAAGGGAGACTTAGGGTTCTCATTATCAGAAAGAAAACCGGTTAAAGATGTTATTGGTAGACCTTTGCAGAATACTATTTCTGTAAACGTGATCGCGATTACGTTATCTTTTATCATATCGGTTATCGTTGGTATTAAATCAGCGGTTAAACGAGGCGGATGGTATGATAAAACATGGCAAGTGCTATCAATTATTGGTATGTCTATGCCGACACTTCTTATATCGATTTTACTTATTTATGTCTTTGCAATTAAGTTAGGATGGTTCCCAACTCAAGGTATGCCTGTTCAAGGTATGACCTCTGGGTTCGCAAGCGTTGTAGAATGGATGAAATATGCAACACTAGTAATTATGACTCTAACCATTGGATCACTAGCTTCTACAATTCGTTACGTTCGTAACGCTATGATTGAAGTTCTTAATAGTGATTACATTCGTACAGCACGTGCTAAGGGACTTTCAAATAAAGTTATTATCTATTCACATGCATTTAGAAATGCTCTAATTCCTGTTGTTACAATTCTAGCAGGCTCAATTGCAGGTATCTTTGGGGGTGCCGCTATTACTGAAAGAATTTTCTCATGGAACGGGATTGGATCTGTTCTAGTTTCTGGTATCAATAGCCGTGACTATCAGCTTGTTCTGGCAATTAACATTTTCTACGCTATTATATCGTTAGTATCAAACGTGGTAATGGATATAGGATACGCATTAGTAGATCCACGCGTTAAATTAGATTAGGAAGAGGAAAGTTATGAAAGATAATAAAAAACCAGGAATTTGGTCAAGTATTAAATCCATGTTCTCTTCATTATTCTCATTTGGACGAAATAAAAGTGAAAAAGAATTGGAAGAAATGATTGCATCGGATGATTTCGTTGTCAGTCCAACAAAACAGATAATTAAAAACTTCTTTAGCAATAAACTTGGGGTAACAGGACTTGTAGCATTTATCTTGATTTTTGTTACAGTCTTCGGTGTTGCAGCTACACAAGATTACAATATGTATGATTATGAGCCACTCTTAAAAAATATGGCTCCTGGCCGTAATTACCTAAAAGTTGATAGTAACTTACAAGGTAAAAATATTGTTGAAATATCAAGTGGTTCATCATTTTCTGTAGCACTTGATGATCAAGGTAAAGTTTACTTCTGGGGTCAAAACCCATCAAAACGTTATAAACTTGATTCAATCCTTGATAAAACAAAAGGTAAGAAAATCAAACATATTTCAGCTGGTACTGATCATATTATTGCAGTAGCAGAGGACAATAGCATTATTGGTGTTGGTAACCGATCATTTAATCAAACTGAATTAAATATTGAAGTTCTAGATTCAAAGGTACAACAACAATTAAGAAATAAAAATATTGTTAAAGTGGGCGCAGCTCAAGAAATTTCTGTAATCTTAACTGAAGATGGATTCATTCATCCTTGGGGAAGTACAATGAATAGTGGATTGGATTCAATCCCTGATGAGTATCAAGGTCATGTTAAAGACTTTGAAATTGCACCTTATAGTATTATTCTTACCTTAGATAATAACTCACTTGCAGTTATTGGTAACCAATCGAACGAGGTTGCTGCTATTCCTGCTGAACTGAAATCAGGAGAAGTTAATGTCGTAGACGTTAAAATTTCCGGAACTTCAGCAATTGCAGTTGATGATCAAGGAAAAATGTACACTTGGGGATCAGGTCAAAAAGGAATGTTAACACTTCCTGATTTTGATTCTAAAGTTGTATCACTAACTAAAACACAAGCTACTTTTAATGCTTTAACAGAAAAAGGAACAGTATACTCATGGGGAGCTGATAGATACGGACTTCTTGATGTTCCTACAAAAGTACAAGGAAGTACCAAAGAAATCTATTCTGATATGTTCCAAATGTATGCAGTTGATGGTTCTAATAACGTAACTAGCTGGGGTAACAAAGGATTCTTACTGGGTTCTGATGACTTCGGACGTGATTTAGCAGAACGATTAATTCAAGGTGGTAAGATTTCGTTAACAGTTGGTGCTGTTGCGATGTTAATTTCTACAATTCTTGGTGTGCTTGTTGGATTAATTGCTGGGTATTATGGTGGCCGTGTTGACAATATCTTAATGCGTTTCGCAGAAATTGTGAGCTCTTTCCCATTCCTACCATTAGCAATTACGCTCTCGTCATTAATGCCTACTGACATGCCGGATATTCAACGTATTGGTATGATCATGGTTATTCAAGGGGTTCTCTCTTGGCCAGGAGTAGCGCGTCTTGTTCGTGGGCAAATTCTTGCAGAACGTGAGAAAGACTTTGTTCTTGCTGCGCGTGCTCTAGGTATCAAAGAAAACAAAATATTAATCAAACATATCCTTCCAAGTGTCTTCAACTTCATTATTGTAAGTATGACATTGGGTTATGCGTCGAGTCTTCTATCTGAAGCAGGACTTTCATTCTTAGGATTTGGTGTTCGTGTTCCGGCTCCATCATGGGGTAACATGCTTACAAACGTAGCGAACACAACAGTTATTGAATATTATTGGTGGCAATGGTTGTTACCTGCTCTGTGTGTTATGTTAACGGCTCTGTCTGTTAACTTGATTGGTGATGCATTACGAGACGCAATGGATCCAAAATCGAATCAGAAATAGGTAAAAATTATGACAAACAAATTAGATAGTAAGGATGGGGTTCTACATGACAGATAAATTAGATAACGATGTACTTTTAAAAGTAGAACATTTACAAAAGTATTTTCCAATTAAAAAATCGAGTGTATTCCAACGTCGTCAAGATTATGTAAAGGCGAACAAGGACATTACAGTAAATATTCATAAAGGTGAAACATTAGGACTTGTTGGTGAATCCGGATGTGGTAAATCAACATTTGGTCGTACATTAATTCAACTTTATGATCAAACCGGTGGTGTATCTCTATACTACGGTGAAAAGATTGAAGACATGATGCCTACATATGTTGGTAAAGTGTATAAATCAATTCCTAAGGTATTCGTAAAACATGATGCTGACTATGCTGCCTTAAAGGTATGCCAAGAAGCTATTGTTGGTAAATCAGGTGAAGAATTTCTTGAAGCAAATGAAGCTTTAAGATTGAAAACGATTGAGTACGAAAACACATACGGAAATATTTTCCGTCTTGCTGGAGGATTACTCGTAAGTAAAGATTTAAATGCTGTAAGTTCACTTCTTCTTAAGAAATATAATAAGGGGAGTGTTCTTGCAAAACTTAATAAAGAAATTGACTTAGAAAAGATGAGAGCAAGTGTACATGGCGAAGAATCTACAAAGAAATTAGAAGAACTTCGTGGTAATGCTGAAAATGCTAAAAAGGAATTGGATCTTGTGAATGCTGAAGTTGAAGCATTTAAAGAACCACTTAGAAGTCATGCTCAATTTGATGAGTATGAAGCACTTCTTGATGATGGTATTGATTTATCATGCCTTAATAAAAAAGAAATGCGATTCTTACGTAAAGACTTACAAATTATTTTCCAAGATCCATATTCATCACTTGATCCACGTTTAACTGTAGGAAATATCATTGGTGAAGGTCTCATTGCTCACAAAATCTTTAAGAGTAATAAGAGTGAAGGATATACTGAATACATTCAAGATATCATGGAAAAATGTGGTCTCAAGAAAGAATTTATTCACCGTTTCCCTCACCAGTTCTCTGGTGGACAACGTCAAAGAATCGGGATTGCTCGTGCTTTAGCACTTCGTCCTAAATTCATTGTATGTGATGAAGCGGTTAGTGCATTGGACGTATCCATCCAATCACAAGTTATTAACTTATTACAAGATCTTAAAGACGAACACAATTTAACATACCTTTTCATTACTCATGACTTGGGTGTTGTACGTTTTATTAGTGACCGTATTGGTGTTATGTATTTTGGTAACTTAGTAGAACTTGCTCCTGCTCAGGATATCTTTACAAATCCACAACATCCTTATACTAAAGAATTATTGGCTGCGATTCCAAGAATGGAAAAAGACCAAGCAGAGATTGAGAAACTTTTAGTTAAAGTTGATAATCCTGATTTTGACTTTACATTTAAAGAAACTGGTGAAGCAGATAAAGACTGGCATGAAGTATCTCCTGGACACTTTGTTGCATGTCGACTCTTAAATCACAGTGTTAAGGGAGGAAAGTAAGATGAGTTTATTAGAAGTTAAAAACCTACATACCTACTTTGATACCAAACGTGGACTTGTTAAAGCGGTTAACGGTGTTTCTTTCTCAGTTGATGAGGGAAGAACATTAGGAATCGTTGGTGAATCCGGTAGTGGAAAGAGCCAAACTGCAATGTCTATTCTTCAATTATTTGAATCTAATCAAAAAATCTATGATGGTGAAATTATCTTTGATGGTGAAGTTATTTCTAAATATAACGAAAACCAATTAAGAAAAATTCGTGGTAATGATATCTCAATGATATTCCAAGAACCAATGACAAGTTTGAATCCTGTATTTACAGTTGAAAAACAAATCAGTGAAGTATTGATTCTTCACCAAGGAATGACCAAGAAAGAAGCATCTGTTAAATCAAAAGAGATGCTTGAAGCAGTTAAGATTCCTAATGCAGAACGCGTATTGAAATCGTATCCTCACCAACTTTCTGGTGGTATGAGTCAACGTGTTATGATTGCGATGGCATTAGCATGTAATCCTCGTATTCTTATTGCTGACGAGCCAACGACAGCATTGGATGTTATCATTCAAGCTGAAATTTTAAAGTTGATGAATGATCTTAAAACAAACTTTAAGACTTCAATTCTATTTATCACTCACGACTTAGGTGTTATTAGCCAAATGGCTGATGATGTTATTGTTATGTATGGTGGTAAAATTGTTGAAGCAGCTCCAATCATGTCAATTTTCAAGGATGCACGTCATCCTTATACAAAGCGTCTTATGGCAGCTTTCTTAAAGACTGACATCAATAGTCGTAAAGACCACGATCAAGTCGCACCGGACCTCTATGAGGCTGAGAACGAAGTATTTGACTTCAAGAACTTCAGAGAGAACGGTGTTGCTGACTCAGATTGGCATCAAGTTGCTGATAATCACTTTGTAGCTGTAAACTTATTAAATAAAGAAAATGTTTAAGTATCGAAAAAAGAAACTACTCACTGAGGAAGAAATCGATGCAAAGTTCAAAGATGTTGAACTTGAGAAAAATGACACTAAAGCAATGATTATTGCGGCACTGATAACGTTTTTACCAGTGATGGTCATGTTGATGGTTATCTTCTATGGAGCAATATGGTTAATATTCATGCGTTAAACTAAAAACGAGCACTTATCGTCAATCGATAGGTGCTCGTTTCTTATTTGAAGATTACTTCAGGATAACTAACTTTAAGTGTTTTCGCAAAGTTTTGATATTGATGCTGAGAGATTGAGTGATTCATGTTTTCATTGATTGTGTATTTAATTGTCTTAGAATGCGTAACAATCTTTAACTTGCGAACCATGTTACTCTGTTCAAAAGGTGTACTCATTTCAATCTTTGTAATATTTGTATAGTTATAGCGAGTATCATTTATTTTAATTCCGTTTTCTAATACTTCGAAAGTTACTTTCTTTCGTGTTCCAATCAGAAACAGTACGATTGCAACCATGAACAAAACAAGAATTATCATCATTACGATTAAGTATGAAAAATCGAGTCTCCCAAAAATAATTGGGAGAAGATCGCAAGTGGTAATAAGGTGAATACTGATAGTAAGAATATAACGGTATTACGAGATTGTTGTGCTTTAAAAGTGAATTTTGTAGAAAGCGTTTCACGACTTTCATGGTCATCAAGTAAATGAGTAGATTGGTCATCAAGAAGCTGAATAAAGTTCAGGTATTGAAGATCACCCAGAGGAATAAAATCTATGTTTATACCCGTTGTTCTGTGTTCCTTAGTATCAAGCGTAACGGTGAGTACAGTATACGTACTGGAACCAGCATGAGCATTTCGAATTGCCTTATACGAATAAACAACTTCTGATAACGGTGCATAGAAGAGTATTTCATTTTTATCTATAACCTCAAGAGTGCCATTTTCAACTTTGATTTGAAGGGAAGGTGTTAAGAACTCATAAAGTGATAATCCAATGAATCCAAGACTAAGAAGTCCAAATCCGCCCCACATTAGTGTTATGTCAGTGAATGAGTCAATGAATGATAAAAAGTCAAACCCTAATATGGATACAATCGCAATAATACCGATTGAGCATAGGAATACGATGCTGAGTCTATTAAATACGTTGAGAGTTTTCTGTGCATTGGATTTATAAAAGGTTACTTGATGTTCTTTCTTGAGATTGTGACGAACGATGATTTCTAGAGCAAGTGAAATCACGTTGATTGAGATTGTGATGATTGCACCTAATCCAACGGTACTCCACCCATTTAAATGTGAAAAGTCTCGATATAGAAGAAAAGAATCAAGATTGGCATTGTATTCAATGGTAAAACTTCCATTATCGATATCGGTGAATGTAAATCCATTTTCAAAGGTTAATATTTCACCATCAATTAAAAAACTTAGATTGTCATAGGTTTTATCTGATTGTATACGAACAGGATTGGTGATGTTGTTGGCATCATCAATAGAAGAAATCGTAATATACTTTCCTGGATAAACATCAAAATACGAATAAGACGTATCAACGAAGTCAAACTGTGTTTTAACTCCAGAGAAGGAAAGGGTGAGGATTGCGAGAACAATCCAAATCAATTTGTTTGCAAGTCGGAATGAATATGAATTTTTCATTTAAAGCTCCTTGTAATGTAATATGACTATTTTATCAAATTGTTTTTGAATAGTGTATCATAGTGATGTTTGATTTTACTAATCTTAATATTTCTATATTTTATGCACATTAAATCTAAAAACATACAGTGTATGTTATAATTAGTTAGCCGACTAACTAAAGGAGAGATAGTGTGGATAATACATTAAGTAATTTGTTTCGAGAATTAGCACGAACACATCGTACTGCAGTTCAAGAATATCTCGACAATTTTGACTTGTTCATCGGACAACCTCGTTTTTTATTTGAACTTGAAGAACGTCCTGGAATAACGCAGAAGGAATTAGTGGATGCGTTACATGTATCGAAGGAAACGGTGTCAATTACTCTCAGCAGATTAGAGAATGCTGGGTTTATTCAACGAGTTGTTACTGAGAATGATCGTCGTAAGAAATCATTGTTTTTGTCTGCAAAAGGGGAAAAGGTTGTAGAACAATTGCATACTGATTTTAATATGATTAATAACTTAATGTTTGTAAATCTATCAGAGAATGAAAAGTTGGTTTTGGAAGAATTATTTGAAAAAATGATTCTTGGTTTGAAAGAGAGGAGTCGATAATTTGAAATTATTTTATAAGCATTTTAAACCAGAGATTCCTATGGCTATATTAGGAATAATTTTTGTAGGAAGCGTCGCTTTCATTGAGTTGTATCAAATCCAGCTGATGGCTGAAATTATTGACACTGGGATTGCCCAACAAGACTTTTCAATCATTATGTCTGTGGGATTGAAAATGGTAGGATTAGCATTATTGGGGGCAGTAATTGCCATGCTAGGACTCTATTTCCCATCGCAAGTTTCAAATAACTTTGCATTAAGTCTACGAGAAGATGTCTTTAAGAAAATTCAAACATTTTCACTTAAGAACATGTCTAATTTTCAAACTGCATCACTTGTTACCCGACTTACTAACGATATTAACTTCTTACAAAGAACGTTAATGATGGCATTAAGATTACTCGTAAGAGCACCTGTGTTCTTATTTAGTACTGTTATTATGACTTACATGATTAGCCCTGAACTATCATGGGTTATGCTTGCTGCTGTAGCATTTCTTTCAGTAGTACTTGCATATATTATTCATCAAGGGTTCCCTCGTTTTGTAAAATTACAAAAAAAGGTTGATAAGCTAAACCGTAAGGTTCAAGAATCATTGATGAACATTCGTGTTATTAAATCATTTGTTCGTGAAGACTTAGAAGACGAGAAGTTTGTTGAGGAAAATACTGAGAACTATGATGCAGCTGTAAGTGCAAACAACCTCATGGTTATCATGAACCCTGCATTAACTGCAGCAATTCACTTTGCGACACTTGTTATTGTATGGATTTCTGCATATCTTATCGTAGATGTACAATCAATTCATGTTGGGGATTTGTTGGTATTTATTAACTACTTAAGATTTACCATGTTCTCAATGTTCATGATTACAAACGTCTTGATGATGGTTTCTAGAAGTAAAGCATCGATAATTCGTGTTCGTGAAGTCATGACTACAGAACCTGATATTACTTCTAAAGATTCTGCAATTGTTCTTGATGACAATGTAGAAGGAGCATTAGCGTTTAATGATGTGACGTTCCGTTATTATGAAGGCGCTAATAATGTCCTTGAAAATATTAACTTTGAAGTTAAACCCGGTGAACATATTGGGATTATCGGATCAACAGGGAGTGGTAAATCAACACTCATTAATCTAATGGTTCGATTACTTGATGTAAGTGAAGGATCTATCACATTAGATGGTACAGACATTCGCGATATCGAATTGCATTCACTTCGTCGTCAGTTTGGATTCGTACCACAGAAAAACGTTCTCTTCACCGGAACAATTGGTGATAACCTTCGTTTAGGTAATGAAAATGCATCAGAAGAAACCTTAATTAGAGCAACACAAGCTGCTTCTATTTATGGATTCATTGAGGATAAAGAAAAAGGTTTTGATTATCCAATTCAACAAGGAGGATCTAACCTCTCGGGAGGACAACGTCAACGTATGTGTATTGCACGTGCGCTTGTTATGAATCCTAAAGTGTTGGTACTTGATGATAGTACAAGTGCACTTGATGCAGCAACAGAAGCACAAGTTAAAGAATCACTCAGCAAAATGTATTCTGATATAACGATTATTAGTATTGCTCAGAAAATTAGTTCTGTAGCAGACAGTGATCGAATCCTTGTCTTAGATGAAGGATTGATTGTAGGAATGGGTGTTCATGAAGAACTCCTTGAAACATGTCTTGTTTATCAAGAAATCTACAACAGTCAAATGAAGAAAGGAGAGATTGAATAATGTCACAAAGATCAATTGTTATTGGACAGCATAAACCTAAGGACCAAAAGAAGACGTTAAAACGACTTATTTCGTATCTAGGAGCATCTAAAGGACTCTTACTAAGTGTTATCATTGCTTCTATTATTGCGACTCTTGGTGGTCTCTATGGATCGTATGCAATCTCACCTTTAATTAAAATTATAGAGAGTGGATTAACAGGTACTGTTACTCAGGAGGTAATGTACCAACAGCTCTTTGGAAAATTAGTACTTCTCGCAATCGTATTTGCGCTTGAAGTTGTTGCAATGTATTATTCAGGACGCATGATGGTTAAAATATCACAACGTACTGTCGCAACCATTCGTAAAGAAATGTTTGAACACATGCTACGAATGCGAGTGAGTTATCACGATGCAAATGCTCATGGTGATCTCATGAGTCGCTTTACTAACGACCTTGATTTAGTTGGTGAAGGATTGAATACAGCCGCTGCTTCAATTATCATTAATATTTTTACTCTAATTGGTACGATTATCGTTATGTTTATTTTAAGTCCAATTTTATCAGTTGTTACGCTTGTTATTTTGCCGCTACTATCATTAATGTCTAATGTGATTGTGAAACGAAGTCGAATCTATTCGAAACGCCAACAAACATCTTTAGGTAAACTAAATGGTTACATTGAGGAATCAATGGAAGGGCAAATGGTTATGCAATTGTTTAATCATGAAGAACAAGCTCAACAAGACTTTGGTGAGTTAAACCAAGTTTATCGTAAGAACTCTCAATTTGCGCAAATTACATCTATCATGATTTATCCATTAATGCAAAACATCAATACAATCAGTTATGCATTGATTGGCATCGTGGGGGGATATCTCGCAATATTCCACGGTTTAAGTGTTGGAGACTTGGGAGCGTATGTAAACATGACGCGTACACAAGGAAAACCAATTAATGAAATTTCAAGTCAATTCACTACT
Source organism: Erysipelothrix inopinata (assembly GCF_014396165.1). GTDB lineage: Bacteria > Bacillota_I > Bacilli_A > Erysipelotrichales > Erysipelotrichaceae > Erysipelothrix > Erysipelothrix inopinata. The sequence goes on from NZ_CP060715.1 coordinate 1,434,412, forward strand.
TTACAATCAGCGATTGCTTCCGCAGAACGTATTTTCGAATTCCTTGATTGGGAACTTGAACCGGTTAGCGAAGATGACGTAATCTTAGAAAATGTCGTAGGTGATGTTCGCTTTGAGAATGTCGTATTTGGATATAATCCATCCAAACCTGTCTTGAAGGATGTAACTTTCTGGGCTAAACCAGGCCAAAAAATTGCGTTCGTAGGATCAACGGGTGCAGGTAAAACTACAATTACTAACCTGATCTCAAGATTCTATGATATCGATTCAGGTAAGATTCTTATTGATGGTCAAGATATTGATACTTTAAATCGTCTTGAACTTCGAAAACATATTGCGATGGTACTTCAAGATACGCACTTATTCAGTGGTACTATCATGGAAAACATTCGTTATGGTAATCTAGAAGCGACAGATGAAGAATGTATTGCAGCCGCTAAACTTGCGAATGCACACCATTTCATAAAAATCCTAGAACATGGTTATGATACTGAAATATCTGGTGATGGAGATGACTTATCTCAAGGACAAAAACAACTCTTGAATATTGCTCGTGCAGCCGTAGCCAATCCAAGTATCTTGATCTTAGACGAAGCAACATCGTCCATTGATACACGTACTGAAAGATTGATTGAAAAGGGTATGGATTCCATTATGGAAGGGCGTACCACATTCGTAATCGCACATAGACTTTCTACGGTTCGTAATGCCAATGCCATTATTGTGTTGGAAAATGGACAAATCGTAGAACGTGGAGACCATGATGATCTCATGAAGCAAAATGGTCGTTATGCATCACTTTACACAGGTCAAACTGAATTAAGTTAAATGTTATATTATGGGCTCTTGAAAATCTAGTGTTGGTGAACTCCAATATTGATTTAGAGTCACGGCTCCATCACATTAATTTGTGGTGGAGCTTTTTATAATTGTAATGGTAACATTGTGTTGCTTATAAGTAAAACTCTCGCTCTAAAATTTGTGAATGATCGATACCCGAATGCAATTCTCTTAATTACTTTTATTAAGTTATTAGTACCTTCTAATTTTCCGTTTGAGTATTCATAAGTAAGTGCATTAAGTATCGATGTTTTATGATAGTTGAATGTATTGATTGTGGTTTGAATCGTCTTGGGTAGATGTTTGTAATTCTTGGATATTAAGTCTTCGAAATAGTCTATTTGCCTGTTATTGATAGAGAGCCGTATTCGCTGCATTAACCAATAACACTCTTCGAGTTCTTTTGAAGATCTCAAGAGTTCATCGACGACCTGTTGTTCAGTCATAAGATGAGGGAAACACTTAAAGTGCTTATATTCTTTGTCATCTAAATCATCTTGAGTCATCATTAAGAGTTTCCAATACTTCTTCAATTTAGAGTAGTATTGTTTATTCTCTTTCATAACTTGCGTCCTTACAGAGTTGAATGATCGATTAATAAGCTGAACGACATGGAATCTATCGGTAATTATTTTAGCGTTAGGGAAACAGGACTTTACGAGGTCGATATATCCTTTAAACATATCCATAGAAACAGTCTCTACTTGTTTTCTAACTTCAAGAGGGAATGAAAAGAAATAAGACTTGAGGAAACCAATATGACGATGCGTAAGGATATCCAGTATCTTACCTGTATCAGCGTCTGTAAAAATAAATGACATCTTACCCTTAACCTCTTTAACTGACTTAAACTCATCGAAGGATAGGTTCTTGGGCAAGGAATTGTGAGGTTGAATAAACTTTGAATTGATATTTGTGATCCAAGAGTTAATGGTAGTGTGAGAGATATTATTACTCTTTGATATATCCCAAACAGAACGTTTTGTCTTAATTTCTAAAAGTACTTTATGATAGGTGTTCTTGGATATGGAGCAGTTTTTATCAACTAGGTTTGTTTGAGAGATAAATGTATGCGAACACATCTTGCAGTAATAGCGTTGTTTTTTAAGTTTTAAGTAGGTTGTGAAATTAGAACACTTTGGAAGTTTAATTGTGACAGACTTAGTTCCGTTTTTAATAATAGAGTTATCTTGATTAATGCAACCACATTTTGTGCAATAATCGGGATGATCCGGAGAGTGTGTAGCGTATACAACGTGAGATAAAACTCCTTTTATGACTTCTTGTTGAACACTTTCATCTGAAAAATGTATGGATTTGTCTTTAATATTAAGTAAAATTCGTGTATTATTTTGATTGGACATAGATGATGGATCCCTTTCTCTGGTTGTGGTGACTTTAGTATAGAGGATTTACTTATCTATGTCTTTTTTTATTATCTAAAATAAAAAAGTGTTGATGAGATAAATATCTCACCAACACCAGATTTTAAAGAACCATATTATGAAGCCCACAATTAAGTGGGCTTTATTTTGTTTAGCCTTCCTAGGAATAGAAGGTAAGCAGATATATTTTTCAACATTGAGATGGGACGTTCAAGTAGGTTAAAGTCAGCACCATGCTCTTCGTATTTTTTTTGCTAGCAAATATTATCATATTTTTACATGTAGTTTGAGTTTCACGTCCATATTTCATATGGCTTTACAAATTCTTTATTGGCCTTTACAATCATATTGAGGTGATATTATGTATTTTGGTATCGATAAGCGTGTAAAATGCACGAGCTACTCAATTTTGATAATTGATTGAAGTAGCAATAATAAGAGTAAGACTACTTCAGAATTATTTTAATTGAGTTAGAAATCAATTTTAAAATAAAAGGAGTAATAATTATGAATAAATTATCAATCAGCCGAGATGGCTACACATTAAATATATTAGATGATCGTAAAGGAAATGATATTCCTTTAATGATAGTCGGGAGTGCAGTATACTATCCGAAACTTTTTGTGAGTGACGTATATGACGATTTGAGTATTGTCTATGTTGATCATAGAGGGTTCTCTGTGTCTACGGATGCGAATGCTTCATTTGAACTAAGAGATATCGTTGAAGATATTGAAGCAATACGCATTGAACTTGGAATTAATAGTATGCACTTATTAGGTCATTCTGGTCATGGATTCATGGCGATGGCTTATGCTCAAAAGTATCCAGAACATGTGGAAACACTTGTACTCTCAAATCTTGCACCTATGAATACACAAGAACGACAAAATCAAAGTATTCAATACTTTGAAATGACTGCAACCGAGGAACGTAAACAGGCATTCTATAAAGCTTGGGAAATCTTTCAAGAACAATTGAAATCAAATCCAACTGACCGTTTCTCGCTAATGAATATAGCAATGCAAGCTCATTCATTCTATGATTATAATTATGATGGTGCTTACTTGTGGGATGATGTCATCAACAACATGCCAGCACTTGATCATCTGTGGGGTGAAGCATTTGCGGTATATGATACAGCAGGATTTGTAGCTGAATACTCAAAACCAATTTTGCTATTGTTATCAGAATATGACTACCTTGTTTCACCAACAAATCTTTGGAAAGACATTGTATTTGATAATGATAATGTGAGCTTTGGACAATTCAGTCAAAGCGGACACAATCCAATGTTAGAAGAACCCGTAAAATATCGCAAATTTTTAAACTTGTTATAATAATAGATGAAGAACCTTCTTAATTTAGGAGGTTCTTTTTAGGTATAAAGGGAGATCATTCAATTCTAAAGATAATATCTTGGAATCATGTTAGAATTGGTAGCGGAGGCATATTATGAACGGAATAATTTTTGATTTAGATGGAACACTTTTAAATACAATTGCGGATCTTGGAAATAGCATGAATCGCATTTTGAAGAAATATAATCTACCCGAACATCCATTGGATGCTTATACACTTTTTGTTGGAAATGGTATGAAGAAGCTTGTTGAAAGGGCTGTGGGAGAACATCCACAATTTGATGAAATTCTAGAAGCTTATTTAGATGAGTATCAAGAACACTATCTTGATGATTCATTACCTTATAATAATGTTATTGAAACTTTAAAGACATTAAATGAGAGAAAGGTTCCAATCGCAATTTGTACAAACAAAAAACAAGTTTATACAGATAATATTGTGGAACATTTTTTTAAAGATATTAAGTTTGAAGCCGTAATGGGAGATCAATTTGATGGAAAACACAAACCCAATCCTCACTCTGCATTAATTTGTGCTGAGAAGATGAACTGTAAACCTGAAAATATTTTATTTGTAGGTGATAGTAATGTTGATATGCAAACTGCAAAGAATGCTAACATGACTCCGATTGGTGTTTCTTGGGGATTTCGAAGTGTTGAAGAGCTTGAATCTGAAGGGGCTTCACAAATTATTGATAATATGAGTGAAATATTGAATCTTGTGTAATGAATTCACAAAGAATGCGATGAACATGTGGAGTTTCATTACAAATGATGATAAAATAAGGCGCGTAGGAGGATTTTATGAGTAAAAAACCAGTAGTATTAGTCGTAATGGACGGTGTTGGATTAAGTGATACAGTTGAAGGAAATGCAGTTAAACAAGCATATACTCCAACTTTAGATAATTTAATGAAAACATGTCCTAATATTGAAATTAAAGCGCATGGAGACGCTGTTGGACTTCCAACAGATGATGACATGGGAAACTCTGAAGTTGGACACAACGCTTTGGGTTCAGGTCAAATCTATTCTCAAGGGGCTAAACTTGTTGGCGAATCCATTGAAAACAATTCGTTGTTTGAATCACCAACTTGGAAGTGGCTTGTAGAAGAGAAAAGTAATACATTACATTTAATTGGATTGTTATCTGATGGTAATGTTCATGCTCATATCAAGCATGTTGAAGCATTAATTAAACAAGCTAAAAAAGATGGCGTAAAACGTCTTGCACTTCATGCTTTACAAGATGGACGTGATGTTGAACAACAATCAGCACTCATTTACATCAATCAAGTTCAAGAACTTATGGACTCACTAAATGATGATACATTTGAGGCATTTTTTGCTTCAGGTGGTGGACGTATGCTTGTTACAATGGATCGCTACGATGCTGATTGGGGCATGGTAGAGCGTGGTTGGAACACACACGTACTTGGTGAAGGACAACGTTTTGATTCAGCTGTGAGCGCAATCGAACACTTCCGTAACGAAGATCCATCATTATCCGATCAATATATTCCAGCATGGGTCGTAGAAAAAGACGGGGAAGCAATTGCTCCTATTCAAGACGGCGATGCTGTAATCTTCTTCAACTTTAGAGGTGACCGTGCTTTAGAAATTTCAAAAGCATTCACAACCGATGCAAGCTTTGATAAGTTTGATCGTGTTCGTGTTCCTGACGTTAAATATGCAGGGATGCTTCAATACGATGGTGATTTAAAAATCCCAGAACACTTCTTGGTAGAACCACCACATATTGAAAACACCTTGACAGAGACATTAATTGCTAATAATCTTTCATCATTCGCAATTTCAGAAACTCAAAAATATGGTCACGTTACTTATTTCTGGAATGGAAATAAACAAGAAAAATTATCAAGTACACTTGAAACATGGGTTGAAATCAAAGGGGACGATGTTACTTTTGATCAACGTCCATGGATGAAATCAGCAGAGATTACTGATGAAGTCATTAAAGCTCTTGATTCTAAAGAATATGATTTTATTCGTATTAACTTCCCTAACGGGGATATGGTTGGTCATACAGGCGATATGCTTGCAACAATCATCTCAATGGAATCCGTTGATTTAGCCTTATCAAGACTCTTACCAGCTGTGAAACGTAATGAAGCAACATTAATCGTTCTCGCTGACCACGGTAACGCTGATGAAATGCTTGATAAAAAAGGAAATGTGAAAACAGCACACTCCTTAAATCCAGTACCATTTATCGTTTACAACCGTGATGTTGAATTAAAACAAGAGGGTACATATGGACTTGCAAACGTCGCAGCTACTGTTGCAGACCTCTTAGATATTGAACCACATCAAAATTGGTTACCAAGTCTCATTAAGAAATAATTTTAAAACAAGTTTTGTTACATTGTTGTAGCAGAACTTGTTTTTATTTGCTCAAATGTCGCACGCAATTTCTTTGTATAATTTGCTCGAATATTCACATGACAATGACAATCACTCTCTTTTAGACCCGTATTGGTTGTTTTTAGGACTAAACAAAGTGACTATGTGAAAATATTGATAATTTTAATTAATGTTTTGCTTGTTTCCCATTTGTACATATCATAGACTTTAATTACAAACTAGTTTGTCAAGGAAGGTGACCATATGTGTTATGTAGAAGTAAAACAATTTGAGTTGGTTAAGGGAACAGGACGTGCTTTCGCGGACAAGTTCTTTGAAACAACCGTTGTTCGAGGTGTTGAAGGGTTTAAAGATTTAAAAGTAGGTTTAAATGATGCAAGTTCTAAAGTTGATATTGTAATCATTACAATGATCTGGGAAAGTGAAGAAGCATTATTAACGTTTAAACGTGGGGATATTCATAAAGAATTACATCGTAATCGTAAGCCTAATCCAAATCTTGTGAAACATTCTTCTACGCGCTACGAAATCGTTCATGAGCTCTAAAACGCGTTCAATTTACGTATTTGTTTTTTTAGGTTTGTCACTTGCTTCAATTTTTATTGGTGCTAATGATATCAACCTAAGTCAAATATTAAAGGGAGATGCACTGACATGGATGATTCTCATCGAGGGTCGCATTCCAAGGTATCTCTCAGTAGTGATGACCGGCATATCACTTTCGATTGCCGGATTAATTATGCAAAGAATTTCTCAAAATCGATTCGTTTCACCCTCTACAGCCGTCACGATGGATGGTGCTCGTTTTGGAATTATCATCTCATTAGTAGCATTTGGGAGCCTTTCGATTCAATCAAGAATGTTTTTTGCATGGTTGTTTTCTATGGTTTTCACAGTTTTGTTTATGATATTGATTCATAAATTAAAATTTAAAAATGTTATTTTTATTCCATTATTGGGAATGATGTTGGGGATGATCGTTGACAGTATCACAACATTTATAGCTTTGAAGTATGACCTAATGCAAACATTATCGGGGTACATGATGGGTTCCTTTACGTTTATATTGAAGGGGAGGTATGAATTACTATTTACCTCTATTCCTCTGGTACTCATTGCACTTTTCTATATTAAGCGATTCGCAATTGTCTCAATGGGAGAAGACTTTGCTAAATCGGTTGGTGTTCATTATGGAAGAACACTCATCTTAGGGGTCCTGGTTGTTTCTATGTTAAGTGCGTCTGTAGTGACAACAATTGGAACGATACCTTTCGTTGGATTGATCGTTCCCAACATGGTTTCCTATCTTTATGGTGATAGTGATCGTTATGTAATTTTAGATACAGCTTTAATGGGAAGCATACTCCTACTGTTGTCTGATCTTATTTCGCGACTCGTTATATATCCTTATGAAGTTCCAATTGGACTAACATTAGGAGTTATTGGATCCTTATTTTTTGTAGTGATCCTCATACGGGGGTACCATGAAAAAGCATAAAACACTTTTACTCAGCCTTGTACTTATCCTGTCATTAGTTTATTTGTTTTACGGGATATCGATGAACAATATTAAGTATATTTTGATGCGAAGAGGATCGCGTTTGATTGCAATCTATGTGGTATCCTATCTCGTCAATACGTCAACTGTTTACTTTCAAAGTATGACAAACAATCGCATTCTGACGCCATCTCTTTTGGGATATGACAGGCTCTATATGCTCATTCAGGTTGTGGTTGTGATGATTTTAAAACAGTATATTTCAAACATAAGTTTGTTTCTTGTTTGTGTCGTTGTAATGACACTGTTCTCTACTGTTTTATATAGCACTATCTTAAAAAAAGTAAATGGTGATTTATATATACTGCTGTTGATCGGAACCCTGGTCGGAACTTTTTTCGGAAGTATAACATCGTATCTGCAATTAATGATGGATCCCAATGAATTCAGTATTATTCAAAATCAAGGGTTCGCATCGTTTAATGCGATTAATGTTTACGTGTTAGGGATTGCATGTCTTCTCGTCTTACCAACGCTAGTCTTGCAAGCCTATTTATCTAAAAGTCATGACGTCGTTGCATTGGGACAAAATCATGCGAAAAACTTAGGTGTAAACCTAGGAAGATTTTATAAAGGTGCTCTAGTTTTAATATCTATTGATATTTCAATTGCGACAGCACTTGTAGGGCCCATCTCTTTTCTAGGATTACTAACTACCAACCTTGGAAAAGAAATTGAACCTTCATATCGAAGCAAAGACTTAATTTTCACCTCAACACTCGTATCGATTTGCTTATTACTATTTGCGCAGATTGTATTTGAGAGAATCCTTAAGTTCAACACTTCGATTACTGTAATTATTAATATATTAGGTGGAATTGTATTTATCTGGTTGATGTTTAAGGAGCGATTCAATGATTGAAGTAACGAATCTCACAAAAAAATATGGAAAGTTCTATGCACTTGATCAAGTAAGTGTTGATGTTCACGATGGACGTGTTACTGCTATTATTGGCGAAAATGGTTCGGGAAAAACAACACTCTTGAATATGATGGGACGACTTACTGAAGAAACAGAAGGGATTATTCGTTACAATGATTGCAATATCAAGGACTTCAAGAACCGGGAATTTGCACAAAAGGTTGCGATACTTAAGCAAAATAACATGACCAATTTACGCTTGACCGTCTATGATCTTGTTTCATTTGGACGCTTCCCACATAACCAACATAAACTGACAGATGAAGATGAATTGATTATTTTGGAATCTTTATCTTTCATGGGATGTATGGACTTAAAAGATAAATACATTGATCAACTGAGTGGTGGTCAACTTCAACGGGTCTATATCGCAATGATTCTCGTTCAGGATACTGACTATATTTTCTTAGATGAACCACTTAATAATTTAGATTTAAAGCATGCGCATGAATTGATGGCACTCATTCAAAGCCTTGCGATTCAAAGAAATAAGACTGTCGTTATTGTGATGCATGACCTTAACATGGTTTACCGTTACGTTGATGATGTGATTGCCTTAAAACACGGTAGACTCATTGCCAATGGCGCTGTAGACGATGTTCTCAATGAAAGTGTCTTGCACCGCATTTATGATATGAAATTCACAATCCAATCATGCACCGAACATAAGGTTGCATTTATAGAATAAGGGGAACATATGAAAAAGATATTCGTTACATTTATAGCATTAATTCTGTTAGTAGGATGCTCAGCACCGAAAGCAGTAACAAAAGAAAAAATTGAAATTACGCATAAACTTGGAACAACAGAAGTTGAAACAAATCCTGAGAAAGTATTTGTATTTGATATGGGAATTGTCGATATCATGAAAACGTTGGAATTAAATATTGGTGGTGTGCCTGTTGAATCGTTACCAACACCTTTAAAAGATGTGAATAAAGAAGGTATCGTGAATATCGGTTCTTTGTTTGAACCAGATTTTGAAAAAATAGCAGAAGAAGCACCAAATCTTATTATTGTTTCAGGACGTTCTTCAAAACATTATGAACAACTTTCAGAAATCGCACCTACTATTTACATGGGAAGTGATGTTTCATCAGAAGGCTTGCTTGCTTCAATCAATAAGAATGTTGAAACATTTGGGTTGATTTTCCCAGATACTAATTTTGATAAAGCAACCGCTTCACTTGAAACTGCAATTAAAGAAGTTCATGATAAAGCAGAAAAATCAGGTTACAATACTTTGTTCTTGATGGCGAATGGTAATGAAATCAGAGCATTTGGTCCAGGATCACGCTACGATCATGTATTTACTACTTTTGGATTCAAATCAGTTGCAGACAATATTGAAGAATCAACACATGGTTCAGGATTATCATACGAGCTAATTCAATCACTCAATCCAGATGTAATTATCGTTATGGATCGTGGTGCTATTGTTAAAGGGGATAAAACAGCTGAAGAATTGATGGACAATGCATTTGTTAAAGAAACAGAAGCTGCGAAAAATAACCGTATCATTTATGTTGATCCACAAAACTGGTATCTCACTGAAGGTGGCATTCAATCTATATTAAGTATGTCTAAAGAATTAAATAATTTATTTGCACAATAATTAAACTCAGAGACGAATTTCGTCTCTTTTTTTCTAAATTAGAAAATGGTTTCTGGTTTGAAAACTTAGGTTAATGTCAGAGAGAGTATAATAAAACTATCAAAACGAAAGAGGTAACAAATATGAAACAACTAGGAATTTCAATTTATCCAGAATATGGATTTAAAGAAAAAGATTATGACTATATGACAAAGGCAAGTGAACTTGGGTTTAGTAGAATTTTTATGTGTTTTCTTTCCGTTAATCCCGATCATTTAGAGCAAGCCAAAACAACGTATAAGGAATACATAGAATTTGCCCATAATCTTGGATTTGAAGTTGCACTTGATACGAATGAGATTGTTTTCAAAGAATTGGGTGCAAAGATCACAGATTTATCTGTATTTAAAGAAATGGGAGTGGATATTCTTCGATTAGATGTAGGATTTGGGATGTTTGGAGATATGATGATTGTAAAGAATACGAGTGGTATTAAAGTTGAGTTTAATGCGAGTTTTAATAGTGGTATGAGTTTACTCTTAGAAAACGGAGTTCCTAAAGAACGGATCTTAGCTTGTCATAATTTCTATCCACAAAAACATACAGGCTTGAGTTTTGAATCATTCGTCAATAGAACCAATGAATTGGTGAGTCAAAACATCTCGGTGGGAGCCTTTGTAAGCTCAAATAATGAGAATACGTTTGGACCTTGGAAAAACATCGAAAGTGGTCTTCCTACATTAGAAATGCATCGTGGCTTACCTATTGATGCTCAAGCACGACATTTAGTGAGTCTAGGAAATATCGATACAATAATTATTGGTAATGCCTATGCTACAGATGAAGAGCTTAAGTCTTTAAGTGACATCAACTTTGAAAATAGTTCAATCAGAATTGACTATGATAGAGAATTAGATTCGAATGAAGCCAAAATCCTCTTCGTTGATAATCACTTTATCCGTCCTGATTCTTCAGACTATCTCTACCGTTCACTAACGAGTAAAATGGTTGCAAAAAATATGAGTATCAAGCCTTGTGTAAGCGATCGTGCATTCTTCCAAAGAGGGGATGTTTTGATTATTAATGATAACTTAAAACGATATGCTGGCGAAGTTCAAATTGTTACAGATACGATACCTAATGAAGGATATCAAAATTTCGTAGGTTCGATTCCTAAAAATGAAATGATGATTCTCAATGAAATTAAAGCTGGAAGCTCCGTTACTTTTTTGAGATAATAAATCAAAGAGGTGATTTGATGCGAGATTCAAAACAAGCGTTACTTTCATACATAAATTGTTCTTTTCGTGATGATCTATACTACGTTCTTGCACTCAACTTATTAAAAATGGGTGAGGATATTAAAAATCTAACGATAGATAAAGTGGCTCAATCTTGTTTTGTCTCGCCTTCGACTGTGAGTCGTTTTTGTAGAAACCTCGGTTTTAGTAATTTTATAGAGTTCAAAGAAGGATTTGATCAACATACTATAATAACGAACTATTCCAAATCTTTCTTAAATAATATTCAAGAAAATCCCAAGGAGGCGGCATTAGCACATTGGAGTGATATTAATTCTTTGACCGAAAATCAGATACAGAGTCTCGATTTGGTTAAAGTAGATCACATATTGAGTAAAATTCATGAAAAGGAAAACGTCGTTTTTTTGGGAAACCAATTTCTACATTTTTATGGCAGCTACTTTCAACAAAACCTTCAGTATTTTAATAAAACAACTTACTCTTTTTTTCAAGATGTCGACCAGGTATCTTTCTTAACAAAAACAACAGCCCCGACCTATGTAATAATTTTCTCATTAGGCGGGACTTATCTTAATAATAATTCGCAAATGGTTGATGTCTTGAGAAAAGACAATATTGAAACAATTGTATTTACTCAAAATGAACACTCTGCACTCATTAACTTTTGTGATGATGCGTTCGTACTTGAAGGTAATAACACAAATGATATTGGAAAATATTCCCTCTTGTTTCTCATTGATATGATGGTGATGCGTTATGGATTACTGTACAGTAATCCAACCCTCGCATAAACTTGTGTATAAATTATTGTGAATGCAAGGAGACACTAATCGTTCTGTCTTGTAAAGAACCCCGGTAAAAATAAAATTTATGAATTTAAAGCCAAGGAATTTGGCTTTTTTATTTTATAAGGTGCTGGTTTTACCGTATTGAATTCAATGTATAAATATGGTATTTTTCCAGGATAATGCGCTTTCATTGACTGATTTATGATAAACTAATACTATACGCAATCTTAAGGGGTTATTATGAAAAACGAAAAAGATTTAGTACACATTTGCGGACATCGTCATCCTGATACCGATTCGGTTGTATCTGCAATTGCTTACGCACACTTAAAAAATGAAATAGGGATTCCTGCTGTAGCATGCCGTCTCGGCAAGCTTAGTGATGAAACAGAATTTCTACTAGAACGATTTGGATTTGAAGCACCGATGCTTTTAAAAGACGCACGTGCAACTTTAGATGAAATTGAAATGGATGAAGCATTATCAATTCATATTGATACATCAATTAAAACTGCGATGGAAATCACTGAGGAAAAACGTCAAACGCTTGCCGTCGTAGATGATCGTAATCAACTATTAGGAGTTGTTACAAGTTCTAACTTAGCTCGTGTTGCGATGGGGGATACGGCGCATACAATTTCACTCTTGAAAAGAACATCTGCCAAGGCTATAGCTCGAGCTATAGATGGGGAATTAGTTTATAATCCTGTACAATTTCACTTTAATGGGAAAACGAGTATTATAGCTATCTCGAAAACCAAATTAGAAAACTATGAACTTACCGATCGATTGGTTATCGTAGGAAATGATACCGAATCCCAAATGACTGCCATCCAAAAAGGTGCGGCTTGCATTGTTATGGTATGGACTGATGTTATTGAAGAAGAAGTGTTAGATTTGGCACGTCAGTATGATTGTGCAGTTATTAAATCAACACACGGAACCATGAATACATCACGTTACCTTCTCTTTGCGCCGAGTGTTCGTGAGGTTATGACAACCGATTTAGTCCATTATAACGTTAATGAATTTGTCGATGATGTTGGGAGAAGTATGCTGAAAACGCGATATCGTTCTTATCCAGTTGTTGATGATGTTGGAAATATCTATGGTTTTGTCTCCCGTTACCATATTCTCAACAATACAAGTAAAAAAATTATTCTTGTTGATCACAACGAATATTCTCAAAGTGTTGAAGGGCAGAGGATGCTGAAATTTTAGAAGTTATTGATCACCATCGAATTGGTGATATTAATACTGTAAAGCCTATTTATTTTAGAAATGAAATTATAGGTTCTACCGCTTCAATAATCACGAAACTCTATAACGAGCATGGTGTCGAGATTCCTAAGGATGTTGCATCTCTATTACTATCGGCTCTAATCTCTGATACACTCAATTTAAAATCGCCAACAACGACACCCCAAGATTTCAAGATTGCAATGCAACTTGAAACTATCTCGGGTTTAGATCGTTTTGATTTTGCTCAAGAAATGTATGAAGCAACATCTGGATTAAAGAATAAAGATTACGAAGATATTATTAACCAAGATATTAAGACTTTCTATATATCAGGCAAAAAGATTATGGTATCTCAAATTCTTATTTACCATTTCACAGAGTTGGATGCCATTCACGATACATTCGAAGACTCAATGGAAGAGTACGTTCAGAAACATGGACTTGATCTATTGGTAGTCGTATTTACAAGTATTGCAGATAACGGTTCAATTATTGTGGGAGCTGGAGCTCTGAAATCGGTGGTTGACGATGCTTTCGCTGTCGACTCTGAAGGCGCTGAACGAGCTGTCTTACAAGATGTTGTCTCACGTAAGAATCAAATCCTACCTAGACTCTCAATGGCAATTGATGCATTTGTAGGGAAAAAATAGTACAAAAAAACTAACTCATCAAAATTAAATATGAGTTAGTTTTTATTATGCTATTCAATTGATGAAATGTAATTTTCACCATATACTTCTTCTTCAATCCAATGATTACCATCACGCTTAAGCAGTTCGTGAGCTTTGTGAGGTCCTGAAGTGAATGCTTCATAGAATTGGATATCCTGATGATTCACTTGGTTCACAATGTCTTCAACAAACATCCATGAAAGCTCAACTTGTTTATAGCTTGCAAAGAGGGTACGATCACCATCAAGAGCAGCATTAAGTAAACGTTCATAGGCCTCAGGTGTGTTAACACGGTTTTCATAGTTACAGCTTTGACAGAAGTCCATGAATACCGTTTGAACATCATTACCTTGTCCTGGCTTTTTAATGTTGAATCGCAAGTAAACACCTTCATCGGGCTGAATTTTAATAATGAGTACGTTCGGTTTTTCATTGTTTAATGCTTTAAATTCAATCACGACTTCAGTTGCACGTTTATGCATCCGTTTTCCAGTACGTACATAGATGGGAGTGTTTTCCCAATGAGGATGATGTAATCCAAGTTTTAATGCAACAAATGTCTCAGTGGTTGAAGATGCATAAACACGTTCTTCATCACGATACGATTTAGAATTACCATCACTTGTGTACTGACCTAGTACCACATCATCATTAATAGATTCAATGTACAGATTTTCAAGAATTTCTTCTTGCTTCTCGTGAATACTTTCCGCCTCAAAATCAGTAGGTTTATCCATGGTAACAATTGATAGAATTTGCAACAGATGATTTTGAAACATATCTTTGAGAGCACCTGTGTGATCATAATAGTTTCCGCGATTTTCAACACCGACAAGTTCGTTAGCGCTGATTTGAATACTTTTTATGTTGTCTGAATTCCAAATATTTGTAAATAGTGTATTTGCAAATCGAATGGTAAAAATGTTTTGAACCATTTCTTTCGCAACGTAATGATCGATTCGATAGATGCTTGTTTCACTAAATATAGAGGTCAATGTTTTGTTAATTTGCCCTGCAGACTCAAGGTCATTACCAAATGGTTTTTCTATAATGACTTTACTGTTTGAGGCAAGGTCAGCTTTACCTAAGTTAATCGCAATGGCTTCAAAAAATGCTGGAGCAACCGCAAAATAGTAGAGATGACATGCATTTGGAGACAAACTTTGATAGTATTCTTTGAGTCTGTGGTAACCTTCTTCTTCAGTAAATATCATTTCAAAGTAAGTAACGTAATTTAAGAATTCTTCAAGTTTTTCATCATGAACTTTGTAACGACTGTGTTCATGAATCCAATTCTTAGCTAATTCTCGGTAACTCTCGGTTGTTAAATCTTGTCTACCAATAATAACAATATGAAAGTCATCTGGAAGATGATTGGTTTCCATAAGATTATAGAAGGCAGGTAACAGCTTACGGTAGGTAAGGTCTCCCGTTCCTCCAAATATGGTGACAATATGAGGCTTTTTATTCATTCCATTCATGATGGAAGTGTCCTTCTTCATCAATACGTTCAAAAGTATGTGCTCCAAATAAATCACGTTGTGCTTGGATTAAGTTTGCATTTGAACGTTCGTTACGATATGAATCAAAGTATGAAATGGCATTGGTAAATGCTGGAATACTGATTCCTGCTTGAATGGCAAGAGAACTTACGTCACGAAGACTCTTTTGATATGTAGTGAGTTTTTCATTGAAGTATGAATCAAGCATTAAGTTTGCTAAGTCACTATTTTTGTCATAAGCTTCGCTGATTCTATTTAAGAATTTAGCACGAATGATACATCCTTCACGGAATACTTTTGCAATCTCACCAAAGTTAAGATTCCAACCATATTCTGAAGATGCACGTTTCATTAAATCAAATCCTTGAGCGTAAGCAATGATTTTACTTGCGTAAAGTGCTTCTTTAACAGAGTTAACGAAAGCTTTTTGATCCTCGATTTTAATTGTTGGTGCATCATAGTGTAGTTCTTTAGATGCATGAACTCGTGCTTGTTTATCTGCTGACATAAATCGAGCGAAAACAGCTGACGTTAGAAGTGATGCATCAGTTCCAGTATTAAGAGCTTCTTCAGCAGTCCATTTACCAGTTCCTTTTTGTGCAGCAGTATCCAAAATCATGTCTACCAAAGAATTTCCTGTTTTAGGGTCAAGTTCCTTAAAGATTTGTGCTGTAATTTCAATAAGGAAGGACTCAAGTTCTCCTTGATTCCATTCCGAGAATGTCTCAGCAAGTTCATCATTGTTTAAACCACCAACATGTTTAAGTAAAGAATAACTTTCTGCAATTAATTGCATATCCGCATATTCAATACCGTTGTGTACCATTTTTACATAATGACCTGCTCCGTCTGTTCCAATATAGGTACAGCATGGTTCTCCTTCTGCTTTTGCAGAGATGTCTTCAAGAATTGCGGATACATGTGCATATGCATCTTGACTTCCACCTGGCATAATTGCTGGACCAAATCGAGCACCTTCTTCACCACCTGAAATACCAACACCAAGATAGCGAAGACCTTGAGCTTCAATTGCCTCTGTTCGACGAATGGTATCTCTAAAGTTTGAGTTACCTCCATCCATAATAATATCCCCTTGATCTAGTAGGGGTATTAATCCATCAATGACACGATCGACTGGAGCTCCTGCCTTAACCATCAATACGATTTTACGAGGAGCACTTAAAGATGCTACAAAGTCAGATAAAGCTTCGTAAAGATGAAGGTGATCATGAGGATTTTCCGCCATAACTTTCTCACCTACAGAATAGGTACGGTTATATAATGCGACATCATAACCATGATCTGCCATATTTAATGCAAGATTTGAACCCATGACAGCCAGTCCGATAACACCAATATCATTTTTTTTCATAATGACCTCCAATTTCCTCTTCTATTGTATCTAAAAACTTACTATTAGACTAGTAAAATAAACATTAAAAAGCCTCTTCGAATTTGAAGAGGCGGTTCATTATTTAGCTTTACCTTGATTAGCAACAGCTTCCATTTTAGCTTTTAGAGCATCTTGATCTCCAAGATAGTATTTATCTAAAACGTTGAAGTTATCATCAAATTCATAAACCAAAGGAACACCTGTTGGGATATTTACTTTCATGATTTCTTCATCACTCATTTCATCAAAGTATTTTACAAGAGCGCGAAGTGAGTTACCATGAGCAACAATAAGAACACGTTTGCCATCAAGCATTTGTGGTTTGATTGTTTCTTCGAAGTAAGGGACTGCACGTTCAATGGTTTCTTTTAATGATTCGTGTAGAGGAAGGATATCTTTATCTTCAACGTCACGATAAGCTTCCATGTTACGTGGAGCACGTTCATCAGTAACTTCAAGTTTTGGAGGTTTCACATCAAATGAGCGTCTCCAAATAAGAACTTGATCTTCACCATATTTAGCAGCAGTTTCAGATTTGTCTAAACCCTGTAATGCGCCATAGTGACGTTCGTTTAAATGCCAATCCTTAATAATAGGTAACCAAGTACGATCCATTTCATTAAGAATGTTATCCATTGTATGGATAGCACGCTTTAAATATGAGGTATATACAACATCAAAGTCATATCCTTCTTCTTTTAAAAGACGGCCTCCTTGTTTTGCTTCTTCAACACCTTTTTCAGAAAGTTCAACATCTGCCCATCCTGTGAAAAGGTTTTTTTGATTCCATTCGCTTTCACCATGTCTTACGACTACGAGTTTCATAAAATAATTGCCTCCTTATGCATATAATCTAAGTTTACACCTATTATTTCATAATTTCTAGACTCTAAAAGGATAAATCACGATTAAAAGACTAAAATAAAAGCTAATTTGATAAACGATAAATATTAATGTGAAAAAACTAAAAAGAAAAATAATCTTTTGAGCATCAAAATTGCAATACATAGTAAATGACTATATAATGAGTTCTGTAATAACATAGTGACACAGGAGGATATTATATTATGTCAAATATTTTTAAAGATTTAGAAGTGCGTCGTTCCCGTTACGGATTATCAAAAGAAGAAGTATTAACTAAAGAAGAAATTGTTGCATTAGTTAACAAATCAGTAGATTTAACACCATCAGCATTTAATGCTCAAACTCAACGAGTTGTTGTATTGTTTGGTGAAAACAGCGACAAATTCTGGGATCTAACTCGTGAAGAATTACGAAAAGTTGCTCCAGCAGAAGGGTTTGAAAATACAATCAATAAATTAGAATCATTTAAAGCAGGTCAAGGAACTATTCTTTACTTCTATGACGAAAATGTTGTTAAAGGTCTACAAGAAAATTTTGCTCTTTATGCAGAAAACTTCCCAATCTGGGCACAACAAGAAAACGGTATGTTACAACTTGTAATTTGGTCAGCATTAGCTGGAGAAGGTGTTGGGGCATCAGTACAACACTATAACCCAATCGTTGATGCAGCAGCTGCAGAAGCATTTGATTTACCTGCAAACTGGAAACTTGTTGCTCAAATGCCATTTGGTAAAGCAGTTGATACTGTTAACCCTAAAGAAACACAACCTGTGTCAGATAAAGTTAAAGTATTCTAAAAGTAATATATGTAATAACCCACTATAAAGTGGGTTTTTTTATGCGATAATTTAATAAACATACCGATTGAATGTTTAATGGTTGACAATAAACATAAGATGATTTATTATAAACATACCGAATGAATGTTTCGGTAGGAGGGGCCATGAAAAACAGATATGATTCAGAACAGACTGTCAATGATATTGTCCGAGTCTCAACGCAATTATTTACTGAAAAAGGATACGACAAAACGTCGATTCAAGACATCGTGAATGGTTTAGACGGTTTAACTCGAGGTGCCGTTTATCATCATTTTGATTCTAAAGAAGATATTTTAATTGCTGTGATTAAAACTTTAGTTCCGCAAAGTAATTATATTGAGAATATGATTGAAGATAAAACAGGTAGTGGTCGCGATAAGATTCAAACCGTAATCACGAAAATGTTGATGGGTGCGAAGTCTTCCAGCCAATTACCAGGACTCAAACTTATTGAGAAGAATCCTAAGATTCTAGTTGAAATCTTCAATTTGGGAAATGATTATGTTGTTCCTCAACTCGAATCGTTAATTATTGAAGGCAATAATGATGGTTCACTATCAATTGATTATCCATATTGTGTTGCGGAAGCTTCATTTATGTTATTTGATACGTGGTTTTCATCAATAATGTACAAAGATACGATTACTCAGTTTGATGCGAAACTTCATGTATTGAAGCTTGCATTAGATGGTATGGGTCTTGATGTATTAAATTCTGAAAGCATGGAAATGATTTTAAATACAGAAATAATAAAGTAAGAGGAAAAAATATGAAGAAATTTTGGAATGTACTAAAGAAAGTACTACTTGGTATTCTCGCGTTTGTACTTATATTTATGGGCGGAGTTTGGACTTATGACCAAATTGCAACCAAGAGTGATGAGAAAAAGATTGCTGCACAAGCATACGGCCAACGTGTTGATGTTGATGGTAAGAAAATGAATGTTACGATTTATGGTGATGGCGAAGAAGTTATCGCTTTATTTCCAGGATGGGGAACACCTTCACCAGTTATTGACTTCAAACCTGTAATCGAAGGATTGAAAGACGAATATAAAGTTGTAGTTGTTGAACCATTTGGTTATGGTCTGAGTGATCGTACCGATAAAGAACGTACAAAAGAAAATATTGTTAAAGACTATCACGATGCGCTTGAAGCAGTGGGTGTAACTGAATTTTATTACATGGGACACTCTATCGCTGGACTTTACGGATTGGAATATGCTAATACTTATCCTGAACAAATGAAGGGATTTATTGGTATTGACACAAGTGTTTCTGGACAATTTACCGCACCAATGCCAATGGGTCTCTTTAGCTTCCTAAGAAATTCAGGTTTCTTAAGATTCCAATCTCTATTTGCTGGTGAACCAACAAATATATCCGAAGGACTTACAAAAGATGAAATTAAACTCATGGGAATGATTAGTAACAAGCAATCCATGAATGGAACAATGCTTGATGAACTTGGTCACCTGGATGATAGTTTAGACCGATTGAAAGGTAAGACTTTCCCTTCAGATATGCCTGTCTATCTATTTGTTCAAGAAATTAACCCAAATCAACCTGATTGGCAAAAGCTTCACTATGAACAAGCTGCAGCTGTTGAAAACGGACATGTTACATTAATTGATGGAGATCATTATCTTCACCATGAAAATGGACCACAAATCGTAAATGAAACAAAAGCATTCTTAGATTCACTTAAATAATATGGAATAAACACACTACTCTAAGGAACAGTGTGTTTTCTATTAGAAAGACTGCTATAATAAAAGTAATGAAATAAGTAAATCATTACTCACTATTTCAATAATAGGCAGGGGATTATTGATGAAAGCTAAAACGGCAATTATTTTGAATATCGTAATTATTGTAGTATCTTCATTTCTACTTGGTATGGGGTTCGGTGCTCAATATGCGGATGTTTTTGATCAAACAAGAATACCGTACTTCATCGCATTGTTTGGGGTACTCATTATTCTGGCACTCTTTCGTATCATATATTCTATAAAAACCAAGAAAGTATGGTAGCTAGATAACTATACTTAGACTCTGATTTAGAAAAAAATCGGAGCCTTTTTTAATTTGTATTTCTTACCTTATATAAATGTGATGGTCTTGTGTAAATAATTCCACCGAAATCTCATAGGTCTTTCACATTTGTGTCACAGTTTTAAAGGTATGATTAAGATATTGATAAACTGTTAACATAGTTATCGATTAGTGGAAAGGGAGAATACAATGAATTGGAAGAAAACATTTAGTGTTTTAACAATTTCATTATTGCTTGCTGTATCTTCAGTGACTGCAAAAGCAGAAGAATTGGACGATAAGAATCAACTTAGCGAAGTACCGATTACTGAATCAGTTCAAGATGAAAAAGCAACCGAAGACAAGAGTGACGAACACTCCAGTCAGGCTTTAGGTGATGACGAAATTGTTGACGAAAAGAACTCTACAAAAGTAGAGGTTGAAAAAGAAACTCCGCAAACGAATAATATCGAAGAAAAAGCACCTGAGGTACAAGCTGCTCCTAAAGCTCTTGCTGATGCTGATCCTATGCGAACTTTTAACATTGAAGACTGGAAATATAATAGAAACTCTGATGGTGTATTATCAATTACAGGTTTTAAAGATGATGTTAACGGTATTAGTAATATCTATATTCCTTCATATGTGAATGTTGATGGCGAAGATTTACGTGTTCAATTCAACAATCTCAACATGTTTATCAAATCTGATTTCAATAAATTCAGATTTCAATCGGTAATTTTCGAAGCAGTGGGCCCAAGTTCAAATCCTTCTGCTAAAGAAAAAGTATTACTAGGCGCATATGGAAACAATACTGAAGTATCATTGAATAAAGTTTTTGCAAATCACCCCATTTTAACGTATGTTGATTTGACAGGGCTTGATGTTTCTAAAGTCGTCGACCTGAGTGGAACATTTGGTGGGTCATTGAATATTAAAACCCTAAATGTTTCAAATTGGGATACTTCTAACGTCACCGATATGAGCGGGACATTTACGGATACACAAGTATTACAACATATTGATCTTTCCAACTGGGATGTTTCAAAAGTTAAAACAATGGAAAGTATGTTTAGAAAATCAGGAATTTGGGAATTAAAAGTTCCTAATTGGAATACATCAAATGTAAAAACCATGAGCAATATGTTCTCGAACATGCCAAGTTTTTATGAGTTCGATTTTAAAAACTGGAATACATCAAATGTTACTGACTTCTCAGCGATGTTTGCATTTACTAAAGGTCTTGAATTCATAGACTTAAAAGCATTAGATACACGTAGCGCTACTACAATGGCGGGAATGTTCTACAGCATGGGTGCAATTCAAGAAATCGATGTTTCATCATTTGATACGAAGAATGTTACCGATTTTTCAGAAATGTTTGCTTATAATTCCATTCCAAAGTTAAATATCGATAACTTTGACACCCGTAGTGCTACAACAATGGAAAGTATGTTTAATAATCTTAAATTACTCGATTCCAGTGGTGGCGGATATGGCGTTATAGGACACTTGAATGTTTCTCATTTCAAGATGGATAATGTTGAAACTATTTATCAAATGTTCTATCAATCAAATCTCGAGACCCTTGAAGTTGAAAACTGGAAAGTGGACAACATTAAAAATGCAAACTCAGCATTTTATGGAATGCAAAATTTAAATTATATCAATCCTGGTAAATGGAATACTGCAGGATTTGAAGATATCGGACAAATATTCCAAGGAACCTATCAACTACAATATATAGACATGACAAATTGGAAAATCAATATTACGGATAGCTATCAAAAATCGAATCTCTTTATGCTCAGTCAATATTTGAAATCACCACTCGTTGTAAAAACTTCTGATCCCTATCTATTACAATATCGATATGATAAAGATTTTAGAACAACAGTAGGGCCTAAGAAAGATGCGAAAGATGGTAAATTTAGTGATGGAACAACATTAAAATCATTGTTTGATCGCTACACCATTCAAGACGAAGGTGAACTCATCATTTCGGCAGCTGATTACAACTCATTTATGCATGATACACCGACTCCAAACAATACACTTCTTTCTTTTAAAGAGTGGAAATACAAAGATAGTGATAGTAAAGTTCATGTGTTCGTTGACAAAACAGATGCTACTGATATGAGAAATGATTCGACTCTTTATGAAGCCCAATATGAAGCCCATAAATTGTCAGTGAAGTTCCACATTGATGAAAATGTTACAGATGTGAAAACGGAATACAATACTAAGGTTGATCAAAGTAAGATTCCAAATACAAGTAAACCAGGATACACATTCAAAGGTTGGGTATATTTAAATGAACCAACTAAAGCCTTTGATCCTGCTACAGTCGTAATCATTGAAGATACCGAAGTAAAAGCTGTTTATGAAATTAATAATGTAACTGTTACATTTATTCATGGTGATAAAACAGATACTGCGACAACAGTATATAATACGGCAGTAAATCCTACCGACATTCCAACCGCTACAAAAGTAGGTCATACATTCAAAGAATGGAATACTCAAGAAGATGGTCTTGGAACGAAGTTTGTTGGTACTGAAATTATTACTGAAGATCGTACTGTTTACGCTATCTTTACAGTAGATAAAGTAAATGTTATCTTCAATGATGAAGGTAATGTCAATGTTCAACAAACTGATTTCGGTACAGCACTTAAAACAAATCAAATTCCTACTCCAGTAGGAAAAGAGGGTCATACATTTAAAGAGTGGAATACTCAAGCAAATGGACTCGGATCAAAATTCGTAGGTACCGAAATAATAAATGAAGATATTTCTGTTTATGCAATTTATACTGTCAATCCAGTAACGGTGACATTCATTAATGGTACAAAAATTGATACTGCAACAGTTGATTACAATACTGCAATCAAGGAAGCAGATATTCCAACTGCTACAAAAGTAGGCCATACATTTAAAGAATGGAATACTCAAGAAGACGGTTTAGGAACGAAGTTTGTTGGAACTGAACTTATTACAGAAGATCAAACAGTCTATGCAATCTTCATTGCAAACCCTGTGAAAGTCACATTTATTCATGGTGATAAAACAGATGTCGCAACCACAGATTACAACACAGCAGTGAAACCTGCAGATATTCCAACCGCTACAAAAGTAGGCCATACATTTAAAGAATGGAATACTCAAGAAGACGGACTTGGAACGAAATTCGTTGGTAATGAATTAATCACAGAAGACCAAACAGTTTATGCAATCTTTATCGCTAATCCTGTGAAGGTCACATTTATTCATGGTGATAAGACCGATGTCGCAACCACAGATTACAACACAGCAGTGAAACCTGCAGATATTCCAACCGCTACAAAAGTAGGCCATACATTTAAAGAATGGAATACTCAAGAAGACGGTTTAGGAACGAAGTTTGTTGGAACTGAACTTATTACAGAAGATCAAACAGTCTATGCAATCTTTATCGCTAATCCTGTGAAGGTCACATTTATTCATGGTGATAAGACAGATGTCGCAACCACAGATTACAACACAGCAGTGAAACCTGCAGATATTCCAACCACTACAAAAGTAGGCCATACATTTAAAGAATGGAACACTCAAGAGGACGGACTTGGAACGAAATTTGTCGGTACAGAATTAATCACAGAAGACCAAACAGTCTATGCAATCTTTATCGCTAATCCTGTGAAGGTCACATTTATTCATGGTGATAAGACCGATGTCGCAACCACAGATTACAACACAGCAGTGAAACCTGCAGATATTCCAACCGCTACAAAAGTAGGCCATACATTTAAAGAATGGAACACTCAAGAAGACGGACTTGGAACGAAGTTTGTTGGCACTGAACTTATTACAGAAGATCAAACAGTTTATGCAATCTTCATTGCAAACCCTGTTAAAGTCACATTTATTCATGGTGATAAAACAGATGTCGCAACCACAGATTACAATACAGCAGTGAAACCTGCAGATATTCCAACCGCTACAAAAGTAGGCCATACATTTAAAGAATGGAATACTCAAGAAGACGGACTTGGAACGAAATTCGTTGGTAATGAATTAATCACAGAAGACCAAACAGTTTATGCAATCTTTATCGCTAATCCTGTGAAGGTCACATTTATTCATGGTGATAAGACCGATGTCGCAACCACAGATTACAACACAGCAGTGAAACCCGCAGATATTCCAACCGCTACAAAAGTGGGTCATACATTTAAAGAATGGAATACTCAAGAGGACGGACTTGGAACGAAATTTGTCGGTACAGAATTAATCACAGAAGATCAAACAGTCTATGCAATCTTTATCGCCAACCCTGTGAAAGTCACATTTATTCATGGTGATAAGACAGATGTCGCAACCACAGATTACAACACAGCAGTGAAACCTGCTGACATTCCAACCGCTACAAAAGTGGGTCATACATTTAAAGAATGGAATACTCAAGAGGACGGACTTGGAACGAAATTCGTTGGCACTGAACTTATTACAGAAGATCAAACAGTCTATGCAATCTTTATCGCTAATCCTGTGAAGGTCACATTTATTCATGGTGATAAGACCGATGTCGCAACCACAGATTACAACACAGCAGTGAAACCCGCAGATATTCCAACCGCTACAAAAGTGGGTCATACATTTAAAGAATGGAATACTCAAGAGGACGGACTTGGAACGAAATTTGTCGGTACAGAATTAATCACAGAAGATCAAACAGTCTATGCAATCTTTATCGCCAACCCTGTGAAAGTCACATTTATTCATGGTGATAAGACAGATGTCGCAACCACAGATTACAACACAGCAGTGAAACCTGCTGACATTCCAACCGCTACAAAAGTGGGTCATACATTTAAAGAATGGAATACTCAAGAGGACGGACTTGGAACGAAATTCGTTGGCACTGAACTTATTACAGAAGATCAAACAGTCTATGCAATCTTTATCGCTAATCCTGTGAAGGTCACATTTATTCATGGTAATAAGACCGATGTCGCAACCACAGATTACAATACAGCAGTGAAACCAGCTGACATTCCAACCGCTACAAAAGTAGGCCATACATTTAAAGAATGGAATACTCAAGAAGACGGACTTGGAACGAAGTATGTTGGCACTGAACTTATTACAGAAGATCAAACAGTCTATGCAATCTTCAATGTCAATCAATATATAGTGACATTCATTGATGGTTTAAAATCTTACACCGCAACAGTATCCTTCGATACGAAACTTGCTAAAGAACAAATTCCTACTGTTTCCAAGGTAGGCCATACCTTTAAGCAATGGAACTTTAATGTTGATGGAAGTGCAGATACATTCATCCCAGAAGATGCAAAAATTACTAAGAATATTACAGTTTACTCAATCTATGAAATCAATGAAGTAGCAGTTACATTCATTGATGGCAAAACGACAACAGTTGTAAATACACTGTATAATACCAAATTAGACCAAACAAAAGTACCTACTGCAACACTTGCAGGACATACTTTCAAAGAATGGAATACTCAAGAAGATGGCAAAGGAACTAGCTTTGAACCTAAAGAAGCAGTAATTACGGAAAACATGACTGTTTATGCAATCTATGATGTTAATGAAGTTGCAGTAACGTTTGTTGATAGTCAAAACATGACTGTAGTAACAACTCTTTACAATACGAAGTTAGACCAAACAAAAGTTCCTATGGCAACACTTGCAGGTCATACATTCAAAGAATGGAATACTCAAGAAGATGGCAAAGGAACTGGCTTTGATCCAAAAGAAGCAGTGATAACAGAGAATATGACGGTTTATGCGATCTATACTAAAGATCCTGTTAAACCCGTTGACCCAGTTAAACCCGTAGATCCTGTGAAACCTACAGATCCTACATTACCAACTACAGGTGTTAACAATAATCAATTCTCTATCTTGGCAGGAGGACTCCTATTATTCAGTGGAATCTTAACACTACTTAGAAAACGAGAAGATCGCAAAGAATCATAAATCTTAATTTGATTTACGATGATAAGTTACTAAGATAAAGAAACTCTCTTATTAAGAGAGTTTTTTTTGTTTAAATGGTTATTTTAAGTTCTTGCAAAGACTTGTTGCAAGAGTTTGTGATGTAAGCCGTTTCAACTATTGTGTATAGTCTAGTCAGGAGGTGGAATTATGTTAAGTCCAATTACAATGATTTTAAGAGGTTACAACCAAAATGAGGTTGCATGTGTAGCGGAAGTACTATTAAACAGTACTTATGTTAAAAACATGGAAATCACGATGAATACAGAAAATGCCTTGGAGATAATTGAATTTATTTCTAATGAATACGGTGAAAAACTTAATGTTGGTGCAGGTACTGTTCAAACATTTTCAGAACTAGAAGCTGTTGTTAAGGCAGGAGCAACGTTTGCGTTATCACCTCGAATGATGACACCAGAGATGTTAGCGTATTGTAAACGCCACAATATTTTATCAATTCCTGGTGCATTTACTGCAAGTGAAATTGCAGACTCTTACTATCAAGGAGGAGATGTCATCAAGATCTTCCCAGCAAATGAAGTCTCAATTAGCTACGCTAATAAGGTGAAAGAACCGATGGGAAACATCCCATTAATGGCAGTAGGTGGCATTAATGCATCCAATGTCTTTGAAGCATTAGAAGGTGGTTACGATTACATTGGTACCGCTGGTGGCTTGTTTCGTAAAGTCGATATCAAAAATAAAGACAAAAATGCTATGATGGAGTCTCTAAAAATATTTGAGACAGAAGTCGCACGATTCTTTAACAAAAAGTAGGTGGTAATATGAGCGTTTCGAAACGACAAATTCGAATACTTGAAATACTAAGTAATCAAGATTCTTTCATGACTGTGAATGAGCTCGCTGATGAAATAAAAGTTTCTGTACGTACAGTTTATTATGATTTGGATCAAATTCAACTTATGATGCCAGATCAATTTGAACTTATACGTCGTCCGGGCCTTGGTGTTCGAGGTCAATGGAAAAAAACAATGACAGAAAAACTAACAACTCAGGAGTTTGATGATGAATATGTTTATATGCAAATATTTAAACAATTGGTTATCGATTCAAAAACAATTACAATTTTAAATCTCTCTTCTGAGTACTATGTTAGTACGACTTCGATAGTCGAACATTTAAGTCAAATCGAAAGTAAAGTTAGTTCAAGCTCTCAACTCCAACTTATTAGTGACCATCTTGGGACAAGAGTTCAGGGGTCAGAGTATCAACGTCAACAATTAATGATTGATTTTAATAATCATATTCTTGAACAATTAGGACCGAATACGACCTTAGATCATTTTGCGGAAATGTTGAAGCGTTTTTATGACACAGATATTGTTGAAGCGGCTTCGAATTTTCAGGAAGATATTAAGGAATTAAATCTGAGAATTGTGGCACCATATTATCAGTTTAATATCTTCAGTGTCTTGATTGTCATGATGCAAAGAATCCGAAATAATTACCATATTGAATCTATCGAACACAATTCATCTGGTAAAAATATTTATGCACTAAACCATTATGTCATTGCACAAACTTTGTTCGAAAAAATGAAATCAACAGTTATATTTGAGGAAACTGAATCCGATATTTATACATTGGCAGTTTATCTTCAAGGATATCGTTTAGAGTTTGAAACAATCCAACATGAATTTGTACATAGCTACCAAGATATAGCACGAGACTTAATTAAAAAAATGTCGCTGGCTATTAATGAAGATTTGACACAAGATGATTTATTACTAAATAACTTATCGGTTCATTTGTATCATATGGACTATCGAATGAAACACAATATCATCATTAGAAATCCACTTTTGTCAGAAATTA
This sequence comes from Erysipelothrix inopinata, assembly GCF_014396165.1. Lineage (GTDB taxonomy): Bacteria > Bacillota_I > Bacilli_A > Erysipelotrichales > Erysipelotrichaceae > Erysipelothrix > Erysipelothrix inopinata. Next base: position 1,462,876 of record NZ_CP060715.1, read on the forward strand.
TTAAAGACTTTAGGCTGATGTACGATCTTGTTTGGCTCATGATGGATACAGAAAATGAAATTAATATGCTTACTGTAACAGAAGATGAAGTTGGTTTTTTGTTACTCCACTTCCAAACGGCTTTGGATCGCAGACAAAGTAGTCGCATGATTTATGTTGTTTCACAAAATAGTTATGTCTCCCAAGACTTTATTCTTTCGAGAATACGAACTGTGGTATCGTCACTTGATGTTATCAAGATCGTTGATCCAGAAGCTATTTTAAATGTTGATACGAATCAAATTGACCTAATTATATCAACAATACCACTAGAAACAATGGCAACACCTTATGCATTGGTGTCACCATTGATTACGAGTAATGACCTTTTGATTATTGCTCAAAAGTATCAAAATATGCTTACCACTACAACGTTTAAAGAAAACAACACGTTTAATCACTATACCAATCCAAAGTTTATTTATTTTATGAAGGATGCTTCAAGTAAAGAAGAAATTCTTAACGAGATGTTAAGTGATCTTATCGAATTCGATTATATCGATGAGCGTTATGCAATCAGTGTCTGGACTCGAGAAAAAGAAGGTGGAACCTTTGTAGGTAATGCGACAGCAGTCCCACATGGTTCTATCAAGTATGTTAAAGAAACAATCATTCCCATTTGGATTAATAAAACACCCGTAAAATGGGGAGATAATAAAGTACAGATTGTATTTCTATATGCAATCTCAAATGATGATCTTAAGAATTCAAAAACAATAATTAAAAGTATTCTAAACTTCTTAAAAGATAATAAAAATCTTCCGAAAGAAGTGCAGTCTATGGATTTTAATACTTTTAAACATTTAGTATATGGAGGTTAATTTGTGATTCAAGATAGCATGATTCGTGTCAATCAACCCTATGAAAGTAAAGAAGAAATCTTCCTAGCTTTCGCACAAATGGCATATGATAGTGGTTTGATCAACGATAAAGAACAATATATAAAGGCTTTAAAACAACGGGAAGAAGTTCTACCAACCTCAGTTGGAAACGCAATCGCAATTCCTCATTGTCAAAGTAATGCAGTAAATGAACCGTTTGTTGGATTCATACGATTAAATAAATCCGTGGCTTGGGATGAAAATGAAGTAGCAAGTATGATATTTACAATTGCCATTCCAGAAGCAACTTCTGGTCAATTGCATTTGCGAACACTTGCAAAACTAAGTAGAAAATTAGTGAATCAGGATTTCGTTGATGCAATCCAAGCGGATACTGAAAAAAATATTTATGAAAAATTATTTGAAATACTTAAGGAGGACTAAATATGAAAATTTTAGGAGTAACTGCATGTCCAACGGGCATTGCACATACATATATGGCACAAGAAACACTTGAACAAGAATGTGCTAAAAGAGGTTTTGAATATAAAGTTGAAACTCAAGGTGGAATGGGAATTGAAAATGAACTTACTGAAGAAGATGTTGCATCTGCAGATGTTATTATTCTCGCAGTAAGTGTCGTAATTGAAGGTGAAGAACGTTTCGAAGGAAAGCCTGTTATTCACTCCGATGTAGATCGTGCAATTAAGGATGTTGTAAATCTTGTAGATGAAGCAATTGCACTTGTCGAGGCTTAATATGAAGAAAATCTTAAAAGATATTCAAAAACATTTATTAAGTGGTGTATCGTTCATGATGCCTGTTGTTGTAGCGGGTGGAGTTATTCTTGCGATTTCACTATTAGGAGCTGAACAAACAGCAAAAGGATTGGTTCCAACCAATCCAATCATGATCTACTTAAACCAACTGGGTAAAGCTGGTATGACAATGATGATTCCTGTATTTGCAGCATATATCGCATATTCGGCTGCAGGAAAACCAGGACTTACACCAGGATTCATCCTTGGATACATTGCAAACAGTGTTATTATGGTTAATGGTGTTGAAGTTAAATCTGGATTCTTAGGTGCTTTACTTCTTGGTCTGCTTGCAGGTTACATGGTAAATTGGATGAAAGGATGGAAGATTGCGAAAAATAAAACACTTCGTTCAATCATGCCAATTCTCATCATGCCAATCTTTACAGTTCTTGTATTAGGACTTGCTTATTACTTTATTATTGCAATCCCAATTTCAGCTTTAGTTACGTGGTTAACCAATGTCATGACCGAATTGAATGGTGGAAGCAAAACGATATTCGCAATATTTATGGGAATCTTCGCTGAAATTGACTTTGGTGGACCCATGACAAAGACAATTTCAATGTTTACATTAAGTATGATTAACGAAGGTGTTATGGAACCTAATGGTATCTTTAGAGTTCTTGTCGCTGTGCCACCACTTGGTATCTTCTTAGCTTCACTCATTGCTAAAAATAAATTTACTGAAGAAGAACGTGACAATGCGAAAGCAGTGGGTATTATTGGTGCTCTGGGTATTACTGAAGGTGCAATTCCATTTGCAATTAAAGATCCTAAAGCTGTCTATCCAGCATCTATTATTGGTTGTATTACTGCAGCTCTCATTGCTGCATATGGTAATGTAACCTGTCCAGTACCTCACGGTGGATTTATTGTACTACCTGTTGTCGGTAACAAGATTTGGTTTGTTGTCGCTATTCTAGCAGGTGCTGCAGTAATGGCGATTCTTCTGAAAATATTGAAGAAAGATGTTGTTGAAAGCGTTGCATAATTTTAACCTCACAATTGTGAGGTTTTTTTTCTATTCTAATTGAAATTGTGGTTTAATACTTATATAGATAGGAGGCATTATGGAGCTTACTAATAGAGAACTAGAACTAGTTGAGTTCGGAAATTCCTTGAGAGGTGCTGAAGTATACTTTAGAGAAGATTGGGGTTGTTATTATTTTTCGTTATTAGGTAAAGCGTTTGGAATGTTAAATGACAACCGAATTACTCTGAAAGGGAACCCCAATAAAAATATACAATTACGCCTCAAATATGAGGATATCACTCCGGGATATCACACTAATAAGGTTCATTGGAATACAGTTGTGATTGACAGTGATGTCTTAACCGTAGCAGATATGAAAGAATTTATTTTAGAATCATATTCTTTGGTTTATGCAAAGCTTACGCGAAAAGACAAAGAGATTGTTGATGATATGCCACTACGTTAATATGTACCAACATAATTAATTGTTTATACCAATTCTGATATGTTAGTAAAATTTTTAAAGAAAAGTTAAATAATAGGTCAACTCTTGTTATAATTATAGTGTTAGATACGGTAGCTGTTTTGACGTCATGGAGATGTTACAAAACGGGTGAAATTAGGTTTGTTAGGTGAACTATTAACCATGTATCTTATTTTTTAGAAGTGAAAGAGGAGGGCATTATGGGATTTCCAGATAATTTTTTATGGGGCGGTGCAACCGCTGCTAATCAATGTGAGGGTGGCTTTGATCGTGATGGACGTGGTCTTGCGAATGTAGACCTCATGCCTCATGGTGAAGACCGTTGGAAAGTTGCTGTAGGAGCAATGAAGATGTTTGAAGTGAATTCAAATTATTTCTATCCAGGTCATGACGCTATCAAAATGATCGATTACTATAAAGAAGATATTGCAATGCTTGCTGAGATGGGATTTAAAACGTATCGTTTATCGATAGCTTGGTCTCGTATTTACCCTAAGGGTGACGAACTTGAACCCAATGAACAAGGATTGCAATTCTATGAAAATTTATTTAAAGAATGTCGTAAATATAATATTGAACCGCTTGTAACCATTACGCATTTTGATTGTCCAATCCATTTAACAAAAGAGTATGGATCATGGAAGAATAGAGAAATGATAGTATTTTATGAGAGATTATGTCGTACTTTGTTCACACGCTATAAAGGCCTCGTAAAATACTGGTTGACCTTTAATGAGGTCAATATGATACTTCACGCTCCGTTCATGGCTGCAGGTGTGTTTATTGAAGAGGGAGAAGACGCTAACCAAGTTAAATATCAAGCAATTCATCATGAACTTGTGGCAAGTGCATTAGCAACCAAAATAGCTCATGAAATTGACCCTGATAATAAAGTAGGGTGTATGTTAGCGGCAGGTAACTATTATCCTTATACGCCAAATCCTGATGATGTATTTGATGCCATGATGAAAGACCGCGATAACTACTTCTTTATTGATGTTCAATCACGTGGTAGTTATCCTAATTACGCTTGGAAACGCATGGAACAATTAGGAGTGAACCTTGATATTGAGGAAGGTGATTTAGAGCTTCTAAAAAATAATACTGTAGACTTCATTTCATTCTCATATTACTCATCACGAACAACATCTGTTGATCCAAATGTTGTAGAACAAACAGATGGTAATGCATTTAAGACAATTAAAAATCCATATCTTTCTGAGAGCGAATGGGGATGGCAAATTGATCCATTAGGATTTAGAATCACACTGAACTCACTTTATGATCGTTATCAGAAACCGCTGTTTGTTGTTGAAAATGGATTGGGTGCGTATGATAAAATAGAAGCAGACGGATCCATTCAAGATGACTATCGTATTGAGTATCTTGCTGCTCATATTAAAGCTATGAAAGATGCGATTGAACTTGATGGTGTTGAAGTGCTGGGCTATACTTCATGGGGATGTATTGATCTCGTCAGTGCATCAACTGGTGAAATGTCAAAACGTTACGGTTATATTTATGTAGATAGAGATGATGAGGGTAACGGAACTTATAAACGAATCCCTAAGAAATCATTCTATTGGTATCAACATTTAATTGAAACGAATGGTTCAGAACTCTAAAAAAGAAGAACATCCGAGAGGATGTTTTCTTTTGAGAAAATAACTAAAATTACAATTCAAAAGTACAGAATTTTGACATATTCACAATATGATAACGATATTCACTATCAACTAAAAAATATATTAAAAATAAGATGAAAGTATTCTCAAAGATATTGTCACATGGTTGATAAGGCTTTACTATCAATATAGTAAGGGAAGCCTAATTGGAGGGAATATGAAATTATCAGAAGTCAAAGTTGGGAATAAAGCAATTATCGAGCACATCGATATAGAAGAACATATGTTATTACGCTTACTAGATTTGGGGTTTATTAATGGGACTCTTGTAGAGGTGATTCAATCAAGTCCGTCTGGAAATCCTCGCGCCTATAAGGTTAGAAATACAATCTATGCGATTCGTCAATCTGAAGCACAGTGTATTGAGGTTTCGGAGGTGTTAGATCATGAATGAGACAACGATAGAAATTGTCAAGAAAAGTGAAAATGATAAGGTAATTGCTTTCGCAGGTAATCCTAACGTAGGAAAAAGTACGTTGTTTAATGTTTTAACAGGTATGCATCAACATACAGGGAATTGGCCTGGTAAGACAGTTGAGTTAGCGCAAGGATATGCAACAAGTAAGAAAAATAGTTATGTTTTTGTTGATTTACCTGGAACGTATTCGCTTATGGCACACTCTCCAGAGGAAGAAGTAGCACGCGATTTCATCATTTCTGAAGAAGCATCGGCTACCGTCGTTGTTTGTGATGCAACAGCTTTAGAAAGAAACCTAAATTTGGTTCTACAAATTATGATGTTGACGCCTCGCGTTGTTGTTTGTGTAAACTTACTAGATGAAGCGCAACGTAAGAAAATTAATATTGATATTGAAGAACTTGAACAAAAACTGGGCGTTCCAGTCGTTGCGACATCAGCAACTCATGAAAAAGGTATTGATGAACTTTTAGAAAAAATTGATATTGTAACTCAAACTGATTATGTAGCCGGTAGACAAATGTTGGAGAAACTCGATAAGATCACGAAAGAACCAGATGAAAAACGACGTATCGAACTTATCATTGGTCGTGCTGCAGCAACGGCATTTCAAGTAACAACTTATGATAATGAAAATTTTGATGCCCGAGATAGAAAGTTAGATAAACTTTTTACCAGTCGATTAACTGGAATTCCAATCATGATTTTACTTCTCTTTCTTGTATTCTGGTTAACAATTGAAGGAGCCAATGTTCCTTCTGAGATGCTTGCAAAAGTACTTTTCTCATTTCAAGATGTTTTGAATGATATTGCGACATGGATGCATTGGCCTGCATGGCTACAGGGTGCTTTAATTGATGGGGTATATAAAGTAGTTGCATGGGTGATTTCGGTAATGCTCCCACCTATGGCAATATTCTTTCCGCTTTTTACGCTCCTAGAAGATTTCGGTTATTTACCTCGTGTGGCTTTTAATCTTGACAATGCTTTCCAAAAATCAGGAGCTTGTGGAAAACAGGCACTTAGTATGTGTATGGGATTTGGTTGTAATGCAGCAGGAGTAACAGGGGCGAGAATTATTGATTCACCTCGAGAACGTTTAATCGCTATCATCACAAATAACTTTGTTCCCTGTAATGGCCGTTTCCCAATTCTTATTACGATTATAACGTTATTTTTTGTAGGAAATAAAAATTATATAGGAAATTCACTGGTCGCTGCACTCATACTTACGGGAACAATTCTTTTGGGTGTTATGATGACCATGTTGATGTCGAAGATATTATCGAAGACAATTCTATCAGGAATGCCGTCATCTTTTACACTGGAATTACCACCATATCGTAAACCAAGAATTGGCCAAGTTTTGATTCGTTCAATTCTTGATCGTACTATTTTTGTTTTAGGACGTGCCATTAAAGTATCTGCGCCAGTTGGTCTTCTAATTTGGATTTTAGCTAATGTCACAATTGGCAATATGACTTTACTCGCACACATTACGACGTTCTTAGATCCTCTTGCAGCAATAATGGGATTAGATGGTGTCATTTTGATGGCATTTATTCTTGGATTACCTGCTAATGAAATTGTGATTCCTTGTATGTTGATGGGCTATCTCGCCACATCGTCAATTGTTGATTACGATTCATTAGGACAACTTAAAGTGCTATTGATCGATAATGGTTGGACGCTTTTGACTGCGATTAACGTCATGTTATTTACACTATTTCACTGGCCATGTGGTACAACACTTCTAACCATCAAAAAAGAAACGGGAAGTAGAAAATGGACCTGGGTATCATTTTGGGTTCCAACACTTATTGGAGTTATCTGTACGCTTACTACAACTGCAATTTGGAAATTATTTGGTTTGTGATTGTTTCTAAGATTCCAAAATTTGGAATCTTTTTTAGTACATAAGTTGACAAGCAATAATTACAAGAGTATCCTAGTGGTTGTAAATAGAACTACTAGGAGTTATTGAGTATGAAACAAACTAAAACAAAAAAATATTTAATGGAATATCTCTTGAAATTCCGTTTTGATACAGTTGTCACCATTGGTATTTTTTCATTAATTGCAATTGCGCAATTTTTGATACCATTGGTAACACAACGCATTATTGATGTTGTGATTCCGAATCATGATATGAATCAATTGTTACTTCAATTAATGTATCTTTTAGGTCTTACAGTCCTTATTGGAGGTCTAACCTACTTCTCAACCATCTTAATCAATAAGATTAGTCAATCTACGATTTCACAGTTAAGAAATGATTTATACAGTCATATTTTGGAACTGGATTATCGATATTTTGAAGACCATAAAACAGGAGATACATTAGAGCGAATCAATAGTGACATATCTGTGATTCAAAGTCTCATATCCCCAAATACTTTCTCTATATTTGGAAGCCTCATTACGTTTATTTGGATAATAGGGTACATGTTGATTGTGGATTGGAAATTAATGTTAATTCTATCAGTTACATTTCCAATATTATTTTTCATCAATCGTTATTTCAGTAAAAGAGTCAAACAAGCTTATCGAGTCGTGAGAACCACGTCTTCGAAAATTAATTCTCACTTACAAACCACGCTCACTTTGATTCCGTTGATCAAAGTATCTCATACGGAGCGTTATGAAAATCGAAGATTTGAAAAATTAACCAAATTAAATAACGAAGCGAATGATAAAGCAACACAAGTCCAGGCAGCTTATGGGCCAACAGTAAGTCTTCTAGATACTGTTGGAACAATGATTGTCTTAGGTTACGGCGCATTTATGGTTATGTTGGGATCGATTACAATCGGGAGTGTCGTAACTTATTTATCCTATCTTGCGCTACTTCAAAAACCAATGAAATCATTTAGTTCGATGGTGAATCGATTCCAACAAGCATCAGTATCTCTAGAGCGTATTGATGAAGTATTTGACACTGAACCATCAATATGTGATGGTTATGAAAGTATTCGTATCAACTACATTAAAAGTGTCGAGTTTAAGAATGTATCTTTTAACTATGAACCTCAGTTAACGGTATTAGATAAATTGTCATTTAAAGTTGAACAGAATCGAAAGTTTGCGATAGTCGGAGAATCAGGATCTGGGAAAACGACAATTACGAAACTACTGACAAGACTCTACGATACCGAAGTGGGAGAAATTTTCTTTAATGGTATTAACATTAAAGAAATACATCGAGACAGTCTACTTGATCAAATCGGTGTTGTAAGTCAAGATGGTAATGTTATTGATGGAACTATTTATCAAAATATTACGTATGGATGTTATAATTATCATGATGAAGATGTCTATAGAGCAATGAAGCTTGCGAATATTGATGATTTCGTGAGTGGTTTACCCTTAGGTTTAGATACTGAAGTAGGAGAACGTGGTTTGAAGTTATCGGGTGGTCAGAAACAACGTCTTGCTATCGCTCGCATGTTCCTTAAGGATGCGCCGCTTATCATACTGGATGAGGCTACAGCATCATTGGATAGTTATAATGAATCGGTAATTCAGGCTTCATTGGAAACACTGATGTCTAAAAAAACATGTATTGTCATTGCCCACCGACTCTCGACCATTGTTGATGCTGATCAGATATTAGTCCTCGATAAGGGCCACAAGATTGCGATGGGAAACCACGAAACACTATTAGAACACTCGCCGGAATATCGTGCAATGTTCACTGCTCAATTTAAATAGGAGAAATATTATGTTAGAACATTTAAAAAGCCTTGGATTAACAGAAACGGAGGCGCGTTGTTATTTGTGTTTGTACGAAAATGGCGAGCAATCAGGTTATGAAGTCGCTAAAAACCTTGGAATTTCGCGATCAAATGTTTATGCTTCGTTAGCATCCCTCCATCAAAAAGGAATGTGTCGCGTTAGTGATGAAAAAACATCAATCTACTTTGCTGTTGATATCAATGAAGTTATTGATCAAATGAAAGTAGAGTTCAAAACATCGGCACGATACTTGGAAGCAAATTTACATCGAAAAGGAAACGATGTTTACCAATTCTTTTCAATAAACGGTTATGATCAGATAATGAGTGCTGCAAAGCGCATGATTGCGACTGCAAAGAAATCAGTATTGATTGATGTTTGGAATGAAGACTTAGCGCCATTACTCAATTATTTGGAAGAAGCAGAATATCACGGAGTCGATGTGAAATTGGTAACATTCAAGCCCATTGAAACGTCTTTAAAAACAGTTATTTTGGACCAAAAAGTAATGCCACAACAAGAACGCGATTTCTCGATACTTGTAGATGAAAAGAAAGTTTTGATTGGGACATTCAATTACGAATATAATAGTAGTGCACTTGAAACAGAACACCCAACGCTCGTTCGTCGTGTTCTTGCAGAACATCATCATGATGTGATTATCTCAAAATTATCAGAAGAATTTAAAGATCAAATTCAAGCACTTTATGATGGTGATATTTATAATATTATTAAGGATAGTAAAAACTAAATGTGAATGAATTATTTTATAAACAAGAAGAAAGTAACAAATCACTTCTTGTTTTATTTTTGTGTTAGAATAGTCTAAATGAGGAGATAAATGGATTCAGATTTAGAAATTATTTGATTAGAAAGTAATTGATGGAATCCATGATAAATACCGATTTGAGAAATAAACTGGACAAATACCAGTTAGTGAAAAATACTTGAGAGGAATATGAAGAGATGATTAAAACATTAAATAATATAGATAAAAATGTGCTATTAGAAGCCATTAACTTGGGATTTTCAGATTATATTACACCGATTCATATGGACGAATCAAGCCTTGAAATGAAAATTAGTGCCGCTCGAATTGATTTGAATGTATCAGTCGGTTTTTTCGATGAGACTGTTTTAGTGGGATTTATTTTGGTAGGCATTGATGGCAGTTTTGCTTATAATGCAATGACCGCAATTATTCCGAGTTACCGGAACAAGGGAATATTTCCAAAAATGTATGCTGAAGTGGAAGTCCTGTTGAAGGATAAGGGAATAACGTCCTTTGAACTTGAGGCAATATCAACGAATATACCTGCTATCAAAGCATATGAACGTATGGGCTTTGAAATTGATTATACTTTGGACTGCTATCGAAAAGTAGAGCAGTGTGATGTGAATGATCAATCGAATGTTGATGTTGATACACCGATCTTGTTTCCATCTTTCCAAAATAGATTAGCATTAACGTCTCTTACAAAAGAAGTACACGATGATCTTGAAGTTTATACTAATATTAACAATATTCAACAAATCACCTCTCAAGATGGGTATAAGGGTCTAGGAGCACTAACATCGAATCTCGATATTGACACGAAACTAATCAATGTCCTGCATAACGGTAGTGTTAAAAAAGTTTTGACTGAGAGTGGCTTTGAAATTTTTATTTCTCAAGTTCATATGACAAAATATATTGGATACGACGATAGCTGTGTTTTTAGAAAAGCAAAACTTGAAGATGTAGATGCTATTATGGATATCATTGGCGAAGCAGTAATTGCATTTAGAGAACAGGGCATTGATCAGTGGCAAAAAGGATATCCTAACAGACAGCGTATCCTCGATGATATTAAAGAAGGAAATGCCTTTGTTCTTATCGATGAAGATGTTGTAGCCTATACCTATTTGGGATACGGAATAGAACAAAACTATGACCAAATTGAACAAGGATCTTGGATTAATGAAGATTTATATGCAGTGATGCACCGCTTTGTTGTTTCAAATAAGAAACAAGGAAAGGGATACGCGACGAAGCTTTATCATGGATGTGAGAATCTTGTTACAGTATTTGGTATTCGAGAAATGAGAATCGACACTCATGAAGTTAATACTAAAATGAGAAGATTTATAGAAAAGCAAGGTTTCGAGTTGTGTGGTATTGTGGAAGTTGCGGATGGGATTCGTGTTGCCTATCAAAAAAGCTTAAAGTCTAAATAATTGACAATTATGAAATGAGCTCCTATAATGAACATTGTTCAGTATAGGAGGGTTTATAATGAAAAAAATGTTTAATGTGTCATTTTATTATATGATAGCGGGCTTAATTGGTGGTGTATTCTTTCGTGAATTTACCAAAATCCAAGGATTTACAGGTAATACTGCTTTAGGAGTAGTTCATACACATACCTTAATGTTAGGAATGTTTATGTTCTTGATTGTAGGAATCATTGTTGATTACCTAAAAATTACAGATGATAAACGTATTAAAAAATTCTTTATCTGGTATAACACAGGACTTATTCTCACAATCACGATGTTAGTGGTTAGAGGTGTCTTTGATGTTTTGGGAACAAATTTAAGTAAAGGTCTTAATGCCTCAATTTCAGGTATGTCGGGTTTAGGTCATATAGTTCTCACAGTAGGTTTAATGTATTTCTTTACTGCTATTCGAAAAGCTGTGAAGGATCGTTAATTAATGTATAAAAAACAGCAGTTCATATTCTGAAGTGCTGTTTTTAATATCTTTAAATTTTATGAAGTGATAGATAATCTAACGCGAGAATAGCAAGAGAAGCACTGGTCGTCTCTAAAATATCATCATTCCAGGCAAATTTAGGATGGTGATGAACCGGTTCATCGTGTCCATCCTCAAAGATACCTACATTATAGTAACAAGATGGAACTGCAAGTGCGACATAAGCGAAGTCTTCCGCTCCTAGTGAGGCAAATTCTTTTTCACTGACTTGGTTCTCACCAAAGTAGTTAATGAGCTGTTGATGGGCGAAACGAGTTGTAGCGTCATCATTAATGAGTGGGGGATACGAAGGCATGAATTCAAACGAAGCACTTGCACCATTTAATTCACACAGCGTGTTCACGATTTCTTGAAGTTTATCTGCTAAGAACTGTCTCGTATCTGGATAAAGCGTACGGATGGTTCCGCCAAGATAGCACGTATCAGGAATGACATTAAGACCTTCACCTGCATGAATTGATGTGAAAGAAATAACGGCAGGTTTCATAGGGTCTTTTTGTCGCGTTAAGAGTGTTTGAGCGGATTGGATAATTTGTGTAGCAATCATAATTGGGTCAATGGTTTGTTCAGGGCTCGCTGCGTGACCACCGCGACCTTGAATCCGTATTTCGAACTCATCGGGTGCTCCAAACATGGGACCATACTTGATTTCAATTTTTCCATGTTCAAGATGCCCTCCTAAATGGAGCCCAAAAGCAGCATCTACTTTTGGATTGTCCATGATGCCTTCTTCTATCATTGTCTGTGCACCACCATCTGTTTCTTCAGCTGGTTGAAACATAAGTTTAACGTTTCCATGAATCTCATCTTTCATTGCATTGAGAATCATTGCTACACCTAATAATCCGGCAGTATGTCCGTCATGTCCACAAGCATGCATTTTTCCATCGATTTGTGAACGGAAAGGAATATCAACTTCTTCTTGAATGGGTAAAGCATCCATGTCACCACGTAGAAGGACTGTTTTACCAGGATGAGACCCTTGAATAATTCCTACAACACCCGTTTCAGCTAGAATCGTGTAGGGGATATTTAATTCAGTTAAAACTTCAATGACACGTTGTTGTGTAAGGAATTCTTCGTGAGCAAGTTCAGGATTTTCGTGTAGATAGCGACGGTGACGTTTCATTTCTGGTAAATGAGTAACTGCTAAATTTCGTACTGTTTCGTAATAGTTCATATTTGTGCTCCTTGTTGTCTAAAGCGACTTAAAAATTCTTGAGTTCTTTTTTGTTGCGGATTGTTGAAGAGTTGATCGGGAGTTCCGGATTCCAATACAACACCACCGTCCATGAAATAAACAGTATCCGATACATCTTTTGCAAAAGCCATTTCATGAGTTACGATGACCATCGTGAGTCCTTCTAAAGTTAATGATTTCATAACTTCCAATACTTCACCAACCATTTCTGGATCGAGTGCTGAAGTAGGCTCATCAAACAGAAGTACTTCGGGATCCATTGCAAGCGCTCTTGCAATGGCTACCCGCTGTTTTTGACCTCCAGATAGTTGTAGAACATGTTTGTCCTTAAATGCCAACATACCAACTTTATCTAAGAGATCAAGAGATTTTCTTTCTGCTTCCTCGGTACTTCTACCAAGAACAATGGTTTGAGGTTTGATGCAATTTTCAAGAACTGTCATATTATTAAAGAGATTAAAACTTTGAAAAACGATACCTACTTTCGTATTGAGTGCTTTTGAATCAAGATCTTTTAATGAGGTTTCATCAATTAAGATGTCACCACCATCAAAAGTTTCAAGTCGATTGATACATCGAAGGAGTGTTGATTTTCCGGATCCGGAGGAACCAATAATGGAAATTACATCACCTTGATTTACAGTAAGATTAATGCCTTTCAATACTTCAAGGTCTCCAAATTGTTTTGTAATATTTTGAATTTGAATTCGAGTTTGTGTCGTCATAGTTTATCCTTTCGTGATATTTACGGGTGTTGTCATTGAGGTTGGTATTGATGTATAGGAGGATTCTGATTTACTCATTTTTCGTTCTACCCATCTTAGAATAAAGGTGAAAATGGTTGTAAGTACCAAGTAAATCATCGCAGTAATGGTAAAGGTTTCGAGTATTTGATAAGTAGTAGAAGCAATTCCGTTTGATATGAAGAAGAGTTCCGTAATGGAAACAATATTTAGAACGGATGTATCTTTGATGTTTACGATAAACTCATTTCCCAATGCCGGAATAACGTTTCTAACTGCTTGAGGTAAGATAATGTGTCTCATTGTCTCAAATCTTGAAAAACCTAAGCCTTGTGCTGCTTCAAATTGTCCTTTATCAATCGCTTGTATGCCACCACGTATGGTTTCTGCCATATAGGCTCCAGTATTAATACTTACAATAATAATCGCAATTACAAAGTTACTGTAAGGAATATCAGACCATCTAAAGCCATTGAAGAGAAGTGCAATACCATGATAGAACAACATGGCTTGAACCATCATCGGAGTTCCTCTAAATACAGTGATGTATATGTGTGCAAGAGGGCGAGTAATTTTAGTATCACGTGTCATTGCAACAAAGAGTCCGATTAGAAAGCCAAGAAGTGTTCCAACAAATGAAATAAAGAGTGTTGTAAGCGTACCTCGTAGGAACAACGAACCGTTATTTTGTAGAATAGAGCCTACTTTTTCAAAGAAGTTCCCTGTAGATACTTCATTGGCGTTAATAGCTTGATCCATGAGCGCTTGTTGTTTTTCTGTAGGAATCGTTTCAAGTGCAGCATTAATTTCTTCGATAAGCTGTTTATTATCTTTGTTGACACCTACAGCAACGCCTGCCATTTCTTCTGTTACTACAAATCCATCATCACCATCTAATTGAATATACATCAAGTCGGGATTCGCAGCATTAATCATTTGCCCTGTACCACTATCAGCAACAAATCCGTCTAATTCACCAGATTGTAGAAAAATCGTTAGTGTTGGAAAGTCTTTTAAGTTTTCGAATGGTTTGATATTTTCAAGTTGTGTAAGGAGCTGAACATGATGTGTTCCCATTTGTGCAGAAATGACTGCAGATTCAAAATCTGAAACTGATTTAGCCTCTGCATAAGGACCATCTCTTTTAACAACGACTCCAAATGCTGTCGCATCATCAACGAAATAGGGATTTGAAAATCCAATTTCTTTTTTACGATCTGGCGTGGGGGACATACCGGCAATGACTGCATCTATTTGTCCGTTTTGAAGTGATAAGATTAAACTTTCCCACGTTGTTTTCTCTATAACCAGAGGTCTTCCCATTTCATTCGCAATAATTTTTGCAATTTGGACATCATACCCATCACAATATTGACCACCAGCAATCGGTTCAGATGTTTCTGTAGGATTAGCAAGTGTCCAGTTATAAGGTGCATATCCACATTCCATACCGACTCGCAAGGGTTCGCCCTCAAGTGCATTTTTTGATCCACATGCACTCAGTAAGAGTAATAAACTCATTAAGATACCAATTCTTTTTCGCATAAAATTCTCCTTCTCAAAATAATAAAAGAACTTCAGCGGAAGGTTTGCTGAAGTTCTTGTTCGCTAGCACCAATCCACCGGGATCGAGTGGCTGAGATATTCTCTCAACCCCCATGGGCACACTATGTCTAGTATGACCATTCGGCGATGGTTACCTTTCAGAAGTGTCCTCGTATACCTACTCGACTTCTTACTCTGATGCACCGCTACCTCTATATATTCTTTAATTTCATCAAATATACCGTGAATTGATGAAAGTGTCAAGCATAATGATGAAAGTATTTCATATGTATGATGAAAAGTGTTTCATCAAGCGAGGAAATTTAATAAAAACTCCTTCAATGATGTGTCGTCACATCATTGAAAGAGTTCATCGCATTATGAGTATTAAGCATCAATTTCAGTTACAAGCCAAAGCACTTGTTGCGTGTTAGCTACGAATTCATCAATGATAAGTCGCTCCTTGAGTTCATGAGCAAATTCACCACCGGCTGCTAAACAAATAGCATTAATGCCATTAAAGGTAAGGCCACTGACATCAGTTCCTCCACGTACAACCATTCCATTATATGTTAGGTTGTGACGCTCGCACATTGCTTTATAATTTTGAATGATAGCAAGAGAATCATCTAAATGATAGGCATGTAGAGATTGTCCAACTTCAATTTCAAGTTTTGCTCCAAATGAGTCTGCTGATGCTTGTAGTGTATCAACAACATGTTTAACTTGCGCTTGTGCTTTTTCTGGAACAAGGCTTCTCACTTCCATCTCAAAAGTCGTAACCTCGGGTACAACGTTGGTTGGATAATCACAGATCACACGACCAATATTTGTCGTTGTATCTTCGTCCACTTTTAAGAGTCTCATCTTTGAAATCGCATCTGACATTACTTGTATGGAGGAAATCCCTTTGTCAGGGGCTGCACCAGCGTGTGAAGCTCTCCCGATGATGCGTCCAGTAATATCGTAGAAATCAGGACCACCAATAATTGCAGTTCCTGGTCCGCCACCACCGTCAAGAACGTATGCGGTTTTTCCAGTTACAAGATTTGTATCAATATTGAAAGCACCTAAAATTCCGATTTCTTCGGATATCGTAAATAATAATTCAAGTGGTGGATGGGAGAAATCATGCTCTCGAAGTACTGCTTCTACCTCAATAATTTGAGCAATTCCTGCTTTATCATCCGCACCCAAAATTGTTGTACCGTCAGAGACAACATATTTGCCATCTTCTGTCACGGAAGGTTTAACGCCATTTCCAGGTTCTACAGTATCCATGTGAGCTTCCAGAATAATGGGATCGTGGTTAACATACGCACCTGTTCCAGGAATCTTAACGACAATATTACCAGAGTTTGCCTGTGGAACCTTTTGAACGGACACTTGGTCTTCATAAACCTCATAACCCAGATTTGTAAAGTAAGACTTTAGAAATGATGCAACACCTTTCTCATTCAAACTGACACTGTCAATTTGAACCAGTTCACAAAACATTTTTATTGCTCGATCTTTATTAATCATGAAAAATATCTCCTTCTCTTTAGATAAAATTGTACATATTGTATCAAAACGCTCACAAATGTCGATGAGAAAGCACTTAATCACTGTCAAATCTATGAATGTGTGAACAATCACATATTTATTCACTGAATGTTCTTTAATCCTCACGAAAACTTTGTTGAGTCTATAGAAATAAAAGCATACGATTAACATAGAAGAAGGAGGTGTTATGATGAACATTAATTCTAAATTTACTGAGAATTACGCAACTGATGTATCCAAAATTTACTTTGTCGGATCAACCATGGCATCTTTGAGCGGAGCATTTTATTTAATCCGAGATGGTCATGTTGACGGAAATCAAATACATATTCTGGACTCAATGCCTTTTGTCAATGAAGCCTCAGGATCTGTCTTAAATGAACAACGCCGCATTCTCATCAAAAGAAGTATCGAGTTTGAACACTATTATGATAATCTACGTGAAGTATTAAGTGAAATACCGTCATTAATGAATCATCAACATTCTATATTGGAAGAGTACAACCAATTCCATAATGATAACGGAGTCGAAGCGAAATGGTATGTTACCAATGAGTGTGGTCAAGAATATAAGGTTGGCCACCAAATAGCTTTATGCCCAAAAATTAAACAAGATATCATTCAGCTTTGTCTCAGAACGGAGAATAACATTCAAGAACTAAAAATTATTGATGTTTTTGATAATGCATTCTTTGATTCAGATTTTTGGCTCTATTGGTCCTCAACTTTTGCATTTGAAAAGTGGGATGGAGCACTTGAGTTTCGTCGTTCATTACTTCGTTATGCTCATCGAATTGGACCTGTTGATAGTTTATCAATGTTAGAATTTGTAAAATATGGTCAATACGATGTTCTGACGATTCCGATTATTTCTTACCTCAAAGAAAAAGGTGTTATTTTTGAATATGATACGACTGTAAATAATATTAAACTAGAACGTAAAGATGACACGACATTTGCAAAAACTATGTGTTTGAATGTTAATGAAGATCGTGAAGATATTGAATTAAGTGAAAACGATTGGGTGTTTGTTAACAACGGTGCAACCATCGAAACAATGAGTTATGGAAATCACCTAGATGCAATACCTAAAGACATACCGTTGTCACCTAAATGGGATCTATGGCGCAATTTAGCGCAACAAGATTCGCTCTGTGGAAATCCCGAACCATTCTTAACAGATGAAAAACATCGTGGATGGTGCATGACTGCAGCAATCACAACTGCAAACCATGAAGTTCGAACACTTGTAAAAGAGTTGCTCGGAAATGATGGGCTTGAAGGACTTGTAACCGTTAGAGATTCTAATTGGAATATGAATTGGCTTGTAAGTCAAGCTGACGACAAATCCATGGTGATCTGGTTGTACGCACTGCTTTCCGATGAACCAGGTAACTTCATTAAAAAACCGATTACAGAGTGTAACGGAAAAGAAATTACTGAGGAATGGCTATATCATCTCGGTATGCATCCCGATAAAGTTGAAACACTGGCTGCATTTGCTTGTGACTGTGTTCCTACATATATTCCAAACGTAACGGCAATCTTAAAACCAAGAAAAATCACTGATCGTCCTGAAACGGTCCCACACAATTTCGCAAATCTTGCATTTATCGGACCTTATGCTGAATCTAAAAATGAAGCATCTTTCACGGTTGAATATTCAGTTAAAACAGCCAAAGAAGCAGTCCATAAAATGTTAGGAATTTATGAACAGGATGACAGCACAGGTCAAGATGTAGATACTTTAAAAGAAGCATTGAAAAACAATCAAATGTTTTCTATCGATTAACAAAGAGAAACCCTTACAATTGTAGGGGTTTCTCTTTGTTATGGTTGTACTTAAATAGTATTTTTTTCTTTTTTGATTTTATGAAGAACAAGTAATAGCGTACCTAGAATAACAACGGAGACACTTATTATTAAGTAAGAGGTAACCCCCGTGCTAGGAAGAAATTTATCGGCTAATGGTGAATCAGTAATTTCTGAATTTGTATTATTCTTACCAATAATTGGATCGATGTCCGAGCCAGATGTTGGTGTTTCAGGTATTTCCTTGTTTGGTTCGATAAACAGGTCGATTGAAATATCATTATCAGGCGCAATTCCTTCTAACTTAGAAATATCTAATATTTCCACGAGATGATAGTTCTTAGGTAACTCTAAGATGAATTTATATATATCTTTGAATTTGACTACTGATTGCTGATTACTGATGATTGTACCATCTTTAAGTTTGTAATTTAGTTGGATGTTGATATCTTTACGAAAATAAACAATGCTAGAAACAATGTTTTCGTCTAAGCTTACAAGTCGATATTCGATTATTTTGGAATCTAATTCATTATATCCTGCAATAATTGGTAATTCTATTTGAACAAGATCATTATAGAACCCATTGACTGCTTGTTCGTAGATCACATTTCCGAGCTCATCTTTAAATTGAAGTGTTGATGATATTTTCTTAGGAGTAACTGGAATTGATACTACGAGATCTTCAGAAGGTGTTTTACCGGATAATATAACATTTTCTACATTTAAATTGTATCCGTAAAGATCTTCTGGAACGATTGTATAATTCGAATTGAATAATTGAGATTTTTTCGTATTATGTATGATGTCACCATTATCAAGGACGTAGTTAGTCGTTATGTTAATGCTTTTTCGTTGATAGACGTGGCTTGAATCTACAAACTTGTCAAATTCAGCTAATTGATAGGTTTCATTTTGAGTTGGTTTGTTGTATCCTTCAATTTCAGGAAGATTTACATCAACATAGTCGAGATACTTTCCAACTATTGGTTTTTCTAAGACGATTTCTCCTAAATCATTATAATAGCGAATCGTATTAGTTAGAGTTTTAGGAACCAAATTAATCTTGATTTCAGAATCCTTAGCAGGCATCGTTCCCTCCAATGGAAGCGAGGATTCAGAGATTTCATAACCAAAAAATGATTTGGGTTCGATTGAATAGTCGGTTTTATATAGCTGAGTGAGAGAATCACTGTGCATCAATGTACCATCCTCAAGTCGATACTGAATATTTAGTGTTATATCTTTTCTATAGTAAGGGAAAAATTTGAGATCGTTTCCTAATATTATTTGTTCAATACTATCAGTTAAGTGATGATATCCTTCGATTTCAGGGAAGGGTATTGTCACTCTACTTCCATATTTTCCGATTACTGTAGAATTTCCGATGACTTCATTGTCAATTGAATCTTGAAAGAAAAAATTGATAGTAAATGTTTTAAACTCATACAATACCGTCATTTCTTTATGTTCTTTAAATGTATATTCAAAAGTTTTGTTGAGAGGTGTATAGTTTGAATAATCTGGCAGTGTGATGGTCTTTTTTTCATTATATTTACCAGTGAATTCAAAGCGCTTAAGTTCTTTTCCTTTTTCATCAACTGCAATAATATCCAGATAGTAAATTGCATCTTCATAGACAATGATATATTCATTATTTACGACTTTATCGAGAGGAATAAACACAAAATAAGGATTGATGTACCCTGGTATTTCAAGCGTGCTATGGGGGAGGTTTTGTGAGGATCCTTTTGAAACGTATTCCTCACCTATGATTTCTCCATGCTTATTTTTATAGATTATATGTAGTTTATCTTCTGATAAACGGGTTACATTATTCTTGCTTGGTGGAGTGTCTATTGTATCGGCGGAAGCGTTAATTCCAACACATGCAAACACCAGGATAATAGTGAGGAAGTTTAGTGTAAATTTCTTCATAAAATGCACCTCTTTTCTTTAAGGGCTTTAATTATATACTATCTAATTTTATAAGAATATATTTTTGCTTTGATACTCATGAAATATTCACAAAGATATAGGGTATCCTCATAGTTAATTATGTTTATGGAAGAAAGTATAAAAAGAATATGATTGACGTCATATTGACACATCGTGTTTCGTTAAACAATTTATTTAATTTTAATAATCTTTGACTACTTGTCCTTTTACTTCTGTTGGATATTTATTTTTTCTACGTATAGAAAAAGCTCCTCCTTTTTGCAGTTCCCAATTTTATTTATCTTGGGTGGTTACCTAAAGTGGAGCTTATTAATTGTAGCTTTTTGTTACGGTTCTACTCGAATAGGATTACTCTTTTTGACTTAGTAAATAAATGTTTAATCCCAATGATAGAAATAAAAGTGTAGTAAGAACTCCAATGTGAGTGAAAGAATTCGTGTTAATTGCTTGGGATGCTTTCAGAATTTCTGCGGTTTTATCTCCACCAGAAAATGCAATATTAGTTAGAGATAAATCAGTCATGGGTTTCTTAAGGAAAAAGAAATAACACATGATAAGAAAATAAATTGCAATAATTCCGAACACTTGTCCTTTTTTCATAGAGACTCCTTTTAATAAAAAAATATCGAGTAAATACCTAAAGATATTGACCTATCAATTACTGGTTAAGTTCTTCAAGAAATGCATCAAAGAGTTCAAGGCGACGCTTGAGATATCCCGTATCCTCACGTTTAGGGTGGATACGATTCGTTAGAATAATAAAGCCTGCTTGATTATCCAAGTCTAATAAAATTGAAGGACCCGTGAATCCAGTGTGGAAGAGATAGTTCTTACCTTTATAGGGATGAAGATTCCATCCGTATGAACGCATATCAACATTGGTTTCGTTGAGTAATTTTAAAGTTTCTTGGGTGAGTACAGGTGTTTCATAGCCCAAGTATGATTTTACGAATTGCTTGAGATCCGACATGGTACTGAATAAACCAGCATTTCCTGCTACGCCACCAAAGTTGTGGGCAGTCTCATCATGAACTACACCGCAAATAAGACCGCGTGCATCAGTATATTCTGTTGGGACACAGCGACTTGTATCACTTGGATTGTACTGAGTATCCGACATGTGAAGAGGGTTTAATATTGTTTTAGAAATTGATTGATCTAAAGATGTATCGAGAGCTTCAATGACCAGTCCTAAAATAAGATAGTTAATGCATGAATAGTCCATTTTTGTGTCTACAGGGTTTACCCAGTCATCACAATTCATGATTGAAGCAACCATTTCATCATGATTCATGGTGTAACGCCCACGAACGCTTGGCAACATACCTGAACGGTGTAAAAGACAATGTTGTATGAGAATGCTTTCTTCTTTAAACTCTGGAAGAATATCTTTAATGGGTGTATCAAATGAAAGTTTCCCTTCTTCGATTAACTGAAGGATACGTGTGGTAGTAAACATTTTGGTAAGCGATGCGATATCATAAACCGCATTATTTTGTAACGGTGTATCAGGGTATTTTGAAAGCCCATAGACATCAGTGAGAGACTCTTCTTTAGTAATAATACCGATAGCTATACCCGGGATAAGTTTTTCGTTGACGCTTTGATGAGCAAGATTAATTACAGATTCAAACATGAAATTCTCCTTTAAATTCGTATATTGTAAACGCTACATATTATAACATAAAAACTGTTTTAAGATAAATTGAATGAAAATTATAACACGTGACCATAAAATCCTTTATAATAGAGCTAACAAAGGAGAATTAATATGGATTATAAGGATCAAAAACATGAAGATGTTTATATTAAGGTTCCTACTGAAATATTAGAACGTCTTGATTTAAAAGAAGAGACAAAAGCACAAATTCACGTCAATGAACATGGGGTTTACATTAACAATCGAAAGAAGAATACCGAGAAAACAGTTCCTCTAACTTCAATTACAATTGTGGGGCTCTTAACATTAGGCATATGTCTCTTCATATTTAGAGACTTTTCGCAAATTCCATTAATTGGTCAGCGATCGATTGCAAGCATGGTTATTTTACTTGGAGTCATTTCTGGAATGATTAACTTTACCTACTATTTTATAAAAGATAACAAGCGTGATAACTCATCGCTGAAACTTTACTGGCGAAACTTACCCGTAGTGTTGCTTTCGTATCTTGTAATTATTGTTGTTGCACAACTTCTGTTTTTTAAAGTAATGGGGCAATTATTTATGGGGGCAACGTTTGATATTTACACATCATCTTGTATGGCGGCTGTAATGACTGGTATTGTTAACTACGTTATGATTTATTCAGCAAAAAGCATTACGCCTACATCTTTAATTCGTTCGCTCGTATTCGTTATTTTAGGTGGTGTGTTTATTGCCATGGTTACAAATCGTGATCAACAATGGTGGCTCTATAACTTTAGTTTTTTAGGAACACCTGAGGCAACAAATAGCTGGCAATTTAATCTAACGCTTATTTTATCATCGCTACTCATGGTGGCATTGATCGACTACATTTTTGTATATCTATATAACATTGAGGGGAAAACAAAACGCTTAATTGCCTTAAAGGTACTTTTACTTTTAACTGCAATTTGTTTAGGTGGTGTTGGATTCTTCCCTTATAATGACAGTTTGTTCTATCAATCAATGCATAATCGTGTTGCTGGATACTTGGTGTATTTATTCATTATTTTAATCATTTCAATTCGCTGGTTACTTCCAAATGTGTCGAAACATTTCTTAAGAATATCTTATTCAATTGGAGCCATGTTAGGAATCATATGTGTGCTCTTCTTGGGAGTACACTACTTATCACTCACTGCATTTGAGCTCTTTGCATTTGTACTTGCATTCAGCTGGCTCTTGCTGTTACTTCAACATATCATTGATATTGTGAATACTGCAAATGAGGTATATACAGTAGAGATTATTCGTCAACCTACTCAGGAAACAGTAAAAGAAAACAATTAATATTAAAACCCTCATCAAATGAGGGCTTTATTTTTTTATCGTGTTGTTTTTTCAATAACTGAATAGGTGAAGGGGACTTCTTCAACAGTATCTTTAAGTCTGACATAAAGTGTTCCAGTAAAGTTTTCTCCCACTGAACTGGTATCAATGAAATTAAATTCTAGGGTCATGGGTGTATCTTTAGTTCCAATTTTATTGAACGAAATTTCATCGTAATGCGATTCCTTTTCAATAATAATATCATTGGGTAATATAACAGGAAGATTTTCAACAATTACTTCGTTATTTTCATCTACTTCGCTAAATGATTTCTGATTTTTAATAAATACGATGTTTTCTTTAAAAGTTATTTTAGGTTTGTCAGATTTTTTATCGTTGTTTGATAGAACTTTAGCTGCCATAAAACCTCCACCAATAACGACGACTAGAGCCAATACTATTATAATTTTTTTATTCATAGAGTGCACCTCCTCATACTATTATTTTAATTTTTCAATGTGATAGGTGATTGTGAGTGATGTGTGCGATTGTGTGAATTATTTATATATGAACGTAACCTGCGTATTCTTTTAATCGTTCAAGATTGATAATTAAATATGATTTTTCTTTTTTAATAAGAATGTTTTCATCAAGCAATCGCCTGAAAGTATGAGTTAAGTGACGGTAACTAACATTAAGATATTCTGCCACCTCGGTATGTTTTTCTTTATATACGTTATTAACCTGGGCTTCTAAGATGAAAGCGGAGAGGCGATGAATTAATTGGTAGTTTGATCCGTCTCCAAGTCTATTTGTACGATCTAACAATTTTGATGCAAGATAGGTGGAAAGATAATTTAGAAAAACAACATCATTTAAAAGGTAAGATTGATATTTAACGACAGAAATACCCAAACATTCTACTTCAGTTTGGGCTTTGACTTCACGTGGCTCATCTTCAACACCTAATAGTTCTAATTCGCCGATTAAATCTTTTGGTTTTGCGAAGTGAACAATGGATCGGTTTCCATTTTCTAAAATCCGACTCACTTTTACTTTGCCATTGGTAATCAAATATAGCATCTCATTCTCTTTGGTTTGACTCATAATAGTTTCATCTTTATTGAATGTAAAAATTTGGAAATCTATATCCTTTAGGGAAGAGAACATTATTGAAAAGTCTATAGGTGCGACTTGACTGATTTTAGTCGATGTTTTTTTAATCATTATTTCTCCTTTATAGGAGATATCTCCTATTTTGTAATGCGGTAATTTCATATGATGGTTACGAAAGAAGGACAATCTATGAAAAAATTACTGTATTCTTTATTCTTTTATGCTTTAACTGGACTGGGAATCAGTTTAACAATTAAAGCAAACATTGGTGTGAGTAGTTTTAATTCATTGAATCTTAGTTTATCGCTCATTAGTGGTATTAAAGTAGGAACCGTTACATCACTCGTAAATGGTGCGTTTATTATATTATATATGATTTTAACAGGTCTCAAACAACGAAAAGAATATATCAGTCAAGGAGTATCTGTTTATGCTCTGGGTTTGGTTATTAATTTCTTCGTATATACAGTTTTTGTTAATGTAAATTTAAACTCGTATCTATCCCAAGTTATTTGTTTTATTATGGGAGTATGTATCTCTGGATTTGGTACGGGAATGGTCTTGAATTTAAGGGTTCTTGCATTTCCAATTGAAAGTGTGTGTCGTATTGTGTCAGAAAAAACTAAAGTTTCCTTTATGAAGCTTCGTTATATTGTAGATATAATCTGTATTTCAGCATCTCTCGTCATCACTTCCCTAACAAACTCAGACCTATTTATTCGCGAAGGAACCGTACTTAGTTTGTTTCTGTTATCTTTCGTGATTGGAATTACTAAGAAGACCTATGAAAAAATGCCGCATCCCAAATCTTTAGAAAGTATATAGAAAAGGGACCCAGTTTCTCAGATTGAGAAAGTTGGGTCTCTTTTTGTTTTTATTCTGAACGCAAAGCAATCACAGGATCTTGTTTTGCCGCTTTTGAAGAAGGGATAAGTCCTGCAAGCATTGATAAGAATATCGAAATGAGGACAAGGATAACACCTGCTTGCCATGGCAGAGAAGCAATACCTGCAACACCAGAAAGAGATTCGATGATGGCATTAATTGGAATCAGCAAGAGTAATGTTATTCCAATTCCAAAACCTCCTGACAAGAATCCTAGGATTAATGTTTCGGCATTAAAGATACTGGAAATATTTCGTTTGGAAGCACCGATACTTCTAAGAATTCCAATTTCTTTTGTTCTTTCAAGAACTGAAATATAAGTAATAATTCCAATCATGATGGAAGAAACAATTAATGAAATGGCTACAAATCCAACAAGGACATAGGTAATCATATTAATAATTACAGAAACAGAAGACATCATGAGACCCGCAATATCTGTATAATTAAGTGTTAGATTTTCATTGCCTTGCTCAATTTGTTTGTTATTGTACGTTTTAATAATGGATTCAATTTCGTCTTTGGCTTTAAAGTCTTTAGGATAAAGATTAATTGAAGAAGGTTTATCAAGATCTACAACACCCAGTTTGGCTAAGTTGCCGTCGTATGTTTCGATTTCTTGTTGTGAAGCTTGCATTTGTTTACTTACCATATCAATGACTTGTGCTTCTGACATTGAGGCGGTGAGTTGTGCAAATTGCATTTGTTCTTGCTCTGACAAGGTTTTTGTCCAGTCTCGAACTTGTTCAATGGTGAGTGTTTCAGTATAGTTCTCAATATCAAAAGGAAGGCCTGTGAAGACGTTTGTATCTTTATTTTCCTTTTGTTCTTTGACGATTTCCGTATCATTGATTTTATTGATAACATGTTCCGTGAGTGTATGATTATAAGCTATTGTACCATTTAGTGATTGTGCACTCGATTCAGGATTGGGTCTTAAAATACCGACAACCTTAATATCCATAGCGTTCTCAATGACGGGTTTCATAAAGTTTAAATCCTCATGTTTATCAACCCATTTATTTGCTTGTTGATCAAAACTGTAGATATCTGTATTTAGAACTAATTTAAATTTTGTTGCTAATATTTCATCGTATGAAAATGATTTTTGTTCGCTTTCTTTAGCCTTTTGATCGGTAGCGAGAGCATTCACAATTTCTTTATACTCTTTTTGATCCATAAGCCCTAATGAATAAAGAACCATGTCACTAATTTCATTGTTTTTATCAACAACAAGAACAACTTCGTCATGAGCATTTTGATCAGGGAATCGACCTGCCAATACATCGTATTGCGCTCCAAGGAGTTCAGGATTATCAATCATTTCTTGAAATACTTGAGATGACATCATACCTGAAAGACCCGGTACATTTGGACCGGATTGTCCTTGTTGTAACATGGCACTCGGATTCACCTTGAGGTTATCATCGGCTTGGCTGCTATAGATTTGTAAATCAAGGTTGTAACCTGTTTGGATGGCAGTAACGTGTTTGTCGATGCCCGTATCTTCTTCTTTGAGGTATTTAAGAAATTGAGCTAAATCGTTTTGTTTCTTTTGCTCCGTCATGGTTGTCATCATGTTTGTCGCAATATTATTGGAATAGACCTGAGAAAGATCATGCTCAATGTCATTTTTATTATTTTGATCCATCATTGTCGTCATCATTGTTGTGAGATCAATGCTTTCACTTTCTATAGATATCGGATAACTCGATAATGTGTCTTTTTGAACATTATCGATATATTGATTGACACCATTTGATAAAGATAAAATGAGTGCAATTCCGATAATTCCAATACTTCCTGCAAATGCTGTTAGGAATGTTCGTGCTTTTTTTGTACGAAGATTATTGAAACTCAGGGTGAGGGCTGTAACGAAAGACATTGAAGCTTTACCGAGGTTTTGGTGAATGGCTTCTTCAGCATGACTTTCATCAAGTTCAAGAGGATTGGAGTCACTCAAAATGACACCGTCACGAAGATTTACAATACGGTTTGCGTAATCATCAGCCAATTCAGGGTTGTGAGTAACCATGATGACAAGTTTGTCATTAGCTACTTCTTGAAGTAATTTCATAACTTGGATACTGGTTTCGGTATCTAAAGCACCTGTAGGCTCGTCAGCAAGTAAAATATCGGGGTCATTAACAAGCGCTCTAGCAATCGCAACGCGTTGCATTTGACCTCCAGACATTTGATTTGGTTTTTTATGAAGTTGATCGCCCAAACCTACTTTTGTGAGGACATCAGTCGCACGTTGACGTCGTTCAGATTTTGAGATTCCGGATATGGTTAAGGCAAGCTCGACGTTTGCGAGGATGCTTTGATGAGGGATTAAATTGTAAGATTGAAAAACAAATCCGACCGAATGATTTCGATACGAATCCCAATCGCGATCGTGATATTTCTTCGTTGAAATACCGTTAATAATGAGATCACCATGATCGTAGCGATCCAAACCACCAACAATATTAAGTAGGGTAGTTTTTCCCGAACCACTGGGTCCAAGAATTGCGACAAACTCGTTATCTCTAAAATTGAGGCTGACGTCATTCAAGGCAACTTGAATTAAATCACCAGTTTTATATTGCTTATATATATTCTTTATTTGTAGCATATAAGTCACCTTTCCTATTTTATATCCCCATTATATCTTTATTTGATAAACTGAATGTTAACTTTCAATAACTTCTGTTAATGCTCAGTTTATATTCTATGATATCATGAAAGTATGGAGGTGATCTGATGTTTAGAATATTAATTGTAGAAGATAATAAAAATACGTCACGATTGATGAAGGCATTACTAGAACATGCGGGTTACGAAACAGAAGTAGCTTACAATGGGGTAGAGGGATTCGAGGTTTTAGATCGAATACATATTGATTTAATTTTATTGGATGTCATGATGCCCGTAATGGATGGCTATGAATTTACTGATCAACTTCGCAAAAGTAATGACAATGTTCCCATTTTGATGGTAACAGCGAAGCATCTTCCAGAGGAAAAATGTCGCGGATTTTTGGTAGGGACGGATGACTATATGATTAAACCTGTTAATGAAGAAGAGTTATTATTAAGAATAAAAGCACTGTTGAGACGTTCTCAGATTGCCAATGAGCACCGACTTAGTATTGGGAATGTTATTTTAGATTATGATGGTCTGACGGTATCTAGAGGCGATGAAATTCAAACCTTGCCAGAAAAAGAGTTTTACCTCTTATACAAATTATTATCGTATCCAAATCAGATTTTCACAAGAATTCAACTGATGGATGAGATATGGGGAAAAGATTCGGAGAGTGTTGACACCACCGTAAATGTTCATATTAATCGATTAAGAAAACGATTTGAAAATTACGATGAATTTGAAATTGTTGCGATTCGAGGTTTAGGATATAAAGCGGTACGAAATCGATGAGAAGCAAAAGGAAATTTCGAAATAATTTTGAACTCATCGTATTCTTTGTCTTGGTAGTATTTGTTATCTTAGTCTTAACCATGGCATTAATTATGACTGGAATGAAAGTCCTAGAGATGATGGGATACACCGAATCACAGTTTACACATGCACCGGTACTTGTCTTTTCTGTCGCAACAATTATCGTAGGGTCAACAGTAGCGGCCATTGTGAGTCATATTCCTTTAGCGCCACTCCAAGAGGTTATTGCTGCCACAAAGAGGTTTGCTAAAGGAGACTTTTCAGCAAGAATTAATCTTAAGGGTCCAAAAGAACTCAAGCAATTAAGCGATAGTTTTAATGAGATGGGAAAAGCATTGGGAAGTATAGAACTTCTTAGAAACGATTTTGTTAATAACTTCTCCCACGAATTCAAGACGCCGATTGTATCCATTCGCGGGTTTGCGAAAATGCTTCGTGATAATCCTGATCTAACAGATGCAGAAAAACAAGAATACCTTGAAATTATTATTAATGAATCAGAGAGACTCTCTGAATTATCGTCAAGTGTCCTCAATCTATCTCAAGTAGAAACACAAACGGTACTTAAGGACATAAAACGGGTTAACATAACCGAACAAATGCGACTCATTCTTGTTCTACTAGAAAAACGTTGGCAAGATAAAAATCTTGATATTCATTTAGAGGCTGAAGAAGTCGAGGCCGAGGTAAATGAGGAATTAATGCAACAGGTTTTTATTAACCTCATCGATAATGCCATCAAGTTTTCCGATAGAGGAACCGAATTGAAACTTGAAATCTTTGAAGGGATTCAAGAAATTAAAATTAGTATCACGAATGAGGGGAAACAATCTCAAAAGAAGATCAACGTCGTGTATTTGATAAGTTTTATCAAGGAGATGGATCTCATGCTACCAAAGGAAATGGCCTCGGACTGAGTTTAGTTCAAAAAATAATTGATCTCCATCAAGGAAGCATTACTATTCGTTCGGGAAATGGACAAACAACCTTCACAATATTTCTTCCAAAGTAAAAATTGTATGATAAATTGATGAATATTATTATATTATTCGAATAATACAGTGACACACCTATGAATTTCTCTCAAAATCCGCTATAATCTAAAAAAAGAGGAGATTTATATGTTACAAATTCAGAGTTTACACAAAAAGTATAACCAGGTCGTAGCGGTCGACCATGTAAGTTTTAACGCATACGACGGTGAAGTAACTGTAATTTTGGGTCCGAATGGGGCGGGTAAATCCACAATTATTAAATCCGTAGCCGGATTGTTGCGTTATGAGGGAGAAATCTTTATTAATGGCAAAAAGGCTTCAGAGATTGAAGCTAAGAAAGAGTTTTCCTATGTTCCTGAAATACCTGCAATGTATCCGTTATTAACGGTTCGCGAACATTTAATCTTTACAAGTAGAGCTTATGGAATCACCGATAATGATGATGAAATCGATGCCCTGATGCAACGATTTGAATTACAAGATAAACAAGAAAAATATGGTGATGAACTTTCAAAAGGGATGATGCAAAAAGTAAGTATTTGCTCAGCGCTTTTAACGCATCCAAATGTAATTGTTTTGGATGAACCAATGGTTGGATTGGATCCAAAAGCTATCAAAGAACTGAAACGTGTGATGAAAGAATTAAAAGAATCAGGTGTTACTGTCATTATTAGTACCCATATGATTGAAATGGTTGAAGACGTTTGGGATAAGGTGATTGTGATGGAAACAGGTAAAATTCGTGCAGAAATTGCGAAGAATGATTATCCTGATGAAGATCTCGAAACACTCTTCTTTAAGATAACGGGTGAAACCTATGAATAATGGTTTGTTGTACCTATGTCAGATGAATGTCAAGAATCGTTTCAAAAAACTGATTCGCAAACCTTTAAAGTTAATTGCGACGATTGTTGGTGTTCTATATTTTATTATGATTCCCTTTTTCTTTAAATCATCAATCGATCAGTTAAATATGAATAATCAGCACAGTTTTGGATTGATTATCCTCTTGTTCACAATTTATCTGTCTACACCCGGATACTTATCGTATCTAAAAAGAAAAGGAATTGTTTTTACAAATGCTGATGTTCATTTTCTATTTTCAGCACCTGTCTCATCAAAACAAATTATTTTTTATGGTCTCAGTAAGACATACTATCTTCAAGTTATTTATGAGATTGCTCTAATCGTGGCAGCATTATTCTTATTTAATGTATCGGCACTGCCTTTATTACTGTATGTGCTCAGTATTTTCATTTTTGAAATTCCAATGTCATACTCGCTAGCACTCATTATGTATGCCGATGAAAAAATAAGTCTTACTGCTAAGAAGGTTATTCGCTATACAGCATATGCGTTTCTTCTAATCTTTACAGCTTTATCTGCTTACTATATCTACGCTAATGGAATCTCTGTACAAAGCGTAATTGAAGTATTTCAACTGCCACTCATCTTGCTCTTCCCAATTATTGGATGGCAAGCATGTTTAATTCAACTTCTATTCTGGGGACCGACAAATGTAAATATCGTTGGAACCGTGTTGTTCTTTATTTTCGGATTGATTTCAATAGTTTATGCTTATCGTATGAAAGTTAACGGCGAATACTACGAAGAAGCACAAGATTTTGCCTTAGACTATGAAAAGAAGATGGCCAAAGCAAAGAAAAATGCGCCGTTGTCCGAACAAATGGGCAAACGAAAAATTCTCAAAGCCAATCGTGAAATTACGAGTTTAAAGAGCCGTGCTATCTTAGATAAGGAACTTCTTGAGAACAGAAGAACACGTCGTACATTCGTGAAGATCTCAGATTTAGTTCTTGCAATAATCGGAGGTTTTGTAGGTTATTTCCTCAAAGACTCGCTAGCTGAATTTGGAACTGAAGAAACATTTATATTCTTTGGCGTTATTGTTGGAATTATTATGTATATTAATGCTTTCTTTACACATTCGAATTTTTGGCAAAAAGAAGCGGAGCACTTTACTTTTTTCCTTATTCCGGATACGATGATAAGTAAGTTGTTCTTTGCATCATCATTGGATTTATTAAGTGCATTAACTCGTACATTTGCGCTTGTTCTTCCACTGATGGTAATATCAAGAGTGCCGCTTGTCTATGGTATGATGGGGATCTTACTGGCGTTAAGTTTACTTGTTTTTGAAATTTATTTAAGAATGGGATTAAGTGAGTTTCTAACTCAAAAAGTTGGTACCATTTTTGCACAGTTTATATATATGTTCTTATCAATCATACTGTGTGCAGTACCTGTCGGATTATGGGGATTAATGACATGGTTTACAGCAATGCCTACCTTAGTAGGAGTCTTATTAACAGTTTTAAGTTATTTTGGACTCGCATACTTTGGGTTGTGGATTGCATCAAAAACAATATTACATACGCAATTGGAAGATAACTAGTTGAATGGTATCAGGTATTTAAAGATAAACTTATAGAAACTGAAAGGGAAACTATATGGAGAATATTCAATTATTGTTTAAGGAAAATCCTTATATGTGGTACTATGTAGGACTTGTTGTCTTATGTATCGTTTTTGTAATTTTTAGTCAAATGAGAGTTCGTAAGAAAAAGAATGATTTCTTGAACTTACATCCTGATGCATCACGAATCCTTCTTAATCGTCAAGGATTTGTTTCTACTGTTACCATTCATATTCATGAAGTAAATGGCGAACCAGTTCAAGCGGATATGAAGAGTTTATATGGAACTTCTACCGAATCACAATTTTTTCAAGATAAAACAAAGTATGGAATCTTTGTAAAACCTGGAGAAAATAAGCTGTCAGTAAGTTATGAACACACACGTCCTGGCGTGATGTATAAATCTGTAACAGAGTATACAGATCCAGTACAGGTAGTTGTAAACTGTAAACCTAATGCTACCTATAAATTATCGTTTGATAAAGATACCAATCTTTATGGTGTAGAGGAAATAGACTAATGGCTCCTGCAACATTTAAACGTACGATACCGAATATTATTAAAAACTTTTTATATACATTTTTCAGTCCGTTAGCGGCATATATCTTTGTTTATTTCATAGGTTCTATTTTTATTAAAGATAGCGAAATGTTACAATGGATTGCTATTGGAATTAGTGCATTAATCTTCTTAGCATTACTTAAAATGTTATTGATTGATGACAAAGTTGTGGTTACCGTATATGATGATCATCTTGTCTATCAATCCGGTAAAAAGGTACGTGAATTTTACTTTAATGAATGTCAGTTTGGATATAAATCAGTCTCAAGTTCTGGAACTACAGATACGATAGACTTGAACGTTGTACAAAACGGAAACTGGATAACGTTAAATTGTGAACCTCTTGGTCCAACGCAATTTCAAGCGCTATACAGCCTTATTAAGGATCGCGGTCAATTTGATGAACCGCAAAAATTAAATTAATCATAAATACCGTAAATTCCAATTGGAGTTTCGGTATTTTTTTGTTTTAGATACTTCAAACTTATTTGGTTCAATGAATGGAAATAAAGTACAATAGTATTATAGAAAGTACCTGATTAGAGAGGACGTTAATATGAAACCAAAATATTCTGATGAGTATTGGAAACGCATTTATCTAGTCCAAGATTATATCGAAAAACATCCAACAGAAATATTTACAGTTGAAAATTTGGCTCAAATATCTGGGTTATCACAATATCACTTTCACCGAATCTTCAAGGCTTTGACTCAGGAAACGATTTATGAGTTTGTGACACGGACAAATATGGAATGGGCTCTAGGAATGTTGTTGCATCGTCAAGATTTATCGATTACCGATATCGCGTATGAACTCGGGTATAGTGACTCAGCAGTTTTTTCGCGTTCGTTTAAACGGTACTATGATATGAGTCCTCGAAAAATACGCAGTGAGGATAGCAAGAATCGCAAAGTTATCGTAAAACCAAGAATCTATAATGAGGGTGTAGATGAAGTGGAAGTGAAACCAATTCTTATTGAACATAAGATAATTAAACCACTGAAGCTCATTTACCAAAGAAAAATTGGTTCTTACAGTCAACTAGAATCTTATGGTGATGTTATTCAACATTTATTTTCAATTGCTCTTAATGGAAATATACTGAATGAAAACTCAAAGCCAGTTACGATTTATCACTCAAGTCCTGAAATATCAGAAACTGAAAATCAAAGAACGACATTTGGTTTATTTGTAAAAGAAACAACGAAAGGTGTACCTCGTGACGATGTATCCGTAATGACATTGGATGAAAGTGAATATGCAGTGCTAAGTTTTGAATTGGACCTTGATGAATATCCGGCAGCTTGGAATTATATCTATGAATCATGGCTTGGAGAAAGTGGTTATTTACCAAGGAATGCGCCACCCTTCGAAGTTTATAAAAATAATCCATTAGAACATCCTCTTGGTAAACATCTTGTTGATATTTATATTCCTGTAACAACCTATTAGTTTCTTAGAAAAGAGGGAAACATGAATAAAATTCGTATAAGAAATGCCCACAATAATAACTTGAAACATCTCGATGTTGATGTTCCTAAAGAAGAACTCATTGTCATTACAGGTGTTAGTGGTTCGGGAAAGTCGAGTTTGGCTTTTGATTTAATCTTTGAAGAAGGACGTAAAAAATATCTCCAATCAATTGGGATGGGACTCGATTTTGGAGAGCAGTCCTACTCTGAAATTTCAGGTTTAAGTCCTACGGTTGCTGTAAAACAAAATATAATTCGTCAAAGTAACCCACGATCGACTGTCGGATCACGAACTGGGGTTCTAAATCTTCTGACGCTTCTTTATTCTCATGAAGGCACCGGGCAGGACATAGTGGAGGGAGAACCTATAGATCCGAGCACTTTCAGTTATTTAACGCCACAAGGAATGTGTTTTGATTGTGGCGGTAAGGGCGAGGTATATCGTATTCATTTGGATAAAATAATTACAGACGATGTAATGACTCTTGAGGATGTGTTTATTAAGATAGGTTCAACACCAGGATATCTTAATTTACTGAAACGAAATTACCCAGAGGCATATCATTTACCCTTTACATCTTTAAGTGAAGATTTACAAGATACCTTGATTTATGGAGCCTACAATAATACTACAGGTAAAACGAGCTACTGTATTGAAAGAGTACTCCAAAATCGCTACTTAAGAAATGAAGATGTGAGTGCCTACTATACCTTAGAAACGTGTAACACGTGTCAAGGATATCGAATCGGTGAAGAGGCACAACATGTGCTCATCAATGGGAAACACATTGGAGAACTGGCACAAATGCAACTTTCAAACTTGGCACTATTTTTGGAAGAACTTAAGAAATATAAGCGTGTCTCTGATTTTGGAATCGAACTTATTAGCACAATTCTTAAAGTGCTTGATTCACTGATTGACATTAAGTTAGGTCACCTCAGTTTATATCGTGAAATGCGAACCTTGAGTGGTGGGGAGTTACAACGCCTGTTTCTCCATGATCATTTAAACTCAGAGTTGAGTTCTCTTATCTATATTTTTGACGAACCGACCAGCGGACTTCACGAATCAGAAAAACAATCTATCAGTAACGCCATGCACCGCCTGAAATCACTTGGAAACACAGTGATTATCGTGACTCATGATCCTTACATAATTAAACAGGCAGAACACATCATTGATATTGGACCTAAAGCTGGATCTCTGGGAGGTGAAATTATCTTTCAGGGAACATATGATGATTTCTTAAATAACCATGAATCTCTCACAGCTCAATATTTAACAAAAAATCTCTTTCATTTACAAACTAAACGTCACCAGTCACATTCTTATTTAAAACTCAAGAATGTTTCGACATTCAATCTAAAGAATTTGGATGTTGAGTTACCATTGAACCAAGTCGTTGGTATTGCTGGGATCTCTGGAAGCGGTAAAAGTTCACTTATATCTAAAACACTCGTACCGAGAGTTAAGGATGCACTCAATACAAATGAAAAATCTCGCGTTGAAGGGATTGAAGGTTTGTCTAATGTGCTTGAAATTACGCAAGCACCCATTGGTCGCAAGTCAAACTCTAATCCCATTACATATTTAGGTATTTGGGATAAGGTGAGGTCGCTTTATGCACAACAAGCGTCATCCAAAAAGCGACATTATCAAGCAGGAGACTTCTCATTTAATTCAAAAGGGGCATGTCCTGATTGTAATGGTTCAGGAGTCGAAACTATTAATATTGGATACGACATTCAATTTGAGAAGAAATGTCCCACCTGTCTTGGAACTCGTTATCGAGAAGAAATACTAGAAGTTACCTATAATGAAAAAAATATCAATGATGTACTTAATTTAAGTGTTGATGAAGCCCTTGAATTTCTTAAAGAAAGCAAACTGAATCTCAAGGCCTTGGAAATTCTAAGTAAAATTGGAATGGGTTATATAAAGTTAGGACAGTCAACTGCAACACTTTCAGGCGGCGAGGCACAGCGTATTAAACTTGCCAAAGAAATTGGAAAAGTTAATACAGGAAAAACACTTTATGTGCTTGATGAACCGTCAACAGGACTTAGTTACTATGATATTGAGAAGCTTCTGATTCTTATTGAAGAACTCATTGCGAAAGGAAACTCAGTCATCATTATTGAGCACGACCTCACAATTCTAAGAGCATGTGATTGGATAGTAGAACTTGGACCCGAGAGTGGCGACAAGGGTGGTTATATCATTGCCGAAGGCACCGTAGATTCTCTAAAAAACAATGATATTTCTAAGACGGGACGGTATTTGTAATGAAACAAAATGCGCAGTATTGGGACAATATTACCAAAACGATACAATCACAGTATTCAAATATCAGAGGAATATCCGTGGTTTATAATAATGAAACAGTATATGAACAGTTCTTTAAAACAAGAGCTCCCGAACAAAAATTCAACGTTGCTTCGGTTACAAAAAGCATTGTATCTTTGCTAATTGGGATTGCAATTGATCAAGGCCATATTCCAAGTATTGATGATAAGGTTATGACTTATTTTCCAGAGTATCACTTTAATGACACGAACCGTATACGTGATAGCATTACGATAAAAAATCTCTTAACCATGACGGCACCGTATCCTTTCCCTGCATGGAATGAACCATTTCTACGAATGGCAAGAAGTGAAGATTGGGTCGAATACTCACTGGGTACTCTTGGTAAAGGATGCCGTGTCGGTACTTTTAAATACTCTACATCGGGAACACATATCTTATCCGCACTGCTGACTAAAGCTACCGGAATGAGTGCTCGCGAATATGCAAATCAAAATTTGTTTAAACCTATTGGTATTGAGGAAATTCCTCTATACCCCATGAAATTCGACCAAGAACATATTTTCGGTAACAAAGTTAGAGGTTGGGTAAGTGATCCATTGGGCTATTCTACAGGTGGTTGGGGACTTAATTTAAGCATTTCTGATATGGTGAAAATCGGGCAGTTATGTTTGCAAAGAGGCGTTTGGAATCAAAAACGAATCGTCAGTGAATCGTGGATTTTAGAATCGACGACTACAGATAAAAACAACTATGGATACTTATGGTGGATAGGTGATCGAGAACGTGAGTATATTGCAACTGGATCTGGAGGGAATATCATTTACGTAAATGAACCTGATAACCTAATAATTGCGATAGCATCAACAATCATCTCGAGACCAAAAGATCGCAAATATCTTGTGGAAGATATTAGAACGTTACTGGAATTAAAGTAATAAACTAACGAAAGACTTAAACCAGGGTTCATCCATTTGAATTCTGGTTTTTTATTATTGGTGTGATTCTGAAAGTCACGTGATAATTATCAAATATAATAATTGATATGATAAAATGAAGATACGCTGGTCGTGAAAGGAATACTTAATATGAATTCAATTACAATTTCAACACTTCAAGAATATTTGAAAACAAAATATGATAATCCACAATATACAAACTCGCTGTTTATGAAACTTGTCGAGGAAGTTGGCGAGGTTGCGGAAGCCATTAATAAAATTGATGGAAGAAAAGCAGACGATGGACTGAGTTCACTTTCAGAAGAATTGGTCGATGTCATTCACTATGCTGTGGCGATAGCGACAATTAATGATATCGACCTTGAACAAGTCATGATTGAAAAAGACAAGAAAGCAAGTGTAAAATATCATCAATTTCCTAATCTTCAAGACTATTTAAATAATGAAAAATAAAAGAAGAGAGGAATTACGATGACTACGATACTAGTACATGGATTAGGTCAAAATCAACAAGCATGGAATGAAGTGATTCGTTTGCTTAATTTCAATGATGATATTATGGTTCCTCAACTTAACAATTTTGAAATTTCAGGGCCATTAACTTATGAAAAACTTTACGGGGAATTTTGCGCATTGTGTCATCGAGAATCATCGATAAATCTATGTGGTTTGTCATTAGGGGCAATACTTTGTTTAAATTATGCTATAGATTATCCGGAAAACGTTAATTCTTTAACTGTAATTGCTCCACAGTATAAAATACCAAAAGGACTCTTCAAAGTTCAAAATATGATTTTCAAGCTGTTACCAAAATCCGCATTTACAAAAATGGGTTTCTCGAAAACAGAGACACTTTCACTCGTCAACTCAATGGTTGATATTGATTTTACCGACCAATTGAAACGTATCAGTTGTCCTACACTTATCATGTGTGGTGCTAAAGATAATGCAAATATCAAAGCTGCGAAATCATTGCATGAATTGATACAAGACTCAATTTATGAAGAAATTAAGAATTCAAAACATGAAGTAAATATTGATAATCCTAGTGGACTTGCAAACCAATTGAATGAATTTATAGATAAGAACTTAAGTCATAAAATCTAAAAATTGACAATAATTAATGGAATTGCTATAATCGAAATATCTAAAGAGGTGGCCGATGATTAATATTTCTTGTAAATAATTTAGCTAGAACAGTTTCAATGAAGAAGTTGTTTTTAGCGTGATTCGCAAGAAATGACTTTTCGCCTCAATAGAATTTAAATTAACTTTTAAAGGGCTACAAGTTTCAGACTTGTAGTCCTTTTTCGTCTTAGAAAGGGTGATTATGATGAGAAAAAATCTAAAACAAAACATTTAATTCAGGAGAAGACTCCTGACAGGAGGAAAAAATAATGTCTATAATAATAAAAAATTTAAGCTTTGCTTACGATAATAGTGATCGTCTGATTTTTGATAATGTAAATCTTGAAATTAACCCACAATGGAAACTGGGGTTAACGGGAAAGAATGGTCAAGGTAAAACAACTCTGTTAAATATTCTACAGGGGAAACTTGAATATACGGGGACCGTATTTCATCAAGAAGATCTTGCTTACTTTCCATATCCAGTTACAAATCCCGATGATTATGCCATTGACGTCATTCGTGAGATTGCAAAGGATTGTGAGGATTGGCAAATCTATAAAGAAATGGATGCCATTGATTTAAAAGATGATGTTTTATATCGTCCTTACAGTACGCTTTCAGAAGGAGAAAAAACAAAGACGCAGCTCCTTGGACTATTCTTAAAAGAACATCAGTTTTTATTGATAGATGAACCCACGAATCATCTTGATCTTGATTCACGTCACAAACTGGCTGATTACTTGAATAAAAAATCAGGCTTCATCTTAATTTCACACGATCGTCAATTCTTAGATCGCTGTGTTGATCATATTCTTTCCATCAACAATACGACCATAGATATTATCCAGGGTAATTTTTCAACGTGGTGGGAAAATAAACAACGCCAAGACCAATTTGAGTTGACGCAAAATGAGAAACTAAAAAAAGATATCAAAAGGGTTCAAGAGGCGTCGAAGAGAACGGCATCGTGGTCCGATAAAGTTGAGGCATCCAAAAATGGCGTCAAGAACTCGGGCTCAAAAGTCGATAAAGGGTTTGTGGGTCATAAATCTGCGAAAATGATGCAACGATCTAAGAATCTACAACGTCGCCAACAAGACATGATACAAGAAAAATCCGAATTGCTGAAAAATATTGACGAAATTGAAACCTTAAAATTATCACCGCTCGTGATTCCGAATCATAAAAATATGATGTTGAAAGATGTACGCATAAAATATGATGATCGTTGGGTCACACCACCGATAAGCTTCACGTTTACTCAAGGTGAAAGAATTGCGTTAAAGGGACCTAATGGATCAGGGAAATCAAGCATCATCAAACTTATCATGGGTGATGATATTTCTTATGATGGAGAGGTCGAAATGAGTAAACTAAGTATCTCTTATGTTTCTCAAGATGTTGCGGAAGTCAGTGGAACGATGGATGATTACATTCATAACTATGATATTGATAAAACCCAGTTTTTTACTCTTTTACGAAAACTTGGTTTCTCCAGATCTGATTTGGCTGCAGAGCTTAACCAATTAAGTATGGGTCAAAAAAAGAAAATTATGATTGCTCGAAGTTTGTGTGAATCCTGTCAGCTTTACATTTGGGATGAGCCTTTGAACTATATCGATGTGCTGACAAGAATGCAAATTGAAACCTTAATTCTGAGTTCGAAACCCAATCTTATTTTTGTTGAGCATGATGACGAGTTTGTAAAAAAAATTGCGACTCAAATTGTATCGTTTTGATGTGATATAATAGAAAAATAAGAAGAGGGTACTCATATGATCTTTATAGTCTTTGTTGCTTTATTTTTTGGATTCATCGGGTTTTCTATTTTTCGTGTTAAAAACCACAATCGCAAAGTAATGCGTCGTGTGGCTGCTCAGTATGGACAACTTGCTGAGTGGGAAGGGTCTTTGGATGATTACGAAAGCATGAAACGGTATTTCAAGGTGTTACCACCACAATATGCTATTGATGATCAAACATGGAATGACCTCGACATGGATTTGGTTTTTAAGCAAATAAATCTAACCCAATCGAGTGTCGGAGAAGAAGTACTATTTCGAAGACTTCGTGATCAAAATATTTCCAATTTAGATCAATTTGAGAAAGACATCAATTGGCTTCAAGATAACGAATTAGAACGTACTAAAATTCAAAGAGAAATGAATCGTATTGGTAAGAAAACGAACAATCAGCTCATTGAGTTGATTTTGAACCCGGTTTTTAGTAATGACATTAACTTTGCGCTATTCACAGTTTTAAGAAGCGTTGCTATTTTAAGTCTCTTTATTCTGTTCTTTAATTTAGAGGTTGGCATCATGATGATTTCACTCATGTTTATTGTAAATAATGTCGTGTATTATAGTAAAACAGGAGAAATATCTAAAGATGTTTCGCGTGTCTCAATGTTGATGGATATCATAAAAGCTTCAAAAAATATTGAGAAAATAGAGCTCGGTGATGATACTCATGTCAAGTCGAGACTTCATGAGTCGCTTAAACCATTTCGAAATATGGGGATTGCTTCTTCTCTCGCTGCTGCATCGCTTCAAAGTTCAACGAGCGAAGCGATGGTCTTGAGTGGTTTTCTTGATGGTTATTTTTTGATTTCTTTTGGTGCGTGTCGATTTATGTTTAAGAAAATAATTGATAGTCACGATGAAGCATTGATGCTTTACGAGACAATTGGTTACCTCGAGTGCGCTATTGCGACAGCGTCATATCGTCAAAGCCAAGATACAGTATGTATCCCTAAAGTAACTGAAACTTCTGAGATAGAGTTCGAAAATATCAAAAACCCACTGGTTGATGAAGCAATAGGAAACTCTCATGTTTTCCAATCATTTAATATGATTACAGGATCCAATGCGTCGGGTAAATCAACATTTGTTAAGGCACTGGGTGTTAACATTCTGCTTGGGCAAACATTGAATACTTGTATCGCAGACAGCATGTCTTTTCCGAATGTATTCGTGATTACTTCGATGGCTATTCAGGATGATATCGACTCGAAAGAGAGTTATTTTGTTCGAGAAACGAAATCACTGAAACGGATTTTAGATCAAGTAAAAGGTGATAAGCGGTGTTTCATTGTGATTGATGAAATATTAAAAGGTACGAATACGATAGAGAGAATTTCGTCTTCATATTCTGTGCTAGACTTTCTTACTAATTATTCTACATTTGTATGTGCTGCAACTCACGACTTAGAGTTAACAGAACTGCTGAAATCTAAATATCAAAATTATCACTTTAAAGAAACGGTAACGGATCGTGATATTGTTTTTGATTATAAGTTACGTGAAGGTCCTTCTGATACTCGAAATGCGATTAAAATGTTGGAGTATTACGGATATGAACCGTCCATCATTATTAAAGCAAATAGAATGGCAGATACGTTTGAAAAAACGAGAACTTGGGATACGTATTAATCAAAGAAAAACTGGAACCACTTCAAAATGTGTTCCAGTTTTTTGTTAAATATATTTTTGGATGAAAGTATCGATAGTTTCATAGTAATGTGTTGCATCCATAAACTGTGACATAGCGTGTCCTGCATTAGGAATAATTAAGAGCTCTTTGGGACAAGTTGCAGCTTCATAGACTGTATTTACCATCGATGATGGAACAAAGGTATCAGCATCACCATGTATGAAAAGGATTGGTGTTCTTGATTTTTTTACTTGTTCCAGTGCACTTCCTTCGCGAAACCAGAATCCAGCTCTAATTTTAGTAATAAATGATGCGAAGTTCAGAACTGGAAAAGATGGAATGTTAAAGATTGATTTGAGCTGATAGCTAAAGATACCTTCAATAGATTCGTATCCACAATCTTCCACAATAACTTTCACATTCTCGGGCAGTGATTCGCCTGATGTCATCATGACAGTAGCTCCACCCATAGAAATGCCATACAACATAATTTCTGCTTCGGGATCTTCTTTCACAATTTTTTTAATCCACGCAACGATATCTCTGCGCTCGTCCCAACCCATACCAATATAATGCCCTTCACTATTACCATGTCCTCGAGCATCGGGAACTAAAATGTTAAATCCTTGCTCGTACATGTGTTTTCCAGTATTCATGGTTTCCATATGTTGACTTCCGTATCCGTGACAACCAATAAACCATTTGTGAGAGAAATTAGTTTGTCTCACTTCAAGTCCATACAGTTGAAGGTTATCAAAGGAAAGAAGATACACATCAGTGTGAGGATGATTCGATACCCATTCTTTAAGAATGGGTGCTTGTTTTTTCCAAGGATTTTCTTCCTTAGACTCATCAACCATAACGTTATGATCAGCTTTAAAAATACGATCACGATTCCCATAGCGATTTAGAGCAAGATTATAAAAGAAATTTCCTGCAAAACATAATACGACAATAAGAATGAAAATTACTATTAATAGATATACCATAGGTTCAGTTATGCCTCCTAATGATAGTATACATGATTTTTTAGACGAATGAGGTGTCAAAAGATTTGTAAATAGATATTGTTAGTGTCAAATAAGTGGGGGAAAATAATGGTTTCTTTAATTTCTGCTGATATGTGCCTTAAGCCATCTTGAACTCGAGGATTTATCGTAAGCATTTCGTTGTTCGAACATCGAGAAGTCATATTTGGCTTCTTTTTGTTTTATACTTTTAGGATCTATTGAATCTAAATATAAGTTTCTAATATCGATATGGTTAAGGAATAAGTTTCTTAGATTAAGATAAGCATTTAAATTTTCTTTGCAGTATCCCTTAGGTCTATTTGAGTATATAGAAGCGAGATTATGACTGATAGCTGACTCCATACTACAACCTATTTTCAAGCCGTTGTAGCTGTACTGTATCGCAAGAGTATTGCGTAGTATATAATTACATTTTTCTTCTATTGTTTTTTGACGATTTGATTGTTCTGTACCATCTATCAAGGTTTGAATGATTTGATTAAAGGTTTCAGTATTTCCGTTAATTATATTGGAGGCGAGGATTTCTTTTGTAGGTTTATCTGTGGTGATATGATTAAGTGCTTGTTTAAAGTGAAACTTATCAAGGGCAAAGCTACTATGAGAAAATTCACGAGTTCCTGACTTAATCCATAAAGCACCATCTCCGAGTATGGTAATATTCTTGATTTTATCCATATCATACGTGATTGATAAGAGGTCATATACACTATTCCAGAAATTACTTTCAGTTCCTGAATAAACCATTTTATTAATCAATTGACGGCGCTTCTGAGGTCCTTTTATACCTTCAAAAATTACAGCTGACTTGACCATGACAGACTGAGATTCATTACGTTGCATATGAACATACTTTTCATCGGCCATGATGTATAAGTGACTTGGTGTAGGCTTAGGCTCACAAAGTTCAGACAGTGACGGCAAGGGACGTTTAACGGTATTATAAACTGTTTGTCTTGATATACGATAATGTTCACGATGCTGAGACGTTGAGAAAGAAGAAAAGATTCTGTCACCAATCTGCTCTCCGACTTTAATCATTGAATTTTGATTCGCAAAAGTCTCCACAATCATGCACTTTACGCATGGGTCATAGCGATCATATTTAGGTAAACCTAGTTTGCGATCGACATAGATAAAGGTTTTTCCTGTAGTCTTATCTTTGTAGATAGTTCGTTTAAACTTCACGACTCCAAATACAGTAATAAGGGTGCGTTCACGTGTTTGGTGAACATAGTAATCTCTTTTACGAAGTGCGGAATTCTTAAATTTTAAATCAAGAAGTTCAAAGTTTTGAACAA
The DNA here is from genome assembly GCF_014396165.1 of Erysipelothrix inopinata. Taxonomy (GTDB): domain Bacteria; phylum Bacillota_I; class Bacilli_A; order Erysipelotrichales; family Erysipelotrichaceae; genus Erysipelothrix; species Erysipelothrix inopinata. Next base: position 1,507,432 of record NZ_CP060715.1, read on the forward strand.
GATAGTCACAAGCAGCAATGCGAAGCCATTCTGAAGTATGTTCAATAAACTGAGAGTAATTACGGATCGTAAATTCTTGATTGGTAGGTTCTAAAAGGTAATTCGTTGATTCCTGGATAGACACAAATAAATTTTTTAAGGTGTTGGATAATTCAAATTGTGGTAAAATAGTCATGGCGATAGCTCACTTTCTAATAGTTTGTAGTAAAACCATTATAAGCGAGTTATCGCTTTTTGTATTCCCCCACCTATTTTACACAATCTAGATATTAAAATTCTTTTATTATCAAAGTAAATTAGATATGATATCTAAAAGAGGTATATTATGGAAAATATAAAACGTTGCGATTGGGCACTTCACCAAGAATTAGAAACAATTTATCATGACAATCAATGGGGTAAACCATGTCATGATGATCCAATGCTTTTTGAAATGTTAATCTTAGAAGGTCAACAGGCAGGATTGAGTTGGAGTACGATTCTTAATAAGAGAGAAACAATGCGAGAAGCATTTGACGGCTTTGATCCCCATATTCTTAAAGACTATGATGAGGCTAAAGAATTAGAACTTCTTGAAAATCCTGGAATTATTCGAAATAAGCTAAAGGTAAAATCATTGAAACTTAATGCAATTGCTTTTTTAGAAGTTGTTGAGGAATTTGGTAGTTTTGATGCTTATTTGTGGGGATTTGTTAATAATGAACCAATTGTGAATCATTGGGAAGAAATAAGCGAAGTACCAGCGAGTACTCCACTATCGGATGAAATAAGTAAAGACATGAAAAAAAGAGGTTTCAAGTTTATTGGAACCACAATCATTTATGCATATATGCAAGCAGCCGGAGTGGTTAATGACCACCTTGAGTCCTGTCATTTTAAGTATTAATTGTAGATTGAAACCAGCATCGGGTGATGTTGGTTTTTTAGTTATACAAATATAAACTAAATACAATACGATTTGTCTTGTCTCTCAACCGTAAAGATTGTATCATTATAATGAAAGGGTGAGGTATTATGAAATATTTAGGACTTGATATTGGAGGAACATCCATTAAGTATGGTGTCTTTAATGAAAATGGACAAGAATTAGAAGGAACAAATGGCCAAGTTAAAACAGTAAGAGATGATTTGGATGCAATGATGAATATTATTGTAGGGATTGTTGAACAATTCGAAGGATTGGATGCTATTGGACTGAGTATCCTAGGGGGTGTCAATCCTTATACTGGGCTTGTGATTGAAGGCGGTGCAGTTCCAGTTCTGGGTAATCAATATGTAGGAAAACTTATTGAGGAGCGAACAGGAATTCGAACTGTCATTGAAAATGATGCAAACTGTGCAGTTCTAGCTGAACACTGGAGTGGAAATGGCAAAGGTACGAAAGATCTTGTTTGTGTCACAATCGGAAGTGGTATTGGTGGTGGTATTATTATTAATAATCACCTTCATCATGGTAAAAACTTCTTAGCAGGTGAATTTGGATTTATGATTACGAAAGAATTTAAGGACTATAGTGACTTTGAAATTATGAGTGCAAACAGTGCTTCTGTACCACTTGTTAAAAAGGTTGCTGCTGCGCTGGAAGTACCCTATGAGTCAATTGATGGAAAGAAAGTATTTGAGCTTCTCGAAGAAGGCAATGAAGCAGTAGAAGAAATCTATACAGAATGGGTACGATGCTTAAGTACAGGGATTTTCAATATTGCATTCTCATTGGATCCTGATAAGATTCTCATTGGTGGCGGAGTGAGTGCAGTACCGCGTATCATTGAAGATGTGAGAACCGCTCTAACAACGATGACACCATTTTCTAAAGGATGGGAAGTTGATGTTTGTATGCATATGAATGATGCAGGTAAAATCGGGGCTGCATATAATTGCACCCAATCATACGAATAAACGTATTAAACGAGTTACTCTTAAGGGTAGCTCTTTTTTAATAACATTTTTTTGAAATCTTAATACAATCTTAATACTCAGATTATTAGGCTGTGCTATACTGAAAAAAAGAAGGTGTGTTATGGCTCAAAAAGTAGGGAAATTGAAAATCTTTCTAGGGTATGCTGCAGGGGTAGGAAAAACCTACGCCATGCTTGAATCTGCACACCAACTAAAGAATAATCATGTCGATGTTGTTATTGGTTATATTGAACCTCATTTACGACCTGAAACTTCAGCACTATGCAACGGATTAGAGACTATTGACAATATAATAATTGATTACAAAGGACTGAAACTTCAAGAGTTTAACCTGGAGAAAACACTTACTCGAAACCCAGACATTGTTTTGGTTGATGAGTTGGCACATACAAATTGTCCCGGGAGTCGCCATGTCAAACGATATCAGGACATCGAAGAGTTACTTCATAATGGTATTGATGTATATACGACTGTGAATATTCAGCATATTGAAAGTCTCAATGATATTGTAGAAGCCCTAACGGGCGTAGTTGTGAACGAAAGAATTCCTGATTTTGTCTTTGAGAAAGCGGATACTGTTGAACTTATTGATATTGATCCTTTAGATTTAATTGAGAGGCTTAAGCAAGGGAAAGTATACCAAGAGACACAAGCCAATCATGCTTTAAATCATTTCTTTACGGAAGAAACCTTGATATCCTTAAGAGAAATAGCACTTCGCAAAACTGCAGATAAAATTACGGAACGAAGAACCAGTGAGTTTGGATATTATCGTGATGGTAATGTTGCGATTAAAGAACATATCATGGTTTGTATATCTGCTTCTCCCAGTAATGCGAAAGTAATTCGTAATGCTTCCAGAATGGTAGACGCGTTCCATGCTGAGTTTACAGCTATTTATGTCATTGATGAAGATACTGACACTCCCAATGATATGAGTCAAGGGTTGAAAGACAATATCCAACTTGCTGCAGATTTGGGTGCAGTGATAACACCCTTATATGGTAGTGATATTGCGCAACAAATATCTGATTACGCAACACTGAGTCATGTTTCTAAAATAGTGTTGGGCAAATCGACATCGCGGAAATTGAAGGCGTTATTTGAAGTGCCACTAATTGAACGAATTATTGAGTCAACATCGGGAGTCGATGTGTATGTCATTCCCGATACAGTACCCACTAAGAAAAGAAATTTAAACTTTAGACACGAACATTACAAACCCAATTTACGAGATCTTGGAATTTTAATTGCGTTTATTGCAATTGCAACAGGTTTGGGACTCTTGTTTGAATTTTGGGGCTTTAGTGAAGCGAATATTATTACACTCTATATTCTAGCTGTGTTATTTATTTCGGTGTTAACACCAAATCGACTTACAGCAATCTTAGCGTCGATCTCAAGTGTACTCGTATTTAACTATTTCTTCACCGACCCTAAGTTTACATTAAATGCGTATGATAGTGGTTATCCGGTTACGTTTTTAATCATGTTTATCGCATCATTTATCACAGGATCTTTAGTATTAAAACTAAGAGTAAATGATATCACTCATGTTGAAAAAGCTTACCGTACTGAAGTTCTATTGGAAACCAGTCTTAAACTTCAAAAAGCTCAAACCCAAGAAATGATTGTTTATGAAATGGGTCATCAAATTAAGAATATGCTTAAGCGAAGTGTTGTCATCTATGTTCCGATTGAAGACGTCTTAGTTCCAACTGTATTCTCAGATGATACCCCGGATACAATCTACGAAACCTTGTTATCGCAACAAGAAGTTGCAATTGCGAGTTGGGTTTATCAAAACAATCGAAAAGCAGGTTTTGGAACACGGACACTATCCAATGCATCGTGTATTTATTATGCAATTCGAAGTCATGGAAACCCCGTTGCTGTCATCGGGATCAATGTTGATGCGGAATGGAACTTAGAAGATCGCACATTGATTCTTTTAATTTTAAATGAGTTTGGTTTAGCGCTTGAGACTCAAGCATTGAATGAACAACAAGTGGATTCAAACCTTCAAATTCAAAGAGAACAGTTACGATCAAATATCTTAAGAACTATTTCTCATGATTTAAGAACACCACTAACCAGTATTTCAGGAAATGCGTGGAATCTTTTGAATCAAACTCTTGATGAAGCACAAAGAAATGAAATGACTCAAGATATTCTTGATGATTCATTGTGGCTAACCAATCTTGTAGAAAATATTTTATCAATGACACGAATTGATCATGAAGGGTCGATTCTTAACTGTGAGGCGCAAATATTTGATGATATTGTAGAAGAAGCCATTCGTAGAATTCAAGAACGAAATAAGAATCGTACCATCACATTTGATAAGCCCGACTCAATTGCATTGGTCTTTGTGGATGCGAAATTAATGCTCCAGCTTATGGTAAATCTTCTCGACAATGCTATAAAATATTCGCCTGAAGACTGTGAAATCGAAGTGGTCATTAAAGAATCCGAAGACTCACTTACGGTTAAAGTGATTGACTCGGGATTAGGAATTCCTGATGAGGATAAAGATAAGATTTTTGATATGTTTTATACTCGTGAAAAAGTTGGTGGTGATTACTATCGTGGTATCGGTCTGGGGCTTTACTTGTGTCAAGAAATACTAAAAGCTCATGGTTCGTATCTCCAAGTTTTCGATCATCATCCAGTGGGAAGCGTTTTTGAATTTTCATTACAAAAAATGGAAGGGGTAGATTATGTCTAAGCATACAATTTTAGTGATTGAAGATGATGTGAAAGTAAGAAAGTTTATTGTTTCAACGTTAGAATATAATGACTATCATGTGATTGAATCGGGAACGGGTCAGCATGGTATCACACTCATGAATGCAAATAATCCTGACCTAATCCTTCTTGATTTAGGCTTGCCAGATTTGGATGGTATTGAAGTCATTAAGGTGATCAGAAGTTATCTAAACATACCTATCATTATTTTAAGTGCTCGAACCGAAGACAATGATAAAGTTGTGGCGCTTGATTTAGGTGCTGATGATTATCTTACTAAACCATTTAGTGTGGATGAGCTTTTAGCACGTCTTAGAGCCAATTTAAGACGCAGCCAAAATCAAAGTAGTGAACAAGTTCTTAGCAACGGGAAGCTCGTTATGGATCCTTCGTTAGGGGTAGCATGGTTAAATCAACAAGAGTTGCATTTGACTCCAATTGAATTCAAATTACTTGAACTCTTTATGATGAATCAAGATAAAGTTCTTTCATATAATACGATACTCAAAGCGGTTTGGGGCTATTATTCTGATAACATTCCAGCACTTCGAGTCTTTGTGACGACGCTTCGAAGAAAACTTGAAAAATATGACGAAGACCATAATTATATTCAAACCCATGTGGGTGTTGGATATCGAATGATAAAAATTGAAGGCTAAAGGCCTTCTTTTTTAATCTTAATACCCTCTTAATACTCTGGGTGCTAAAATGAGCCCATTGAAAGAAGGAATTACAATGATTATATTGGGAATTATTGTCGCAGGTATCTTGGGCTATTTGTTTTATGCCCTAGTAAATCCTGATAAATTATAGGAGTCGTTAAATATGGTTTATTTATTTTTATTTGTTATTTTAGGGTCCCTCGCGATCGTTGGAATGGGCCATTATCTTGCGCGAATGATTCAATACAAACCACTTTGGGGTGATCGAATTATTAAACCTGTTGAGAACAGACTGTTTTCATTCTTTGGGTTTTCACGCTCTGAAATGGGATGGAAGCAATACTTTAGTTCAATCTTGGTATTTAATCTCATCATTGGTTTGTTTGGGATTTTAATTCTTATGACGCAAGGTTTATATACATCCAGTCCTAACATGCCCTGGCATCTTGCTTTAAATACGGTCATCAGTTTTATGACGAATACTAACCTACAACATTATGCAGGGGAAATTCAAATGTCGGAGTTTGCTCAGATGTTTGTGATTATTTCCCATATGTTTAGTTCGGCAGCAACGGGAATTGCGGTTGGTATGGCATTTACGAGAGGGTTCACAGGATCGAGTCACAAACTGGGAAACTTTTACAAAGACCTCATTCAAATTATTATAAGAGTCTTACTCCCAGTTTCATTTATTATTTCAATTGTTTTAATGTGGCAAGGCGTACCTCAAGTCATGAATAACACTTTAGTATTCACTTCAAGTAGTGGCGTTGAAACAAGCATACCTTTAGGTCCAATAGCTTCTTTTGAAGCCATCAAACATCTTGGAACTAATGGTGGTGGTTATTATGCAGCAAACTCTTCCATGCCATTTGAAAATCCAACATTAATTTCAAATCTCGTTCAAATGTTGTCGATGATTACGATCCCAGGTGGCTTTGTGGTTGCCTTTGGTCTCTGTGCTAAAAAGGATCGAAAACAAGGATTTAGAAAAAATGAAGCATTACCGTTACTCGTCATTTCGTCTATCTTATTCTTTATCGGTATTCTTGTCATGATAAAGATGGAAAGCAGAAGTCCTATTTTAGAATCATTAGGAATCTTAAATCCCTTAAACTTAGAGGGTAAAGAATTACGTTTTGGTATTTTAAATTCAACATTATTCACCGGAGTATCGACGTCTTTTACAACAGGTTCTGTAAACTCGATGATAGATAGTTATACGCCACTTGGGGGCATGGTTCCACTTGCGTTTATGATGTTGAATATGGTGTTTGGAGGCGATGGAGTGGGTCTTCTTAATATGATGATGTATGTAATTCTTACTGTATTTATATGCGGACTCATGGTTGGAAGAACACCAGAATATCTCAGTAAAAAGATTGAGAGTTATGAAATGAAACGTGTAGCTCTCGTAATTTTAATTCATCCGATACTCATTCTTGGTTTCACTGCTTTATCAGTAATACTTTTAAAGGGTCACGGGTCCATGAACTCTCATGGACTTACACAAATGCTTTATGAATACACTTCGGCTGCAGCAAACAATGGATCAGGATTTGAGGGTTTGATGGATGGGACATTATTTTGGAATCTTTCAACTGCCATCGTTATGTTTGTGGGACGTTTCTTACCCATACTGCTTCAACTTCAAATTGCACAATCACTTTGGAAAAAACAAGCAGTTGTTGAATCATCAGGAACGCTTAAAACAAACACACCTTTATTCACGGTTGCTTTAGGTGTCATCATTATTGTAATATCCGCTTTAACATTTTTCCCAGCTTTAATGCTAGGACCCATTACAGAATCATTAATAGGACTTGGTATATAATATGAAAAAAAATAAAGAATCAATTAAAATTGTTGCGATAAAACAAAGTTTTCTTAAATTTGATGTCCGTAGCATGATTAAAAATCCTGTCATGTTCGTCGTCGAAATTGGTTTGTTTTTAAGCTTTTTACTGACTGTAAATCCGAATCTATTTGGCGCGGAATTAGCTTCGGGAAGGGGCCTCAATGCACTGGTGTCGTTGATACTTTTTATAACGATTCTATTTGCAAACTACGCTGAAGCACTTGCAGAAGGTCGTGGTAAAGCACAAGCAAGTTCTTTAAGACAAACAAAAAAGGACATGATTGCCAGACGTGTCTTAGCAGATGGAAACATCGAAGAAGTATCTGCACAAGACTTAAAGCGCGGTGATATTGTTTCTGTGCAGGCGGGTGAAGTCATTCCTAATGATGGTGAAGTACTTGAAGGCGTTGCGACTGTTGATGAATCGGCTATTACGGGAGAATCTGCGCCAGTTGTGAAAGAAGCTGGTGGGGACTTCAGTTCGGTGACAGGTGGTACATTTGTTACCAGTGATAAGTTAATAATTCGAATTGAAGCTGATCCTGGATCATCGTTTCTAGATAAAATGATTTCTATGGTTGAAGGTGCGTCACGTAAGAAAACACCAAATGAAATAGCACTAAGCACGCTATTAGTAAGTTTAACTATTATTTTTGTAGTCGTAGTGGTGAGTCTTCATCCCATCTCAGGAAGTTTGGGAATTAAGATACCAATATCCATTCTTATTGCACTTACAGTATGTTTAATTCCTACCACAATCGGCGGGCTGTTGTCGGCCATTGGAATCGCAGGAATGGATCGTGTGACACGTTTCAACGTTATCGCAATGTCGGGTAAAGCAGTTGAAGCATGTGGTGATGTCGATGTGATGATGCTTGATAAAACAGGAACAATTACTTATGGAAACCGTTTAGCCAATGAATTTTTTCCCGTCAAAGGTGTCGCTTATGAACACCTGGTAACAAGTGCTGTCAAAGCATCACTCTTAGATTTAACACCGGAAGGGAAATCCATTGTGAATCTCGCTAAAGATAAAGGAATTGAGGTATTACAAGACGGAGTTGATGCTTCGAAATTTATAGAATTTACGGCTCAAACTCGAATGAGTGGCATGGAAATGGACGGAACACTAATTCAAAAAGGTGCTTCAGATGCTGTGAAAAAATATGTCGGTCATTTAGGTGGTGTAATTCCAGTTGATACTGATGCAATTGTGGAATCCATTTCTAAACTCGGTGGTACGCCTCTTGTAGTTTGTGAAGGTAATGTAATTCTGGGAGTTATTTACCTTAAAGATACAATTAAAGAAGGTCTCATTGAAAGGTTTGAACGCCTTCGTGCTATGGGAATTAAAACCATTATGTGTACTGGAGATAATCCTTTAACCGCTGCAACGATTGCGCAAGAAGCTGGTGTTGATGGTTTCATTGCGGAATGTAAACCCGAAGATAAGATTAATGAAATTAAAAAAGAACAAGCACTGGGTAAAGTTGTAGCAATGACCGGAGATGGAACCAATGATGCGCCTGCACTTGCACAAGCTGATGTTGGTATCGCGATGAACTCGGGTACGATAGCTGCAAAAGAAGCAGCCAATATGGTCGATTTGGATTCTGATCCAACTAAGATTTTAGATGTTGTGGAAATTGGAAAACAATTACTAATGACTCGAGGTGCCTTGACGACATTCAGTATTGCGAATGATGTTGCAAAATACTTTGCAGTCCTACCAGCACTTTTTATTATTGCGATTCCCCAAATGAATCAATTGAATATTATGAATCTACAAACACCAAGTTCCGCAATTATATCTGCCTTGATCTTTAATGCAATTATTATCCCCTTATTGATTCCTGTTGCTATGAAGGGGGTAAAGTATCGACCTGATAGTTCGAATTCGATCTTAAAAAGAAATTTATTGGTATATGGATTGGGTGGTGTAATTACCCCATTTATCTTAATTAAGCTTATCGATATGGTTGTAGCACCACTGCTCTCGATATTAGGAATTTAGGAGTCTAAGATGAAAAAAATATTGAAAATTGTGATTGCAGGATTGTGTTTTATAGTCGTTACGGGTGGTATTTATCCTTTACTTTCTACTGGTGTTGGTGCGCTTATATTTCCGCAGCAAGCAAAGGGCAGTCCTATTGTTCATCAGGACACTATTAAGGGCTCGAAATTATTAGGTCAACACTTTACAAAAATGGATGAATTCTGGGGAAGACCATCAGCATCAGATTATATTGGGAAACCTAGTGGATCTTCCAATGATGCAATTATGTCCAAGGAATATAAACAAAAAGTTGAAGCAAGAATTGAAAAACTGCTCCGTGCACATCCCAATCGAAAAGTAGAAGAAATACCAACAGATTTGGTAACTGAGAGCGGATCCGGATTTGATCCTCACATTAGCTATGAAGCGATACGCTTTCAAAAAGAACGTGTTATGCAAAACTTAGATATTTCTGAGTCTGAATTAGATCAGGCAATAGAGGCATCCTATGAAGGAACCCTTATTAACGTAACTACTTTAAATTCATTAATTAAGAAATAATAAAAAGGGCCTCCCAAGAATAGCTTGGGAGGCCCTTAAATGTGTAAGTGGTTTAGGCTTGTTTCGGGTGTTTCCATTTATCTTTAACTGTCTGAATAAAACCTAATAGTTTTTTATTTGTTTTCCAATAGGCAATCAAGTGAATACTTGTTCCTAAGAACACAAGTCCTGATAAGATATTGATTACGGTACCAAAGTTCTTGGAGACACTAAAGTAGATGATGGCTGAGAGAACCCATTGAATGTGATATAAAATGGTAGCATGATCCTTAACTTTCTGAGTCACAGCTTCGAGAATGAAGATGAGAACTAAGAAGAATATCGAGAGTGATGCATTCGCAAGGGGAACTTGGAGGAATCGATATGTGAGTAGATTTACTTTAGTGTGAACAAAGTTATTAATCATTGAACCTGCATCGATTTCTGTGATTCCAAATTGATCAGTAAGCATGCTACCATTGATTTCTTTAGGGAAAGATACCCCAATCATATTAAGTGGTTTTGTAATTTTCTCTGGAACATTAAGATGAACAAGACCGTCTGCAGTAGGTTTCAAGTTAATAACATAATCAACTTTTAAATTTTGCTCAACTGTTTTAACATAATTGTTGGCAAAGATGAGGGATGTTGCGAGTAGGCTAAAGATAATAACAACGACAATAGACCCACTATGAATCAGGCGTTTCGCTGCTTTATGAGAAAACAACTGACTTAGGTTAAAGCGATTCAAATTTCTAAGACGATAAAGCAAGACAAACGACAATATTAACTGAATCACAAACATGCAGCGTACTAAAGTATTCTTAAGTTCAAACAAACTTGAATCAATGTGGTGCGTCAAGATGAGATTGTTGTTGACAGTTAATAGTATAGAACCTTGAATAATAATTAAAAGTAGTGCAGTTAGAAATGCATGATCATGTTTCATGATATAACGTTTCATGATAATAATTATTATTTCAAAGAAGAGAAGAGGGATGAAGAAGTAAAGAATATCAACCATCATAAGAGGTTTGAATGCTTGTTCAAAGAGGACATTGAAATTCACAATATTCATCGATTTCACATAATAGTAGGCCATATTCCCAACATAAGGAATCCTACCGAATAGTAATTCAATGAGTCGATAAAAAAGTGTCGAATTCGAAAATAATAAAAATCCTGTTAGGGCACTACTTACAATAATAATAATCACGGATGTCAGTGAGAATAACTGAGAGGTGATCTTGAGATGTTTTTCGTTAAGAGGGATATCTTTCTTCATAATTTATCTCGCTTTCTATGCATTCTAGCTTATAGTTTAATTATAAGTTATTTCAAAAGTAAAAGAAATGAAATCCTTTTCAATTTACAATCGACACTGGGAGTTTAGTAGGAATGAATTTGTAATAATGATATAATTGCTAAAGAGAATGGAGACTAAATATGAACAATATTATCCTAACATCATCCTTTGTGGATGTCGCAAACCATCTAAAATCAAATCGAATTTTAGTGATGGGTGATATCAAAAAAATTGCATTTATTGCTACGGCATCTGAAGTTGAACCTGTTGATTTTTATGTTGATGAAGCAAGAACATGGTTTAGAGATCAAGGATGTGAACTGATTGAAATTCATTTACGTGACATGAATCTTGATGAAATTACAGAAAATCTTGAAATGAGTGATCTTATCTACGTTTCAGGAGGCAATACATTTTATCTTCTTCAAGAATTGAAAAATTCAAAAGTCGATAGATTGTTAGTCGATCAAATTCATCGAGGGAAACGTTACATTGGTGAATCTGCTGGATCTATCATTTTAGCGCCATCGATTGACTACGTAACACTTATGGATGATGTGAATCAAGCGTTGGAACTTAAAAACTATGATGCTCTGAATATTCTTGATTTTTACCCGGTGCCACATAAAGATAATGATCCCTTTGTGGAAGCTGTTGACGAAATCCGTCTTAACTATGAAACGGAACGTGATGTCAAAGCGTTTTCTAATAATGAAGTTATCATTGTAAACGATGGGCACTTTGAGAAGGTAAGTTATTAATTTATGAATTTAGGTAAACATCAATCTTTCGTCATGCGTCAATATCAACGTGATGATCTTGAAAGTATTGTCAACTTATTTTACGAAACCGTTCATTCTGTTAATTCTAAAGATTACACTGAGGAACAATGTGATGTTTGGGCAGACGGTAATCCGGATGTGTATGCTTGGCATCAGAGCTTAAGCCGAAATTATACACTTGTTGTTTATGATGGCACGACTCTTGTGGGATTTGGAGATTGTGATGATACAGGCTATTTAGATCGGTTGTTTGTCCACAAAGATTATCAAGGATACAAAATTGCATCTCGAATCTGCGATGAACTCGAGCAGAATTGTCCCTATTCAATCACTACTCATGCTTCGATAACAGCGCAACCTTTTTTTGAAAAACGAGGTTATCAGGTTGTGTCAGAGAATGTGGTAGAACGCAATGGTATTAAACTTAGCAATACGCTCATGAAGAAGATAAAGGAGATTTGAAATGATTGTAATCATAACTGGGGCATCCCACACAGGAAAAACGGCACTGGCTCAAAAGTTCTTGGAAGCATACCACTATCCCGTTTTATCCATAGATTTACTCAAAATGGGATTGATCCGCAGTCGTCAAACAGAACTCACTCCTGATGATGACCTCGAACTCGAATATTATCTATGGCCAATTGTTTCCGAGATGATAAAAACAGCAATCGAAAATAATCAAAATCTTATTGTTGAAGGATGTTATATACCGGCACGTTGGTACACGTCATTTACAGAAGAATACTTAAAACATATTCATAGTTATTGTCTTGTAATGAGTCAAGATTATATTAAAGGGAATTTTGACAGTATTAAGGAGTTTGCATCTGTTATTGAATCGCGATTGGATGATTCCTGGTGTACTCTTGAGTCAACGCTTACTGAAAACGCAGCGTATGAGAATGCATTCGTGGAATCAAAATATCAAAAAGTAATTTACATTGATACAGATTATGATGTATCAAATTGCTTGGAGGATTTCAATGATGATTCGAAAACTTAATAAAAAAGATTATGAAGGTAAAAGCTATGATGTTACATACACAACAGATTCATACTATGATGTGGAATTGTTGGAAGATGTCTTTTGGGGTGTGACTCTCGTGAAGAAATCATTTGATGGAATCCAACAAAAAGAATTCTCGGGTGAATGGTTTGCAAAACATCTAGAAAATCCAGTGTTGTTTGGTCTCGAAGTCGAAGGGGTGCTTGTGGGGTTCATTCAGATTGGTGAAGAATCTTGGCATCAACGCATGCGAATTAGTGATATTATCATAGATGAACGGTATCGCCATAAGGGTTATGGGAGCAAGCTTATTCAGCATGTTATAAACTATGTTAAAAACGAACCCATAAGAGAACTCGTGTTGGAAGTGCAATCATGTAATGTTAAAGCCATTAATATGTATCAAAAAAATGGATTTGATATTAAAGGGCTCGATATGACACATTACACAAATCATGATATTGAGAATCACGAGGTTCGCTTGGAAATGATGATGAGTATAGATCAAGGGTGAGATAAGGTGTATTACTTTTTTAATAAACATAAAATATTAAGAACAATACTTGATTGGATAGTTCTATTTGTTATCGGATTTTCAATCATGACACTCTTATCAAACGTAGAAATGCAAACGGGTTGGTTTGCACCTGTGTATATCAATGTATTTGTAATTTGCATTTTTGCGTATGTGGAACTTATTCATGAACCTAAAGAAAATCGCATGGATCTTGAAAACTGGATGAATAACATTCGATGGATTAATGGTATCAGTTTAGGGTTGCATACTACGGTCGGTTTTTCAAAAAAAGCATCTTTTGATGTCATCATCCCACCAATTTGGGATCAAAGTAGAAGTATGATTATTTTTACTTTAGCACTTTATCTTTTTATGATAATCGTTCCGACGCTTGTGATTGAAATAAGGAAACGTCGGTAGTATAAAAAAATTTAGTTTATATTGCACAGTTAATAGACAGGAGAAGTTACTATGAATAAAGATAATCTAATTGAATTTTTAATCGAGGCAAAGAAAAATACTTATGCATCAAGTACTGGAAAAGTATCGAGTAGTCGACCTAATTCCTATGATTTAGAATTCAATTTAGGAGAACTGAAATATATTGATAGTTATTTAGGCACACATTTATTTACGGGTGAAGAAGCTATTTGGAATGAATTAAAACCGGTTTGGTCTATGAACTATACCGGAAGAGTACTTAATGAAGATAAGTTTTCAAGTGACTTCTTGAAAAAATCGTTGATGGAACCAACATGTCTCTATCCATATAGAGGAAAACCTATATTCAAAGATGGTGAATATACCTATGTTATGGAAGTCACTGGAGATTTTTCATGGTTTGTGGGAAGAGAGGTTATCTTTTTTAAAGATGAACTAATTTATGAATTGAATTTTCATGGTGGTCTCGTTTTGGATAAACACTTTGACTAAATTAATATTATCATATAAAAAACGTAGATTTGAACGAATCGTGATGTGGTGGTGCGAGCGATTGGAATGACTGATGATTATAATTTCATTGCAAACACGCTTGTTTTGTGATAGATTATTGATATATTCGTTGAACATGATTAAATAAATTAAAAAAGCGTAGAGAAGTGCTGGTTGGTGAAAAGTGCTGATTTTTGATTTATGGGACACATGGGAGAAGCTATCTTGAATAGAGTAGAGACTAGCCGTTGCTCGCGTTAAGAGTTTGAGTATAAAACAAAGGTGGTACCACGCTTTTAGCGTCCTTGGTAGCACCTTTTATGTTATTTTGAAGGAGGAATAGTGATGAGTTATAGAGCACCAAGAGGAACTCAAGATGTCTTGGGTGAAGAAGTCAAAAAATGGCAAGAAGTTGAAAAATTAGCAAGAGAGATTTGTGAACGTTATCATATTTCGGAACTTCGAACACCTATTTTCGAACATACAGAAGTATTTGCTCGTGGGAATGATGCGAGTGATATGGTTAATAAAGAAATGTATACCTTTATGGACCGTGGTGAGCGATCACTAACTTTAAAACCTGAAGGAACAGCGGGGCTGGTTCGTGCATTTGTAGAACACAAATTATATGCTAACCCAAGTTCGGTTCAACGTTTCTTTTATTTCTCACCAAATTTCAGATATGAAAGACCGCAAAAGGGAAGAATGCGTATTTTCCACCAATTTGGTGTTGAATTCTTCGGAGAAGCCAATCCTTATCTGGATTTAGAATCTATTATGGTTGGTCTTAATCTTTTAGATGAGATTGGTGTTCACAAGTACAAACTTGTGATTAATACATTGGGAGATGCTGAGAGTCAAGCGGCATATAAAGTGGCTTTAAAAGAACACTTTAAACCACATCTAGATACGCTATGCTCGGATTGTCAGAGACGTTACGAACAGAATCCGTTGCGCATGTTGGATTGTAAAGTTGATCATGATCATGAAGCAATGAAAACAGCGCCCATTAATTTGGATTACCTTAACGAAGAGTCACAAACATATTTTGAAACTTTGAAGAAAACTCTTGATGAACAAAATATTCCTTACGAAGTAGATCCTAGAATGGTTCGTGGGCTTGATTACTATACACACACAGTTTATGAGGTTATTTCAACGGATGAAAATGCGGCAGCTCAATCTACGATCTTTGCAGGAGGCCGTTACAGCCACATGGTGGAATACTTTGGTGGACCACAAACAGATGCAGTTGGCTTTGCTGTTGGGATTGAACGTCTGTTGATTTATGCAGAGCTTGCGGGTGTTAAGTTTGATACCGGAGAACATGTTGATGTCTTTGCAATGCCAATGGGGCAAGAGTCCAATATGCAATTGTTTAAGTTGATTACAGAACTTCGTAAAGCAGGATTCTGTGCAGATATGGATTATGAAAACAAGTCTATGAAAGCACAATTCAAAATGGTAGATCGTACAAATGCTAAGATTGCCATGATTTCAGGTGGTAATGAACTTGAGCAAGGTGTCGTTAATTTGAAGAATATTGAAACTCAAGAACAGGTAACTGTAAGCTATGAGGATGTCGTTGGACAAGTTAGAAAGTGGTTAGGTAAATAATATGAATCGTACACATCATAATGGAATATTAAGAATGGAACATGTAGGGCAGGAAGTTGAACTTGTAGGTTGGGTTGCGAAACGTCGTAACTTTGGTTCAATCAACTTTATTGATCTTCGTGACCGTAGTGGTATTGTTCAATTGGTAGTCAATCATGATGAATATCCAATTGTTCAAGAATTGAAAAATGAATATGTTGTATCCGTAAAAGGTCTTGTTCGTGAACGTCAAGATAAAAATGCGAAACTTGCAACTGGTGATATCGAAGTTGATGTTAAGGAAGTAACGATCATTAACAAGGCGGCTCAAACACCGATGATTATCGCTGACGAAACGGATGCTCTTGAAGATACTCGTTTAAAATATCGTTACTTAGATCTCAGAAGACCGGTAATGCAAGAACGTTTAATTAAACGTGCAGCAATCGTGAGTGAAATGCGTAAAACTTTGGATAACATGGGATTCATTGATGTTGAAACACCAATGCTTACAAAATCTACACCTGAAGGAGCACGAGAATATCTTGTACCATCACGTGTTCATGAAGGAGAATTCTACGCGTTAGCGCAATCACCACAAATCTTTAAACAACTCTTAATGATCGGTGGCATGGAACGTTATTATCAAGTTGCACGTTGTTTCCGTGATGAGGATTTACGTGCTGACCGTCAATTGGACTTTACTCAAGTTGATATTGAGGCATCATTTTTAGACCAAAATCAATTCATGGATATTATTGAAACAATCGTTGATGACGTTATGATCAACGTTATGCATGAAGAAAAACATGAAATTCCAAAAATTAAATTTGTAGATGCACTTAATTATTATGGAAGTGATAAACCAGACTTAAGATTTGAAATGAAATTAATTGACTTTGCACCTATCTTTGCTCAAAGTGAATTCAAAGTGTTTAGTGACACATTGGAAAATGGTGGCGTTCTTAAAGGGCTAGTTCTTAAGGGACATGCTGAAACACTGACCCGTAAAGTTACAGATAAATATACTGATTTAGTTAAAAAATATGGTTTAAAAGGACTTGTTGCTCTTAAATACGAAGAAGCAGGCTTCTCAGGAAGTGCAGCTAAATTCATTTCTGAAGCAGAACAAGCACAAATGGTAGAAACATTAGGACTTGAATTTGGTGATGCAATCTTTATCGGTAGTGGTGAATGGGAACTTACATGTACTGCTATTGGTGCACTTCGTCTCCAATTAGCAAAAGATTACAATCTCATCCCAGAAAATAAATTTGCATATTGCTGGGTTGTTGATTTCCCAATGTTTGAAATGGAAGATGGTGTCATCATTGCGCGTCACCACCCATTTACAGCACCTGTACAAGAACATGTTGCGTTCCTTGATGAAAGACCTCTCGATGTAATTGCTCAGGCCTATGACCTTGTTCTTAATGGATTCGAAGTAGCTGGTGGATCCATGAGAATATATCAACAAGAACTCCAAGAAAAAATGTTTGAAATTATTGGCTTCACTCCAGAAGAAATTCAACGTCGCTTTGGATTCTTCGTCGATGCATTCAAGTATGGTACTCCGCCACATGGTGGAATTGCATTCGGACTTGACCGTTACGCAATGGCATTAACTCACTCCGAAACAATCCGTGACGTTATTGCATTCCCTAAAAATGCATCAGCACGTTGTCCATTGACAAATGCACCATCTCCAGCTGTTGATAAACAATTGAAAGAACTTCATCTTGAAATTGTGAAAAGCAGTCACGAGGAATAAAAATTAAAAGTGGTTCACGCCACTTTTTTTGTTGGTTAAAATAGACAATGATATACTATTAATAGAGAACCATGTCGAGGATTGGGTTTTAATAGAGACAATAGGAAAAGGAGGGAAATAATGATAATTTTAGAATATAGCGAAGAAAGAGACTTTGACCGCGTTGAACTTTTATACCGTGACGCTCAATGGATGATCTATCTTGAAGATATTGAGAGACTAAGAAGAGCCTATCAGAATTCGTTGATTGCGTTTGTGGCTTATGACCGTGAAAAATTAGTGGGCGTCGTTCGTGCGGTGGGAGATGGTGAAACAATTCTATACATACAAGATATCATCGTTCATTCTTCGTCCCAAAGGAAAAATATCGGGTCGAAGCTTATCCTTCAGTTACTTGAAAAGTACTCGCACATCCGTCAAATTATACTGCTGACGGAAAATGAAACTAAGACAATTGGATTCTATGATTCGTTAGGCTTTAAGGATGTAGATGGCCTTAATTGTGTTGCATTTGCAAAAATCAAATAATTTACAGAGTACATTACTGGCAATCTATCATCTACAAGTGTAGACTATAGATAAGGAAGGTGACACTATGGAACACAATCACGATGAAATGAAACATAATCACAACGAAATGAAGCATCATGAAGAACACAATCACGAACATCATGATCACAATCATCATAACCATGAAATGATGGAACATGAGCATCATGGAAATCATAATGATACGGATCATTCTCATATGGATCATTCGATGCATGGTATGGGTAATTTGAAGAGAAAGTTTTTTGTTTCTTTAATTTTCGCAATTCCAATCATGTTCATATCACCAATGATGGGAATAACACTGCCATTCCAGATATCATTTAAATATTCAGAATGGGTAGTCTTGATTCTTTCAACAATCTTATTCTTTTATGGAGGAATGCCGTTCTTAAAAGGAGCGAAAATGGAACTGAAAATGAAAAATCCAGGTATGATGACCTTAATTTCATTGGGAATTACAGTTGCATACGGATATTCTATTTATGCCTTTGTGATGAATCATTTAGTGCAAAGTTCTGTTCATGTTATGGATTTCTTTTGGGAACTTGCGAGCTTAATTGCAATCATGCTCTTAGGACACTGGGTTGAAATGAATGCGGTAAGTGATGCAGGAAACGCATTAGAAAAAATGGCGTCTCTATTACCGAAGGATGCACGTGTTGTGCGCGAAGATGGTACATTTGAAACCATTCCGCTTACTGAAGTAAAAATTGGTGATGTCGTTCAAGTTAGCGCAGGACAAACAATTCCGGCAGATGGTCATGTCATCAAGGGAAATAGTACCGTCAATGAATCAATGATCACTGGTGAATCACTTGGTGTTAAGAAAGATGTGGATGACAAAGTAATTGGTGGATCTACGAATGGTAACGGTACATTACTTGTTGAGGTTGATGGTACTGGAGAATCAGGATACTTGTCACAAGTAATGACGCTGGTTTCGGATGCTCAAAAAGATAAATCTAAAAATGAATTGCTTTCAAATAAGGTTGCGCAATACTTATTCTATATTGCTTTGTTTGTCGGACTCTTAACTTTCATTATCTGGTTTAGTGTTACCCGCGACAGCAATATTGCTCTTGAAAGATTGGTAACTGTATTAATTATTGCGTGTCCTCATGCATTGGGTCTTGCGATTCCGCTTGTTGTTGCACGCTCAACTTCTATCGCTGCGAAAAATGGTTTGTTGATTCGTAATCGTGAATCCTTTGAAAATGCACATAAAGTAGATATGGTACTTATGGATAAGACGGGAACACTTACTTATGGTAATTTTGAACTTAATCATTATGATTCAATGGATGAAGTATTCACTGATGAAGATGTTCTTAGCATCTTTGCTTCACTGGAACAAGGATCGTCTCATCCACTTGCAGTCGGGATATTGAAAAAGGCTGAGGCATTGAATCTTGACATTGCCCATGCTGATGGTATTGAAACAATTCCGGGAGTGGGAATGAAAGGTGTCTTAAATCAAGAAGAATACCTTATTGTGAATGAGAAGTATCTTATTGAAAATCAATTTTCATATGATAAAGACCGTGTCGAGCGTTTAGCAAAACAAGGGAACTCAATGAGTTTCTTGATAAGAAATAAAGATGTCATCGGAGTGGTTGCTCAAGGTGATAAAATCAAAGAAGCATCTTATGAATTAATTAAAACATTAAAATCAATGGATGTAGAACCTGTTATGTTAACGGGAGACAATGAGCATTTTGCGAAAATGGTTGCTCAGGAATTGGGCATTAAACGCTATTATGCGGAGTTGAAACCAGAAGATAAGGAATCGATAGTTCGTAAACTACAATCAGAAGGAAAACGGGTTATGATGGTTGGGGATGGTGTTAATGATGCTCCAGCACTTGCTCGTGCTAATGTTGGCGTCGCAATCGGTGCTGGAACCGAAGTGGTGATTGATTCTGCGGATGTTATTCTTGTGAAAAGTGATCCTAAAGATATTCTTAATCTCTTACGACTCAGTAAGAAGACGTCTCGTAAGGTGATTGAAAACTTATGGTGGGGAGCAGGATATAATTTCATTGCAATTCCCTTGGCAGCTGGTATCTTAGCACCAATAGGAATTCTTCTAACGCCAGCAGTTGGTGCGGTATTCATGTCATTAAGTACTGTGATTGTAGCAATCAATGCCATGTTACTTAAACTTGATTAGTTAATAAGGAGTTCAATAGAACTCCTTATTGGTATGACATTATCTTTAATTAACTATCAAAAGTAGTAGAGTTATATAAAGAGCGAAAAATGGATAAGAGTGAGATAAGTTAGTCATAAAACCTTGACGTGAGGGTATGGTGATGCTATAATATGCGAGCAATAAGAAAGTAGAAGCACATTCTCACCTGATGGCTGTCGGTCATAGGTAAAAGCTTAGGTCTAATTTTTAAAACCTTTGAGTGTGTTCGATACGTGCACACTTTTTTATTGTTATTACGAAAAACACCAAGGGAGGTGAATACTATTAGTAGAAGAATGAATCAAGATAACCGTAAAGGTCCAGAGGATTTAATTAATGAAGCAATCCGTTTCAAAGAAGTTCTTGTTATTGGATCTGAAGGAGAACAACTCGGGATTCTTATGCGTCGCGAAGCGTTGGAAAAAGCTGCAGAAGCAAACCAAGATTTAGTTTGTGTTGCTCCAAATGCAAATCCACCTGTATGTAAAATAATGGACTACGGTCGTTATCGTTATGAACAACAGAAAAAAGCTAAGGAAGCTAAGAAGAACCAACACGTTACTCAAATTAAACCCCTACGTTTATCACCAGTTATTGATCAACATGACTTTGATACAAAGTTACGTCATGCTCGTAAATGGTTAGCAGAGGGAACAAAAGTTAAAATTGATATGCGTTTTAGAGGTCGTATGATGACTCGTATCGATGTCGGACGTAAAACAATGGCACGCTTTATTGAGGAATGTAATGATTTAGGTTCAGTTGAAAAAGCACCTAAACTTGAAGGAAACACAATGTCAGTTGTGATTTCACCAAACAAGAAATAACTGAAGGAGGGCCTTGTAATGCCTAAAATGAAAACAAAACGTACTTTAGCTAAACGTGTAAAACGTACTGGCTCAGGTCAATTAAAGAGACAACAAGCATATGTAAGTCACTTTGCTCGTCATAAAACAACAAAACAAAATCGTCAATTACGTAAAGCTACTCTCGTATCGAAGAGTGACTACAAACGTATTAAACATTTACTACAAGATTAAGGAGGGTGTTTTAAATGCCAAGATCAACAAATTCAGTCGCATCACGTGCGCGTCGTAAAAAAACATTAAAATTAGCAAAAGGTTATTATGGGTCAAAACACGTTCTTTATCGTACAGCTAATGAACAAGTTATGCGTTCACAACGTTATGCATTCCGTGACCGTAAACAATTAAAACGTGAAATGCGTAAACTATGGATTACACGTATCAATGCTGCTGCTCGTCAAAATGATATGACATATAGCACATTAATGCATGGTCTACGTTTAGCAAATATCGACATTAACCGTAAAATGCTTTCAGAAATTGCAATTCACGATCCAAAAGGATTTGCAACTTTAGCAAGCAAAGCTCAAAAAGCTTTAGAAAAATAGTGTATGTCGATCGATGCTCGTCATGTTTTAAATGAACTGCTTGTTGATATCTTTAATCAAATCCTTGTGATTGAAGAAAGATATCATCGTGTTCATGGTGTAAAAATATCCATGACCGAAGTTCATACGCTCGAAGGCATTCAAAAAAGTGAAACGAAAATGATGAGCGATGTCGCTGCTCATTTGAGAATCACTCAGGGAACTCTGACTACGACGATTAATCGTCTCAGCCATAAGGGTTATGTCTATCGTGAACAAGATGCTCAAGATCGTCGGATATACAGATTAGGACTCACTGAAAAAGGTGTTGAAGTTATGCGGATTCATGATCAATTCCATGAGGAAATGATTGACCAATTACTCCTTCATCTTGATGATAATGAGAATCTTATTCAGTCTGTTGACCAAATTAATAAGTTCTTTAAAGACTTATATGATATTTAAGCAAGAAGTTAATTGTCAAGAACCAAGTAAAGTAGACAGTTAATAAAAGCAGTGCTCTTTAAGGTATGTATTCCTAAATTCAATAGGAGTCATACCTTTTAATTTTTCTTGTGGTCGATCATTGTTATACCACCCTATGTACTCATGAACTTGCTGGGTTAATGCTTGCTCGTTAGTAGGTACATTTAACTCCAAAGACTCACTTTTCAAATGCGAGAAGAAATTTTCGCAACATGCATTATCGTAGCAATTAGCCTTACGGGAGTGTGATATCGTAACTCCTAACGAATCTAATTTCTCCATGTATTGGCGATTTGTATATTGAAACCCCTGATCAGAGTGCAAGATACATTCATATGTTGAATCCCACTCCGAAGTAAATACTAAATCTAAATTATCAAATACTAGTTTATTATCATTAAATTTTGATACTGTATATGCTAGAATTGAATTATCATAAAGATCCTTAATGACGCTTATGAATAAGCGACCTTCTTTATGATAGATGTAACTGACATCAGTTACCAATTTATGTAAAGGTCGATTGGCCTTAAACTGTCTGGCAAGAACGTTGTAGTGAACGTTTCTTGCCTTTTCATTTATTTCTTTTTGCGTACAACTCTCAAATCGTTTCTTGCGTATTGGAGATTTTAGTCCTAGTATTTGCATGTAACGCAATACTGTTTTTCGATTAACGACCACTCCAAATTTTCGTTTTAGTTGATATGTAATATATCTATATCCTTTAAAAGTTTCTTTGAAGATTTCCTCTATTTTACAGGCAAGCCATTCATCCCAACATTTGTAAAGAGGTTTTCCATTTTCAAGCCAACTATAAAATGATGCTCTTGATATATTGAAGTATTGGCATAACTCACTAACTGTGTAATCAATCCTAAGTTGGTCAATTGTTGTGTACATTAGCGCTCTTCGTAATCCCGAAGGAGCGCATTTAACTTTTTTAGAATATCATTCTCCATTCTAAGATAATGATTTTGTTCTTCTAAAGACATATCATCTAACCTAATAACTTTCGGTCTTCCAGTCGCTTTTTTACCTCTCATATCAATGCCTAATGAGGAAGGATCTTCATTGTACTTCTTAATCCAACTACGAATTTGAGCGTTTGATTTAAGTTCATATTTTTTTACAAGTTGATCAAGACCACCGCTTTTTCCACTTAAATAGTCTTCAACTACTTTTATCTTGAATTCAACTGTGTATTTATTATTAATTCTCCCTGTTTTTCCCATAAGAAAAGAACCTCCTAAAATAGATTTTCCCATGCTTTTCTTCATGTGTCTATTTTAATTGGTTCTCTTCAAATTTCTTGCTTTTTATATACCAAAAAGAAACGTAGCGAAACGTTTCTTTTATTTAATATATAGAAGTTGCGAGATATTTGGATCTGTAAAGAGTTCCGTAAGACGCTGATACTTCAATTGTGCAATTTCTTGATAGATAGGAAGGGGCGACGATTCAAACATCATCATTGCCCACTCGCACCATAAGGTATGATGCGCGATTTCAAAGAGTTCAAGTCTTTGATAGTCAACTTCTGTAAGAGACCTTTGGAAATAGATATCATAAAATTGAGCGCGCAAATGTACATCCTGAATGTCGTTTTCAGTAATAAATGACATGATGTCAAAGAATGGGTCATTATCCATGGCATACTCATAATCAATTAAGTAGTCTTTATTATCAGTGAATAAAAGGTTTCCTGCCACAAGGTCATTGTGACAAAGAATGTGATTGGACGAAATTTCAGCTGCGTGTTTTAGATAATCGAAAGCAAAAGAAGTATCATAAATTGGATTAGTGATACGATTTTTATAATCATCAAATTTTTTAAGTAAGTCAAAATGAATTCCCGAAGTGAGATTTTGTTGATGTAAGGTTTTAATCAAGATTGCGGCTCTTTCGAGGTACTGTGGTGAAAAAGTGTCATGATTGCCGATGTACTCATTAATTTTAATGCCGGATTTTGAATTGAAATAAACAAGTGGTGTATCGAGATGTGTATGTTCTAACATCTTTAAAACTTTTTGTTCATGTGCATAATTAAAAAGTCCGTGATTTTCAATTCGAGGAATACGAATGACAACATTGTGGTTTTGTGTGATAACATGATAATTGTCATTTGTGAGTCCTGTTTTGATATATTCAATGGACAGAGGCTTTTCATTTAATATTTCATTAATAGTTCGTTCTATTTTCATAGAACAATTATAGCATAAGTGATATAATTTCATAGACCCAGGAGGTTAGTATGAAACTTATTGTAGCAAGTCATAATAAAGGGAAGATAAATGAGTTCAAGGCATTGCTTGAACCGTTGGGATATGAAATACTGAGTGCATCGATGCTCGACATCGACATGTCTGGTGTTGTAGAAGATGGATTAACTTTCGCTGATAATGCGAGAATTAAAACAAAATTCCTCTCTGACATCACAGGGATGGCTGTAGTAGCGGATGATTCAGGGTTATGTATCGAATCACTTCCAGATATCTTAGGTGTTCACTCAGCGCGTTTTATGGGTGAAGATACGGATTACCAAATTAAAAACAACGAAGTCTTACGTCTCTTAAAAGATAAAGAGAATCGTAATGCTTATTTCCACTCGTCAATTTCGTTATACGGTCTTGGCGTTGATGAAATTTTTGAAGGGGATGTGCATGGCGTCATTGCCGATGCAATTCAAGGTGAAGGTGGATTCGGATACGACCCAATCTTTGTGCCCAATGGCTATGATCAAAGCTTTGGTACCATGGATTCTGATTTAAAGAATAAAATATCTCACCGTGCAATAGCACTTAAACAATTTATAGAATATATGAAGGAAAACTCATGAGAAGACGACTGTACTTATTAGCAATGATACTCTTTATTTTCGCAACCTTAATCACAACTGTTTTTGTAGCGTCATTTAATCCTCGCTACTATACAAAAATGTATGACGAGCTTGCTGTATCAGAAACAATCGGAGTCTCTGACGAAGAATTGAAAGATGTTACGATAACACTTTTCCGTTACATTAAAGGAAAACAACCGTCACTTGATCACGAAGTAACGATTAATGGTCAACGTGTTGAAATGTTCAATGAACGTGAAAAAGCTCATATGGTTGATGTTAAGAACCTCTACTTAAAGGCGCGATTCATTCGGGATATCAGTATGATTTTTGTTGCTGTGATGCTTGTAATAAGCTTGGGGACAGGTGATTACTTAGATTACAACCTCAATAAAAAAATTGTGAAAGAATCACTCTTGATTGTATCAGTTGTGATTATCACAGTTGGTGTTATGGCTGTACTTGATTTCACAACATTCTGGATAACGTTCCACAAACTTGTGTTTACCAATGATCTGTGGCTCTTAGATCCCGCAACAGATCGAATGATATCAATGGTTCCAGAACCTGTGTTCATGGGACTTGTGTATCGTATTCTCGTGATGGTTCTTGCGGAATTCGCGGTTCTCACACTGGCATACTTTGGATTAGATTGGATGGATAAGAAAAATGATTCACGTCGTACTATATCAGCCTGAAATACCACAAAACACCGGTAATATCATGCGTACTTGTGCAGCAAGTGGCGCAACATTGCATTTGATTGAACCCCTTGGCTTCATTTTGGATGAGAAACGTGTTAAACGAAGCGTTATGGATTATACTGATCAACTCGTTTTAAAAAGACACGACGATTGGGAATCGTTTTTACAAGAGGAAAAAGGTGCGTTATTCTTTCTAACCCGCTATGGTGATCATCCTCACAGTGATTTTGACTTTGCGTCACTTGACGAAGATATCTATCTCGTCTTTGGAAAAGAGAGTACCGGTATTCCTAAAGAAATTCTAAAAGAAAATATTGAACGTTGTTTTAGAATACCGATGGCTCCAGATGCTCGTAGCATGAACTTATCGAATACGGTTGCGATTACAGTGTTCGAGGTTCTACGTCAAAAAAACTATGAAGGGTTATCGATGCAAGAAGTTCAAAAAGGAAGTGACTTTTTGAGAAACTGGACCCCTGATGAAAATCAATAAGGAATCACAAACAAAGCTCATCTATTATTCGTGGATGTTCTATGCAATTTGTATGTGGTTTTCTTACCTTGTTTTTAATGCGAGAGTCGTACAAATTACTGAAGTGGAAGATGCCCTGAAAATATTCATGGAGGAACCACTTTTTGTCTTAAAGGTTGTCTCGTTGTATCTTGACTATAAATTTCAACCGTTTCAACTGGCAATCAAAATTATCCAATTAGTACCACTACCACTTTATATCCTATTTTTCTTGTGGGTGACTTCTTTTTGGAAATCACGAATCTTACTCAATATTATTGGAAACATAATTGCATTCATATCTTTAAATATTCTATTTCTAGGATCGGTAATTCTTGCAACGAATTCACTCAGTATTCCTGCCGCAACACAAATTATTCATACCGCATCGTGGATTTCAATTGTTATTTCTTTTGGAATGTTAATATGGATGTTGGTACGAATGACTTTGAATCTATGCGAGTTCGTTGAAGTAAAAAAGTAAATTAACTATAATAATGACAATGAGGTGACATAATGATAGAAAATATTAATGACTTTTTAAGTGTTATTGCGCTTGTCGCAATCGTGATAGGTACTATTTTTGGTGCTGTGAAGATGAATCGCGCCTTCAAAAAAGATGATAGCGACGATTACTATAGAGATCTTCTCTAATTGAGGTGAGATAATGCAAAAAAATCAGCTTCGCCCGAAGAAAGGACCGAAACCTCTCGGACCTTATTCAACGGCAATTGAAATTAATCAGATGCTTTATATTTCGGCACAACTTCCTTTAAATGACGAAGGTGATGTGGTGGGTGATGATATCGCAGCACAAACACGTAAGGTTATCGATAATATTGAAGCAATCCTTAATTTTAGGAATCTTGAACTTGATCACGTAGTTAGTACTACAATATATTTACAAGACCTGGATGATTTCAACAAAGTTAATCAAATGATAGCGATTTATTTTAGTCATCCTTACCCTGTTCGTACCTGTATGGAAGTAACGCGTCTTCCCAAGAATGCACTTGTTCAAATTGAGTGTGTTGCATACACCGAAGGGGATTTTGTGTATGAAGACGACGATGAAGAGTGTGATGGGTGTGCTTGTGAATAATTAAAGTTCATGAGGTGATGGTGTGTTGAATTGTATTGTAGGCTCTCAATTTGGATGTAGTGTCTTATTTGCAAATGGACGGAAGCAAGAGTATTCATGTACAAGTTATGAATTTATGAATCATATCTGTGAAGCATACTTGGTTGACTTTAATTCAAGTCGGTTAATGTGTGCTAAAACACTAGCAATTCGTCATAAACCTCCTGTAGTGATATCTATTATGGATTGTTGTATTTATTTTCCAACACGAGGATATTTAAATGACCGATGCATTTGGATTAATTACAGAAATGTAGTATCATTTTATAAGAAGGGAAATCACTCAACAAGTGTTTTATTTAGAGACAAAACACGTTATGATGTTGATGTGGATATTCGTACGATTCGAAATCAAATGAATCGGTGCGAAACATTAATAGAGAGAAAAATTCAAATATGGAAAATTTAAAGCTGATTAAACCAAAACATCTTATCGGGGTGGCAGTGGGAGCGTTATTTTCTGCCATAGCCATTAAATCGTTTGTGCAACCTGCCAATCTTGTGCCGGCTGGAGTGGGCGGTGTTTCGATTATTTTAATCGAAGAATTCAAAATAGCCTCAGGAATCACCATTCCTTACGGATTTATGTTTTTGGGTATTAATATCATACTATTACTTTTTGTTTATAAAAAACTTGGAAAGAAGTTCTTAGCACTTTCATTCCTTCATGTTTTCTTAACATCATTTTTTGTAGAAGCACTTCCACAATTCCACATAACACAAGATCCTATTCTTATGGCTGTGTTTGGTGGGGTTCTTAATGGTATTGGATCTTCGTTTGCACTTCGCATGAGTGGCTCTGCAGGTGGTACAGACTTTATTGCGATTTACTTCTCAATGGTTAAAAATAAACCGATGTGGGATCGTATCATGTACTTCAACGTAGCACTACTTGTATATTATGGATGGCGTTTCCAATGGGAATTTGCACTTTATTCGATATTATACCAAGTGGTCTCAACGAAGGTTATTGAAACATACCATAATCGATATAAACTATCGAGCCTACGTATTATTACGGGACATCCTGAGGATGTGTCAAATGCTGTCTTCCAAGTAACACGCCATGGTATCACAAAGCTTGACGGTATTGGTGTTTTCAAACATCAATACAAAGCAATGTTGTATATGGTAGTGAATGAATTTGAATTGAAATCAATCGTGGATTCAATAAAAGCAGCTGATCCAAAGGCATTTATTGAGATATCATCTGTAGAACGTATTGAAGGTAACTACAGACAAAAACCACTTGAGTAATCATCTAATGTCATAAAAAAGTTCGGACTAAAATCCGAACTTTATTTATTTTTGATAGAAAGGTTTTGTGAATTTCATGATATCTTTTCCGAAAGCATCATGTGCAGAATAGAGTTCGAAGTGAGTGGAACTATCAAGTGCATCTTGAATAGTTTCTGCTGTATTTTGAAGTGTCTCTTCTTTATCGTCAAGACCTTTTACAACGATGCCGTAATGCGGTGCGTTGTTAACGATAACTTCTACAAGATAAGCTTCTTGAATTTCTTTATTTGATTCAAAGAGATTTTTTAATTTGAATTGTAAGGATAACGCTTGCGTACCAACTGTTGCGAGCTGAACTGTTGCATCCTCTTGTTCTTCTAGAATCTGCATCATCATGTATTCATCGAGAATAAGATCATGTTGTCCGGGGTTAATGACACAGAATAGGTTTTCTTCTTGTACGAGGGGATACAGATCTTTTAGTGTTACTGGGATTGTTTCCAATGGGTCATCAGAGAAATTTTTAATACTTTCATCTTCTGTAAATACAGCAATATATTTTTGCTGATCTAAATCGAAGTTCAAGATAAGCTCATTTTCGTATGAGAGAGAACTTTCTGGGCTTTTCGCAATTAATAATGTTGCTTCTTTCAAAGTGTTCTCAAATATAATTTCATTCTTTTGTGAATAGTGGTTTTGTAATGATTCAATAGCTTGTGTTAATGTATTCATGCTTGCTCCTTTTTTTACTTGCATATTTCATCTATATGCTATATGATTATGAAGCGATTATCAAGAGTTGAGGTAGAGAGTTAGCTCATTAACCTCATACCAACCTGCTTAAAGTAAGGTGGTACAGCTAACAACGATAAGCTTGTATCGAATTATAAGCCTTAGTGTTGTTGCTAGGACTTTTTTTTATGTCGTTAGAAAAGAGGCTAGTATAGTTATGGAATATGTTTATTTTACTTCAGAAAGTGTGACGGATGGTCATCCTGATAAGATTTGCGATCAAATTGCGGATGCAATATTGGATGCAGCTTTAAGTCAAGATGTGAATTCGAAGATGGCGGTAGAAGCTACCATTAAAGATGATTTTATTTTAATTTATGGGGAAGCAAATACTCAGGCAAAAATTGATTATGAAAAAATTGCGAAAGATGTTCTTGCTGATATTGGTTATACTGAAACGTATTCAGTTTTAACTAAAGTTAACAAACAATCTTCACAAATTAATGCAGCGGTTGTTGATACAGAGAATGTGGGTGCTGGAGATCAAGGAATTATGTTTGGTTATGCATGTAACGAAACAGAAAACCTGATGCCATTAACCATTGACTTAGCACATAAGCTATCTCAAAAACTAAGTGAAACAAAAGATGATGTTTCATGGTTAAAACCAGATGGTAAAACTCAAGTAACAGTTGCTTACAAAGGTAACGAACCGCAATTTGTACACACAGTCGTTGTGAGTGCATCACATGAAGCAGGTATCTCTCACGAAGAAATCTGTGACACAATTATGAATCAAGTAATTTTACCAACCATTGATTCAAAATGGATTACTGATGAAACGCGTTTTATTATCAACCCAAGTGGTGAATTTAGTATTGCAGGTCCTTTCAGTGACTCGGGTACAACAGGTAGAAAAATCGTTGTCGACAGTTATGGTGGATGGGGTCGTATTGGAGGCGGATGCTTTAGTTCGAAAGACCCTTCTAAAGTTGACCGCTCTGCAGCCTACTATTTAAGATATGTTGCGAAATCAGTAGTAGCTAGTGGACTTTGTGATCGTATGGAAGTTCAACTAAGTTATGCAATCGGAATGAGTGATCCTTTATCAATTCATATCGATACTTTCGGAACAAATCACAGAGATGAAGCAGAAATTCTTGAAATCATTAATAACAACTTCAATTTCAAAGTTGGAAATATTATTGAGGAATTGGATCTGTTAAAACCAATTTATCGTCAAACAGCAAACTTTGGACACTTTGGTCGTGAAGAGTTCTCATGGGAGTTTGTCAAAGAACTTAAATACTAAAATAAATAACCCTCTACGGATTGTGAATCTGTAGAGGGTTTATTTGTTAGGGACACGTATAATTGCTGATTTTTCCATATTAAGTTGTTCTTTTTGGTATGCATCAGAGTAAGGCAGTGAATAGATTGATGTTGCTCGATACTCGATATCTTTGAATTGATAATCTTTGAAGTGGGTTGTGTAAGAGACATCTTGTTTTCTTAAATAGCGAAGATGTTGCTGTCCGGCTTCGCGCATCCCAAGAACACGAAATTGCTGAATCTCTGGAATGTCTTTGGATTGATTTAACAAGATATTGATGAGGGTTCTTTGAATTCGAGACCGTGTATAGCGCTTTGAGGTACAGGATTCAATTAAAGCTTCAAGATTGAGGTGCGCATTGGATATAAGTAGATTTTGAATGCCCTCGCTGACAAGAGAGATGTTTTCTAAGTCCTTGGGATTCGAAGCAAGAAGCGAATACTTAATCAATGTTTCATAGTCGTTTAGGTGATGGGTCTGGTTGTTTAGAAGGTCAATGGGAGTATAACCACTTGTATCATTACCGAGGTTAAATTGGTGTCGGATGGCTGTTGCGCTAGCAATTGATTCATCCAGTTCAAGACTATGATAAGAATTGGTTCTTTTGATGGCGATAGGAGTAATGTTATGTTTTTGACAGGCCTTAATATAGTACTTACCGAGGATGTCGTTAGGCCCTTGTTGGTGAGAACTCATAGCTTTAGCATAACTTAAACCTGCTTCAAGTTTTTGGTGGTCTATATCTCTTTCCGGTTCGTTTGCTATGATTCCTGTTTCGGATCCATAGACCAACGTATCAATCTGTGCCATCGCAAGAATATTTACAGCTTGTGTTGCAAAGGTTTCGGCACTTTGGATGGTATAGGGAGTAGGGAGTTCAAGGACAAGGTCAACACCCCATTCAAGTGCGTATTGGGTCCGTGTCCATTTGTTGATGAATGCCGGTTCGCCACGTTGGACAAAATTCGGTGACATGACCGCAATTAAGACATCACATTGGGTAATTGAACGTGCTTGTTCAATGTGATAAATATGACCATTATGTAGTGGGTTGTATTCAACAACAATCCCAGTTATTTTCTGTTTATTTTCCATATTTGTATTTTATCACACAATCATGAAAAAAGTGTAATAACGGAAGAAAATGTTTCATAACCATGTTACAATAGTACTATATAAATATGAGGTAGTATGAATGAGATTACGTAAAAAAGACTGGAGTTCACAAGTGTTTGAAGACGCGAGTGACTACACTGTAGAAAATTTTGAAACAATTAAAGGAAATTGGAAAAAAGAAATTGGCAATTCGATGTTGCATTTAGAAATAGGTGCTGGAAAAGGAGACTACTGGCATCAACTATCTGAGCTCTTTGATGATCGTTGCATTGTTGCAATGGAACGTGATTATACTGCGAGTTCAATAGCACTTAAGAAGTTATTAGAGAATCCACGATCAAACCAAAGATTCATTTATGGTGATGCGGAAAAACTTAGCGAAATGTTTGCACCGGGTGAAGTTGATGTAGTTCATCTTAACTTCTCAGATCCATGGCCTAAATCCCGTCATGAAAAACGTCGTTTAACCTATAAAGATAAACTTGATGAATATTTTGAAATTCTAACTGAAGATGGAGAAATTTGGATGAAGACTGATAATGTCGGGTTATTCAATTACTCATTGGTTAGTGTTGGATCACACAAGTTTGAATTAGTAGAAGCAGATGTTGACTTTAGATCTCATGAACATGAAGATCCGTTTACTGAATATGAAAGAAAGTTCCATGAAAAGGGACAACCAATCTTTAGAGCAATTTGGAGGAAGAAAAAATGTTAAATAAACAACAATTAGAATGGTTTGAAACCATAACACAACTTGATGGTGTGAGTGGTCATGAACATGAAGTTGCAAAGTATCTCAAACAGGAATATTTAAAGTTTAATATTGACGAAGTAATCCAAGATAATCTCGGTAGCATTCTTGCCGTGAAAAAATCTAAGAAACCAAACGCTCCTAAAGTTCTTGTATTGGGACATATGGATGAAGTCGGGTTTCTTGTTCGTGAAGTAACTGAAACGGGAGTTTTAAAAATACATCCAGTGGGTGGTTGGTTTTCACAAACATTATTAGCACACCGTGTTCGTGTCACAACACGTCACCAACAACAATACCCTGGAACAATCGGTAGTATTCCACCACACATGCTTTCTCCTGAAGAACGTATGAAACCTATGGATATTCCACAAATGCTTGTTGATGTTGGAGCACGCAATAAAGATGAAGTAAAGACAATGGGTATCCAAGTAGGAGATATGATTGTACTTCAAGGTGAATTTGAAGTTCTAAACAATGGGGAACGTTTATTATCAAAGGCATTCGATAACCGTTACGGTTGTGTTATGGGACTGGACTTGTTAAGTGAACTTCATGACCAAGAACTTGATTTCGACCTTTATGTTGGAGCAAGTGTTCAAGAAGAAGTAGGACTAAGAGGTGCTCAAACCGTTTCGAACCTAGTGAAACCTGATCTTGCAATTGTTCTTGATTGTTCTCCAGCTAATGATGCGTTAGATTCAAAAGCGTTAGGAAAACTGGGTGCTGGTGTTCTTGTTCGGGTTATGGATGGAAACATGATTGCAACCAAAGATTTAATTTATAAATTTGTCGATGTATGTAAAGAAAATGATATTGACCATCAATACTACTTCTCACCAGGAGGTACTGATGCAGGAGCAGTTCATAAATCTGGTGAAGGTGTTAAGACTTTAACATGTTGCCTCTGCGCTCGTAATATTCATACATCAAGCAGCATTTTGGATACACATGATTATCTCAGTGCAAAAGAAGCCTTGGTCAAATTTATCGACATAAAGATATGGGGTGATGTTCTTGCGAAAGATTAGTCTTGTAATTCTCGCGAGTTTCTTATTAACAGGATGTGCTGGTAAACAAATGAGCTATGACCAGATGATTCAAAAATCACTCTCACGTCCTTTGCCGCCAAGCAACAATAAAAGTAAACAGTACATTAAGTACTATACGTTACCTGATGTAGGTATTAAGGAATCAAATCAACTTTCTACGCTTTACGAAGTTAGTGGTAACAAAGTTATGTTAAGCATTGATGTTCCGAAAATTATTCAACGTAAATACTACAAAGATAGTGAAACGGAAACAGGCTACAATAAAGATGACGTACTGTACTCATATTCAGGTACTTATCTTGATAACCAAGATAAAGAACAAAAATTTAATATTCTAATTTATGAAGTTGGTTCTAAGAAGGGGATTATCATGGAAAACAATAGCGTAAACTTAATTGGGATCGTCAATGATTCTGATATGTTATACGTCATGGAGTCCATGCTTACAACATTAAGAAGTTCTACAGTCAATGAAGAAAAAATTGCTGCGGAATATTCTAATAAAGAAATTATTCAGTACAAAGCAACTCATGAAAATTTCTTTGAACAAGCAGTTCCGGAATCCGGGTCAATGATTGATATGTATAATCAATTGCATCCCGATGATCCAATTAAAATTGATGGGAACTCCGATACAAAAGAAAATGCATCGGAAGATACTAATAATGATAAGGAGTAAATAGAATGTTTAAAAAAATCGCATCACTTCTATTTAAGGAAGAAGAAATAATTATTGAAGAGGAAATTGAGGATAAAGAGGATGATCTCAATATCCCACAACTTAAGCCTCTTACACCTAAGAAACCTGTAACAGATAACTTACAAACGGGAAATGTTTCAGAACCGGTAAGAACTTATACACCCAAACCTGTTCAAGAAATTGAAAAGGTAGAAATTAATATCGATCCTGAAGAATCTGCAAAACCTCGTAAGACAGTAATGATTACAGCTGACGATAATCTTGCACTCGAATCACAACCTAAGAATTCTAAAGAAAAAGATTCCAAAAACAAATTTGAACGCCGTCAGTCTACATATCAACCTAAAGATATTATTAGTCCAATCTACGGAGGACCAACCAGTTCTACAGAACCTTTGAAGTCTTCGGTAAGTACGGAAGCTAAAAAGAAAAAACCAGTGACTTCAGTGATTAGCCCTATGTATGGTGCTGTTCAGATTGAAGATGAAACGGTTGAAATTGATGAGTCACTCTTGAATCTTGATGTTTCAGAAATGATTTCTGAAGAAAGAAATCAAGAAGAAGTACAGGTTTCATTATATGACTACTTGGAAGGATTCGAAAATGAAGAAGAATGAGACAGTATATTTTATAGGAATTAAAGGAACTGGAATGGCTTCGATGGCACGTATATGCCATCAACTTGGTTATGATGTTCTGGGATCTGATATTGACCGACACTTCTTTACTGAGGATGCACTCAGAGAAATCAACATTCCAATCCTAAGTTTTAACAAAGATAATATCAAAGATGGGATGACTGTTATTATTGGGAATGCATTTGGAGATGACCATGAGGAAGTTGTGGCAGCTCATGAAAACCCAACGGTCGAAACATACCGTTATCATGAATATCTTGGAAAACTGATGGAAGGGTACCGATCTATTGCAGTCAGCGGATCACATGGAAAAACGACAACAACGACACTTTTAAGAGATATGCTAAGTGAATCGAAAGATGTTGGATATCTTATTGGAGATGGCCGTGGTGAGTTAATCCCAAATGATGAATATTTTGCAGTTGAAGCGTGCGAATTTAGACGCCACTTCTTAGCATATAAGCCTAAAGTGGCAATTATGACAAACTTTGAAATTGATCATGTTGATTATTTTAAAGATGTTAGAGATTACCTTTCTGCATATGAAGCCTTTGCAGATAATGTTGAAGAATTGCTTGTAATTTGGGGAGATGACCCACATTATAAAGAACTCAATCTTAATCATAAGATTTGGACTTATGGTTTTAACGAAGGTAATAATTTCATTGCAACGAATATGGAAAAACTTACCGATAGTACTCGTTTTGATGTGATTCAAGACGGTGTGAATATCGGCCGATTTGATTTACCAATTGTTGGTGATCATATGGTGTTGGATGCCTTATCCGTTATTGCTGTTGGTGTTTATGAAAACATCGATGTTGCAATGATTGAAAAAGGACTTCAAAGTTTTAAAGGTGCGAAACGCCGTTATGTTGTCGACGAAGATGCGACAAATGTTTACATTGATGACTATGCGCACCACCCAACAGAAGTTCGCGTTACGCTAGAAGCAACACGTACACGTTACCCTGATCGTAAGATTGTCGCTATTTTTAAACCACACCGTGTTGGACGGGTTCATTATTTTGTAGACGAGTTTGCATCAGCACTTTCGATTGCGGATGAAGTATATCTTTGCCCGTTTACAAGTATTGACGATCAAGAAGAAGGAATTGATATCGATATTACCTACTTACAAGATCGTATTCCAAATAGTAAAATTGTTGAGCTAAATGATCATGATTTAGATTTACTTGCATCTCATGCACCAGCAGTCTATGTCTTTATGAGCTCAAAAGATATATATGATCTTAAGGATGCATTGAAAATGCGTTTCAATTCTTGAAAACATTTTCAGATAGCGTTATAATTAATAGATAGAAGAGGTGAATTCATGGATGCTTTGTTAAATGAACTGAGTAAAACAGCGACAATTCTATTGCCCATTGCAGGTGTTGTCTGCTTAATTATTTTAGCAATGATTCTTTATCAAGTGTTAAAGGTGGTAAAAAACTTACCAACTACGATTGAAAAGGTGGATCAAGTGTTAGATTCAACACAATCATCTGTTGATCAACTTCAAGAACCACTAAGTACAATCACAAATGTCTCCCGCACTGTAGATATGGTGAATGATTCCGCAGTTGGTGCAGTAAGCACTGTCGCATCATTTGCTATGAAACACTCAGATGCAGTTGTAAATTGGTTTGCGGACACGGTTGATAAAAAACAATCAGCGCGCGCAAAACGTAAAAATGGTAATGAAGATGTCGAGATGGATGTCGATGTCGAAATGGAAACAAAAACAGAGAAAGAGGAGGATTTTGGAATTTATGAGTAAATATGATGATGTATTAAACGAGTTAGTATACCAAATTGATGATATCGTGTACGAGTTTTATAATAAAAGTAACGAAATTATTGCTCGTAAGTCTGATCAAGACCGTTTACTAACATTTAGAGATAAGACTCTCGCAACGATAAATGATATGAACGTACGTTCTTTAGAAATTATCTCAGATTTTAAAAATAAAGAACTTGTTGAAGCACGTGCAGAACAACTCTTGAAAAAGAACCGCCAAATCGTTTCTTCAAGTTTAGATATTATTAATTCTGCATCAGATAAAAGCGAATTCTTAGAAGATGTTACTTCATTTGCTACAGGTGTTTATGAATCAGCTAAAGAAGCTGTTTCTAAAGTTGAAGGATTTGCATCATTTGAACGTTTGAAGGAAAAAACTTCAGATGGATTCAAACGTGCAACAGATGGGTTAGATGAGTTTATGAACCACCCAAATGTTACTCGTGGTACAGAAACTGTTAAAGAAAAAACAAAAGATGCTCTTGACGCAGGAGGACGCCTTGTAAAAGAAGGATCTGATCGTCTTGCAAAATGGCTCGATAAACAAGATGCTAAGAAAAAAGATTTTGAAACAGAAGTTCATGATACTGGAGAACAAGTCCGTGATGATGCGGTTAAATTCATTAATATCACAGTTGATGACGTTGAAGATGCTGCAGAAGATATTGAGGAAGAATCCTTGACTCTGCTTAATAAAAGTAATGAGTATATCAAAGAAAAACTAGAAAAAGTACAAGATTTCTTTGAATCCGATAAAGATGTAGAAGTCGTTGACAAAGCATTAGACCATGTTAACGAAGTTGGCGATAAGGCCGAAGATATTGTTGAAAATATCAAGGACGAGGCAGAAGACAAAGTGGAAGATATAAAATCAACACTTGAAGAAGAAGTTAAAGAAGAGGACAATTAATTGATGAAAAGAGTAACTATTTATGATGTTGCTAAGGAAGCAGGCGTATCACTGGCGACAGTGTCACGTGTTATTAACGGACTAGAAATCGTTCGTGAGGAAACACGTGTTAAAGTCGAAGATGCGATTGATAAATTAGGATACAAACCCAATGCAGTAGCACAAGGACTTGCACTACAAAAAACAACGACGATTGCTCTTTTAGTACCTGAAGCAAGCTTCGGCTATACAGGTCAAATTATCAATGGTCTCATTGATGTTGCGAAAATTTATAAATATAATATTATGCTTCATACAATGACAGAAGGTATTGTTGATATTAAAGATGTTATTGACGATGTTATTAAATCACGCGTTGATGGTGTTATTATTTATAACGACAAACTGATGGATCAAGAATTGATTGAACTTAATAAATACCAATTCCCAATTGTTGTTATTGGAAACAGAATGTCAAACCAACAAATTTCTTCAGTTTTTGTTGATATTGAAAAAGCAGTTTATGAACTAACACTTCAAAAACTACAACAAGACAAGAAATATCGTGTTGCGGTAATCCAAGACCGTAAAAATGATTTCACGACTGCACAAATGAGAAGTGGAATCCAACAAGCTTATAAAGAAATGGGAATTGAAGATGAAGGATATATCGAAATTCCTCAAGAATACCGTCGTTCATATGACTACTTCCTTGATAATATCGAGAATTTAGACTACAACTTCTTAATTGCTAACCGTGATTCACAAGCAATCTCAGCAATGAATGCTGCACACGAACGCGGACTTTCAATTCCAGATGATTTAGAACTCGTATGTTTAATTGATTCTAAGTATAATTCTATGGTTCGTCCTCGTCTATCAAGCTTCGC
Organism: Erysipelothrix inopinata; assembly: GCF_014396165.1. GTDB lineage: Bacteria > Bacillota_I > Bacilli_A > Erysipelotrichales > Erysipelotrichaceae > Erysipelothrix > Erysipelothrix inopinata. The sequence continues at coordinate 1,546,031 of NZ_CP060715.1, forward strand.
AATTCCATCTTATGATCTTGGTGCAGTAGCGATGCGTGTACTTACAAAAATGTTAAATGAAGATGAGGTTGAAGATAAAGAAATTGAACTTAGTTACCTCTATACACCACGTCAATCAACAAAATAAAAAATAGTAAAAAATTATTTTACTTAAAGGGTGAATTTGTTGACTTTATCTTTCATACAGTGTAATATTAGACATGGTCAGAGATGGCCTGTTGGTCATCAAATAGTCTTTACCCCCCCACCCAAGATATTTGATGATACAACAACTTCATTGAAAGGCGCGGATAGCGTCTTTTTCTTTTATAGAAAGGGTTTTATCGTATGTTACTAAACGAATTGTATGACACAATTTATCCCAATACTGGCTTTTCGACAATTCGAAAAACTGCCCGTGCATTTGTAAAAAATGAGACAGATGAAATAGCGTTGATTCATATCAAAGCGGAAGATATCTTTGGACCACGTGATCACTATGAGAGTCCCGGTGGTGGCATTGAATTTGGTGAAAGTCGTGAAGACGCAATCAAACGAGAAGTATCAGAAGAACTTGGTTATAATTGCGAGATTGAAAGTTATATGGGTTCAATCATTAACCGATATAACCTTCTTGAAGTTATTACAGTCCATCACTATTTTATCTGTAATTTAAAAGAAAAAACATCTGTAAATCTTACAGATGCTGAAGAAATTTTCTTTGAAGGCGTTGAATGGAAGTCAGTAGAAGAATGGATTGAAATTCTTTCAAAACCTCTTGAAGGGGTTAACCAATTGGTTCATGACCGAGAGTTATTTATGTTAAATCAATACAAAATGTTACGGGACTCAAAGGAGTAGGGTAGTCAAGAACGATTACCTTTGCATTTAAACTTTCAATATATGCTTTTACTGCAAGGTACTCTTCATTTCCGCCAGGATGTCCTCGATAGCAGGAAATCACCAGAAAACTTTGAATATTTGGAATCAGCTTTTTCAATGATTCAACAGTTGATGAAGCTTCAGTGATAATTGATTTATCACTTCCAGGTAAATAGCCTAAATTGTATAATGCGCCTTCGATAGGCGCATATTTTGTATAATCAACCTGTGAATGGTCGTTGTTAATGTATTCAATATTATCAAAATTTTGTGTGCGTACCTTAGTGTTCTCAATAGCGGTTATCTGGATATCGATAGCAACGACTTTTTTTGAAAGTGGCGCTAAGAATAACGTATCGTAGCCATTACCACAAGTCATATCGATAACAGTTGAATTTCTTGTGATAAATTGTTGGATCCATTGATGGTATTGTTCTTTATGATTCATTAGTTTACCTCGCGATATATTCATTCTAACAGGTTTTACTCGAAAGAAACTAAAAGTATCAAATTGTGATTAAATTTGTGTTAATTAGATAATGATGAAAGCGTTGACATTAATACCTTTTATATGTAAGATAGAGGTGCTATAGGCGTGTGATGAAAAAGCATTAGCCAGAAAGGACTCTTTGAGAGTTTTTTCTGGCTTTTATTATACACGCAAGGAGGAGAAAATATGGCGTTAAGTAACAAGGAGATAGCATTACAAGTTTTAGATGCTGTAGGTGGTGCAGAGAATGTGCTTACCAATGCAACATGTATGACACGACTCCATCTTACTTTTAGAGATGTTTCGAAAATTGATATTGAAACAATCAAAGGTATGGATGATGTTTTAGGAGTTGTAGATGGAGATGTGCTACAAATTGTATTTGGACCGGGGAAAGTAACAAAAATTGGTGATGAGGTTGCGAAATTAACACATCTTAACGTCACTGAGGATCCAATTGATTTAGAAGCAATTGCTAAAGAAAATAAAGCTAACATCAAAGCAAAGCAAACGCACCCAGTGCAACGCTTCTTTAAGAGTTTTGCAAATATCTTCTTACCGTTATTACCAGGGATTGCCGGTGCAGGATTAATCAATGGTATTACGAAAGCTTTAAACGTTTATACAAACAATGCTTATGTGAATGAATGGTGGTATGCACTCTTAATGACCATTGGTTGGGCATTGTTCCTATATTTACCAATCTTTGTTGGGATGAATGCGGCCAAAGAATATAAGGGTTCCGCAATTTTAGGGGGTATTGGTGGTGCACTCTCAATTTCTAATGCTGCCATGCCACTTCTTAAAAAAGTAGGTGAGGGTGGAGCAATCCTTTTACCACTAACTAACGAACAATTTAATCCTGCTGCTGGTGGGATTTTAGCGGCGGTGTTTACAGGGATAGCATTTGCTTATCTTGAAAGATTTATCCGTAAGTTTGTTCCGGATATTTTAGATATGTTTGTAACACCACTTTTAACTTTAATCATTGGTGGTTTTGCTTCACTTCTAATCATTCAACCATTTGGAGCATTCTTGACGAATGGAATCTTTGTTTCTGCTGACTTTATCTTTAATACAATGGGGGCATTTGGTGGCTTCATTTTAGCTACGGTTCAATTACCACTTGTATCCGTCGGTCTTCACCGTGCATTTACACCGATTCATACAATGCTTAATAATCCAGACGGACCTACGGCTGGCGTTAACTATTTACTACCAATCTTAATGGTAGCAGGTGGTGGACAAGTTGGTTCTGCTCTCGCACTCTATGTACGTACAAAAAATGAACGCTTGAAAAAAGCAATCTTAGCCTCAACACCTGCAGGGATTTTAGGAATTGGTGAACCGTTGATGTACGGGGTAACCTTGCCACTCATGAAACCATTCGTAATGGCATGTATTGGTTCGGGATTTGGTGGTGCCGTTATTTCACTTCTTGGAGTTGGAGCTATATCACAAGGTGTATCCGGTGTACTTGCACCACTTATTATGAATCCCGGGCATCAACTTCAATATCTGATTGGATTAGCTGTTGCTTATGCAGGTGGATTTGTTTTCACGTATTTCTTTGGCTATAATGAAGACAGAATTACTGAAATATTCGGTGAATAGAAGAAGGTGAACCTATGTTTGATATGCATATGCACACATGTGAGAGTGATGGAGAATTTGAACCGTATGAACTCATACGAAGAGTCAAAGACCAAGGGATTGAGGAATTCTCGATAACCGATCACAATCACTGTTTAGCTTATACTAAAATTGATTATAAAAATATTCGTGGTCTTCATGTAGGTACTGAAATTGCGACATCCTACAAAGGAACAATTATTGAAGTATTGGGATACGATGTGGATCCTAACATTATCAACACGTGGTATCAGGAATTTTTTAGTGATGCTAATCTCAAGTTAATTGAAACAACACTCTTTAATCGACTGGTAGAAATTGCTAACAAACAAGGCCTGATTTTATCAGACAATTTAAAATTAGAAAAAATAGAAAAAGGAATTTCAAAGAAAACAGTTTACCACAATCTTGTAGAGCATAATGAAGGCTTTGAATTCACTACATATAAGTCATTCTTCAGGAAAGGATTGTGTAATCCAGAGTCCGTTTACTTTATTAATGAGGCGGATACCTATCCTTCTTTAAATGAGGTTGTAGCTCTTATTCATAAAGCAGGTGGCAAAGCAATTCTAGCGCATCCTTATGAGTATGGGGTTGAAGATCTCAATGACTTGTTTGAAATGGTACGCAGTGCTAATATCGACGGTATTGAGTGTTTTCATCCATCTGCATCGATGCGAGCAGGTTTAGAAATTATGAACTATAACCGTCAACATAAAATGATTGGTAGTGGTGGTAGTGATTTTCATCGACTATCTAAGTGTATTCCGATAGGCGTACATTTGGCGAAGGATGTTGAGATGGATGAACTGTTTGATTGGATTCGAAAGGATTAGTTTATGGAATCATTTAAAGCAATATGTGATGGAAGAATCATTTCACTTCAAGAGGTGAGTGATCCCGTTTTTAGTGAAAAGATGATGGGAGATGGATGTGCTTTTCTTCCAAGTGGGAGCGTTGTTAGCGCGCCACTTAGTGGTGAGGTTACCATGATTTATCCTACGGGTCATGCCTTAGGGATAACCACAGATGAAGGATTTGAAGTTTTGATTCATGTCGGGTTGAACTCTTTTACATTAGGAGATCAAGCCATTCGTCAATGTGTTAAAGTAGGGGACCGTGTTAGCTCGGGACAACAATTACTTGATGTTGATTTTGATATTTTTAGAGCGAATAACATTGACACTGTAATTCCAGTTGTCTTTACTTCAGGACAACGCATTGAATTATCAGGTGCATCAGAAGTCGTGATGGGACAAGAGTCCATCGTAACGATTTATGAAGAATCCTAATTACTATAAAATTTTGAAAGTCGTAAGTAATAACTGCCTTCTCGTGAAAGATGGTGATCATGAAATGATGATCATTGCGAAAGGAATCGGTTTTAAACGCAGTCAAGGTGAAAGTATTTCCAAACATACGGCTGTCGAAAAAACATATCAGTTAATTTCAGATCAAGATTTTCAAAATCAAAGTGCACAACCTGAATTGATTGTAAGAAAAACTGCTGAAATTTTAAATATTATTGGAGAACACACCGAAGTGGATGGTTTAGAAGATACATTTAAATCTTTATCGAATCACATTTCCGCAATGTTAATTCGTATTGAACACGGTGAAAACATTCGAAACCCTTTCCACAGTGAAACAAAAATACTGTATAAAGAAAGTTATGATTGTTCGGTTAAGATTGCGAAGGATATCGAAAACAAGCTTTCCATCGTGTTGCCAGATGCAGAAATTGACTTCTTGACTCTATATGTTCATTCAATGCAAAGTGACCAAGAAACATCGTATGTTAAACATCTAAATGCAATTGTCTATGATGTTGTCGACTGTCTGGAACAAACTGAGTCGTTTCAGTTAGATCGCAATTCTTTAAATTATGCACGATTTATTATTCATATTAAATTTTTAATTCAACGAGTTTTAAAACAAGAAGATTTCACAGAAATTGAGGGCATTGAGGTTATAATCGAGCAATATTCTCAGCACCGTGAACTTGGGGAGACGATTTTAAAAATTATTGAATCAAACCTTGATTGCTCACTTAATCACCAAGAACTCGCGTATGTAATGTTGCATTTAGCGCGGCTAAATCTTAACTAAAATAGAAAACCGGATCGTGTCCGGTTTTTTATTATATGAAGGGCTTTCATGATTAAATGTGTAATAGTATGTGAAAATTCTTAATTGACTAATGGTCAATACTGTTTTATAATTTAAAAAATTGGAGTTGGAACTATGGCAGAACATAAATTACCCGAAATAAGAAAACAAGAGATTATTGAAACAGCATTTGCATTATTCGTTGAGAAGGGTGTTGAAAAAACATCGGTTACTCAGATTGCGAAGTCGGTAGGTGTTGCAAAGGGGTTACTCTATTATTATTTCAAATCAAAAGATGAAATACTTGAAGCAGTCGTCGAAGATTTGTGTAAAGATCAAATTGAAATTTTAAATGAAAGTTTGAGTCATCAAGAATATGATGTTTTAGATAAAGTATTAATTTTATTAAACACATTTTCTGATATTCATCCTTATCATGGTCTTCAACAAGCACATCTCATGCAAGACGATGCATATCTTATTGCTTTGTTTCATAAACGCTATCTTAGTTTTTCAGAAAAGATTCTTGATGATCTTATTGAAGAAGGTCAATCACAGGGATATTTCCAAATCTTACATCCTAAGTTGATGTTTGTTGTTACTTTGGAAGGTCTCTATGACTTAATGAAAATGAGAAGGTTAACTCGAATTGAGATTACAGATATCATGGAACAATCCTTAGGACTGCCAGTTCATTCTTTATATGAACGTTCCGATAGTTATCTAACCAATTTTTATTAGAAAGGGTGAGGTTTTGGAAGAAAAAGTAGAAAAAATCGTTGCTGCAGAAACACAATATCAATATACTGTAGAACAATTAACACAAGTTTATGATGATATCATCAGTGACTATCGAGCACAAGGATATCAAGACAGTGCAGAGTTATATCGAGAACTTGAAGATTATGAAAAAGAACTGAATCAAAAGGCTAGAAATAATGCATTGGATGAACAAGCAAAACTTGAAGAAATATGTGAGCTTAAGAAAAAAGAAGTTGCAGAGATTTTTGAGCAAAAACATAAAGAAGCACTCGATGTAATTGTTAGGGAGGTGTTTGAGTTTGGCGATTGTTAAAATGAGCGAATATAAACTCTTCATAAAAAATAGTGATGTTGACTCAGTAATGAAACGATTTCAGGGATACCAATCCGTAATGTTTTCTGAATTTGATGGGTCGATAGATGGCTTCTCAAGATATGAGTCAACTTATAATTTTGAGGCAAATTCAGAGAAACAGGAACATATACAAACCATTTTAAAGAAATTGAAAAATATTGATAAGAAAAATAAAAAGAAAGCGCGCTTTAATCAATTAGGAATTCAAGCTATGGATTTTTCAGAATTAGAGACGTTAACTTTAGAACACAGTTTGGATGGCATTACGGATTTATTCTTAGAGTTTAATGAACAGGATAAAAGAGCCTTTAAACAATTTACACATCACAGCCCACTGAGAAAGCGTCGTTTATCAAGTGGTGAAATCAAAGACTTGATTGAACAAAAGCCAATTATTGGAAATGTACCGGCTGAGAATGTGAATGAAATGTTACATGAGTTAGAACGTTTAGATTCAATCTATTTCATGCATAAATTTGAAAAGAATGATCAATATGCAGTATTTATTATTTTACCTTCATCAGAGCATTATGAAACGGTGAAGATTATTGCTGATAAGTATGATATTGAATATCGTTCATCAGCTTCATTACATATCCAAGATATCGTAACGAAGATGAAAATTACACTACAAACTATTTTAGATAAACGTGAGAATGAGCAAGAATTACTTTCACAGGTTAGTCTCTATACAGAAATTTTACAAGCCCATTATGAAGCACTTCGTAATGAAGCATTACGAGAGCAAGAAAAACTAAAATTCATGTGTACAGAACATGTCACTTGTTTGACAGGGTGGATTGAAACGGATGAGGAAGAGACATTCCGAGCAATTATTGATGAGGCGACTCAATCAGCTTATGATCTTGAGTGCACTCCTGCACCGGTACATTCTCGTGAGGTCCCCATTAAACTTCGTAACAAACGTTTCGCAAGAGCGTTTGAACCGATTACTAATATGTACTCACAGCCTCAATATAATGAACTTGATCCTACACCAATTTTTGCGCCATTCTATGCATTCTTCTTCGGAATGATGTTAGCAGATGCGGGGTATGGAATCGTTATGGCAATTACGATGTTCTTTGTTTTAAAGAAAGTAACATTAAAACCAAGTACAGAGGACATGGTTCGTCTCTTACTTTATGTTAGTGTTCCAACAATATTCTGGGGACTGATATATGGCTCATTCTTCGGAGGTCTTGTACCGCTAACACCTATTATTGATATTAATAACGATTACAATCGGGTTCTCATCATGGCATTAATGTTTGGTGTTGTACATCTGTTTGTAGGTCTTGGTGTTAAGGGATATATTTATTATCGAGACTATAAGAAACGTTACATACTTTATGATGTCATCTTCTGGTATCTTACTTTAGTAGGAGTTGGTGTACTTGTGACACAACTCTTTACGGATGCACTTGTTCAATATCAAGATCCAGCAAAAATTGCAATGATTGTTGGTATGGTAGGTATTGTTCTTACTAACGGTAGAAATGCTAAATCAATAGGGGGTAAAGCTGCAGGTGGACTCTACAGTCTCTATGGTCTAACCAACTATCTCGGTGATGTTGTTTCATACTCACGTTTGATGGCGTTAGGTTTAGCGGGAGCATCGATTGGTGTTGCCTTTAATATGATGGTAGATATGGTTAGTGGTATGGGAGTGATTGGTGTGATTGCCGGAGTGATTATCTTTGTAATCGGTCATACTTTCAACCTCTTAATTAGTGGTTTAAGTTCTTATGTGCATTCAGCACGTTTAACATATGTTGAGTTTTTCGGTAAATTCTTTATTGGTGGCGGAAAGCCGTTTAAGAATTTTGTTGCAGATCCAACATATATCAAATTAGAAAAGGAGTTATAATATGACATTCATGGAATATTTTTTAGAATATGGTGGTCTGGTTTTCGCAGTTTTAGGAATGGCTCTTGTTGTAGCAATCCCAGGATACAACAGTGGTAAAGGAGTAGGGATGGTCGGAGAAGCCTGTACAGGGCTTATCGTGGACGAACCGGATAAGTTTGGTAAGAGTTTACTTCTACAGATGATGCCTGCGTCACAAGGGCTTTATGGCTTTGTTATCGCAATCATGACTTTAAGTCGTTTACACGTTGGTATGGGTCTTCAAGAAGGATTTTATATCTTAATGGGATGTTTACCGATGGCAATTGTAGGGGGACCTACAGCGATAGCTCAAGCACGTGTTGCGATTTCAGGGGTACATCTTCTTGCGCGTAATGAAAATGAAATGACAAAAAATATCATTTATGCAGTTATGGTTGAAACCTATGCACTTCTTGCTTTCGTATCATCAATCATTATCTTAAGTACGGTGACATTCTAATGAATTCAACTGGATTTGATTTAATCTTAAAATCCATTGAAGTCGATGCCGAACAAAAATTTCAAGAAAAACTTGAAGAGGCACACCGTGATGGAGAGATAATCTACAATCATATGGTTGACGATGCAAAGAAACGAGTTGCAACTAAGAAAAATAACGTTGACCTTCGCGCTTCTCAAATTGAAAAACGCGATATCAAGCGATACGAGCGAAAAGCACATGAAGATCTTGAAAACTCAAAATATGATCATGTCGAAACGGTGTTTCAAGAATGTATTCATTACTTCTATACTTTAACACCTCAAGAAACAATGACCTTGATGGCTAATGTACTGAAACATAATCCAGAAGGAAAACCAAGAATTCTAGTGGACCCTTCACTCTTTGATACTTGTATGTCAGAATACGGTCAAGTTTATCAAGTAATTGAAGATTCAAATATAGAAAAAGGGTTTGTCCTGAACTATGAACATTATGATATTAATTTAGAATATCGTTATTTCTTTGAAATGAGACGTGAGGTCTTAACCGAATCAATTTATAAATTATTGTTTGGTGATGTTTATGGCCACTAACTTCATCATGCTCAATGTCTTAATAGAACGAGAAATTGCTGCTTTAAAACAAGAGATACAAAAAGCGCAAACAGATTTTGATATCAATAACTACGCCGTAGATTATTTGATAGCAGATCGTAAAGAAACGTTTCAAGACATGTTAATGGAACACGGTATGGATGCGTCTCTCATTAAACTCATCGATATTGATTCGTGTGATGCAATTCAAGATTATGATGACCACTATACAGAAATTTGTTCGCAAAGCTATGAATTAGAGGTTGCTCAGGAATACGCAAAACTTTGCGTTGATATGATGCAAATTTTAAATGTACTGCAAGGAAGAAATCCTAAAGATAATATTGAAGGATTGATTCCTCAGGATGCTTATAAACGTTATGGACATGTGGAAATGTTGTTGTTACATAGTCCGTATCGTGAGTGGATGCATGACATCACAGTATTTGATGTTCAAAGAAAAATTGATGAAACCAAATTCAAATTTTTCAATGATCAACTAAGAGATCGTGCCTCAAGTTCCGCAACATTTGTATTAGCATTACAGTACCATTTACTTTTGAAAAATCTTCAGATCTATTTAAAGCGTCCTTATAAGACAATCGAAGTAGAACCTGTCATCAGGAGGTATTATGAATAACACATTATACTTATCTTACGATGAACACCATGCACTTCTTGAAAGCATGGGAATAACCATTCATAAAGTTAAACGAAATGAATCAATCCAACCGTTGTTGCGACAATTAAAGCAAGAACAGATTGTGATTGTCTTGGTAGATGAAGAAATCTATCGTGATCATAAAGCATCGATCGATGCTTACAATCAAGACCCATTTTTTACAATTACACTATTGTCAGATACACTGGGTCGTCATAAAGAAGCCAAAGATAGACTGAGTTCTTCGATTGAACAAGCTATTGGAACGCTCCAAAAGTAAGGAGGAAATAATTTGAACACTGGAATTATAACAAAAGTATCCGGTCCTTTAGTAGTTGCTAAAGACATCCCTGGAGCAAGACTTTTTGATACTGTTTATGTCTCGAATCAAAATCTCTTGGGAGAAATTATTGAAATTCGTGGTGATAAATCATCCATCCAAGTTTATGAAGAAACTTCAGGAATCCAAGTGGGAGAACCGGTTGTATCAACATACAGACCACTAAGTATTTTATTAGGTCCTGGAATACTCTCGCAGATTCTTGATGGTGTTGGCCGTAATCTTGAGACCTATGCCGATAATCAGGGTGAATTTCTAGTTAGGGGAATTCACTACGAATCCTTAGATCAAGAAAAACTATGGGATTTCAAAAGTCTTGTTAAAGTAGGCGATAAAGTATCTACAGGAATGAACTTGGGCTATGTTATAGAAAGAGATTTAAAGCACTTTATCATGGTTCCTCATGATATGAGTGGAACTGTTATCGCAATTCATGAAGGCATGAAAAATGTCACCGAAGCAGTTATTGAAATTGAAAATGAAACTGGAAGACATGATATTCCAATGATGTCTTACTGGCCAATTCGTAAAGCAAGACCTTACGTAAGAAAGCAAATGCCTTCAGAACCATTGGTTACAGGACAACGTGTCATTGACACTTTTTTTCCAGTAGCTAAGGGTGGAACAGCGTGTGTTCCAGGACCCTTTGGTTCTGGTAAAACTGTGGTTCAACATCAACTCGCAAAATGGTCTAATTCAGATGTTGTTGTTTATATTGGTTGTGGTGAGCGTGGAAATGAAATTACTGATGTTCTGAATGAATTTCCGGAACTTGAAGATCCGCGCACACAAAAACCTTTAATGGATAAAACTGTGCTTATTGCTAATACCTCAAATATGCCAGTTGCTGCACGTGAAGCATCTATTTATACAGGAATGACGATTGCGGAATATTTTAGAGATATGGGCTATGATGTTTCGTTAATGGCCGACTCCACGTCGCGTTGGGCAGAAGCACTTCGTGAGATGAGTGGTCGTTTGGAAGAAATGCCAGGAGATGAAGGATATCCCGCATACCTAAGTTCAAGACTTGCAGAAGTTTATGAACGTGCAGGCGTTGTCGATACATATAATGATGTTCAAGGATCGGTAACGATGATTGGTGCGGTATCACCCGCAGGTGGGGACTTATCCGAACCCGTGACTCAAGCGACACTTCGTATCGTTAAAGTATTCTGGGCACTGGATGCATCACTAGCGCATATGCGTCATTTCCCAGCTATAGATTGGCTCGAAAGTTACTCTCTTTACCAAAATGCAACGGAACGATACTTAAAACAAAATGTTCATAAGCATTTTAATAAAAATCGACAAGCAGCGATGACATTATTAAAAGAAGAAAAGAAACTTCTCGAAATCGTGCAACTAGTAGGTAAAGACACGTTATCAGACCAAGATATCTTAAAACTTGAAGTTGCACGTATGATTCGTGAGGACTTCCTACAACAAAATGCTTTCCAAGAAGAAGATACGTATACGTCTTATGAGAAGCAGGCCTTAATGCTTGCTGTTATCTTAGAATTTAATAATCTTGCGAAAGAATATCTCATTCATGATAATGTCTTCATTGCAGATATTACTAATATGGAGATTCTCTATGATATATCACGAATGAAATACCGCTCCGAAGATCAAACAGAGACACTTTTAGAAATTATTGATAAAGCTCGAATCGAATTCGAAAGCTTGAAAGAAGGAGGTCAATTATGAAAGGATATAAAAATATCAAAGAAGTAGTTGGACCCTTACTCGTTGTAGAAAATGTCGAAAACGTTCAATTTGACGAACATGTCGAGATCACAATTGATAAAAATGACCGTCGTATTGGTCGTGTTCTAGAAGTTGAAGATGACAAAGCAATCATTCAACTTTATGAATCAAGTATGGGTGTTAGACCCGATGAAACAAGAGTCCATTTTAAAGGGAAACCAATGAGTCTTAAAGTTTCAGAAAACATGCTCGGACGTGTCTTTGATGGTAAAGGTAATATCCGTGATGAAGGGCCTACATTGTTGAGTGATATTGAAATGGATGTAAATGGTAAAGTCATGAATCCTTTACTCAGAGAGTATCCCAACCAGTTCCTACAAACAGGTATATCGTCAATCGATGTTCTTAACACACTTGTCGTTGGACAAAAACTACCCATCTTCTCAGGTGCAGGATTACCACATAACGAACTTGCCGCTCAAATTGTTCGTCAGGCTCAGGTGTTAGATGATGATGTCGATTTCGCTGTTGTGTTTTGTGCCATGGGTATTTCTTATGAAGAATCACGATTCTTTGAAGATGAATTTCAAAGAACGGGAGCAATTGATCGTACGGTTATGTTCGTAAACCTAGCCAATGACCCTGCCATTGAGCGTATCCTAGCACCACGAATGGCAATTACTGCCGCAGAATATCTTGCGTTTGAGAAAGATATGCACGTTGTATTAGTTATGAGTGATATGAACTATTATGCCGAGTCTTTACGCGAAATCTCAGCATCAAGACGCGAAATCCCAGGACGTCGCGGCTATCCAGGATACATGTATACAGACCTCGCAACATTGTATGAACGTGCTGGTAAATTAAAAAACCATAACGGATCTATTACAATGATTCCTATTCTATCAATGCCAGAAGATGATAAAACACATCCAATTCCTGACTTAACAGGATATATTACAGAAGGTCAAATTATTTTGTCGAGAGATTTAAATCAACAAAATACATTGCCGCCTGTTGATGTTCTTCCAAGCCTGAGTCGATTAAAAGATAAAGGAATAGGACAAGGAAAAACACGAGAAGACCATGCTGACGTCATGAATCAACTCTTTGCTTCATATGCAAGGGGACGTGAAACTGCGGAGCTCGCAAGTATCCTAGGCGAAGGGTCACTCTCTAAAATTGACCGCAAATATTTAGAATTTGCACGACGATTTGAAGATGAATTTATTGGCCAAGGATTTTACACCAATCGCAATATTACAGATTCCCTTGATCTTGGATGGGAATTACTATCAATTCTTCCTAAGTCAGAATTGAAACGTGTACGTGATGTCTATCTTGAAACCTACTATATCGAAGAGGTGTAAAGATGGCACGTCTAAAAGTAAATCCAACACGTATGGAACTTAAGAATCTTGAAAATCGTTTAGCGATTGCTCAAAAGGGCCACAAGCTCTTAAAAGAAAAACAAGACTCTTTAATCCGTAATTTTATGGAATGCTATGAAGATGCTATGGCATTACGAAAACAAGTTGATCATGAATTTGAACTTTTAAATAAGGATTACAATATGGCCAGCCTTGAGCTCAATAACCAAGTACTAAACGAACTACTTGGAGATCGTAAATCCAACCCCCATGTAGATGTTCACTTTGAATCAGTTATGGGAATCGATATTCCTGTTTACGAAGTTAAAAGTTCAGAAAAAGAAGCATCACAAGCTTCAGTTCTTCTAACAAATGGGTATTTAGATCGTATGCATGAAAATTCTTCGGAGAGTTTTGCACGCATTGTGGAAATGGCAGCACTCGAAAAAAAGTGCTTCATGCTTTCAGAAGAGATAAAGTTAACACGTAGACGCGTTAATGCACTCGAATATAAAACTATTCCTGATATACAAGAAACGATCCGTTATATTGAACTTAGAATTGATGACCAAACACGAAGTCAACAAGCTCGTGTCATGAAAGTGACCCATCGATAGTTAATAATGATATTTATAGTAACCCTACTCATATTGCGAGTAAGGTTTTGTTATGATAAACATACGAGACTTGGAGGCGTGTAATTATAATGACAACAAAAGAATTAATGGCCATTTATTATGAATGGCTTGAAAATGAAACAACTGTTAATTTATGTGGAGATAGCTTTTATGAAATAACTGTGCCACTACTAGATAGTTCCAATGATTACATTCAATTTTATGCAATTTTAACGAAAGACAGGATTATACTAACTGATGAAGGATACTATGTTTCCATGTTGGAAGTATATGAAATTCCAATAGAAAAACAACAACTCAATACAATCGAAACCATCTGTAAAAACAACGGTGTTCTGTTAGAAAACAAAGAAATTACTGTTTCTTTTTCGTTATCGGAAAGTTCAAGGAAAGGGCCAATCTACCAAGAATATATCCATAAGATGATTCAAACAATTCTTCGAGTAGATGCCATGCACTTAGCTTCTAGAGGGAGAGTCAAATCTTTTTTATAATGATGTAATCGCGTCCTTGGATTCAACCAACGGTAACAAAATAGATAAAGAAGCTTTTTTGGTTTTAAAAATTATGGTATTAAGATTATTTCTAAGAGCGTTCAACAAGGAAAATCCACCGATTTTTATAATTAATTAGGTGGATATTATAATGCATGTATATAAATTGTTTGTATCATACAATTGTAGTGTAATGTGTTTGAGAGGAAGTGACACTATGTGTGTAATCAGCGTTAGAACAACAGAAGAAGAAAGAAACATGATTAAAACATATGCTGAATTTTTTGGTATGACACTTAGTGAATTCGTAAAAACATCAGCAATTGAGAAAATTGAAGATTTATTAGATTTACAGGCAATCGAGGAATATGAAAAATATATCAGGCAAGGTAATAATAAGATTGTTGCTCATGATGACATATTAAGTGAGGCAGGACTTAAATGACCTTTAAACTAAGAAATGAAGGTAAGGCGAAAAAAAAGTGTATGTTAAAAAAAATGAGTTTCAAAATAATGATATAATTAGATTAAGAAAGATTAATTAATATAGTTGTGGTGAAATTCTTTAATTGCAAATAGACGGGAGGATTTAGAATGAAAAAGAGATTGATTGCAATTTTAGTATTACTACTTTTAGCGGGATGTGGCACCAGCAAGTCATTCAAAGAAGAAATAAATAATCAGGAAATATCTTTCGTCAATGTTTTTTTACTTCACGAGAATGTTGGAAAAAAATTATACGAAAATGACTATGATGAGTTTATGACATTTCTTAATACAATTGATGCGGATAATATAAATAAAGACGATTATATCCAATCTGTAGGTCATTACTACTATTTTGAAATTGTACTGAAAAATGGAAAAGTTATTATTTATAATGGTGATGATTATATAACCATTAATGATAAAATTTATAAAATTAATAATGTTGATTCTGTTAGAGAAAAAGCTGACAGTATTACAAAGGTGAAATTTGGGATTTAAATTCAATACTGATTCAAGCACAGCCAAACACAAAGGCCTCTTCGATTTTAAATTTTGAGGTCTTTGTGTTTTATTATACTTACATTACGATTTTGCGAGTTTTGAGATGTGATAATCGGTTTACACACTAATAATTTAGTTGGAAACCTTCTTAAAGCGCAATCTCCTTGCTTTTAAAGAAAGGAATCGTTATGATAGTGGCGAACGGTATCGGGGTGCCTTAACTGGCTGAGATTAAACCCGTATAACTTGATCTGGTTTGTACCAGCGAAAGGAGTACCATTTCGTACACCATATTTTTGTGCGCAACGGGCTTCTTTCAGAAATGGAAGGAGTTTTTTTATGATAGAACGTTCAAATGATTTACAATGCGGTTTAGGAAGTACACAAATCACAGGGTGTCGCATTGCCTTGCATCCAATGACGGATGATTTTGTGGATGTAATATTAGGGGGGCTTGCCAAGACAGACATGAGTTCTGTATGGAGAGCAACTGATTCGTTAGGAACACTTCTGAGAGGACAGATGATTGACTTGGTGAATACGTCAATGTTGTTATTTGCAAATGCATATCGTGAAGATATTCATATGGCGGCAAGCATGACTTATTCCAAAGGGTGTCCAGGAGATGTTGAAGCTGACTATCTGAAAGATGTAACACCTCGTAATGAGTGGGTGCGTACAGATAATGATAGTCAGATGTGTGAAGCAACAATTTCATTCTATACTTTTGGGGTGAGTAATTATATGGATCATATTTATCATGTGATTGATATGATTAAAGAAAAGGGATTATACTCAGAAAAAAGGCACTATTCCACGATTCTTTCTGGAAGTATTTATGATGTCTTCCATTGCTATCAAGATATTTTAGAATATGCTGATGCGAATTTAAGTCATTTTGTAATCGAAACTACGGTCTCGGTCAACAGTCCGTCAAATAAAGGGGAGAAATAACAATGAATTGGAAATTAAAAGATGTTGTCATGGTGGGGTTGATTTCAGTAACATTTGCAGTGGTTTACTTAGGGTTTGTCTACTTTGCTTCGTTTCTAAAACCAATTCTTGCACCATTCGGTTTGGAACCATTTGCTAATGAACTTGTATTTGGAGTTTGGTTTATGGCCTCAACACTTGCTGCTTATATTATGAGAAAACCAGGTGTTGCAGTTATCTCGGAAATGTTAGCTGCACTAATCGAAGTATTGATGGGTAATTTCTATGGACCTATGGTATTTGTCTCAGGATTTATACAAGGTTTAGGAGCCGAGTGTGGCTTTGCCATGTTCCGTTATAAAAAATTTGATATGACTAGCCTCATGAGCGCATCCATTCTTAGCGCAGTATTTAGCTTCGTATGGGGTTTTTTCAGAAATTCTTATAGTGGCTTAGCGTGGTGGTATGTGCTTGCAATGCTAGCTGTTCGTATCATATCTTCAATGATCTTCTCAGGACTTATCGTCAAACGCATCGGTGATGGTTTAAAGCGTAGTGGTGCGGTATCAAGTTATCCTATCGCAACTGAAAATTAGATGATTGATTTAAAATCAGTCTCACACAAATATAAGGATCGTGCTGTTTTGAATGAAATGAGTTACCACTTCGAAGTTGGAAAAACTTATTATATTTCAGGAAAATCAGGATGCGGCAAAAGTACGCTGGGAATGATTTTATCCGGACTTCTTGAACCTTCTGAGGGTGATGTCACTTTGAAGGGGCAATCTGCTGTGATGTTTCAAAATCCAGACTTACAATTTTGTATGGATACTGTCTATCGAGAGTTGATATTTGTTCTCGAGAATAAAAATGTTGATATCATGGTCATGGATAGTTTAATTGATGATGTCTTAAAAAGCGTCAACGCCACTCATTTAAAGCACCAGAAATTAGTGACTTTATCAGGTGGAGAAAAGCAAAGAATCGCTCTGGCAAGTGCTTTCTTGATGGATACTTCGATTTTAATTCTTGATGAACCGTTCGCAAGTTTAGATCAAAGTGCGTCTCAAGAACTTCTGGAGCTGTTGAACACGTATCGTAAACATAAACAGATAACATTGATTGTGATTGATCATCTTCATCATTATTACGATTCGATGATTGACGTTTATTTAAAAATTGTAGATGGAAATCTCTGTGAAGGATTAGATGATGACGTTGTAGAATCTGTCATCAATGTTTCACCTCAATATTGCGAAAAAGCTGTACTTAATTATGAGAATGTATCCATATCGTATAACGATAGAGCTGTCGTAAGTCATGCGAATTTCACGATTAATTCTGGAGAATGTGTTGCTTTGGTAGGTGACAGTGGGAGTGGTAAATCATCACTCCTACGTATTCTTTTGAAGCTTGTGAAGTATGATGGAAATGTTTGGTTAGATACAGCCAACCTTAAAAAGTATCGTGGTAAGATGGGATATCTCTTTCAAAACCCTCGTGACCAGTTTCTTTTTGCAAGTGTTTATGATGAAATCTATAAAACCTGTTTTGATGAGAGTTTAACGAAGGAATGTTTGAAATCACTTAATTTGTGGGAGCATCGTGACGAATCACCTTTTAATTTGAGTCAAGGGCAACAACGTCGCTTAGCATTAGGAATTGTCTTTGTGACGCAAGCACCAATAATGGTTTTGGATGAACCGACGTTTGGTCAAGATCGAAACAGTGCTATTGTAATTATGAACATGATTGCGCAACATTGTAGTAAGAATCACTCTACGGTGATCTTTACAAGTCATGATCCTTGGATTGTTGATAATTATGCAACCCGAGTTATTAGGATTGGAGAAATCCAACATGAATCTTAAAAAGCTTAATCCAACGGTAAAATTTCTCGTAATTCTTGTTTGGGGCATCATTTTAACCTTTACGAATTCTTATCAACTCAATCTTATCCTGAGTGGTGTCTTTGTGGTATTACTTCTTATATCAGGCGTTTTATTAAGACGCATTTTGAAAATATATATTCCAGTTTGCGTTGCGGCGGGGGGGTCTTCATGACCGCCATGCTCTTCTCACAACAATCATCTGATGTAGTAACTCAGTCTCATGCCATTGTGAACTATGATTACGCATTGATGATTGCAACGAGGGTATTACTCTTTGCAAATTTGGGGATGTTGTTTTCTTGCACGACCGACAATTTGGAGTTTGTTTACTCTCTAAGAGACCAATTGAAGCTTCCTAATGTCTTCGTATATGGAATTCTCGCAACCTTTAATCTCTTGCCATTAATCAAAGATGAAGCAAAAAAGAACTATGCATCATTTCAAGCTCGAGGACAAAAGACTTGGAGATTTTCATCAAAGGTGCTGACACCACTGTTTATTAAAACAATTCTTTACTCAGATCAAATAACTTTAGCGATGAGGTCAAAAGGATTTGATGAAGAGGGACAGCGAAGTGAGTATACAAAGATTGAAGTAGCACCCAAAGATTGGATATGGGCAGTATCATTCTCTTTATTTTTAATAATCTCAACTTTCTATATCACTAAACGATAAAAACAGAGCCTACAAGCAAATCTTAGGATACTTGTAGGTTCTATTTTTAGGTAGATAGAAGTGTCACTTAGAGTTGTTGGATTTAAAGTTGTTTATGATTATGACGATAAATGCAACAAACACGAAATTGATGATAATTTCTCTTAAAATCGTAACGATAGAAATCGTTGGAAACTGAGGTATAATATGTCGAATGGCTGCGTTTTCACTGAGAAGACTATAAATATCGATAAACGATAGTATAACAGTTGAAAGTGCAATTGTAACTAAAGATTTAATAGTAAAATGAGTTTTATTGTTCATAACGAGGCTCCTTTCTATTGATACGAACTCACTACCTATTCTTACTTATATTATAAGGTGAACGAGGATTAAAGTAAATTTGACTTTGAATAAAGTGGATTTTTTGATTTATATTAATGAGGTAAATTTTCGCAGCTATATAATACGTGGTAGAATATATGTGAAGAGGTGAAATAATGTTTGAATCTTTAAAAACATATCGTATTTTTACTGAGGAATGGATTGATACATTAGAGCTTGATTTTTTTGCTTACACTTATGAAGATGGAAAGTGTTCGTGCTGTCATGACGTGTATGATCTCAGTGAAAAAAACTGGCGTGGTGGACTAAAAAAAATGCCTTCAGAAAATCCAAAGTGGATGTTGTTCAATAATGCTGATAATCTCGTAGGGGAAGTTAATGAATCGATGTTTATTAATGCTTATACCTTCATTCGATTCTCAGATAATTTGAATGATACTGAGCAATTGACGCATATTGTGAATAGTTTGCAACAACTCCTTGGTGATGCTTACAAATTGGATCTGGAGAGTTCGGGTCTCTCTATTTTGTTTGTAAATGATCGAAACGATTCTCAATTCATATCCGTTAAGGAATATAATGAAGCCTTTCGGAGTGAATGTGGATTAAGATATTACACTTAAGGCGTGTATTTTTAAAGGTTTTAACGTATAATAGCTAAGTAAAGAGAGTGGGTAAGTATGTCATTATTAAGCGAATTACAAAAAATAGTTGCATCAAGTTATGCAGCAGCAGGTTATGAGGGATTCGGAACTGTCTCGGAATCAAAACGTCCAGACTTATGCCAATTCCAGTCTAATGATGCTTTTGCAATTGCAAAGCAGTTTAAAACAAATCCAAAAGAAGTCTGTGAGAAAGTCATAAAAATTCTTGAAGAGAACATGATTATTGATCAGGTTGTTTTTGCGCCTCCAGGGTTTATTAATATTTCTGTAACTGATGAATATCTTGTAGGTATGTTACATGAAATGTTGGATGATACACATCTTGCTATTGATCAAAGTGGTATGGGTCAAAGCATTGTGATGGACTACGGTGGACCTAACGTGGCGAAACCACTTCACGTAGGCCATTTACGTTCTGCAGTCATCGGTGAGTCCATTAAGAGAATTGCTCGTACGGTAGGCTATAATGTTATCTCTGATGTTCATTTAGGGGATTGGGGATTACCATTAGGTCTTGTAATCACTGAACTCAAATTGAGACACCCAGAATGGGATTGTTTCCAAGATGGTTTTGATGCGGATCATGATGATACCATTACAATTACACCAGAGTTATTGTATGAGGTATATCCGACTGCAAGTGCGAAATCCAAAGAGGACGAAGTTTATTTAGCTCAAGCACGTGAAATTACAGCACAACTTCAAAATGGTCATCCAGGATATCGATTATTATGGAATATTATTGTCGAAACTTCGAAAATGGATATTCGTAAAGATTATGAAAAACTAGGTGTTGATTTTGAATATTGGTATGGCGAAAGTGATGCAGATGCATACATTCCAGGATTAATGGACACACTTAAAGATAAAGAACTTCTTCGCGAAAGTGATGGTGCTTTAGTTGTGGATGTTGTGACGGATGAGGATAAAAAACCAATGCCACCAGTGATTGTTCAGAAAAAAGACGGATCCAGTATCTATGCTACAACTGACCTCGCAACAATTGTACAAAGACAACAAGATTTCCATCCAAATAAGATTTGGTATATCGTTGATAAAAGACAAGGATTACACTTTGAACAAGTATTCCGTGTTGCCCGTAAAGCTGACTTAGTAGATGCAGATGCGGAATTTTCATTCTTAGGATTTGGTACAATGAACGGTCCCGATGGAAAACCATTTAAAACACGTGATGGTGGAATTATGAGTCTTTCATCACTTCTAGGTTCGGTTCAACAAACATCTTTTGATAAATTAAAAGCAACTCAAGAAAATCCAAGTGAGCAAGATGCCTTGAACATTGGTGTTGCAGCGATAAAATTTGGTGACTTAATTAACCACCCTACATCAGATTATGTTTTTGATATCGATAAATTCTTGTCATTCGAAGGAAAAACAGGAAGCTATATTCTCTATAACAATGTACGTATTGGTGCAGTCTTAGAGAAAATGAATGTTACTAAAACACTTCCTGTAACGCAAATTTCTGGAGAACATGATCGAAATCTTGTACTGAGACTTCTTAGAAATCCAGAAGTATTTGCTACATCATTTGCAAATCAAGCACCAAACGTGGTTGCAGAAGCAACTTACCAAATTGCTGTTTCCTTTGCAAAATTCTATACTGAAAATAATATCAGTAAAGAAGAAGATGAAACAACCAAGAATTCCTGGTTAGGATTACTTCAAGCAACTCAAAGAATTCTTGAATTTAATCTTGATAAGCTTGGAATTAATACAGTTTCCAAAATGTAATAAAACTAAAGAAGTCTTCGGACTTCTTTTTCGCAATTTTTTCCTAAGTGTTAGCACGAATTTTAATGTTAATACTATTAGAAATCGAATATAATAGAAGTACAGTTTAGGGAGGCATTTATGAATATAGCAGTATATTGTGGTGGTAGTTTAGGAAATAAAGATATTTATCAAGAAACAGCAATTAAACTTGGTAAATGGTTTGGAACTCATAATTATGATTTGGTATACGGTGGTGGTAAAGTTGGGTTGATGGGTGTTTTGGCTACTGAAGTATTAAAACAAGGTCAAAATGCTATTGGAGTCATGCCACAATTTCTTGTTGATAAAGAAATTGCATTTGAAGATCTCACGGAACTTGTGATTGTTGAAGACATGCACATTCGTAAGAAAAAAATGATTGATTTAAGCCAAGCATATATTGCTTTACCTGGTGGACCCGGTACACTTGAAGAAATATCAGAAGTTATTTCATGGGCTCGTATTGGACAGCATCAAAATCCATGCATTCTCTATAATGTTGATGGTTATTATAATTCACTAAAAACAATGTTTGAAACCATGGTTCACGAAGGATTCTTGACTCAAGAAGATCTCGATGCCATTCTATTCTCGGATAATCTTGATGAAATTTATACTTTTATTCGTGATTTCAAACCGACTGAGGTGCGTGTCTATGCTAAATAAACTTAGCATAGACAAAGTATACGAAACTCAAGATGGACATCGACTCGCAATTTATACAAAAGGTAATCCTGAGAAACCTGCGGTAATTTGTTTACATGGTGGACCGGGAGGGAACATACAACCCAACAGTTTCGATATTTTTAATTTAGATGAGTGGTTTGTGATTGCGTTTGATCAACGTGGTTGTGGTCAATCGACACCTTTCGCAACTTTAGAAAACAATACAATTTTTCATAGTGTTGAAGACATTGAAGGAATTCGTAAACTTTATAATCTTCAACAGGTCACATTATCGGGAGGAAGCTACGGCACGACACTTGCGCTTGCTTATGCCATTAAATATCCTGAGCATGTGTCTCAAATGGTCCTTCGCGGTATTTTCTTAGGAAGAGATGAAGATACAGCATGGCTTTATCAAGAAGGGGCTTCCTATTTTTATCCTGAAGTTCATGAGCGATTTAAAGCAAACTTTACAAATGAACAAAAAGATAATCTTATTCAATCGTATTACCATATTTTTAAAACAAAATCTGAAGATGTCGTGAAACAATATGCTAAGCAATGGGCGGATTGGGAAGGGGCGATTGTTAAATTAGTTCCTGAACAAGAAATGGAAGTAGAAATTACACCTACCGATATTAGTATTGGCTTATTGGAGTGTCACTATTTCGCAAATCATATGTTCTTTGAGTCGGATAACTATATCTTAGATAATGCAGAGAAGTATAAAAATATCCCAACAATCATTGTCCATGGGCGCTATGATGTTGATTGTAGACCCAGCGGTGCCTTTGAATTAAAACAAAAAATGTCTCAGTGTGAATTGTATTTTGCTCCAACAAGTGGGCACAGTGGTAGTGAACCTGAAATCAAACAATTTCTCACAAAGTCATTTGATAATCTTGTATCGGAAAGGAAAGCATAAGTTATGGCAAAAGACTATAAATCAGTATTTGATATCATTGGACCTGTTATGGTAGGTCCTAGTTCTTCGCATACTGCTGGAGCATGCCGAATTGGAAAAATGGCACGTGCTATTTTTGGTGACCAACCCGAAGTTGTGAATGTTTATCTCTTTGAATCGTTTGCGAAAACCTATCAAGGACATGGTACCAATGTTGCGCTTGCAGGAGGACTTCTAGGAATGAGTCCTGATGACGAACGGCTCCATGAATCACTTCTGATTGCTTTAGAAGCCGGAATAACCATTCGTTTTATTCCTCTTGAAGAGAAAGTAGATCATCCGAATACAGCGAGAATCGTAATGAGTAAAGGCAATCGTAAAATGACTGTAACTGGAGTTTCTATTGGTGGTGGGAGTGCTAAAATTACAAAGATTGATGATATCTCTGTTGATATTGCTGGTGGTAACCCAACAATCCTGATATTCCATCAAGATAAACCCGGTATGATTGCGAAAGTCGCTACCATTCTTAGTGAACTTCATATCAATATAGGGTCTATGAAAGTGGATCGTGAAGAAGTTGGAAAAGACGCTTATATGGTGATTGAACTTGATCAAGATCATCTGGCAACATCACTCGATGATTTACGGGCTATTGAGAGTGTTCGAAACGTTATGTTTATTCAAAATTAGGAGAGACTATGTTTAAAACGGTAAAAGAATTAGTAGAACAAGCATCAACAAGTAGTTTGTTTGAAGTTATTATTGAGAGTGAAATGGCGCAATCAGGAAACTCACGTGAAATGCTAATTGAAAAAATGAGTATGCAATTGGATGTCATGCTACGTTCGATTGAACGGGGACGTCAAGGTGTAAAATCCAAAACTGGACTTACAGGTATGGATGCTCAAAAATTAAATCATTATATTCATAATCATGAATCTATTTGTGGACCCACTGTCATGACTGCTGTACAAAACGCAATTGGAACAAACGAGGTTAATGCTGCTATGGGTTTAATTTGTGCTACGCCAACAGCAGGAAGTGCAGGGGTAGTGCCAGGTGTTCTTTCTGCTTTGATTGAGCGTTATGATTTATCCCGCCAACAACAAATAGAATTTTTATTCATTGCGGGTGGATTTGGGCTTGTGATTGCAAATAATGCATCTATCTCAGGAGCAATGGGAGGATGTCAAGCAGAAGTAGGAAGTGCGAGTGCTATGGCTGCAGCAGCGACTGTTTCTGTATTAGGCGGAACACCTCAAATGGCTGCCGATGCCTGTGCAATGACAATCAAAAATATGCTTGGTTTAATTTGTGATCCTGTTGCGGGTCTTGTGGAAGTACCTTGCGTTAAAAGGAATGCTTTAGGAGCATCTCAAGCACTTGTTTCTGCTGATATGGCCCTTGCTGGAATTCAATCTCTCATTCCAGTTGATGAGGTTATTGCTACCATGCATAAAATCGGTACAGAACTCCCTTCTAAATTTAGAGAAACCGGTGAAGGTGGGTTGGCAGATACACCGACTGCTCGAGAACATCAACAAAGAATTTTTGGAGATAACGAATAAATTCGGTTTTTTATTACATGAGAAAAGTGTTTAATGACACTTTTTACTAGATGATTAAATCTTGAGACATAATAGTCATGTAATACATGATTAAGATGATAGAAGCATTTCATACCCTAACATTTGATTACCAAAGCGATTTTTACTTCTTGAGTGCGTCGAGAAGTATGAACGGTTCCTAACTTTTGTAATCACAATCATATCACTCAAGAGATTGTGTCAATGTATTACCAAAGCTATCATCGACATAAAAAGACGATTCCTCGGAATCGTCTTTTATTTTGCATTCTGTTATTTGATGACAAATTCTGTTTCTTTATCAAAGAAGTGTGCTTTGTTTAAGTTTAATGCAAGTTCGATAACTTGATTTGGCTTGTATGATTGATTAACACCAACACGTGCAATCAGTTCTTGTTCGCCAGATAGTGCATAGAGCATTGTTTCAGCTCCAAGTAATTCAGAAACGGTCACTGTAGGTTTAATGATAGATTCAGGATTTGCATCAAGAACAAGTTGTTCGTCACGAATATCTTCAGGACGAATACCCATAATAAGTTCTTTACCTTCATAACCTTTATCTTTCAACATTTTGTATTTACCTTCTGGTAAACAAAGTTTGAAACCATCTGAAATAACACAGCCATCATTAAGTGTGACATTAAAGAAGTTCATCGCAGGAGAACCAATGAAACCAGCTACGAATACGTTTACTGGGTTGTTGTAGACTTCTTTAGGTGATCCAACTTGTTGGATAAAGCCACCTTTCATGATAACAATACGGTCAGCCATAGTCATCGCTTCGGTTTGGTCATGGGTAACGTAAATTGTTGTTGTTTGCAAACGTTGGTGTAATTTTGTAATTTCAGCACGCATTGCGACACGAAGTTTCGCATCAAGGTTTGATAATGGTTCGTCCATAAGGAATACTTTAGCATCACGAACAATCGCACGTCCTAAAGCAACACGTTGACGTTCACCACCCGAAAGAGCTGCAGGTTTTCTTTCTAAATAAGTTTCAAGACCTAAGATTTTAGCGGCATTCTTTACAGCTGCATCAATTTCATCTTTAGGTGTTTTACGAATTTTTAAACCGAAAGCCATATTGTCATAAACTGTCATATGAGGATATAATGCATAGTTTTGGAAAACCATCGCAATATCACGGTCTTTAGGTTCAACATCATTCACAAGACGATCTCCAATGTAGAGTTCTCCTGAAGAAATATCTTCCAAACCAGCAATCATTCGAAGTGTTGTTGATTTACCACAACCTGATGGTCCAACAAATACAATAAATTCTTTATCTTTAATTTCTAAGTTAAAATCTGTAACGGAATAATTAGGGTTTTTATCATATTTTTTATGAATCCCTTTTAATGTAATATCTGCCATGAATAAGCTCCTTTTTATCTGTAGCTCTATTATAAATGTTTTAACTTATGCTATGATAGTGTCAACATGAACAATAAAAATGTGCAAGGAGTTGAAGTGATGAAATTAATTGATCTTTTAAAGGTATATCCCACAGCAATGCTCGAAAAATCGCAAGTTGGATTAGATTCTTGTTTAGTACTGACGGATGGTATTGATACGATAGCGATCCCCAATGATGTTTTATCAGAATCGGAAAGAGATTTGTTAGAACTTATGTATGGTCGGCAAGAACATTCAAATTCGCCGTGGTTTAATCGGCTTATAAATCATCAAGATACAACTAACCTAGCAGATGTGGAATCATGCCGTTTGATTCATTTTGAAGTCGTTGGTAAAAACTTTGATAAACAATTATGGTTAGAAACTTTTGAATCGGGTTTTATCGATGTCGTCGATGATTTCTTTATCTCCGATAAATCGGGAATTGTTGTTGTTCGTGATGAGGTTCTTGATAAGGAATCGATATCCGGCTTAATTAATGCCCTCGATTCAGATTTTAATACAAAAACATCCATCTTTCTCGGAACGCCAATACTTCAACGCATTCATTTGGATGCGCTCTATGAAGAAGAGAAAACATTATTTAACCTTTTTAAACACCAACAGCCATTGACTGATTACTTATCGGTTTATACACCACATTTTTTAAGTAAGTTAACTCAAGATTCAACTACTGCAAAAATGTTGGCCTACCGTCTTGCAAATGATCAAGAAATGCAAGAAATCATTGAAGTCATGTGGCAAGCTCAGGGGAATGTGAGTCTTGCTGCAGGGAAGTTATATATTCATCGTAATACTTTGAATCATAAACTGGATAAGTTTATAGATCAAACGGGTTTTAATCTTAGAGATATTCATCAACTTGCTTTGTTATATTTAATTGAATCAAACATGTAAAAAAGAGATGTTCCATCATGATAAGCTCCCCTTAAAGTAGACACCCGAAATAAATAAAAACGGGTACTACAAAAAGGAGGAGCTTTTTCTATGGGTAGAAAGAATAAATATCCAGCGGAAATAAAAGAACAAGTAGTTAAAGAATATTTGAACGGCATAAAAGGTGCAATGGAAATATCCCAAGAATTATCGATTAATCCTGGGACATTGCGTAGATGGGTGAAAAAATACCAAATCGTCGGTGTTGAAGCATTCTCATATAAACCTCGAAATAAAAGTTATTCGAAAGAACTTAAGGAATCTGCTATTCAAGATTACCTTGAAGGACTAGGTTCTCTCGCAGATATTATTATCAAATACGATATAAGTTCCGATGAGGTTTTGCGTGGATGGATAAACAAGTATAATAGACTTGAAACCATAAAGGATTACGATCCTAAAGGAGAAGTCTATATGACAAAAGGTAGAAAAACAACGATTGAAGAACGTCAAGAAATTGTCGCACATTGTATTGAACATGACTACGATTATAAGGGAACCGCCGAGCTCTATGGTCTTTCCTATGCTCAAGTTTACCAGTGGGTTCAAAAATATAACGAGATAGGATATGAAGGGCTTCTTGATAAACGTGGCAAACGAAAACAAGAAGATCAACTCAGTAATGAAGAACGTTTAGAACGTAAAATCAAACAACTCGAAAGAGAACTTGAACTGAAAGAACGTGAGAATATTCTATTAAAAAAAGTGAAGGAAATAGAAGGGCGGCGATATTCTCCAAAGCAAAACAAGAAGTAAAGTATCTTGCCGTGCAAGAACTTCATTATAAACATGGTTGGAGCATTCAATGGATGTGTAAGGTACTTAAAATCGCAAGAAGCAGTTATTATAAATGGACGCACCGTGTTGAAACAAGCAATGAAATTGAGAATCATGAGCTTTGTAATCTCATTCTTGATTATGATGAAATGTTTGGACATATCTTAGGTTATCGACGAATGACAGATTGGATTAATGAACTTAATAGAGTTCATTATAACCCAAAGAGGATTCATAGACTCATGAAGATGCTGGGTGTGAAATCAGTGATTCGTCAAAAGTCTAAAAAGTATTCACGAAGCACTCCTGAAATCACAGCTGAAAATATTTTAAATCGTAATTTCTTTGCTTCTAGACCAAATGAAAAATGGTTGACAGATGTCACAGAATTTAAGATTAAAGGTTCAGGTAAGAAGCTGTATCTCAGTGCGATTATTGATCTTTATGATTTGAGTATTGTGGCGTACCACATAAGTGATCGTAACAATAATCAACTTGTGTTTGATACTTATCATAAAGCTATCACGAGATATCCAGAGGCAAAGCCTTTATTTCACAGTGACCGAGGATTCCAATATACAAGTAGGGTATTTAGAAAACAGCTAGAAGATCAAGGAATGATACAAAGTATGTCTAGAGTGGGACACTGTATTGATAATGGTCCTATGGAAGGATTCTGGGGAACTATCAAATCAGAAATGTACTATCCTAATGAATTCAATACTAAAAGCGAGTTAAAGAAAGCAATTGATGCGTATATTGATTTTTATAACAACAAGAGACTTCAAAAACGATTTAAAAACAAAACACCAATGATGGTTCGAACTGAAGCATTAGGATCAGAGACACCTATAAGTTATTCAATTCCAACCAACAAGAAAATTGAAGCTTATTGGTCAAACATTAGAGAAAAGCAAATGCAGGCGACTGTAGCATAAGAAAAGATGATTCATCGTAAAGCGATAAATCATCTTGGGTATTTTATTTATTTCACCTGTCTACTTGACAGGGAGCAGTTCATCACGAACATCTCTTTTCTTTTACTTAAGATATTTATTCCAATATTCTTCATACGTTAATCCGGAGTCATGAACCTTAGTTGCAAGGCCTTTTCCTAGATATCGAATATGCCAAGGTTCGTATTGATAGCCAGTGATGCTTTCTTTTCCTTTAGGATAACGAATTATAAAGCCAAATCGGTGAGCGTTATTTGCAAGCCATACTGATTCTTCGGTATTACCAAAATCAAACATGTTGCCACCAGGAACAGTGACATCAATGCTCAAGCCCGTCTGATGTTCTGAGAAACCAGGACGTGAAGCGAGTTGCAATGTTTTTTCATAGCCAATTTCACTAACATATTGATCAAAAATTCTTTGTTGTGATTCATAAGGTCGATATGAAGAGGTTACGAGAACTCTTTTTCCCGTTTCATTTTCTAAAGCATCGACTAAGGCCATGAAAGCTTGAACTGCTTCAGGGTGGGCACGGTAGCCGTGGTCAACCGCATAATGATTTGGGACTTCGCGAAGTTTTGGTACGAAACCATCAGGTAAACGTCGCGTTTTATTTACAAGAACGCTAAGGCTATGCGCATCTGAAACCACGACATCGCCGTTGTTTCCAGATACACCAGGCTTTTCCTTATCAGGTTGTGTCGAGGTTTCAGGATCTTTTACAACAGGCTCTTCAACTTCTTTTTTGGGAACAATAACACTGAAATTAAAAGTAATATTTGGATCTTCAGTGATGAAAATTTGAACAGGGTAAGTTCCCGGATTGCTCATATTTAATTCTGTATCAATGGAACAATCTACATGTTTTGGTTCTTCACTAAAGTAGGGCGTTAACCCGAGGTATTTGAACTCCGCATCGAAGTCACTGCCCATTCGAATAGAATCATTCTCTTCGATTAATTTATCGAAATGATAAACCTCAATATAGGCGGATTTGCTGACTTCAGCTTTAACGGGTACTAAAACACGAGCATGTTGGCTTTTTTGTGTTAGTTTAATAATTAGTGTAAAATCATCGTCGATAGGTAATTGATTAGATCGACTGTTTTTTAGAGACAGCTTTTCATTTTGACTTGAAACAGCGTCCTCCCATGACATAGGCTCATCTTTTGCAAATTGAATCTCGTAGTCGATTTCTTCAAATTTACTGAGTGTAAAATCAACCCAAGTATCAACTTGGCTTTTTGATAAGTAGTCATATTTCTCAACAACAGGGTTTTCATTAAATAGAATAACAGTCGGTTTGTTAAAGTATCGGTATGCGATAAATAACAGAATCCCAAAAACAACTGCGACTCCTGATAATATAAAATAGCGATATCGTTTCATAAGATCTCCCTTTCCTCATTATCATATCAAGTTATTGGTTCGAAAACTATGTGAATTCGTGGGTAAAACGCAATAAATAGTGGTGATTGTGGTGGTATTCATGATTTCGTTGCATATTGTTATATTGTTATGTAGAATAAAGGAGATAGATGGAGGTTATTATGAGACGTAAAACACTCTTATATATTGAGGTTGCTAACTCAATTAAAAAAGATATTTTAGAAGGAAAATATGAGGTAGGGGAGTATATCCCTACTGAAAACGAATTGGAGCAAATCTTTGATGTCAGCAAGATTACCGTTCGTAATGCTATTGATATATTAGTCAATGAAGGATATTTAGCAAAGAAAAGTGGTAAGGGTACCACAGTATTAAGTAACCGTCTTTTTAATAAGCTTTCAAAAGCGCGTTCATTTTCATCAATATTAGAAGAAGATCACAAATTAGATAAACAATATGTATCATTTAAAGAAATCGATGTATCATCTAATGAGGAGCTTCATGAAACGTTTGGAAATAAAGCATATTGCTTAGAACGGGTATACTTTCTTGATGATCATCCTTATATCTATTTTCAACACTATCTCCCAATTGGTGAAGAAAATGGAATTGAAGACATTGAAAAACAATCCTTGTACAAATGGCTTGCTATGAATGGATATGAAGTTGAACACTTTAGAGATATGTTCTCAGTGGCAACAGTGGGTATTGCAATTCAAAATTTACTTGAAGTTAAATCAGATACCTTGCTATGTCGAAAACGATATTCATATGATCATAAAGGGAATATTATTGAACTTTCTTATGGCTATTATGATTCTCAT
Organism: Erysipelothrix inopinata; assembly: GCF_014396165.1. Taxonomy (GTDB): domain Bacteria; phylum Bacillota_I; class Bacilli_A; order Erysipelotrichales; family Erysipelotrichaceae; genus Erysipelothrix; species Erysipelothrix inopinata. Next base: position 1,577,091 of record NZ_CP060715.1, read on the forward strand.
AAGTATCCATATGTTATTGATTACGAAATATAACAAGATTACATAAGTACAAACCAAGATACACGTTGATTGAAAAATCAGTTATACTTATCATAGAGTTATACAGGAGGAATACAATGAAAATTTTAGTTACAGGTGGTGCTGGATATATTGGCAGCCACACATGTGTCGAATTATTAAACGAAGGTCACGAAGTTGTTGTTGTCGATGATCTATCGAATTCAAGCGAAACGTCTTTAGAACGTGTCGAAAAGATTACTGGTAAAAAAGTGATTTTTGAAAAACTTAATATTTTAGATCGTGAAGCATTAGATGCTTGTTTCTCGCGTCATGATATTGATGGTGTTATTCATTTTGCAGGATTCAAAGCAGTAGGTGAATCCGTTGCAAAACCAATTGAATACTATCATAACAATATTACTGGAACACTTGTTCTATGTGATGTCATGCGTGCTCACAATGTTAAGAAAATTATTTTTAGTTCTTCCGCTACAGTGTACGGTTCTCCTAAAACAGTTCCTATTACTGAGGACTTCCCACTTTCTACAACCAATCCTTACGGTTCAACAAAGTTAATGCTAGAACAAATTCTACAAGATATTTATATTTCGGATCCAAGTTGGGGCGTTGTTATCTTACGATACTTTAATCCAATTGGTGCTCATGAATCAGGAATTATCGGTGAAGATCCAAAGGGAATTCCAAACAACTTAATTCCTTATGTTGCACAAGTTGCGGCAGGTATTCGTGAGAAAGTTTCTGTATTTGGTGATGACTATGATACATATGATGGAACAGGAGTTCGAGATTACATTCATGTTGTTGACTTGGCAAAGGGCCATGTTGCTGCTATGAATAAAATAATGAACGAAAATGAAGTCTTAATCTACAACTTAGGAACTGGTAACGGATCCTCAGTGCTTGATATCATCAATACTTTCAGAAAAGTATCTGGCCAAGAAATTCCTTATGAAATTTGTGATCGCCGTCCTGGTGATATTGCAATTTGCTATGCTGATACTGAAAAAGCATTCAAAGAATTGGGTTGGAAAGCTCATTACAACCTTGAAGAAATGTGTGCTATGTCATGGAATTGGCAAAGTAACAACCCAAATGGGTATGACAAATAATTAATAATTTATATAAAACCTTGAGTTTATCACTCAAGGTTTTTTTTGTGCTGTTTTATTTTTGTGACATCAATTGTTATTTTCATGACATCAAATGGCGTTTTTGTGACATCACGATAAAAAACCACCGTTGGTTGTGTTATTATTTAAGCCGAAATGAAAACGCTAACTGTAACGTCTGTTATCTGTAACAACGTGAATTGCTAAGATTTTATATGGGGATTAACGATTATCGTTAAAAATTAATAAACGCGATATAACTTTCATAAAAATTTCATCTACTTTCACCTTGATTACTAGTTTGTAAAAACATGAATGGTACAGTTTAAGTGTATTAGATTTTAAAGAAAGGATAATTTGTATGTTTAAGAAGAGACATTCGAAGTTTTTAATGGTGCTTTTGACAGTGTTTATGATGGTTCAAATGGCACCGCTTTCTTATGCAGATACAAAGGCAGAGACAGCAAAAGATGCTGTAACTGCTCAAGTTGAAGACGGTAAGAAAGAAGATTTGCTTGCTGATGAGTCTAAAAAAGATTCTAAGGATGAAGCTAAGTCGAAAGACACAGATAAATCCAAAGAAGAATCTAAAGTAGATAAACCAGTAACTCCAAAAGAGGCTGCTGATGCAGAAGATGTTGTTGTGAATACATTACAACTTACATTTGATCGTGCAACAGGCAGTAAAGATGTTACGGTCGTAACCGGTGACAAAACAAATGCTATCTTAACGTTTGGTTTGGGTAGTAATGTTGCAAATGGTCAACTCGGTTTACGTGTTAAACTACCAAAAGGCGTAAAACTTGATTACGCAGAATTTGTTGAGTTTAAAGTAACACGAGGTTCAGAATTAAATCCAACCACACCCGATCCAGAGGAAACAGCTCTTGATTATTATTGGATTACCAATACGAAACCTTTAGCTTCCGGATCATCACGTGATATTGAATTTAGACTGACTCCTTTTGCGACTGGTGTCACAGCTGACGGATCAAAAGTCGATGTCGTTGCTGATGCTTTCCAAATTAAAGAAAATGTTGCGTCACCAATCAATGGATCAGACAAAGCTGTCATTACAGCAAAAACTGATTCATTCAAATGGACAGAACCTTCAAGTTCTCACTCTGTTTCAGGTGGATCACTTACAACTAAAAATGTAACAATCAGTGAGTTTGCATATTCAACATACGTTCGTTCACAAACATCTAAAACTGGCGGCGCATACGCTAATAAGATTGTTTATGAAAACCGTGTGATTGTACCTGTTGATGACTCAAATAAAGCGATGATTAAATTTAAGATTGAAAATATTTTAGATAGTAATCGTCAGCCTGTTGCTACAGATCGCTTGTCAAATGTAAGTTATGATTCTGATGGAAATATTCGAAGCTTTACGATTAAAACAGAAGTTACGAATTCAAATCCAAATCAAGAATTTACAAACAATACAGGTGCATTCTACATTAAGGGTGCAACAATCAATCCAGATCAAATTGTTAATCAATATAATTTAAATCCTGGAGATACAAAAACACTTGAACTTACACATGAACCTTCTAAAGCTACAATCTATCCATTAGTAAAAACTACTGAATACTCAGAGTCTAATCCTCTTGTAGTAACAAGTCCAAATACTTATAAAACTTCCGTTACATTTACAAACCAAGTTGAAACTGGAGAAGAAACTAACAGTACACTTGAAAAGAAAATTGTTCGTTTGGGTGGTGTTGATACAACCAATACTGACTATAGTAAATTATCAGGATATGATAATGATTTAATTACATATACATTAGGATCCAACTTTAGAAACCGTCAAGAAGGCACATTGAAAGAACTTCGTTTCACAGAATATGCTAACAAGGTTGATGAAAACGGAAAACAAATTGGTTTCAATACTGATGAAATTCGTTTTGATAATCTAAAACCAGGGATTCTAAAACAAAAAGACAATGTACCATTCACTAATACAACACTTGATATTGTTGTTTCGTTTGAAGGTACTACAGATACACTAAGCAAGAGTTATTCTGCTCAAGACCTTAATGAACTTGCAGATCCAAATGGTGAAAGATACAAAGCTGAAAGCTTAATTCGTGATCCTAAGGATGAACGGGTGGTTAAGAAAATTGAGTATGTTTATAAAAATGTAGAGTCTGGCGCATATATCAGTACAGCTCCACGTCTCACATACACGATTCTTGCACGTGATCTTGTTTTTGATAACACTAAGGTTACAAACAATGCTGAAATGACTTATAACTATATGAATAAGAACTTTACCAATACAAGTAAAGATGCTTACTTTAGTTACAAGAGCCGTAAATTTATTGACGAAGATGGTAGCATCAAAGATAAAAAAGAAGGATTTAACTTTAACGATGATCGCTTCCAAAGAAGAAATGACGTTATTCGTTTTACTATCAACATAGAAAACGATAAGACAGATCCAATTAAAATTAAAACAATTGAAGACTTCTACACAAAGAATATGAGTCTATACAATGGTGCTCATTCAGTCTTTAATGATAATTCTTCAAAAGATATTGAACCGATTTATCTCCAACAAGATAATGATGCAAACCTCGTCATCTGGAATCCTCAAGATCCGACACAACGTCTTGAAACACAACCAGGTTTCACCATTACATCTGATACAAATGTAGATAGCTCACTTTATCATTTGATGAAAATTGAATTTGATGATGAAGTCGTGCTACAACCAAGTGAAACTTTAAAATTAACCTATACAATGTACGTTAATGACACATATATTGCTGATACAGCTATCGGTAACCGATACACTGCATTTGATGGTCCTGATGCTGTAGCCACAGGTGAATATTGGCGTGCACGCCGTGAACCTGGAGATTGGTTCAGAAACATTAATAAAGATGTCGTTAATGCATCAAGTTCAAAAACAGCAGAACTTCCTGTAGAAAATGATTATTTAATCTATACTTTACTTGTAAAAAATGACACAGTTCATACATGGTATAATCCAACAATTGAAGATACCTATACTAATAATGTTGAACTTGCTTACGATACACCAATCGCAGATGAAATAAGACCTGAGGTCTTAGCTAAATATCCTGTGAATGATGATATTGACAGTAAGCTTCACTTAGTAGTTGGTGTCAATGACAAGAATGAACAATACCTTCCAGAAGGCGTTGATGTTTCACAAATCACAGCTGAAGTTAACGAAGATCACAATCACTTTATTGTGAAAATGCCAAATAGTATTATTAAACCAGGTGAAGAACTTCGATTAATTTATGCTGTGAAAGTTAAAGAAAATATTGATACAACAATCTTGAGTAACCGTAAGATCGTTAACCGTTTTACAACGAAGGCTTATCCAACAGCAGATTCCACAACACCAATTGATGTTCTCTTTGGTCGCAATGAACTTGCATTAAGTCCTGATTATGGTAAGACAGGGGACGTTTCAGTTGTTAAATCAGCACAACCTCTCAATGATGCGAAAATTAATGGATTGATTCACGGTGATGAAATTCGTTACAAAATCACAGCTTCAAACTACTTATCAAGAGAAAATAGAATTGTTAAAGTTAAAAATGTTATGGACTTCGTTCCAGACAGTATCGACTTCAAAGAAGATACTTTAAAAGTTTATACAGTTGTTACTCCTGAAAACGAAGGCTACGTGGATGTTGAAGCAAACAGAACTGTGGTTGATCCATCACTCTATGATGTCACTTATGATGCAACAACACGTAAAATTCTTGTCGCATTCAAAGACAGTTTTGAAATTCCAGGACTTAATGTTGATGGAACAACAAAGAACCGTGAACACGTTCAATTGATTGTTGAATTTGATGCAAAAGTTAACACAACAAATACAGTCTTCGGACCTGAAGAACTATCTGTATCACGCGTCAATACTGCGGGTGTTTACTATACACAACCTGCAACTGAACTCTTATCAAAGAGTGGTCAATTAATTTCAAAACATGAAATTCCTGAAGAGTTTAAACAATATGATGACAATGATCCTGAAACGAAGAGTTTCATCATTGGTAAAACACAATCAGCGATTCTATTGAATCAAAATATCCTCTACGGTAATGTCTTGAAGAAAGTTAATCCATATGTACATGATGTAGGAAATAACGATACAAATACACGTACCTACAAGATCCATATGCAAAACTTGTCTTTCGTAACGCTAGAACCTACACACCTTGTAGACTTGTTACCTAAGTATGAAACAATCGATACTACAAAAGATGTAATTGTTTATGATTCTAAGAATCCAGATGCAGTAAAACATCCCGTTGATTATGTTACAGATACTGTGACGATTGAAGGTAAAGAATACAATCGTATTCAATTTACGAACCGTCCAAAAGATGATGATCATCACATTGCTATCGAAGGTATTACTAAATTTGGTGATATGAATGAATGGGTCTTAGAGTATTCAACGGTTGTTGATAAAGAAACAGCCTTGAGTGATTTCTATGAACAAGATATTTATCTCGAAAACCAAGTTAACAAAATTGCAATGTATACTGAGAAAGAAATGATTGTTCGTGCTCAATCATCATATGAAGCTGCAGCAAAACAAACAAATGATGACCAACCAGACACTAACTGGGATAGTAATCCTGATACAAAGATTCGTTATGTCAACTCTACTGAAGTTCGAAATGTAGCACAATCAATTGTGCCATTTGTAAATGTACAGAGCCAATGGATCCGAATTTCTGGAGAACAAGAAGAATATATCAATTACGAAAGTGGACAATCAATCAATCCGGGCAGTGTTGTAGCTTGGAAAGTAAACTTTGGTAACGGAAATGCAGATGATACTCCTGATATCGTGAAAGGTTCTTATGTAACATTAGAACTTCCGGTAGGTAGTTACTTTGCAGGATACCGTGATAATACACTTCCTTCATATCTTGAAGAAGTGGATGGACCATTTGTAGTAGGAGACTCTCAAAAACGACTTCTAGTATGGCGTGTTAAAGAGGATCTTCCAAAAGGAACCGTCAAAGAATTTACAGTTCGTTCAACGACACAAGAAGCAAAATATGAAACTTATGAAGCGGGTGCAGAATTTATTCCACTCAACCAACGATTCATTGAATCGAAAGTTAGAAACTGGGCACGATTCCAACCTTATTCATTTGAACCTGATTATGGAGATCGCACACACATTGGTAGTGATCTAGTCGGTGAATCTTACCTTGTTAAGAGCCGTTCTCAAGTTGATGTCTTCGGCAGTTTAGGTATTGGAGCATCCTTAAAAGTAACAGATAAAACAAACAGTTCAAATGTTGCTACAAGTTACTCACGACCATATACAATTAAAGTGCCAACAAGTGCAAGTGAAGTTCGTTATACAATGCAATTTGATGTTAAAAACTCAGCACACAAAGTTAGTGACATCTCACTTGTAAATAGACTTGCTCGCATCGACGATACATATGTATTGCGTGATGAAAAACGTGATAGCTTGGCTTCCATGAATCTTGTGGGAGACGGTGATTTTGAAATTTTACTTGTTGATAACAACTTAAACAGTGTTACACGTACATTTGATCCTTCAGAATATACTGTTCAATATGCATTTGAAAGTCCAAATTATATCTTTACTGAAAATGACTTTGAAGCTAATGGTAGTGACATTTGGAAAACTGCTCAAGAAATTACAGACAGTGGTTTATCCTTTGAAGATGTTACAGCTGTTCGTGTTCTCATGAATAGCGATATCGAACTTGAAAGTGGTCAATCAGTCCGTGCAAACTTTACAACATCACTCGAAGAAGCATTCCGTGAAGACTGGTTTGCAAACGACTCGTTTGCTTACCGTGTACGCCTTGGTGATACACTCCATGTTAATGCAGAAACACGTAATGTTGGTGTCAATACAAATGTTCAAAAAGACCGTTTAGTTATTAATACTAAAGTTATTGATCCTGCATTAGTACCATTACGTACAACATTTGATGTAGATGTTATTGCAAAAGATGGTGATACTGAAGTTGCTCGTGTACCACTTACTATCGATGTTATGAAAGCTGGATTTAATCTTGCTTCAATCGACTGGGTAGAAGCACTTTCACGTGACTACACATACACTATTGAACCAAAACACTATGAACAATATCGTGCTCCAAAATTCAGTGTATCAAGTATTAAAGACCGTACAGGACTTACAACATATACTGTAGATTTGGAATATGAACGTATTATTTATGATGAAGTAAAAGTTGATGTCAATGTGGTAAATCCACGTCAATTCAACATGCTTAATGAAGCAAGTTACACCATTCAAAAATTTGATGCTACAGGCACTATGGTCGATGAATTTACGGATACATTAACCATTGATGCTAACCAATCTGCTACAATGGCTTACACCACTTTCGAGACAGGATTTACCTATAAGTTAATTCCTAATGAAGAAGCAGGGTACCATGTAACGGTTGAATCATCAGAAGAAACATTAGATACTACAGGTATTCGTCATCACTTCGTGATTACATACCAAACTCAATACACAGATAGTGCAGAGGTAAATGTTAAGGTTATTAATCATAGTGGTAAGAATCTTCTTAAAGAAGTAGCTTATGATTTCTATTCTGACCAAGATCTTGTATCAAGTGAAACATTGAAACTTACTAATTCTGTTGGCAGTCGTGATCACAAGGATCTTATGGAAGATAAAACATATTCCGTGAAACCTAAATTCTACGAACGTTATAAATTAACGATGACAACAGATAAACAAGAAAATCCTGATGGATCAATTCACTGGGTATTTAATCTTGAATATGAAGAAGTAGATGAAGCAACTATCTTTGATGCAGCGGAAGTGAATATCGAAGTAGAAAATATCACAGGTAACTTAAAACTTGATAATGTATCGTATGACTTCTTTGAAAATGATCAAATCATTGATACACAAAATCTCAATGTTGTGAATAACACAGCGCAACATAGTTATAAAGAATTACAAACAAAACGTACATATAGTGTTACTCCTAAGAATTACGCAGGGTACACTACAACGATGTCTCAAGATAAAGTTCTTAATGCTGACGGAAGTATTACTTGGATCTTTAACATTAAATATACTGAAAATGTACCGGTAAAATTAAGCACAGCTGAAGTGAATGTTAAAGTGATTAATAAGTCAGGCAAAAATATTCTTAAAGAAGTTGATTATGACTTCATGGAAGATAATGCAATTCTTGTATCAGAAACATTAGGACTTACAAAACTTGAAGGTCATAAGGATTACTCAGAGTTGAATCCAAAATCAATCTATGCTGTGAAAGGTAAAGAGTATAAGGGATACAAACTTACTTCAAAAGCTCGTACAGAGGTAACTGAAGAGGGAGGACTTCACTGGATCTTTGATCTTGAATATGTTGAAGACAAAAAAGATGACGGAGGAGAAGTAATTCCGCCAACAGGTGTCGATAATGGCATTATTTACGGAGCGATTGCTCTTGTAGCAGTTGGTGCTGTCATTGTTCTTATTAATCGTAAACGCAATAAATCTGACGAAGATAAGAAATAAAACCTAAAGAAAACATGAGGCTTCCAATGGGAGTCTCATGTTTTTTGTATATATTAATTAGAGTCTATCTAAGGTGTCCTTTAACGCGTGGAGTGCAGCAAGTTTTTTGATACTTTGACGCTCGTTTTTCAGATTGCGGCTCAGGTGATATTCCTTAACGGTTACATCATCCTTGATTGCGACTGCAATGTACACTAGGCCTACAGGTTTATCATCGCGGTAAGTAGTAGGGCCTGCAACACCAGTAATGCCAATACCAATATCTGTTTGAGCATATTTTTGTATTCCTAATGCCATTTGTGTAGCAACTTTAGCAGTTACGGGAGTATTTTTCGCGATTTCATCGTGAGAAACACCCAGTAATGATTCTTTAAATGCTGAATCATAAGTGCATGCTCCGAATTTAAATACTTTGGAACTTCCGTCAACGGATGTGATAAGGTCACTAATCTTTCCACCTGTAAGACTTTCAGCGGTAGCTATGGTAATAGACCGTTCTATTAAGTGATCAACAAGAACCTGTGCCATATTGGGTTCATTGATGCTGTAAAGGTGATTTGTGAACTGATCTGATAGTAAAGCAACCATTGGTTTATTTAATGCTTGAGCTTCCTCAAGCGTTTTAGCTTTTGAAGTAACACGTAATACGACGTGGTCTACGGATGCATAAGGAGCGACACTAGGATTGCTTGAATAGAGTATCTCATCGCTAAGTGATGCTTCTACAGATGATTCTCCAATGCCGAAGAGATAGAGGTAATCTGATACCAAACGTGCATCCATAAATTGTTCAAGATAGGGGACAACTTCATGATTTACCATGGGTTGCATTTCTTTGGGCGGACCGGGTAAAACAACAACAAGACTATGATGACATTTGAAAGCAAATCCCGGAGCAGACCCAGTTTCATTTTTAAAAACATGAGCACCTTCAATAACTAATGCTTGTTTCTTATTGTTATCAGTCATGGGTAAATTACGATCGGTATACGATTTCAGAATTTTATCCAAGCTATCTTGGTGATAAACAAGAGGAATCCCTGATATTTCCGACATGATATTTTTTGTCATATCATCAAAAGTAGGGCCGAGGCCACCTGTTGTAATGATAAGTTCACTCCGTGATAATGCTAATGATAATGCGTCGTTTAAACGTTGTGAGTTATCACCAACAACACTTTGGTAATAACAATCCATGCCTAATTCCGCTAGTTTTTGAGATAAAAATTGAACATTTGTGTTTAAGGTTTGTCCCATAAGTAATTCAGTACCAATACATATTATTTCTGATTTCATTCCATTCACCTCAATTGATTCTTCTATTATTATATCAAAAACTAATTGACACAGATGTCATTTTAATGAAACTTGGTGGGTAAGTAGTTTTTGATAATTAGAAATGTTATAATTATACGGATTAATGCTAAGGAGAATGTCTGTGTTAAGTACAAATAATTTATCGCTAATGTTTGATGGAAAGGCTCTGTTTGAAGATGTTTCAATTACATTTCATGAGGGAAACTGTTATGGAGTAATTGGAGCTAATGGAGCTGGAAAATCTACATTTTTAAAACTTTTAAGTAAGGAATTAGAACCAACAAGTGGTCATGTATCACTTCAATCAGGAAAGAGACTCTCGTTTTTAAAACAAGATCACTTTGCGTATGATGATTTTACTGTGTTAGAAACAGTTATTATGGGTAACGATGCGTTATACCAAGTTATGAAAGAAAAAGATGAAATCTATATGAAACCAGATTTCACTGAAGAAGATGGAATTCGTGCAGGTGAACTTGAAGAAAAGTTTGCTGATATGGATGGTTGGAATGCGGAAGCTGAAGTCTTTACCTTATTAAATGGACTTAAGGTTGATTCAAAGTATCATGAAGCACCCATGTCAACACTACCAGGACCTGATAAAGTTAAAGTGCTTTTAGCACAAGCAATTTTTGGAAATCCTGATGTTTTATTATTGGATGAGCCTACAAACCACTTAGATGCAGATGCAATCCGTTGGTTAGAGGAATTCGTGATTAATCTAGATTCTGTTGTTATTATCGTTTCTCACGACCGTCACTTTTTAAATAAAACATGTACTCATATTGCTGATATTGATTACGGTAAGATTCAAATGTTTGTTGGGAACTATGATTTCTGGTATGAATCCAGTCAATTAATTCTTAAACAAATGAAAGATGAAAATAAGAAAAAAGAAGATAAAATTAAGGAGCTTCAAGATTTTATTGCGCGATTTAGTGCGAATGCATCGAAGTCGAAACAAGCAACATCACGTAAACAAGCACTTGCTAAAATTCGTGTTGAAGATATGGTTCCTTCCAAACGCCGTTATCCGTTTATTGAATTTAAGCCAAAACGTAGCTTGGGACAATCTGTGTTTACAATGGACTCAGTATCTAAAGAAATTGAAGGACGTAAAGTTCTCGATAATATCTCATTAACAATCAAAAACGGTGACAAAATCGCATTTGTAAGTTCAGATGAAACTGCCATTACAACGTTCTTTGATGTTATTACAGAGACAATTCCAATGGACTCCGGTGAAGTTCACTGGGGGTCATCTGTTGAATACGGCTATTTCAATAAAGCGTTTGATAAAGAATTTGAAGTTGAAGATCGCATTGTTGATTGGTTGATGGAATTTTCCGATGAGAAAGATGAGACATTTGTACGTGGTTTCTTAGGGCGAATGATCTTCTCGGGAGATGACGCACTAAAATCTGTGAATGTCCTCTCAGGAGGGGAGAAAGTACGTTGTATGATGTCCAAGATGATGTTACTTGGAAGTAATGTACTTATTATGGATGAACCAACAAACCACTTAGACATGGAATCCATTACTGCACTGAATAATGCATTAATTCGTTTCCCAGGTACCTTGCTCCTTGCGTCACATGATCAACAAATTATGGAAACAACAGCAAATCGCGTGGTTGAAATCTGCGAAGATGGAACGCTCAAAGACTTCTTAGGAACATATTCTGAATATCTCGATCAAAAAAATAAGTAGGAATTAATTATGAGGATATATTTACAACCCATTAAAACAGCAATGATTGTATTTCCGTTCCTAGCATTTGCAATTCTTATTCCATTTATGATTTATCAGTACCGTAGATATGGTTCAGTATCTAAATTTCGTTCTTTTATAATTTATACTTTTATATTTTACTTGATGTCTGCATTCTTCCTTGTTATCTTACCGCTTCCTGATAGAAGTACGGTACATACAACAATGAGAGACATGATGCAGCTTCAACCCGGTCGCTTTATTCGTGACTTTATGCAACATACGAAGTTTGTATGGGGAGATATGAGTACCCTTAAAGCTGGTCTGGTACAAGGCGTATTTACACAACCTGTTTTTAATATTATCATGGTCATTCCGTTTGGCATCTATGGTCGATACTACTTCAACTGGTCATTTAAAAAGACACTATGCTTGTCATTTCTACTCTCATTATTCTTTGAAGTGACACAGTTAACAGGCTTGTATGGATACTATCCAGGACCCTACCGACTCTTTGATGTTGACGATCTGTTTTTAAATACCTTGGGGGGCGTTATTGGTTTTGCAATCGCCCCTATGATGACCTTCTTCTTCCCAAAACGTGCTACTTTGGATTTGGAATCTTTCGAGAAATCAACACATGTATCCTATATTCGTCGCGGTGTTGCACTGCTTATTGATACAACGGTTATTCAAATCATTGCATCCATTTTGATTGTTGCACTCCGTGCAATTAAAGTAACAGTGATTCCAGACTTTGTCTTGAAAGCTGTCTTATTTATGATTTATTACTTTATGCTTCTTTATGCAATGTCTGGGCAAACATTAGGTATGAAACTCGTGAAAATTAAAGTGATTTCAGAGAAGGAGTCTCTAAGAGGATGGCAAATTCTTGTGCGTACTGGGTTATTTTACGTTCTCGTATATCAAGCGATTCCAATTATTTCTTATCTCTACCAATCATTTTTCACAGTTGATCTAACTGATGGTGTTCAAGCTTTAATTTATCTATTAATCTTTGGTGTGTATTACCTTGTTATGGGTATTCATTTCTTAGTTACCATCTTTACGCATGATAAACGTTTATTTTATGAACGAATTTCACGAACTCATATGGATAGCACATTTCATAAGCAATAAGTTTGTGTGAGTCTTTGTGAATGTTCGGGGTATCTATACATTCGAACAGAAATGGTTTAAAATTAGAAATTGAGGATGATATTATGAAGAAAAATAAAAATAAAGAATTCTTTCTATTTCGAGCTAAGTTTATTTTTGGTTTACAAGTTCTTATCAGTGCTCTCACTACATTTGCACTTTACCGTTTAAACTTACTTCCAATGAAATACTTTGGTATTGTAGTAGCATTAATTGTTGTCTTACTTTTACTAGTAGGATTGATGCTTCTCAAATCCAAAAAAAATGGTGTCATTAATACAGGAAAAATCTTAAGTTTAATTCTGAGCCTCGCAATGATTTTAGGTACAAAATACGTCTTTGACGGAAACAGTTTCCTAAAGAAAATCACAGGCGCTGACAAAGATGTTCATTTGATTTCAGTTATTGTTATGGAAGATAGTAGCTATAAAAAATTTGATGACGTTAAGAATTTAGAGTTTGCTGCAAATACCGGATTTGATAAAGAAGGTATTGCGAAGGCTCAAGAACTAATTAAAAAGGAATTTAAAACAGATGTTAAGACGGTTGATTATAAAACTTATGATCAATTAGCTGATAGTCTCTACACTGGTAAAAGTCAAGTCATGCTGCTTAGCGAAGCACACCGTGGCCTTATAAAAGAATCCCACGAAGACTTTGATCAAAAGACACGCGTTATCGCAACTGTCCAATATGACGAGGATAGTAATGTTAAGAAACGTGATGTGAATGTTAAACAAGAAACGTTCTCGATTTTTATCACAGGAATCGATACTTATGGACCCGTCTCTACGGTAGCACGTTCAGATGTGAATATGATCATGACGGTTAATCCACGTCAACGTCAAGTGTTGCTTACTAGTATTCCTCGTGATTATCACGTGAAACTTGCATCAAAAGGCGCATATGACAAACTGACTCACTCTGGTATCTATGGACCTATGGAATCAGTCAATACGCTAGAAAACCTACTTGATATTGAAATTGATTACTACTTGAAAGTTAATTTTAGTTCTGTAGAACGCATTGTTGACGCTCTAGGAGGAGTTGAAGTAAATTCATTTTATACCTTTAGCGTTGGAGGTTATTCGTACCAAAAAGGAATGAATCATATGAATGGCCCTATGGCACTTCGATTTGTTCGCGAGCGAAAAACATTGCCAAATGGAGATTCGGATCGTGGACGTCACCAACAAGAACTTATCAAAGGAATCATTAACAAAGCGGCATCACCTGCAATTATTACTAACTTTAACTCAATCCTAGATTCTGTTTCAGATAGTATTATTACAAGTATGCCTGATAATGAACTTCGTACATTGATTAAAATGCAGGTAGATAATCCTGCATCATGGGATGTGCAAACAGCACAACTTAAGGGTACAGGGGCTTACAGTAAGACAACTTACTCAATGCCAGGTTGGAACTTGTACGTTATGGAGCCTGATTTCAATTCAGTGAATAATGCTACAAAACTTATCCATGATATGGAAAACAACAAAGTTATTAAATCAAATAACGATAATTAGTCAAAAAAAGAGAACTCTCCGGAGTTCTTTTTTAGGTTCTTTAAAATCTGGTGTTGGTGAGATATTTATCTCATCAACACTTTTTTATTTTAGATAATAAAAAAAGACATAGATAAGTAAATCCTCTATACTAAAGTCACCACAACCAGAGAAAGGGATCCATCATCTATGTCCAATCAAAATAATACACGAATTTTACTTAATATTAAAGACAAATCCATACATTTTTCAGATGAAAGTGTTCAACAAGAAGTCATAAAAGGAGTTTTATCTCACGTTGTATACGCTACACACTCTCCGGATCATCCCGATTATTGCACAAAATGTGGTTGCATTAATCAAGATAACTCTATTATTAAAAACGGAACTAAGTCTGTCACAATTAAACTTCCAAAGTGTTCTAATTTCACAACCTACTTAAAACTTAAAAAACAACGCTATTACTGCAAGATGTGTTCGCATACATTTATCTCTCAAACAAACCTAGTTGATAAAAACTGCTCCATATCCAAGAACACCTATCATAAAGTACTTTTAGAAATTAAGACAAAACGTTCTGTTTGGGATATATCAAAGAGTAATAATATCTCTCACACTACCATTAACTCTTGGATCACAAATATCAATTCAAAGTTTATTCAACCTCACAATTCCTTGCCCAAGAACCTATCCTTCGATGAGTTTAAGTCAGTTAAAGAGGTTAAGGGTAAGATGTCATTTATTTTTACAGACGCTGATACAGGTAAGATACTGGATATCCTTACGCATCGTCATATTGGTTTCCTCAAGTCTTATTTCTTTTCATTCCCTCTTGAAGTTAGAAAACAAGTAGAGACTGTTTCTATGGATATGTTTAAAGGATATATCGACCTCGTAAAGTCCTGTTTCCCTAACGCTAAAATAATTACCGATAGATTCCATGTCGTTCAGCTTATTAATCGATCATTCAACTCTGTAAGGACGCAAGTTATGAAAGAGAATAAACAATACTACTCTAAATTGAAGAAGTATTGGAAACTCTTAATGATGACTCAAGATGATTTAGATGACAAAGAATATAAGCACTTTAAGTGTTTCCCTCATCTTATGACTGAACAACAGGTCGTCGATGAACTCTTGAGATCTTCAAAAGAACTCGAAGAGTGTTATTGGTTAATGCAGCGAATACGGCTCTCTATCAATAACAGGCAAATAGACTATTTCGAAGACTTAATATCCAAGAATTACAAACATCTACCCAAGACGATTCAAACCACAATCAATACATTCAACTATCATAAAACATCGATACTTAATGCACTTACTTATGAATACTCAAACGGAAAATTAGAAGGTACTAATAACTTAATAAAAGTAATTAAGAGAATTGCATTCGGGTATCGATCATTCACAAATTTTAGAGCGAGAGTTTTACTTATAAGCAACACAATGTTACCATTACAATTATAAAAAGCTCCACCACAAATTAATGTGATGGAGCCGTGACTCTAAATCAATATTGGAGTTCACCAACACTAGATTTTCAAGAGCCCTTTTTTAGTGTAATCACTTTTTAGATTTCTGTGACTGTTTAGAGGTATAATATGATATATGTAAAAAGGAGTGGAGATATGAAAAGTAGAAAACCGGTTATTGGAGTTACAACAAGTTATACTTTTGAGCATGAAGCACCGTTTGCGGGGTATAAACGGACTTATGTTAATGATGATTACATTCAAGCGATTATTCGTAATGGGGGAGTACCACTGATGCTACCACTCAATACTGAGATTGATGTGTTAGAGGCACAACTTGATATGGTTGATGGCATCATTCTCTCTGGAGGATATGATGTTAATCCTGTATTATATAATCAACAACCGCGTCAAAAACTGGGAGAAATTCTACCGGTACGCGACGAATTTGAATTTAAAGTCTTAGAAATTGCAAAACAAAAGAAGTTACCTGTTTTAGGTGTTTGTCGAGGACTTCAGATTATGAATACATTTTATGGTGGAAGTCTTGAACAGGATCTTTCATATGTTGTTTCAGAAAATGAAATCTTGAAACATAATCAAAATCAAACGCCAACACTTACGACTCATGGAATCGTAATTGAAGAAGATTCGTGGTTAACTCCGATTTTAGGAAAAGAGAACACCGTTAACTCATTTCATCATCAAGTTGTTAGAGAAGTAGCGCCAGAATTTAAGGCGGTAGCACGTGCTCTAGATGGTGTTATTGAATCAATTGAGTATTCTGGTGATCAATTCTTGGTTGCGGTTCAGTGGCATCCAGAAATGTTGAAAGACAATGAAGAAATGAACGAAATATTTAAGCTTATAATTAAGAAAGCGATGTAATAACATGAAAAAATATGAAAAAATGGGTTATTGGTCGATTGTATTATTAACGATTAATTCAATCATCGGGTCGGGAATTTTCATTTCTCCGACTGATGTTGTGAAACAAGCAGGGACGCTTACACCCATAGTCTATCTCTGCGCTGCCATCTTTGCATCTGTGCTTGCCATTTCATTTGCTTCTGCATCGAAGTATGTTGTGAAGGGTGGAGCTGCTTACGCATATACAAAAGCTGCCTTCGGAGAAAAGACTGGGTTCTATATTGGTATTACACGTTTTGTTTCAGCAAGTATAGCATGGGGTGTCATGGCCACAGCTGTTGTTAGAACGAGCTTGAATATTTTCAAAATTGAACCGACTAACTCTGCAATTACAATTGGCTTTTTGATTCTTATGCTAATTCTGTTATTTATAAACATGTGGGGTACGAGAATCTTAACGGTTATCAGCAACCTTTCGACAATCGGGAAGCTTCTTGCACTCTCAATAACAATCATCGCTGGTATTGTGATCGTGCTTAAAACAGGTGAAAATCATTTCAGTGAAATAGCCACAGTAACAGGTAGTGATGGATCCCTAGTTGTGCCCCCATGACAGTGTCTGTATTTGTTATGAGTATGCTCGCTGCATTTTATGCATTTACCGGATTTGAAAGTATCGCGAGTGGTTCTCAAGATATGGAGAAGCCAGAAGTTAATTTACCTCGAGCAATTCCTGTGGGAATTATTATCATTGCTTTCTTCTATATTGCGATTGTTGGTATCGCGATGATGGTGAATCCAGTAGCGCTTGCAACATCAAAAGAAGTTGTTATACTGGCGGCTGTCTTTGATAATCCCTTTATTAAAGGATTAATCATTATAGGAGCACTTGTTTCGATGTTTGGTATAAATGTAGCGGCCTCATTTCACACACCGCGAGTTTTAGAATCAATGGCAAAAGAAGGTCAATTATCTAAGTTTTTTGATAAACGAACGGGTCATGACTTTCCGCTTAGAGCCTTCTTACTTACTGCAATTGTTGCGATTGTAGTCCCAATATCCTTTGATTATAAAATGGGAAGTATTATGGTTATCAGTTCCATTTCGCGATTCGTTCAGTTTGTTATGGTTCCTCTAGCAGTTATTTACTTTTATAGAGGGAAATCAAAAGAACCAATCTTAGATGCACATAAAAATAAAATTACCGATGTTGTTTTACCGATAATTTCAATAATACTGACAATTTTCTTATTAGTTAAGTTCGATTGGGCAGGTCAATTTTCGGAAACTACCGCTTTAGGAACAACAGTTTTAAACTATAAAGCGATTACTGCAATGGTATTTGGATACATTGTAATTCCTATAAGTTTGTACTATTTAAAAGAATTCTCACAAAAAAGAAACGCATAAAAAAGAGGTTGCTTCATAAATAAGCAACCTCTTTTAATGTTTTATAGCTATTATACGTATTCGCCAGGTTTAACTGTGAACATGATTGCGCCTGCCATTGGATCTTTTTTGATTGCTGCTTTAATAAGCTTGCAAGCTTCTTCTTTATCTTCCATTTCAACTTCGAAATAGAGCTTAATACCGTCTTTTTTAACGAAAGTTGCTTTTGGGTTATCAAGACCTTCAACGATAGTTTGAATTTGTTTTTGCATAATAGGGCTGTTTACAATAATCATAGGGTGCACCTCTTTCTACGAAAATATTCTAGCAAAATTCAGTTGGGAAAGCAACGAAATATACAATCTTTGAAATAATATTCCAAAAATATGCTAATTTACTTGAAATTTATTTCTTAATGGTCTATCATATCCACTGTAAGCACTAACAGTGCAGAAAGGGAGTTTAAAATGGAGAGTTTAACACGCTTTATTGAAGAGAAAATTGCACCACCATTGATTAAGTTTTCTCAATTAAAATATGTCCAAGTAATGCAACGTACTGGACTTGGAATCATGAGTTTATTAGTTATTGGTTCTGTATTTTTATTAGTTGCATCATTCCCAATTCCAGGTTGGACTGATTTCCTTGGAGATTTCCGATGGACAATCGCTGCAGCATCAGGCGTTGGTACAGGATTTATCGCATTATATACTGTTATTACTGCATCTTATGGATTAGTAGAATACTACAACAAGCAAAAAGGGGAGAACCACGATATTGTTCAACCTATGATCTTAGCTGTAGCATCATTCTTATTACTTAACCCAGCACAAACTGTAAAAACAATCGTTGAAGGATCAGACAAACCTGGTTCATTCACAGGTGTTCCGACATTGTACTTAGGAGCAATCGGGGTATTTGCTGCCTTAATTATTGCTATTGTTACTGTTGAAATTTACCGTTTCGTAGTTAACAAGAAAATGGTTATCAAAATGCCAGAAGGTGTTCCACCAATGGTATCTCAATCATTCGTTGCTTTAATTCCTAGCTTCTTTGTAATCTTATTCTGGTGGATTTTCGGACATGTTCTCCACATGAACATTCCAGAAATGATCGCAGGAATCTTTACACCACTTGTACAAGTTGGAGATAGCCCAATTGTTGTTATCGTTACAACATTCTTAAACCGTATTCTATGGGCAGTGGGTATCCACGGTTCAAATATCGTTAACTCTGTTGCTGGTACATTCTGGGGACAAATGGCTAACGAAAACTTGGCAGCATTCCAAGCTGGAATCCAACCACTACCATACAAATTTTCTTCAGTATGGATTGACAACTACATTTGGATTGGTTTATTCCCATTAGCATTGTCATTAATTACTTCCAAATCACCACGTTTGAAAAAACTTGGTCAATTATCAATTGCTGCATCACTATTTAACATTGGTGAGCCACTAATCTTTGGTCTTCCAATCATGCTAAACCCATTAATGATGATTCCATTCATCTTAAGTTATGTATTCTTAGCAATCGTTGCAATTGTATTAACAACAATCGGTTGGTTGCCAGTACCTGCATTAATGATCTCATGGATCACACCAGCTCCAATCAAAACATTCTTAGCTACAAACGGTAGCTTTGCAGCTCTAGCATACGTATTACTTGCATGGGTATTTATGTACTTTGTATTCTACCCATTCGTTAAAGCAATCGAAAAGAACGATCTTATGGAAATTGCTGCTGCGGAAGCTGAAGAACAAAAATAATCTATGTTAGGAATCTCAAGCTATTTCCAAGATTTAGATTATGAGTACCTAAAGAGAGCATCTGAAATAGGAGCGAAGTATTTGTTTACTTCGCTTCATATTCCAGAAGAAGATCTATCACAACTCGATAAACAATTACCTGAGTTCTTAAAAACAACAAAGGAATTAGGACTTGAGTTAGTTCCTGATATTTCTCCTGCAACCTTTGAAAAATTAGGGGTTGAAGCGAATGATTATAAGGCACTTAAAGAATTAGGATTTACAGCACTTCGTCTTGATTACGGTTTTGATGATTTTGAAATTGTTAAAACACTACTTCAAGATTTTGAATTGATGTTAAATGCTAGTGTTGTGAATGAACAATATATTCTCGATGCCAAAGCAGCCGGTGTCGATTTCACTCACATATCAGTGCTTCATAATTTCTATCCAAAAACTGAAACTGGATTGTCTTTAGATTACTTTAAAAAGATTAACAAAGTATTTATTAAACATGATATTAAAATTATGGCATTTGTGCCTGGAGATCGTCTAAAACGATTCCCACTTTACGAAGGACTTCCAACAGTAGAACAACATCGTCAAAAGAATCCGTATGTTGCTGCTGTCGAATTAATTCATGAATGTGGTATTGCTGATATTTTAATCGGTGACTCATTAGCACATGAATCAACATTGCAAAATATTGAAAGCTATATGAAAGATCGTACTATGACCATTCCTGCTCATTTTAATGAAAATGCACAGGATATGTACGAAAAAGAACATACTGTTCGTAAAGATTTATCAGAAAACGTAATTCGTGTCCTATCACCTCGTGTACCAAACATTGATGTGATTGATAACTCATACCGTGTACGCGGTGCGATTACAATGGAAAACAAACTATCGGGTCGTTATAGTGGTGAAATTCAAATCACTAAAAAAGACTTCCCAATGGATGCTCGTACCAATGTTTTAGGATTTATTCATCCTGATTACGTAGAATTGGTCGATTACATTGATCGTGATACGAAAATTAAGTTTATTCCAATTAAATAAAAGAGGGAAGCTATTCCTTCTTTTTTTAAAATAAAGTATGATGTACTTGGATGTGAGGTATTAAAATGTTAGAAAAAATTGTTTCGGCGGTTCAAACAAACCGTTATTTGAATGCAATTAAGTCAGCCATTAATAAAGCTGCGTATATTAATATTGCATTAGCTTTTTTTATTTTTGTGTTTTATCAATTTGATCAGTACGGTACAGTTAGTGAAGAATTGCGTATTTTCTTCGCTTCAGTTTACCAATATTATTGTTTACTACTTGCGTTAATATTCGCATATGTAATTTCTTCTGAATTAACAGAAGAGGGTGTTACCGATCACTTCCGTTATGCAACAGTATTCTTAGTGGCACTTTTTGCACCTAACTATATTCCGAATGGATATGGAACCGTTTATCCATTTGTTGCTTGTATTTTAGCAGTATTCTTCCATGCTCTTTTGGAAGGATTAAATCAGTTTAAAGCTAAATCAAAGCGTTTGCCACAAGCAGTAGTGGATTACTGGAATCGTATATTCCCATTAGTAATTGTCTTTTCTGTAGCATTTGTGATGACATATGTCTTAAGAGATTGGATGTATGTGATACCACATGCATTTATGTTTGTGACTGACTTACTTAATACACCTGTTGCGGTAATTGCAACAATTCTTCTTATCTGTTCTTTCTGGGTACTTGGAATTCATGGTGTGGGTGTCATTGGAACATTATTAAGACCATTTTGGCTCTTTATGATGGTTGTTAATGGTTTCCAAGTTATTATTAAACAACCTGCGATCTATATTGGTTCAGAAACATTCTTCCAATGGATTGTATGGCTAGGAGGGTCAGGATGTACTCTTGGACTCTCACTTGCAATGCGATACTTCTCGAAGAGTAAACATATGAAAGAACTTGGAAAAGAAGCGATTGTGTCCAATTGGTTCAATATCAATGAAAATATTATCTTTGGTGTACCAATTGTTGATAACAAACACTTCAGACTTCCGTTCTTCCTTGCGCCAATCGCATGTGCAGCGCTTGGATACATTGCGTTTTATTCAGGATATGTTACGATACCTTCTATTGTAGCACCATGGGTGTTACCTGTTCCAATCGGTATCTTTATATCGACACTTGGAGATATTCGTGCAGTCGGACTTTCATTCTTACTAATCTTAATCTCAT
The DNA here is from genome assembly GCF_014396165.1 of Erysipelothrix inopinata. Taxonomy (GTDB): domain Bacteria; phylum Bacillota_I; class Bacilli_A; order Erysipelotrichales; family Erysipelotrichaceae; genus Erysipelothrix; species Erysipelothrix inopinata. The sequence goes on from NZ_CP060715.1 coordinate 1,599,193, forward strand.
TTTTAGTTTATTTCCCGTTCTTTAAGAAATATGATTTAGAACTATTCCAACAAGAAAATAACAACTAAGGAGGATGCGTTATGAGCTGTATTTATCGTATTAAAAAAAATATGCATACTTATACAGAAACAGAGAAGAAAATAGCTGAATACATCTTAAACAATAAAGATGAAGTTATTAATTTTTCTTCGCAAAGATTTGCCAAAGAAGTTGATTCTTCCGCAGCGGCTGTTGTTCGCTTTTCTAAGAAAATTGGATATAAAGGATTTACACATTTGAAGGTTGAACTTGCTAAAGATCAATACGATGATGACGAGTCCATTGATAAGCTCATAAAAGAGGATGATTCTTCAGAGACAATGATTCGTAAAGCATTGTATTCAAATCATCGAACATTCACGAACACTTATAAATTAATTAATGTACCGATTCTTGAAGAAGCAATCGATGCCTTAAAGAAAGCGCGTCGTGTTTATCTCTTTGGAGTGGGTGGATCAGGAGTGGTCTGTGAGGACTTGTATCAAAAATTAATTCGAATTGATGTAGAGGCTCGATACTTTACAGATGCTCACCTTGAGATATCAGCATTATCTTTCGCAGATGAACGTGATGTTGCGATTGCAATATCATACTCTGGTGTGACACGAGAAGTTGTTACTGCTCAAAAGATGGCGTCAGCTCAAGGTGTAAAAACGATTGCAATCACACAAGTGGGGCGATCAGACTTGACGAAGTATTCCGATATGATCTTGAATATTCCTCAAGAAGAGTCTGAGCTTAGACTTGGATCTATCGCATCACGATTCTCAATGTTTGCAGTATCGGATTTACTGTATTTAGGAGTAGCGAAAGATAACATTGAACAGACGCGAGATAAACTCGTTAAAACACGTCAGTCTGTTCAATCTCTGAGATAACACAATAATTTCATAATTTAACTAAAAGATTTGAAATATTATTTCAAATCTTTTATAATGTCATTATATAAAGTGAGGAAAGAGTATGAAAGTAGATTTAAGTAAGATTGGAACTGAGCAACAAAATCAAAACACATTGAATATCGATAAGTTAAGCACACTTGAAATGGTGCAACTCATTAATCGTGAAGACCAAGCGGTTATCGATGCTGTTGAGAAAGCAACACCTCAAATTGCAGCTGCTGTAGATGCTGCATACGAAGCTGTTTCTAATGGGGGACGTCTTGTCTACATTGGAGCAGGTACATCAGGACGTTTAGGAGTTCTTGACGCATCAGAATGTCTCCCAACATTTGGAGTAGGTGAAGAAGCTGTTGTTGGACTTATTGCTGGTGGAGACACAGCATTACGTCACCCAGTTGAAGCTGCAGAAGACAGTAAAGAAGACGCAGTTAGAGATCTTAAAAATATTAATTTCAATGAAAATGATGTTGTATGTGCTATTGGTGCATCAGGCCGTACACCATACTGTATTGGTGGATTAGAATATGCTAAAGAAATTGGTGCAAAATCAATTTCACTTGCTTGTGTTGAAAACAGTGAGTTCTTCAACTATGCTGACTACCCAATTGAAGCAGTTGTAGGTCAAGAAGTTGTGACAGGTTCAACACGTATGAAATCAGGTTCAGCAACAAAAATGGTTCTTAATATTTTATCAACAGGAATCATGATTAAATGGGGTAAAATTTACGGAAACCTTATGGTTGATGTTAAAGCAACAAATGAAAAACTTGTTGAACGTGCACGTCAAATCATTATCAAAGCTACAGGTTGTTCATATGATCGTGCAGCTGAATTACAAAAACTAAGTAAAGATAATGTAAAACTAGCTATCGTTATGGAAAAAGCGAATCTTGATGCAGAAGCAGCAATGACACTTCTTGAAAACAATCAAGGACGTATCTCAGCAGCACTCGAAAATAAATAGGAGAAAAAACATGCAAGATAAATATGCAGTAGGTCTTATGTCAGGTACCTCACTCGATGGGGTCGATGCAGTACTCGTTAAATTAAACGGATTTGGTACAGATACTCAATGCGAAGTAATTGAATTTACATCTCTCGATATTTCTGATGATTTAAGATCACGCATTTTAAAAGCAAGTCATCCAGAAACATCATCTGTAGATCTTATTTGTTCACTTAATTTTGAGTTGGGTGACATTTGGAGTCAAGCAGTTCAAAAAGTATTAACGAAAGCAGACTTCAAAGGCGAATTGGACTTTGTTGCATCACATGGTCAAACTATTTATCACATGCCAAAGGCTGAAAAACCTTTCTATCGTTCAACACTACAAATTGGTGATCCATCACAGATTGCTTACGATCACCATACTCAAGTAGTTTTTAACTTTAGACCCATGGATATGATTGCAGGAGGCGATGGTGCGCCACTTGTTCCTTACACAGAATTTATTCTTTACTCTCGTAAAGATGAATCCGTACTTCTTCAAAACATTGGTGGAATTGGTAATGTTACAATTATTCCTAAAAATTGTGGACTTGAGGATGTTACAGCATTTGATACCGGTCCAGGAAATATGATGATGAATGCAGCAACTGCACACTTCTATAATGAGCCTTATGATAAAGATGCTCAATACGGTTTTAAAGGACAGTTAATTCCTGAACTATATGATGAATTAATCAATCATCCGTATCTAAAACTGTTGCCACCTAAGTCAACAGGAAGAGAGATGTTCGGAGAAGATGTTGTAGCAGACATTTGCAAGCGGTTTACGGAGCCTAATGACGTTATCTATACCTTGACTAAGTTTACTGCCTTTACGATTGCAGACGCTTATAAAAAGTATGTTTTTGACAAACTTGATATTGATCAAATCATTTTAGGTGGTGGAGGAGCTTATAATCCACTCCTAATTAAGGAATTAAAGGAGATGTTACCAGATCATTCTGTTGTAACACAAGAAGATTTAGGATTCTCCAGTGATGCAAAAGAAGCAGTTGCATTCGCAATCCTAGGTAATGAAACACTCAATAATGTTGCAAGTAATGTTCCATCTGCAACAGGCAGTGATCGAAGAGTCATACTTGGGCAGATTTGTCCAAATCCAATTCAAGTCTTCTAATTGTTTGAAGTTAAAAATAGGTTGTTAATCTATAATTTGTGCCACAGGTAATCCCGTTGCTTATTCGCAATAAGATTTTTTGTGGTTCTTTAAAATTTGGTGTTGATGAGATATTTATGGCTCTTGAAAATCTAGTGTTGGTGAACTCCAATATTGATTTAGAGTCACGGCTCCATCACATTAATTTGTGGTGGAGCTTTTTATAATTGTAATGGTAACATTGTGTTGCTTATAAGTAAAACTCTCGCTCTAAAATTTGTGAATGATCGATACCCGAATGCAATTCTCTTAATTACTTTTATTAAGTTATTAGTACCTTCTAATTTTCCGTTTGAGTATTCATAAGTAAGTGCATTAAGTATCGATGTTTTATGATAGTTGAATGTATTGATTGTGGTTTGAATCGTCTTGGGTAGATGTTTGTAATTCTTGGATATTAAGTCTTCGAAATAGTCTATTTGCCTGTTATTGATAGAGAGCCGTATTCGCTGCATTAACCAATAACACTCTTCGAGTTCTTTTGAAGATCTCAAGAGTTCATCGACGACCTGTTGTTCAGTCATAAGATGAGGGAAACACTTAAAGTGCTTATATTCTTTGTCATCTAAATCATCTTGAGTCATCATTAAGAGTTTCCAATACTTCTTCAATTTAGAGTAGTATTGTTTATTCTCTTTCATAACTTGCGTCCTTACAGAGTTGAATGATCGATTAATAAGCTGAACGACATGGAATCTATCGGTAATTATTTTAGCGTTAGGGAAACAGGACTTTACGAGGTCGATATATCCTTTAAACATATCCATAGAAACAGTCTCTACTTGTTTTCTAACTTCAAGAGGGAATGAAAAGAAATAAGACTTGAGGAAACCAATATGACGATGCGTAAGGATATCCAGTATCTTACCTGTATCAGCGTCTGTAAAAATAAATGACATCTTACCCTTAACCTCTTTAACTGACTTAAACTCATCGAAGGATAGGTTCTTGGGCAAGGAATTGTGAGGTTGAATAAACTTTGAATTGATATTTGTGATCCAAGAGTTAATGGTAGTGTGAGAGATATTATTACTCTTTGATATATCCCAAACAGAACGTTTTGTCTTAATTTCTAAAAGTACTTTATGATAGGTGTTCTTGGATATGGAGCAGTTTTTATCAACTAGGTTTGTTTGAGAGATAAATGTATGCGAACACATCTTGCAGTAATAGCGTTGTTTTTTAAGTTTTAAGTAGGTTGTGAAATTAGAACACTTTGGAAGTTTAATTGTGACAGACTTAGTTCCGTTTTTAATAATAGAGTTATCTTGATTAATGCAACCACATTTTGTGCAATAATCGGGATGATCCGGAGAGTGTGTAGCGTATACAACGTGAGATAAAACTCCTTTTATGACTTCTTGTTGAACACTTTCATCTGAAAAATGTATGGATTTGTCTTTAATATTAAGTAAAATTCGTGTATTATTTTGATTGGACATAGATGATGGATCCCTTTCTCTGGTTGTGGTGACTTTAGTATAGAGGATTTACTTATCTATGTCTTTTTTTATTATCTAAAATAAAAAAGTGTTGATGAGATAAATATCTCACCAACACCAGATTTTAAAGAACCGAAATAATCAATTCAACTATGTTATTTACTGATTGTATTTCTGAATTGGAAGATGTACATTTTTTTGTTGTTGCAGTTCCAACTCCAATAAACGAGGATAAAACCCCAAACTTAGATTTAGTAATTTCTGCTACCGAAATTGTAGCACCATACCTAAAAAGAAACTCTGTAGTAGTGTATGAATCTACAGTATATCCAGGAGTGACAGAGGATATATGTCTTCCTATTCTCAAACAAAACTCTAATTTGAATTATCCTAACGATTTTTCTATTGGGTATTCTCCTGAAAGAATCAATCCTGGTGATAAATTACATAGATTGGAAAATATTGTTAAAGTTGTAAGTGCAGATAATTCTGAAAGCTTGAATTTAGTATCCGAAATATATGGAGAAATTATAGAAGCTGGAATTTATAAGGCAACATCAATCAAAGTTGCTGAAGCTGCAAAAGTAATTGAAAATAGTCAAAGGGATATTAATATTGCTTTTGTAAATGAGTTAGCTATGATTTTCGATAAATTAAATATTAATACTAGTGAAGTGCTAGAAGCGGCATCTACAAAATGGAATTTCCTGAATTTCACTCCGGGTCTCGTCGGAGGGCACTGCATTGGTGTGGATCCCTACTACTTAACTTACAGAGCTAATCAAGTAGGTTATGTATCTCAAATAATTACTGCAGGTAGGACAGTAAATGATGACATGGGTAAATATATAGCACAAAAGAGCATTAAGATGATGATTAATGACAAAAAATCTCTTTATGATTCCAAGGTTGCAATTTTGGGATTCACTTTTAAAGAGAACTGTGCAGATATCCGAAATACCAGAGTAATTGATATTGTTAAGGAACTTAATGATTTTGGAGTAAATGTTGATATATTTGATCCGCTTGCAGATGCAGATGAAGTAGCGACACATTATGGGATCAAAGTTGTTAATAACCTTCCGTTTGCGGAAAGTATTAGCTATGATGTTGTAATCCTTGCGGTAAATCACTCTGAATATGTAGAAATGTCTTCTGAAAAATATGGCAAGCTTCTCAAAGATGATGCTATTGTTGTTGATGTTAAAAATGTGAAAAATGAATTGAGTAAATCATATAAATACTGGAGCTTATAATGGAAAATATTATTAAAAAATTAAATGAAAAACAGTTTAAATTCCTAATAACCGGTTGTGCTGGATTTATTGGATCAAACCTTGTCGAATTTCTTTTGTCTCATAACCAAATTGTGATTGGAATTGATGATCTATCAAATGGATTGATAGAAAATATTCATGAACACATGGATAATCCTAACTTTGAATTTGTTGAAATGAATATTTGTGATACAAATAATCTGGCCGATAAAATGGTTGGAATTGACTATGTTTTACACCAAGCTGCGTGGGGTAGCGTGCCTAGAAGTATGATTATGCCAGTTTTTTATGCTGAGCAGAACGTTATTGGAACTGTAAGTGTATTTGAGGCAGCGCGACTAAGTAAAGTAAAAAAAGTAGTGTATGCTTCTAGCTCATCTGTTTATGGTGACGAACCAAATTTGCCAAAAAAAGAAGGCATAGAAGGAAACTTACTGTCGCCTTATGCGCTTTCTAAGAAAATTGATGAATACTATGGGGAATTCTACTCGAGAATATATAAACTCCCTACTGTAGGGTTAAGATATTTTAATGTTTTTGGTAGAAAACAAAATCCGAATTCACAGTATTCAGCTGTAATTCCTAAATTTATTAAAGCGATTCTCCAGAATGAACCTATTCAGGTGAATGGTGATGGAAATCAATCACGTGATTTCACTTATATTGACAATGTCATAGAAGCGAATTTGAAGTCGTGTTTCAGCGGTGATATTGCAAATGGTAAAGCATATAATATTGCATTTGGAGGAAGAGTTAGCTTGAATGAGCTCATTGACTCCTTATTCATCACTATGAATAAAAAAACTTCCGTATCGTTTGGGGTTGATAGAGAAGGTGATATAAAGCATTCTAATGCTTCAATTGCAAGAGCGAAAACCGACTTGAATTATAACCCTCGATTCTCCTTTCAAGACGGACTTGAACTCACAATTAAGTGGTATATTGATAACCTTTAGTCTTTAATCTACCAAGTAAGGTTTTTTGTAGTTGATAGGTTGTCGTTTTAACCTTTAAATAAGTATTATAGCGTTTGTTGTTAGGGATTAAAAGTTATATTTGATATCAGTATTTATTTTTTTGAGAGTCTAGATTGATATCCTCTTTCGAATTGAATTTAGTGAGGTGAAAATGAAAAAAAATTTAAAAAGTCTGACAATTCTTACATATAAGCTTGTTGTATATTATTTGCTTTACACAATATTTTTCCAAATGTTTGAATTGTACAACGTTGGGCTTCAATATGTATCAAGAACAACTGTTATTACAACGATGACATTTGCAGTTATTTTGGTATTAATGGTGTTTGTGTATGGAAATTTCTCAATCGGAAAGCAAAAGAGTAAGCCAATTATTTTTTCAACTTCGATCGCAGTAGTGTTAACGGATATTGTAACCTATATTCAACTCATGATTATGAATACAAATCCTCATAATAATCAAACATTTAGAATCGAACAACTAGATATTTTGTTGTATGTGATTCTGATGCAAGTCGTTGTTATCACAATTGCTGCTTACGTAGGTAACTGGCTCTACTTTAAGTTATACACTGTGGAACATGTTTTAATCGTAAAATCATATGGATCTGATGACGATACTTTGCGAAAAATACATCGTTATCTATCAAATTATAAATTACAGTACCGTGTCGTTGATGTTATTGATTATTCGAGAATTAACAGTTTTAATTTTAGTGATATTGATCGTGTTGTATGCGTAGGAATTCATAATGAAGAACGTTCATCCCTGACAGATTTTTGTTACAAGAATGGAATTTCAATTAGTTTCACACCTGAAGTTACTGATGTGGTTGAACTTGCTGGTGAACAGGTCGTTTATGATGATATTCCTCTTATTGTTGTGGAATCCAAAGGGCTATCATTTGAGCAAAAATTCTTTAAACGAACTCTTGATCTAATTTGTTCGATTTTTGGATTGATTCTATCATCGCCGATTTGGATCATCGCAGGAATCGCAATCAAATTAAACGATGGCGGAAAGATTTTCTTTAGACAGGAACGATATACTGAGAACGGGAAAGTTTTCAAGGTATTTAAGTTCAGAACTATGAAAGAAAATGTTGCGAACTATTCATCGACAGAAAACGATGATCGTATTACTGCAGTCGGCAAGGTATTAAGAAAAACGAGAATGGATGAATTGCCTCAAATTCTCAATATAATTAAAGGTGATATGAGTATGGTAGGGCCAAGACCAGAGATGTTGGAGAATGTTCACGAATATGAAAGTGATTTACCACAATTCCGATATAGATTAAAAGTTAAGGCCGGACTAACAGGAATTGCTCAAATCGAAGGAAAATACAATACGACCCCTAAAGATAAACTGATTATGGATTTAATGTATATCGAAAACTACAGTGTTTGGATGGATATTAAACTCATTCTAAGAACTGCGACTGTGCTAGTTAAAAAAGAAAGCACAGAAGGATTTGGTATCGAAATTAAATAATGTCGAAAGTCTTCATTAATAAATTTGATATGACAAATTGGAAAAATTGATAGTTCCTTTTCTTTGAGTCATGAGAGTAATAAAAAAATGAGAAAATACTATTTGATACTTACAAGTAACTTTCTTTAAAAAATAATTTATAAATGAAACTCAAAAAGGTGAAAAATATAGGCTTGTCGTGGAACTTTTAGAGTGTCTCCAATATCGAGTGTAGGTGAACTCCAATATTGGTTTTTTGAGTCGCCGCTCCACTACATTAATTTGTAGTGGAGATTTTTATATTTGTAATGGAAACATTGTGCTGCCAATAAGTAAAACTCTTGCTCTAAATTAATTGTGCAAAAATAGTAATGACGATAGTTCACTTTCTAATAATTTTTGACAAAAACATTGTAAGTGAGTCGCCTTCTGTATTACATTATCTATTATATATAGTTATTATTACATGGTTATTGCTTAAAAGCGTACTTGTGATATAATTATTCATTAGGTAACCATGTTTTTTTACAGCTAGAAAGATTGCTAAATAATCATAGGGGGTATTTTATTTATGGTGAACAGTTTTGTAGTTCTGCGTGATATTATTGAAAATAACGCTCTTACGTTGAATGATCTTTTAAGTAAGTTTGAATTTCCCGCTATTCAAGAACTAAGTAATTCAAATTTAATCGAAGAATCAAAAGGTGTTGTATCTGTGACGGAGGAAGGGCTCGCTAAAATGAAGCCTTTCAAAGTCGATAATGCAATCATAATGGCTGCAGGTATGGGGTCTCGTTTTGTACCATATTCATACTACATACCAAAAGGGTTAATTGAGGTGAATGATGTTCCTTTGGTTGAACGTCAAATTATTCAGTTCCGTGATGCAGGTATTGAAAACATTTACATCATTGTTGGATATATGGGGAAACAATTCGAATATCTCGCAAAAAAATATGATGTTAAAATTATTCAGAATTTAGATTTCGCAACTAAAAATAACATATCGAGTTTATATTATGCAAACAAAGAAGGAATACTTGGTAACTCCTATTTAACGCCTTCTGATATTTATATTGAGGATAATGTATTTCATCAATATGAATATCATTCTTGGTATGCGACGAAGTATTTTGAGGGAAAAGTTTCAGAGTGGGGTATTGAATGTGATGATACCGGACTGATAAACAATGTTTCTAAGTCTGCTGTGAATCAAGAAGCGATGTATGGTACTGCATTTCTTTCGAAATCATTTACAAAAGTTTTGGCTGAAAAGATTGTGGATTTATACGAGGATGAATCATTTTCTCAGTGGTATTGGGAAGATGTTTATATTAAATTTATGAATGAATTACGTTTATATTCCAATCTTAGTGCTGGTGAATCGGTATTAGAGTTTGAATGCTATGAGGAGTTGCGTGAATTTGATACGAGTTATTGTAAAAATGCTAGAAACCCGCTCTTAGATATTATCTGTAAAGAGTTAGATTGCTCACTGAGTGATATTCACGGTATTACTCCGCTAAAAGTTGGTATGACTAATGATTCCTTCAAATTCACTGTGAAGGATGCAGATTATGTCTTCCGTGTGGCTGGAGAAGGTACTGATGTCCTCATTGATAGATATGCTGAAGCTAAATCATATGAAGCAATTCAGCATTTAAACATATCGGATGAAATCATATATTTTGATCCTAAGAAAGGAATCAAAATTGCTAAGTATATAAAAAATGCAAAACAATTCACTGAAGAAGATATAGAAGTGATGATTGGAACAATTCGAAAGCTTCATGAATCGGATATTGAAGTCGAACATAAATTTGATGTCAATGAAAGAATTGAATATTATTTTAATCTTTGTGAGAGTAATGAAGCAAAATATTATCCGGGATTACTTGATCATTATGACAAAATTCGAGAAATTAGAGATTATGTCGATGCTAATCATAACGAGCTATGTTTTTGCCACATAGATCCTATTGTTCTTAACTTTGTGTGGTCAGATGACAAACATCATCTTCTTGATTGGGAATACTCTGCAATTTCTGATCCATACTTGGACCTAGCGATGATTGTGCTATTCTCTTATTTGCCTGTAAATGAAACTGATGAGCTTTTAAGATTGTATCTTGAAGAGGAACCTAATGAGTATCAAAATGCGTTGTTATATGCATACTGCTCGCTCGTAGGGGTACTGTGGGCATTGTGGACTCAGTACAAAGAAACACGTGGAGAAACTTATGGAACATACGGTATTGATCAATTTAAATGGTCAGAACTATACTATGATGAGTTTGTGAAAGTAACGAAGGTGGGATAAATCAATGGAAACTAAAAACGGGAGTATCGTTGGACTTTTATCAGGAGTTTTCTGGGGTTTGGATTCAGTGTTACTTGGAGTTGTGCTTTCAAGTGTGATCTTTATGTCACTTGGAGATAATGGCTCACTATATTCAACCTTTATTCATGATAGTGCTTCATTTGTATTGTTATTTGTCTTAATTGCTGTTAGAGGCAAAATTAAAGATTTTACAAAAGTGTTGTTTTCAAAGTCGGGAGCGATTATTGCGTGTGCTGCCTTATTGGGTGGCCCAATCGGAATGGGATCGTATATTATTTCAATTAAGTACCTGGGTTCGTCAATGGCTGCGGGTATATCTGCAGTTTACCCGATTTTCGGATTAATATTAGGATACCTACTATTCAAGGAAAAATTATCAAAACAAGGAATTGTTGGGGTTATTCTCGCGGTATCTGCAATTGTCATGATGAGCATCAGTGGTATCGGTGTTATTGATAACCTTGGAGTTGGTTTGCTGGCTGCAATAGGCTGTGTTGTGGGATGGGGAAGTGAAGCGGTTATCGTAGGCGTTGCATTGAAAGAAGATGTAAGTGCAGAAATCGCTCTTGGTATCCGTCAAATGGTATCAGGTTTAACTTATGGTTTGATAATTGTTCCATTCCTTGGGTATGAGGGGGTTATGCAAATCTTTGGTAACGGAAATCTTGTGATGCTGTTAATCGGTGCTGGAGTTGTAGGAACTATTTCTTATCTTTGCTACTACAAAGCAATTGGTATGATTGGAGCGGGTCGTGCAATGGGACTCAATATCTCCTATCCTGCATGGGCTTTCCTATTTCAATTAATTTTAACTCGTGACTTTGATGCTTTACATTTCATTTTAGTACTTGTAATTATTCTAGGTTCGATTCTAACTTCAGACAATCCTGAAGAACTTCTACCATTCTTAAAGTATTTCACGAAGAAAGAAATCGATGAAGTCTGATTTTTTTAAATGTATTACTTCGTGTGATTTTTCTCATAAACCTCTCTTTAATGCCATATTTTGTTTATTAAAGAGGGGTTTTATGCTATCATAATAGAAGGCCAAAATATTAATTTTTGAGCGGTCTTTTTTACTAACTGGAGATTTTAAAAAATGAAAAATAATTTAAAAAGTCTGACAATTCTTTTATACAAGCTCGTTGTGTATTATTTACTTTACACAGTATTTTTCCAAATGTTTGAATTACACAACGTTGGGCTTCAATATGTATCAAGGACAACTGTTATTACAACGATGACCTTTGCAGTCATTTTGGTATTAATGGTATTTGTCTATGGAAATTTCTCAATAGGGAAGCAGAAGAGTAAACCAATTATCTTTTCAACGACGATTGCTGTAGTGTTAACGGATATTGTAACCTATATTCAACTCATGGTTATGAATACAAATCCACATAATAATCAAACATTTAGAATCGAACAACTAGATATTCTGTTGTATGTAATTCTTATGCAAGTCATTATTATTTCAATCGCTGCTTACGTCGGGAACTGGCTCTACTTTAAGCTATATACTGCGGAGCATGTTTTAATCGTAAAATCCTATGAATCAGATGATGATACTTTACGAAAAATACATCGATATCTATCGAATTACAAATTACAATACCGAGTCGTTGATGTCATTGATTATTCAAAAATAAACAGTTTTAATTTTAGTGATATTGATCGCGTTGTATGTGTAGGAATTCATAATGAAGAACGTTCATTCCTGACAGATTTCTGTTACAAAAACGGCATATCAATTAGTTTTACCCCTGAGATTACTGACGTAGTCGAGCTGGCTGGTGAACAAGTTGTTTATGATGATATTCCACTGATTGTTGTGGAGTCCAAAGGACTATCATTTGAACAGAAATTCTTTAAACGAATTCTTGATCTGATTTGCTCTATTTTAGGATTGATTTTATCATCGCCGATTTGGATTATCGCAGGAATTGCAATCAAATTAAACGATGGCGGTAAGATTTTCTTCAGACAGGAACGTTATACTGAGAACGGTAAAGTTTTCAAGGTATTTAAGTTCAGAACGATGAAAGAAAATGTTGAAAACTATTCCTCAACTGAAAATGATGATCGAATTACTGCAGTAGGTAAGGTATTAAGAAAAACACGAATGGATGAGTTACCTCAAATATTGAATATTATCAAAGGTGATATGAGTATGGTAGGACCGCGTCCTGAGATGCTTGAAAATGTTCATCAATATGAGAGTGATTTACCACAATTCCGTTACCGACTTAAAGTTAAAGCTGGTTTAACGGGTATAGCTCAAATCGAAGGAAAATACAATACAACCCCTAAAGATAAACTGATTATGGATTTAATGTATATCGAAAACTACAGTATTTGGATGGATATTAAACTCATTCTAAGAACGGCGACTGTATTGGTTAAAAAAGAAAGTACAGAAGGATTTAACACAGAATCAAAATAAATTAAGTATACAAGGAGGAAATTTGTATGTTTGAAAATTCAGTATTCGTAGTAACTGGTGGAACGGGTTCATTTGGACACGCCGTTGTAAGAAGATTTTTGAAAGAAGATGTTAAAGAAATTCGTATTGTTTCTAGAGATGAAAAGAAACAAGATGACATGAGAAAAGAATTTAATGATGACCGTCTCAAATTTTATATCGGAGATGTTCGTGATCGTAGTACACTAACACATGCAATGAGAGGAGCAGATTACTTGTTCCATGCTGCGGCACTTAAACAAGTTCCTTCATGTGAGTTTTTCCCAATTGAAGCAGTTAAAACTAATGTAATTGGAACTGATAACGTTCTTGAAGAAGCAATTCATGCAGGTGTTAAAAAAGTTGTATGTCTATCTACAGATAAAGCAGCATATCCAATTAACGCTATGGGAATTTCAAAGGCGATGATGGAAAAAACATTTGTTGCAAAAGCACGATTGGCACAATCAACAGGGACGACAATTTGTGGAACACGTTATGGTAATGTTATGGCCTCTCGAGGATCTGTAATTCCATTGTTTTTTGATCAAATCCGTGAAGGAAAGCCATTAACTTTGACAAATCCTAAAATGACACGATTCTTAATGTCATTGGATGAGGCAGTAGATTTAGTTTTATTTGCATTTGAGAATGCTCAACCTGGTGATATATTTGTCCAAAAATCACCAGCAAGTACTATTGATGATTTAGCAGAAGCAGTTCAAAATGTTGCAGGTGTTCATACAGGTACTCGCTTGATTGGAACACGTCATGGTGAAAAAGTATACGAAACACTATTAACTAAAGAAGAATTTGTTAAATCAGAAGATCTTGGTGGCTATTTCCGAGTTCCTATGGATCAACGTGATTTAAACTATGACAAGTATTTTGTTGAAGGAGAAGAGCAAGAAGGATTAGACGAATATAATTCACATAATACTTATCGCTTATCAGTTCCTGAAATAGAAGAAAAACTACGCTCCTTATACGAAATTCAAGAAGATTTGAAAGAATTTAATTCATGAATATTCTCGTGACAGGAGCCTCAGGCTTTGTAGGTAAAAATCTATGTAGTCAACTTCATAATCTTGGTTATGAAGTTTTTAAATATGATAAGTCGGATACTTTAGAAACATTATCCGCATATACTAAATCTTGTGATTTTGTAGTCCATCTCGCTGGTGTAAATCGACCTACAAATCCCGAAGATTTTTTTTCGGGAAACAGAGGATTTACAGAAACACTATGTGACTTGCTTCACCAACATAATAATAAAGCTCCAATTGCTATTTCAAGCAGCATCCAAGCTGAGTTAGATAATGATTATGGTGTAAGTAAGAGAGAGGGTGAAAGCATTCTCTTGGATCATTCACGCAAGAATAATTCAGAAGTATATATATACCGCTTTTCTAACTTGTTTGGTAAATGGTGCAAGCCATTCTACAACTCAGTGGTTGCTACGTGGTGCCACTCAATTGCTCGTGGAGAAGACATTCAAATTAATAATGAAAACGCAGAGCTTACTTTGGAATACATTGACGATGTTGTGAATGAACTTGTAAGGTGCATAAATGGAAAGCCTAATTTTAAAAATGTAGAAGAAAGATTATGCTCAGTTCCAATTAATGAAAAAGTCACCTTAGGAGAATTGGCGAAATTAATCCAATCATTTAAAGCATCAAGAACTTCTCTTCTTATACCCAATATGGGAGATGAGTTTACAAAAAAATTGTATAGTACTTACCTTAGTTATTTACCAACTGATGAGTTTTCATATAATTTAAATTCTCATGTCGATAATCGCGGTAGTTTCACCGAAATCTTAAAAACGATTGATAGAGGCCAAGTGAGCCTCAATATATCCAAGCCTGGAATTACTAAAGGTCAACATTGGCATCACACAAAAAATGAAAAATTCTTGGTAGTTTCCGGACAAGGCAAAATTCAATTTAGAGATATATTTTCTCAAGAAATAATTGAATACGAGGTTACTGGTGATATATTACAAGTGGTTGATATTCCCGTAGGCTATACACACAATATAATTAATACAGGTGAAAATGATTTAATCACAATCATGTGGGTAAATGAAATATTTGATCAAGATAATCCTGATACATATTACTTGGAGGTATAAATGAAAAAATTAAAAGTTATGACCGTCGTCGGAACTCGACCGGAAATTATTCGCTTATCAGCTGTGATTCAACGCCTTGAATCATCAGAAGCTATTGAGCATATCCTTGTTCATACAGGACAAAATTATGACTATGAACTTAACGAGGTGTTCTTCGAAGATTTCAAACTAAGAAAGCCTGACTTTTTCCTCAATACTGCGACAGGAGCACCAATCGGAACAATTGGCAATATTTTAATTAATATTGAACCAGTTCTAAATGAAGTGCAACCAGATGCATTTTTAGTGTTGGGAGATACAAACTCTTGCTTGTGTGCAATTGCAGCGAAGAGAATGCATATACCAGTGTTCCATATGGAAGCTGGAAACCGTTGCTTTGATCAACGAGTGCCAGAAGAAACTAACCGAAAGATTGTTGATCATATTTCCGACATTAATCTTACATATAGTGATATTGCTCGAGAATATCTCCTAAGAGAAGGCATTCCTGCTGATCGCGTTATTAAGACAGGTAGTCCGATGTTTGAAGTAATTAATTTGAGAAGAGAGGATATCGAAAATAATACTATTGTTGAGGCTATGAATCTTGTTAGAGGCAAGTATTTTGTAGTTTCCGCTCATCGTGATGAAAATATCAATTCAGAACGTAACTTTATGAATCTTGTGGATAGTTTGAATGAGATTGCAAAGGTTTACGATATGCCTGTAATTGTAAGTACTCATCCTCGTACAATGAAAATGATTGAATCACGAGGTGTATCTTTTGATTCAAGGGTTCAAATACTCAAACCAATGGGATTTAATGATTATGTTGCACTTCAGGTAAATTCTAAAGCAACTCTAAGTGATTCAGGTACAATTAGTGAAGAGTCATCAATTCTAGGTTTTAATGCATTGAATCTGCGTGAAGCACATGAACGTCCAGAAGCAATGGAAGAAGCTTCCGTTATGATGGTTGGGCTTGAAAAAGAAAGAATTCTTCAAGGTCTAGCCGTTCTTGAAACGCAGGATAAGAATACACTTCGTCATGTTGCTGACTATTCCATGCCAAATGTTTCAGAAAAAGTGCTACGTATTATTATATCTTATACAGATTACATCAATCGAAATGTGTGGAAAAAAGTGAGTTAAGCTTTTTAACGACAAAAATTACGTTTTATTTGTAGATACTGTATAATAGTGTTTGATATTAGTTAAAATTTAAAAATGTGGTAACCATAAGCTTTGGAGGAAATATGAAAAAAATTACTATCGTTATGATGTTACTTTCTGTGTGCTCGAAATTTTTAGGATTTGCACGAGAAATTGTATTGTCAAAAACCTATGGCGCATCAATTGTTTCCGATGCGTTCTTATACTCATATAGTTTACCTGCGACACTATTCTCAGTTATTATTGCAGCGTTTGTGACAGGGTTTATTCCGATGTATACTCGGATTAAAAATGAAGACGGATCTGAAAAAGCAGTTCTCTTCGCAAATAACGTTCAAAATGTAATGGTAGTCATTGCATTGGTATTTGGACTGATTTTCGTAACATTTACAGACGTATTTTTAGGTATGTTGGTTCCTTCAGCTTCACCTGAATTATTAGGATACTTGATTCCATTTACTCAGGTAACTATTTTTACGTTGATTTTCACATGTATTGTTCAAATAATGACAGGATTTTTAAATATTCATGAAAGCTTTATTTTTCCTTTAGCTTTATCATTTCCTTTAAATATAATACTAATCGCAACAGTACTTATTTCAAAACAAACGTCTGAATTTATCATGCCATTTGGTATTCTCTTTGCTTATTTTGTTCAAGCGGCACTAATATTGTGGTATGCAAATCGTAAGGGATTCAAGATTAGTTTCAAGATTAATCTTAAAGATCCAAATTTAAAAGCAATGCTTGTTCTTGCTATTCCTCTAATTATTGGATCAGCAACTACAAGTATTGGTACCGTTGTAAACCAAGCACTTGCTTCAGGAATTGACGGTGGTATTTCTCAAATAACCTATGCTGCTAAGATAGGTGGTATTGTAGAAGGCGTATTTGGCCTGGCGATTATTTCAGTAATGTATCCTGCATTATCAAAGGCAGTTTCAATTGGTAATATGGAGGATGCTTCTAGGGAGTTTGAATCGGCATTATCGTCATTACTCTTCTTTATTGTTCCTTGTGCGATTGGTATGGCAGTTCTTGCAAAACCAATTGTTCAATTTATTTATATGCGTGGTGAGTTCGGAATGGAAGAAGTGTTAGTTCTGACACCAATTTTTAGAGCATACAGTTTAGGTCTTGTAGGATTTTCAGCGTATGGTCTTCTTGCAAGAGTTTTCTACTCATTCCAAGATACTAAGACGCCAATGTACACATCTATACTTTTAATCGGAACTCAAATCATTTTAGGATTATTATTATCTAACCGTATGGGCTTGCATGGGATTACGCTAGCTATGACGATTGCTAATGCTATTGGAAGTATTATTCTATTAGTTCTTTCGTTTAGAAAATTTGAAAACTTTAATTATAAAAAGCTTCTAACAGAAGTCATAAAGATATTTGTGGCAGGACTTTTAATGGGCTTTGTTGCATATGTGATTTATGGATTTGTTGGAAATCGCTTTGGAAATACAATGTCCTTACTCTCAGCAATTGGTGCAGGAGTCATTGTTTATTTTGCAATGGTATATATTTTAAAAATTAATGTTCTTGTTGAATTTATAGGACAAATAAAGAACAAAAAATAGTTTAACTTTAGAAGGAGATTCATATGAAAATTCTAATTTACGGAATGAGTGAGCAAAGAGGTGGAGTAGAAACTTTTATTTATAATTTCTATTCAAATTTTTCAGATGATGTTCAATGTGATTTTGTTACTGATTTCGCGTCAATTCCATTTGAAGATGAATTTGTAAGTAAAGGGTCAAGGATCTTTAAATTACCCAGTCGCCGTAAAAATCTAATTGCTTACAATAAATATCTAGATAGATTATTCACTGAGAATAAGTATGATATTGTTTGGGCTAATGTGTGTACATTAAGTTCAATCGGTGTTCTTTCTTATGCGAAAAAATATGGAGTTCCGGTGAGAATTGTTCATAGTCATAATTCAGAGAATATGGGTGGCAAAGTTACAGCATTGCTTCATGGCATGAATCTCAAGAAAATTAAGAATGTAGCAACTGATTTCTGGGCTTGCTCTCCTGAAGCAGGGGAATGGATGTTTGGAGAAGTCATTGAGACTGAGAAAGTAAAAGTAATTCGAAATGCTATTGATCTCGATAAATTCTCATATTCTTTAGATATTCGTCAACAAGTTAGAAATGAATTGAATGTCGATAATGAATTTGTTATCGGTCATGTAGGACGATTCCATCCTCAAAAAAATCAAAAGTTTTTACTTGATATTTTTAAAGAAATTGTAGCCTTAAAAGATAATTCAAGATTAGTGATGGTCGGTTCTGGTTCTCTTCAAGAAGAAATTGAAAGTTATGCGAAAGAATTAAATGTTTATGATAAGGTTTTATGGTTAGGGCAAAGATCAGATGTTGAAAGACTTCTTCAAGGATTTGATGTATTCCTTTTGCCATCTGCTTACGAAGGGCTTCCGTTTGTATTGGTTGAGTCTCAAGCTGCAGCATTACCTTCATATACGACACTTGGAAAGGTTAGCAAGGAATCTAAAATATCAGATTGCTTAGAATTTGTTGACCTCAATCTTGGTGCAAAGCATTGGGCAACGTTAATTGTAAACAATGCCGATTTACCTAGAGAAAACAATACTGAAGCTTTACGTGCTACTGGATTTGATATAGTTACAGAATCCAGAGATATTGAAAAATTCCTTAAAATGAGAGTTGATAGTAAGAATGATGATAAAAAATAAACGTATACTACTTATTGCGAATACAAGTCGATTTTTCGTTCATTTTATGTTGCCGCTGATTGATACGCTTCGATCAGAAGGTAATATAGTAGATGTTATTGGGAGTGGTGATTCTGCTGATTTAGAAGCGAAATGCGACCATTTTTATAATGTCAATATGACACGTTTTCCTCTGTCAGGAACAAATATCAGTGCTTATCGCGAAGTGAAAAAAATAATCAAATCAAATAATTATGATTTGATTCATGCTCATACACCTGTTGGGGGACTTTTACCACGTTACTATAAATATTTTAATCGAAAAAAGGTACCGCCTATTATTTATACAGCACATGGGTTTCACTTTTTTAAAGGGTCTTCACTTGCAAGCTGGACCATTTTGTATCCAATAGAAAAAGTAATGGCACGTGTAACAGATGCATTAATTCTTATCAATCATGAAGATTACCAGCTTTCTTTAGAGAAGAAGCTTAAAGCCAAGAATATTTACTACATTCCTGGGGTCGGTGTCGAAATTTCTCAATTCAGTAATCTTTCAGATGAGTTAAATCGTGAGGAAATCTGTTCAAAGTTTAATTTAGATCCTAATAAACGATATATTAGTTTTATTGGTGAACTAAACAAGAACAAGAATCAAAGCCTACTTATTCATATGATGAGCTACTTAAAGGATCAAGTCCCTAATGTACAATTATTATTAGTAGGCGATGGTATAGAAACAGAATCATATAAGAAACTCGTTTCCGACTTGAATTTGAACGAATATGTTAAGTTCTTGGGTTATGTCAAAGAAAAAGAAGAAATAGTATTTATCAATGAAATTGCACTCTCAAGTTCCTTTAGAGAAGGCCTGCCGATTAACTTAGTCGAAAATATGGCGGCAGGGAAACCGATTGTAGCAACAGATTGTCGCGGAAATAGAGAATTGGTTATCAATGATAAAAATGGTTTTTTAATTGATTTCGATCCTAAAGTATTTTCGGACCGTGTTTCTCAGTTACTATTGGATTCAGATTTATATGCCAAATTTTCTAGTGAATCGCTACTTTTAGCAGAAAAATACGATGTTGATATTATCAACAAGCAATATATTGATGTATATGAGAGTGTGCTTTATGACAAATAAGATAAGAATATTACAAGTTGTCTCCATCATGAATGTGGGTGGAATTGAGACAATGCTTATGAACTATTTACGAAATATTGACAGAAACCTATTCGAAGTGGACTTTTTAGTGCATCGTGAAGATGAAGGTTTTTTTGATAAAGAAATAAAAACGCTCGGTGCTCAAATCTATAAGGCGCCAAGTATTAATCCATTTAAAAAGGGCGAGTATAAGAGTTTTATGAAAGAATTCTTTAACAATCATCACTATGATATTGTGCATTCACACCTTGACGCACTTTCTTATTTTCCATTGATGTGTGCGAAAAACGCTAATATCGATGTGCGAGTAGCGCATAGTCACGTAAATGGGTTTGATAAAGATGCGAAGTATTTACTTAGACGATATTATACTACTAAGATTCCTAAAGTTGCTACAGATTATGCTGCTTGTTCTGAATCAGCTGGAAAGTTTATGTTTCCTAATGCTGAAAATGTAAAAGTTATTCTAAATCCACTTGATATTGAAAAATTTAAGTATTCTGAACAGTCAAGTCATGATTTAAAACAAGAGTTTAGTATCCCAGAAAATTCAAAGGTAGTAGGTCATGTTGGACGTTTTAACAAAGCGAAGAATCATCCTTTTATCGTGGAATTAGCAAAACTAAATCCTGAATTAATATTTGTATGTGTTGGTGAAGGCGATGACAAGCCAGTTATTGAAAAATTATGCTTGGATCAAGAAGTTGATAATATTGTTTTCACGGGTGTGAGAAGTGATGTTTACAGATTCTATTCACTTTTTGATATTTTTATTTTGCCGTCATTTTATGAAGGACTTGGAAATGTTGCGATCGAAGCTCAATGTGCTGGTATTCCTACAATTGTATCAGAGCATGTAAGTTCCGATGTGGATTTAACGAACCTGGTTGACAGATTTCCATTAAATCTTGATATGTGGTCAAGCGCGATTCAAAAACATATTTCTGATTCTAAAGAATTGATGATCCCTCAAAGCCTTATGAAATATGATATCAAACCTGCCTTAGAAAATCTCGAGTCGTTCTATTGTAAATTAGTGGGAGGAAAAGACAAATAATGTTTATTTATCTAGGTGTCTTATGTTTGTCAGTATTTCCTATTTGGTATTCTGAAAATAATTTTAAAGACACAAACAAACAAAAAAACTATATATTGTATAGTGTTATCTTTTCTGCACTGCTGCTTATCTTAGTGGGATCACTTCGAAGCTTAAGTGTTGGATACGATTTGCGAAGTTATCATGAATACTTTGTATCGGATTATTACTATAACATTGAAAAAGGATATGTAAGTTTATCGAGGATTGTTGCATATCTGAATTTAGATTTCAGAGTTCTACTTATTCTTGTACAATCTATCGTAATTATTCCAATCTATTATGTGCTATATAAAACAAGCAAAATGAAGTGGCTCTCTGTTCTTGGATATCAATCTCTTTATCTTTACGTGAATAGTTTTAATATCCTAAGACAGTCCCTTGCTATGTCTATATTCTTACTGGCTACGTATTTCCTTGTTACTATGAAGGATAACGTTAAGTCCTCTGTTACGTATGTTGGACTGACAATTATTGCATCCTTATTCCACGTTTCTGCCTTACTTCTTATACCTCTCTTTTTCCTTAAATTTTTGAACTTGAACAAGTGGTATATTTTAGGATTAACTGGGATTTCACTAGTTCTGTTCTTGGGTCATAATCAATTACTAAGTTTTTTAATGAGTCTTTTTAGTCGTGAGTACTACGGAGAGTTTACAATTGAAATTGGCTACGCAACGATTGCGATATTTGCTGCGTATATTGGATTATTTTTAATACTTAAACAAAAATTACCGGACTTGTATTTGAATAATAAGTTTTTATCTAATATTCTTGTACTTGCACTATTGTTTAATGTTTTATGGGTATGGTTCCCAAATCATGCCAGAATTTCAATGTACTTTTATATGGTTGTTGCAATCTACTTTCCAACGCTTCTTTACGAGTATTACGAAGTAACGAATAAGAGATGGCAGATCGTAACTTATACTGTTTGTTTAGTAGGGTTCTATGCACTGCAATTAATGACTCGTGATTATGGCGGCGTTGTACCATATACGATTCTAATAAATATTTTAATGGGGGTATTCCTATGAAGGTTTTATATATAAGTTCGACATATTCTGGAATGCACCAAAGTAGTATTTACTTTGATTTAATGCAGGAGTTTCATAAGCATGGTCATGATGTTTATATAGCGTATGCTCGAGAGAAGCGCCTGAATAAAAAAACAGAATTATATCAAGATAACAATATTACTTATCTTGGTGTCAAAACCATGAATATGACAAAGAACACCAATAAAATTGAAAAAGGGTTGGCTACTATTTCAATTGATTCCTTGTTTTTGAGGGCTTTTAAAAAGCATTTTTCAAATAAGGATTTTGATCTTGTATTATACTCTACACCGCCAATTACTTTTTCAGATTCACTAGATTATTTAAAACATCGTAATCCTAGTGCAAAGTTCTTCTTAATGCTAAAGGATATATTTCCTCAGAATGCAGTTGATTTAGAATTAATGAGTCAGAAAGGTCTAGCTCATAAATTCTTTAAGCATAAAGAAATGAAATTATATCAAAGTGCTGATTTCATTGGAGTGATGTCACCAGCTAACAAGGAATACTTTATTAAGCACTATCCAAAGTATTCTGACAAGCTCTGTATTTTACCAAATACAATCAGCATTAAAGATAAGAAGAGCATTGTTGCGAAGCGGAGTGACTTTGGACTCGGGGATGATAAGTTCTTATTATTCTTTGGAGGAAACCTTGGGGAACCACAGTCGATTCCATTTATTATCGAATGTGCTAAAAAAATTGACAACCCAAATATTCAAATTATCATTGCTGGATCGGGTTCTAAGCAAAATATTATTTCTGAATATTCTGAAGAGTTTCCAGATAAGTTAAAGTATTTTGGCCAATTACCTTCGGAAGAGTATCAAAAACTTGCTTCACTTACTGATGTAGGTCTTATTTTCTTGGATTATCGATTCACGATACCTAATTTTCCTCAACGTGTGCTGAGCTACATGGAAAGTGGTGTTCCAGTTATTTGTGCTACGGATGTTGTTTCAGATGTTGGTAGTGTTGCTGAAGAAGGAAATTATGGTTTTAAGGTATCAAGTCAGAATCCTGATGAGTGGTATCAAGCTGTAGAAAATCTTTATAATAGTCCTGATCTCGTTAAAGCAATGGGTGAAAATGGTCGCAAGTATTTGGTTGAAAATTATGATGTAAAATGTAGCTATCAAATTATTATGGATATGCTACAAAACAATCAGTAGGAAAGGGGTCCCTTATGTATATAATTCCGTTTGGTTTATTGCTGATTATGTCAGCCTTTAATAAAAAAATTAGTAAGAAAACTTTCTTAATTTCTTCTGCTGTTATTTTAGCCATCGTATCTTTTTTAAGATTTGGTGTCGGAGCAGATTACTTTTCTTATGAGTACTTATACAACGAATTAGATGTGAAATCGATAGGTTCGATGTTAGATAGTCTTGTATTTATTGAATTTGGGTTTAGAGCCTTGATGTATATTAGTAAGATAGTCGGTCTAAGCTATCATACGTTCGCAAGCATAATTTCAATTGCTATTGTGATTTTGACTCTCGCTTGGATTAATGATAATTCTGAGAACTATCAACTATCGACCTTACTTTTCTATACCTTATTTTATTTCGTTTGGGCAATTTCAGCATTGCGCCAAGGTTTGGCACTGATTTTAGCCATGTATTTATTGTTTAATAATAAATACTTCTTTAAAATGTATCAAAAAGTTCTAATTCTTCTAGCTTGTGCTTCTTTACATGTTAGTGTATTGATTTTATTACCAATAATCCTACTTAGAGACTACACACCTTCTAAAAAGACGTTGATGATTCTCTTTGGAATCTCATTAGTGATTACGTTTATCCCATTTGGATCTATATTAGGAGCATTATCCTCAATTCCTTATATTGGTAAGTTAACACATTATCTCGAAGGATCAGGTCGAGGGTTCTTAGATTTTCCAGGTATTGTTAGAATTCTGTTCTTTATCGGAATTTGGTTGCATTATGATAAATTAATCGAATCAAAAAACAAGTCTATCCGTGACTTAACACTTTTGAGTCTATATAGTTTTATTATTTATTTTGTTTTCAAGTTCTCAGAACTTATGGCGGCACGCTTCTCTGTATTTGGATACTTCAGTGTTATAATTATTTTCCCATCTATCGTTATGCTATATGAAAAACGTCAGCTACGCATGATGGGTATGGCAGGTTTAATGACATTTTCATCCTTATCATTATATAAAGAAATGAAAACAGTCATTGATCAGTCAGGATTTAGAGGCGGACTTGTAGAACTTAATAAGAATACAATTCTAAATGCAGATCGTGGTAAATTCTTTAATCAATATAATTTGATTGCTCAACGTATTGAACTGTGCAAAGCAAATGAAAAAGAATTCTTTGGTAAGTTCGAAAGTGATGCTATCCCATATGCAGATAAAAATAATCTTGGCGATCACTTCCAATCCGTGTTCTTCCCTGATACAAATATGTACGGAATTATTAATGATAAAGGGGAGATTGTAGAACGAGGTATTTATCGTTATCGTCCAGAAATATATGGAGACATTGTTGTTGAAGAAACTGAAGGAACATCGTTTAAACGATTCGTTCTAAAAAATATTCGAACAGGAGAGTATGTTCCTGAGGATCAACTTTCAGCAACAATTGATAATTTTACAGAAGAAACAAAAATGAGAACCAAATGGATTGATTTTGATCATTATACTTATGAGCAAATGAAAGGATCACTGTTTGCTGAGTTAATTCCAGAGGAAGATATCTTAACATCTTCAATTGGTAAGTATGGAAGCCCATTCTTCTATGAAATCGTCGAAGTAACAGCTTATACACAAACTATGTATATTTATTTAGATGATTATTATAATCCTTTAAATAATAGTATTTACTATAGCATTACACCATACGGATCTAATTTTATTGCAATAGGTAAAACTTCTTGTTCATCTGAATACATTAATAGAAACGGGGACATAATATGGATAGAAAAAGAACAGAAATGAGTGACATTCAATCAGAGGGATTAAAAGTTTTGATTGAATTCGATCGAATTTGTAGAAAAAATAATATTAAATATTCGCTCTCGGATGGAACGCTTCTTGGTGCTGTTCGCCATGACGGATTTATTCCGTGGGATGACGATATTGACGTGAGTATGACTCGAGAAAGTTTTAATGTATTTGAATCGGTGATTGCAGATGAATTGAGTGATGAATTCTTCTATCAAACGAACGAAACTGACCCTGACTATTATGCTCCTCATCCTAAAATTCGTTCAAATAATGCATACTTGAAGGAAAAATGTAATCAAAATATTAACATTCATGAAGGGGTCTGGATTGATATATTTGTATTTGATCGTATTCCAACAAATTTAGAAGAGGCTGATGCAATTCAGAATGAAATAAGTAACTTATCGAAGAAAATAGTAAGAATGGTGAATATTTATCCGGATGGCATTGGCTCAAAATTGAACCAATTTGTTAAATCAGTACTATTCTATTTCAACAAAATTTTCTATAAGATTAATCCATTACCAAAGAAGTATTTTAAACAAAGAGAAGCATTGATCTTAAAAAACAAAGATATCGAGGAATTTGATTCATATGCATTATTAGCTTATAACAGCTCATTTGATGAATATCGAAGATTAATTCGTGCAAAAGATTCTTTTGAGAACACAATCGAACATAGTTTCGAAGGCTACGATTTCTTAATTTCTGAAAAATACGATGACATCCTCACTAACGAATACGGTGATTATATGACTCTTCCAAAGGAAGAAGATCGCGTGTCGAATCATCAGGTTGTCAGCTTTACTAAAGAATAGGGACTCTATAATTGAAATGTCATTCTGACATTTCTTTTTTTTCGAGACACTGAGAGTCTGTTTTGTCCCTCGACGGTGTACTATGTGGTTTATTTAATGTATAATCATTTGTGATTGGGGATTTAGCATGAAATTAAAAAAAATATTTATTGTCTTAATTTTAACACTATTATTAACATATGGGTTTCAGGAACTGACCACTGCGAGCTTATTTGATTTTGATTTTAAAGTAGCAGCTGATGCTTATATTGAAAACAAACATAATTTTGATTTTAGTTTCAAAATTGTTTTTACTTTGTTCTTAATGATTTTTGTCATTTCAAATAATTATCTTACTGGGTTTACAGTTATTACAGTATTGACTTTGGCATTATCTGTTATCAACAATATGAAGATTAATATACTTTTAGAACCTGTCTTGCCACAGGATTTAGGTGTCTTTGTTAACCTTAATAAGCTCATGGAAATGATGACTCCAGAGCAAGTTTTTGCGACCATTGGGATTGCGGTAGCCTTTATTTTAGTTACGGTAGGCGTCATTTTCATTAACAAGAAAGTTTATAACTTTAGAATCTTTGATAAATCCAAACTAATTGCTACAATCAGGGTTTTTTCTTTGGGAGGCACACTTATCTTTTTATTGTTGTTGTCGCACTATAATTATGAATCTTCTATGATTAAATCATATGCACAAAGAAATGAGCTTTATCTTCAGTATAATAGTTGGGATCAGCTTTCTAACTACCGGTTATATGGTATGGTCAACGGTCTTGTACTAAACACAACCGGGGAAAACATTAGCAAACCTGATGATTATAATGAAGCTATGATCGATGAAATCTTTGAAAAATATGTATTGAATGCATCAAAAGTTAATGAAACACGTTGGCGCGACGATTTTTCTAATATTAATGTCATTACTGTTTTAAGTGAGTCTCTAACGGCAATTTCAGATTTAGAGGCTATTGAAATAAACAATGATAACTTAACCTATTACAGAGATGAAACAGATAAGGTTCTAATCGGTAATATCTTATCACCAGCATACGGTGGTGGTACTCCAAATACAGAATATGAATTAATTACTTCGATGAGTACGGGTTCTTTAAGTCCGCAAGTATCTACAGCTTTTCAATCTTTCACAGCGGATCGCACTGAATTACCATCTATTTTTAAACAGATACAATCAGAGGGACGAGAAACAACAAGTTTACATAGCTACAATTCTAGATTTTATAAGCGTTATGCTACATACCAAAACTTTGGTGTGGATCAAATCCTATTTGATAAGAATATGAGTCATACGGAACCTTACTATGAAGATGGATATATTTCTGATGAAGCAACTTTTGCAGAATTTTTTGATATATACCGTGATTCTAATGGTCCGCGTAATTATCATATTGTAACGATGCAAAATCATGCGCCGTACACTCATGTTTACGACGATACTGAGTTTGTAATTGAAAGTGATAAATTGAGTAGCAAGGAAATAACGCAAACCGTTGCCTATGCAGAAGGCGTTAAGGAATCTGATCGAGTTTTAAAAGAAGTCATAACCGAATTAAATGAAATTGGCGATCCCTACATATTCTTCGTATATGGAGATCATTTACCAGGACTCTTTACACCACTTATTTCAGAAAACACCGCTAAGGCAAAACATTCTACACCTTTCTTCTTTGCATCAAACCTTACAGATGCTAAAATTTCCATACCTGTTCAAGAAGATATCTCGCTAGCAAACACAACAAACATTATTTTTGATATTGCAGGAGTCGAAATTTCTCCTTATCAAGCACTTGTTTTAGATGTATATTCGGAGTTTCTTTCAATACATCCTTCAGGATATTATCTTTATGGTGCAGATGGACCTGTTTCTAGAGAAGCATTGACAGATGAACAAATTCAGTTAGTTGATGCTTATAATGCTGTTCAATATGATTTGATTGATGGACATGGCTATGCGCGAAAATATTTAAATAGCGCTCATTAACATAAATATGATACGATTAGATCATAGAGTAAGGAAGGTTATTTATGAAAGTCATTATTATTAATTCTGTGGTTGATTATGGTAGCACAGGGAAAATTGTCAGAGATTTGTATGATGAATTAAAAAATGAAGGCAATGAAGTTAAAATGGTATATGGTAGACATGAACCCAAAGATTTAGTAGATACTTTTGATATATCCGATCGTTTTTCGTCTATGATACATTTAGGAATGTCTCGCTTTTTTGGAGGGCATGGATTACATTCAAATAAAGCTACTAAAAATCTAATAGCTTATATTGAGTCATTTAATCCCGATTTAATTCATTTGCATAATCTTCATGGATATTACCTTAATGTGCCGATGCTTTTTGATTTTCTTAATAAAAGACCTGATATTAAAATAGTATGGACTCTTCATGACTGCTGGGCTTTCAGTGGTAGTTCGGCCTATTTTTCCTTTGATGGTTGCCAGAAGTGGGATGATGGATGTGTTATCTGTAACAATACTAGTACATACCCTAAGACGATTGCTAAGGGCAAACAGGAACGAAATTTTAAATGGAAAAAAGATAAATTTACTCAAATTAACGATATGGTTATTGTTACTCCTTCGGATTGGCTCAAAGATTTAACTGAAAAAACATTTCTGAAAAAATATCCGATAAAACGTATTTATAATGGATTTGATACTAATGTTTTTAACCCTGCAGAGAAAGTCAACACCGATAAGAAGATTATTTTAGGTGTTTCTAATATTTGGGAAAAAAGAAAAGGATTGGATGATTTTATTAAATTAAATGAACTTATCTCAGACGAATATCAAATCATGCTAATTGGACTTTCTGAGAAACAAATTAAAGAATTGCCTTCAAATATAATTGGTATCGAACGTACAGATAATATTGAAGAGCTCGTATCCTTGTACTCAAGTGCGTATGTGTATTTAAATCTAAGTGTAGAGGAAACCTTAGGGATGACAACTATCGAATCAATTGCTTGTGGTACTCCTGTCATCGTCTATAATCAAACAGCAGTTCCCGAAGTCGTAAATGACTGCGTAGGGTTTGTTGTAGAAGCAGGGGACGTTAAACAATTATGGTCGCTTATTGAAAATACTGATTTTGATGGCTACAATTCAGATGAATTAAGAGAGTATGGTTTGAAATTTGATAAGAAAAATATGGTAAACAACTATATTAATACATATAAACAACTATTAGGAGAAAACGATGAATCCAATTCAACAAGAAGAATTTAATATACTTTGCGAGTTTGATCGTATTTGTAAAAAACACAACTTAAAATATTCACTGGGCTATGGGACGATGCTCGGTGCGGTTAGACATCATGGGTTCATTCCATGGGATGATGATGTTGATGTAATTATGAGTCGAGACGAGTACAATCGTTTTTTGAGTATTGTAGATGAAGAATTGAATGATAATTACTCATTTGTTGATAACAAGCGTGAAAAAAACTATTGGTATGGGTTTGGGAAGATTCGTAGTAACAATATTTTACTTCCAGAAAAATCAACTGAGTATCTTGGGATTAAACAAGGTGTTTGGATAGATATTTTTCCCTTTGATTCTCTCCCTGATGACACTCATTTAGCTCAATTGCAAAGAGATAATTTAAAAAAATACCATAATCATTTTGTAGCATTTGTTTTTACACACCCGCAATCCGGTGATAAATTTCCCAAAAAAATTGTGAAATCACTTTTCTGTGGTTTTAATAGAGTTTTTGCAAAAGTAAATCCCACTTTGAAGTCTAATTTTGACAAAATGATTGAGGAAGCAACAAAATACAATAACTCTAATTCTAAATACTTAAATGGACTGTCATTGAACTTTACGGATAGAGAGTATACAGGTTCAATTATCAGCAAAGATGAAATTGATAATACAATTGAAGTAAAGTTTGAATCTTCTGAGTTTCCAATTATGTCGTGTTATGACAAGTTTTTGACTGGTATATATGGCGACTATATGTCATATCCTCCTTTAGAAGATCAAAGGTCTGTTCATGATGTTAGCGAAATGATTGTAGTTAATAATAAGAATATGAAATAAAAAACTGGTCCTAACACAAGCGAAAGGAGGTTTATCATGGAACCAACGTTATTTGTTCTTTTATTTACCATTCTAGTAGGGTCTGTAATTGATAATTATCGTATCAGAAAAGAACTTCAAGATATAAAGAAAGTACTGTCCGAAATTAGTCGAAATATGAATGAATAAACAAAACATCTCTAACGAGGTGTTTTTAATTGTTAGCTAATCTTGAATTATACTACATGATGTAGTATAATTTTCTTGGTTTTTACTAAAACTATTTCAAAGTATGTTGCTTGAACTTTAATTACGTTAGACTTTCAATGTTTGTGAATATATATGAGAATTACTCAAATCTAAATATGGCGAGTTTATGAAAGTAATTGTTACAGAGTCTTAAGTGAGTTATAATTGAAATGTTGTGAACGCACAAAATAGAAATAACTAAGAGGTGGAAAAATGCTAGATATTTTAACAGAGCCGTTCTCTAGATTTATAGGGGCTATTTTTGTTTGGACCCTTGGCATTGTTCATGATCATGGACTTGCACTAATTGTCTTAAGTATAGTTGTTAACATTATACTTTCCCTTTTTATCATTTTGCTGACAAAATTGAGAAGAAAGAGAAGCAAGCTCAATTACAAATGAAACCGAAGTTGGATGAATTTAAAAGTGTGTATAAAGGATATGAGCTGTATCTATACACAAATAACGTATATCGATTAAATGACTATCATCCTTCATATGCACTTCGTGGACTTGTTAGCTTGCTAATTCAGATTCCTTTCTTTATGGGTGCGTATGCATACTTATCCCATTTCACTGGATTTGAAGGTGTATCATTTTTATTTTTAAGTGACTTATCGAAACCAGATGGACTCTTATCCATAGGTACTTTAAGCATTAATATTTTACCGTTTGTTATGACGGCCATTAACTTAGCATCAGGTTATGTTTATGCTAAAGATATGACTAAGAGCGAAAAAATTACGCCTATTGTGATAGCTCTGTTCTTCTTGGTAGTGTTATATAATTCGCCATCTAGTTTACTAGTTTATTGGACATGTAATAATATTTTCAGTCTCATTAAAACGCTTGTTTATGCCAAACTAGATAAACAAAAAGCAGAAAAAATTGCAGGAGGTGCGGTAGAATGTTAGTTTTGTACATTGATCCAGGAACTGGAAGTATGCTTATTTCCGCAACAATTGCGTTATTCTCTGTTGCATTCTTTATGTTAAAAGGAGTTATCTACCGTAAGTTTAGTATTGGAGGCGACAAGGGAGAAGCCTTGGATCCTTCAAAAAAATATGGCTTAGTTTTCTATTCAGAAGGAAAACAATATTGGAATGTGTTCCAACCATTGGTAGAGGAAGCAAGCCGTCGTAATATACCTGCAACATACTTTACAAGTGATAAAGAGGACCCAGGTTTAACTGCTAATCTCGAAGGTATTGAAGCTAAATTCATTGGCTCAGGACGTGAAGCGTATTATGTTTTAAACCGTCTTAATGCCGATGTTGTTGTTATGACGACACCAGGTCTTGATGTCTTGGAAATTAAACGAAGTAAAAATGTTAAACATTATGTACACGTAACTCACTCTGCTGGAAGTGTTAGTGAATATAAAGCGTATGGTACTGACTATTTTGATAGTGTTCTTGTCGGAGGTGATGGGGACTACAGCTTAATTCGAGAATTAGAATCTAAGCGTAATATTAATGTTAAAGAAATAGAAATAATTGGTAACACATATCTCGATGTGATGCGAACTAACCTAAAGAATGAAAGTTATGAATATACAATTTTCGAAGAAAAAAGACCAACTATTCTATTATCGCCAACTTGGGGCGACCATGGCTTGCTAACAAAATTTGGAAATGAACTTCTATCCAAATTAGAAGAGACAGATAAATTTAACATTATTATTCGCCCTCATCCGCAATCTTTTATTTCTGAAGCGCAAGTTATGGAAGAATTGATGACTAAATTCCCTAATAATGAACATCGTGTTTGGAATAGAGATGTTCAGAACCTTAAAGCAATGGCACATGCAGATATCATGATTAGTGATTTCTCAGGTATTATTTTCGATTTCTATGCACTGTTTAAAAAACCTATATTGACTCTCAATGGGCAATTGGAAAAGCGCGGTCGTGATGCAATAGATGTTGATGGTGATGCATGGCATATCGAATTACTCGACGTTATTGGAAAAAATGTATCAGATAAAGATATCCCTAATTTAATTGACATCATTGATCAGACACTTGAAAATGAAGCTGTTAATAATAGTGCAGGAGATACACTATCACTCTCTGATAAATATCCAAATGAAGCGGGTACTCGAGGTATGGATTTCATTTCTAAGAAACTAGAAGCAGTTAAAAGTAAAGAGACAGAAAACGAAGTCTCCAATGTTGCTTCACAGCCACTTCTTAATGAAAACTATACATTTAATAATCGTTGTGAAGGGGTTCAAGGAAACTGGATTACGAAGTTTATTAAATCAATTTTTAATCCGAACATGCTCATTCAGCTTGCGATGGGATCTGCATTGTTAGTTGGATATACTTATTTAGGTAAGAGATATCTTCCAGAAGGCGGATTGAACTCATTATTCTTAATAGGGATTTTATCAAAAACAGTCATGATTACAATTGGACTATTACTAATATTTCTATTATTTACATGGGTTCAAGGAAAAGGTAAGATTTCACTTCAGAAACAATCAGAACCAATCGATTGGAAAGATTTATTCTTTGTTGCCTTACCAATGACACCGATCATCCAATATATCATAGCTAATCAAGATATCTTGGACTTCAAGAGTTCTGTGTTAGTATTTGCAACGTTTGCTTTAATAGCAGCAATTGCTATCGTAATTCTTCCTTGGTTTATGAGTACTGTTCTTGCTAAGGATGTTTCAGTTGCTGTCACAATGTCGTTCTTATTTATTGTATTCAATATGGCTAGTTTCGGTAAAGTTACTGAACCAAAAACAATATTCTGGATTCTTCTTGGATTGTGTCTTGCTATATTCTTAATATTATTCTTAGACAAAAAGAAATTACTAATAATTATTTCCTTGATTTTCTTCGTCACAAACTTTGTTACTTCAGTGACCAAAGGGTCAAATAATGAAAAAGAATTTGTAAATGAAACAACAGAATACAATACACGAATTGCTGAGATGACTGAAGGTAAAGAAGTAAAACATACGCCTGATGTGTATATCATTATTTATGATGCATACTCTAATCAACAAACATTAGATGCATACGGTATTGACCACAGTGATCAATTTAACTATATGCTTGATAAAGGCTTCGCGATTTATGATGGTACGTACTCTGTAGGTCCTTACTCGATCATTGCGATGTCACATTTATTAAACCCTCAACCAATTCCTGAAAGCTCAACTGAATTCAGACGTATGCTAGCGGGAGATGGTTCTGCAGTTCAAGAATTTAATAAACTTGGATACTTTACGAACTCTGTCCATGAATCAGATTACATGACAAAAGACTTCGATCCGAAATTTGATTATTCTTATCCAGATAACAGTTCCTCAATTGCGCCGCATAAGATTATTAATAAAGCAATTTTAGAGGGAGAGTTCAGGTTCGATGTGGAGTTCTCTGAAAATACATATCCTGATTTTATGGTTGCAAAACGGAAAGTGCTAGCGCAAAATCGTAAAGAACCAGAGTTCCTATATACTCATGGAAGTAATCCTGGTCATACTCAAAATTCGGGCGTATTAACGCAGGCTGATTTTGATCAACATGTGTTCGCATTAGAATCTGCCAATGTGGAAATGCGTGATGATTTTAATGCGCTTGATATTGATAACCGTGAAGATGCCATTGTTATTATTGCGGGTGATCACGGACCATACCTTACAAAAACAGGGATTGGATTAGGTGACTTCCCACTATCAGAAATTGATCGATTAGACATTCAAGATCGTTACGGAGCGCTTCTTGCAATTCACTGGCCTAAAGGTGTGGATCCAACTCGCTTTGATATTCGTACAGTTCAAGATGCTTTACCTGCAGTTCTTGCTTATATGTATGATGACGACGAACTTTTTGATCAAATTCGAATGGGTCGTGATATCTTAGCACCTTACACAGTAGGGGAAGCGAATGTTATTGATGGCAAGATTGTCGGAGGTCCTAATGATGGAGAACCACTCTATCTTGACCGAAAAGTTAGATTTAAAAATGCTAACTGATAAATAAATATATTAATACTTATATCTAAAAAGCTCTACATAAGGAAACTTTACCTATTTGTAGAGTTTTTTTATGTGTTCTAGATACTACAACATGTAGTGTTGACAGAATTAACTACATGTTGTAGTATGTCTATGTCGACATGTGGAGGTACTATGAAAACTATAAGTGATGCAGAACTTGAAGTCATGCAATTGATTTGGGACCATGAGGGGGAACCTATGACTGTAAAAGAAATTCAACAAAATCTTATTTCGGAAAAACAATGGAAAATTACTACAGTTCAGACCTTTATTAAGCGTCTTACTGACAAAGGCTATCTTAATGTTGAAAAAATTAATGGTTTAAATAAATATAATGCCAAGGTGAGTCGCGATGCTTTTAGTTCAAGCGAAACCAAGAAAATTATAAATACTATTCATTCTGGATCAGTGAAGGATTTCGTTGCTTCACTTATAGATTCTGATGATTTAACGTCAGATGATATTGATGATCTTCGAAACTGGTTGAATGATCATGAGTAATATAGGATTTCATCTTATAGTTATGTCTTTTGTGACATCGATAGTTTATGGTGTTGTTGCACTATGCATAAAACTAAATAATAAATCTTTAAAAGAACAAACTAAATATCGAGTATTTCTTTTAACCATGTTACTCTTAGTTTTACCTTTACATCTTGTGTTTCCACAAGTAAATATTGTCAATAACAATAGCATTGACAACTTAACCATGAAACCAGATGTTACCTTGATTTCTGCAGAAAAATCTGTAATTGAGACAAAAACAAGTGTGGATTTTCAAAATGAAAATCTTAATAATACCAGTCCTTTCAATGAAGTTAGTACACAAAGCGCATCACTCTATATCTATGTATTTGGTGCAATAATTCTTTTAGGCAGTTACTTAATTTCAATTCTACGTTTTAATACTCGAATTCGTAAATTTTTGAAAAGAAATGAAATTAAATCAATTGCTGATAAACCTGAGATATACATTATTGACGAAAAAATGAGCCCGTTTGTATTTGGATTAATTAATCCAAAGATAATCGTTCCAAAGTATTTAAAAGAAGAAGAAAACTTCCAATTAATATTGGAACACGAACAGACACATATCAAACGCCATGATGTGTTGATTAAGCATCTCGCTAACCTGCTCACAATTATTCACTGGTTTAATCCAGCAATCTATCTACTTAAGCGTGATTTATTTAATACCATGGAATCTTCGTGTGATGAAGCAGTTCTCGAAAACTGCTCAACTTTGGAGAGAAAAGGTTATGCAACTCTAGTTTTAGATACACTTGAAACAAATATTATGAATTCCAGAAAATATTCTTTAGGATTTGCATCAAGTAATAAAGAAAAAACGAAGGAGAGAATTTATTTGATTATGAATGATTCTAAGAAAAGTAAATTTAAAAAAATATCTACTTATTTTACAATCGGTTTTGCGCTAATCATTACACTGTTCATTTCGAGAAACTTAGTATTTGCTAATACGTTAAATGCACCTGAACCTGTAGAAGATATTACTGATGTAATGGGTGATGAGAATGATTCTTCGGATACTAATAATATTTCCAATGAAACAGATGAACTGGATGAAACATTAGAAACGACAGAAACTGAAGAAATCGTCGAAACTGAAGAAAAGAACGAAGAGACTGTAGTGCCAGAAGAAAAAACTGTCGTTGAAGAGAAGCTACAGCAAGTTGAGAAAAAGGAAATCATACAAAAAGTCGAAGAACCTAAAAAAGAAATAAACGATCCCAATCGATGGGCAACTAATCCTGTAAGAGGATCAATTATCTTATGTGAGTGGGGATGCTATAGCGGTCACTCAGGAACTGACTTTAGTATGGACCCTCAAGTTGAAGGCGTTAATATCTATCCAATTGCGAAGGGTGTTATTATTAAAGTTGATTATAATGAGGGTGGCTACGGTAATTATATTGTCATTCAGCACGATAATGGGTTTAAATCAACTTATGCTCATATGCAAAGTCTCGACCATAAAGTTGGGACGAAAGTAACAACTGAAACTGTGATTGGAAAAATAGGAATGACTGGAAGAACGACACAACCACATGTTCACGTGGAAGTTCATAATCCTGAAAATGCCAAAGTTGATTTAGGTAAATTTTTAAAATAACACTTCAAGGTATGAATTTATTCTAATAAATTCATACCTTTTTATAATACTCAAGGATAAACTCTTTAATTATTCACATATTTTGGTATAGTAGTTGTAGAAAAGAAACAGGAGTATATTCTATGAGGCAAGCATTATTTGATTTATTGCGTATCAAGGCGATGAACCCACACTTCAAATCGCAACGTGATTTCAAGGAAAAACTTGATTTTTCGTTAGGAAAGATAAACACACTTATAAATGAAGCAATCGAGTTGGATTACATGAGAACTCCCGGCTACGATTTAACTCCTAAAGCACTTGAATTTCTAGAGAAATTTAAGGTAGATAATGCTATAATTCTTGCCGCTGGAATCAATGCTCAAGACACGACTACAAATTATCGTTATCCTAAAGGTATGTATGAAATAAACTCTGTACCTCTTGTTGAACGTCAGATTCAACAATTAAATGAAGTTGGTATTTATGATATCACTATTGTAGTAGGGTATGCCAAAGAATCCTTTGAGTATCTTGTAAGTAAATATAATATTGATTTAGAGTATAATGACCAGTTTTCGCATGGGAATAATATTTTAAGTTTAAAGTGTGTTGCAAATAAATTAAAGAACTCATATGTATTAGACTCAGATATTTTTATGCCCATAAATCTATTCTCAATTTACGAGTTAAATTCATGGTGTGCAACTGTAAAATCCAACGATGCAACAAATGCCTGGATTCTAAAAGTTGGATCACACGATAAAGTTGAAAATATTCTTTATGGCGGAAACAAAGGCAATATTATGACAGGACCAGTCTTTATTAATAGTGCATTTTCTGCGAAACTTGTCGAGGACATGAATCAGGACCTCATTGCTAAAAGTTCAAGATATTTGTTCTGGGAAGAAATATTCATTAATAGAATCAAGGAATATGAATTGTATGCACGTTTTTTTACTGCTGAGAAAATATTGGAGTTTGAGAGTTTAAGCGAAGTCCAAAAGTATGATACTTCGTACCTTCAATCTTTAAATGATGAAATCAAGAGTATTATCTCTACAAGTGTCGAGTGGGATGTTTCGTCTATAAGAAACATCGAATTGTTAAAAAGAGGAGTAACAAATGAAACGTATTCATTTATAATAAATGAAGAAAAATATTGTATTCGAATTCCACGTGGAAGGTCTGAATCCCTTGTTTCATATTCTAGAGAAAACAGTGTTTATGAGGCTATGAAAGATTCGAATCTTAATGATGATGTTATTTTCTTGGATTTAGACAAAGGCTATAAAATATCTCGATATATCGAAGGCGAAATGCATGAAATAACGCTTACTGAAAAAATAAATACATTAAAGAAAGCACATCAAAGAAATATTGAGGTTAAGGAATCATTTGACTTGATGAGTGGAATTCGAAATCTTAGAAAATTGTGCGTACGTCGTGATGCGATTATGTACCGTGATTATAAGGAAGTAAATAAGAATATCGTTTTGATTTCCAATTTATTAAAAGGAATTAATCGCCCTGCAGTTATTTGTCATGGAGATCCAGTTGAAGGTAATTATATCAAGTTGCAAGATGGAAGTATTGTTATGATAGATTGGGAATATGCTGGGATTGCTGATCCGCTTCTTGATGTAGCGATGCTTGCAGTGTTCGAGCCACGTTCTTCTAAGGAAATTGATGATATATTGACGCTGTATTTAGAGAGAAACGCAAACAATGAGGAACAGGCCGTATTTTACTCCTATGTAGCTCTATGCGGCTTCTTTTGGGCTCTCTGGTCACAGTACGAACAATCTCTTGGAGAAAATTTTGGAATGTACAGTATTTATCAGTATCAGTATGCCCGAAGCTACTCTGAGAAAGCGTTAGACGCATTAAAGAAATTAGGTTAAGCACGATTAACTTTCTAAATATGATAAAATAATCTAGTTGAGGTGAAATATGAAATCAATTATTACAGTAGTAGGTAAAGATAAAGTCGGAATTATTTATAATGTATGTAAATATTTATCCGAGGAGAATATTAATGTTTTAGACATTAGTCAAACAATCGTAAACGATTATTTTAATATGTTAATGATTGTTGATACGCAAGCATCATCGAATAGTTTTGAAGTTATTAACGATAACATTCAAAGCATTGCCAAAGACTTGGGTGTTGTAATTACAATGCAGCGCGAAGATATCTTTGTTTCGATGCATAGATTGTAGGGGTTGTTATGATTACAAGTGAAGAAATATTTGAAACAAATGATATGATCGTCGAACAAAATTTCGATGTTAGAACGATTACAATGGGTATCAGTCTTATGGATTGTGTGTCAGACGATATCGATGTTCTAAATCAAAATATTTATAACAAGATAACAACGAAAGCTAAGAATCTTGTTGAAGTTGGAAATCAAATATCTAAAGAGTTTGGAATTCCAGTTGTCAATAAACGAATATCTATTACACCTATTGCTATTGTTGCATCGGGATGTAAGGTGGATTCGTATTTATCGATTGCTCAAACCCTTGATAAAGCGGCAAAAGAAGTTGGCGTGGATTTTATTGGAGGATTCTCAGCACTCGTTGATAAGGGAATGACACCTTCTGATGAAACATTAATTCGTTCAATTCCTGAAGCACTTTCTAAGACAGATCGTGTTTGTGCGAGTGTTAACATCGGTTCAACACGCCACGGAATTAATATGGATGCCGTTAAACTGATGGGAGAGACAATTTTAGAAACTTCCGTGCAGTCTGTCGATCGCAATTGTATTGGTGCTGCGAAATTAGTGGTCTTCTGCAACTCAGTGAGTGACAATCCTTTTATGGCGGGTGCGTATCATGGTGTCAATGAAGGTGATTGTGTTATTAACGTTGGCGTAAGTGGGCCAGGAGTCGTCAAAACTGCTTTAGAGTCAGTACATGATAAAGATTTTGAAGCGTTATGTGAGACTATTAAAATTACGGCATTTAAAATTACGCGAGTTGGTCAATTAATAGCTTTAGAAGCTTCAAAACGTCTTGGAGTTCCTTTTGGCATTATTGATCTTTCATTAGCTCCAACTCCTGAAGTCGGCGACAGTATTGGAGAAATTTTTCAAGAGATGGGACTCGAACAACCGGGTGCGCCAGGAACTACTCTTGCACTCGCAATGTTAAACGATTGTGTTAAAAAAGGCGGTATTATGGCTTCTTCATCAGTAGGAGGCCTATCAGGTGCGTTTATTCCTGTAAGTGAAGATCATGCGATGATCCATGCTGTAGAAATAGGTGCACTAACCTTAGAAAAGCTTGAAGCAATGACATGTGTTTGTTCAGTAGGTCTCGATATGGTCGCTGTACCAGGTAATGTTTCGGCGACAACACTTGCGGGAATCATTGGTGATGAAGCTGCAATTGGAATGATTAATAATAAAACTACAGCAGTAAGAATTATTCCAGTAATCGGAAAAGATGTTGGAGATACAATAGAGTTTGGTGGCCTACTAGGATGGGCTCCAATTATGCCCGTAAACCGCTACAACAATGATGCATTTATTAATCGTGGTGGCAGAATTCCCGCTCCGGTTCACAGTTTTAAAAATTAAGAATAGAGGTATTTGATATGATGATGAATAACAGTTTTATGGACCACAATAATATTTCAGTTGTGGAAGCAGGTATTGATAAAGCAAGTGTACGTGTAGATTATAATGCGAATGCTACAAATTATTATGATTACTTTCATGGTGGCGTCTATTTCACTATTTCTGATTCTGCAGCAGGTATTGCAGCGCGCAGTAATGGTGATAAATATGTAACCTTGAATGCAAACATCAACTTTATGAAAGCAGTCAATTCAGGTTATATTATAGCGAACGCTAAAGTCGTGAGTCGAACAAATAAGATTTGTGTAGTTGAAGTAGAAGTTGTCGATGATAAAGAGCAAGTCGTAAACACAGGAACATATACTATGTATAAAATTAAATAGGAGCGATGCTTCTATTTTTTTATACCGAATATGTGAATATTGATGTAAGGGGTTACTTCAATGGTGCTAATTCCGTATAATTATTATAGGAGGAACATTTATGGATAAAATACTGAATAAAGTACTTAGTGCTTTTATTGTATTTATTGTATTGGTAAGCAGTGTAGTTACTGCTTCTGCCGCAACCGATAGTGGTTATGTTCTGCTAGCGCATATGAGTGATAAGGCTGTTTCAGTTGGAACAAAGGTTAAGCCAGGTACTGTTTTGGGGACTATGGGAATGACAGGTAATGCAACTGTCGAGCATGTTCATGTGGAATATACATTAACATCGAATAATGAAAAACATAATAGATTAGATCCTAAGAAATACATTAATATCTATCAAACTTTAGATAAACCATCAAAAATCCTATGTGATGTAGGTTGTTATACGGGTCATAAAGGAGTAGATATGATTCCAAGCGATGGCTCCTATTCAGCTAAAGTCATATCTCCGGTAAATGGTGTTGTTGTAGAATCAGGAGTTCAAAAAGCGGGGTGGGGTAATTATGTCCGTATTAGAATTGAAGGAAGTACCACTCCCAAACCAGATAATATAGTTTGGGCGCCAGGCTACTTTTCGGTTACGGAATTAGGATCAACAGTCCAACTATCACCAAGTGAGTCAGGAAAAGTTGTTCGAAAGTATAAAAAGGACTATGTGGGTCAATATGATGGCTACATTGATACTAATGGATACCGTTGGCTAACATGGACTGAAGGAAACCAACGCGTATACATGGCACAATATGTATTAAATTGGTCATCTGTTTATGCGGATGCTGCAGGGGTGAAAAAAGTTAACGAAACTTCTGAAACTGGATATTTCACAGTCTCAAAAATCGGTGCAGGCGTACAAGTAATGCCGAGTGAAAAAGGAAAGTTTGTACGTAAATATCAAGAAGGATATGTTGGACAATATGACGGGTACTTTGATGCAAATGGGTATCGTTGGCTTACTTGGAAAGAAGGGGATCAACGAGTTTATATGGCCCTATACTCTCTTGATTGGTCATCT
This sequence comes from Erysipelothrix inopinata, assembly GCF_014396165.1. Classification (GTDB taxonomy): domain Bacteria; phylum Bacillota_I; class Bacilli_A; order Erysipelotrichales; family Erysipelotrichaceae; genus Erysipelothrix; species Erysipelothrix inopinata. The sequence goes on from NZ_CP060715.1 coordinate 1,640,848, forward strand.
ATCTATGCAGATGCCGCTGGAGTGAAAAAAGTCAATGAAACAACTGAAACAGGCTACTTTACAGTGACAAAAATTGGTGCCGGAGTTCAAGTGGTCCCAAGTGAAAAAGGAAAGTTTGTACGTAAATATCAAGAAGGATATGTTGGACAATATGATGGATACTTTGATGCAAATGGATATCGTTGGCTTACTTGGAAAGAAGGAAATCAACGAGTTTATATGGCCCTATACTCTCTTGATTGGTCATCTATCTATGCAGATGCTGCGGGTGTGAAAAAAACAAATGAAGTAACTGAAAACGGAACTTTCACTGTAACGAAGCTCGGAGCTGGAGTTCAAGTAGTGCCTAGTGAGAAAGGTCAATTTGTTAGACGATATCAAGAAGGTCAAGAAGGTCAGTATGATGGGTATTTTGATGCGAATGGCTATCGATGGGTGACCTGGAAAGAAGGAGATCGTAGAGTGTATATGGCAATTCACGTCATCAATGATAGCAATACGATTTATGCTAAAATAAGAAAAAATCCAAATTAATATTCAATAATATAAAACCATCATTCAGAAGAGCGATGGTTTTATGTTTTCACAATTTACACACATATAACTTGTATTTTCTGTTCAATAACGGTAAAATATGCGTAATGTTGAACAGACTGGAGAATCTCAATGAAAGCAGAAACAATAAAAGAATATCTGAAAAAGAACAATAATACGATTGAAAATTTTTTCGAAAGTAGTGATGACTTTAATGAAGTAACAACTACATCAAACTTTTTTATAGATGGGTATGAGAACTTTTTCAACAATATTAAAAAGGTAATCAAACATGATGTCAGTGAAATTAGTGATGTAGCGTTTGTAAATGATGGGTTAACAAACCGATCATTTCGTTTTAAAGTAGAAGATAAGTACTATATTTATCGTCATCCTGGAGTAGGTACAGATGAATATATTCACCGTGAAGGTGAAGCATTTGCTGAAAAAATTGCAGCGAAGTATGGCCTTGATGATACCTTTATTTTTGTGGATCCTGTAGAAGGATGGAAAGTTTCTTATTATATTATGGATTCTCATACACTAGACTATAATAATGAAACAGAAGTAACAACTGCACTCCAAGCAATTAAACGTTTCCATGATTTACAAATCAAAGGAGATTTTGATTTCGGTATCTGGGAAAGAGCTCTTGAATTCCATGGTAAAATTAACCATCTTGGAGAGCAACAATTTAATGATTACTATGAATTAAATGAAAAAATGTCGCGTGTCTACGAACTTGTTGAGTCGGATGGTGTCGAAGCTGTCTTATGTCATTGTGATTTCTATGACCCTAACATTTTATTTAAAGATGGTCGTATGTATCTCATTGATTGGGAATATGCAGGAAATGATGATCCGGCATGTGATCTCGGTACATTTATTGCTTGCTCTGAATATACCTTGGATGATGCAAATCGTATCTTTGATATTTATGAGGGAGAAACGATGTCTGATGAACGCCGTCGACACTTCTTTGGTTATGTAGCCTTGTCATCTTACTATTGGTTCGAATGGGCAATTTTCCAAGAATCAAATGGATCGATGGTTGGTCACTACTTAAAACTTTGGTATGACTATTCTCATAAGTATGCGAATCATACTCTAGAATTGTATGGTGATCGTTAATGATAATTGTAAGTAAAGTTATTATTTATATTATTATGGCTTGTGCAGCGGCGGGATGTATTGCATCAATTGTGAAACCTGAATCTGAGCTTGGCCAACAATTCATGGAAGGTATCAATGCAATTGGAAGTATTTTTCTTCCTGTTGCAGGGATTATGGCATCGCTGCCTATTCTATCAAAACTAGTAACTGTTGGTATTGGGCCTGTATTTAAACTCTTCGGAGCAGATCCTGCAATTGCAGCGACAACTTTACTTGCTGTAGATATGGGTGGATATCAACTTGCGGAATCTTTAGCACAAACTAAAGAAGCATGGATTATTGCTACGATAACGGGTTACATGGCTGGAGCTACAATTGTATTCAGTTTACCCATAGCCTTAAAGATTGTTAAAGAGAAATTCCATAAACAACTGTCTTTAGGTATGATGATTGGTTTTATTACCATTCCTGTGGGAGTTTTCATTTCATGTATCATGATTATGATCACAAATCCTGCAATTCGTGAGGTTGTCTCAACAGATCCAAATGCAGCAACTGTCGTCCTTTCAATGACGTTCCAACAAATCATCATCAATCTCATTCCTCTCATAATCGTATGTTCATTACTTGCATTCGGCTTATGGAAGAATTCAAATGTTATGATTCGGGGGTTTCAAGCATTTGGTAAATTCGTAGATGCTTTTACAAAAATCGTATTTACATTAGTAGTTATTGAATACTTTACTTCAGTATTCTCGACGTTGTTTGGTGGATGGATTTTCGATCCAATCATTGCTGACTCTATTGATCAAAATAGAGCATTAGAAGTAGCCGGTTATATTGGTATGATGTTATGTGGGGCATTCCCAATGGTTTATCTCATTCAAAAATTCGCATCCAAGCCAATTGAGAAAATGAGTGAAAAAATGAATCTTTCTAGTAATTTCGCTACAGGAATTCTTGCTGCTACTACAAACGTGATCGCTTTGTTCTCAATGATTGATGATTCAATGGACGATCGTGATATTGTATCACTTATTGGATTCTCGGTCTGTGGAGCATTCCTTATTGGTGACCACTTAGCATTTACTGCAAACTTTCAACCGAACCTTATTGTCCCTGTAATGCTTGGCAAATTAGGTGCAGGTATCTTAGCAGTGGTAATTGCTCGCAAATTTGTTAAGGGTCAACTACAATAGAATCATAGGAGGTATTCTTTATGAATGTTATATTTCATTTATCAGAATCCGAACGATTTGATCATTGTTATGCTAATATTATTAATTTGATTAAATTACAAAGTGATGTTGAAACCATTGAACTTTTAGTCAATGGAGAAGCGATTAACCTTTTAAGACGTGGAAACAATGATAGGATTGCTAAGCTTATTCCTAGTGTTCATGTAGTGGCTTGTAATAATGCCATGATAGCACATCAAATTAGTGAAGAAGACCTTGTAGAGGGCGTTAACGTCGTTCCTGCGGGTGTCTATGAGTTGGTTAAGAAACAAAACGAAGGATATGCTTATATTAAACCTTAAAAACGCGATCACTCGCGTTTTTTTTCACATGTATTTCAATATTTTTATAGATGTAGATGTTATAATTTAAGAAAAGGAGGAAGTATAGTATGAAACGATTGATTAGCTTTTCTCTAGTGCTTATGATTGTATTGGTTGGATGTTCTAAAAAGGAACCGGAAGAAACAAAAGAACCTGAAAAACCAAAACCTACTGTTGTCACAAAGATTAATCCAGACAAGGATTATGTTTACGTCGAATCAGTACGAACTGAAAAGAATTCAGATCCAGATATCGACTATGATAAGTTTATGTGGGACACTTATTTTTATAGAAACGGTAATCGTGTCGAAGGTGTTCCTTTTCCAGAAATATTAAAATCCAAAACTGTATTTAGTCTGGATAAAGTAATTTTAAACTTCAAAGAAGGAGATTCCGATAAATTTAATCAGCAATTTGCAAAAGATATAGAAGATTTGCTTGCAAAAGAAAAAGAATATCCTGATGTGGGTTATACATATTTATTAGCTGATTATGCTGAGACGAATAATACTATCTCAGTTATGATACGAGAAATTGCTCTCCCTAGAATCGTTGGCGAGGGTATCTCAAACAACACTAAATCTTATGTTTTTAGTAAAGAAACTGGAAAACTATTATCACCAGAGGAAATACTAGATGTCATATCAATTTCAAAAGATAATATCTATACCAATTTAGACAAAAATTCTTATCATAGAGCTTATGATTCAGATCAAGATAAAGTTAGAATTATGAAAACTAAATCTGAATGTAGTATTGAAGGCGTTTATAAGCGTTGTGAGTTTCCAAGATATGAAGAGGGACTGTTCATTACAAAAGATAACAAGCTTATTTATATCACGGAGGAATGGAGTCTAGCAGGACAGGGATTGAACCCCGAAATTCCAACAATTAGTTCTTATCTTTACAAATGAGTTCTAAAATACAATAACATGCCAAAGGCTGACAAAATTGAAGTTGGCCTTTGTTTTTCTTTGCTGAAATTTTGTAAGGTCTTCATGGTATAATGAAAAAAAGGGGGAAGTTTATTATGAAACGACGGATTGGCTTTTTTCTAGTGCTTATGATTTTACTGGTTGGATGTTCTAAAAAAGAACCAGAGGAGACGAAAGAACCCGAAGATCCAAAACCTACTGTTGTTGAAAAGATTGATGAATCTAAAGATTACATTTATAGTGAAGTGATTAGAGACGGTAAGACTTTAGAGGGAATCCAGATTGATAAGATTACGGAAGAGAATAGGAAAGAAAAAACTCCAGATTATTTACCTAAACTTTTAGCTGGAAAAACAAACTACACACTTGAAAAAATAATCTTTAACTTTAAGAGCACCAGTTCTAAGATTCAAGGAGAAAATTACTCTGTTTTAATCGACACATATCTTGAAGAAGAGGAAAAATTTCCGCAAACTGCACATACTTTTGTAGTTGCAGACTACGCCGAAACTGATGATACTATTTCTATAATAATTCGTGATGAATATTTAGCACTTCATAACGGAGAAGGTATCAAATCATCCTACAGTGCTTTAGTTTTCAATAAAAAAACAGGTGATTTAATGACAAATGAAGAAATACTGGCTCATTTTAATTTGAAAAATGATGATATAACATCAAGTTTATTGTATAAATCAGTTTCTAAAAAGCAGGATACTGACACAATTAAAACATTAATTGCTCAAAAATACTCCGAATGCAATCCTGGAGGAGCGTTTCAAAAATGCGAATACCCACGTGAAGAAAAAGCATACTTCATTACAAAAGACAATAAACTCGTCTATATGACAGAAGGATGGAATAACTACGAAGAAGCCATAAATTTCACCATTCCATTTTCCTATATCTATAGATTTGAATAGATTAAACAATCTAAATTTCAAGTCCAACATAAAAGACTGACTTTCTATAAGTCAGTCTTTACATTAGTCTGAGTATTTCTTAAATATCAAGAATGAGGGGAACTTGGGCGAGAATGCCGTTGATTTGGGCGGCATGACTGCTTCTCTGTTGGTAATAAAGAGAAACTCTTCCATTGTAATTGGAGCCATCTCGATCAATACAGCATCTTTGTTGTGCTGGAAATTTTTCTGACACTGGTCGGGGCAAATGTAATAATCAAGCAAACTAGTATCAAAAATTCCAAATGCTTGTGATAGAATTTGGGTGTTTAATCGATAAACATCATTATTCCAAAATGCATCCGATTCAAGATCAATTAAATTCACAACATAAGAGTGCTCACGATATGTGATCCGGAGTTGTCCTTTTGTTATTGGTTCAGAAGTCTCAACACATTTAAACTGACTCTTTATAAATTTATCAGCCCTTTCGAAGTGTTCAATGGGAACGTTAGGGAGAATTCGATTAATAGGATGAATATTAGCATCTTCTGTCTGTACAATGCAACTAAATACTGTTGATTTTCTACCTAATAATGAACTTGTATAAAGACGGTGATGGCCATCTGCCACAGTTAATTTAGGTATTTTCTTTAAATCTTTATGGATGATATTTGCAGATTCTCCTGTAAAAATATGTAGAATGTAAGAATCTACATTAACGGAATCGTGTTCTAAATCACTAAGATATTTTTTAAAATTAATTTTCGATTCGCTAAGTAATAAAACAGGTGCTGCTTCAGCGTTATACAGTTTAACATTACTTAACATACCTTGAACAGTATCGGGTAAGATCAATTCATGGGTAATTATTTTCCTATTAAGGTAATCATCAACAGAAACATCACAAATGAGACTAAAGTTGCCGTTATGTTCACTAATATAGATAACATCTGAATATGCTGCAATTTCTTGTGCGTTTAGAAAATCCTTTTTTTCCTTACTTAAAAAACGTGTGCGTTGATCAAATGCTAGACAATCGTCGTTAATAATTGCAAGGTTAATAAAATCAGGATCATAGATATTGCCACTAATATTGATATAGCTCTTCTTAATGGGTTTAATATTCATAATTAAGCTTCTTTCATTATTGTTATTAATGCATTAATAAGTTGATTGTTTTCTTCAGGTCGTTTCACTGCAACTCTTAGGTATTCACCTTCAAATCCTGATTTAGGCGAAAGGTCCTTGATAAATACGTCATAATCAGCAAGAAGTCGTTCGGTAACATAACGTGCAGTTTTGCCATTTTGAATCTTCAACATAATATAGTTTGCTTGCGATGGATACACTTTAATACCAGGTATTTTGCTTAAATTATAGACATACTCAGCTCTTACATTACGGAATTTATCCATTGCAACTGCAAAATCCTTAGTGTATTTATCCACGATTTGCATGTAGTATTCGCCAAAGGAATTTATGTTCCAAATTGAAACATCTTTCTTAATGAAAGCGATTGTATCGCTATCCGATGTTGCTAAAATGCCAAGTCTAAATCCTGGTACACCATAAGATTTAGAAATACTTTTCACAAGATATAAATTCGGATATTTATCAAGAATATCCTCTTGTAAGAGGGTTCCGTGAGATTCAATACCAACAAAATCAATAAACGATTCATCAAGAATAAGTTTTATATCGTTTGTCGATGTCCAATCGAGGAGCCTTAAAACATCATCTTTTTTAATATAGTTTCCAGATGGATTATCAGGATTGATAAGAACCAAGTGATCGAGCTTTTTATCATCAAAATAACTAATAATATCATCAGTATGATATTGGTAATCTAACTTCGATGTATCAAATTGAATCAAATTCAGATGTGGGCAACGATTTGGATATTCTTCGAAAGTAGGGGTAATAACACCCATGGTACCTTCAAGACTTTCCATTAATGATTTGATTAATTCTGCTGCGCCATTTCCAATTACGATTTGATTTTCCCTGAGTTTAAAATGCTTTGCTGCAAGAAGGGTATTTACGCCCATTCCTGAAGGATAATCGCATACCAAGCGTTCAAAGTTTGATTTGATTTCATCCAATAGTTTTTGATTGGGATAGAAGGGATTAACAAGGTAACAAAAATCGATAAGTGTGGGATATCTCCAGTAACCACCAAAGCGACGTTGCATTAATTCGAGTTTTCTTGTTATATCAGATGCAAACATCACTTGAGCAATGTCAAGATCTTGCTTATCATCAACTTCATACCAATTAATACCGTTGTTAACGACAGCTTTAAACTCAAAGTCGTCTGAATTAACGATGTACTTAAATGCACTTTCGTAGTAGCTGTTTACACCAACAGATTGCATATGTGCTTCTAAGAAGGGCATATAAACGTCTTGAATAAACTTTTTAGACAACTTATAGATATTTATTGTCTTATAGTAGCTTTCCTTTTGTAGGTAATTAAAGTCATTTTTACCAATAAAGTCAGTAATATCATCATTTTCATCAATCTGAACGACTGTACCATCCATCCACGCTTTATACTTATCAACTAAAGCCGCATTTTCGTATGGGCTTGTTAGAATCAAATCTAAAAGGCGTTCATCAAAAATTAAATCCGACTCTAAAAGTAATGTGTCTTCTTCAACAAAATAGTCTTTAGCACACATCAAAGAGTAGATATTATTAGTTTTATTATAAATTTCATTTGTAACAAAGTGAATCGGTGTTTTAATGCCCATATCAGTAATAAAGGCCTCAAGTGTATCGTTTTTGTATCCATCAACAATTACAATTCGTGTGAAATCACGATGATCTAGTTGTTGTAACATTCTTTCAATCATAGAGACAGAATCTACTTCAACCATACATTTAGGTTGTGATTCTGTTAGATTACCCAATCTTGAGCCGAGTCCAGCGGCGAGTATTAGTGCTTGCATTATTTTTCCTCCATTGATAATTAAGTGTTCAATATTTATATTGTATCGATATAGTTGAACAAAGTAAAGTTACTGAAGGTATAAAAGTATGCAAATGATTGTTTAATCTCTTATAAATGCTATGTTATGGTTGAGTTTGTGTTTTTAGAGTCTTTATGTCATAAAGACTAATAGATCTTAACTGACGGATTGTCTAAGATTCTCAATATTAGTATTTCATATCTTACTTCGCATAATGTATATTATGTAATATTTTCAATTGTATATTAATATGGCTTGTTTGGCAAGTATTTTATCGTTTTTTAATTATTCCTCGTTTTATACATATTTAATGTTTTTTTTTTGATTAAAGTAAAAAAACAGAAGTAATGTCCCTTTTTTAAGGATACTATCACTTCTGTAATGAAAAACAATATACTGTGAACTAAGCCACTAAGCTGTTTTCAGTTTAATATCACTCCCAGATTGATCTTTAGTTACGATTATTTGCTGATCGATCTGGTTTTTTAAATCTTGTACGTGTGAGATAATCCCAACCATTTTAGTTGATCCAGCGAGATCGTTAAGAGCTCTCATCGCTTGATTCAAAGAGTTATCATCAAGTGTCCCAAAACCTTCGTCAATAAACATTGCATCCACGCTGACGACGCCTGAATGTTCTTGGATGACATCAGAAAGTCCCAATGCAAGTGAAAGTGAAGCTTTAAAGGATTCCCCACCAGATAGTGATTTCACTGATCGAGATTTCCCGGTATAGTTGTCAAAGACATCTAAGTCTAAGCCTGAACGACTCCCCTTGTTTGCTGCTTCTACTTGCCTGATTAGTTCATACTGTCCCTGTGACATGGTCTTCAAGCGCTTATTTGCAGCTTCGATTACAAATTCAAAATAGGCAGCTTGAACGTAATGTTCGAGTGAAATCTTATCTTTTCCTCGTAAGTTTCCGTTAGCAGTCTGCGATAACAATACAACTTCCTCATATTCTTTTTCAAGTACTTTCATAGTGACAATAAGATTTGTAATTTTTGTAAAATTATGTTCAATTGCATCAAGAGATTTACTGTTACTTTGAAGTTCTTTCTCACGCTGATTAATATCATTGATTAGTGAAGTAATTTGAATCTCTATATCTTGACTGGAAGGTAAAACCACTTCTTTGTTTCTTGTTTCGAGTTCTTGGATAGATTGTTGGTGTTGTTTTACAGAATCATGATAGGTTTTAATATATTCTTCTTCTACATCGAAATTATAGTCTTCTTTTCGATGTTGTATATACTCATCAAGTGTATTAATACCCGCATAATTCATCGCTTGAGTTAGGAGGTCATAATGACCATTTAGTTCAGTTTGACTCGTAGTTAAAGTTTCATTTAGGGTACCTCTCTGCCCTTCAACATGACTAATCTTCGCAACTAATTTTGTAAGTTCATTGTCATAATTTTCAGATTTACGGTCAAACTCAAACACTTGTTTTTGAAGGCCGTCAATTGTATTATTGGCTTCGTCCTTAGTTTTGTATTTCAGGATTTTGCGTTGGTTCTGAATTTGAGTATCTAACGACTCGAGACGTGCTATTTGAGTAGTTCTATCATCCAATAAAACTGAAAGGTTCTTTTCGAGTAGTTCCAATTTATCGGGACTATTTTCTAATTGTTTGACACTATTTTGATGTGCTATGTTCGAAGTAGTTATATCTTCAATAGTCTTTAAGTGGGCACCCTCCTGGATTTGTAATTGTTTTAGAAATTCTGTAACTTCTTGTAATGAATGATACTTTAAGCGTTGGGTTTCAGTTTCAATTTTTGTCTTGATTTCCTGAATTAACAAGGTATCTTGACTAATTGTCTCACTAAGTTCGTTCTTTTTTCTAGCAAGACGGTCTAGACCCTCTTTACTTAATGTCTCATCTTCTATAGAAGCTGGATTAGGGTGTTCTAATGATCCGCAAACAGGACATGGCGCATTATCTGTAAGCGAACTCGCAAGGATTCCAGCTTGTTGCCTGTAAAAATTGAGTTCATAATTGCCAAATTCATGATGAATTTCCTGAAGCTTCTGGCTGTTTTCATTGAATTTTTCTTGTAGAGGTTTGAGGTTTTCTTTAAGTTTTTGGATGTCACGATGGTGTGACACTTCTTGGATTAATGCTTCTTTTTGAGCCTGTATTTTTTCTAAGTCAAACTGATATTTTTGGAGACGTTCCCCTTCTTTATTTAAAGTGTCTTTTAAGGTATGAAAGGCTAGGATATCTTTTTTTGTGGACTCAATCTTTGTTTTGACTGTTTCAATCTCAATTTGTGTGTTTTTAGTTTTTACCTCGGAGTCATTGAATTGTTTTAATTGATCATCTAGAATTGCATAGTCATTGATTTTATCTTGAATTTCTTTAATTTGGTTCTTGAGGTTTTGACTCTCTTGCTTGTAGCGATCATACTCAGGTTTCTGTTCTAATAAACTCTGATGACGTTCATTTAACTCTTTAGTCGAATTCCCATTTTCTTCAAGTTTATTTTGATAGCTCTGAGTCCGCTGTAAAGCAGCCTCCCACGTTATAAAAGCGGGTTCAACGGTTTCTTTATACTGCTTACGTTTCTTAAAAACTGATTCACGTGTCGCAATCTCTTTACTTTGATTTAATAATACATCAAGGTTGTACTTTTTCTGACGTAAAGAAGCTTTGTCTGCTTCAAAATACTGTGCTTTTGTAAGTGTTTTAACAAGCTCAGTGTGTTCTGCCCTTTTCTGGCTTAAATTGAGTGTCTCAACCTCAATATTTTTTTTGAGAGATTTAATATGGCTATCTACAAAGTCTAAAAAATCAACAAGGGGTAAATTTGCAACATCTTCTTGTACAAAATCGAAAGTATCTCGTTGATTACTGAGTTCCGCTTGAATCGTATCAAGTTGTGCTTTAACGCCGAGTTCTTTGTTCTTTAATTTGGTTTGTATCTGTTGATAGATCGTTGTATCAAATATTTTTTGAAAAATAAGTGACCGATCTTGAGAACTGGAATTTAAGAGTTTTAGGAATTCTCCTTGGGCTATCATAACAATTTGTTTAAATTGATTTGCATCCATTCCTAGAATATCAATAATTTCAAGGTTTGTTTGCGTTAATGAATCATGGACTGTCCCGTCTGGTAGTGTAAGCTGAACCATTGGGTTTTGAACCGTCATTCCCTCGCCCTTTTGCTTGGGTCTCATATATCGCGGACTTCTTCTAACGGTGTATCGCTGTCTATTATGCTCAAAAGTAAATGAAACAAAGGTTTCTTCATGAGGACTTGCAAAATCACTACGAAGCATTGTTGGATCTCTCAGTGAACCTGATGAAACATCGTAAAGTGCAAAAGATATGGCATCAAAAAGTGTAGTTTTCCCAGCTCCGGTATCACCAGATATAAGAAAAAGGCCCTCTTCGAATTGTGAGAAATCTAAAGTTGTTTCTTTAGCGAACGGTCCGAATGCAGCCATTGTTAAGCTAATTGGTTTTATGATTAATTTCCTCCATGATTGATTCTAAAAGCTTCTTTTCTGAATCACTAAATTCCCGTTGATTTTGGTGCTTGAAGAAATTTTCAAATTGATCTGTAGGTGAAAGATTGAGTACTTCTGTTGCTTCTTGAAGACGTACGTTGTCACTACTACTCAAATTGTGATATTGGATTGAAATGATGTTTGGATAAAATTCCTTAAGTTTACTTTTGGGATCATAAATTGTTTCTTCATCCTCTAAAACAGCTTGAATAAAATCTTCGCTGTATTGTGCATGCTCGATGAGAGCATTAAAAGGCCCTTTGATAATACGGACGTCCCTTTTGGGAATCAGTGGAAGAAGTTCAATGCTTATTTCCTTTTCATCAAGTGTAATGTAAGGCATTGACTTATGATCTTTTGCTTCAGAGAAAGAATATTTCAAGGGTGATCCTCCATAGCGAATTGTTTCTTTACGAAGTTTTTGTGGACGATGGATGTGTCCCATTGCTACATAGTTAAAATCGTTTAAGTAGTTGATGTTGATTGCATCAAGTCCCCCTACTTGCGGTCCGATTTCTGAATCGGAGAGCTCGGGTTGTGTCATTCCATCAATAAAGAATTGATGGACAATTGCGATGTTCCGTTCAAGGGGTTTAGGTTAATGCCCTTGATAACATGTTTAAAGGCATCATCATAAGTTGAACCTGTGAAGTCAGGGTCTATATTTTTAATTGTACTTGCTCGTAAGAAAGGAATGGGATAAAAGTTAACCGGTCCCCATTCATCAAAAATAGATATCGGTACGATTGGAAGTTCGAATCGCGAAATAAGATGAATCTTATGATCGATAAATAGCTTATCTCCTACTCCTAGACGTTCAACAGAGTCGTGATTTCCAGAAATAATGATGACTTCATAATTTTCCTTAGAAAACGCAATTAAAAGTTCATTCCAAAGTGTGAATGATTCTGAACTTGGTGCAAAACGATCATAAATGTCACCTGCTACAATCACAACATCCACATCTCTACTCCTAATTTCTTCAAGTATTTGGTTAAATATATAGCGTTGGTCTTCAATGAGACTGACGTCTTCAAACCTTTTCCCGATATGTAAGTCCGATAGATGAATGATTTTCATGAAAATACCCCCTAATGATCATATTATACCATGTTAGGTATCATCTCTTGCTTAATAAAGGCTTTAATTTGATATAATAATAATTGAATTTATGGAGGTTTTTATGACTGAAAAAGAGAGAATGTTATCAGGGCTTTTGTACAAAGCTAATGATGAAGAACTAAGACGAGATTCGCATCGTTGTCGTATGTTTAATCACGAATATAATCAAACAACCGTTTTAGACATTCCGCGCCGAAAGGAAATCATTAAAGAATGGCTTGGATCTGTGGGTGAACATGTTGTACTCGTTCCACCAGTCTATTTTGATTATGGAAATAACACCTATATTAAAGATGATTTCTTTGCAAATGCAGATCTTATCATCCTTGATGTCGCTCCAGTTGAAATTGGGAGTCGCGTCATGATGGGACCACGAGTTGGACTCTATACTGCAGGACATCCAATTGACGCAGCTATTCGTAGTGAGGATTTAGAATTTGGTAAAAAAATTGTGATTGAAGATGATGTCTGGTTAGGTGGTAATGTAGTCGTTAACCCTGGAGTTACTATTGGCGCTCGTTCAGTCATTGCTTCAGGATCGGTTGTGACAAAGGACATCCCTTCCGATGTGGTTGCGGGTGGCGTCCCTTGCAAAGTGATTCGCAAGATTACTGAAAATGACCGTGTCGAATGGCAAAAAGAAAAAGATGAGTACCTTGCCTATCAACTAACTAAAGGAATTTAATACCAATTATTCTATTCCAATAAAAAAAGCTGAAACTTTCAGCTTTTTTTATACGTGTCGATTCTTTTTCTTAGCAATAATATCAGAATATTCCTTATAATTGCTTTTCCAAGTTTCGAAATTTGGGTCATCTTTTTTATTTACGAGTTCGGTATTATTCGAAAGGTATTCAGCAAGATAGTTACTTACTTTTAAGGCACCACTGTAGTTTAAATGATCTCCTGCGTCATAAGTGTCGGTGTTCCAATCAATACCAACTTCATTTAATAATAAATTTAAATCGAGATAATCTATATTATTGTTTGATGCAATTTTAGAAACTGCATTATGCTTCGTGTAAGTCCAATTTGATGGACTTGGTGCAGAATAAATAACGATTTTAATATCATGTGATTTTGCGAAGTTGAGAATTTTCTCGATGCTTTGTCTCTGGTAACCAGGTATCTTATCTGTTTTTTCTGATTCTCTGACATAGTTCCCTTTGGTGTAAGGTTTTACATCAACTGTATAATGATACCCTTTGAGTGGACTTAGAGATGGTTTTTCAGGCTTATCTCTTTTTTTATCGTGCTTCACATAGGACTTCCAATTGTTATGATCTGCGAAGATTGGGAAGAATTGAGAGAAAAAATCACCGATATTCTTCTCTATCTCATTAACCATTCCTTTATCTCTAAAGAAAAAGTTTGATTCAATGAGGAGCACTTTTGGTTTTTGCTTTGTTAAAGCTGTTTCGAGGTCTTCAAATCCTTTTAAAAGCGATTGAGCAGAACTTCCGATGTTATAGCCAACATAACCCTTTGTATTCCATATCTCCATTGGAGATACCGAGGAATAAGCCTCACTATCACCTAGGATTAAATAGTCCATGGTATTATCTTGTTCTGCAAGAACTCCCTTTAATGCTTTGGGTTCATCTGAAGGCTTGAGCACACTTGAGAAAGCAACAAGCAATAAAGAAAGGATAATGAGAAATAGAATACTTTTGAATATATTTTTATGCTTTTTCATGTTATCCTCCTAAAATCCTGCATAGATGATATCTACAGGTGCATACCCGTTACCATATGCTCCAAAAATTACGATTACTAAAATAAATGTGTAGGTCAGACTCCAACGTGCCCATGTTGGCCACGTGATAACCGTTTGGAATGGATCGAACCCCTTCTCTTTCAACATATCAACTGCGAAGACGACGATAACTGCAATGAGGACTACTGCTATATCGACGATGTTGAAAGCAGGAACACTGTTTAGTCCATTTACAAAATATGAAAGTCGAAATTTAAAGATGACATTTTTAAACATCATAATGAGCTTTTGGATACTTTCGACTCTGAAGATTAGCTCACCAAAGATAATAATCACAGACATTTTTACTGTTTGAATAAACCTTAAGGTGAACGGATGTTGATCTAACTTCAAGACGTCTTTAATTTTGATAAATACCGGTTCAAATATAAGAGCTAATGTGATTAAGGTAAAATAATACATTCCGTATAAAACAAAATTCCATCCAGCACCATGCCAAAAGCCATTGCAAAGCCAAACAACAAACAATGCAATTGCATTCGTAATGATAAGCGACGCATTTTTACCGAATTTTTTTCGTGTTTTCTTTGTCAGTGATTTAATATGGCGCGAAAGCATAACTGGATAAAAGACATAGTCCTTTAACCATGCTCCAAGTGTCATATGCCAGCGTTTCCAAAATTCTGTAACAGTCTTAGCAAAGAATGGTTGGCGAAAGTTTTCAGGTACTTTAATATTGAATATATCACTGGTTCCGATACAAATATCAACGATACCGGAAAAGTCCATATATAATTGGATAGTATAAATGAGTGCTCCAAACAAGATAACTGATCCTGAAAAATTACTATGATTCACATCAAGGATTGCGGAAACAAGTGCATTGAGACGATCCGCGATTACTATCTTTTTAAAGAATCCCCAGATGATTCGTTGCAAACCGCCACTAAGCGATGTCATTGTAATAGGATTCCCAGCATATAATGATGGCGCAATATCGTTATATCTTGTAATCGGTCCCTGCATGATAGTTGGAAAAAAACAAAGATAGAGACACAATTTTAGAAAGTTCTTTTCGGGTTGAATGACACCTCTATAAATATCCACGCAATATGATATTGCCTGAAGTGAATAGAATGAAATCCCCAGTGGAACAATAAATTTCATAATTGGAATTTCAACACCAAAAGAAAGTGATGAAACTATTGTTTGGACGTTTTTAGAAATAAAGGGTGAATATTTCAATACAATCAGAATAAGAAGTACGAACCCAATAACTATTTTCAAGAAATGTCTCTTTTTAATGAGTGCTTGTGTCTTTAATTCACGGAGATTCTGACTTGCTTCATCCTCTTTAGGAATACTTTTAGAATCGATATGACTGATACCCAATCCGAATAAATATATCAACAACGTCGTAAGTAAAACAAATACAAATTGCCACTTACTGATTAAAATATAGAATACAAAACTTGAAAACAGTAAAACCCCCCAGCGAAACTTTTTAGGGGCTAACTGATAACTTAGTAGTGTAATGGGGAGAAAAAGTACAAAATATACGGGCGATACGTATGACACTATGCTTCGTCTCGCAATCTACACATTAAGTTCCATAATGCACTCGCTGAGTTAAAGTTAGCTGGCACTAAATCGATGGGCGAAATGTCAACATCGAATTCTGATTCAAGTTCGGTAACGAGTTCAAGAATTGACATAGAGTCTAAATGTCCCCCGTCTACAAGATCGGTTACTGTATCATAATCGATAGTAGGATTAATTTGATTTAAAATTGCTAGTAGTTTTTCCATGTTTGTCTCCTTTAGTATTAAGTATTTCTTCACTTAATATTCTAGTATGTATTGATAACAAATAAGTGTAAGAATGATGATAAATTGTAAATCACACTTAAGATTTTTTTGCTTTGATTATTTCTGCGTATTTTTGATAATCTTCTTCCCAATTAGTATAATTGGAATTGTGTCGCAAATCCTCTAAGTTTGTATTCTTTGATAAGTACTCCGATATATATTTTGTAACTTTTAGCGTACCATTAAAATTTAGATGGTCGCCAGCATCATAGGTATCTTTGTTCCAATCAATTTCTAATTGTTTCGTAAGTAGATTAAGATCAACGTATTCGCAACCATATTCCTTTGCCAGATCTGCTACTGTATTATGATTTGAATAGCCCCAATTTACAGGAGTAGGTGCTGAGTAGAAGATAACTTTTATATCATTGTTATTACAAATTTCCATAATTTGATCAAGAATAAATTTTTGATACGTTGGTACAGATACTCTATTTTGAGTTGGATTAACATATTCCCCTTTTGTATAAGGTTTTACCTCAAAGCGGTATCGATATCCTTTCAGTGGATTTGAAACAAACTCTTGATCATCAAAGGACGGTAATTTTCCTTCTTTGATCATCTTTTTCCAATTTGTATGATCATTAAATATTGAAAAGTGGTTCGTGAATAATGTTGATATGAAACTTTCCGCATCATTAATGAACCCTTTGTTTCTGAATATAAAATTAGATTCAATTAATAATATTTTAGGCTTTTGATTCTCAATTGCTTTTTGAAAAACATCCAACCCTCTCTGAAGTGTTTGTGCGGAAACTCCCAGATTGTAGCCTGTATACCCTCTTTCATTCCAAATTTCCATGGGCGAAATAGAAGTATAGGCCTCACTATCTCCGAGAACTAGATAATCAACCGAATTTTCTTTTTCCGATTCAATACCAGATATTTCTTTAACAGAAAATCCCTTTGAAAGAACCAGTAAAATAAGTCCAAGTATTGTGACAAAGAGTATGAATTTCATAAGTTTTTTTCCTTTTTTCATTCAAGACCTCCTAGAATCCAGCGTAAATAATATCTACTGGGGTGTATCCGTTGCCATATGCGCCGAAGACAACAATTGATACTATGAAGACATAGGAAAGTGTCCAACGTGCCCAGATTGGCAAGGAATTTAGTTTATCAAGAGGGTTAATATTACGTTCTTTAAGGAAATCTACAATAAATACGAGTATTATTGCAATCAGAACAATCCAAGCGTCCCCTATGTCAAACTTGAAACGTGCCAATAAATCTGTAGTGAGCTCAGAAACATTAAAATTAAATAAAATATTCTTGAAAATGATCAATATCTTACGTATACTCTCCACACGGAATATAAGTTCACCAATCATTATGATTAGTGCCATTTTGGTTGCTTGAATCGTACGTAACAATATCTTATGGTTGTCGAGGTGTAATATTGTTTTGACTTTTTCCATAAACGGTTCAACAATCAAAGCAAGTGTAATGAGTGTGAAATAATACATCCCATACATGACAAAATTCCAACCTGAACCATGCCAGAATCCATTACATAACCAAACCACAAACAACGCAATCGCATTAGTAATAATTAAAGAGGCATGTTTTCCAAACTTTTTACGCGTTTTCTTAGTCAATGATTTAATTCTTCGGGATAACATGACCGGATAGAATACATAATCTTTCAACCATGATCCCAAAGTAATATGCCAACGTTTCCAAAAGTCAGTCACTGTTTTTGCAAAAAATGGTTGTCTGAAGTTTTCGGGAAGTTTGATATTGAAAATTTCGGCGGTGCCTAAACTAATATCTACAATACCGGAGAAATCCATGTAGAGCTGAATGGTATAGATTGCTGCCCCTAAAAGCATAATTGAACCTGCAAATTGCGCATTATCAGCATCGATAATTGCAATCACAAGTGAGTTGAGGCGATCAGCAATCATTATTTTTTTGAAAAGACCCCAGAAGATTCGCTGGATACCATGAACAAACGAATCGGAGTTAATGGCTGTTCCTGCAAAGAGTGTCTCTTTAACATCACTATAACGTGCAATCGGTCCTTGCATAATTGTAGGGAAGAAACTGAGAAAAAGAAGTAATTTAAAATAGTTTCTTTCAGCTGAAACGACGCCTCTATAGACATCAACACAGTATGAAATGGCTTGTAAAGAATAGAAAGAGATACCCAAAGGAACCACAAACTTTAATATTGGAACTTTAGCTTCTATTGACAGATAAGCCAGAGCCGAATTTATAGAAGATGTAATGAAAGGCGCATACTTTAGAACTATTAGTGTTCCGAGGATTATAATAATCGTCCACTTTGTTACCCTCTTCTTTTTGAATTGGCTTTGTTGTCTTTCAACAGTCGCAATTTCAGGTTCAAGATCCTGTTTCACTAAGCTTCGTTTCGAAATGAAATCAAGCAACAACCCCGCACTATAAATTACGAATGTTGTGATGATTATGATTAAAATCAACCATGAACTTACAAGAAAATAAAATAGCATACTTACCAATAACAACGTTACCCACCGATATTTTGAAGGGAATACTTGATAAATAAGAAATGTAAATGGCAGAAACAGAGCAAAATAAAGTGGTGAAACGTACGACACTATGCCTCGTCTCGCAATCTACAAATTAACTTCCACAATGAATCCATAGAATTGAAATTAGCTGGTATTAAATCTATCGGTGAAATATCGATATCAAACTCTGATTCAATTTCAGTAACGAGTGATAAGATTGAAAGTGAATCAAGTAAACTGTCATCTACAAGTCCCGTTGCTTTTTCATAATCAATGCTTGGGTTGATTTCTACGAGTATATCTAATAATTTATCCATAATTATTGCTCCTTTGCCATGTTTAATGGGTATGTTTCAATCGAATTTCTAACTTTTGTGAGTCCTTTTGCTTCTGAGTAGAAGTATACTTGTGGTAAGTCGCGACTTAGAAAAAGTGCGATTCCTTCAGTAACTGAGTAGGCTCCTACCTTGTCAAAAATAAGGAAATCTCCTATATTTACATTCTTAAGTTCGCAACTCTTTACAAGAATATCGCTTGTCGTGCATAACGCACCACAAAGTGTCCAAGATTCTGTTTCATCGCGTTGCGATACATGAGTTTCAATATGTTTAAAAGGTGGTGTCTTCATTGCCATTGACTGTCCGAAGTAATTTACTTGGTGCATTCCCCCATTAACGATGGCGATATGAAGGTCACGATGATGTTTTATATCTTCAATGCGAGTTACGTAGTGACCACAATTAGCGACAAGGTATCGCCCTAATTCTACTGTTACCGGTAAAACTTTTGCTTGTTTCTCTAATGCCTCGTAAAGCGCAGTCGTCATAACATCCTCAAATTTTTCATCTTCTTCAAAGTAATCGATGGGTAAACCCGGACCATATTCTAACGAAAGTTTGGATGAATCTAAATAGGGTAAAGAGATGACAAACTCATTGAGTTTTCTAAAGTCTCTTTCATATTTAGTGGCTGCTTTTCGCTGTGTCCCAACAAAATAGTGAATCCCAACTATATTGAGACTTGGATATTGTGAAATATTTTCGCATATCGAAGTAATATCTGCTTTAGACATTCCAAATTGACTTCCTGAAGATAAACGCAAATAAACATTAAGTGTGGCATTGAATTCTTGTGAAGCAGCAAAGAGTAGCTCCCAATGTCTTAAAGATTCTGCTGTATAAACGATCGTTGAACCGTACTTTTCCACAACCTTATCAATGTCTGACTTTCCTTTAAATACTCCAGAAAGTACAATTTTCGACATATCAATTCCAAGGTCTTCGCAGATATGGAACTCACCAAACGAACAGACCTCGAAAGTGTCAATATGGGGTTCCAATACTTTCACAAGAAATGGATTGGCCTTCATTGCATAACATAGTTTCGCATTTGAATTAAGATGCTTCCTTACCTCTGAAATATGGTCCGTAAGTGCATCAACGTCAAAGATATAAGCGGCATGTTCGAATAAATCTTGGTGTTCTAGGATTAGTTTTGAATTCATAGTGATTGATACTCCAGTCTAATTTGTTTTCGGTCAAGCTTGCCATTATTGTTGAGGGGTAAGTTTTCAAATTGCTTGATAATAGTTGGAACCATATAAGACTCAACTTTTTCAATAAAATATTTCTTCAATTCGGTAGCATCAATTGAACCACTATAACAGAGAATAATTTGATGTTTTTCTTCTATATAGAAGCAACACGCCTGATTTACTGATGTATTTTTATAGGCCATAACTTCAATGCCCTCTAATTCAATACGATGTCCCATGTGCTTGATTTGGAAGTCTTTACGACCCACGTAATAAAGCTTGTTATCGGGCATTCTATATCCCAAATCACCCGTACGATACATGCGTTCAGGATAAACTTTGTTGAGAGGATTTTGTACGAAAAATTTTTCTGTTTGTTCGGGATTGTTGTAGTAACCCAGGGCAAGACATCTTCCAGTTACACATATCTCCCCTTTTTGTTCGTATTCAGTAATGAGATGATTGGTTTCGTCGAGAAGAAAGACTTCTTCATTAAGGAATGACTTCCCGATTGGCATCGCATAATCATCATTTAGCGTTTCAGGGATTACTTCATAGGTGCAATTGCATGTAATCTCAGTAGGTCCGTACAGATTAACGTAAAGAACTGAAGGTAAAGACTTTTGAAGTTTCTTTAGAATGGGTAAAGGCATTTTCTCACCACTAAACATGATTTTATTGATATGCTCAGGAACTTTATAACTCAGTCCTTTGAATTGGACGAGCATGCTAAGGGCAGATACGGCCCAGATTAAAGTCGTAATTTCATGATCAATAAGATAATCCATTAATGAAGTTATCACAGAAAAGTATCTCTTCGGAATAACAACAAGAGTTGCTCCGGTTGAAAGGGCACTGTATATATCTTTGACTGAAACATCAAAATCAAAAGGTGCCTGATTTCCAATGATATCTTTATCAGTTATCTTGAAGGTCGTAGTAAATTCATCAATGAAATCAATGACAGAGCCATGACTTACAATGACCCCTTTAGGAACACCCGTTGTTCCCGAAGTGAAATTACAATAAAGCGGATCTGTATCTAAAGCAGAACATTGAACTTTATTCAGCACATTTATATCAGGTACTTCAGAAATAACATCTTGATAATTCAAGGTTTTTCCTGAATATTGTATTGTTGAAGGAAGGCTTGATTCATATGTAATCATGAGTTTTGCATTACTAATATCAAGGATTTGTTGAATTCGTCCTTCATGTTGCTTTGGATCTATGAAAATATAGAAGCACCGTGCATAGGCAACTCCCATGAAGAGGCTCAACGCTTCAGGTCCCTTCTCCATAAAAATTATGATTGGGCTTTTGGGTACCATTAGCTTTGAAAATACAGTTCCACTAGACTGCGCATGGTATAAATAGTCGCCATAAGTTAGTAATTTATCTTCACAGACTATTGCTTTTTTATCACCGTACAGTTCAGCTGTTCTCTCTAAATACTCAGTTATATTTTTCATACTTCGTCCTCTACTAGTAACGATACCGTCACAATAAATTTACTTGCGGTTTGATGTACTTCAAAGTTACCACCCAGTTGCTGCATAACATTTGCACATGTTTTTAGCCCAATGTTAGTACTCTTTGAATTCATTTTTCCAATATCTTTAAAATTTTCAAATTCTAATACATAGTTTTCACCACGATCTAAGCCTGTGATAATTACCCCCTCTTTCAATGCGTAACGACTGATGTTACTAAATAAATTATCAAAGAGACGGTGAAGATACTGAACATCAACGCGTATGACCTTATCGGTTTCTTCAAGATTTACAGTTACTTCGAAATCATTTGCCTGAAGATCAAATACTCGTTCATAAATCAATTGAGGCAACAGCACCATAAGTTCGTATTCTTGTGTATTAGTATCCATGAATCCTTCATTAAAGTTAAAGGAATATTGGAACATTTTATCGGTAATTAGTTTTAATTGAAGTGTTTTATCTTTACTACGGCTGATATAGTCTCTTTTCTTTTCTTCACTCAATTCAGGATGTTCATCTAATACCTCCATGTAACCTATCAATGCTGTGAGAGGTGTACGGACATCATGAGACAATTCACTTACCAGGTCATAATTAGTTTTTACGACTTCTTGTTCTCGTTTCATCTGATCAACCAATGAAAAACGCATAGAATCAACATGATAGGCAAGCTGTGTTAGTTCACTACACCCTTCCTTTGTAACAGGATAGTTAATATTTCCACATTCAATTTGTGTTACTTCATCGGAGAGTCTTTTGACTTTACGAATGATTTTATTAGTGAATAAAATTTGTAAGAACATAAACATGAGGATTCCAAAGCCTATTGAACCTATTTTGATGAGATTGTACCAAAAGACTTCCGTTGATTCACTGACATATAACATAAAGTTACCATCAGCAAATTGAATATCACGAACAGGATATGCAATGGTCGTCTCTAATACTTCATCGTCAAAACCCTTAACTTCTTCCACAACAGTTTCATCAAGATAAACAGGATCGGTCTCTGACCAATGACCGGATTCATAAACTACAAATCCCTCTTCATCAATCAAGAAAAGATAAACGTCTGGATTTTGCTTTATCCATGAGGACATTTTATAGTAGTCCATTGAAGAAAGATTATTATCGACAACATAATCTTCGAATGAATCTTCGTATGCGAGACGTCGTGACTCAACGGCACTTTGTTTGAGATAAAATTTTTCGATAAGTTGTGCCCCTGTAAGATACAAAATCCAACTAAACAGCGAACAGATAATTAAGCTTATGAGAAAATACGCAATATGAATTGTTCTTAATCGCTTAAATTTCAAATTTTCCATCAATACGATACCCCTTTCCCCATACGGTTTTTATGATTGAATCATTCTGACTTGTATCCAGTTTCTTTCTAATATTGAAGATATGAACCATGATAGTATTGTTTGCGGATGCGAAATAAGGTTCATTCCAAATTTCTTCAAACAGTTGTTTCGCATCGAACACTCTTCCTGGATTGGTAATCAACAAGAATAGGATATCTGCTTCTACAGATGTGAGGTCAATTTTCGAATTATTACGTCGTACTGTTTTGTTTTTAAGATCAAAGTCAGTTCCTTCAAAGGTCGTAATTGTTTTGTCTTTTTCATTGTATCCATAATTATAAATGCGATAACGTCTGATTAATGCCTCAACCTTAGCAAGAAGTTCTACTTTAGAAAACGGCTTGGAGAGGAAATCATCACCCCCGTTTGAATAGGCTTCAACAATATCGATCTCTCCAGATTTTGCTGTTAGAAATAAAATAGGCGCTTTCGTCATTTCTCGGATCTTAATACACGCTTCAAGTCCGGTGACACGAGGCATCATAATATCGAGAATTATTAAGTCAAAGAGATTATTGGAATCGGTGATGATGTCAATAGCATCTTGGCCGTCAACAGCTTCAGAAACATCGTAACCTTTAAATTCAAGTTGCAATCGGATGACTGCACGAATATCTTCTTCATCATCAACAATGAGTATTTTTTTCATAGATACCTCCTCTTATTTTTATTATAGCATTGGGTTTGGTTTGAAAATATAAGTAGAAACGTTTATTAAGAAATATTAAGAAAGTCATGCTATTGGCCATCTTGTTGTATTTTTTTTATTATAAATTTAGTTAAGAAAAATGAAATAATCAGTGTGCATAGAATGAGAAAGATAAAAACAGAATCCATCCAAGATGCTTTCTCAGGACTAGGATAATAACCGCCTTCTGATACAATTTCTGAAATCGATGCAATTATATATTCATTAAAGAGTAGAAATGTAAATACCATTGATATAATAAGTGCTTTTACGTTATTTGACATAGTAATCTCCCTATTACTATAGTAATGGCCTGGTGTGAATATCATGTGTAATTTTAATGATAAGTCATGTAAAAAAGCCTGTACTCATGAAATGTACAGGCTTTTAGGTATTAATAGGTTTATTTAAGTAAATTTAAAATTGAATGACCGTTTGCAGTAGGTTCAACCCCAAATGCATCAGTGATTGTAGCACCAAGATCTGCGAATGTGTGTGACTTAGGAAGCAATCCACTTCCCTCAAATTGAGGTGAATAGAAGAGTACTGGAACCTCTTCTCGAGTATGATCTGTTCCTGTGTGGGTTGGGTCGTTACCGTGGTCAGCAGTAATGATTAAGAGGTCACGTTCACCAATAAATGGTAAGAGTTCCCCTAATTGGCCATCAAATTCTTCAAGAGCATCACCATAACCTTGAGGATTACGACGGTGACCAAATAGTGCATCAAAATCAACGAGATTCACAAACAAGAAACCATTAAAGTCCATATCTTTTACAATACGAATTGTTTCTTCCATACCATGATGGTTTGATTTTGTACGGTAAGCATCTGTAATGCCTTCATTATCGAAGATATCAACAATTTTACCAACACTAATTACATCATAATTAGCTTCTTTAAGTGAGTCTAATGCAGTTTTTCCAAATGGTTTTAAAGCGTAGTCATGGCGGTTAGGAGTACGTGTGAATTCTCCTTTACCAGGTCCTACGAATGGTCGTGCAATAACACGCCCTACTTTCCATTCATCACGCATTGTAAGTTCACGTGCAATCTCACAGCAGCGATAGAGTTCTTCAAGACCAAATGTTTCTTCATGAGCAGCAATTTGTAATACAGAGTCAGCAGAAGTATAAACAATCATATCTCCTGTTTTCATATGTTCTTCACCAAGTTCATCAAGAATAACGGTTCCACTTGATGAGTAGTTACCGATGATACCATGTCCGGTACGAGCAGTTAGTTCATCAAGTAATTCTTTAGGGAATCCTGTCTCTGTAAAAGTAATGAATGGGTTTTGGATATTTAATCCCATCATTTCCCAGTGTCCTGTCATGGTATCTTTACCATTTGACGCTTCAATCATCTTAGTATAATAAGCAGCGGGATGATCTACTTTCTTAACACCTTTTATTTCATGGAGATTTCCAAGACCAAGTTTTTCCATATTTGGCATCTTTAAACCACCAACAAATTCAGCAATATGTCCGAGTGTATCGGTACCTAAATCGCCAAATTTTTCTGCATCGTGTGCTGCGCCAGCACCGACAGAATCCATAACAATTGTAATGATACGATCAAATCTCTTCGTCATCTTTTTGTCCTCCTTGATTCGAAAAGCCACCTTTAAGGTAAGCATCGTATTCACGTTTCATCGTATTTTGATGAACGTGGGTGTATATTTGGGTTGTTGCAATATCAGAATGTCCAAGTAATTCTTGAATGATTCGTAAATCGACACCTTGCTCTAAAATGCCAGTCGCAAAAGAATGTCTTAGTGTATGAGCCGATATTGGCTCAAGGCCTGCATGTTTACAGCGACGCTTAATCATTCCGTCAACATATTGACGTGTTAATCGTTTGCCCTTGCTATTGATAAATACATAAGGACTTTGTGCTGTTACCCATGAAGGTCTTACATTTTCAATATAATCAAACAATGCATTTAAAGCATCGTCAGCAACTGGAATCATCCGTTCTTTTAGCCCTTTACCAATGATTCGAATCCATTTCTCTTCTCTATAAATTTGATTAAAGGAAAGATCGACGCATTCACTTACTCTCAGACCACAGCGATAGAGCATCAGCAAGATAGTGTGATCATATAAGTCTTTGAAAGTTGTGATTGGAAACGAAAAAAGAGCTTGAATGGTTTCTTGGGATGCAACTTTGGGTAATCGGCTTCCCTGCCGTTTTAAAGATAAATACTGAGTTGGGTCCTGTGTTACTTTCCCACTCTTAATTAAGAATTGATGAAATTGCCTGATACTTACGATTTTGCGTTGAATCGTAGCAAATTCATATTCTTCATTGAGAACACCAAGATAATCTGTAATATTGTGATATGAAATATCTCTTAATTCAAAGATGTCTTGTTGTTCGATAAAGCTTAAATAGTGATTGATATCAGAATTATAAGCAGAAATTGTATGATCACTTCGTGGGTCAACAAAACGCATAAAATGCATAAATTCTTGTCTTTCTAATTCGTACATAACTATCACCACTCATATTATACAACGAAACAAATAAATATTAAATACAGTGACTTATAATGACTAACAAAAGAAACAAAGCCTCATCTAAGAGACTTTGTTTAATTATTTATATAAGGCCAATATCTTTGCGATACTGTTTATCTTCAAATTGTAATGAATCTATTCTTTGATTTAGTTTTTGATTCATAGTTTTAAGATTATCACCAAGTTCAATGAACGATAGAACGCGTCCGCCATTGGATACTAATTGATTATTTACTCTAGAAGAACCATTATGAAAGATTAGTTCTGAATCATCGATATCTATAGAAATTCCTTTACGATATTGTTCTGGGTAACCCAAAGCAGTTACTACCGTCGTCATACATGATAAATCAGACCATTTTAAATCTTCAGATTGTAAAGTATCGTTCTCGATTTTTTTGATAATGTCTACGAGATCTGTTTCAAGGCGTGGAAGTAATACCTCTGTTTCAGGATCTCCAAAACGAACATTAAATTCCAACACATATACCATATCGTTGACGATCATCAATCCAATGAAAAGGATTCCATTATATTTATAACCATCAACTGACAATCCATTTTCTATCTTATTCAGAATAGTGAAAATTTGTTCTTCAATTGTCTTATCAAGTTGTGGACCAGGAGAATAACATCCCACACCACCTGTATTTGGTCCGAGATCACCCTCGTAAAGTTTTTTGTAATCACGTGCTGTTTGCATTGGAACACATCGGTTGTTTGCGACAAAGCACAATAATGATGTCTCATAGCCATCCAGGTAAGTTTCAATCAAAACACGGCGACCTTCTTCTCCAAATTTACTTTTAATAAAGAAATCTCTTAAAGTAGTTTCCGCCATGACAAAGTCATCGCAAATAACGACACCCTTACCCAGACATAGACCATCGGCTTTGATAACAACAGGATAACTGAAACTATTTAACGTAGATATCGCATCATCATATGAAGTAACTGTAACAGAGTGTGCAGTTGGGATTTGATGTTTTAACATAAACTGTTTGGATACATCTTTGCTTTTCTCAAGATTAGCACATTTCATATTAGGTCCAAAGATGCGTAAATCATGCTGTTCAAAGAGATCCACAATTCCCATACACAGAGGTTCTTCGGGTCCAACCACTGTAAGATCAATGCGATGATTAAGAGCAAATGTTAACAGTCCTTCAAGATCGTTGGCCGCAATGGGGACATTTTCATAGGTTCCCCCATTTCCGGGACTAACATAAATTTTAGATACATGAGGTGATTGGTTAAATTTCCATGCTAATGCATGTTCGCGGCCACCACTACCAATAATAAGAATCTTCATACTAGTGTTTAAAGTGACGTGTTCCAGTGAAAACTAACGCCATATTGTACGAGTCAGCTAATGCAATTACTTTTGGATCTTTAATAGACCCTCCAGGTTGAATTATTGCGGTAATTCCTGCTTTATAGCACCGCTCAATCGTATCTTCAAAGAAGAACCCATCAGACGCCATTACACTACCCTTTACATCAAAATGCGATCTATCAATTGCTTTCTCACAGGCCCAGTATCTTTGAACCTCACCTTGTCCGATACCCAGCGTCTTACCATTATTAGTAACGACAATGGCATTTGAATCACAGGCCCTTACCGCTTTCCAAGCAAAGTCTAGGTCATGTAGTTCATCATCTGTAGGTTTTCTTTTTGAGACAACTTTAAATAGACTATCACTATCATCTTGATTATCACGTTCTTGGACTAAAATTCCGTTTAAGACATCTTTAGTAGAAAAAGAAGGTTCCGTGAATGTAAGGAGATTTTCACATTCCAATAAGCGAATATTTTTCTTTTGTGTTAGAAGATCCAATGCTTCTTGCGTGTAGGAAGGTGCTAGGATGACTTCTAAAAATATTTCCGAAAGATGAACAGCAGTATTTAAATCAACAGGTCTATTTAATGCGATGATGCCTCCGAAAATAGATTCAGGATCACAAGACTTCGCTTCAACGAATGCTTCTTCAATGTTTGTGGCTTGTGCAATGGCACAAGGATTAGCATGTTTCACGGCAACAACAGTTGGTTCTTGGAACAAACGTAACGAGCGTACCGCACCTGATAAATCATTAATGTTGTTGTAGGAAAGCTCCTTACCATGGAGTTGTGTATAGTTAAATGCTTTCTTTTCACCTTGAAGCGCATAATATGAAGCATTTTGGTGAGGGTTTTCACCATAACGAAGGGATTCTATTTTATCATAGGGTAATACAAGTGTATCGGGATTCGATATTCCCAGATATTTATTGAAATATTGTGCAATGATCGCATCGTATCGTGCAGTATGACTGAAAGCCTTTCTTGCTAATTCAAGCCGATAGCTCGTGTCTGTATCGTTAATGTGCTCAATAACCGTAGGATAATCTTGGTTATCACATACAACGAACGTAAACGGATAATTCTTTGCAGCACTTCGAATCATTGAAGATCCCCCAATATCAATGTTTTCAACGATAACCTCATGAGGAGCACCTTCTAACATTTTCTCTTCAAAAGGATAAAGATTGCAGACCACCATATCAATATTAGCGATTCCTTGTTTCTCAAGACTTGCTGAGTGCTCAGGGGTTCGTTTCGATAAGATGCCTCCGTGAATGTTTGGATGAAGTGTTTTAACCCTCCCATCCAACATTTCTGGAAAATCAGTGATTTGTGAAACTTCAATAACGGTTAAACCTTGATCCACAAGATATGAGTAGGTACCTCCTGTTGAGATGATTTCCCATCCCAATTCAAGAAGTTGATGACAAAACTCATAAACCCCTTCCTTATTGCTTACTGACACCAATGCTCTACGCTTCATGTTGCCCTCCTATTAGTACATGACGTCCATCGACTTTTAAACAATGATTACAGAAATAGACTACAGTTTTTACAATCAAAGCATGTTCAATTTCAAGAACACGATTGGTTAGTGATGTTACTGTATCTTCAGAATTAATTGCAACAATCTCTTGAAAAATAATAGGACCTTCGTCCGCTTGCTCTGAAACGAAGTGGGTCGTTACTCCTGTGTACCGAACACCATAGTCAAGTGCCACTTGCGCGACCTTTGCCCCGTAATACCCTTTTCCGCAAAAACTGGGAATTAGTGAAGGATGAATGTTAATGATTTTGTTTTGATATTGTTTAACAATCTGCTGCGGAACTATTTTAAGATAACCTGCTAATATGATACCGTCCGGTTGTACTTCATCAAGTTTCTTATTGAGAAATTCATCATAATTATGTTTGTCAGGAACGAATGTTTCGATTCCCTGTTTCTGAGCTCGTACAAGTCCGTATGCATTGGCATTATTAGAAACGACCAATACGATATCACCACAATATGCGTCACTATCCAGTAAAGCCTGAAGATTGCTTCCATTTCCAGAAATCATGACCACGAGTTTATGTCTTATTTTAGACATATGTTGCCATTTCCATCTTCAATTGTTCCTAAAATAAAGGCGGAATTCCCTAGTAATTCAAGTGTTTTATCGGTATCTTCTTCAGCAATAACAACGACGAATCCGACTCCCATATTGAAGGTGTTGTACATTTCTTCGATATTGATATTTCCGTAATTTTGAAGAAAACTGAAAATTTCCTGATGTGGAATATTTTTTGTTTGTACACGTGCAGATACATTACGAGGTAAAATTCGTGGTAAGTTTTCATAGAGACCCCCTCCGGTAATATGGGCCATTCCTTTAATCGAAACATGATCTCGAAGATTTAAAATTTCTGATACATAAATACGAGTTGGTTCCAACAATACTTGACCTAGAGTTTTCTCACTTTTACCAAATTTTTGATTTAAGCTAAGATCTGAAACGATTGCTCTAACAAGCGAAAAACCATTACTATGGATTCCTGAACTTTCGATTCCTATAAGAACATCCCCTTTTGAAATATCATTTCCTGTAATAATATCTTCTTTATTAACGATTCCTACGGCAAATCCTGCAAGATCATATTCAGAGCCATGATAGACTCCCGGCATCTCTGCAGTTTCACCACCGATTAAGGCCATGTTTGCCACTTGACACCCCTTCGCAACTCCTTCAACGACTGCGACAGAGATATCTGGATCCAGAGAACCTGTTGCAAGGTAATCCAAGAAAAATAAGGGTTTTGCTCCCTGACATAGAATATCATTAACACACATTGCGACACAGTCAATGCCAATACTGTCATGAATTCCCATTTCATAAGCCAATTTCACTTTTGTTCCTACTCCATCAGTACCCGATACCAAAACAGGATGCACTCCTTCATGACAATCCAACTCATAGAGTCCGGAAAATCCACCAAGATGGGAGAGAACATTAACACTATGAGTCTTATTAACCGCTTCTTTAATTCTCTCTACATGATGATAGCCTGTTTCTTTATTTACACCCGCATCACTATATGTCTTTACCATAATAACCTCCATCTTCCGCAATTGATTTGCCATCAAAGTATTCTGTATAGAAATGCGGTTGATGACAACTTGATATTAATTTTTCTAAACTTAAAAATTTAATGGAATCGCATCCTAGTTCATGGATAAGATCTTCTTCGGTCTTTCCGTGACACATTAAGTTCTTAGGATTTGGAATATCAATACTTAAATTATCTGCAAATAAGACGGGTGGTGATGAAACACGAATATGTACTTCGGATGCTCCGGCCTCTTTTAATAGTTTCACAATATGTTTGATCGTGGTTCCCCTTACAATTGAATCGTCTACTAAAACAACCGACTTTCCTTTTACCAGCCGACTGACAACTGATATTTTGATTTGAACGTGATTGTTTCGTTCTGAAGGATTAGCATTGATGAAAGTGCGGTTTACATATCGATTTTTTACCAGTGCTTTTTGATACGGAATCTGTGTCTCTTCTGAATAACCGAGCGCTGCTATCATCCCAGAGTCAGGTGACCCAACAACGATATCAGCGTTTACAGGATGTTCTTTCGCAAGTTCATGTCCCATTTGTTGTCGACATTGGTAGACAAGTTGACCATCAATGGTGGAATCAGGACGTGCAATATAAACCATCTCGAATAAACACAAATGCGGTTGATGGTGTTTTGATGATTGCAGACTCTTGAGTCCGTTTTCATCAATAACTATGGTTTCACCAGGCATGATATCACGAAGAACACTTCCACCTAAGCTTTCGATCGCGCAAGACTCAGATGCAACAATCCAAGTTTTTTTAATTCTTCCTAAGACAAGTGGTTTGATTCCCATTAAATCACGACTGCATATCATACTTGAAGGACTGATTTTAATTTGTGCTTGTGCATAATCCCCATCAAGACGTGACTTGCCATCTTCAATGATTAATGAATTATCAACACGAATTGGCATCATGGGTTCCTTTTTCTTTTGATTTGTAAAAGCATACCGTGTCATAGCACATGCGACAGATGCATGAATATCAACCGGATTCATAGTGTCGATCGTACTTGAATGATGAAAGATAACTTCTGTCTCATCTAACCACAGTCCAATTCCAATCCCATCTTGTCCTCGATGTTGCAAACCGTATATGCCTTTAATGAGTGTTGGGATCACATCTTCGTTTTGAAACGAAATACATCCAATTAAGCCACTCATCTAAAAATCCAATGCCTTGTTCATATCCAGAACGTGTTCTCTCATTGATTCTTTATGCTGTATCAGTGATTCCTTTAACTGTGGATCACGAATAGATAACATTTGAATTGCAAGATAAGCAGCATTTGCAGAGCCATTGATTGCGACAGTAGCAACAGGGACTCCTTGTGGCATTTGTACGGTTGAAAGCAACGCGTCCATTCCATCTAAAGCGGTGGATTTCACAGGAACACCAATTACTGGCTGAATGTTGATTCCGGCGATTACTCCTGCAAGGTGCGCAGCTTTTCCAGCAAAGGCTATGTAGACATCTGTGCATTCTTTCTCTTGTTCGCAATATGCTTGAAGATCGAAGAGTGCACGATGTGCTGAGATGACTTTAACTTCATAATTAATATTAAAATTCTTGAGTACGTTAATACAATCTTTAACACATTCTTTGTCACTAATACTTCCCATTATTACAGATACTTTCATGATTATTTACCCCCTATGAAATATTCAAATAGCATCGCAAGTAACGATTTATTATTTTCAATTTGACACAATGTCCCAATTATTCGACCTTCAGCAGCGTGCATTCCTATAACCATAGGTTGATTGCTAAGGGTTTCTGTAGCTTCTAAAAACACTTTATCAAATGAGTATTGGACCTCGATTTCGGAATAAAACGCATTGAGACTTACATCAAAGTGATTTCCTAGCTGATTTTGAAATAACGCATTTTCATCGGATACGACACGACACTTTAGATCGCGATGCATAAATTTATGGTGTGGATTTGAATAAACTTTGATATCATCACCGAAGTAATTGTGATTAATTAATCCGACAAAGCCAGCTCCACTACCAATTATTAAACCTTTCCTCGAAATAAGCATTTCTAAAGATTTTTTAACTTTCGGATGTGAAAGGAAAACACTGATTTGTGTTCCACTATTGAAGACGGTGTTAACCATTTTATAACCATCACATAGAAATAGTGTGTTGTGATTCTCTATTTTATTTACAAATCGATCAATTGAAGCCTCGTAATCATTTGTTTGAATAATTATAAATTCATGATGAATAGAAAGTGCTTTAAGGTTCATCTCAAGTTCCAAGTCCCCAGTCATTCCTGGCAATATTGGAATTAAAAGTGAACATGCTTCATCGTTTTTAAGTTCAAAATCTGCTTTATCCTTAGGTGTTGGTCGTAGTGTTCGCCATTTCGAAGTTTGATAAATTTCAGAGAGTGGTTTTTCCCACATATCTATTTGTTTACGAAGTGGTTGTTGGTTGAACTCCATTTTCTTAAGTGTCTTGCCAATTATTTGATAATCTAAATCCTTCAAAGATTCAAGGTTTTCTACTTCTAAGATTAAAGATCCAGGAAGAAATCCAACAGGTAGATTTTCTTCGAATGCGACTCCAATGAGCTTATCCGCTGTCATTTCTAAAACTTCGTGCTTTATATCAGTGGTCACAGTTGAAGCAGATAAAATTTTCTGTTCATTCATTAGTTTATGAATTAGAGTCATCTTACTTCTGTAGTTTTCAATATCAAGCAACGTTTCGTGAGAATAACCTGCATTAACAAGAATTAAAGTTGAGGTATTTGATTTGAGGGATCGACTGACTAAATTACCACCTTCAATAACTTGGATAGCAAAGCAAAGTAATGTCGGTGGTACCATCAACTCTTCAAACGTTCCACTCATGGAGTCTTTACCACCCAGTGCTGGAATATCGAGAGCTTTCATAACCTCAAATGCTCCGAGAAGACTGGCCAAAGGTTTCCCCCAAGATTCATCGCATGTAAGTTTTTCAAAATATTCTTGATATGATAAGCGAATATTTTCGAGTGATCCACCCATGGCAACAATCTTGGTAATTGCATCTATGGTTGCGACATAACCACTGTGATAAGGACTTGATTCAGCAATAAAGGGATTGTACCCATGAGTCATTAGCGACATTTTGGACGAGTAGCCGTCTTTTAAGGGTATGTACGACATCATTCCAAGTTGCGGAGTGTTGTTATGAAAATCCAAGTATTGACCATTAAATTGCTCTCTTAGGCCCTTTGCGACGCTTTATTCAAAGGATCCATTTCGCATTGAACCTCGTGGCTTTGCATCAATACATTTTGATGTTTAGAAACACCGTTGCTATCAAGAAAATTCCGAGTAATAGCTGCAACACACGAGTTATCATAAAACATTTCTAATTTTTGAGTGTCTGTAACTTCAGCAATGACAGTAGCTTCGAGATCTTCAAAAAATGCTTCACGAAACATGAATTCAACGTCGTCTTTTGCAACAACGATAGCCATGCGTTCCTGAGATTCCGAAAGCGCAATTTCTTCAGCAGAGAGTCCAGGATATTTGAGGGGCACACGGTCCAAATAGATTCGTAAACTTTCTGCAAGTTCACCTACTGCTACACTAACGCCACCCGCTCCAAAGTCATTGCAACGTTTAATACGTTTTAAAAATTCAGGTCTTTTAAATAAGCGAACAATTTTTCGTTCTAAAACCGGATTACCCTTTTGAACTTCAGCGCCAACTGAACTCAAACTGCGTTTTGTTGATGCTGATGATGACCCAACCGCGGCACCCAACCCATCACGTCCAGTTCTACCACCAATTAGAATGATACAATCACCCAATTCAGGAATTGATTTTTGAACATCTTCTTTAGGAACTGCAGCGATTAGAGCCCCCAGTTCAAGTCTTTTTGCTTCGAAGCCATCATGATAATATTCTTTAACATATCCCCCATCGATACCCATCTGATTCAGATAATCGGTATAACCTAAAGCAGCATCTTGACAGATTTTACGTGATGATAATTTTAGAGGGTGCGTTTTCTTGTATGAAAGTGTTGGATTTTTGGAACCACTAATACGCATAGCTTGATAAGCATACCCTCTTCCGGATAATGGATCTCTTACACCACCACCAATACAAGTTGATGCACCGCCATAAGGTTCAACTTCGGTAGGATGATTGTGAGTTTCGTTTTTAAATAAAAGTAGCGTCTCTTGGTTATCCAAAGTAACATTAATACTCGCTGCATTCACTTCTTCTGATATATCCCAATCCTCAAGAAATCCTTTTTTCTTTATTTCTTTGGCATTGATCGTTGCAAGGTCCATGAGTGTTATGGGTTTCGTTCGATTCAGATACTTTCTAGTTTCCAGATACGAATTCCAAGATTTTAAAATGAGATCTGTGTATGTTCCTTCGATAGAAACATCGTCCAGCACGGTGTTGAATGTTGTATGACGACAGTGATCAGACCAGTATGTATCAATGATTTTAAGCTCTAATTGATTCGGTACTCTATTCTCAGATTCAAAAGCTTGAAATACATAATCAAGATCTGCCTGATCCATGCCAAGTCCTAAAGTTTCGTTTTCAGCATAATTTGTTACACTGTTATTCTCATCTTCAGTGACAAGTTCCATTTCTAATGGATTAACAATATAATCCCGAAATATTTCAAACTCTTGATATGTGATACTTTCTAGTGAATAAATTAATGAATGTGTGATAGAAATATGATTGAATCCGAGCATGGTATGAACCATTTCTTCAACTTGGTCTTCGATAAAATCATATTGTCCTGAAATATGTTTTATCTTGAAATGAGTTCTTGGTAAACTTGGTACACTATCGTAGATAATACCAATAGGTTCTTTAAAAATTTGGTTTTTGATTGTATCGAGTTCGAATGAATTTGCATTTTCAATCTCAAATACGTGAAGAATTCTCACGGATTTAAGTGTTTGTAGTTTTAAGTAATTTGTAGCTTCAATAACAAGTCTACGACCTTCGTGGTTGTAGTTAGAAAAACGTTCTGTAATAATGGTTCGACCCATAATTTCCTCCTAGAATATAAGTCAGATACCCTATCGCTACCCTCAATAGGAGTTAGAAACAACAAAAAAAACAATCACAGTATAACTCCCCTTAAAAATATTGTGACAACTCGAACGGTTTTAAAACGATTCCGTTTTTAGCAACACGCATATTACCTGTCGAAACTTCATCGATAAGCATAATAGTATTTGATTGCGTATTGAGACCAAACTCGAGTTTGATATCCAATAAATCTAAGTCGTGATTGTGTAATTCTTCCTGAATTAATTTACAGATTGATTGTGTCATTTTTGTAATTAAGTTATAAGTCTCTAAATCCATAATATTGAGGATTTCAAGTCCTTGTGAAGTAATAAGTGGATCTTCTCGTAAATCATCTTTAAGAGTCATCTCCACATATGCATTCAGTGGTTGTCCATCTTCGATATATGCTCCGTAGCGCTTAACAAAGCTTCCTTTAGCAACATAACGACAAATCACTTCTACTCCTTGACCGAAAACCTGAGCTTCTTTAACAATCATTGTATTATCGTTCAAATCCGCACTCACAAAGTGTGTTGAAATTCCACTTTGATTAATAAGCTCAAAGAAGTATTTTGACATTCTCAAGTTTTCATTGCCAATGCCATCCATTGTAAGTCCGACATGATTAGCGCCCGGGTTAAAAACACCGTCTTCTCCGGTAACATCGTCCTTAAACTTCAATAACAAGTTCATACCATCGCATTGGTAGACATCTTTTGTCTTACCTGCTTGTTTCAATATCATTCCTTGTCCTCCTAAGGTGATAAGAAAAATAAAATAAGCCCAGAGTGGGTAGGCTTAGCGAAACCTACCCCTCTGGGCTTTTATCCCTTAGGTGTGACATCTTCATGTCTGTACCGCTTGGACCAGCAAACTTAAGTTTCGGAACCCTAGGTACACTTTCGCCCATTTCGTAATGAGCTTATTCTTTTTTCTAATTCCAAGATAACAACTTTTGAAAATAAAGTCAACTTGGAAACAAGAAAAAAGACATCTGAAACGGTTGTATAAGTAGAAATAACCGCTATAGAATGCCTTATTATCTATATATGAAACTTGTGAATTATTTCGAATTCTTTTCTAAAAGCGAACGTGGTGTCTTAAATACATCTTGCTTTAATTCTTGATTAAGACGTGAAATAATATCATTTACTGTTGGCTCAGTCAAGTCATCGAAGATGTTGAGTTGTTCGATTATTTCATCTTTATAAACAAGGTTAGATAATGAAATAGAAATGAATGTAACACCATCTAAACCATCAAATTCATCATAAAGACCCATAACTTTCTCGAAAATTACATCACTTGATTGAGTTGGTTCATCCAGGGTAATCGAGCGCGCAGCAGTCTTATAGTTTTGAAGTCGAATAGAAAAAGTAATTGTCTTTCCTACCATATCTCTGTTAAGAAGTCTGCGTTCTATTTCCTTGATTTCAAATAAAATAGCATTTCTTATTTCATCCAATTCTACCATTGGATGTGTAAAAGTCTTCGATTGACCTATGGATTTGGCCGTTGTGTCGGTTTCAATGGGGCTACTATCGATTCCATTTGCTTTATTGATGAAGTTTTGCGTATTAACACCTAAAGTATTTCGTAAACTATCTTCATTAGCCTGTGCTAAATCTCCAATTGTTTTTATGCCCATTTTTTGAAGCTTTGGAACAGTTTTAGAGCCAATTCCGTGCATGTCTTCAATCGGTAATTGCCACAACTTTGACTGTACCTCACGAATTCTAAGAACCGTTATTCCTTTGGGCTTTTCCATATCGCTTGCCATCTTTGCTAGGAATTTGTTGGGTGCAACACCAATCGAAATGGGCAACTTTAATTCGCGATACACGCGTGTCTGAATTTCATATGCAAGATCTAAAGGTCGTTCGTATTCTTTAATCTTTTCGGTTACATCAACATAACACTCATCAATACTTGCAGGCTGCATCAGTGTTGAATAGGAGCGAATAATATTCATAAATTTTGAAGACAAATCTTGGTACAACGAGAAATCGATTGGAACTACCACAAGATCTCGACAAAGCGTTTGTGCATAAGAAAGAGGCATCGCTGAATTGATGCCAAATTTTCGTGCTTCATAAGAAGCAGTAGTGATAACAGAACCACGGTGATTACTGCAAACCACGAGTGGTTTGCCTGCAAGTTCAGGCTCTACGACCGCATGAGCACTTGCATAAAATGCATTAATATCAATATGTAAAATTACTGCCATTAAAATTGTTGTCCTAACTGGTATATTTCTTCTGCTGCCTTGAGTGAATTGTCAGAATCATTTCCCGACATAATAAGCGCAATTTGTTGAATTCTTTGTTTTTCATCGATTTGTTTAATCGAAGTGATACTGGATTGATCATCGTGTGATTTTTCAATTAAATAGTGATGATGGGCACAAGCTGCTACCGAGCCAAGATGTGTAATGGATAACACTTGGGTTGTTTCTGATAAAGCCTTCATTTTTTCACCAATTCGAAGTCCAACACGACCACTTACTCCCGTATCTATCTCGTCGAAGACAAGAGTGGAAATTCCGTATATTTGTGAGAAGATTACTTTCAATCCTAACATCAATCTCGAAAGTTCTCCCCCGCTCGCGACTTTATCGAGTGGTGCTAAAGCCATCCCTTTATTCATGCTAACCATGAATTGTATCGTATCATAGCCATCATGAGATAGTTCTTTGTCAGATATTTTAATTTCGAACTGAGCTTCTTCTAAAAGCAACTCGTTTAATTGAATAACAATTTGTTCTTCAAGCTCTTTCGCTGCCCTTTGACGCACTTTTCTAATTTGTAAAGCTAGTTCTTCACAAACTGTTTTTTGGTGTTTTAATTCAATTTCTATATCTTCTAGAAACTCGTCATAGTTATCCGCTTGTTTAATTCGAATTTGCAACTCTTCTTGTTTCTCTAAAGCATTTTCGACGCTACCAAATTTTCGTTTTAAAGCTGTGTATTGCATCATTCTCTCTTGGTAACGATTAAATTCGTATTCATCGAACTGGGTATTGTTGTTTATCTTCTGAATGGATTCATAAACACTTTCTAATGAAAAATAGGCATCTTTGTAAGCTTGAACAAGTTCTTCATTTGCGATGCCTTCGATAATATGCATACCATCATAAAGCGTATCCATAACCGAGATACGGCCATTAAAGACCGCTTCGAGTTCATTCCATTTAGCCTTATTCTTCTCAAAAGCAATCATGGTTTCAAGTTTGCTTGCAATTTCTTCATAGTTATCCACAGTTGGTTGAATGGCCTCAATTTCTTTTAACTGAAACTTTGCGAAATCAATCTCATCAGGGTTGATATCACTATTCATGATGGCATCCCGTTCTTTTTCTAATTTTAAGTATTGACGATATTCGTCACGGTAATCTTGATGTAATGAACCATTGCCTGCGTACCGATCTAGTAAGAGTCCGTGGTTCTTCGCATCCAATAAATATTGAGTTTCGTGCTGTGAATGAATATCTAAGATACCTTCTAAGACATCTTTTACTACAGATAAATTCACAAGTCTTTGATTTATGCGGCACACACTGCGCCCTTCTTGACTCATTTCTCGTGAGACAATCATGACATGATCTTCTTCGTATAAGCCGTATTCATGAAGCTTATCATGAATGGGATCATTATCACTCATAATAAAGATTGCTTCTACACGTGCAAAAGTGTCGTGGTTTCCCACGACATGAGCGCCACTACGTTGCCCTGATATAAAATTCAGAGCATCAACGAGAAGTGATTTCCCTGCGCCCGTTTCACCAGTGAAAACATTAAACTGATTAGAGAGTTCGACATCAATATTTTGAATTAATACATAATTATGTACACTGAGTTGACTTAACATAGCGGTATCCTTTCTTTTAGTTCAAAGTGAAGAGTTTTAATGCATCATCAACATGAAGATGATTGCGTGTTTTGATATCCTTTGAGGATGCATTGAGATCGACATTGCTTAAATCAATTAACTTAAGATTGAGAAATTGGTGGGTTGCTGCACAATATTCTTGAATATTATGATACAACGCATTATTTGTCGACTCAGTATTATATACGACGACAAGTTTATTAAGTCTGATAAGGGCTTCGATCACTACATCATCGACATGATTCATATCAATAGCATTATATAATGCTATATTTAACTCATTATTAGAAATTCGTGATTTGAATTGTTGAACAGAATTGCCAAATGTTATTACAACACCATTTGAGTCATCATTTAATGGAAGTGCAAAGTATCCTTCTAATAAATTATCAGGTGCTGTTTCTACTACAAGTTTTTCGTATCCGGAACTGTAGTTTAAAACATTGATTCCAGGTTCATTCAATAATAGTTGAAGCAATTGGTAATTTTCACCAATTGAGGAACCCGTGTACATATTAATATTATCAAAATAATTAGGGTTCATAATCCCTTGTTTATAATACTCTCCTTGTGGCGAAAGTCCTGAATCAGAAATCAAAATTGTAATGGGGAGTTTGTTTAAAACAAACTGATTTACAAGTTGCGGATAACTTTCTAAGAATCGGTATGATTTCATCATCAAAACGACCTGTTTTCCAGATTCTACCATACCTGCTGCTATTGTAACTAAGGATTGTGTAGATCCTGATGTACTCAGATAACTCTGTGTATTTTGCAATGCAAAATCAATAAAGTGATCCTGAATTGAAATGGTATCTGCTAATACGAAGAGATTATCGCGTACTTTAGCTTCAGCTGATAGCAATTCATCAAATGCTTCTTGAGTCGTGGTGTAGTTTTCAGGACGTGTCATATCCGTTTTGAAAGCTGGGAACTCTAGTTTTCTTTCACTTCGGTGTTTGAGTCGTGTCTGGACGTGAATAATATTGGGTCCACTGAACTTTGTTGATAATTCAAACACTTTGATAAGCTCATTCATATTTTGTCCATTAATTGGCCCATGATAGTTAATTCCGAATTGGGTAAAAATTGTAGGTTCAAGGACTGTTTCTTTAACAGCATCTCGAATCTTTGTAAGTGTCGTAAGTAACGGTCTTGAAAAGGCATTGGAATCTAAAATGGCTTTCATATCTTTTTTTAATCCAGTATAGGTTTTACTAATACGGATTGATTTAACCAAAGAATCTACAGACGAGTAATGACGTAGTAAAGATTGTTGTTCATCAATCAAGATGATTGTAAGATCTGGTTGCAAACGACCAATTTGCATTAATGTTTCATATGTTAAGCCATAATTGAGTGCATTATCATCCATCATAATAACAGTTCTACCATTATCATTAAGTGCATAACCCAGTGCAACACCTAGACCCTCTCCAATGTCTCCTCCTTTATATGCATCATAAGGATTAGTCGGATCAAGATAGATAGGAGTATTGGTTCTTAATTCAAGTTCTGAAGCTCTACCAGTCAAGATTTTATGAACAAGAACTTGAGTACCACCATCAAAAATTAAATGATCTCTTTGAAAATCGTAAACATGATGAAGTGCTACTGTAGTTTCAAGAACATTTAAATTTTTAATAATTGTTTCAATATCAAAACGAGATTTCGAAGCTAAAAAACTAGCGATTTCATCACTAATTTTATTCATTTCTTTAACTGAAAGTTCTTTTAAGTCGATTGGATTTTCGAATTGATTCAAGATAACCGCCTCCTATAAATTACGGATCATCATTTCTTCAATGAGGTCTTTTAAATAAGAATCTTTTAACTCAAGTTTTAAAAGTAACGATTCAATGTCGTTAAAATATGATTGTGTAAGTTCTTGAGCTGCCTCAAGTCCTAATAAACTCACAATGGTAACCTTTTCTCGGTCAGCATCACTTTGGACACTTTTTCCAATTTCTTCACTTGTTTTCGTTACTTCAAGGAGATCATCCTGGAATTGGAAACAAACTCCCAATTTAAAACCTAAATCATGAGCGTCTGTTTGTTTTTCAGGTTGACCCGCAATGACCGTCGCCATTTCGAGCGCTGAGGCAAAGAGACATCCTGTCTTTAACTCATAGCAAGCTATTAACGCATCCAGATTGTGTATCTCGTTTTTAATATCATATTCTTGACCTAATATCATGCCTAATGAACCAGCATTACGAGCAAGAATTTCCATACAAGATGCTTTGATATTTGAGTTTAAATCAGATTGTGCAAGGGTCGTAAAGGCAGCAGTAAGCAAACCGTCACCACCTAGTATCGCCATTGCTTCACCGAATACATTATGATTTGTTGGTTTGTGACGTCTCATGTCATCATCATCCATCGCAGGAAGATCGTCATGTACTAATGAATAAGTATGAATCATCTCGAGCGCACACCCAGGATAAAGTCCTTGATTCATATCGCCACCGAGATCGTTCAATAACGATAATAGAAGTCTGGGACGAATACGTTTACCACCACTCATTAGTGAGTATGTCATTGAATCTTTAACAGTCGATTCAGGATAAATCTCTAAAGTTTTCAGTAAATTTGTTTCAATTAAGTTAATCATTTTTCTCCCCTTGATTTTTTTGAACAAGTTCTTTGACTGTTTCCCCGTATTCAGAAAGTTTCTCTTGGCAAATCTTCGATAATTCTAAACCTTCTTCAAAAAGTTTTATCGCATCATCAAGAGGCAAACTGTCTTTTTCAAGTTCATCAGCAATTGTTGTAAGACGAGCCATTGCTTCTTCAAAATTAAATTTATTTTCCATTTTTATAATCCTTTCGAATGACACGTGACGTGAGAATACCATCTTCAAATTCAAGTGTCAATTCATCATCGATTGAGACCTGATGAGCACTTGTGATCAGTGTGTCGTTTGATTTTGTTAGAGCATATCCTCGAGCCATTATAGCCAGTGGATTACGACTGCTCATTACCTTAAGTATATCGGTAAAACGGCTTTGTTTCAAGTTGAGAACCCTTCTCATTTGTGTGATGTTATGGGCATCTAATTGAGATATTTGTTTTTGGTTCAAGACAATTTTTTGGTCCAGTTGAGCCGTGATTCTTGAGAGTCTTGTATCTAAAATTTGATACTTATTTTTTTGATGGGTTAATTGTTGATTTAGGTAGAAGCCAAAGTCTCTTTCATGAGATACGAGCATTTGTTCTCGGCGCATAATTTTGGTATTCATAAGGTTAGTTAAATTTAATTGTGTTTCATTTAATTCCCTTTTCAAGCTATCAAAAATACGAATTTGATGAGTTATTCGACCTTGTAACATATCAAGTTGATATTGCTTGAGTTCAACAAATTTAACGGGGTCAGCGAGTTTACTTGATCCGATAATGTGTTTGAGATTTTGAGATTGTTTAAGATATTTATTACGCACCGCAATGTAGTAACGATTTTTGTAATCACGGAAAACTTGTTCGAGTTCTTTAGCATTGGGAGTTGCATATACGGCAGCTGCAGTCGGTGTCGCTGCACGATAGTCGGAGACGTAGTCGCTAATTGTTTCATCCGATTCATGACCAATCCCAGTCACGATAGGAATCGTACAATTATAGACAGCTTCAATAACCTCAAGTTCATTGAAAGCCCATAAATCCTCGATCGAACCTCCCCCACGTCCTAGTAGAATGGTGTCTACTCCAAGGTTTTGTGCTTTTTCAATTTGAGTCACAATACTCTTAACTGCAAACTCTCCCTGTACGTATGCTAATAAATCAATTTGTTCAGCAAGTGGCCATCTTTCTTTTAAGGTTCTGCTGATATCTGCATACGCTGCAGAGTTCTCTCCAACAATGACTGCAATGCGTTCTGGAAATTTAGGAATTGGTTTCTTATGAGCAGCATCAAAATATCCTTTTTGAGCAAGTTCTTTCTTGAGGGCATCATATCGTATATAAAGATCACCCAGTCCATCCAAATTCATACGTGATGCGTAAATCTGAACACTACCATTAGCCTCGAACACTTCACATGCGCCACTAATAATTACTTTATCGCCATCTTTCGGCTTAAAAAGAACAGACTGTGCTTTACTTCGAAACATGACACAGTTAATCCGACTTTTATCGTCCTTTAAACTAAAATAAAAATGTCCACTATGATGAGCTTTAAAGTTTGAAAGCTCACCGATCAGTGTGACATTATTAAAAGAAGGATGATTTTGTATCACATGTTTCAAATCACGTACGAATTCCGATACGGTTTGAGCATCCTTTATCATAGAGCGTCTAAGACTCCATTAATATATTTATATGAATCGGCGTCGCCATACTCTTTAGCAAGGCGTACTGCTTCATTGACAATAACTTCCTTAGGTTGGTATGCCAATTCAAGCTCAGCACATGCTAAAAGTAATACAGATTGTTCGATAAATCCAAGACGATCAAAGCGCCAATTTTTAAGATAATGCTGAATCGCACGACCATAAATTTCTTTACGTGATTCAACACGACTCACAATTTCATGCATTTCAGCACCTAATTTAAAACGAGGTAAAAATGTTTCAATTTTGAATTCTACTTCGTCTTCATCTTGTAAATCCAAATATGAATCTACAGGATTGTTGTCTTCTTCAGACATAACATAACCAATTGAAGTCACAAACTTATTATCAGCGAGTATTTCTTCAACTGACATTTCACGCATTAAGTGAATATAGATTACTGACATTGCATTTTGGCGTTCGATAACACGCGACATAACTAACCCTCCACAGTAAAAGAAGCAGATATCTGCTTCTAGTTAAACTTAAATCCTACAACACTGATGTTGATATCAACATCATCAAAATCAACCATTGTAGCAATGCTACGATGTAGTTCATCTTGTAATCCACGGCAGACTCTTTCAACGTCTCGACCATATTGCACTCTTACTTTTAAGTCAACTTTAGCATGACCATTTTCACTTGTAACTGACAACGACTTTTTGCCGGTTCCGT
The DNA here is from genome assembly GCF_014396165.1 of Erysipelothrix inopinata. Lineage (GTDB taxonomy): Bacteria > Bacillota_I > Bacilli_A > Erysipelotrichales > Erysipelotrichaceae > Erysipelothrix > Erysipelothrix inopinata. The sequence continues at coordinate 1,685,597 of NZ_CP060715.1, forward strand.
CTTCAAAGAAAACATACTTACTTTCGTTAACTGTAATCGCAGCAATGTGATTGATTACATTAATTGAAACTGCAATTTGTCCCAATCCTTCTGATTGAGGTTGAATTAATACATATTCATTTGCCATATTTATCACCTACTAAAGTCATTATAACAGAAATATATTAGAAACTAAAGAAGTTTCCTAAGAAGCCTTAGGCTAAATAACCAGGAAATCTATTTTCAGAATTACTTAAAGAAAAATATATGTAATTCTTTAAGTAATCTCAGACGAATGTTATTAAGTTATATAGTCTCAAGTTAAACTAGTTTGACTGAATCAGAATGTGTTATTTTCAATAAACTTTGAGACGATTTGCCAAAGTACCTGTATGGAGCTCAAATAAGTGATTATCATAATCATAAAAATACAAAGATGAAGCCTCTCCATCAATTCTTGGTCGTCCTGTTTTGATTTCTAGTCCCAAATCTGTAATCCGCTGGTAATATATATTAAAACTGTCTTCGTCAATCTTGAAAGCTGTATGATTGTATGATCTTTCTACAGATTCGCCTTGCATCGCACAAATCCAGATATCCCCAATCAAGAAAAACTTTTCTTCAGATATGGAAAAGTATTTACCATCTGAAGAGTAAACTTCTTTAGCGCCAAAAACACCCTCAAAAAATGCTTTTGCTTTATCTAGATCTTTTACTATAAAAGTTAAATGACTTATTCCTTCAATCATATGTATTTCGACTCCTTAAGTTATTTAATGTTTCTCCCCTTACCGTTATTTTTTTAAAAAAATGACAGTATCATCTCAATTCCCACGCTTAGGTAATTTCTAATTCAACTCAAAGAAAATAGAAACCGGTACGTTCTCACTGTATCAAGTAGAGGTTTAGGAAATAAAAACCCCCTAAACATTCCCTTCTTGAATTGCAAATGTTTGAAGCGAAATCTCCGTTCTATTGCAGTATGCTTCAAGCGATTCATGATCAATTCGAACCAACAAATTGAATGGGTCTGTTTTGGGAATTCTCTTAAATACGGGTGTTTTCTTAAATTCACGGACAACACCTTCAATGACCTCAAGATATCCATCAGGGTCATTTGCATAGTAATGGCTATACAACTCCGACTCTACCGGCTCAATACTTCCAATACCTTGATAATTCCAGTTCAAAGTATCGAAGCGCATATTCATTTTCCACAGGTCGCAATCACAGTTAGCTTTTGGGTCATTGACTTCGAAATATCGCAACTTTCTATAAAAATCAAAATCAGTGTTCATTGATAAATCAATTTCCCCTGTCTCTGTATTAACATCTAATGCAAACGCATAAAAACGCAAAGACTGGTGATCTTCAAGGAATAATGCAACGACTTCTTTGGTATAATCTAATAAATTATTTCGTATATTTGTATTTACTGTTCGTTTACTAACTACCATATCGTCCTCCATAACCTCATTTTACCATATTCTTTAATAAGAATAGTCTTCAAAACGATTACGAAGTCCTTTTGGATAGCGATTGTTTCCACGTTTCCCATCCCCTTTTACAAACCCTAGTGAAAGTCCGTTATAGGTTACACAATGTATTCCTTTAATGGGTGTGTTAATTGGATGACCGTACAGATAGCGATAAGCATCTTCAAGGGAAAGTTCAATACTCTCAAAATCATTTTTAAAGGAAACAGATTGAGAAAGTGCATGATCGTAATCAAAGTGCTTTTTCTTCATAACACCCATAAGGACACCGTCACGTTTGATATTTAAAGAGGATTTAAATGCACCTCTATTTTTGAGTCCATAAACAACATCCCCTTTAGAAATAAAATGGCCTTCAATTTTACGATCAAAAAAGTCGAACGATGATTCTTTGAATGGCTTAAATGTTAATTCGTTTTCTGACTCATGCTTATGAATCTTAAGTGCTGCGATAAAATGACCTTCCGCATCAGCAGATGGGAAATATCGTGTAACACTCTTTCCAAAACCTTCATACCCTTCACGACCTTCAGGTAAATTGAGAGGAATTAGAGAACACTCAGGATGACTCTCTAAGAAGTGTTTAATCACACCTTCGTTTTCATGAAGGTTTAGCGTACAGGTTGAATAAACGAGTGTTCCACCATCCTTAACGCACTGATAGGCATCCTCCAGTAATTCTTTTTGCAGTTTTGCAAATCCCATTGCATTTTGAGGCTGATACTCAAGTGCGAATTCGGGATCACGACGGAAAAGGCCTTCCCCACTACACGGAGCATCAAGAAGCACTTTATCGAAGGAATTGGGTAATGCTTTTGCAATTTGTTCAGTACTATTTTGAACCACCACCACATTTTCATGGCCCCAACGGTCAAAATTATGACAAAGCTTTTGATTCCGTTTGCTATCCACTTCATTTGCAACTAAAAAACCTTCAGATATTTTAGTTAAAATATACGTAGATTTACCACCTGGTGCAGCACACAAATCAAGCACTCGATCAGTTGGCTGTAAATTCAAAGCTACAACTGGCATTGAGGCAGATGGGTCTTGAATATAATACCCTCCTGCATGATGAAAAGGATGTGTTACCAACCGACTGTATTGATTCGGAAGGTACACATCACTATTTAATGGCGATGGTATGTCGTTTTCAAAGGGGTTAACCATTTTTAAAGAATTCATACGATAACCATGTACAGATTCTAAATTATATGCTTCTTCAATTTGGTGTGATAAATCGGCACCAAATGTAGATTCGAGCATACTCTTATATTGCGGATTCAATTTCATCGAATAATTTCACAGCCTTTTCTTTATCTTCGTTCATTTGCACAATTAATGCATCGATTGAATCGAACTTGATTTGTTCACGAAGGCATGAAACAAATGTTTGGGATATCACTTCTCCATAAATATCTTCGTCAAAATCAAGCAAATGAGATTCTACAGATAACTTAACAGAATGATTAAATGTTGGGTTATGACCAATGCTAATAAGTGAGCGGTATGTTTTACCTCGAACTGTTGCGTACCCTGCATAGACACCTTCTTGAGGTATCACGTATTCATCAGTGATTTCAATATTCGCAGTTGGAAATCCAATTTCACGCCCACGTTGATGGCCTTTCACAACGAAACCAGATAGATGATACTCACGTCCAAGCATGTCATTCGCTGATTCGATATCTCCTTTAAGTAAGGATTGAACAATAGCTGTAGTTCCAATTTTTTTATTAACAGAGTAATCAATTTCCATGATATGTGTATCAAAATAATAACGAGCATGTTCTTGTAAGAACGCAACATTACCAGCACCACGGTATCCGAATCGGAAATCTTCACCACAAACGAGTACTCGTACATTCAGAGGTACTAAAATGGTTTCTACAAATTCAATGGGTTCAAGTTTGGAGATATCTTTCGTAAACTCTATAATTATTAAATGATCAATGCCCATTGATTCAGCAAGTGCAATTTTATCGCGCATTGGCGTTAAATGGTTAACGTGTGATTTATTATTGACGACTGTCCACGGATCTGGATCAAATGTAATAATTGCGGATTTGAGTCCACGTTCTTTTGCTACGTCCTTAACTTCATTAATAAGAAGTTGGTGACCCTTGTGAAGTCCATCAAAATAACCAATACATGCGACAAGTTCATCGCGTTTTTCTACAAGTTGTAAACGATCTTTAATACGTGTTTCTTTCATCACCATAACCCTCTCACTGACTTAAATGTCTCATCTTTCTCTCGTTGGTAAACAGCATAGTACTCCCCTGCATCAACCAATACCTGATCATGAGGCGTGTTTAATTTAAGCCGTTTACCGTTTTTTACATAATCTTCCAATTTATCGTTTATGATTTTCGGAAGTGCAATCGAATCTTTGACATTCCATAGCTTTGTATCCGGTTGAATTTCATCAATAGAAATAGCATCGTCCAAAGTTAAGTTACCTACCCGAGTACGTTCTAGATAACTCATTGAACCGAGGTTATTTAGCTTCTCAGCGATATCTTCACACAGGGTTCGAATATACGTTCCATTTGAGACATGTGCTAAGAATTCTATTGTGTTTTCATCAAATGACAATAACTCTATTTTATAAATTTCAATATCAGTATACAACTGTTTTACTTCTTTATTCTCAAATACATAGTCATAGGAACGCTTTCCGTCGACTTTTTTCGCAGATACTTTCGGAACTCTTTGATTTAGAGGACCAGTTAGTGATTGAAACACTTCTAAAATTTGTGCTTCAGTGAATGGTTGTACTGGCTTTTCTTCAATAACGTCTCCCCAAATATCTCCAGTCGAAGTTTTTTGTCCCATCTGACACTTTCCGTGATACACCTTATCTTCAAGACCAAGATAAGGTAAAGCCTTGGTGGCTTGATTCACAGCGATAATAAGTAAGCCTGTTGCCATTGGATCCAAGGTTCCGGCATGACCCACTTTCGCATTCATGATTCGTCTAACTTTAGCTACAACATCAAATGATGTCATGTCTTGTGGTTTGTTTATACATAAAAGTCCCTTCATAACGACCTCTTTTCCTTATAAATTATAGCCTTTTTTATTTTATAGTCAAAGATAAACTTGACAATTATTCAAGCAGTGCTATCATGAATACGAAAAGATAAATATTAGAGGTAGCGGTGCAGATGAGTACTTACTGGAGTCGACAGACTGTGAAAGTAAGAAAAGGCAATCACCGCCGAATAGATTGTTTTGGTAAAAACAATCTATGGGGTTATGAGGAATACTTATAACACTCCTTTGTTAAGCAAAGCGGCGCTAGAATTCTCCCAATAAGGGCCTTCTAGTGAGGTCCTTTTTTATCTTTAAGGAGCAAGTATGAAAAAAATATTAATAGTATTAGCCTCACTTTTACTACTTACAGCCTGTTCTCAAACAAGTCCTAAAGAGAATACTTTAAAAGTGGGTATGGAGTGTAATTACGCACCTTTTAACTGGACTCAGAAAAATGATTCACCTGAGGCTGTCGCATTACCAAACAACCAGGGATACTGTGATGGTTATGATGTTCAAGTCGCTAAACATATCGCAAAAGATCTTGATATGAACCTTGTAATCAAAGACTATCCTGTATTTAAAGGATTGCTCGAAGGGGCAAAAGTTGGTGATATCGACTTAATTATTGCAGGAATGACGAATACAGAAGAACGTCGTCAAGAAGTTGACTTCACAGATATCTATTACAAGAGTGATATGGTTCTGGTTGTTAAAAACGACAGTACTTATGCTAATGCAACATCCATTAATGATTTCAAGGGAGCCCATGTTTCAGCTCAAATTGGAACAATGCATGATCAGCTAATTGATCAAATCCCTGATGTCAATCATGGAGTTCCACTTGAATCTTTCCCTTCGTTGGCAACAGCTTTAAAATCAAATGCGATTGATGCCTTCGTATCGGAAAAACCGGTTGCTCAATCAATTATCAGTAGCAATCCTAAACTCAAATATGTTGAATTCGCAGAAAACCAAGGATTTACTGTCGCGGATGAAGAAGTAACGGTATCTATTGGTCTTGCAAAAGGCAACGATAAACTTAAAGAAGCAGTGAATCAATCATTATCTTCATTAAGTAAAGAAGATCGCGATAAACTCATGTTGGAAGCCATTGAACGCCAGCCAACATCAGAAGAAAATGAATCTGCACAAATGCCGGCTGGATTCATTGCAGGAACATTATTTTTACTACAACATTACGGTTCACAATTTCTTAAAGGTGTTTGGGTAACGCTTCTTATTGCTTTATTAGGTACAGCATTTGGATTGTTTATTGGTCTTGTAATTGCAGGCTTACGACAAATTAAAATACATCCTCGAGACCGTGCAATGAAACGTGTCTTAAAACGTATTAATTCAGCAATTACAACTGCCTATGTTCAATACTTACGGGGAACTCCAATGATGGTACAAGGTATCTTAATCTATTACGGACTTAGAGGTATGGATGTAGCCATATCCCCTACTGTTGCTGCGGTAATCATTATTTCAATCAATACTTCCGCGTATATGTCAGAAATACTTCGTGCGGGTATCCAAGCCATTGATTCAGGTCAAAATGAAGCAGCACGATCTTTGGGACTCAGTGAATTCCAAACGATGTGTTATGTAATCCTTCCACAAGCAATCAGAAATGCCCTACCTGCAATTGGTAATGAATTCGTCGTAAATATTAAAGATTCCTCAGTATTAAATGTAATCACCGTTACAGAACTATTCTATCAAGGTAATAAACTGACAGGTATCTACTACCGTCAAATGGAGCCATTCTTCATTGTTTCCTTAATTTATCTATTCCTTACAATTGTTTCAACACAAGTACTTAATATGATAGAAAAGAAAATGGATGCTCCTAAAGGGAACTATCCAAAATCAGTAACTCACACTGTACATTATGACAGTTTGAAAGGAGATCAAAAATGACATTCCTAAAAATTGAACACTTAAGCAAATCTTTCGATGATTTAGAAGTCTTAAAAGATATTAATCTCAATATTGAAGAAGGAGAAGTCGTATCTTGTATCGGATCCAGTGGATCGGGAAAGTCCACCCTTCTTCGTTGCATCAACCTTCTTGAAGAATTTGACGAAGGAAAAATTTTCTTTGAAGGAAAAGATATTTCGGATATCAATATGGATATCAATGAATATCGCTCTCAAGTCGGTATCATCTTTCAATCTTTCAATCTTTTTAATAATCTTACCGTCTTAGAGAACTGCACTCTGGCACCAATCAAAGTCTTGAAAATGAATCCAGATGAAGTTAAGAATAATGCCATGGCCAACCTTGAACGAGTTGGAATGGCAGACTTTGCAAATGCAAATGTTAAAAAGCTATCAGGCGGTCAAAAACAACGTGTTGCGATTGCGAGAGCACTCACGATGAAACCTAAATTCTTATTACTAGATGAACCAACATCGGCATTAGACCCCGAAATGGTGGGCGATGTCTTGGACGTTATCGAAAGTCTTGCTAAAGAAGGCTATACGATGTTTGTTGTTACACACGAAATGTTATTTGCAAAACAAATTAGTACTCGAATTCTATTTATGGATAAAGGAATCATTTTGGAAGAAGGAACTCCTGATGAAATATTCAACCATCCGAAAGAAGAAAGAACAAAGCAATTCCTTGCACGATTCCACAATCAAAACGACTAAAAAAAAGGCGGTCATATAATTTGAACTGCTCCCTGTCAAGTAGACAGGTGAAATAAATAAAATACCCAAGATGATTTATCGCTTTACGATGAATCATCTTTTCTTATGCTACAGTCGCCTGCATTTGCTTTTCTCTAATGTTTGACCAATAAGCTTCAATTTTCTTGTTGGTTGGAATTGAATAACTTATAGGTGTCTCTGATCCTAATGCTTCAGTTCGAACCATCATTGGTGTTTTGTTTTTAAATCGTTTTTGAAGTCTCTTGTTGTTATAAAAATCAATATACACATCAATTGCTTTCTTTAACTCGCTTTTAGTATTGAATTCATTAGGATAGTACATTTCTGATTTGATAGTTCCCCAGAATCCTTCCATAGGACCATTATCAATACAGTGTCCCACTCTAGACATACTTTGTATCATTCCTTGATCTTCTAGCTGTTTTCTAAATACCCTACTTGTATATTGGAATCCTCGGTCACTGTGAAATAAAGGTTTTGCCTCTGGATATCTCGTGATAGCTTTATGATAAGTATCAAACACAAGTTGATTATTGTTACGATCACTTATGTGGTACGCCACAATACTCAAATCATAAAGATCAATAATCGCACTGAGATACAGCTTCTTACCTGAACCTTTAATCTTAAATTCTGTGACATCTGTCAACCATTTTTCATTTGGTTTAGAGGCAAAGAAGTTACGATTTAAAATATTTTCAGCTGTGATTTCAGGAGTGCTTCGTGAATACTTTTTAGACTTTTGCCGAATCACTGATTTCACACCCAGCTTCTTCATGAGTCTTCGAATTCTCTTTGGATTGTACTGAACTCTATTAAACTCATTAATCCAATCTGTCATTCGTCGATAGCCTAAGATATGTCCAAACATTTCATCATAATCAAGAATGAGATTACAAAGCTCATGATTCTCAATTTCATTGCTTGTTTCAACACGGTGCGTCCATTTATAATAACTACTTCTTGCGATTTTAAGTACTTTACACATCCATTGAATACTCCAACCATGTTTATGATGAAGTTCTTGGACTGCGAGATACTTTACTTCTTGTTTTGCTTTGGAGAATATCGCCGCCCTTCTATTTCCTTCACTTTTTTTAATAGAATATTCTCACGTTCTTTCAGTTCAAGTTCTCTTTCGAGTTGTTTGATTTTACGTTCTAAACGTTCTTCATTACTGAGTTGATCTTCTTGTTTTCGTTTGCCACGTTTATCAAGAAGCCCTTCATATCCTATCTCGTTATATTTTTGAACCCACTGGTAAACTTGAGCATAGGAAAGCCCGTAGAGTTCGGCTGTTCCCTTATAATCGTAGTCATGTTCAATACAATGTGCGACAATTTCTTGACGTTCTTCAATCGTTGTTTTTCTACCTTTTGTCATATAGACTTCTCCTTTAGGATCGTAATCCTTTATGGTTTCAAGTCTATTATACTTGTTTATCCATCCACGCAAAACCTCATCGGAACTTATATCGTATTTGATAATAATATCTGCGAGAGAACCTAGTCCTTCAAGGTAATCTTGAATAGCAGATTCCTTAAGTTCTTTCGAATAACTTTTATTTCGAGGTTTATATGAGAATGCTTCAACACCGACGATTTGGTATTTTTTCACCCATCTACGCAATGTCCCAGGATTAATCGATAATTCTTGGGATATTTCCATTGCACCTTTTATGCCGTTCAAATATTCTTTAACTACTTGTTCTTTTATTTCCGCTGGATATTTATTCTTTCTACCCATAGAAAAAGCTCCTCCTTTTTGTAGTACCCGTTTTTATTTATTTCGGGTGTCTACTTTAAGGGGAGCTTATCAATTGATCGCCTTTTATAATGTCTGATAAACAGTTTGTGTATCTCTCAGTTGCATTTGTAGTCTTGAGATTTCATCTTTTAAAGCATTTCTACCATCTCGAGTTATAGAGTAGTATCTTTGATTATTATCAGAGGGTAATTCCTTAATCATACCACTCTTAAGAAACTTCCCTGTAATGCCATATAACGTTCCAGGTGGCAAACTAATTCTCTCATTCGTTAACTCTTGAACATAACTTGCAATTTCAGACCCACATCGAGCCTTCTCTAGTAATGATAAAAGGACATAAAACATCGGTTCGCTCATAATTTCTCCTATCGTGTTGCGACATCGCTTTCCGATATTATATCATATATACACTCCTAATGCTATATTCCCTCGACTCATCTTAAATATAAAAATAAGCGGAATCGTAACGATTCCGCTTATTCTATTACTTTTTATTGTTTAATTCTTCGAGAATTGAATCAATATGTGATCCATATTCTGCAGATTCATCAAGTTTAAAGATGAGTTCTGGAGTTCTTCGAGTTGATAGAGCTTTACTTACATCTGTACGTAATAACCCTTTTGCTTTCTCTAAAGCTTCCATACCAGGAACTTTATCCTTTTCATCAAAGAAGCTGATGAAAATTGTTGCGAATGAGAAATCGTTCGTTACTTCCACATCAGTAATTGTTGCGAAAGATAGTGATTTGTCATTTAATTTATTTTGAATTGAACTTGCAATTTCTCGCTTAATAATTGATTCAATACGTTCTTTTTTAACTGTCATAATAAATTACTCCTGTTCTACTTGGATTTCTCCGTGTGATTCGATAACATCGCCCTCTTTAATATCATTAAAGTTTTCAATTGTAATACCACATTCATATCCTTGAGCAACTTCTTTAGCATCGTTTTGGAAACGTTTAAGTGATCCCAACATTCCTTCATAGATTACAACACCATCACGCATCAAGCGAACTGATGAATCTTTAACGATTTTACCGTCTGTAACCATACATCCAGCAATTGTTCCCACTTTGGATACTTTATAAATTTCACGAACTTCAGCTTGACCATGGATAACTTCTTCAAATACTGGAGCAAGCATCCCTTTCATAGCTGCTTCCATTGCTTCGATTGCCTTATAGATAATGTTGTAAAGGCGGATTTCAATACCTTCTTCTTCAGCTTTCTTACGAATTGCTGCAGTCGGTCTGATATTGAAACCAATAATGATAGCATTGGATGCAGAAGCAAGCATAATATCATTTTCAGTAATTCCACCCACTGTGGCACGAATTACTTTAACACTAACTTCTTTACCGTCTCCAACTTCAATACGTTCTAGAGCAGCCTTAACTGCCTCTGCAGAACCTTGTACGTCAGCTTTTAGGATGACGTTGATATCTTGGATATCACCATCAGCGATTTGTTGTGATAAATCATCAAGACTTAATGCACTTGATTGATTACGATCATGTTCAACACGAACAACATTACGTTTTGCAGCAACTGCACGAGATTTCTTTTCATCATCAAATGCTTTGAAGAGATCTCCAGCGATTGGAACTTCGCTAAGTCCGATAATTTCAACTGGCATTGAAGGAAGTGCTTCATTTAACTCACGATTTCTGTTGTCAACCATCTTACGGACACGTCCGTATGTCGTACCAACAACAATTGGATCACCTTGACGAAGTGTTCCCTTTTGAACAAGTAATGTTGCAACAGGGCCACGGCTCTTATCAAGTTTTGCTTCAATAACGGTACCAAATGCTAAACGGTTTGGATTAGCTTTCAATTCTTCAAGTTCAGCACTTACAAGTACTGTCTCAAGGAGTTGATCAATTCCTTCTCCAGTTTTAGCTGAAATCTTAACAAATACTGTATCGCCACCCCATTCTTCAGGCATAACACCTAAATCTGAGAATTCTGAGTAGACACGATCAATGTTTGTATCTGGTTTGTCAATTTTGTTAATTGCAACGATGAGTGGAACACCAGCTGCTTTAGCATGGTCAACCGCTTCGCGAGTTTGAGGCATAACCCCATCATCCGCAGCAACAACAACGATAACAATATCAGTAACACTTGCTCCACGAGCACGCATTGCTGTAAAAGCCTCGTGACCTGGAGTATCTAAGAATGTAATTTTTTTACCTTTATGTGTGATTTGGTAAGCACCAATATGCTGTGTAATACCACCAAATTCACCTTCTACAACAGCACTGTTACGGATTGTATCAAGTGTTGTTGTTTTACCATGGTCAACATGACCCATGATTGTAACGATTGCAGGTCTTTCTACAAGATCTGCAGGATCATCTTCGATTGAATCTTCTAACGTTAATTCGTCAACAGGTTCAACCTTCGTAGCTTCAACATTGTATTCCATACAAATAAGTTGAACTGTATCATCATCAAGTGATGTATTGATGGTTACCATAGTACCCATCATAAAGAGAAGCTTAATAACATCTGCGGGACTTTTATTGATAAGTTCTGATAAATCTTTAACAGTAATTCCTTCTGTATATTCAATATCAGTAACTACAATATCTTTCGGTTTAAAAGTCTCTTGAGTTGGTCGCTTACCTCGTTGATTGTTATTGTTTCTCTTCTTTGTATTTGGTCTCTTTTTATTCGTCACTATCTACGCCACCTCTTTCTGTATGAGCTTTTTTAACCAGGTTGCCCAATCCTGTATCACTAACCCCTACGGCAACACGATTCATTGTCCCAATCGCTTGAGAAAGTTCATCACGTTTAAGGCCAGTTACTACTGTTATCTTGTAGAAAGCACATTTATCAAGAATTTGCTTACGTGTGCGATCCGATGCATCATCTGCAACAACGACAACAGTTACATTTCTTTTTTGAATTGCTGGAATGAGTTCATCACCATGTACAAGTTTCCCTGCACGTTTACACAAACCTAAACTGTTAAGTAGTTTTGTGTTATTGGACATAATTCATCAGCTCCTCAAATATTTCGTCATCAATCTTAGTTTTTAATGCTCGATCTAATGCACGATTCTTTTTCGCTAGTTCTACAGCTTCAATTGTTTTAGAAAGATAAGCTCCACGCCCATTCTTTCTTCCTGATTCATCAATTTCTACTGTACCCTCTGGTGTCATTACAACTCTTAACAATTCATTTTTAGGAAATTGTTCCTGAGTTACAACGCATTTTCGCATTGGTATTTTACGCATTATCCACCTCCTATTTATTACTCTTGATCATAGTAGTCATCATACTCGTCAAAGTCGATTTCTTCCTCATACCATGAGTTTTCTTCGGCTTGTTCGCGTTTTTTGACTTCTAGCAACTCTTCTTCCGTATATTCTGGAACAATTTCATATTCCATTTCTTTTAGAAGTTCACTTGTATTTACAGGTTTTTCTTCTTCACGGTTATCGCGTTTGTTATATCTACGACGTGCTACAGGTTCTTGTTGTTTTGGAGCCCCAGCTAGTTGTTCAAACTTAGATACATAATCTGTACGTGGTTTGAATACATCTTTACGAGAAACCTTAACTTTTTCTTCTGCAGGTTCGTCTGTAGACTCTTCTTCAACCGCTTCTTCGATTGTTTCTTCAACAACTGCTTCTTCGACAGTTTCTTCGATAGCTTCTACTTCCGCTTCGACTTCTTCTACAATTTCTACTGCTTCAATTGTTTCAACAACTGCTTCAGTCGCTTCTTCAACGATTTCGTTTTCAACTTCTTCGACAACTGCTTCTTTAGCGAGTTTTTCGTTAATTTCAGCTTCGTACGCTGCCATCTTACCGAGATAGTCAATACCATCAGCAGTTGCATCCGATACTGATTTAATATCAATGCGTTGTTTTGTTAAACGAACAGCAAGACGTGCATTTTTACCACGTTTACCAATGGCAAGTGATAATTGAGAGTCATCAACAATTACAATTAATCCCTTGTTTTCATCATTTGGGAAAACAGCAACAACTTCTGCTGGAGCAAGTGCATTATGAATTAATTCAATCATGTTTTCGCTCCACTCAAAGATATCAATTTTTTCACCTTTAAGTTCTTCAATAATTGTTTGGACACGTGCACCACGTGGTCCAATACATGCTCCAATTGGATCAATATCTGGATCATGTGAGTAAACAGCAATCTTTGTACGTTCACCTGCTTCACGAGCAATCGCCTTAATTTCAACTTGTCCATCGAAAATTTCAGGAACTTCTGCTTCAAAAAGACGACGTACTAACATTGCATCTGCACGAGACACTAGAATTGGTGCCCCTTTAGCATCTTTATTTACATCTGTGATAACAACTTTTAATGTTTGACCTTCTTGATAGATTTCTCCTTCAATTTGTGCTGCGCGTGGCATCACCGCAAGAGATTTACCAAGATTTAAAACAACAAATTTATCTTCAACACTTTCAACCATAGCGAAGATCATTTCACCCAGTTGATCAATATATTCATCGTAGATTCCTTGTTTTTCAGCTTCACGAATACGTTGTTTAATAACGTTTTTCGCAAGAATTGCTGCAGCGCGACCTAATGAATCAATAGGTTGTTCAATCTGGTAGTAATCACCAACAACAAGTTCAACATTGTCATCATCTAATTCATGGATTCCAACTTCAAGTTCATCATCCATAACTTCTTCCACAATTTTATATTTATGGTAGAGTTTAATATCTCCTGATCCCTCAGAAATCACGACGTCTACTAACGCGTCAGGAACCCCTATTTGACGGCGGTAAGCCTTAGCAAGTGAGTCTTTTAAAGCGTCAATTACTATTTCTTTAGGAATATTCCGGTCGTTTTCGATAGCTTGCATCGCGAGCATTACTTTATCAACGTTCATTTTTAATCTCCTTACAACTTAACTGCTAATCTTAGCATTTTAATGTTTAAACGTTCAATTTTCACTTCTTTTAAAGCGTGTTTTTGTCTATAGGAAATTACGATATCTTGGTCATCCACAGATACGACAGTTCCTTCAACATAATCAGCACCCATAAATGGATTAACGAACTGCACTAAGACATATTGATCAACAAGGCTATCAAAGTCTTCTGCATCAATTTCTCGCTCAGCACCAGCTGAACCAACATCTAAACCGATTTCGTAATCTAAAGCTTCGCCAAAAGCTTCTGCTGCACGGGTGCATGTATCTAAATCAATAGGTTCATAGTTTTTATTCGCAATACTTATTTCCAATAAATCCTTGTTAATAAGTTCTGTTTCAATAATGTCTAATCCTAAAGAATCAGCTACAGGCTTAATAAGTTCTACATACTTTTCCATACTCGCTCCTTAGACAATATATAAGGAGTGGTCTGACCACTCCTTGTTAAAGTATATTTAAATTATAGCTTAACTCATAGTAAATATCAAGGTTACAATACTTACCAACACGATTTAAACTTGGAGTTGTTAAATCACAACTCTATTTTACCACAAACTCTTCTAAAATACCTAGATTAATGTCTTATAAGATTGTTTGTGACCCTCTTTGTATCGATAACTATGTTAAAATGAATCCAAGGAGGATTTACTATGTCAAAGATTGCTTTACCAAAAATGCTTGAGTCAGTAAGTCATGACTATGATTGTGTATATTATGATGAGACTTTAGGGGCTATGGATGATGTTGAAATTGTTGTTGGATATCCGAAAGACCTTATCGAATACATTGCGAACTACCCGTCCCTCAAGTTGGTTCACCTTGTTTCTGCAGGGTTTGATTATGTTGATTTGGAAACTTTAAAAAATCACGGAGTTGAGGTTTACAATGCACGGGGTGTTTATAGCATTCCTATTGCCGAGTACATTGTAGGTCATTTGTTATCGTTAACAAAACAAATCCCCTATTATCGTGATATGCAATCACAACAGCTTTGGGAACCCCAAGTAAGTCACGAACTCTTCGGCAAATCAGCACTCTTCTTAGGCGCAGGAGATATTGCTCAAGAAACTTCCAAACGATTAAGAAGTTTTGGCGTCACAACTACCGGTACCAATCGCAAGGGTAATCTAATTGAAACGTTCGATCAAGTGTATCCACTTGATAGCCTAAATGATTTGTTGCCAAACTACGATATTGTCATTAATACATTGCCGGCAAATAACCACACAATTCATATTCTAAATAAGCAGACCTTAAGTTTGATGAAAAAGGATGCGGTACTCATTAATATCGGAAGAGGAAATGCTCTATGTACCGATGATCTTCTTGAAATTTTAGATAATCATCTTGATCATGTTATTCTTGATGTATTCGAAGAAGAACCGTTACCCCAAAACCATCCTTTATGGAAACACCCCAAAGCAACCTTAACACCTCACTGCTCGGGTCGCTCTGACGCTATCGATTTGCGACTCTTTAATCTAATCAGCAAAAACATCGACGCCTTTATCCGAAAAGAACCAGTTGAAAATAAAATCATTTAAAAAAGTAACCTTACGGTTACTTTTATTATGCATTCTTTATAATCTTCTTCAGCGCAAAGACAAGTGGTGTCACAATCAATGTTACGATTATCGTCTTAATCAAAGTGGAAACTGAAATCGCACCTAAAATATATTGGAACGCGGGAATACCGGTTGTTTCATAAATCGGTTTTGCATACAACAGATACAACATTGCGTAGACTGCGAATGTATTGGTTAAATTCCCTACTACAGCAGAAATCCCAACAGCAAATTTTGAATTGATTTTCCCAGAAAGAGCTTTATAAACAAAATATGTTGTTACTGGAATAAGAACTCGCGGCAAAATAGATATCAGCGGATTAACAAAGAACGGATCCAGAACACCTGTGGGTGTCGTCAATGCAATAAACAAGCTAATCAACCCAAATACAAATGCTACAGCAACACCTTGCCACAATCCCAGCACCATTGCCGCAACAATCGCTGGAATATGAGCAATTGTCACACTAACCATTGGAAGTCGTAATGTTCCAAGTGGCGTAAACATCATTATTACTGTCAATGACACGAGCATTGCAGTAAAAACTAAATCTCTAGTTTTATTTTTTTCCATAAAGAAACCCCTTTAGCGCAAACATTGTAACATAAACAATCTCGAATTTCATTGATATCGCGTAATTCAAAAGTTCGAAAGAAAAACAGCGACTTACTTGAGACGCTGTTTTTAACTTAATTAGAAGTCAATGATGACAGGAATATACATGCAAGTATACGTTACATATACAGTCTTAGAATTTTCATCATAAGTAATAATTGGAGTCTCAGCCAAACTTGCTTTGAAATCAACAAATCCACCATATTCGGTTGAGCCATCGCCTATGTACCCATTTTGACTTTGAGAGTAAGATCCAAACGATTCTTTTTCGACCCCATTCTCATCTAAATAGAACGTATTCAATTGGACTTCCTTAGGTAAATCATTAATATTGAATTCCCAGTTAGATAACGTTACTGATTCCAGTTCTTCTCCGTACTTAACCACTACTGTGCGATTTGTGATGGGTTCATTGAATTTCAAATAGTAATTTGAAAAATCAATAACCTCCGCTTGGTAACGTGATAGATCAGGGACTGCTATAAAGTCCTTAGTTGGGTAACCGTTTTGAACATGTTTAAATTTCACAACAGTTGTCATATATTTAACGGCCTTATCATAAACCACTGTAACTTCTTGATTTGATGCAGTGAATGTTCCTTCAAAGTTCCCTTGAAATTCTTTGAATTGATAACCATCTATAATTGGCGCTTCAACTTTATAAGAACTCCCTGTCACCCCAGTAAGAGTTACAGGATCTTTGATTTGATTGCCTAGCATATCGTGATAATTAACTAAAACAGTACCTTCAGTTAGAAGTTTGTTATATGTAATCGTAATGATTTGATCTTCAACTAAGAATGTATTGTTGCCAGGATTAGAAATTTCTTTAAATTTATAGCCATCAATTTCGGGGATATCTACTTCGAAACCAGTACCTACTTCCCCAGACAAAACATTATTTGGTTTGAGCGGTGTTCCAGTTTCATCACGATATTCAATCGTTACCTTACCTATGGAAGAAACAATTTTTCTATATTGAACGATGACTTCTTGTTGCTGTTCAGTAAAGAGTCCTATGTTATTGCCGACAAACTTAACAAACTCATACCCGTCAATCATATCAATTGAAACAGTATAAGTACTGCCTATACTACCAGTCATAATTTTAGTAGGTCTGATTGTATTTCCATCAATGTCTTGGTAATTAACAGTCAAGTTTCCATTCTTTATTACTTTATCATATACAAGAGTTATCACTTGATGTTCTTTAGTGAATAAGGCATTACCTAGATTTTCAATATGATTGAATGTGTAGTTTGATATTTTAGGAATATCAACCTTAAATACAGATCCAATGCCACCTGTTAGCTTCATCTCAGGTTTGATAGCATTTCCTAAGGTATCGTGATAACGAAGTGTAACGAATCCAACTTTCGAATCGTTTTTTCGATAAATTGCAGTTACAGTTTGTTTTTCGATTGTGAAGCGCCCTTCAGAGTTACCTCTAAATTCTATAAATTGATATCCTTCGAGATCAACCACCTCAATTTTAAACGGTTTATTAACAACTCCTTTAACTTGAGTTTTGTTTGCGAGTACATTGCCAGTTTCATCTTGATAATGGACTTCAACTATGCCTTCTTTGTCTTCCACAACTTCATCAGGATTATCCTTTGCTGCAACTATATATCCTAGATATTTATAACCCTGAATATGTTCTGGTTTTGGAGTAAAGGCTTCACCCTTAGTGACTGTAAGCGTAGTATCTTGAATTAGCGTTGAAGCATCAGCATAAATGTTCATAGCACCAATTGCGCCTACAGCAATAATGGTTCCAAGAATAACCAATCCAAACAAATTACCTTTTCCTGTTTTTTTGAAGAGTAACATTAAACCAATTGCGAGAAGTGCGACTCCTATAAATATAAAGGGAGATACAGAATTGAGTCCTGTATTAGGAAGCTCATTACCTCCAGTAATTTTCGAATAGATCATCCGAATATTGTAAACGTCCTGAGTAACACTAATCTCAGAAGAATCTTTAATTATAGAAGCTTTCTCAGAATCTGATAAATTATCGTAATTTATATGTGATACTGTTATTTCAGATTTTTTCGTATCACTCAACGCAAATGTTTGAGTGGCACCCATCAGCGACATTACCAAGACCATACACAATAATCCAATCTTCTTTCTCATGTATTATTTCTTCCTTTCATATCGAGTCAGATCATAGCCAATTTAATCTTATTATATACGATGATTTCTTTACGTTGATGATACTTAAGTGAAATCATCATGAAACATAAGAAAGAGATGGTAATGAATACCATCTCTTCGCTATAATATTTTGTTAATAGTTGTAATGACTTCGTTTTTAAATCCCTCAACATCTAAATCTAATGCGACTGAAACATTGGGTTTTTTTAGTTCGTTTTGAATGTTTACATCCATTACGGTTCTTCCCCACTGTTTTTCATCGGTTAACACATCAATCTTAAATTTTGATGTAGAAACAAGATCTGGTCTCAGCAATGCAATTACCGCTAGTGGGTCATGCATTGCTGCTCCATTCCAAGCTGGATAGATCAGTTCATGGGCTTTGAAGTAGTGATCCATAATTGCATAAACTGTTTGCGCCTTAGCACTGCCCTGTTTCCATGATTCTAAGTCGTTTCTCGAGAAAATAGCTCGGGATGTCACATCGAGGCCAACCATAATAATCTCCATATCACTTTGAAACACAACTTTTGATGATTCAGGGTCTTGCATGATATTTGCTTCAGCAACAGCACTTACGTTACCTGGAACACATAGAGCACCACCCATAAGCGATAGTTTGCCGACCCGACTCATTACATCTGGATCCATTTTGATTGCATCTGCTAGATTAGTTAATGGTCCTGAAGCAATGATGACAAGTTCTTGACCATACTTACGAGCGGATTCTACAAGAAATGATGCTGCATCGAGCGCTTCATATTGGCGTGTTACATCAAGTGTAACGTTACCAATTCCATTATCTCCATGAAATATTTTACTTCCACGTTGTTGTTCATACGTGCTATTCTGCGAAGCATGCCCTGCTCCTCGATAAACAGGAACATCTGATCTTCCAAACAAATCAAGAAGTCCTAAAGTATTCCGAGTTGCTTGGTCTACATCCGTGTTACCATAAACACACGTTACCCCAATAAGTTCCACATCTTCAAGCGCGGCAAGGTATGCGAGGTTTAAAGTATCATCAATGCCTGTATCAACATCTAAAATAACTTTCATAATTATCCTGCAATCATAATTCCAAGTTGCGCTAGAATAGCACGACCGAGATAACTACCTAAGAATACAAAGAGAGCCACAATAATGTATTTCCATGAGTTTTTTGATAAATCACCGAGGTTATCTGCGACAGAAATTCCTGCGAAAGCAAGAACAGGCGTCGTGATTGAAAGGAAATCGACACCACTGATTGCTTGAATAAAGAAATCAGAAATGAGGCAGAAAATCAATGATGTCACGGATACCCAACCTAAAACCGGGAAATCAGCCAATACTTTAACACCTGTCTTTTTCATAAGTTCCGCAATCAGTAATCCAATGTACGCAAATAAGACAAGGACTATCAATCCCATAATAGTATTCATTGTAATCGGTGTTGAAGCTGGGTTTTTAATAAGTTTCACAAATTGAGTGAAGAGAATTAATCCTGCTCCTAAAAATAACATTTTTAATTTTGGTAATTGTTCTTTTATAATCGTAATCATGGGGCCTCCTAGTTAATAGCTCTTTCTTTTTTAAATACACGATACATGGCATTCATCAATGGAATTGAAACAAAGACCATTACATAAGTACCCATGAAACTTGTAACTAATTGACTTGCTCCTGCAAATGAAGTAATCGTACTTGCATGTTCTGGATAAAGACCTACAATCGCACTTGATGAAGCTGTCATCATACTTGCAGAACCCAACCCTGACGCAATAGCAAGCGCACGATAGTCAAATCCTACTGCACTTAATAGTGGTGGAATAAAGCTAAAGAATAACGATCCAAATAAGGTTCCTACAAGATACATTGATAGAACACCACGACCTTCATCGCCATTCAATCCAAATTTTTCAGTAATAAATGCAAGTTCACCTTCACGACCAATACCCAGAGTCGCACCGATTGCTTCACGATTTAAGCCTAATAACAGAGCTATTGGTAATCCTAAAATAACGGTACCGATATTTCCAACAGATTGGAGTAAGAATACCCAACCAAGTTGTAAAATTTCATTGATTTTAGGCGCAACATCCGCACCATAGCGTGCCATAAGTGGCAACATAATAAAGATTAAATTACTTCCTGCAAACTTGATGTTTTCCTTAGAATATACTGATTTCAAAGGCCCTTTTCTTAGTGCTGGTATTCCAATAATCATCGTTAGTAGCACAGCAAATACAAGTGGCAATACTAGAATTGTAATACTCCCTACTTTGATGAATTGCATACCAATCATTTCTGATATAAAAATAATTCCCATTACATATAGTAAAAATACTATTTTATCTTTTTTCAATGTGTTGTCTCTCCTTAAAGTCTGAATACTTAATCATCTCAACATGTTTAATCCCAAATTTTTGTATGGGATCACTTTCCGCAATAAATCCTTCTGATTTATAAAAGCTTTGTAAATGCGCTTGTGCACAAATCGTTGCAGTATTAATACCAAGTGTAAATGCCATATCAATTGAATCTTTCACAAGACGTCTTCCCAAAGATTGCTTACGGTAACTGTCTTTAACGCAGATTCGCTCTATATAGCCCCTTCCATCTACAATTCGTATTCGTGAACTGGCGGCAACTTCACCATTATTCGAATAAACAAGATGCATGCAATCGTCATCTTCCTCGTCTTCAGGATAGAAGTCAATCAAAGATTGTTCTTGAATGAAGACGGAGTTCCTTAGCGCAACAACGTCATCCCAGATAGGTTGTTGTCGGACATTACCAAAAAATCGTTCCACTATTCCTCCTTAAAATTAAAAAACTGCCATGTTCGGCAGAAAGAGAAAATAGTAAAACGATTTGCAATTGCAAATTCTCTTTTGCCATAGTTCGTATCTTTACGGGACACAAGTAGAGACTTCCGGACCTTATTACCAGAAATATATGGAGTTTTTACGAGACAATAGTATCATTTACAAACGTGAGAGTCAACCAAACGACTCCCTTTTAACTTGACTAAGATTTCACTTAGTTTTTATAGGTTTCAACAAAAAATAAAGACGAGCTATTGCTCGCCGTTGATACTAAATTTGATTGTGAATTTCTTTTGACTTACGCCATGCAAGAATAGCGTAACTGCTTGTAGCGATTGCCTCTACAATAATTGTATGAGTGTTTGTTATCGTATACAAACCACGAGCTTCATCGGGCATAATTAATGATAAAACAGATCCAGCTACAAAAAATACAGCGATAATAGTCATAATAATTTTAGATTTATGAACAACTTGATCATCCAAGCCGTCTCGAATCATCATATAACTTACAACAAAGAAGAGACAGGCGTATATCATTGCGAAGTCAAAACGTGTTAGAGACTCAATTGTTAATCCAAAAATGTCGACACAGAAATCTTTCACTACAATCATGACGATTAGCATCAAGAAACCGTATAATACCCCTTTACCTCTAATAGCCAGCATTCTTTCATCCATTTCACTTGTAAACATACTAATTCTCCTCTCTCCAGAATAAATCATTTAAAGTAACCTCCAACGCCTTACATATCTTAATACATAGATCCAAAGTTGGATTGTAATCTCCGTTTTCAACACTGACTATCGTTTGTCGTGATACTCCAACAATTTTCGCCAGTTCTAATTGCGAGTACTTCTTAGATAGTCGCAACGTTTTCATGGTTTCATTTTTAATGACGACCACCTCCAATGTCAAATATAGTATACACCGGGTTATTTCCGATGTCAAATATATTTTACATAATAAAAGAGAGCCTTTGCTCTCTTTATTTAGAATAAACTCATTTGATTACTTTCTTGAAGATGATCAGTTACTTTCAATTCATCGAGTTTCTTAACAGTTGTGGAACTGATGCCACCTCGAGACATTAAATCTTTTTTAGAAATAAACATTTGTTCTTCTCGAGCTTTAACAATTTGATTTGCAACGTTATTTCCCAAACCATCTACCACGTTAAACGGTGGTAAAATCGCTTTAGGATCTCGTGGATCTAAACAGTATTCTGTTGCTAGTGAAAGATTCAAGTCAATCGGACTAATATGGAAGCCACGACTGATCATCTCTATCGTAACTTCTAGAGTGTCGATGAGATTCTTTTCTTTAATGGATACATCCTTTTTAGTTTCGAAATCTTTAAGTCGCATATTAATAGAATTAAGGCGGCTTTGAACAACTTCGAGAGATTTGGTTTGTGTTTCAATTTCATGAGCATTTACCCGTAGTGTGAAGTACACTGCATAATATGCCAATGGATAATGAACTTTAAACCAGGCAACTCGTATCGCCATCATAACATAGGCAACAGCGTGAGCTTTCGGGAACATATATTTGATTTTTAAACAGGAATCAATGTACCACTGCGGTACAGAATTTTTATGCATCGATTCAATCCAGTTATCACGAAGGCCGCGTCCCTTACGAACACTTTCCATGATATCAAAGGATTCTTTTGCTTCTAAACCTGCATGCATGAGGAAAACCATAATATCATCACGACAACCAATAACATCCGTTAACGTTAATCCACCGCTTTTAATCAAATCTTCGGCATTGGTACGCCAAACGTCTGTTCCGTGAGAAAGTCCGGAAATTCGTACCAAATCAGAGAATTTATCAGGCATTGTAGCCTCCAACATTCCACGAACAAATGGCGTGCCAAACTCTGGTAATCCCAATCCACCTGTCGCTTCATGATACGTTCTCTCATCAACTTTCAATGCATCTGTTGTATTAAATAATGAAAGTGTTGCTGGGTCATTCATTGGTACATCATGAATATCAACTCCTGTAAGTCTTTCTAACATTTTCATTGCTGTTGGGTCAACATGACCTAAAATATCTAGTTTTAAAACGTTATCGTCAATATCGTGGAATTCAAAGTGCGTTGTATACCACGGAGAATCAGGGTTATTTGCTGGAAATTGAATGGGAGTAAAATCATGGACATCCATATAATCAGGAACAACAATGATTCCCCCAGGATGTTGTCCAGTCGTACGTTTAACACCTTCAGCACCCGAAGCAAGATATGTATTCCAAGCGTTATTTGTGTTTGAAATATTCATGCTTTCGTTATATCCCAAGACATAACCAAAGGCAGTTTTTTGAGCCACTGTAGAAATAGTACCCGCACGATATACATATTCGTCACCAAAGATTTCTTTGGTGAAGTTATGGGCGTGTTCTTGGTAATCTCCTGAGAAGTTCAAATCAATATCAGGAACTTTATCCCCTTCAAATCCAAGGAAAGTCTCAAATGGAATATCTTGCCCTTCACAAATTAGTGGTTTACCACAATTAGGGCAATCTTTGGCTTCTAAGTCATAACCACTCGATACTTCTCCATTTAAGAAGAACTCATTGTAATGACATTCTTTACATACATAGTGCGGTGCAAGCGGATTAACTTCCGTAATTTCAGCCATGGTGGCTACAAATGATGATCCAACCGATCCTCGCGATCCAACTAAGTATCCATCATCCAATGATCGTTTAACCATTAGGTGAGAAATATAATAGATAACGCCATATCCATTTCCAAAGATAGATTTCAATTCACGTTCGAGACGTTTTTCTACGAGTTCTGGTAATGGATTGCCATAAAGAGCATGCGCATTTTCATACACAATTTCTCGAAGGTTTTCATCAGAGTTTTCAATTTTTGGTGTGAACAGATCACTTTGTTTTGGTGAAAAATCCTCAATTTTATCGAGTAAGGCTACAGGATTATCAATTACAAATTCTTGAGCCTTTTCTTCTCCAAGCCACATGAACTCATTTAGCATTTCCTCAGTTGAACGGAAATGTTGATCGGGAGCTACAAACTTCATACGGCGTTCTTCATTAAAAATATAAAGTGGATGTCGTGATCCTCCAATACCTTGTGAATGAATATAAACATCACGAACAACTTTCTCACGAGGATGATTGTAATGTGCATCGCCCACAGCAAGAATTGGTTTGTTTAAGCGTTCTGCCGTACTAATAATTCGATTTAAAATTTCTTCAAGACGTTCTTCATTTTGAATTGCGTTATTTTCAATTAAAGGAGCATAATTTCCCAGTGGCATAATTTCGACATAGTCATAAAATGATACACATTGGTCAAGTGTAGCTTGGTTTTTATTCATAGCTATCTCAAAAAGCTCAGAATTGGTGCAGCCAGCACCAATTAATAAATTTTCACGATGTTCCATGAGATGACGGCGAAGAATTCTTGGTTCCGCCATAACAGCATCCCCTTTGCTCGTCTTGCCAAAGAACGCTAAGTATTCGGTATGTGACAATGAAATCAATTGATACAACGTTTTAAGACCCGTTCTATTTTTAGCAATAACGTTAACGTGTGAGTTGCGAAGTTTTGTAAAAGCATTTTTGCCACTCAACGTTTGAAGCTCATCAATCGTTTTCATGTTTTGAAGGCGATCATCACGTAAAAGCGCAAGATAAACAAGACTTAGAACTTCCGCATCATAGTCAGCACGGTGAGCAACACCTTCGTCATAAGGGATACGTAGCAAGCGAGCAATACTTCCCAATCGATAAGAACGTCTGTTATCAAACATGGCTCTCGAAAGATCCAATGTATCAACAACACTATTTGTGATGGGTTCACGACCAATACGGCGTAATGATTCTTGAATAAAATCAATATCAAACTGTGCGTTATGGGCAATAAGTGTTGCATCACCAATAAAGTTTAAAATATCATCAATACCTTCTTCAAAAGATTTCGCATCTTTTAGATCTTCGTTGGTAATATTTGTGAGTTCTTGAATGAATGGTCGTACAGGAACCGGAGGTTTAATAAACATCTGCATTTTTTCAACCGTTTTACCTTTAACGATACGAACAGCACCAAATTCAATAATATGATCGTAGTAGTTAGAAAGTCCTGTAGTTTCCAAGTCAAAAGAGATGTATTCAGTCATATGTAAATCTTGACCCTTAACATTTGATGCAATCTTAAGATTTTCTTCAACCATATTCATTTCCACACCGTAACCGAGCTTAAACTGATGGTCCGGATACTTCTTGCGAAGACCCTTCAATGACCCATAAGCTTTAGGGAATGATTGAACCGCAGTATGATCAGTAATAACCATACCAGGGTGTCCCCATTCAAAAGCTTGCGCCATATATTCTGAAGCATCAGAAATACCGTCCATTTCAGAATACTTAGTGTGAAGATGAAACTCAGCACGCTTGCGCGGTGCATGGTCGTAACGTTTGAAAATATCCTCAACAACTTCGTAGCGGTCCATTTTGAAAATATAATCTTTTTCGTAGCGCGCATCAAAGATATAATTCCCCATTGCTTTAATACATGTGTTTTTCGGAATAAACTCATCTTCAGAGTTCACAAATCCAGATACTACTAATGCACCTTTTCCGTCAGTTAAATAATACTTAACGATAAAAGATCCGGAGCGAGTTTCCCTTGTTTCAACTTCAAACACTTTCCCAACAATCGCAACATCATGAGCTTCATCAGTTAAAGCAGAAAGAACAATGTCTGTATATTCTTTCTTGCCACGTCTTTGCGGTTTATTAAAAGTCTGTGGCTTTTCTTGCTTTACAACGCGTTCACGCGGTGCAACCATCACAGTTTCTTCTTTAATTTCCATTTCAATCATACCTACTGCCACAGGGTATGTAATACCATAAACAGAAATCATCTCAATAAATTGAGGCAAAGATCTTTCGATTGCTTCAAGATGAGAATCATCACGACATAAGAGTCGAATTTCATTATTAATGAGTTGGTAAGAGGCATCCATAAGCGCCGAAATTCGTGAACTCCGAGCAACAAAATCAACATAATTAGAAACATTTAAAAAATCAAGGTTACAAGAATCTGAAACGACACTGAGTTTTACTTCACATTTAATAAATAGTTTTAATTTCTTTGCGAATTCACGGTAAACAGAAAAAGGTAAGGTTTCTCTTACCTTTATTTTTAATTCTAAAATATTATCATGACGATGGTAATCTGAAACGAGGAGTTCTGAAGACTCAAAATAGGAATAATACTTTTTATTAAAATCAATTTTATCTAACAATTCAAACATGTCTCACACCCCTATTTCACTAATTTCTCAAATGCATCCTTTGCAGCCATTTGTTCGGCTTTTTTCTTACTTAGACCTTTTCCAATTCCAAAAACGAGTTGATCAAGTTTCACAACAACTTCGAATTCTGGTGCATTAGAAGGTCCTGTTACGTTAATCACTTCATAGGATACAGATTTTCTCGAATCTGCTTGGATATATTCCTGAAGTTTCGTCTTGTAATCTGTAATTCCTAGTGAATCAAGATCATTTAAGGCTTTATTCATCACAATATCAAGGATAATATTGACTGAACTCATACCACTATCAAGATAAAGCGCACCAATAAAGCTCTCAAAAAGGTCCGCAATGATAGATGGACGTTGACGACCACCATTACGCTCTTCACCTAATCCCAACATTAAATATTCATTGAGACCCAGTTTAAGACTATACGAAGCCAACGCTTCCTCACAGACTAATTTTGCACGGTATAAAGTCATGTCACCTTCACTTAAAGGTACTTTATTCTTGAAAAGGCGCTCTGATACACAAATTTGTAAAACAGCATCACCCATAAACTCAAGACGTTCATTATCTTCTAAAAATTTGTTTTGTTCATTCACGTACGAAGAATGTACAAAAGCATTCAAAATTAAATCTTCATTATGATACGGAATATTTAATTTATCGAGTAGATTCCACACTGTCATTTTCTATCACCTGTTTTTAATTATACAACACTATATTGTTTTAAAATAGTCTTGACCTTTCACATGTTCCAAAATTTTAATATAATCCGGATTGTCGCTATTCGCTACAATTCGCTGCGCATCCTTTTTTGCTTGTTCCATAATTTTAATATCTTTTTCAATATCGCCAAGTAGAAACTGTGGTAGTCCTGACTGTCTAACTCCCAGTGCATCACCATAGCCTCTTTGGCGCATGTCTATCATAGAGAGTTCAAACCCGTCATGAGACTGAACGAGGGCCTGCAAACGATTGTTACTTTCTTCTGATTCACTTTTGGAAAGCAAATAACAGAGACCACCTTTTTCACCACGTCCGATACGACCTCTTAGTTGGTGTAATGTTGCGAGTCCAAACTGTTCCGCATTATAGATGATCATCATATTAGCATTATGAACATCCAGCCCAACTTCTATAACTGTTGTACTCACCAATATATCAATTTCATGATTTGCAAAGCTTGTCATCATGATTTGTTTATCTTGACCACTCATCCGCCCATGTAATATTCCTGTATTATATTCCGGAAATAACTTTTGCATTTGTTCATGAATACCAAGTACTGTCTTTACTCCCGGACGCTCATCCTCATCGATGGCGGCACACACAATATATATTTGACCCCCTGCACTGAGTTCTGCTTTCATTTGCGGAAGAAGTGTTCTTACCGAATTTTCCGAGATAAGTTCTGTCCTACTCTCTTTACGATGACTTGGGTAATGAGTAATATTTGAAATATCCAGATCATAAAAGAGTGTGTTTGCAAGTGTGCGAGGAATTGGTGTTGCTGAAAGCATCAACAAATCCACATCGTCTCCCTTATCAACTAATTTTTGACGTTGGAGAACTCCAAAACGATGCTGCTCGTCAATAAGTACAAACCCTAGCTTGTTAAAATGGACATCATCTTGAAATAAAGCATGGGTTCCAAAGACCAATGGGCAATTGCCATCTTTTAGATCTTCAAGAATTTTTACCTTATTCTCTGAATTTTGCGAATATACACTATAGTCAATATTCGGAAACAGTTTTGCAAAAGAAGCAGCGTGTTGATACAGCAAAACTTCAGTAGGAACCATATAAGCTACCTGGAAACCCGCTTCGATAGCAGCAATCAACGATAAAAACGAAACGATGGTCTTACCACTTCCTACATCCCCTTGTAAAAGACGATTCATACGCTTATTGGATTTTAAATCTCCCAATATTTCATGAAGTGCAATATTTTGATCTTCAGTTAATACAAACGGTAACGATTCTTGATATGTCTCAATGACATGATTATCAAAGCGCTTTGAAATACCATACTCAAAATCGCTCTTATTGAGCGCAATGGATACTTGGTATTTTAAGAATTCATCATATTTCAATGTGCGTTGAGCTTGATAGAGTTGTTCTTTAGTATTAGGAACGTGAATCCATTTGAGTGCTTGTTGTGTTGAAATGAGTTTATAACCACTCCTAAATTCTCGAGGTATGACGTCTTCAACATCACAAAGAGAAAGAGTTTTCTTCATTAACCGGATCACTTCATAATTTTTTATTCCACTCTTTAATGGATATTGCGGTTCAATCCCCAATACGTCATCAAGAGGTTTATTAGTAATCGTTCTTGCGACAACCTTTCCATCACTGAACTGTCCAGTAACCGTAATCCCTTGAGTATAATTCGATTCTTTAAGATAGGAGCGATTGTAAATAACAACTTTAATTACTTCATCATTCGTATTCACTTCAAAATTAGTTGCAGAACGATTTCTACCGAATCGATAGGTTTTAAAACTACTCGCTAAAAACCCCGAAAAAACTACAACATCTCCAGGTTTCCAAGTATCACGAGTTTTATATTCTAAAAATTGATAGCGATGAGGAAAGTGAAATAGAAAATCACAAGGAGATGTATATCCTAATGATTCGACTATTTTATTTTGTTTATCCGTTAACATAATAGTAAAAAAGGGCAAAGCCCTTTTTATTCAACTCCGATAATAAATGAGTATACCGGCTGATCCCCTACATGGGTTTCAACTTCGACATCAAAGGATGATTCAATATAATCTGTAATTTCAGATACTTCCTCTTCCTCAACACCTTCACCAACAATTAAAGTTAGTAATTCGCTCTCATCATCAATTAGTTTGTCACAAAGTTCTTTTGTCGCTTCAACACGATTTGGATTTGTGACAACGATATCTTTTTCTAAAATACCAATAAAGTCATTTTCTTTGATTTCGATTGATTCAAAGACGGTGTCTTTAATTGCATATGTAATTTGACCTGTTTTAGTATTTGCAACAGCTTCTAACATTTCTTCAAGGTTAGATTCAACGTCTGTGTCAGGATTAAACATAACACATGCTGCAAGTCCTTGAGGAACAGTCTTAGTTTCAATCACATGAATATCTTTATCTTCAAGAATTTGCTGCGCTTGTTTTGCAGCCATAATAATATTTGAATTATTTGGCAAGATGAAAATGTGATCTGCATCAATTTTTTCAATTACTTCTACGAAGTCTTCAGTTGATGGGTTCATTGTTTGACCACCACTAATGATATATTCTACGCGAAGATCATTAAACATTGAAACAACTCCTTCACCAGCAGCTACAGAAACAAGAGCATACTTGCTATGTTCTTTAGTTGCTTGAGCTTTATGAGCGTCGTTATCAAGAATTGTATTATGTTGTTCAGACATATTTTCAATTTTCAACTTAACAAACTCACCATATTGTTGTCCTAAGTTTAGAGCATTACCAGGTGTTAATGTATGAACGTGAACCTTAACGATATCTTCATCAGTAACAACTACTAAAGAGTTACCTAAAGCTTCAAGTTTGCTACGGAATTTATCTTCATTGTAACGGTGAACTGAATCTTCGTTTAAACGAATAATAAATTCTGTACAGTATCCAAATTCATCATGCTCGAAATCAGATGCAGCTGCATGAGATTCATCGCTGATATCTTTTAATTCAATTGGATTACCTTTAAGAGCTGCGACAAATCCTTCAAGAACTGTCACATAACCTTTTCCACCACTGTCAACAACGCCAACTTCTTTTAAGACTGGTAGTAATTCTGGTGTATTATCAAGTGATTTATTTGCTTCATCAACTAAGAACTCGAAGAATTCAAGAACAGATATTTCTGGATTCTTTAAGACATGTTCATAAGTTGCATCTGCACTTTCACGCAATACAGTTAAAATTGTACCTTCTACTGGACGCATAACAGCTTTATAAGCTACTTCTTTTCCACTTACAAAAGCATCTGCCAATTGTTGAACATTAACTTCATGGAAGTCTTCAACAGATTGCGCAAACCCTCTGAAAATTTGAGATAAAATAACTCCTGAGTTACCACGAGCTCCCATTAAAAGACCACGTGATAAAGTTTTGGATAATTGTCCAATATGTGATGTCATGACTTTTTTAGAATCATTCAATCCACTTGTGAACGTTAAATTCATATTGGTACCTGTATCACCATCTGGAACAGGGAAAACATTCAATGCGTTGATTTCAACATGTTTGTTTGTAAGATTGTGAGCACCACTCTCAAGCATTGTTAAAAATATATCACCATTTATTTTTTGCATTATTCTACTACCTTAATCCCTTGTACATAAACATTAACCGAGTTAACTGCGATTTGTAATGTTTTTTCAAGCATGTATTTTGCTTTCTTTTGAACTTCTAAAACCACTTCTGAAATTTTTACATTATAGCTCACAATAATGTACAAGTCCAAGTTAAATCCTTCTTCAGTATTCTTAACAATTACTCCTTTAGAGAAATTCTCTCCTTTAAGTAATTCTGCTAATCCATCTTTAAAAATTTGTTGAGAAGCCATACCAACAACACCGTAACATTCTGTTACAACGCCACCAGCTAGCATTGCGATTGCTTCATTGGAAATATTGATAGATCCAAATTCATTTGATTTTTCGATCGCCATATTCTCCTCCTCTTTCTCTTTTTATATTAATTAATCACATTCACGAGTTGTAACCGTTTGTGTTTCATCGTTAGGACCATACTCCGAAAAATAAAGACAACGATTATTCGGGTCAGCCTTACTTATTATAGTAGCATAATCCTTTAGCAATGGTAAAGTGTTCACGCCCGAATATGCACGATATTCGTTATTTAGAACAATCATCATCGCTGTTTCATCAAATTTTGTCGGTTGAAGATGAACTTCCGAAATTGCATTCAAGGTTGCATCTCCGACTTTACCAAAATTTTCTAAAAGTTCTTTTGTAAGAGATTCATCTGAGAATCCTTCAAATACCGGGAGTCCAACGATAATTGAACTATTATCTCCAACATCACGCTTCGTACCATCTGACATGAGTACTCGTAGCGGATCTTTTTGATATCCCACAGCTGTTACTTCATGGACATTAATGCTTACAATCCCCTTAGAATAATACAACGAAGCATCCAAACTTTCAACTCCTGGAATTTTTTTACCTTTTCTTTCGAGTAAAGGAGCAAGCTTCGTATAGATACGATCGCCTTCATAAATACCAAGACTTTCAGCAACTTCTTGTTGCGGAACAACATTAGTTCCATTGATTTTGACTTGTTTAATTCGTGAATATTCACTTTTATCAAACAGGTACCAGGCAACAATAAGAAGTATTAAAAGTAAGATACGAAAGACTTTCATTGTTGTACGTTTTCGTTTTCTTTTGCGCTCCAAACGTTTTTTTTCTTCTAAATCTTTTTTTATTTGATTGTAAGATTCATTATGATCAGATTGTTCAGTCTTTCGACGACCCATAACTATCTACCACCTTTTCTATACAATCAGCAATATCAGAAACTGCATTAGGCATCGCAAGATTTTTGGCATTGATACCTATTTGCTTACGTTTTTCTTCATCATCAAGAAGCGAATTAACCTTTTCATTCAAAGTTGTGGATCCAATGTTAGCTTCTTCAATCATCTCACAGGCATTTACATCATATAATGACTTAGCATTATAAAATTGATGGTTATTTGCAACATGAGGACTTGGAATGAGAAGCGATGATAACCCAAACGATTCAATTTCCGCGATGGTTGATGCACCAGAACGGCAAACAATTAAATCAATTTTAGGGAGCAATGCTTTTTGATCAACAAAATCCACAACATGTACATGTTCATCTGGTGTTCCCATTCGTTTAACAAAACCTTCGTAATTAGTAGGTCCAACAACAATAACTACTTGATAGTCCGTAAACTCAAAATTTTCAATATATTGTAGAAACTTCTCATTCATTGACGAAGATCCTTGAGATCCCATTACCATTAACACAGTTTTTAAGTCGTCTTTCAAACCTAATCGTTTCCACTCAGGTTCAGAATCAATAGTTTCATGGATTAATGAAGCACGAGGATTTCCAAGATACTGAACTGTTTTCATATCCGAGAACGCTTCTTTATAACAAGTAATAATAACCGATGCACGATCCGCTACCATTTTATTTGCTTTTCCAGGAAAGGCATTTTGTTCATGAAGAACCAAAGGAATGTTTAATTTAGATGCTGCAAGAGAAACTGGTGCGCTAACGTAACCACCAAAAGCAACAACAACATCTGGCTTAATATCCTTAAGATGCGACCTCGCGACACGATATGCTTTAAATTGAGAGAATACGGCTTTGACTTTGGCAATAACACTTCCTTGTAATCCCATATTGTGAATACCATAGAAAGCATAGCCTGCTTCAGGAATAATCTTACTTTCCATCTTGTAATCATTACCGATAAAGACGACTTCATCGCCTCTATTTTTGCTGATATAGTCAGCATACGTTAATGCAGGATAGATATGTCCGCCACTACCACCTGTTACAATACATACTTTCATAGGTCACTCCTCATCCATGACTTGCGTCAGTATTTCAATCTTTAAATGCTCATACGCTCTGGCTGTCGCGACACGACCTCGCGGTGTTCTATTTATAAAACCCAATTGTAATAGATAAGGTTCATAGACATCCTCTAGTGTCATTGTCTCTTCAGAAATTGATGCTGCAAGTGCTTCAATTCCGACAGGACCACCATCAAATCTTTCGATGATTCCACGGAGATATCGAATGTCGACATCATCTAATCCGACCTCATCTACTTTTAGTTTGTTGAGTGCAATTTGCGTAACTTCTAAATCTACGACATCATCATTAAGAACCATCGCGAAATCTCGAACTCTTCGAAAGAGTCGATTCGCAATACGTGGTGTTCCCCTTGATCTTTTAGCAATTTCGCAAACAGCCTCATATTCTATTTCTGTATCAAAAACGCGCGAAGTACGTGAAACAATTTGTTCAAGTTCTGGTTGTGCATAATACTCTAATTTAGAGATAATTCCAAATCGATCTCGTAAAGGACTTGATAAATCCCCTGCACGTGTTGTCGCACCCACTAATGTAAATGGTGGCAAATCAATTTGAATACTTCGTGTTGAAGAATCTTTACCTACCACTAAATCCAAAGTGAAATCTTCCATAGCAGGATAAAGAACTTCTTCGACTACTTTAGGGAGTCGATGTATTTCATCAATAAACAAGACATCCCCAGGTTCTAAACTCGATAGAATAGCAGCCAAGTCACCCGTTCTTTCAATACTCGGTCCTGAAGTAATTTTAATACCGGCATTCATCTCCTCAGCGATAATGTATGCGAGCGTTGTCTTACCCAGTCCAGGAGGACCATAAAACAAAAGATGGTCCAATGTTTCATTTCTCTTCTTCGCAGCCTGTATAAACACTTTAAGGTTTTCTTTCAACTCAAATTGACCAATATACTCATCAAGAGTTCCAGGTCTCAAAGTAACTTCATAATCATTGGCTGTTTCAAGTTTTTCTCCTGACACAATTCGATTCATCGTGACCCAACCTTTCTGGAGTGTAATAATTGTAATCCAAGCTTAATCAAACCGTCCACAGATTGATCCTCTGATGCAACGAGTTCTTTTTTTATCGCATTGATTTCATTACGTTTAAATCCTAGTTCAAGAAGTGTTGCCATAACATCATCAAGATTTGAAGATGAAGCTACAGATACATCCTGATCAGAAGATACAAATTTCCCTTTAAGATCAAGAACGATTTGGGATGCCATTTTCGGACCCACTCCAGGGAGTGTTCTTAAGAATACAATGTCTTCGTTCTCTACTGCTTCAATTAAGCGATTTGCAGGTGCTTTTCCTAAGATTCCAAGACCTGTCTTCGGTCCAACACCTTTCACGCTTATGATTCGCTTAAATAATGCGAGTTCTTGTTTGTTTGAAAAACCAAATAAAATGATTGCATCCTCTCTCACATGCTGATAAGTATACAATACAGTGGGTTCGTTCAAAGACATCTCATGACTTTTCGCACAATAAACCTGATAACCAATTCCGTGGTTATCAATAACTACTGATTCTAAATCTTTATCTACAACTGTTCCTGAAATAAATGCAATCATAATATCACCATTCTTATTCTACCATACCTTCATCAAAAATGAATTGTACATCTGCTAAAATTACTGTATCGCCATCACGAGCACCTGCGTCTCGCAGTGCTTGATCTACGCCGAGACGTTTCATAGCAAGACCAAATTGAATTACTGATTCTTCCGAATCGAATTCAAACTGTCTAAAGATACGATCAATAGCATCTCCCGCAACACGATATGTTTCTGCATTTACACGTTCAACATCAAATTCGCGTTTTGGAGCTTCATATTTATACACAACTGACTCTGATTGTTCTTCCACAGCTTCTTCAACTGTTTCATCAAGAATATCAGCAAGTGCATAGAGTAGTTGATCAACACCTTCACCCACCATTGTAATAAGTTCGTATACCTTTACACCTGGATAAGCTTCTTTAAAGCGTTCTAAGTTTTCTTGAGCGCCGTCCATATCCATCTTATTGGCAACTACTACCATTGGTTTATGAGTGAGTTTTTCATCATACTTCGCAAGTTCTTCATTAATAATGCGGTAATCTTCAACAGGATCACGACCATCTTCCGCTCCCATATCAACAACGTGTGTTAGAACACGACAACGTTCAATATGTTTTAAGAAGACATGACCTAAGCCTTTCCCTAGGTGAGCATCTTCAATAAGACCCGGAAGGTCTGCAACTGGGAATGAACGACCATCAGGTGATTGCGCAATTCCTAAGTTTGGTGCAATTGTTGTGAAATGATAGTCAGCAATTTCAGGTTTAGCACGAGAAATAACTGATAAAAGCGTCGATTTACCCACAGATGGGAAACCAATAATTCCAACATCAGCAAGTAATTTTAATTCTATAGTGATTTCCAAGCTTTGGCCTAACTCACCTTTTTCAGCAAAATTAGGAGCTGGATTTTTAGCAGAAGCAAAACGCGTGTTACCACGACCGCCTCTTCCACCGTGTGCAATAACTTCACGTTGACCAGGACGAATGAGATCCGCTATAACAATCCCCTTCTCCGTATCCGTGACAATGGTTCCAACAGGAACTTTAATGATCGTATCTTCAGCATCACGACCATGCATTTTTTTATTTTTTCCTGCTTGACCATGGCTTGCTTTAATTAAACGGTTATAACGCAAGTCTAAAAGTGTTGACTTGTGAGAATCCGCTACAAATACGATATTTCCGCCTCTACCGCCATCTCCACCGTAAGGTCCTCCTAAAGGAACATACGCTTCACGACGAAAAGACATCATTCCGTCCCCGCCATCACCGGCGACTACGTTGACTTTTACGCGATCTACAAACATAACATCATCCTTTCAATGAAAAATCCCCTAAACAGGGGATTTGATTAGCACTAAGCTACTGGATAAACAGATACGCATTTACGGTTTTTGCTAATGCGTTCAAATTTAACTACACCGTCTACTTTAGCAAACAATGTATCGTCACCACCACGTCCAACATTAGTACCTGGGTGAATTTTTGTACCGCGTTGACGGTAAAGAATTGAACCACCTGTTACAAATTCTCCATCAGCTGCTTTTGATCCAAGACGTTTCGAATGTGAATCACGACCGTTCTTTGATGAACCAACACCCTTTTTAGATGCGAATAGTTGAATATCTAATTTGAATTTCATGAACTTACCTCCTTTTCATGAATATTTATATAGTTTGGATATGTCTCTTCAATTGTTTTTAATTGAAGAAGCATAAATTTAAACATTAATTGATTTGAATCGTTAACCTGGTTAATATCAATCGCCACAAGTGGTGAATCATTCATTTCCAAATTAACATCATCATCTAATTCTGAGAAAGCATTGAGCGATCCAATCATGACGGTGCTCACACCGGCACAAACCAAATCAAACCCTGGTTCTCCTGAATATGCATGCCCACTGACACGGATTCCTTTATATTGGTTTCCTTCAGTTAAGACAGATACCTTTATCACTATAATTAACCTGAGATGATATCTGTAACGATTAATTTAGTATAAGGTTGACGATGACCTTGTTTACGACGTGTAGATCCTTTTTTGGATTTATATTTGAAAACAGTAATTTTCTTACCTTTTCCTTGTTTTTCTACACGAGCTGTAACTGTAGCACCCTTAACATAAGGAGCTCCAACTTTTAAAGTTCTGTTTTTTACAGCAACAACTGTATCAAAGACAACTTCTTCACCTTCTTGAACATCAAGTTTTTCTACGAAGATAGCTTGATCTTTTTCAACAAGAATTTGTTTTCCACCAGTTTCAATAATTGCGTACATAGTACACCTCCTTCAATTTGCCATAAGACTCGCCACTTAAGGTGGATTTCTCACTTGAACCTTAATATGTGCGGTTGTATGTCCTTGGGACATGCAACATACGCCTATAAATGCTTTAACATTATAATTCAAATAGATACCGAAATCAAGATATTCCACTAAAAAACATCATATTTACGATTTCTAATTAAAGTAAAGCACCCATTCAGCCATGGTTTAGCCGAATCTGTTTAAATTATACACTATTCTCGCCTTTTTAACCAATATATTTACTCGAAAGTTGATTCTATACACAAATTAATATAAACACATGTTTTCTGTCTTTTTTTCACAAGATTCTCAGTAAAACAGGACTGTTTTATGATAACATATAAGTATTATGAAAGGGACTGTTCAGAATTACAGATAAGGTCAATCTATGAAAGTACAACAAACAAAAAAAGTAAGAAAATTAAATAAGAAAGCAGTCGCGATACTAACACTCATTGTCGCAGTTCTTATTACAGGAGTTACCCTTCTCATCTTGGATCCATTCAACAAATACCCAAGATATATGAGAAAAGTAGACAACTCCCTTAAACAAGCAGGAACTCATGAAGTTACCAAAACAATGAATGACAATCTCATCCAGGTATCTCATTTCCCTAAATTCAAAAGCGAAGCAATGGATACTTGGGTAGCTGAAACACTCAAGAACCAAGAAACACAGGCACTCACTCAAGTTAAAGAAGGTACTAAAACTGAAGTACTTCAAGATTACACAAGTGAAAACGTCTTCGACATGTATACCTCCGTCGTTGTGAAGACACAGGTAAATAAAGAGACGATTGCCGAATCAGGTAAAGTGTTCTTTAAAAAAGAAGGCACTGCAGTAGAACCTTCAAACTTATTCAACCATCAAGGCGCACGTAAATTAACATATGATATTCGCAAGGATCTAACAATCACAAACGAAAATCGTAGTGCACTCTTAAATGCAACAAAGCTAGATGCTCAGACACCATGGAGTATCAACAAAGAATCTGTTTCATTTTATCCAGAAAATAAAGCAATCACCTTCAACTTTAAAGACATCACCGATTATCTTGAAGACAAAGTTGGAGATTATACAAAGACAGATGGTGCAATTCCACCAGTTTATCTTGACGAAGGTGTCAGTGGCAATGAGAAACTTGTCGCATTCACATTCGATGACGGTCCTCATCCAGAAAATACCAAACGCGCAATGGACATTCTTGAAAAATACAACGGTAAAGGAACTTTCTTCGTCGTCGGAGAACGCGTCGAAGGAAATGCCGGTACAGTTCGAGATGTTATAAATCGCGGCCATCAAATCGCAAGTCACTCATACGACCATCCAAACTTAAATGGATTACCTGTTGATCAAGTACAAAAACAAATCAACGAAACAGAAGCGCTCATTCGCAAGGTATCGGGATATGAACACCCTATTATGGTTCGTCCTCCTTACGGAGCCGCAAACGAAACTGTTCGAAACAGTGTTGACGTTTCCTTTGTAAACTGGTCGATCGATAGTGAAGACTGGCGTTCACACAATGCAGAATCAATTTGTAATATTGTTGAGACCTATCAACATGACGGGGCTATTGTTCTAATGCACGATCTTTACAAAACAACGATTGATGGATTTGAATGTTCAATTGAAAAACTAAGCCAAAAAGGTTATAAATTTGTAACAGTAGAAGAACTCTTAAAAGCTCGTAACATTCCGATTGAAAATCACAAATTGTACTTTGATGGTACAAAACCTAGAAATTAAACCTAAAGGAGCCCCGCTCCTTTTTTTTTTGATGTTTTGCTCAATAAAAAAATGCACGTACCTCTTTAGAAGTCAGTGCACTTTATCTTTAAATATTAGTGACCATTTTTTTCTTTTTTAATATTCTTAAAGATATCTTTCATTGAGAGCTTATTGCCATAATTTAGTGAACCGTAACGATAAATATAAATTGACAGTTTCGCTACAATGATAGTTGTTGCAATCATAACCAATGAAGAAATTAAGATTTCAATCCAGGATACCGAGGTCAACAGAACTCGAATCGGCATCGTGAATAAAGAAACAAACGGAATATACGAACTTATTTTGGCTAATGAACTCTGCGGCATTTGTAAACTAATTGATGCAATAACAAACGCTACAACAAACAACATTGTGATTGGTGTAACAGCGGAGTTCACATCTTCCACCTTCGAAACAAGTGATCCAAGTGAAGCATAGATAAATAAATATAATGCATAGCCAAGTACAGAGAATAGCAAATAGAGCAAGAAAACAGATGGTGTCATCGTATCTTGAAGTATTGCTAAGATCATTGGTGGATAGTTAACTTTATTAACAAGAATTCCTAACACTAAGGTAAGAAGGATTACACCAATTTGCAAGAGCCCAACACACCCCAACGCAGCAACTTTTCCTAAAATCAATGCCTTTGGCTTAGTACTTGTAATCAACAGTTCCATAGTACGGGAGTCTTTCTCGCGCGCAACCGAGGTTGCAACAGATTGTCCAAAGAATAAGATTAACATGTACATGATAAACATAATCGCGTAGGATACAAAGAACCCTTTAGAAGCGTCTTTTCCAAACTGTTCAACGACACCTTCAACTTTAATTGACTGTGCTTCATGAACGCGTTGTGTGTCAATTCCAAACGATGAAAGATACTCATCGGACGCATAACTTTGTAAGGCAGATTGAATCATTCCTTCTTCAAAAGAGTACATACCTTTATCATTAACTAGCATGGTATAAGAAGTCAAAGAATCAATCACAAAACCATAGGTTATTTCTTTGTCTTCGATCGCTTGTTTAAGTGCTTCTTTTGATTCATAAACATTAACAGATTGAAGTGCAAGATAACCACTCAGTTTTTCAGAAGAAACTTCAGAACTCAGAACAAACCCTAAATCGTTTCTTTCCCCTAATGAAGGTGTCACGTTTTCACTCGTTTCAGCAGGTTTCAAGTCCGCTTTATTAAACATTTTAGAGATTGTTGGAATAGACGCTCCAATAAACATGAAAATACATAATATAATCGTAGTCGTGAGAACACTTTTCTTCTTAATCATTTCAGAAAATTCGAATTTAAATACAATATTAAAATTATTCATGGTCTTCCCTCGCTACTTCTACAAAAATATCTTGAAGACTTGGAATATAATCATCAAAATATGATACTTCGAGGTTGTTATCGACACACGACTTCAATAGTTGTTGCTTGGTCAATGACTCAGGGCATGCAACGATAAGCGATTTCTTATCAAATTCCAAACTTACGTTTAATGTTTCTAGGTGGCTTTCT
This sequence comes from Erysipelothrix inopinata, assembly GCF_014396165.1. Lineage (GTDB taxonomy): Bacteria > Bacillota_I > Bacilli_A > Erysipelotrichales > Erysipelotrichaceae > Erysipelothrix > Erysipelothrix inopinata. The sequence goes on from NZ_CP060715.1 coordinate 1,725,733, forward strand.
AATTCATCTCGTTGTGCACTATCAATTCTTAGTTTATTTTTACCCCAGTCTTTTTTTATTGTGCTGAGTGATCCATTAAGAACAATTCTACCTTTATCAATGATAGCAATATCATCACAGAATGTTTCAACATAACTCATTTGATGACTTGAGAAAATAATAATTCTATCCTCAGAAATATATTCAACAAGAGCATCCTGAAACACTTTTGAGTTTACAGGGTCAAGTCCTGAAAATGGTTCATCCAAAATAAGAATATCCGGTTCATTTAGAAATGCCTGTGTAATTTGAACTTTTTGTTGGTTTCCTTTTGACAAAGTATCTAATTTACGATTAAGATATTCTTCAATTTCAAATTTCTTAGCCCAGTATGTTGCAGATTTTCGAGCATCACTACGACTTGCTCCACGCAGCATTGCAAAGTAAATTAATTGATCCATAACTTTAGTTTTAGAATACATACCACGTTCTTCTGGCAAATATCCAATTTTATAATTCTTAGGGTCGAAAAGTTTTCCATCCATAAGAATTTCACCACTACTTGCTTTGAACACATCCATCATTATACGAATAGATGTAGTTTTCCCAGCTCCGTTTCTTCCTAAATATCCGAAAATCTGTCCACTTTTAACCGAAAAGCTAACATCTTTTAGAACATGGAATTCTTCGAAGTATTTGTTTATACTATTGAATTCTAATTTCATAAGTTTCTTTCTCCATGTGATTAAAAAAATCCATCCCGTTCATACGGTTGATGTGTAATACTTGGTGTTTCCAACTTCAAGGTATAAAAGAACGTTGATCCTTCTCCTACTGTCGACTCCACCCAACACTTGGAGCCCGTAGCATCACATATCGCTTTAACAATTGATAAGCCGAGTCCCGAACTTTTTACAGTTCGTTTATGATTTTTATCAATCTTGTAATATCGATCCCAGATATGTTCTAGAATTTCATCAGCGATACCAATACCATGATCTGTAACAGAAACAACTATTTCTTCCCCTACTTCATGTGTGTTTATTTCAATAATATTGTCGTCTCCGACATATTTTGTAGCATTATTTACAAAATTATAAAGGACTTGTCCCATTTTCACTTCATCAGCCACAACTTTAACCTTAGGTTTAACATTGACCACAAAATCAACATCCATTCCTGAAAATAAAGAAACTGTTTTTTCGATATGTTTTTGTAAATTAAAGGCCGAGAGTCGGATTTCAAACGCGTTCGCTTCATATTTAGAAAGTGTCAACATATCAGTAACTAAATTCTCAAGGTGTTCTGTTTCATCTAAGATAACTCCGAGATGCTTCGCACGCATTTCCGGATCATCACCAGATAAGTCCTGAACCATTTCAGCATAAGCTCGAATCATGGTCAGCGGCGTTTTTATGTCATGTGAGACGTTTGCAACCAAGTCACGGCGAAGTTCATCGGTCTTTTTAAATTCCTGCGTTGCATAGTTAAGCGTCTTCGAGAGGGCTTTAATCTCGGTGTAATCCTCACCTTCGAAATTAACCGTTAAATCCCCCATAGCCAAACGGTTCGCACTTTCTGTAATACGTACAATAGGAAACGATAATTTACGAGCTAAAATAAGCGTAACTATCGTTGCAATAGAAAATATAGATAACGCAATCAATGTGAATTGTTTTTTCAGTACATGAACCGTAACATCCGCCAACTGCACAGAACCACTGACAAAAATATAGTAAACATTATCGTTGACCTTACTATATTTCCCCACTAAATGAGTTTCTTGTAGATTGGTATCATCGACAAAAGGAATCGACATCACTCCCGATGGCGATTCATATGCCATAATCATATATTCATTGATAGTCGCTTGTGGCAACTCCTTTAAGAAACAATTACTCTTCACGTCATTAAGATTCGCAAGATTTGTTCCAAAGCCGTTGTAAATAGCTCCACAAAGATTATCGTAGCTTAAAAGCTTATTTGCTGCATCCCGCGTAGTATCTATCGAACCTTTGGACAACAAGACTTCAATTTCCGAAATTTGATTATCAATAGTTTGAACACGATTTCTTTCATAATATGATTCAACAAATGTTATTTGAAGAAGCCACAGTATTGAAAGAAGCAATGTTGTGAAAACTAAAAAATAGAACCAAATTCGAAATGCCATGTTTTTAGTTGTCGGCTTCAAACTTGTATCCCGTTCCTCTTACGGTAACAATATAATCACGGTAAGGGCCTAGGTTTTGTCTTAACATCTTAATGTGTGTATCTACAGTACGGTAATCACCAAAATAATTATAATTCCAAACTTTATCTAAAAGAACATCTCTCGATAACGCTTGATTTTTATGTTGAACTAAATAAACAAGTAGATCAAATTCTTTAGGCGTCACTGTAACACGCTCTTCATCAATGATAAGATTGCGGCCTGTGATATCAATTTCAAGAGTATCAAAACGATACACAGAGTGTTTCTTACCTTTTGAACGTTCAACCGCAACTTTCACACGAGCAATAAGTTCTCGAGGCGAAAAAGGTTTGGTAACGTAGTCATCAATCCCTAATTCAAATCCTAAAAGTTTATCAAACTCTTCTTGACGTGCTGAAAGCATGATAACTGGAATGTCTTTTATTTCTTTTATTTGACGACATGCCGTGTAACCATCAAGATTAGGCATCATGATATCCAAAATAACAACATCATAGTTACCTGTCTTAATCTTCTCTACCGCTTCAACACCATCTTCTGCTTCATCACATTCAAAGCCAGATACTAACGCGTATTCCTTAATGACCTCTCGAATTTTAATTTCGTCATCAACAATTAATAGCTTAATCATAATATCCCCGTCCTTTGTTATCTCTTCTCAAACTGATATATATCATTAACAATGATTGATTTCTCCTCTTTCATCGTTCCTTTGATTAATATTAGCGCCCCAACCTCTAAGGTTTCTTTAATACTATTATATACTCTTGGAAATAATACGCAATCAACATTTCCTGTATCATCGCTGATATTCACAAAAGCCATAAGTTCACCTTTTTTTGTTCGATGTTGTTTTATACGCTCAACCATACCAATAAAACGATAAGCTTCTTCTTGAATCCTTAAACTCATTATCGGTGTTGTCTTATGTTTCATACGAAGACTAAGACTTGGATGTTCTGAAAAATAGAAACCCAGCACATCCGATTCTTGAGTTAAAATTTCACGTGGACTCTCTTTCACCTCAGTAACCAACGGCTCCGAAATTAAAGAATAATCCAGTTTATCCCCTTCTATGGTAGATACTTTCACAATGTTTGCATATCGTAGTGCTTCATCAAGTGTCGCAAGCATATTGAGTCGATCATACCCAAAGTAATCAAAAGCCCCAGCTTTTATCAGATTCTCGAAATTATTTTTCTTGATACCCGCTAAATTCAAACGCGCAATAGCATCGAAAAATGATTGATAAGAACCTTTCAAACTACGTTCTTGTTCAATTACCTTACTTGTATTATAACTTATTCCCTTAACAACAGTAAAGGGCAAGCGAATTTTGCGCCCTTCAAGCTTGTAAGTGTCATAACTTTTTTCTAAATTTGGGCCCATTAGAAGTACATTTCTATTTCGGCATTCATCGATGTATTGTTTTGTTTTTGAATCACTACCGATTACACTGCTTAGTAAGTAAGTATAGAACATGTATGGATGATTCGCCTTTAGGTAAGCCATTTGATAGGCTATCAAACCATAAGCAACGGAGTGCGATTTATTGAATCCGTAATTCGCAAACTTAAGTACAAGTGCAAATAACTCTTCCGAAAAGTTCTTATCGTACCCCTGTTTAATACATCCAGATACAAATTGTTGATGAACCGATTCCAACTCTTCAACATTCTTTTTCCCCATCGCTTTTCTCAAAATATCTGCTTCACCCAAGTCAAATCCCGCCATAATTTGCGCAACTTGCATGATCTGTTCCTGATAAATTAAGACGCCATAAGTCGATTCTGTTATTTCCTTGAGTTTTGGATGCAAGTACTTAACCGACTTCGGGTTTTCCCGAGCACTTAGATACAGTGGGATGTTTTCCATAGGACCTGGGCGATACAACGCAATGGTATCCACGATATCAGAAAATTGGTATGGCTTCATTTTCATCAACAACTTCTTCATACCCTCTGATTCTAACTGGAATATCCCTACCGTTTCACCTCTACCTATCAAATCATAAGTTTTTTTGTCATCTAATGGTATTGTCATAATGTCAAAGGTTTCAGTAGTTTTTATTTGTCTTGAAATATTATCAATGATTGTTAAGTTTCTTAAGCCAAGAAAATCTATTTTAATAAGTCCAATTTTTTCAATGTGAACCATATCGTATTGGATACAGTAAGTCGTATCGTCCATCTGCATCATCGGAACAACACTCAGAAGTGGTTGCTTTGACATAACGATACCCGCCGCGTGAAGTGAAGTATGACGTGGTAACCCTTCTACTTTTACTGCAAGATTAAACACATCTTGCAATAAGGGATCCGTATCAATCATCGTTTTAAGTCTGCTTTGCTGTTCGTAATTATCTCGCAAGGATGCCTGATTCATCAATTTCGTCGCTTGGTCTACTTTCCTTATTGGAACCTGAAGAACACGTGCAACATCACGAAATGCTTGACGGGCTTTTAAAGTACCAAATGTCACAATGTGTGCGATATGATTATCCCCATACTTTTCTCGAACATAATCAATCACATCTTGACGACGGTCATCAGGAAAATCGATATCAATATCCGGCATTGAGATTCTTTTAGGATTTAAAAATCTTTCGAAAAGCAAATTATATTCGATTGGATCAACTTCAGTGATCCCTAAAGAGTATGCAACAAGTGATCCCGCAGCACTCCCACGACCCGGACCAACATAAATCCCTTCTTGTTTTGCAAAACGAATGATATCGTAGACAATTAAGAAATAATCTTCAAATGACATGGACGTGATTACAGAAAGTTCATAAGCTAATCGTTCTTTGTACTGCTGATTAAGCTTATTACCCAATCGTTTTTGCAGCCCAAATTGACTCAATTTTTCAAGGTAATAAGCATTTTCTACATTTTGTCCCGTTTCAAAACGAGGCAACTCAGTTTTTATACTTAAAATATCGACGTTACAGTCGTTCGCAATCAATTCAGTTTCCTTCAAAAGTGATTCAGAATAAAGTTCTCTCAATTCCTGTTCAGAATAGAAGTAGCGGTTCGGTGCTGATACCAATGTTTTATCACCAATATAAGTGCCCTTTTCAATTGCACGTAATGCTCGAAACGCTTCATCATCTGTTTTGTGTTTATAGAAAACTTTTGTCATAGCGACACATTTCACATCATTTAATAATGCAGTTTCATACAGTTTAAGATTTCGTTCTTTGAAGAAAGCAGATTCTTGATGTGACATACCAATTCTTAAATGTTTAAAAAGAGATTTATACTTTGTAATTTTAGTTTGAATCAATCCGTAATCTTCATGAATTAATGCTTCCTCAAAACATCCGTTTTCTGAGAACATAATGACATAAAGATTATCCGAGTCTTTAGCTAAATCTTCTAGATTAATACGATGATGTTGTGATAATTCAAATGAAATCGCCATAAGACGTTGATACCCGACATTATTCCTTGCAAGAACAAGTGCATCATATTGTTCTTCATTTTCTTCAATCGTAATTTCCATACCAAATATTGGTTTGATTCCTAAGGTTTGGGCACGAATAAAAAAATCTAACGATCCAAATAGAACATGATAATCAGTTAAAGCAACTGACTTCATACGATTCGATTTCGCAGATTCTAATATTTCATTTAAACTCATCATTCCATTTAGAAGTGAATAATAACTTCTGACATTTAAATGAACACTCATGATCACACCCCGCTTTCTCTATTATACCTTAAATAAGAAGCATTCGGGTTAACAAGCATAGTAAAAAGTGAAAATTAATCTTTGAACGATCAAGAGCAAGACTAAAAGGAAGTATGATAATCGCGGATTTTTAATATTATAGAAAAACGACGCAACTAAACTAATTACTAAAATCGCTATAAAATCATAAAACAAGAGTATATTATCTATAGATTTAACCTTTATTATCATTAAAAATAATGATTGAGATAGCGTGAGAACAAGAATAAAAAATACATTGATAAAGTAAAGAAGTTTCATTTTACAGCCAATTCGAATGCGGATCAAATTTTCTAATTGCTTTAAGTTGTTTATTGACGACAGTACAATCACAGCCTTCGTCGAAATATCAAAAAAGCTAATCCAAATCGTGCTGATATTTTGATACATAAAGCCATATTCAATCAAAAAGAACTCTTGAGGCGAATAATTTAAAGATAAATAAACAGCTAAAGAAGAGAAGATAATCCAAATCATTCTCCTCTGTATAATTAGCATATGTCTTATTTTAAATTTCAATAACATGGTCAAATTCTATTTTACTCATGTTTTCTTTATCATGAGATGCAATGATGATTGATTTCCCTTCGACAGATAATTCACTAATAAGTTTAATAAAAGAATCCACACTTACATCATCCAAGCCCCTAGTAGGCTCATCTAGTAAAATTAAATTTTGGTCTTCCATAATTGCTTGAATGATCCCTAATTTCTGTCTCATACCTAATGAGTATTTTTTTACTAAACTCGAATCGTAGAAGTCAAGATAAAACAAACTGCATAGTGATTCTAACTTTTCGATATCATACAAAGATTCTGATTTCAATTTAAAAAGAAAGTCTAAATTTTCTCGTGCCGTAAAGTTTGGAACAAAACTCGGGTTTTCTATAAGGGCCCCTATTTCCGTCCCTTCGCCATAAATTATCAATCCATCATCAGGCTCCAACAAACCCGCAATAAGCCGTAGAATCGTTGTTTTACCACTCCCATTACTTCCCTTGATTAAAGTGATATCACCTTTTTCAACACGCAACGATAAATCACAAATTATACTTTTTCCACCTAATTTTTTTGAAACATTAATTACTTCCAGCATCTTTCTATCCTCCATCAATTAATCCTTGTCCATATTTTTCTTTTCTAGATAATCTGTAAAGCTATATAAACATATATGTAGTAAATAACAGCAAAAACATAGATTGCATTTTTGGGTTTGTTTATTTTTTTATCAACCACTATAAAGGGCATAATTATAAATTTTCCCAGTTCAATTATTAAAATCAGACACAGTTCAAAACTTGGCTTGAACGGATAATGAATCCAAAGATTAAGTGATGTTAATATTACAAACGGAATAGACCATAAAAGCTCATACTTCTTGAGTAAGGTGAAGTAGGATTGACCCAATCGAAGCTGGCTATTGGTATGTACAATGTCGTAGAAATTAACACGTTCAATCAACAATAGTAGAAAAATCGGAAACAACACCATGGTCAGTCTGGCCTCGTAGAAGGATAAATTTAAGTACTCACTTATGTTTCCAGCGTCTAAATAAACTGAACCAAGAATTGATTTCCTCTCAACTGCAGTAACAACAACGTAAATAAATGCGATGCCTACAATCATTCGCAAGCTTATTTTTCTGAAACAAACCTTTCTTGAATGTCGGATCATATTCGCCCCATTCTTTCTAATTGAATAAGTTTCTTAGAAATCCAACGTATCAGCACCAAATAAACAATTAAAGAAGCCAGAAAATTAAACATATTTGAAAATGGCAACATAAATAAATCATAGTTTGGAAAAAGCAAGGTTAGTGGATTAATTATCGAAAATAGAGGTATTACAAAGGGTACGATTTCGTTAAAGAACGGAAAAATCATTGTAACCAAAGCAAACACAACAACAATACCTGTAGATACAGCAACTGTACCTAACAATAGTGATAGGTAATATAAATATTTGTTTGGTCTCAACCTGGTTAACATAAACAAACACACATTAGCGATTCCCATTCCAATTGATTGTAGAAAAACACTCAATAGAAATTCAATGATTGGATTATTCACTTGTGTCAGGGTATTATTTGTTACTGAAGAAACGAGCTTAACACCACTACTGGGATGCACAATCCATATTGTGACAATCACCGCAATATTAATAGCGACACCAAACACAAATCCTCTCATAAATGATTTTAGTTTTTCTCGCTTATAAAAATCTATGATAGATATTCTTTGAATGATTAGATAATCCATTCTCGAACTTACAGTCTCGATATTAAATCCATTCAGGAGCATCGGCATAGAAATTAGTAGAATTAGAATATATGGAAAACATCTGCCACACTGAAAATCACTCATTAGCGATAAAAAAGTATATTCTTCGACAAATATTACTTTTGGTATCTCATTATAAAGATAACTTAATACTACAAGCAAAATCACAAGAGAAAATAGCACGTATTGTGCTACTTTCTCACCAATACCTTTGGAAATTCTATTCATCAGTTATGGTCCCCATTCCACTTAGCTTTAATAGTAAGACCATGTGGATCAAAACCGTTTGTATTAACTCTAAGATGCAGTTGCGATCCTCTAGCAGAATCAAACATTGTCACAAGATTGTGACGATATCCTGTCCCAATTTTAAATGATTTTGAATAATACTGCCTGTTGGAGCTACTTACCATTTGACCTGTTGGCGCTAACCAGGCACTCACATCCCATGTTTCAACAGTTCCATAAGTACTCGTTGTTTCTTTTGTTGCGTAATCACTCGAGATAACAAATCCCCCTTTTGGTGGAACATATAGGGTTTCTCTACTTGAATATGCTGCATGAACCGTTTGAAAAATGATAATACATCCCAACATCAATATCACCTTACCAATAATATTGTTTACCCTCTTCACCGTTACCCCTCCTTCTAGCCTCGGCATTATAACATATGCATGAACCATCTTGTTTTCCTAATGTTAAGTGTTAAAAAAATTGATATATTCGTAAAAAAAAGAGACCTGAATGGTCTCTTTAGTTTTGACTGATTTCTGCGAGCTTCGCAATGATTTCTTGAACTTCTTCAAATGAAATATCACCGATACCACAAGCAAGACGGTGTCCTCCACCGCGATATTCGTTAGCTAGATCACTGACTGTAGCAGATCGTGAACGAAGTGATGCTGTATAGCGACCATCTTCCTTCTCAGCAAAGATTGCCCAGATAGCAAACTCTTCAATGCCACTCATCATATTAACTTGATCTTTTGCACCACGGTCAGTGATGCCAAGCGAATCCTGAGTTTTTTTATCGACAATAGCATAAGCAAAAGCATTATTCCATTGTACGAGGTTTTGTAATGTGCGACGCACTTCAAAGAATGTTAGTGATCTGTTAAATATTTTCGCATTCAACTCACTAATATTCGCACCATTTTCAAGTAAGAAGGCTGCTGACATTAGTGTTTGAGCTGAAGTATTTTCAATTGAGAATCGAATTGTATCTGTTAAAATACCTGATAATGTTGTATTCGCAATCTCATCATTCATTTTCAAATCACATGCTTTGAAGATATCTGCAACGATTTCACAGGCACTTCCGCGTGTTGTATCGACAATTTGTAAATCTCCATATTGATCAACTTCGAGATGATGATCAATCTTAATGATTTTTTCTGCTTTTAAGTATGTATCTGAATCGATACGATCTTGGTTTGCTGTGTCAATAACGATAGCGAGGAAAACATCTGCTAGTTCAGGATTTTCCATTTTGTCATAAATTTTAAATCCATGATCATCTTGTCCAAAAGTATGTACGTGCTTATTAGGATAATTATAGCGCAACCACTTTGTCATCCCAAGTTGTGAACCCAGTGCATCACCATCCGGATTGGTGTGACGATACACATAGATTGTGTCGTAAGCTTCTACAAGATTTAAGAATTCTTGCGTATTATACATTGTGGATTTCGTATGAATCGGTTGCAATCATAAGTTCTTCATTTGTAGGAACAATCCAAACATCTACTTTTGAATCATCAAGGCTGATTTTCACTTCATCGCCATGAACGGAATCGTTAAGAGCTTTATCATATGTAATTCCCATTCCTTCTGAGATTACTTCTAAAATCGCTTCACGTGTTCCATTATCATTTTCACCCAGTCCAGCTGTAAATACAATTGCATCTACACGACCAAGTTGTAATGCGTAAGCACCAACATATTGAAGAACGCGTTGTGCATACATTTTACGAGTTAAAATTGCACGAGGATTTCCTGCTTCAATACCTGCTTCAATATCACGAGCATCACTTGATAATCCGGAAATTCCTGCCATTCCTGATTTCTTATTAAAGATATCAAGAACTTCTTCAGCTGTAATATCTAATTTACGCATTAAGTAAGTAACGATTGCTGGATCTAAATCACCCGTACGTGTACCCATCATGACACCCGCAAGTGGTGTGAATCCCATTGAAGTATTGACACATTTACCATCTTTAACTGCTGAAATTGATGCACCGTTTCCTAAGTGAAGTGTAATTACGTTTGTACCTTCATTAGTGCGTCCCATTAACTCAGCAACACGGTGTGATACATATTCGTGTGAAACACCATGTGCTCCATAACGACGAACTTGTAAGTCTGTATAATATTCGTAAGGAAGAGCATACATGTATATTTCTTGTGCCATTGTTTGATGGAATGCTGTATCAAATGTGAATGTATGTGTAGCATTTGGTAATGCTTCTTTAAATGCACGGTAACCTATAAGGTTTGCTGGGTTGTGAAGCGGTGCTAAGTCAGCAAGTTCTTCAACTTTTGAAATTGAATCTTCATCACAGATTACAGATCCTTGGAAGTATTCTCCACCATGTACAACTCGGTGTCCTGCGGCTACGATATCTTGTAAATTTGCAACGATATTCTTTTCAACAAGTCCTTTAAGAACTAAGTCGGCTGCGACAGAATGATTCGGAATATCAAGAATTTCTGTATCTTTCTTTCCGTCATATTTGAAAGTGATAACACCATCATTTAAACCAATACGTTCAACGATACCACTTACTAAAACCTCAGCATGAGGCATTTCTAACAATTGAAACTTAAGGGAACTACTTCCCGCATTAACTGCCAATACTTTATCCATTATTCTATTCTCCTTTTTTTATGAATTCATCAAGTATTTGATTCACTCTTGAATCATTTAATTCACTTAACTTATTAAACAATGTTTGATATCGCGTTGCAACCCCAAGTTTTTTTTCATAATCTTCAAGAAGATTACTGGTACGATTTAAATTATCATACACGGCTGCACGAGATATTTCCTGAATATCTGCAATTTCTTGGTAGGACAGATCTTCATGATAATACATACGAAATACTTCTTTTTGTTTTTGAGTTAGAAGTGGTTCATAATAATCAAACAGTTGATTTAATAATATTGCTTTCTCAAAGCTCATGGTTATATACCAATTGGTACAGATATGCTTGGATATCAAAAGGTCTTAAATCATTAACCTTTTCACCCAAACCAATATGACTCACTTTTAAACCAAGTTCATCTTTAATGCTTAATAAGACGCCACCTTTTGGCGAACCATCCAATTTTGTCACAATTAATGAATCAACCGGAGTGACTTCCGTGAAGACACGTGCTTGGCTGAGTCCATTTTGACCAGTATTTCCATCAATCACTAAATATGTATGGTCAATACTTCCCGCCTCACGTTCAAGAACTCGTTTCATTTTTTCAAGTTCTTTCATCAAGTTTACTTTATTTTGAAGACGACCTGCACTATCACAAATCATGACGTCAAAGTTACCTTCTTTTGCATAACGAGCTGCATCAACATAAACGGATGCAGGATCGGCATTTTCTTTACCACCTACAAAATCCACACCGATTTCATCAGCCCAGACCTGCAACTGGCTACTCCCTGCTGCTCTGAAGGTGTCGCCACCAACTAGTAGGACCTTCTTACCATCTTGGTGGTATTGCGCAGCAAGTTTAGCGCATGTTGTAGTTTTACCAGAACCATTAACACCCACTACAAGAATTGTGTTCAAGCGGCCTGGCTCAACCTCATATGGAGCAACATCGTCACCGTATTGTTCTAATATGATTTCAACGAGCAGTTCAAGTGATTCCTCTTGTGTCATATTAGATTTAACTTTCTTACGGAAAGCCTTAATAATTTTTTGCGCACTTTTTAAAGAAACATCCGATTGGATTAATACTGCTAAGAGATGGTCATACCAAGCATCATCAAACTTAGGTTTACCCATAAACATTTCTTTTAGTTTGTTTCCAAAGGTTGCTTTTGTCGGTTCGAGACCCGTTGTGTATAATTCTTGATCTTCCTTGTTAGAGAAAGATTTTTTTAATTTATCAAAAAATCCCATTAAGCTTCCTCCTTGTCTTTCAATTCAATCGCTTCATCTAATTTAACGCGTAACATTGATGAAACACCTTTATTAGGCATGGTAACACCGTAGAGCACATCACACTGTGACATGGTTCCAGGACGGTGTGTAATGACAATAAACTGTGTGTCATCACTGAAGTTCTTAATATAGTTTGCAAGACGTTCAACGTTTGCTTGGTCCAGAGCAGCCTCAACCTCATCAAAAATACAGAGCGGAACATGTCTTGCCTTTAGAATGGCAAACAGAACTGAAATTGCAATTAAACTCTTTTCACCACCAGAGAACAATCGAATGTTTTGCACTGATTTTCCCGGAGGTTGAACATCAATATCAATTCCTGTATTGAGTAGATCATTCTCATCCTCTAACACAAGGCGAGCTTTACCACCACCAAAGAGTGCTCCGAATACTTCCGGCAATTCTTCGTTGATCCGATCAAACATTTCTTTGAACTGTTTAACCATAATTTGGTCCATGTCTTCAATAACTTGAAGCAACTTATCACGTGCTTCCACGAGTTCTGCAAGTTGTTTTGATAGGAACTCATAACGTTCGGATGCTTCCTTATATTCTTCAGGAGCCTCCAAGTTAACATTTCCTAAGGCACCAATATCACTACGAAGTTTCATAACTTCTTCACGACTTAATGCGGAATCTTCATCATAGACATTTTCCATCGCATAATCAAAGGTCATTTGATATTCTGATGATAAACGTTCTAATCCTGTTTCCATCTTAGTACGTGATTTTGTAATTTCCAGCGATCCTTGATGAAGTTTTTGAGTATATTCGTTTAACTCTGATCGATATTGACGTAACGACATTTCTTTTCGTTGCACTTCATTACCAAGATTCAAACGCTTTTCTCTCATCAATGAGAGATTCGATGTCAATTCATCACGCTCCATATAAATGCGGTTTAATTGTGAAACAACATCCTCACCAACACTAACCTCGTCTTCGTGATCGTCCAAATTAAGTTCTTCTAAATCTGCCTTTAAGCGATCGTATTTTGCTTTTTTCACATCAAGAAGTGGTTCAAGCTGTGCTAAAGCAATCCGACGTTGCATTAAGACTTCGTTAGAATCTTTAATTTTTGTTTCGAGTTCATTACGTTGATTTTCAGCAAGAATTAATTCATCTTTCTTTAAAGTGATTTCTGTTTCAAGCTGAGATTTATCTTTCTTGAGGGTTAGCATCGATTGACCTGAGCCTTTTGCTTTACCACCAGTCATCGTACCACCACGATGTATCACATCGCCATCGAGTGTCACAATCTTAACTTGGTGATTCAAGCGTTTCGCTAAAGTATTTGCTGCCTCAATATTAGAAACCACACATACATTACCTAATAGACTTTTATTTAGAATGTCATAAGCTTCATCATTTTCAACAAAGTCGCTTGCAATACCCAAATAACCGTCTACGTGGTTCGCAACCGTTTGTGCATCATCACTGACAAAACGATTTCGACATGAAGTAAGTGGAATAAAAGTTGCACGACCTGAGTAGTTTTTCTTGAGGAAGTTAATGGCATTAACTGCCGCTTTATCATTCTCAGTAACAACATGCATTAACGAACCCGATAACGCAGTTGAGATTGCAACTTCATACCCTTCCTTCGCAAGGAGGACACTTCCAACCACATCATGAATACCAAACAATGAATTCTTGTTATTCATAACGGCTTGGACACCCGCTTGTGATTCATAAGGTCTTTCAAGACGATGATTCACTAAATCAAGTCGGTTTTGTGCTTGATTGATATGTGAATGTAGACTGTTGACGCGTTGATTGCGCTCAGCACTCTCACGGTTTGCATCATAATTTGATTGAACAAGAAGTTCCACTTCAGCACTCAGTTCATGATGTCGCTTCAAACGATCATCATATTCTGTTTTTGATTCTTGAAGTTGTGCCCGAAGTTCCATAGCCTTAGCTTGTTGGTCACCAACTTCTAAGGTGTATTTACGACGTTCTTCAATCTCAATTTTTCGTGTTTCAAGATTACCAATTTCACGAACCATTTCCATCATTTTTTCTTGATACTTCACGATGTCCTGGTCAATCTTAAAAATAACCGAACGCTTCTCATTTATATCGTGGTCGTAGACACCAATATTTGTTTCAAGACCTGCAATCTTCGACTCTAAATCATACAAGCCAGATTGTGTTGCTTCGATAGCATCCGAACAAAGTTTGATATCATGACACAATACAGAAACCTCAATCGCTTCAAGCATCGCTTTTTTATCACGATAAAGTTCTGCTTTTTTTGCTGCTCTTTTTAAAGAATTAACCTGTCTCGAAATTTCATCAACAATATCTTGCATACGATCAACATTTTCTTTCGTTCGTTCGAGTTTGTTGATGGATTCAATTTTACGTTTTTTGTACTTCGAAACACCTGCAGCTTCTTCAAAAATTACGCGACGCTCAATAGGCTTCGCTTCTGCAAAATAACTAATCGTTCCTTGCGAAATAATCGATAATGAATCACGACCCAATCCTGTATCCAGAACTAAATCATGAATATCTCTTAAACGACATGGAACTTTATTAATTAAATATTCTGATTCACGTGTGTCTCTATAGAGACGACGTGTAACCTCAACCTCTTCATATTCAGAGTTTAATGCCTTGTAGGTATTATCAAAAACTAATGTGACTTCGGCCAAATTCACTTTTCTACGCGTTTCAGACCCATTAAAAATAACATCAGTCATACTGGATCCCCGCATCGATTTGACGGATTGCTCACCCAATACCCAGCGGATAGCATCACTAATGTTACTCTTACCACAACCATTAGGACCCACGATACCTGTGACGGGATCCTCAAAGTTTATGACAACACGATCAGCAAAGGACTTAAACCCCTGCATTTCAATTTTCTTGAGGAACATAATAACCCCCATTCTTAACTTTAATATTATATCTTATCTACTGATACATTGAAAGTTTTAATCTTGCTTTATCCACTGTTTGAACACTTTTTAGTAGAGAAACAGACTTTTAGATTCACTTTTTTTCTAATTTAGAGGCATAAAACCCTAATTTTCGTTCAATTAACCGCTTTATCAAAAATATTTTGTATGCGCTAACAATCCACTCCTGACTGAGTATAATGATCATTGACAACTTACCTTCTGAGTTAGGTTGTTGCATTCCTATCATAAACGTGGTAATCTATCCTATGTAAATAAGGAGGATTTTTGCAAACTATGCGAAAACGAATTGTTTTGATTGCATTCACATCAATAGCAGTTCTCTCACTATTTGTTGTCTTATACGATCAATTTAAACCCAAAACGAATGCTTTAGCACGTACAGCGACTACAACCGATAATGTTATCGCAACATCACAATCTTTCAGTGATGTGTCCAACTATTTTAAGACGAATCCCGGAACCCATGTTCTCTTCGTTAGAGATTCAAGTTCTGATTCTGATTATGTTGTCGATAATCTCTTATCACCACTCGCTCACGAGCACGACGTTCGACCTACTCCCAACATTGTGAGTGTCGACATGAGTGAAACTAAAGATTTATCCGTCACACGTTTAAAATCAACACTCGGTATTGAAAAATATCCAGCGTTTGTACTTGTAACGACAAATAATGAAAAGAATTCATTTAGCGTTGATTCAGTGATTGAATATGACAAGAAGAAACCTTTCTCAGTCACAGACTTAAGAAAATGGTTCTTCGATAATAAATTATGGACTGGACCTTACGGAGACAATTAAGTCTCCTTTTTTTATGTCCATGTCCACTTTGTTAAAAATCAATGACTAACATGTCATTTTCATCAAAACGCCAATCCTTCGAATAAGCAACTTCCCAATAATAACCATCCAAATCTTGGAAATAGCCACTATAACCACCCCATGCAACTTCTTGCGGCTGTTTTACAATGACGCCACCACTCAATTTAGCACGTTCTATAATTTCATCCACTTCATACTTCTCTTTTACATTACACGCTAATGTAATACCTGAAAACATTGAAACATCTCTTTGTGGTGGATTTTTAGAATCAATATCAGCTGCCAGGTTTTCAATAGGATACAATTCAAGTTTACTTCCCTGATTATTTAAAAATACAATTGCACTTCCCTCATTCGCCAATGTTTCAAATCCTAATGACTTATAAAATAATAATGAGGCATCGAGATCGGATACGCCCAAGCAAATCAAATTTATACGATTCATAATTTTCTCCTTTTTATAATTATATAACAAAAAACAACTATGGTTTAATAGTTGTTTAAAGTGTTTTTAGATATTCCGTGCAAATCAAGGCTGATTTTTCACTTGCAAGATTAAGATAGGTTTCAAAATCCATATCATTTCCTTCAACATGAGTCACATCACTCAGGCTTCGTAAAACGATAAAATCCGTTTCAGTACGTTCACATACTGCCGCAATAGCTGACGCTTCCATTTCTACACAAATAGCCTCAGGAAAGTTTTTTGCAATAACCGGGAACTGACTTTGATGCTTGGTAATAAATTGATCACCTGAAACAATCAGTCCTTCATGGTACTTCATTTCAAGTTCACTAAGTAGGTGAGTCGTTTGACGTCCATGTTTCACACTAGGAGTAAAAATGAATCGAGGATCTGTGGGTGTTTCGGGTCCAATATCTAAATCATGATATTGGAGCTTTGTTGCCACGACAATATCCCCTACTGTCTGGTTTTCTTTCAATCCACCTGCAGAACCAATATTGATGACAAGTTCTGGATTGCAGTGATGAATAAGCGTTGTCGCAGTATAAGCTGCATTAACTTTACCGACACCCGACCTTGCAACAACAACCTGTTTACCACTTAAAGTTCCTTCAAATAATTGAACATTTTGAAAAAGTTTCTCTTCAACAGTACTCATACATGCTTTTAGAGCATTAACTTCTTCATCCATTGCTCCGATAATTAAAATCATATTGACTCCTTTGTTGCAATCAAGCGAACTTTCTCACCTTCATCAGTAATTCCATCTTTATCAAAATCGGTCATTACTTTAACGTTATAACCTTTTTCTTTATAAGCATTAATTAGAATCTCCGGATTAAAAACCCACTGATAAATAGCATCAAACGTACCGTCAAGAAAATTAATGACATGAACCAGATGTTCACCTTCAACTTCAATTTGATAGGCATAGTCAAATGCATCCGTTGAGCCTTCCTCGTAATAATCATTACGGAATTCGTTAAGACGGAATGGATGATGACAATCAAGAATAATATGATCTGACAATTGCGTTGATACTTCAACAAATTTCATAAGGTCTTCTTTATTCAAGATGTAATTAAGACTATCACCGATACAAACACAGTTATCGTATCGTTTTGTATCGGTATACTCTAAGAAATCACCTTCAGAGACTTTACCTCTAAGATCCGGGAATTTTGTTAGAGTTGTCGCAATCATTGTTTCGTCAAGATCAATTCCTACTACATCGTATTTCTGGTTTAATCTGGATAAAATATCTCCTGTACCACATGCTAATTCAATAATGGAATGTCCAACAATATTATCAGACACGTATTTGTAATAAGCATCCAATCCTTCATCATTTGTGAACAATGCATCATAGTAATTAATCATTAATAATGTACCCCTGATAGAGTTTCTCAAGATTGTAGTGTGTTCTTTCTTCAGTTAAGAATAAATGAATCACGACATCACTGGCATCAATTAAGATCCAAGTGGATTCACGTTCTCTTTCAACATGCTTCACAGCATAACCTTCTTTTTCCAATGCTTCAATCACGTCATCTGCAATGGCATTAATTTGACGTAAGCTGGGTGCATCAGCAATAACAAAAAAGTCACAGAGTGAGTTTTCTCGCTTGAAATCAACGACAACGATGTCATTTGCTTTTTTATTATCTAATGTTTCCGTTACTAAATTTAATAATTTACTCATGGTTCCTCCTGTTTAAATACGATTCTTGTGAATCTTTGACGGCTAAAAAGCCTTTTCTAATATCTTTTTTTGCAAGCTCAATGAAGGGTTCACTATCATAACCTCTTCCCCGCTCGCACTTATCTGCAATATATAATAACATCCCGAGTTGGGTTGTCGACTTCCCGTTCACATGGCCTTGTATCGCTTTAAGTACATGTTTGTTTCGCACATAATATCTTTGACTCAACTCTGAAGAAGCTGCAAAGGCATGATAAAATGCAGGATGCAAATCAATTTGTTTCGAGAAATTCGCCTGAACAGAGTGCTTTAACTTATCTTTATCATCATCTTTTGCAAGATCATGCATCATGGCAGCGAGAAAAACTTCTGATTGGTTCATTCGATGATTGTTGGATATTTCCAAAGCACACTCCGTGACGCGAAGCACATGCTCATATCGAAACTCACTGACTCTGTTCTTAAGAATAGAGTCTAAATAGAGACCTTGAGTCATCATATAATTCAAAACACGAGGGCTCGTATTGGTACTCATACCATTTCGAATCTCTGTAGAGCTTACCTCTATAACAGGACCCTGTATTTGTGGATACTCATGATTTTCTACTATTTCAGTTCTCTTGTACACGACAAATTGAACTTCATCTTTAAGTTGGTCATAGTTTTTCCACTCATGCATTCTCGCTAATTGATCGGAGCCTATAAGCCAATCAAATTGAATACATGGGTATTGTTTTTTTAATGCCAGTACTGTGTCAATCGAGTAAGATGGTGATGGTAAATGATTTTCAATATCACAAATTTTTAACTTTCGAAATGGAGAAATCATCAATTCTATCATTGCTTGTCGATGTTCAAAAGATGTTCCTCCCGATTTAAACGGACTTACTTTAGTAGGGATAAACCACAATTCGTCGGCTTGCCGTTGTTTAAGCGCAGCCTTCGCAACATCAAGGTGTCCGTTGTGAATGGGATCAAAGCTCCCACCAAACAAGATGACATGTCTCAAACTTTAATGCGACCTTTCGAGGAATAACGATAAAGAACCGCAACACGACCAACTTTGCTGACGAGTTCGCAAGCAAATTGATCAACAAGTTGTTCTACAACTTCGTCAATTGTGATATCTGCATTCTTTTGGATTCCTACCTTCACAAGGTTATGTGAGACAAGTGCTAACTCAAAACTTTCAAGAACAGTTTCCGTTAGACCGTTTTTACCGATAGATACGACGGTATTTTCATTGTGAGACAAGCGTCTCAATTCTTTCTTTTGATCTTTATTTAACATTAGATTATTGCCTTTCTCATAATAATTTCCGCATCTTCATCGAAATACGTACTTAATTCCTTAATATCCCCTTGAATTGATATAAAACCAATGTCAAAGATTTCAATATCGATTTTATCACCACTCACCGGCCATTTTCTCATCTTATAAATTGGGTTGTCAATTTTAAAATCCAAATCTAAAGTGAGATTTTTTTCAACACGATCGGGTTTGACACGTTTTATGTCGAAAGGTAGATAAGAAATAACATTGATGGTTTTCTTGGGATCTACAGTGATTGCTCCGATGTTTCCAATCATTAACGATTGTTTTTCATAAATCTGAAATACAGCAGGTTTCAAAGTCTTTTGTGGTGCAAGTTTCACAAGATTTTCGTCATCTACTTTATCAAGTAATTTTGTTTCCACGCTTAATCCTGGTGTATCAAAGACATCTACAAATTCAGTCTCAATATGCACAACATCTGCTGTTGTTGATGCAACAGGAGATACTGAAAGTTGATCTTTTTTTAGAAGTGCATTAAGAAGCGATGATTTACCTGCATTAACACATCCAACAAATGCACACGGTGCATCATCAAGGTACGGTAGAAGTGGTTCTAGTGTTTTGTAACGTTTGGCAGATACAAAGATGAGATCCATAAGACTGACATCTGCATCTTTTAGAGCACGCATAATCGACTGAGAGAGCTTTCCATCTGACACTGATTGAGGGAGTAAATCTCTCTTATTGACGACTAACACGACATTTTTATTTCTAAGTGAACGTAGAAGTCCGGGATGAAGTGATTGATTGAGATGCATGATATCTAAAATCCAAAAGATGTGACCTTCGAAATTCTCAATGAATTCAAGGGTTGCGCCATCATCAACAACAGCTTTTACACGTTTGAAATCACGATAATGTTTGAGTCGAAAGCAAGATTGACATAAATCATTATCGATTGAATTTACATATCCTCTTCCCTCTTTATCTGTTGATTGAAGTACACTACCACAACCTGAACATTTTTTTTGATTCATTTATAGTTTCCTTTCATAAATTGCTAACATTAATAATATACCACATATAGTGCTTAATGTTTAAGTTTTACAAATAATAAAGTCTGGAATTCTCCAGACTTTATCGGTATAGAAATAGGGTTTTTATATATCTAACTTCATTGGTGTATCATGAGGTTCAGATTTAACACTTGGTTTCGCAACAACTGGAACATAAACTGGTTGATGTACAATCACAAAATCTGTTTCTGTTGTGGCCGTGGAGAATGTAGCATCCAAAGACATAATTGCAACATCTTTAACGGCTAGTGTTGAAAAATGATCATTGTATAACATGATATCATCTTGGATTCCACCTACGAGTACATCTTCAATATAATGAGGATTACTCTTTACGACTTTGACGACTAAGTTTCCTTGGGTCGCGCGATTATTAATAGGAAGATCTCCTTCTTTAATACGTTTGAATTGACCACGCTCACTCATGATGACAACATCACTTTCATTATGATGTGTTACAGAGCAAGATACGGTATCGCCTGTTTTTAACTTAATTCCAATAATTCCTTTGGCTTTAACCCCTAGTGGTGCAACATCATCAAGTTCAATACGGATGCCTTGACCATTGCGAGTAAACATGAGCAGATGATCTGACTCATGGGCAATGTGAGCTCCCACTAAGGTATCACCTTTCGCAAGTTTCATGACATCATAAAGTTTGTTGGTACGTTTAACTTCTAAATCTTCAATGAATGTCTTTTTAATCATCCCAGATGCTGTAGTTGTAACCAGCACCATATGTGTTTTAAATGTCTTCAAAGTAAATGCCGAGACAACACGTTCATCAGGATCAAATTTAAGATATTGGTTCATATGTGATCCAATATCGCGCCAACGCGCCTCTTCGATATCATGAACAAGAATAATTCCGTAGCGACCTTTTGTAGTCGTAAATACTAAATTATCAATGGTTTCTACTTCTCCAACAAAAATTGGAACATCGTCTTCTTTGAGTGCAAGAATGTCTTTTTGACTGGATCCATAGGAACGCAGTGATGTTCGTTTTAGATAACCGTCTCGCGAGAGTGTTAACATCACTTGTTCATTTGAAATTAAGCTTAAATGATCAACTTCTAGATCGGAGATTTCATCTTCGATTGATGATCGACGTGGCGTTTCAAAGTCCTTTTTAATTTCATTAAATTCTTTAACAAGCATCGCATTTAGCATGTCATTATTAGTTAGAACTAGGTTTAGCTCTTCAATTTCATTGGCTAATTTAGCAAACTCATCACGAAGTGCAAAAATATCTGTTGATGACAAACGATATAATTGTAAGTCCACAATTGCACTTGCCTGTTCATGGGTAAAACCGAATTCTTTCATGATATTATCACGTGAATCAGCACGGTTATTTGATTGACGAATGACCGCAATTATTTCATCAAGAATTGATGTTGCTTTCATGAGTCCTTCAATAATATGAATACGTTTTTCTTTTTGTGCTTTACGATACTCCGAACGCGCTAAGACTACTTCACGACGAAATTCAAGATAGGCATCCAACACTTGCATGACTGAACATACTTGTGGTCTACGATCAACAATCGCAACCATATTAGCATTGTAGTAAACTTGTAATTCGGTATGTTTGTAGAACAAGTTAAGAATCGACTGGGCATCAGCATCGCGTTTACAATCAATAACGATACGAAGACCATTTCTATCCGATTCATCTCGAACGTCCATAACATCTCCAAAACCTTCATTTGCTTTAGTAAAACGAAGTTCGTCAATTTTCTTCACGACATTGGATTTAATAACTTCATAGGGTAATTCGGTAATTACAATTTGCTTAAGACTTTTATTTTCTACAATCTCAGCACGTGCTTTTACAACAACACGACCGCGTCCCTTAGTAATAATATCGCGAATACCCTCTTTCCCCTGTACTACAGCACCTGTAGGGAAATCAGGACCTTGAATAATATCAAGAATATCATCATCTGAACATTCAGGATTATATAATCGATGAATTGTAGCATCCATTACTTCTGTAATATTAAATGGTGGGATATTGGTTGCATATCCTGCAGCAATACCTGTCGCACCATTAATGAGCAAGTTAGGATAACGAGCTGGTAATACAGATGGTTCTGAATCAGTATCATCAAAGTTTAAAACAAAGGGAACAACATCTTCATCAATATTATCAAGAAGACGATGGGATAGATGTGATAATCGTGCTTCGGTATAACGCATAGCTGCGGCCGGGTCATCATCAACACTCCCGTTATTTCCTTGCATATCAATAAGTGGCTTATTGTATTTCCAATCTTGAGACATACGAACCATCGCATCATAAACTGATGAATCACCATGAGGATGATAATTACCAATTACAAGCCCTACGGTCTTTGCAGACTTACGGTAAGGTTTATCAAAATGGTTGCGATCATTATACATCGCATAAAGAATACGACGTTGAACAGGTTTAAGTCCATCACGAACATCCGGTAATGCTCGATCTTGAATTATATATTTTGAATAGCGACCAAAACGCTCCCCAACAATATCTTCAATGGGAAGTTTGATCAAAGCATCATGAGACATATTCTTCCTCCTCTAATGTAAACGCGACATTTTGTTCAATCCAATTTCTTCGAATATCGACTTTATCGCCCATTAGGGTTGCAACTCGCTTATCAGCTGTCAAGAAATCATCGATTTGAACTTGAATAAGTGAACGAGTAGCTGGGTCCATGGTTGTTTCCCAAAGTTGATCCGCGTTCATTTCTCCCAATCCTTTGTATCGTTGAATTTCAATTTTTCCGTACTGTTTTCGGTACGCTTCCAATTCTTCTTCTGTATAGCAGTAGTGAGAATTTTTACCAGATTTAACACGGTAAAGTGGTGGTTGCGCAATGTAGACATATCCAGCTTCAACTAACGGTCTCATATGACGGAAAAAGAAAGTTAATAATAAAACTTGAATATGGGCACCGTCGGTATCAGCATCGGTCATGATGATAATTTTATTATAATTGCTATCCGCAACTTCGAAATCTTGACCCACACCTGCACCAATACAGTGAATAATAGTATTCAATTCTTCATTCTTTAAAATATCGTCAAATTTTGCTTTTTGAGTATTAAGTACCTTACCTCTGAGTGGCAAGATAGCTTGGAACTTACTGTCCCGACCTTGTTTAGCCGATCCACCCGCAGAATCTCCCTCAACAAGGAACAATTCATTTTTATTCTTGTTACGAGTTTGAGCATTCGCAAGTTTTCCAGATAAGATTCTTTCAATACGATTTTTCTTACCAGAACGCGCTTGTTCACGCGCTTTACGAGCCGCTTGACGCGCATGCGATGCTTTTTGAATTTTTGTTAGAATCATGGTTGCCTGTTCATGATGTGTATCAAGGTAAAACGGCAATTGTTCAGAAATGATCGTATCGACAACTTGTCGTGCAACAGGAGTACCAAGTTTTCCTTTTGTTTGTCCTTCGAATTGTAGTAAATGTTCCGGAATACTTACAGAAATGATAACTGAAAGTCCTTCACGAATATCGCCACCCTCGAAGTTTTTATCTTTTTCTTTTAAGAAATTATGTTTACGAGCATAATCATTCATTACTTTCGTAAAACCAGATCTAAATCCCGCAACATGAGTCCCACCATCATTAGTACGGACTAAGTTAACATATGAATAAGTATCCTCATTGTAGCCTTCGTTATATTGCAAAGCGACACGTGCTTCAATTTCTTGGTCTTCACCTTGTAATACGATTGCATCATTTAAAACAGTTTGATCTTCATGAATATAACTCATAAAGGCATTCAAGCCATCTTCATATAAGAATGTTTTTTGAGCATCAACTCTTAAGTCAACAACCTCAAAAGAAATCCCTTGTAATAAGAATGCAGACTCTTGTACCCTTTCGCAAATTGTATCGTAGCTAAATTTACAATTTTTGAAAATAGATTCATCCGCTCTAAAACGAACCCAACTTCCGACAGGTCCTTTTTCATCAATTTTCTCTAGAGAACTTACGTCTTTTCCGCCATTTGAAAAATGCATCATATACGTTTGACTCTTTGTAAATACCTTTACATCAACAAATTCACTTAATGCATTCACAACAGAAGCTCCAACACCATGGAGTCCCCCACTTGTTTTATATCCACCTGATTGTGAGAATTTCCCACCAGCATGTAAAACAGTAAAAATGACTTGCAATGCACTGACACCACTCGGGTGCTTTTCAATTGGCATTCCACGTCCTTCATCTCTAACACTAATTGTCAGGTCATCTTCGATAACCAGTTTAATTTTTGATCCAAAACCATTCAGCGCTTCGTCAATGGCATTATCCATGACCTCCCACACTAAATGATGGAGTCCACGTTGATCGGTTGATCCAATGTACATTCCTGGGCGTTTACGAACTGCTTCAAGTCCTTCTAATATTTCAATGCTTGATGCAGAATAATTTTTTTCACTCAACTTGTCCAACTCCTTTACAGACTGTATTATAACACGTTTATTCCCACAATATTTAATCAAGTTAAAACATTTTAGTACCAAAAACCTTTATAAAACTTAAAGATTGGGTATAATTAGAATACAGCTCATCCATCATAGCGGATGTAAGTTTTAAAGGAAAGGTTTATTTTCAAAAGGGGTAATTATTTATGCAAATATTTTTAGCGAGCCTGGTAGGCTATATTTTAGGTTCAATACCGAATGCGCTCGTAATCGGGAAAGTTTTCTACAATACGGATATCCGTGAACATGGATCCGGAAATCTTGGAGGTACCAACGCAGGACGAACACTGGGTGCAAAAGCTGGTATGTCCGTTGCTGTTCTTGACGTTTTAAAAGCAACAATTGCTATGGCTCTTGCCTATTTCCTTTTTCCACAGACAATCATATACGCGGGATTCTTTGCAACACTGGGACATTGCTTCCCTGTCTTTGCACAGTTCAAAGGTGGTAAGGCCGTATCAACGGCAGTCGGTTTCCTCCTTGGAATCACGATTTTCATCACCCATCAACCTGTTTACCATTTCATTATTCCAATTGCATTATTCTTCGGAATACTCTATTTAAGTAAAATGGTATCACTATCGGCAATCATCACACTTATTGTAACAAGTATCATCCTGGCTTTCACAACCTCTGACATTGCGATATCGGGATCATTCGCAATCATTACAGTTATCGTAATCTATCGCCATCGTAAAAATATCAAACGAATCATGAACGGAACTGAATCCAAAATCACTTGGATGTAACCTTAACAACTGAGACAATACGCTCTCAGTTTTTTTATCGTTGCATTACTGTACTATTTATGTGGTACAACATTCGATTTTATGATAAAATGAAGGCACATGAACTAAAGGAGAAGCATTCATGATCAAATTAGAAAATATTTCAAAGACATACAACAAAACACATCTTGCAGTTGATGACTTAACGTTAGAAATCAAGCCGGGTGAAATTGTTGGATTTATTGGCCCAAATGGTGCAGGAAAGACAACCACTTTAAAGATGTTGACCGGAATTCTTAAACCCGATACAGGAAGTATTTTTATCAATGGATACAACATTCAAACTGACCCTATTGAAGCTAAAAAAGAATTCGGCTATGTATCTGATGATCCCAATGCATTTTTAAAACTAAAAGGGATTGAATATTTGAATTTTATTGCTAACATGTATCAAGTTGATGTTGAAACTCGAAATGCACGTATTTCCGAATATTCCAAATTATTGCAAATGGAGAATGCATTGGGTGATACAATCAGTTCTTATTCTCACGGTATGCGTCAAAAGATTATGGTTATGGGAGTTCTTGTCCACGATCCGAATCTTTGGATTCTTGATGAGCCCCTTACAGGTCTTGACCCACAATCATCATACACATTAAAATCATTGATGAAACAACGTGCTTCGGAAGGAAAATCAGTTATTTTTTCGACCCATGTTCTTGAAGTAGCTGAGAAATTATGCGACCAAATTGCAATTATTAATCACGGAAAAATTGTGTACCAAGGCACACTTGAATACCTTAAAGAAACATCAGGAGATCTCTCTCTTGAAGAAATTTTCTTGGAGTTAACACGATGAGTAGAATTCTAAGCCTTACTAAAGTATTGCTGAAGACATCCACAGACGCTTCATTGCAATCCTTATCCTTCCGAAAAAAATCAAAGGATACATCCGGTAAAAAGATATTACGAATCATAGGGTTCGCATTCCTTGGTCTTTACCTCAGTTTTATTGCATTTATCTTCATTGATGGTTTGCTTTCACAATACGCCCCGATCCAACAAGAAGGTGCCGTACTCTTTTTAATCTACATGGTACTTACATTCTATTTACTCATGTTTAGTGTTCTCATTATTCCGTCAATATTCTATTTTTCAAAGGATATCGACTCTCTAATCGTCTTACCATTGAAACCTTGGGAAATTTTAATTTCTAAATTTCTCGCCACGCTTGCATCACTTTACGTAACAATTTCATTTATTGTATTACCTCTATTTATCAGTCTCTTGATACGTGTGCATCCAAGTTTCTTATCCATGGTTATCTACTGGATTAGCGTTATTCTTTTACCGATTATTCCACTAAGTATTGCATTAATCGTGATAGTCATCTTGATGGCGTTTATCCCTTTCTTTAAGAATAAGAATATCTATACTTATCTCACGATGGTGTTCTCATTAGGAATTGCTTTTGTATTCATGTCAATTGGTAATTCAATGAGCGCTGGTGCAGATGGTTTGGATACGTTGATGACCGCTTTGCAGCAAGGCAATAATTCCTTAATGAATTCACTTAATACTTTTATTCCTACTGTTAAATGGCTCTCTGACGCCATTATCTTCATAGATTTTAAGAGTCTCATCTACGCAATTTTATTTGCAACCGTACTCCCTTGTGCCGTACTCTTTGCAATTCAAAACCTGTACTTTAATGCTGTAGTTGGAATTGACGAACAAAGCAGTAAAAAGAAATCATTAACTTCTTCAGAACTAAAAAGAGAGAACAAACAAAACAAACGTTATGTATCAATCATGAAATATGATTGGATGACGATTAAAAGAACACCAACATTTATGATGAATTATCTTGTAATGTACATTATCATGCCTGTAATGATGTTATTTCCAATCATAACAAAAGGCGGTTTCTCAGAAATGTTTGCAGTTCAAGATGAGATAGTAGAAATGGTTGCCGTCATTCCACCACTGCGATTAGCTATCACTGTGACCGTGGTCGGATTCCTAGCTTCGATTGTGTTGGGAAGTATGAGTTCGATTAGCTCCACTGCAATTTCTCGCGAAGGACAATCAATTTTGTCCTTTAAATCAATGCCGTTTAACCTCTTAGAACTAATTCATGCAAAAATTATTTTGGGTTCAATCACCACTTTAATTCTTCCAACAATAATTGGAATTCTTGCCGTTATTTATTTAAAACTTAATCCGCTCTATTTTGTATTATTTGGCCTGGCGGCTATTTTAGGAGCTCTCGCCATTAATACAATTGAAATTAGTATGGATGTATTCTTCCCTAAACTTGATTGGGAAAACGAAGTACAAGCAGTTAAACAAAATTTTGTAGCTGCTATTATTCCGTTATCAGTTATCATGATTACATTTATTACCATTGGTTTAAGTTTCGTTATTGATATCAATACGGTTCTAATTATATATACAGGAATACTCATAATCATTGCTAGTATAGCTTATCAAATAATAAAGAAAGCTGGCATTAAGAAATTAAATGAAAAAATTGAATCACTATAAAAAAGATGAGGCCATTTAAGCCTCATCTTATTTTTTAGTTGTACGGTCATCAAGCCAATCAATGCTATCTTGAATAACTTCTTTGCCATTAGGTTCATTATAAAGAACATGGCCCATTCCCTCATATATTTTCAAATCTTTGTCCTTAGAAGCAATCGTATCGTAAAAGTGTTGCGAAACTGCTACAGGAATCGTTTGATCGTTTGCACCATGAGCAATGAAGCACGGATAATGATAACTATGCATCGTTCGTAAAACTTCACTGGTTGCGTCTACAAAGATTGTTTTTAAGAAACGAACAGTAAAGTATTCTGTTCTCATAGGATTTTCAGCACGCATATGATATTTTAGTTCGAGTTCAGCTTTTTCCTTTGGACTGTTGAATTCAATGATACCATCCTTAAAGTGTAGTAGCGAGTCCTCTGCGAGCATATTAAGTCCATTCATCAGAACCTTCAAACGCGGATTTATAGCGCGTGGATACCCTACAGCAGGTCCTACCATCACTTGGCCACTTAAGGTATTGGGATACTCTATACCAAATAGAGCAGAGACTAAACCACCCATACTAAAACCAAGCGTAAAAAGAGGAACATGGACATTTTCTCGAAGTGCCATTCGAACAATTGTATGAAGATCATAGATATAGGTTTGATATGTATCAATATCACCCAGTTCAGACAAAGTCTTTCCATGCCCTCTCATATCATAACGATATACAGTATACCCTCTTTTGTTAAGCGCTTTTGCGTATACCTCGTATTCACCAAGGTGATTTGAGAATCCATGGCACATGATCACAACGCCCCTTGGATTTTTTACTCGATCAACCAGATAAAATAATTGATCATTATTGCTAACTAATAAATAATTATCCATCATAAGCCCTCCGATATAATATATCGTACCACGATTTTAATAAAAGTGTCCTTAATAGCGATCATATTTCAGAACAATATCACAAAAAAAGACCAAACATAAGTTTGGTCTTAAATAACTCCCAAAGATTTGATTGATGTTTCAAGTCTTTTATAAGCTAAGTAATTAGCTGCTTTCAAATAATTATTACGTTCACCCAAAGACTCTGCAGCATCTACAAGATCTTTGAAAATCTCGTACATACTTTTCTCAAGTAAACGATCAACATGCTCGAAGCTAAAATGCTCAAATTGCGCATTTTGTCTCATTTCGATTCCTGACGCAACTACACCACCAGCGTTTGCTGCTTTTCCAGGTATAAACGTAATATCTGATTTCATAATTTCTTCGATTGCTTCTGTCGTTAGAGGTCTATTTGCCCCTTCCGCTATTACTTTGCATCCATTTTCAATAAGTGAAATAACATGCAGTTCATTTACCTCATTTTCATGAGCACACGGCAATGCAATGTCGCAAGGAACATTCCAGATTGGAAGTTCAAATACGAAACGGACGCTTGGATCAGAAATTTCAGAAAGTTTTTTCCCAGATTCTTTATGCTTCTGAATAGCAAGAATATCGAGTCCCGACTCCTTGTAAACATAACCACTACGATCACTCATAGCAATTACACGCCCACCAAGAGTATTCACTTTAAGTGCTGCATAAATTGCGACATTTCCGCTTCCTGATATTACAACGTTTTTATCTTCAAAAGAATCATGATGGTGATCTAACAGTGCATCAACCATATATACGAGTCCATAGCCCGTAGCTTCTGTTCTCGCAAGCGCACCACCATGTTCAATGTTTTTACCTGTAAGGGTTGGACTAAAGGAATTCGTCAATCTTTTATATTGTCCAAACAAATAGCCGATTTCTCGTTTACCAACACCGATATCTCCTGCTGGAATATCTGTTTCAGAACCAATATGTTTCGATAGTTCGGTCATAAATGACTGACAAAACATCATGATTTCCATTTCTGTTTTATCCTTAGGGTTAAAATCACTTCCCCCTTTAGCGCCACCTAAACCAAGTCCTGTTAAAGCATTTTTAAATGTCTGTTCAAAAGCAAGGAATTTCATGACGTCCAAGTCTACAGAAGGATCAAAGCGCAATCCTCCTTTATAAGGTCCGAGTGCACTATTATACTGTACACGATAACCATAATTAACTTGAACACGTCCATGACGATCTACCCAAGGAACACGAAATATAATCGTTCTCTCAGGATAGAGTAATAATTTCAAAATATCAGGTTCTATATGCTCTTCAATTGAGTCAACGAAATCCATTACAGCATTTTGGAATAAGGTCTCATCAGGATACTTCAATAAAATTTCTCTTGCTATTTCATTCATATTATTCTCCAGACTCTACATTATGATAGTAGTTTTGAACATCTTCAACTTCATCTAACATTTTAATCATTTTCTCATAGTTTGGCATGTCTTCTTCTGACATGGTCACATACTCATGAGGGAGATACGTAATTTCTAATACATCAAAGGTTGTTTCCCCTAATGCTTCTTCAATAGCTTCTTTTGCTTTGTGTAAGCTTGTAGGATCTACTGTTACTGTAATTGAATCTTCTTCAAGTTCAATGTCTTGTAAGTCAACTTCATGTTCCAGAAGAATTTCCATAATAGCTTCTTCATCATTATGTTTGAATGATAATAAACCAACATGGTCATATCCATGAACAACTGACCCATTGACACCAATTTTTCCTTTTGATTTAGTGAAACAGTTTCGAACTTCACTATAAGTACGATTGTCATTGTCTGTAAGACATTCAACAATAAATGAAGCGGAACCCGGTCCAAATCCTTCATAAGTTACTGCATGGTAATTTTCTTCTGAACCGCCTTTAGCTTTTTCAATAGCACGGTTGATGACATCAGCAGGAACTTGTTTCGCACGTGCTTCATCAATGATACGTTTTAATCCAGTATTCATTTCTGGATCAGGAACTCCTGCTTTCGCAGCCATATAAATTTCTTTTCCGTAACGTGAATATACTTTTGTTTTTGCCGCAGCAGTTTTAGCCATCGACGCTTTTCTAACTTCAAATGCTCTACCCATAACTTTTACCTCTTTTTCTTTTAACGAATTTCAACATTGTGTTTTTCAACTAACAGTGTTTTGATATCTTCCATTATAGCATTAATTTCTTCAATTTCTAAAGTTCTATTTTGGCCAAACGACAACTGGAATGCGATTGATTTCTTATCTCCTAATTTTTCAGAAGTAAAGACATCAAACACATTTAAATCAACGAGATAACGTTTCGAACCTTTTTCAATGGATTGAATTAAATCTTTAACCGCAATATCTTTATCACATAAGACCGCTAAGTCACGTGTCATGATTGGATATTTTGCAACAGGTTGCGCTTTGATTGAGCTCCCCTTTAAACCTAACAATACATCTAAATCAATTTCTGCATAAACAGCATCTTTGAGATCATTTTCTTTGAGAAGACGTGGATGGACATGTCCTATATAACCTATTGGTTTGCGATTAATCAAAATTTGAGCAGATTTATAGGGATGTAAGGTTTCTCCAAAATCGCAATCCGATTTAAACTCGAATCGTTTTTCGGCATATCCTAATTGATCGAAAAGATTCATAAGAATGCCTTTTAGTGTAAAGAAATCTAAATCGATCGAAACGTTATTCCAGTTCTCTTTAATTAAAGAACCACTACCAATCAATCCAAGACGATGTGTTT
The DNA here is from genome assembly GCF_014396165.1 of Erysipelothrix inopinata. Taxonomy (GTDB): domain Bacteria; phylum Bacillota_I; class Bacilli_A; order Erysipelotrichales; family Erysipelotrichaceae; genus Erysipelothrix; species Erysipelothrix inopinata. Next base: position 1,757,804 of record NZ_CP060715.1, read on the forward strand.
TTTCACCTTCTACTTGAATCGCTGTATGTTCAAAGTATAATCCTTCCGAAATTTTATGAGAGTTATTATACGATAGTACTTCTAACATTGAGTTAAAGAGTTGTGTTCTTAAGTAAGCACGTTTATCTGAGATTGGACTCATCAATTTCACAGGCGTACCCAAGCTAAACAATCCTTGTGTCTTTGGTAAATCTACAAGTGTATAGGTATTCGTTTGATTGGCACCATTACCAAGAAGCACGGATTCAATTTGACGAATTGTACGTTGGAATGGATTCAAGCTACCCATTGTTAAATCGAGTAATGGTAAAGTCTCTTCTAAAATATCATATCCAACAATGCGGATAACTTCTTCAATAAGATCCACTTCAATATCCAAGTCTTTACGATATGAAGGAACCGTACATTCAATGGTATCTCCACTTACAGCAGGATTAAAGTTTAAGCGTTCAAATACAGACACAATTGTTTCATTTTCTAACTTTGTTCCAAGATAGCTATTAATCTTGTCGCTTGTAATTTTTATTTTCTTAAGTTCTAAGTCAACATCACCATATTGTACAGTATCTTCAATTCCTGATGCATCCGCATATTCAATGAGTAAATCAACAGCACGATTTACAGCATTAAATGTAGCCATATTATCCATCGGTTTTGTAAAGCGTTGTGAAGAATCAGTACTTAATCCAAGACGTGTTGCTGTTTTACGGACGGACACGTGATTAAAACGTGCAGCTTCAATCACAATCGCAGTCGTATCATCTTGAATCATTGTATTACCAAGTCCCATAATACCTGCAATACCTACCGGTTTGTCGCCATTTAAAATAACTAAATCATTTTCTTCTAATTTGTACTCATGATCATCGAGTGCAACAACTGTTTGATTCAAGTTATCTGCTACAGAAAGGGTCATCGTATCCAGTGCTTTCTTATCATAGAAATGCATGGGTTGACCGGTTTCAAGCATTACAAAGTTCGAAATATCTACAAGGTTATTGATAGGTTTAATTCCAGAGCCAATTAACACTTCACGCATCCATGACGGTGATTCTTTGACCGTAACTGAGTTCACAACCTTAGCTAAGAATAAGAAACATTTTTCAGTTTCTGAACTTACTTGGAAGTCACTCTTAGTTCCTGTTTGCATATGATTTTTAATTTCAGGAATTTTTACTTCGCGTTCAAAAATCGCTGCTACTTCATGTGCAATTGCAAAAATAGACATAAAATCAGAACGGTTTGGCGTTTGAGAAACATCCAGTATTTCATCGTCCAAACCAAGTGCCACAGCAGGGTCACTACCTGGTTCAGATTTCGGTAATGTCACGATTCCTGTCTTTTGAGATTCTGTTTGGAATTTTTCTGCAACACCCAATTCATTTAAAGAACAAATCATCCCGTTGGATTGAACTCCACGGACTTTTGTTTCTTTAATAGACATATCTTTGAGTTCTGCACCAACCTTCGCAACAACAACATATTGTCCAGCAGCAATATTTTCTGCACCACAAACAATTTGTTCATGCATATCACCCAAATTTACTTGAGTAATATTTAGATGGTCACTATCAGGATGGGGTTCGCATGATTCCACATAACCAACAACAAGGTTTGTTCCTTGGATTAGTGAATCAACTCCCTCAACTTCAAGTCCTGCATTGGTTAATGAATCCGCAAGTTCTTGAGTTGAGATTCCTTCTAAATCTACATATCTGTTTAATAATTTTCTACTAACTAACATACTTTTCTCCTATTCAAAACGTTTAAACTGTTCAATAAAGCGTTTATCATTAATATAGAATGAACGAATATCTTCAATGCCATATTTTAACATTGCAATACGTTCAACACCCGCACCAAAGGCAAATCCTGTTAATGTTTCATCCTCATAGCCAGCATCTTTTAGAACATTTGGGTGAACCATTCCTGCTCCAAGTATTTCAATCCAACCCGTTTGTTTACATACGCTACATCCCTTACCATCACAAATATGGCAAGAGACATCAACTTCTACCGAAGGTTCTGTAAATTGGAAATAGGATGGTCTAAAACGGATGACACGCTTATCGCCAAACATACGCTTACCAAATAGAGATAATGTTCCCTTCAAGTCAGCAAGTGTGATACCGTGTCCTACGACAAGTCCTTCCATTTGAACAAATTGATGAGAATGGGTTGCATCATCATCGTCACGTCGGTAGACTTTACCAGGACAAATTACTTTCAGAGGAATACTTGGTGCAAAATGCTCCAATGTACGCGTTTGAATCGCTGTTGTATGAGTGCGTAATAAAGTATGCTCATCAATGTAGAAGGTGTCTTGCATTTCACGAGCTGGGTGATCTTGAGGAATATTTGCACGTTCAAAGTTATAGAGATCCAACTCTATTTCATCGCCTTCAACAACTGAATATCCCATCTCACGGAAAAGATCTTCAATTTCGCGTTGAATCATAACAAGCGGATTTTGAGAACCTGAAACAAATTGAACACCTGGCATTGAGACATCAATCTTGTCTTCTTTCATTTGTTCTAAGAGTTGTGCTTCTTGAAGTTCTTCTTGTTTTTCTTTAAGTGCAACTTCAATTTCCTGTTTCACTTCATTAACCTTTTTACCAAATAACGGTTTTTCTTCGTTAGGTAAAGATTTCATTTGTCCCATAACTTGAGTCAAATGACCTTTTTTACTTAAATACTCAATACGAACATCATTGAGTTTATCCAGAGTCGAAGCACTTTTAATAGCTTCAATCCCTGAATTCATAATATCTTTTAATTCCATATTTCTCCTCCTAAATATAAAAAAGTACCGCACGTCCAGGAACGTAATTACGCGGTACCATCCTGATTTATACAATTGTATACATCTCTCATGTTTTTAACGCAAACATACGGGAATGATTAGTTCCTCTCCGAGGTGAATTCGCAGCATATGATATAACACTCTCATCAATGTGTTACTTTCTGAAATCATACGGTATCTGTTACTCTGTCTCATCATAGATTTTACCATTATATTATATCGTAATCCTAGCTACTCTTCAAGGATAACCTCTAACTGATTGGACAATTAAATACTTTCAATAAAATGATCCTCATACACATTCCAATACTTATCATAAGTTCTTTCGACACCATCAAGATTCAATTGATACATTCTAAAGGTAACCTGAATATTTTTAGGTTGCCACATCTCAACATACGAATATTTATATTCCATCCCAAGTTTTTTCATAATTTTACCACTTGCGACATTATTTATATCGTGTGTTGCAGTGATGTAACGATATCCAACACGGGCCAATTCTTTTATTACCGCTTCGGATGCTTCAGTAATGATTCCTTGATTCCAATACTCTTTACGAAGTCCATATCCAAAATCGTGGCTATCATCACCACTTACCGTTATGTACCCGATAGGAAGATTATCCGTTTTTAAACATACAGCAAAATAAAAACCATTTTTATTTATATATCGGGTCAAAATACGTTTAGTATAAAAATCAATGGCTTCTTCAGTAGTACCCAATGGATACCACGGCAAATAGCGATTCACATCAACGTCTCTCATTATTTTGAATAATGCATGGTAGTCACCATCATTGTCTTCAAAATTTCTGATTATTAATCGTTCTGTTTCCATTTTCATTTCCTCATTCCTATAGATCTGTATCGTTGATTCTTCGATACATTGGATGTGAAGGTTCAAATTGAATTAGATCCCAGAGGTTTCCGTATAAATCTTTAAATACAGCAACCTTTCCATAATCGGCTTCTTTAGGTTCCCTTACAAACTCAATATTTTGATTCTTCAGTTTCTGGTAATGTCTATCAAAGTTATCGGTACTTAGAAACAGAAACACCCTCCCACCTGCCTGATTACCAACAAACAAATGTTGTTCTTCTTTTGATGCTTTCGCCAACAACAGAGTTGTTCCTAGAGAGTTGCGAGGAGAAACAACGACCCAGCGTTTATCTTGTTCAGCTTGGTACGTATCTTCAATTAACTCAAAATCAAGTTTGCTAACATAAAAATCAATGGCTTCATCATAATCTCTCACGACAAGTGCAATATGAACTATTTCCTGTTTCATCTTCAATCTCCCTGCACATTAAAGTAAATAACTATTTACCAAGCACCAATTCATCAAATTATTTATCACTTTTAGGATAAAAAGTTAGTGTTTTAATGCTTTTTAATCCATCGTTATACAAGAAAGCAATCGTTCCATTATCAAATTCAAATGAGTCTCGTGCGAGCGGTTTAGTTCCAGGTTTCCATCCCCACTCTTTAAGTATATCTTCGTTAATATCTTTAATATCTACGCCATTGTAAATGGCAACCCCCGGTTGTAAGTCCGCAAGGTCAAATGAATAATAATGTAATTCACCTGTTTTCGCTACTTCTTCAGTTTCCTTAGGAATACTGCTTGAACCATAATATTTTGTTTTAAATCCCGCTTCTAAGATACTTCCATCAATGTCAAATAAATACGAGAAAGTAATTGTTTCAGAGTCCTTTTTAACTGCTGCCGGCGGCACAATTTTTTTAACTTTATATTCTGAAAAGTCTGAGATATTCAGCCCTTTGGCAAAAGAAATTTCCTTCCCGTTAAATTCCAATGTTGTAGGAAGATTGTCAGATACTTTTGTCTCTTCTTTAGTTTCGGTTGGTTTACCAGAACTACACCCAACTAGCATTACACTCATTAATAACACGATTATAATTTTTTTCATGTTTGCCTCCAATAATTCGTCATAAGTTATACTGAAATTATACTTTTTTAAATGTTGCGAATCAAAGACTTATAAGAAATGTCATAAAGGTTTCACATTCAAACATAGATACCTAACTAAAGGATACTTTTCAATATAGCAAAAAAGGGATGTGATACTTTAACATCCCTTCGATCTATGCATGTTTTAAATTTCTTAATGATTTGTAGAATAACGAGAACACGAGCATCACAACACTTAGTAGAACAATGGTTCCACCTGGTGCAATATCAAGATGATACGAAATCGTTAATCCTAACCAAACGAAGATAAGTGATAAAATCACAGAAATACCCATCGTTGATTTATAACTCTTCGAAAATTGCATGGCACAGGCTGTTGGTATAACCATCAACGAGGATACAATCAGAGCCCCAATAATTCGTGATGCAATGGATACAGTAATTGCGGTAAGCATTGTGAATAGTAGGCTGAGTCGATCTACTGGGATACCTGCAAGTTTTGCGGCTTGCGGGTCAAACGCCATATAGAAGAACTCACGATAGTATTTAAGCGATAATACGATAACCACAATACTCAGTACAATTGCAAGCGTGTTATCATTATCACCAATCGCAACGATGCTTCCAAATAGGAAACTATTGAAGTTTGCTGGATTCTTCACAAATCCTAATAGCACACCTGATAAACCAATTCCAAATGACATAATTGCAGCAATTGCAATTTCTTGGTATTTTCCTAATTTCTTTTGAATAAATTCAATACTGATTGCGGCAATCAATGACATCACGATTGCTCCAATCAAAGGATTAATACCCAAAATGAGCCCAATTGTAATCCCACTGAGTGAAATATGCGATAATGCATCTCCTATCATAGACATCCTTTTAAAAACAATAACGACTCCAATTAGTGGAATAATGATTGCGAGTAATCCACCAATTATAAATGCGGTGCGCATAAACTCATATTGAAGCATGATGCACCTCCGTTAGTTCTCCATATTTAAGTTTATAGGTCTTTGTAAAACACTTGTTCATGTCCTCAATTTGATGAGTAACCATAAGAACAGTCATATCATGAACTTTTTGTAAATGTTCAATCAAGGTGAAAAGCGTTTGAATCGATTGCTGATCAAGTCCTGTTGTTGGTTCATCAAGAATTAACAGCTTCGGATCCATAATCATCTCTCGAGCAATTAGAACACGTTGTAGTTGACCACCAGACAAGTTACCAATCAAATCATATGCTTTATCTTTGAGTCCAACATGATCCAGTGCATTCATCGCTTTTTTGACACGATCTTTGTTCGAGAAATTAAAGAAATTTCCTTTAGGCAGTCTTAGAAGAACAACTTCTAATGCTGTAGCAGGAAATTGGGAAGACGCAATGAGTCCTCCCTGTGGTACATAACCAATACTATCAAATTGATTGAATTTTTGGATGGGTTGACCATGCAAAATTATTTCCCCAGTTTGAATCGGTAATTGATTTAATATTAATTTGAGCAGTGTCGACTTTCCTGATCCGTTCTCACCAATTAAGGCAACTACTTCACCAGATTGAATTTGAAAACTGACATTATCAAGAACCTGCGTTTCTCCAAAGGAGTGTGATAAGTTCTTAACTGTGAGGATGTCATTCATTTAATCCCTCCTTGAGTGACTTGAGATTCTCTTCCATTTTATCTAAATATGTTACACCTTTATCATATTCTTCTTGTGAAACAGTTTCAAGTGTACTGAGTTCATGAATTGAAACACCCGTTTCCTTCACAACAACATCCACAACTTTTTTAGCATTAAATGCATCGAGATAAATTGTTTTTATGTCGTTTGTCTTTATAAATTCAATAGCTTCCTCGATTTGCTTTGGAGTTGGTTCCTCACTAACAATTCCTTTAGCAATCGGTTTTTGTTCCAAATTGAAGTCTGCAGCAAGATAACCAAATGCTAAATGATCCACAACCATAGTACGTGTTTTAACGTTTGCGAAAGCTTCGGTATATTCAGCAATCAAACTGTCGATTTCTGTGCTGAATTTTTGGTAATTAGCTTCGTAATCTTGTGCATGTTCAGAATCTTTCTTAATGAACGAATCAGCGATCATTCTCGCTTCTAATCGAGCATTATTTGGACTCAACCAAGTATGGGGATCAAAAGACCCATGGTCATGACCCTCATGATCATGGTCGTCATGGTCATCGTGATCATCTTCGTTAGAACGCAATTGAACCGCTTTACTTACTTCAACAGTTTCAATCTTATCCCCTTTCAGAGATTTCACCACGGAATCCGTCCAAGATTCAAATCCTGCTCCATGATAGATAAAGACATCAGCATTTTCAATTTTTACACGGTCTTTCGCACTTGGTTCAAAGGAATGTGCTTCAGCACCAACAGGTAATACACTCACAACTTCAACATGGTCTCCTCCAATTATGTTAGCTAAGCTATAAAGCGGATAGAAACTTGTGACAACACTGAGCTTATCATTTTCTTTCGATGTCGATTGGCACCCAGTTAAAACCAACCCTAACACCATTATTGTAATTAGTATTTTTTTCATTATAATCTCCCTATTGCAAATCGTTCGCATTTAAATTATATTCATGCTCTTCCAAAATGTCAACAGAGAAACACTTTAAATTATTTTGTATTTAGGAATCGTTCATTATTTGTTCAAGAAACATTCTAAAAGAATCATTACGTTTCCAAAGATTAAAATCCTCGAGATTAAATACTTTTGGATGCAAATACCTAAACGTAGTTTCTACTTCTCTCACTGTGATTACTACGCATTTCTCGACGTTTTCGAGTGATAAACAAAGTGGATATTTACCAGGAATACGAGAATTCACAGCATGACTTGTTTTTAGTTCTTCCTTAGCATTCTGACCAAAACTATTATATGCATCAACGCCTTCAAGGTGATCGAAATTATCATACTGATCAATGATTCGATCATAAGCAATAATTCTCGGTTTATCAGCAACTACATCAATAATAAGTGGTCTCCCTGAATAATTAACAAAATTACTCGGCAAGTATCCTATCATCGAGTTTCCTTCCGAGAAACGCCATCGTAGACCATCACAGTCTCCCTCATCAATTCCGACTTCGAAATAAGTAATCAAATTATTATATTGATGAATCTTTCGAATATTTGAAAAACTTGACCCTTCTTTATAGTAACTTAACCCTCCATACGAGACCGAACAACGTTTACTTTGGTTGAGAATACCGACTTCAGAAGAATGAGCAGGACCATTTGGAACGACAAGTGTATGATAAAATACGCTGAGTTTAACATGTTCCTTAGATGGACTCACTTTAAAATTTTTATTTCCAATTTTCTTTTGAAGATTGGATTCATTCGGATAGAATAAAGGCGTTCTATAAGATTGACCCATAACTTTGGAATTTAAAACAAGATAAACTGTATATGATTCGTCCGGCGAAAACTTCTCATACGGAATTAAAGCAAAAAATCCGACATTATTGAATTCATAATTACATCTATTTTCATTTTTAGCCGATCCACTACACTTGGGATAACCTCGATACGCCATAAACGATGTAAGCGAAATCGGCTTTAGTTTGGCTGGTACCATAAATCTTTCCTTCTCACCCACGAATTCGAGTTGATAATTATGGGTTTTCTCACCAAAGAAATTATGAGATTCAAGCAACATCCCCCACCCTTCGATACTAATCCCAGTATCTGTCATTTGTACATTTCTTATTTCATATGAGAATAAAGATCGATCATCAACATCAATTGTATCGGCCTCGACACCCCTCACCATTGCAATTAAACATATTAAGATAACTAAAGTTTGTTTCAATTTAAACCCTCCTCATTTAAGTAGGCCTTGAGCAAGGGAATGCATAAAAAAAACCGCACATTAGCGGTTTTTAGATTATCGTCTGTTGTTACGATTATTATTGACTGCGATAAGTCTCAGAATGTTAAGTACTGTACTTAATAGTGCGGCAACATACGTTAATGCTGCAGCTGTTAGCATCTTTTTAGAACCTTCCAACTCACTACTATCTAAGATAGATTCTGAGCTTAATATCTTCAATGCACGTTTCGATGCATCAAATTCAACTGGAAGCGTTACAAATTGGAATAAAGCAATAATAGCAAGCATTGCAATCCCTACCGTGAAAAAGATACTAGTACCTTTTTGAGGTGAAGAGAAAGCAAGTCCAATAAATACAGACAACATACCAAATTTACTTGAAATAATTGTCATTGGTAAAAGCTTATTTCTGATTCCAATAAATGCATAAGATTCTGAATGTTGAATAGCATGCCCCACTTCGTGAGCAGCTACTGAAACAGAAGCAATTGATGAGTCATTGTATACTTTTGGAGAAAGTGCTACAACTTTTTTTGTTGGGTCATAGTGATCACTAAGAACACCACCACGAGACTCAACAATTTCCACATCGGTAATTCCTTTTAAATTCAAAATCATTCTCGCTACTTCAGCACCGGTACGGCCTTCAATAGTATCAATTTTACTGTATTTTGAATAGCTTGATGTCACAAACATTTGGGCAAACATCGCCAATAAAGCGGCAATGATTACAAACCAAATACCTGACGTATCAAAATAAAACAATGGCATTACAAACAACTCCTATCTTGAAAAGGAGCCATAGGCTCCTTAATTATTATTTAACTGCGTCTTTTAATGCTTTAGCTGGCTTGAATCCTACACTGTGTGATGCTTCAATGCGGATTTTTTCTTTTGTTTGTGGGTTGAATCCATCACGTGCTGCACGGTGACGAACTTCAAATTTTCCGAAACCTGCTAAATCAACAGTTCCTTTTTCCTCTAAGATTCCTTTTACTTCTTCAAGGAATGCGTCTACGAATTCATTTGCTTGTTTTTTACTTACATCTAATTTTTCTGCGATTGCTTCGCCTAATAATTTTTTATTGTATGTTTCAGTCATATGTGAAACCTCCATTTCTAATAAAATAATATCATCATACTGGTTAAAACACAAGTTAAAGATTTTCTGGCTTCAGATCTCTTTTCATCAAGTCATCAATGGCTTTACGGGGTTCTTTACCCTCGTACACTACTTTATAAACTTGTTCAGTAATGGGCATTAAAATACCTTCTTCAGAAGCAACATCATGGACTACTTTTGTAGCAAAAATACCCTCTACTGTTTTCTCTAAATTTTCAAGATAATTAACAGCCGAATTAGCTTTTCCAATTTCAAATCCAGCTTGGAAATTTCGTGAGTGAGGACTGGTACAGGTAACAATTAAATCACCAACACCACACAGTCCTAAAAAGGTTTCTTTCTGACCACCAAAGTAAACACCATATCGCGTCATTTCCGCTAAACCACGCGTTATTAGTGCTGCACGAGCATTGTCACCAAGGTCTAATCCAGCGGCAATTCCACTTGCTAATGATATAATATTTTTAATAGCAACTCCTATTTGAGAGCCAATAATATCAGTGTTTGTATATACTCTAAAGTAATCATTAGAGAACATGTTTTGAATCAGTACAGCAAGTGTTTCACTGTCTGAAACAGCATTGATTGTCGTTAACTTTCTAAGGATAACTTCCTCTGCATGTGATGGGCCAATTAGACTCACCACACCTGCAAATTTATCAGGGTCAACACTACGTTTAATAACCTCTGATAAGAGCTCATGTGTAGTAGGATGGAACCCCTTTGCAACGTTAATTATGATAGTTGGTTTCACCAAAATTTCATTTAGCTTTAACGAAACTGACTCAACTGCGCCTGTTGGAACAGCCAATAATATCGTTGAACACTCTTTTAGATCTTCAAAATTCAAAGTTGCTTTCAAATTTTCATTAATTAATGTATCACCAAAATACTTAGAGTTTTGATGTTTAAGGTTAATATCATCAATTTCAGAAGCCTGACGGCCCCAAATAATGACGTCATTATGGTTGTCAGCAAGCACTTGAGCAAGAGCTGTACCCCAACTACCAGAACCTACAACTCCAATCATATTAAGCACCTCTTTTTCTTACAATAATGTGAATCGGCGTTCCAGTAAAATCAAACGCTCTACGTAATGAATTCTCTAAATAACGTTTGTATGAGAAATGGAATATTTCCGGATCATTCACAAAAATTACAAACGTTGGTGGCGCAACACTGACTTGAGAAGCATAAAGAATCTTTAATTGCTTACCGTGACGTGTAGGTGGCGGTGTTAGCATTGCTGCATCATAAATAACCTCATTGATAACACTCGTACCAATACGTCTTTGACTGTTTGCATAAACTTCTTGAACAAGCGGTAAAATAGTGTGAACACGCTTCTTAGTTAGAGCCGATACAAAGACGATTGGAGCATATGATAAATATGAAAACTCAGTTTCAATTAACTTACGCATATCATCCATCGATGTTTCTTCAGTATCCACTGTATCCCATTTGTTAAAGACAATAATGATTGGTTTTCCTGCCTCATGTGCGTAACCAACAACATGCTTATCTTGAGCACGAATACCCGCTTCACCATCAATTAAGAACAAGATAACGTCCGAACGTTCAATGGCAGCCATGGAGCGAATAATTGAATATTTTTCAACTTCTTCATAAATTTTACCACGCTTACGAATACCCGCAGTGTCAATAACAACATAATCTTGATTGTTATATCTAAACGGAGTATCAATTGCGTCTCGTGTTGTACCTTCAATGTCCGATACAATTACACGATCTTGATTCAGTAATGCATTTACAAGTGATGATTTCCCAACATTAGGTCGACCAATCACACTAAAGCTCAACTCTTCATTGTATTGTTTTAATCCTTCTTCAGGTAAATTTTGAATTACTTGGTCTAAAAGATCACCAATACCAATTCCATGTTCACTACTTACTGCAATAGGTTCTTCATATCCTAATGCATAAAATTCATAGATGTCTGCTTTAAACTGCATATCATCTACTTTATTTGCGACAACAATAACAGGTTTGTTTGAAGCACGAAGAAGACGCGCAATATATTGATCATCATTAGTTAAGCCATCCATTGCACTTACTACAAAAAGAACCATATCTGCTTCTTCAATTGCGATTTCAACTTGAACTTGAATTTCTTCAGCAAAGTTTTGATCCTCAAGCTGAATACCACCTGTATCAATAAATCTCAAATTTTTTGTTAGCCATGTTGTTGCTCCATATAATCGATCACGAGTCACACCCGCTTCTTCATGAACAATTGAAATTCTATCGCCCATAATACGATTAAATAAAGAAGACTTCCCAACATTTGGACGGCCAACGATTGCTACGACACCATCAATCATTTAAACCCCTACTCTCTATATACTCTTTTACTAAATTTACAACATCATCAATTTCGAGGTAAGTTGTATTAATTTCCAATGCATCATCAACTTTGATTAGTGGAGATTCACTACGATTCATATCTCGGTAATCTCGTTCAACAAGATCATCATAAATTTCATCAAAATCAACTTTCATTCCAGAATTAATCATTTCGTCATAACGACGTTTCGCACGAACTGATACATCAGCTGTTTGATATACTTTTACTTCAGCATCTGGAAGTACTACAGACGTGATATCACGACCGTCTAATACATATCCCTTTTTCGACGCAATCTTGCGTTGCATATCTACTAATTTCTGGCGTACACCTGCAAACTTTGATACCTTGGAAGCAGCATATGAAACCTTATCATTTCTGATTAGACTTGATACGTCTTCTCCATTAACAAAGACTGAACCATCAGTCTTTAAGTTTAAATCAATATTATTTGCAGCTAACACGCACTCTTTTTCATCATCCAAATCAACACCATTGGTTAAACAGTAATAACCTACTGCACGATACATCGCACCGGTATCAATATGTGTAAATCCTAATTCTTTTGCTAATCGCTTAGCAATGGTACTTTTACCAGAGGCACTCGGGCCATCTATTGCTATATTAAACACACCAATCACCTCATTTAATTAAAAACTTTTCCAAATAAGCACTACAACTACCGCAATCGCAATAAACAATAACGATAACACTACATTCATTAAACGGTTCGTACGAACCATTGTTTCGTTCATTTCATCAAGACTACGTTCTTGATCAATGATTTTGTGTTGTAATGTTTGTGTTTGACTTAATAATTCTTTTCTAAATCGTTCATCATCGAATACCATGATATCTTCATCTTCAAGATCACCCTCAAGTGAAGATTCTGATAGAATATTAACACTTGATTCTACTACTGGTTCTTCTGCTTTAGAAATAATAATTTCTTCTACAAAATCATCTTCATCAGATTCTGAAATTTCATTATCTACATCACGAATTGCCATAGCAATTGTTTCTTCTAATGTAGACTCTGGTTGTGTTGATTCAACTAAAGCATCACTTCTATAAATTTGAGTTGCTTCAATTGATTCCTCTACATCTTCAATTTCTATTTCATCTTTAAGCTCAGGATCAACCTGTTGTAGCACTGACTTGATTTCTTCATCATTAAAAGGACGAACCATTTCAGGAGAAATGTTAAGTTCTTCAATAATGTTAGATTGAGTATCATCAACTTTACGATAACCTTTTTTAACGTTATACTCTTTCACTTCGTCAAGGAAGTCTTTAAGATACGCACTTTCAAAGGTATCAAAGTTTTGAACTGCTTTTTCTTCAGTACGCTCAAACTCTTCTTTGTTATCACGAGCATGCGAAAAATCGTAAGAACGATTATCATTGGTTTTTATCGTATCAAACTGTGAATCAATTTGATTGAGTCGGTCTGCAAAATGAGATAAATCTGAATTAACAACATCACTCTCTAAATCAGTAGCAAGTTGATCATGTAAAACTTGATTTTTTTGTACACGAGATTTCATAATTTTTTACCACTCCTTGAATCAATTATAGCATAGAATTATAACTTGATTCTATGTAAATATGGTTCAATAAGGTAGTATAAGGCGAATAAAATGCCTCCCTTAACAAGATTAAAGGGAAAATAGGTCGCAAACAAGATTTCCCAAGCACCATTTTTACTTAAATGGAATAGAGGGAAAGTAATATAGTAGTTTAATACATTCATAACTACAGCAGCTAAAACTACTGATATCGCTGCGAAAACTATTTTGTTAAATCCGTGTTTTAGTTGTGGTTTATAAATTGCGAATGGAGCAAGGATACAAACAGCATATAAGAAGTTTGCAATCTCTCCTGCAATCATTGGGTTTTTTGATATAAAGATTATATGTAATAAATTTTTCAATAGTGCAACACATATCCCAGGAATCCATCCCATTGTAACTGTTGCTATTATTACAGGTAAATCACTTAAATCCATTTGTAATGGTGGCATAATCGGGAACTCAAACATAAAGAGCACCGCTGACATTGCACTTAAAAAAGCAATGTATACCATTTTACGAGTCTTATTATTCTTCATCATTTTTCCTCCTTGTGAATCAATAATAATCCTCAAGGCACGAAAAAAAACTTCTTTCATCCAGACTTTAACTGTCGCCATCGTAATTACAACGATTCAACCTTTGTGGTTCGCGGGGTTTACCGCCGATCGGGAATTTCACCCTGCCCTGAAGTACACCTCAATTATAAAGAAAGAGCCCTGTAATGTCCATGATTAAACCTTTATATGCTTAGAGAGTATTCTAATTCAATCATCTTGCACTTATATTTAAGACTTAAGGGAACTAGTTTGTGACAATTTATCTGAAATATCACATAAAAAAAACCGCGGTAGCGGTTTAGTTAGCACGTCCTGAGTATTTACCATCCGTTGTATTGATAACAACAACTTCACCTTCAGAGATGAATAATGGAACACGAATTTCATATCCTGTTTCAAGAACTGCATTTTTTTGAGCATTTGTAGCTGTATCACCTTTAACTGCTGGTTCAGCCTCTGTAACAACGAGTGATACTTTTTCTGGTAAGTTGAGTCCTAAAACTTCTGATTCGTAGAGCACTATTGTGACGTCTGCATTTTCTTTCATGAAGTTTAGTTCCCATTCTAATTTATCTTTAGCGATTTCAATTTGTTCATATGTTTCGCCATCCATGAAAACGAGAACATCGCCACCATCATATAGATATTGCATTGGTCGTTTTTCAATGTGAGCTTGTTCTAACTTGTCTCCACCAATAAGCGTTAACTCTGTAACAGAACCTGATCTCATATTTCTAACTTTAGCTTTAATAATCATTTGACGTTGAGCTGTTTTATTGTGTGATGTATCAATAACTTGATATAAATTTCCTTCATAAATTATTGACATACCTGATCGTAAATCATTTGATTGAATCATACGTTTGACCTCCATTAGTTCAATTTATAACTTCCATCATCAATTATATCATAGACGTTATCAATTGAGATAGCCCCATCGACAAAAAGATATAATTTATCCGCGTCTTTAGAGGCTGTCACCCACGATTTATGGGTATATAAAAATAGAGGTTCTTCAGATTCTCGAAAGTGATTTAGAACTATTTCTTCAATTTCTAAAGAACTTCTAATTGTATCGAGATAGAACTGACTTTCATGGTACATCATGCGGTTTGCAATAACATCTGCATGCCACAATATAAATGATAAGAAGAATACAAGCACACTTATTAGAATAATTCCTTCGCGATTATTTTCCCATTTCATAATGAATGTCACAACTTTCATCAAAATATATTGATTCAACATTTTCAAGTAGGATTTCATATCCAGGACTTTTTACAATCCGGTTGCGATCAAAATAAATTTCAAACTTTCTCTGTTCATTGCTAATTGTTAGCACCGATTCACTACATCCAACCAAATGAGATCTTTGAACCAATTGCTGGAATTGAACATCAAAAATATCCTCTTGATTAACCATCTCAATCTTATGATTGACCATCACATTTAATATCCCAAGCTCGATAGTCAATATTATCGGAATAGATAGAAGGCAGAGTAGCACTTCGACAAGTGTAAACCCTATTTTTTTAATGATACAAACCCCCTAGAGTAAATACGATAACACCCAAAACTAACAGCGATAACATCACCTCAATGATTAAGCTACCTTTTTTCACAATTAAACCGTCCAAATCCGAGTTGAATCGTACAACTATAACCATTTGTAAGAATACTTTGGGCATGATTAACGTTGCCATTTTTATTAAACCAAAGTGATGTGGAATGGATTTGCGATTTACGTTCATACATCGCTTTTAGTTGTAAATAGTGAAGTTTTGAAGTGGGATCAGTACTAACATATATATGAATCGATAATAAACAAAGCATCATAAGAACGCCAATCACAAAGAGGACTGTCATCATCTCTAATAATGTAAAACCTTTCTTACTCATGTACTGCTTGGCCATTCAGAACATTAATCTTCGAACCATCCCCACAATAACACTGTCTATCAGATAAAAAACCACCTTCTACAAGCTGGGACATGCTGATTGGAATCGAGTCATTTTGCAATCGCCATTGCAAGATTGCAGCATCCACAACTTTCAATTGAGCATCACACCCTTTATCATTCACAACATGAATGGTTTTTTGAATATTTGGAATTGTTAATAGAAATAGAATAACAATTACCGATACCACAAGAACCATTTCCATTAGAGTAAAACCACGCTTCATCATAACCCCTCCATTATTTTCAGCGGAACCAATAAACTTAGATAAAACAGAACAACGGATACAAATATTGATAAATAGCTCAGAAATTTTATCCATCTTATTATTACCTTCTCACTTTGCTGAATATCTTCTTCCATTACTGCAAGATGATTTTGAAATGAGCAATTTTCATAATCAATCTGGATTAGATTTAGAGTATTTTGCGCCTCTTTATTTAAGTAAGAATTTTGAATACTTCTTTCCAGAGATTTCCCATTGATTAAATCATTACGTATTGATGACGCTACCCAAAATTGAGAAGTTTTACGCGTCATTTCCATAATTTCTTTTAATACATCTTGGATTGACAAAGAATAGGCAAGATAAATTGTAACTATTTTAATGAATTGGTAAGATATCAATTCATTAAAATATTTTCCGATTCCTTTATGTTGATACTTGAGCAAGAAACTTATCCTCAAGTCCACTTTAGAATAAATATAGAAACCTACGAAGACAGCAAAAATAACAATCAAACATATCCCAATTACACCACCAGAGATTAATCTATACGTATAAATTATAGTGGGGTTAACACCAAAATCGTTTAAGAAACCTATTAGTACTTTAGAAAAATACAAGCAATAAAACAATGAAAACAAAATAGCCACAAACCAGAGAAAAAGCGGGTACGCGAGTTTCAGACCAATATTTCGAATTCT
The DNA here is from genome assembly GCF_014396165.1 of Erysipelothrix inopinata. Taxonomy (GTDB): domain Bacteria; phylum Bacillota_I; class Bacilli_A; order Erysipelotrichales; family Erysipelotrichaceae; genus Erysipelothrix; species Erysipelothrix inopinata. The sequence goes on from NZ_CP060715.1 coordinate 1,774,917, forward strand.
TGTTTTCTTATCTCTATGTAACACTAAGTAAAGCTCAATGTTGCTGGGAGCAGATATCGTAGAAGAACAATAAAAATCAAATATATCTTTCATAAACGATTCAAGACTCTGGTTATTAATTGAATATTTAAACATGATATCATGCCACGATATTTCATGCTCCAAATCAAATTTTATTCGTTCAAGTTTATTATTTACTTCATTTCTTTTGAAGTAGTTTTTTAATTTCTCTTTGATTTTTAATTTTGTATTTAATGTGTACGTCGTTACCCTCTCTTTTCATTTCTTGAAATATGATTCCTTGAAGCAACATTTCTAAATCATCAATACTTGTATCTAACTCAGTGAGACGCCGTATCACTTGATCGAGTTCTCCACTATGGATTGTTGATGCGACTAAGTGCCCCGACAGACCACATCGTATGCATTGCCGGATGTCTTCTTCGGTTCTGATTTCTCCAAGAACAATAATATCTGGATCATGTCTTAGTAGTTGCGTAATCCCTTCCGAATACGTTAACAAATCATTAACTTCAACTTGAACCCAAGAATCATTAATACGCTCAATTGGATTCTCTAATGTATATATTTGTTTACTTTCAAGACTGGAAACAACATTAAATAACGTTGTAGACTTACCACTACCGGTTGAGCCACAAAACAATATGATGCCACTATTCGATTCAAAAAGCTTGGTTATCTTGACTCTATCCTCGGCGCTATTTATGGAACTTTGTATAGAATCAATTCGATTCATATTCAAAACTCGTATCACCCCCGTTTGGATGTTGTTGGTTTCTATACATGCAAAACGAAACTGATAGTCAAAGGAATTAATACAGTAGGAAAATACAACTGTTTGAGGGCGGAAACGATCAGTTAAACTGACTTTTGAGTAAAACTTAATATATTGGAATAATGCATCAATATCTTTTGATTTAAAGTCGGTAATTAACAATTTATGTCTTCTCAAAACAATCTTTTGAGATTTCGAGTCCATTGTGATATGAATATCAGTACAGCATTTACTAATAGCTAAATTCAAAAGATTGTTAAATTCTAAATGTAATTGTTCCATGTTAACAACTATGAATGATTCTTCATGAAACCTAAAAAAAAATCACCGAAGTGATTTCATTTTAGTGCTTGCTTAACATAATAATTACGTTTTATTTCTTCATCCAAGGTTGTTGTATTACCATGGCCTGGATATAATATGATCATGTCATCTTTATAAGTATCAACAAATTCGCGAATTGCTTCATTCAAAGCATTCATACTTCCTGTAGGCAAGTCTGTCCTACCCACAGATTCTTCAAAGATGAAATCACCATCAAATACATGATTATCCAAAACATAACTAATTGACCCACTTGTATGACCTGGTGTCTTGATAACATCAAAATCAAAAGATCCAATATTCAATGGTTCTAAATGGATTGGTGTTACCTCTGCTTCGATAATATACTCTTCCGGAATTTGATTGGATAGGTTAACTCGAGGATTTTTAAGGTAATGTATTTCTTCATGGTACATATAAACAGGACAATTGAATTTATCAACTACTGCATCGATACCAGAAATATGATCAAAATGACCATGTGTAATTAATACTGCTATAACCTCTTTGCCCTTTAATGGTTGTAGCAATCGTGTCGCATCACGATTAGGATCTAAACACGGATCAACAACGATAACTTCATTGTCTTTCTCAATGTAGTATGTGTTGGTAGCTGCAAACCCTAACGTACGATATGTTATTTTCATATCAATAGAAAAAAAGCCTATACTAGGCTTATTTTTTCTCTTTGTGTAGTGTATGTTTTTTGTCACGTGGGCAGTATTTTGTGACTTCCATACGTTCTAATTGAACTTTTTTATTACGTGATGTGTAGTAGTTTTCTTCACCACATTCAGCACATTTTAAAATAACTTGAGTTCTCATGGTTTACCTCCGTACTTAATAAGCTATGTCATTATAGCATAAATTAATTATCTTTCATATAGTAATCTATTACTTTTGTTGTAAGTGGACCACAAACATTTAATAACGCATATCCTGTTCCACGATCTGGATAAGCATTTGGAGCAACACAGCTCACAGCTACCTTTGGCGAATCAAACGGAGCAAATGCAACGAAGGTTGAATTACGCAATCCATTCGAATCTTGAGCGGTACCTGTTTTCGCAGCAACTGGGAATCCCAGACGGTTGATGTCAGTACAGTTTCCTGTTGCAGCACACTGTCTCATTCCTTCACGAACATGTGACAATGCCTCCGGATTTTCTAATACATTTAATACTTCAACATTGTTTTGATAAACAGTTTCTTTAGTATCATGATTTTGAGCTTCGGTTACAAAGCGAGGTTTCATTCGATATCCACCATTCGCAATGGTTGAAATATATTGATTTAATTGAAGCGCATTGTAGTTATCAAATTGGCCAATAGCAAATTCGAGTAATGTACCCGAGTTATTCGTTGAACCTTTAAATCCAATTTCTTCACGAGGATAGTCAACTTGAGTTTTAACACCTAAACCAAATTGGCTATAGTAATCTCGCATAGTTCCATAAGTTTTTATTGGATCTGGGAAAACTAGCGGTCCATTGGGAACGTAAGTTGTATTTCCTAAACCAATTGCAACATAGAACATATAAATATTACTTGAGAGTTTTAAAGATGACACATCATCTACCATACCAAGGTTACGATACGAGACACGTGCAGGAGTTCCTGCAATCGTCATAGGCGTATCCATAATCGCCTGACCATGTTTCATGACACCCTCGTTAAGTCCCATGTAAACAGTAGCTCCCTTAACGGTTGAACCGAGTGGGAAAGCATTTAACATGATACGTTGCGGATCATTGAAATAATTACCATCACTGCCTCGTGTAACTGCAGAAAATGCGAGAATATCTCCTGTATTCGGATCAGAAACAACGACTTGAATTTGGTCCATATTTTTCCGGTCAGCAATACCTTCCATACTTCTTAGAAGTGCTTCCGATTCACTTTCAACATATTTTTGCAAATCAAAGTCAATTGCAGTTACGAGATCAAATCCTTTTTGACCTGGTTTCTTTTCGCTGACTTCAATTTTGCTACCATTCTTTTCATATTCCACATCAACGCCAGAAAGTAAGCGTTCATATTGATACTCTAATCCATAGACTCCAACTTCAGCGTCTTTTGCATAACCGCTAGAAATAAAGTAATCGAGTTTCTCATATGGAATATCTCCAACACCACCGAAGATGGTTTCTAAGTTAATTTCTTCGTTATGTTCTCGTTCATATCGAATTCGATGTGAGAATCCAGGAAATTCATTAGCATGTTCTGCAAGGTATGCAATCTGTTCATTCGTAACTTCTTCCATAATTAATGCAGATTGACCCATCTGAATATTTTCCATTTTAGAAACGATATTAAAAGCTTTTCTCTTTTCAGAACTCAAAGAATTAATCATTTCCTCAGTAATTCGTTCTCGTTTCAATTTTTCAGCTTCTGATTCTTTCAAACTCCCCTTTTTGAAGAGTTCATTTTCTTCATCTGTTAATAGCTCTTTACCAAGTTTGTTTTCACGCAACCAAAGTGTTTTGAGATCATACTCATTGAGTTTTTCTTCAACCGGAAATGCATTTGCAAAATGCATTCCCAACTCCATTTTAGCGTCATAATCCATTGACTTAATAGGATCATAAACAATGGTATTAATCGTTCTATTAGAAACAAGTACTTTACCATTTCTATCATGGAATTCACCACGCATAACATTACCTTTTATAGGTGGTGTCGTATATTTTTCTCGAAGATCTGCAAAATGTTCTGCTTGAACAATTTGAACTTGATATAAACGCCAAACTAGAATTCCAACAAGGATCATGATAATCCCCATTAGAATCTTCAGTCTGTAATTTATAAGTTTCTCAACATCCATTTTCTTTTTAAGGTGTTCACTACTTCCTGAATAGTCTTTAACACGATTTTTATTTTTAAGGAAATTCATGACTCACCTCCGTTTTACATTTCTCGTTCTTTTTGTTTTGCTTTAGCTCTTTCTTTTTTCTGAAGTCTGATTTCTTCACGAATCATTGCACGTTTCTTACGTGACATCATATCATCAATCTCACGTTTACGTTTCACTTTGTATCCAGGTTTAACTTTAATCTTTTTACGATTTAAGATTTGAGCAACTTCAGGATCGACTTTTTTCGTGCGTTTCTCAATATTGTAGAAAGGACGTGCCGGAACCAAGGTCCCTTTTTCAATTTTCATATAATTGAATACAACATTACTCTTCATCAATTTTGAGACAGAATTTTGATCTTTAGGACCTACAATAGAGATACAGTATCCTTCACGACCAGAACGCCCTGTACGACCAGAACGGTGTGTATAGAATGATAAATCATGTGTTGGAAGTCCAACATTAATAACATGACTAATCTCTGGTAAGTCAATACCACGAGCAGCTAGGTCTGTTGCAACGATGTATTGAACTTTCTTACTATGAATTCGTGACATAACTTGTTTACGACCACGGTCATCAACATCTCCATGGATTTCAACGCAGTCGATACCATAATCACGTAAGTATCTCGCAATTTCAACAGCTTCTGTCTTTGTATTGGTAAAGATAATAACTAGAAGCGGATTGATAACTGATAAGATATCTAATACAGCTTCTTCACTATTACGGTGGCGCCTGTTTACTAATATATGTTCGATTCTAGGTTTAAGTTTTTCTTCCGTAGAAACAATTTCAATCGGATGATGAAGGTATTTTTTAATAAAACTTCTTAATCCCGATGGGATTGTTGCTGAGAAAAGCATAAAGGTAGTTTCAGTTAGCAATCGCGATGCGATGGTATCAACTTCATCAATAAATCCGTAGTCTAACATCATATCTGTTTCATCGATAATACATACCTTAATTGTATCAACACGAAGTACATTCCAACTTAAAATATCAATGAATTTACCAGGTGTTGTTATTAAGATATGAGGTTGTTTTGCCATTTTAGACTCAAGACGTTTGTTATCCATCCCACCAATTGCAAGTTCAATTGAAATTTTGGGTTCAACTTCGATAATATCACGCGCAAAATTATTTATTTGCATCGCAAGTTCACGAGTTGGCGCTAGAATTAAAGCCTGTGTTTGGTTTAAGTCTGGATTAATTTTTTCTAAAATTGCGAACAAAAAAGCATGTGTTTTCCCTGTTCCGGTATCGGATTTAACAATTAAATCTCGATTTGTTTTAATTTCCTTCAATACTTTTTCTTGTACCGAAGTTAACTCAACGAAATTATTTTTTTCAAATAACTTTTGTGATAGTTCATTCATGAGCACCACTTCCTTCTAAATACGTTTGTATCACATTGAATTCATGACTAAGGTTTTCATCATGTTGTTTTATTGTTTGTAATTTATCACGTCGTTGTTGCAGATGCTTAATGTATTCCACATCTTTATTACGTGATAAAATGGGACCAATTATTTGTTCTTGATCAGTTAGGATTCGTTCATTTTGGCTATAACTAACTTTAATAATAAAAGTAGGAATCGTACGATCAAACATAAATAGCTCATCTTCAATTTCAAAGCCTGCACCACTTAATTTTTGACGTAACCAAGGATTCTTAGTATTTGATTGAATAATTATCAAATCGTTTTTATCAAATGTATATCCCAAAATAATATCCCAAATTGTTTCAGCACCCATACCCGCAATTACAAAGCAATCAGCATCGCCCTCAAACCCCTCTAAGCCATTTCGCAATTGTAATTCAACACAATCATTCAAATCGTACTTAGCAATATTCTTTTGAGCTTGACTCAAGGGCAATTTCGCAATATCCAATCCATAGGCTTTACGAACCTTACCACTTTCAATACTTTTTGCAATCAACAACCCATGATCAGTTCCCACATCAGCAAGAATTGCATTTTGCGGGATTAAATCATGAATTGCCATTAATCTTTTTGATAACTGAATCATTATCGTTTGTCTACGAAGTCACGAAGACGTTTTGAGCGTGTAGGATGTTTAAGTTTTCGTAATGCTTTCGCTTCGATTTGACGAATACGTTCACGTGTAACATTAAACTCTTTACCAACTTCTTCAAGAGTGCGTGTTCTACCATCTTCAAGTCCGAAACGAAGACGCAATACTTTCTCTTCACGTTCAGTAAGGCCTTCTAACACCATGTTAATTTCTTCTTTGAGTAATTGATTGTTTGCATACTCATCTGGTGACATTGCATCTTTATCTTCGATAAAGTCTCCTAAATGAGAATCATCTTCTTCACCAATTGGTGTTTCCAATGAAACTGGATCTAAAGCAATCTTTTGAATTTCACGAACTTTTTCAGGTGTGATGCCTTCCATCTCAGCTGCAATTTCTTCTGCAGTCGGTTCACGTCCAAGTGTTTGAACTAATGAACGTTGCACACGAGTCAATTTATTAATTGTTTCAACCATGTGAACTGGGATACGAATTGTACGAGCTTGGTCAGCAATTGCACGTGTGATTGCTTGACGAATCCACCATGTTGCATAAGTTGAGAATTTGAATCCTTTCGTATAATCGAATTTTTCAACAGCTTTAACAAGACCCATATTACCTTCTTGGATCAAGTCAAGGAATAACATACCACGTCCAACATATTTCTTAGCAATTGAAACAACAAGACGTAAGTTAGCTGAAATTAAGATACGACGTGCTTCTTGTCCATCAAAGTATGTATCAATACAGTTGTCAACATAAGCAAGGTTTGATTCATCATCTTGGAAATGGTCTTGAAGAATGTCAAAGATATCTTCAATCTTCAACTCTTGCATAATTATCTCAAATTCTTCATCATCAACATCTGCTGCAAGATGCTCACGATAGAGATTTATAATCAATTCTTTCGCTTGTTCACCCTCTTGAAGTCGACGTGCAATTTCAGGTTCGTCTTTAGGATCAAGAAGATTAACACGACCAATTTCCTTCAAGTACATTTTCACTGGATCATTGATACGTACAAGGTTAGCGGATGTGAGTTCATTTTCATAGGAACTTAAATCAACCTTATTCATGGAGTCATCAAAAGGAACATCTCCATCAACAGCATCATCATCTAAAAGCGCATCGTCTTCCAATGCATCTTCGTCATCAAGAAGAACTTCTTCTTCAATGTCATCCTCTTCATCAACTAAGATAATATTATTATCTGAAAACCAATTGAAGAGTTCTTCTGATTCATCATCAGATAAATTCAAGTGATCAATTGCTTTCTCAACATATTCATTAAGTAAACGTTGATCTTTCTCAGACTGTTTTAAAAACTCCTCTTTTACTTCTTCTAAAGTTTTAATCTTTTTCGCCATTCATGTTCTCCTTTTTATTCGTTCTCATCGTTTTGATTGCTTGTTCAAATAATTCAATTTGATCATCAATCGTAACTTGCTCTCTTATTTGGTTTCGATACGCATTAACATTCATCGTTACCAAACGTTTCTTCACTAATTCAATATTTTGATATAACCCTTCTTTGTTATATCGATCAATCAGTTCATCCTCTTCCAATTCAATTGCGAACTTTTTCAATTTGTCATTCACATCCAAAGATAAAATATCGGCAATGGCAATTTCTTGTTGATTACGATATTGATCTAATAGAATCAACGCAAAATCAGTTGCTAAATCCGATATCAGAAATCCTAATTGATCTCGATATATATATGCAGCTTCTTTCGATAACATCATATATTTTAATATGGATCTTTCAGGGATGCTTATGTTAAATTGATTCATGTTCTCGACAATTGTTCGTTGCACAATTTCAGGTTGGTCCGTTTTATGAACAAGTTGTTGCGACAAGACGCTATACTCGAAACCTGTTTTGTCTGCAAGTTTCTTTAAATAATAACTTTGTTCAAGTTCGTCCTCTTGACCCAGATGTTTGAGCATAAATTCGACGACATGTTTGCGTTTTTCAAATGAATCAAGGCCGTATTGGCCAATCGCATAGCTCATTAAAAAATCAAGCCAATGGATTCTATCATCTATTCCACGTCTTACTGCGTCTTTCCCGTTTTTACGAACTGCTTCATCGGGGTCGAGACCACTATCATTATACCATACTGTGATATTACATTGTTCATTTCTTAATTTCGTTCCTATCTGATATGTTGCCTCGAGTCCAGCACGGTCACCATCGAATGCTAAAACAATATTATGACTGCATTCCTTAATAAGACGAATTTGGTCTGGAGTACATGCTACTCCGAGTAATGAAGCAACATTCGGGAAACCAATCTTAGTAAAAGCAATGGTATCCGTGACACCTTCTGATAAGATGATAAACCCCTGTTTACGAGCTACATCTTTAGCACGGTGAAAGTTGTAAACAGTTTTCCCCTTAACATAAAGCTTAGTCTCACTACTGTTGATATATTTAACAGAGTTATTGTTATCTAAAGCACGCGCGCTAAACGCGATAACTTGACCATATCTATTATGAATTGGAAACATAATACGATCATAGAATACATCCATAACGCCACGATCATTAAGGCGCGCCAAATCACACGCAATTAACGTTTCATCATCAAACCCTTTTGCTTTCAGAAATTTAGTAAGCTGAAAATTATCATAAACAACGCCAATTCCGAATTCTTTAATTAATGCGTCATCATAACCACGTTCACGAATCGCACTTAATCCGCGTTGCCCTTCTTTAGTAAAAAGTTGGAACGACGTAAATTTTTGCGCCTCATCCATGGCTTCTAATAACTTTTCTTTTTCTTCGTCAACAGGTTTTGTCTCTATTGATTCGTATTCACTCACATCAATATTTGCATACGTTGCTGTTTTTAATACTGCATCAATAAAATTCACTTTTTCATAATCTTGGATAAAAGTAAAAACATTGCCGCCCGCTCCACAAACAAAGCATTTATATATTTGCCGATCTGGAGAGACAGACATTGACGGATCATGATCATCGTGAAAAGGACAAACACCAACATAGTTTTTGCCCTTTTTTGATAATGAGATATAACGTGATACAACGTCAACAACATCCGTTTTAGAGCGAATGTCATTAATTAAACTTTCTGGCAATCGCCTCATTTTTCATCACCCATTAATTGCTTTTGTAATAATATCTTTTGCTTCTTCAATTGTTACACGAACTTGTTCCATTGAGTCACGGTAACGAAGTGTTACAGTGTTATCTTCAAGAGAATCAAAGTCTACTGTGATAACAAATGGTGTTCCAATCGCATCTTGACGACGGTATCGTTTGCCGATGCTTCCGCTTTCGTCATAATCGCATGCAAATTCGCCCATAAACTCACCAAGGACTTCTTGCCCTTTGTCAGATAGCTTTTTAGACAATGGTAAGATACATACTTGTACAGGAGCTACTTTCGGTGCAAATCGCATAACGATACGTGAATCGTTTTCAAGTTCTTCTTCATCATATGCTTCACAAATCAATGCTAACATGAGACGTTCAACCCCTAATGATGGTTCAACACAATAAGGAATATATTTTTCATTTGTTTCTGGATCTAAGTACTCCATATTAACTTTCGAATGAATTTGATGTTGTTTAAGGTCATAGTCAGTACGGTCTGCAATACCCCATAATTCATCAAATCCCCATGGGAAACGATATTCGATATCACTTGTACCTGTTGAATAGTGAGATAGCTCTTCAGCATCATGTTCACGCAAAATCAAGTTTTCTGAATCAATGCCTAAATCAATTAGCCAATTCATTGCAAAATCTTTCCAGTATTCATACCATTTTAAATCTTCACCTGGTTTAACAAAGAATTCAAGCTCCATTTGTTCAAATTCACGTGTTCTAAAGATGAATTGACCTGGTGTGATTTCATTACGGAATGACTTACCAATTTGAGCAATACCAAATGGTAACTTCTTACGCATCGTGCGTTGAACATTACGATAGTTTACAAACATACCTTGAGCGGTTTCAGGACGTAAATAAATTGCATTCGTATTATCTTCGGTAACACCTTGGAATGTTTTAAACATCAAATTAAACTGTCTAATTGATGTGAAATCATGACCACCACAGTTAGGACATGGAATTTTATGTTCAGCAATGTAGCTTTCCATTTCTTCATTTGTCATAACACCTGCATTAACAGTGTTCCCTGAAAATTCTTCAATTAATTTATCTGCACGATGACGTGTTTTACATTGACGACAATCCATCAATGGATCATTAAACGTATCTAAGTGTCCACTTGCTTTCCAAACACTTGGGTTCATTAAAATTGCAGACTGAATCCCAACGTTATAAGGGTTACGGGATACAAATGATTGCCACCATAACTTCTTAACATTTTCCTTTAATTCAATTCCTAAAGGTCCGAAATCCCATGTGTTAGCAAGACCTCCATAAATCTCGCTTCCTTGGAATACAAAACCTGTCTGTCTTACATGATTGACAATTGTTTCAAATTCATATTTCTTTACCATTTTCTCTCACCTTCTCATATACTTTCTCTATTATACATTAGAAATTAGTTTCCAACTATTAAATTTATAATCTCCATGATATTCCAAATAATCAATCAGTACTGATAGTACTTGTTTAGCGTCTATTTCTTCTAGATAATCACGAATAGATTCCCGTGTAAATAGACCTTTCAAGGCTATTAACAACTCTTTTTGATTATGTCGATGGTTTCTTACATGTTGTTGGCAAAGATACCCACCTTGCTCAACTGAGAATTGCGAAATCAGCGAACTACCGCAGATAACACAACCCGTGACATCTGGCGTAATCCCTTGAATTTCAATGATGTTTTTTACAAGCTCAATTAAAGTAATAACTTGAGATGTATCTCTTAAACCCTTTGCAAACATTGCATAGAACAGGTCATGATATTCTTCATCATAACAACGAATCGTAATCTCACTTAAACAAGAACTATACAACAACCAATCAAAATCTGATCGTCTCGTTAAATAACCATCTAGAAGTTCACCACCTGTAATACGGTTCAGTTGATTATCATTAAACTTTGATTCATATTTTACATAAGAATATTCCAAGCCCAGTTTCCCCTGTTTTGATTTAGGTTTATAGTAACCCGGCAAAATCAATCGCATGAGCCCATGGTTCTCGGATAAAAACGTAATCATTGCGTCATGTTCACGGTAAGGAACTACCGCAAGAACATAACCACAATCAGGATTCATATTGAATTTCAATATATCCGAGTTGATTTAACATCTTAGCACGATTACGCCAGTTTTTCTCAACGCGAACATAAGTTTCAAGATAGACTTTCCCACCCATGATTGTTTCTAATTCTTCACGAGCTAGAATACCAATTTTCTTAATCATTTGACCTTGTTTACCAATAATCATTCCTTTTTGTGAAGGTCTATCTACAAAGATAACAGCAGAAATAATAGTAGAACCATCCTTCTTCACAATCTTTTCAATAGCAACGGCCACTGAGTGTGGGATTTCTTCTTCCGTAAGTTTTAAAATTTTCTCGCGAATAATCTCAGCATAAATGAATTGTTCAGGATAAGCACTAACTTGATCTTTTGGATAGTACATTACTCCTTCTTCAAGATAATCTAACGTTACATCTAGTAAGCGATCAACATTTTGGTCTTGAAGTGCAGAAATTGGAATGATTTCTGTAAACTCAAAATCAGAGAATGTCGCAATTTTAAGTAACATTTCATCTTTCTCCATTAAGTCAGCCTTGTTGATAACAAGAAACACAGGCAACTTAACTTTCTTTAATTTTTCAATTACAAATTCATCACCTTTACCAAAAGGTTGTGATCCATCAATAATATAGTAAATAATGTCTACACCTTTAAAGTGAGCATACGAAGCACTATTCATTCGTTCGCCCAACTCATGTTTTGGTTTATGAATACCTGGAGTATCAATAAAAATCATTTGATAATCTTCTTCTGTTCTCACACCAATTATCGCATCGCGAGTTGTTTGTGCTTTTTCAGATACGATTGCAATTTTTTGCTTTACAATTTGATTAATAAGTGTTGATTTTCCTGCATTCGGTCTTCCAACAATTGATATAAATCCTGACTTAAATTCCATTCATTTCCTCTTTTCTTAAATAAATCGACCTACGACAATAATTACAGCCACAACGACCGCATATAATGCCGCCAACAACACTGCCCCTGCAGCGATATCTTTAACCTCTTTAACATGTAAATCATATTTTTTTTCAACAAGATCACATACATCTTCAATTGCTGAGTTCAAAAATTCTGTAATAAGAACTAAAAAAATTGCTGACAGAACAAAGAGCCACTCGTTTGTGGTAATTCTAAAAAAACTGAAAAAGACAATCGAAAGAATCGCAAATACAAATTGTATTTTGATACTTTTATCAAATCTTAGTCCAGCGATAATACCTTGAATAGCACATTGGAATTTTTTTATCGTTCGATTAACGAGACTTTCTTGCGATTTCATCCAATATCCTTTCTTGAAGCCCAAACATTTCCGCTTCATCTTCAGGAGTCATATGGTCATAACCCAAAAGATGTAAGTAACCATGAGTTACAAGAAAACAGAATTCTCTTTTTAAACTGTGTCCATAATCTTCAGCTTGACGACGAATTGCATCCACACTAATTACAATGTCCCCTAACATGTGAACGCCATCTTCAACTGAATGATCTTCAAAACTTAATACATCAGTCGGACGATCAATGTCTCTAAAATCTCGATTCATAACATGGATGTCCTCGTCATGAACTAAAACGACACTAACTTCCACATTTTTGTCTGTGTCCGTAAGCGTCAATGTCTTATCAAGAATTGGTTCTAAATACTTTTTATAAGAAGCCCATGATTGTTCACGGCTGTTATTTATATAGTTTATTTTCATATCATCACTTCCGTGTTCATTATATCACAATTTTATTTATTATTACCCTTTAATTACTCGCTATTCCCAAGTGTCCTTTCTCTAAATAATATGACTCCAATAAAAAAAGTGAATCACCGATATTCAATGACTCACTTTTTCACATTAATGTTTATTTTCGTAACTATCTTTTTTCTTTTTAATCATCTCAAGAAGGACAACCATTCCTCCGAGTGCTGCAACCGCCATTGGAAGTGAGTTTTCCGCCACACCCGTTTCCGGAAGTTTTTCTACAGGTTCAGGTTTAACTTCTGGTTTTGGGGTTTCGGGTTCTGTTACTTCGGGTTCTGGTTTAACTTCTGGATCTATGGATTTTTCATTCCATTTTGCAAAGAGAGTAATATCAGAATTAACAACATCAACAGTAAAATTCCATTGAGTTAAGAATGTTGAATCGCTATACCAACCTGCGAACGTAAATCCTTCGCGTTGTGTGATTGGTTCAATTAACAATGTTCCAGCACTTACCTTAAACAAATCATCGACCTCTGTTCCACCATTTTCCTCAAAAGTCACTGTATAAGTCACAGGGATTGCTTCCCATTTAGCATAGAGTGTCACATCTGATTCAACGAGATCAACTGCAAAGTTCCATACAGTTGTGAAACTAGCATCTCGATACCAACCTTTAAATGTATAACCCGCTTTTGTAGTTGTAGGTTCTGTTAGTTTCGTTCCTGTTTCTACTTCTGTAAGATTCGCAACCTCAGTTCCGCCATTTTCTTCATAAGTAACTGTGTACGACACAGGAATTGCTTCCCATTTCGCATAAAGTGTCACATCCGATTCAACAAGATCAATATCAAAGTTCCATACAGTTGTGAAACCTGTATCTCGGTACCAACCTTTAAATACGTAGCCCACTTTCGTAGTTGTAGGTTCTGTTAGTTTCGTTCCTGATTCTACTTCTGTAAGATCCGCAACCTCAGTTCCGCCATTTTCTTCATAAGTAACTGTGTACGACACAGGAATTGCTTCCCATTTCGCATAGAGTGTTACATCCGATTCAACAAGATCAATATCAAAGTTCCATACAGTTGTGAAACCTGTATCTCGGTACCAACCTTTAAATACGTAGCCCACTTTCGTAGTTGTAGGTTCTGTTAGTTTCGTTCCTGATTCTACTTCTGTAAGATCCGCAACTTCTGTTCCACCATTTTCTTCATATGTTACAGTGTATTTCTCATCAGTTGCTTCCCATTGAGCATATAGCGTTAGGTTTCTGGTAATTGGCATATCAAAATTAAAATCAATCATGAAATCATCATTATCAAAGTACCAGCCCATAAATTTGTAACCGGGTTTTACTGGATTGCCTTGATCAGCAATTAGTGAACCATTCTTTATATTAAGTATCGGGTCAATTGACGAACCACCATTCGTATCAAAATCAACTCTATGGAAGATTTCCAATTCCCCGACATCTACCAACACTTGATAACTAAAATATGTATTGAAATTATCTTCTGGAATTGCTCCATTTTCATCTACAGCACCATCGGGTATGTCGTAGTCCATAGAACCCGAAAGAACTTTTGTTGGTGAATTCATGGTATTCATTTCATAATCAGGATCATTACTTCGACGAATCATGTCTGCCATCTGTGCTTCACTTAGTAAGATTTCATAGCGTGTAAAGAACTCTGGAGCATCAATATCATCAGAAAACCCTTCTATTAAATTTCCATCTCTGTCTAAGTATCTAACTATAAGGGGTTTATCTAGTTCGTCGTAATAATCATCTGGATAATCATCATAACTTCCAAAGTCATAACTTGAATACACAGCATTTTTCATATATTTACTTTCAGAGTCGACCACTAGTTTATTTTGACTATTTAAGTATGTAACCATAAACGGATTATCAAATACAATTTTGTAGTAAACTTTCTCATCGACTATCTCAACTTCAGGTTTTTCAAAAAATGTTGTACCAATTTCTCCAGATTGCATTTCAAATGAAAACGATTCAGAACGTTGATTCAACTGGGTTAAAAAACTCATATCAACGAACTTTAGAGAGTAATCAAAATGTATTTGCACTTGATTTTCCCATCCACTTAAAACTGGATTGAAAGATAGAGCCAACAAAACTTTAATGACTTCATCTTCAAAAATTTTGACATTTTCTTTACTTGATAATGTTTTTGAAATGTACCAATCTTGGTCAAAATAATCTGCATTCATTACATCTTCCGGCAATTTTGCTTCAAAAACAACTTCATAAATATTTGTCATTTTAGCTAATCCTTGTAGCTCCTCATTAGTGATTGGTGTATTAGGATCAATTCTCACAGTTAATTTATTTACATTTTTAAAGTATTCAATACCTGTGTAATCACGAATTTCTCGATACTCGAATTTAGAGGTATCTTTATCTTCGAAAATATAAGGCGTTTCAAAATCATAAACGAAATTCAAATCATCTTCACTGAATGGCAATTCATATCCTTTTGCATCAATCATATACTGCACTAAATCATCCGAAATGAGTGAAGTGTCAAATTCCTTCTCCCAATATGCATAGAAAGTTTTATTTTCTGTAATGCGGCCTGATTGACTAATCTCAACTTTATATTCTTCATCCGCATACCACCCTTTAAAAATAAATCCTTCTTTTTTAGGTTCGGGATATGAAGAAAAAGCTTGCGAAGGATAGCTACCTTCATCTACTTCGTACACTGTTTTATCCATGGTTCCACCCATTGGATCAAAAGTTACAATTACTATAGCGTTATCTTCAAGCTGATCGAATTCGTTTTCTGAAATTTCAAGTTCGAGAATTTCTTTATCCTCAACAGGTTCCTTAGCCTCTTCGATTGATAAAGGTTCATCTTTATTATCTAAGGACTCAGCGTTTGTGTTAGAATTTGCAGTTGGTTCATCTAATAATGGTGACTCTTCTGCATTAATAAGAGCATAGTTACTAAACGAAAACAAAAGCAAACTCATAGATACTGTAATACTTATTGTTTTTTTCATACTTTTCTCCTTATTCATTACTATAAATTATAGATGTATTAATCTTTAACAATGTGATAGAACAACGAAAGTTAAAACAAAAAAGTGCATTTTGATCCATGTTGGAATACTATCTCATAAAAAAACGCCACAATCGTGACGTTTAATCTTACCCAAAATCAATGTGTTGACCCTTTACAATATAAATCACCTGTTCACAGATATTTTTCGAATGGTCCCCTGCTCGTTCAATATTTCTTAAAATGCCCGTTGTGGCAAGTGGGAAACGATGTGCTGCATCAGTATCATCAGCGAACCGATTCATAATACGTTTGAATGCATCATCAAGACGATCATCAAGTTCTGCAGCAATATAAGCTTGCTTCACATCTTGACTCTTTAAGACACCTACAACAGCGTCAAAGTTCTCTAAGAAGAGATTTCCGATTTCCTCAATCTCTTCATCATAAGGTGTTTCAAGATAATCATTTTTGATAACAAAACGACCAATGTTTTTTGAATAATCACCGATACGTTCTAAGTCTGAAGCAATTTTTATGCCACCTATTAACCAACGCAAATCTTTCGCAACAGGTTGCATTAGCGAGAGAATTTCAACCGCACTGTCATTGATACTCTCATCAGCATAGTTAATGTGATCATCACGTTCAATAACTTCTAATGCTAACTCTTTATCACCTGAAATTAATGCTTTAATAGCCATGTCCATTGATTTACGAACACGATTCGCCATATCCAAGATTTCTTCTTGGTATTCTTCCATTCTTTCTTCGATTCTCATAGAGTTCCTCCTTATCCGAAACGACCTGTAATATAATCTTCGGTTCGTTTATCTTTTGGTGTGTGGAATAGTTTTTTGGTTTCTTCATACTCAATAACTTCACCCAGCAAGAAGAATGCTGTCATATCAGAGATACGTGCTGCTTGTTGCATGGAGTGAGTAACGATAACGATTGTGAAGTCCTTTTTCAATTCCACAATTAATTCTTCAATTTTAGCGGTAGCGATTGGATCCAATGCTGAAGTAGGTTCATCCATCAAAATTACTTCCGGTTTAAGAGCAATGGCACGCGCAATACAGAGACGTTGTTGTTGTCCACCAGATAGGCGTAATGCAGAAGCATTCAAACGGTCTTTCACTTCTTCATAAAGTGCAGCTTTTTGAAGCGACTCTTTCACAACCTCATCTAAAATCTTCTTATCTTTAACACCTTGACAACGTAGGCCATAAGCAACGTTATCATAAATACTCATTGGGAATGGGTTTGGTTGTTGAAAAACCATTCCGACGTTTGTTCTTAGTTCTACAACATCAGTTTTACTACTATAGATGTTTGTTCCATTGAAATTGAAGGTTCCCTCAATACGACATGAAGGAATTAAATCATTCATTCGATTAAAACATCTTAGAAATGTTGATTTACCGCAACCAGATGGTCCAATAAAAGCGGTGACTTTACGATTTTTTATATTCATATTTATATTTTTTAAGGCTTGATGATCGCCATAATATAAATCTGCATTACTGACTTCAAAACTATTCATATTAAGCTCCTAACTTCTTACTGAGTCGTTTGGTAAACAACTTCACTGATATATTTAATATTAACACAATTGCTAAAATAATTAACGAAATGGCAGATGCTAACTCGAAATTTGGTTGTTCTGCACTCATAACTGCCCAGATGTGAACAGCAAGCGTTGTTGCACCTTTACCAATTTGCGGAGCATCATTGATAAATGTTCCCATCGTGTAAATAAGAGCAGCAGATTCTCCAATAACTCTACTTACCGCAAGTAGAACTGCCGATAAAATACCTGGCAATGCGGAAGGTAAGATGATCTTGAAGATAGTTTGAGTTTGAGTAGCACCCAAAGAAAGGCTCGACATACGATAGCCTGTAGGAACAACAATCAGAGACTCTTGAACTGATCGAATGATTACTGGCAAGAGAATAATAGCCATTGTCATTGATCCAAGTAAAATACTTAACCCGTCAATTCCCAGCATTGCTGTTATTGGGTAGAGTACAGCAATTCCCATTAGACCAAAGATAATACTTGGGACACCTGCCAACATTTCGATGCAACGTTCAATGAGTTTATTCATCTTATTAGGAACAGCAATTTCATTTAAATAAACAGCTGCGAAAATTCCCAATGGTAAAGCAAATAGTAGTGATAAACCAATCAACATTAACGTAGCCAGTAACGAGCCCCAGATTCCTCCTCCTGGTGTTTTAAAGTACAAGGAGTCAACATGATCCATGAAGTCTAGCTTCATCGCTAGCGACTCGGATTTATCACTGAAGATTGCACCACCAAACATAGGCGTTCCTGTTTCATTAGTTCCTTCAAGTTTTTCAACTTGATCTCCGACAGATATAGTCAATTTTTCACCGTAATTTGGTCCTTTTGACGCATTTACAGATTCATTGAAAGGCGACTTGGCATCAATATAGTCTACAACAATCAGTCTTTGTTTTTCATGACTGATGACATCTTTAAATCCAATTCCAAATTTATGACTAAAGTATACGTCATCACCGAGTGACTCAGGTTTTTCGAATTTACCCTGAGGGGCCTCACTCCATTCAACAAGATAATTTTGTGACCAGTAATCGTTACGTAACATATCAATACTTAATGTATCTTTACCTTTTACGAATACAAAAGCAAAAATAGCAACTAAAACAATTAACGAGAAGGAAGATGCGAGATACGTAAAGAATTTCGCAATACCGTCTTTAATTTTACGTTTTCTTGTCATTGTCCTTCAGCCCCCACTTTCTTCTTCAACTTATGAATAGCAAAGTTGGAAATTAGGATGGTTACCATAAGTACAATCCCTACTGAGAATCGAACGTCATAATCGACTCCCGTTGTTTCTTTAAGCCCTGATAACATCGTAGATGTAAGTGTTCTCGTAATATCAAAGGGATTCCAAGTTGGACCCAATGATTTATTACCAGCCACCATCGATACCGCTGTGGCTTCTCCAAAAGCCCTAGCTAGTCCTAAAATAAGTCCAGCAAAGATACCTGATTTAGCTGAAGTAAGAACAACCTTAAAGTTTGTTTGAGTTTCTGAGGCTCCTAAAGCAAGAGAACCAAGTTCTAAATTGTGGTCTACTGCTTTAATCGCAACGATGGATAATGAAGTCATTGTTGGTAAAACCATAATTGCTAACAAGATAACAACCGCAAGCATGGAACGACCACCAAATGTTGTGTAATTAAACGTTGCCGCAAGGCCATCAACCCATGAAACGATAATCCCAGATGCAAATACCCCGTAAACAACCGATGGTATCGCTGCGAGCAATTCGATAACTGTCGTTAAAACTTTATCCAATGGTTTAGGTGCTATTTTCACAATAAATAAAGCTGTTAATGTTCCGACAGGAAATGCAATTAACATTGCAAAGAAAGCTGTTATTAAAGTATTGATTACAATAAATAACACACCATAGATATGCTGGTCATTTCTCCAAACAAAACCGGTTAGAAATTGCCACAAATCAACTTGATCTGGACCATAAGATGGCAAGAATACTGAAATCCCCTTTTTAACGATAAATATGAAGATAAATACAATCATGGAGGCAGCGAGAATTCCCGCTAATTTAAAAATACTTCTAAAGATTATATCAACGATTTTTTTTCGCTTCTGATAACCACTTGACCACTGTTCATTCATAAACTTAATCCTTTCTTCATGCGAAAAGCTTAGCGTATGCTAAGCTTACTTGACGTCACTCCAGTTTTTTGCTGTTCCGCCAAATATTTCTACGAGTTGTTTTGCTGTAAAGTTTGTAAAATCTTTGTTGTCTTTATGAACAACAACGACTACTGCATCTTGAGCATAAACTCCTGTAGCCATTCCTTCGCTTACTTTTTCATCATCTTTGAAACTACGTGATGCAAATCCAATGTCGATACTGTTTGCACCTTCTTTTTCAGATCCGATTGTACGCTTTGCGCCATCCCCAGAACCTGTATGATTGGGTTCCCATTTGAAGTTACCAGCAAGAGGAATAAATTGTTCGACTGCAGCTTTTAGAGTTTTCTCTACTGAAGTAGATCCTCCTGTTTTAATTGTGATTGAAGAATTATCTTGTTCAACGATTGGATGATTTACTTTAAGCTCTGACCAAGGTTTCCCTTTACTTGTATCAACAATTCCCCCAGCTGCTAAGACAACTTGTAATCCTTCAGTTGAGTTTGTGAGATAGTCTAGGAACGCTACGATAAGTTGTTCTTTACTATCATTACCAAAATCACCTTGTGCACGGGTAACATAGCTGAATGGACGTGCTAGTTTATAGGTTCCATTGTTTACTGTTTCAATGGTTGGTTTTACACCTTCATAAGCCATTGGTAAGATACCATTTGCTTCAAAATCAGTTGTTAATGAAACATATCCGATTCCAGCAGGACTCGCACCAACTTGCTTAGCCATATCACCATTCGATGATGTTTCCGCACTATTGTTTGTCAGTGCTTCGAGTTTAATAATACTTTCAAATGCTTCACGTGTCCCGGATGATCCATCACGAGTATAGACCTTGATTTGTTTTGCATCCCCTGTTCCTGATTTTTGACCACAACCAACTAAAACGAAGAGTGCTAATAAGACCGCAAATACTTTTTTCATGGTTTTCTCCTTTGCAGTTATCTTCATCTGCACAGGTATCATACAATTCAAGTATTAATTTAAAACTAAAGAATTGTTAATTCTATGTTAATTAATTCATATTAACGCTTATAACATCCTGTTTTTGTAAAGGTCCATACCAATTCATATTAAATACTAAGGAATCAACGTGAAATATATTAATTTATGATAAAGTCTTAGTTATAAAAAAAGACAGATGTTAAGCATCTGTCTTAAGTTCAATAATAAAGCTAGAACCCTTTTGATATTCACTTTCAACTCGGATGGAACCACCATGAGCTTCAATAATAGACTTAGAAATTGCCAATCCCAGACCACTTCCACCTTTTTCTCGGCTCCGATCACCTTCACCACGATAAAATCTCTCAAAGATATGAGGAATCATTTCTTCTTTAATTCCCATACCATTATCCTTAAATTCAATAATTACACGATCTTTGTTATCAATTGCAGTGATTTCAATTGTACCATCGGGCGCGTAGTTTATGGCATTGTTAATAAGATTCGTGAAGACTTGTGTCAGTCTAAATTGATCTGCATAGACAACTAAATCTTCGGGACAATTAATAATTGTTTCAATTTTCGCATGATAAAGTGCTTGGCGTTTTTCGTAAACAATACTATCAAAGAACTGTTTCAAGTTAAATCGAGTTTTCTCAAGATATACTTGTTTTGACTTCAGTCGCGATTGAAGTAATAAATCTTCAACCATATGTTCAAGTCGATTTGCCTCTTTCTCAATTTGAAGATTAAACTCAGTACGTGTCTCTTCGTCATTAAAGTTTGACCGATTCATGATTTCAATCATCCCTTTAATTGAAGCAATCGGTGTTCGAAGTTCGTGTGATGCATCCGCAATAAATCTTTTTTGCATCTTTTCCCCTTCAAGGACACGTGTAATATCTTGGAAAATCAACATGCATCCATTGTATCGATTTCCTTCTACCATTAATGGAATTGATAATACTTGGAAATCAATACCGCGATAATTTAATTGCTTAACGAATTGACGTTCATTTAAGAACGCATCCAAGAGCGTTTGTCGTATAACCGTATCGATATCAATATCGTAAACCGATTCAGCATCTACCTTAATTAGAGAATTAAAGTATTGATTACTGACTTCAAAGTCACCTTTTTGATTAATATAAACTAATGGTGACGGTATCGCATTGATTAACTTAACAAGATTATCGTAAGCTTCGTCTGCCCTAACATTGGCTACTTTAGTTTCCTGTTTTGCCGTGTTCTTAATTGATTTAATATGATCTTTATTTCGATAGTGATTAAAAACCCAAATAGCAATCTGTCCAAATATTAATAGAAAAATTGTGAATGGTGTTTGAAATACCAACGCGAGTACAGACAGAATAAAGAATATGACCATCTGTATGCTTCTATTTTCGTTTTGCAACGTACCCTACCCCTCTCAATGAGCTAATTTTGACATTAGAATTTTCTAATTTATTTCTTAATTTAAAAACATGAACATCAACGATGCGTGTATCACCATCATAATCAAAATTCCATATTTCAGACAGAATCTGATCACGAGATAACACAATGTCGACGTTTTGTAATAGATAGACTAATAAATCAAATTCTTTCTTAGTGAGTTCGATTTCTTCATTGTCTATCGTTACACGGTGCTTATCGAGCTGTACAATGACATCTTCCACTTCGATAGTATGTTCCGAGTTTGGACTCTTAGCACGTCGCAAATGCGCATTTATACGCGCTGACAATTCACGAGGTGAAAATGGTTTCGTAAGATAATCATCGACTCCAGCTTCAAATGCTTCCAAAATATCAGTTTCTTCATCTTTTGCAGTAAGCATAATTAAGATAGAATCAATTTTTTTCTCGCGGAATGTCTCAACAAGTTCAATACCTGAATAAAATGGTAACATCCAGTCAACAATAATAACATCATAAGAATTAGCAAGTGCTAATGACATGCCTTCCTTGCCATCTTTTGCAGAATCAACTTCGAAGTTCATTTGTCTTAAATCATAACGCAGTAGACGACGAATTCCTTCTTCATCCTCAATTATGAGTATCTTTTTCATTTCGATCTCCCTCCGCAAATTTTTTCAATATCTTAATAACAAGTGGATGGCGCACAACATCAGAGTGTGCTAGATTAACAAAACTAATTTCAGGAATATCTGATAAGTACTCTTGAGCTACTTTCAGACCCGATTGTTGATGTCGAGGTAAATCAATTTGATCAACATCTCCAGTCACAATCATTTTAGAATTACGTCCAAGTCGTGACAAGAACATCATCATCTGTGCCTTTGTTGTGTTTTGAGCCTCATCTAAGATTACAACGGCATCATCAAGTGTACGGCCTCGCATATAGGCAAGTGGTGCAATTTCAATGATACCTTTCTCAATGTATCGTTGTACTCTTTCAGCTGATAACATATCATCAAGCGCATCATAGAGTGGTCTTAAGTAAGGGTCTACCTTTTCTTTGAGATCTCCAGGAAGAAACCCTAGATTTTCACCGGCCTCTACAGCAGGACGCGTAAGAATAATCTTTTGAATCTCACCTTTTTTTAGAAGATCAACTGCATAACAAACAGCAAGATACGTTTTACCCGTTCCTGCAGGGCCTACAGCAAATGTTAAATCATGACTTCTAATTTCATCGATAAATTTCTTTTGACCTAATGTTTTAGGACGAATTGGTTTCCCAGAGAATGAACGCGTAAATACTTCATCAAGCATTTCTACAAATCGTTCTTGTTTCCCACGACGAATAATGTCTCTCAGATAGTCCATATCTTCAACATCTACATGACCATATTTTTCCAACATTAAAACTAACAAGTTAATTAATTCTTTTGCTTCAGATACGGCTTCTTCATCTCCAACAAGTTCCAGAGAATTATTAGAGAGGTTAATATCAATACGATAAAAAGTTTCAATATCACGAATGATTTTATTTTCAACTCCAACTAAATTTTGAAGTGAAACATCATGTTCTAATAGATTAATTGTTTGACGAGCCAAATCATTTCCTCCTTGATATAGGTCTATCATATCATAAAAAAAGAAGCACGAATGCTTCTTTGATATCTTATTTACGTTTTTTACGACGTGCTTTTCTTGCTGCTTCCGACTTCATTTTACGACGGACGCCTGGTTTAACATAAAACTCTCTTTTGCGAGCCTCAGCAAGGGTACCATTACGAGATACTTGACGTTTGAAACGGCGTAATGCGTCATCCAAACCTTCGTTCTCTTTGACTACTACTCTAGACATAACTGACCTCCCTTCTGATGCAAGCAAGATTATTATACCACTTCACATATCAAAATCAAGCAATATTTTAGGAATAAGTGATAATAATACGAACTTAAAAGCCCTTTTTATAAATCAAGCCATAAATAACGATTTATAGGCTATTTATTCACTACTAAAATACGATTCAACGATTTCAAATTTAAGTGTAGAACAGTTAAATCTCGCTTGTATTCCATACGGAATCAATGTTCTAGGATAACTATGTCCAAAATTAAAATTAAAAATAACAGGAATATCCTTCAAGGCATTTTTTTGTTCAAGAATTGTGCGATACTCAGAGTAGAAAACTTCATCTTGAGGTTTACCAAGTAGGATCATTTTTACCGATGTGAGGAACTCATTTTCTATCAATACATCAATCATTGATTCGAATTGCTCTGGAGTCGCCTTTACTTCGCTTGTTTCAAGAAATAATATCATCTCTGATAATTCATTCTGATGTGGTATTAAGTCAAATCTACCAATGATACTTGGAATATTCTGATAACGTTCATCACCAATAAACATGTTAGTAATGCTCTCCAAACATCCTCCAAATAGTTTCCCCTCAACAATCCCTTCACCACGGATTAAATCATAACCACGCAGCTCACTGTGACTTACTCGAGGAGTCCCTAGCTGTGAGGAATCAAATTGTTTTCTTTCCTCGTACCATCTATCACTCGATTCAATTTGATAAGGAAATGTACTTCCGAAAAATCTCCGAAACTCATTTAATGTATAAGCTAACATTTCATCATCCAGTTCTGCGATATCATTTAAAAAGTTTGGTCCATAGAAAGAAACCATGCCAAGTTTATGGAACATAAAGTGGTTGTTGGTTGTATCCGAAAACCCCGTAAATATCTTAGGATTGTCGATAATCAGCTGTTTAAAGTCCTCATTCATCAAGTAAGGTATTGTACGATAGGTATCAATACCACCTATCGCGCAAAGTACTCCTTTAATCGTTCGATCAGAAAAAGCTTGGATAAGATCTTGAGCTCGAGCCTCAGGATGTTCTTCAAGATACGAAACACCACGAAGACTATTATTCATAAAGACAGGAATTAAGCCCAACTTTTCAAGTCTTTCGATTCCTAACTCAACTTGATGCTTACAAAAAGGCTCTCCCAAAATACCGCTAGACAGACTTACGATAGCAATGCGATCTCCTTTTTTAAGAGGACTTGGCTTCATCATTTCAGTATGGATATTCATGATCCACCTTCCTTTCAATCCAGAAAGTTACAAGATTCAATAAATTCATTAAGAAATGTAAAGAATTTCTTTAACGAGCCCTTGTTCATCTTCAGTGATGGTATACCAGTAGCTATTGTCATTGAGGACTTGCCAACGACGTTCTTCCTTGATGTAAGACCAATCCTTATCATTTTGATAATAGAGTTGTGTATCTCGAGCTTCTAAAATATTTAGAATTTGATTATCATGATAGTTAAATTCATCAAAGTCAGTAAATGCTTTATTTCCCATTTCTGAGTAAAGATCATTGAGTTCGAGTAAGAGATCGTGCACCTCAGTATCGAGTTTGTCCACGTTCAATCCTAATTCTTGCGCTTCACGAAGCATAATTGGGAATGAATGTGCAGGATATTCACTATTTAATTTCGTACTGATACGTTCTCTTTCTTCTTTATTGTGGTTGTGGTAGGCTAAAATGCTGTCCGCCACGCGAATTGATAGTGAACTCGATCGGTCAAGTGAACCCAAGATAATCGGGTGGATATACTTATAAAGTTCTTGGTAATGGTGAACAGAATCTTCTGGAGCATTTTCTTCCCAAAGTCGTTCAAGCCTTTGAATTTCATCTTGAGAAACAGAGACTTTAGCATTTGTAACAGGATCAATGGGAGATAGTTGATGACGTTTGGATGAGTCAATCGGTGTAAGATAAGCCAATGGACCCATTGATATTTTATCAGCACCCAACGCAATTAGAGTTGCTGCCGATGCACATTCCAATGGAATCAGGGCGTTGACATTTTCAGCATAATTACGAATCACATTAACAATTCGCAGTGAGGCAACCGTGTCACCACCATCTGACTTAATAAAGATAGCCACTTTATCAATATTGCCAACGTCTTTAAAGAGCTTATAGAAGGCTTGAACATCATTTTGACATACTGCCCCGTTAAATGAATTCCAATAAACAATCATTGGCATACCAATCTTCGCTTCAATCTTCTTAATTAATGCTTGTGTCTCGATGAATTTCATCGAGGGTTGTTTAATTTCAATATCACTCATAATAAAACCTCCAATAAAATCATCATACACTAACTACACTTTGCTGGTCTATATTATCCAACCACAATTCATTGAAACTTCATAATGCAAAAGAAAAACCGCTTCTTTCGAAGAGGTTTTATAGTAATCTTAGTAATTTGAATCTGATTTTTGACCTTCCATGATTGCGACGCCTGAAGATGCTCCGATACGTGTTGCTCCAGCTTCAACGAGTGCATTTACGTCTTCAATAGAACGAACACCACCCGATGCTTTAACTTGCGCACGGTCTTTCACAGTATCTTTCATGATTTTAACATCTTTGACTGTAGCTCCACCTGTTGAGAATCCTGTTGATGTCTTAACGAAATCAGCACCTGCAGCAACCGCAAGTTCACTAACTTTTGCGATTTCTTCGTCGGTTAGAAGACATGCTTCAATAATAACTTTAAGCACTTTAGATCCAACTGCCTCTTTTAGGACGCGAATTTCTTCTTGAACAAAATCATACTTTTTGTCTTTTAATGCCGAAATATTGATAACCATATCAACTTCATCTGCACCATTTTTAAGAGCGTCTTGAGTTTCAAATAACTTTGTAGCTGTTGTTGTTGCTCCTAATGGGAATCCCACAACTGTACAAACTTTAACATCTGAATCTTTAAGCAATTCATGGCTAAGAGCCACAAATCCTGGATTAATACATACTGACATAAAGTCGTATTGTTTTGCTTCTTCGCAAAGTGTACGAATTTGTGCTTCCGTTGCATCTGGTTTTAATAATGTGTGATCGATTAATTTATTGATTTTCATTTTCTTTTCCTCCATATAGTTCATTTAATATTTCTGTGGCGCAAACTTCATCGCCCATCCAAACCTCTTTACCATAATCTCTATAGATGAATTTTTCTTCACCTTTCCCAATGATTACAACTGAATCATTAGGTTGTGCCATTGTAAGTGCTTTTCGGATTGCATCTGTTCGAATGGGAACAAATTCATAATTATCATTTGGCATCCCTGCAATAATGTCTTGTGTAATTTCTTCAACTATCTCATTTCGATTATCATGTTCGGTAATAATAACATGATCACATAGCGTTGAACTTACTTCACCCATTATCGGACGTTTTAAGTGATCTCGTGCACCCGCTGCACCAAATACGGTAATGAGTCGGTTACCTTTTGGCGTAACAGTACGCACAAATTCATAAACATTTTTCATACTATCTGGAGCATGACCAAAGTCTACAAACACTTTGAAGGGTTGACCTGCCTCTACGATAGTCTGACGACCATCAACGTGTTCAATATCTTTTAGTTCAGGGATAATACGTTCCAAGTCATAACCTCTCATGTGCAAGATAGCAATGACTCCCAACATATTATAGACATTAAATTTCGCCACAAATGATGTTACCACAGGATATTCTTTACCATCATAAATCAGTGTAAACTCGGTTGACTTATCATGGAGTACAATATCTTTCGCCATATAAGTTGCAGGTGTATCAATTCCATAAGTAACAACATTATTATAATCTTGTGCTAATAAACGTTGTCCATATGGATCATCTGCATTAATTACATTAAATCCTTCTGGTTTAAGATTGTCAAATAACATCTTCTTAGCTTCGAAGTAATTTTCCATTGTTTTATGGTAATCAAGATGATCATGGCTAAGATTTGTGAATGAAGCGCAATCAAAATCAATTGATTCTACACGTCTAAGTGCCAGTCCTTGACTTGAAATTTCAAGACAAACCTCTTCAATCCCTTCATCTACCATATCACGAAGATAAGATTGTAACTCAACAATATCAGGTGTAGTTAAACTCGGTGCGAACTTGTGATCATTATACTCTACAGAAATTGTCCCAATATATCCCGATTTAACACCGAATCGTTCTAAGATATTTCGAACTGTTTTCATGGTAGTACTTTTACCATTTGTTCCTGTAATGCTATATACATACATTTTTTCGGATGGGTAGTCATAGAAAATATTGGTGATGCGATGTAACTCAGTCATAACATCATCCACTAATAGATACTGCACGCCTTCTCTTTTTTCAAGAGGTTTTGAATGTACGATTGCTACTGCACCATTATCAATAGCTTGCTTTGCAAATTGATGGCCATCAACCGTCAGACCTTCAAGACAAAAGAACATACCATTTTCTTTTTTATCTCTTGAATCTAAGATAAGATGTTCAATTTCAACATCACAATCACATTTTACGAATTTGCTGAGTTTCATACTATTTCCTCGATTTCTTTTCTTCTTTACGTCTGTCTTTTTGAATTTTTTTGATACATTTAGGTTTGAGCCACTCTTTATCAATCAAGATATCAATAAAGATTACATCGTCGTTCAATAATGCTCTAGCAAGATTCATCACATCATTGGAATCTAATGACACATCTGTTCTGATAGGAAATGTTTCACATTGCTTATCCTCAACACGATAGAATACATTTAATGACTCATTAAAGAGTATGAGTGTTTTTTCCTTACGTGCTAGGTATCGAGCATCCGACATATTTGCAGTAAGAACTAAGTCTTGATATGTATCTAGTGGAACCATTTTCGTAGTGAAATCATTATATAACTTAAAGAATTGTGGTAATTCTAGAATAGCCGTTTCACGATTATAAAGTCCGTTCATTAACTTATCAAAGAAAGGAATATAGATAGTTTCTTCCTCAAAAATAAATGAAGGTAGTTTTGATTTCATCGGTGCGAGATCACATTTCAACAGAAAATTACGCTCATTGAAACTTAGATTTTCCCACATATCAAATTGATGATTACGAGTAGTTTCAAATCCTGTTTCGAATTGTTGCTTCGTTTTAAGCCCTGTATCGAATACCGATAACATTAAGAGATCATACTCTTTCTTACAGTCGTATCCTAACTTATAAGTTTGATTTAACGTTTTATAGTGTTTCAACACATCTTTAGAACGTGATTGTTTATGATATTTATGTAACCACTTCATCGTACCACCTCACAGACCGATACCATATTACATACGAACATACTTGCTGTTTCTGCTCTAAATACTTGATTACCAAGAGAAACACACTGCCATTCATTTTGATTGAAAAAACTTCTTTCTTTATCGCTGAAACCACCTTCTGGTCCAACAATTACCGACAGGCTCTTACAATCCATATCAATAGCATTCACGATATGTTCATGATTACCCAAGTCAGCATATATGTTTTGTTCTGATTTAAACTGTTCTAAATCCTGAATCGTTGCAATTCCTTTTACTGAAACAGGATATTGTCGATAGGATTGTTCGCACGCTTCCTTAGCAATCAGATTGAGTCGCTCCATCTTACGATCTTCACGTTTTCCAAAATCACGAACAACACAACGCTCTGCTTGTAGTAAGATAATTTCGTCAACACCACACTCACAAGCTTTTTGAATCATCCACTCTAGTCTTTCAGTTCGAATTAGAGAAGCAATTAATCTTAGCTTATGTTGTTTCGGTGCCCATGTTAAGGGTTCAATTTCTCTTAACAGTGATGCACCATCGTCAACAAATTCAGCAAGAATACCCTTGCCTTCAAGATCCACAATTCGTATTTGATCTCCTCTACGCATTCGAAGTACTTTTTGACATTGTTGAAACTGTTTTGAGTCTAAGAACGGCGCTTCCAACTTTTCTACAAAAAACTGTTGCATTAAATCTCACCCTTTGCAGTTAACAATAACTTCTTAACTTCGAATGGTTTCAATTCACGATATTGTCCAATTTGAAGTTCTTCTACAGTAATTGGACCAATTGCGAATCGGTGTAATTTTAATACTGGAAGATTGAAATGAGCAAATATTTTACGAATTTGACGGTTTTTACCTTCGTGAAGCGTGATGTTAAAACGCGTACGATTCTTTTTAGGATCATATTTTACTGCGCTTATTTCGACACCTTGATAGTGAACTCCCTCAATCGTAATTCCTTCAGCGAGTTTTTGTGAGATGTCTAGGGTCAATCGACCGTCAACACTAACACGATATTGTTTGTTCATATCAAATTTAGGATGTGTCATATAGTTTGCAAAAGAGCCATCATTTGTCAGGATAATTGCTCCTGTCGTTTCACGGTCTAAACGTCCTACTGGGAAAACACGAAAACGACCTGGAACTAAGTTCACAACAGATTGACGATCTTTCTCATCCGCAGCCGTTGATACGACTCCCTTAGGTTTATTCAAGAGGTAATAAACATTTTGTTGTTCGATTACAATCTGTTTTCCATTAACTTTAACATTATCGTTATAAGCAACCTGGACCCCTTGTTCGGTTACCTTTTTGCCGTTAACCGTAACTTTTCCCGCTTGAATAAGTTCCTCTGCTTTACGACGTGAGCAGTAGCCGGTCATTGCAATAAATTTTTGTAGTCGTATTGTATCATTTAAAGAGTTCATTTTTTTCTTCCAACATTTCTAATTTAATTTCTGGCAATTCTTTTAAAGTCGTGAGTTTGAATACATCCATGAATGAATTGGTTACTTCATATAAAATAGGTTTTCCAATAGTTTCAGCACGTCCGCATTCGCGAATAAGATCAAGCGCTTCAAGACGACGACACATCATATCACTATTTACGCCACGAATTTCTTCAATTTCAAGTCGTGTGACGGGCTGCTTGTAGGCAATGATAGCAAGTGTTTCCAATGCCGCTTGAGAAAGTTGACGTGTTTTATTGAATTCAAACATATCAGCAATAATCTCATGCAAATGTGATTTGGTTACTAATTTGTAGCTTCCACCAAAGTTTGCTAATTCAAAGCCGCGGTTATCCTCATTTAGAAGTTCTTTGTATTCTTCTAGTAGTTGTGTTAGAGATTCTTCTTCAAGATTAAGTGCTAATTTTAACTGTTCAAAATCGACACCTTCATCACCAAATGCGAAGAGAATGCCTTCGAGTATTGCAATATTTGTCATGATAGAGCCCCTTTCAGATATACTTCTTCACCTTGGTAGCTAACCAACAATTCACCCATTCTTAACATATCAAGAATGGCCAAAAAGTTAACCAAGAGGTGTTGCATCGAACGCGAAGAATTTAAAACATCAGTTAATGTGTAAACTTCACGATTTAGAAATTTGTTTCTTAAGTCGTCAATCACATCATCCACAGATAACTCAACGCGTTGCAATGAAACATCTTGCGGATTCTGAATTCGAAACCGTTCCATGACTTTAATCATAGCATTCATTAAATCATACGGTGTTTGATCGTATGAAATTGTTTCATTGAGTTCTCGTTTAATTTGTTTGAATAGACCCGCCGAGAATGGCTTGCTATATTGCAAGGACCGCTCTTCATACCTTTGAGCAAGTTCGAGACTTACTTCTTTATAGCGTTGATACTCCAACAGTCTTCGGACAAGATCATTTTCATCATCCTCCAAATCCTCTGTTTCGAGTTCGCTTTTATCACGTGGTAAAAGTTTCTTACTTTTAAATTCGATTAAACCAGCAAGTTCACTAAGATACTCACTCGCAATTTCTAATTTAGAATCACGTGCATTATTGATGAACGCAATGTACTGATCGGCAAGTTCAACAATGTCCAAGTCAAAAAGATCAAGTTTTTTATCCTTGATCAAATGTAACATTAAGTCGAGTGGGCCATTAAACTGTTCTAACGAAATCTCAAAATTCATTCATATCACCTATCCGAAATTATAACACATCTGCAATAAGACTTGGTTTTGAAATTTCTTTATCTCCAAGAATAAAGCATTCTTGACATGCTTTCACATGTTCATCAGTAATTGGGTTTGAACTGTATAATGTTGCGACAACATCATTTGTTTGAACACGATCACCGACATCTTTTCTTAATACAATTCCAGCTTTGTAATCAATGCTGTCTTCTTTTGTTTGACGGCCTGCTCCTAAGTGCATGGAAACAATTCCTAATTCCATTGCTCTTAAGTCTTGTACAATACCCTCAGATTCTAAAGATACTTCGCGGACATAAGCTGCATGTGTAAAGGCATCGAGATCATCAAATACCGTTACATCGCCACCTTGAGCGGCAATCCATTTAAGGAAGCATTCATAAGCAGCACCACTTCTAAGTGTTTCTAATGCTAAATCATAACCAGCATCTTTGTCACTAACAAGACCTGCTTGAGCAAGCATGTATCCTGCAGCAACCACACACAATTCTTCAAGATCTTTAGGACCTTTATTATTTAATGTTTCGATTGCTTCACGAACTTCTAGTGCGTTTCCAATTGAATTACCCAGAGGTTGGTTCATGTTTGAAAGCATTGCATTCACTTCGCGACCCAATTTATCACCGATATCAATCATTGTTTGAGCTAAAACACGTGCATCATCAATTGTTTTCATGAATGCACCCTCACCGTATTTAACATCAAGAAGAATACAGTCTGCGCCCCCAGCTAATTTTTTGGACATTATCGAAGAAGCGATTAATGGAACAGCATTAACTGTACCCGTAACATCACGAAGTCCATATAAAACTTTATCAGCATAAACAAGATTTCCTGTTTGTCCAACAACAGCAACATTAATATCATTTACTTGTTTAATAAATTCATCTTGAGTTAATTCGATATTGTATCCAGGAATGGATTCTAATTTATCAAGTGTTCCACCGGTATGGCCCAATCCTCGTCCACTCATTTTCGCAACTTTTGCACCTGCAGCAGCAACAATTGGACTTAGAATAATGGTGGTTTTATCACCAACACCTCCGGTTGAATGTTTATCGACTTTCTTTCCAACAATTGAACTCAAATCAATAACATCCCCACTATGAAGCATTGCATCCGTTAGATATGCGGTTTCATCAACACTCATACCATTCAACACAATTGCCATTAAGAGTGCACTGGTTTGATATTCTTTAATAGAACCATCGGTAACACCCTCAATCCAAAACTTAATCTCAGCTTGAGTAAGTTCTTTCGAATCTCTTTTCTTTTCAATAATTTCTACAATAGTCATAATTTACACTATCCTTTCATAAGTTATCTGTAAAAATGTTTCTTTTTCACTACGACTTACGATCGTAAACTCATCCATTGAAAAATCCGGAAAAAACGTATCGCCGATGACATCGTTATCGATGTATGAGAGTACCAACCGATGAGCGTACGGTAAACTTTGACGATAGATTTCTCCTCCTCCTGCGATATAAATGATTTCCTCAGAATTTTGTGCATTGTTTAGAAATTCTTCAAAATCCTCAATCCGATTTGGATAATCCTTATTACGAGTCACAATTCTCATATCTCGTTGATCAAGATGTTTTGGAAGGCCTTCAAATGTTTTCCTTCCCATGACAACTGTATGATTAAGCGTTGTTTCTCTAAAGTGCTTCAGATCTTCTGGATTACGCCAAGGCATACTTCCATCAAGACCAATTGTCTTATGTTGATTCATGGCTGCAATAAGTACAATCATTAGACACTTACCTTAGCCTTAATAAGCGGATGGGGATCGTAACCAATGATTTCAAAATCCTCGAATTTAAAATCAGTGATTTCTTTTTGATTACCATGAATTACAAGTGTTGGCAAGGGACGTGGATCGCGTGCCAATTGTGTCTGAATTGCATCACGGTGGTCATTGTAAATGTGAAGATCTCCAAAAGTATGAACAAACTCCCCTACCTCTAAGTCACATACCTTCGCTACCATATGAGTCAGCAATGCATAAGAAGCAATATTAAAAGGTACTCCTAAGAATAAATCAGCACTGCGTTGGTATAACTGCAGTGAGAGTTTTCCGTCGGTACTTACATAAAATTGCATAAATGCATGACAAGGAGGTAAGGCCATGTCATCAACTTGAGAAGGATTCCAAGCGCTCACAATATGACGTCTTGAAAACGGGTTGTTTCGAATTGAATCGACAACCTTCTCTAACTGATCTATACCTTCAAAGTCACGCCATTGTTTCCCGTATACAGGTCCAAGATCACCATGTTCTTGGGCAAACTGCGCGTCACTACGAATCTTATCAACAAACTCCTCTAAGGTTTCTCCTTGGTAAGCTTCAGACTGAGTATACGTTTGATACGGCCACTCATTCCATATTCTTACCTTGTTGTCAACAAGCCACTTAATATTTGTGTCACCACTGACAAACCATAAAAGCTCTTTCGCTAAAGAAGGAAAGTGAACTTTCTTGGTTGTTAATAAAGGAAATCCTTCGCTTAAATCAAAGCGAGTCTGATAGCCAAAAACACCGCGCGTTCCTGTACCGGTACGATCCGCACGATCTTGACCCTTTTCTAAAACAAATTGACACATTTCTAAGTACTGTTTCATTTTATCACCTAGTCTAATTATACAAAAAAAAACATCACAAAGATACTACTTGTGATGTAAGAACTCAATATGTTCAGCGATTACGATGTATTGACCCTCAAAGACCTCTACCCGTCCTTTAATCGCCAACAAATCTCCCAACTTAATGGACTCAGCTATGGTATCACTGATACCCCGCCATAAACAAATACGAAAATCATCCGTTCTAAATTGACCGGTTGCTTCTCTAAAATTTGAAGTAACTGCTAAGGTCATTTCAGAATAATTGCGAGCTGTACTCTCCGGCCTTTGTTCAGGCATTTTGGATACAGTCCCCACCAATTGAATAAAATTCATCCAATCCCCCTTATACCCAGTAGTATACGCCAATATTTCACGAAAGCAAGCTAAAGAAAAGGCAACTATCACCAACGGTAGTAATTGCCTTTTAATCGCTATTATTCAGCGTTTTTCATCAGTAAAAATGTTTTGTCTTTTTTCTCAAAGTATTTCAAGCAAGCTTCAAGATCTTCAAATTTAAGGTTTTTAACCATCTCAAGATAATCAAAATAATTAACCCCATCGAAGTGTGCTCGTGCAATCGTAATTGCTAGGTCATCAAATTTCGCAAGCGCCATGATCATCTCACCGTAATATCGTTTCAGTAATTGATTAAACATCACTTCATCCAGTACCAGATTATTCATGATACCATCAATCAATGCTTCGAATTCTTGAGGCTTGTCCCCTTCATTCATGAAGAAGAGAACACCCATACCATCACGTAAGTCAATATCATAACCATATCCATTACTGATAATACCAGCATCCAACCAAGCTTGATAATCATCGCACATTTCCGAGAAATTCATTTCAAGAATCATTCGGATAATGAATTCATCTTTCAAACGATCTTGTCCTTCGTAAGGGAATTTATATGCCAAACTCATTTTAGGTTGTTCAACAATATCTTCAATCTCACGATATGCATTCGCAACTGTATTCGGTTCATCTTCAAATACATTTTCGATCGTTACATCTTTAAGTGGATGTGACAGACACTCCTCACGAATAATCGTTTCGAGCACTTCAGGTTCTTCAGGGCTAACTACAACAAGACACATTCTTTGATCGGAGTAATTTAACTCGTAAGCTTGTCGTAAATCCTCTAAAGTTGTGCTTCTTACACTTTCTTCTGTACCAGCAATATCATAGATGAAAGGATACGTATGGAAGATATTGCGATATGTTTCCATTAATAAACGCATGTCCGGCATTTGTTCATACATCTTTAATTCTTCAACAATAATCCCTTTTTCCTTCTCAACACTATCAGCTGTTACTGAGAACTTACTTACAAATTGAATGAGGAGTCTGAGTGGTTCTTCGATACTTCCATTGTGACCGAAGTAATACATCGTTTGATCGTAGGACGTAAATGCATTCGCATTTGCTCCAATATCAGCAAACTGACTAAGAACATCCTTTGTTTCATCCTCAAAAAGCTTGTGCTCTAAAAAGTGAGCCACTCCAGATTTATGTTCTACTGATTTGCCGTCTACAACTTGCTTCAAGTTTAAAGCACCGAAAGGCGTTCCATAAACAGCTGAAGAACGTTTAAATCCTGGGCGATGAACCAAATAAACCTGAAGTCCACTTTCAGTCACAAACGAATAAACTGATTCATTAAACTTATTTTCGATTTTATTCATGGTCATCACCTCGGTATGCGTAAATAAATCCTTCTGAAATATGATTCAGAACTTCTTTAACTTCTTCTTGAGTTACATCATTTAAAGCAGATTGAATCATTTCAACTGAGTCATCATGTTGAATCAAGTTGTTTCTGAATTCATGATCAACAATTCTTCTCAAATGTTCACTCGTTCCTTCCATTTGCAAGATTAAATATTGTTTTGCAGATTCGATGTCTAAAGATTCAGTCTTCATAATTGTGAATTGCTCTTGAATTAACTGGATAGCTTTATCAATATTTTTGTCATTTATACCAGTTGAAATATACATCACACCATCAAAAATATGACGAGCTGCATAGATTGAATAACAAAGACTGTGTTTTTCTCTTACATTTTGAAATAGTAATGATGATGGTAATTGACCAAGATAGGCAACCATTACAAGGTATGCATAATATAAGTCATGACCTGGAACGATATCCGTTTCATATAACAAGACAAGCTCAGTTTGAGATCCTTGATGGTGAACTTCATGATATCCGTTCGCAATTTTAGTAAACGATTGAGCAATTTCTATTTCTTCAGATTGTGCGCTCTCAAACGCTGTATAATTTAACTCGTTTTGGAAATCACCCGCGACATAAATTTCTTTAGCAAATTTGGAAACACACAATGCATGAAATGCTTTCACATCATCCAAACTAATTGTTTCAATATCTTGTAGTTCACCCATTGCTGAGAGCCCAAATACTTGATCCTTGCCAACATACTTAAACGATTCAGTAATCGCATATTGACTCGTATTTTCTTTAACTCTCATATGACTTTGTTTAAGATTTTTTACTGCTTCATTGAATGTTTCTTCATTTAAAAGTGGTTCAAAAAGCATATCTGCAACAAGATCCAATTGACCCTGTTGGAGATTATCATCTACAAATCGTTGTGAAATTGTGCGAACACTTAAATCAATAACTTGGTAAATACCACAGCTATATGTTAAAGCAGACATCTTCGCACCATATAATGCATCATGTCTTGCTGTAATGGATTGTTTTGTTGGATTTGATTGGAGTCTATCTCCCATCATTCTTGTTAATATATTGGCAATGGTATTCGTTCTTTTTTCCATAGGGAAAATAACGCGAACGGTTGCATACACTTCATTAAACTTAGTTTCTTGAATTGTGTATACATTGATACCATTATTCAATCGTTTTTTACTTTTCATGATACGCCCTCCGTAAAAAAATGATACAATGTAGTTATTATTGTACATCAATGTTTTACAAATAGAAAGAACGGTGACAAAATGATTGAAAATAACGATAACGTATTTCTAACAGACCTTTATGAGTTTACGATGGCTTACTCTTACTTTAAAGCAGGACGCCATGAAGAAATCGTTTATTTCGACATGTTTACACGAAAAATACCTAACGATGGTGGCTACTTAATCTTTAATGGCCTATCCAAACTTATTGAAGCTCTTAACAACTTTAAATTTAACCAAGGACACATTGACTATCTACGTACTCAAGGATTTACAGATGAAGCTTTCTTAGACTATCTTCTAAATATGAAACTGAATCTCGATATCTGGGCAGTTGAAGATGGAACTGTTGTCTTTAAAAACGAACCTTTTGTAACAGTTCGTGGTACGGTGATTGAAGCTCAATTAATTGAAACATTACTCTTGCTTTCAATAAACTACTCAACTTTAGTTACAACAAAAGCAAGTCGCATTGCCAATGCAGCACGTGGTCGTGCAGTCTTAGAATTTGGGGCACGTCGTGCTCACGGATACGATGCATCTGTTGATGGTGCTCGTGCAGCAATTATTGCAGGTTGTGTTGGAACATCACACACACTTGCTGGTTATAAGTATGGTGCCATGGTATCAGGTACAATGGCTCACTCCTATATTCAGCTTCATGATTCAGAACTTGAAGCCTTCATGGAGTTCTCTAAGTACAATCCTGATAACGCAATATTCTTAGTAGACACATATGACACATTAAATTCCGGTATTCCTAATGCAATCAAGGTTGCAAAAGAATACTTAATTCCTAATGGATATCGTCTCAAAGCAATTCGTTTAGATTCTGGTGACCTTGCCTACCTTTCAAAAGAAGCTCGTAAAATGTTAGATGAAAACGGACTTCAAGATTGTAAGATTATGGCATCTAATGCATTG
Organism: Erysipelothrix inopinata; assembly: GCF_014396165.1. Lineage (GTDB taxonomy): Bacteria > Bacillota_I > Bacilli_A > Erysipelotrichales > Erysipelotrichaceae > Erysipelothrix > Erysipelothrix inopinata. Next base: position 1,813,289 of record NZ_CP060715.1, read on the forward strand.
GATGAATTCATTATCGACGACTTAATTTATCAAGGTGCGAAAATCGATCAATTTGGTGTTGGAGAAAACCTTATCACATCAAAATCAGAACCGGTTCTTGGTGGCGTATATAAACTTGTTGCTTCTGAAGCAGACAATGTGATCACACCTAAAATCAAGGTGAGCGAAAATATCGAAAAAATCACGAACCCTGGCTATAAACGTCTGTATCGTTTCTATGATAACAATACGAATAAAGCTCTTGCTGATTATATTGCACTTGCTGATGAATCGATTCCAACTGATACCATTACAATTTTCGACCCTAATGCAACATGGAAGAAAAAGACACTTACAAACTATCAAGTTCGCGAACTTCAAGTTCCAATATTTGTAGATGGTGAATGTGTCTATGAAGTGCCAACACTCGAAGAAATTCGAATTTATTCAGAAAAAGAGATGGAAACAATTTGGGACGAAGTGAAACGTCTTCACTACCCTCACAAATACTATGTCGACTTATCACAAGAATTGTATGATCTTAAATTACAACTCTTACATGACGTTAACAACGACTAAATAAATAATAAAACACGTACAAATCCTAAATGTACGTGTTTTTAATATACTTTTGCTCTCATTTCTACTTTTGTTTGATAAGCGAGATCTTCATATTTTCTTTCTCATCAAACTGAACGATTGCGAACTTTTTATGTTCGATTCGATATACAAAAGGAATTGCATGTTGATCGTACCCTTCATAGTTGATTGTAGTAATAACCAAGTCATTGCTTCCGTCTTTGTTATCTTTCAATTCAAAAATCCCTGCATAAGCCCCTTCAAGATTTGATTTTACTGATTCATCATTTGGAAATCCATTATAGACAACAAGACTTGACTCTTCACTATTCGGTTGTAAACGACCCATATTATTTGGAAGTTTTTGTGTTGGTTTATTTCCGAGATATCCTGTCATTGTATAGGATTTTATGTTGTATTTTTCACTTTCTCCTAACTCAGCAAAATCAAATGCAAAATCCTCAGAAAATAATAATACATTAGCAATATCTCCAGATATTTTACTATTTTTAAATTTATTGTTTTCGATTGATTGGTAAAATACTGACCCCTCTGGTGTTCGAGTTGTAAATCCGAACCTATTAAAACCTTTAACCAACTCTGTAGAAGTCATCACTTCGTAATCATCTTCGAGTGTATATTCACTAACCTCGTTATCAAAACTGTAAATGACTTCTGGGGTAAAATTTTGATATTTCACTACTTTTTGGTGAAGTTTTACAGCTTGATTGTTTTCCAATTCAAAAGATTCAAACGCATAATAAATCACATCATCGTATAAGTAAAAACTGGGTGACTTTGAAAAGTTATATATTAATCCTTGATCTATCACTTTATCAGCTGTATTCGGATGTGACGAAACAACTTGTATGTTTATTAATCTTGATTCAAGATTATCTAATTCATCTGGTGAAATCGTTGAAAAAATAACTTCATCATTAACGAGTATAAAATCCCAAACTCTAACATCATAATCAAATTCTTTTAGTGTTTTAATTTTTTTAGTTTTTAAATCTAATGCAAGTAATCGAATGGTACGAAAACCCGTAGTATAATCGTCATCAATTATATCTTCAGATACCAATAAAGTATTATTAACGAGTCCATGCGTATTATAGTTCGTATTGTCACCATCACTCGCAACTTCAAATGTACTTTCACACACGAACCTTACGCTATCCTCATTACTAGTACAACTCGACGCAACAAAAAGAAAGCAAGCCAAGACCGAAATTTGCAAATATTTCTTCATATGTTTCCCTCCTTTATTATTTTAAAAATACTGATAACATTATAGGCAGTTATTTCTCAAATAAAGCAAATAGGAAAGATTTAAAAACACCACTGAGATAAAAAAAGTATAAAATCAAGAAACACTCTTTCTTCATATAAATTTTAACATGAAAACACTCCAGTAACAATATTGCTCCCAATCTTATAACTAATAGCAACATAATTCTTTAGATTTTAGGCTGTAACATAAGTTCAACAAGTAAAAAAGCGGTAAATATACCGCTTTTAAATATATATTAATTGAAATCTAATGAATCTAGTTTTATCGCTTACCTTGATCATACGGATCACCCAGTGCTTTAGGAGCCGCAGATTTCTTAGAGGTAAAGATTAGAACAATAAGTGTCGCAACATATGGAATCATCTTGTAGAATTGTTCCGGAATTCCTGAATTTAAGAGAACAGGAATTGCTGAGTATGTGTTTGAGATTGTAAGTGCAACCGCAAAGAATAGCGACGATAAGAATACATTGAGTGGTTTCCATTGACCGAAGATTAAGATTGCAACAGCCAAGAATCCATAACCGTTAACGGTTCCACTGAATGATGTACTTACTGGTACGGTAATCAAGAGACCACCGAGCCCTGCAAGAGCTCCAGAAACCAAGACCGCTGTCCAACGTATTTTCTTAACATTAACACCAGCTGCATCGAGCGCATGTGGATTTTCTCCTGCCGCTTTGAGACGAAGTCCAAATCGTGTTTTATTAAGAATGTAAATGGTCACAATCAGTAGTATAATCCCAACTAAAGTTGAAATATATACATTGGTAAAGAACATTCTACCAATGACTGGTATATCACTTAATCCCGGAATCTTTCTAATTAAAAAAGTATTCTTGAATGGGATTTCTTTAACATTATTAAATAATCGAGCGACAAAGACTGTGAATGCTGGTGCAAACATGTTGATTGCTGTACCACTGATTGTTTGGTCAGCGTTCATATTAATTGATGCGAATGCATGAACTACCGCAAGCAACACCCCACTTAAAGCTGCGACAAGCATTGCAACGATGAAAAGTAATTGACCACTCATTGATCCTTGTAGGATAAACATCGTTACAATTCCGAAGAAAGATCCAAAAACCATGATTCCTTCAAGGGCAATGTTTACAACACCACTTCGTTCAGAGAAGAGTCCTCCCAAAGCAACAATCAGAAGTGGAATTGCGATATATAAGGTTTGTTGAAATATGAAATAGAACATATCCATAATTATTGAACCTCCTTATCTTTTTTCTTAAACTTACCAATGAACTTTTTAAGAAGAATTGATAAGGCACTAATATAAATAATAGCTGCAGTAATAACTTCAATAATCTCAGGTTGTAGATTGAGTAATTGTAAGTTGCTACCACCATAAGTGATATGAGATATAAAGATACCTGAGAAGATAATCGCAATTGGATTACTTTGAGCAAGTAAAGCAACAGAGATACCATCAAATCCTTCTTTTAGAATCGAGTACGAAGCATTTAAGTATACTCCGACATCTGACAAGTATAGTAGTGCTCCACCAAGTCCAGCTAGCATACCTGCTATTGCCATTGAGAGGATAATACTTTTCTTTTCATTAATTCCAGCATATTTACTTGAGTGTCTATTGTATCCAACAGCCTTAAGTTCAAAACCAAACGTTGTTTTATTTAAAATAATATGAATCACAATAGCAACTACTATAGCGATAACTATTCCTATATTAATTGATGATTTGGGAAAGATGACATCCAATCCCATACGAGGTAGGTATGCATTCTTTGGTTGAATGGTTCTACTGTATACTTGATCAAATGTTGAAATTCTCATCCAAAAGTTAACGAGATACATTGCAATGTAGTTCATCATAATAGAAGCGATAACTTCATTAACATTTCGATAAGCTTTGAGAGCTCCGACAATCATTCCCCAAATTGCTCCAGCAAATGCTCCAGCGAGCATAGCAACTAACCAAGCAATTGAGGGTGGAAGCCACGTCCAGTTAACACCTACATAGATTGCAGTAAATGCACCAATCATAAATTGACCAGAAGCACCAATGTTGAAGAGTCCTGTCTTAAATGCAAAACCAACAGACAACCCTGTTAGGATGATTGGTGTGGCACTAAACAGTACGTTTCCTAATCCAAAGATTCCATGATAGAATCCACCTTGCAAAATAATTCCAAATGCATCAATAGCATTTTTAGGATTTGTAGCTAGAATAATAATAAATCCAAATACAAGACCAAAAATAATTGCAAAGATCGATGCTAACAAGTTATCAAATTCATCAGTTTTACGGAATTCATTAAATCGTTTCATTCTTGTTACCTCGCTTTGCTCCAGCCATATAGAGACCTAATTCTTGTTGAGTTACGTCTTCAGGCTTAAATTCACCGACTAGTTCTCCATCATGAATTACTAAGATGCGATCACTAACGTTCATAATTTCTGATAATTCATAGGAAACGAGTAAAACTGATTTACCCGCATCTCGTTGAGCTACAAGTTGCTTGTGAATGTATTCAATAGCTCCAACATCAAGGCCTCGAGTTGGTTGAACTGCCATAAGGACATCAGAACCCAAATCGATTTCTCGTGCTAAAATTGCTTTTTGTTGGTTACCACCTGACATGCTTCGTGCAATGGAATCAGGACCCTTAGAACTACGAATATCAAAGGACTGAATTAAGTCACGGGCATATTTATCAATATGAGCAAATTTTAGAAAACCCTTCTCAGCAAACTGCGGCATAAAGTATTTCTTCAATGCCAAGTTGTATGCGAGATTATATTCTAAAACGAGACCGTCACGATGTCTGTCTTCAGGAATATGAGAAATACCATGTGTATTTCTGTATCGAATTGATTTATCTTCGATATTTTCACCGTTCAATACGATTTCTCCTGATTTGATAGGCATCATCCCAGCGATAGCATAGACAAGTTCACGTTGTCCATTCCCCTCAATACCAGCGATACTTACGATTTCACCGCTATGGAGTGCAAAGCTAGCACTTTTGACAGAATCATGGTTTCCATGGCTTGACTCAACCGAGAGATTTTCGACACTGAGTACGACATCACCACGTTCAATTGGTTTTAAATCAATATCAAGATCAACTTTACGACCAACCATCATTTCTGACATTTCTGGAATCGATACGTCAGCAACTTCAACAGTTCCAATATATTTTCCTTTACGTAAGACAGTGCAACGATCAGCAACACGTTTAATTTCACCAAGTTTGTGAGTAATCAAAATTATTGATTTCCCCTCTTTTTGAAGCTCCAACATAATTTCCATTAACTCTTCAATTTCTTGAGGTGTTAAAACAGCAGTCGGTTCGTCAAAAATCATAACATCACTTTCACGATACAATAATTTAAGAATTTCGACACGTTGTTGCATCCCTACAGAAATATCTTCAATTTTTGCATCAGGATCAACATTTAGATTATAACGTTCACTTAATTGAACAATTGCTTCACGAGCTTTCTTTTTATCAACAGCTCCCTTTACCACTTCTTCAACACCTAAAATGATGTTTTCGGTAACAGTAAAAGTATCTACTAATTTAAAATGTTGATGAACCATTCCAATTTTAAGCTCAGTTGCTTGTCTTGGATTGGTTATTTCTACTTTATTTCCATTTACAATTATTTCTCCAGAATCGGGTTGATACATTCCGAAGAGTATTGACATAAGGGTGGACTTACCTGCCCCATTTTCTCCTAAGAGAGCATGTATTTCACCCGTACGAAGAGCCAACGACACATCATCATTTGCAATGATGCCAGGAAATGTCTTCGTAATATGATTCATTTCGACTATATTTTTCATCTTTCGCACTCCTATACTTCTATTCTACACAATCAAAATACATAGTGAATTTCAACCAAAAAAACTACACAATTATCATAAATTGTATCTCACTAATCAATAAACATCTGACCCCTTTTTATATTGTGTTAAATAGTCATCAATAGCTGCATTCTTTCATTCTATTATTATGTTTATATGAAACCCTTTGTGTTGAGTTGTAATGAAATTGCGACACTATCTATCCTAATTACTATAGATATTTTAGCACTATACACTCATTTAAGCAAGCGGTTACATAAAGGCCATAATAAACTAAAACCCTCCACAGAGGGTTTTGGTTTTAGTTATAAATAACTTTTACTTTTTCAAGTTTGATATTTCCGAAATCATTATCATGTGTTTTTTCCATCTTAGTTCTGATTCCGTCTTTATCTTCTTTCAATTCTTTATAAATCTTATCGTAGTCAGCTTGTTTGAATTTTTCAAAACGGCTTGTATCCATTGGTAGTCCAACGGAATCTACATCGATACCATAAGAAAGTGTTTGTCCACCAGGGAATTCATTCTTAAAGTGTTTTGTTAGAGCATCCTTAACTGAAGTTTGTAATTGCTTAATAGCAGATGTAATAACTACATCACTTTCTTTACTTTGATCAGAGTCAACTCCGATTGCTTTTTTGTTTGCTGATTCAGCAGCAGCAAATACTGATGCACCAGCTCCCCCAGCAGCAGAGAAGATAACTTCAGTTCCGTTTGCATACCATCCAGCAGCTAATTGTTGAACTTCTGGTTTTGGTACGAAGCTATTAACATAGTTGTAACGAACTTCTACATCAACGCCTAATTCTTTAGCAGCAGCATCAGCACCGTATAGGTAACCAACACCGAATTTTTCAACTGCAGGAACACGAATACCACCAACGAAGCCAAGTTTTGTCATGCCTTCTTTAACTGCAGCATATCCAGCGAGGAATCCTGCTTGATGTTCTTCGTAAACTAATGACACTGTGTTTTCTCCAACTTTAACAGTTGAGAAATCGTCAGGGTCTAATTGAGGTTGACTATCGACAAAAATGAAGTGCACATCTGGGAATTCAGCTTGTGCTTGATAAACAGCTTTATTGAATAAGAAACCAGGAGTTACGATAACTTTAGCTCCACCTTGTTCAATCGCTTTTTTAATCGTATTGTAGTACTCATCATCATTTGTTGATTTAGGTCTTAGGTACCCAATTTTTACGTCTTTATTTTCTTTAGCGTATTCTTGTACCCCTTCCCAAGATCCTTGGTTGAATGAACGGTCATCGATTGTCCCTTCATCAGTAATTAATATAATATCAGCTTTACCGTCACCGAGTTCGGCAGCAGTATCTTCTTTTTCTTTACCACAAGCAGTTAACCCTAAAACAACTACTAATGATAAAGCAACCATAAGCAACTTCTTCATATTTTCCTCCTACAAGTTTTTCCTTGTAATCTTAGTGTATCCAATATATAAAATAAAATCAACATTTTTCGAAAGAATGTAACCGCTGTCAATATACATTTGTAGCGGTTTAGGTGCTATGTCATGACATATTGTTTGTGAAAAAACTCTCGAGTGATCGAGAGTTAATCTTTTTCTATTTCATGAATTGTTTTGTTTTTAATCTCATTATTGACAAGTTCTAAGAATTCTCCAAGTGAGTATGGATTTTGTGCACGCTCTCCAAATCGACGAAGGTTCACAGATTTATTTTCAATCTCTTTATCACCAATAATAACTTGAAGCGGAATTTTATTCACTTGAGCTTCACGAAGTCTGTATCCTAATTTTTCATTACGTCCATCCACATGAACTCTAACCCCTTGTTCTTCAAGTTGTTTAGCAACTTCATAAGCATAATCCATATGGAACTCTGTATTAACTGGAATTATTTCAACTTGAGTTGGAGCTAACCAAACTGGGAAGGCACCACCAAAGTGTTCAATTAATATTCCAATAAATCGCTCAATTGATCCAAAAATAGCACGGTGAAGCATGATTGGACGTTTTTTAGTGCCATCTTCTGCAACATATGTTAAATCAAATCGTTCTGGTAAGTTCATATCAAGTTGGACAGTACCACATTGCCAGATACGGTTTAGCGAATCACGAACCTTGAAGTCAAGTTTAGGACCATAGAATGCACCATCTCCAGGATTGATTTTAAACTCTTTTCCTGCTGCGCGACATGCATCTTCAAGAATTTTTTCTGAATGATCCCAAACGGAAATTTCTCCAATGTATTTGTCTTCGGGTCTTGTTGATAATTCAATTGAGTATGTTAGACCAAATACTGTATAAATTTCATCGATGAAATCTAGAATTTCAACAATTTCATCTTGAAGCTGTTCTTCTGTCATAAATAAGTGGGCATCGTCTTGTGTAAAGGAACGCACGCGGAATAGTCCGTTCAATGCACCACTTGCCTCGTGACGATGAACCGTGCCCATCTCAGCAAGACGAATTGGTAAGTCACGATATGAATGAAGACCATTCTTATAAACTAACATTCCACCTGGACAGTTCATTGGTTTAATTGCAAATTCACGGTCATCAATTGTTGATGTGTACATGTTATCACGATAATTTTGCCAGTGACCTGAAATTTCCCAAAGTTCTTTATTTAACATTGTAGGCGTTTGTGTAAATACATAGCCACGACGAACATGAGCTGCATGATAGTATTCGTCAAGTGCATGGCGGAGTGTCATACCATTTGGTAGCCAGAATGGGAATCCTGGACCATATTCACTCATCATGAAGAGTTCAAGTTCGCGACCTAATTTTTTATGGTCACGTGCTTTCGCAGCTTCTAGCCATTCAAGGTAGGCATCAAGATCCTCTTGAGTTTCGAATGTAATACCGTAAACACGTTGCAACATTTTATTGTTTGCATCACCTTTCCAGTAAGCACCAGAAACTTTTGTAAGCTTGAAATATTTCATTTTCTTTGTTGTTTCAACATGAGGTCCGCGACATAAGTCGATAAACTCCGCTTGACGATACGCTGAAATTGTCTCGTCATCTGAAAGATTGTTGATAATGTCAACTTTATAAGGGTCGTCACCAAATTCTTCTAAAGCTTCCGCTTTAGAGAGTTCAATACGAGTAATTCTTTTATCCTCTTTAGCTATCTTACGCATCATCGATTCAATTTTTGGAAGGTCCTCTTCAGTGATTTTATCATCACCTAAGTCGATGTCATAATAGAAACCATCTTCGATGACAGGTCCTACCCAAAAATGAGCTTGGGGATATAATCTTTTAACTGCATGTGCAAGTAAGTGTGCAGATGAGTGATTCAACACATTTAACTGCGGATCTTCTTTAATATTAACCATAATATCTCTCCTTTATATAATAAAAGCGTCCATTCGACAAAAGGACGAATGGACGCGGTACCACCTTTAATTCACTAAAAATATAGTGCTCTCAAACTGTTAACGCCAGCATACGGAACCTTTTCGAAAGTTCAACTCTGAGATGGTAATTAAAGACTTTTACGAGAAGTTTTCACCAACCACTTCACTCTCTAGTTCAAAGTACCTTTAACCTTGTTCTCTTCAATGTTTATAGATACATTATACAAATAATTTAATAAAAAACAAGTTAGAATGCTCTATTAATAACTATTTTACTATTAATTCTCATTTAGTGAACAATTCACAAAGTATTGTAACCCTTTTCATTGTTGTCATGATATAATTGTGTTGTGAAAGGAAGTTAAGCAATTAACTCTATGGTAAAGTTATGAAAAAAACTTTAATAATTTGCCTTGTGCTAATTCTGACCTTAGCGGGTTGTTCCAAAAAAGATACAGGTTCCAATGACGATGGGGGAAACCTGAACCACAAAAAGTGGTTGCTAAATTGGATACTAACAAACCATTCGTATATAGTGAAATTAAAGAAAAATATGATCAAAAGGAATCAATATCAAAATTCCTTGGAGAATCTATCTCGATGTCAAAAGGACCTATTTCCAAAGATCCTTACATGGGAGATCTTCAAAATATAACATTGAATTTTGATACCGAATCTTCAAAGAAAATTCAAGATGAATTAAACAAAGAAATTGATACTCTCGAAAAAGATCAAGTGAAATATGAAAATATGAAGGGAACTTTTGCACTCATTAATTACGCTGAAACTGATAATACAATTTCATTTATGACTTTCAAAAGTATCTTCCCTACCGTCCCTGCTGATGTCGGTATGTACACGATAAAGTCTTATGTTTTCAGCAAAAAAGATGGAAAACCAATGAACAAAAATGAAGTCTTAGACCTTGCAAAAGTTACCAATGATGATATTTACGAACAAATGATTAAAAATCTCAAACCAGAAGAACCTGACTACGATAAGAATGCAATCGACTACAAGATTGCTTTTGATTCTTGTGATGCAACAAAGTATGAAAAATGTATCTCAATTGGTACTGAGGATTCTTTATATATTAATGAAAACGGAAAGCTAAGTGTGATATTAACCTATCGCTATCTAACTCAAAATGCATTGGATCCTGACGCTGTATTCTATCTTGTTTTCCAAATGAATTAAGTTAATTATTATAGCTACTATGAGATTGCAGAAGACCCCAACAAGTGTTGGAGACTTCTTTTTATTTTTTTCACGTATTTTCGAGTAGCAAAAACATAATTAAACTAAAGCTAATGTCTATAAAATTATATTTCCCGCTTCGATAATGGTTACTTCCTGACCATCTTTTGTAATTCCAACCGCATTCATATCTTCACTACCAAACATAAAGTCTACGTGAATCATAGATTGGTTTACATTATGTTTAAGAAGTTCTTCTCGATCCATCATACCACCATCGGGAATTAATGGATAACCTTGTCCAAGAGCAATATGACACGATGCATTTTCATCAAAGAGTGTATTATAGAATAATAAGTTTAAATTTGAGATTGGTGAATCATGAGAAATTAACGCAATTTCTCCAATACGATTACTGTTTTCATCCGTTGCAAGGAGTTCTTTTAGTGCATCATAACCCTGTTTCGCATCAAAATCAACGACGACACCATTTTCAAATTTCAACCAGAATTCATCAATCAAACGTCCATTATTGTTTAAGGGTTTCGTGTTGTATACAATACCATCGACCGCCAATCTGTCTGGTGTTGTAAAGGATTCCTCAGTTGGAATATTCGCGTTAAATGCGATTCCTTTTTGAGAATTTTTCTTTCCGCCATTCCATATATGATTTTCTACTAAGCCTACTTGAATGTCCGTTCCTTTAGCATTTTTAAATTTAATTGCTTTAAAATCATAGTCATTAAGAAGTTTATTTTGGTGAGCAAGTACTTCATTATGTTCTACCCATGCTTGTTGCGGATCGTTATCTTCTGTTACTCGTGAAGCATATAGAATGCTTTCATATAGTTTTTGGTATCCTTCTTCACGTTCTGCATCTGGAAATACCGCTTTAGCCCAATTGTAGGTTGGGTATGCTGCAACTAACCATTGACCTTGGCTACTCATGGAGTAGTTTCTAAACTTAGCCATCGCCTTACCATTTGCTTGCATTGATGCGGAAACTTTCTTGCTATCAACATCATCCATTAATCCTGGATTAGGACTTCTCAACGCAATCATGCAAAGATCACGGTGACGATAGTCTTCGTATTCATCAACTTTCCAGCTAGGTATGTCTGTTAAGGTTTCTGTATCCATGTGGAGATAATTAAGTCTCGTAATGGCTTCACTAGTAAACTTAACGATAACTTCCTTTGCACCATTTTCATAGGCGATTTCAGTTAAAATCGTTACAAACTCATGATGTTCAGGTCCAGCGTTAATTAGCAATGTTTGCCCTTCTTGAACATTAACACCTGTTTTAACAAGTAGTTCTGCATATTTTCTATCTAAATTTTTCATTGTGTCTCCTTTATAAAAAAGCGTGACGAATCACGCTTTTAAATAACAAAATTTCCTTTATCAAATACTGTTATTTCTTGATTATCGTAAGTTAAACCAATAACACTCATATCTTCGCTACCAAACATGAAATCTTCATGGTTGATTGAGTCATTTGAATTATGTGCTAAAAGTTCCTCTTGTGTCATTTCTGTACCACCCTTGATATTCATTGGGTAAGCACGTCCTAAAGCCATATGGCATGACGCATTTTCATCAAAAAGCGTATTGTAAAATAAAATGTTTAAATCCGAAATCGGAGATTGATGAGAAATAAGAGCGATTTCTCCAATATGACGACTTCCTTCATCAGTATCAAGAAGTTGTTGGAGTGTTTCTTTTTCTTGTTTAGCATCAAAATCAATAACTTTACCATCTTTAAATTCTAACCAGAACTCATCAATAAGTTTTCCGTTATAGTTAAGAGGTTTTGTAGAGTAAACTCTACCATTTACATTTAAACGATCCGGCATTGTGAATGATTCTTCAGTTGGCATATTTGGATTAAAAGTTGTACCTTTTTCTGAAGTTTCTTCACCGCCAGCCCAAACGTGATCTTTTACAAGACCTACTACTATATCTGTTCCCTTATCATTTTTAAAATGTAATGATTTAAAGTTAAAGTCGTTTAAGACCTTATTTTGATGGGCAAGAACATGGTTATGTTTGTCCCATGCTTCGACCGGATCATCATTTTCATTAATTCTAACTGCATAGAGAATTGATTCAAATAGTTTTTGGTATGCTTCTTCATCTGAGAGTTCAGGGAAGACTACACGTGCCCAAGCAACTGTAGGAAGTGAAATGAGTGACCATTGACCACGATTAGCCATTGTATACTCTCTCATGCGTTTAAGAGCTTCTCCTTGTGCCTTAGCTTGTGCAGCAAGTTTCTCACCATCAACATCAGCCATAAGCCCTGGTGATGGCGCGTAGACAGAAAGCCTACATAAATCTTCACTTAAATAATCATCATTTTCATCGATTAACCATTGTGGTACTCGTGTAAATGTTTCAATATCTTGGTGTAATGCATGTTCTTTAGCAATAACATCATCGCCATACTTAACGACAACACGTTTTGCACCACATGCGTATGCTTCCTTAACAAGTAAACGAGCAAATTCATAGTGTTCAGCTTTAATATTGATAATCAAAGTTTGACCCTTTTGAACATTAACTCCAACTTGTACAGCAAGTTTTGCGTATTTTTCTAATAAAGTCATTATAGTTCCTCTTTTGAATAACATAACATTGCGGCACCGATAACTCCTGGTTCTTCAAGTGATGCCATAACAAATTCAGTATCTCTCATTTGAGGATGAACTAAATCTTGATATGCAGCAATCATTTTATCCCAGTATAAATCGCGTGACTTAGTCACACCACCACCAACTACGAATACATGTGGGTCACAAACATGTGCTATACATGAAAGCATCATTCCCATATCATAGCTCATGTTGTCGATGATTTCTTTCGCTGCTTCGTTGCCTTCTTCATAAAGCTTAAATACTTGATAGCCTGAAGTGATTTCAGGATCAATTAATTTTTGAGCTTTACGTACGATTGCGGAACCACTCGCTTCATTCTCAACTGCACCAGCATTAAGTGAGTTTACATCACTTAAACGTGGGCGGCTGCGATCAATCACAATGTTTCCGACCTCTCCGGCATATCCTTTATTTCCTGAAACAACATGCCCGTCTACTACAAGTGCGCCACCAATACCTGTTGAATGCGTAAAGTAATAAACAACACGTTTTCCCTTACCTGAGCCAACTAAGGCTTCAGCAAGTCCAGCAACATTGGCATCATTATCCATGTATACTGGTAGTTTAAATTCATTTTTAAAGAAATCAACAATTGGATATCCAGTAAATCCTTTAAGATTGGTTGCGAGTGAAACACAACCTCTTTCTGTATCAACTGGCCCAGGTATTCCTATTCCTATTCCTAAACAGTCCTTAAAGTGCTCTAAGTTGTTAATCATATCTACGATATTGTTAAGAACAATCTCAGGTCCCTCAGTTGCTAAAGAAGGGCGCTTTATTTCTTCAATAATTTCGCCCATCTCATCTACAACAGCGACACGAACATTTGTTCCTCCAATATCGATACCTAAATATCTCGACATTGTTGTCCCCCTTGTTATTTTACTTCAATAATTTTCATTAAGTTTGTGTTACCTGTTCCTGTAGGATATCCTGCAGCAATGATAACTTTTTTACCTGGTTCAACACCATATGATTTTGCAAATGCAGATGCTAATTCATCATCATTTGTCATATCATTTCTTACATCTGAGAACACAGGAATTACTCCCCATGTCATTGCAAGGCGACGTTGAACTTCGCGGTCAAATGTAACTGCAATAACTGGCACATTTGGACGGTATTTTGAAATACGACGTGCTGTTGTACCACTTTGTGTAAAGGCAACAACTGCTTCAACATCATCAAGGTTTAGAGCTGTTTCAGCAATTGACATACCAATGGAGTCTTGCATTGTACGTTTTGATGTTTTGATTGAGTGTTCTAATCTTTCACGGTAAGGAATAATTGCTTCCATTGCCAATGAGATTTCACGCATTACACGAACTGCTTCAACTGGGTAGTTCCCTACTGCTGATTCACCTGAAAGCATGATTGCATCTGTTCCGTCTAGGACAGCATTTGCAACGTCACTTGCTTCAGCACGTGTAGGACGTGGATTTTGTTGCATTGATTCAAGCATATGAGTAGCAGTGATAACTGGTTTACCCATTTTGTTTGCTGTTTTAATAATTTGTTTTTGATAGATTGGAACAAGGTGAGTTTTAACTTCAACACCTAAGTCACCACGAGCAACCATAACGCCGTCAGCAACTTCTAAGATGCTTTCTAAGTTATCGAAACCTTCTTGGTTTTCAATCTTAACAATGATTTGGATATCTGGTTTTCCAGCTGCATTGATAACTTCGCGAATATCAAGAACATCTTGTGCACGACGTACAAATGATGCTGCAATGAAGTCGATTCCGTTGTTTGCTCCAAATGTAATGTCACTACGATCTTTGTCTGACAAGAATGGCATACTTAGAACTACGTTAGGAATGTTTACACCTTTACGTGTTTTTACAAATCCTGGATTTTCAATACGGCAGATCAAGTCTTTGTCATCTTTATCGATAACTGTTAAACGAATTTTTCCGTCGTCAATTAACAAGTAGTTTCCAACTTGAACGTCATTATAAACTTCAGGAACTAATAAAGTAAAGCGTTCTTTGTTACCAACATAGTCAGCATCAAATCCAACTTTTACAATGTCGCCTTCAGCAAATTCAACTGCGCCATTTTCTAAATCGCCACAACGAATTTCTGGTCCTTTAGTATCTAAAAGAATTGCTAAGCTCATTCCAATACGATCGCTAACTTCGCGAACACGTTCCATACGTTTCAAGTGATTTTCTTGAACGTCATGTGAAAAGTTGAAACGAACAATATTCATTCCTTCTTTTGCTAATTTTTCAATCATTTCTGGGGACTCTGATGCAGGTCCTATAGTACAAATAACTTTGGTTTTTTTCATTTCTCTCATTAGAAAGTTCCTCCTATACCAATCTGTCATGCAATTCAAAAAATGGTCTTCTTGATTTCTTAGGCATTGCTAGAGCTTCTTTAATATCGATAGATATAATTTGTCCATCAACGAGCCCTAAACAACGACTGCTTTCACCGGCTATTAAGCATTGCACAGCTTTGTCACCGAATTCAGTTGCCAATATACGATCTCTTGCTGTTGGCGATCCACCTCTTTGGATATGTCCAAGAACTGTGGAACGACCTGAGAAATCAGTATGTTGTGAAATCTTTTGTGCTAACAATTCTGTATCAGTAATTTTTTCACTGATAATTACGATAGCATGACGTTTCTTCTTATATTCTTCAAAATAACGAAGACGCTCTAATACTTCAGCCTCATCATAACCTGTTTCTTTTGTGATAATAATTTCAGCCCCTGTGGTGATCCCTGCATAAATTGCTAGGTCTCCACAACGGTTTCCCATTACTTCCACTACAGAACAGCGATGATGCGAACTTGATGTATCTCGCAATTTGTCAACATTTAGAATAACAGTATTTAACGCAGTGTCAAATCCAATCGTATAATCTGTTGATGCGATATCATTATCGATTGTTCCTGGGATACCAATACAATTAATACCCATTTCACTTAGCGCCATTGCACCTCGATAACTACCATCACCACCGATAACGATGAGACCCTCAATACCATGCTTCTCTAAATTCGCAACTGCTTTCTTTCGAACTTCAAGCAATTTAAATTCTTCGAGGCGTGCACTTCCTAAAGTGGTTCCACCTTGGGTAATGATATCACTCACGTCTCCTCTTTCAAGACGACGAATGTTATTATTAACCAATCCTTCGTAACCATCGAATATACCATAAACTTCAAGTCCTGAGGAGATTCCAGAACGGACGATTGCACGAATTGCGGCATTCATTCCTGGAGCATCACCACCAGATGTCAATACACCGATTTTCTTCATAATTCACCTCTTGCACTATCATATCATTTTTTAATGTTATTTTCTTGCTAAATATTGTCAAAACCATGTAAAACATTGTTAATTTTTAGTTCTACGATTCATTCCAACCATTTCATAGGGCTGTGTTAGTGAAAAAATGCGATCTACGAGTCTTTTTGCACGGATTTCATCCGACACTCCCCTTTGATCTACTTTATACAACTCAACTAATAAATCTGGGTTATAGTTACTGGTTATCAATGTTTTGCGTTTGTTTTCCATTCGATCATTCAAGATAGAAAGTAAAATTTCATCACGACTCCATGATGTAATTGACTCAGCTCCCAGATCATCAAGTACCAATAATGGCACATTACGAAGTCTCCGCAATACATATTCCATTTGACTCGGATTATTAAAGTATTGCTTAAGGGTATTCATTAAGGTTGGAACATGAACGTACATTACTTTTTGTCCGTTTTTCGCAAATTGATTGCTTACACATGCACAAATATAACTTTTACCAATTCCAAGATTCCCATATAAGAAATATCCCAAGTTATTATCAGAAGTAAATTCAATCATTGTCTTTAGAATGTTTAAGTAATTTGGATTTTCTTGCTCAAGATTAATTGTTTCAAAATGAGCAGATTGAAGTGCGAGAGGCAATTCGAAAATCTCATAATTTTTGAGATATGCAACTTCTTTTTCTATTTCTTGGACAAGTGGAAGTTGATAGAATACTTCAGAAATTATTCCCGTATTACTGTCATACTCGAGATTAATATAGTTCCCTAGATTGGGATCTTTTTCTAACTGTTCACGTGTAAATGATTCAGCTTTTCGTTTACTTTCCAACCAATTTTTAAATGTGCTGGCATTTTCTTTCACAACATCTTCTGGACAATTATAGTGTTCGATAAATCTTTGAATTTCAGGTTGCTTAACGAGATACTCCGCGACTTTTTTTGAATACTCTACTTGCTCTTCGTTTAATTCATATTTGAAATTTCTAAATGACATTAGGAACCTCCCTTATTAATTAAATCTTTTAGATTTTGTTTTAATACAGTTACGTCACCTTCAATTTGATCATTTGTTGAATATTGCGGTGGTGCGATTTCAACTTTAACACGTGACTTAGTTGTGGTTGATTTTGTTTTCTGTAATGGCTTCGCTATTTCTTTTAATGCTTTGTCTAACGAATCAACATTGTTTCGTTTCCAAACCGATGCGATTTTTTCAACATACGAACGATTGAGATTTTTATTATTCGTTTCAAGAATGTACTCGATGAGAACATTGATAACTTGATTATCAAATCCAAAGTTTTGACTGAGCGAGTGCAATAAATTCCTATCTGCATCAACAATGTAGTCATGATTTTGTTTATATGCTAAGAAACTCAATGGATCTAATTCATATGGGTTTGATACTGTTTCTACAGAAACACGTCCGTAGTTTCTTTCAATAATTCTTTGGAATTTCTTTTCATCAAATGTATTCGAAGAAAAATTCGTAGCAGACATCAAACACGCTTTCATATCAGCGTGGTTCATTTTATAAAGAGAACCGAATTCTCCGATACACTGTGTCACCAATTGCGTTCTCAAACGTACGGGAAACACGGAAGGAGATAACGATTTATAGAATCCTTGGACATCAAAACTGTACTCACTCGCACTCTCAGTTTTTTGTCCAGCATCTGAAAATTCTGCCTCTTGGCTTTCATCCCAAGAAGATAAGCGTGTAATATCGAACGACGATGAAATTTCTTTTCCCTGATCAATTAGTAAACTTGATTGATAAAACATGGATTTTTCTATAAAAGCATCGTGTCCCATCACAATCGCATAAAGTCTACCAAATGTTGGATGAAGTAAAAATTCGCTCGGAATAAGTGGTCGATTCAACACAATATTATAGTTGTTTGTGTCGATATCAAAAGTTCTAATCAAAGCAAACTTTTCAAGTTCTTTACGAACAAGTTGAAGTTCTTCAATATCGAACTGTAAGTAAGTGCTCAAATCTCGAACATCAATGCCCCCTTCTCGAATTCCAAATTGATAAAGAGAAAGATACAAACTCATAGCTGGAAAAGCAAAGAGTGGTTGGTATAAGAGCGCCAATGACTCGTACTCATCCGGCGCTAACTTGAAAGCAACATTCACATTATATCTTTTCATTCAGTTCCTCCATTTCTTTAAGCAAATCATTGATTGTTTGGTGTAGATTATCAATCGTACCATCATTATTAATGAATACATCTGATTTGCGAATTTTCTCGTTCTCATCAAGATGACGATTCATTCTTTGATCTGCGTCTTGTTGATTAAGACCTCTTTTGCTCAATCGTTTAATTCGAAGATCATAGGGTGCGCTAACCATCCATATTTTATCAAATAATGATTCCATTTTCGCCTCAAATAGTAAAGGAACTTCAAAAAATACGATGGATTCAGTATTAATGGATTGAATTTCTTGTGTAATAAGTGGAAAAACTTGAGATTCTAACCACATTAACATTTCACGATTACTAAAAACATAGAATGCCATTTTCTTACGATCAATTTCGAAGTTTTCGTCAAGAATGTCTTCACCAAATTTTTCAAGCAGTATTTCATAGAGTGCGTGACCTTTTTGGTAATAGGTATGAGCCATTTTATCGGTATCGTAGACACGATAACCAAGTTCTGCAAGATACTTACCCACTTGAGACTTACCGCCCCCTATAGTTCCTGTAATCGCTATTTTCATCGTTTCACCTTTTGGCATTTCGGACAGAATACGGTTGAACGACCTCCAACTACAATTCGAACCATTGGCGTTTCACAACGAGAACAAGGTTCTCCTTCTTGACCATAAGCTTTAAGAGTAATTTGAAATCTTCCCGTAACATTTAATGCAGAGGTATAGGAACGAATCGTTGTTCCTCCTGCTGCAATCGCATTTTCTAAAGTGTTTCGTGTTGAGTTAATGATTAACTCGCATTGTTTTTTTGTTATTTTATTTCCTTTAGTTAACGGATGAATTTGAGTATCAAATAAAATTTCATCCGCATAAATATTTCCAATTCCCGTAATAATGCTCTGATCTAATAAAATCAGCTTGATAGCTCGTGTTGATTTATGAATTGCTTCATACAAATAACTACTTGTTAAATGAGTATCCCATGGCTCAAATCCTAATTTTTTTCTCATGAAATAAGAATCAGGATCTTTAGTTACTGCCATTCTCGAAAATTTACGAGTATCTAAATAATGAATCTCATGATGTTCAGTTTGCATGAGTAAGTGAGTATGCTTGGTTAATCGGTGATGTGTTCCATAGAGATGAAACTTCCCTTCCATTCGTAAATGAATAATCCAATAATATCCATCAGAAAACTCAAAACACAAATATTTTCCACGACGATGGAATCCCACGAATTTTTTGCCTTCAAGAATTTCCATCGGATACATACTATCAGTTTCTAAAAGAGGTTCATACATCAACTCGACATGATTGACTGTTTCATTCAACAACGATTTTTCCAATGTTCTTACAATCGTTTCTACTTCTGGTAATTCTGGCATGTTAATCCTCGAACCAATTCTTTCCAGTAGCAACCGAGACTTTTAACTTCACTGGCCAATCTACGATATTTTCCATAACATCAACCATCATTGGAACCACACGGTCGAGTTCTTCATCTTTGACATCAAAAATCAATTCATCATGTACTTGAAGAATCATTTTTGACTCAAATTGGTTATCATGTAATGTTTTCTCAGCTTTTATCATAGCAAGTTTAATAATGTCAGCTGCCGTTCCTTGAATAGGAGCATTCATTGCTGCACGTTTCCCAAATTCTTTCACTGCACGGTTTTTATCATAAATTTCGGTAATATATCGACGACGATTAAAGAGTGTTTTAACATAGCCGTTTTCTTCACAATCTATGACGACTTCATCCATGTATTTTGTAATATTTGGATATATTTCATTATATCGATTAATAAATTGAGTTGCTTCCTTGACAGGTATATCAAGTTGTTTTGATAAACCAAAGCCTGACATTCCATAAACAATTCCAAAGTTTACAGATTTTGCCTGACGTCTCATAAGACTCGTAATTTCATCTGTACCAAATATTGCTTTTGCAGTTTCAGTATGAATATCTTTATCATTATTAAAGGCATCTAACATTTGTTTCTCATCAGCTAAGTAAGATAAAACTCGTAATTCAATTTGAGAATAATCAATGGATACAAGTGTTGATCCTTCTGATGCCACAAACGCTTTTCTAATTTCTCGAGTTTCTTCATCGCGAACGGAGATGTTTTGTAAATTCGGCTCCGAAGATGATAAACGTCCTGTTTGCGTTGCATGTTGATTATAAGTTGTGTGAATCTTCATATCTGAGGAAATATGTTTCACAAGTCCAATTGCATAGGTACTATAGAGTTTTTGATATTTTCTATATTCTAAAATCGGAGTAATAATTGGGTGTTCTGATTCCAGGCTTTCGAGAACATCCACAGCTGTTGAACTCTTTTTCTTAGTTGGAAGTCCAAGTTTATCAAACAGTACTTCTGCTAGCTGTTTGGGTGAATTCAAGTTAAATGATTCACCCTCTACATAACCAAAAATTTCATCTTGTAAACGATCAATCTTTTCTTTTGTTTCATCCGCAATACGGTCAAGAACAGATTTATCAACATGAATACCGCGGTACTCACATGCTGCAAGAATTGAGACAAGCGGTAGTTCAATATCTTGATATACATGTACAACTTCATCATTTTGAGCCTTTGCTATTAAAGTTTCATACAAAGATTTTAAAGATTGAGTGAAAAGATAATCTCTTTTTTCTTCATCATATGCTTCAAACCATAAATTATATTCATCTTTCATTTTATCGAGAGTCGTAATCGATGAATCTACGATAAATGAAAGCAATGAAAGGTCTTGTACTTTTGTGGTAACCGGCATGTGATACTCTAGAGCAAATCGGTAGATTGGTTTCGAATCAGAACAAATGATTTCGCCACCACAGTTTAATAATTCCTTAAATTCAGTACGAGTCACCATTTCAGCAAGCGTCAAATAAGCAAATTTGTTATCTGATACGAGGTATACACCTCTTAATTGTTGCTTTTTATCCAAATCAGGGTGAAGATTAATGACTTCTTTCAACCAACTTGAATCGAATTCAGAAAGCACAATCTCAATATCCTCTTTTATTTCTTCTGTTTCATAATCTTCAGTAATCAAGGAATTCATATCATACTTACGATAGAACGCATTAAGTGTTTGAAGGGGTGCTGTATAGGCAATTTCTTCCAACTCCAGTTCAAAAGGAACTTCAGTTTCAATTTTTGCTAAATCATATGACATTCTAGCCTGATCTTCAAACTCGCGAAGTTTCTCACCCATTTTTCCTTTGATATCATCTTTATGATCATAAAGGTTTTCAAATGTACCATACTCTTTAATTAACTTTAATGCAGTCTTTTCACCAATTGAAGGCACTCCAGGAATATTATCACTGGTATCTCCCATCAATGCTTTAATATCAACAATCTGACTAGGTGTAATCTCCATTTCTTCATAGAGTGCTTCAGTAGTCATTGTCTTAATTTCAGTTAATCCTTTTTTCATCAATAAAACATCAGTATTTGGAGCAATAAGCTGTAACATATCCCGATCACTTGTAAGAATCTCAATGCGATCATTTGGAAATTTATTTGACATCGTTCCAATAATGTCATCTGCTTCATAGCCACTTAATTCAAATCGTTTAATAGGATAGGAATCTAAAAATTCACGAACTAAAGCAAATTGAGATACAAGCTCTTCATCCACTTCTTTTCGAGTTCCTTTATAATCTGAAAACATATTATGTCTAAAAGTTTTATCCTTTGTATCAAACGCAACCAAGATGTGTGTTGGTTTTGTAATCTCAATGGCTTTGTCCAACATGGTGGAAAAACCGAAAACAGCATTAGTGACGACGCCACTGCTCGACTTCATGTATCCACGCGACATAGTTCCATAATAAGCTCTGAAGAGCATCGAGTTTCCATCAATAACTAATATTTTATTCATTCCTTTACCCTCTTTCTAAGAAATAAAACCCTTGTGATTACTGAGCAGCAATCGTTTCAAGGGTTTCTAAGTTTTGATACATTTTATAGATATATGTTTGTTTATCTTTCATTTCCGCATCTGTCAATGTATAGACCGAACTTAAATTGATTGTTTTTAGATCCAGCTCTGTTTTTAACTGATTAAATAATTTGACATAATCGTCGGGCATGCCTTCTTCGTATGCAATATATCGCACATCGTCAGCCATAATACGAGTTCTAATTTCTTGTAAAGCCGTTTCATCCGGTAATACCCCATAGCGTGAAATAGTCATTGGATAAACTTCCACATTATAGCTCTTTTGCCAGTTACCAAAACTTGGAGTCATGGTTACAACTCGAATTGGTTTGTGATTTGATTTCAGTTTATTGTAATGAGCTTGTAAATCTGTAAGCTCAACTTCTAGCTCATTGAATCGTGTTTCAAACGTTTTACGTTCATCAGGATACGTTACATCAAGCCAATCTTTGATTGATCGTGCCATTGATGTCATTGCTAATGGATCCATCCAAAGGAACGGATCATTTTCATACAAGTCAACATCTTCCGGTTTAATTCCATCATAGTAAGGCGATTCTGTTGTAACTACTTGTCCACTAATTTCACTTGTTGTGTAACGTTGGAAACGGTAAAGCGTTGATTTCTCAGCTAGGTCAACCATTTCAATTTTTGAGTTATCGCTCATAACATCACGATACATTTCCCAGTAGGGTTGTAATTCGTTGATATAAAAGATTGCATCCGCATTTTTCAAGATTTCTTGATAATTCGGATCGATTGTAGCACGTTGTGGAACAGATCCCTTATCAATACGTTGAACGTTAACACGGTCTCCCGCAAGGCGCTCAAATAAAAATTGAACCGGATAATTTGTAACTACAACATTTTTATTTTTAGGCACACATCCTGTCATTACTGTCATCAGAATGGCACTCACACATATCATCTTGATTATACGTTTCATACAAACCTCTTTTCAAAAACAATTATACACTAATTCAGACCTTAAAGTTGCCAATTGTTACGTTTTAAATCACGAACAGCACGAATTGCGAAGTAAGTTGGCATAGATAAGAGAATTCCTACAAATCCAAAGAGCACACTTCCCGCAAAGAATACAAACAATGATGAGATTGGATCAACCTTATCACGTTTCGAATAAACCATTGGTGAAATCAAATATCCATCCACTTGAGACATTACCATCAATGCAATGGTTAGCGTAATAACACGTGGCATTGGTAATGTTAACGCAGTTAGAACTCCAAACACATGAACAACTGTAGGTCCAATATAAGGAATTAGTAATCCAAGTGCCGTAAGCACACCTAATACTAGCGCATAAGGATGTCCAACTAGAGTATATATTAAGCCATATTCAACACAGGTAATTGTCATAATGAATATTAACGTTCTAAGATATCCTAAAACTGCACGGTTAATTACAATAATTGATGCTGATAAACGCGGCGAAACTTTATGAGCCATATTCACAACACCACGTGTTACTCGTTCATAATCAAAGATAAAGTACATACCAATAATAAATGAGAACAATGCTGTCGTTAGAATTGAGAAGAATTGACCAACAAATTGCGATACCAATGCAGGTAACGAAGGTATTGAATCAATTAATCCTTTCAACACATTAATAACTTGGTTAAAAATATCTGTTACCCAAGGTTCTGATGTTCCATTATTCCACATTTGATATTCTCTAAATAATTTTTGTACACCATCAACACTCGTCGAGAACAATACTGAAATATCTTCATATAATGTTGGAATAATTGATGAGAATAGTAATACTAATATAAAAATAAAACCTAGCAGTGTTAATGGAACACTGATTGCTGGTTTAATCTTGTATTTCTCAAAAAACAAAGTAACAGGACGTAAGATATATGCAATCCCAAATCCAATAATAAATGGTTTTAAAATACGCATCAATAATACGTATGCAGTATTCCAAACTGGCCATGTTAAGTTTAATAAATAAACAACGAGTAAAACCACAAGTACAGGAATCAGTCGTTTTGCCGTAATTTTTTCGTCAAACCAATCACGGATTCGATACATTTTCGGACTTAATTTCTTAGGTTCTTTTTCATTGGAATTTTCCATAATAATTCTCCTTTGATATCATAATATCATAATTTAGCGAACATATATATTTTGCGCCTGTTTTAATATCGAAGAATGCATTTTTTGATAAAGTTTCAAAGGAATTACACAAAGTATCACATTACCCAGTATTACCCAGAAAGTTCTAAATGCGAGAAACGACATAAATGAGGTCTGCAAATTCTTAGTTAATACAATTAGAATGTACAGTGCTACTTCTTTTATAAAAAGACCTACGACTCCAATTAGAACATATTCGAAAGTGGAACTTCCAATATGTCGATCCCACCAACGTAAGATAATAATTGTGCCTGTATAGGCAATCATAAATACAGGGAAAGTACTGACATGAGTCAAGTCCATCCATAACCCTAAAAGAAATGCTTTGATAACAGATTCTAATTTACTATCATTTTGCGTTAGTAAGATAAGACCCAAAAAGTGTAAATTACTAATAAATAGGATCTTTGAACTTAGAAACTCATTTACGAACACATTTAGAAATGAATCAAGGACTAAAAGTGCGCTTAAATATACAAAATGAAGAAATCTTATCTTCCTCATGGTTTTTTCACCACCGAAACATAATTCAAGGCATTAAAATCGACTAACGATTTAGCATAGACTGTAATCCCTGCACCATCTGCTACTTCTTTAACAGAATCAACATTTCCTACAAAGAGCCCTGCAGGATACACCCCTCCTAATCCAGATGTGGAAATAACCATATCAGGAGTAATAGAGATATTTGTTTGTAGAAGACTTATTGTAAATAAATTTGTATCTTTGTTATAAGATTTCAGAATCCCTTGAACAAAACTTCCGGATGGTTCTTGAATTTTAACTGACATTTGCGAATAATCATCGTTTGCAACAATAAGTGAAACTACCGATGTTTTCGCATCAACCTTTATGACTCGACCCACGATTCCTTTTGGAGTTACAACACCATCACCAACTTCGATGCCATCATCACTTCCGCGATCAATAGTAACGGCACTATCCCATGTTTCGCTTGATCGATTCATAACTGTCGCATTAATTAAGGTATATTCAGAGTGAATTGTTTTTAGATTGTTAAGTTCCTTTAATTCATTAACTTCATGTTGCAATTCATTGAGTTGCGCTTGCCAATGATTCACAGCATCTAATTGAGATCGCAATTGATCGTTTTCATAGCGTACATCCCACATTGTTGCTACATCATTGCTAACGTTTCCTACTGTTTTAATTGGCTTATCAAATATGCCATAACGTATCATTGAAACGAAACTAAAAAAACTACGGTCCGCACTTTGATAATAGGCATTATTTTTAATAAAACCCATTCCAATCAAAGATACTACCGAGAAAGCTATAAAAAATAATACTACACGTTTAAAAACATTTTTTCGTTTCATTTAATCACCTCTTTTATTATACGAAAGCGCGACCCTTTTTACAAACAAAAGAATAAGAGAAACCTCTTATTCCTTAATTTCACATTTAAATATGTCAGTATTCTTCTCACGCATTGAAATATAGCGTCCATGCGACACAATATAGTGGTCAAGGATTACTATATCCATCATAGCACCAATTGAAACAAGTAACTTTGTAATCTCTTTATCTGCATCGCTTGCATACATGGTTTGACCTGGATGATTATGCACTAAAATCAAGCGTGTAGCATTACGTTGGATTGCAAGACGCATGATATCTCGCGGATGAACTAAACTTTGGTTTAATGTTCCTTTGAAGATTTTCTCGGAACCTAAATACGCATTTTGATTATTAAGAAACACAACCATAAAATGCTCTTGTACATCGTACCCTATTTCAAGATTGAGCCAATTCATTAATGATTGTGGGTTATCAAGAACAATACGATCATCAAGATTCGGTTCCACAATCCTCTTAGAAATCTCACATAACGCAAGAATTTCAATTGCTTTGGCACTCTTGATTCCTTTAATATCCAATAAATTCGAATGCGATAATTCATGCAGTTTGCGAATCGAACCACACTGATTCAATACTTCATCCGCAAGTTCAAGAGAAGACTTTTGTGCGGTTCCTGTTCGAATAAACAACGCCAAAAGTTCTCTATCTGACAAACTTGCCAATCCCAGTAATTCCGCCTTTTCACGCGGCCTAACTGATGGATTCATTTCGTATATTTTCACCATTCATCACCACTTAGAAATAAGCAATAAACAGTAATATTCCTTAATTACTTGAGAACCGTCGTAACAGCTTCTCCAAATTCATTTTTAATAAATTCTTTGACACGAGGATCTTCAAAAGCTTTTAGAATTGCAAGTGTTTTTTCAGATTTCTCATTACCCTCTTTTACCGCAACAACATTTACTGTTTTTTCAATCGTCTCAGGAGAGATTGATTCTGCCTGTAAACCTCGATCAATAATTTTTGCTCCTAATGCATAATTAACATTTAGAATGATGTAAGGCACATCATCAATTAGAGGTGCAATACTATCTGCAACAACTTCTTTGATCACGATTCCTTTTGGATTGTTGACGATATCTTTAATTGTAGCAGTATCTTTGTTTTCATTTAATTCAATCCAGCCTGCTTCCTCAAGAAGTTTTAAAGCACGTGAGAGGTTTGTTGCATCATCAGGCACTAATACTTCATCACCGGCTGCAACTTCGTCTAAAGTCTTCTTGCTGCCTCCATAAATGACGAGTGGTTCATAGTGAACTTTGAGCACATCGACAAGATGTGTTCCTGCTTGTTCATTAAAATCTAACATGTAAGGAATATGTTGGAAGTAATTAGCATCCAAGCTTCCATCTTCCACTAAAGTATTTGGCAATTTAAAATCATCCATCGTTTTAACTTCCAATTGAAATCCTTGCTC
This sequence comes from Erysipelothrix inopinata, assembly GCF_014396165.1. Classification (GTDB taxonomy): domain Bacteria; phylum Bacillota_I; class Bacilli_A; order Erysipelotrichales; family Erysipelotrichaceae; genus Erysipelothrix; species Erysipelothrix inopinata. The sequence goes on from NZ_CP060715.1 coordinate 1,840,565, forward strand.
TTCCAAGCTAGGTCTGAGTTGTTCTAGTATTTCAGCATGAGGAACAGGTGTTGCCCCAATACGAATTACAGTATCTGCTTCTTTTGCTTTTGTAGAGGGCTTTGCCCCACATCCTGTAACTAATAATGCAATTAATAATATTAAGAAACTTTTTTTCATCCTATACTCCTCCTAAATGTTTCCTAAACACAAAAAACGCCCATCCCTAAGGACGAGCGTGCTCATGTTACCACCTTAATTTATCTATACTTCACAGTATAAATCTTATCGAGTACTATCATACTCTGACACTGTAACGGGTGTACCCGGTATCTCCTAAACTCTGAGTCTCAGAAATACTGCTCCAAGGCCATTTTCTTCTTAATGCCATCTATCTGTTTCCACCTAACCAGACTCTCTGTAAGATTTTCAAAAGAATACTTTCCTTTTCATCGCTTTTCATTATTATGAGATGTTTTTTCATAAAAGTCAACAACTATTCTACAAATGATTGTGTAAAATAGGTGGGGGAATACAAAAAGCGATAACTCGCTTATAATGGTTTTACTACAAACTATTAGAAAGTGAGCTATCGCCATGACTATTTTACCACAATTTGAATTATCCAACACCTTAAAAAATTTATTTGTGTCTATCCAGGAATCAACGAATTACCTTTTAGAACCTACCAATCAAGAATTTACGATCCGTAATTACTCTCAGTTTATTGAACATACTTCAGAATGGCTTCGCATTGCTGCTTGTGACTATCTTGTTCAAAACTTTGAACTTCTTGATTTAAAATTTAAGAATTCCGCACTTCGTAAAAGAGATTACTATGTTCACCAAACACGTGAACGCACCCTTATTACTGTATTTGGAGTCGTGAAGTTTAAACGAACTATCTACAAAGATAAGACTACAGGAAAAACCTTTATCTATGTCGATCGCAAACTAGGTTTACCTAAATATGATCGCTATGACCCATGCGTAAAGTGCATGATTGTGGAGACTTTTGCGAATCAAAATTCAATGATTAAAGTCGGAGAGCAGATTGGTGACAGAATCTTTTCTTCTTTCTCAACGTCTCAGCATCGTGAACATTATCGTATATCAAGACAAACAGTTTATAATACCGTTAAACGTCCCTTGCCGTCACTGTCTGAACTTTGTGAGCCTAAGCCTACACCAAGTCACTTATACATCATGGCCGATGAAAAGTATGTTCATATGCAACGTAATGAATCTCAGTCTGTCATGGTCAAGTCAGCTGTAATTTTTGAAGGTATAAAAGGACCTCAGAAGCGCCGTCAATTGATTAATAAAATGGTTTATTCAGGAACTGAAAGTAATTTCTGGAATAGTGTATATGACCTCTTATCAATCACGTATGATATGGATAAAATCAAGAATATTACCATACTCGGAGATGGTGCTTTATGGATTAAGTCAGGAACTCGTGAATTTTCTCATAGTAGCTTTGCCCTTGATAAGTTTCACTTTAAACAAGCACTTAATCATATCACCACAGATAAACCTACAAAAGAAATCCTCGCCTCCAATATAATTAACGGAAATACTGAAACCTTTAATCAAATCATTCAAACCTTGATAGATGGTACAGAACAATCAAATCGTCAAAAAACAATAGAAGAAAAATGTAATTATATACTACGCAATACTCTTGCGATACAGTACAGCTACAACGGCTTGAAAATAGGTTGTAGTATGGAGTCAGCTATCAGTCATAATCTCGCTTCTATATACTCAAATAGACCTAAGGGATACTGCAAAGAAAATTTAAATGCTTATCTTAATCTAAGAAACTTATTCCTTAACCATATCGATATTAGAAACTTATATTTAGATTCAATAGATCCTAAAAGTATAAAACAAAAAGAAGCCAAATATGACTTCTCGATGTTCGAACAACGAAATGCTTACGATAAATCCTCGAGTTCAAGATGGCTTAAGGCACATATCAGCAGAAATTAAAGAAACCATTATTTTCCCCCACTTATTTGACACTAACTCTACAAATACAATTCACTTCCTCTAAATTAGAGGTATAATTGTGTATACTAAGACTAGGAGGTAATTATGAAACTATTAGAATCAGCAACAATTGGAAAAATGGAATTAAAGAATCGTGTCATCATGGAACCGATGTGTATGTATTCCGCAACGGATCACGATGGAATTCCCACTCACTTTCATCGTGCTCATTATACAAGTCGTGCAATTGGACAAGTTGGACTTATCATCGTAGAAGCAACAGGTGTGGTCCCAGAAGGTCGCATTACCGATGATTGTTTAGGGTTATGGAATGATAAGCAAATGACTGCATTTAAAGACCTCGTTGAGTCTGTACATAGCCAAGGTAGCAAAATTGCAATTCAACTAAACCATGCAGGACGTAAATGCACTGCAGTTGATGGTGTTGATGAGATTTTTGCACCAAGTGCCATTGCATATAATGAAGACTATCGAAAACCAACAGAATTATCAAAAGATCAGATTAAAGAAGTTGTTCAAGCTTTCCAAGATGCAGCAAAAAGAGCGAATGAAGCAGGATTTGACGCTTTGGAAATTCATGCAGCTCACGGTTATTTATTATCAGAGTTTATGAGCCCTGTCTCAAATCAGAGAACTGATGAATATGCCGATGCAAGCATCATTATAAAAGAAGTGATTGATGCAATTAGAGTGGTCTGGCCTTCAGAAAAACCAATTCTCATTCGTGTCAGTGCAACAGACTATGAAGATCAAGGTCTCAACACTGATCTAACAATCAAAATATTAGAACCTATCAAAGACTCTGTTGATATTATTAACGTATCGACAGGTGGCATTACGCCAACCCCACCACATCAGATCTTCCCAGGTTACCAAGTTGAACACGCTCTAAAAATTAAAGACGCACTTCAAATGCCTGTCGTAGCGTGTGGTCTTCTTGGAAGTCACGACCTGGCCAGTTACCTACTTGAATCCAATCAAGTGGATTTCATTGGTCTTGCACGTCCCCTTCTTAAAAACCCTCATTGGGTTGTGGATTTCGCAAAGGCACGTCGAAAATCCGAATTCATTCCTCGCCAATACGAACGCGGATTCAAATAAGAACAAAAAAAGCTGTAACATTGAACCTCACGGATCTTTGCTACAGCTTTTGTTTAATTATAAATTATCGACTCTTGAAAAATTCAGGAATGTCGTTGTTTGTATCTTTTTTAGTTTCAGAAGATACATTTTGGTTGTTGTTACGTTTATCATTAAATGAGTTACGTACCGGTTCTTTAACTTCTTCTTCCTTGTCAAAACCCGTTGCAATAACTGTAACAATAATTGCATCACCAATGTTTTCATTGATTGCGACACCAAAGATAATATCAATATCATTTCCTGCAGCGTCACGGATGTAATCAACCGCTTCACTTGCATCTTGAATTGAAATTGAATCGCCACCAGTTACGTTAACAATAGCATTTCTTGCGCCTGAGATTTGAGCTTCAAGAAGTGGTGATGTAATTGCTTTTTGAGCAGCTTCTTCAGATTTGTTTTCACCTTGAGCCATACCAATACCAATTAAGGCACTACCTTGGTTAGCCATGACGGAACGAACATCTGCAAAGTCCAAGTTGATCATTGCTGGAACAGCAATAAGATCAGTGATGGTTTGAACACCTTGACGTAAGACATTATCCGCTTCTTTAAATGCTTCTTGGAATGGAATACGTCCAATAACTTCAAGAAGTTGGTTATTACTTACGATGATTAATGAATCAACATAAGCTTTTAATTCTTCAAGTCCTTCAAGTGCTTGATTCCCACGACGACGGCCTTCAAATGTAAATGGTTTTGTAACAATACCCACAACAAGTGCGCCTTCTTCTTGAGCAATTTTCGCTACCAATGGTGATGCACCTGTACCAGTACCCCCACCAAGACCTGCTGTAACAAAGACCATGTCGGCACCCTTCACAGCATCACGAATTTCATTTTCGCTTTCTACAGCGGCTTTGCGGCCTAATTCTGGATTAGCTCCAGCACCAAGACCCTTAGTAATTTCACGACCTAATTCGATTCGGTTTGTGACAGGTGAAACATTCAACACTTGCAAATCAGTATTTGCAACGTAAAATTCGACACCACGCATCCCTTCATCGACCATGCGGTTAACGGCATTACATCCGGCACCACCAACTCCAATAACTTTTATTTTCGCAACAGTTTGCATTGAATCCATATTAATTCCTCCACTTATTATCGTTCAAAGAACATGTTCTTTAATTTTTTTGTAATTGATTCTTCTTCAACTTCTTGATTATATTGTAACACAACTCGTTTATATTCTTCTTCATCAACGCTAGAAAGCGTGTAATCACGATAAACTTGTTGATCTTTGTAGTAATAGAATGCACCTAACAACGATGTTAGTCCTGCATCTTTCACTCCGAATGTTGTTGAGCGGTAACATTCCGCATCACATTCTGAAGCTTGTTCCATAAATTCAGGAATTCCAAGAATCTCACTGGATTCACCCGTAATCACATATCGAGGTTTTCCTAAAGTATATATCGGTTCACATCGATCCGATAAGTCACGTAACATATCTTTAACATCATCCGCTACGAGGTCCATAATATCTGCTTGCGTAATCGTGTAAGTATTCGACTTACTTGACCACATAAATATCGGATCCGTTCCCGCTTCTTGAAGACTCAGGTCTACATTATAATATAAGAGTCTGTGTACAACATCTGAAGGAACTTTTAGTGATGTTTCAAGTTTCCCTAAAATGCGATGGAATCCGTTATCAATCACTTCATTTGAGAGATACACGCCTTTATGGAATAAAGCTAAATGAACTGATTGTTCATTTAGAGTGAGACCAATAATTGGTGTATCTATCGAAGCTTCAAATAATGATGCCTCTTTTGCTAATCCGATATCATCAAGAATAATATCGATTACTTTTAATCCTGACTTTTCAACACAGCCGATAAAAGGAAATGCAATGGATTCCTTAATATAGTAACATTCCGCTTCAAGTGTTAAATTATCACACTTTTCATTCATTGGAACTTTACGTGTTGAGCTTCCATTTACAAAAAATTTACTGATGAGTATATCAGCCAATACATATCCTTCAGGAGATGGATATTTCAAGACTTCTCTATAAGCTCTACGTACATCGAGTTCAGAAATACGACCTGTAATTGGGATTCTTAATTGTCGATTCACATGTTTCATATTTGCGCTAGGTACTAAAAGAAGCACTCGACGAATCACAACCCCTAAATTACGAGATGCGTTCTCAACTGCTTTTTTTATTGCCTCTACAACATGATTTTCACTTACTATGGTATGTCCTTGAACACCCATGTGCGCTACGCGCTCTACTTTTAATATATTTAAACGACCGTTATAAAATTGCCCAACAAGCAATCGCACTTCATGATCCGCAATTTCTAAAGCTGCGAGTATTTGTTTTTCCATCTGCGAACCTCCTTGTGCTACAAGTATAATATCATATTAAATCGTAAGATTAAAGGCATTATAGCGTTCACAATAGAGTTTTTTCACAACCATTTAGAGATTTCACAACAAGTTCATAATTGTATATCACTTGTTTCACAAAAACCACTAAGAAAACATGTTTAGATATTGGTACAATAATCTTACAATCTTCATGACTTCTCAATTTTACAGACACTTCCTAAAACGCTCTACGAGTTCATATTTCTTCATTTTATCGTGCAAATACTTTTTTAAACAAAATATAGCTTTATCTCTTGCTAAATCAATATCTATATGATATAGTTACAAAGCGTTATTAAGACAAGAAAGGGGGTTACGGTATGCCTAGAGTATGTTCCGTATCCGGTAAAAAAACTTTATCAGGAAACAAACGCTCACATTCACTTCATGCAACTCCTAGAAAGTGGAATGTTAACTTACAAAAAGCGACGATTATGGTTGATGGAAAACCAACTAGAGTCCGTATTTCCGCCCGTGCACTAAAATCATTAAAGGCACAACAAGCTAAATAATAAAAAATACGGTGTTTGTGCCGTTTTTTTTATATATTATATTTGAATCATACCAACCTTTCTCATTGAATCGTTGGTTTTTTATTGCCTATAAAAGACAAAAAACACCATTGTCCAAAAGAAGACTCATGATGTTTTCGTTATGTATTAATCTTGATGATCGATTAATCTATGGTTTACTTTGGATCATCAGTACCGCCGCTTCTTCAAGGTAGACTGTTCCTGATGAATTGATAATTTCATTTGAAGTTAGAAATGTATCATTGGGTTTAATGGGTTGATTCGTAAGTGGATATTTAAATCCTTCCAAGGTTATGAAACCCGGCGTAATTATTAAAAATGAAATATATTGATAGTCTTGTTTGTTAATTACATAAGTCCCTGCATCGAGTCTTTGCATTCGATTTTGATCATCCACAATCTCTACACGGCTGTCCTGCATGGCAATCATCACGTTTAGATACTCATGGTCCCTTCGCCTGCCAAGTCCCCCTACTACGAGGATACGCTCATAATCGGCGCACAAACGATACGCATAGTCAAAATCCGTTAAGTCTTTTTCAGGATTAAGAGCTATCGTTTCATTTGCATAGGATTCGATAGCTTGAAATTGATCGGGCGTTACCGAATCAAAGTCACCACATGCTAGCATCATAGTAATATCTTTTAAGACACAAATGTATGCTCCATAATCGACACCTATGACATCGCCTTCCACCTCACCATTGAAGTCACCCAAGACAATGGTTACTGTTTTCATAGTAAAGAGGCTACAGCTTTTTCAATATCTTCTCCGAAGACATAGCTCCCTGCAACTAACACATCGGCACCATACTGACGAGAAATATCTCCAGTTTCTTTATTGATACCGCCATCTACTGAAATTAAATAACCATAATTGTTTAGTTTACGCATTTCATTAAGTTGTTGAATTCGAAGTCCCATCTCTGGAATATAAGCTTGTCCACCAAATCCAGGTTCAACACTCATAACCAATACCAAATCCACAAGTTTCAAATATGGAACAATGGCATCAAGTTCAGTACCTGGTCTTAACGTAATTCCAGCTTTGATTCCTTTTGATTTTAAATACTTAACAGCTTCCACGCCATCTTCAACATGTTTGAAACACTCAGCGTGAAATGTAATTGCATCGGCTCCAGCATCAATAAAAGCATCAAAATACTTACGTGGATCCATAATCATCAAGTGAACATCTAAAAATAAGTCACTTGCTTGATTAATTTGTTTTAAAATACCCGGACCAAAACTAATGTTATCAACGAATTGACCGTCCATAACATCATAGTGAAGCCATTTTGCCCCTGCAACTTCAACACGTTTTAATTGCTTATTCAAATCTTTAAAATCAATTGATAACAATGATGGTGAAACAATTCTTTCCATGATATTCTCCTTTTTTCTTTATTATAAACGATTCCCTACAAAAAAGTTAATAACGCACTACTTTAGTTTCTTCAATAAGCTTTAAACACTCCAAATAGTGTTGGTAGCGAACTTTCGATACACTACCATTTTCTACCGCTTCTTTCAGCGCACATCCCGGTTCTTTAATATGAAGACAATCACGATAACGACAATCATCACCATAGCCCCTAAAGTCCGGAATACTTCTGCTAAGTTCAAGTGGATCAACCATACTAAAATCTAACGATGAAAATCCTGGTGTATCAGCAATCCACCCTTGAGCAATTGGATACAGTTGATTGTGGCGAGTTGTATGTTTCCCACGACCCAACGCTTTAGAAATCTCTTGCGTATTCAATTCTAAGTCTTCATTGATTCGATTAAGGATGCTGGATTTCCCAACTCCGGATTGACCTGCAAGAACACTAATTTTATCTTTTAAAATTTCTTCAAGAGGTTGCGTATCATAACCCTCACCCGTAAATATAACATGATATCCCGCTTTTTCATATTCTTCACGAATTGATGTCATCAATGACTCTGAAGCTAAATCTGCTTTTGAAATCACAATGATTGGTTCAATATCGTTAAGGGATATCAAAAAGATCAAACGGTCAACAAGCGTGTATGAAAAGTCTGGTTCTAAAACTGACATCACAATCAATGCTTGATCAATATTCGCAACATGAGGTCGAATCAATTTATTTCTACGTGGCAACACTTTCTGCATTACATACTTTTCATCCAAAAGTTCCACTTCCACACGATCTCCTACAATCGGTTTATCTCCCAACCTCATTTTTCCCATTGCTACGACATCGTGGAACTCCGAATCAAAGTAGACTGTATATTTATTTGATACGATTCTCGTAATTATTGCTTCTTTAATCATAGTTATATCCTCTAATCATTTTGTGTTCCCGGTTTCTGATTGTTGTTGGCCTCATCACCATTGTCGGTATCAGGTTTTGGTTTGTCAGGTTCAGTCTTTTTAGTATAGTAATATAAAGTCACAGTTGAACTATCAGTTTGTACGTAATAACTACCTGGCATTGGATCTGTCTTCACAACAACTCCATATTTAAGATTGTTGATTTCACTTAAACTCAAGCCATCTTGAGATAATTCCTTACGCGAAACTTTAACGCCCAGATCAGTCAGTTGAGAAGATGCATCATCAAGACTCTTTCCGACTAAGTCATTAGGAAGTACTGTTTCAACTTTTGAACTCACCACAAGTGTAATATCACGAGGATTTTCCGGGTTGATTTTTTCTCCAGGAAGTAAAAGTTCTTGTCTTAATACAATCCCTTCTTTCATATCCTTGCGTGGTTCGTTAACACGTTTAATCTTTACGTTTTTACCATTAAGAATTGAGCTCACTTCTTCAAATGTTTTTCCTGTATAATCATCGATAACAAAATTCTTACCACTAGAAACTGTAAGTTTTACTTCAGTCCCTTTTTTCACTTGCGTTCCTTTTTCAGGACGGCTACTGATTACATATCCCGATTCCAAATCATCAGAATAAATATGAACTAAATTTGAAGAGTTATAGATTAAACCATTTTCTTTTAAGATTGCCTCTGCTTCATTAACCGTCATCTTTGTAAGATCTGGAAGTTCTACCGTCGAGGATTTCGATGGACTGAAGAACCAATACGTAAAGATGCCCAATGCCACAATTAATACTGCAGAAAGTGTTATCCAAAGTTTCTTTCGATTCTTAGGATTTTTATCTTCTACGCGATCAACCGTATCAAGTTTGTTGATTACTTTAGTTTCATCATCCGATTCTTCTTCAGGTTGCCATAGCGGTTCATCTTTTCGATTTTCAAATAAACACGTTTCTAAATCATCTAAAAATTCATGCATATTTGTATAGCGATAATTTCTGTTTTTATGTGTTGATTTTGCAACAATATTTTCAAGTGAGTTCGGCAGTGTTGGATTGAAGTCCAAGATTGATGGGAAAGGATCTCGAAGGTGTTTCATCGCAATTTCTACAGGTGTTTCACCTCGGAATGGTAGAGTTCCTGTCAACAACTCAAAAAACACTACACCTAATGAATAGACATCCGATTGAATGCTTGCCCCCTCACCTCGGGAACATTCTGGAGCCATATAGTGAACAGATCCTAAAACAGAATCATCACGTGTGAGTTGAAGTGCATCCCCAGCAAGTGCAATCCCAAAGTCTGTAATCTTTACTGTGCCATCATCTTTAATAAGAACATTTTGCGGTTTCACATCTCGATGGATAACCCCACTGTCATGGGCCTTTACAAGGCCACTTGCTAATTGTTTTGTAATCGCTACCGCTTCATACTTATCAAGGGCGCCACGGCGTTGCACCAATTGTTTCAGGGTTGTCCCTCGGACAACTTCCATGACAATATAGTGTTGGTCACCATCTTGTCCCACATCATAAATCTCCACAATATTAGGGTGATTAATACCACTGGCTGCATTCGCCTCGCGTTGAAAACGTAACAGTGCAACCGGATCATGAGATAAATCTCCACGTAATTTCTTAAGTGCTACTTCTCGGTTTAAGACGGTATCCATAGCGAGATACACATCTGCCATACCTCCTGAGCCAATTTTTTTGACCAACAGGTAACGGTTACTTATCATTTCACTCATCGCGGTCACCTTCAATCAAGACAATTGAGATATTATCATAGCCTCCTGCTTCATAAGAAAGTTTCAAGAGCTCTTGACGAATACTCAAAATATCATTCAACTTAAACGTTTCTTGAATTTTCTCAAATGGTACATAACCATGAAGTCCATCTGAAGAAATCATGAGATAATCCCATGGTTCCGTAATTTGAATAATTTCAAACTTCACATCTTCATCGATGCCTACTGCATTCATTAATACATTTCGTTTAGGATGTGTGTCAATTTCATTGAAGTCGATTTCATTTCTTAAATACATTTCATAAGCATACGTTTGATCATGTGACAAACATTCTAGCTTTCCATCATGTAAAGAATAGATTCGACTATCACCAATATTAAAACCCACAACCTCTGTACCCAATACAACAAGAGCAGCAAGTGTGGTTCCCATACCTGAATAATGTTTCACGACTAATGATTCATGAAACGTTGTTTTATTTATATGCTTGATTTCACTAACAAACCATTTTCTAACTTCTTCAATGGATTTAAATGAGCCTTTTTCCAAAAAGGATTCTTTGAGAAGGCTCTTAACCATATTACTGGCTACTTCGCCGGCATTGGCACCACCAATACCATCACAAACAACAGCAAGTAACGCATTTTCATTTTCAATGACAGTCGCGCTGTCTTGATTATTACTGCGAATTAATCCAATTTCACTAATACTTGTATATTTCACAACGAACCCTCACAATTTCTATATCTCAATAGTATCATTTTCGCATCAATTGTGCGATATAAAATCCATCCCCTTGTGTTTCATGAGGAATAAGAGTTTCTGAAGATATCACTTCAAAATCAGGATGTCTCTCAATAAATGCTTCAACTTGTTTCTCATTTTCTTTACGGTTTAGTGTACAGGTTGAATACACCAGCATGCCATTTTCAGCTAACATATCTGCAACATGATCCAACATTTTTGCTTGAAGAATTACCAATTCATCCAATTCACTTGGAAGAATATGATATCTTAAGTCATGTTTATGAGATAGAACACCCAGACCTGAGCACGGTGCATCTAAAAGAATTCGATCGTATTTAACATCTGATTTATATTCTAAAACGTCTGATGTATGAATCGTCGCATTGTTGACATTACAACGCTCCATCAAGGATTTAGTAGCAAGACTTCGTGATTCGTACAATTCAACACCATCAATGTGTCCCGAATTTCTAAGCTTGTTCGCAATCTGAACTGTTTTAGTTCCTGGACCACAACAACAATCCAAAATAGTCATATCTTCGACGATATCCATACGTTCAACGACTTTTTGACTGTTGATGTCTTGTACAAGGCAGTATCCATCCGACAAATAGGAACTTCTAAAGAGTTCCGGTTGGGCGATCCAGTTTCCATCTTGTTCAATGACAAGACTAGAATCCACGGATTCTAATGGTTTCAAGGTATTAAATCGTACATATGTAGGTTTAATACTTTGGCAATATCTTGCATAGTCCAATGCAAAAGTTTCACTGTACTGTTTCGATAATAACTTCATAATCCAAAGTGGCATACTTTCACGAATGGATGCTTGTGTGAGGGCATCACCGTGAATCTCACGTTCTCCACGTTGCACGATTTTTTTCAAGACTGCATTCACAACGCCAGCATATCGTTTTTTCCCTACTTGTTTGCATAAATCAACAGATTCATTCACTAATGCATAGTCAGGGATGGAGTCCATTTTAAAGAATTGGGCACACCCCATTTTAATAATTATTTGAACTTCAATGGGTAGTTTCTTATCGATAAGATCTTCATATTGATATTCTAAAAATAGACTATGTTGTAACGTAGTATAAACAAGGGCACTTACAAATGCTTGATCTTGTGGGGGTAATTGCTGTTCTTTTAGTACAAGATGAGCATGGCGATGTTTCACCAACACTTCCACAAGTACCTGATAACTTTCTAATCGTCTCATATTTATTCTAATGTCATGGGATTCACATCCACGACAACTCCTGTCTTATTAATTTTTTTATACACTTCTAAAGCTTCACCACATTTTTCAATCATGGTTTCAAGGTCTTTGCCTTTTAATATTATCCGATTTCGATGTTTGTTTTGAAGTCTTCGTAACGCAGTCGGCCCAATAATCTGAACATCGTCGGCTTTAAAAAGACTTTCAAATAGCGTCGCAGCTTTGAGTGTTGCGGCATCATCTTCATCTTGAAAAATCAATGATATTAAGTAACTGTATGGTGGGTATTGAGCCACCTTTCGATAACTCATTTCTTGTTTAAAGAAATGTTTGTATTTTTCATTTACAGCACAAATTACAGCGTAATGATCTGGATTAAACGTTTGAATCATCACTTCACCGCGATGTTTTCCACGTCCTGCTCGACCGGATGCTTGAAGCAACAAGTCAAATGTCATCTCAATGGATCGATAATCCGTATATGCAAGTGTTTCATCAGCATTGATGATTCCAACCAGCGTCACGTTTTCAATATCTAACCCTTTCGCAATCATTTGTGTCCCTATAAGGATATCATATTTATGGTCAATAAACTCTGTAAGTATCCGTTCATGGGCACCTTTTCGTTGTGTCGAATCAGCATCCATTCGTGTCACCCTCGCTTGTGGAAATAACTTTTCAATTTGTTCTTGAAGTCTTTGTGTTCCCACACCACCACCAACAAGTTGGACTGGTTTCCCATTCACAATTGGTAATTGGTGGGTTTGATAGCCACATTGATGACAACGAATGCTTCGGTCTTCCTTATGATAATTAAGTGCAACCTCGCAGTTTTGACATTGTAGGACCTGATTTGTATCCGCAACTTTTAGTAAGGTATGATAGCCGCGTCGATTTAAAAGTAACATCACCTGTTCACCATGGTCCAAGCGTTTTTGAATTCCTTCCAACAAAGGTGTCGTTAACCATGCTGATTGTTTCTGACGTAAAGCAGCCTGTGTGTCAATTACGGTTACAGTAGGAAATTGATGATTGATACGATCATGAAGTTCAAGCAATGTGTAATTGCCTTTCAAAGCACGAGCGTATGATTCTAATGCTGGGGATGCACTTCCTAAAATTAGTGGACAGTGATGGTACTCACTTCTTAAGACGGCAATGTCTCGAGTATGGTAGTACGGAACGTTAGTCTGTTTGTAGGAAAGATCGTGTTCTTCATCAACGACTATCAGTCCAAGACACTCAAAAGGCATGAAGACAGAAGAACGCGTACCCACAACAATGCGTACTTCATTATTTTTAACACGCATGTACTGTTCATATTTTTCTTGATCATTTAAAGCAGAATGATAGATGGCAACGTCCTCGCCAAATCGCGATGAAACTCGACGAATCATTTGTGGTGTCAGAGATATTTCAGGCACCAAAATCAATACTTGTCGCTTCATTTTCAGCGCAGTTTGTGCTGCTTGGAGGTAAACTTCTGTCTTCCCGCTTCCTGTGACACCATGTAATAGATACGTATTGGATTCTCCAAACTTAATAGCATCAAAAACATTTTTTTGGTCAGCTGTTAGGGGTAAAACTTCGTAAGTTTGTTCTACAACTTGTTCTTGATAAAGTACAACTTCATCTACCACCTCAATGACCCCTTTATCTACAAGAGATTTGTAACCATTATAAATTTGACGAAGATCTTTAAGAAGACATGAGTTCTGTTCTTTTATAAACGCAACAGCTTCTTCTTGTTTCTGTGTTAAAGATTGTGTTTCATCAACGAGATAAACAACTTTTTGGTATTTGAGAGGTGTAGCCGAAGATTTTGGCTTTAGCTTGTTAGGAAGAATTGTTTGAAGACATCGAATCATGGGTGATAAGGTATTATCTTTCATCCATGACGCAATTTCAAAGAGTTCTGAGTTTAGAAGCGGTGAGTCATCGATAACACCTGTAATTTCAGACACTTTGAAATCCATATCGATAGGATCATAGACGTTTGCCACAAACCCTACCATACTCCGATTTCTCAGCATGATATTCACACGCATCCCAACCTCAACATGAAAAGACCCACTTGAATAGGTGAGCGTTTGATTGTTTAGAAAACTTTCTTCTATGTAAACATCCAAATATTTCATGACTTTGAAGCCTCCTCTAACACAAAAACAACTCTTAAAGAGTTGTTTCGATATTTCGCTTAATAATTAGTGCAACAGAATCTGCAGCAAGTTGCGGATCTTCATTGCAAATTACATAACGATAATGATTCATCAATTCCATCTCTTTAGCTGCTTTTTCAAGACGTGAATTAATAACGTCTTGTGATTCAGTTTGACGTCCTTCAATGCGACGTTTTAACTCTTCCATGCTTGGTGGTACCAAGAAGATACTTAAAGAATCTGGAACTTTATCAATAACTTGTAAAGCACCTTGAACTTCAATTTCCAACAACACGTTTTTCCCCATATCACGTAGTCGTTCTACTTCTGAAATTAACGTTCCATAATAATTTCCAACAAATTCAGCATGCTCTAGAAGTTCCTCATTTTCTATTGCTTCCTGAAAACGATCATGAGTTACAAAATAATAATCACGGCCGTCCACTTCTCCATTTCTAGGTGAGCGAGTCGTAATTGAAATTGAGAATGCCAAGTTTAATTCTTCGCGATCAAAAAACAATTTACGAACCGTACCTTTTCCGACACCACTAGGTCCCGAAAATATAATTAAGAGTCCTCGTTTCATAGTCACCATCCCTTTTATTTCACTTATTATACCATAGTAAAACTAACATGGAAGTCTTATCCCTATAAACTTTTAATGTTTTAAATAAAATTCTATACTCGCTTTTTATTATCAAGTTAAATCGATTCGCAACGCATGGTGCATAATTATTTGTTATAATGAGTCCATTGAAGAAAGGCTGATATCTATGGCACTCGATGGCGTACTCTTAAAACGCATAACAAATATCATGAACGACAACGTTCCTGTAAAAATAAACAAAATCAATCAACCTTCAAACCACGAATTCGTATTTCAATGTTTTGCAGGTAAAAAAATTAATCTCTTTATTTCCACCCACCCTCTTTTTAGTAGAATTCAGTGGACTCACGAGAAGACAAGCGCTAACCTTGATCAAACTCACATGCTTGTTTTAATGAGAAAGCATCTTGATGGCGGTATTATTACTAAAATCGAACAATATGGTTTCGACCGTGTTATTGAACTCCACATTGAACATCGTGATGATATGGGGGTTATACGCCCCTACCGTCTTATTATTGAATTGCTTGGTAAATACGCAAACGTGATTATTGTAAATGATGAAGGACTTATCATTGATGCACTCAAGCGAATTTCTCCTTTCGAGAACTCTCAAAGAGCTATTGTAGCGGGTGGCGAATATGATTATCCTCCTCAATTTGACAAAAAGGACTTCACTGAACTAAGCACATACGATCCTCATGAATCGCTGAGTCATCAATTCAATGGAATCTCTCCCCTTTTAGAAAAAGAAATTTTGTATCGATTAAAGACACAAGATCCTCAATCGATTGTTGATGAAATCATGACTTCCAACACGCTGTATATCTATAAAAATGATTATCACATTCTTGAACTGAAGCATCTAAATCAAGAAGCGGTTGAAAAACCTATTATGGAAGGTTTGGATGAATTCTACCGAGATTTGCAAGAACGCGATCGTGTTAAGGCTCATACAGGGGATCTTCTTAAATTGATACGACGCGAATTAAAACGCTCCAAGCAAAAACTACCCAAACTTTATGATGATTTAGACAAGGCACTAGACTGTGATCATTTACGAGAAAAAGGAGACTTACTGTTTGCATTCGCAAGTAATAATCCTAAAGGGAACGATTCAATCACCTTGAATGATTTTGAAGGCAATGAAGTTGTTGTTGACCTTGACCCTCGATATGGTGGTAAGGACAATGCTCGTTTATACTTTAAAAAATACAACAAGGCTAAGACGAGCCTCATGTATCTTGAAGATCAGATTCAGAAAACTGAAGCGCGAATTGAATACTTCGAAAACCTTTACGTTCAAACAGAACAAGCAACTGTTGAAGATGCTCAAGAGATAACGGAAGAGCTTCTTAACAGTGGTATTATCAATCAACGCAGGCTCAAACAATCGAAACAACAAAAGAAGAAAAAGAAACCAAACTATACCGTACTTCAATATGATGATGAAACGACAATTTACATCGGTAAAAATAACATTCAAAATGAAGCAATCACCTTTAAGGTTGCACGTAAGGATGATATCTGGTTTCATGCCGCATATACTGGTGGTGCACATGTTTTAATTAAGACGCCCGAACTGGATGAACCCAAATTAAGACTTTGTGCTCAGCTTGCTGCTTACTTTTCTAAAAACAGACTTGGGAGCAGTGTCGAGATTCACTATACCCAAGCAAGAAACATTAAAAAAATTCCTGGTGCAGCTCCTGGACTCGTGAGTCTGGGTACTCATAAAGGAATGTTTATCGACCCTGATGAAACTTATATTTTGCACTCAATCGATACAATGAAAATCAAACAACAGTAAAGAAAAACCAAGAAACTATGGAACTTAGCCATTGATTTCTTGGTTTTTTTCGATAACAAGCACTTGATTTAAGAGTATGAATGAATCCAATTCATGGCGAATCCCACCATCATCCGCAATAAGAAGAACGGGTGCATATTCCGCATAACAATGGACATTTATCGGTTCTTCAAACATTACATGAGGGATTATTGAAGTACTAACCCAACCAAACCCTGGTTCGACGTGCATTGGTTCAGTTGTATCAATGATCGTGGGGCCCATAATCATCGCTCCGGCACTTGTACCCAAGAGAACTTGATTATTGAAAACATCCGCTCGATCAAAACCGTACTCAACTAAGAAAGCTTTCTCAATGAAAGGATCACCACCCATAAAATGAATAAGGTCTGCATGATCTACAAGCTCATGTGCCTTCTCTTTTGTGCAACGATAGTCAATCACTTCGTAATTTATAGGCGTATCCGAAAGTGCTACAAACCATGGTTTATTCCGATTAAAGTAATCATCGGTAACGTCATAATCTTTAGGGTTCGATGCAAACACAACCACATTTTTAAGATTGGGGAGATCTTTTCTTAATGAGTTAAAAGTAAGGGTATCAAACCCAATCATTTCGTCTGCAGGTCCTGATAATTGGTAAAATATCATTTTAAATACTTCCTTTCTATAGATTCTGATTTCTTTGCTTTTTGATACGTTGTTTATAATCAGGCATATGTCTTTCTATGATTGCATAGAATCGATGACTGTGATTAAACTCAATCCGATGGGCACATTCATGTAAAACAACATATTCAATAAATTCAACCGATTCATGGTATAAATAGGTATTAAATGCGAGTTCATGATTGGCACTACAGCGTCCGTGGAGACGTTTATACTTTCGAACCTTGTATTCAGGAACATCAAGATTCAAGAGTGAAGAATAATGGTCTAACATCCGATCAAGTTTCTCAACTAGCTGTTTCTTAAAATACGTTTCGACATATTTTTCAATTTTCTGATGGGATACATTCGAAGGATAATAAATGATAATTTGGTCTTCACTTTCTTCAAGTGACAAGCGAACAGATGGTACATATTCAACTTCTTTTATATCGCCAAAAACGCGGAGTGATTCGTCTTTGAATTCGAAATTTAGTTTTTCATAGCGGTTGATGTTTTTCGCAATCCAGTCAGATTTTTCATTAATAAAATTTTGAATGATTCGATCATCCATATTGTACGGAGCTCGCACATACGCCCGACCGTCCCTAACTTGAATTGCAAGTGTTTTTCTGTCTGATTTAATAATTTCTATCTTCATGTGAGTATCATATCATAAACATGATATAATAGGCACGGTGATAAAATGAATCGTAGTGAAATTTTTTATTTTGATGTGGATGGTACGTTGCTTGATAACGCAACCCATACGGTCCCTGAGTCAACATTAGAGGCTCTAAATGAATTGAAATCTAAAGGTTATCTTGTTGCTTTGTGTACAGGTAGAACTCTCGTAGGAATTCAAGAAGCAGGTGTTGATAAGCTCATTGATTGGGATGGTTACGTCTTAGCAAATGGCTCCCTCATTCTTGATAAAAATATGAATGTTATTAAGGAAGTCGTTATGGATCCTAAGTGGGTACAGACACTTGTGAAGCACAATCCTGGCCCTCTGTTGATTGAAGGTGAACGAAACTTTCTCACAGGCGAACCCAATGATCGTCTTCATGCCGCTTTGGAACACTTTAAAATACCAGAGGTATATCCTGTAGAAACATATACAGATCAAAAAGCATACAACATCATTACTTATAATTTTGATACATTCCCAGAAGATTTAAAAGAAACTTTCTTCGAAGATATCGATATAGTATTTGATCAACTTGGAAATTCAGAACTTATATTGAAAGCTTCAGGAAAACACAACGGTGTTCAAACCCTCAACAAGCATTTAAATGTCAGTTTATATTCCGGTTTCGGAGACGGACATAATGATGTGGATTTCTTAAAAAATGCGAATTATTCTGTGGCAATGATGAACGGTTGTTCTGAAGTTAAAGAAGTTGCAACCTTCACAACCCTAGCTGTTGCTGATAACGGCATTGCGCACGCATTAAAATACTTCGGAGTATTATAGGAGGATTCTATGAATCATACAGATGAAGATTTAATTAAAATGAATGTCTTTAAAGATAAACGTCGACGCATGTTATATCTTATTAAAGGAAAACAAGAAGGATACCACCTCCAAGAAAGTGATTTAAAAATCTTAAACTTACTTGATGGTCGAAAAATGTGGTCCCTCATGATTTTTGTAATGATGCTTGGAATCTTCAAAATTCAAATTATATGGTCTATCGCAGTCCCTGTTGTGGTCTATATTGCCATGACACTTTATTTCAAATTTGTATTTTTAAAAGATCGTAATATCGTGAAAATATCGGATGCGGATTTTGAAAGAATGGAACGTCCTGAGATGATTGAAGCATCAAACAGTGATAACTTACTCTTTACAATCATTCCTCTTTTCGCAGTTCTAATTATAGTATTATCGAATGTTGAAAAAAATGCAGCAGTAGCAGTGACAACTATGGATACCATCCTCTATTATGTTGCTGATGTCATTTTATTAAGTATTTCATTCTTCTACGGATCACGTTATTTCAAAACCAAACATAAATTAAAAGCTCTAAAAGTTTCCGAAAACAATCCAAAAGAAGCTGAAGAAACTAAAAAAGAATCAAAGAAAAACAAGAAAAAATAAACTCAATATCTAAATACTCAATGCACTCTGTACATTTCCTACAGAGTGCATTTTTTGTTTAAATACAATTTTGATTGTTGAATTTAGAGCATTTGCACTCTTAGAGCGATACTTAACTATCTACGATACAAAACAGGATAAGTGATATTTTTTTAACAAAAATCGATTATTCGAACTTTTTCTTCGTAGTACTCGATTGTTGCGATATCATCGAGTGACGCTATCTTATGCTGATTCATAATTTCCTCAATATAGGACTCATCCTTACCAATTTGTTTTAAGTTCTCTGTATAAATCACTTTATCAACGACAAGAAGGATTGGAAATTTTTGGCTTTCCTCCTTAGTAATCACGACAAGTTGCCCATTTTGTTCCAACTGAGCATGAAATATAGATTGGATATCCACTATTCCTTGGAGCCTCAACTTGAGATACAAATCAGATAAATTAATTTTAGCTTTCTCAACGCCGCTTCTTACAATTGCGCCATCTTCGATTACAGTAATTGTTGAACCATCCAGTGTTTTACGAAACCAATTATTCTTCTTTCTTAAAAAATTAACGGAGAGCGAAATCACTGCCCACGACGTCATGACAAAAACAAAATCTAAAACAGTAATCGAACGTGAATATAAAACACCTCCAATAATACCACCCAGAATATAGTTTTGAATTTGATCAATGGGTGACATTGGGGCTAAATTAGATTTCCCCGATATTTTCATTACCGCTACAGCATAAACAACACCAATTACGAGTTTTAAAAAGACATTAAGATAATCCATAGTTCCTCCTAAAAAAAGACTGTCCAAACAAGGACAGCCTTAAAGTCATAAATTATTTCTTTTTGTTTTTGAAGTAATAGAGCAATCCAATAACTACAACTGCTACAATACCTGCAGTAATAAACATTGCTTTCCAAGATCCAAAGACTGTTACAGCTAAGTAGTTTACGATAGCTAAGATAAGTCCTAGACCTCCAATAATAATATAAAAACTTTTTGGCTCAATCTTTAAAGTTTTAGAGATGAATTCTTTTTTACTCTGTGCAAAGTATCCCCCTACTAAAATTAAAGCTGTCACAACAATGATTAGCCAGTTCAAATCAAAGAACGTTCCCATATGTTTTCTCCTTAGTTATTATTCTAATTCTATTTTAACTTTCATTATCACAAAATTCAAGACATACTCTCGATAGGTTTGATTTCATCCATTTTGCGTTGCTCTCTCTTAAGTTCGCCTTTTTTCTCAATGGATTTTACGAAGGGATACCAGATCATCATTGATATTCCTAGGTTCACTACTACAAGTAATAAAGCACCCAAACTCTGTGTCATCATCCATGCACTAATACCTATTGGCATGTACCACATACTAAAGGCTGTAGTTGGTGCAGGTGCGATTCCTATTTTCACAAACAGATACGTAATGATGGGCAATACTAACCCATTGATCCACATTGGTATCATCAAGGTAGGATTCCATATTACAATTCCAAATGATACAGGTTCGCTAATATTTAAGACACTAGGGACGATAGAAGCCATTCCAAGAGTTTTGAGTGATTTGGATTTGGAGAAAAGTAACAAGAGTGTTAATCCAAGAGTAGCACCTTTCCCACCCAAATTAATATAAGCAATCCAAGTTTCATTGGTGAAAATATTTTGAGCTCCTGCAAGAGTATTCATAAGTATAGCTCCATTAAATACAGGATTTACAATCGGAGCCATAACCCAATTACTAATTCCCATAGAATAAAACACAACTGGTAAGAAACTCAAAATTACAAATCCAAAGAAAGTTTGAGCAATACTTTGAAGTGGCATTAACATGTTCACCATATACTTGTAGAGATCAAACTCTAAGAAAATAACAATAAACCATGCCGTAAATACAGCGACCAAGATTGGTAATACAGAATCGGTTCCATCAACCAGTGTCTCTGGAAAATTCTTAAAATATTTGGTTATCGTAAACTTTTCAAAAAGAATAAATATCTTAGCCGTAAATGTTCCCGCAATAATAGCGACAAACATGCCTCCCGCACCGAAGTTAGAGAATTGGTAAACATGTCCCATCTCAGTAACAATGGGGTTTACTAAAATCATATAAATTGAGATTCCGGTACACCCTGCAATGTACTTATGACGCGAGTCATCCTTCAACATTAGCGTATAATAAGGAATCATATAAACCATGAATAGTGAAATTAAACCATACGTGTAAAGTCGAATATCAGAAAGATCCAAAAGCCATGGTACATGGGCATATACCACCATGTATACTGAAATAACACTCCCAACAAAGATCATTGGCAGTGTTCTTAATTTTGCTTTATAGAGACCCTGAATCCAATAGTTTTCAGAGAGTCTATTCATGAGTGGTGACAGTTTAATCGTCACCCAGTCAATGAACCATTTCATAATGACCTCCTGATAAAAAAAGCAAACAGTCGCAACTATTTGCTTCTACGTTTAAACTTTAATGATTTCGTTTCCATCTAAATCAAAGTCATTCAGATTAACAACTTCAGTATTTAGGCTATCATAAAGACGATAGTAGTATGTTTGGGTATTTGAAATCATATATGCTGTATATTGTGTATAATCAATTGTCTTACGTTGTGTTACAACACTTCCTTTAGGAATATCCACATTATTAAGAATGTGGGATGCAGCAACAACGAGTTCTGCTTCATTCGCTGCTTTTTTAGTGCTTAGTTTTGAATAAAGTGCTTTAACAAAACGTGATGGTGGAGTAAGGTCTCCTGGAAGTCCGAAGGTTCCACTTCCTTGTCCAAACGCTTTAAAGTTTTCACCGTAAATTGTACGTGGCTCAACTTGTGCTGGATCAAGTCCAATATAACTTCTCACATTTGTTTTGTGCCAGCCGTAATCAGGACTGTTTGTAAGAACTCCCAGCTTATTTTCATAAATCTTAATTCCATCTTCAAGAGGTTCTACGATAATTGAATTTCCTTCAATATCTTGGAATACCCAGTGAAGGGGTGGAATCATTCCTAAGAACTCTAGCTTTAGTTCAACAAGATGATGTGTTTGAAACACTTCTTTAACATCTTCAACTGTTTTACATTTTGCAAGCATCCACATGACGATATCATTAGGAGCAATTGACTTTCCTTCAACTACTGTACTTTCGTAAGTTGCGTAACCTTCGAAATATAGAGCAGCGGCAGTAAGTCCATGTTCATTGATACCATCAGCAAGTGCAAAGACACCAATGTTTTTAGAGAGACCTAGAAATGCATAATGATGTTCTAATGGTTCATTAAACGCAAAATTCAATTTGAAATTACGAGGATAAACCATCATTTCAGGATCGAGTGCAAACGAAAAGTCCATGGTTCGTGCCATAAGCACTGTATTATCACTACTTTTTAAAGTTATATTTGTACACATAAGCGTCTCCTTCTTTAAATTCCTTTAATCATTTTATTAATACCGGTACCAATAAATCCAATTCCAATTGCAACAACTAAAAACGATTCAGCAAGTGATGGATTAAACAACATATAGACACAGTAAGCAATCACCATAACATCAATTACGATTGTCAATAAACGTACCCATGTACGGGAAATGAATCGCGCAAATTGAAGTTGAAGTGCTGAATCCATTAAAATCCAGAATATTAATAGGTAAGCAAGAATTGTTGTACTTTGAATGAAATCTCCAAACAGGAACATCAATCCTAACAATCCCACAAGAATCGCTTCAACTAATAAAATTGATCGTAATGTGAGAACTTCCGGGGTATTAAATGCAGCAATCAATAGCACAACACCCGAAATTGTCATTACCCATCCAATGACTAATGAGATTGATGCTAGTGTCGTAACAGGATGATTCATAACCCAAAATCCGAATGCTACATATACAACTCCAAACAGTACTGTTCCAATTCGTTGCCACAGAGTTCTATCTTCTATCATGACTCTGTCACCCCCTTTCTTACCTATTATAAAACACATTTTATTACTTGTGTGAAATATTCATAAAATTAGCACAAAAGTGCGCAAAAAAACTATCATTGGAAACAAGGTATGGTAAAATATTAATGAAAGGGAGAATTGATTATGTTTAACAAAGAAAAACTTACTAAGAACTACGGGGCAATTGTCATGATTGGTTTAGTAGGTACCTTAATTTCGAGTATTTTAAACTTTTTTATGGCTGGAACTTCAAGTTCGAATCATCCATTCATTTATCTGCTTTTAACACTTGCAAGTTTTGTTGTTACCTTCTTCTTTGCTGTATTCATTGAAACAGTAGCCATCCATGCATACCGTAATGATGATGCCATCACTATGGACAACTTTAAAGCAGCATTTGAACATGTTAATTGGGGTACTGCATTAAAGATTAACTTCATTGCATCATTCCTCATTGCTATCGGTCTTCTATTATTTGTTATTCCTGGTATCTACTTGTCATTAGCATTTTCATTTATCGGATTTTTACTTTACGATGAAAAAGGACATAGTAATCTTATCAAACGAAGTATGGAACTAACAGACGGATACAAGCTTAAGATCCTATTAGGAGGTATTGTTATTTCAATCCTTACGGGAGCTGTATCGAGTATCTTTGGTCTCTTTATTAAAGAACCAGCACTAATACGAACACTCGCAAGTCTTGTAACATTACTCGCACAACCAATCTATATCAACTATATTCTTGATATTTATATTGAGGCTTACGACCAAACTGTTGTCGAATAATCTGTTGGTAGAATAAGAAAGTCTAGGAATTAATCCTAGACTTTTTTTATCGGCGGGTATTTAGAAATTCAATCAGACTTTCAAACATGACTTTAGATGGTTCTTGGGTTAAATCAAAGAAGTAATCATGATTAAGTTCGTAATTACTATCCGTCCAATAAACAGTAGTGACTGAGATTTCATTCTCTTTTAATTTGTTTTCCATATCAAAAGATTGATATCTTAAAGGATCGGCATCCCCTACGGAAATAAAGGACTGAGGGAAATCCTGATTGACATGCTTAAGTGAAGATAATTCATCAATTCGTTCGAATTTCTGATATCTCTTGGTTCCTGTGTAACTCCAAGCAAACATATCAAATCCTGGAAAACCTGCATCGCCCACGGTATCAAAATTATAAACACCATTGAGAAGCAGCAATCCTTTTAGTTGGTTTGGCATAATAGTCTCAATAGATTTAAATTCATGTTCATAATCTGATTTATTGGTAATCATAGAACCTAATTGGGCTGATATTTGTGCTCCGGCTGAATTACCGCCAACAAAAATTTTAGTATTATCGATTCCCAATGATTGCGCATTCTCATTCAGATAATTCAAGCCTGCTATCGCTTGATAGATTGGTGTCGGATACTCGTATTTGGGAGCGAGTGAGTAGTCCAATGCCGCAACTGTATAACCACGAGAGGCTATCAGTTTAGAATAGGATTTGAGTTGTGCTGCATCTCCAATAATCCATCCACCACCATGAATAAAATAAACTAGCGGTTTGAGGGTGTTATCACCATTATCATAAATCGTAATTTTTGCATCAGGATAGCCTTCGACAGGAATCATAATCGGTTCATGTTCTACAATTGATTCCACATCGGTTTGATAATCACCCAGTTTCACGACATCATTATTAAGTTTATTCAATGACTTAAACATCGTTGCAAATGGTTGCGGTGTGAATATGTTGGCTACATATAGTGATCCAAATATTAGTATGATGACACCTAATAGTATTCCCATGACTTTCATTATTCTCCTTACTATCTTATTTTTACTATGTTCTTTGGCCATAAGTTCTTGCTCCTATTATGTATATGGCTAGCATAGACTAGTTTTATTAACTCATGGTAAACAAAATCTTGCAATACTAAACCAACAAAAAATCCTGGTTTCGAGATATTTGCTCTCAAAAAACAGGATTTTATATTGATTAGTTTAAGACTTGAGGTTTTTGAACGATAATAAATTCAGAACCTTCTGCATCGACCAACAATGTTGTATCATCGGCTACATCATCTTCGATGATGAGATAAGCAATGCGTGTTTCGATTTCACTTTGAATGAATCGTTTCATTGGTCGCGCACCAAATGTAACATCACTACCTTGAGCAACAATTAATGCAAGTGCAGCATCAGTAACTTCAAGATTGAGATTGCGTCTTTGAAGTCGTTTGTTGAGTTCTTCCATGAATTTTCTAGCTATATCTGTAAGAACTGTATCATTCAATGCATTAAAGATAATGATATCATCGATACGATTGATGAATTCTGGTTTGAAGTGATTTCTAACAGCATTCATATAGTGATCGTTTCGAGTGTTTAAATCTGTCTCAAATGCAAATTGGCTTCCTAAGTTTGAAGTCATGATGATGATCGTATTTTTAAAGTCTACGGTTACACCCTTACTATCAGTAATATGTCCGTCATCTAGAATTTGAAGTAGCACATTGAATACATCAGGGTGTGCTTTTTCAATCTCGTCAAGTAAGACAATTGAATACGGGTAGCGACGAACAGCTTCAGTGAGTTGGCCACCTTGTTCATATCCCACATATCCTGGAGGCGCACCGATGAGTCGTGACACACTGTGTTTCTCCATATATTCACTCATATCGATTCTAATGATACGATTTGAATCATCAAAGAGTTGACGTGCTAACACACGGGCAACTTCCGTCTTACCAACTCCGGTAGGTCCAAGGAACATAAAGGAACCTAACGGTCTATTCTCATCTTGAATTTGTGCTTTTGAACGAAGAATTGCATTGGTGACCGCTTGAAGAGCATCATCTTGACCTTTTACATCTCGGCCTAATTCGGATTTAAGATTGAGTAGTTTTTCTCGTTCTGTTGCAACAAGTTTTGTGATATCAATTTGTGTCCATTTGGAAACAATTTCCGCAATTAATGATTCTGTGACAACTTCTTGAATCATACCATCTGATTTTTCATTATCGATGCTCTCTTTAATTTTCTTTTCAAGAGCAGGAATTGTTTCATATTGAAGGCGAGCTGCTTCTTCATAGCGTGCTTCATTTTGAGCCTTTTCAAACTCAAGTTTTGCTTTTTCAAGTTCTTCTTTGGCACCTTTTACACCATCAAGTTGATTTTTTTCATTTTCCCATTTCGAATACATAGTTTGATACGTTTCTTTGAGATTGCTGAGCTCTTCTAGAATTTCATCCAGTCTTTCAAGTGTACGACTATCTGTTTCTTTCTTAAGTGCCATTTCTTCGATTTCGAGTTGACGAATTTTGCGATTCATCTCATCGAGTTCTTCTGGCATAGATTCCATTTCTACACGTATTGAAGCGCATGCCTCATCAATTAAATCTATCGCCTTATCTGGTAAGAATCGATCCGTAATATAACGGTCTGAAAGTTTGGATGCAGCAATGATGGCTTCATCAAGAATTTTAACCCCATGATGCGATTCAAAGCGATCTTTTAAACCTCTTAGAATTGAAATTGTATCTTCAACTGTTGGTTCACTGACTGTGACACGTTGGAAACGACGTTCTAATGCAGCATCTTTTTCAATATGTTGACGATACTCATTAAAAGTTGTTGCACCAATCATATGGAGTTCACCCCGTGCAAGCATTGGTTTAAGTAAGTTCGCAGCATCCATGGAACCTTCCGTCTTGCCAGCACCTACTAAGTTATGAACTTCATCAATAAAGAGAATGATGTTACCATCCGAAGCCTGAACTTCATCAAGTACCGCTTTTAAACGTTCTTCAAATTCACCACGATATTTAGCACCTGCAATTAATGATCCCATATCAAGTTCAATTAACTGTTTATGCTTTAAGCTGAAAGGAACATCGCCACGCATGATTCGCCAAGCAAGTCCCTCTGCAATTGCAGTTTTACCAACGCCAGGTTCACCTATTAGGATTGGATTATTTTTAGTTTTACGCGATAGTATTTGAATCACACGACGAATTTCTTCATCACGACCAATAATTGGATCAATTTTTCCATCTCGTACATCTTGGACCAAGTCACGACCATATTTTAAAAGAGCATCAATTTGATTTTCTGCAGTCGGTGTATCAACGGTCATTCCTTTACGATGATCAAGCATTACTTCTTCAATTTTTTTAATGTTGAATTGTTGAAGTGCTGGGGTTACCTCCAAAATTGCGAGGAACAATGCATAAATAGAGATATAAGTATCTCCTTGTTTTTCTGCCCATTTTTGTGCTTTATCAAGTGCTTTTTGTACAGAGGAATCCATTCCCATTTGTGCACCTTGAACGCGTGGTAATTTTTGGAGTTCTTGATCTAGCACAGATTGAATATGTGTCTTAGAAACTTCTGCTTCTTCTAAGATTAAATCTAAATCTTGCGAGTTTAAGATTGCTTTCGCAATATGGTAATTAGAAACAGCATTATTTTGCATTGATGTCGCATAGTTGACTGCTTCCATTAATATTTGTTGCGCTTTTTCTGTTAAATTTTCGTAGTTCATTCTGTTCACCTCCTATTAGCAGTTGACTACTTAGAGTGCTAATGCACTTGTTAAAGAAAAGTGATTTGCATCACTTAAACGCCTTCTTAAAACGGTCAAAGACGGAATCACCTTTCACTTCTCTTAGTTCTTCATATTGTTCACGTTCTGCACGTGATAATTTTGTTGGAACTTCAAGTTTTACTTCTACATATTGATCACCTAAGCGACCTGTTCTTAAATCTTTAACACCTTTTTCACGCAATCTAAATTTAGTATTTGGTTGCGTTCCAGCAGGCACTGTTAATTTCACATCACCATAAGCTGTAGGAACATCAATTTCCGTACCCAATGTCGCATCAATAACTGATAACGGCACTTGAATATGAATATCATTACCTTCACGTCTAAAGTGTTTGTGAGTACCTACGATTATTTCGATAAATAGATCCCCATGAGGGCCACCATTAATACCACGATCACCTTTACCAGCAACACGTAGTTGTTGACCAGTAACAATACCAGCAGGAATCTTAATATCTACATTCACTTTCTTAGTATTGTATCCTTTACCATGACACTCAGAACACTTCTTGGTAATTGTTTTACCTTTACCACCACAATCAGGGCATACTGTTTGTGATTGGAATGTACCAAATGGTGTTCTTTGTTGCGTTACAGTTTGACCTGTACCACCACATCGCGCACATGTTTTGATATCATCTTTGCTGTGTGCACCTGAACCATGGCATGTATGACACTCCTCATCGACATTAAGTTGAACCGTCTTTTCCGCACCAAAAATTGATTCCATAAAATCAATTTTCATGCTCATAAAACGATCTTGACCTTGTTGAGGCGCGTTAGGATTACGGGATTGTCCACCGCCGCCGAAAAACGAGCTAAAGATATCGCCGAAATCATCGAAACCTCCGCTGAATCCACCAGCTCCACCATTTTGGTCGAATGCTGCGTGACCGAATTGGTCATAAGTGCCACGTTTTTGTGAATCACTTAATACATCGTAAGCTTCCTGTACTTCTTTAAACTTAGCTTCAGCACCATCCTCTTTGTTAACATCAGGATGGTACTTTTTAGCTAAGGAACGATACGCTTTCTTAATTTCAGCATCGGTGGCAGATTTACTGACTCCTAATACTTCATAATAATCTTTTTTTGCCATAATCTACCTCCGCTAAAGCAATTAGTTCTTTTCTTCAAATTCTGCATCAACTACTGTATCATCTTGGGATGCACTTTGTCCAGCATCACCTTGTTGAGCAGCTTGTTCATACATTGCTTGTGACATTGCTTGAGCAGCTTGTTCAAGAGCATCAAGTTTTTCTTTTAATGTGTCCATATCATTTGCATCCAATGCTGCTTGAAGTTCGTCACGTAATTTTGTAACTTCTTCTTTTTGAGCATCGTCAATTGGTGCTTCTTCACTTGATAATGTTTCATCAATTTGGTGAATGAATTGTTCTGCACGGTTCTTTAATTCGATTTCTTCTTTAACTTTTGCATCTGCTTCAGCATTTTCTTCAGCTTCGCGAACCATACGTTCAATATCTTCTTCACTTAATCCTGAACTGTTTGAGATAGTGATTGATTGTTTCTTACCTGTACCTTTATCAGATGCAGATACGTTTACAATACCGTTTACGTCAATATCAAAGGTAACTTCGATTTGAGGAACACCACGACGAGCTGGAGCAATACCATCAAGTTTGAAGAGTCCTAATTCTTTGTTATCTTTTGCCATTGGACGTTCTCCTTGAAGAACGTTAATGTCTACTGCTGGTTGGTTATCTGCAGCTGTAGAGAACACTTGTGATTTTGATGTAGGAATTGTAGTATTACGTTCAATAAGTGTTGTCATCACACCACCCATTGTTTCAATACCTAATGACAATGGTGTAACGTCTAAGAGTAATACGTCTTTAACATCACCAGAGATAACACCACCTTGAATTGCAGCACCCATTGCTACAACTTCATCAGGGTTTACTGATTTGTTTGGTTCTTTACCAAGTTCTTTTTTAACTGCTTCAACGACTGCAGGAATACGTGTTGATCCACCAACTAATAATACTTGATGAATATCATTACGTGTTAGTCCAGCATCTTTAAGAGCTTGACGAACAGGAATTAATGTACGTTCTACAAGTGATTTTGTCATTTCATCAAATTTAGCACGTGTTAATGTTGTTTCTAAGTGTAATGGTCCTGCTTCACCAGCTGAGATAAATGGTAGTGAAATTGAAGCGGATACTGTAGCTGATAAATCTTTTTTAGCTTTTTCAGCAGCTTCTTTTAGACGTTGCATAGCCATTTTATCTTTGCTTAAGTCAACACCGTTTTCTTTTTTAAACATGTCTACAAGGTAATCAACGATAATGTGGTCAAAGTCATCACCACCAAGTTCGTTATCTCCTGCTGTAGATAATACTTCGAATGTTCCATCAGCTAGTTCTAGGATAGAAACGTCGAATGTACCACCACCAAGGTCAAATACTAATACTTTTTGTTCTTGATCTGTTTTATCGATACCAAATGCAAGTGCAGCTGCTGTTGGTTCGTTAATAATACGTTCTACTTCAAGTCCTGCAATTTTACCTGCGTCTTTTGTAGCTTGACGTTGTGCATCATTGAAATATGCTGGAACAGTAATAACTGCTTTGGTTACTTTTTCTCCAAGATATTCTTCTGCATATGATTTCATGTATGAAAGAATCATTGCTGAGATTTCTTCAGCTGTATAATCTTTTCCTTCAAGTGTAATTTTTTTGTTTGTACCAATTAAACGTTTTACTGAGATTGCTGAGTTAGGGTTTGTAACAACTTGACGTTTTGCAGCGTCCCCAACAATACGTTCTCCATTTTTAAAACTTACTACAGAAGGTGTTGTACGATTTCCTTCTGGGTTTGTAATAACTTTAGCTTCTCCGCCATCCATAACAGCAACAGCTGAGTTTGTAGTTCCTAAGTCGATTCCAATAACTTTACTCATAATATATATCCTCCTATTGGCTTACTTTAACGAGACTTGCTCGTAAGATACGATCTTTTAACATATAACCTTTTTGAAGTTCTTGAACCACAATATTAGGTTCAACGCCTTCAATTTCTTCCATCATCATTGCTTGATGGATATTGGGATCAAATTCATGATTCAATGCCTCAATTGGTGTAACACCTTCTGATTTTAATGAATCCATTAATTGATCATAAATCATTTGGACACCTTCGCGGAATGCTTCATCCGAAGTTTCTTGCGAGAGTGCGCGTTCCAAGTTATCAATCACTGGCAAAATACTTAATGCAAAGGATTGAATTCGGTATTTCCGTGTTTGTTCATGTTCTCTTTGAAGACGCTTCTTAAGATTTTCTGTATCTGCAAATGCCTTCAAATAGTCATTTTTTAGCGTTTCAATTTCTTCTTTTAACTTTTTATTTTCTTGTTCTAGTGAATCTTGAGAATCTTCTGTTTCTACTTCAGGTTCACAATTTTCATCAAGGACTTCCTCGACCACAACTTCTTCAAGTTTTTCGTTGTCATTTATCTTCTTGTCGCTCATCCTGACCACCTTTCCCATATACTTCTTCAACCATCTCTGAAACATAGTTCATGAGTGATACGACACGACCATATTCCATACGGCTCGGTCCCACAACCATTAATTGATGTTCTTCATCATCAATCGTTGTTAATTTACTGGATACAACAGCCATATCATCAAGCCAGATCATTTCACTATGTTCACTGGATTGTAATGGTGTATGTTTATGGCCTTCAGAAATTTCACGCCATAACTGACTGTTTTCTAGCATATCCATCAATTGTCTTAATTTACCTATATTCTCAAACTCAGGTTGATACAACATGTTCTTCTCACCACTGAGATAGACTTCATCTTGAGCAAACTTAACGAATGCATTTACGAATGCCTCAAACAATGCTTCATACTGTACAAGTCTTGCGGATAAGATAGGTCTTAAACCTTCCATCTTATCAACGATTTCTGAAAGCACTGTTCCTTTAAGACGCTCATTTAAGATTGAAGTACATGACTCAATATCCTCAACGGTAACTTCTGTTTCAAAGTTGAAGATACGATGCTCTGCATGACCTGTTTCAGTTACAAAGACTGCCATTGCACTTAACTCGTTTAATGGAATCAATTGTACTGAACGAAGTTTTTCATCCATAGCACTTGGTCCTAAGACAACCGTTGTTAATTTCGTCATTTGAGATATGATATCACCACTCTGACGGATTGCTTCTTCAATACCCAAACGTCGATCCGAGAAAATTTGAGCAATGGCTAATTCAACAGCCTGATTGCTTTCATCTTCCATGAGATGTTCAACATAGAATTGATATCCTTTTGTTGAAGGAACACGACCACTCGATGTGTGTGTTTTCTCAAGAAGCCCAATTTTTTCCAAGTCCGACATTTCATTTCTTATCGTTGCAGACGAGTAAGGTAAATTGAATTTATCAATTAACGTCTTTGAACCAACCGGTTCAGCAGTATTAATAAACTCTTGAACAATCGCTTTAAATATCTCTATTTTGCGCGGTGTCAACATAGTTTCTCGCCTCCTAGAAAGCACCATTTTCTGTGCCTAATAGTATTGTATAATAATCGTTTAGCACTGTCAAGGGTTTAGTGCTAAAAGTGAAAAATTATCTTCTATTCACAACTCAATCGACTTCCACAAATAGAAAAGAGCACCTAAATGGTGCTCAATCTACTGAGATGAATCTTTCAATAAAAATATACCCAGAATCAAAATAAGAATTCCTGTGTTAATATAGAAAGCTCGAATTTGATTTTGAGACAAGAGCAAGACAGACATCGTCACACCGTAACTTATTAAAACAATCGACTTATGAATCATTTCAATAAAATTTCCGATACGTTCCTAAGTAATTAACGACAAATGCCGCACCCAGTCCTACGATACCCGAAAATATCGGTCCACCCATTGTATTCGCAATATTCATGATACTACCACCCACATTTCGAACAAGTAACCCTTTCCCAGCATTTAAATATTGGAGTGCATAGGGGCTCGTTTTACCTAGAGTTCTACTTATTGTATTCACAATGGTATAAACAGCAGCACTTTTTTTAGCCAGACCATAAAGGTTTTTTCCTAAAATTGCGGCATCAAAGCCTCCCCCAATCTCAATCATTTCTTCATGTCCCAGCAGGACAGCATTACTTGGGTACACTAAATCCATTAAATCTTCCTTCCTTTTATGTCACACCTCTAAGTACGCATGTCCTCATAGGTTCCTAAAAAAAAAGAAGTTGCATTCAACTTCTTACTATATCATCAATAATTGGTTCAAATTATAATCACGTACACGGCCTTGAATTTGGAAAATATCAATCAACCAAAGTAAACCACACAGACCACCTGTTACCAACTTAAGTAATCCCATTCCGATATCTCCCATCAAGAATCGATCCAGCCCAAACTCACCAAAAAATATTGAGACAATTAACATCATCGTCGGATCTTTAAACTGCATAGACATTGCAAAGAGAAATTGATGATCCGTCATTCCCATTAGTCGATTGTGAACAAACGGAATTTGTGCGTTATCAAAATACTTTCCGTTATTCATTAAAAACATACGGACTTCACGTTCGCGTAAATCACGCATTGTATCGTTAGATTCAGTCATAGAAACACTCCTTCCGTTTTTATAAGTATATTTTATCACGCTCATTAAGGGATGTATAGAAATATGGCTCTATAAAGAAATACGACAACAAAAACAGTCGTTAATATAAAGAGTAACTTTTGGCTTCGTTTCGAATTTATCCAATCCGCAAGAACCATTACATACAAAGGCGCTAACCAAAAGAGTGGATGAAAGTATAAAGCATCTGAGATGTTTAAATTCAAAAAGGAAATCCAAGCACGACTCATTCCACAAAAGGGACATGGAAGATGAAATACAAACCGACTTAAACATCCGATTTGCAGGATATTAATGACCCCTACAAAAATCAAGGCCAGAATTACGAACTCTCGATTTTTTCGAGTATTCCAATTCTTAAATGCATTCATGATTTGACCACCTTTCGTTGTAATTGTTTTCACACCCTCTGAAATATTTACATATTTACCTGAAAACTGTTTCACTTTGTGTTAAATTATGTTACCATCTTCAACATAGAAGGAAATTATATATTAAGGAGTGATTTATATGGAAGTTTTTATGAACAGCTTTGTCATCGACAATAGCTTCTTCTATTTTACCATTATTATGATGGTATTTGCGATTGGAGATTGGGTTGGTATTTTATCAAAAGCCAAGATTTCATCAGTATTTGTGGTAATGCTGGTATTTCTTCTTGGTTTCATGTTTGGTATCTTTCCAGAAGATATCGTGGAAAAGGCAAAATTAACGCAACTTGCGAGCATGGCTGCAGCCATCCTTATATTCCACATGGGAACCATGATAAATCTCAAACAATTGATTGCGGAATGGAAAACAGTAGTTACAGCAGCATTATCCATGGTGGTTGTGGGTCTTGCATGTTTATTATTAATCCCAGTTATTGGTAAAGAAAACGCAATTGTCGCAATTCCGGTATTAAATGGCGGTATTATTTCGACACAAATTATGTCCCAAGCAGCAACACAAGCTAATTTAGAGATAGCTGCTGTGTTCGCAGCCATACTTTATGCCGTAAAGAAATTTGCCGGATCGTATCCCGCATCCTTTGTCGGTATGAAAGAAGCAAAATCAGTACTTAATGATTATCGAAATAATCCAAAACAAACAGTAGCTAAAGAGAACATGACTGAAAAAGCAGGATTCGCACAAACACATGAACGTTATTTTACTGATTTCACGTGTCTAATGATTAGTGTTTTATTCGCTTGGTTATCGGTCTCCCTTAACAAAATATTCCCAAGTATTAATTATTCGCTTTGGGCACTCGCTTTCGGAGCAATTCTCGGATATAAAAAATGGGTTCCAGCCAAGATACTCGAAAAAGGAAAATCATCCGGATTTTTCTCAATGTTAGTGTACGTCTCAATCCTCCCTTCCCTTGCAAAGGTTAAACTCTCGGATTTGGGAACTCTTGGTTTTTATATCGTTATTACACTCGCTGTCACAATTCTTGTTCTTTACCTCGTCTTCTCTGTACTTCCGGGATGGAAATTGGTTAAGTCCAAGCACCTCGCATTTGGTATTTCTTTATGTCAATATCTTGGTTTTCCCGCAACATACTTGATTGCTCAAGAAATATCAAAATCAGTTACAGATGATGAAACAGAACAACAAGTTGTCTTGGATCATATTATGCCAAGTTATGTTGTTGCTGGTATGGCTACGGTCACAACTTTATCGATTGTTGTCGCAAGTTTCTTAGTTAATTATATTTAGGAGGTTATTATGAAATTTGATCCATATATGTATCGTTACCCCTCTCGTAGAAATCTCGTTTACGGAAAAAACGGGATGGTAGGTAGCGCCAGTCCGCTCGCATGTCAAATCGGATTGGATATTATGAAAAAAGGTGGTAATGCCGTTGATGCGGCGATAGCAACCGCTGCGGCACTCACCGTCGTTGAGCCCTCTGGAAACGGAATTGGGGGCGATTGCTTTGCAATTGTTTGGATTGAAGGCGAAATGTATGGCCTCAATGCAAGCGGTGCTGCTCCCTTGAAAATGACCTCTGAAGCCATCCAAAGTAAAGGTTACAAAGAAATTACAAAGTTTGGTTTGGATCCTGTATCCGTACCAGGTGTTCCAAGCGGCTGGGCTGCTTTATCAGAACGCTTTGGCAAGCTTCCCCTAAGTGATGTCTTAGAACCCGCTGCAAAATTAGCCGAAGAAGGCTTCCCAGTATCTGTGAATGTTTCCCGATTATGGAATCGTTATTATAAAATATATAGCAATGCATTGAAAGACTACCCTGTACTTCAAACATGGTTCGATACTTTCTGTCCGAATGGGCATCCCCTTCAAGCTGGTGAACTTTTCAAATCAGAAGGACATGCGAAAACACTTCGTGAAATTGGCGCTACAAACGCCGCATCATTTTATACAGGAGCAATCGCTGATGAAATCGATGCATTCTCACGTGAACATGGAGGTTTCATTCGCAAAGAAGACCTTGCAAACCATCAAGTAGAATGGGTTAAGCCTCTCAGCGTAAATTATCGTGGCTACGATGTATGGGAACTCCCTCCCAATGGCATCGGAATCATGGCCCTTATGGCACTCAACATCCTTGAAAATTTCGACTTGAAAGGTAAAGAAGAAACAGATACCTATCACTATCAAATCGAAGCGATGAAACTTGCATTTTCAGATGGTATGGCTTATATTGGTGAACCTTCATCAATGCGCGCTGATGTTGATACACTAATTTCCAAGGAATACGCAAAACAAAGAGCCGCCCTTATCCAAGAAGGTGAATCCTTGACGCCAAGTCCTGGTGAGCTTGATAAAGCAGGTACTGTATATTTTTCAACCGCTGATAAAGATGGCAACATGGTTTCGTTTATTCAAAGTTGCTACACCGGGTTTGGTTCAGGTGCAGTAGTCCCAGGATACGGCATTAGCCTCCACAATCGAGGCTGTCAATTCACCCTTGAACCCAACCACCCCAACGAATTAAAACCCGGTAAACGTCCACTTCATACCATTATTCCTGGATTCATTACCAAAGATAATCAACCAGTCGGACCTTTTGGTGTTATGGGTGGCCCCTTGCAACCTCAAGCACATATGCAGGTCGTAAGTAGTATGGTTGATTTCCATCTTAATCCTCAGGATGCATTAGATGCTCCTCGCTGGCAATGGGTTAGTGGTAAAAAAGTTCAAGTTGAACATGCACTTCCATTTCACATCACCGAAGCATTGATGCGACGAGGTCATGAAATTGAAGTCCTCAATGAAACAATCATGTTAGGTAGAGGTCAAATAATCATCCGAAACAAAGACGGTGTTCTTGTCGGAGGAACCGAACCAAGATCTGATGGATATCTTGCTGTCTGGTAACAATAAAAGCTGTAGTGAACTTAATATCATTCACTACAGCTTTTACTTTGTATGTTTTAACTTGCATCAACCCAAAGATGATATTTATGACACTTTAAGCAACGAAACAGATAACCACAAAGATGACCATCCTTTGTAAGATAAGGTCGAATATCTTCATATTCATTTCGTCTTTCATAAGCTTCAATAACTTCATCCGCGATATCCATGTCTTCTAACTCTTCAGTTCCGACAGTTCCTAAATAAGCACAATAATCATCACAGCACGTCAACCAGTTTTCTCCTTGCCAACTAATATAACCTGGAGTTCTTTCAAATAACTCGCTGTATTTCTCTTTATCGATCAGCTCATTGGATTCTGCACTTTGAGAAAAAGTAGCCTTATATTTTAAGGCAGCAGTTCCATCCGCAATACACCCAGGACAAATATGTTCAACATTCTCAATGCAGTAAGGCATACTCGAATAGATTACCATCGTTTCTTTGGTACATGCCGGACATACTTCCGACTCATCAAGTATTTCAAAAGCACCTGTTCGTAAAGGATTGGGATGATATTTAAATGTTGGAATCTGGTAACGCAAATTTTTGTTCTTTATTTCCTCTTCTGTCTCGATGTACTTGGACAGAAGATTTCCATAATTTTTGTTCAAACCTGCAATTTTCGTATACGTCTTCATATTGCTTGTATCTTGTTTATTTATAGTCTTTCCAAGCAACTTATATGCTGAGTGATACATCTTCAGGGATAAATAAGTATTATTGAGTGTATCGTTATCTGTGCCGTCAAGTTCCAATTCATCCTTCAATCGCGATAATTCATAATAAACATCAACTTTTGGAGAATGCGTTTCAAGTTCTTTTACTAACTCTAAGTACCGATTTTGAAACGTCATAGATTTTTCCTTCTTTCTTTTATTTATACTATTTTACCGTTTAATAAAATTGACTGCAACGACTCTAGATTTTTGAATCAGAGTTTTAATTGCAGTCAATTAAATGTTATTTAGTTTGTGCTACACAAATTCGAGCAATTGGAACTCTAAACGGTGAACAAGACACGTAATTAAATCCCAACTTCTTAAAGAATTCGATAGAACGTGGATCACCACCGTGCTCACCACAGACACCAATTTTAATGTCAGGTTTTATTGAACGTGCTTTATGATAAGCAAGCTCAATGAGTTGCCCAACACCTTCAGTGTCTAACGAAGCAAAAGGATCCTTTGTAATGATTCCCAATCGATCATAATCTCTTAAGAATTCACCGGCATCATCACGAGAGAATCCAAATGACATTTGAGTAAGGTCATTGGTTCCAAACGAAATGAAATCAACACTTTTCGCAATTTGATCTGCCATGACACAAGCTCTTGGTAACTCGATCATCGTTCCAACACGATAGTTGAGCGATAACTCATGCTCATTAATAATTTTATCTGCTAATTCACGAATTCTCATCGCTAGGAAATTAAATTCTTTCACATCTCCTACTAGAGGAATCATGATTTCAGGTTGCACATCGTAACCTTCTGTTTTCTTCACTTCTAGTGCAGCTTCAATAATAGCCCGTGTTTGCATCATCGCAATTTCAGGATAACTAATAGCAAGACGGCAACCACGATGACCCATCATTGGGTTATATTCGTGTAAAGAACGAATGACAGTTTTAATATCAGATACCCCCATTGACATGATACTTGCCAATTCCTCAATTTCTTGAGTTGTCGTTGGCATAAATTCATGAAGTGGTGGATCGAGATAACGAATGGTTACGGGTAACTCTTTCATGACACTAAAGATATCTACGAAGTCTTGACGTTGAATTGGCAAGAGTTTTTCGAGTGCTTTTTCACGTTGAACTGTCGTTTGACTGAGTATCATTTCGCGCATAGCACGGATTCGATTCTTTTCAAAGAACATGTGTTCTGTTCGAATAAGACCAATGCCTCGTGCACCGTATTCCAATGCTTTTGCAGCATCTTTTGGTGTATCCGCATTTGTATATACTTTTACGGTAGCCAGTTCATCTGCCCATGTAAGTAATGTTTTAAACTCATCCGACAAGAGTCCTGGTTGAGTTCCAATACGTCCTTCATATACAAAGCCTGTGCTACCATCAATGGAGATAAGATCTCCTTCACGATAAGTTTTACCTTTTATGATTGCTGTTTTATTTTCTTTGACCGCAACTTCACTACATCCTACAATACAAGATTTACCCATACCACGCGCAACAACTGCTGCATGAGATGTCATCCCACCTCGACTTGTAAGAATACCACTTGATACATGCATTCCTTCAATATCTTCAGGAGATGTCTCAAGACGCACAAGGATACATGGTGTTCCCTTTTCAAAGTATTTAAGCGCTGTAGTTGCATCAAATACAATGGCACCACTTGCAGCCCCTGGTGATGCAGGAAGCCCCTTCGCAATCATATCCGCAACTGACAATGCTTTCTCATCAAATTGAGGATGTAATAACCCTTCAAGGATTTGCGTATCCAATTGGTTAATCGCTTCTTGTTTGGTGATAATACCTTCCTCAACCATATCGTAAGCAATCTGTACTGCCGCTTGAGCTGTACGTTTACCATTTCTTGTTTGCAACATAAAGAGTTTTCCTTTTTCAATCGTAAACTCCATATCTTGCATATCACGATAATGATGTTCTAATTTTTGAGATAAATCATAGAATTCTTGATAAGCTTCTGGCATTGTTTTTTCAAGTTGATCGATAGTTAATGGCGTATGAGTTCCTGCCACAACATCTTCACCTTGAGCATTAAATAAGAATTCACCATAAAGCATCTTCTCTCCGGAAGCAGGGTTACGTGAGAAAGCAACACCCGTTGCACAACCTTCCCCCTTGTTTCCAAAGACCATTTCCTGAATATTTACAGCCGTTCCCCACGATTCAGGAATATCATGCATCTTACGGTAATAAATTGCACGAGGATTAT
This sequence comes from Erysipelothrix inopinata, assembly GCF_014396165.1. Lineage (GTDB taxonomy): Bacteria > Bacillota_I > Bacilli_A > Erysipelotrichales > Erysipelotrichaceae > Erysipelothrix > Erysipelothrix inopinata. The sequence goes on from NZ_CP060715.1 coordinate 1,880,447, forward strand.
TCCATGAACGGAAGACAGCTTCAATAGCTTCCATTAATTGTACTCGTGGATCTTGAGGGAATGGTTCATTTGCATGATACTCATATATAACTTTATAGCGACGTACAAGTCCCTTTAGAGCATCCAAATCCAAATCATGATCCGAGTCAATGCCTGTTTCTTTTAAAACAAACTCTAATTCTTGATCAAAATATTTCTTATCAATCTCTTTCACAACATCTGCATACATCTGAATTAAACGTCTGTATGAATCAAATGCTGTTCTGGCATCATCTTGCGCCATAACTTCCACAACGTCATCAGTTAGTCCTAAATTAAGGACAGTGTCCATCATTCCAGGCATGGATGCACGTGCACCACTTCGAACTGAAACTAATAGAGGATTATGTGTTCCCCCAAATTGCTTGTTAGATACTGCTTCCAAGCGTGCGAGTTTTTCAAATATTTCTTTTTGAATACTCTTAGAAATTACTTTGTTTTCTTTGTAATAATCATTACAAGCTGCAGTTGATACAGTGAAACCTTGAGGTACAGGAAATCCTAATTGCGTCATTTCCGCTAAATTTGCGCCTTTACCACCAAGGACATCACGCATTGCTGCATTACCTTCACTAAACATATACACAAATTGCATAGATTTTTATTCCTCCTCTATACGAACATTATACATGTAAGCGCTTTACGTTGTGTGAAATCGTGAAGAAAAAAGTAGAAATCATCGTGATTCCTACTCCAGTCATTTATTGAAAATAATTCTTTGTTTTAAGATAAGATTCAAACACTTTATGATATAACAACAAGATTACAGTACTTAGCGCTGTCAGTGCAATACATAACTGTGTTTCAATTGGATTAAGGTGTACGAGCATTAACTGACGATAGAAGACGTAACAAACACTAATCAAGCAAAAGCTAGATAAGAGAAGGACTCCGACACGCTTAAGATCCATTGGATGGAACGCACGTACTACTAACATAAATGATAAGTACACTGTTACAAAGTAAATCATTGTATGTCTTACGGGTAGTGGCAATGGTAAGAGTAAGATGATGACAAATAAGGTAGCCATTGTCATACCATTTGGAATAATATTCCGACATATTTCTACCATAATATTGCCTTTAGGTTTCGTATAATTACTTTCAAATGTCACAAACGTTGATGGCATTCCTTCTACAAACATACTCATTACTGAAATTTGTAGTGGTGTAAATGGATACGATGTATTCATTACGATTGATACGATGGCTAATAAGAATGTAAGTAACGTTCCAAGATAATACATTGACGCCGATCGCGAAATGTTATTTGTAACGAGTCGCCCTTCCATGACAACATCAACCATTGTTTTAAATTCGTTATCTAAGAGAATGATTTGCGCTGCTTGGCGGGCTGCTTCGCTACCGCCACCCATGGCGATCGAACAATCCGCTGAACGAAGCGCAAGAACATCATTAACCCCATCTCCTACCATCGCAACACGTTCTCCATTTTTCTGAAGAAGCTTAACCATAGTTTGTTTTTGATATGGTGAAGCACGACCTATAACATTATAGTTCATAACAGCATATTCTAATTCTTCATCCGTAGTACACTCACTCACATCATAAGCACGGTGCCCATTGATAATTCCTGTTTTAGAAGCGACAGCGGTAAGTGTCTTAATGTTGTCTCCCGAAATAACTTTAACGATGACTTCATTGTTTTTAAAGAAGTCGAGTGCATCATACACATCTTCACGAATTGGATCCGATATGATGATAACTCCGTAAGGTTTGAGACTTGTTGGTTTATCTGTTGAACGGATAAACTCAGGAGTGAATGCCAATAAAAGCACTCGAGCACCCTGTGATTGATAGTTTAAAGCTTCATCAGGCAGGATGTAGTTCGGAATTAAAAATTCAGGCGCTCCAACAAAGATAGTTCCTAAATCATCAAAGCACATGGAACCCCATTTTCTTGAAGAAGAGAACGGTGTCGTGTGTGATGGTTCAGATGTATGATCTGTTTCCACATATTTCTTCATCGCAAGGGTTGTGAAGTCTGTATCACGGGTGTTGCTCATATATCGTGACATCATATCACTGACGGACTCTAAAGATTCAACATTGATAATCTTCTCGACTGCCATTTCGCCCTTTGTTAACGTCCCAGTCTTATCAATACATAGGACATCAACTTTCGATAATGTTTCAATTGAGTATATTTCCTGAACAAGCGTTCGCTGTTTTCCTAATCTGAAAACACTGACTCCAAACGACAGGCTCGTCAAGAGAATAAGACCTTTTGGTAAAAGTCCCAACAATACAGTCGACGTTGATAACACTGTGAATCGAAGGCTTTCGCCACGAATGACCATAGATTGGAACACAAGAATGATACCAATTGGGAGAACTATACGAACGCACCAACGTGTGACACGCATAAATGCTTCCATTAATTCCGATTTAACAGGTTCATGTTGTCGTGCTTCAACGGTAATCTTTTGTGCAAAGGAATCCTTACCGACACGAACAACCTGAGCGACACATGTTCCTGATGTCACAAAGCTTCCCGATAGCAGTTCAGAACCAGGGTATTTCATGACAGCTTCAGACTCTCCAGTAAGGAGTGACTCATTCATTTCAACATTGTCTTCAACGACAACAGAGTCTGCTGCTACTTGATCTCCAATTTGTAAATAAAGATAATCACCCAACACCACTTCTTCCGGCGATATTTTTATCAGTTTACCATCACGGATAACTTTTGTATCAGCCGCAATTAAGATATTTAGATTTTCAACGATTTTCTTCGATCTAATTTCTTGATAGGAACGAATCCCAATGTTCATAATAATAACATTGAGAAAGAATACAGATAAATATTCTTGAACCGCGATTAAGAATCCTGCAATGATAACATTGTAAAGATTGAACAGATTAAAAGTATGACCCAATACAATTTGCAGGTCACTTTTATTTTTCTGTTTGGGAATGGTATTAACATGTCCCAAATCAATTTGTTCTTGTACTTGTTGTTGCGTTAATCCGCGATGTTTTGATTCCATAATTTCACGATCCTATAGTTTAATATCATCAATGTGTTTGGGTTTACGTGCTCTTTCAGGTGGTAACTCTTCGTAGTGTTCACCATAATTCGCAACTAAAAATTCATGTTGGTTACCGGGTACAGGAAGGACATGTCCTTCAAAGACACCGTCTACCGGAGGGAAATAATCTGTGAATTGAATGCGTCGATCTTTAATACCTTCATACGGCCATGTAATTGCAATGGCAGCATAAGGTGAATTTGCTTTCTGATTCTTGTCATTGTAGCGACGCGCTCTATTAACATAGTGACGTTTTAATGCGACGGGATTAATCCCAATGTTTTCAATGAAAACAAGCAATCCCATCAAGAAAATGGAGTAAGCAATTTTTGATTGTTGAACCCATTTCTTTGTAGAGACATGCGAGATAATAAAGATATCAATAAATAATCCATCTCCATCACATTTATTTCGAAGTAAGTAATTTTGTTCTTTGATGTAAGTACCCTTCATTCTAAATTTTAATGCAGGGATAGTTACATTATAACGAGTGTCATTTTCAAAACAGTGATAATAATATGAACTTTCATCCGTTATTTCTTCACTCAAAGCAATTAAAAGTTTGTCGTAGTTTTCGTAGTCCATCATAACATCTACATCATCATCCCAAGGAATAAATCCTTTATGGCGATGTGCTCCAAGTGCTGTACCATAACCAAGTGAATATTCAATATCATGTTTTTTACAAATTGCATCAAAATCCAAGAGAATTTTCAAGATTAATTCTTGAGTATCTCGGAGCATTATTTTGCTTCCGTCTTCATTAACTTTTAATACATAATCTTCCATACATTACCCTCTAATCGTTTCTATTATATATAAATTTATTCACTTATTTCTTACACTTATGTCACGTTCTTTTCAAGTGTATCATATCTTTAATACAATATAAACAAAAAGGGTTACCCCTTTTCATAATATCTTACAACTGTTTTACTATATTTTTTTAAATTAACACAACCAAATCCTGAGATTTTTTCTGGAAGATCATATCTTAAATCTGTTTCAACGATTATAAGCCCCGACTCTTCGACAATTTGATTATCTATAATCATCTTAATGATTGTCTCTGTATGTTCATATGCATACGGAGGGTCGATAAAGATATAATCAAATGTTTGTGGTAATTGTTCAAGTATTTTTAGACTGTCTCCTTTAATAAGTTGACAGTTTTCATTTTCATTGAAAGCATCTATATTTTTTTGAATCATCTTTGAAGCGCGAATATCTTTTTCAAGAATGGTTACGCGTTTCATACCGCGACTTAAAGCTTCGAGTGACATTGCCCCACTTCCTCCAAAAACATCGAGAAAGGTTTCATCATTAAAGTAGGGTCCAATTTTACTAAAAATTGCTGCACGAACTTTGTCAGATGTAGGACGCGTTGTCATTCCTTTTAAAGTTTCAATATTTCGTGATCCGTATTTTCCGGCAATTACTCTCATTGTTGTACCACCTTTTTTTGTTTAGCAAGTGTTTGTTCACGATGGTATCGTGCAATTACATTTTGAACCAATCCAATCGCAATCATTATTGCAAGACGACTGGATCCTCCAGATGAGATGAAAAGTAACGGAACACCTGTTAACGGAATAAAGGCTGATAAACCACCCACATTAAAGAAGAAGTGAATCATGATATACGCCGCGGTACCCACGAGTATAATTTTATCTTTTTCGCTTTTGACTTTGAATGCATATTTAAACATATTATAGATTAGGATACCGTAGCCAACAATGATAATTCCAAATCCAACAATCCCTAATTCTTCAATTACGATGGCTAAGATGAAGTCAGTGTTTGCTTCTGGAATATAGCCGTATTTCATCAAACTATTACCATATCCTAAACCAAACCAACCCCCTTTAGTCATTGATACAAGACCATAAAAGATTTGCATACTATTACCATAAATATCGTGAAGTGGATCCGCACTTGTTTGAAAACGCGCTAGCATATAAGGCTTCCCAATCTTCGTAAAGATACTTTCAATCATTTTAAACCCAAAGGGTGTATCGATAAAGAACAGGAATGCGAATGCGAAGAGAAGCAATCCAAACATCCATTTTTGCGTCTTCGTAAGTTTTGAATTCGATGGAACGAGAATACAGAGATAACCAATCCCCAAGATTACAACCGCTGACCCCAAATCAGACTGCAAGACTGTAATAACCCCTACAGCAAATAGAATAAATAAGACTGGAACCATTAAGAGTTGCCACCACTTCTTATCTCTTTCCCCTCGCTTATCACCTAACGTATAAGCAACAGTCAGAATAACAATAATCTTCGTGAACTCACTCGGTTGAATCGTCATAAACGGAAGTTGAATCCATGCTTTTGCACCATTAACTCCTGAGAAGGCCAGTGGAACAAAGAGCATAACCGCTGTAATTCCTAATATAAAATAGAAATATTTACCAAATAACTTCATTGAAAAGTTACGAGCAACGAAAACCATTAAGATATAAGATATTATTACAAAGATAAATTCTTTGATTCCCGCTATCATTAAAGATTGAGTGGTTGATGTTGTACTCATACTTGCTGAAATAATCATTACCACACCAAAAAGATTCAATGCAAGAATCGTTGCATGAATTAATTTACTATAACCTGTCGGCATTTTTAAAGAAATCTTATTTTTTTTCATAGCCATATAATACCATAAAAATGGCGAAAGACTTCCAAAAAAGTCAGAAATGCGTTAATATACTATAAAGAGTTTGTTTTACATCTTTGTAAATAATATCTCATAATATATTTTTTTAATGTTTATTAGAAATAGAGGCAACCTATGAATAGAATCACTATGGACAATATTGTCCAAGACCCAAACCCTGTTCTGCGTCAAAAAGCAGAGTGGGTATCTTTTCCTTTGCAATCTGATGATATTGAAGCTATTGAAGCTATGATTCAATATGTTAACGATTCAAGGGACGACGAATTGGCTGAAAAGTACAATTTACAACCTGCCAATGGTATTGCAGCACCACAAATCGGTATTTCAAAACAAATGACAGTCGTTGTTGTGGAAGTTCCAACCAAAGATGGTGGCGTTACTGAAGTGTCTTATGCACTTATTAATCCGAAAATCGTGTCACATGCTGTGAAGCAAGCAGCGTTATCATATGGCGAAGGATGTTTATCCATTAGTGAAGAACACCCTGGCCTTGTTCGTCGTGCACAACGCATCACGATCGAAGCTTACGATTATATTACAAAAAAAGATGTGCGAATTGTCGCTAAAGACATGCTCGCAATAGTATTACAACATGAAATAGACCATTTAAACGGCGTACTCTTTTATGATCACATCGATCAAAATAATCTCTGGGTAGCTGAAGAGGGTCTTAAAATTATAGAATAGGAGTCATTATGACAGAAACTAATTTTAAAATAAAAAAATCTGATACCCTCGTCTATGCACTTGGGGGTCTCAATGAAGTCGGGAAAAATATGTACTGTATTGAAAACGACGATGAAATCATCATTATCGATGCAGGTGTTATGTTCCCAGAAGATGATTTATTGGGTGTTGACTATGTAATCCCCGATTTTTCACATCTCATTGCTAATCAAAAGAAAATTAAAGCATTAATTATTACTCACGGTCACGAAGACCATATAGGAGGCATCCCCTTCTTATTACAACGTGTAAATATTCCTAACATTTATGCACCTAAATTTGCGAAAGCTCAAATTGAAAGAAAACTTGAGGAACGCAAGATCCGTACAAAACATAAAATCATCGAAATTAACGCAGATTCAACAGTTAAAACAAAACATTTCGTGATTGGGTTCTTTAACGTTGTGCACTCGATTCCTGATGCACTCGGCGTTTTAGTCAATACACCAAACGGACGTATCGTATCGACAGGTGACTTTAAATTTGACTTGACACCAGTTGGTGAAAATCCAAGTTACCAAATTATGTCCTATATGGGAGAAATCGGTGTAACACTTCTCATGAGCGATTCAACAAATGCTCAAGTAAGTGGCTTTTCCATTAGTGAACGTGATGTTGCTAAAGAAATCAACCGTATCTTTAAAAAAGCAGATGGACGCATTATCATTGCGACATTCGCTTCAAACGTCTATCGTGTTCAACAAATTATCGAAGCAGCGATTGCATCCGATCGCAAAATCGCAATTTTTGGACGTTCAATGGAAAACGTTGTTGGAATTGCTCGTAAACTCGGACATATTGAAGCTTCCGATAAAAACTTCGTGAATGCCCATCAATTAAGCAAACTCCCTGCTGAAAAAGCTTGTATTATCTGTACAGGTAGCCAAGGAGAACCTCTTGCTGCGTTGAGTCGAATTGCAAATGGAACTCACCGTCAAATTAATATTATGCCTGGCGATACTGTGGTCTTCTCATCCAGTCCAATCCCTGGGAACGCAACAAGCGTATCTCATGTTGTAAACCAATTGACACGAGCAGGTGCTAAAGTTCTTACAAACTCACCACTTAACTCACTTCATACAACAGGTCATGCTTCTAAAGATGAACAAACACTGATGTTGCAATTGATTAAACCAAAGTACTTTATGCCAATGCACGGTGAGTACAAGATGTTGAAAACTCACAAACAAACTGCTATTGAAACTGGAGTTCCTGAGGAAAATGTGTTTGTATGTTCAAACGGTGATGTTATCGCACTTCGAAACGAGAAAGCATATCAAACCGACTTGAGACTTCAAGCAGACGACATCTATGTTGATGGTAATGATCAAACAGGCCTCTCAACTGCAGTTATTAAAGACCGTAAAATTTTATCTGATAGTGGCCTTGTCTCAGTTGTCGTAACCATCGACTCTCGTCAAAATAAGATTCTATGTAAACCAAGTATTGTAAGCCGTGGGTTTGTCTTTATTAAAGAAAACCAAACACTTCTAAAAGAAGCTGAACAAGTCGTTTACGATGCACTTAAGAAAAAAATGCAAAAGAAAGTTACTTTCGGAGAAATTAAAAACACAATCCGCGGCTCTCTTGAACCATTCTTATACAAACACACACAAAGAAATCCCCTTGTTATTCCAGTTATCTTAAACCAAAGAAGTGATACACCGCTTCCAAAAGTTAATGAAAAACCTCAAAAACAAAACAAGCCAAAAACAAAACCAAAACAAAATAAAACTAAAGATGCAGCTGAGCAAAAACCTAAGGCTAATAAACCAAAACAGCCGAAGAAAAAAGCTCCAAAAGTAAATGAAGAAGCATAAACGTCGCATTATCTTTGTCTTGGTTCTGGCTTTAATATCAACCTATCTGTTTTTTGAGATGACTCAGTTTGCCCCGAATCGATATAAATTAAGAATCGAAACGGTTCAATCCGAAAAAATACCCGAACAATTTAATAATGTCTCAATTGCTTTCTTTTCAGATATTTATGGTGATACTGAACATTTGAAACAAGCCATTGAATCAATCAATGATTTCAATCCCGATATTATTATTTTTAATGGGAATCTCTTCGATACGATTCCTACTGAAGAGCAAGGAAATGAGTATACTGCATTATTCAAATCAATGAAGTCTAAACTAGGAAAATTTGCAGTCCTTGGTAATAAGGACTATGAACTTTCATTTGAGACTTCACAAAACATCCTTAATAAAGCTGATTTTAGAGTCTTGAGCAATCAAGCTCTGACCATTCATAATGGTGATGACGCTCGAATTAAGCTAACGGGTTTAGATTCAAACACTCTTAATAAAGAAAGTTTAGATTCCATCTTAACCGAAGATGACTCTGAGCTATTCGATATTGTGTTTGCTCATAACCCCGATATTATTGATAGCCTTTCCAGTAACTATATTGATTTATTTCTTGCTGGAAAATCGTTGGGTGGACGTGTTGTAATTCCGTTTGTTGGACCTATTTTGGATTCACCAAAGCACTACAAACGAATCTCTAAAGTCAATGACACCCCACTCATTATTACTTCAGGACTTGGACTTGATGATCCAGAACTCAGACTATTCTCTAATCCTGAAACTGTTATCGTTGTCTTAAAATCCGGCAATAAAAACTAAAAAGAATCAGTACCGCAATAATGCGCTACTGATTCTTTTTGTGAGGAAAAGATTGACTTCACTATATACATCGTAATACAATGTATATAGTAAGGAGATGTATATGATAGATAAAGAAATGCTCAAAGGAATTATGAAAATACTGGTTCTAAAAGTAATTAGCCTTGAAGATACTTATGGATACGACTTAATAAAGACATTAAAAATGTTGAGTCATGATCTTATCGATATCAAAGAAGGAACTCTCTATCCGATACTCCATAATTTTGAAGCTCAAAAAGATATTCGAAGTTATTGGATAGAAAGTGATAAAGGTCGCAAGCGCAAGTATTATTCAATAACCGACAAAGGATTGCAAACACTCACCGAACTAACATCGCAATGGCAGCTGTTAGAAGAAGCCACTCACTTAATATTGGAGGGAAATCATGGAACCGTTAAGAAAAATAGCTAAAGATGCTACTAAAAATATTGATGATGTTTTTGAACGTAAGCAAGCGGAAACCGAAATCTATACTTCCCTTATGGACGCCTACGATCACGAAATGCTACAACAGAACAATTCCGAGAAGGCAATCCAGACAGTCGTTGATAATTTTGGCTACGAAGATCAAATGAGTGATGAATTAAAACAAGCACACTTGAGAAAACTCGGCTTAAAACAAATTCTATACCTTTGTTCAGCAACATTAGTCTTCTTCATTCTGTTATATTTACTTGTTTTTTGGCTGTTTAGCTAAGGAGGATTTAAAATGATTAAAAAATACTTATTCTGCCTTTCCGTTTATCTTCTAGTGTTTTTAGGCCTTGCTTCTTTCATTCTAAACAAAGTAGAGAGTGGTTTTGGGGTCATCATCATGAGTCTCATTATCTCTAATAGTTTAGCTGTGTTAATTGTAAGTATGTTTATGTCTTATCGATATGGATTTGATTATATCCACACCATTCTTATGTCCTTGATTTATTTAATCTCAGTCTATGTTGTCTTTAATGAATCTGCTTTGTTTTACCTCCCCTTCTACCTCCTCATTGACTTCGTTGGCTTCGGGATAGGACGACTCATAAGAAACACACGTCAACCATCATAAAAAACTGTAAAGTGAGGAAAATTTCCTTATTTACAGTTTTTTTGTTTAAAAATCGTATTTTAGCGCATTTTCATTTTCAATACTTATAACGCGTTGCTCCAAATCTCGTGCAAGTGTTTTTAATCTAAAGTGAACATCATCTTCTACGATTGTATCTTTGTAGAAGTCTCTCCCCTCAAGAAAGACGTACTTCTCAATCGTAGATGCTTTCATATAATTCAAGATTGGTTTCAATTGATATTCAGCTACTAAATAATGACGTGGAGACCCCGCGGTTACAACCATACCAATCGGTTTGTCCTTAATCGAATCAATGGGGAGCAAATCAAAGATATTCTTCAGCGCTCCGGGAATCGATGATTGATATACCGGAGTTCCCACAACAATACCATCTGCTTCAAATATCATTTCTATAATTCTCTTGGTATCACCTTCATAGTCTCGAAAATCACGACCATCAGCAAAATCTAAAGTTAGCTCACTCAAATCCACAATCTGATACTCAACAGAATCTGAGAATGCGATATTATTCAGTGCTATCTTTGTCTTTGATCCAAATACTGATCCAACAATTCCGAGTATTTTCATTTATACTTCCTCCTTTTCTTGACGTATTCTTATTTCTTCACGTACTCGAGGAGCTATCACTTTACCAATGACTTCAATGTTATATTTCACTTGTTCCCATGGCATACCACCCAAATCAAGTTGAAGCATAATACGATCATTTTTATAGATATCATATTGGTACAAGATTTTTTCAATGATTGTTTCAGGTTCTCCGACAAGAATCACATTACGAACATCGAGAGCATCAACGTAAGCCTCACGATTAAAGCCACGTCCATTTGCATTTTTAAAGGTATGATCAATATATTTGTAAAAGTTTTTAAATGCTTCCTGGTCAGTAGGCGCAGTATGAAAGAGGTTCGTAACCCCTACTTTCATGGCATCTGTATAGGAGTGATGAAGTCGGAAGTTTTCTCGATAAGTTTTTACAGAATGATTAAACAAGGTTGCAGGACCCGCAAGCGTTGCAAGCATCATAGGAACACCTTGTCTACCAGCAAGTACTGCGCTGTAAGGAGGACCCCCTACTGCTCTCCAAATTGGAAGTGACCCTTGATGAGGCTTTGGATATAATACCGCTTCATTTAACGGTGCTCGAAAGTGGCCACGCCAAGATATAGGTTGTTTTTTATTCAATTCGAGGAGTAGTTCGAATTTTTCTTCAAACAATGCCTCATAGTCTCTAACGTTATAACCTAAGAGCTCAAAGAGACCTATTCTTGACGCTCTTCCGCCAACAATTTCTGCACGTCCATTCGACATCAAATCAATTGTTGAAAAATTCTCATAAATTCGAACCGGATCGGAAGTAGACACAATCGTTGCGGAACTCGATATTTTAATATTCTTAGTTTCTCGCGCAATGCCTCCTAGAATTACCGCATGCGCTTGAGATATAAAATGTTCTTGATGGGATTCTCCGAGTGCAAAAACATCAAGACCCAATTCATCTGCTAATTTCGCAGCCTGAATTATTTCTTCAATACGTTGTTGTTCTGATACTTTAATATTTGTGTTTGGATCGGATAGATAATCACCAAGTGAATAAATTCCAATTTCAAAGTTAGCCATAAGGGATAACCACCTTTCTTATGACTTAATTATGATATAATTAAACAACATTGAGAAGTAGGCACTTAATTGTAACCAAGTATCTAATTTGATACTAATGAGTTGTGATGGGATAAAGAGGTACCAATGAAAAAAGTAGAAAATGTTGTATTTTGTAAAGTTGATGACGCACTATCAATTTTGAGCGGAAAATGGAAGGCATCAATACTTTTAACCCTGATATATCAGGGTCCGATGCGCTATGGCGAATTGAAAAGAGCACTGCCAAACATTACTCCAAAGATGTTATCAAGTCAGCTCAAAGAGCTGGAAGACGAAGGTCTTATTCTTCGTGAAGAATTCGCCGAGATTCCTCCCAAAGTAATCTATTCAATGACTGACTATGGTATGTCAATTGAACCCATTCTTTCGCAATTACACGACTGGGGTATAAACCACATCACTAGAAATTCACAATAAAAAAATTTAGCTGACTCTCTTAATGGGAATCAGCTACATTTTTAATTATGATTCTTTTCCAAATACTGGATTGTTGTTTACCATGACAAAGTAAAGTTCTGGATTGGTTTCATCCCACTTAAAAATCATTTTACTAATATTAGGACGTTGGTTCTTACGGATTTCTTTAATGATTACTACTGTACGTTCGCCTTCTTCTTTAATTATTAAATTTTCTTGTTCTGAAACGTCGAATCCATAAGACTCAAAGGTTTCTGCAATATAGTCTTCTTTTGATTTTATTTTTGAAGTATCTTTCGAATCCGTCTCAACCACCACTGTATCTTTAACTTCATCCTTTGGTGTTTCGACTTGTTTTTGACATCCTGTTAATGCTAATAATATGACCAGGACTAACGGCAAGATTTGTTGCATAATATCTCCTTTCCACCAGCCCTGGACATAGAAACTATGATTCGACTGCGTTTATAGTTTAACATATACACATACAAATACAATCAATCGTCATATATTTGTAACGAGAATGATTGTAATTAAAATTATCTTTCGTTATATTGTAGTTAGGAGGTATTTAATTATGTGTACATCGATTACTTTAAACAGTCTTAACAACGATTATATTCTTGCAAGAAATATGGATTTCTCATTTGAACTCAATCCATTTATGGCATTTTTCCCACGTAATGCAGCTTTAACATATCATCAGGATTGCAAACCTGATACCAATCACTATGCATTCATGGGACTCAGTAAGAAACTTGATACCTATGTTTTAGCTGATGGAATTAATGAGCATGGCCTTGCGGGTGCTGCATTATACTATAAAGGTTACGCCCATTACGACATTACTCTGGCAAATCTTGGAACAGAAACTATCTATCCAGAACATGTCATCAGTTTTATGCTCGCAAAATGTCGAACCTTGGATGATGTTGAAAAGAGTTTTAAATCAATTCGTATCGAACCCCGCTCAATTCCTGGAATGAATATTGTTCCCCCTCTTCATTGGATATTTAGAGATAGTCTAGGGAATGATATGATTGTGGAACTCAACCAACATGAGATTTCAATTATTAAAGATACTCTAGGAGTCATGGCTAACAGCCCTGATTACAACTGGCACCTTACTCATACACGTCTCTTTACCGGCCTTACAACACATCAGAGTACAGATTCCACATTCAACAACACATTAGTCAAACCATTTGGTGGTGACGGTGCTATGGGTCTCCCAGGAGATTACACTTCTCCTTCCCGTTTTATAAGAGCCCTTTTCAACTTACAAAACAGTAAAGAAGAACAAACTGCAAACGAAACAATTATCCGGGCAATGCATATTCTTGGAACGGTGAACATCCCTAAAGGAATTATCGAAACTACAACGAAAGCAATTGACTATACTCAATATTCTACTTATATGGTTACCAATAATTTAACGTATGTTTACAGACTTTACAGTGATCTCATTCCAAGACACTACAACTTAAACGACTACGAATGGGATACTAATGAAATTAAAATTCTGGAATAATTAAGTATTAATTGTACTTAATATATATTTCCTTGTTGCTAATATTCGCTTTAACTTCATCTCCAATAATAATATTTTTATCAGTTATTAAAATCAAATCGTCATTCATGTAGTATAGCCCTTGATACTCATCATTTGATTCTTCTTCCAGAGAGAGTTGATATGTTTCTAAATCAAATCGAAATAAATGCGACTTTCCATTGGAAGTAATTATATATAAAGATCCATCCACTAATATTGATTTGCAGGAAAGAAAACTTAGGTTTTCTTTTTTTATAACTTCAGATCCACTCCTAATCACCAATTGATTCTCCCCTTGATTATTTATACTATAGATAAAAATTGAATCATCAATGTACATAGGATATATTTCTGAATATCCATTCATTTCATGGATCGAATGAACACCAAAGTTAGAATCAATTTCGAGCATTCGAGTGTAATTCTCCTCATCTTGATATTCAGCAATCAAAAGAGAATCTCCAACATAATTCCAACTTAAAAATCTTCCCTGCCGTTTTACACTATATGTACTATCAAATGCTTTACCATTAATCCTATATATCTTGACTTCGTAAGTATCTTCCAGTTGATTGATACTGTATACAATCTGATTACGCACCAAAACCCCCATCGTTCTATCGGATACTTGCTTCGATTCTTTTACACCATTTGATATGTAATTCATGATTCCATCATTATCAATATATACCGCTTCCGATGAATTCATATCAAATGTAATCCAGGTTTTTTTCTGTCCCGCAATACGACTAATCTTCTCAGTTTTTTCATTAAATAGGTGAACTTTGTTTCTAGTTAGAAACGGAATTTCGTATTTTTTTTCCGAACTTTCAATTCCACTACATCCAGCTAGTAGTAATATATAAAGAAAACACAAAAAACTATTCTTTTTCATACCTAAATACCTCTACAATATTTATTCTAGTTAATTTTGTGATTGTTTCTAATGCTGTGAATACAACAGTTCCCAAAACTGCGGTACCACTTAGCAAAATGTATCGAAACTTCATGTCGATTTGGATGTTATAGCCGATTTGTGGTAAAACTTTATTCAATATATATGTTATAAGTGCCGTTAATAATGATGAAATTATAAAAGCTAGAAATCCAACCATTAAGTACTCACCGAGTAATATCATCACAATTTCTTTTTTCGAGTATCCCGAAGTCTTTAATATTGCAACTTCTTTCGACTTTCTTTTAAACTGATTTTTTGAAGATGAACGGATGACTACGATTAAAACAATCATCAGTAACAATGTAATTACAGGCATTCCCCATCGAATAAGATTCGCAAGCATAGGTAGCTCTTCATTTGCTTTTAAACTGTGCCACGTTAAGAGATTCCCTAAAGACTCGATGCTATGAGCCACTTCGTTCACATGTTCTGTGTCATCTACGATAACCACAAGCTTCTCTCGACCAATTTCCAACTTTGCATACTCCGGTTCAGTAATCCCTAGTTGACTCATGACAATACTTTTCTGGGTATCTGGGGATACAAGTGCTACATTGTGATTCCACGATGATAAAGTAGGTTGATCATAGTAACTCTCAAGTTCTATCGGTATACTACCTCTATATCCTGAATTATCAGTTACTTTCACATTAAAAGATAAATCATATTTTTGTGCACCATTAAAAACATCCTCAAGTTCTCTGTTTAAAAATATTTTGCCATCATTCATCAGAACACTTTTGTTAAGGATTGCACTAACTGATTCACTATCAATTCCAAGAATAAAAATACTCTCTCCCGATTCTCCTTCTTCAATAGAAGCAATCGACAGATTGTTGTAGAAAGCTGAATCTACATATTCTAAATCTTTAATTTCTAGAAGTGTTTCTTCTGAAATTAAATTTTCATTAGAAAAAACTTCGATATATCTTAAGTTCATATTATTATCGACTACATCATTAGAAAATTTAAATATCGTATTATTAGAAGCTACTATCAAGGAAACTAAAGTGATTAGCAGGGCTTGCACAATCATAATTCTCTTCATATTAATCAATTTTTGAATGAATGTATTATATAGATATTTAAAACTTGTATTCATTTGGAACCAGTTTCCCTTCTTCTAATTTTAATGAAATATCAGCAAAATCTTTAACAGTTTTACTGTGAGTGACAATGATTACTAATTTACCTTGATCTGCAAGAGTTCTAAAAATATCTAGAATTATTTTTTCACTTTCTTCATCAACGTTTCCAGTGGGTTCATCAGCTAAAACTACTTTGGGATTTGATACCAATGCTCTTGCTATCGCCGTTCTTTGCTGCTCTCCACCAGAAAGTGTCATTGGATAATGACTTATGCGATTTTTCAAACCCAATTTAGACAACCAAAGTTTCGCTATTCTTTTTGCTTCATCTTTAGATATTGTTTCGTTAGTCCACAGTGGTATCAATACATTATCCAAACAGGTCATGTTATCAATCAATTGATACTCTTGAAAAATTGCTCCAATATTATTTTGACGAAATTTAGGTAACTCTTTATTTGGTATTTTATCTATGACAATAGAATCGTAACAAACATGGCCAGAACTTGGATTATCTAGCAAAGAAATTATATTCAAAAGTGTTGTTTTACCCACTCCTGATTTACCTACAATTGTATAAATTTTTCCACTTTCAAACAAATAATTAATATCATCCAACACCTGAATCTTCTCACTACTATGCAAAAATGTCTTTGTAACCTTTGACAATGAAATTTTCATTTGAACCCCTCCACTATTGATTCAGAATTATTCTATACCAATACTAATTTATAGTCTTTATAGAACAATAAAGGGTTCAAATAGTGTACTTCATGGTACGTTTGATTCACTTAGCGTTCATATCATTCTAATAATCCGCAAGATACTAATATCCTACATTTTCGTCGTGAAATAAAAAAACCGCTTTTTAGCGGTCCTTTAAAATTTAATTATTTTCAATTACAAGTTCATTTGATGTGCTGGTTTCAGAGTTATAAATATCTAAATCAAGAGCATCCATTTCTTTAGATACACACACTGCACTAACACCATCATCAATAACATTCACTGCTGTTACTAACATTTCTACTGGTCTGTTAATTGCAAGAATGAAACTGTATGCAGCAAGAGCTGGTTGGTTAACATATCCCATTCCACTGATAATTGTAAAGAGTAGAATTGCTCCTGATCCAGGTGCTGCAGGCGTACTAATAGAACCAACTACAGTTAGTAAGACAATTGAGATTAACTCCAATACCCCGACTTGGTATCCCGCAACAGATGCTATAAACAATGTTGCAATGATTTGCATGATTGCAGTTCCAGTCATGTTAATGGTTGATGCAAGTGGTACTACAAATGATGCTACTGATGAATCCACTCCAAGATCATTTATGATTGTTTCTTGAGCGAGCGGTAGTGTAGCTGCTGAAGATGATGTTGAGAAACCGAAGATTCCAACTTTATACATTTTTTTAATAAATGCGAATGGATTGAGTCCTGTTTTAATGTAAATGTATGTTGGAAAGACTACCAATACCGTAAAGAGTAAGGTAACTACTGTAACAACCATATAGATAAGTGCAGGTCTTAAGTAGTCCGTACCGTATGATGCAAGTGTTCTTACAAGTAAGCAGTAAATTGCGACGGGTCCAAGTTTTAAAATTACAAAGTCTAACAATTTCATGGTGATGAGGTAGATTTCATCTACCAGTTTCTTAATAACTTGAATTTGATCTCCAAGAATTTGAATGATTACCCCAACGACAAGCGCAAGAACTACCACCGCAATGATGTTTCCATTATTACCTAATGTTGCGACCACGTTGTTATTGAAAGCATTAAGGATAATCATTAGTGGATTGGTTGCATTAGTGACACCTTGAGCAATTTCAATTGAATCAAGATTTGCAATTTGGAACCAACCAAGATTGTAAACGGTAAATCCAACCCCGACTGCTACTAAGATTGAAAGTGATAGAATTACAATAAAGTTTCCAAAAGTCTTTTTTGCTAGTTTATTTAATACGCGTGTTTCTTCAATGTGTTGAATTGCACGAATAATTGATGTAAATATAAGTGGAATCAAAACGAGCTGTAATATTCTCATAAAGATTTGACCAACTATAAACATAATTCCAATTGCTGATTTATTTGCTTCTTGTGTTATGTCAGCAAAGAGAAGGTTATTGATACCTGTCCATATATTTGCATGGTTATTGGCAATGAGTCCTTCCCTCAAAAAAATCATTCCAATTCCAGTAATCATCCCTAAGATCAGTGTAATCATAATCTTGGATGTAAATGTATTTCGTTTCATGTGTCTTCCTCCCGACTTCAGACCAAAATGTTTTTTTACAATAAAAAAACTTATTGAATCAATAAGTCCGATAAGATATAGAAAAGATACCAAAATATAGTGTATTTTAATTTCTCTCCTTATAAACATCTCGTGCTTATTTAAAGGATTCGTATGTAGTATATCCTTTCACAACCATAATTTCAACTGTTTGACACATTTTTCCCGAAATTTTAGTAAATATTATTTTCATAGCATTTAAAGT
This sequence comes from Erysipelothrix inopinata, assembly GCF_014396165.1. Taxonomy (GTDB): domain Bacteria; phylum Bacillota_I; class Bacilli_A; order Erysipelotrichales; family Erysipelotrichaceae; genus Erysipelothrix; species Erysipelothrix inopinata. The sequence goes on from NZ_CP060715.1 coordinate 1,898,869, forward strand.
AGTGTTAGAGAGTCTTCGATTACTCGCAATATCATATGTTAGATATATTTCTAATATAATGATTGACATACTTCGAACATTATTTTATGATTGGTTTAGGAGGATTGTATTATGAACTATATCCAAACAGACTTATCCCATATCGATATTGCACTATTAATAGAAGAAGCCTATGGTACTGACTTCGATCAAAAATATAGCCCGAATCAAGTTTCATTCCTAAATGAAAACTACCCTAACTTTATTGAACGTCAAAAGAATCTTTACGAAGCATCATACGAAGTCCTTAAAAACTATTCGGTTATACAAGAACTAGCAGAAGCTAACAAACTCGATGTTTTTGCTGGTATTCTCTACCAATTTGAGGATACTAACTACGAAAACTTTAACTATCAAGAGTTTGTTCGCAATTCACTCAAGGTCTTACTCAACGATGTATATGGTGGTGATTTAAATCGAGCAAACTTAATTGAGAATGATATTCAGAAAATTTACCAAAATGACACAATCAATTTCGATACATTATTGTCGTACATCATGCAGCTTGAGGAAAGTGACGAGCAATGCTTTAAAATTATCAAGTATTTTAAAGCTACTGAATCTATATATTTTGAGTTTCAGGATATCATGGAAAACTTAAAACCAATCTACAGCGAATTTAAAACCTGGTGTATGACGACTTACGGTGATTTATTTACTCAAGAACCCGATCATGAAGCCTTTTACCAATGGGTTGATATTGATTCTTTTGATCAAAAAAATCACAACGGTATCTTCTATGATTTTTCAGTTATTAATACAAAAGGACTTGTAGCCAAAATTGCGGTTAACGACAACTCAAATACCTATGTATTATATGGAATCTTTTTCTCTAAGGAGATTCGTTCAAATTACGATTCCATTGATATTGAGAAAGTGAAGTATTACTTCCTGGCCCTCGGTGATGATAAACGATTTAGAATTTTTGAACATCTCATGACTGGAGAATACTATTTGAAGGAACTTGCTGAACTTCTAGAGCTAACCTCACCTACAGTTTCGCATCATATGGATATTTTCACGAAGGCTGGCATTGTAAAGCTCCGTGAGAAAGGAAAGAAGATTTACTACTCAATTAATCCTGAAGCTGTAAGTTTACTCGCACAATTCTTTGCACAACTTGAAGAAAGTTTGAGGAATCAACATGAAGACGTTACTTCTTAATAATAAAAAAGGATTCTTTCTGTACTTTCTAGGAATCATAATAACGGCACCATCGAATCTTATAATTAGCTATGCTTTAGCACAAATATTCACAATCCCTGAAAGTGATAACCCACTTACTAAACTTTTATTCATTGTTTGTCTTGCACTGACTCCTATCCTCATAGGAATAATTTCGCGCATGTTAAGAATCAGGTATATGAATGATGTTCTATATGATTTACGTACTGAATCCTATCAAAACATCGTTGCCCAAGACATCGATTCATTTCACTCTCATGAAAACAGTTATTATCATAGTAAGTTAGTTTCAGATATTAAAATATTTGAACAGGACTACTTTCTTTCATTATTGAGAATGGGTAATAACTTTAGTTCGTATCTTGTTGGTATCGGTGTTCTCTTTTATTTATCATGGGAATTAGGTGTTATCATCCTAATTGGAACACTCATCATTTTCGGATTATCACAATACTTTACAAAAGAAACAATCCGTAGAAAAAAGATCGTAACGGAACAAAACAAACTTAGTTTCAATGCAATCAATAACCTTATCTACGGCTTAAGATCCATTCAAATTTTTGGAGCACAAGTACAATTCAAAATGTTGTTTAATCAAGATATTAAACAATTGGAAGAACATAAAGCTAATTCAAATGACTGGGACTTTTTCCAAAAGAACATTCTGACAGTAACATCTTCAGGCATTCACTTTCTTTCATTTATCTTTGCAACCTACTTATTAGCTCAGGGTCGTATCTCAATGGTATCAACTATCATGGTTATGAACCTTTTATCACAACTACTCTGGAATGTCTCTGACGGATTTTCTTTCGTTAATAAATTTAAAGCTTCATTGAAGATCTATGACTCATTAATGGATCATCCTAAACCGCTTCAAAGAAATGAATCTTACACCTTCAACAATCTAATTTGTTTAGATAATGTCAGTTTCCACTATGATGATAAAGCTATCTTTGAAAATTTGAATGCGTGTATTCATAAAAATGATAAAGTATTCATCGTTGGCCCTTCTGGAAGCGGGAAGAGTACCCTACTTAATATAATGGCCGGACACATCAATAGTTATTCCGGTGATCTGTTTATTGATGGTGTCGCTCTTAATGATATTTCCTACAGTTCTCGATTTGATAATACTGCTTATGTTACTCAAGATCATTTCTTCTTTAACGAAAGTATCCGTGATAACATAATTCTTGATACACCATTCGATTCAGACCGCTATACTCTCATTCTTGAGCAGTGTGCGTTAACTTCTTGGATTGAATCTCTTGAAGAAAAAGATGCGCACTTATTGACTGACAACGCCCATAATATCTCAGGTGGTCAAAAACAACGAATTCATATTGCTCGAGAACTCTATCAGAATAAACCTGTTATTATCTTGGATGAAATGACAGCAAGTCTCGATGAAGATAACGCTTATGTAATCTACGAAACACTTCTGAATTTGGATAAAACTGTTATTTTCACCTCACATCGTCACCATCAATATTTAAAAGAAAAATCAGATCAAATCATTGATTTAGGAGGATACAGCTATGAAAATTAATCGCTACGGAAACAGAAAATTACTTATGCTCGTATCAATCATCCTATTTCTAGGTGCTATAGTTCAAGCAGGATATCTCAAGATGATTCAATTCGCAATTGATGCCGCCATAGCCCAAGATATGAACTTCTTTCCTAAAGCGTTGCTTGTATTAGTAGTTCTAACATTCTTAACATACATCATTTCCCGGATTGGTTCCAAAGTAAGAGTAAGGTATATTCAGACATCAGTCCTTGAAATGAAACAACTGTATGCAGAAAGGCTCTTTAATCTTCCCTTTGAAGACATCAATGAAGAGAAACATATCAGTCAATTAACTCAAGACTTAGATCGTTATGAATACCAAACATTGCATGGTCTTATTGATTTAATTGATACTTCCAGTTCAATCATTGTCTCCGTAATTCTTCTCTTTACAGTTTCATGGACAATCGGACTTGCTTCTCTTGTTCTGATCGTATTTTCTTACAACTTTTCAAAGAAAAACGCAGGACAAATGAAGAAAAATGAAAAACAAAAATCAGTGGCTCTTGAGCGCTACAGCGGTGCTGTAAAAGAAACACTGGATGCTATGGATGTTATTAAACAAAATAAAATTGAAGAAAAGATGAGCCAACGATTCAAGAGATTCGCAAAGGATTTACAAAAAGAACAATATAAAATCGACTTTAAAATAACATTCGTAGATGCTTTCAACTCAGCGATAAACCTTATCCTGATGTTTGGCCTCATGGGATCTGGTATCTATTTCGCCGCGAAGTTTGGTGTTTCAACAGGAACCGCATTGCTCATCGGAACAGCATTCTCCAATACCATGTGGCCAATGCAAGTTGTCCATCCCCTGCTAACACAAATTGAAAGCTCGTATGTAATTTTGGAAGATATAGAAAAGACATTAGTTGCTAACGAATATCACTATACCTATCAAACCGAAACAATTAATAAAGTTCAATTTGATGATGTAAGTCTTGGATATGATGATATAACCATACTAAACAACATTAATCTTGAGATTGACGCCGGTGATAAAATATTAATCTATGGCGAGAGTGGGTCAGGAAAGAGCACCTTCTTAAGTACTTTAAAAAGAATGCTTCCACAGCAACATGGTCGTATATCACTTAATAACAATGCAATTGATTCCTATGACTTGAAGTCCTATTATTCTAAATTTGCATTTATTGATCAAAAAGGATTTATATTTAATGGAAGCCTTCGCGATAACATTACTATGTATAATAATTCTCTTGAAGTTACGGGTATTCTTGCTACTGTTGGTCTCGAAGACTTGAACCCCGAAATGATTCTTACGGACAATGGTTCCAACGTTTCTGGAGGGCAACGCACCCGTATCATGTTAGCACGTGCTTTAATCCATAATGCGGATGTCATTGTATCCGATGAAGTCTTCGCTAATCTCGATGACGAACTTGCTTTTAAACTTGAAACTAATCTTTTATCATTAGATAAAACATTGATTAATGTCAGCCATGTTATGTTTGATGATCATAAAAAAGAATACACAAAGACATTTCATGTGGCAGATGCAACTATCACCCAAATCTAGCAATCAAAAAAGCCTCTTAATCCAAATTATGGATACAAGAGGCTTTTTTATGACTGTTAAACGAGCTCAAGTTCTAAAATTTCATCATCGTCTGCAGTTAGGTTCACAATCCATTTTTCCTTGCGAACAAATCGAAGTGCAAAGACAAGTTTTAAGATATCGGTGGATTGACCGACAAGATATAGTGCAATGATGCTCCAGTTTGTTGTATAAGTCGCAATCCCTACCGCAACCAAGTTAACACACCACATATAACCTGAATCGAGTAAAAGGGTCGACTTAGTATCGCCTCCCGCTCTTAGAATAAAGTAACAGGTTGTATTCAAGACATAAATACTAAATAGTGGACTCATAATTCGTAAGAATGTTTGTGCAGTATGCATCGCACTTTCTGATACATGGTAAATGGAAGGAATGATAAATGTTGATCCAAAAAGCAATGTACCAAAGAACATACTTAATATCACACCAAATCCGAGTATCTTATATCCATTATCTCGAGCTTCATCGAGTTTGTTAGCTCCTAGAGGTTGTGATACCAGAATAGTAATAGCTACCGACATTCCCGCATTCATCGTGAAGAACATATCTGATACGGTTGTTGAGATGGAGTAACCTGAAATAACATCCGCACCTCGAGTGGCATAGAATCTTAGCAACAGCGCCATTCCCGTAGCCCATAACACTTCATTGACTGCAAGTGGCAATGCCTTATTCGTAATCTTTTTAACAAGATTTTTAGATACAGAAAAGATATTTTTTAAGTTTGTCTTAAACTGATACTCACCTGTTTTTAAGAAGTATAGAATAAATGATAATTCAACTGACCGAGCAATAAGGGTACCAATTGCACCGCCTAAGACTCCAAGTGCAGGGAATCCAAAATGACCATAAATCAGTCCATAGTTAAAGAATGCATTGGTAGCCATTGAAATAAAACTTGCTACAAGTGGTGTTCGTGAATCACCCGTAGCTCTCATAGAGCCTGCAATTGCAAGCGTAAATAAGTTTGGAATAAATGTAAGTGCACAAACATAGATATAATCCATTCCATTTGAAATTACGACACTGTCATTAACAAAGAAACGTATAATGTTTTCTGGAAACAACATCGCTAGACATACAAAAGTCATCATAACTACGAAAGAAGCAATCAAAGCATATCGAAATGTTTCTTGCATACTATTTTTATCTTCTGCACCAAAAAATTGTGCCATAAATACTGCTGATGCAGCAATAATACCATTTGTACCAAATACAGCAATCATAAAGTAACGATTTACTGTCGCAACACCCGCAAGTGCATGGTCCCCTAATTGACCAATCATCAAATTATCTAACAAGTTAACTGAAGTACTCACGAGTTGTTGTAACATGAGAGGTATTGCAATGATTAATACCTTCTTGTAAAAGCTCCAATCCCCAAATATATTCTTTAACGCCATCTCTTCTCCTCCTCAACGCTAGAGTAATAATATAGAAATTTCAAACTTAAAACAATATGTTTACATCAAATTATGAGATATATTTCAAACGTCACAATTGCAATAAAAAAAACTCTATCAAAAAATCAATAGAGTTTCAATTTAATCTGTCTATTATTTAGTCAGCGTAGTTATCAAAATAACCTTGAACAAAGACGATTGGTGTCCCTTTATCACCAGATCCGCTTGTTAAATCGCAAAGTGATCCGATAAGGTCTACAAGACGACGTGGTGTTGTTCCTTGAGCAGCCATGCTACCTACTAAAGAACCACCATCTTTTTTACGAATTTCCTTCTCAAGTGCTTCTTTTAATTCAGCACCTGATAAGTCTTTGAAATCATTATCTGCTAGATATTTAAGTTTAATTTCGTTAGGTGTTCCTTCAAGTCCTTTGGTGTATGCTGGAGATACGGTTGGATCAGCAAGTTCCCAGATTTTACCCATTGGGTCTTTAAAGGCACCATCACCATAAACCATAACTTCTACATGTTTTCCAGTTGCGTCAAGCATTTGTTTTTGAATATCAGAAACGAGTTGACTTGCATCTTGAGGGAAAAGTTTTACAGAATCTTCAGTAGATTTATTAGAACCTAGAAGTCCATACTCTTGATTGTAACCACTGCCATCAACAGATTCACGAAGAATGTCATCCAATCCATAGACACGTTTTGCTCCAGATTCTTTTAAAATTCGTTTCGTACGAGCATTCGTATGAATATCACATGCAAGAACATTCTTTGTATAATCTAGAATTGTTCGGCAATTGTTTGAGAAGATAATTTCAACTTCTGCACCCATTTCTTCGATAAGTTCACCATAATAAGTAACATAGTCAATACCTGTAAAGGCATGCGTTGTATGTCCGAAATGATGACGATATTCTTCAAGTGACAATACATCACTGTATGGGTTAATGCCTGATGCATCTAATTGATCCATTGAAATCAATTCGTTTCCAACTTCATCAGCAGGATAACTCAACATCAAGATAACTTTTTTAGTACCTTTAGCAATACCTTTTAAACAAATTGAGAAACGGTTTCTTGATAAAATTGGAAAAATAACTCCAATTGTTTCTCCCTCAAATTTAGCTTCCACATCTTTAGCGATTGCCTCGAGTGAAGCATAATTTCCTTGAGCACGTGCAACGATGGATTCTGTGATTGCAATAATGTCTCGATCCCTAACCTCGAAATTTTCACTTTTTGCAGCCTCAAGAATACTTTCTGAAACGATAGTTGCCAAATCATCCCCTTCACGAATGATAGGACAACGTACACCTCTCGATACTGTACCTACTTTTCTATCCACAGTTCAACACCCTTTCTTTTATTATTTAAAGTCCTCATTAATTTTAACATCTCTCTTGAAACATGCAACACAAAAGAAAAAAACTTTTGTTTTAATGAAGTGTTTCGTGATTTCCATGCTTAGAATGGTAATAAATTGTGAAACCAACCGTCACAATAAGGATTACAATAAGACTCATACAGATTGCAGTGAGTCCTAAACTTTGATGAACCCATGCCCAACGTAAGTCAATGGAGAAGAGCAATGCCGCAATACCACCAATAACAACAGCATTCATTCGTAGACGTTTCTTACTGTATTCATACTCGATCTGGTTAATATGTTTAAAAATTAAAGGATCTTCAATATCTTCGATTTCATAACATTCTCGAATAGAACGTTTTTCATGGTAGTTAATAATTGCTTCAGTAATTAATAATGAACCTGTTCCAAGTAAAAACATCATTCCTTCATTTCGTGGTTTGCCATCTAAAAATAAAGCCATTAATATCACAGGGAAAATAATTATTATTCCCAAGAAGGCTTCGGTAATAAAATGACGAATTATTTCTTTCGATATTTTCATAATTAATGCTTCTCCTAGCTATAAATACATCTCTTACATTATCACCGATATTATATTTTTTGCAATCAAATGTATTTTTATTCGAGAGCATGATAGACTGTATAAAAGGATGTGACATATGAACAAAATACTTATTGAACAAGCAAAACTCTTTATTGAAGATGAGACTGATGAAATTGCCATTCTCGCAAACCTTTCTGCTTTATTTAATGAAAGTTTAGAAGATATTAACTGGGTAGGTTTCTATCTCTTCAAAGATGATCATCTCATCTTAGGTCCTTTCCAAGGAAAACCAGCCTGTATTCATCTCTACCCTGGTAAGGGTGTTTGCTCGCACGCCATTGAAACCAAACGTGGTTTGGTTGTGGATGATGTCCATGCATTTCCTGGACATATCGCCTGTGATTCAGCTTCTAATAGTGAATTGGTAGTTCCACTATTTGTTGACGGAATGCCGTATGGTGTTATCGATATTGACTCCCCCTCTTTCAATCGTTTCTCTCAAGAAGATCTTGACACGTTTATTGAAATAGGAAAAATTTTAGAAAATCATCTCAGAACGAAAAAATAGGAAGCTTTTAAGCTTCCTTTTCTTTTAAGTATCGATTATTTTGATTTTGGGTTCGAGAAACAGAAAGGTGAAAATCTTCACGACTTGGAATTGATGATTCGTATGTCACAGATTCTGTTCGTTTCTTTAATTCGTCTTCCAGTAAATTAACAACCTCAGACACAGCGATTTCACGACCCACAAGATTAGAAAGCGAGTCCATAGCATCAAGATCTATTTTTATTTCCTCGCTCTCACAAGCCTCATAGAAACCCTTCACAATCTGATTGCGGCGCATTTGATCACCATTAATATGAATATAACAAACTAATGCGACACCATCTTTAATTTTTCGTTGAGCTGTCCCACAAAATTTCTTTCCATTAATACTAATATCGGTTTTCCCAGGGCAGCATGCGCCAGAGATTTCTCCGATATTGATACCTGTCACAATTGGCTGCAAGGCATCCATAATGAATTGACCATAATAGTCATAATTGTCATACATTGATTGTGATGATCTAAAAATAAGAGACATACTCAAGACACCTTCATCGGCAACAATTGAACGTCCCCCTGAATTACGAATAATTACAGGTTCACCGACTGTCTCATAGTAAGCAAGACCTTTTGAAAAGCCTGGCATCTTAACATCATCCAATCCCATATTGATGCCTCGATGTTGAAACATATGAAGAATCATCTCATCATCATTAACATGTCTTGTATTATAGTCATCAATTGCAGTAGATTGCATTTCATTTTGAATACTACCAACTTCATTAATTATTATCCCTCTCACGCTTACCCTCTTTTCTATTAACACATTCATTGTAACGCTAAGTCTAATTATGTTACATCAAAAGGCTTAAGGTTTGAAGTCTGTAATTCCCTCATGGAGCAAGAGTTTTTCTTTCATGCCCAGTCCTCCACGAAAACCACGAAGTTTGCGATCTTTACCTAAAACACGATGACAAGGCGCTACAATCATCAGAGGATTTTGAGATATTGCATGAGCACATGCACGTGTAGCCGTTGGTTGACCGATTCCTTCAGCTACTTCTTGATACGACTCTGTTTTCCCATATGGGATTGTCATAAGATGCTTCCAAACTTTAATTTGAAAAGGCGTTCCAATAAAATCCATAGGAAAATCAAATTGAGGATTTAAACCATTATGATAATCCGTAAAAGTCTTTATGAATTCTTTAAAATCATCATCTGTATTTGACGCCACAAAAGTAACATTCTTAAATCGATTAAAGTAAGTATCTGTCGTAAGATCATCATCGTTACCAATATAACAATAACCCCGATCTGAACGCATCACTAAATAATCAATACCAGCAATTTTAATATGACGATAAATAATGTTTTCCATAACACTTACCTCGTTTTCTATTTATGCATCAACAACATCAAATCCCATTTGAATTGCGAAAGCGACAGCCTGATCTGAACGAATTTTCACACCGCGGATTGCTTCAACACTATAAAGAATTGATTGGAAATCACACTCGGTTAAATCAACCCCACGCATTTTGGTATCCGAGAAATTCATTCGCTCTATCTTACAGATTTTCATGACAAACTTTTTATGTTCCATGTTCATGAAGATTCCTTCTGTAACATCACATTCCTTCCATGTCATCCCCTGTAGTTTTCCTTCCGCAAACGAAACATACCGCATCAAACAATTTTCAAATTTCGTATCTCTAAAGTAATTTCCATTAAACAACGTGCCGGTCAACTTACAATTTTTGAATGTCACATTATTAAAGTAACTTTTATCGAATTCAAAATTAGAAAAGTCACAGTTAATAAACGAAGCATTCAAGACTTCAAGACGTTCCATTTTCTCCGGTGCAACAAGACATGACTCCAAGACAACATACTTAAACTCATATGCATCTTCTTCTAATATAATACGACAATTCTTATAGTAGGTGTGTTCTAAAAGCTCAGAACTTAGAAGTGTTTCTCCTTCAATTTTCTCATACATATCTGTTTTCATGCTATCATTCCTTCCAAATGTTCAATTTCTTCCCCTGTGCTTCTTCTTGAGCTTTTTCAAGTTGTCCTAAAATTTTATAATCCACTGTTTTTTTATTAACGTACTTAATTTCACCCAAGCCTTCACGAATGATTTTTTCTTGAAGTAATTCACCATCAAGATAAACCCACGCAAGGATTCTTCCATATTTATCTCGTTCATTCCCAATATCTTGCTTCAACTCCAAATTATTTGCGTTTTTTAATAAGTTACAAGTATATTCACTGGCTTCCTTACCATAAGGTTCAACAGGATGATTTGGTTTCACAGATTCTGGTGTATCAAGCGCTAACAATCTTACTTTCTCATCACCATATGCAAATGTATCTCCGTCAACACAACGAATTGTTTGCTTCCCTGTTTGTGTCATTACAACAGCTTGATTTTTAGATTTTAGATACGTATTATTGTAATAATTGACACCAAATGGTAGTAGAAATACAAGTAATGCTAAAACAAATTTATTTTGAACGTATTTTTTAAAGAAGCGTTCTATCTTTTTTTGATCTTGTTTCGTAATTTTATTCATAATTCTCCCTCATGCCATATTATTATACTTTATTTTATCGAACTTAGCATGAGTTCCCTGATATTAATTGACATCCGTTCTTAAAAACGATTAAATATAAACAATAACTTAATAGGAGATAGCTTATGCGATTTAAACGTTCCGAGTTTTTAGCCATTACACTTATGTTTTTCTCAATGTTTTTTGGTGCTGGAAATCTCATCTTCCCCACCATTATTGGACATGTGAGTGGTGAGTATTTAATTTTCGGACTGGTTGGCTTCGCAATTACAGCTATTGTTATTCCAATTATTGGTATTATTACTGTTTCTAAATCAGAGGGTATGGAGCCATTAGCATCCAGAGTATCACCATACTTCGGAACATTCTTTACTTTCTCGGTACTTTTTGCCATTGGACCTGGTCTTGCAATGCCACGCACAGGAATTTTACCGTTTGAAATTGGTATTAAACCGCTTCTTTCTCAAAATTTAGGAATTTGGCAAGTTGTTTTTACTCTTATCTTTTTCCTGACTGTTTATTTACTTTCCATTAGACCAAATAAGCTCGTCGATATTATGGGTAAAATCATTACACCTACATTACTCTTACTGATTCTTATTTTATTTCTATCAATTCTTGTGAAACAGCCTTTAAATCTGAACGTCCCAGCTGAAGCTCCAAACAAGACATTCTTCAATGCTTTCCTTGAAGGATATCAAACATTGGATGCTCTCGCAGCCCTTAATTATGGTACCGTCATTGTCTTTACGATTCAGCAATACAACGTCACCGATCGTCAAGAGCAATTAAGTCTTGCGAAAAAATTTGGTATTCTTACAGGTATTATTCTACTTCTTGTTTACTCAGTACTTAGTCTCATTGGAGCCCTGACGCCAACGCAAGGATTTACAAACGGTGCTGACATCATTTCCAGTGTTGGTACGAACAATTTAGGATTCATAGGCCAGATTATGATTGCTGCAATATTCACGCTTGCTTGCCTTGCTACCTGTACTGGACTCACAACTTCAATCTCACGATACTTCAGTCAACGATTTACCAAGACAACTTATAAACAATGGGTCATTGGTTTGGTTGCCTTTAGTTTTCTCATCGCAAATTTTGGACTTGATACACTTCTCACAGTATCGGTGCCCTTCTTGATGTCTTTATATCCCGTTTCATTAATGCTCATCATTTTAGGATTTTTTGACTACTTCAACAAAAATAACAATAGAGTCTACAAAATGGTTATTCCGTTTGTCTTCGTTATTTCTATAATTGATGTCTTAATTACAAACAACATACTCCCAAACATTTTTGCTTGGATTCCCCTTCAAGACTATGGTCTTGCATGGCTTTTACCAACACTGATACTTATTGCCATCAGCACTTTCATTCCTAAACATAAAAAAGATGATACGAATCTTAATTAGATTCAAAATCATCTTTTATTTTTCCTCGAAAGTGATATCAAGATATCCTGCGATAGCTTCGATATTTTTTTCATTATAACCTGCGAGATTGTATTTTTTTACCTTAGCATTTTCTTCTTGTAGATAAATGGTAAGAATGGGTGCAAACTTCGCATAGTTAATTGAGTAACTTCCGAGTTCTAATTGAACATCAAGACCACTGCGATCAAACGTTTGTTTCTTATCAAATAGATTTGAAATGGTAATCATTTGATTTGTGATTTCAATCTTATTAAAATTCTTAAATGCTTTATAAATGACATAAACCAATCCGATTGGAAGTGCAACCGTCATAATCGGTCCAAACTTATCAGGTATTTTTTTAGTCATGACGAGCACAAGCGAAATCACGCCCCCAATACCAATTCCAAAAATAAAATTAAATAAAATAACTTTTACTTTCTGCCCTACTGATTCATTAAACATTGTCTTTCCTCCATAGGCCAATTATACAGAAAAAAGCATTTAAAAAGGTGTTCACTTTGATAAGCTCCCCTTAAAGTAGACACCCGAAATAAATAAAAACGGGTACTACAAAAAGGAGGAGCTTTTTCTATGGGTAGAAAGAATAAATATCCAGCGGAAATAAAAGAACAAGTAGTTAAAGAATATTTGAACGGCATAAAAGGTGCAATGGAAATATCCCAAGAATTATCGATTAATCCTGGGACATTGCGTAGATGGGTGAAAAAATACCAAATCGTCGGTGTTGAAGCATTCTCATATAAACCTCGAAATAAAAGTTATTCGAAAGAACTTAAGGAATCTGCTATTCAAGATTACCTTGAAGGACTAGGTTCTCTCGCAGATATTATTATCAAATACGATATAAGTTCCGATGAGGTTTTGCGTGGATGGATAAACAAGTATAATAGACTTGAAACCATAAAGGATTACGATCCTAAAGGAGAAGTCTATATGACAAAAGGTAGAAAAACAACGATTGAAGAACGTCAAGAAATTGTCGCACATTGTATTGAACATGACTACGATTATAAGGGAACCGCCGAGCTCTATGGTCTTTCCTATGCTCAAGTTTACCAGTGGGTTCAAAAATATAACGAGATAGGATATGAAGGGCTTCTTGATAAACGTGGCAAACGAAAACAAGAAGATCAACTCAGTAATGAAGAACGTTTAGAACGTAAAATCAAACAACTCGAAAGAGAACTTGAACTGAAAGAACGTGAGAATATTCTATTAAAAAAAGTGAAGGAAATAGAAGGGCGGCGATATTCTCCAAAGCAAAACAAGAAGTAAAGTATCTTGCCGTGCAAGAACTTCATTATAAACATGGTTGGAGCATTCAATGGATGTGTAAGGTACTTAAAATCGCAAGAAGCAGTTATTATAAATGGACGCACCGTGTTGAAACAAGCAATGAAATTGAGAATCATGAGCTTTGTAATCTCATTCTTGATTATGATGAAATGTTTGGACATATCTTAGGTTATCGACGAATGACAGATTGGATTAATGAACTTAATAGAGTTCATTATAACCCAAAGAGGATTCATAGACTCATGAAGATGCTGGGTGTGAAATCAGTGATTCGTCAAAAGTCTAAAAAGTATTCACGAAGCACTCCTGAAATCACAGCTGAAAATATTTTAAATCGTAATTTCTTTGCTTCTAGACCAAATGAAAAATGGTTGACAGATGTCACAGAATTTAAGATTAAAGGTTCAGGTAAGAAGCTGTATCTCAGTGCGATTATTGATCTTTATGATTTGAGTATTGTGGCGTACCACATAAGTGATCGTAACAATAATCAACTTGTGTTTGATACTTATCATAAAGCTATCACGAGATATCCAGAGGCAAAGCCTTTATTTCACAGTGACCGAGGATTCCAATATACAAGTAGGGTATTTAGAAAACAGCTAGAAGATCAAGGAATGATACAAAGTATGTCTAGAGTGGGACACTGTATTGATAATGGTCCTATGGAAGGATTCTGGGGAACTATCAAATCAGAAATGTACTATCCTAATGAATTCAATACTAAAAGCGAGTTAAAGAAAGCAATTGATGCGTATATTGATTTTTATAACAACAAGAGACTTCAAAAACGATTTAAAAACAAAACACCAATGATGGTTCGAACTGAAGCATTAGGATCAGAGACACCTATAAGTTATTCAATTCCAACCAACAAGAAAATTGAAGCTTATTGGTCAAACATTAGAGAAAAGCAAATGCAGGCGACTGTAGCATAAGAAAAGATGATTCATCGTAAAGCGATAAATCATCTTGGGTATTTTATTTATTTCACCTGTCTACTTGACAGGGAGCAGTTCACTTTGTGAAACACCTTATTTTATTAATCAATATGAGATTCAATCCATCGCAATACATCGGCATATACTACTTCATTATCAATTTCATTCAGTATTTCATGACGATAATCTGGATATAGAGTACATTCAACGTCTTCCATACCTACTTTCTTAAAGGCTTCGTAAACCTTCAAAACATTTTTACCGTTATTTCCAACTGGATCTTTATCACCAGAAATCATGAATACAGGTAAATCTTTACGCATTTTCTCAAGATTTTTGGTTTCTTGAACTTGGTAACAAATATCAAAGAGATGATAGTACCCATTCAGTGTAAATTTGAACTGACAACGGGGTTCTGCTTGGTAAATATCAACTTGTTTCTCATCACGTGACAACCAATCGTTTGGTGTACGCGCTGGTTTAAATTGTTTGTTCATACCACCAAAAGCAAGATTGTTAATCATATCTGAGCGATAATCCCAACCCTTTGTGCGACTCATAATTTTGGTAAGTTTACGTGCAAATGATAACTGAGCCTTAGAGTTTTGTCCGGTACCACAAATTACAACACCGTCAATATCATCACTGAAATTACAAATAAAGAGTCTGGTAATGAAAGATCCCATACTGTGTCCCATTACAAAGTAAGGAACATTCGGGTAGTCTTTTTTGGTAAGCATCATCAGTGTACGCATATCGTTAATTAGAATTTGCGATGCATCGCCTTCATCGAAGTAGCCCCATTCAGCTTCTGAATTGACAGAACTACCATGACCAAGATGATCATGTCCTACTACAAGGACTCCATGATTGTTGAGATAATTTGCGAAATCATCGTAGCGATCAATAAATTCTACCATCCCATGCGCAATCTGTAAGATGGCTTTGGGTTCGGTTTTAGGTGTCCATTTTTGAGCATGAATTTGTGTTTTCTTATTTGTAGATAAAAAATTAAATGTTTCTTTCATATTGATTCTTCTTTCTAAATGTTCTAGAGAGATTCTTTAAATGCACGTCCAATTTTATCAGCTGCGATAATTGCACTTGCAACTGCTTCAACAGAAATATCAAATGGCATTGAATGAATCGACTCTTCTGGAATACATGCTTTCTCAGCAACATCCATTGCTTCTTGCCATGAAATGGTTTTTACGCCAATATCTTCAAGACAAATTGGCAAGCCAATGGTTGAAGAGAATGCCATGACTTCATCAATTTCCGCAGCTTCTGCTCCTTCTAATACGAGTTGAACGATTACTGAGAAGGCTACTTTTTCACCGTGATAATAGTGGTGAGTAGGTTCCAATGCTGTAAGACCATCATGAACGGCATGAATTGCGGCAAGACCTGCACTTTCAAAACCAAGTCCTGATAGTAAGATGTTTGCTTCAATTACGTTTTCAAGCGCTGGTGTTACCACACCATTTTCGCAGGCAATCATTGCTTGAGCTCCGTCTTCTAGAATTACATCATAACACTTTTCAGCTAACGTTTGTGCAGCGATTGTAGGTTTTGCTCCGGCAGTTTTTCCTTCACGAACACCACATGGAAGTCCTGCATTAATGTTTGCATAAGAATAGCTGTTTGCACGTGCTTCGAAATAGGTTGAGAGCGCATCGCCAATTCCAGCTGCCAAGAAACGTTTTGGTGCTTTCGCAATAATTGTAGTATCAACTAAAACTACACTTGGACTTTGCTTGAAGTAAGCATAGTCATCAAATGTACCATCCGCAAAGTACATAACTGCTGAATGGCTTGTAGGTGCATCTGTTGCTGCAATTGTAGGGACAATGATCAATGCATCACCTTCCGCAACACATTTTGCTGTATCGATAGCTTTACCGCCACCCAATCCAACAATACAATCAGAATGTTTAACGTTTGCTTCTTCTTGAAGTCGTTTAATTTCTTCACGGGTACATTCACCATTGAATGTACTTACCATAATATCTACATCGAATGTTTTTTGAGTTTCATCCAATTGTTTTTGAACACGAGCCACATCATCTTTGTGAGCAATTAAAAGTGCAGACTTTCCAAATGTACTGATAAAGTAACCTAAATTTAGTAATTCATTTTCCCCTTGTACGTATTTTGTTGGTGAAATAAATGCTTTTCTCATTAATTGTTTCCTCCTTATTATTTAATAATTAATGGTTTTAATTGCGATTCAATTTCATTAAGATCAACACCTGCTTCAAGTAAAGCACAGGCTGTATAACATCCTTCTACAAATGCTGCGTCATAAATTGTGACGGACTTATCGGTCATTTCTGATACGATATCAAGATTCATCTTTGCACTTCCTAAGTCATAGAATGCAAGTATTTTATCTGCTTGGTTTGTATCAACTGCATTTAAGATTGATTCAAAGCTTGTCCCCACACCTCCTTCTTCAGTTCCTCCTGAATATGTAATGGACACATTCGGTCCAATTTCAGACATTAATTGATGAACGCCTTTGGCCACACCCTCAACATGTGACACGATTAATACGCCATAATCTGTTCTCATAGAACACCTGCTTTGATTGCTGTTTCAAATAAGAGTTGTGATGATACTGCACCCGGATCACGATGTCCGATAGAACGATCACCCAAGAATGATGCTCGTCCTTTAGTTGCTTTCATATCATCTGTTTTCTTTGCATAGACTTCAATGTTTTCTAATTTTAAAGTTTGTGCTTCTAAGTCTGTTACTACAGGTCCCCAAACATCAAGCATTGTTTTCTCGTTAATTGTAGATTTACCACGAGATCCAATGGCTTCAAAACCCGCTTTAATCGTCTCTGAATCAAGTTTATCATTAGACATAACTTTACTCATCGCAATGAATGCAGAACCATAGAGTGGACCTGAAGCACCACCAACCTTACTCAACAATGTCATGCCCGTTAATTTCAAGAGTCCCGCATCATCAAGTTCTGGTTTTGTATCCATTGCTGCCAAAACAGCCTGCATACCACGACTCATGTTCGTGCCATGATCACCATCTCCAATGGGTGTATCAAGATCATTTAAAAGTGCCTTATTTTCTTCAATGCTTTGTGCATATTCTTTTAACCAATTTCGAATCATAGTCTTACCTCCACGCTGCTGTATTTACATCACTTTTTAATGCACTAATCCATTCTCTATTATTAAAACGAATCATGGTGAGTGAAATACCTTCCATATCTAACGATGTCATTAAATTACCTGATTTTTTAAATTCAATATTAAGACCTTCTTGTTCAAGCAAGCTTCTAACATCATTCATGAAAATATATTGTTCCATATAAGGTGTAGCACCCAATCCATTGACTAAGATTCCGTAAGTATCTCCAGGGCTCCAAGTAAATTCCTTTTTAAGTTTTTGGACCATTTCTTGAGCGAGTTCATGAGATGGTTTCATCGCTGTACGATGGTAACCAGGTTCGCCATGAATTCCCACACCAAACTCAATTTCTTGATCATTAAGTTCAAATCCTTTTTTACCTACCGCAGGAACGGTTGCGGCGTCAAGAGCGACACCAATTGTCTTAATATCCTTAACAAGTTTATCCCCCATTACTTTCAATGATTTTAAGTCCATTCCCTGTGCTGCATAATAACCTAAGATTTTATGTACAAACACAGTTCCTGCAACACCACGACGTCCCGTTGTATATGTACTGTCTTCGACAGCAATATCATCATTTACAACGACCATTTCAACATCAATTCCTTCATCAGCAGCAAGTTCTTGCGCCATTTCAAAGTTCATAATATCTCCGGAATAGTTCTTTACAATCAACAGAACGCCTTTATCATTTTTAACTGAAGTAATCGCTTCTAAGATTTGATCTGGTGTTGGTGAGGTAAAGATTTCACCGCACACAGCAGCAGTTAACATGCCATCGCCAACAAATCCCGCATGTGCAGGTTCATGACCACTTCCACCACCACTAATAAGCGATACACGATCATCGTGTTCTGATTTTGTCACGATTACTTCAGCTGAGTCTAACTTATACACGAGCTCGTCATTTTCATAACAGAAACCTCTTAACATTTCTTGTAAAATATCATCGGTATGATTAATTATTTTTTTCATTTGAGATACCTCCTATCTGTAGTGTATCCTGTAACCGCTTTCCAATCAACGGACACTTCTAAATTTGTGTCCAAACATTTAAAAAGACACTCTTATCTTTCATTAAAGAGTATCTTTCTTTTTTAGATTTTCTCGATTCTAATAATGCGATCAACATGATCCATGACATAATCATCATGCGATACGATGACGACTGTTTTCCCTTCATTATGAAGATCTAACAAGAGGTTCATAACGAGTTCTTTATTAAAATCGTCCAAACTACCTGTCGGTTCATCACAGAGTATTATCTGAGCATTTTTAATGAGTAATCTCGCTATCGCAACACGTTGTTGTTCACCACCCGAACACGTATAAATTTTCTTCTTCTCAAACCCAGACAACCCAACTTTTTCAAGAGCAGTACTTAAGTTATAACTACTCTCTTTTGATTTAGCTAAATTAAGATTGTAAGCAACTGTCTTATTATCTATCAAAGCAAAGTTTTGAAACAAATATCCAATATCATTTTTTAATACCCGAGTAGCACTACTACCGTAAGGTTTGGGTGCTATTTTGCCCCTTAGCAGGTACTCGCCACTGTCATAACGTTCTAATAAACCCAATATATTGAGAATTGTACTTTTACCCGAACCCGATAAGCCACTAATGCAGACCAGTTCCCCTTCTTCGATTTCAAGATTAAAATTTTCTAACACCTTGGTTTGATGATAGCTTTTTGATACGTTTTTCAATTCAATCACTTTCATTAAATAGACCCTCCCTTAATTATTTCAGATAACGAAGTCCTCTCAAATTGGTATAAATCATAAATTAAAACAACACTATCCAAAATAATTAGTGACACAATCATGAGATATATCCAACCTAAATTTATTTTATAGACATAATCAATGTTAAAGTAATTATTCCAGATTTCTTTAATGACCAAACTTAATCCGATTAGCATGGGCGCTAGTGTCCCGAAGATAACACCACGATACCTTTTTAACCGAGAAACGCCTGACAAGTATTGAACAGCAATCTTCTTTTTATGACTTTCTAAAATGATACGATGGATTAACTTATCAGCGATGAGTACAAAGATACATAACGATACATAGAATTCAATAACCATTTCTTTGTAAGTATTAACTTGCTTTTGGAAATAATTATCTCGTGCTTGATTGCTGATTCCTTGAACATACCCAATGTTATTAGAAATGTCCGCAATCACATCAACAAGTTTTGCCTTCGTTTTATTATCATAGTAGAAGATATCAAAATCATAATAGTCAAAATATTTTTCTGGATGGGCCATGACTAGTATCATTTTTTCATAAGTCGAATCCACAACGACTCCCGCTTTTTCAGATTTCAGTAACGGTACTGTATCAACAATTAAAATAGGACCATCAATCCACATTGAGTCAATTTTTGCTAAGGCACTTCTTGGTACAAGCAAGGTATCTTCAGCCATTGAATCAAAGGATATAGGATTCCCTTCTAAGTCTTTAATATCATAACCCTCGAGAAATGTCTGATTCGCGTACACGACATCTCTTTCGATTTCCTTAGTAGGATAGAGTAGCACATCAGCAAGAATACCCAGATTATATTTATCTATTGTCTTTAGGTATTTCGGATTAATTTCTTCTTCCCATTTTGAATCCTGCGGATGAATAAAAGGAAAATAAGGCTGTTGAATCATTGATATGGATATTCTATTCATGTACTCAGGATCTTGACTACGAATCGTCTTCGCAATGTTGGTATCATCGTAAGACTCATAATAATTCATACAAATAACCAGAAGACTGAATACTATAATCCCTTTCGAAATCATGGATACAAGTAGGAACCCGTATGAAGAAGCTGCAGTCTTTAAGTATTTCACGATATTCAAAGAACGAATCACAACAAATATAAGTGCATATACAATCAATATCCAAAGGGAATATCCAAGAATCGTCTTTATTAGAAGCATAGTGAAGGTATAACTCAAGGCATTAAATGAACCAATATTAACAAACCACAATATCAATGTAGTTAAGGAGAAAGACAACACAGTCAGCAGATAATCAATAAAGGTTATTGATAGGTAGGTTCTTAACTGATTGTTGCCATTTAACCTTCGAACCATGATTTCCTTAGTTTGATTAAAAATGGAATAAGCGAGTGTTATCAATAAAAGTGCCGCTGAAACAATAAATATTTTCTTTGTGACCGATCCGAAATACCAATAACTTCCAAATATTGTTAGTTTACGTTCCTGATACTGATCAAGCAGGCTTTCACTTCGGTACACAGATTTACATTCCTGAGTTCCACAAAAATTGTAAGGATCCATAATTTCCGTATACACAAGGTCATTAATTTCCGCTACAGATTTATCACTGAAATAGGCTAACGAAAATTGAATATGTGCATCTAAAGCCGGATGATTTCGAATCTTATATATAGGATAATAAAAACCATTACGATAATTTCGTACATCATTGGAATAATCATAATCTTCTTTTAAGTATTCTATAAAAGTAGCATTTGGGTCTTCAATATTAGGATTTGTTGTTAGGTAGCGAACTTCATCATTACGATCAAAATGGATATCTGAAATGTCTCGACTAAATACTGCGGTTGAGAAACCACTGTTATCACGAATGTTCGTAAAAGTTAGTCCCGTTTGCACACCATCTTCATCAAAACTTGAAATATAAATAGCAACTTCATCATTATTTAATTCAGAAACATTAATAATGTTCTCAAAAAAATGATGAGGTTCTTCAAGAAA
This sequence comes from Erysipelothrix inopinata, assembly GCF_014396165.1. Lineage (GTDB taxonomy): Bacteria > Bacillota_I > Bacilli_A > Erysipelotrichales > Erysipelotrichaceae > Erysipelothrix > Erysipelothrix inopinata. The sequence continues at coordinate 1,920,288 of NZ_CP060715.1, forward strand.
ATGCGTAGACGCTCTAAATTCAACGCCGTTTAAATCACCACTTTGAATCCGTCCGAACGCGACTTCAGCAGACATTTGGTTATAATATGTATTATAGAAATCATACAAACCGTTGAATGATAAGATTGACACTAAAACAGAGAAGACAATAATATATTTTCTCATAATGGCACCTTTTCTACTAAAAATAGGTGACAATCCTTACTTTATACGACCTCGACGAATACCTTGCTGGATTATCCTATTTTTGGTTAGTTGAGATGAAAGTGTACGAATTCATTTTCGTTAGTTCACTAGAGAGTAGATAAAAAAAGATAAATATTCGTGCAAATTTCTAACATAGAACAAAACAACTAATAAATCTTCAAAGTGCTTTGATTAGTTGCATTATAGCACTAATTAATTAAGTCGCAACAGATATTATCGTGGAAGCCACCCTATTTTCAACTAAATTTCATCCTTTTGCTACATCCTATGTGATAGGATTAACGAAAGGGAGGTTATTCATATGAAAGACCGTTATGATTTTTTAGATACTTTAAATCGATACTTTAATGTGAACTTAGTTATGGGAATTTGCTCCATTATCGTATTAATAAATGTTCAAGCGCTAACTGCTGTTGCTGGTTTAGCGACTTTAGTTTGTGCTATTTTATCACTTATTTACACGTGGAGGCTGTATAAAACATCCGCTAACACTAAAATGCGTACTGTTTTTTGGCTTCAAATTTCAGCTGGAATCGTGACCTTTATCATGATGATAACAATCATGTCCATGGTAATGAATATGATTTACAGCGAATCAATGATAACAGGATATGGGGCAAATGACTTAGATTTACTTGATCAGTTTCTTGAAGTTAACACAAACTTTTTATTAACAATTATTACATTCGGAGTCATCCTACTTGTGATTAGAATTATTACTACAGTCATGACCTTGTCATTTTTCAAAGACGAAGTTCCAACTGAGAATACGCTTAAGATTTATCCAACCGTATTAACATTGTCGATTGTAGCTATTGTGGTTGACTTAGCATTCTCGATATTTATGAACTCACAAGCATCTCTCAATGTTTCAAGTATCCTAAGTACGTTGATATTCCTTTACTTCCTTAATGTTTGTCGTAAAGAATATCAATTCATGCTTGATCATGAAAATGAAATGCGTTATCAAGATTTCGAATAAAGAGCTTCGGCTCTTTTTTATTGCAAGAAAATAACTTTCAATAATGATATAATATAAGTAACAACAGAGTCCTTTTAACTCAAGGACGTTCCAACAAGAAACATTGATTTAATCATTAAGAATTCATAACTCATCATTTGAATCAAAGGAGGATGCTCAAATGAAAGATCGTTATACATTTCTAGAAACTTTAAATCGTTATTTCTATGCCAACCTCATACTGGCTATCATTTCCATTCTAAATATCAGTAATTTACTTAACGGCAAAGAAGGTAATTCAGTATTAATCCTTATTTGTTCGATTTTTATTATTGTCTATACCTGGAATCTTTATGCTGTATCTGGGAATAAGAAAATGAAGTTTGTATTCTTCACTTATTTATTACTAATCGGTATTTCATTTTCTGTAACGATGTTTTTTCCATCTCTCTTAAATGCAGCGTACCAGGACACTATAAACTCGGGGGCAACAATCGTTAATTTAGATGATCCTCAAATTTATTTCGCACTAACGGACTTTAACTCAGCAATTATCATGGTAACTCTTTCACTTCTGATTATTTATATAATTATTAATATCGCTCAGATTTATCTCTCATTATCATTTTTCAAAGAAGAAATTGACACGACAAAAATCAAAAGTCTTTATCCTGTAATGCTAATCGTATCTATCGTCGTGATGATTACTGAAATTGTTCTCACAACAATTTACTCACCTTTAGGGGCTCTCGGTTCTTCATCAACCCTTAGTAGTATCATTTATATTTACTACCTATACGTTTGTAGACGTGAACTCAAACTCAATTCTAAAATTGATTCTTCAACCTTGAATAATTACAATTAAGAGCTTAGGCTCTTTTTTAATTGAGTTGGTTCTCTTTTTTTTGGTATAATAAGACTAATGAGGTGACACAATGTCTGCAACCATTATTACGAAGAAAACGATTGCGAAGTCGTTCAAGAATATTATGATGACAACGCCGATACAACAAATATCAATACGCCAAATCATGGATGACGCAAACATTAGACGCCAAACTTTTTATGACCATTTTTATGATAAATACCAATTAACAACATGGATCTATGAACAAGACTTTAAAGAGTATATTCAAGATTATATCAACTATGATCCCGTTGATAAAATTATGGTTCGTTTCTTGAACTATCTAAAGGACAATCATACATTCTATCAAAATGCTTTATCCTACCATGATCAAAATGCATTCGAAGAAACTATGCGTAATCATTTCTTTGAACTCTCGAAGGAAATATTGATGATAGAATTCAAAAAAAATAATACCACTGTAAGCCAAGATGAATTCCATGCGCTTGCGCACTTCATCTCTTTTGCTTTAGTTGGTATTATTATTGATTGGATTGACCAAGATTGTGACCAAGATGTTGATTCATTGGTTACCGAAATTATGATTTGTATTGAGCGAATGAGCCGTTAATTACCATGACGGAGCATTCGTTTTTTGATTCAAGTACTCAAGCCACATAGAATCTCTAAGCGGCAAGCAAGAAACCGAAACACCTTTCATATCCATACTTGTCATGAGGCTTCCCACTTTCACAAATGAACACTCAATGTTGTCTAATTCAATGAGTTGCATTAAATCATGATAGAAAATAAGTAATTCCATTTCTGGGGTTCCACCTAACCCATTCACTAAGATGGCAATCTGATCCCCTTTTTTCACATCACATTGTGATTTTAATTTATTCCAAATTTCATTAGCAAGTTCTGCTGAACCCCTGAAGTCTTCAATGCGATAACCTGATTCGCCATGGATTCCCATTCCGTAAGAAACATGACCAAACTCCAAATCAAACATAGGTGTTGCTTTGCCTGGTAATGTTCCTGATGAGAGTGCAACACCCAACGTATTAAGTTCCGATAGAGCACTTTCAGCAATCACTTTTAATTCATCCAATGATTTTCCTGCTTGAGCTGCGGCACCTATTATTTTATGAATAAACAGTGTACCTGCAACACCACGTCGTCTCTTTTTAAAGGAAGAGTCTTCAACAGAGCAATCGTCATTCACAATAATTGAGTCGACTTTGATACCTTTTTGACGCGCCATATCAATGCCAAGGTTAAAAGAAGTAACATCTTCAATAAAATTTTTAACAATAACAAAGACACCTTTTCCTTCATCAGCAGCACAAATCATTTGATACACTTCATCAGGTGTAGGCGGTACAAAGACTGCGCCCATCGCACATGCTTTTAACATACCTGCTCCGACATAACCAATGTGTGCTGGTTCATGGCCGCTACCCCCACCACTTACCACAGCAACGCTATCATACTGCTCTTTCGAGACGAAGACACCCGTATCTTCGATACGGAAGATAGCATCATGATAAAGTGATGCGAATGCTGAAAATAAATCATTTTCTACAGAATTAGGATTATTGATTAATTTCGTCATCATAAATCTCCTTTAACCTATTTTAACACTAAATCTTAATTTGGGGTATGTTAAAGGTGAACCTTAACAAAATAAAAAGAAACAACGCGGGTGCACGTCATTTCTTCTCAGCAATATAGGGTTCTGTTGTTTGATCAATCCATTCATTGAAACTATTGAGAATTTTCGCAAAAAATTGCATGGTATCTTCTTTAAAGTCGCCATTCTCATCAACATATTGATAGATACGACCAATATACACTTCAGGTTGAGCCATGACATAACAATTCATAGAAGTTAAGATTTGTCTCAAATGATGATTTGCTCCAAAACCTCCCAAACTTCCTGGTGAAACAGAAATAATGAGTGCAGGCTTATGTGACCATTCACTATTTCCAAAAGGCACAGATGCTGCATCAATAGCGTTTTTAAGGACAGCTGGAATTGACCGATTGTGCTCAGGCGTTATAAAGATATAAGCATCCTTTTCCGTTACTTTTTCCCTGAATACTTGATAAGAAACGGGAAGATTTTCAATATCTTCATCATATTCTTGGTTATACATTTCTAATTGTGATATATCCATAAGCTCATATTCACGAGAGTCATCCAGCTCCATAAACGCTTTCGCTACCTTCAAACTCCACGAATCCTTACGAAGACTCCCTACTAAAATTCCTACTTTTTTCATTTCGTTTTCTCCTATTGGTTGAATATCGATTCTAAGTTTTTTGAAACAGTTTCCATTAACAACATGGGTAAACGTTCCAATTCTTCACCAACATGAACCCCTCTCATATTTTTAACATCATCGTTGAAAATTGTATCAAATACCTTGATGTCATTGTCACTGTTATGCCCTATTTGAAAGGCATAGACTTCAACATATTGATTGAGAAGTCCTTCTAATGCTTGCTTTGTCGTACCTGGAAAACTGGATGCACCATCCGTAATCTCAAAAACCATTTTAATTTTTCGACCTGATTTCATAGCATTAATATCACTTCGTTCTAATCCATTTAATATTTCACGAAGACACTTACCATCATCTGTAGTACCATACTGACCATCGATACGTGTAATTGATTGAATCAATTCACTGCGATCTTGCTTCTTGTTATGAGAGTCATTATCCTTAATTTGTTTAAAGTCTGTCCCAAACAACCATGTCGATGTTTGTATCGACAAAGTCTGGTTTAATTTTTGAGCATTTTGTTTGAGATACAGGTCAAAATCTTCTAATGAAAGAAGTGTCATAGCCATCGCCTTACGCGCCGCATCAATCTTCTCAGCATCCATTGATCCTGAATTATCAACTAAGAAGATGATTTCAATTTCTTGAGGAAGTTTCTTTGTACTTGACTCAAGCTCATACCTTGAAAATATGGGTAAGTTCTTATAATTATGAAGTTGTTGTGCTTCATAAAACTGCGCATAATTAAATACTAAATCGTTAACATTCAACTTCCCTTTATTTTGCATGGTCTTTTTAACACTTTGTTCTTGTTTTGCATTTCCGACAAGTTTTGCCCAAAAAGACTTCATTTGTTGTCGTTGTTTCGATACTGCATTTTCGTAATAGTGGAAGAGCTCCATTTCTTCGGCATTAATACCAAAATCGGAAAACCCTTCATTTTTATTGATAGAATCTTGATACATTTGTTGATTTTTTATTTCTTCTTGCATCATGTCGTCTATAATTTTTTCTTGATCTTCTTGAGACGATTCAACACTATCCTCACTTGATTCTTGTTTGTCATCTAAGAGCTCGTATTCTCCTTCTGACATTTCCCCTTCTTCCTCTTGTGTCATCATATGGTCAATTTCATAGCACCAAAGTTTTTTATATTCAGGATAAATGATATTTCGGATAAAATCATCTTTAACATCAAGATTTGCATCCATAACAATAAACTTTTTAAATTGACGTTTCACAACGACATGAAGCGACTCGCCAAGTAATTGCAATTTAATGAGTGCTTCATCAAAACTGTATTCACCTTCATAATTTTCATTAATTTCATAAATCATAAAGGATCTAATAAATTCTTGTTGGGCAGGAAGCAAAGAAGTTTTTGCATATTCATAGCCATTTTTTCCAAGATAAGCGTTTATTGAATTCATTACTTCTGAATCTTGGTACACGGGGCACTTCTCCAAGACTGTGAGATAAGCAAGATACTGATCGAGAATAAATAAAAAATCTTTCATCTCATTTCTTACGTAATAACTTAGTTTTTGATTCGTATAATTAGGATTGCCTTTAAGTTTTTTTGACAGAAGATAGACAATTTGATTCATTTCTTTTTGCCAAGAATTAAGACGTTTTGCGTACAGTTCTGTTTCTGATTGCCATTTTGAGTAATGGGCTAATTCATAGTAGACATGCCACATGACTTCATGTTCATTCCAATCATTGTAAAGAAATTGTTCAAGGGGAATCACAACTTGTTTATGTTTTACATCCACTTTAATTTTTTCTAATTGAGGATCACTAACATAATGGAGGCCTGAATCCTGTGTGTATGTCACAAGATTTCGTACTTCACGATTTAAAAACATGTCAAAGTTTTGTGTTGCTTGCTCAATTAAAACCGCTTCTTTTTCCATAAAGTTCCTCCTTACTTATATAAATCAATGGCAAATAACGATTGATAATCTCTGAGCTTATTGATGCTCACAGCCTGCCAAATACCGTCAAGATTTTGGACGATAAATCCATCTTTCCATTGTGTTCCTAACACGATATCGGTTGTTAAATGAATCCAGGGATTTAATGTCCATTCATCAAAGAATCGTTCAAGTAAATACGTTTCCCCTTCATCATTTAATATAAGTGCCTCATCGCGATTCGCCACAACCGAGTATAAATGACCAGTCATACTGTCAATTTTTCGACTTTCAAATGTATCTAAACTAATAATGACGCACTGTCCCGAATCTCCTAATGCAATCAAGTGATTCTCATCGAGTAATTTGAGACTTGTAATTGATGATTCAAATACCCCTACTTGATGATTAAGTTCAAAGGAATCTTTAATCGAATAGACAAGAATTGATCCATCTTGTGTACCTATATAGACATATGAATCATCACATGTAATTGCAGACCATCGATCCGATACATCATACCCACTTCATATACATCATTCGATCCACGAAGTGCAACACATAGATTTAAGTCATTGAGATACACAACATGATGAGATGACATGAAAATGATATCTTGACCCCAATCTACAACCTCACTAGACGCAATATTTACGGATTCAGTTTCGATGACCTTAATGTTTTCATTCGTGATAATTTCAAAATGAAGGCATTCGGATTGGTTTGTATAACACTCTAATTCATGATCATGAGCCATCATTCCAATTATCTTCCCTTCGTAAAAAGGAAGATTCATGTTTTCAAGAACTAAGCCATTGACTTTATATATCTTCAAGGCACCACTTAGATATAAAGCCCCAAAATGTGTATCATCGATAAGCGATACCTGTTTTACCATATCCAAGCTCTCTTCTTCATCCATGACGCGAAAATTTGTTGTTTCAAAGTTAGTTTTCTTCCGAAAATCATCTTTGACTTGAAAATAAGGTAACAGTTCGAGCATTATCTGGTGTTGTTGGAGTTTAAGTTCTAAAAGTTCCTGTTCCGAAAGAGTATCCAATTGAATGTGTTCAAGTTGGTCTTGATATTCTTTCATTAACTCTGAAGGGTTAAGTTTCAATTGTCATCACCAGTTTCTTTAAGATAGTCAATCAAGAAACTCGTGTATTCTAAATTCTCTATTTCCTGATTCATATTCTGAATATCGGAGAGTTTTAGCGTTTCAATATGAGCTGCTTCATCACCAATTGTTTGTCTTAACTGTAATGGAACGGATTTATGTCGTGGTTTTTGACCGTAAAGAAGACCAATAATATCATAACTGCAGTATGTAGTAAGCGGTCCTCTAACGTAATCACTATCGTTGCTACGTATTTCTTCATAGTTCGTGATACCTTCACCGACTTCTTTACTTCTGACAGACCATCCTTCTCGCTCTGAAAAGAATCCATAGCGGACTGCTTGAGACAAGATATAGTTCTGATCATCAGCATTGGTTATGGAACTGATAAAGCCATCCCACAATGCCATAGTCAAACTCTTTTCTTCACCACAATTCCAGTTCTCTAGTACATGGATAATATTTCGAATTGAGAGTACTGCTTCACGAAGTTCAACAGTTGATTTACCATCAGCTTCAAATTCGCTAATTTTACCCATGAATACATTTTGTGTAAGACGACTTAACTGTGCAAATCGATATAATTCTTTCAAGGATTCCGGTCCATTAGGGAGTTGAATTGCACCTTCACGGTTGGCAAGAGTCGAAAGAATGACACGATAAAGTTCATTGTTAGTGTCATCAACATTGATATTTAAATCACCGACTAAATCTTGTGGTACGTAGTTATATTCAATCGTCACAAAACGAGATTGGAAGGCAGGATTTAATTGATTTGTTCCTTCATATTGAACCATTTGAGTAGAAAGGTTTCCTGTACCGATGAAAGCAAATCCTTTCGCAATCTTAACAGGACCAATCCCCGTAATATAGGCAGTTTGTCCTGCGTGACGTTGTAATAAGTCATTCAAGGCAATTAAGTTTTGCATCGCAATGGTATTTAGCTCATCAACAATAACAGGACGTCCTTGTCGTAATGCAATCAATATTTCTCGTTCTATTTTTTGAATGGTTGTACCAAAAGAGTTATTTTTAGCAATCAGTAAATCCGAAAAACTCTTCCATATTTGAACCTTTAACTGAAGCTGTTCTTCTGGTTTTAAACCTACAATTTCATGTTCGTGATGTTGTAACCAATTTAAATAATCATCAACCATCGTATTCAAATACGATTCAAAAGAATCACTTGAAAAGTTTTGTTCTAAGCTCAATGTCTTCTCCACAAACATATCTTCATAAGTTAAGTTATGAGAACCCGAAATAAAGAGTGGTTGTAAGGATTCAATTTCTTCTTCAGACCCCACTTCATAAATATGCTCGTAGTATGCTTTCCACTTCTCGTTCAGACGTTTAAACGCACATTTCGCATCATCTTCACTTGCATTTTTATGCTCTTGAAACCATGCCTCAAGATCGTCTGCAAGATGATCATTGATTTTATTTTGAATGGTAAAGTCTACGGCAGATTCAATCGCAATTTGTGTCTTTCCACTACCAAGATGTCCGACAAGATATACGGGCACCCCAAATTCAGAGAATCAATAATCTTATGTTTCGTTTTTTGGACATAAGGTACAGCTACCAATCTTTGGTTTGCTTGCGACTCAATATCTTCCAGCCATTGACGTGAATAATAGAATTGCCATGCTTCTGGTGATTTTGAAATGATATCTTTAATTTCTTGAGTATATGATGCGATTTGATCAACACGTAATCGTGTCGCATCAGTACTACGCATCGAAGCATTTCTTGACGGATCAAAATGATTTCGTTCCCAACTTAAGAAAAACTTTTGGTAAGCAATATCATTTTCTAGTGTTTCAATACGATCTTTTTGTGCATCAAATTCTTGGTTTAGATACGATTTGTATTGAGGATAGAGTTTATGAAATTGTGGTTGCGATTGTTCTTGCGAATCAAACATACGAAACGTTGAGAAAAATGATTGGTCTTCACTGATATCGAGTCGTGTTTCACGCTCAATATTTTGACGTGCAACCAATCTCATATCTTCGATAAAATCAGCATCAAGGCTCTCTAGTGTCGTGATGTTTTCAATTTCTTTTTTGTTTTGAATCATTTTTTTATCTCTCCTTAAAAAAAGTAATAGGACCCCGTTGACTTGGGATCCTATCACAGGCAGATACGAATTAGATTATTTTGTATTCTTTGAGTAATACTTCAACATCTGTATCTTTGATTTGTTTCATTAATTTACGACGAACAAGTGGAGGTAAGCTAATGTCTGGTTTTTCACCATCTAACAAGCTAACACCTGCATAGAGTAAGTAACGAATATCATAACGTGAGTTATAAACTTCAGGAACACCTTTTTCAACACCTGTAAGAACGTATACAGCTTCCATAGCAGTACGTCCTGAGTATTCGATTGTAAATACAGTGTCACGTCCTGGATCGTCAAGTGTTTCTGCGAATTGTCCTAAGAATGCAAAGTTTACACCGTTTGATGGCACTACAAGAGGACGGTCACCGTCTTCACGAGGCATAAATTGTGATGTAATGTAAGGCATCATAACTGGAATAGCTGTACATGATTCTGCAAGTTCTTCGATTTCATCGACAGGAACCCCAATGTGGTATAACCATTCTTTTGTGATTTCTTTACCTGTACAATCACGCATTGGTTTCTTGATATAATCTCCATCAACATCTGAGAAGAGACCGTATACCCAAACAACAACATCTTTTTCTGGTTGACCATAATATTGTTCTTGACGGTTGATTGTCCAGCTCATTAACCATGATGAGTCAGCAGCTGATACGATACCACCTGTAACTGTTTTACCAGTATATGGAGAACGTTTTGTGATTTTTTCAATGTATTCTGGAACACGTTCATCATGACATGTTACAGTACATGATTCCCAACTTGATTTTTCAGGATCACCACAGAATTTTTGTGGACGTCCGAATTCATCGGATTGTTTAGCAATGTTTTCCCAAAGTGTCCAACATCCCTTAGCTTCTTTAATGAATGGTGCTGGAGTATTATCATCACCGTATGCTGAACCTTCAGTCATGGAACCATTTGTAATGAATACTAAGTCATTTTCTGTAAGGTCGATTGAAATATCATTACCTTGTTTGTCTTTTGCGACAATCTTCTTAGCTACTTTTTTAGTAGGTGTAATATCAAATTCAACGTTATCTACTGTAACACCATATTTGAATTGTGCACCGTTGTCTTTAAGGTATTTAACCATTGGTAAAACAAATGATGTGAATTGATCATGTCTTGAGAATTGAAGTGCTGATAAATCAGGAAGTCCATCAACGTGGTGAATGAAACGATTTAAGTATAGTTTCATTTCAAGAGCACTGTGCCAGTTTTCAAAGGCAAACATTGTTCTCCAGTATAACCAGAAGTCACTATTTAGAAGTTCATCTGAGAAGATATCTTCAATTGTTTTATCTTCAAGTGATTCATCACTCATTGCAACGAAGGAAGCAAGTTCTTTAGCTGCTTTTTGACCTAAGTTAAATTTACCGTTGTCATAGCGTTCACCTTGGTTTTTTGTAACACGGCAATTGCTAAAGTTTGGATCATCGTAGTTTGTATAATAGAAGTGATCTAACACTGACATGCTAGGATCTTCTGTTGAAGGTAAAGAACTGAAAAGGCTCCAAAGCACTTCAAAGTGGTGTCCCATTTCACGTCCACCACGTGCAACGTAACCAGCGTTTTCACGAACGGCACCATCAAGTGAACCACCAGGTATATCAAGTTGTTCTAAGAATGTAATTTTACTTCCATCCATTTTCGCATCTCTAATTAAGAAACACGCTGCTGATAAAGCACCAATACCTGTACCGATAAGATAAGCTTGTTTATCTTCGATTCCTTCTGGCTTACGACTGTTTACAAGAGCATGGTATGAACCATTTGTAAGTGTAAGTCTTGGATCTTTTGTTTTTAATTCCATTAAAAATTTCCTTCTTTCTTTTTCAACGTTAGGAAACATCAAGCATCGATGATCAGTGCGCGCTGCACTTGATGTCTCTAACCTTTACAAGACACATTATATGCTCATTAAAAAAGAAGTCATTATACAATAAAAACCCCATGTCCGATTTTTAGACACAGGGTTTGAATTGTATAAATATTTGACACTTTGACCTTCGTGCCTAAAAACTATAGTGATGCTTCACTTCGTTTCAAAGAGTTTTGAATGTTACCATCAAAGAGGTAACCAATACGATCAACGATTTCTTCAGGCTCTTCTTTCATGCCTGTTTCAATCCAACGAATAACCATCGCTGTTAGTGCACACTGATAAAATGATGCAATCAATGAGCGATCACTTTCTAACGTATTCATCGCTTCATCTTCCGCAGCCTTATCAACATAACGTTGCATCACACTTCCCGAAACTTTATAAATATAGTCAATCAATTCTTCTTGTTGCATTGAGTCATACACATGATAAATTGCGGTTTTATTATCAATTGCGAACCGAGCCGCATGAATAAAACTTTCTTCCCAAGAGAGAGTATCATTGTATTCTTCAATAACTCGTTCTAATTCAGTTTGAAATATCTCTGACAATAATTCGTAGATGTCACTATAATAATAGTAAAATGCATTTCTATTAATATCACATGCGAGTGCAAGATCTTTAACCGTAATCTTCTTTAAAGGTCTCTCATTCAACATTTTAATAAAAGCATCGTGTATTAATTGCTTTGTATATTGTTGTACCAATATAACCAACCTTTCTTAATCGATTCGCTCGTCTCCCCAGAAAAAGAGTGCAATTGTTCCCGGACCAGTGTGGCTTCCAATAGTCGTTCCAATTGAATTAATTTTAACAGGACCATCAAGATTTGGGAATTTCTCTTCAATTAATGTTGCAAGTGTTTGCGCTTCATCATAGAATGCTGATTGCGAAATAAAACATTTGCCACGATAATCAACGCCTTCTTGTGCATGATTTGTCATTTCTTCCAACATCTTTCGTTCTACCTTCTTACGACCACGAACTTTATATTGAGGCGTTAATTGTCCCTTTGAGTTCATATTAAGTACCGGAATAATGTTTAAAGATGTCGCAATTGTTGCTTGTGTTTTTGTAATCCGTCCACCCTTAACATAGAATGACAGGTCCGTTGAGAAGAACCAGTGGTGCATCTTAAGTCTGTTGTCAGATGCCCATTGGTAAAGTGCTTCCAGTTCCATACCCTCATTTTTAAGATTTGCTAAAGTATCCATGAATAGACCATAACCCGATGAAGCACCTAAAGAATCCACTAAGAAAATTTTACGTTCAGGAAATTCTTCAAGTAGCAGTTCTCGTGCTATTTCAGCAGAATTAAAAACTCCTGAAAGGCCACTAGATAGACTAACATGAAGAATATCTTGACCTTTTTCTAAGAAAGGTCTGAAGTAATTCTCAAATTCTCCAGGACTTACTTGTGATGTTTGTGTTTCTGAACCTTCGGATAATCGTTTGTAAAATTCATCAAACGGCATACTCTGTCCTAAATCATCAACATACTCAACACCGTCAAGTGTATAGTGGAAATAGACTACATTGATATCTTTTTCCTTAAAGTAAGGTGCATCCAAATCCGCTGTTGAACAACAACTTAGTATATAATCGCTCATACTTTATCTCCTTATTTTCATATAATATACCTATTTTTCAACTCAAAAACGAAAGCAGTGACGTCAATGCAATGGCTATTGACTCCTTTCCCCACGAATCAATTTCCACTCCATCATAGATTTTCAAAATACAATATCTCAGATTTGAGAAACTACTTTACAAAATTTATATCGAAATAATAGATAATACCATTATAGCACGAAAAATGTTGATAACAATTAGGCTTGAACTTATTAACGAATTATGCTTTAGTTAAATGTATTAGAAAGTACGGTGTATTATTAATGTTTATTAAAAATGTTTTAGAAATTTGTGGCCTGTTTATGTTCACAGTTTCTGCTTTAATGTATTTATTTAAAACTAAACCGATTGATTGGTTCAAGATTGCAAAGGTTGCTTCTGGTATTCCTATTATGCTTATACCAAGGTTTTTAGATCCATGGTGGTCACAAACATTCTCAGCACTTACAACCTCTGGGTATTACCTCTTCATTTTTGCTTCTGTTTGGGGTGGTGAAGTAATTGGTGCCTATGGGCGATGGAAGCATTTTGATTCTTACCTCCATTTTGGAAGCGGAATTCTCTTTGCTATGATGGCTTGGGAACTTCTTTCGATTCCATCTGTACAAATCCCTGTTGCACTTACTGCAGTACTATCTTTCGCGATTGTCATGGCAATTGGATCAGTCTGGGAAATATACGAGTTCACTGTTGACCATTTCTTCGACCTTAACATGCAACGATATCGTGATTTCGAAGGCAATCAATTCATCGGTCAAGTCGCGCTTTACGATACGATGAAAGATATTATATGCAATGGCTCTGGAGCCCTACTCGGAGTGATTATAAAACTACTAGTATAAAAAAATCGGCTGATTCAATCAGTCGATTTTACATTCTATCTTCTAAATCTTTCATTCCAAAACTTAAAGGCATGAGCTCCGCAATCGTTGTCGTCATTTCCTCTTTCTTATTTGAAAGATAAATGGGCGTATCCGACTCCAAGAGTTCTGATAAAACTTGGCGGCAAATTCCACAAGGACCCGCCAACAGTTGGCCATCCGTCACAATTGCAATACCCGCAATATCCTTTTGACGATAACCATGAGAATAACAAGCAAAAATAGCACTTCGTTCACCGCAGTTTGTTGCTCCATAGGATGCGTTTTCTACATTAGCTCCGATAAAGTATTGACCATCATGTGTTAATACGCATGATCCTACGCGATAATTTGAATAAGGCACATATGCATTATTCATTGCTTCAAAAGCTTTTTCTAATAGTGTTTCTTTCATATTAGTTCCTCTCTTAGGTCTACATATTATAGCATCATATAGCGTATCTTAACATCTTTTTATGCCATTAGGCGTTATAATAAAAGGGGTGATATTTATGAGTCAAAAACAAATCAATGAAATTCTGAATAAAATAGAAATGGATCAGGAAAATTCACAATTTAAAGCTATGGGTTGGAAACCCATTGTTTCTGTACATCCCAATGCCAAGATTTTAATTATTGGGCAAGCACCAGGTTTGAAAACCCAGAATATTGGGAGTGTATTTCATGACCAAAGTGGGGATCGCTTACGTGAATGGTTGGGTGTCACTGAAGCACAGTTCTATGATCCAGCACTATTTGCGATTTTACCCATGGATTTCTACTTTCCTGGAAAAGGTAAATCAGGTGATTTGCCACCGCGAAAGAATTTCGCAACAAAGTGGCATCCACTCCTTTTGGAACAGATGCCACATATCAAACTTACCATTTTGATTGGATCTTACGCCCAAAATTACTATCTCAAAAATCGATGTGAGAGAAATCTAACCGAAACAGTTCGTAATTTTAAGGCTTATTTGCCTCAATATTTCACGATTGTACATCCTTCACCTCTTAATAGACGATGGATGGCCAAAAATCCATGGTACGAAACAGATGTCCTCCCAATCCTTAAGCAGAGTGTTAAGGCTATACTAGAATCTGATAGCCCCCTTGTTGAAGTTTCTTCTCAATAATTGAAGCTGTATCAACACTGGGTGCCTCATATGCAATTTTCGCAATACAATAGTTAATCTTCATATTAGAATGGAAACGATCGTGTTCAACATTGACGATGTTTCCTTTTTCATTTGCAATGATTTCAATTATTTCATGCAAGGAACCCGAACGATCTGGAATTTCCACTTTGAACTTAACCAATCGACGTTGTTGGAATAAGGCTCTACTTACTACTTTATTAAGAAGTTCTATATCGATGTTTCCCCCTGAAAGCACACAAGCGATACGCTTATGCTCAGGAAGTTTATCAAATTTAATTGCCGCAAAAGCTGTCGCTCCTGCTCCTTCCACAATCATTTTATTCTTTTCCATGATATGTAGAATCGATTCAGATATTTCATAATCGGAAACTGTGATAATATCGTCGACATATTGTTGGGTCATCATAAAATTACGAGAACCTGGTTCTTTTACTGCAATCCCATCAGCAATTGTTTCGACATCACTTAAACATTGAATATCTTGGTTCTGTAATGAAGCATGCATGGAGGCTGCTCCTTCTGCTTCCACACCATACACCTTGCAATGGGGCATTAAGGTCTTGATAACGTAGGCTATACCACTTATCAAACCCCCACCACCAACAGGTACGACGACTGCATCAAAATCTTTAATTTGTTCAATCATTTCCAATGCCACTGTTGCTTGTCCAGCGATAATATCATCATCATTGAAGGGCGGAACTCCTACTAATTCGTGGACATCCTTATATGCCTTAGCAACTCGTTTGGCATCATCAAAACAACCTGGAACAAGCTTCACATTTGCACCCATAGCTCTTGTAGCAGCAATTTTAGATGCTGAGCCACATTCCGGTATAAAAATGGTTGCTTTAATACCAAGGTTTTTTGCTGCATGTGCTACACCTTGTGCATGATTCCCGGCTGACCAGGCAATCACACCACGATCTTTTTCTTCTTGCGATAATTGACTTAAGAAGTAGGTTGCACCTCTTAATTTAAATGATCCAGTTTTTTGAAGATTTTCACATTTTAGAAATACTTCAACATCTTCTGAGAGACCTTCAGCCTTTACGACTGGTGTCTTAGTCACAATATCTTGTAATACATCATTGGCATCAAATACTTTATCGATATCTATCATAATAACTCCCTCATTGTAAACGCTAACATTTATACTCTTATTATATCGTGATATCTGTAGTTATGATAGATTAGAAACGACTTACGACACTTTAACATAATTAAAGGCACATCAGAGATGTACCTTTTAGAGTTCTTACTTTATTATTTTGTGATAATACTCATATAATGCATCAACATCCCCACTCGATATGAGTGGCAATGCTTTCTCTATTTCAGTTCGTGGCCAACAGTACCACTTCATTTCTAACAGTTTTAACGTTTCAGCGTCTGTAAACCGTTGTTTAATAAACTTGGCGGGATTGCCTCCTACAAGTGTATAGGGTTCAACATCCTTAGTAACGACACTTCCCGAAGCAATAATTGCGCCATCGCCAATGGTGATTCCAGGTAGAATCATGGCATCCATCCCTATCCAAACATCGTGACCAATTCGCGTATTACCCTTTGTTTGGTAAGATTCTTGAATTGTTTCAGCAAACGGATATAATGAGATCCAATCTGTTCGGTGGTTATGATTACCGCCCATTAGAATAACAGCACCACTTGCAATCGCTACATAATTACCAATAATCAAACGATCTAGCTGCCATCCATTCTGTTCAATAGGATTAAATAGGGATTGCGACAGAGCATCACCCCACATGAATCTTACGCATCCATCTTCAAAACTCTTGTGACTATAGTATCCTGAATAATAGGAGTACTCTCCTACCTCAATGAGTGGATTTCTTACAATATCTTTTAAATACTTCGGTTGAGACCAATGTTTATAATTTTCATTCATTTTTAAAACCTCTCTTCTATAAAATTATGTTTTGGCTAGAAGAGAGCACCTGCGGTTGCTACATTTTTGAACTGTTTTAAATAACGGATCATAACGTCACCTCGTTTTTCACTACACTATTATTCATAAAACTGGCGCAGTTGTCAAATCAATGACTTCTTAATACCCTAAATCTCTCGTAATTTTATTGATAATTGATTCAAGATTGGCATCATCATATATGAGGAATTCATTCTGTAAATTTAAGACATCATTCTCAACCCACCATGCTTTTAATTCTTGCATACCAAACTCATCAGTTTGTTTCAGAAGATGTCGTTTGTAAGTTGTATCAAAAGAAACATCAAAATAGAAATAGTAGCATTCAACATCTAATGTCTCAAGATCTAATAAGAAATCTCTATATTTGGATGAGGTCAGGATTCCTTCAAGAATTATGACCTCATAACGATTGATACCAAAGGAAATAATTTGTTTCATGAGTGGTATTGAATTATTATTTACGGTGTCTTTAACATTTAATATATCTCGACGAATGACATCTTGAGATACGATCATCGTCGAAACATTTAATCTATCTCGTAGTGCATGAGCAACCGTTGTTTTACCACATCCACTGTTACCTCTTAATATAACTAGTTTTGTCATTATTTTTCCTTTCAATCAAAAAAGGAACTTCACTAGAAGTTCCTATAAAATAACACGACTTACTCGTATCACGCTGTCCACTTTTCTTAAATTCGCAATTAAATTTCTCAGATGTTCAGCATCTTTGACGACAACGCGCATGGTTGTTGTAACATGAACTTTATCATCATTTACTTCCGAATTTACAGCATTTAATTTAACTTTAAGTTGCGACACTACAGTTACAAGATCCGTAAGCAAGAAGCTCCGGTCCGTTGATAGTAATGTCAATACAGCTTCATAGCTTCCACTATCAAAGTCTGTATCCCAGTGGACATCAATTAGGCGACTCTTTTCGTTCGCAATATTAGGGCAGTCACGTCGATGAACTTTAACACCGCTCCCCTTTGTAACATAACCTACGATGTCATCTCCATAAACGGGATTACAACATTGGCTCAGGCTTATCATCATGGAGTCGATTCCAGAAACCTTAACACCGATATCACTGCGTGATTTTGATTCTTGATTCCTTTGGAATACTTTCTCAAATTTAGCTTGATCTTCAATTGGCGTACGATTAGTATCGAGTTTTTCAAAGAGTGCTGGAATTGATAATGACTTGCTTGCGATAGCAAACATGAGATCATCGGTAGAATTGACTGAAAATTGATTTAGAACTGACTCAAATCGTTTGCTACTGCGTAATTCTTTTTCATCAATATTACGACGTTTACATTCTTCTTTAAAGGTTGCTTCCCCTTTAGTAATCATATGCTCACGATCGTCTTGTTCTTTTTTAATCATGAAGGAACGAATTTTATTACGGGCATGAGCTGTTTTCACAACCTTAAGCCAGTCTTCACTTGGAGTTGATTGTTTGTTCGTTCGAATCTGAACGACATCCCCTGTTTTAAGCTTCGTATTCAAGGGAACTAGGGTTCCATTTACAATGGCTCCAACAGTTTGATGCCCCACCTCTGTATGAATACGATAGGCAAAATCAATGGGTGTTGCCCCATTAGGTAAATCAATAACACGTCCCTTAGGAGTCATGACGTAAACATTCGCTTCAAAGATATCTTTTTGAAGCAAATTCATATAATTTTCAGCATCCGAATCAATGTCTTCTGTAATCATATTGAAATCACGAAGCCATGAGAGTCGATCTTCAATCTCTTTTTGATACGTTTCTTGATTTCTATTTTGACCTTCTTTATAACGCCAGTGAGCAGCAACTCCTCGTTCAGCAATTTCGTCCATTTTATAAGTACGAATTTGAACTTCAAAAATCATACCATCTTCACCTACTATTGTAGTATGGAGTGATTGGTACATATTCATTTTTGGCATCGCAATATAATCTTTGAGTCGTCCAGGGATTGGGCGATAGTTTGCATGAATATGTCCTAAGATTTCATAACAGTTCTGTTCTGTTTCAGTAATAATTCTGATTGCTAACAAGTCAAGAATTTCGTCGAATCGCTTATGTTTGGTCGTCATCTTCTTATAAATTGAATATAAGTGCTTTGAACGACCAAAAATATTAAACTTAATATTATTTTCCATTAAGAGATTCGCGAAGTTCTCAATCATAATTGAAACTTGAGCATCTCTTTCAGCTTTACGAGAATCAACCATACGCGCAATTTCGTAGTACTTATCGCGATGGAGATAAGAGAAACTGATATCTTCGAGTTCATTTTTAATTTCTCCAAGTCCAAGTCTATGGGCAATCGGAGCATAAACATCAAGTGTCTCTGCTGCAATTTTTTGTTGTTTTTCAGGACTTTGATATTGGAGTGTTCTCATATTATGTAGACGGTCAACCAATTTAATGAAGATAACTCGAACATCTTTTGCCATCGCAATAAAAATCTTACGGTGATTGGCAGCGAGATATTCTTTTTCATCTTTAAATTCAATATTACCAATCTTGGTAACACTCTCAACGAGCTCTGCTATTTCTGGAGTAAATGCTTTAGCAAGTTCATCCTTTGTGACATCGCAATCTTCAATGACATCATGTAATAAACCTGCAGCAATCGTAGTTGGAGACATTCTTAAATTAGCAAGGATATAACCAACATGAAGAATATGAATAATATAGGGTTCACCGCTTTTACGGTACTGACCGTCATGTTTTTCTTCAGCATAGTAATAAGCTCTCGTGATTAAATCAAGGTTTTCAGGCAATGAAATATATTCTTTACACTCATTTAAAACCTTATTAAAATCGATATCTTTCTCATTTTTCATATGACGACCTCCCTATCTTATTTTGGAAAAAAACGAAGACGTGCTTCGTTTTAATATTGCATAATTGTGTAGATTTCAGTATCCGTTAATTTGTCACGACCATTTAAGTCGAGGAGTTCAATTAAGAATCCACATCCGACTACTTCTCCACCTAACTCTTTTACTAAAGAGACAGCTGCTTCGATCGTACCTCCTGTAGCGAGTAAGTCATCAATGATGAGAACTTTCTGTCCAGGTTTGATGCCATCTTTATGCATGTGAAGTTCATTTGATCCATATTCCAAATCATAAGAATAAGAAATAGTTTCACGAGGTAATTTCCCAGGTTTACGTACTGGAATAAATCCAATCTTTAATTCATTAGCGACTGGACATCCGAAGATAAATCCTCGGGATTCCGGTCCCACAATTACTTCCGCTCCGACTTTCTTTGCAAATTCAACAAAGAGTCTTGTTGCTTCAGCAAATGCTTCACCGTTTGCCATTAGGGGCGTAATATCTCTAAATAACACGCCTTCTTTTGGAAAATCCTCAATAGATGCAATATAATTTTTTAAGTCCATAGTTTCCTCCAAAGTACACAAATCATTATATCATAAATTATTCTTTTTCCTACTGCGTTTAATATAAATAAATGTTGAGATACCACCCATTGCAATAATTGTGACAAGCAGTCCAATAATCAATGATTTATCATTGGTTCGTGATATACGACTGAACGTAATAATATAGTCATTGGAATCGACATTAAAACTAAGGCTATTAGAACTATCGGTTACAATTTCTTGGTTTGTATCAATGAGTTTATTTTCTTTTTCATCGTATTTATATAAGAAGTGCATGGTAGACAGGTTGGATTCTAGCAGTTCAGCGTCGACGATAACTCCAATTTCTTGTTTAATTGGTTGAAATTGAAGACGATAACTCTTACCTCCTACTTTAGGATAAATCTTTGAACTATCTTTAATTTCAGTTAGCGAGTATTTGAGATTCAAATCAGATTTGAGTGGTTCTTTAATAACAAAACCTACTTGGGGTCTATTTGCACTGTTGATAAGACGCAAGGTTAAAGAATCATACTCAATGCCCTCTAACGTATCTTGAGTTAATGTTATTGAATCAATGCCATTCATATTTTCTTTCAACAATGCTTCTTCAATAACAATCACTATTTCTGATTCTTTATTTTCACTCACAAATTCTTGAATTGCCTCTTTTGGAAATTCAAAAGCATACTTCTTACCTTTTTTGTAATCATATTCTTTGGCTGAGAGTACCAATTGGTTTTCATTTGTCTGTTCTACTTCTAATGGAATAACGCTGGCTCCGGTATCTGTTTTCTTAGGAATAACATTGACTTTAAGTTCGGTCACAATTCTGCCGATATTTGCTTTAACAGTTGTCGTTCCAAGTTTGAGTCCGACAAGTTCTTGGTCTTCAATTTCTAGAATAGTAGGATCTTCCACAACTAAAGTTGGCTTAATTTTTGAAGATGTATCATAAGGTACATAAATTAGTTCGGGAATTTCAATTTTTTCGCCGACAGACACTTCAATTTCTTCAGGATTAAACTTAATTTCGCGAAGGGGCACTGTAACGATAACTTTTACAGTAGTTTTATTTCCAGTTATTGTTGCGGAAATCGTCGTTTCTCCGATGGATAGTCCCTTAATTTTTCCATTCTCTACAGTCGCCACAGAGGGTTTTGATGAGTTCCATATGATATTCGACTCACTCAAAGAACTGTTCGATAATGAGTAGTTTAGTGTTGTTTCACTACCACGCACAATGTATACTTCTTGATCCGCAAATACAACACTACCCTTCGCTGCTGTCACGGTTACATCAACGGTTTTCTCGATAGTCTTTCCATTTGCTTCTAACACTAATACTACTTGGGTGCTTCCTGCTTTCACTGCAGTTATAATCCCTTTATTTGAGACTGTCGCAATCGATTCATCCTTACTTGTGAAAGAAAGTTTGTACTCCCCTTCATAGTTTACTTTATAAGCAATCGTTTCATTTTGACCTTCTGTTAACTGGTAACTTGTTTTGTTAATGGTTAAAGCATTTTCATCCAATTCAACGGGATTATTAGTTGGTGTTTCAACATTAGAAACTTGAGGTTTCAATTCATTTGAGGGACGTTTGTAATCCTCAACATGAACGAGTGATGAGCCTGTTGAAAACAACAAACTGTTTACGATAAGACTGACTAAGATTGTTTTCATAGCGCCCTCCTTTTTATTATCATATCATACTACGAATTAATTTCTTCAACAAATAGTACTGTCTTATTAGATTCTAAATCTAAAGAACCCACCAATGATTTGATACCATTTAGTTGGTAACGATCATAGCGTTGGGTGAAGAATACGGCTTCATCAAGCACATAATTATCAAAAATAAACTTGAACCCATAACCATTTAAATTAGTAACGCGATAATCAGCAGGTATATCCAGTTGAATCATCGGAAGTTTAAATCCTTCACCGTAAGGTTCAAAAGATTTGAGGTTATGAATGGCAGACTGAGTAATCCATGCAGGATCAATAGGAATAATTGATTGATTCGTATCTGTTTTTTCATCCAGTGCATCAAATGTATTCTGAATATCACTTACGAAAGAAGCATAGTATTCCTTTCGCACTGTCATTCCGTATGCAAAGTCATGACCACCCATTCCATCAAAGTATTTAGGATCTAAAGACTCAAATAAAACTTGAAGGGATGTCGTCATGGAACGAGCACTTCCCTTATAGTAGGTATCATACTCCGCCAATACAACTGTTGGTTTAAGTGTTTTTTGCGCAATATGATTGGCTACGATTCCCACGAGTCCTTCATGGAAATTCTCATGCGCAATAATATTAACAGACTGTTTAGAATCTACTTGCGATAATGCAAGTGTCTGTTGTTGCTTACTATACTTCTTCCGGTATTCATTAAGACTGATTAATTGCTTAGAGTAAGATGTAATTAGCTCATGATCTTGCGATGTCATATAAGTAACCACTGTGTTCACGTTTGATTTATCACTCATGCGTCCCACGGTATTGATCTTAGGAATGACTTGAAATGAAAGTAATTTCGCTGTGTATTCGGTTGAACGTGTACGCTTTACCAATTGATCAAAATGTTCAAATTGATTGCGATTTAATGCATCAAGTCCTTTAATAACAATTTCTCGGTTTTTACCCCAAAGTGGCATTACATCCGCAATGGTTGCTGTTGCTGCCATCGCTGCCATATAATCGTCTGCATAACCCATAGTCTCTGCTAAGCAGTAGATAAGACCTGTAGCACACATGGTTGCTTCATAAGGACCACAGACATCGGGATGCAAGAATGCACCAACTCTAACCGGTTCATCAATAATATGGTGATCAATAACCGCAACATTCATTCCTAGTTCATAAGCATAATCTATTTCTTTCTGAGCTTTTACACCATTATCTATAATGAGTAAATCGCGATAACCTTTGTCATACGCTTTTTGAATGGTTTCAATTTTGACACCATAGCCTTCTTCAATACGGTTTGGAATATAAAAACCAACATCAAGATTTAATTTACGAGCGAGTAAGACGGCAAGTGATGTCGACATCACACCATCACAGTCATAATCACCACAAATCATAAGCTGGGTTGCATGGTCAAAGAAACGAATGCAATCAGTGATTGCTGCATTTTCAACAAGACGATTTTCAGGGTGTTCAAGTTCATGCCACTGCTCGGGTGTAAGATTCATACTTTCCAGGAGGGTTTGTGTGAGGATATCCATTTCATTTTTTTCCATACTTTAAAGCCAACTTTCTGATAAACATAGAGAGAAAATAAATCAATAACAGTGCAAAATAAGCACTAAACAATAATATAAATATTAAGAAGAGACTTCTATTTGATAATTCATTAGGAACCATCATCATGATAGGTACACCCATGATTAAGAACATAGTTAAACTCAGTGATAACGAGTCTAAGAAGTCACGTTTGAAGAGTTCTGGATCTTGTACTGAAATAATTCGTTTATAGGAACTATAGTAACTAAATTCAATAAACGGAATTGATGCTGCAGTGAAGAGCGTGTCATAGCCATCAGAAATATTAAAAATATGTTTGAATATGTAAAATAATCCAAGGGTTAAAAATGAAAGTGCGGGAATAAACAAAGTATCGCGCAAATCATAATTCAGTCCGACAAAGAGCCAGGAAACACTAATAAATATTAAAACAATATTTATTAGTTCAGGTGTCGACACAGCACGTTCCCCACGATCAACATGGTAAAATGCTGTTTTCAAATTTAATTCTGTACTTATTTTTGTAACCACAAAGTCCATTGAATTCAACGGAATCTCTTGATCAAACTGAATCCAAATATCATGGTCATTACTGTGTTCACTATTTACTTGAAAATCATACAAACCAATACGGTGTAACAAAGCTTGCGCTTCCAAGTATTCTGGCGTTTCACAGTTCTCGATTATTAGATAATTGCCATGTTTTACTTCTCCGAGGTTTCGTGTTCGATCATGGGTGTAATAAAAAACACCACTCACCATCACAAGGACGAAGAATACAATGACGACGGCATCAAATCGTCTTTTTCGAAAGCGTTCCAAGTTAGTTTGAGTACGCATCTTAAATGTCAACAATCCTTCATAATCTGTGAGACTTGCGAAAAACGGAATCATCACTAAATTATAAACTGTTGCATTGAAGAAACTGATACTTGCAAATGCAATAAGGTAGTAGGCAGCACTTTTCAAACCATAATCACCGTAGGCAGAGCAAAGAATTGCGAGAATACCAAAAAAAGACATATAAATTAGTGAATTGCGCCAGTATTTCTTTTGGAAGTTCTTCTCTGTGGCTACCACTTGTCGTATTGAATTTCCAGAATAATCACTGAGATATACTTGTTTTTGATAGACAAGCATCATATACGAGATAAGCATTGCATACCAGATTGAACGTGTAAATGCATAACCCAGCCATCGCGTAAAGTACAAACTTAGTAATACAGACGATACGACATTTAAAGAAACAATGAGACCAAAAAATTTATAACGATACGATAAATACACAATCGTTATAAAAAGAAATAAAGTCATATACAGACTTAAAAATTGTTCAATATTTGCACGTTTAATTTCCGAACCAAAAGTTGCTTCATGAAGCAGATTTAGATCGGGAATTGACGTATTTAAATTTTCATAGAAAGTTTTTTCGTCATCCAAGCCACCTAAAACAACAAGATAAGTTGTCTCATCGATATTTTCAACAGAACTCTCAATTCCATTGCGTGCTTGTACATCAAAAAAATATCGTAATTCTTTTTCTTTACTGGTTTGTAGAATCAACTTCGTACTGTAATCAAAATCATTTCCAGTTTTGATTGAATCATAAGACAATATTCCAATCAGTAAAGAAATTACGAAAGCAGATACTAAAATCAAAAAAATGTTAAGTTTTGATTTTTGTGTCATTTAGAGCTCCTCATCCTCAAGCATTGGCAAAAAATCCTCTAAACTGTATCGGTATCCATCAATTTTAGATTCAGTGGCTAACCAGCGAACTATTGTTTCATCGGACACTCTAAATACATCACTTGCGATTTCATTTAGATGCACCGGTTGACCATTTTTCCAAATAAAATCACGGTACATGCGAACAAGATCATCAAAGAGAATTCCCTTCAATCCATTATTATGAAGTTGGCGAAGTCTTAGTGTTATTAGTAAATTTAGTTGTTGCGAATCCAAGTTCTCCACCTCATTCCATCTCTCCTATCATACACGATTTCATACAAATAAAAAACTCTCATTGAAGAGTTTTTATTGTTTCTTTGAATATATTACCACGTTCTTCGAAATTATCAAATTGATCATAGGAAGCACACGCTGGTGACAAGACGACAACATCACCACTTACAGCATCATTTGATGCAAGATTTATTGCTTCAATCATCGTTTCCACGATAATTGCCTCAGGCCAAATTTCTTTTAATTGTAAGGCGCTATCGCCAAATAAATATATTTTTTTTAATTTTGGTGTATAAGGTTTTAACAAATCAAATGAGATATGTTTATCATAACCCCCAGCCAATAATAGAATCGGTTTATCAAAAGCTTTCAGACAAACTTCTGTAGATTCAGGATTTGTTGCTTTTGAATCATTATAGTATCGTACCCCTCGAAGTTCTCTAACAAACTCGATACGATGCTCTACACCAACGAATGAGTAGAGAACCGTTTGTATCTGGTTTAGTGTGACACCTGCCTCCAATGCAAGAATGCAGGCAAACATGGCGTTCATGATATTGTGATCACCCACAATTTTCAATTCGTCAATGTCAAATAAAACAGAGCCTTTGTATATTACTTGTTTTCCTTGGCGATAAACATCTGCTTCAGTATTATCGAGGGAGATATTAATACATGGTCCTTCAAAATTCTTTGTTAGTCTCATAATATTCTTATCATCAAAGTTTCTCACAAACAATCCAACACGAGGAAGAATCTTACATTTTGCGAGATAGTAATCATCAACTTCTTCATAGCGATCCATGTGATCTGGACTGAGGTTGAGAAGCGCATATACTTTAGGTGAGAATGTCGGTGTTCCTTCCATTTGGAAAGCTGAGATTTCTAATGCGACATCACATTTCTCATTTCCTATTTCATACACACGTTGACTTAAAGCGTATCCAACATTACCAGCAAGCATGGCACTATCTGATTTCTCTTTTAACATTTCATAGAGTAAGGTCGTTGTTGTCGTCTTACCATTTGTTCCTGAAATAGCATAGTAATCATAGCTTGATGAAAACATGGATGCAATTTCGATTTCATTAAGAACCGTGTCAAATTGCGATACAAGCGGGTGGTCATTGGGTATTCCCGGATTTTTCACAACTACGTCGTAAGCGTCGACAAGGGACATGTCCTTATCGTCTAACAATACTTTGATACCTAATGCTTCAATTTCGCTTCTCTCGGAAAAGTCAGAATTGGTGGCAAGTGTGACATCATAGCCCTGTTGATTTAATAAGCGCGCACAACCTAAACCCGATCGTGCGCCGCCAATTATTAATGCCTTCATGATAATGCGTTAAGGGCAAATCCAATAACCATAAAAATGAGCCCTAAAATATAGAAGAAGTTCACAACATCTTTTTCTTTCCATCCACTCAGTGTAAAGCTATAGTGAATCGGTGTATAACGGAATACACGTTTATGACGCAATTTCCATGATGTTCGTTGAATAATAACACAGAGTGTTTCGAATACAAATACACCCCCTACAACAACAAGGAGAATTTCTTTGTGTAGTAGAATTGCGATTGAACCAAGGACGGCACCTAATGATAAGGAACCAACGTCACCCATGATAATTTGAGCGGGTTTACGGTTATAAACAAGGTAAGCAATCAATGATCCGATAATTGTAAGAATGAACATAAACATACCGTAGTTACCATCTGCAAATGCAAAGTAAGCAAATGGAACAAATGCTATTAATGCTGTACCGCCTGCAAGACCATCCATACCATCTGTAAGATTTACTGCATTGGATGTTCCAGAAAGTACTAACATAACGAATGGTAGATATAGAAGTCCGATATCCCATGGTTTATCAACAAAAGGAATGACAATTGTATTATCGCCTCCAATTGCTTGATAGATAACATAGAATACAACTGCTAATACTAATTGTGATAAGAATTTAGCACGTGGAGAGATTCCATCGTTTTTCCCTTCTTTCACAATTTTATAATCATCAACAAAACCAATTAAAGCATAAGCGAAGTAAATAAATAAGAGAAGAAACAATTCTGCATTCATCTTAAATCCATTAAAAATTATCGCAACAAGAATAGGTACGAGTACAAAGATTACCCCTCCAAAAGTTGGTGTTTTCTTTTTATTTTTAAACTCTTCGAGAGCATACTCACTAATTTGCTGTTTTACATCCATTTTTTGTAATGCTTTAATAAATTTTGGATAGACCACAAGGGCTACCACAAAAGATACAAACATTGCTACGATACCGATTACCATATTACCTTCTCCTTATTTCATTTCAGTTTCTTATTATACCAAATATCACCTTAAATTAACACTGATGACTTGATCTTTAGTAATCACACTTCCTGCTGGAATGGATTGATCTTTTACAAATCCTGAACCACTCATTTCAACTTGAATTCCCGTTATAGCCCAGAAGTTTGTCATTTCTTTTCGCGACCAGCCTGTAAAGTCTGGTACGGTTATCGATTCTCCATTTGTTAATAAGAGAATACGCTCATTACTTATAACCTGCTGTTTAGAGGACGGAACTTGACTAATTACAGTATTTCCTTGACCAATAACCACAGGTTGGTAACCTTTTTCTTTTAAATTATTTGTTGCGCTTTCTACATCATAGTTCACAACATTCATAACATAATCCGTTTTTATTTGCTCAACATCACCACCACCGACTTGTGTGTACTTGTCAGTAGCAACTACTTTCTTCACAATATCTTTAACATAAACAGCCGATGCATCAATACTATGTCCCATTTTTGCTTCATAAGCTGTATAAACAATGTATTTTGGATTATCGTGAGGGAATCCAACTACCGATGAAAAAATATAGTCTGTAGGAGAATAAATACCATTCTCAACTTTTTGTGCAGTCCCTGTTTTAGCAATGACTTCTGTCTCTTCGACTTCAAAACGCATTGCTGATCCTCCAGGAGCAACAACATCACGCATTAAATCTCTCATTTTTTTGGAAGTAGAGTCTTTGAATATTTTCCCAATTTTCTCAGTTTTCCCCTCGTATTGAACTTGTCCAGTTTGAGGATCTGAGATTGACTCCACAACATAAGGTTTTACCATTGTTCCATCAGTCATGATAGACGTATAAGCTTGAGCCATTTGTAACATGGTTACCGTTGATCCCTGACCAAATCCATCTGTTATTAACTCAAGAGGTCTTTCCGGTACTTCCACCCCTTCACTTTCAGGAACTAAATCTGTACCGACAACTTTATGGAATCCCAGTTTATGTTTGTACTCTTTAAATTTAAGTGGATCTAAATGACTTGTTAATAACTCTGAGATCATAACGTTCGAACTTTGGACATAACCATAATTATAGGAAATATCTCCGTAGTTTATGTTTTGAGCATTGGTAATCGTATGAATCGATCCAGTAGGCGAAGGAAGACGTACCCCTTTACCATCTTTAACCCCTACATAGAAAGGTCCAGAATAGAATGATTGTTCATCTGGCCATACACCCTCTTCAATTGCAGCGGCAACCGTGAAGGTTTTCATAGTAGAACCCGGCTCATACGTTGATTGTGACACATAGTTTAAGTATTCACTGATATCAAGAACATTTGGATCAAATGATGGCGCTTGGCCCCATCCCAAAATTTTCCCTGTATCTGCTTCTACAACAATACCCCAAGCTTTTTCTGCACGAACTTTTGGATCTTCCAACATTCCATGTAATGCTTGCGACAATGCATCTTGAATCGAACGATCAAGTGTTAACTTAATATCCGAGCCATTCTTAGGTTCTTCTCGAATCACTTGTTTATCATCGATGAAGTAACCACCCGCAGTTTTAGGGAATGTTTCACTACCGTTTTTACCAAGTAAATAGTTATCATAATAAGCTTCAATCCCAATTTGACCTTTAATATTTCGAACATTTTCAGACTCATCATATTTTGCGAATCCAATAAGTTCTGAAGCAAATTCATTATTAGGATAGATTCTCGCAATAATCGGCGTGAATCCAAGACCGGGTAATTTTGTTTCTTCAAGAGCAGCCTTTTGATCAGCTGTAATATACTTCCCTTTTTGACCAAATTCCACTTGAAGTGACGTCGAATTTAATTGAGCCATAACATCGGCACGATCAATTCCCACTATTTCAGATATTGCATCGGCGGTCGCTTCTTTATCAACTACGTGTGCTGGTGTTTTATCTCCATTAAAACGCGTTGTATCTAATTTTGCATCAAGTGTATAGGTTGTGACATCTTGAGCAATAATATTTCCATTTCTATCTTTAATTTTTCCACGTTCCGCATGAATCGGACGTAATACAATACTAACCCCTTCAGTAACCTTTTTAATGTTTTGTCCAGAGTTAAAATGATGACCAAATATCGTCATTACAAAAACATTGACACCTACTGTTAGAAACAGAAGTGCCATAATGATTGAAAGCATTAATACTTTAAAATTTGCACTGCGTCTCAAAACTACTCACCCTTTTCTGGCGTTGTAGTTGCCTCTCCTTGAACTTTAAACGTATTTTGTTGTTCTTTAAGTCCAGCGTCTTGTGCTGTTTGGGAAATTCGTGCGAAATCTGTTAATTTTTGAATTTCAGTTGTTAATTTCTCATTATCTTCATTGACCGATGCCATCTCTTGTTTAGCCTTTTGTACTTCAATAGTTATTTTGGCATTTTGAGTTTTAACCACGGTTTGCGTAATGAAAGAAGCAAGAATGGCAATCGTAAAAACGAATCCAATCATACCACTCCAACGTATTGTTCTTTTCTTTTTCTTTACGACATGCTTTGCCATATTACTTCACCCTTTCTATACACCTTAGTATTGCGCTGTGTGCTCGATTGTTATCTTCGAGTTCCTCAATACTTGGTTTTATCCCCTTTTTAATTAATTGATAATTGACACTATCTTCAACAATGACTGGAATTCTCGGATTTACTTTCGGAGGTTTTCCATAAGTGTTAAAGATATTTTTAACCATGCGATCTTCGAGTGAGTGGAATGTAATTACCACTACACGACCCTTTGGCTTAATACTGTGTATTGCTTGATTAATTGCATCTCTTGCTTCTCCAAACTCATCATTAACTTCAATGCGGAGTGCTTGGAATACCTTTTTAGCAGGATGCCCTTTTTTAAGTTCCTTTGAAGGATACGATTTTTTAATAATATCTACGAGATCAAATGTTGTCTCAACAGGTCTTGCCTTTATAATTTCTGAAGCAATACGCTTAGCGTAACGCTCCTCTGCGTTGTCTTTAAAGATTCTGACTAACTCATCCTCTTCATATTCATTCACAATCACATAAGCACTTAAAGCTTGACTCTGATCCATTCTCATATCTAATTTGCTATCAAAACGATAACTGAAGCCGCGAGCAGCATCATCAAACTGTGGTGATGAGACACCTAAATCAAAGAGTACTCCATCGACTTCATCGATTCCCATCTGATCTAATGTTTGTCTAAGATCTGTATAGCTACTATGAACCAAAGTTACTTTATCTTGATATGCTTCAAGTCTTTGAGTTCCTCTCACAATGGCATCCGCGTCTTTGTCAAAACAAATAAGCTTCCCTGTTGTAAGTCGTTTGCAGATTTCCAAGCTATGACCACCTGCTCCCAAAGTAGCGTCAATATAGACACCCTCAGGATTAATATTTAGTAAGTCCAACGACTCATTTAACATGACTGATATATGTTTCATTCAAAAAACTCCGTTAGCGATTCCGCGATTTCTTCAAAATTTTCGCTTGCTGTTTCATAATAAGCATCCCAACGTTCTTTATCCCAAATTTCAACATGATCACTAACTCCAACGAGAACACAATTTTTAGTTAAGTGAGCTTCTTGTGTTAGATGAGAAGGAATACGAATTCTTCCTTGGCTATCCATTTCACACTCTGCTGCTTTTGACATAATCATATGGGTATACATTCTTGCTTCACGTTTGGTTGAAGGCAGTTTCTTTAAGTTTTCGTAAACTTGTTGCCACTGTTCCATAGTGTAAATTGCAAGACAGCCATCAAGCCATCTGGTAACAATCATCACTTCTCCCAGTTCATCACGAAACTTAGCTGGTACAATGATGCGACCTTTTGTATCTATATTGTGTTGATATTCTCCAATAAACACCAAAATCGCCCCACTTTCCACCACTTTCATCCACTTCGTACCACTATTCTATCACAACTATATATTATTTGGAACTATCACCCGTTAAATTCATCTATTTTTCACTTAAATAAAAACTAACTTTAGCGAACTAAAGTTAGTTTAAGTAAGAAAATGGTGATTTTATGATGGTTTTCATAAAGAAATAAGCGTAAAAGCCCGTTTATAAGCCTGATTTTATCATTTTAGGTTAAACCCTTCTGAATTATGCCGATATTAAGATACTTAATCCCATATAATAAATGTATGGTTATGAAGTTCTACGGTGTACAAAAAGAAAAACACATTCTCAATTAGAATGTGTTTCTGTCAATTATTGTTCAAGTCTTAAGATTGTTGCGAGAAGTGACATTGCAAATCGGGTTTTAAATACCACAAGGATTACAATATAGAAAATCAATGCAATCACAATAATTACAATGAGTGAAATCTTAGCTGGTAAGAATGCTCCCATGAGGGGTCTTAACAATAAGATAACCACTCCCATCAAAATAGAACTTAAGAGAATTTTTAAGAAGTCAGAACGAATGTACTTCAAGTACAATTTACCGACATGTTTCTTCATTGTTTTATAAAGCGGTATACATGTTACGGTTGCTGCTACAACATAGGCTAGCGACAACCCTGATAGTCCGTGCCCAAATGGCATCAAGAGATTACCGAACAAGAACATTAAACCAATGAAAACGATTGAAAATAGAATGTGACTCTTAACCGGATTCTTCATATCTTGATAAGCAAAGTGTATACGGATCATAAGATCACGCATTGCTTGCGAAAATAGAACCAAAGAGTAACAGACAAATACCGGAACAATCGCTTTTATATCAGCAGGTGTCGTTGCATTTCTTAGGTAAACAAATGACACAATTTCATTTGCTAGTGTTATAAATCCAACAACAGCTGGGAAAACAAATAATGAAATCATTAAGATTGCTTCATTAATTGATTTATTTAACATCTTGTTATTGCCATCAACTACATTCTTTGCAATAGTTGGAAATGTAACTTGAAGAATTGAGACAAGGAATATTCCTTGAACAAAACCCACAAGCTTTGTAGCAGATGTCATATATACATAACCTTTATCACCATCGGGATAGAAGAAGGTCGATAAGTTTTTCATAATAACATCATTCAATTGACCTAGGAATGATGATAAGAAGAGTGGTAAAGCAAGTGCCATCATGATTCGAAGATCTTGATCTTTAAAATCAATAACCGCTGTATACTTGAAACCATTTTTCTTCATGGCATATAAGATTAACCCCGCTTGTAAAATGAACCCAAAGAGTTGAGCATAAGCAAGTACTTGTAAGTTGCCAGATTTACTACTGAGGAAAATACCAATGATAACAACAATGTTGATCGGTATTCCTGCCGCAGCAGGTGCTGCAAAGCTGTTCTTAACGTTTAAGTAACCTGTACCAAGTTGGAGTAGGGCTACCGAGAATGTACCCAAGGCAAACGTTCTAACAAACGAAGCTGCATAGATGACACCTTGATCACTCAATCCACTTGCAACCATTTTTACGGCAAGTTCCGGTAAGATAAACATGAATGCTGATACCAAAGCAGCAAAGAGCATCATAATGTTCAAGACATTGGATGCAAAGCGTTCACCACGGTCTTTGTCTTCGTGCATAATGCGCGTTAACATTGGGATGATTCCCGAAATGAGGGCCGCCCCAACTACTGTCAAGATCACACTTGGGATGGAAACAGCAGCTTGATAAGCAGCAGTCTCAGCCCCAAATCCGAAGAGCGATGTTAATGTGATATCTCTAATAAATCCTAAGACCTTAGCGATAACAGCAATAAACATGACAATAATGGTACTTTTCTTCATATTAGATTACTTTCCATTCTAATTCGAGTTCGACATCAAACTCTTCAGAAACTCTCTTTTTACATTCGTTAATAACCGCATGCATATCATGAACACTTGCATTACCTGTGTTCACAATAAAGCCAGGATGTTTTTCAGATACCATAGCATCCCCAACTTTATAACCACGGAGGTTTACAGTATCGAATAACTTCCAAACATAAAGTGAGTTTCCTTCTTTATCCTTTGGACGTTTGAAGACACTTCCTGCATTTGCATAATTTCGGGGTTGTTTAACATAACGTTCATGGCGATAATAAAGCATTTTTTCAAGTGCCTCGTTGTAATCACCTGGCAATGTTTTTAAACCAGCACCCAATACATAAACAGGCATTTCATTTAAGCGTGAATAACGATATCCGAAGAATCCTTCATCAGGAACAACACGTTCAATTTGCTCTGTCTCATAGTTATAGACATCAATCCATTTTACATATTGTCCAATTGAATATTGCCATTGTCCGGCATTCATGATGAGTGCACCACCAATAGTTCCTGGAATATCTTCTAAGAATTCCATTTCTCCTAATGACTGTTCACACGCAAACCAAGATAAGCGATTTAAACGAGCACCACTTTCCACAACAATTTCATTATTTTTGATCTCAATATTGTTTAAAAGAACGGTTACGATGAAGACAGTGTCATCGCCATAACTATCTTGTGAGAACACAATATTAGATCCATTTCCAATAATAACTATTTTTCTATCTTTATATTCTTTTAATGCATCAGCAAATCCTTGTAATGTATGCGGTAAAACAATTGTTTCCGCCATTACGTCTAATCTTAATGTATTATAACGCTTCAATGAAGCATTATTCATCACGAAATATTCTTTCATAAGAACTCCTTTTATACTTGTGTTAACCCTTATTAAGTTTACACGTTTATGCGTGTTTATTCAAGTTCACGAATCAATTTTGGCATATCTACAGCCGTTAAAATATGAAGAGGTGGTTGCGATAGTTTTCCATCCTCTGTTATCAGAATAGCAATCAGTACTTTTCCTTTATCATGGAGTCGTTCATAACGATCCACAACCTCTAAAATTGTCTCATGCGATGATACAAACATCACACGTTCATCATCCACATCACATTTCAAAACCTCAGAAATTGATAATGTATTGAGATCGATAATCTCATTTGCATTCAAACCAAGATAACGTTGATAAAGACGAGAATGCAAAATTCCTACATAGCGCTCTCCCACATAAACCGGAACAACCGAATAGTTTTTTTCCTCTTGAGTTTTGATAATTTCTTTTAAATCATCATCAATATCAGCACAATACACTTTTCCTTGAATGACTTCACGAATCCTTTTTGGTTCTGTAAGTTGCTTCGCAATTGATTCAAGGTGTTCAACCACTTCAAGATGTGGTTCTGCGATAACTTCTTCATATCCGACACGACTATGCACAATGGCATTTCGTAACTGAGCATAGTCGATGAGATCCATTTGATTTTTCTTAATAATGACATTTTTCTTAGCAGCTACAGCTACTAATTTAGAAAATGAAGCATGATCAATTTTCAATTCACGTTTCATAATTCGTTCAACTTCAACAAAAGCATTTAGAAATCTTGTGGAATTACGCTCCATCTTCAACCACCTTCTCATTCATCACTTCTGAAATTCTAATTTTAATTTCAGCAAGGCTATCTGTGTCTGGCCATGAGACGTAATATTTAAAGTTATCATCTTGACTGTACGTTGGTTGCATATCCCCTGTACCACTCAAACTCACTTCTTCAAACTGCCATACACCATTATTATCAATTTGTTCTGCAATTAATCGCGATAAGTTATAATCCGATAAATTCGTATCGATCATATAACGTATTTTTTGAAATAATTGCGGAGTTTTCATTAAAAACTGTGGAGAAACACTCTTCATAAAGATAGCCTTCACTAATTCTTGATGATGCATTCCTCGTGACACATCCCCATAATCGATGTGGTCACGTTCTCTGGCAAACGATAAGGCCTGCTCACCATTTACATGATTCATCCCTTCGGTAAAATGAAATCCTCCGTCGGTATCAAAGGTATAGTGAGATAACACATCAACACCATCAAGAGCATCCACGATTTCAACAAGTCCCGTGAAATTTAATCTCATGTAATAATTGATATCAACACCGTAAAACTTCTCAAGTGTTTTAACAGAGCATGCAACACCATAGATACCAGCATGAGTTAGTTTATCATAAGCTTTCGTTTCACAGCCTAGAGGCAAGTATGTATCTCGTGGCGTGGTAACCGAAAGAACTTTATGCGTTGCCGGATTTATAACTAGCAGCAAATTCATATCCGATCGTGAACGACTCACTACATCACCAAATACATCAATTCCACTTAAGTAGATAATGAAGGATTCTTTGGTAACATCCACTTCTTTAGCAATTGAAACTCGGGGTTCTTTAAATGTAAATGAATCAACAGATGTTGCTTCATTCGCAAACTTTGGTCGCAGCGTTGAAATATCTGCAAGAATTGTTTTATTAATTATCAGAGCGTCAATCTCATTTCCGTAAAGGGCATCAAGCATTGATGCCAGTGTGGGAAACGCACGATACTCTATTTCTTTATCAAGATATGCTTTTTGAATTTCAGATTCATGATTCTCTTTAACTCCAAAGACACCAATGACCTTAAGTGAATGATTCACATTTTCATTAAGTTGATAAACTGAGTACTCAACAACCTCAAAGTCTTTCGTATCAGAAATATCATTGACAACCCATTGAACTGAGACTAAGGCGATACTTACAATGATTATGAGTGCCGATAAAAGATATCGCCACACCGATTTTTTTGTCACAATCATGATTACCATCGTAATTGCAATGATAGAGAATAAGATTAACAATCGAATTCTCAACGGAATAAACCTCATAGTGAATAATGCAACAAGTAATATTACCATTGATACCAATACGCATATTGGGGCAATGACTCTATGATTTTTATTCATTTAATCACCTTTCTTTCATAATACTCCCACAAAATCACATAAAAAAATCTTGGCAAGCCAAGACAATTTTATTATTTAACATCTGCGCGGTTTACGCGGTGTGGTACTGACCATTCTCCTGTTTGAGGATCTTTTACCAATGTAACATTAGGTAATTTATAGTGTGTACGACGTTTTGCTTTTCGAGCTTTTGATGTTCGTCTTTTTGGAACTGCCATGATTTCACCTCCGTTTGGTTAATCTAATTTGAAATCTTTCAATTTAGCAAGTCTTGGATCTATTTGTTGACTTTTTTCTTTAATATAATCTTCTTCAGTCATTACGATCCAGCCATCACCTTTTGGATATTCATCCAAGTTAGGATCTATAGCTTTTAGTGGAACTTCAGCAAGTATTGCCCCTACTATATAAGGAGTCATATCAAGCTCTTCTCCATCAACTTCAATTATACCTTCGTCTTCCGCTTCCGCATCTACTGAATCGAAGCTAAAAACTTCAGATACTCTTGTAGAAAAGTCAATGTCAAAGGGATTCAATGTTATAGCACAAGGCACTGTCATAATCCCTTCAATTGATATATCTGCAATCAATGTTGAAGAATGACTATCATAGTACATATGACCTACTGCGAAGATATCACGCAAAGCAGTGCATCGAGGATGATTCTCAATAATTTCTGAATCAATCTCAATCGCTTCGCGGACTTCGAAATTCGGAGTCTTTAAGTGATCCAAATCCATTCTATTAAATATCATACTCTCACCTACTTTTTAACGCTACTTAATTATAGAGAAAATGATTTCGATTGTCAAACGAAATAGCCAATTTAAAGTGGGATTTTCTTAGGAATTGAATTGCATGCAAACAAAAAGAAAAAAGGCGATTGAACTGCTCCCTGTCAAGTAGACAGGTGAAATAAATAAAATACCCAAGATGATTTATCGCTTTACGATGAATCATCTTTTCTTATGCTACAGTCGCCTGCATTTGCTTTTCTCTAATGTTTGACCAATAAGCTTCAATTTTCTTGTTGGTTGGAATTGAATAACTTATAGGTGTCTCTGATCCTAATGCTTCAGTTCGAACCATCATTGGTGTTTTGTTTTTAAATCGTTTTTGAAGTCTCTTGTTGTTATAAAAATCAATATACGCATCAATTGCTTTCTTTAACTCGCTTTTAGTATTGAATTCATTAGGATAGTACATTTCTGATTTGATAGTTCCCCAGAATCCTTCCATAGGACCATTATCAATACAGTGTCCCACTCTAGACATACTTTGTATCATTCCTTGATCTTCTAGCTGTTTTCTAAATACCCTACTTGTATATTGGAATCCTCGGTCACTGTGAAATAAAGGCTTTGCCTCTGGATATCTCGTGATAGCTTTATGATAAGTATCAAACACAAGTTGATTATTGTTACGATCACTTATGTGGTACGCCACAATACTCAAATCATAAAGATCAATAATCGCACTGAGATACAGCTTCTTACCTGAACCTTTAATCTTAAATTCTGTGACATCTGTCAACCATTTTTCATTTGGTCTAGAAGCAAAGAAATTACGATTTAAAATATTTTCAGCTGTGATTTCAGGAGTGCTTCGTGAATACTTTTTAGACTTTTGACGAATCACTGATTTCACACCCAGCATCTTCATGAGTCTATGAATCCTCTTTGGGTTATAATGAACTCTATTAAGTTCATTAATCCAATCTGTCATTCGTCGATAACCTAAGATATGTCCAAACATTTCATCATAATCAAGAATGAGATTACAAAGCTCATGATTCTCAATTTCATTGCTTGTTTCAACACGGTGCGTCCATTTATAATAACTGCTTCTTGCGATTTTAAGTACCTTACACATCCATTGAATGCTCCAACCATGTTTATAATGAAGTTCTTGCACGGCAAGATACTTTACTTCTTGTTTTGCTTTGGAGAATATCGCCGCCCTTCTATTTCCTTCACTTTTTTTAATAGAATATTCTCACGTTCTTTCAGTTCAAGTTCTCTTTCGAGTTGTTTGATTTTACGTTCTAAACGTTCTTCATTACTGAGTTGATCTTCTTGTTTTCGTTTGCCACGTTTATCAAGAAGCCCTTCATATCCTATCTCGTTATATTTTTGAACCCACTGGTAAACTTGAGCATAGGAAAGACCATAGAGCTCGGCGGTTCCCTTATAATCGTAGTCATGTTCAATACAATGTGCGACAATTTCTTGACGTTCTTCAATCGTTGTTTTTCTACCTTTTGTCATATAGACTTCTCCTTTAGGATCGTAATCCTTTATGGTTTCAAGTCTATTATACTTGTTTATCCATCCACGCAAAACCTCATCGGAACTTATATCGTATTTGATAATAATATCTGCGAGAGAACCTAGTCCTTCAAGGTAATCTTGAATAGCAGATTCCTTAAGTTCTTTCGAATAACTTTTATTTCGAGGTTTATATGAGAATGCTTCAACACCGACGATTTGGTATTTTTTCACCCATCTACGCAATGTCCCAGGATTAATCGATAATTCTTGGGATATTTCCATTGCACCTTTTATGCCGTTCAAATATTCTTTAACTACTTGTTCTTTTATTTCCGCTGGATATTTATTCTTTCTACCCATAGAAAAAGCTCCTCCTTTTTGTAGTACCCGTTTTTATTTATTTCGGGTGTCTACTTTAAGGGGAGCTTATCAGATTATAAGTTGCCTTTTTTCTTTTAAGGGAAAGATTAATTTATATATGATAAGGATTAATATGGGGTATGAATTCTTTAAGGAGAAGAGTTTATCATATGCGCAAGAGATGGGGTCCTCTTACAATGAATACTATACAACTTAATTATGGTAGAACATTGCTCTCTTCGTGGTAGATTATGGGAACTCATCTCCCGAACTCCAGAAAAAAAAGGCCATTATAGCGGCCTCAATTTTTTAGGGAAAGTTTATATGATAAGTTTCATATGGGGTATGAATCTTTTAGGAGAAGAGTTTATCATATGCGCAAGAGATGGGGTCCTCTTACAATGAATACTATACAACTTAATTATGGTAGAATATTGCTCTCTTAATGGTATATTGTGGGAATGATATAAATATTACAGTTTCACAATCTAAAAAAGGCCCATTATTATAGAGGCCTTTATTTAGGGGAAAAATTATTTATATGATAAATATTCATAAGGGGCTATGAATATCTTTTTAGGAGAAGAGTTTATCATATGTGCAAGAGTCATATCCCTCTTACACTTAATAATATACGCTTCTTGTGTGTAATTAATGCGATAAGAAAATGTTAGATTATGGGAGTATCACTAATTCTTTCCATTTTTCTTCCCACTTCTTTGTTTTTACTCGTTTTAGGAATACTTCGTGCTTACCCGATCCAACTTTATACTCTGGTGTTGGCGAAATAACTAAATTTAATAAGTCTTCCACACCATGAGGTGCAATAACTTCCACTTTCCCTTCACGGATTCGTGCTGCAATTGCAGTACATGTTTCTGGAAATGCACCAATTGCATCCTCCACTGATATGAACGGATCTCTGTATCCATTATAGAGATGCATGTGACACTCATTTTTGACTTCCCAGTCGTATTGTGGATATTCGCTAAGAAATCTCTCTTGGATCTCTAATGTTTCTTCATAGCTAACAGATGGATCAAAGAAAACGACATCGACATCAGAAATGATTTCAAATTGATGATGACACAGGGTATCCCAAATATAATTTCGTATTGTACCTGCACAGAGACACCCTTGCTTCAAATCAAATTTTTCAACGATACGAAGTATCGCCATAATCTCATCGTTATTTTCAATCAAACCAACAATTCTATCCATCGCAAATTCCTCCTGTCACAATCTTAACTTTGCGAACAACTTAATGCAAGCGAAAAAAAAGGCCATTATAGTGGCCTCAATTTTTAGGGAAAGTTTATATGATAAGAATTCATATGGGGTATGAATCTTTTAGGAGAAGAGTTTATCATATGCGCAAGAGATGGGGTCCTCTTACAATGAATACTATACAACTTAATTATGGTAGAACATTGCCCTCTTCGTGGTAGATTATGGGAACTCATCTCATGAACTCCAGAAAAAAAAGGCCATTATAGCGGCCTTAACTTTTAGGGAAAGTTTATATGATAAGAATTCATATGGGGTATGAATCTTTTAGGAGAAGAGTTTATCATATGCGCAAGAGATGGGGTCCTCTTACAATGAATACTATACAACTTAATTATGGTAGAACATTGCTCTCTTCGTGGTAGATTATGGGAACTCATCTCATGAACTCCAGAAAAAAAAGGCCATTATAGCGGCCTCAATTTTTTAGGGAAAGTTTATATGATAAGTTTCATATGGGGTATGAATCTTTTAGGAGAAGAGTTTATCATATTTATAAGAGGATCTGCCTCTTACATGTATAACTATACATAATTAATATGTTAGAACATCTTCGAATTAATGTTAGATTATGGGATTAATCAAGAGGTAGATTTTTCATGGCCTCATCATAAGCATCTTTAATTCTTTTCATACTTACATGCGTATAGATCTGAGTGGTGCTTAACGATTCATGTCCAAGTAGTTCTTGAACAATTCTCAAGCTTGCCCCATTATCTAGAAGATGTGTTGCAAAGCTATGCCTTAGCATATGAGGATGTACATTTATTTTTAATCCAGCTTTCTCTGATTGTTTTTCTAGAATATATTGAACTCCGCGCGTTGTCAAAGGTTTTCCTTGTCCATTCACAAAAACAAAATCTTCGCCTGTTTTAGAAAGTTTGGGACGAACAACATTCAGATAATTCATGAGTTTCGGATTCAAGGCGTCATAGTAGAACAATATCCGCTCTTTATTCCCCTTACCGATAACTCTTACGACTCTCTCGCTAGTATCAATGTCTTTACACTTAAGATTGCATACTTCGCTTACACGAAGCCCACAGGCGTACATAAGCTCAATTAAAATCTGATTACGAATTCCTAAATTAGAGTCATCACAACTTAATAGTAGTTTCTCGATTTCATCAAACATTAAAAACTGTGGCAACTTGCGACTTTGCTTCCGAATTTTAATATGAATAAATGGGTTTGCTAAAGCGCCATAATTTTGTTGCAAAAATTTATAAAAAGATCGCAGCGAGGAAATTTTACGGGCAACACTGGCTGATGACAATCCTGATTCATACAGTTCATTTAAATACGAGTATGCTAGTTTGTCATCGACTTCTAGAACATTATGCGAACCAATAAATTCTAAAAACTGAGACACATCTCGATAATAAGCATCGGCAGTATGTTCTGATGATGTATTGGTAATCGCAATATGTCTCATGAATTCTTTAAGATATTGTGTCAATGAGTTCCTTAATATGAGTGATGCTTCTCTCAGCCATTTCTTCACGATCTTTGAGACGGTTCGCAATAAGCCCAAAGTTCGCATTCATAGGTTGAAATTGGTGAGGATTCGCATTTGCAACATAATTCGCCATCGATCCCATCATTGTTTCTGATGATAACTCTATCAGTGGTTTCTCTTCAAGATGTTGTATCATATTCAATGCTGCAAATAATCCACTTGCTGCCGATTCAACATATCCTTCAACACCACTAATTTGACCCGCAAAGAATAGATTGGAGTTTTTTAAAGTTTGGTAGTGACGATTTAATATTAACGGTGACTTGATAAATGTATTTCGATGCATAACACCATAACGTACGATTTCAACATTTTCAAGTCCTGGTATTAATTGAATAACTTTCTTTTGATCTCCCCATTTAAGTCGCGTTTGAAAACCGACGAGATTATAAAGTGATCCCGCTGCATTATCTTGTCTTAATTGTACAACGGCATATGGTTTTGAACCATTTGGTTTTTCTAAACCTACGGGTTTCAAAGGCCCAAATAACATTGTTTTCATACCGCGCTTGGCCATCACTTCCACAGGCATACACCCTTCAAAAACATTAACATCCTCAAATTCACGCATAGGTGCTTCTTCTGATCGAAGGATTGCATCATAGAATGCGAAAAATTCATCTTTAGTCATAGGACAGTTAATGTAGTCTTGACCGTCACCTTTATCATAACGGGATTTACGGTAAGCAATATCAAAATTAATATTATCGACGGACACGATTGG
Organism: Erysipelothrix inopinata; assembly: GCF_014396165.1. Classification (GTDB taxonomy): domain Bacteria; phylum Bacillota_I; class Bacilli_A; order Erysipelotrichales; family Erysipelotrichaceae; genus Erysipelothrix; species Erysipelothrix inopinata. Next base: position 1,963,101 of record NZ_CP060715.1, read on the forward strand.
CGCAATTGCATCATAAAAGTGAAGCTCAGATTGTCCAAGATAATTCATAAGATACTTTGAAAATGTATCAGAAGTTAAGGGTCCTGTTGCAACTATTGTAGGCATATTATCAAATTCAACGAATTCTTGGTTAACAAAAGTTATATTATCCATAGACTTCAATTGATTTGTGACACTCTCACTAAATCCGTCACGGTCTACTGCAAGAGCACTACCTGCAGGCAACTGATGCAGATCTCCTTGTTTCATAATAATACTATCAAGAAGTCTCATTTCTTCTTTCAATAGTCCCACGGCATTCGTGATGTCATTGGATCGAAATGAATTTGAACATACAAGCTCAGCAAAATTTTCAGTAACATGCGCTGGTGTCATTTTGACAGAGCGCATTTCTACTAATTCGACTTGATATCCTTTTTTAGCAAGTTGGTAGGCAGCCTCACTTCCAGCTAAACCAGCACCAATAACTCTAACTTGCTGTTTCTTCATTCTCAGTTTCTTCCTTTTTCTTCTTTTCATTAGGTTGAATATAACGACATTTTGGGAATCCTGAGCAACCTACAAACCATGTACCATAACGACTCTTGCGTTTCACTAATGGTTTGCCACATTCTGGACATTCCTCGCCAGTAGGTTCTGGTGCTTCTTTCTTCGTTCCGTCTAACGCACGATTATAACGGCATTCCGGGAAGTTAGAACAAGCGACAAATTTTCCAAAACGTCCAAATCGATAAACAAGTTCACCGCCACATTCTGGACATTCTTCGCCAACTTTTTCCGCTTCAATTTTTTCCATCTTTTCATCAGCTTCTTCAAGCAATGGGTAGAATTTATCAACAAAACGTTGTAGCGCTTCGACGTTGTTTTTTTTACCTTCAGCAATTAAGTCTAATTCTTCTTCCATATTGGCAGTATAGTGAACATTAATAATTGATTCAAAGTGATCTTGTAACTTATCGTTCGTTAGCACGCCTTGCTCTGTAGGCTTAAATACTTTCGTTTTTGAAGTTTCAGATACAGCACCAAATGTTGCATACGCACGATACACAATTGTTTCCAAGATCATAGAATAGGTACTTGGACGTCCAATTCCTAATTCTTCAAGCTCTTTAATAAGTCGCGCTTCAGTAAAGCGTGATGGTGGTTGCGTAAAGTGTTGTTCTGGATCAATCTTTTGTGATTTGTATGCTTTAGATTCATCAAGTTCACCAAGCAATTTATCTGTAGATTTTTCATAATCGTATACTTTTAGATAACCATCAAATTTAAGAGTTGACCCGCTACCATTAAAGTCATAATCATTTTGTGTAAATTCAACACTTACTGCATCAAAAACAGCTGGAGCCATTAATGAAGCCAGAGAACGATAGTAAATAAAACGGTACAATTTATACTCATCATTAGTAAGATACGATTTCACGGAATCGGGAGTACGATTTACGTTTGTAGGACGAATAGCCTCGTGAGCGTCTTGTGTGTTTTCAGTTTTCTTACCTTGGCGGTATTTACCAACATATTCTTTACCATAGCTCTCAAGAATTAATGCTTTTGCATCATCAACAAAAGTTTGACTTAAACGTGTTGAGTCGGTACGCATATAGGTAATTAACCCTTCAGCATCACCACCCATTTCAATTCCCTCATAGAGTTTTTGAGCAACTCTCATTGTTTTCTTAGCTGGGAAACCAAGACGTGTTGATGCTTCTTGTTGAAGTGTTGATGTAATAAATGGAAGTTTAGAATCTTTTTTACGATTCTTCTTCTCCAACTTGGAAATAACAAAATCACCTTGAACTGCATCCACAACCGTTTGAGCCTCTTCAGCGTTTGTCATTTTTAATTTCTTACCTTTATAACGTTCAGCACTTGTTTCAATAAGGTTTCCATCATTTTCAAAGAATGCAAGGACTGTCCAGTATTCTTCCGGAATAAAAGCATCAATTTCTTTTTCACGATCTACAATTAATTTTAAAGCAACAGATTGAACACGACCTGCAGATTTACTTTTAATTTTTGATTGGAGCAATTTAGAAAGTTTAAATCCAATAATACGATCTAAAATACGACGTGTTTCTTGTGACTTTACAAGATCCATATCAATTTTACGAGGATTTTCGAATGCTTTCAAAACAGCATCTTTCGTAATTTCATTAAAGACTACTCTATTTTCTTGATCAATATCAACACCCAGTTCATTTGCAAGGTGCCAAGAAATAGCTTCCCCTTCACGGTCCGGGTCAGTTGCGAGGTAAACAGCATCTGCTTTTTTAGCTTTCGCTTTTAGCTCTTTAACGACATCTTTTTTATCTTTACTTATTTTATATGTTGCCTCGAAATCATTATCAAAATCTACACCGAGACCATCCTTACCTCTTGTAGCCAAATCTCTAATATGACCTTTTGAAGAAACAACTTCAAAATCAGGTCCTAGATATTTTTCGATTGTTTTTGATTTAGATGGGGACTCCACAATAACCAAATTTTTCATTTACAACACTCCCTTATTATTTATATATTGGATAAATCCTTTAAATTTGTCAACATACTCGCACCTTGTTCTATAAGATAATTACACCCTTTTCCAGTAGGGTCATTAATCTGATGAGGCAAGCATATTATTTCTCGGTTCAGCTTTAACGCTTCATCAACTGTTCCAAGTGTTCCGCTTTTTATTGTAGCGCTCATTACATAAATTTGTTTACTTAGTGCCGCAATAATTCGATTTCGAAATGGAAAATGATGACGCTGCGGATGGACACCTTTTGGGTACTCACTAAGTACGAGATGATTTGCTTTTAATTCTTCGAAGACATTTTGATGTCCTTTTGGATAACATACATCTACTCCACACCCTAACACAGCAACACTACTAAAATCAAGAGCATTTTTATGTGCTTCAATATCGATGCCATATGCAAGACCTGAAATTATCACGCAATTCGAACGCAACGATTTCACAAGACTCGCAGTTGCATTCAAGCTATATTCGCTCGGTTTTCGATTTCCAATGACAGCCACCGCAGGATTGTTTAATAAATCTAAGTTTCCTTCATAAAAAAGAACGTACGGAGGATACTCACATTGATAAAGTGCTGCCGGATATCTTTCATCACCATATTCTACATACTTACCATCATAACTAAACTCTGGAACTTGTTTACCAAGTTCTACATGTTTTCTTATTTTAAAATAGTCTCCATTATAAAGGATAGCTAAACTAAGATACTTCATTTTTATCACCCCTAATAATTGAGGATTAAAAAAGATAAGTCCTAAATATCAAACGATATTTGAAACTCATCTTTAAAAGTAAATGTTTTACGATGAATGGGACAGCGACCATAAGTTAGGATTGCTTCTTTATGTTTTGCTGTACCATATCCTTTATGCTGGGCAAAGCCATATTCTGGATAGATCTTATCGTATTCAACCATAAGTTCATCTCGATAGGTTTTCGCTAGAATACTCGCTGCAGCAATCGATATTGAACGCTGATCACCTTTAATAATAGATTCAAACGGAATTTTAACTTCAGTAAGTGGCATCGCATCCGTGAGGCTGACAGCTGCAGGACTGGTGTTGGTAATTAATTCCATACCCATTTGTGTTGCACGGTATATGTTGTGAGAATCAATCGCCTCAACATCCACCACCTCAATTGCATACCACAGGGCATTATCCTTAATGAGTTCACACAGTTCATCACGTTTCTTAGAAGAAAGCTTTTTTGAATCATTAATGAGGTCATGATCAAATCCAATAGGAAATACGACTCCAGCAACAACACAAGGTCCTGCCATGGGTCCACGACCTGCCTCATCAATTCCTACAACCAATTCATTCTTACACCAATACTTAGATTCAAACTCTTTTACAAGCGATCCCATGTAATCCGTGCTACTTTCCCGTTTTGTACATCACTTAAGAAATGAAGCTTTGCTTTCTCAATATCTTCAAGATTGTTGGCTTCCAACATACCTCTAAAACGAGCGATTTGTTCATAGAAATTATCAAATCCATCCAACTGATATCTTGAAATAAGTGCTTGTGGCATTGCTTCGATAAAATAATCCTTAGCAAAATCAGTCACTAAGTCAAGCGGGTATCCTGTTTCCTTAATGGACCCAATTAATGCAATATGAATTCCCATTTCTTCCGTTTCAAATTTAGGCCACAAGACTCCAGGGGTATCAACAATCTCTAGCTTATCTGATACTTTAACCAGTTTTAAGGCTTGTGTCACACCGGGACGATTTTCAACACTTGCTGCTTTTTTTGAAACAATCTTATTAATAATGCTGGATTTCCCAACATTAGGAACACCAACAATAAGAGCACGAGCAGGACGCGGTCTAATACCACGACGTTTATCTCGTTCCCATTTTTCTTTCATCACTATTTCTGTTTTTTCTAAAATTAACTTTTTAACAGGGTCCTTCAGAACATCAAGAAGTAACACAACATGTCCTTCAGATTCTAAATGTTTAACCCACTTTTCATTTTGGCCTGGCTCTGCTAAATCACTTTTTGTTAATATAACAAGGCGTCTTTTCTGATTCAATACTCGATTCAATGCAGGATTACTGGTTGAAATCGGAGCACGTGCATCACGACACTCAATAACAAAGTCGACAATTTTAACTTGTTCTTCAATGAGCCGCATCGCCTTGGCCATATGACCAGGGTACCAATGTACTTGACTCATAATTTAATGACCTACTTTTCTAATTTTATTCAATGGAAATAATACAAATACATCCTTACTTACAATATTTTTATAGTGGAATGATCCAATTCCGTTATTACGGGAATCACTGGATCGCGGGCGGTTATCCCCCACTAAGAAAAACTCTTCTTCTGGAATCTTATACGGTCCGAAATCAGGCGTAAATGCTTGATCATTTTCTACCATTTTTTGGAAGTATGGCGTATCTAGGAATGGTTCCGCTACAGGTTTATTATCGATATATAGTTGTTCGTCACGATATTCAATTGTTTCTCCTGGCAAACCAATGATTCTTTTAACAATATATTTATCTTGTGATTCTAAATAAACAACCACAATATCAAAACGTTTGTATGTTTTATGAGAAGCTCCAAAGATATTCGAAAAGCCGACTTCATGATTCTGAAGATTCGGGTACATAGAATCGCCCTCAACTCTAACAGGACGCGCAATAAATTGAGTAATAACGATTACTATAAGTAAACTAATCGCTACTGTCTTTATTGTCTCTTTAATTGTTTTTAAAAAACGATCATCTTTCTTTTCTATCATAATTGGCCTTCTTTCATAAAGAAAAAGCCGTATAAATACGGCTATTAACGAATTTCTTTAATACGCGCAGATTTACCTGAACGTTCACGTAGGTAGTATAATTTGCTACGACGAACTTTACCACGACGTACTACTGTTACGCTATCGATAATTGGTGAATGAACAGGGAATGTTCTTTCAACTCCAATTCCGGATGAAATTTTACGAACTGTGAATGTTTCAGCAATCCCTGAACCTTCACGTTTAATAACAACACCTTCAAATGCTTGAATACGTGTTTTTCCACCTTCTTGGATACGAACGTCTACACGAACTGTTGTACCCGCACGGAAACTAGGAATATCGTTACGTAATTGAGATTTCGTAATATCATTAACTAAATTTAATCCCATACAATAACTCCTTCTTCTATCTTAAACCGACTCATGAACATACTATCAGCGGAACCGGAGTGCTTTTAGCCTATTAAATTTAACATAATTTCTAATATTAATCAAGGAATATCATGAAATTAACTAAAACATTCTTGAGAACATTCTCATTTGTTTTTTCATCTTGTCATATTGATTGAGAAGACGGTTAACATCTGTTGTGGAAACACCTGCTCCATTTGCAATACGACGCTTACGTGTTGAACGAATGATTGATGGATCTTGACGTTCTGCAGGTGTCATACTTAAAATCATTGCTTCAGTTTTCTTTAAGCTTTCATTTGCATCATTGTCATCGATTTGGTTTGCAAACTTGTTAGCCCCTGGAATCATCTTCATTAATCCAGACATTGAGCCCATTTTAGATACTTGTTGGAGTTGAACGAGCATGTCATCTAATGTGAATTGCCCTTTCATCATACGTTCAGCTGATCTTTCTGCAGCTTCAACATCCATCTTTTCTTGAGCTTTTTCAACAAGACTTACAATATCACCCATTCCAAGAATACGAGATGCTGTACGGTCAGGGTGGAATGATTCAAGTTCATCAATACCTTCACCAACCCCAACATATTTAACTGGAACTTGGGTTAAGTAACGAACAGACAGGATGGATCCACCTCTTGAGTCACCATCAAATTTAGTAGCCACTAAACCTGTTAGCTTTAATTTTGATTTAAACCCGTTGGCAACGTTGATAACATCTTGCCCACTCATTGCATCAACAGACAGTAAGATTTCATCTGGTTTCGATAATGCTTGAATATCAACAAGTTGTTGCATCAATTCGTCATCAATTTGTAAACGACCCGCGGTATCAATCAAGATAACATCAAAATCTTTACCATATGCTAATGCTTCCGATACAACTTCTACCGGTGTAGAATCCATCTTCGCAAAGACCTCAACACCAATTTGTTGTCCTAAGATTTTCAATTGTTCAATCGCTGCAGGACGTGCAAGGTCAGCCGCTACAAGTAAAACCTTTTTATTTTCATCTTTAGTTAGTTTGTTTGCTATTTTAGCAATTGAAGTTGTTTTCCCTGAACCTTGCAAACCAACCATCATCATAACGCCTGGTTTTGACTTAAATTCAAGTTCTGCTGTTTCAGTTCCTAAAATTTCAATTAATTTATCATTAACTACTTTAACAAACATTTGTGATGGTTCGACATCACGCGTAACCTTCATACCCACTACTTCTTTACGGGTATGATCAAGAAGTTCATTAATTACTTCTAAGCTAACATCAGCTTCTAATAGGGAAATACGAATCTCACTGAGAGCATCGTTAATATTTTTTTCTGACAGTTTCCCCTTTCCTGTCATATTACGAAACGTATCTTGTAATCGATTTGTTAGTGTATCAAAAGCCATAATTTCCTCCTATAAGAACATTTCTGTGTTTTCTACTTCGCCACGTTTGAGAGTGAGCGTTTCAATACGATCTACTGCATCTTTTACAAGAGCATCAATATCAAAAGCAGATTCATAACGTTCAATTTTATCACCATGTGGCTTTGTTGTTGGTTTCTTTGGTGTGAAAATTGTACAACAGTCTTCAAATGGTAAAATTGATGTTTCATATGTATCAATTTCTTTTGCCAGATCAATTATTTCAATCTTATCATATGTGATAAGGGGACGCAAAATAGGAAGTGATGGGATATTTGTAATCTCCTTCATACTATGAAGCGTTTGTGAGGCAACTTGACCCAAGCTCTCACCGTTAGCAATTGCAAGGCAATTACGACGGTTTGCAAGTTCATTACCAATGCGTAACATGAAGCGACGCATAATTGTAATTGCATAGCTTTCAGGAACTTTTTTATAGATTTCAAGTTGTACATCAGTAAATGGTACAATATGAACTTTAATTTCATTTTGATATTCCGTAAGTTGTTGTGCTAAATCCGTTACTTTCTTTTGCGCTTCTGCTGAAGTGTATGGTGGTGATGCAAAATGAATTGCTTCAAGTTTAACGCCACGTTTCATCATAAGGTAGCCCGCAACAGGTGAATCAATTCCACCAGATAACATAAGCATTGCTTTTCCTTGAATTCCTACAGGATAACCTTTAGCACCTTCAATTTTTTTAAGCATAACATAAGCACTATCACTACGAATCTCAACAATAACTTTTACGTCTGGTTGTCTAACGTCTACTTTCCATTCTGTATTTTGAAGAATTGATGTAGCTACATGACGGTTAATTGTATCTGAGATATGCTCGAATGTCTTATCATGACGTCGTGCCATAATCTTGAAAGTTTTACCCTCTTCTTCTTGAATAAGATCAGTCGCAAGTTTCGCAATGACATCAAGATCACGCTCACATTTCATAGCAAGTGAGAAAGAACTTAAGCCAAATACTTTACGAAGTGATTCACTGACTTCAAGCCCATTTTCACCATTTAATGTAATATAAAGACGATCATAAGTTTCTTGATAGGTTAGTGCTGGAAAGTCTTTCAATTGCGCACGAACATTACGTGTCAAGCAAGCAATAAAGTTCTTTCTATTTTTACCTTTAGTGGATAGTTCACCATAACGGCAAACGATATAATCATAATTCGTGTTGTACATATTTTTTAATCTCCATGATTGTTTCTATTGTTTTTTCAATTTCAGCACGAGTCGTAAGATGTGATAAACTAATTCTTACTGAAGAGAGTGCACGTTTCTCATTAGCGCCCATTGCCATCAACACATGTGATGGCTTTAACGATTGAGAGTTACAGGTACTCTGTGCTGATACAGCAATTCCCTTTGCATTCAGTCCATTCATCATAATTTCAGAACCAACATTTAAAACTGACATATTAAAAATGTAGGGTGATCCAAGACGTGAAGAATTCAATACAATTCCTGGTTCGTTTTCAAATGTTTCATATAAAAGGTTAGAGAGCTCTTGAACATGATTATAATACGTTTTTGAGTCTTCAAGTGCAAGTCTTAAGGTCTTAGCCCAAAGGATAGCAGCCACGTTATCCGTAGTACCGCCGCGCTTGCCATATTGTTGCTGTCCACCATTAATAAGTGGGAGACATGGTGTGTGGGCTTTTAAGATCCACAATCCACTTCCTTTAACACCATATATTTTATGTGCTGAAAACGACACAGAATCAATTTGCTTTAATTCAAAATCATGACGTGCTAACGCTTGAACTCCATCAATATGAAGATAGGTATTGGGATTCTTTTTCACAATACTTGTAATTTCTTGAATATCGTTGATGCTTCCCACCTCATTGTTGACTGCGAGAAGTGCAACTAAGATGGTATCTTTACGAATTAATTGTTTAAGTTGATGAAGATCAACACTACCCGTTTCATCAACACCCACATAATCAACTTCAAATCCAAAAACATCTTCAAGTTGTTTGCACGCTCCCATGACTGAGCTATGTTCTACTTTTGATGTAATGATGTGGTTTCCTAAATGTTTATTTGCAAACGCAATCCCTTTTATTGCAGCACTATTCGATTCACTAGCTCCCGAAGTAAAGATCACTTCTTGTGGTAATACATTAAATTGTTTTGCTAAATACTGACGTGATTTCGTCACAAGGTCAGAAACACGCTGACCCCCATAGTGAAGTGAGTCAGCGTTTTCGAAAAACTCTTGTTGTATTTTATGAGCATCAGCAATAATTTCAGGTCTTATAGGAGTTGTACTCGCATAATCTAAATATATTGGTTTATCGTGCACTTTTTGCATTGTCTCGAATCATCTCCTCATAAGCAGTGTTTGGTTTGTAACGATCAATTGAATTAATAATAGTTGAAAGAGCTTGTGTGTATTCACCATTATTAAATGCTAACTCTGCTCGAGTTAATTCGGAATCAATATCAGGTACATAGGCTCTAAATTTGTTGGCATAAACAATCGCATTTTCACACATATCTACAACACCCACAAGATTATTAACATTGTTATGGAGTTTATAGATATAATCGATTGCTTCATCAACTGAATGATTAAGTTCTTTAACATTAACCATTTCAGCTTTTAATAAGCTGCTTACATTTCGTGTATAAGTTAGTGCAGTTTTTACATCCTCTTCAAATTTCTCAGAGATATAAGGTAATGAACGTTTCTTAATACGCACTTGGACATCATTGATGATGAGATACAATTTTAATAACTGTTTCTCGGCACGAACTTCATCACTGTTTGCTTGATCAATTGTTTGTTTCATTGTTTCAAATTGATTTTTAAGAATGGTGACATCTTGCCCCAACTCATTAACCGAAATCAGAATGGTTGATGCGGGAATTTGTTCTTCTTCAATCATGCGTTCTATTTTAAGTCGGAGCTCTTGGTATCCATCAATTTGTTGGCGATATTCTGCCATTGATGCTTCTAGTCCTTCAAAATTAAAGCGTTTCTCATAGACTGAACTCTTTTCATGAAGTTTGATGATTTCATTCATCAAGTAATCAATCGCATCAAATACTAGAACACTTTGATCGTTAACTTCATTGAAAGCTTTATCTTCTTTTTGAATTTGACCGGCAATTTGTTCAAGACGTTTTTGACTGTTCAACAGACTTTCTTTGGTCTTAATAATTTCACCTTGACCAATACCAATTAAATCATCACGTAAAATTTCAGATAAGACACCAATATTCTTAGGTACCTCTAAGTGGTCAACATAGACCCCTTTACTTCGAACACCTTGGAATAGTTTCGATACTTCTTCTAAGAGTTGCGGAATCAAACCTTTCGCAAATTCATAGAGTTTAGGAATCCCATTAACACGATCTTCAAAGAGTTGAATTTGTTCAGAAATATCTTCACTCACTTCATGTGCCTTTGTAAAATCAGATGCATACATCCATTCTTCAAACGCAGAGAAGAGATGTTCGATTTCCTTAACTTGTTCATCAAGAGCATCCATACTGCTTCCTAGGACGGAGGAACGCTCCTGTGCTGTAAGTTTTAGTTTTCTAAAACGTTCTTTTTGTTGTGTAATCTCATAACGTTGTTGCGTTTCTTGTTCTAAAAGTGTTTCAAGTTTTGAATCTAAGATTGTTGTTTGTTCTAATGTGTAGGCCACTAACTCATCGAGCTCTTCGATAAGATTTTTAGATTCTTTTAATTTCCCATAAGCAAGCGCATCTTCAGTATCTGCAAGTAAGCTTACAATTCGCTCTTGAGACTTAGAAAGATCATCAAAAGAAACTTTACATTCCTTAACTTTTTCATCAACTTTAGGGTTCAATTTAGCAAGCCCTAACGCTTTGTTGATTTTGAATAAAATAGGAATACTCATGAGTTCATTATATTGAATCTCAACGCCTTCAAATTGCTTTCTCAAACTTCTTTTGCGAGAGGATCGCGTTGCAAAAATAATTACCAAAAACAAGATTGCAAAACCAATGATAAAGTAATATTTATATTGATTTAAGATACTAAAAATAACTTCAAAGTTCATAACGTCACCTCATTGATGTAATTGTACCATATTCAGTAAAATTGTGTAATAACTTTAATTGACTTTCAAAGGCAATTTCGGTATATTATAGAAGCGTCATTATGCTCAGCATACAAAGTTGTTAGCCAAGTGTTTGCCACGCGGCAGTGACCAAAGTACTCTCGCTGAATGAGGAAACGGTTTTAGGTAAACTCAACTAAGAATAATTTGTAACCTGACTATGACATATAGGAGGTCATTCATATGGCAAGAATTAAAGGTCCAGTTTGGAAGAAATCCCGTCGTTTAAGTTACTCAATCCTTGAAACAGGTGAAGAACTACAACGTCGTGACTATGCTCCAGGACAACACGGTAAAGCACGCCGTCCAAAATTATCAAACTACGGTTTACAATTACGTGAGAAACAACGTATTCGTTATACTTATGGAATTACAGAAAAACAATTCTTTAATACATACAAAAAAGCTGTGAAACTCGAAGGTGTTACAGGTCATAACTTCTTATTCATGTTAGAATCACGTTTAGACAACGTTGTCTACAGAATGAATTTATCACGTACACGTCGTGGTGCACGTCAATTAGTTAACCACGGTCATATCTTAGTTGATGGAAAGAAAGTTGATATTCCATCATTCCAAGTAAAACCAGGTCAAACAATTGAAGTTAAAGAATCATCACGTTCAATGGCTTCCATCAAAGATGCTTTAGAAGCATCAGTAGGAACTGTTGAATATGTAACATTTGATGCAGATAAGATGAAAGGTGAATTCAAACGTTTACCAGAACGTAGCGAATTAAACCAAGAACTTAACGAAGCATTAGTTGTTGAATTCTACAACCGTTAATCTTGATATTAAGACTGAAGTCCCCTTCCTTAAAGGATTGGGTTTCAGTCTATTTTTATGCCTCTCCGTAACATCGAATCATTCTCTCATTTCATACACAAAACATCAAAGTAGAAATATCACATAATTGTTTCAATTGTGGTAGAATATCAGTAACGGAGGGAATTATGAAAAGGAAAATAGAAGATCAACCTGTTATAGCAATTTGCTACGACTTTGATAAGACACTCACCCCAGATGATATGCAGGCTCAAGGCTTTATCCAATCAGTCGGATATGATGTTCAAGAATTTTGGAAAGAAACCAATGGCCTTGCACAAGATCATGATATGGATACCAACCTCGCTTACATGTTTCAGATGGTGAAACACTCAAGCCCATCTACCCCACTCACGAAAGAACTATTAATGGACTATGGTTCAAAGATAGAACTTTTCCCAGGTGTGGAAACATGGTTTGAACGAATTAACCAATATGGAAAAGAACATAACATTGTTATTGAACACTATATTATTTCTTCAGGGGTTAAAGAAATGATTGAGGGGACCGTTTTAGGTAAAAATAATGTCTTTAGAAAGATATATGCAAGTTCATTTTATTATGAAAATGGTCTTGCAGTATGGCCAGCACAAGCCATCAACTATACAAACAAAACACAATTCTTGTTTAGAATTGAGAAAGGTGTTTTAGATATTAATTCACCCAGTGTTAACGAAAAATACAAAGATGGTGAACATCGCGTTCCATTTAGGAATATTGTCTATATTGGTGATAGTGACACAGATATCCCTTGTATGAAACTTGTTAATGATAATGGAGGGCAATCCATTGCGGTTTATGATCCCATTAAACAGGATAAAACCAAATCCTACAATATGATGAGAGATAAGCGTATTCGTTACTTTAAGGCAGCCGACTATCGTGAAGATAGCGACCTAGATCAACTCATTAAGGCAATTATATTAAAAACAAGCTATCACGAACAATTGGAATATGAATTCCAAAAGAATCGTCTCGAAGCTTTAAACTCAAATAAATAAAGGACAACCCAATGGGTTGTCCTTTAACTTTTACTCTTCAACTGTTTCTTCCACAGTTTCTTCTGCAGGAGTTTCTTCCGTTGTTGTTTCAGGTTCTTCTGGAACAACTTCTGGTTTGGGTTCCTCATACTTAAGTGGAATCATTACAAATTCTTTATATGTTTCGATACGGTTAAAACTCTTCCATGTCACAAGTATCTTAAGATTAACTTCTGGATTGGTCGTTTGATCACGAACAAGTGAAATGCCATTTCCATACTTTGCATCTTCTCGAGCTTGATTCGGAATCATACTTACCTTATCTTCAAAAACTCCAGATGTCACCATCATTTCTTTATTAAGAGCTATATCTTTAGTATCTTCTACTACAATGATTGAAATATCATACATCGCTACCCTTGGGTTATCAATGATTACTTGATACTTATACGTACCGTCGCTTTCTTTTTCAATCTTAGCTCTTAGATCAAAGTGTTTTGATTTAGAAGCAAAATCATCATTATCTAATACTGATTGGTATAATGACTCATATTTATTCAATTTTTCTTGATGTAATTTGTCTTTTCCTGATGTACATCCTGTTAAAAGGATAGCAACCAAAATAAATAATCCGATTTTCTTCATAGGACACCTCTTCAAAAATTATTATAGCACATGATTAATAAGATGATATGTTTTCTTACCACGACGGATAACAGTAATTTCTTTACCGATTGCATTATCCTTGGTAATCATAAACTCTAAGTCTTTTACAACTTCTCCATTAACACGGATGGCGCCGCCTTGAATTAATTCGCGAGCTTCACGTTTACTGGATATAATTTTAGTATCAACGAGCATTTCGACAATGTTTTTATCTTCATTAACTTCAATGACGACATTGCCTGCAAATGCTTGTTTTAATTCAGATACTGATAGATTTTGAACATCTCCTGAAAAGAGTGCTTCAGTCATTCTCATTGCTGAGTCGAGACCTTCTTTACCGTGCACAAGCTCTGTAAGTTCTTTAGCAAGTTCTTTTTGAGCGAGACGAAGATGCGGTTCGTTTTTGAATGATGCTTCAATTTCCATGATTTCTTCGTATGATTTAAAGGACAAGCGTCTCATGAAATCCATGACATCTTCATCTGATGTATTAATGAAGAATTGGTAGAAAGTATAAGCATCTGTTCTTTCTGGATCAAGCCAGATATTTTGACCTTCACTCTTACCAAATTTTGTTCCGTCAGCCTTCATAATGAGGTGTGATGTAATACCATAAACTTCAACTTCGGATCCTTCAATCTTACGAATAAGGTCTGTTCCACTTACAAGGTTTCCCCACTGATCTGAACCACCAATTTGGAGTTCAACATTGTGTTCCTTGTAAAGATGAAGGAAGTCAATCGATTGTAGAATTGTATATGTAAATTCAGTAAATGAAATTCCCGTACTTAAGCGTTTCGCAATGGTATCTTTTGCAAGCATGTTGCTGACGCTAAAGTATTTACCGTAGTCTCTTAAAAAGTCTAATGTCGTCATTTCTCCGAGCCAATCACGGTTATTTAGAATTTTAACAGGGTTATTGTCTGATGATAAAACTGATTCGATTTGGTTTCCAATTCCTTTAACATTCTTTTGCAAATCTTCTTCTGTAAGCATTGAACGTTCTGTAGTCGGACGTGGATCCCCTATCATCCCTGTAGCACCCCCTACGAGCGCAATTGGATGATGTCCTTGCATTTGGTATCTCTTTAATAAAACGAGCTGTTGAAGATGCCCTACATGAAGTGAATCTGCCGTCGGATCAAACCCACAATACAATACTACTGGTGTTTCCAATCGTTTCTTCAAATTCTCAAAGTTAGTCACATCCTTGACTAATCCTCGCCATTTAAGCTCATCTAAAAAATCCATAAATCCTCCCTTTAATAATTTTGTGTATCAAATAACATTTTAATTTTTAAATAGTAACGTTGCATAATATCCAACATACATGTTACCGCAAGAAGCGTTGTCGCATCATGAGGATAAATATATCCTGAAGTACAGAATTTATCCAACTCCGGCCATTTATCTTCTTTAAAGATTAAATTCTTAGATAAGAACTGAACTTTAAGAAGTGCTTGTTCGCCATTATGTAATAAGATTGCCTGATCGTCATGACGACTCATAATATAAAGTTGTGTCGACATAATTGACTTGTTCTTTTGTAAGAATGGTACATATTGGTTAAAGACTTCACGCATTCCATTTTGCATGATTCCATAACGTTTTGGATCCTCTTTCAAGAGATCATGATGTTCGAATCCTTCAGCAAACTTCTTAATTTGTTTTGTAATATCTGCATAACCACGAGAATTAATAAATCCAAACATCACAATACTTGTCATGAATACAGTATACTGATACGACTGTTGATTTAAAACAGCACGTTGAATTTTACTTTGTACTTCTTCTTGGAAATGATAAATATCCAGAACACTGTTTGAATTTACTGAGAAGATGCGATGAACCTCATCTTTATAAGCACGAACCAAATGAATGAATTTTTCAAAGTTCATTTGATCATTGCTACCCTTATAGTTAGGACCATACATACCAAATCCTAATTGTTTGGTAAATGCAGAAACATAACCATAAACTAAGATATTAGAAAGTATCGTTTGTTTATCACCTTTAACAATATAACCTTCAACACGTTTTGTATAATTATCGATATACTTAGGATCTTCTACAATGTCATCCATTAATTCTTTTAACGGTGTCTTATAATACTCATCCAAACGTTCTGCATATCCAAGTGATGAGCGAGTCCATGCTTGATTTTTACAATAAACCTCTGCATCAATTGCGAATCCTAATGGATGATGATCTTCATAATGAATCATCGTATCCTTAATGCCTTTAGCATCTTCTTCTAATTTAATATAGAAGATTAAACCTTCAGCATCGAATGTATAGGACCACGATTCCATATTAAAACGCTCCCACAACTCAAAAAAGATTGTGAAGACCGCATATGAAACGACATTGCGTTGTCTATCATCACCCGCGAAAGAACCACCCAGTACAAGCAATGATCCATCTTGATCATCAATCATACTTTTCATGATACTTACTCGCTTTTGACGTAGTTCGCGAATAGATTCCGATGTTAATTGAACAATATTCATAGAATTACCTCTTTCAATATACTTATTCTAACAGAAAATATGCAAATACGATATGAATTATCACAAAGTATCTGAAAATACTGCTGAGTTTTTAATTTTGTGCCTGATATCGTTTCATTAGGATTATTGGAATGATCATGGTTGCTCCCATAACCATAATCGTGGATTTGACGCTCATGATTTCCATTAAGTAGCCTGAAAGGATTGGCGTCACGATTGCGGACAACCCAATCGTCATTGAAACAGCCACCATTTGACCCGATGAGCGCAAACGTGGTGGTACCTCACGATACACTAAATCTTTTTGAGTAATAAGAATTAATGGGAACGTAATGCATTGTAGTAAGGTAATCAGATAAACATGATATACCTCCGTAACCAATCCATAAAGCATGAAACGAATTAACATGACAATGGAAGCAAATAACATTAAATTACGGCCTTTATATTTAAGGAGTAACCTTCCACCCAAAAATAGAATTGGAAGTTCAATTAAAGCCTGAATAAACCATTTCACGCCAATAGATTGGGCATCGCCACCCAATTCAAGAATCAATTCTGTAACAGTGATGGAATCCGCATTATAAACAAAATAAGTAATGAAGTATACGACAATTAAGATGACATAATTTCGATTGGAAAAGAGTTCACCAATATCTGACAACTTAAGATTTGTCGTTTCAACTTTTGTCGCATCTTCAAGAAATAACGATAAGAATACAAGAATGATACTAAAGATTGCGGCAACAATCCCAACAATATCATAGCTATAGTTCACGATAAGATAACCGGTTAGAAGAGAACCCAATGCCCATCCTAAAGAACCTAGAGCACGAATCAAACCAAATTTATCAAATAAACCATCAACTTCTAAGACCCACGTTTCAAAAAAACTTCCTAAAACACGGATGAGGCCTCCTGAAAATCCAAGTAGAACCAAGTGAACCCAAAAGTTCTTAGCTTCAAAGTGGTAAAACAAATAGCCACTGGCTGCAAGCATGAGTGTAAAGAAAATAAAAAACTTCTTTATGGTTCCATAACGATCTGACAGATAGCCTGTAAGAATTTGTCCGAGCATTCCAACTATCGCAAAATATGCCAATAAGAAGCCTCGCTCTGAAGATGAGTACCCAACATGTGTTAGATAGGGTACAAACTGTGTATAGAGAAATGAGTGTGACCAAAAGACCACAAACATCACGACACTAAATTTAAATGTTTTACTTTTTAACATGAATTATCCCTTCATTTGTTACGATTGCATCCAAGGCTATATCGTGTCCTTCTTGAAACTCTATGGCAACCTCTTGGAAGTCATAGGCAATACCAATTTTATAAGGATTAATATCCTTGAGGTATGTATCGTAATAACCTTTACCATAACCCACACGATATCCGCTTCGATTAAATGCAAGAAGTGGCACAATCATAAAATCAATACAATCAGGGTTTGTTAATGCCCTAGTAATCGGTTCATGGACTCCAAAGTGTCCCGGTTCCAATTGTGTTAGGCTTTCAATTTCGTAAAAATTCATCACGCTTCCCTCAATTTTCGGAACCGAAACTCTAATTTTTGAATCAAGGAGTGTTTGAATTAAGTGATGGGTGTCGACTTCATCATTAAACGATACATAGATTCCGACATGACGTGCAGTTTTTAACACACCCAAACATGTCTCATAAATCACGCTTTGATAGCGTAGCGCTTCTTCACTCGACAGATTCGATCTTTTTCGTAACATTTCCTTTGCGATATCCTTTTTATGCATGTCTTTCACTCCTAACACTAATTGCTTCTATTCTACCAAATAATGAACGCAATAGGTATTAATTTTGGAGCTTTTTATATGACACTTAAAACAAAAGGATGATTCTTAAATTCATCCCTTTAATCAACACTGCTTTTATGCAGATTTTGGTTTATTGTTTCGTATATTTTATTATCTGATTCGCTATTAATCGATGGCCCTTTTTATTTGGGTGAACCCCATCTATCTTCAGACATGGTTTAAAGTTTAACGTTTGATCCATCATTGGCACAAACTGAAGCTCATGGTTTTGAGCGTAAGTCTGAAGTAAGTTTTCGATAGTGATAAGATGTTCGCGATTCATATCATAGTTATAGACATCTTGGTTGTGGACTTTATAAATAGGTGGTGGCCCTATCAGTACAATTTTGCATTGTGGGCTGGTGCGACGAACTTGATTTAGGAGTTCTTCCAAATCGCTAATAAACTGATCCTCCCCATGCCATACATCATTCTTAGAGTCATTTGTTCCCAGTTGAATGAATACCATTTGATACTTGTGTTTGACAGCTTTTTCCCAGTTAACATAATCCATAATACTGCGCGGATTGTTTCGACTCAAAGTCGCACCATTAACGGTCAGACCATAAAGTATAAAACTGTCTTTATAAGCTTCTTTAAGAATGTTTCGATACAAGTGCTTCTTGCGACACATTGCAAGCATACCAAAGCCAATGCTATCACTAATCAACAACGCATTGCTTTGAGTATCATCAACAGATGGGAAGGGATGCACATAATCCATGTAGTAATAAATAATAACTTTGTATGATATCCAACCAAGGACCACTGCTATCACAACGCCTATTAGTATTGGTATCATTAGCGGTGCAACCTCTTACTTACTTCAAGTCTAAAGTTAGAATAAGATATGGATATCATGATAATCACAATAAGGATTGCTCCTGTTAAAGCTGCGACGCTTGGCCATATTACTGGAGATCCATGAATCAAACAAACGACAATTGGAAAAAGATTTAATCCTATCATTATTAAGACATCTGATATTTTATCTTGATATTTGTCTCGATTGAGTAAAAGACTCATCATACAAAGTACCGATACCATCGTTCCCATAAGCGGGAAAATAAATACTATCGACCATCCTATAAAACCATTCATAACATCAATAACAATACACATCACAACAAAGAATACATAGTTATTAATGATGCGACGCCCAAACTTTTTATGTTTATTAAACGTATCAAATAGAAATACGTTGGCGTACAAGCAACTTACAACGACAATAGGACTCCAATAGAATGAATTCACATGAAGCGTTAGTAAGTTCACAACTACCGCTACAATCGAAATAAAGGCCATAAGAAGCCGGGATACTTTTCGAATGTTGAAGGCTTGTTGATTAGGGTTTTCTTGGTACTCTATATATTGAAAGGGACTTTCGCCTTTTTCACCGACAGAGTGACCACATAAGGGGCAACATTCATGATTATCATAAACGTCAACCTGACAATGTTGGCATGTTTTCATACTATTCTTGACTCCATTCATTGGCATAAACCGAAACATTGAGGTCATAATTCTGGGATAACAATCTAAAGAATCTCCGAATCACGGCATTATCGGTATTTCTGTTAATAAACGATACTGTCATTTGATTGCCATACGTAATAACACCACAATTAATCGGACTTTTTTTCGTTGGATACAAAAGTGCCTCCATTCCAAGAATGTGTGCTTTCATTGGATCCGGCATATCAACAATTCCAATATTTGATAACGTGACTGTTTTCGTATTTTCTCCCAAGAAGAAAGAACCCAAACTGATAATTCTATTTTTTAATGCTAAAGGAACAAACGCAGCTCCTGGTATTTTTTCATAAGCAACATTATTGGTAATAATACTTTGTAATGAGTTCGGACTTAATTCAAACTGAAGTTGTTCTTTAACCGATTCAATGACTTCTTCTGAAGTTAATGTTTCTTCCCAGACAACACCAATATTTGCTACCCCGAAGAAATTACTGAGCGTTTTTGAATCAAAATGCTTTCGTAGATTCACAGGTATCGAAACAACAATGGGTTTGCCTTTACTTTGATCGGTTTCAATCGCAATGGCTTCAATCAGAGTTGCAGTTAATAAAGTTGTAATGGACACACCCAAGCTTTTCGAAAGCTTATGAATTTCGTCGACCTTTAAATGACCATGGATTGCTCCATTACCACCATTAGCATAAGGATATCCTTGGATATGATAAGCAAACGGAAGTTTCTTCTTCACATTAAAATGAGGTCGATAATTTTTCAGGTAACTATCTTCATAGTCATTACGGTTTAAGGAATCGGTAGTGCGAACTTTCCCTTGTGCATCATCACCTTCTAAGTAGAAGAAAACCAGCGACTTAAGAAATTCTGTAGCACCTGTTCCATCCGTTAAGGTATGAAAGACCTCAACCGATATTCTATTATTACCATATAAAATTCGTATTAAATCCCTGCTGTATTCAAAATCAAAAGGTTTACAAGGATAGTCACATTCTAGTGAGACTTGAATGGGTTCATCTAAAGAATTGAGATAATTCCAAAACAACCCTTTTCGAAGCTCAACCATATACATCGGATAGCATTCAAAAACTTTCATTGAGGCATTTTGTAACTGATCACCGTCAATTGTTTGATCTAAAATCATACTGACACGAAATACAGAAGAATTTTTTGAGTTCGCAACTGCTGGAAACAGGTTTGCGGAGTTATCAAGTTTATACCATGAATTTTTCATTAGAGACACCTATATATAACCTTTAATATCGTAAAGATAAGTATATACATTTGTGTTACACCAATGTCAAGAACTCACGATTAGTTCACATTGCTTTCCCACTATATACTTGTACCAGATACTGCCACTTCAAGATTCCAACTACCATAACCTCTTGAATCACAATTTTACTCTTATAATTATAATCGCGTCTCACCTTCTCTACAAGGTATTGAGTTACTTGATCGACCGTATCAGGATTGCTCTCCATACAAAGATAGATACCACTAGGCACCACAACAAGAGGTATGGTTTCATCATAACGTTCACACACTGTAAAGAGTTTCGTTTCGTTTTTATTTAAGTAGAGACCAGCGATATTTTCAAATTTAAATTTATCACTAAAATCCGGACCCAACTGTGCATAAAAACTTGCATGATAGTTTTCAAGATTGTTTAAATTTGGAACATCATCTGTATCAGATAAAAGCAAGACTCTCTTTGGATAGTTTATTTCAATGGCTTGATCTGCTCTAACATATTTCTTAGCCTTCTCTATAAAGTCCGCTTTAGCACGACTTATCTTTTCTCGACTCTCATTTAAAAGTTTGATTTTCTCTTCTGCCTTAGCCTCTGCCTCGTTCATGAATGCAATAACATCATTAAAATTATCATATTCCAGCACTTCTTTAATCCGTGCTAACGATATATCCATTTGTTGAAGAGACAGTATCGCCGTGAGTATTACCAAGTCTTGATCTGAATAATAGCGATATCGCGTTTCAGAATCAGTTTTAGACGGAACTAAGATTCCAATACGATCATAATGACGTAATGTTTCAGTTGTAATTCCTGCTTTTTTGGCAGTTTCACCTATGGTATAAAACTTCATCTGTATCACGTCCTTTTCTTTTTATAATCGTAACATGATGCACTTTATCTCACAATAAAAGATTAGGAAGTTCGAAAGTAATCTTTATTTCATATTAGTAAAGGTGGGATACTAATGTAAATAAGTTTTAAGCCAATTTCAATATTGTACTTGGTTATAACTTATGTTATAACCAGGTTAAAGAGGTGATTTCATGGCAACAATTAAGGTACGTAAAATTGGAAATTCAATGGGAATTATTTTACCCAAAGAAAGCGGGTTGCAAATTGGCGATAATTTAAGCTTTAGGAAAGAAGGGAAAAAATTGATCTTTGATACTGAAAATGTAGAAATAGAACATGATAAGAAACTCATTGAAGAAAGTTTTAGAGATTTCTCCAATAACAATACACTGCATGAAAAGGATATGAAACGTAAATTTTCAAAGTATGGTTGGAATACAGATGAATTATGACTTAATCTTTTCTGAAAATTTTGTTTTGAATCTCGAAAAATTAATCTACCATTGGGAGTCCGAATTGGGATTTTCTAATGAGGAAATTAGTAAATTTGTGACGTCAATTGGAACATCACTAAAACTACTAAGAAAAGTTCCTGAAATGCACGAGGAAGTTTCTAAAATATATCATTTCGCAATACCTACATATAGAATCTTAATTGGAAAACAGTATGCAATCTTTTATCGGGTCGATCATAAGACTAAACAAGTACATATTGGATCACTATTTAGCCAAAAACAGATGAGAGTTCATTTCTAAAAGTAGCATACGCTACTTTTTTATAAAAACAAACACTAAATACAAATATGTACTTAGTGTTTATTGAAAAGATTACCCAACAGAGCCTTCCATTTCCATCTTCATGAGTTGATTTAATTCAACAGCATATTCCATAGGAAGCTCACGTGTAAACGGTTCTAAAAATCCGAGGATAATTGTCTCCGAAGCTTGTTCTTCCGAAAGTCCACGACTCATAAGATAGAAAAGTTCTTCTTCTGATATTTTTGATACCCGTGCCTCATGTTCAATAATTGAAGCATTGGTTTCCACAATGTTAACCGGCATTGTATCACTCATTGAGAGTTGATCTAAAATTAAAGTATCACACTCAATCTTAGTTTTCGCATTTGTTGCATTCTTATCATGATGCACCACGCCTCGATAGTTAACGACGCCACCATTACGAGATACTGATTTTGAAATAATGGTACTTTGAGTATTAGGTGCTTTATGAATCATTTTAGCTCCCGCATCTTGCCATTGGTTCTTACTTGCTACAGCAATCGAAATTGTCATTCCTTTTGCATAAGGGCCATTAAGAATACAAGATGGGTATTTCATTGTTTTATAGGCACCAATGTTTCCATCAATCCATTCCATAATACCATGTGCTTCTACCATTGAACGTTTCGTTACCAGGTTATAGACATTGCCCGACCAGTTTTGAATGGTTGTGTAACGGCATTTTGCGTTCTCATGAACGAAGATTTCAACAACAGCTGCATGCATGGAGTTCTTAGAATAGATTGGTGCTGTACATCCTTCAACGTAGTGAACGTCTGCCCCTTCATCAACAATAATTAAAGTTCTTTCAAACTGCCCCATTTGTTCGGCATTAATTCTAAAGTAGGACTGGAGTGGTTTATCAAGAACAACACCTTTAGGAACATAAATAAAGGATCCCCCTGACCAGACCGCTGTATTAAGCGCAGCAAACTTATTATCATTATAAGGAACAAGTGTATTAAAGTATTTCTTGACGATTTCAGGATAATCTCTCAATCCTGTATCCATATCAAAGAATAAGATCCCCTTATCTTCAACTTCCTTCAACATGCTTGCATAAACAACTTCAGAATCATATTGTGTAGCAACTCCGGATAAATATTTTGCTTCTGCTTCTGGAATCCCTAATCTCTCAAATGTATTCCGAATGTCTTCGGGAACATCTTCCCAGTTTGTTTCTGCACGTTCACTTGCACGTAAGTAATAAATATACTCATCGAAGTTTACACCACTAAGATCTGCTCCCCATTCTGGCATTGGCATAGCTTCAAAAGCATGAAATGCTTTTAAACGTAACTCCAACATCCATTCCGGTTCTTGTTTGATTCGAGATATTTCACGAACCACATTTTCATTCAGTCCTTTATCAAATTCAACGACCGCTTGAACGTTATCATGAAACCCATATTGATATTCTTCATTGGGTAAACGATCGCGATCGGTTATCTTATCATCACACATCGGATTCATGTCCCTCCTCAATTATCTTCACAGCACCACGCCAGCCTAAAGTCGCACAGGTAATACGATTGGCTTGACGTCCAACATTTTTAAAAGCAACTGCCTCTTGCAAGAGCTCCTCATTATAAGATTCAAGATGAACCATACGATTAAACTCAGCAATGATTGCTTCTGCTTCTTCAATTGTTTTTCCTTTTAAGAGCTCAGTCATGATTGAAGCTGATGATGTTGCAATAGTACAGGCTTGACCATCAAAGCAAATGTCTTCAATAACATCGTTTACAATTTTCACTTGAATTGTAAGGTCATCAATACATGAATCAGTACTAACTCTTGCATGAGGGTAGTCTGCTTCTGTTCTTTTATTTCTTGGATTTTCATAGTGATCCATAATTATTTGTCTTAAAAATTGGGGATCATCAAAATAATTCATATTATCCCTCCTTATATATAGAGATCAATGCATTTCTCAAGCGTAATGGTACGCATTGCCTCTAAGAATTGTTGAATCTCAGCTTCTGTATTATAGAAATACAGAGATAAACGAATACTTTTTTCTGCATGGAGGACACCATTTAACATCTTGGCACAATGTTCTCCAGATCTTACATATACTTTTTCTTTATTTAAATAGGCTGCGACATCTTGAGCAAAGATGCCATCGACACTAAAGGATACAATCGCAGAATCCGATTCGGGGTTATAGACCTTTACATGTTCCATTTCAAGTAAGCCATCAATCACTTTTTTATGAAGTGGATCAACAATTTCATGAATGTTAGCCATGCCCAGATCATTTAAATAATCTAAAGCTGCACCAAATCCGATAACACCTTCGATATTAGGCGTCCCAGCTTCAAATTTTGCAGGAGCCTCTTTTAAGACAACTTCACCACAAGCATTAAAACGAACATTTGATCCACCACCATGGGCAATCGGATTCATTACTTTAAGCAGTTCTGGTTTTCCGTAAAGAACTCCCACACCTGTAGGACCTAACATTTTATGAGCAGAGAATGCGTAGAAATCGACATCTAATTCATTCACATCAACAGGCATATGCCCAATGGATTGCGCACCGTCAACACACAACACTGCCCCAAACTCATGAACAATTTGACCGATATGTTTTATATCATTAATATAACCCAAAACATTTGATATATGTGCGATTGATACGACCTTTACATCATCATGCATTGCGTTTCGCAGTGCAGTCTCCGTGATTCTTCCATTAGAATCTAATTTAATGAATTCAACTTTAATTCCAATATCTTGTGCTAAGGAATACCA
This sequence comes from Erysipelothrix inopinata, assembly GCF_014396165.1. GTDB lineage: Bacteria > Bacillota_I > Bacilli_A > Erysipelotrichales > Erysipelotrichaceae > Erysipelothrix > Erysipelothrix inopinata. The sequence goes on from NZ_CP060715.1 coordinate 1,988,253, forward strand.
AGGTAACGTATTAGAAGCATGTTCAGATTCGTTCAGTAATACAACGTCGCCCGCTTTCAAACAAGTCTTACCATAACCATAGGCCACTAAGTTTAAGCTCTCACTCGCACCGGAAGTAAACACAATGTTTTTTGCTTCGGTATTAATGAATTGTGCTGTTTTTTGTCGTGCAGACTCATATTTCTGACTGGTGATTAATGATGTTTCGTAATCACCACGATGAATGTTTGAACTTAAGTTTTCATAATAGTCCGTTACGGCATCAATCACGCACTTTGGTTTAAGTGTGGTTGCGGCATTATCAAAATAAGCGATATCTGGATGTTTAACAATAAATGGAAAATCATCTCTTATTCTTGCCATTGGTTATTCACCTTCTCCATAATTTCTTGTACCAGTGTTTCTTTGATACCTTCATCGTCTATTGCATCAACAATAGGCATGAGATATCCGGTAATGATTAATTTTAATGCATCAAGACGCGTTAAACCACGAGACTGAAGATAATAGACTTGCTCTTCATCAGGTTGCCCTACAGATGCAGCATGTGATGCCGCAACATCATTTTCATCAATCAATAACATTGGGTAGACCATACCATGTACATTCTCCCCTAAGTTCATTATCCGACTCATTTGATGGGTTTCGGAACCACTGTTTCCTTTTGAAATGCTTCCAATAATTTCAAGTTTCAACCGTGCATTATCTAAAACAATGGCATTACAAGTTACCATTGCATAACTCTTCTTAGCTTGATGATCTGCAAGGATTTTCCAATCAAGGGTATCAAAAGCAACAACAGCCCCTCTAAAATCAACATGAGAACCGAGCCCACAATATTCAATATGTGTTTCTTTCTTATGATTTCCCAGTGACATCTCACCATAGTTCGCAACAAAATGTGCATTTTCATTCATGATAATATGTTCTTTAACATGTAACACTTCGTTACTATGGTTAATCCATAGATACTTCCAATTACTATTTTCACCAACATGAATATCTAATGTCATGCTTCCTGAACCTAAAACTTCTAAATAGAGTGTTCCTTGTGTGTTAGGAAGAATTTGAAGTGTTACTGCGATATCATCACGAACATTCACTTGAAAGTGATTTAAGCCTTCACTAAGACTTAGTGTTTGTGTTTGATCTATATTTCGCATCTTATTTACCTACACGATCACGAATTGCACACGATTCTAAAGCGATTCGTTGTTTGTATTCCTTCTCTGTCTCGGCAGGTTTCGCATCAATCCAATCATAACCATCTTGGTCAATCTTAGTAACAAGAGATGCATCGGATGACAATACAATCTTTCCATCCATCATGACATGTGTATGTGTTGGACGGATAAGTTCAAAGAATCTCTCATAGTGACTCACAATGATTAAACCCATTTTACGTTTGTCTTGTTCTTCTTTTAAGACACGTGCTACAAGACCTAAAGCATCAATATCAAGTCCTGAGTCAATTTCATCAAGCATTGCGAATCGTGGTTCAAGAAGAATCATCTGTAAAATTTCATTGCGTTTCTTCTCACCGCCACTAAAGCCTTCATTTAAGAAGCGGTGTGCAAGATCCTCTTTCATTTTCAAACGCTCAACACCGGTTTCCATTGATTTAACAAACTCAAACAATCCAATGGGTGAGTCACGACGTGCATTCATTGCAGATTTCATAAAATCTGAATTAGTAACACCAGAAACTTCTTGTGGATATTGCATTCCTAAAAATAGTCCCAACTTACTTCGTTCATCAACTTCAAGCTCTAAAACATTGATATCATCAATCATGACAGATCCTTCTGTTATCTCGTAACGTGGGTGTCCCATAATAGCTGAAAGCAAGGTAGATTTTCCATTACCATTAGGTCCCATGATAGCATGAATTTCATTTTCATTTACCACGAGATCAACACCTTTCAAGATTTTTTTACCTTCAATTTCTACGTGAAGATTTTCAATTTTTAACTGTGCCATTTTTCTTCGTTTCCTCTCTGATAATCGTGAATTCATTATAACACAAGATAATTTTGTTTACCTCAGTAACTCGGTGCAAAATACACTGATATTATTGCAATGGGTTTCTAAATAACCTATAATTAATAAGATACAAAGGAGGAATCTAATGATTGACAATTTAAAAAAATATTGGTTTGTCATCGTTATTGGATTAGTTTTCATTGTTGGAATCGGATATTATAGCTCTCAACAAATGAATTCGGTTTTAAAAGGTAAAAAAGTCGACGGTAAACATGTCGTATCAGAAATTTCAGGTGTTAATTATTTAGCTGATGACTTATATACTGATGTAGTAAAACAAAACGGGAATGGCGAACTTTATAAGTTGTTTGAAAAAGAAGTAATTTCTTCAGTTCCAACAACGGATGAAGCAAAAGAATATGGTGAAAAACAAGCTAAAGCTTTAAAATCCCAATTCGCAGAAACAGGTAGCAAAGGATTAAAAGAAGTAGAAAACTATCTTAAATCAATGGGCTACAAAGATATTAACGAATTAAATATTTTCTTTGAAAATATGCATAAACGTGATAAATTAGTTTTTGATTTTGCAAGTGAAAACGAAGCAGAATATATCACACCGTTCTTAACACAAAATAAACCACGTATCGTGAAACACATTCTTGTGAAGATGGAAGATCCTGCAAACCCAACTGAAGCTGAACAAGCTAAGATGGATGAAGTTATTGCATCACTGAATGCAGGCGAAACATTCGACAAAGTTGCATCTGCAAAATCAGATGACACAAACTCCGCACTTCAAGGTGGACTTGTAGGTTATGTCGATGTATCCAATACACAATTAGTTCAAGAATTTAAAGATGCTGCAGTTGCTGCAGAAAATGGCGTTGTAACTGACTGGGTTCAAACAAACTTTGGTCGTCACTTAATCTTAGTTGATACAAGCATTGATAGCTTGAAAGCAAATGATGATTTCGTAGCTGCATTTGAAAATGCAAATCCTACTGTTGGATACAAAGCAGTTTGGAAACACGCACAAACCCTTGATATTAAATATAAAGATGACGCAACAAAACAAAGTCTCTTAGATTTCATGGGCATTAAGGAGGCAGAATAATGAAGAAAATATTAGCTGTTTTACTTACATTAATAATGCTAACCGGTTGCTCGACAGATGCAAATGCTAAGATTTCTAACTCAGGAGAACTTGTTAATGTAAATGGTAAGTCCATTTCAGATAATGATGTCTTCGGATTAATCAAGAATGCATATGGTACACAAAAAGTATTACAACAATCACAAAGTCAACTTGTAGAAACTATTTCAGATGAAGAAGTTGATGGTGAAGGCCGCAAGATGTTGGAAGAATATAAGAAAACATTCGGCGATGAATTTGAAAAACTATACCAACAAATTGGTTATGAAACTGAGGAAGCATACTACAAAGATAATATTCTTGCTCAATTAAAAATGGTTAAACTCTTAAAGAATGAAATGGAAGCTGATTTCGATACACTCGTAGCTGAAAACAGCCCTCGCAAGATGAGCATCCTTCAAGTAGATAATGCTGACGATGCAGCTAAGGCTCGCGAACGTATTGCTGCTGGTGAATCAATGCAGACAGTTGCTCTCGATTATCCGAAAGCAGGTTCAACATTTAGTGGTGTTGAACAAATCTACCTTGTAAAAGGTACAGAGTTCCCTGCAGTAGTTTCTCAATTTATTAAAGAAAATGATGTTCCTGTATTAAGTGATGTCCTAGCTGTTGATGGTGAAAACGAATCACTCAAAACAAACTACATTGTTCAACTTGTAGAAACTGATGCAAAAAACATGAAAGAAGAAGTTCTTGATACCTTTGCTAAGAACCAAACAATGAATAATAAATACCTAGCAAAACTATTCCAAAAGAACAACTTCAAAGTTTATGATCGTCAAATTTTTGACCAAGTAACAGAAAAATATCCTGACTATCTTAAATAATTAAAACCTCCTTCTCGGAGGTTTTTTCTTTTACTGATGTGATATTTGATGACTGTGTTGTATAATATTGACATAAGAAGGAGAATGATATGAAAACATTATTTGAAAAGATTGCAGATCGAGAAATACCTGGAAAAATCATATGGGAAGATACTGATGTCATCGCCTTTCTAGACATCTCACAAGCTACAAAAGGACATACGCTTGTCGTACCTAAGAAAGCAACAGAATCAGTCTTAACAGCCCCTGCTGAAGTTGTAAGCAAAGTTAACTTAGTAGCCCAAAGACTCGCAAAAGATCTTGTAGAGATATTTGGAGCAGAAGGCGTCAATATCATTACTAATGCTGGTGAAACATCTGGACAAACTGTTCCCCATTACCATGTCCACATAATTCCACGTTATGCTAAAGACGAATTCAAGTTTGTACCACAACCCAATGAAATTGATATCGAAGAAGTTTACGAAACTATTATTAATACTATTAAATAATATAAACAAAGGTTCCCATCAAATGATGAGAACCTCTTTTATTTATTTTTCTTCAGGAGTAGCAGGTTTTGCTTCTTCTGTTTTTACTTCTTCTTTTTTAACTTCTGGTTTAGGTAGCAATGCTTTACGAGAAACATTGATTCGACCACGATCATCAATTTCAGTTACTTTAACTTCAATGACATCACCTAGTTTTAGTACATCTTCAACTTTTTCTACACGTTCATGTGCAATCTTGGAAACATGGAGTAATCCATCTGTAGTTCCCCATAGATTTACGAATGCTCCGAATTTTTCGATACGAACAACTTTAGCCTTGTAGATTTCCCCCACTTTAGCTTCCTTAACAATTCCTTCAATGATAGTTTTCGCTTTGTTGATAGCTACTAGATCAGTATGGTAAATTACAACACGACCATCGTCTTCAATATCAATCTTTACATTGTCACAGTCTTCAATGATTTGGTTAATTACCTTACCACCTTGACCAATAACATCACGAATCTTATCTGGAGCAATTTGTAATTGAGCAATCTTAGGAGCATATTCACCTACAGTATCACGTGGTTCAGAGATTACAGCATCCATTGCTGTCATCATTTCTGCACGACCTACTTTAGCTTGAGCAAGTGCTTCACGAAGAATTTGTTCACTTAAACCTTTAATTTTAATATCCATTTGAAGTGCTGTGATACCTTGTTTAGTACCAGCAACTTTAAAGTCCATATCTCCAAAGTGATCTTCCATACCTTGAATATCAGTAAGGATTGTATAGTCATCACCATATTGAACAAGACCCATAGCAATACCACTTACTGCAGCTTTCACAGGAACCCCTGCAGCCATCATAGCGATTGATCCTGCACAAATTGAAGCTTGTGAGGAAGAACCATTTGACTCAAGAACTTCAGCAACAAGTCGAATTGTATAAGGGAATTCTTCAAAACTTGGTAATACATATGATAGCGCACGTTCACCTAAAGCACCGTGACCAATTTCACGACGTCCTGGAGCTCCCATACGTCCTGTTTCCCCTACTGAATATGGAGGGAAGTTATAGTGGTGTAAGAATCGTTTTGATTCTACTTCTGTTAAGTCATCAATAATTTGAGTATCGCCGGTTGCACCTAATGTACAGACTGATAATACTTGAGTTTCACCACGAGTAAATAAACCACTACCGTGTACACGTTTCAATAAGTCGATTTGTACATCCAATGGACGAACTTCATCAACTTTACGTCCATCAGGACGAATCTTTTCAATTGAAATTAAACGACGAACTTCATCAGCAACAATACTGTGTGTGTATTCTTTTACAAATTTTACAGCTTTATTCTTATCAGCTTCTGTTTCGTATTCCTTAGCTTCAAAGTGATCTGCAGCTTTTTCTTCAAGAACATCAATTGATTCATAGCGTTCTAGTTTCTTTTCGATTGCGACTGCTTTTCTAAGTTCAACACCAACAAGTTCTTCAATTTCGTTTTTGATTTCTTCTGGAATTTCATAAAGTGATACTTCCATCTTTTCTTTTGCTACTTCTTTAGCAATCTCAATTTGGAAGTCACATAGTTCTTGAATGTAACGGTGTCCAAACATCATAGCTTCTAAGAATTCTTCTTCAGAAACTTCTTCAGCACCCGCTTCAACCATATTGATAGCATCTTTAGTTCCCGCAACAATTAAATGCATACGTGAACGTTCTTGTTCTTCAATAGTTGGGTTAATGATATATTCTCCATCAATTAATCCAACAACTACACCAGCAATTGGTCCTTCAAATGGTACATCTGAAATACAAAGTGCTAGAGAAGCTCCAAACATTGCAGCCATATCTGGCGCACAATCTTGATCAACAGATAAAACTGTATTCACAACTTGAACTTCATTTCTAAATCCTTCTGCAAATAAAGGACGAATCGTTCTATCAATCAAACGTGACGTTAAAGTTGCATGTTCGCTTGGACGACCCTCTCTACGTAAAAATCCGCCTGGAATCTTTCCAACAGCGTATAGTTTTTCTTCATAAGTTACTGTTAACGGGAAGAAATCGATATCTTTAGCTTTCTTACTTGCAGTTGCAGCAGATAGAACTGCTGTATCTTCATAACGTACAAGAACTGATCCTCCAGCTTGTTTCGCAATTTCCCCAGTTTCAACGCTTAGACTTCTGCCACAGAAATCTAAATTAAATACTCTCTTACTCATAGGTTCACCTCAAATGTTCTGTACCAATTTTAACATATATTTCACATCTTTCCCATTAAAAGTAATAAAGTGCTTTTACTTTGGTTTCATATCTAAATCAAATACGTAAACTCAATGTAGATAGTGGACCAGTAGTCTTTGCAAAACGTACATCTATATACACTCAAAAACATCTTTAACTGATGATCCGTGGGTAACGATTCCACTAGTACTACTATCCTCGTCTTATGGAATTTCTTCACGCAATCATGTGCGATTGCCCAATCCATCATAGTCATGTGTAATATATTTACCATAGTTATTGGCTATATCTGTGAGTTGATTTGAAGCATCGCCCCCATAAATCTCTTTTAGACTATTTGAATATGCTTTATCATACTCATAGAGGCGTGTTTGTTGTTTACCGTCATTACATTCAGAATAATTGAAAATATAATAACAAGAATAGAAAAAACTCCACTACAGCTTAGTGTGGAGTTTTGAGTGATAATCAATCATATTGCACTGTATCGACTATATAAGTTTGACACTTAAACATATCAAATCGTGCTAGATTAAATTAGTATTTAGTAATTCATTAAATTATTCACTTGGCTGTGTTTCAAAACCACAATCAAGTTCTGCTTTAACAGTATAGTCTTTTTTACCAAATGGATCTTTTGGATAAATAACAGCACGGGTATTATTGATATCACATGCTGTTTTTGTTTCTTGATTAATGAATGATTCTACGATCGTTGCATTCTTACCGTTGTCATAACGACTTAGGTTATCAAGATTGATTTTAATGCCACTTTCTGTAAAACGATTGAAGAAATCTTTAGCATCGGCTTCATCCATGTTTGCACTAACATTATCAAAGTAGAAGTTTTCATAAAAATCTGCTCCCATTTCTGTTAGTTTTGTTTCAAGAACTTTAGGTCCTTCTTTAGGTTTTAATTGAGTAAAAATTAAATAGCCAACAAGAATTACTAATACTACTCCCGTAGCAATAAGAATTCCCTTCGTTTTATTAAATCCTTTTTTCTTTTGTATTTCGTTTTCCATTTTTCCCTCTAATTTCTAGATCTTCTCATCGTGTTGGGATTTTTCGTAGACAATCGTTTTTGGTTTTTTGCGAGTCATAATAAATACTACCGCAAGAATGAGTATCCAGATTGTACCGACACCTGCCCATAAGACACTATGATCCAATTTAAATCCAGTTGATTCTGATTCACGAATAACTTCGATTACATAAGTATTCATAATACCATCGGCATTACTTGCATGAATCTTAATGTAGTTGATGCCTTCTCTTAGTGTATTGTTTGCAGCGATGTTGATATTGGTATTCGCATCTTTCGGTGCTGCAGTAACAGCAAGATGATTAACATCATGCTCCACAATCATGTTATAAAAGAATACATCTTCTTTAAATCCTGGATTTAGTGCATACCCTCCAACAGAAATCGATGATAAGTAAGCACTACTTTCTGTTTCGCTACGATTAACGTTAATTGTAATGTCACGTTTTTCGCCACTTGGAGAAGTCACAGTAATCGTAATTTGATTGGCACCAAATGTCAATGATTCGTGACCCGTAATATTAACAGATGCATTTTGATCTTCAGGTGTTACTTTTAGATTTAAACGATCCGTATTTTTACCTACGTTGGCATGATACTCATTAACATCATGGCTTAAGTTAGGTTGTAGTGATATCCCTTCAATAGTACTGATGTAATTATTGACAGAGTTATTGTTGATGATTGTTGTATTTCCGTTTGAATCTTTACCTGTTTCAGACGTTGGTTTATCCGTATCTGGTTTGGGCTTTTCTTCTTTATCACCCGGAGTTGGTTTCTCTTCCGGCTTAGGATCGGGTTTTTCTTCAGGTTTTGGATCTGGCTTTTCGCCACCAGGATTTTCTTCTTTATCCTTATCCTTCTTTGTTACCACAACTGTATATGTTTTTTGAGTCCCATCTTCTGCTTCAACGACAATCTTAATAATGTTCTCACCTGGCTTAAGTTCATGACTTCCAGTTCCAGAAATAACTTTAGAGTGTTCATCTACTGGTAAAGCACTAATATCAATCGTATTGGTATTTTCACCAACCTCTAGTTTATAATCCAAAGTATTTTCATTGAATTTAGGATTTAACTCTAATTTAGTATCACCATCTTTAATGATTAGCTCTTTAAGTTGATTATTCGAAGATTCTTCTGGATTACTTTTATCTACAATATTAAGAACACTTTCCTTTGTAGATGCATCCAGTTCATTGAATTGTGTATCTGCAACTGCAGCATTTTTAATTGCAATTTTTGTTGCGCCCGAAGGTGCACTCTCTAAGATTTCAACTTCAATCTCAAATGCTACTATATCTTCTTTTTGTGCAATATTAGGTGGGTTATCATCATAACCAACAAACTTAATTTCTCCAGATGTTGGAGCGGTAGAAAACGCCCAACCTGATATTTTATTTTTTGCCTCTATAAATGTGAGGACACTGGGATCATACTGAAATGTTCCTGAGTACCCTTCAACACCATTTTTAAATGCCTGAACCTCTGATAGTTTAACTTGAAGATGGACACGTTCACCGCGTGTCACATCTTTTTGTTCGGGTTCAATAATTAACTTAGGTGTGGTAGCAGAAAGAGGAATTACTAATTGCAAAACAAGCATTGATAAAATCATCAGTAAAACGACGATTCCACGAATCAAAGTTGTTTGATTTCTCATTGTTTTTTTCATCTTTTGCCTCTATCTATTTTTCAAATAGATTTTTACTTCCTAGAATATGACTTCGTATTAAGATAAGGTCTGCAACCCCAACTTTTTTATCATGGTTAGTATCCGCTGCAACCTTCTGAGCATCATTTAGTGTTCCACCTAGTATATAGGTTCTAAGATTTACGACGTCAGCAACCCCAATGCGACCATCTCCGTTTACATCACCTTTTACAATCAATGTTTTTTCATCATACTCAACACCTTCTACAATCAATTTAATGATTGCACCGGTTCCAACGAGTTCTTGGTCTTCAAGGACACGTCCTTCACGATATATTGCCAGTGTTTCATTCTCATTTAACATTTGATTCTTCACGTCAAGTACGGTTTGCTTCTCATGGATTGTCTCAATGTAGACATCACCAATAACATGAATTTCTGATTCAAGTTTTAGTTCTTTCACATTGATTTCAACCGTATATTTTCTAGCTTCCATGTCTTCACGTGTTACGGTAATTGTAATTGTGTTTTTTCCAACCTTAAGTTCCGGTGCATCGATTGTTACCTTAGCTTGCGGATCTTCTGGTATGGCATTAACATTTAATCTCAGTTTGTCTTTTTGGTGAACATCTGCTGTATAAGCTAAGACATCTTTCTTAAATGAAGGGTTTAACGCGATATCCTTCAAATCGAGATGTGCTAAGGCATTACTCTTAACATCACCACGATTAACAATGACATAATAGGTTGCTTCTTCATTACGGTTTCGGGTCACTTTAACAGGGAAAGTATTGCTACCCAGCTCAAGCTTATGACTGCCTGTCCCCGTAATTTTCGCATCCTGATTATTAGTCATCGCTGAAATATCAATGGATGAGATTGCTTCATCTACATTGACATAATAGGTTTTGATTTCTTTATCGAAGGATGGTGATAATTCCCCCTCACTAACTTTTAAAGAATCCAACCCAAAAGTATTACTGTGAGCACGGTTTACAAAGAGTGTATACACACGTTTTGATCCATCCTCTGCGATACTTTCAATTTCTAAAGTATTTCTTCCTGGTTGAAGTGCATGGATTCCAAGATTGGATACTTTTTGTTTAGCATCAATTGCTGTTGCAAAGACTTCGATTGTTTTCACATCAGCATCGACATCAATGTTGTAGGCTGTTTTATCAGCCGAGAACACAGGATCGAGATGACCTTTGTCAGTCCATAGATTTTGCAATCCTTTTTCTGATGAAGGTTTCTGATTAAATTGAATCGTATAGATTCGAGGAATATTATTTTCACCTACAACTCTAACTTCATGGTTGTAAGGGAAGTCCGTAACGGTAATATTTCCGGTGCCACTAACCTTCATCGATTCAGAAGCAGTGGCTTCAATCTCAAATGCATGGTCATCAACCACGTCTACAACGAAGACGTTTGTCTTAGGATTGAACTCCGGTGTTAGTTTATAGTTCCCATGGTTCTCACCTTCTACAGTTAATTTTTCTAAAACATTGTTTGATTGTGCCGTACGAGTTACATGAATACGATACGTATTTGTTTGATTTCGTTTGGTATTCACACTAACTTCCACAACATGATCACTTCCGACTGGGATGTTATTTTGATTCTTGATTTCAACAGTAGCATCATCGTTTGATTCGTAAATTGGTGTTATTGCATCCAATTCGTAAGGAATCGTGAGATAGTAGTCATTTTGAAGTGGATTGAATTTCGGATTTATATTTCCTTCTTTAACACTTAATTTCTGGAGTAGAACTGATTCATCCTGTTTTTCTTGTACTTCAATTTGGTATGTCCTTACTTGTTTGCTTTGTGAGGTAACATGAATCGTGACAACTTTCTTTTCATCACTTTCTTTAGGATAGATAATTTCGACAGTTGCTTTTTCATGTTCTGAAATTGCGACAACATCAAGTTTTGTTTCTCGGTTTTCATACTGATATTCTTGAATCGTTTTCTCAAATCCTAAGAGTGCCTCATGATTAATATGAATTGATTTCAGATAGTTGTTGTCAGATGCTTCACGGTTAACTACGAACTCGTAGTTTTTCTCTTGACCATCTTTCGTTGTGACAGTCACGACATACGTTACTTTATCTTCTTCTATCTTAGGATCATTCACTTTAAACTTACTTTCTTTATCAGCAAGTTTCGCATCGATGAGCAATGTGTTCAAATTGGTATCACTTGGAACACTTACTTCATATTGCTGTGTTTCTTCATTCCAAGTTCCTGGCCATGAGTGTCCATCTTGTTTTACAGTAATAGAATCTATCGCCGTTTTATCTTTTTCTTTCACCACACGAACGGTGTACACAGACTGGTAGTTACCATTGGTTACAACCATATTTATATTCGTTGTATTTGGTAAAAGTGGTACGTTTTCAAAGGTACCTAGGATTTTAGCATTTGGATCTTCTGTTTTCGGATCAAAACTAATACTTAAATCTTTTTCCAAGACTTTAAGTTCGTATTCTAGAGTACTACTATTGAAAGTTGGTGTTAGGTCCCCTTTATCAGGATTTAATGCAGATAAACGTGTCGACAATCCTGCTTTAGCATGAATTGAGTAAGTTCTGATTTCACCGTTTTTGGCCTCTACTTTTACCTCAATCGTACGCGGTAAGGAAGAGACTTCGATATTTTCTAAAGCTTCTGGATTAAGAATACGAGCTTCGTATTTATCATCCAAGGTATAATAAACTCTAAAGTTTTCAACGCCTGGGAATAATGTAGCTTCATACTCCTGAATCTCTGGGTTAAACATTGGTGATAACATACCTTGGTTTTGTCCAATGTGTAGATCACTCAAATAGTTATACCCAACCTTACGTAATATAAGTTCATAAGTTAGAGTTTCTTTTGACTCTGACTCCGTTTTTATACGGTAAATTGTATCGCCAGCATTTTTTATTATGGTAGCACTATCCATAAAGATATTAGTTTTCGTATGATTTGCTTCAGCAATAACATCACCCGAACCCCAAGTATCAATGTTTTGAGGTACTTCCACAACATAGGACATGACATCGGATTTAAATTCTGGTGTCAGTTTCAATTCTTTATTTTTTAAACTTAATGATTTTAAGGTTGCATCATGGGATGCTTCGCGACTCACTTCCAAGACATAGTTTACTTTAGCTTCGCCATCATAAGCTAAAGCCGTAAAATTAAATGTATTCTTGCCTGGTTTCAATTCCAAGTCTTTATTAACTTGTCCTTGCCATTTGACTGAACTGTCATTCGCAACTGCTTTAAGATTTTGAATGGTTGAATTAGCATCCAGGCTATCCTTAAGTTGGTATGTCATCGTATTTGTTTGAGCATCATATTTTCCAGATGCAACATCAATATCTTGTGTTCCAAGTTTCAAGGATGTAAGTTCAATATCTTTATTCACAAGAATCTGATAAACCTGAGCCGGTGCGGAAGCATCTTCAGGTTGAACACGAACCGTGAATACATTTTTACCCGGTCTTACTTTAAATGATTCCTGACCTTTAATGACATGAGCGAGTGCATCTTTTGGAGTCACGTCAATCATAATTTCTTCCACATCACTAGGTACATGTTCAATTTCAAAGAGATCAAACGGTTCTTCATCAATACCATGGTTTAATGCTAATGGTTTGATGTTTCCATCTTTATCTTTGTAGGTTATTTTCATATCTTGAAGACGTGCATCATCAGAGAGACTTCGTGTAAAGGTGAATTCATAAAGATTTGTTTTTGCTGTCTTTGAATCTGTCAATACGATTGTCTTCACTAAAGTTTGTTTCCCCGTCATATCGACTTTTTGAGATACTGATTCAATAATCTCAATGCCATCATCAAGGACGAGACCTAAATCAAACTTTGGATTTTTATCTTTTAGGTAAGGATCCACATTTATTTCAAATGAAGATTCCCCTTTATATTCTGAAACATTTTTACCATTCAATGAAATACCTTTTAATGTTGGAAGCACTTCTGCTTCTTTACGAACATCAATGTGGATGGTTGCGACATGTTCGTTACTTTGAGTGCTCAAATCAAATTTGAATTCATTTTTCTCGGTATCACTTAGAGGTAAAGGATTCTTGTAGAATTTAGAAATTTGATATCCTTCTTCAAGTTTCGCATCACTTAAGTGTACATGTTTGTCTGTAAATTCTTTAAGATTACGCGGAACATATGCTACGTAGTAATAATGATTGGGTTCCGGATTTGAAATCTCCGTATCCTTATCGATAGAGATTACTGGATCTTTAATCTCAATATCTTTATCTTCATACTTCGTAAGTCGTTCTACATGTATTTCATAAACTTTTTTTGTTTTATTATCTTCTGCAGTAACTGTGATTTCTATTTTGTTTTGTCCTGCTTTAAGATTTTGGTTGCCATTAATGGTAACTGTTGCATTTGCATCTAAAGTTTTTGCTTCAATGTTTAAAGATGACGTGTCAGATGCAATGGGATCAAGTGTATATGACAACGTATCGCTAGAGAATCCAGGTACTGGTGTTCCCTCAACACTTAAGAGTGCGAGGTCTGCATTGGCACTTGAATCTTTCATCACATTCAACGTATAAACACGTGTTGATCCTGTTTGTGAGGTAACTACAAAACTAATGGTATTCTTACCTTTTTTGACAGGAACACTCACCTTGTTTGTTGTAAGTAATTGACCATCAAAGCTTACGGTAGCATTCACATCTGTTTTTTCAATTTCAATTTCGACAACCTCAACATCATTACTTAGCGATGTTTCAGAAGTATAAATATTATTAACGAACTCTGATGTAATATCTTTCCCATCCAACTTAATGACAGAAAGCGTGTTTATTTCAGATGGTTTTTTCTCAATCTTAATCGTATATGTTTGCTTGGTTACTTTATTTTCTGCAACCACATCAATCTTAACTTCTTTTGACTGCGAGTCTAAAGTTACTTCCATTGGCATGGTTTGATTGATAGTTGCAAACTCGCTTGCACGACCACTCAAGATAACATCTTTCACATTACTATCTACGGTAAGAACGTATTCATAAGTATCAGGATTAAATGATTTGTTAAAGTTACCTTGTGATGCTTTTAATTCTAGCAATTGAGCATTTGAATCATAAGCTCTCACAATCGTTAAAATGTATTTAGATTTAGGTTGCTTCATATCTTCAGGTGATACGATAAATTGATATGTATTTTTCGACCCTGTTACAAGATCAAGGGGTTCATCAGCCTCAATACTTGCATTAGCTGGCAATGTAAACGTTAAGTCATCAAGACTAAATGTCTTTTTAGAGTTTGGGACCTTAACGGTATAACGGTATACAAAGTCACCATCTTTATCTTTGTCACTATCTTTCGCAATGTCATCACCTTGTCCATTGGGATCTATAGGATTACCATCACCATCTTTTGGATCTGATTTAATATCATCTATCTGTGTTGGATCTTTGGGTTTAAAAGGATTGGTACCATTACCCTCTCCATCCGTTAGCTCTGAACTACTATTTCCCTTCATCGTAACAGTCAGAATATAAGTTTGTTTCTTACCACTTTCCGATACGATTTGAATTGGAAAATCATGGTTCCCACTCGTTAGTGTTTGTTCTGTTAGCACGGAATCATTTTCTATTTTCGCGCCACTTTTCGGGTCAACACTTGCATTGATTTTAATTTTTGTATTTTCCTTAAATTCAATCTCTCCTAAATCATAATTCAAGGTTTCAGGATTAAACGCAATGTTAATTGGTTTTCCGTCCAAAGTAACCGATAACTCTTGTAAGGTAGCATCATCATTTTGTTTACGTTTTAACGTAATACGATATGTATCCTTGGTGCCATCTTCTGCTCGAGTTTCGATTTCAACGATGTTATTTCCCTCAATCAAATTCAATTCTGATTCAAAAGTATTGTTGCTTTGAAGATTGGTTAAATCTTTCTTATTTAATGTTACACGATGAACACGTGCTTCATCGTATTGCATTTGCATCAAGATGTGAGAAAGTTTCGTATCACGATCAATTTCTACATCATAGTTACGTTCGTCTTTCTTCAAGTCTACAAGCGTATCGCCAACTTTGAGTTGTTTAAGGCTTGTGTCCTTTGATCCACGAACAAATGTCATTTTATAAAGGGCTTCCTTTACAATTGAAGGATCATCATTTCCAAATAGTGTTTCATATTTTTTTAATCCTGATTCACTTTTTACAGTAACATCCAAATCTGTATTTGCAGTGGGATTTAATGTCAGTTTAGAACCTTCAATGACACCATTTGACACATAACTAATTTCATTGGTTGGTGCTGTAGCAAACAATTCAAGACTATCAACACTTCCCTGTGTTTTCACAATACCGTTTGCTGGTGGATTTGCACTTGAGTAAACAACGAACTTATCGTTTTCTCCTTCATATTGAGCAATTAAATCCAACGATGTTTTCACATCCAAACGTTTTACATTAAAGCGATAGATACCAAGTGTTTCACCTTGGTACGCATAAATACCTAAGAAAGTATTATCACCGACTTCTAAGGATCGGTCTGTACTACTTCCTTTTTCTTTTCCAAATTTGAAACTGGCATTGTCATCTGGGTGACTCAATACGATATCTTCTTTAATTTTCGTAACCGTGTGAGGGACTACAATTTCCGGATACTCAAGTATTTTCTCATCAAACTGGGACCCAAGGTAGTCATGACCATCGGCACTGTTACCAAGTACATCCGCTTTAAGTGACACACCGTTTAGCGTTGGAGCAGGTTGTCCTGCTTCTTTTGCAACGTTGAGCTTAAAGGAAGTATCCGCTTCGATAGGTGTTACTTTAGTATTCGACATGTTATCGGCAACAACTAACTTGTTGTATCTAAACTTAATTTCTTTGCCTGGTGTTGCATCGGCTTTAACACGGAAATACATGACCATCATTGGACCTGATGCACTCAAAGCATATTCTGGCTTCGCAACAGTTTGTCCCGTGTAGATAATTAAATCATCAACAATATTGTGGTTAATCGTCCATACATGTACGCGATCTCGACCTTTTTTAACAGTCGGAAACACACCACCCTCATCATCTTTAGGATAAATTAAATCTTGATCATCCACTTCTACAACTTCAAGAAGTGTCTTATCATAATAGATTTCATATTGAAACATCGAGATATTATGCGTTCCGTTGGATTCAAAATCAACATCCAATCGGAACACATCTCCCGGTTTCACCACAGACCCCGAAGCAAGCTTCGGAGAGTCTGCGATATCTTCATACGTATATTCAGATTCGTCATAAGCTTTAAAACGAACGATATTATTCGTAGCAGCAAAGACATCATAATTTGGAATAGTTGTGACAAGAATTGCGACAAGCATTAATGTTATTAATTTATTTTTCATGTGTTGCTCCTATTCCATTCAATGAATCAAGGACTTTCAAGATAAAGTTCAAGATAAATCCTTGATCCAAGACGTCAACTTCAGTATCTTCGTTAACATCTGCAGCAATCTTTTCAATCGGTGTCATCGTGTAAGTTTGGGTAATGGCGTTAGAACTTAATCCTTCGTCCAAGACGTCAACTTCACCATCACCGTTGAGATCACCTTTTATTGCTATTTGTAACTCATCGTAAGTCACATCATTAACGATAAGTTTAATACGCATCGAAGTTCCGACATATCGGGAATTATCTTCGATAGTTTGCGATTCTTTATCAAATATAAAGAGACTTGTTTCTTCATTGATAAAGTATGACTTGTATGTTGCGATATCGGTTTGTGGTTCGCCACCGACAACATAATCACCAACATCTTCATGAGCCAATCCATCATCCAATCGTTTAATATCTAATGTTTCGCTGGTTAGTGTAAGGTTCATAACCGTAACACCAATCTGTGCTTTAACATTTGGATTTTGAACACTTGAGACAGTAACCATTGCACCACCTGGTTTTATAGCTTTAAGGTTACCGGCGGCATCAACTGTCACAACATCTGGATTACTGCTTGACCACGTAATTTCTTTGTTGGTTGCATTTTCTGGTTCAATACGAACCGCTAATTGTTTCACTTCATCCACACTCATCAAGATATTTGATTGTTCAAGATGCAATGCATGTATTTCTCGATTTCGTGTTATGTGAATTGTGATGGTTTCTTGAGTCTTATGGTCCTCAGAACTTACAGTAATGATTCGCTTATTCTCACCATATTGAAGATCTTCCATAGTATGCCCTGATATCAGTGCATTCTTACTATCTGTCAGTACTTCAAATTCAATTTCACTTACACGATCTTCGACTTCCATCGTATACTCTTTGATACTTTGATCAAACTTAGGCGTTAGGGTGCCTGCACTTGGAATGATATCCAGGATTTTAGCACTTGTTGCACTTGGTCTCATAATTTCAAACGTGTAGATATTTGTTTTCCCTGATTCACTCGTTACTTCAATTTGATGTGTATTTTTTCCAGGTTGGATTGCGACAACACCATCTCCCTTAACCTGACTTCCATCAGGAATGGTTACCTTGAATTCAACGTTTTCTTGACCTTCAATCGTATTGACAATGTAAGGACCAAGATCACTTGGATCAAATGTTTTCTCAAGGGTACCACCAATAACTTCAAGACTTTCAAGAGAATGATTATCATTAGGTAAACGTGTGATTCTAACAATATAACTTCGTTCAACATTTTCAAACGATGTTACGACAATACGATGTTCATTCACGCCTACTTTAAGATCACGAACCGTTCCTGTTCCACGAATTTGTGATTTCGCATCTTCAGGTGTTGCGATTACATCAATATCTGTAACCTCATAAGGCACTTCAATCTCGTAGTTATTGTGATATTTATCAAAACTTGGAGAGACATGACCTTGATTTGTTATCAAGTCTTTGAGGTAGTTACTACTAAAGATTTGACGTGTAACGGTAAATTCATAGATTGTATCAGGAATATCGTGCTTACTGTGAACCACAACTTGAACAGTATTCGTTCCAACTTTCAAGTTTTTATTTCCTTTAATTTCGTAGGTAGCATTAATTGGATCTTCAAGTATGATTTCATCCACCGTTAGATCGGTTACTTCATACGGCACTGATAATGTGTAGGCTTCAATATCTTTATCAAAGCGTGGATTTTCAATCATTGCTTCTTTAAATCGTATTGATGTTGCTTTTGAACTTTGTACCGAGTCACGAGTGACATCTACGTCATAGACAGCAATTTCTCCGAATCGGCTGGTTACCACAACATCAAACTCATTCAGTCCAATTTCAAGATCATGCACACCATCACCCGTAATGAGTGCTGTTTCGTCCATAGCTCTCGCAGCAATTTCGACACGCTCTTGTTCATGCGGTACAGCAGCTGTATAAGCTGAACGAAGTGGCGTAAACTGTGGCTCTAACTTTCCAGGATGAATCATAAGATGTGCCAACATCGCACTGGCCGATGTATCCTTTTGAATCTTGACGACATAAGTCATCGTGGCATCATTTTTACCGGTTACCACAATTGGCACGGTTTTACTTTGAATTCCTTCCAGATCAATGATTCCTGCTCCCTCAATTGATTTCACAGCCGACTCATCTTCCGGTTTTGCAGTCAACAAGACTCGTTTAACATCAGCAGGTAATTTCAAGGTATAAGGACCACCATTCGTTTTATCAAATGGTTCAACAAAGATTCCCGTATTACTTGTAAGAGATTCTAAGTAAATACTTTGTTGTGAAGAGTGATAGACATTCACAATGTATGTCTCCGAGTTTTTACCATTCGCAGATTGAGTCACAATTTTTACGCGATTGTTGTCATCTTTCATCGGTTCATCGATACCATTTCCAGATACAGTCCACGTTGTTTGTTTCGAAGACGCTTTAATTTCTGGTGTTAGGTACTCTACCCCTTTAGGTACATAGAGTGCATACTCTTTACGCGTTTTCATAAAGAGTGGCGATAAGGAACCTTCTTTAAACCTTAAGTCTTGAAGACTAGCATCACCAGAGAGTGCTTGGTTAATAATCACTTCATAGATTCTTAAGACACCATCTTTACTCTGGACTACAATTTTGAAACTATTACGTCCTGGTTTGACTTCAAAGGTTCCCACTCCTGAAAGGATGGTCGCATCGCTACTTTCCTTGACAGCATCGATCGTAACCTCTGTCGTTTCCATATCAACATTCACAACATAACGATTGGTGTTAGGTTTGAAGGTTGGGGACATTGTTTTACTTGGTGTAACCGTCAAGGAACTCAATCGGTTACTAAAGAGTGACGCATCTTGTTTCACAATTTTCAGTGTATAGTCACGTGTTTCTTTATTTTCAGCCTCAACACGAATTTCAACTTTATTTGTTCCTCTGTTTAGATTCTTAATAATATAGTTTCCATCGCCATCCTTTTCAGCATCGTGGCTAATAATTTTTACGGTTGCTTTAGGATCCTCTGGTTTAAGGGTTAGTGTTACAGATTGATGTTCATCTGAGATGAATGTTTCATAATCATGATGATCTTTCACGAATGTTGGTGATACCAATCCTTCACTAATTTCTAATATTTCTAAGTAGTTATTAAAGGAAGCGGATCGCACAACTTTTACATTGTAAACCGATTGTGATCCATCCGGTGAAGAGACTGTCAATGGTATGTGGTTATCACCAATTTCAAGTGACTTCCAACCGCCGCCACTGACTTGAGCAATCGGTCTATTTAAGGCGATTCCTTCAACCATCACTCTCTCAACATCCTGAGGTACCCAAACGACATATTCTAAGGTATCCATCTTAAAGACAGGATCCAATGTACCATGACTTAATTTAATCGATTGAAGTCGGTTGTCATACTCACGCACAATAACGAGTGGGTATTCTTTAGTATCACCATTTTGTGCTTCAACTGAAATCATGAACTTGTTTTCGCCATAATCTAGGGCATAGTCACCGTTACCTTTAATCTTAGCAAGGGCATCATGTGCCTTCGCTTCAATGCGAACCATGTCTGTCGCAGAATTAACGTTATATCTGAATGCTTCTTCTGTTTCTAAATCAAATGATTTTGTGATATCATCATGCATTACTTTGAGACTGTCTAAACCATTTTCACCAGAGAGTTTCTTGTTTACCTCAACAAAGTATGTTTTTGTCTTCGTTCTGTCCTCACTGGTTACGCTAATAGTTACATGGTTCTTACCATTTAATAACGGCTCATTACCACGAATCATGACCCGTGCATTGGGTGATGTCGGTGTGGCTTTAAATTCAACACCTTGGGCATTCTCATCAAGATTTAACGTGTAGTAGAGACGATCTTGGCTAAAGTCACCTTCTTCAAATTGAAGATCTTTTAGACCTTCTTCTTGAATTGAGAATGGAATTAATCCTGCCAAGGTCGCATCACTCGACATGGAGCGAACGATATTGACGTTATAGATTGATACATTTCCTTCTTCAGGTTCTGTCGATAAGAGTGTTACTGGATTGTTTCCAGATTTCAGTTTAACTTCAACACCATTTTCAACTTTATTGGCTGTAGCATTGCCTGCAACACCTTGAACAAGTGTTGTATTAACTTGCGGTGTTCCTTCTACCAATACGATATCAGTATTGCCACCTACTTCAACAGAGTAGTCTTTCAACGAACGTTTAAAGCGTGGTGAGAAGTTTTCACCTTGGCTGATAACTTTACCGTTCTCACTCACAGTAATACCTTGAAGGTAGCTGTTGTGACGCGGTTCTTTAAGAACATGAAGAATCGTATCTTGAGTTCGACCATTTTCAGCACGAACGCGAACAATGACATCGTTGTTACCTTCGCTGAGATGTTCATTATTAATGATCTCTACTTGAGCTTTCGGATCTTGAGCAACAGCCTTAATATCAAGAGCTTGTGTATCTGTTTCAATTTCAACATGATACTCGTATTTACCTTCTTCAAATTCAAAAGGTTTTCGTGTATTAAGAATTTCTAAAGATTTAAGGCTGGTATCATCATTCCCATTACGATGAATGGTGATCATACGATCTTTTGTTAAACCGAAAGGTGTTACAGTCTCAATTCGGAAATCATTGTTTCCGTATTTAAGACTTAACTTACTTATATCTTGAGGGTTGTTGTACTTATCATAAACATTAATTGTTTGTGATGGATGGCCTTTCGTAACTATAATACCGACACGATCGACTTCACGGGCAACACTGGTACGATATTGTGTCAATTGATTGTTGTAGGTAGGATCAACGCCTGCATTCTGTGCATCCGTAACTTCAATATTTTTTAAATCTAGAGTATTGGATAAGTTGCGTTTTAGAATGAGAACGTATTCGCGGATATCGCCACTCTCTGACTGAACTTGGATTGCGACTCGTGTCGAATCACCCAGTAGTTCTTTATCTCCAAGTGTAGAGAGTATCTTGGCTTTTGGATCTTGAGTAAACGCGCGAATTACAACTGATTTTGTATCTTCAAGAAGCCCAACTTCATATTCAGTTACATTCGGATCGAAAGGTTGTTTGAAGATACTTCCCTCTATTTGAATTCCCGAGAGTGCGTTATTCTTAGAACGTTTATACGTTACATTGAATGTGTACGAGGTCTTCGATTTACCATTCTCACTGTGAACTGTAATGACGAATGGTTTTAACACATTCGCTTCTAATGTTATGGGTTCTTCTGTTTCGTAAATAATTGTTGCGTTAGGATCAGTAGCTGCAATTTTCTTGATGAATGACTTATCAAATGTTTGGTTATCATCCGTCAACTCTAACGTGTAGTCAGTAACGTTAGGATTAAAGTTCTTATCGAGTGTTCCCGATTCAAATTCGATATTTTTTAGTTTCGAGTTATCACCGACTTCACGTTCCACTATAATACGGTACGTTTGCATCGTATAACCGTCTACTGCTCGAACTCTTATTTCATATATATTTTCTTGCGCAGTTTTCAATTCTAGGACGCCTGTTTTCTCAACAGTTGCATGCTTATCAACAAGATCAAAAATCACTTCATCACTCTTCAAGTTTGTTTTTGAGTTTGGAACTTTCAAGTGATACGTGAAGACATCCTCTTGGAATGGTTCCTGAAGTTTATACCCTTTAACACTGAGATTTGATAGACGCGTTTCGTCAGTCTTAGCACGCCCAATGTTGATTGTATATTCTTTTACATCACCATTTTCAGCCGTTACTTTAATCACACGTACGCTTTCCCCTGTTGGGAGTAATTTTCGTTCATGTCCCGTAATTCTCGCATTACGATCTTCGGTGCTGACATCAAATGATAATGTATTGGTAACACTTTCCGTATTGAGTTGATACGTATCTTCCGTATAAATGAAGTTTGGTGTCAGAGCACCATTGCTTGGCTTGATGTTTGTAAGAGCATTATTATCTGAAGCAGGACGTGTGAGGTTGATGGTGTAAACACGATCTCGACCCGAATCACTGGTTACCACGACTTCAAGTTTGTTGTCTCCTACTTTAATTTTTTTCTGGCCACTACCAGATATTGTTGTGGCAAGACTCTTGACTCCTATATCGACACTCTCAGTTCCGATTGGAACTGGATTCACAAGTGTATACTCTTGAATTTTAGGATCAAAGGCGGGTTTCATTTGAAGCACATCCCCTTTTAATTTGACACTTAAATCCTGCAAGTAATTCTCATGAGATCGACTTCTGTTTACAAACACATGGTAAGTTCTCGTGATACCTGTTTTTGAAGTAACGGGAATTTTAATATGTGTTTCCCCATAAGGAATATCATAATTACCCAGTCCCTCAACTTTAGATGAAGTTAATGTTGCTTCTCCATCAAGTTTCAAGGTACTTTCTTCAGGTGTTAAATCTACGTTATAAACAAGTGTTCCCTTGTAAAAGCTTGGTGTCAACTTATTCTTATTCACAGCCAGATACTCTAAATAGTTATTTGCGTAAATTTGACGATAAGCATGAATCGTATAGGTTTCTTGGAGATCTTTCTCGTTAGAAGTAACCTCGATAGTTATCGTGTTATCCCCTACTTCAAGATTTTGATTTCCAGTAACTTTATAGGTAGCATTGGGATCTATTTTTTCAATTTCCATTTGTAATGTCGTAACTTCATTATCAACATTGATAAAGTACTCGTTGACATCTGAGCTAAATCCTTCATCAAATGGATAGTTATCAACTTTTAAGTTTTTGAGTTTTGCAGAATTAATCGGTGCACGATTCACAATAAATGTGAACGTTTTAACCGTTCCATTTTCTGCTGTAACGTTGATATTGAATTGATTGCGGCCCACCTTAAGTTCATGAGTACCAATTCCTGTGAGGGTAGCATTTTTATCTTCTAAGATTCCATCAAATTGAATGGTTTCATGAGAATAATCCAAGTTTAATTCATAACTTGTTTGATCATTTTTAAAGGTTTCAAATTGGTTTCCATCAACGGACAATTCTTTAAGGTTTGTGTTATCAGAACCTTCACGGTTAACAACAACCGTATAGACTTTACTTGTTGAAGCTTCACTTACAACTTCAACATCAATAAAGTTATCGCCTACTTTAAGGGGTACTGTTTTTGGATAGTTTACCACTGCATCGTCATCTTCTGCTTTCGCTGACACGTTTACAGAGTGAAGTTCAAAGGGTGCCGACGCTTTATATACTGTCTTATTTGATACAAAAGTTGGTTCAAAGCGAACACCACTTATTGATAAATGAGAGAGGTTAGCATTTTTTGATGGAACCTTATCTACTGTTATTGTGTAGTCCTTAGTTGTTTGACGATCTTCTGCAGTCACCCGTACGATTACAACGTTTTTAGTTCCCGTAACAAAATCATGATTTCCTAATACTTCATAAGTTGCCTTTGGATGGTATGGGGAAGCAGAGACACTCAGTGCTCTTCGATCCGTCTTTCCAGAATAGGTTGAGACGTTTTTATCAAATTGAATTCCCTTATCAAGCAGTCCATTGACATAAAGACCTGCTAGAGACGCATCACTTGATGGTTTACGAGTCACTACAATTTGATAATCCATAATAATGTTATTCTTGGCACGGGTTCTAACTTTAATTAAGTTTTCTCCCACTTGCAAAGGATAACTTCCTAAGCCTTTGATTTCAGTTTGGCTTGTGATAGCTTCACCACTTACATCTATTTTGGTCACATCATTTTCTACCGTCGTTCGGTAGAATTGTTGCTTAGAATCGAATTCCGGTTTAAAAGTACCCGAAGAAGTTTTTAAAGACTTCAAACCAATGTTTTCAGATGCCTTTTCTTGAACTGTTACATTCAAGGCGTAATCTTTATGTGCTGATAAGCCTTCCGAATCAACTCTTACGATGACACGGTTTTTACCTGGGTTAAGGACATTATCAAGTATTTGAATTTTTGACTTAGGATTGACTGGCAATGCTTCTACCGTAAGTTTACTTGTTCCTTGAGGCACCAGTAAGGAATATTCGATAACATCTGACTTAAACTCACGATGTAATGCTCCTTCATGAACATACAACGTTTTTAAATCCGTATTGCTTGATTGGTCACGAACAACCTCAATAGTGTAGGTTGCTGGTGTCCCATCTTCAGCACGTGTTTTAATCTCGATGCTATTCGAACCAAGTTTAAGTTCATGCTTTCCATTACCGCTCATTACCGTAGATTGAATCATTGGTTCTGTTACAAACTCAATCATATCAATCTCATTGTTTACATTGAGTGTGTATTTATAGGTATCAGGATTAAACTCAGGTTCCATTGTACCTTCAGGTTTCGTCATGATTGATTTCAATCGTGCATCCACATTGGGTTTCATAGTTATATTCACGCTGTACGTTTCAATACGACCACTTTCCGCAGTTGCTAGAATTTCAACTCGGTTTACACCCGTTAATAATTCAATCCCTTGGTGCTTAGAAACTTCAGTAAGTGGATGCTTTGTTTCTGTTATAAGATTCAATCGTTCTTCCGTATAAGGAATTGTGATATTGTACTCCAAAGTTTCCGGATTAAAATCTTCGATTTCAAAGAGATTGGAGGTAATACTTGTAAGTTCATTGTTATCAGAGATTGCTTTATTGACTGTGAAAACGTATTGATTTACGTTTCCGTGATCAGCAGTAACACGAACATTAATGGTATTCTTTCCGCCTCGAAGTCTGACGGTATTTCCTGATGTTGTATACGTTGCTAATTCATTAGCTAACTCAATCTTAAGATCTGGATTAATCACATCATCTGCGACTTCAAATGTTTGTTTTAACACATCTGGATCGAATGGATCCATTTCTTTACCACCGATAGAGAGAGATTTGATCTTCGCATTTTTGGATTTGCTACGATTGATTTGAATGCGATAACTTCCTTTTGTACCGTCTTGAGCTTGGGTATTAATGACGAATTGATTGGATCCGACTTCTAATTTTTTAACACCCAGTCCTTCAACTGATGTTGCATCATTATCGACAACTCCCACAAGTTCAACTTCATCAATTTCATTCTCGACGTTCACAACATAATCGTTTAATACCTTTTGGTAATTTGGTGATAATGGTAAAGCCTCATCTTTATGAAGAATTTCAAGAGATTTTAAGAAGACATTCGAACTTTCTTCGCGATATATATTTAATGTGTAGTTTTTTACCAGACCATTTTCTGCAGTTACTTCATAGGTCAAGGTATTCATACCTAACTCGAGCTCTGCTGTTTCAGCTTTCACATCGATGACTGCATTAGGATCCATGGTTTCAGCATGAATATCTAAGTCAGATACTTTCTCGAATTCATGCGGAACGGATACATAATATTCAGTAATATCAGGATTAAATTCTAAGTCTCGTTCTGGTTTCAACATCGTCAAGGATTCCAAGTCCGCATTTCCAGTCATATCTCGATTGATTTCAAAGGAGTATGCATGGAAGCTCTCGCCATCTTCACTCATTACATCAATATAGTAATGATTATCGTAACCCGGTTGTAATTCAATGACACCTTCACCAGTCACAATTTGATAGGCATGAGATTTGATAACTGAGAATTCTAACGAACGAATGCGTGATGGAACTGTCATGCTATAGACAACACCCTGAGTTCCAAAATCTTGATTAACATCAAATTTCGGTGATAACTTACAGTAATCATCAGATGCTGAGCAAAGTGAAGGAATCAATCCATTAATAAGAATATTTTCCGGCATTGATTCTTTTGAAGCAGGGCGATTAACTTTAAGTGTATAAGTTTTAACATCACCATTTTCTGCAGTAACCAGTAAATCAAATTTCTGATTGCCTGCTGGAATATCATATTTACCATTACCAACGATAGTTGCATGAGGATCCATAGCAACACCTTTGATATTTAGCTCTGTCGTATCTGCATCCAGATCAACAGTATATTCTGTTTGTTTAAGATCAAACTCTGGAGTTAGTTTACCAGAACTGATTTCAATTTTGGATAAGTGATTATCTTCAGATGCTTTTCTCAATGCGGTAATGCGCACATAACCATTTCCTGAGTTTCCTACTGTATAACCACTGTCTTTACCTGGTATTCTTTCAAGCCCAGATTTTAGTTCTGTTTCACTGAGATAATATTTCTTATCGACAGTATATCCTTTAGGTTTGTGGGAGGTTTCAGTTAATACGTAACCCGATCCACCACCGCCACCGCGATCATCATCAGCTGAGTAGTCAGGATTTACACCACCGCCGCCGTACCAGCCACCACCACCGGCGCCACCACGACCATTGTTAGCATAAACACCGCGACCTCCAAGACCAAATTCGCCAAAGAGACCGGCTGCTGTTTGGGACCCACCTTGACCACCTGTACCATAATTTTCTGATCGTGATTGACCATAGTTTCCACCACCAGCGCCACCTTGTTTATTGGATGCCCCGACAGAACCACCACCACCAGCTACAAGAATACGATGGTACAGTGTTTCACCTGCGACACGAATATCAGAGGCACCACCACCATAGACACCATTACTTGCTGAGGCACCACCACCGTTATAACCTCGGGATATTGAATTACCAAATCCCCCAACGTTAATTGTGAGCTCCTCACCTTGCTTTAAGTGAACGAGGCCATTTGCATAGCCACCTTTACCACCTGATTGTGATCCACGGTTTCCCCCTTCAGCACCCCAGGCTTCAAGTTGGTAATTTCCTGTATACGGTGCAACAAAAGTTTCACTCTTGCCTTTATAGACATACTCATAAATTTTATCTTCACTACCTTCTCCTGAATCCGATCGATTCACATTGATAAGATAGACTTGTTTTCCTACATGTGGTTCATCAACTGTTACCGTTATTTTATTTTTACCCGGTCTAAGATAACCATTACCACTGACATTAATTGTTGCTTCATGGTCATATGCCACAGCATCGACGTTTATGGAAACCATTCCCATAGGAATATCGACATCATAATCAAAGGTTTCTGGTTCAAACTCAAAATTCACATCTGTGAGTTTCAATGACTTAAGAAGATTTGTATCTTCTATTCTCGGAGTAATCGTATAAGCATCCGATTCATTTCCCGTTTCAGATGTAATTCGAATTGAAACCGGTTTGTTGTTTTCAAACTCAACATTTCCGAGTCCTTCAATGACTTGACCTGGTTTGTTTTTTATCCCATCAATAAGCGCATTTCGATCTTGCTTATAATCAAGTTCAATTTCATAATTCATTGTTTTCGAGTCAAAATTATTGATTGATTTTTCATTAATACTTAAATTCTTCAGACTTGTATCTTTAGATGCTTCGCGATAGATATTCAGTTTATAAATACCCATGGTTCCATCTTGAGCAATGACTGGAAGTTCCACAACGGTTGTTCCTGGCATAATTGTAAGGACTTTATCTTTATCCCATTGCAACTCCGCATTGTGTTCCGTTACGTCACCTTTGATGACTAATTCATACTGTTCGGTGTCCATAACAACATTATATTCATGTTGGTTCGGACTGAACGGTTTATCCATGGTTCCAGAACTTAGTTCTAAAGACTTTAATGTTGCGTCAGATGAATACAGGTTAAGGATTGAAATACGGACAGCACCGTCACCCTCTTTACCTGTAATTGTAAATCCCTCAGGGCCTGGCATGCTAAAACTTCCAGCACCTAAAACAGTATTCGTCATTTGGTACTTATTAGAAGGTGCATAATTTGTTGGTTTGTATGATTTATCGGTGAATGCATAACTTGATCCGCCACCGCCGCCGTCACCATAATAATCACTGCGTTCGTTACGGTTTCCACCACCGCCATACCAACCACCGCCACCGCCACCGGCAGTTGCACGATATTGATTGCTATCATAGGTTCCGGATCCACCGTTACCAAATGCACCACTACTTGCTCCACCACTGCTTTGGGTTGCACCTTTTCCATAGTTTCTACCAGATGCATTTTGTCCTTCGGTGCCACCACCGTCAGCACCGGCACCACTCTTACCTGCCGCACCACCACCAGCTGCAACTAGAATACGATTATATACGCTCGTACCACCGACACGAATATCTGTAGCACCACCGCCTCGTTGGCTTCCATTATAACTTGTACCACCGCCATTATAACCACTATTAACTTCACCATCACCACCAACAGTGATATTCAAGATTTCGCCCTTCATCAGGTAAATATCACCTGCAGCATAGGCACCTTTACCACCTTTTACGGACTCAACACGACCTCCTTGAGCACCCCATGTCTCAAGACGATACATTCCCGTGTAAGGAACGGTGAATTGCTCCATTTTTCGAGTGTATCCAAATGACATATCTCTTTGTCGATGCGCTTTGATGATATATACAGAATCTTCAATACCTTCACGAGAAACAGTCACGCGAATTGTATTATCTCCAGGTAAGAGTTCTTCATTTGAAGCACCTTCTACCTTTACTTTCGCATCTTCATCATAAGTCGTTGCAATAATATTCAAGCCACCATATACATAGGACTTCATGTCATATTCATATTTATTACTATCAAATATCGAAGAGAATGCATTCGTATACTCATCCACCTTCAAATCATAAAGCTGTGTACTTTTTTCTCGCTTGAAGTTAATTTTATAATCTTGTTTAACTTTTTTATCAGCAGAGATTACAGAAATAGTTTGCGACGTATTATGGTAGTTATTTTTTACTTTTCCAGTTCCAGCAATAACTTGACCTGAATGACGTCTATCTACAGTGATTTCATCTTCTTGACGATAATCACCTGGAATAACTATCGTATATTCATATTTATTTGGATCAAATCCTTCAATAATTTTTCCATTAATACGAATCGCATCAAGATCTGCTGTATTTTCAGTATTTTTACCAAAATACGTAATTCGAGCATATCCATGTTCTGCATGACCAATTTCTCGAATTCCATCAATCCCGAAAAAACTTTCGTTTCCTTGCATAAGTTGGGCTTGAGTCATCTCATATTTACTATCAGGAGCATAATTACCAGGTCGGTATGATTGCGGAATGGTAATACCATTCTCAACACGTTTTCCAGTTAAAACGTATCCAGAACCACCGCCACCACCGTAGCCATAGCTGTTACTACGTTCGTTACGGTTTCCACCTCCGCCGTACCAGCCACCACCGCCACCACCGGCGACAGCATTATAACTATTACTATCATAGGTTCCACCGCCACCAGTTCCAAAAGATCCATTGAAATATCCATAGCTATTTTGGGTTGCACCTTTACCATATCCAGAGTTTCCAGATGCATCAACACCGTTGGTTCCACCACCGGCACCACCATGACCTGTTTGACCTGCAGCACCACCGCCACCAGCAACTAAAATACGATGATATAAACTCGAGCCGCCAATTCGGAAATCAGTTGCCCCGCCACCACGTTGGCTTCCATTGTAGCTGGATCCTCCACCATTGTAACCACGACCATTATTATAATCACCAAAGCCTCCAACTGTTACAGTGATTTCTTCACCTTTTTGTAGTGTGATGTGTCCAGAAGTATAACCGCCTTTACCACCATTGTAAGTACCTAAAGAACCTCCTTGTGCACCCCAGGCTTCTAACTGATATTCACCATCGTAAGGCGCAATAAATACCTGACTCTTGGATTTAAAATCAAAGTCGATGCTTCTCATCTTAATAACCTTAATTCTATATTCATTGTCTTCAATTCCATCATTTGATACATTTACGATAATGATGTCATTATCTTTATCATCTTTTTGATATATAGTTGTAACCACTGCATTTATATCAAACGTTTGATACTCAA
Source organism: Erysipelothrix inopinata (assembly GCF_014396165.1). Lineage (GTDB taxonomy): Bacteria > Bacillota_I > Bacilli_A > Erysipelotrichales > Erysipelotrichaceae > Erysipelothrix > Erysipelothrix inopinata. The sequence goes on from NZ_CP060715.1 coordinate 2,018,895, forward strand.
CTTCAACTTTTTCATTCTTAAAACTTTCAACTGTATACTCATTTTTAGTAAATTCAAAAGCTTCATCATCTTTATATACATGATTAGTTACTTTTAAATCATAAAGTTTGTTGCTTGGTTCACGCTCAAAATTCAAGGTATAAACCTTGTTTGTTTTTCCATCGGCAGAGAAGACCGTTAATTTTTGCACTTGATTATGATATTCAAATTCTACTTTCCCAGTACCAGCTACTACCTGTCCCGAGTGACGAAGATCTACAGTAATTTCATCCTCTTGACGATGTTCTCCTGGAATCTTAATGGTATATTCATATTTATTTGGGTCGAATCCCTCAATGATTTTTCCATTAATACGAATCGCATCGAGATCTGCTGTATTTTCAGTATTTTTACCAAAATACGTAATTCGAGCATATCCATGTTCTGCATGTCCAATTTCTCGCGTTCCATCAATACCGAAGAAACTCTCATTACCGTTTGCAAGATATTCCTTCTTCATTTCATACTTAGAATTTGGTACATAATTTCCAGGACGGTATGATTGAGGAATGGTAATGCCATTCTCAACACGTTTTCCAGTTAAAACGTATCCCGATCCACCGCCACCACCGTAGCCATAGCTGTTGCTGCGTTCATTACGGTTTCCACCGCCTCCGAACCAGCCACCACCGCCACCACCGGCGACAGAATTATAACTATTACTATCATAGGTTCCACCGCCACCAGTTCCAAAAGATCCATTGAAATATCCATAGCTATTTTGGGTTGCACCTTTACCATATCCAGAGTTTCCTGTTGCATCGACACCGTTGGTTCCACCACCGGCACCACCATGACCTGTTTGACCAGCCGCACCACCGCCACCGGCTACTAAAATACGATTATAAATACCGGTTCCACCAACGCGAAAATCTGTAGCACCACCGCCACGTTGGCTTCCATTGTAACTGGATCCACCACCATTGTAACCACGACCATTATTATAATCGCCAAAGCCTCCGACTGTTACAGTGATTTCTTCACCTTTTTGTAGTGTAATATGTCCAGAAGTATAACCGCCTTTACCACCATTATATGTACCTAAAGAACCTCCTTGCGCTCCCCATGCTTCAAGTTTATATTCACCATCATATGGCGCAATAAAGATTTGACTCTTTGATTGGAATTCAAAATCAAGACTTCGATGTTTGGTAACTTCGATTTCATATTCAAAGGGATCTATACCATCCCTTTGGACGCTTAAAGTAATGAGTTCCTTATTGTCGCTTAGTGGTTCGCGTACGACAGAGCCCACAGCATCCTTATCGAAAGTCATATAGCTTACTGAAACTTCTTCATCCAAAAAGCTATCGACAAAATATTTTTTCACGTTTGGATCGAAAGAAATATTATCTTTGAACGTATGATTATCTGCCTTTAGATTGAAAAGTTTGTTGCTAGGTTCTCGTTCAAAATTCAAGGTATAGACCTTGCTCGTTTTTCCATCTGCAGAAAAGACATTAATCTTTTGAACTAAATTATGGTATTCAAAATTAACTTTGCCTGTTCCGACGATAACCTGATCTACATGACGTCGGTCTACTGTGATTTCATCTTCTTGAGAGTATTCTCCAGGGATTTTTATTGTATATTCTAATTGTTTGGGATCAAATCCTTGAATGATATTTCCATTAATTCGAATGCCGTCAATATCCGCCGAATTTTCATTATCTTTACCATAGTATGTAATACGCGCATGTCCATGCGATTCATGACCAATTTCACGTACGCCATCGATTCCAAAAAAACTTTCATTTCCATGTGACAATTGCGCTTTATTCATTTCATACTTACTCTCTGGAGCATAATTACCAGGTCGGTAAGATGGGGCAATGGTTATACCGTTCTCAACACGGCTTCCAGTTAAAACATATCCAGAACCACCGCCTCCACCGTAACCATAACTGTTGCTACGCTCATTTCGGTTTCCACCACCGCCATACCAGCCACCACCGCCACCGCCGGCAACCGCATTATAGCTATTACTATCATAGGTCCCACCGCCACCAGTTGCGAATCCACCATTAAAATATCCATAACTACTTTGAGTGGCACCCTTTCCATATCCAGAGTTTCCTGATGCATCGAGTCCCTCTAGTCCACCACCAGCTCCACCATGTCCTGTTTTCCCCGCAGCACCACCACCGCCGGCAACTAAGATACGGTTATAAATCGAAGTTCCGCCAACACGAAAATCCGTGGCACCACCACCACGTTGACTTCCATTATAGCTAGAACCACCACCATTGTAGCCGCGACCACCATTGTAGTCGCCATCACCACCGACAGTAATCGTCAGTTCTTCACCTTTCTTAAGGTAGATTTCTCCGGAAGCAAAGCCCCCTTTACCTCCGCGATAATCGCCCAAGGATCCTCCTTGAGCACCCCAAGACTCTAGTAGATACAGTCCGTCCTTTTCAACATTGAAAGTGACAGGTTTACCTGTATACTCGAAGTTATGAACTTCGGGTTGTTCACTCGACACTTTTGTTTTCGTATCATTCGCAAAAATCTGATACGACGACAAAAACACTACAAAAAAGAGTAGTCCGAGCCCCCAGCACGAGAAACTTTTTTAATATTCATTTTAGTAAATCTTCCCCTCTTAAGCACAATTATTATAAGCTGTAATAATATCGACCTTATATTACAACAATTAAGCGTTTTTGTGTGGAATACTTGTGGATTTTAGCCATAAACGGGCAAAATACAAAAAAGAGTAGTAAAATATACTACTCCTTGATCTCTGAGCGAACAAAAAAAGGAGCCGAAGCTCCTTAGTAAGATTATTTTCTTAATCCTAGTTTTGTGATTAATTCACGGTAACGGTTGATGTCTTCGTTACGTAAGTAAGTTAATAGGTTACGACGACGTCCAACTTTTTTAAGAAGTCCACGGTTTGAATGGTGGTCTTTCTTGTGTACTTTCATATGTTCTGTTAACATATTGATTTCTGCTGTAAGAACTGCTACTTGAACTTCTACTGAACCAGTATCGTTTTCTGTACGAGCATATTCTTTCATGATTGCTTGTTTTTCATTTTTAGATAACATTGTGATTTCCTCCTAATATCTAAAGACCTTCACGACCGAGAATGATGTCGAGGTAACAAACACCCCAGTTGTAAAGCTTATAAATAATATCATGAATCATTTGATTAAGCAATATAATTCTACTATTATCTACTATTTAGTTTCGTGATTCATAATTAATATTCAAACACAAATGATTGATTTTGAACAGATTGGAGTATGGGTTCAAGATAAGCTTTTAAATCATCTGTATCGATTTCAAAGAAGTCTTCTGTTTTACTTCCTTTTTGGTATAAATATAAGTAAGATTCATCATCAGAAGCAACAATAAGTTTTACGACATATTCTTCATTTAGTTTATCACTGCAAAGATTGTATACTTTCTCATTATCTGTATTTTCAATCCTGATGATTGGTTTTGCATGTTTAACTAAATCTTCAAAAGAAACTTTGTCTGCAAGTGTCAATTTTACAGAAACTCCTGGGTTCTCAGGATACGTCTCTGTAAGATAAACATCTTCATAGTGAGCAAGTGATGTTATCTGGACATATGTCTTCATCGTGTTAGCAGAACATCCCACCAACATCATTAATAATACTAATAATACGCCAATCCTACGCGTCTGATTCATAAAGAATATTTCTCCAATCTTTATTTAACAAATATTATATAGACTACCACTATTTTGGATGTCTTTCAAGAGTCAATTTTCTAACGACTCTATGTCTTAAGTTTCAACTGAACTCATCATATCATATAAAAAATACCCGTAAGTGAAATTTCACGAAATAGTTATCCCGTGTTATACTATTCTCAAATTGGAGGGAAATATATATGAAGAATGTTGCATGGATTGGTACAGGTGTTATGGGTAAACCGATGGCACTACATTTAGCAAATGCGGGTTATGAAGTTTCCGCATATAACCGTACGTTTGAAAAAGCAAAAGCAATGGAACCGAAGGTACATGCTTTTAAATCTATTGAAGAAACTGTAAAGAATGCTGATGTTGTATTCACGATTGTTGGATATCCTAAAGATGTGGAGTCAGTCTACGAAGAAATCATGAAATATGCAAAAAAAGGAGCTATCCTTGTTGATATGACAACGTCATCACCCAGTCTTGCTGTATCACTTTCAAAGAAAGCTCATGAAATGGGTTACGAAATGCTCGATGCCCCTGTAACAGGAGGTGACCTTGGCGCTATTAATGGAACACTATCAATCATGGTTGGTGGCGACAAAGATATCTACGATGAAGTTTATCCTCTTTTAGAAGTCATGGGTAAAACAATTAACTACATGGGTAAAAATGGAAACGGCCAACATGCTAAGTTAGCAAATCAGGCAGCAATTGCTGGTGCCATCTCTGCAACAGCAGAGGCACTCCATTACGCAAACTACCATGAGATTGATATGAATACAATGCTTAATGTTATCGTTGGTGGATCTGCATCTTCTTGGCAAGCAGCTAATAACGGACCTAAAATGATTCAAAAAGATTATGCACCGGGATTTTTTGTGAAACACTTCCTCAAAGATCTCAAACTTATTCTTGATGAAAAAGGACCTTTATACCTCCCAGTTGTGGAAAATGTAACCAAGATGTACCAAGTCTTAAGTGATAATGGTTATAGCGAGGATGGTACTCAAGCCATCATCGAATATTACTTACAAGAGCTCAAATAATAACTAAAAGACACATCCTCTTTAAATCAGAGAATGTGTCTTTTTTAGTTCATATCGTCTTCAGGTAAGATATCCATAAATGGAATCAATACATCATCCAGCATCACAAATCCTGCAAATGTCGTTACGAGACGATTTTCTTCAACAATTAATAATTCTTTTTGAACCCCTTGTTCAATAGCATCTCTAAATACTTCAAACATAGATTGTCCGAATCGGGATTCAAATCGTTCAAATTCAATGCCATCTCTTAATCGTAATCCCATCATTATAAATTCAAACATTTCATCTTCTAGCGTAAGATCAATTGATTCAGCATAAGCATCTTTTTGAAGATACTCTCCGAGTTTTTTGGTCCATGTCTTACGTTGATGATCAACCTTTAGGCTTGAGCCCGGCCCAAGTGCATAAAAGTCTTCATAACGCCAGTAAACTTGATTGTGTTCACTTCGAGATCCTGGAAGGCTAAAGTTTGAAATTTCATATTGTTCGTAACCTGCACTTTCCATGATGTTGATGCATGACAGAAACATTTCTGTTTCAACTTCAACAGGAACTGGCTTAATTCCTTTTCTTCCAAACAAAGAATTGGGTTCAACAGTAAGCGCGTAGATAGAAACATGATCGGGTTTCAATTCAATAACATCACGCATGGATGATTCAAAACTTTCTAAAGTCTGACCAGGCAGTCCATACATCAAATCTAACGAGATGTTGGCGATACCAACTTCACGAAGGAGATCAACACCTTTTTTCACATCATAAAATTTATGATGGCGACCAATTTTTTCCAAAAGATCGTCATGGGTTGTTTGAACGCCAAGACTCATGCGATTCACGCCATAGTCATAGAGAAGTTTTACCTTATCATATGTTAAGTTTTCAGGATTCCCTTCAAATGTCCACTCATAGTCTTGAGAAAGCTTGGGTTTCAAAGCTTGTAGGAGTGCTTCTAGTTGATCATCTTGAAGTGATGTCGGTGTTCCGCCTCCAACATAAATTGTCTTTAAATTTCCAGGGAGTGCATTTATTTGCTGAAGAAGTCGAATCATAAATTGATCTGATATCATTCTCGCGTAGTTAAAACGTGTAAAATCACAATAACCACAGATGTGATCACAGAAAGGAATATGAACATATAGAGCTTCAGTACTCACGTTTCATAACCTCCTTAATTTTCTCTTGAATTAGTAAATCCATATCATAGTTGTTATCGATACATATTGCGTAACAGTACATCATGACATCGGCTAATTCTTTCTTAAGTGCTTCCTCATCTTCGTTAAGACTGTTAAAAAGTTCTTCTGCTTCTTCCTTAACACAGGAAACCAGGAATTCTAAAGTATCACTTTTGTCCCAACCAAAATGACGTCGCATCGCTTCAAATTCTTGAAGCGTTTGCTTATTCATCATCCATTGATAGAACCGACATGAACGCCTCTTGAGGTATTTCTACACTTCCGACTTGTTTCATTCGTTTCTTTCCTTCTTTTTGTTTCTCTAGGAGTTTTTTCTTACGTGAAATATCGCCACCATAACATTTAGCGATAACATTCTTACGAAGTGCTTTAATTGTTGATCGTGCAATAACTTTTTGATTAATGGAAGCTTGAATTGGAACTTCAAATTGTTGTCTTGGAATCAATGTTCTTAATTTTTCAGTAATTGCTTTTCCACGATGGAATGCAAAATCACGGTGAACAATGGTAGAAAGAGCATCCACAATCTCGCCATTTAATAAGATGTCCATCTTAACAAGATTTGATTCACGATATCCAATAAATTGGTAATCAAATGAAGCATATCCACGTGTTGATGATTTAAGACGGTCGAAGAAATCATAAACAATTTCTACAAGTGGCAAATGATACACAATATTCATTCGTGTCGCATCTAATGCTTGCATATCCACATAGATACCACGTTTATTTTGACACAATTCCATAACCGCTCCAACGTAATCTGTAGGAACAATAATTTGTGCTTCAACAAACGGTTCTTCAACATGATCAACACTTGATGTGTTGGGCATTTTTGATGGGTTATCCAGACGAATCATTTCTCCACTTGTCATAAAGACATGGAAAATTACAGATGGTGCTGTCGCAATTAGTTCTAATTGGTACTCACGTTCTAAACGTTCTTGAATAACATCCATATGTAGAAGTCCTAAGAAACCACATCTAAATCCAAATCCAAGCGCTTGGGATGTTTCCGGTTCAAAGACCAAGGATGCATCATTCAATGACATTTTCTCAAGAGCATCACGTAAATCTGTATAACGTTTACTATCAATCGGATAAAGTCCACAGAAAACCATTGGGTTTAACTTACGGTAACCTTCTAGAGGTTGGGATGCAGGTCTATCAGCAAGTGTAATTGTATCCCCTACTTGAACATCATGAATGGATTTGATGCTTGCACCAATCCATCCTACTTCACCTGCAACAAGCTTATTTTTTTTCACTTCGATAGGTGTACGCACACCAAGTTCAGTAACTTCAAAGGTAGCGCCAGATGCCATAAATTTAATTTCATCCCCGACTTTGACTTCACCTTCTTTAATTCGAACAGAAGCAATTACACCTCGATAAGAATCATAGATTGAATCAAAAACCAAAGCTTGTAATGGTGCTGTAACGTCACCCTCTGGTGCCGGAATTTGTGCGACAATACCTTCAAGTACTTGTTCAATGTTTAAACCAGTTTTCGCAGAGATCAGAGGTGCTTTACTGGAATCAATTCCGAGTACATCTTCAATCTCTTGTTTTACACGTTCAGGGTCAGCCGATGGTAAATCAACTTTGTTGATGACAACCATAATTTCAAGATCGTTCTCAATCGCTAGATAAGCATTAGCTAATGTTTGTGCTTGAATTCCTTGGGTTGCATCAACTACTAAAATAGCCCCTTCACATGCAGCAAGTGAACGTGATACTTCATAGGTAAAGTCAACGTGACCTGGAGTATCAATTAAATGGAATATATAATCTTCACCATTGTCAGCATGATATCCTAATTGGACAGAGTTAAGTTTAATCGTAATTCCTCGCTCACGCTCTAAGTCCAATTGATCAAGTAATTGTTCTTGCATGTCGCGTGTTGCGACAGTATTTGTTTTTTCTAAGATTCGATCGGCTAATGTTGATTTACCATGGTCAATATGAGCAATAATCGAAAAGTTTCTAATATTTTTTTGATTCATAAATTTGTCCCTCATAAGTATTTCTTAATATGTTTAATTCGCGGATAAAGCAGAACCATCATTCCCGCTGAAATGATTCCTTGTGCCGCATTTTGAAGCGCAGAGACAAAGAAATATTGAATGTTTCCTACTAGGAAAGCATCAATTGTTGCATAAGATACAACCATCATTAATGCTGCCATTCCAAATGGAAGTGCGCGTTTTGGTGTATCAATATGTTTGCGTAATAAGAAGATTATTACGACTTCAAAAGCTTTAATAAATAGTGTGAAGATTGCGTATTGTGGATATCCTGACATTAAATCAGCCATTGCGGATCCAATACCCGCAGCAAACATTGCTCCCCTAAATGGCAATATAACTGCAGCCACCATAATTACAAAATCTCCAAGATTTAAATAACCATAAGGTAATGGTATTTTCACAAACATGGTGATCGACGCGATAAGGGCAGTCATCAGTGCAATCAAGACCATTGTTTGTGTTCTTTTTATTTCATATTGCTCATTCATTCAAACATCTTCCCTTCCCAATCACGTCCAACGCCATTCGCAAAGTCTTTTATATCCATAGCGGGTTTCCCTGATAATTGAATTCGTGTTAAAACGATATAACCGCCTTCAGCTGCAACCATCATCCCATCCGGTTCAACTGAGACAATTTTCCCAAGTTCATGCTGATGATCTTTCATAATTTTAGAAGCACCATGTAATTTGATAGTTTGTCCTTCAACAACGCCATACCCTACTGGCCAAGGTATTAAACCACGAATGTGGTTGTAGACCTCATCAACATTTCGATTAAAGGAAATATATTCATCATCTCTTTGAATCGTATACGCAAGTGTTACTGCTTCATCATTTTGTTTTTGACGTTCAAGTTTACCATCAAGATAATCTTTTAAGTCTTCATGAATCAGTATTTTAGAAACTTCCATGAGTTTTGCTTCAACATGACCCATCGTATCATCTTCATCAATTGGAACATTTTGGAAAGCCAACATATCGCCACTATCCATTCCAACATCCATATGCATTAAGGTAACGCCTGTTTCCTTCTCACCACGAATGATGGACCAATGAATTGGAGCACCACCACGGAATTTTGGTAATAATGATGCGTGAACATTCAGGCAACCAAATTGAGGATAATCAAGAATTACTTTTGGTACAATCTGACCATAAGCACAAGTAATAATTAAGTCAGGTTTGTAGCTCAATACTTCTTCAAAATCTGTTCGTATTTTGACAGGTTGTAAGACATCAATTTCATTTTTTAATGCCAGTTCTTTAACTGAAGAAGCCTTCAATATTTTCTTACGACCAAAAGGTCTATCGGGTTGTGTCACTACAGCCACAACATCATAACCGTCATCCAACAATTGTTGAAGGATAACACATGAAAAAGGGGTTGTCCCCATAAAAATTACGCGCATTTTATCACATCCTATGCCTTATTATAACACGGTTAATTTATTCATGTATACTTCTCACTTTAAAAGATTAAGTGTGTCAGTTTTCGTCATATGTTCACCTAAGCGTAATTGATATATCGCATCAACTTTGATACAATTAATCTATGAAAAGGAGGATTTGTAATGCCAAATATTAAAAGTAATACCAAACGTGTAAAAACGAATGAAAAATCAGCGCTTAGCAATAAACGCCAAAAATCACAGTTGAAAAATACACTCAAGAATTTTACCGTCGCAGTTGAAAATCAAGATAAAGAGAAAGCAACCGAGTTATTTAGAAATGCAAATACTCTCTTAGACAAATCAATGACGAGTAACATTCATCACAAGAACTATGTAAGCCGTAAAAAGTCACATATTTCTCAATTGTATAATACACTTGATTAACACTGAATTCATTCAGTGTTTTTTTTATGCTCCAACAACTTTCATCAAGAACAATTCAAATGCAATAAACCGATCAACTTTCCCAAGCTTAACACCTTGATCAATAGTTCCTAATTCATTTAGTAGGCTGAGAACCTCCCACGAATTTCGATATTGATTTCTCAATATGAAACCTACTTGCTTGTCACTCATCTCCAAAGTGGATGCAATACGTTCATTACCATATCCTGATTCACTGAGTGCGCCAACTTGATAAAGACGTCTAAGACTTGATGCGACTAATCCCATCAACGCTATTGGGTCAAGACGTTGTGCTAAAAGTTCTTGGTAGACTTCGATAGCAGTTTTACCATCTTTTTTTAGTAATGCATCCGACAACCTAAATACGTTATCATCCAATTCACTTGAGACCAACATTTCAATATGTTTTACCTCAATCGGTTCGCCAACATTTTCAAGTTTAAGCATTTCTTGTTGAAGTCTCACTAAGTCCATTTTTACGCGCCCCGCTAAACTACGGGCCGCTCCCTCAGAAATCTCGAATCGACCTTTAGCTTGTTGGCGAATGTAATGAGAAATATCTGCTTCACGCGGATCTGCGACAACTTTAGTTTTCGCGTTCTTATCCAACATTTTTTTTAATTTCGATGATGCCAATAGTTTTTTTTCTAAGACAAGAACGAATTGAAAATCATTAAAGTGAGTGAGTGTTTCAATTAGAGAAGCCTCATCTAATTTACTCGAATCTTTATCACTGTAACGTAGAATAATAAACTGATAATTGCCAAACAATGAAATCGTATGCATGGCTTCATTCAACAAATCGAACTTAAAATCACGGTCTGCCATATTAAATTCCATACGATCCAAATCACCGTAGGTTGCAGCCGTTGTCTTTTCAATGTCCTTGATTTCCTTATCAATCAGAACTTTATTTTTTCCTATTAAAACATCTATCATCGAATCACCGTTTCTATTATATCAAATCCATGCGATGATGTAGTAATATATCGTAGAAATGGATACAGAATAATCGATATTGTTCCTTCCTTTGATGTTTCCAAGGCTCTCACATTCGCATTATAGAGGGTTCTCTGTACAGACGCATGAGGATGCCCATATGTCTTAGGATCCGAACTTATCATTCCGTAACGTGGCTGTATTGATTTCACAAATAAAGGATCTGTTGATGTTTTAGAGCCGTGATGCCCCAATTTTAAAACATCAATTTGATGATGTGGGAGGATTTTGATGATATCAAGTTCTTGATCACGAGTTGCATCCCCCATAAACATAAATCGTAACCCTTGAACTTCTGTTTCGCATATCAGACTATTTTCATTATCACCTTGATAGGTTTTATCATTGAGCAGAAATCGAAATAAGGGAACTGAAGCGGGCTTTTTATCGATCAATGTCGCTTCAGGATAACGTTCAAGAATGTATTCAACATTACCAGAGTGATCCAAATCATCATGGGTTACAATAAGATAATCAAGTTTAGAAACACCATATTGATTTAGCATTCTCGATAACATACCTTCTTTACTCGGTTTTCCTGTATCGATTAAAACAGTCATTGCATTCAAAGGAAACTGAATCAATGTCGCATCCCCTTGCCCAACATCAAGGTACCTCACCCGAGTTGAGAGAGGAAACAATCCGCTAAAAATCATTAATAATACAACCCACTTTTTATAACCATCTTTTCCTTTAATGGTTATCATAACTAATAACCCTATTCCCACGACACTAGGCGTCCCCACTATTCCTAACCTTTCGATTATGGTTGCATTCATACATTTTGAATATAGGTTCATGATGAATTCAATAACTATAAAGCTTTGACCAAATATAACTGTAAGCAGTGCAGCAATGAAGAGTACTCCAGCCATAAATTGGTGAAATCTAAAGGTTAGTGGTTGAAAAATCGAAAACTTATGAACTTTATGTAGCATCAACAACCCGTTAAATATATAGCGATTTGCATTTGATGTCCTTCTAGAAATATTTGTGTATAAGAAATATCCAAAGGGTAATAAGAACGAAAGGGAATGAGAACACTTGGGAAAGAATGCAAGTAATATCATAATCACATTTTCCCGATTCAAAAATAGTAATAACATAAGTCTTACCAACGAAAAATCGAAATCAAAATAAAATAATCCAAGTACGATCACGCAGCACCGTATTTTTTTAAATTGTTCTTCGGTAAGAAATCTTCGAAAGACACATTTAATCACAAGTAATACGCCAGACACTTGGATTGAAAAGGAGCTCAGCATGGGAAAATCTTCGTGATATTCATTCAGTAAAATTAATTTGGCCCAGTCGTTATCCTTAACTTCATTGGAAATTTTGAATTTTAAAAATGACATACTTTTTAAGGTGCTAACCCGTGGATTATCAATTTGATACTGGGTTCGAATCATAGATTGACGGTATGTTTTATTAACCTCAGTCTTTTCTCCTGTAACTTCAATATAGTCATGAATCTGTCCTTCATATTCTCCCTTAACAAGATATGACTCATTCAATCCTTTCACCGTGTAACTATATGGGTTTATGGTTGTGACGACACCTTTAATTGTATCTTGAGAATGATAAATATAGTGTTGGTGAAAGAGTACTAAGGACAACAAGAGAAAAAGATATCGATGGGTTCTATTGATTCGTTTTAGGTTAATCAAGGCAAATAGTAATCCAACAAGACAATAGATAAACGGTTTAAATTCAACTGCATTTAAGAGTAGTAGCTCATAAACTACAAGCATATTAAATCTTTAATCTTCTCAAATTTCTTAGAACCTATTCCTTTAACATTCATTAAGTCTTCAAGGGTTTGAAATTGCCCTATTTCACTTCGATATAAAACGATTGCTTCTGCAGTTGCGGGACCAATACCTGGCACATCAACAAGATCCTCCACGGATGCAGTATTAATCGAAACTTTTTGTTTTACTGTAATCACAGGTAATGTAATAACATCTCTGTGAAATAAAACTTGATTCAGATTCAATGCTTCATAGTCTATATTAGGCGGTAAATCGATATCTTTTATAACTTCTTGAATTGTTGCGAAAGGTTCAGTCTCAACATCCACACTATTTCCATCGATAACTACAGAAACTGTAATTTGATTTTCATCGTCTTCAATTGGATGAATATCATAGAGAGATAGTAGCGCCAAAATGACGAGACAAATAAGGATTCCAAAAATAAAAACTCGTTGCATGCAATCACCTATTTTAAATTAGGTAATGACACCAACGAGTCCTTATTTATATTATTTGATTTTTAGAATCTTAACTTTGTAAGGTTCGTCAACTTCAACTTCTACGATATCTCCAACAACTGCATCAAGCATTGCTTGTGCAAGTGGTGTTACGTTTGAAAGTTTACCATGTTCTGGATCGGCTTCAACTGAACCAACAATTGAATAAGTTGCTTCTTCGTCAAATTCCATATCTAGAATTGTAACAGTAGCTCCAAGAGAAACTGTTTTATGTTTCTTTGTGGTGCTTTCGATAATTTCAACTTTAGAAATTGTATGTTCAAGTTCACGGATTCTTGCTTCAACACGCGCTTGGCGGTCACGTGCTGTATCATAGTCAGCATTTTCGGACAAGTCCCCTTGTGCACGTGCTGCTTTTAAATCTTCAATAACTTCTGGTCTTTCTACATCGATTAGTTGACGTAGCTCACGATTTAACTCATCAAGACCTTCTTGTGTTACAGGAATTCTTTCTGTCATTTTATCACTCCTTGATTAAAAATTATAACATACTCGCATTAATGATACTACTTATTTTAGTAGTTAACAAATCAATCGCTACAGTATTATGAGCTCCCTCAGGAATAATAATATCTGCATGGCGTTTTGATGGTTCTACGAATTGTTCGTGCATGACACGAACTGTTGTCATGTATTGTTCGATAACATGATCCAATTGACGTCCACGTTTGTTCACATCACGTACAAGACGTCGGATGAAACGAATATCTGCAGGTGCATCAACAAATACTTTAATATCAAGCATGTTTCTGAGTTCTTCGCTATCAAGAATCATTAGCCCTTCGATTACGATAACATCACTGGGTTCAATTGTTTCTGTATATTGACTACGAGTATGATTCATAAAATCATAAACTGGTTTTTCAATCGCTTGACGATTTTTCAGCTTCGTAATATCACTGACGAGCAAATCCATGTCGAATGCAAATGGATGGTCATAGTTTGTATTCAAACGCACTTCCATTGGCAAATGGCTTTGATCTTTATAGTAATCATCCATACGGATAATTACAACATTTTGAGTTTCCTCAAAGTGTCCTTTAAGTATCTTAGCAATACTTGATTTTCCTGATGCACTACCACCAGCAATCCCGATAACAATTGGATTCATACTTTCCTCCTAGTATCCTAGTAATTCTTTTCGAACAGCTTCGTGTTCTTCATAAGTAACTTGGTAATATACTTTACCATCTTTTACATTATTGACATCTGCAATAAAGAATATATAATCGCTGGGCGTATAGTTCAGTACAGCAGTAATTGCCTTTAATGAAGGATTTAGGATTGGCCCTGGAGGCAACCCTTCATAAACATAAGTGTTATAAACTGTATCATGTTGGTTATTTTTAGCGCTCTCACACTCTGTCCATGAATCAAATTCATAGAGTGAATAACAAACAGTCACACTTGATTGAAGTTTCATATTTTGTTTCAAACGATTTAAGAATACTCCCGCAACAAGTTTCATATCTTCGTCAGTCGATGCTTCATATTCTACGATTGACGCTAAAGTCATGATTTCTTCTTGAGACATATCGAGTTTCTTTAAATCATTTTTATATTGTTGGAATTTATCATTTCCATTCTTGATAAGTTCGCGCGTGATATCTTCTTCACTTGCATCCTTTTTAAGGTTGTAAGTATCAGGATAGAGATAACCTTCAAGTTTCACTCTCACATTATCAAGTTTTAGAACGGATGCTGGAATGACTTCATAGTCTTTCATGAGAGACTCAATGAATTCATTGCTATTCCACAGTTCTAAAAATCTTTCAGCCTTAGTATTTGTTACTGCAGCAATTTCTTTCGCAATATCTTTCGCCCAGATTCCCTCTACGAGAGTGACTGTAACATTGTTCGTAGTATCTTTTGAAAAATCAGGATCAGCAAGTCGTGTCAGAATTTCTTTAGAATTTAAAGATTTATCCAATTCAAACGTTCCGTGGAAAGTTTGGTTTTTCTTACTGATTTTTGATTCAATTTTTGTAAAGAATGCCGAACGAATGATCCCCTCTGATTCAAGACGATCTAAGGTTGTTTGGAATGACTCCCCTTGTTTCACTTCAAAAAGAACAGTTTCGCTGTTCTTTGTAACACCTTGGGTATTAACTTTGTAAAGTGCGAAAAAAGAGCCAAGTGCTATAACAAGAGCAACAACAATTCCAACTAAAACACGTTTAGTGGTTGTGGTCATGGTTGCAGTTTTCGTCATGAACGTGTTCTTCAGCTTGAATGATGAATGTATTGAATACTTCTTCAATCATTGCCCATTCTTTTTCTTCAGTAACATTGTTCAATTCGCCTTCCTCAGTGTAAGATGATACAAATACTTCACCTGTTTCATCTGCTGGGTCGACATAAAGGACATAACTCTTATTGTATTCATCATCGTTAAATGTGAATAGAATTTCCATTTCTTTTTCTGATCCATCGTCGTCAATAACTACGATTGTTTTTTCATCTACTGATTTATTTTCTTCCATTATAGGTTTCCTCCATGGTGTTTTACTTGATCTAAGTAAGTTTGTAAGATATGAACGGCTGCAAGTTGATCTACAACTTTTTTACGTTTCTTACGAGAAACATCCAAATCAATGAGTTGGCGATTCGCCACGACACTGGTTAGACGCTCATCCATAAGTACTACATTACAATCAAACCAAGCTTCTAATGTTTCTTTAAATGATTCTGAAAGTTGTGCACGCTCTCCGATATCATTATTCATCATCTTAGGATATCCCAAGACAATCGTTTTAACCTTTTCTTTTTTAATAAGTGACTCTAAAGGTTCCTTAAGTTCATCAACGTTTACACTATAATAAAGTGTTGCATGAGGATGGGCAAACATACCCAATCCATCAGAGATTGCAACACCACAAGTTTTTGAACCTAAATCAAGTCCAATGATTTTTTCAATCATTTATTTTCTGTTTGGCTTAAGTAGAACCGCACAAGTTCTTCTATGATTTCGTAACGTTCAACTTGTTGAATCATTACCCGAGCATTTTTGTGTGAAGAAATGTACGCAGGATCATTTGAAATCAAATATCCTGAGATTTGGCTGACCGCTTGGTAGCCTCTTTCTTCTAAAGCTAAAGTTACTTCATCGAGGATTTCTTTGATCCGATCTTGCTTAACAGACTCTGAATTAAAAGCCATTGTTTCTGTTACATTATTTCGAGACATGCTATCACTCCCTTATACTCTAATTCTATTTTATCGCATTCAAACCAAAAGTTAAAGTTCAATCCCCACTTTAGTGAAAATTAAAGCCTTCGCATCACCAAGTTTTGTACTATCTTTACCACCAGATTGTGCAAAATTAGGGCGACCGCCACCATTTCCACCTGTAATGGTTGCAGCTTCCTTAGCAAGATCCCCTGCTTTGTATCCAGAAGTAATTGCATTTTCACTACATCCGACAATAAAGTTTAGTGATGATTCCTTAATATTTACAACGACAACGATATCTACTTGATTGCGGATGCGTTCCACAAGATCTTTCAATACAGGAACTTCCATATTTTCTTGTTCAATCCAAATAAACTTAAGATTGTTTTCGATATCTACGGCATTTTCAACATATTCCGCTGTTTTTGATTTAAGAACATCTGCTAACATTTCTTGGTTTTTATTCTTTAATTCTTTAATTTCTTTTTCCAGTTCATCAATCTTATCGAGAATATTCTTTTGTGGTGATAATTTAAGAGCTGCACGAATACTTGATACTTCTTGATCAAGAGCATGGAATTCTTGATATGCTCCTAAACTTGTTTTACCTGTGATTCGACGAACACCTGAACCAACACTTTCTTCTGAGACAAGTTTGAATGATCCAATTTCTCCTACTGACAAGGCATGCGTACCACCACAAAGCTCTTTAGAAACTGTACCCATTGAAACGACACGAACAAATGAACCATAATTTTCTGAGAATAAAGCCATTGCTCCAGTTTTCTTTGCATCTTCGAGTGCAAGAACTTCTGTTTGAATTGGCAATGATTTCGCAATCCAATCATTAATAAGTGTTTCAATTTCAAGGCATTGCGCGTCCGTTACTTTTTCAAAGTGGTTGAAATCAAATCTAAAGTACTCATCATCAACATAAGAACCCGCTTGATTTACATGATCACCAACGACTTGTTTTAATGCTGATTGAAGCAGGTGAACACATGAGTGATTTTTACGAATTAAGATACGGCGTTCCGCATTGATTTTAAGAGTGAAGGTATCTCCCTCATGAATCTCAACCTCAGATTCGACATGATGCAGGTGTTGACCACCGTTCGCTTTGGTAACATCATTAACTGTAGCAACTATTTTGCCATCAAGTTCAAGTGTTCCCGTATCGCCAACTTGTCCACCACTTTCAGCATAGAATGAAGTTTCTGCAAAGACGACTTCACCTTTACCTGAAAAGGACTCCACACGTTTTCCATTTACAAAAAGTCCAATTACTTGAGATTTATTTTCAAATGAATCATAGATAAATTCACTTTCTTCATGGAAGTTAAGAAGATCTTCTTGTTGAGAACCCATCGATTCAACTTTATGGCGACTACCACGAGCTCTTTCTTTTTGTTCTTCTAATGCTTGTTTGAATCCCTCAATATCTACATCATATCCTTGCTCTTGAGCAATTTCTAATGTCAATTCAATTGGGAATCCATAAGTATCATAGAGTTTAAATGCAATATCTCCAGCAATTGTTTTTCCATCTGTTGATTCAATGGTCTCAAGCAAGAGTTTTTCTCCGCCCGCAAGCGTTTTTTCAAATCGTTTTTCTTCAACATGAATAAGCTCTTGAACCATTTCTTGACGATCTGCAAGATAAGGATAGAACTCACCCATTGTTTCCACAACTACGGGTACAAGTTTATAGAGGAATGATTCAGAAATGTTAAGCACTTTTCCAAAACGTACAGCACGACGAAGTAAACGACGCAAGACGTAACCACGCCCTTCATTTGAGAATGTTGCACCATCAGCCAAAGTAAATACTAAAGAACGAATATGATCCGATACAACACGATATGCTACGACATTGTCTTTATAGGGTGTATCACTCATTTTTTCAATTTCACGAATAATCGGCATGAATAGATCCGTATCAAAGTTTGTTTCGCCACCTTGGACAATACTTACAAGACGTTCAAATCCCATACCTGTATCAATGTTCTTTTGTGGTAACTCTTCAAATGTATGAATATCGCCACCTTCAACACCATCAAATTGTGAGAACACAATATTCCAAATCTCTACATAACGGTCATTTTCCAAGTCTTCGAAGAATAATTTTTCACCAATATTTTCTGGGTCAAAATCAGGGCCTCGATCGTAAAAAATTTCTGAGTTTGGACCACATGGACCATCACCAATTTGCCAGAAATTATCATCTGTTTTTAAGATTCGTTTGGGATCCACATTAAATTTTTGTGTCCAAATATCGTATGCTTCTTGGTCATCCGTGTGAACGCTGAAGTATGCTTGATTTACATCCAAGCCAATCCATTCCTCACTGAATAAGAATTCATAAGCAAATCCAATGGCTTCCTCTTTAAAGTAATCACCGATTGAGAAGTTACCTAGCATCTCAAAGAACGTATGGTGACGTGCTGTTTTACCAACATTATCAATGTCATTAGTGCGCAATGACTTTTGCACATTAGTAATTCTTGGGTTTTCTGGTTTTACACGGCCATCAAAGTATTTCTTGAGAGCAGCAACACCTGAGTTAATCCATAGTAAAGTATCATCATCAATAGGGATTAATGGTGCGCCTGGTTCAACCATATGATTTTTCGATTTGAAATAGTCTAAGAACATATTTCTAATTTGATTTCCTGTCAATTCTTTCATAATTGCCTCCTAAAAATAAAAAAAACATTCCAACTACAGGAACGTTTTCACGCGGTACCATCCTGATTTATACGCCGAAACGTATACACCTCAAAGTTTTTAACGCAAACAACACGGAGTTTCCTCATCTGCTAAAGGAGCATTCATAAACTTCTATTCGGCATTCTCACCATCAGCCGTCTCTTTAAATAGAATTACTTTAAGAATATATCTTTAGTACGATTATCGCATTTATTATATCATATTTTTTTCTGTTGCCTAGCCTTGAACTAATTTTTCTACTTTATGAACATCTTGGATATTTCCAATGACCACAATCGTGTCTCCTACTTCGAGTGAAGCATCAGGACCTGGTGATAAAAGAACCTCACCATCATGATTAATAGCAATGATAGTCATCTGAGTTGTTTGATAGAAAGCAGAGGTCGCAATTGTTTTCCCTACAAGTTCTGATTTCGATGAGATTACAAATTCAAAACGCTTCATCGGATCTGAGAATGAGAAACGCGAACTTAAATCTACAATTTGATCAACGATTGTATGAATTTCTGCTTCAATCTCATTCTTCTTAGCCATCAAATCAGTAAGTCGATGCTTTAATTCAGTGACATCACTGACTGAACTAAACGATTGAAGATACGCTATGGCATGTGTCTTATCGCCAATGATGACCCCATAGTTGTTAATAACATGAACACATTCCACTTCTTCTAATAAGTTCACCGCGCGTCGAATTGTTTCAGGTGATACCTTATATTCACTCGATAAAATAGAACGTCCTGAAATACGTTCCCCTTCCACAAGGTCATTACGAGCGATACGTGCAGCAATATCGAGTGCAATTTGTTGGTAGATAGGTTGTCGTTTTATTCTTGTCATGGTGTCACCTCATTGCACCTAATATAGCATAAAAAAACTGCAATTTAAACTGCAGTTTCAATATGTCTTAATAATTAAACATTAATGTTGATAAATAACGTTCTCCAGTATCAGGAAGAATAACTACAATGTTCTTACCTTTGTTCTCAGGACGTTTCGCAAGCTCAATTGCAGCAAACTGCAGCTCCTGAAGAAATACCTACAAGAAGTCCTTCTTTGCGTGCAATATTACGACCTGTTTCAAATGCATCTTGATCTGAAACACGGATAATTTCATCAATTAATGATTCATCTAGAATTGAAGGAATAAATCCTGCACCAATACCCTGAATTTTATGAGGTCCAGGTTTTTCTCCTGAAAGAATTGCGGATGTTTCTGGTTCTACTGCAACCACTTTGATATTTGGGTTTTGTTCTTTTAAATATGAACCGGTTCCTGTTAGTGTACCACCTGTTCCGACACCTGATACAAGAATATCGACAGTACCTTCAGTATCACGATAAATTTCAGGTCCGGTTGTATTGTAGTGCATCTTAACATTGGCTGTGTTATCAAATTGTGATGGAATAAATGAATTTTCAAAAGATTCAGCAAGTTCATTGGCTTTCGCAATTGCACCTTTCATTCCAGTACTTCCATCTGTTAGAACAAGTTCAGCACCGTATGCCTTTAATAAGTTACGACGCTCTACGCTCATTGTTTCTGGCATTGTAAGAATGACACGCAATCCCATTGATGCACCAATCGAAGCAAGACCAATTCCTGTATTTCCACTGGTTGGTTCAATAATAACTGTTTCATCATTGATTAAGCCTTCTTTTTTAGCTTGTGATAACATTGCGAATGCAATACGGTCTTTAACACTTCCACCAGGATTAAAGAATTCAACTTTCGCTAAGATATTTGCTTGGACATCGTATTCTTTTTCAATATTCTTTAAAGATACGAGTGGTGTATTTCCGATTAATTCTGTGAGTTCATTATAAATTTTCATAGTAACCTTGTTATCCTCCATGTTATATATGTATTATACAACACTCACATTAAATTACAATTCGTTTACTCAGTCGGAATCATTGACTTTACCTTTTAAAACCCCTAACATATATTCATGTAAGGAGTGATGATTATGAAACTATCAGCACGAACACGCTACGGTATCGCGGCAATGACCTATATGCACATCAACGATCAAGATGTTACTACGTTAGTTAACATTGCTGATCACTTAAATATCTCAAAAATTTATTTGGAACAAGTTTTCTCAAGCCTAAAACAAGCAAACCTAGTAGATGCTATTAAAGGCCCTACAGGTGGATACTTTCTCAAGTCAAAAGAATGTAACATGTACAACATTCTTAATGCTTTAGAGCCTTCTATGTTTGAAAAAACACCGCCATCAACTGATGACGATATTATAAACTCAGCA
The DNA here is from genome assembly GCF_014396165.1 of Erysipelothrix inopinata. Taxonomy (GTDB): domain Bacteria; phylum Bacillota_I; class Bacilli_A; order Erysipelotrichales; family Erysipelotrichaceae; genus Erysipelothrix; species Erysipelothrix inopinata. The sequence continues at coordinate 2,040,185 of NZ_CP060715.1, forward strand.
TTATGTACACATTTGTATACACCACTTGATGAAGCATTAAAAGCAGAACTTAAAGAGATTAAACTAAAAGATATCGCCGAAATCATTAAAACTGAATCCGGCGACAATCATATGTATTATATTTAATTTTCTTCAGACAAGGCATCTTCGATGTCTTGTTTTTCTTTGGTTACGCGTACCTTTGCAATCACTTTCTCATCCAAATCAATAATTGAGAAACGATAATCGCCAAAGACTACATCCGATTCATCAGACTGTACGTCTTCTGCATTCGGAATTCTTCCCAGCTCACCAACAATAAAGCCACTCACGGTGTCGTAATCATCTACAGGTAAATCAATTTCCAGGATATCTTCGAGATCTTCAAGATCTGCATTCCCTTCAACCAAGTATTCTCCAGGATGAACAAGAAGAATATCTTCAATCTCTTCATCATCATACTCATCCATGATATTACCCATAATTTCTTCAATTAAATCTTCCAATGTTACGATACCAGCCGTTCCACCATATTCATCAATAACAACAGCAAAGTGTGTTTTCGCAAGTTGTAATTCTCTAAAGAGTTCATCGGTGCGTTTTGAATCAGGCACGAAGATTGGTTCACGCATAACTTCTTTAATATTAAAGAGTTTTGGATTCTTCTCTTCGTTGATGAAGCGTAAAATATCTCGTAAATGAATCACACCAATGATATCATCAATGTTTTCTTCATAAACTGGATAACGTGTAAAGCGTTCCTCATCAATCAAATCGAGTATTTCATCAAAGGTTGTATCAACATCGATACCAATGACATCCGTACGGTGTGTCATAATATCCGATACATCTTGATTATCGAAATCAAAAATATTGTTGATCATTTCTTTTTCATTAATATCAATTTCACCCGCATCAACCATGATACGAATTTCTTCTTCTGTAACTTCGTCTTCAGTCTTATTCGGATCGATACCAATTATTCGTAAAACAACATTGGTTGAGAACGATAAGAATCGAACGAGAGGTTTCGTAATAATTGACATAATCCAAATTGGATACACAACAAAGAATGCAAACTTCTCTGGGTTTGTCATGGCAATTCGTTTCGGAACGAGTTCTCCAAATACCAACATTAAATATGCGGTAATCAAAGAAATGATTAACATTGATATTGGTTTAACCATCGCAGATGTCATCCATCCATTATTGACAACCCAATCCGTAATCAATTGCGCAAACGCCTCGGAAGCAAACATCCCTGATAAAATACTTGCTAATGAAACACCAATTTGTATCGTAGATAAAAATCGGTTAGGAACTTCTTTAAGTTGTAGTACGATCGTTGCCTTGCGGTTTCCATCTTCAGCCATGCTCTTTAGTTTATTATTATTGATTGATACAAATGCTAATTCACTTCCTGCAAAAAATGCATTTAAAAGAATTAACACTAGTAATGTAATTACTTGACTTAACATAGTACATCACCTCGTAGAGCATCTTCTATTCTGCTGTTTATATTCATAGTAGGGTTAGGTAAACTACCCTCGTCACTGTTTTCCACAAACAATCCTCCGTTTATATATATCAAATATTTTACAAACTTCCCCAAATAAAGTCAATAGGGTGACCTCTGTCACCCTATCTGAATTAATCATCAAATGTCTTTAAAGCTTCACTCATATTGACATGATTGGTTCTTCGAGCCATCAATAAATTTATGATAATTGAAATAATAAATGTTAGTGCAATTGAAGTCGCAACACTGGTCCATAAGAGCTCACGGTTAAACATAACCGCATCAATTTCAGCTTGTAAGATTACAAATTTATGGAGATAATATCCAAAGAATACACCAAAGAAAAGGCTGAGTATGGTCAGGACAATATTTTCCCTCAAAATATATTGAGCAAGTTCTTTCGGATAAAATCCGAGAACTTTAAGGGTTGCAAGTTCTTTTTGTCGCTCTGAAAGATTCATTGAAATTAAGTTTAATAATACAATAAGTTCTAATGCAAACGCAGCTCCGACTACAACATAGATGACAATATCAAAGTTACCCATTGCGTCTTGATAACTATCACGCATTTCTCTTAAAAACGATACTGAGAATACATCTGATTGTTCTAGCAAGGTTGTTTTAAATGTATCAGATGCTTCATCAGTTTGAAACAAGATGACATTATCTTTAACTTCATTGCCAGTAACACGTTGATACGTTTCATCACTCATATAAGCATAGTGCATTACATAGTTTTCAACAACTCCTGTAATTGGAACTTGATACTCACGGTCCAAAATTTCGAATGTGAATGAATCCCCCACATTTAAATCCTCTAGAATTGCGAGTTTTTCAGATATAATAACACCACTGTTATCAACTACGATATCATCATGTGATTTACGATCCTTAAAGTTAATAAATTGGTTAAGATTTTTGAGATCATCCGCCACAAACAGTTGCGCATCTCGTGTTCCTACAGTAATACCTTCAGACATGATTTCAATGCTGCCATCTAATTCTACTTTTGTTAAATCAACGGAACCATTATAAGTAATCATTCCATCATAATTGATGACTTGATCGAAATGCTTATCAATAATAGAGTAGATTGAATGGCGTAATCCAAATCCTGTAATGAGAAGTCCACAACAACCACCAATACCAATTACTGTCATTAAGAATCGCGTCTTATTTCTAAAGAGATTTCGCATACTTACTTTATAAAGAAAACTCATTCGTTCCCATAAGAATGTGATTCTTTCTAAGAAAATACGTTGACCTGACTTTGGAAGTGGCGGTCTTAGTAAATTCGCAGTCATTTCGCGACTAACTTTCATTGATCGAACCATCGCAATTCCAACTGAAGAAAGGAAACTTACCAATAAGGGTAACCAAGCATAAGACAGAATAATACCTGTTTCTAATTCTGGTGTTAAGTACATAATCCGATAGGCATCATAAATTAGAGTAGGTATAAAATAAAATCCTAATGCAATACCGAGAATTGATCCCAAAAACCAAGCAATGAATGCAAATCCAACAAATTTCAATGAGGTCTTAAACCAAGAGTATCCTAAGGCTTTATAAACTCCGATTTGCATTCTCGATTCGTCAACCATTCTGGACACAGTACTTAAAGTTACAAGTATCGCAACACCAAAGAAGATAAGCGGGAATACTTGGCCTATCGCTTCAATTCGGTCACTGTCTTGATAAAATTCACGATAACCAATTAAGACATCTTCACGCCCAAGTACGAATGCCTTACCTGTTCGGTTTGCCTCAATTTCTCCATAACCTTCATCAATTTTCTGTTGTGCTTCATCTATTTTTGAAAATGCATTGGCACGCTCCGAGCGATAGGTTTCTTCTTGTTTCGTATAAGTTGCAAGTCCTTCATCATATGTTTTTGACACATCCAATAACACAGCTGAGTTTGTTCTGATTTCTCCAAAGAGTGTATCAATTTCAGTTTGTTTAGCGTCAATTTGAGCAAGAACATCGGTAAGCTTTGTTTGAGCTTCAATCAAAGGTTGTTCTTTTTTTTCTATTTCTGCAAGTCCAGCTTTAACCATTTCGAATTGTTTTACTAATTCTGGATAGGCAGGTGACGACGGATCAGTACTTTCAATTGCTTGTTCCAATTCATCATATTGTTTTTGAAGCGGATCTTTTTGCGCTTTAATTTGAGCTAATCCTGCTTCAACTTCAGTTTGTTTCTTAGTTAACTCACCACGTTGCTTATCTAATTCAGCCTGTGCAGTGACTTGTTTTTCTTGAGAAACTCTCAAGACATCACCAATTTGTTTTTCGAAAGATCCTGCAGCCAGTTCCATATCAAGGCCTTGTGCCATTTTATAGATACCATCATCAATCGTTGTATAGAGTCCATCTAGTTTAGATTTTCCCTCATTTAATTGCTTTTTTGCGTCTGCAAATTGCGTTTCAGCTTCTTCGCGTGCAGTTTTTAATTCTGCTTCAGCATCTTTCAGTTTTTCAAGTTCAGGAGCTATCGCTCTTTCATAACGTGCTTGTGTTAAAACATCTTCCGAAGCTTTAACTTTCTTAATTTCCGCATCAACATCTGCACCTTCGTTTAAGTAAAAACGAGCACTGGTGTAGATATCATGCTTAGCTACTGGTTCATTTATATATAGAAAGCCAAGAATGTTACCCGAACCAATTTGTGAATTACCACGTTCTAAATTCATATAACGACTTGATTCTACAAAGCCAACGACTTTATAAGACTCCGCTTCAAATACATCGTTATCTTTAATCTCAACAATATCACCAAGTTTTAGTCCACGTTGGTCCTTAAGGATGTGGTCAGCCACCAATTCATGTGATTGTTTTGGAAGTTCTCCTTCAATTAAGGTGGTGTCTTGACCTGTTAGTTCCGTATATTCAATGAGTTTCATCACACCATCAAACGAGTTTGACTTAACAAAGCTATCGGTATCATTAACACCTACTGCTTTTCCATCTACAAGTTCACTTAACGATTCAATCATGGCATCATCAATTCCTAAAGTATGACGAAATTCCATGTTTAAAACATCGTGAGTTTCCATGTATAGGTCTGCCGTTTTACGCATGTCATAGCCTGTTACACGGATTCCCACAAAGAAACCAACACCCAGACATGTAATTAAAAGGATGGCTACAAACTGCAGCCATTTTGCTTTAATTTCACGAAGTATATCCTTTACCATACAATTTCATCTACATCTTTCACATCATTATTAAGACGATCTGATTCAACACGACCATTCTTAATTTCGATAACGCGATCTGCGAGTTGTGTAATGGTTTGATTATGAGTAATGACAACAACTGTCATGCGATAGATATCCGAACACTCTCTCAATACTTTAAGAATTTGTTGCCCTGTTTCTGTATCTAATGCCCCTGTTGGTTCATCACATAGTAACAACTTTGGGTTTTTAGCAATTGCCCGAGCAATCGCAACACGTTGTTGTTCCCCACCGCTCATCTGTGCTGGGAAGTTATTCATTCGATCTTTTAATCCCACTTGTTCAAGAACCTCTTGGGGATTCATAGCATCTTTACAAATTTGTGTCGCAAGTTCGACATTTTCAATCGCCGTTAAGTTAGGAATTAAATTATACGATTGGAATACAAAGCCAACATCATCACGACGATACTGTGTCATTTCTTTATCATTCAGATTCGAGATTTCTTTACCTGATATTTTCACTGATCCAGATGTTGGCTTGTCCATGCCACCCAGGATATTCATGACGGTTGTCTTACCAGCTCCCGAAGGACCGACAATCACGACAAACTCACCTTCATCGATTGCGAGAGAAACACCATCTGAGGCTTTTATCTCAACATTTCCGACTTGGTATACTTTTTTCATATCATTAATTTGAATATAACTCATTGATACTTCTCCTTTACATAACGAATGAGAGCCTTATGATCATTTTCAACTTTCTGATAGATTACTTGTTCTAAGAGTTCGTTTAAAACTTTATTAATCATTTCTAGTTTGATTCCCATTTTCTTAAGTAAGTTTCCATTAATTGCAAGGTCTGTTACTTCAGTTGGGTCCTCATTCACTTCAATTTCTTCTAAAATACGCATGAAATGGTTGCAACGTTCCAATTGATAATTAGCTTGGAATGACTTCGCCATATTATCTGCACGCTTAAATAAAACCAAATCTTTAGCATATTCCATATTACTGTTTTTAACTAAGAGTTGTAAATCTTCTTTTGTTGGTTGTAGTTTCAAACCATGATTTTCAATCAGCCACAACATCTTTTGTTTTTCTTTCTTTGCAAAACCATAACGACTTAAGATTTTGTTAGCCTTAATACTGCTAAGCTTTGCATGCTCTGGGTAATGCGCAATGCCTTCATCATCAAAGACTTGCGTCTCGATTTTTCCAAGATCATGGAATAATGCAACCCAACGATAGTTCGCTTCTTTGGGTAAATAGTTCATACAGATTACTGTATGTTTGTATAAATCATATTCGTGATACGGATTGTGTTGATCAAAACCAATCATTGTATTCACATCTTTAAAGATTGATCCTAAAAATTCAGGATAACCCATCGCTGTTTCTAAAAAATAACACCCTACGAAGTAACGGTCCAATTCTTGACGAATCAAACTCTTGGAAAGCCCCTTCATAAGCTTGGTTAACTTTAAAGCAGCACTTTCCGTTTCCGGTTCAAGTGCAAATCCAGTTTCAGAGCGGAATCGAAACAGTCGTGCAACACGAATTGGATCTTCTCTAAACCGAATCATTGGATCGCCAATACATCTTAAAATTTGATCTTTAAGATCTTGATATCCATTATAAGGATCAATCAATCCTTCATCTAAATCATAATAAAGTGCATTAATTGTGAAGTCACGTCGCTTTGCATCCTCATATACGTCGTCAACAAAAGTAACAGTATCCGGATGACGTACTGTTTTATCATAACTTTCGACACGCATGGTAGTGATTTCTACATTGTAGGGTTCAACTGTAAATTGAACACCATACTGATTCTTTTTATAATTATTATAATCTTTAAATATTTTATCGAGCAGTTCGGGTGTCGCACTGGTAGCAATATCCAGATCATCCGAAGTATATCCTAGTAGTGCATCTCTAACAAATCCACCCACTATATATGCTTGGTAAGACTGACTGTGTAATGCTTGGAAAACATCTTGAATTTCGGGTTCTAAGTTTATCATAAGACACCTCCGCGTAATTATTGTAACATAACAATGTTTTAGTGTAACTTGAATCTCTTTAAATATGAGTGATTTCATGGTGTCATATGTTTACAGATTCACACGTAGTCCACTTTTGGTTCATATTATACACCTTTTACAAAAAGATTGAAGATAATATATAAAGATTCAAAACTTATCTCTATGGTATAATTAAATTCTGAAAACCATCATAATCTACACTGTTTACGTCTTTTGCAACCCTCAGTTGACATATTATACGGTACAGATGATAGTATGCAACAGCACGGATTGGTAGAATTAAATCATCAGAAGGAGGACGTTTATGATATTAGCAGATAAGATTATTAAACATCGAAAACAATTAGGTTATAGCCAGGAAGAATTAGCAGATAAGCTCGGAGTCTCACGACAAGCCGTGTCGAAATGGGAGAGTACACTTTCTATTCCTGACTTGGATAAAATTATTAAAATGAGTCAATTATTTGGAGTTAGCACGGACTATTTAGTTCTAGATGATGTAGAGGATGCAACACCATCCATCGAAGCAGATGATTTAACTCCAACATTAAATCTTGATGAAACGAATCATTATATGGATACGGTAGCACGTGCAGCCATTAAGATTGCATTTGGAACGCTACTTTGTATTATCTCACCCATTCCATTGATTGTATTAACAAGTATGGTTGAAAATAAAAGCACTCAGATTTCTGAATCGGTTGCCTCAGGAATCGGTCTCATATTCTTAATTGTAGTTGTCGCGATTGCAGTTGGTCACTTTATTTATTACGGAATGCAACTTAGTGAGTTCCAATACTTAGATCAAGAGCCGTTTAATTTAGCCTATGGTGTTGAAGGTATTGTTAGACAACGTAAAAAAAGCTTCGAACAGAAATATCGGATAACACTGATTATCGGAATTGGCTTATGCATTTTATCCGTATTACCAATCTTTTTTATGATGATGTTGAATCGTCCTGAAGATGAGTATTTCATTGCCATTGCTTTACTTCTAATTTTAGTTTCAATTGGTGTCTCATTTATTATTAAAGTAGGGATGGTTTATGGAAGTTATAAAAAACTTCTTCAAGAAGGTGACTATCAAGTTGCTCGAAAAACAAATCGCAAGAAAATGGATCGTATCAGTGGTGCTTACTGGTGTACCATCACCGCAATTTATTTAGCAGTTAGCTTCTTAACCTTTGCATGGCATATCACATGGGTTATCTGGGTCGTTGCTGGTGTTTTATATGGCGCCATTGAAGCTTTATTTGGTGATAACTAAGACTTAGGGTCAGAAACTTTGGTTTCTGACCCTATTATATCCATTGATATTGATGACACCAGTGGTCATCTCTTTTTATATACTCAAGACATTCTGGCATGTCGTCTTTTGATGTCACGATAAATTCAAATTTATGTGGCTTAATGATAAATAATGTCCAATTTGGATTTATTTCTTGATCCCGATTTTCAATTTCTTGTTTTTTCCATGCAAAACGAGCACATGCTTCAAACTTTGAAACTACAGGCTGGGGGTAGTCACTGATTAACGAATAAGCTCTCACACTACTATCTTGCTTTAAATAATTCCTAAGACTATCTTGAACACGTGTTATTTCAATAGTACCTTGTAGGTTTGCTTGTTGATAGGTATCATAATTATTAAAACTCAAACTAACACTTTGAGACTCTGTTAAGTCCATCCAGAAACTATCTATGTTCATGGCAATATAGAAATTACCGAATGCATCAATAGATTCAATCTTGAGTGATCGAGATTTTAACGCTCCATCTCTATCAAGCATTGACAGTGTACCCACGAGTTCAGATTCTTCATGATGGTAAAACCACTTTTCTAACAAATCACTGGGATAATTCGGTAGCGATTTCCAATAATTACGTACTGTATTTTCGTTTGAGTTCCTATGTTGAGTCATATTCATACCTCCTAAGAATGACGTTGTAAATCAATTACAAAATCATTGTAGGGTATGGAACGCGTTTCATGTCAACACTCAATTATTCATATTTTTTTAATTTCTATCATTTCATAGTCAATAGCAACAGATGTAGGATTATCAGTAAATAAATATTGATAGAGTTTCTTACCTACCGTTATTAAATTATAATCAATACTTGTGAAATTCATTAATGTGCTCATATACGTATTCCCTTCACTAATAATGAAGAAGTTTTGGTGATGAACAAAACCTTTTTTCTTTGCCTCTACGATGAGGCTTGCACCTACTTCATCTGAATCCACAAAAATACCGACAATAGCATTATTATTTACTTGATCATGAATTTTATTCATAACCCCACCTGTGTTTTTGTCGGAAAAAACTGCATGAAAAAACTGACTTTCTGCAGGTTTTTTAAGTGTTTCCTCATATGCCCGCCATTTGGCTTGCGTACTTCGGCTCAGTTCAACGGATTTATTCGTTGTTGTGAAGATATCAGTACATCCATAATCCAATAAATGTTGGTAGATTTCATAATACGAGGCAATTCTTCTTGGATACACATTGGTAGCACCCGTAACAACCTTCTCTCGACAGATAGTGATTGGACCATATTTAGAGTATTCTGTTAAGTAATGATCCTCACATGCCTTCGAAATAAAGATAAGTCCATCCAACTCTTTCTTACGCAGCATTTCTAAGAAAACAAGTTCTCTTTCTATCTCATAGTTAGAACATAACAACATCACATTGTAACCATCTTGATTGGCAGCATCAATAATACCCTTTGAGACGGTATCATAGCCATAATAATCTACTTCAGGAACAACAAGTCCCACACACTGAGTTTTTCCTTTACTTAATTTAACGGCATTAGAGTTACTTACATAGTTATACTCATCCACAATTTCTAGAACACGACTTCGAACCGCATCAGAAACATAGGGATGATTATTAAGAACTCGTGACACTGTTGATACAGATACATTCGCCTCTTTCGCAATATCTCGAATATTAACCATAGCACGCTCCTTTAGAAACAGTATACCATTTTATGACTCTAACCGATGGCTTTGAACTTGGTATTATTTTTACGCAATCCCATTATCTTCACAGACTAAGTTGTGAAAATATAGGCATGATTAACTGTGAAATACAGCTTTGGGAGTGGGTTTGTTAAAAGTGTGTAAATTTGTGAATTTCGAGTTGAATTTATTATTGAAATATGAAATTATAGTCTTGTCCAAATTAAACACACAGGAGGGGACAATGAAAAAAAATCTATTAGTATTCCTAGTCATGATTTTGTTTTTAACAGGTTGTAGCGCAAAAGGTAATGATAAAGCATCAAAAAATATTGATGAATTAACGGTCTTTTTCGTTCCAAGCCGTGATCCAAAAGAAATCGCAGCCAAAACTGAACCACTTAAAGCATTGATTACTGATCAATTAAAAGAAGAAGGTTACACAATTGGTAATGTGAAGATTGAGATTTCACCAAACTACGAAGCAGCTGGAGAAGCACTTGATGCTGGAAAAGCACATATTGGTTTCATCCCTGCAAGTACATATGCTTTATACTCAGAAGATAAGAATGTCGATGTTATCTTGGCAGCTTCTAGAGATGGTTTAAACAAAGATTCAGAAAATGCTAAAGATTGGAATGATGGTCAACCAACACTTCCAGTTACTGACCAAGTTACATTCTATCGTTCATTAATTTATGCAGGAACATCTTCAAAAGGACGTGAACTTGCAGAAATCGTAAACAGTGGTAAAAAATTAAGTTGGGACGATTTAAATGGTGCTACATGGTGTCATTCAAATACAACCTCATCTGCTGGTTATGTATACCCTTCATTATGGTTATCAGAAAACTATGATGGAAAAATGATTGCTGATTTAACAAACAAAGTAGAAGTTACAGGCTACCCAGATACTGCAGCACGTCTTGCTACAGGACAATGTGATGTTGGTGTCGGATATGCAGATATTCGCCGTGACTACGAGAAAAACTGGACTGAAGAATGGAAAAAAGAAAATATCTGGACTGAAGTTGATGTTATCGGAGTTACTGAAGGAATCATGAATGATACAATTTCAGTATCGAACAAACTTGTTGATGATGAATTCAAAAAAGCACTTCAAAAAACATTTATCGAAATTGCTAAAACAGAAGATGGTAAAAAAGCAATTGAGATTTATAACCACACTGGATATAAAGAAGTCACAGACAAAGACTATGACTCATCACGTAAAGTACTCGAGTTATTAAAGAAACAGTAATAGTATTCAGTTCTTAAGCGGGGTGACCCGCTTTTTTAAAGTAGGAGAGTTTTTATGATTAAATTTAATAATGTTAGTAAAGTATATCCTAACGGTGTAAAAGCCTTGGATGGTGTTAATTTAGAAATTGAACAAGGTGAGTTTGTCGCAATCATCGGCCTATCAGGTGCTGGTAAGTCTACATTACTTCGAAGCATTAATCAGATGCATCCAATCACTGGAGGAGAACTGATCGTAAATGGTCAAGATGTTTCTTCACTTAGCGGTAAATCACTTCGTAAGTTTCGTCGTCAAATTGGAATGGTATTTCAATCATTTAATCTTGTAAAGCGTACAACAGTTATTAAGAATGTTCTTACAGCACGTGTCGCGGAAATGCCTTGGTTCAAAAGTTTATTAGGCCTCTATTCAAAAGAAGATACACTTTCTGCTCTTGAGAGCTTGGATCAAGTCGGAATCCTCGATAAAGCATACAGTCGTGCAGACGAACTTAGTGGTGGTCAACAGCAACGTGTTGCTCTTGCAAGATGTTTGGCGCAGAAACCTCAAATTATTCTTGCTGATGAACCAGTTGCTTCATTGGATCCAATTACAGCCCAACAAGTTATGGCAGACTTCGTGAAGATTAATGAGAAAACAAACATTACTGTTATCGTTAACATGCATCACGTTGATTTAGCACTAAATTATGCCAAACGTGTCATTGGTATCAAGGCAGGTCAAATTGTCTTTGATGGCCCCAGTTCTGAAGTAAATGAAGAAGTATTGGAACTTGTGTATGGTCGTTCTCTCAATGATGATGAAATGATGGGAGTGAAGTAAGATGTCCTTTCTTAAGTCGATACTCTATCCTAAAAGTATCACTTTAGATAATGGAAAGGTTGTGAAACCACCCATCAGAATGAATGTCATCATTTCAATCATTCTGATTATTCTAATTTATCTAAGTGCAAAAATTACAGGTTTTAACTTTTCAATGCTTATTCAAGGTGGGAGTGAATTCTTTAAATTCTTAACACGAATGATGCCACCCAACCTCGGGTTTGCTAAAGACGTTATGAATCCAATGCTACAAACTTTCGCAATGTCATTTCTCGGTACATTGCTTGCAGCTATCTTTGCCCTTCCTGTGGCATACCTTTCTGCAACCAATATGAATCAAAATACCGTTACTCGTACAATTATACGATTTATCATGAGTATTTTTAGAACGATTCCAGTTCTGATTATTGCCTTGATCATGACTTATATTTTTGGTTTGGGAACCTTTGCCGGAATGATAGCAATCTTCTTATTTACTTTTTCAATTGTTACCAAAATGACTTACGAACAAATTGAAATGGTAGATATGGGACCCTTTGAAGCAAGTATTTCTACAGGTGCTTCGCGATTTCAATCATTTATTGCTTCTGTAATACCTCAAATTAGCGGTCTTTACCTTTCGACCATCCTCTATAACTTGGAGATGAATATTCGTTCTGCCGCTGTTTTAGGGTATGTAGGTGCTGGTGGAATTGGTACTCTAATGAATCAAAGCATTGGATGGCGTCAATATCAAAACCTTGCAACAATTCTACTTATCTTATTGGTAAGTGTCGTCTGCATTGAAGCTTTGAGTCGTCAAATTAGAAAGAGGTTATCGTAATGAATCCAACAGTTCAAACGGTTTATGATAACCGTCCCAAAAAATACAAAAGAATCATTTTTATTTCTTTAATCGTAGTAGGTATTACCTTATTATCTGTTCCCTATGTTGATTATAATGGTATTGTTGAAAATGGAATGGATATTGTAAATAGTATTCTTATGGGAATACTCAAACCCAACTGGGAAGTACTCTTCACACTTTCAAAAGAAGGTGTTCCATATCTCGTATTCGAAACAGTAGCGATTGCATTCTTAGGAACCTTTGTAGGACTTGTCCTTTCAATTCCTATTGCATTTCTATCATCAGAGAATATTGTCTCTAAGAAATTTTCTTGGATTGGAACTTTCGTAATTACAGTAATCCGTACATTCCCACCTTTTGTTTATGGTCTTATGCTAATAAGAGTATCTGGCCCTGGTGCCTTTACAGGTGTTCTTACTCTCGCGATTACTTCAATCGGAATGATATCTAAAATGTTTGTGGAAGTCATTGAAGATTTAGATCAAGGTATTATTGAATCTTTAGATGCTTCAGGATGTAACACCATTCAAAAAATCCGTTATGGTATAATTCCTCAGTTAATGGGAAACTTTGCTTCAATTTCTATCTATCGATTTGAAATTAATGTTAAGAACGCATCAATTTTAGGCCTTGTTGGTGCTGGCGGTATTGGTGCTCCATTACTCTTCGCAATGTCTGGTTTTAGATGGGCAGATGCTGGTGCATTACTTTGGGGTCTCATTATCTTAGTTGTTGTTGTTGAAGCATTGTCTTCACGCATCAGATCCAAATTATCATAGAAAAATTAAAAACTCTCTTTACTATCAGAATCAAATACGATAGTTGGAGAGTTTTTTAGTTTCTTTGTTTAAATAAATCAGAATCCAATCCCAAGTCAGTTATTAATTCAGATATTATATTAGCCTCGGATATTACATCTTGGATGAATGTATCTGTTACTTCTTGATTGTTTTTTATCTCAAATGCATCACCACCAGTATTCGCAGCAATATAAATAACTCCTTCTGTTACAACCACACTCAACCTTGCGTGGAATTTATCTTTCAGATTCATTACTTTTTCCATAAAATGAGGTGTAAAAACATAAAAAGACTCTTCTTCATCGTTAGTATAGACATCAAAACGTTCATTAAAACGGTCATCCTCAAACGTAATTTTATGAACATTTGGAAGTTTGTGACCTTTAAAGATACCACTGAGGAATTTCTTATCTTTAATTTGTACATAATTTATTGTATCTTTATGAAAATTAAATTTGTATACCTGTCCCTTGAAATCAGTGTTTGTAGTTGTATTACCATCACTATCTGTTCTTTCGGTATATGTCCAAACATCAGCACGTGAAAAATCCACACCATCTTTTCTTCCTTTCAGAAGATCATTACTACTATATCGATTTCCAAAAGGAATGAGTTCAATTGTTTTTAACTCAGTTCTTGATATTCCTGTCTCAGGTGCAAACGATACATTCTCAAACATTTTTTCAAATACAAGGCTATTTATTACCTTCTTTACACTGTCTTTGTATTTTTTTGTTTTGGGCACGACGTATAAGTATCGAACCATAGAAGTAGCAATGAGTGCAATTATCGTGGGTAATACAATATCCACCATAGATGCATCACCTGGATCGTTAAGAATTTTTAATGATCCAGCTATTGGAAACATTAAAAATACAACAAGTAGGAACATGTTAATTGTGGTGGCCTTAGATGATGCTTCATATTCTTTTGAGAGTTCATTTCTTATTTTCGCAATTTCTTCCTTGTTAATTTCCATACTTACCTCTCTATTACGTCAAAGGATATACTTGGTAAAATACGTTCTTCGTACTGTGCTTCATAAAATGATGCAGGTTTCGCTTTAGCAAGACCATTTATCATACTACCAGGAAACATTGAGATACTTTGATTTAATTGGCTCACATTATGATTATAAAGGCGCCTTGCAGCCTGCAGATGCTCCTCAGTGTCCGCTAACGCTCTTTGCAGCATTAAGTATTGTTCGCTACTCTTAAGCTCGGGATAGTTCTCAGAAAGAGCTAATAATTGAGATACCGTTTGATTAAGTTGATATTCATACTCACTTCGACTCACTAGGAGGTCATTGCGTGCTTTAATCACAAGTTCCAATGTATCTCGTTCATGCTTTGAATAACCCTTAACTACCTCAACTAAATTAATAATAACATTGTATCTTTTGGATAATGCGACATCAATCCCAGAATAACCTTCTTGAACTTTAATTTCATTTGTTTTGATTTTATTATAATACCCAATCGTAAATACTAAAAATACAACTACAACTCCAACAACTACCCACATACTTTCACCTTCTTTATTTAAAGGTATCGAATTCCATACTTGATGTCAATGATATCCCAGTGAGACTTTGTGATAGTTTTATTACACTTTAAATTAACCACTTTGAGACGATTCATCTGTTTTGACTTATTAACATAAGAAAACCTCTTCCTATTAATGAAGAGGTTTAAATATTAAGATTCAGATGCTTTAGCAATTGCATCAATTGATGTTTGAAGTTTTTTATCAAATTCTTCATCCGTCAATTGAACTGTGATACCTTCGACTAACGCACGAGAGAAACTTGCAATCAATCCATGATTACGAGCAAGTCGACGATCAGCTTCTTCTTGTGAATACCCACCAGAAAGAGCAACAACTCTCACGACATGTTTGTCCTTCATAAGAGATTCATAGAAATTATCAACACTAGGAATACTCAATTTAAACATTACTTGTTCATCATCAAGGAGTGCTAAATGTCTTAGTAATGCTCCCTTTAAAAGAACTTCAGCTTCTGCTTTATCTTCAATAGTAATATCTACTTCAGGTTCGATGATAGGAACTAAACCATAAGAAGCAATTATCTTCGCAACTTCAAATTGCTGTGCAACAATTCTTTCGATACCTTCTGCAGATGCCTTCTTGATGACCGATCGCATCTTCGTACCAAAAATATTTCTCTCTACTGCATGTTTAAGGAGCGTTTCAAGTTCAGTCATCGGTTTCATGAGTTGAACCCCATCTACCTCATCCGCCAATCCTTTATCTACCTTTAAGAATGGTAAAATCCCTTTTACATTCCAGAGATAGTCAGCAGTATACTTATCATAAATCATTCGGTCCATTGTTTGTTCAAACAGAATGGCACCCAGTATTTTATTCGAATTAAAAGCAGGTGACGTAATAATACGCGTTCTCATCTCATGTACTTTATCAAACATTTCAGTTTCATTGTGATAATCTGTTTCCATGACACCATACTGTCTTAATGCCTTAGGCGTACTTCCACCACTTTGATCCAATGCTGCAATAAATCCTTGATCATTTCTCATTCGCGATAATTTAACATTATCCATACTTTCACTTCCTTCCATAGATATATTATATACCCTCAAACATAATCATTAAAGCAAATCAATATTTTTTATTTGAGCATAAAAAGAGTATCTCTTACGAGACACTCTAGAAATTACGATTTTTTAACTTTAATAAATAGAAATCCTAGGAGTATAAATCCAATTCCTATTATATATATTCCACTTGTACTCATTCCGGTCCCAGGTAATTTACCATTAGGGTATTCAGTTTCTGGAACTTTACCATTATCTCGGACTTTGAGATTGTTCATAGCACTCTTTAAATTTGAATACATCAAATCAACCATCTCTTGCGTTGTTTCTTCATTTATATTTTTAATAAAGTCATGTGCTTCTTTTCGAGCGGTTTCAAAAGGAATCCAAGTCAATTCTGTATAATAATCTTTATGTTTTAAATCAGATTCCTGAATAAGTTGAATTAAAGAATTCAAATCTATTTGATCAACTTCATTTTGTTTTATTGTAACAATCCGAGTATTACTTGCTTTAGAATAATTACCAGCCGTATCTTCCGCAACTACCCAGTATTGATAGTTATGTTCTGAGCTAAGATTGGAATCGAGATAATAGAGATTTTCCGTCGACGCAATTTCGACACCATCGCGATATACATGATATAGCTTGATACCCATATTATCCTCTGATTTGAGCCATTCAATTTGTACACTACTTTGCGATACAATATCTACCTTATCTATAACTGGTGCTGTGGGGGCTAGTGTATCTTTGACAGTTGGGGTGAACCAGTTCCCAGATACAACAATCATACTTAACAATCTTAAATTATTTCCAAAATATACTTCATCTTGAGTATCTGCAGAAGCATTTAAATCCCACAGGTCATTTAACCATGTCTGATGATCTGCGTGCATCATTGCGCTCACCATGAATGGCGCCGTAAAGGTTAAATCTTGCCAATCACCTACAACTTCTCCATTTAATGTAAATCCCGATTTAATTTCGTTTACATCATCACTTGTTGATTCTCTTAGCCATCTATTCAGAGTTTCCAGTTGACTATATGCACGTTTTTCTCCTGTAACTAAATAATCAGTTGCTAGTCTCCATGGAGTTCGAGCTGAGTTGTAGTAATAATTTCCATCATTTTCAGATTCTAAAAATTCCGAAGGCGCAGGAATATGTTTTCCCTCATCTAAAACAATAAAATCCGGTAACAGACCTGTATCTGTACTATATTCTTTATAAATAGTTTCAGATAGTTCGTAGGTATTATTAATCACGTTATCCCAACGCACATCTCCACTCACTATTCTAAAATCTTTAAGATGTTGCATCATCCAATCAGATGGACGTGTTGCTCCAAGATACTTATCACTATTTGCCCAATCAGCAAGATTAAGGGTCCACCTTTCATGGTCTACTTCGCTTTCCATAATAGCATCAATAACTTTTCTAGCTTCCGTTAAGTAATTAATATTACCCAAGCTTCCCCACTGTTCATGGGCAAGTATTAGTGAATAAGCGATATCCATATCACCATCAATTGCTGAATCAGCGCCATTGATATCTACAATAACTCCATCAACTAACCCTTGTTGCCAAGCCATTAGATTAGAGTTTATTTCTGATGGATGTGCCTTAAAATATCTAAACATCGCATCATAATCAGATTGAGTATGATTATATTGATTTGCCATCATCGCTAATATTATCATTCCATAACCATGAGCTTCCGAAACCGTAATTTCATTGTCCTCATAGTCATCGGGATTTCCGTCAGAATACCAAACATACTTCTGATCAATATTATTTGGATCTACTTTTAAATACTTTTGCTTCCACTCAGTGAATAGTCTTTGTACTGTCTGATCCATTTCTTCCTGACTAATATGATTTGGTCTAATTGAATCCGATACGTAGCGAGTATGCTGAGGAAAACTTCGTCCAATATGTCCTTCAAGAGTCATAATGATAACTTTATCTGATTTTTGAGATTCGATGTCCTCATCGTTCACTGCTGATACCTCGTAATTATAATTGGTTTTCTGAAGCAGTCCTGAATCTCTAAAGCTCGTAGAACGCGAAATTCCAATGAAAACATTATCTCTATATATTTTATAATACTTAATGCCTGTATCACTAATACTAGATTCCCAAGAAATTTCAACTTCATACTGACTTATTGCTTTTCCTATAACATTTTTAGGTGTCGTAGGAGGTTCATTTCCCTCTTGCTGTGAATTAATAATAATACTTGATACCTGTCCATTCGTACGGATTCCAACCGGTACGACATTGAACGAGTACTTAATATTCGGATTTATTTTATCAATTTTCAAATGAATATTATCTTCATCAGTCTCAATATACTGAGACCAGTGAGTTCCCATTTTATCGTTACTTTCATACACTCTATATCCACGAACCGGAGCACCTTTATCTGGTTTACTCCAACTTAGTTCCAGCTCATCATTATTCGCGGTATAAGTAAGGTTAGAGATTTGATTAGGAGCTTCGTCTGTTCTGACAATTCCATATTTATCATATTCAACCAAACCATCACCAACCGTATTTGCTTTCCCCTCGTCCTCAACGGCTGCTGTATAAGAAGTCATTGTTAGGATGTTTTCACTAATTCCCATATCTGTAAACATTTTTTTAAATGGTTGTTCATCGATAGCAGCAAAGAAATCGTCATAAGGAATTGGTTTTCCATCTTCTCCAATTATTTCGACTGCATCCCAATTTTCATCCAAATAGTGTTGGTTATTTTTTGTATAAAATTTATTCCCCAATGCATTTGGCATTAAATAGACAGTTCCCTTTGGATTAATATAATTACCGTCTGAATCTTTCTCAATACTTTCGAATGGAATTACTTCATTTCCGAGCATTTGAAAAGATCTCATGTACATATGGTCATGTGCTTCAAAAACCATATCTATAGCCAGCTCATCAAATACAGGAATAAGATGCTTTCGATAGAATTGAACGCGTTCATCTTCCCATTGAGCCGAGTTATCGCCTGCTGCATAAGGGGACTTATGGAATGTTACAAACTTCCATTTCTTTTCTGACTTAGCTACTGTATGCCGCATCCAGTCAACTTGTGCCCTAAACTCTGAATCTTCCCAAGCTATATATTCGCCATTTTCAGCAAGACCACCTTCAAATTGAGAGTTAAAAACCATGAAAAGAGCATCTCCATATTCGTATGAGTAAACGGAACCATCATGAGTTCCCTCTACTACATTTCTTTCCAAGTTAAAGTGGTTATAAAAATTATTATTTTCAGTAGTAACATCCCCATCATAATCGTTTACCTCGTGTCCTCCTAAAACAGGAACAAAAGGAACATTTAGAAGCGAATCTTCTGCGACACTTAACATATATTGCCAATGTGATTCTAAATCACCATTATCTACAAGATCTCCCGCAAGAATTAAAAACTTAGGGTCGTCAATATGATTTCGTGCTTTTCTAAAAGTATCTGCCCATGGTTTAAAGTTTTCAAGAGATGAAGCTTGGGAATCTGCTCCTACAATAAAATGAAAGCTTGAGTTTTCTTCTGTATCAGTGGTGAAAGAACCGATTTTTGACCATTCAAAACCATTTCCCAGACGGAATCGGTATTGTGTTCCAGGCTTTAAATCTAGAGCATCAACTTTATGAGAATAAAAAACATGCTTATTATCAGTTTTTCGATCATTTTCGTCAAGATACGTCTCTACTCTATCACTAATCCCTTTGTAAACTTGATATGAATCAAGAGGAAACTTCTCATCAATAACTTGAGACGCTTCTACTATTTGAACGATTGATTCAGTATTTGAGTCAGTATACCACGCAAATCCCATTGATGTTTTCGGAGATTTTGCAAAGGTCATATTCATGAGTTTAGGAATAAAAGGTGAAACCTGTGTTTCGAACGACCAGATTACATCCCGCACTAATTTTTGATTATCCGTTCCCTCCAATGACTCCTTATTAATTCTAACTGTATACTCTTCTCCAAAATTCAATGTTTCGTGATTGATTTTAATTTTGTTATTTTCAATTTCAAAAGTTATATTTGGGATATGTCCTTTATTTCCGATCATCGTGATATTATCTGATACTAATTTTATATCATAATTAAATGTTGCTTCTATCTTTGTATCTTCCGATACTTTTTTTGCACCATTAACTGGAAGAACATTAAGATCGCGGATAGGCTCAGAAATTTCTGAGTCATTGATTCGTAATCCTTCTATTTTAACTTCTTTAATTCGATTTGAACCATAACCTCCAATGTCTCCCCGCTCGTACTTACTGCAGTGTGTTTCTTCCATCGAATATAGACTAATGATTCATTATCGAAAATTGATGGCAACTCTTTCTGGTTCAATCTTGATTCATTTGTATATTTTTCTTTGCTCATTACTAACGTTTCATCATCAATATTTTCCCAATTTGTACCATCTAAACTTGCCTGAATTTTAAAATCTTTAGGTCCTGATCCTGAAGAAGTTTGACTCGAAGATAGTTTCAAATTTTTATATCCAAGTGTTGGAACAATCATTAACCAGTATTGTTCTACTTCTTCATCAGCACTCCAACCCCAATAGCTTAGAGTTCCTTGAGAATCTACACCTTCCAAATAAGGACCTCCCTTCGCTTCAAACGTCGCGGAGCTTCGGTATTGTCCATTTTGTGCTCGATAGACACCATGCTTGCTCTCTTCTTTAAAAGTAAACTCGGCAATTAAATCTGATTTTGCCTCATCTGCATGTGCAATCGGAATGCTTGCAACGCTTAAAGCTACAATCAACAATAAAACTCTCAATTTTTTGAGAATGTATTTCATAATTCCCTCCTACGGACTGATAGCCCTTTCTTCACTAGCCTATCAAACCTTAACTCTTTCAACAATCTTCTCAACCATCGTTTGAACTAGTACAAAAAAACATCACCTAAAGTGATGTTAAATAAACCTCATTAATAATTTCATAGAGTAGTGTCAGCGCTTTAGAAACCTGTTTAATCTTAATTCGAGACATTGAGATACGTATCGAGTTGTCATAATCGTCTTTATTGTAAAATGCCATTCTATTAGAAGAAACAATAATCGAGTTTTTTTCACATTCACGAATCAGTTGTTCAACATCGATTACTTTTGATAATCTAATTGTTGAGTAGTATCCACAGTCCCCACCTATATGTTCTGCTATTTTTGAGTCCCATTTTCGTGTAACTTCACGAGCAATTTTAAGTTTTTGTGTTAAACTATCTGACACTGATTGAGCATTTGTGACTAAAATATCTGATCTTACTGCTGCCTCTAATGTCGCTTGCGATACTAAATCCGGCATATGATATGATAAAAAATAGTTTTCATCTGCTGCTTCGGAAAACGAATCCGTTAAATCATCTGGGACTACAACATACCCAATTCTAATATATGGAAATAACTTAGAATATGATTTCATATAAATACAATTTTTAAAATCAGAAAAATAATATAGTGGCGAATATTTCGGAATTGCATAAGAATCATTGAAGTAATCATCCTCAACAATATACACTTCATATTGATGTGCAAGTCGAACAATTTCTTTTCGTTGTGAATGACTCAGAGCAGTTCCTAATGGATTGTGATTTCGAGGGACAATATAGAAAAACTTTATAGATTCTTCTTTAAATATACGTTCTAACTCAACTAAGTCAATACCCTCTTCGTTGCGGTTAATTGTAACAACGTCTAATCCGAGTGAATGCATCATTTCATTACAAAATGTATATGTTGGAGATTCTAAAAGAACTCGTGTATTACCGTTTGGAAATTCCATTCTTGATAATACAGATACGGTTTGTATTACGCCTTGAGTTAAGAAAAAATTCTCGGTTTTGCAGTAGATATCATAATTTTCAAGATGATCAACCATCAGTTCATTTAAGGATGACATTCCACGAACATCTGATTCCAACGAATTATTTCTATATAAATCAACAGCAATATTTAAAACATGTTTTGCTTCGATAATAGAAAAAGTATCAACGGTAGGATTCCCTGTTCCTAAATCCATTATATTTCCATTCTCTTCTTCATCCCTTAATAAATCGTCCGCAACGTAGAATCCGCTATTTGCTTTGGAGTACACTATATGTTCGTAGCGCAATATATCAAATGCTTTTATCACTGTTCCCTTACTACAATTATACTCTTTCGAAAGAAATCGTATTGATTCAAATCGCTCTCCAGGTAAAATTTCTCCATTAAGTATCTTATTTTTTAAGTCGTGTGCTATTTTCTCATACTTTAACATAACTCACCTCTTTTTACAGTTTAACATATTGTAGACCATTTCATAGCGTGTACTAGTACAAACGCTTGTTGATGCAATTGCTTGTAAGTTGCTTTCACGTTAACTTATAGGTGTAAGGGCTAACAGCTCATTAGAGGAGGAGAAATATTACATGACAAATCTCATGGAGAAATTTGCATCATGGCTTGAAGAACACTTCTTGCCTATAGCAAGTGCAATTGGTAACCAGAGACATTTAGTAGCATTACGTGATGGTTTTATTGCAACAATGCCAGTAAGTATGTCTGGTGCATTAGTTGTTATGTTTAAAGAAGTAATTTTTACTTCTGAATCGTTATTCGGAACTATGCTTAACAAACTAAGCTTTTATGCCGAAAATATTCAACCCGTGCTTGACCGAACACTTGTACCGGTATTGGAGCAAATGTGGTGGGGAACACTTGCTCTTGGTATTATATTTAGTGTGTTTACGATTGCTTATAAACTTGCTGAGCATTATAAACAAGATGCACTATCTGCTGGTGTTCTCGCAGTGGTATCTTATTTAATACTATTACCACAAGCAGTCGAAGGCGGAGAATGGGGTACAATTTCTTGGACATCATTCAACTCGGAAGCTATATTTACCGGATTAATTGTTGCCATGATTTCTACAGAAATCTTTAACTGGGTAGTAAACAAGGGCTGGACGATAAAAATGCCAGACAAAGTACCACCAGCAGTATCAAAAGCATTCTCTGCTATGATTCCAGCATTCTTTGTATTAACCTTCTTTGGTATCGTTTCAGTATGTTTCCAAGAAGGTCTTGGAATACCAATGCAACAGTTCATCAATAATGCTATTCAGGTTCCACTAACAAAATTAGGTCAGTCACCATTTACATTTATATTGCTAGTATTTATTGCCCAAATATTATGGTTCTTTGGTCTTCATGGAATCACAATTATCGGTCCTGTTTTAGACACAATGTATTCACCAGCTCTTGCAGCAAATGCAGAAGCTATTATGATTAAAGGAGTCGCTCCTACAAATGCAATCACACGTAACATGTTAGACTTATATGGTATGCATGGCGGCAGTGGTGCAACACTAGCTCTGATTATTGCTATATTCTTAGTATCAAAAAGAACCGAATACAAATCATTGGCTAAGATGTCTTTAATGCCAGGGGTTTTCCAAATTAATGAACCAATTATTTATGGATTGCCAATTGTATTAAATCCAATTTTAGCAATTCCATTTATTATTATTCCACCAATAACAGTATTTATTGGTTGGTTATTTACTGCTGTAATACCGTTTGCCGGTTTCGTTTACATTGATCCACCTTGGGTCGTTCCACCTGTACTTAATGCATTCCTTGCAACAGGAGGAGATATAAAAGCTGCAATTCTAGCATTCGCCACTTTAGTTATAGCAATACTAATTTACATGCCATTTATTATGATTGCTAACAAAATGGAAGATTCTATCTAATGAAAACCCATCTCGAATGAGATGGGTTTTTTGTAATAATAGCGATTATTAGTTATGAAACTGTGGTAAGAAATCTTTATGTGCTTCCATCAATTCTGATACTACTCGATTTGCCAATGCATCACTGGGGCATAATGGATTCGAACTCAATGCAGTAACAGCTAAATCATAATCACCTGTAACCGCAGCTTCACAAACCATTCTTTCAAATGATTTGATTGTTTGAATTGTACCATTAATCTTGGGATTTAATTCCCCAACTGCAATCGGTTTTGGACCATCTGAAGTGATGACACACGCTACCTCAATTGCACTATCAAGTGGCAAGTTAGTGATTGCCCCATTGTTACGTACATTTACATATTGAATGTCACAGGAATTATTATGAATTGAATGAATCAAACTACAGGCTGCATCAGAGTAATGTGCCCCGCCACGTTGTTCTAGTTGTTTTGGTTTAACTTTAAGAGATTGATCTTTATAAAGTTCAAAAAGTTCATCTTCAAGTTTTTTTACAACTTCCCCTCTTACTGTGCCTGTTTTAAACTCTTCGAGTTGAGTATTGAGTTGTTCTTCAGTGAAGTAATAGTAGTTATGGTAAGGACAAGGTATCGCACCAAGACCTCT
The DNA here is from genome assembly GCF_014396165.1 of Erysipelothrix inopinata. Classification (GTDB taxonomy): domain Bacteria; phylum Bacillota_I; class Bacilli_A; order Erysipelotrichales; family Erysipelotrichaceae; genus Erysipelothrix; species Erysipelothrix inopinata. The sequence continues at coordinate 2,064,589 of NZ_CP060715.1, forward strand.
TAAAAATTCTGGCGAATAAGAGAGTGCTTCAAAGTTTTTCATAGCCAGCGCTTTTTCACTCTCTTCAGTATATTTATCAATCACTTTATCTAGAATAGATGCCCCTTTATGATAGACATCAGTAACGAATACATGATGGTTTACACCACTAAGCTCCATTGAAATTTCCTCAGGATCTAATTCTAACATATCTGCGAAAGTGTGTTTCATATCAAAAGGAACGTTACATAAACCAATGACCTTTTTAAAATTTGTATACCTCAAGACTGCTTCCGTAACCATACCTGCAGGATTCGTAAAATTAATCAACCATGCATCAGGACAAAGCTCCTCCATGTCTTTAACAATTTCCAAAATGACAGGAATAGTTCTAAATGCTTTGAACATTCCCCCCGCCCCATTTGTTTCTTGACCAATCATACCATGTGATATTGGAATTCTCTCATCTAGTATTCTTGCTTGAAGCTGCCCCACTCGCATTTGCGTTGTTACATAGTCTGCATCTTTTAAAGCTTCTTTTCGGTCATAGCTTAAGTGAATTGTCATATTTACACCAGCTTCTTCAACCATCCGCTTTGCTAACGCTCCTACAATCTCTAATTTTTCCCTACCCTCTTCTATATCAACCAGCCACAATTCACTAATTGGTAACTCTCTATGTCTTAAAATGAATCCCTCAACCAATTCTGGAGTATATGAACTACCTCCACCAATAGTAACTACTTTAATTTTTTTCATTGTTTTTCCTCCGTTTTCATACAATAATAGGCTGCACCAATCTTGCCAGCATCATTATGATGTTTACAAACATCAATATTCCATATTTTATAATATGGGGTCATTTTCTGAAGTGCACTTTTAACATCTTGAATTAGTTTAGATGATGCACTGACACCACCACCCAATAAAATTGTATCGGGATCTATTGAAAACGCGATGTTGTAAATTCCTGTACTGAGACAACGTATCCATTCATCGTATATTTGGAGCAATGGTTCGTTTTCTGAGCTTAATAGTTCAAATACATTCCTCCCTGAAAATTCGCCATCGGAAATACCAAATAATTTAGATACTTTATTCACCAATGCCTCAGTTGCACTATTCTCGCTCATAATTTCATAGTCAGTATAATTACTAAATTCTTTTGTTATCATATATCCAAACTCGCCTGCCATAAAATTACTCCCATGATATAATTGGTTGTTGATGATTATTCCTCCACCAATTCCACTTCCAATTGTGATACAAACTAAATTGCTACTTCCTACACCATTACCCGTCCAGTGTTCAGCTAAGGTGGCACAGTTCGCATCATTTTCGAGAACAGTACGGATTCCAGTACGTTGTTCAATGATTTCTCCTAGATATTTATTTGATAGAGTTGGAATTGCTCCTCCCTCTATAATTATTCCAGAATCAGTATTTACAGCTCCCGGAATACTTAATCCTATTCCGTCTAAATCTGAATATTTGGATACTATTGTATCAATAATGTCTAGTATTTCTTCAAAGTTATCTCGAACACTTTTAATCGGTCTCGGGTCGTGAACGAGTGAATTTCCAAGTTCATCATACAGCCCATGTTTGATTTCAGTTCCACCGATATCAATTCCTAAATATCTCATTATTCTATCACCTTTCCACTTTTATGATACATCCTCAAATCTGTCTCTACAACAGAACCAAATCATCAATGTACCAGTACAAATCAACTACACCTATAGAAAAAAGAACAAGTCTAAATGTCAACTTGTTCTTTTATTATTTTTCAGAATTATCATTTAATCTACTTTCACGATTGCAATATTTCGAATACTCTCCCAAGCAATTTCAGTTTCTCCAAGATACAAGTATTCATCATCAGCAATACCTTCAAATTTTCCGACAATACTTTCCAAAAGATTTTGGTTATCATCTCTTATATTTAACTGTATTGAGATGGTTTTTGATTTCAAAAATGCATATTGTAGTACTTCATCAATTTCTAAACGACTCATAATCGGTAATTCTTTAACTTGATTTAAAGCTTCATCTTGTCCTTCTGTAATCACTTTAGTTAATTCCGCCAGTGAAAAAGCAGTTCCCCATTTTAGTCCAAAAGGACGATCGTGATAATCATTGTAATCAACGAATACTTTTTTTGTTCTTTTTCGTTCCATGATTTGCTTCCTCACTTCCGATTCCTTCCAAACCACCCGCATGTCCTCCGACAAGAGAGCTTCGAGCTATTGCACGACCCCCATCCGTAAGACTGCTAGCATAAACCATTGTTTTAAAACCATACTTATTTCTCACAAGATCAACTGCTGCATCGAGTTTTTTTTCTTTGTCTTTCAATTCAACAGGTTCAAACAAATTAATCTGTTCTTGGCGACAATGATCTAATTTTGTACAATTCACTGCTATATTTCTCACAATTTGGATATCATAATACTTATCAAAAATAGACAGCAATGTTTCCGCAATGCGATGACTATTATTGGTTGCTTCGATATTCACTTGTTTATGAAATCCTGTTTTACCCTCATCGTCAACATAACTTAGAGAGTAACCTACCCATAGACTAACACATCGTGTTTGAACATTTTCTTTCCGTAAACGTGTGGCGACTTGATCAGCCATCTCACGAATTACCACTTCGATTTGTTTTTTATCATAATAATCACGATTCAAGACTTGTGAGTTCCCAATTGTTTTAGACTTAGGAGTGTAGTGCTCACCAAGAAATGTACGATCTATTCCCCATGCATGTGCATAAAGTTGTGTACCCAGAATACCCATTTCTTTTTTTAGCATATAGTAATCTGCTTGCGCTAAATCATATACAGAATGTATACCCAATTTTTCCAATCTCTTTGCTGTTCTTTTTCCAATACCCCAAATATCAGTTATTTCCTTCACAGGCCACAATTTAGTACAAACATCTTCATATCGCCACTCAGCTTTCATATCTTTATTATGCTTAGCTTCAATGTCCAGAGCTAATTTTGCTAATAGTGGGTTATCACCAATACCGACAGTCGTATAGATCCCTGTTTCCTCATATACAGTGATTTGAATCAACTTTGCAAGTTCATATGGGGTACTACAATTAAAATAAGACAACGAATCCGTTACATCTAAAAATGTTTCATCAACCGAATATGTCGCAACATTTTCATCATCAACAAATCTTCGATATATATTATTAATTTGTTTATGAATTTTCATATAAAGGTGCATTCGTGGCGGTGCAATAAAAAGATCATCCGGATAGGGAAATGGTAAATCTCGAGCTCTACTTACGTTGCTAATATTGTATGCTTTCTTCGCTTCAGGGCTTGAAGCAAGAATGAGACCACTTCCTCGTTCTTCAGGACTATCACTTGGATAACTCATAACGACCAACTTTGCCTTCAAAGGATTTAAATTTAAGGCTACTGCTTCGCATGAAGCATAGAAACTCTTACAATCAATGCACAAGATATCTCGTGAGGGCTCTTTTTGATAATCAAACTCAAGTCTTTCTTCCATAACACCACCTCCTTTTCTTCTTATATTATAACTTAAATATGAGACAAATTACGGCATCTATTTTGTAATAAAATAAGAATATATTAAAAGACTCTACCACTTCATGTGATAGAGTCTTTCAGAATTTTTATAAATTAGCTATGCTTCCTCTTCTTCTTTCTTACGGCTTTTTGATCTTAATTTCAAGCCTCCTATGATTGAAGCGAGTCCTGCAAGTACCAAGGTCCCATCACTTGCCACTCCAGTACCTGGAAGTGTTGGTTTTGGTTTCTCTGGATTTGGTTTTTCTGGATCAACTGTTTCTTTCACTGTATTGGTAATTGTAAATCCATCAATTGCGGATTCATAATTCGCTACAGCTTCTTCGTCGACTGTATAGATGATTTTCGCTCCAGCTTTAAACTCTGGTAATGATTTGAATGTATAGTTCCATGTATCATTTCCCTTAGTCCATTCTGGTTTCACATCTACCTTCTCGCCATTCGCATAAAGATTTACGGTAATGCTTTCTGGTCGTTTGTTCTCTTTATTCGAATTATCGTCCCATATTTTTTGACCTTCAAGATCAATAAGGGATACTTCGTGTGTATTTACGAGATTCAATCCATTTACTACTGAGCTATAGCCTGCCACAGCTTCTTCTGTAATGGTGTATACAAGTTTCTCTCCATTTTCATATTCTGGAAGTTCTCCAAATGTATAACTCCATGTGTTTTCTGCTTTGGTCCATTGTGCTTTCACATCTTGAGCTTCTCCATTTTTGAAGAGTGTCACTGTGATTGCTTCTGGACGAAGTCCATCTTGATTGGATTCATCAACCCATTCTTTTTGTCCTTTTATTTCAACTACAGATGGTTTGTGAGTGTTGGTAATACTGTATCCTTCGATTCCCTTAACATAACCAGCTACTTCTGTTTCATCTACTGTATATGTTATTTTTTCTCCAGCTTTAAATTCTGGTTGGTTTTCAAAGACATAATGCCATACATCACCTTCTGTTTGAGTCCAAACTGGTTTCACATCCACTTTTTCGCCATTTGCATAAAGTGCTACTTCCACAGCTTCTGGGCGGATACCATCTTGGTTCTTATGATCATCCCATGTCTTCGTTCCTTCAATATTGATTAATGAAACTTCATGAGTATTCACAAGATTGTAATCTGTTATTTTTGCGGTATAACCATCAACACCAAGCTCTTCAATCACGTAATTAATGATTTCTTTATTTGCATACTTAGGTAGGTTCGCAAATTTGTAACTCCATGTATTACCATTCTTAATCCATTCTGGTTTTACTTCGAGTTTCTTACCATTCGCAATTAACTTAACGACAATATTTTCTGGTCGGATACCATCTTGGTTATCATTATCATTCCATACTTTCGTTCCGGTAATTGTTCTAACTTCAGTTGCTCGGGAGTTTGTGATATTGAGGCCTTCAATCTTAGTTGTATAGCCTACAACGTCATCTTCTTTAACTGTATATTCAATCAGTTCGCCACCTTTATACTCAGGTTGATCTGCGAATACATAGTTCCAAACATCTTCATCTGTTTGACTCCAAACTGCATCGGTATCTACTTTTTCACCATTTGCGTAAAGTGTTACTACAATTGTCTCTGGTCGTTTTCCGTCTTGATCCGAGGAATCCTTCCATGTTTTTGTTCCTTCGACATTAATCTTACTTGGTGTATGACTGTTTGTGATATTGAGTCCTTGAATATCTGTTGTATAGTGCTCGACAGCTTCTTCAGTTACGGTATATTCAATATCCACACCATTTTCTTTTACATCAAGATTCGCAAATTCATAGGTCCAAGTATTTTCTGCTTTGGTCCATGTTGGTTCTGCATTTACTTTTTCACCATTAGCGTAAAGGGTAATCTTGATTTCTTCAGGTCTGAATCCTGCGATATTACTTGCATCATCCCATGTCTTAACGCCGGTTACCACTTTCGTATCAGCTTTATGAGTATTTGTGATATCTAAGCCTGTAATCTTAGGTGTATACCCTGGCACTGTATCTTCAGTCACAGTATAGGTAATCAATTGGCCACCTTTGTATTCAGGTTGTCCTGCAAAGGTATAGATCCATGAGTGTTCACCTTTAACCCATGTTGGTTCTGCCGTTACTTCTTCGCCATTTGCATGGAGTGTAATTTTGATTTCTTCAGGTCGAATACCATCTTGGTTCTTATTATCGTCCCATGTCTTCGTACCTGTCACATCAATCTTACTTGGTGTATGACTGTTTGTGATATTGAGTCCTTGAATATCTGTTGTATAGTGCTCGACAGCTTCTTCAGTTACGGTATATTCAATATCGACACCATTTTCTTTCACTTCAAGATTCGCAAATTCATAGGTCCAAGTATTTTCAGCTTTGGTCCATGTTGGTTCTGCGTTTACTTTTTCACCATTAGCGTAAAGGGTAATCTCAATTTCTGCTGGTCTGAATCCTGCGATATTACTTGCATCATCCCATGTCTTAATGCCGGTTACCACTTTCGTATCAGCTTTATGACTGTTTGTGATATCTAAGCCTGTAATCTTAGGTGTGTATCCTGGTACTGTATCTTCAGTCACTGTATAAGTGATCAATTGGCCACCTTTGAATTCAGGTTGTCCTGCAAAGGTATAGCTCCATGAGTGTTCACCTTTAACCCATGTAGGTTCTGCCGTTACTTCTTCGCCATTTGCATAGAGTGTAATTTTGATTTCTTCAGGTCGGATACCATCTTGGTTCTTATTATCGTCCCATGTCTTCGTACCTATCACATCAATCTTACTTGGTGTGTGACTGTTTGTAATATTGAGTCCTTGAATATCTGTAGTGTAGTGCTCGACAGCTTCTTCAGTTACGGTATATTCAATATCGACACCATTTTCTTTCACTTCAAGATTCGCAAATTCATAGGTCCAAGTATTTTCAGCTTTGGTCCATGAAGGTTCTGCGTTTACTTTTTCACCATTAGCGTAAAGGGTAATCTCAATTTCTTCGGGTCTGAATCCTGCGATATTGCTTGCATCATCCCATGTCTTAACCCCTGTTACGGATCGTGTATCAGCCTTATGACTGTTTGTGATATCTAAACCTGTAATCTCAGGTGTATACCCTGGTACTGTATCTTCAGTCACAGTATAGGTAATCAATTGACCACCTTTGTATTCAGGTTGATTTGCAAAGGTATAGCTCCATGAGTGTTCACCTTTAATCCATGTAGGTTCTGCCGTTACTTCTTCGCCATTTGCATAGAGTGTAATTTTGATTTCTTCAGGTCGGATGCCATCTTGGTTCTTATTATCGTCCCATGTCTTCGTACCTGTCACATCAATCTTACTTGGTGTATGACTGTTTGTAATGTTGAGTCCTTGAATATCTGTTGTGTAGTGTTCGACAGCTTCTTCAGTTACGGTATATTCAATATCCACACCATTTTCTTTTTCAGGTAAATTTTCAAATGTATAGGTCCAAGTATTTTCTGCCTTGGTCCATGTTGGTTTAAGATTAAGCTCTGCACCATTGGCATGAAGTTTAACTGTAATCTCTTCGGGTCTGAATCCTGCGATATTGCTTGCATCATCCCATGTCTTAACCCCTGTTACGGATCGTGTATCAGCTTTATGACTGTTTGTGATATCTAAGCCTGTAATCTTAGGTGTATAGCCTGGCACTGTATCTTCAGTCACAGTATAGGTAATCAATTGACCACCTTTGTATTCAGGTTGTCCTGCAAAGGTATAGCTCCATGAGTGTTCACCTTTAACCCATGTTGGTTCTGCCGTTACTTTTTCACCATTTGCATAGAGTGTAATTTTGATTTCTTCAGGTCGGATGCCATCTTGGTTCTTATTATCGTCCCATGTCTTCGTTCCTGTCACATCAATCTTACTTGGTGTATGACTGTTTGTAATATTGAGTCCTTGAATATCTGTTGTGTAGTGTTCGACAGCTTCTTCAGTTACGGTATATTCAATATCAACACCATTTTCTTTTTCAGGTAAATTTTCAAATGTATAGGTCCAAGTATTTTCTGCCTTGGTCCATGTTGGTTTAAGATTAAGCTCTGTACCATTGGCATGAAGTTTAACTGTAATCTCTTCGGGTCTGAATCCTGCGATATTGCTTGCATCATCCCATGTCTTAACCCCTGTTACGGATCGTGTATCAGCTTTATGACTGTTTATGATATCTCGTCCAGTTATCTTTGTAGTATACCCTGGTACTTCTTCTTCAGTCACAGTATATGTAATTAATTGGCCACCTTTGAATTCAGGTTGTCCTGCAAAGGTATAGCTCCATGAGTGTTCACCTTTAACCCATGTTGGTTCTGCCGTTACTTTTTCACCATTTGCATAGAGTGTAATTTTGATTTCTTCAGGTCGAATGCCATCTTGGTTCTTATTATCGTCCCATGTCTTCGTACCTGTCACATCAATCTTACTTGGTGTATGACTGTTTGTAATCGTAAATTCTTGGACATCTTTAGTATATCCTTCTGGAACTACTTTCTCATCGACGGTATACGTAATTTCTTCACCATTCGCAAATTTTGGTAATGATGGATACGTGAAATTCCATGTATCCTTATTCGTATTTGTCCAAATTGGTGATGCTTTTACTTCTTGTCCATTTGCGTAAAGAATGATTGAAACTTCATCAGGTCGGATACCATCTTGGTTCTTATTATCATCCCAAACTTTCGTTCCAGATACGGTTTTTGTATCTGCTTTGTGAGTGTTTGTGATGTCTAAGCCGACGATAAGTTTATCATATCCGTCTACTTTAGTTTCTTCGACAGTATATTCAATTTCTTTACCATTTGCATACTTATCAAGATTTGAGTAAGTATAGCTCCACACATTCTTAGAATCAGTTTTCCATGTTGGTGTTGCTTCTACTTTGGTACCATCAGCGAATAATGTAATTTCGACTGTTTCAGGTCTGAGACCATCACTGTCATTATTATCAACCCATGTTTTTGTACCCGTTACATTGCGTTTACTTACTGTTCGTGAGTTCGTAATGTTTTTACCAGTTACGTTTGAAGTATAGTTTGCGACTTCATCTTCGGTAATCGTATATTGAATTACGGTTCCATTTTCTTTTTCGGGTACGTTTTCAAATGTATAGGTCCATGTATCACCATTCTTAACCCATGTTGGTTCAAGATTGAGTTCTGTGCCATTGGCATGAAGTCTTACCTTGATTGAACCTGGACGAAGGCCTTCTTTATTGGATGCATCTTCCCATGTTTTTGTACCCGTTACATTGCGTTTACTTACTGTTCGTGAGTTCGTAATGTTTTTACCAGTTACGTTTGAAGTATAGTTTGCGACTTCATCTTCGGTAATCGTATATTGAATTACGGTTCCATTTTCTTTTTCGGGTACGTTTTCAAATGTATAGGTCCATGTATCACCATTCTTAACCCATGTTGGTTCAAGATTGAGTTCTGTGCCATTGGCATGAAGTCTTACCTTGATTGAACCTGGACGAAGGCCTTCTTTATTGGATGCATCTTCCCATGTTTTAGTACCACTAATATTTATCGTTTTGTTTTCTACGAATTTATTAATGATATGAGTTCCATTAATTTCTTTCTCATAGTTTGGAAGTTGACTTACTTCATCAACGGTATAGATATACTTATTACCACTTGGATCTTTGGCATTTAGTCCTGACCAAGTATATGAGTTCGTTCCGTTTTCTAGTTCTACGGGCGCTCCCAGTTTATTACCATTTTGGAAGAGTTGTACAGAAATCGTTGGATGGACGTCTGGTCCACCTACCCATTCTTTCGTAACGGTAACTGAAGTTTTTTCATTCTTCGAGTTAATAACTTGAAGGGTATTGGTTCCTGATTTAACTGTAAACGGAATCTTACCTTCTTGGGCAATATACCCTGCAGGTGCTTTAGTTTCAACAAGGTAATAACTTTCACCTACCGCAAGGTTAGGGAGTGTTACATTACCATTTGAATTCGTCACAAGATTACTTAAGACAAGACGGTCTCGTGAGTCATAAACACTAAACTGTGCACCTTCAAGTTTGAGATTTTTATTAAATTCATCCACTTTTTCGATGACAACATCGTCACGTTCAAGATAAACTCTTGCTTCTGCACCCGGTGCATCCATGTAGGTTGTACCTTCATTAAGAGTTAGCGCAAAGTTATTGAATGCGATATCGTTATCTTTGATATTTGGATTATTTGGAATAACGTTGTTAGTAAATAATTGAACAGTTTGATTAACTCCCACAGTTTTTCCTGATTTCAGTACCGCCTTAATCATCGTTACTTTACTATAATCAGAAACTGAGCTTACCCAGTTAACACTTGGTTCATTCTTCACATCTTTTAGAGGTTCATCAACTGAATAATAGATATCAAACGTATCAGAACTGATAGCTTGAGTTAATGGAGTCTTAAATTGAGATCCTCTAGGAGTATGTGAACCATCACTATTGGCAACAATCGAAACATCTCCTGGATAAGGGAGTACATTGATCAATGTCATTGAGTTAATTGCAGATGAACTATCATTGACAAGATTCCAACGATAATCTACTTTGCTTCCACGTGTTGCGTCACGACCTGTCGATGAAGCAAATTGTGATCCTGATTTATCTGGATTCTTTACTTCATTATAGGATGAGAATACTCGGGCAGGCTTGATGGTTACATTAATTTTGCCAAAATTAACAATGCTCTTTGGAGCATCCAATCGGTTATCACCATCTTGAATGATATCCAACCAGGAATTATTCCAAAAATGATTTTCAGTAACAAATCCAACTTGTTTTCCATTTACAGTTTTTAGCTTGTTATTATCTTGCATATAAGCTGCATCAAATTCATATGTTTTTTCTTTAACTCGCTCTGACACCTTGATTTTCAATTGATATTCATGGGTTGCAGAATCAGAATAAAATCCTGGTTTTCCTTTTACATCAAAAACTTTAACTGGCTTCGCAATGACAAGTGTTTGGCCATTTTTAAAGTTCTTTAATGTTTTAATGCTTTCAAAGAATTGGCTATTATCACCAGTTACTTCAAAACCTTCTGGAAGTAAGTAATATACGTTCGGATTTTCTGCACGTGCAGAGTAAGATGCATCTCCTAAAATAGAAGCATATGAACGCATCATTAGTGTGAATTCATCTCCTGGGAAGAATGTATTTCCTTCCAAGGATCTTAAAACATCATTTCTACCAACTTGAGCATATTCAAGATTGATCAATACTTTAGCCTTTTTAGTTGTTTGGAAGGTTGATTTGATTCCAGTATTTCCTTCAATTGATGCAATGACTTGAACATTCGATTCAAATTCACTCTTAGGAAGAGCTGAGTTTGTATTAAATTTTTCCTTAAGTTCTTCAAACGATTTCTCGCTCGGTGTAAAAATAACTTCAGAGTGAACTTTATCTAAAAGATCAATGCTTCCCTCATCTTTAGTAAATGAAATTCCACCATTAGGATATTCAAATAAAACTTTTGTAAAATCTCCTTTTTGACCTGCTTTGACCCATTCTGATCCATTAAATGTTGATTCAACACTCGAGCCAGAGGTTCCAGTATTAATAGTTCCTAGAAGAACTCTATCAGTTCCTTTAACTCCGTACACCTTTGTACCATTTATTTTACTATTTAGTATCGCTTTATCAGATTCCTCAACAGAACCAATAAAGCCAATTCTAAATTCTTCGACATTCATAAATGATGGAACATCTAAAGTAGATGTTTCAATCGTTGCTTTGGATGGTCCAACATTTGGATCTCCTTCATTTTTAAGTCCCGAAGCATTTTTATGTGTCATTCTAAGACGAAGTTTATTATCGTTCAACTCAGAATATTTTAAGATTGCGGTTGCACTTGTCTTATCGGTAAAATGTTCAGGTCTTGATGAAACATAGTTATAATTTTCGTCAACGAAATTTACCCAAACCTGAGTATCGCCAAGCCATTTGTTATTTTCTTCGACAGTGCGAATAAAATATTTATTTTGTCCACTGTAATTATTGGTTGTAAGATCTGTTTGTACAACGCCATTTTCTACGATTTTAATTTCTAATGGTACGGTAATAACATGAGGTTCTGCTTGAGAAGTGTTTTTCAAATTTATTCCTGAAATATCGAGTTTTATCCCAGATCCAGGGTAAATAAATTTTTCACCATCATGAACACTTTTATGTAAGTTTTCTCGTGTTAAATCGCGATAATATTTGGTGCCATCAAAACTCCATGATCCCAGTCCATCATCAACAATTTTCGCTCCGGCTGGAATTGTTGCGTAAACACGGCGATCTCGGGAGTCATTAGTCACAGATCCAGAAACACCTGTCATTCCTTCTGACAAGAAGAAATCAGAGGTATTCTCTGGGATAATACCATCTACTACTATATCAGTCATATCTCTCTCTATAATTGAGAAATAAGGTTTTTCCATCGTTGCAGACATTTTGACTTTCAATTCATTAGCTGCAATTTCTTTACCATCAGGAGTTGTCCACGTTTGTGAAATAGTAAATGTTTTATTATTTGCTGGTGCATTATCCTTCATCGTTAGTTTAATTGGAATTGAAACATCGGTTCCTCCCGCCAAACTTTTTGATTTGATAGTGATAACATAATTATTTCCTACCAATTGAACTGATGCATCTTTATAGTACTCAGCTTTTACTAAGACATCTGATGCCTTTAATTCATTAATGTACTGCTTTGGCACATTAATTTTCAAAGTAGAATTCTCCGGTATAACATTCGATTCTGTTGAGGATATAATTAAATCAGTATAAACCGAAAATGTATCTCCCCCTTGGTAGCTATCTTTTTCACTTTGACCAAAAGATAAGCCAGATTGAATGTTAGAATTTGCTGCAGCTGCAGCAACCTGAACAGTTTTTTGCTTTGGAGTCTCAGATTCTTGTGTCTTATCATTATCGATCGTTTCGGTCAGGGTTTCCTTGTTCACCAAATCAACTTGAGGTTGCATTGATTCTTCTGCCCGAACAAGAGTTTGTGTCGAAACGAGGGCTAAGACCAAGGTCGTCAACAAGATATTTCTAAATCTCTTTTTCATATTCTTCCCTTCTTAGTACAGACTATCGTCATGTACATATATAATTAAATATACACGCAAAATTCGATACATCGATGTATTCAAAACGAAAATAGAGTGAGTATTATATGAAGATTATGAAAGATTTGTGAAACGAAACTTTAAGGTTCTCCTCCTAGTAGTTAAGAAGAGCACTGATTAGTCTTGTTATTACTAAAGATTTCTAGTGAAACAAATATATCTAAAATCCCAGACGTGATATGATTTGATAACAATAGGTTCTATATATTGATACTATTAAATAAACGGAGGCACAATTCATGATCTCTAAATCAAAATCAAGATTCCAACAATTCATCAGAGCAATATTAATTATTTATTATTGGTTTGTTTGTACTGCTGCACTTATTACACTGAGTGAGAAACTGAATTTCAACTCACAAATTGTATCAATCATAGCTTTTTCAATATTAGTCCTTTCTATTATTATTTTTGGTCTTAATATTATTTGGTACCAAAAAGATGATAAAAAAACTACCATTAAACTTACAAATAACGATTTAAATATCTTAGTTAAAAAGAATTTGTGGATAGTTTCTCTAACTAGTCTGTTACTTTTAGTCGTATATTGGATGATGCAAGTTAACTACCAATTGGAATACTTCGCAATTCTTGTATCATTTGGTCTTGTGCCGCCACTTGCGTGGTCATTCATTAAAATGGTTAGAGCTAAAACGATTCTAAATCGTCGTGAGGAATCGCTTTAATAGCAAAGCTTAAAAGAAGGGTATCAAGCGATACCCTTCTTTATTTCAATGCTTCTACTCTTTTAAATCTAAAATTTTAAATCGGTCTGCAATTTCTTTATACATACTTTGAATCATGGTTTCATCAATAATCATTCGTGCAGAAACTATGTGTATTTGGTTATCATAGATATCCTCGATTACTTTATACAATACCTCTTCTATTTCATCTTTACGAAGCTCATCCATTTGTGATGGAAGATAAAGAAGTCCTGTATGGAGTCTCAACTCTACGAAACTATCATAACTCAGTCCTTTATCCACTGATAATGGTCGATTAAGAAGACTATTTTTGATGAGATCACCATTTGAATCTATATAATCAGCATATAGCATTCTTTTGAAAATACGATATTCCGGCAAGTTATCTCTGTATCCATATAATTCATCAGAATATTTTTGAGTTTCGGTTAGTCTTTCCAACAAGGCATCAAGAATTACTTTATCGAGTGGTTCCATCATCTCACCTCTTTATAGATCTATTATACCCCTGACTGCGAACAATAACAATTTTACTCCCTCCAACAAGTTTAAGCCTTACAAATCCTTCCATAAAGTAAAATACCAACACTAATCTCTTAAACTTAGGTATTAGAGTTGGCATTGTATTTGTTTCACTTCAAGACAAATCAATTATTTAATCAATGTTTTTCTTATTTCTTTTTTCTAAAAGTAGTAAACCTAATCCACTTATAATTAATGCTGATGTAACCATCATGAGATAATTCGAAACTCCTGTATTAGGAAGAACTATTCCTTTAGAGTTTTTCTCCCATTGTGCATATAAATTTGTATCTTCGATAATGTTGAAGGTTGAAGCTACATCATAATTGATGCCTGATCCATCTGCTTTAGTATTCCAACCCATAAATTTATATCCATCGTTAACTAATGTGTTTTCATCAAATACAGTTACTGTTGCATTGACATCATATTTACTATTGTCTGTAGGAACCACACCTGATGTATTACCATTTCCATGATAGGTTACAGTATATTTCAGCGCCACTAGTTCAAGTTCCCATTGTGCGTATAAATCTGTGTCCTCTGTAATGGTAAAGATTGATCCTACATCATATTTTGTTCCTGATCCGTCTACTTGAGTATTCCATCCCATAAACTTATAGCCTTCTTTAACTAGATTATTTTTATCGAGTACTGTGACTAATGCATTTTCATCGTATTCAGTACCATCTACAGGAACGAGGCCTGATGTATTACCGTTTCCGTAATAGGTAACAGTATATTTCAGTGCTACTGGTTCAAGTTCCCATTGTGCGTATAAATCTGTGTCCTCTGTAATGATAAAGATTGATCCTACATCATATTTTGTTCCTGATCCGTCTACTTGAGTATTCCATCCCATAAACTTATAGCCTTCTTTAACTAGATTATTTTTATCGAGTACAGTAACTAATGCATTTTCATCGTATTCAGTACCGTCTACTGGAACGAGACCTGATGTATTTCCATTTCCATAATAGGTAACAGTATATTTCAGCGCTACTGGTTGAAGTTCCCATTGTGCGTATAAATCTGTGTCCTCTGTAATGTTGAAAGTTGAGTCCACACCATAATTGATGCCCAATCCATCTACTTTAGTATTCCAACCCATGAATTTATATCCATCTTTAACTAACGTACTTTCATTAAGTACAGTTACTGTTTCATTGACATCATATTCACCGCTATCTGTAGGAACTGCCCCTGATGTATTACCATTTCCATGGTATGTTACAGTATATTTATCGGAAACAGGTGCCCAAACCGCGTATACTTTTGGGGTTGATCGTGTAAGTTTAACTTCCGTCACTATTTGATCGACTGAACGACTATTATCTTGTTCACGTGACCATCCAACAAAAGTATATCCTTCCCGAGTCAATTCTAAATCACTGTTATTAAGTACTGGAACAGTTTTCTCTAAATATCCAACTTGGTAATAATTAGTGATTAAACCTTCCTCGTTTGTTGTATAAAATTCAGTTCCATCATACTCCCCAAGTGGTGATAAATTGAATTCTCCACCATTTGCATCATATTGTATTGAAGCAATTTGGATTGATCCGTGATCTTTATCACGTGGTAATCCTCTTTGACCGATACTTCCTAATTCAGCATTCCCTTTATAGGTATTATCTGCGATACTACCAGGTCTTATCATTACAGTTGGTATTACTTCATTATCAGTTCCTGCATGGATGTGTGATTCGTTAAATGCTAGCTTTAGTTGTGTAACTCCTAACACCTCATATAGAGCATCGTCAATCGTTGGATCATTAGAAATATTAATTACATTTCTATTTCCTAAATCGATGGAAGTACTATTACTCACATCTTTATACATGCTTTGTTCATTAATACTTCCGTTAGCATCAAAGACCTGATTAGCTACAAAAATATTTGCATCTAACGCTACACTTGGAGCTAGTAAAGAACTTTGACTTAAGCCGATTGCACCACCTTGTTGATCCTTATCGGAAGATTCATCACCACTTTGGTTTGATACAAAAGTTGAGGTTTTAACCGTATTACTTGAAGTTGATTTTGAACCCCCTCGATAATATTGAATTGCACCACCTGACTTATCTCCACCACTCTTTCCTCTTGCAACATTTTCTACAAAAGTTGAGTTAGTAATTGAAGTTTTCAGTTTTCCTTTACCACTTGATTCGAACAATACTGCGCCACCATCATCGTTCGCTTCATTTCTTATAAATGAAGTACCATTGATATCAACGATTCCATCACCATTATACACACGAACATAAATTGCACCACCATCGTCTGCCGCACTTGTTGGTGATGTAACATCTCCCAACGCTTTATTTTCTTCAAAGATAGACTGATTAATAATTATTGAACCAAATAAATCATTGATTGTAATGGCTCCGCCACTTCCACCAAGAAGACCTGTATTCTTAGTTGTATTGACGTTATTTCTAAATACTGAGTTTTCTATGATCATCGTTTTACGGTAATTTTTTGATGAAATAGCACCTGCTTCATATCCGTATCCAGAACCGTGATTATTCTCAATAGTTGAATTAGAAATCGTTAATGGAGCATTTTCATTAACTTTAATAGCAGATGCATTACCTACACCCTTGTTATTAAAAATGTGCATTCTATCTAAATGTGAATCGACACCAATATATATTACAGAGTTTCCAGAATTATATACTGAAGAATTTTTAAAGATTAATGAACCAGATGTTCTACTATCTTCAAATAAGTATCCATTTCTACCTTGCCCATCAATATTAATATTTTTGATTGTTAGCGTACTTTCCTTGTTTCCTATTATCTTAATGTTTCCTGAATTCCATACCACACCGTTTCCATTAATTGTAAAAGATACATCAGGAACGGTAATAGTGATTGGTTCAGAAACAAAATCAGGTGCGAGAATTAATTCTTGTCCTTCTTCTACTATTTCAATTGCAGCTAAAAGCTCTCCCACATTAGAAATCGAACTAATATTAACCTTATCATCTTGGACTTGACCCTCAATATTCAACTCAGTCGAATTATCACTAACATCTCCTTTATTTGAAATTAAATTATCTGACATATCAGATTCATTATTTGTAATTTCCGAAGTATTATCTTTTTCTATAATTTCATCTATCGATTCTACTGGGACTTCTAGATCAGTAGAATCTGATTCATTACTCATTTCATCTTTTTCAATTTGCTCTGTTTTTTCATTTTTTTCATCATCAGGTAAATTTAAATCTTTGTCTTCGTTTACATCATTCTTATTTTGACTAATATTTGCACTTTCTTCTATAGTGTTCTCCTGCGCATGTGCATTTGCATAAGGAACAGATAGCGATACGATTCCAACAGCAAGCAGTGTTATGATTGTTTTTTTCATAATCAAACCCTCTTTCTTGCCTTCATTCTACAATTTCTGTCTTTTTAAGATGAGTGTGATTGTATAAAACATAAAATAAATGTTACCAATAATTCCAGGCAAATATCTATAAAAATATACTTCTAAAAACAAAAACTCCAATTATTAAAATTAGAGTTCACTAGTTAGATATTTCCCATTTCCCAAAGTAACATCTAAAATATTTTATTCAATTTGATGCCGAAGCGAAGCTCATTTTTAATAATTAAAAAAACTGAGATTCATTTAGATAAGAATAATAATCGGATTGAATAAATTTTCTAAACCGGTAATTACTTCTCTACTTTAGGAGCATTCCTTTTATCACTTCTTGATTTAAAAAAGGAAAATAATAAAAATGCAATCCAGTTTGACGCTAAAATAACTTGAAGTATAAACACGATGTGAAGAATATTTACATTTGGAAATTGTATTACTACTAACAAAAATATACTAATGAAACAATAATATATTAATTGATAAAAAATTGTAGTTCCTACTGGGCTGGTTTCCGATGGATCCAATACTGAGTTTAATACATAGAGAAGTATCAAATTATAGAGGTTAGCAAAAGGAGCAAACATAAAAAGTGCAAAGATTGTAAAATCTACTTCACTAACAGTTGAGAAGTATTTAAAGTAAATCAGAATTGGTATAAGATATAATACAAATGTTCGTTTGATATACCGAAAAAAATATTTTCATGCGTTTAGATTCCCCTCCGAATATACTAATTGTATGCTATTCAACAAGCCTACTTCAAGTTTCAGTGATTACTATTCATAAATGTATCCCCATGGTATCCCCATCGAAAAAAAACGCATCAAAAAAACCCACTGATATGTGGGTTGATTTCTTATTGGTGCCCCAACACGGTCAAAGTCGAACTTTGAATTGAGGACTCGATCCATATGCAATGGATCATATCTGTAATAATATTATACCATGTATTTATCCTAATACAACCATTAGATTATTTTTCATCAATCACCACTGAATTATTATTGTTATTGCCGTTTTTCATATGAAACAGCAATAAGTCTTATCATAGAAGCAAAGCCTATCTACGATTGAGCATTAAGCTAAACTGAGTATTAATCTCGGTTATTCAAGATACTTGATCCATAATTACTTTTCTAAAAAACAGATGAATCATAAGAAAAAAAGAAACTCTATAAACTGTATCTCTCCGGTACTCCTATTAAATTAGAGATTAAGTGACCACTTGGATGTTTAGTACGTGACAACAGAATGTAAATCAGTTGCATTATCTCATGATAATTAGTTTTATCAGTGCATAGCTATTGACAAGCACAAGACTAATTTTTATATACTACCATGATAAGCAAATTGCTTTCAACTACCACGATATTATTTAACGGAAAATTATGTGTTATTAATACCAGACACAGTTAATTCAAAATGAGAATAGTACTGAGCACGTTTCCTTTATGAAACTATTCAGACTACATCTCCTTGATCGACCGTGTTATTTATTTGGAATATGACATCAAATTACATGACAAGGAAAAACACGACATAATAGCAATATATCGAGAAATCTTTGTAACGATAAAGAAAGCTATTTTAGTTGATTTAAGTTTTATTTACTTGGTGTTTTTCGTTTTTGTAGAACTGAACCATTTGTCTTTTAAAATCCTCAGTATACTCTCGTCGTTATCTTCGTGTCATTGTGTAATCTCTTGCTTTTCTTGAGTTTCCCACGGACTCCTTATCCTTTTGTGTCCACTAGAGTGTCACACATCCAACGCTCATACTTTGCCATCATAAAATACCAAGGTTTATGTGCTGACCTACGATTACTTAAACAGAAAATTTGAGGACACTGATGACTTAATAAAGTAATTAAGAAAAGAGTATTCGTGTGTTGTTTACTTTTGGATTTTATAGGAAGAGTATTGCTTATTAATAACAGGATATTACCATTGTAAATACAAAAAGCTCCGCCATAATTTAATATGATGGAGCCGCAACTCAAAAATAATATTGAAGTTCACCAACATTAGATTTTTACGATGCCTGAAATAATCTTCTAAAATGAGGCTACTTCTGAATTTTGTCGGAATAATTTCACTCAAATTTAACGATAGTACCAGTTATAGGCAATTATCGATAATAACTTATCTCATAATTTGTACATTCGCTCTAACTTTGAATGGTGTTATACACCCCATAGCCTGTGCATTTGCCATAGCGTTAACAGCTATTCCCTGTATTGCTGGATATGAAGTGTCATAAGTGTAGTCATATACGTCAGAAATAATAAGCTCTCCATAAACGGATGCTGGTTTGTACGAAAACTTATTTATCGAATAATATAAGTCTCCTGATGTAAATCGACTACTTCCGGCAATTGGCCACTTTCCTTTAACGGATGACCACCAAGATGTAGCTCTAATTTTATTTACGTTTCCACTTCCAAGATAATACACATTATTACTTGATGTATTTTTTGAAGCATAAACTAACAAGTCAGCAGATAGAGTATATCCATTATTTCTGAACCAAGTAACAATAGCAGCAACATTAATATTATGTCCTACACATCTACTGGTTATGACGGATCTACTATCTTGTCTACTAACCAAATTTGATTGTTGATTAATCATCTCAGTAACTGATTCTACCTGAATTTGGAGTTGGTTGATAATTATTGGATCTGTTTCATCTATAAGTCGTTGATTGTACTCATCTCTAAGATTCTCTAGAGTAGTTAAAACATCTTCTTTTGTAATTTCCGCTTCACCCATCTCCTTCAAAATAGCAACGGTTTCATCAGCAACTGTACTTTCATTGTCTGCGAAAGTAGGTGTTGAAAGCAAAGTAAAACTTATAAACAGTGAAAAGACTAATATCGAAAGTTTTCTTTTTTTCATAAAATGCCCTCCTAGTGTACCTCAGTTAATTCCTTTTGTTTTTAAGTGGGCTTTACACTCCTTTCTATCCGCCCTTTTTACTATCATAACTAAAGACAGCGATTTTTCCGTTCCCCATAAAAAAGTAATATTCAAGCTTATAGTCCTCTTGTGAGCTTAACGTAAAGATTGAAAAATACATAAAGTCCCCTGATTCAATCCGCTTATATGCATCAAGATCAGAGAATGAAGAAAAATTCTCTATAAAGTATGTTTTATCGAAGTTTTGAGATGGTTGGGGCTTCCAAGTGTCAGACAACTCTTGATAATCATAATCATCAAGTAATATTAGACTATAATAATCAGAGTTGTCTAAGAACCCTTTATTTTTTTTCGACTCAATTACCTCAAAATTAAAATGGATACGTTTTTCAATTATTTTAAAATTGGTATCTTCAGCAGAGAAATAAAACCATAAAAATACTCCTATTAAAATTAGACTTGTTAAAATTAGACTTGTTATAATTAATTTAGCCTTTTTCATAGTTACCTCACATTTAGTTTTATGATTATATTCTTTAAATTATTTGCGGTAAGAAACTGACATAATCAATCTTCTTTTCTATCTTTAGATTAACATGGTACTCTGATTATTTCAATTGAAATGAATTGTGTATACGCTACTACTTAACTAAAAGTACTGTAGACAGGATTATTATTGTTATAGTCGGAATTTATCGATATAAGAAGTATAATTTTCATTCAAATATATAAACGGATGAATAAATACCCTGTTTTTTCATCATAATTTATCATATTAAGTGCAACACTATTCAATAGAATTAGCCACTATCGTTTTACGACTAGGAAAACTTGGATTTATTACCAGTTCAAAATTATTATTGTTTAGCTCATAATAGTCTCTAAAATAGAGTGGAATTCCATTTTCAGAAAAAAAATCCAAATTACTAGTAGCTTGAATGTGGATATGCGGTTGTATTGAATTACCTGAATTTCCACATTCACCAATTTTTTCTCCAATTTTTACTTTTTGGCCTTTTTCTAAAGTAATCGTATTATTCTTAATATGTACAATACAAATGAATCCATCTGAATCACTATTCTTGATAATTACGTAATTCCCCGCGATTTTTGTAACCCCATTTTTAATTCGCTGACCTTGTTTTAATAGATATGGTATTCCAGTAAACAGTGATCTTCTTACTACATTATCGCTTTCTCCGTTATGCACCTCTACTATACATCCATCAACAGGCGACAATATATCCTCACCAAAGGCGTAAAAATCTTCAGGATTTTCCTTATACAATAGACTTCGCCAATTATAGCTCTTACTTACACGTTTTTTATCGTTAACTTTTACAAAATCATAAGCATAGCCTACCCCAAAGTTGAAAGTTCCGTGACTAGGAACTTTATAGGCTGGTGTTGCTGTTGCTATCCATTTTCCACTAAATGGAAGTTTCCCTGTAATAGAATTTATCATAATTGAATCCTCTTTACTCTCTATGAGTAATCGTATCATTTTACACACGTATTTGATACTAACTAAATATTTTTCTGATAGAATGATAATTAAAAAAAATGATATGTTCATTTATTATTGTAATTTCTAGTGACTATAACAAATAACTTGACTCTATTTAAATATTAAGTTCTTTTGGGTACTTTGGTTAATAATCAAAACATAAAAAAACCTACTAATTAGTAGGTTAAGTATTAATTTTGGTGCCCGAGGACGGACTCGAACCGTCATGAGTTTTACCTCGCTGGATTTTGAGTCCAGTGCGTCTACCGATTTCACCACTCGGGCGTGCTCATTAATAATATAGCAATTCCCTATTAAAATCAATATATTTCTTATAATTGATTGTGTAAAATAGGTGGGGGAATACAAAAAGCGATAACTCGCTTATAATGGTTTTACTACAAACTATTAGAAAGTGAGCTATCGCCATGACTATTTTACCACAATTTGAATTATCCAACACCTTAAAAAATTTATTTGTGTCTATCCAGGAATCAACGAATTACCTTTTAGAACCTACCAATCAAGAATTTACGATCCGTAATTACTCTCAGTTTATTGAACATACTTCAGAATGGCTTCGCATTGCTGCTTGTGACTATCTTGTTCAAAACTTTGAACTTCTTGATTTAAAATTTAAGAATTCCGCACTTCGTAAAAGAGATTACTATGTTCACCAAACACGTGAACGCACCCTTATTACTGTATTTGGAGTCGTGAAGTTTAAACGAACTATCTACAAAGATAAGACTACAGGAAAAACCTTTATCTATGTCGATCGCAAACTAGGTTTACCTAAATATGATCGCTATGACCCATGCGTAAAGTGCATGATTGTGGAGACTTTTGCGAATCAAAATTCAATGATTAAAGTCGGAGAGCAGATTGGTGACAGAATCTTTTCTTCTTTCTCAACGTCTCAGCATCGTGAACATTATCGTATATCAAGACAAACAGTTTATAATACCGTTAAACGTCCCTTGCCGTCACTGTCTGAACTTTGTGAGCCTAAGCCTACACCAAGTCACTTATACATCATGGCCGATGAAAAGTATGTTCATATGCAACGTAATGAATCTCAGTCTGTCATGGTCAAGTCAGCTGTAATTTTTGAAGGTATAAAAGGACCTCAGAAGCGCCGTCAATTGATTAATAAAATGGTTTATTCAGGAACTGAAAGTAATTTCTGGAATAGTGTATATGACCTCTTATCAATCACGTATGATATGGATAAAATCAAGAATATTACCATACTCGGAGATGGTGCTTTATGGATTAAGTCAGGAACTCGTGAATTTTCTCATAGTAGCTTTGCCCTTGATAAGTTTCACTTTAAACAAGCACTTAATCATATCACCACAGATAAACCTACAAAAGAAATCCTCGCCTCCAATATAATTAACGGAAATACTGAAACCTTTAATCAAATCATTCAAACCTTGATAGATGGTACAGAACAATCAAATCGTCAAAAAACAATAGAAGAAAAATGTAATTATATACTACGCAATACTCTTGCGATACAGTACAGCTACAACGGCTTGAAAATAGGTTGTAGTATGGAGTCAGCTATCAGTCATAATCTCGCTTCTATATACTCAAATAGACCTAAGGGATACTGCAAAGAAAATTTAAATGCTTATCTTAATCTAAGAAACTTATTCCTTAACCATATCGATATTAGAAACTTATATTTAGATTCAATAGATCCTAAAAGTATAAAACAAAAAGAAGCCAAATATGACTTCTCGATGTTCGAACAACGAAATGCTTACGATAAATCCTCGAGTTCAAGATGGCTTAAGGCACATATCAGCAGAAATTAAAGAAACCATTATTTTCCCCCACTTATTTGACACTAACCTTATAATTTCATAAATATAATTAGAAATATTATATGAGAATTCAAGTTGATATTGCTTATCTAATTTTGAGTTGCAAATTAATTGTTTTTAACTCAATTATTTATTACTATTAATATTAGTTTGATTATCAAACTAAGTGAGGTAATACAACAAATGATAAATAAAATAATTGAAAATTTAATTCAAGGTAATCGACGTTTTGAATCGGGTTCTATTACTCCAATTCAATACACTCAAGAAGATTTTCTATCTTTTGACAAGGAGCAACACCCATCAGTGGCTGTCTTAACGTGTTCGGATTCGAGGCTGTCTCCAAATATTGTATTCGATCAAAAGCTTGGCGAACTCTTTGTCATTCAGAATGCAGGTGCATTTTTGGATGATACAACCGCTGCAAGCCTTTCTTTCGCGGTAGAAGTGCTAAAGTGTTCTACGGTAATTGTAATGGGTCATACGCATTGTGGCGCCGTCAGTGCCGCTCATGCTCATACTATCCCTACAACGACACTTGCATCACCTGTACATCAGATTGAAAGAGTTATTGGCAGTTCAGAATCGGTGACGAAAGCCGTCGCAACTTGGACTGATTACACATATCAAAAAACTTGCGACCTTTCTTTTATAAAAGAAAACAATGTCGTCGTCGCACAAGCAATCTATGACATTGGTTCAGGGCATGTAGATTTTATACAAGATATGTAGCAATTATTGTAACACCCCATAAACTTAACGCATAGAGCGACATCGTAAGAACAAGTGAAGACACTTGTTCTTCTTCATATCTTTGGTTATAGAGTTTTAGTAGTGGTATTAATAGCACGAGTACAAATTCATCACGTGTTACAAGATGAAACCCTAACTGATTTCCTAGAAATGCTATGAAAAATATTAACGCTGCATATTTAACATAACTTAAGTAGAGTGTTTTTTTTGTAAATTGTGTGTAGGTTAAGATCATAAAGAGTATCAGAATTAGCGAGTGATTTAGTTTAACGGATAAAGCTAATAAGAAAAGTGCTGCTATTGTTGGTAAAACTGTATTAATGATACGGTGCTTTTTAACTTCAAATTCAATAATATCAATCAGATATAAGATAATGAGACCTATAAAAATAGCTGGAAACAAATATTGATTTAATCTAATATGCGAATCAATCACAAATACATTCATAAATACATCACCTAGAAACATAATGAGTGACATCAAGAAGAATGTCGTGAGGTATTGTTTAATATTGTGAGAGAGTAAATAGCTTTCCACAGCTAAGTAAGCAAGGCCAAATCGTGAAATAAGCTGACATGTTGATACAATTTTTTCATAGGATTCAGGAACTACCCATGTTAAATTTCCAATAATCATTAGGATAATAATACAAAGTCTTAAGTGTTTACGATTCATGATAGATCCTCCACCACTATCCTATCAACTATCTCTCACTTTACTCATCGATTGTCCTAACACTAACCTAACAAAAATGAAAGAAAACCTCGGAACTTATAAATTCCGAGGTTTTATATAATTAATCAACAAACTTGAAGATATCTTCTGTTTGAGCGGTAACTGTTTCGCCTTCTTTTAGAAGTTCGATTTTTTCACCTGATGTGAAGATGACTGGGCTAATTGTAGGTTTTCCTTTTTCTTTTATGAATTCAATATCCATAACAGTAAGGATGTCTCCTTGTTTTACTTTATCACCTTGTTTTACTTTAGGTGAGAAGCCATCACCATTGAGCTCAACAGTGTCAATTCCGAGATGAATTAAAATTTCTTTTCCATCTGCAGTTGTAAGTCCATATGCATGTCCTGTTGGAAACACTAATGTAACTTCCCCGTCAACTGGAGCATAAATATTATTTTCAGAAAGTTCAACTGCGAAGCCGTCTCCCATCATTTTTTGAGAAAAGACTTGATCTGGAACTTGTTCTAAAGACACAACTTTACCCGCACCGATTGATAAAAACTTTTGATTTACTGTTGATTTTTTCTTGCCAAATCCAAACATATTATCACACCATCCTATTGTTGTTTACTCTCTTATTTTATCACAAAGTTTCTAAATTATATAGTCATCATACAATCTTGATTATATTTTAAGAACGAGTGCCTCATAGGGTTTGAATGTATTCTTTCCTGAAAGTGAATTCACATTGTAGTTCGTAAGAAGAATTTCGCCACACTGATCGATGTCAGTATAGTCTATTTCTTTATTACTAAAATTACAGTAAACAATTACAGATTCTTGATCCAATGTCCTTTTATATATTAATAACTCTGGATGATCTAGTTCTAAGAATTCAATGTTTCCACTCTGAATCACCGGTAATTCTTTTCGTAAATGGATCAGTGCATGATAAGTATAATAGATTGAATCTGAGTCTGAAAGATTGTCTTCAACAGTTTGTAACTCAGGATACTCAGAAAGTGCTAACCATGGCTTTCCTGTTGTGAACCCATGTTGGTAACTATGATTCCAAGGAATTGGAGTTCGTCCATTATCACGAGATCTCTCATGGATAATAGCCGTCACTTCTGATTCAGTCAACCCTCTTTCTCTTAAAATTCGAATCATATTTATGGTTTCGATATCACGATAAGTTTCTAAGCTTTCAAAGTAACTATTCGGAAGTCCAATTTCCTCACCCTGGTAGATGTATGGCATTCCACGCATTAATTGCATCGCAATTGCTAACATTTTACCAGATTGTTTCCAATACTGTGTATCGTTACCGAAGCGAGAAATGGAGCGCGGTTGATCATGGTTATTTAGAAATAGAGCCATGAGTGCATCATTTTCCTGCATTGCATATTGCCAGGATGAAAGTATCTGTTTCAATTCAATGAAATCAAAGGGTTTAAGAGCCCATTTATCACCATTCTTATAATCTACTTTGAGATGATGGAAATTAAATATTGTGGAAAGTTCTTGATTTTTAGGATCTGCATAACGAACACCATTTTCAATATTGGTTGAAGATAATTCACCAACGGTAATAACGTCGTTATGTTTACCAAATGTTTCTTGGTTTAGTTTGTGTAAGTACTCATGGACTCTTTTTCCATCAGAGTAGAAACGGCGACCGTCTCCTTCAAAGTCATCCTCAAAAACTTCAGGCTTTGAAATAAGGTTAATGACATCAAATCGAAGACCTTTAACACCTTTATCCAACCAAAAATTCACGATTTTGCATACTTCTTCAAATACTGCATCATTTTCCCAGTTAAGATCTGCTTGTGTTACATCAAAGAGATGAAGATAATATAGTTTCATATCCTCTACGTATTCCCAAGCATTTCCACCAAACTTCGACTCCCAGTTCGTTGGTTTCTCTTTGAAAAAGTAATAGTCTTGATAAGTCTTATCACCTTTTAATGCCTTTTGAAACCATTCATGCTTAGTTGAAGTATGATTCAAAACCATATCGAACATGATGTCTAAATCACGGCTCTTTGCTTCTAAAAACAGTTCTTCTACGTCTTCCATGGTTCCGAATATCGGATCAATTTCATAATAATTTTCAATGTCATATCCGTTATCTCGTTGTGGTGAAACAAAGATAGGAGTTAACCAAATCACATCTACACCAAGATTTTTAAGGTAATCAAGCTTAGAGATGATACCCTGAACATCCCCAATACCATCGCCATTTGAATCCATAAATGATTTTGGATAAATTTGATAGACAACTTTATTATTTAACATATTACGCATTTTTCTTCTTTCCATAAATTACTGTAAGTGAGAAAGGTACGATCATTGCGACAACTGCAATAAGGAAGAATAATGGCCAACGGTCCAAATTAAAGGATAGGAAACCAAGAATACCACCAACCCCAACACTGTTAGCCATCAATCCCATACCTACGGAAATAATAGCTGCAATACTAGAACCAATCATCGCACAAATGAATGGGAATCCATATTTAAGGTTAATCCCAAACATAGCAGGTTCTGTAACTCCTAGATAAGCAGAAATTGCTGACGGAACTGAAACTTGTTCTTCTTCTTTATTACCACGATGTAACCACCAAATACCTAAGACGGCACTACCTTGAGCAATATTACTAAATGCAATCATTGGCCAGAGAAGTGTTCCACCAAAATCATTGGCTAATTGAAGGTCAATGGCATTGGTCATGTGGTGAAGTCCTGTAATAACAAGAGGTGAATAGAAGAAACCAAATACTGCAGCAAAGAGAACTCTAAATGAAGATGTAAGTCCTGCATATACTAGATTTGAAATCCATGATCCGATTGCCCATCCAATAGGTCCTAAAACGACGTGAGCGATAATAACAGTTGGTACTAATGCAAAGAGAGGCACGAATACCATTGAGATTGCATTCGGAATAATTTTCTTAAAGAATCTTTCAAGATAAACTAATGTAAATCCTGCTAGGATTGCCGGGATAACTTGTGCTTGATATCCAATCATTCTAATTTGCGTAAATCCAAAGTCCCAGAAAGGTATTTTAGCTGGGTCAGTTCCCGCTACTGCATAAGCATTAAGAAGTTGTGGCGAAACTAATGTAATTCCAAGTACAATACCTAAAATTTGAGTTGTCCCCATCTTACGTGTGATTGACCATGTAATACCGACAGGTAGGAAATGGAAGATTGCTTCACAAATTAGCCATAAGAATGAGTGTACTCCAGCCCAAAACTGGGAGTGAGATGCAATGGTTCCATAATCACCAAAGACCGCATCACCAATAATATTTCTAAATCCAAGGAGTAACCCCCTACAATGATTGCAGGAATAATCGGTGCAAATATTTCAGCAAGGTTGCTTGCAAGTTGTTGAAGTTTATTTTGATTTGTCTTTGCCATTTCTTTGACACTATCTTTGGTTGTTCCTTCAATACCTGATACATCAATAAAATCGTTGTAGAAGACATCTACATCATTTCCAATGATAACTTGGAATTGACCCGCTTGTGTAAACGTACCTTTTACCGAACTAAGTGCTTCTATTTTTTCAACATCTGTATTCTTCGCATCACGAAGTACAAATCTCATTCGAGTAACGCAGTGTGTTACGGCAGCAATATTATCTTTACCACCCAGGTAATTCAGTAAATCTTTTGAATCTTGAGTATACTTTCCCATATACTTCCTCCTTTTTATTTCGACTTAAGAAAAAATAAAAGACCTCCCATGCATACATCAAAAAGATGTACACATAGAAGGTCTTGCCCATTTTTTTTAGGTAACAAGCCTTCCTTGCTTACTTTGAGATCATTTCCAAACGGTTAAGATGAATCGTCATGTAAACAAGTTCCTGTGAATTTATTTTAACTTGAAGTCGGTTTTCAATATAATCCTGGATTTTGCAAGCACATTTATAAGCGCTTTCAAATTCCTCAATTACATTATAGAGCACATTTTCACTGAAGTCAACTTGTTGATTGCTCATCACTCTTTGCAATAACATTTTTAAATGAATCATAATTCTTTGCGTATTAACATCATCTAACTTTAGTGGAATCAAGTAGGTATCTCGAATAATATTTAAACAATCCCATACCATATCTGTAAGAACGCCTGACTTGTTATTCAATTTTGGATTGACACCATTCACAATATGCATGGTAAGAAATCCGGTTTCGTCTTCTGGAAGATTGATATTGTACAGTTTATTAATCTCTTTACGAATATGATCTGCAAACTGATACTCTTTTTCATAGAGGAATTGTAAATCATAACTCATCAAGTTTCGAATTTCTTGTCCCGATTCGAGTCGAATCATCGCAAAGTTTATGTGATCGATAATTGTAACATACGCATGTGCATCCAACTCAAGGTTAAAATCTTTTGATTGGTTTTCTAAAATTCGATATACTTCAAAGAACATGCTTTCAGGAATATCTTTTACAAGCTGTGTTGCTCTAATTGCATCCTCTTGTTTAAGTTCGAATATTTTTTCAATCTTTCGAGGATCTGCCTTTTGATTTACTTTGGCATTGAATCCAATTCCCAAACCAACAATAATGACCTCTTGGAAGTTGTTGACTGCAACAACAACATTGTTATTAAGAATCTTTTTAATTCGATATGTTTTTTGCATGATACAACCTCCCTTGTTCTAGTATTACAAATTTATTTAAAACTTGCAATTAAAAAAACACACCCGAAGGTGTGTAAATTAAATTTTAGAGTTCGTTTAGTGATGCAAGAAGCGCAACCATGAAATCATAGGTACGATCCAATGATTCTAGATCTAAACGTTCATCAGGTGTATGGATGTCAAACATAATTGGTCCGAAACTTACGATATCAAGTTCTGGCATTTTACCTTTCCAGATACCTAATTCCATACCACCATGTGTTGCAACGATATTCATATCTGTTCCGCGCATTGCTTTATAAACTTCGAGAGTTTTAGCACGAAGTGGAGATTTCGCATCGTAGTTCCAGCCTGGATAATTTGAAGAGAATTCAACATTCATTCCATATTGTCTTCCAATCCATTCAACTTGGCGCATAACATTTTCTTTTACAAATGCTTGCGTAGCACGTAAGGATACTGAGATTTCGAAACGTTCATCATTAAGATTTACTGTTCCGATGTTTGCGGAAGTAATAACAAGATCTTCAATTGCTTTACTCATTTGGATGACACCATATGGAAGCATGAAGAGCATATCTACAACCATTTCTGTATCTTTTTCAGAAAGAACTTTATCTGTTGTTCCTTCAATAAGATTAAATGTTAAACCAGCATCAGAGAATTCATATTGTGTTTTGAATTCTGCAGCAACAGGTGCAAACCAAGCTTTGAAAGCTTCAACATCTTCAACGGCTACTGTGAAGTCATTTTCACGAGTAATAGCATTCATTTTGAGACCACCATCAATCGCAACAACACGAAGTGGCATTTCATCCAATGCACGACGCAAGATAATACCCGCTAATTTTGAAGCATTCGCACGTTCTTGATCAATCTCGCCTCCAGAGTGTCCTCCAAGCAGACCACGGATTTCTACAGTTATAGTGTCGGATGTTTTTGATTCAAAAGTAACTTCTTTATTAAGAACACCACGAACACCACCACATGAAGAAACGTATGTTTCAATTTCTCCAGATCCGTCTAAACCAATGCACAGTTCAGATTTTAACATGGAAGTATCTAATTCAGTAGCACCTGTTAAACCTGTTTCTTCTTGAACTGTAAAAACACATTCAAGTGCAGGATGTTTCGCTTCTTTGTCAGCAAGAATTGCCATCATGTAAACAACACCAGCGCCATCATCAGCACCCAATGTTGTTCCTTTAGCATGTAAGAATCCGTCTTCAATATAAAGGTCCAAAGGATCATTATCAAAGTCATGATTACTATCTTTATTCTTTTCTGCAACCATATCCGTATGTGATTGTAACATCACAACAGGAGCATCTTCATACCCCTTTGATGCTGGCTTGAAAATAATGACATTATACATGTCATCAATCATAGTTTCTAATCCTAAATCCTTCGCAAAATTAACTAAATAATTGGCAATTTTTTCTTCATGAAATGAAGCGCGAGGAATCGCAGATATCTCTCTAAAATACTTTAAAACAGTTGATTCACTCATAAATAACCTTCTTTCTTTAATACTACGACTATAATAACACATTCTCTGTTCATATATCTTCAAAATAACTGTGAAATACTATAAACTAATAACTAAAGGAGATGTGAAAATGAAGAAATTTTTAAATGAATTCAAAGAATTTGCTATGCAAGGTAATGTTCTTGATATGGCAGTTGGGGTTGTAATTGGGGGCGCATTTGGAAAGATTGTTACCTCATTAGTTAACGATATCATTACACCGATTATAAGTATTATTACAGGTGGTATTAAACTCGATGATTTAAAGATTCTCCTATCCAGTGCTAAGGGACCCGATGTTGAAGCTGTTTACCTAAATTATGGTCAATTCCTTCAAGCAACTTTAGACTTTATTATCATCGCATTCTGTATCTTCTTAATGATTCGCGCATTTAATTCATTAAAACGCAAGAAACCAGACGAAGTGGAAGAACCCGTTGTAGTAGAACCAAGTAATGAAGAAAAACTATTACAAGAAATTCTCAACGAGTTAAAGCAAAAATAGATAAAAAAAAATAACACCATTATTATGCGGTGTTATTTTTCATTATAGTCTTATTGACCATAATAATAGATTTTGTCTCCCAAACCAAATCCACCAACGTCTAAGATTCATCACGTCTCAGACATCTTTTATTTTACCATACTTATGATTTTTGTAAAGTCGCAAAATGTGAAGGTACTTAAAGTTATTCAAATTCCTTAAGTCTATTTTTAATTGTGAAATTTAAATAGATAAACAAGGGTGTTGAAAAGAATGCGAATAAAGAATATAAATCACTCATATCTGTACCGTTAACTTCTTTCATCACAATCCCTACACCCAGTGGTATGAACATCATTAAGAATGCAAATTTCTTAGCGATACGCAGCCACTTTTTAGTTTCTTTTGTGTTCGGTAATCGGTCAAGAAACTCCCCAAGAAAATAGAAGAGCGTTGCAATC
Organism: Erysipelothrix inopinata; assembly: GCF_014396165.1. Classification (GTDB taxonomy): domain Bacteria; phylum Bacillota_I; class Bacilli_A; order Erysipelotrichales; family Erysipelotrichaceae; genus Erysipelothrix; species Erysipelothrix inopinata. The sequence goes on from NZ_CP060715.1 coordinate 2,096,698, forward strand.
ATAACGATTGCAATAAATCGAAGCACATTTTCTTTAAGTGTGTAGTCTAAAATCCTAGACATAATCAAACCTCCTCAAGAATAAACTTACTCAGTGAATCCTTCGAGGCGCTTCATGATATTTTCAATTTTATTTTGGCATGTTTTTAGTGATTCTTCATCCATTTGAGTTCCATGTTCATCTAAGAAGCTCTCGATTGATTCTAAGCTTTCGATTAATTTTTGTGTTGTTTCATTCATTTTTAATTCCTCTTCCTATTATTTTCTTTAATTCTTTGTTCAAGATAGGTATTTCTTTTTGACTCATGTGCATTTTCAACAGCAATCTCAAATGCACGATGTTCCCCAACCAGAATCAACGATTTCGATGCACGAGTTACACCAGTGTAATACAAACGGCGTGATAGCATTCTATAGAAATCTGTAACAGCTACTAAGATTACGATTGGATATTCACTTCCTTGTGCTTTATGGACGGACATTGCATACGCATGCGTAATATTTATAAAATTTTGCGGTTCATACTCAACAAAGGTTCCTTCAAAATCAACGACAAGTCTGCGTGCTTCGACTTCAACAAGAACCCCAATATCACCATTAAATACAAAGTCATCAGGCTGATTTTTTAATTGAAGAATTTTATCCCCTTCTCTAAAGATACGTGTTCCAACCATTATCTGATTCTTCAGAGTATTTTCTGGGTTACACATTTTTTGTAAGAAGTGGTTTAAATTATCGATGCCACCTGGTCCATTATACATGGGAGCCAATACTTGAACTTCACTCAAATCATACCCTTTTGACAACGCTTCGTCTACTACACGAAGGACAATATCTTTAACACTACCATATTTATTGTTAAAGAATTTAACATCTCTAGAATAATTAGAAACATCAAAGATACCATGATTCATGTTAATGGCTAAATCAATCACTTCTGATCCTGTTTCCTGTCGGTAGTTTCGTTCTAATTCAATCGTCTCAAAACCATTCGTTGCAATCATATCTCCCAGAACAAATCCAGGTCCAACTGAAGGAAGTTGATCTTTATCACCCACAAATAGAAATTTCTTCACATTTGTAGAAGCTTTAAGTAAATTTTGAAATAACCAAATATCAACCATTGAAAACTCATCAACAATTACAACATCTGCTTCCAATGGATTTTCTTGATTAACGCCAAATTTATTCGACTCTAAATCCCATTTTAAGATAGAATGCACGGTCGCCGCTTGGACATTGGTTAATTCCTCCAATCGCTTGGCAGCACGTCCTGTAGGGGCACAGAGCACGATTTTAAGCCATGGCATCTGTGTTTGCATCAAAGTGACAATACCCGATAATAACGTCGACTTCCCTGTTCCAGGACCTCCTGTAAGAATCATAATATCTTCTTCAAAGAAAGAAGTAATCGCATCCTTTTGAACTTGATCAAATTCTATTCTTAATTTATCTTCAACTTCATTAAGTTTCTCATCGAAATTCTCTAAATCAAAATCATAACCACGATATTCGAAATCACTTAAAAAGTTAGCAACATAACTCTCTGCATCATATTGCGTACAATGATATAACCGATCCTCATCTTCAATTAACTCCCGTTGACGAATAAGACTTTCATAAGCAATATCAAAGAGTTCACTATCTTGGTTGCCAAACAGATTCTTAAAAGTGTTGATTGGAATGTAGGAATCTCCTGCACCAAATACAGTCGATTTATATGTATCAAGAATTTGAGCTTCTACTCGTAAAGGATCATCCAAATCAAAACCTAAAGATAAAGCTACTTTATCAGCTGTTTTGAATCCAATACCGTCAATATCATATACAAGACGGTAAGGATTATCCTTGATAACTTCGATGGCTTTCTCACCATACTCTTTTGTAATCTTAATAATTTGTTTGTTACCCAGACCATGAGCTACTAAAAATGACACAGCATCTTCCATTGGATCTTGTGTTCGAATAACATCAATGATTTTCTGAGCTTTAACGGCACTTAACCCTTTCACATCAATCACGAAATCATCTTCTTGACGAATTCGATCTAAAACATCATTCCCATATTTCTCAACGATCGCAGTTGCAGTTTTATTTCCGATTCCAGGAAAGTTAGGTCCTGATAGAAATCTAACAATAAAGTCCGGATGTTCCGGTAACATTTTAGTGAAAGATACGACATTGAACTGCATACCAAATCGTGGATCTTCATGATAAGATCCTTGGAATTCATAATAGCTTTCGAGCTCAATATTAATGAGCGGCCCTTTAATTGTCAGTGGCTTTTGATTGCTGTTTAAAAGAGCAATCCGATAGATTCCAAATCCAGATTGCTCGTTTTTAAATATACATGTTTCTACGACGCCTTTAATACTTGTTTCCACGAAACATCACTTCCTACATTGTAATTAAAATCATAACAGTCGCAACGAGATTATTCAAGAAGTGAACGCCCATTGCTCCGAAAATAGATCCAGTTTTTTCATAAGCTAGAATCATAAAGAATGCCATACCAGAATATGGAATAAGGTAGAGTAACTCTGTTAGTTCATGTGTATTTGCAAATTGTGGTAAGACGTGGATTGCTCCAAAGAGTAAACACGATACTGCAATTGCCTTCCAAAATGATTTCTCAGAACGAAATGACTGATAAAGAGCGCCTCTAAATACAAGCTCCTCAACAATCGGAGCAAAAATAACGGTTGCGAAGATATTGATAAGCGGTGCTTGTCTTAGGCTTTCAACGACAAGCTGTTGATTCCCTGCTTGTGCATCCGGCCCTAGCAAAATTTGCATGAGAAGACCCGATATAATGTTGAAGAGAAATAACATACCCCAACATTTAAGAACTGTTATCCAAGGACTATCGTGATCGATACTCTTACTTCCTGAAACAAAATCTTTCCATGATTTACCCAGTGATTTTCCTGCCACAAGTAATGCCATAACAAGAATTACGAGATATATCATTATTAAAAAGTTAGGATGGATTTGACCAATCGGTGTCTTGTATACAAAGTAAGACATTGCCGAACCCAGCATGGGCATGACGACAGTGTATCCAACAAAGTAAACGACGAGTAGTAAAAGAGTTTGTGTTAATGTGAAACGGTTATCTTTTGATTCCAAATTATGATTTCGAATTGGAGTCATACTTTACCTCATTTCCATCAATATCAAATACCTTATCGATGCGACCACCACCCAGGCATTCATCACCATTGTAGAAAACAGCTTCTTGTCCTAAAGTTACAGCTTTTACATCATCAATCATGGTTACTTCGATACGTGCTTCATCAATCCAACGAATGGATACATTCATATCTTTTTGACGATAACGGAATTTTGCAGTACATTTCATATCTTCTTTTTTATCTGCAAACCAGTTTACATCAGCAATTTCAGCTTTTGAGGCATAGAGTAAGCGATGATCACTTCCCTTACCAACATAAATTATATTTTTAGAAAGGTCTTTGCCAACTACGAACCAAGGTCCTACAGCTGTGGAAATATCCAACCCATGACGTTGTCCGACTGTATAGAACATAACACCTGAGTGCTTTCCTAATACCTTTTGCGTATCAATATCAACAATGTCGCCTTCCACATCTTTAAGATAATTCTTAAGGAAATCACGATATTGACGTTCACCAATGAAGCAAATTCCTGTTGAATCCTTTTTCGTTGCAACGGGTAAATCTAACTTCTTTGCAATCGCTCTTACTTCAGGTTTATCTAAGTCACCGAGTGGAAAGATAACTCGTGGTAATACATCTTTATTAACACGACTTAAAAAGTATGTTTGATCTTTATTTAGATCTTTTGCACGATACATCTTACCATCACGAGTATTCGCATAGTGACCCGTAGCAAGTGCTTCAAAACCATTTGCCGCCATGAAGTCATAGAATGCATCGAATTTTACATAACGATTACAGAGAATATCTGGATTCGGTGTATTTCCTCTTTGAGTCTCCTCTAAAAAGAAAGTAAACACATTATCCCAATATTCCTTAACATAGTCTACGCGTAAAAGAGGCAAGCCTAAATGGTCTGCCACTCTTTTTGCATCGTCATAATCAACTTCTTGAGAACACATATCATCTTTGATGGTTGGGTTTCCTAATATGTCATTATTTGCAAATGAGTCCCAATTTCTCATAAATGCACATGTTACGTCGTGGCCTTGTTCTTTTAAAAGATATGCAGCAACTGCACTATCAACGCCACCTGATAAACCTACTAATATTTTCATTTTTTTTCATCTTTCATTTCTAATCTGTCATTATCAAACATTTGATTCACTGAAAAACTGCGATTACTACTTCTCATTTCTGGAGGTAGAAAGGCATCAATTTCTTCATCATCATACCCTACTAGGAAAGATTTATCATTCATAATGATTGGTCTTTTTAGGATAGATGGATGACGCTGAATAAATGTCACTAATTCACTAATGGATAAATCATCCAAGTCAATTTGAGATTCTTGCATAACTTTGGAACGTTTTGAAATGATGTCTTCGGTTCCATTTTCACTACGCATTAAGATATGCTTAATCTCTTTCTCACTGAGAACAGATGTAAAAATGTTTTTTTCTATAAATTTAAGATTCCGATCCTTGAGCCATTGACGTACTTTACGACATGACGCACAACCAGGGGATGAATAAAGTATGATCATAATGTATACCTCCCTTGCGTTATCATTATTATACTGTTTTTATTTCATTAATAAAAGTCTTTCTTGAAACAATTGCAAGGGAATTTTCACATTTTCTGAAAATGTTTTACCAAATCATTCCCATCTTTTTTTCCACTTTTGCTAGAGTTTCCTGAGCTGTAGGACGCACTGCATCCGCTCCTTCTTTTAATATTTCATCAATGATTTCGCTCCCTACGAACTCATCGTATTTGCTTTGTAACATCTCTAATTCTTCACAGACGCAATCTGCAACTGCCTTCTTAAAGGTTCCGTATTGTGCATCTTTAAATTCTGCACATGCTTCTTCAATGGTAATTTCTTTGAGTGATGCATAGATTGTAAGTAAGTTCGCAACTCCAGGTTGATTCTCAGGATCATATTGAACAATACCCACACTGTCTGTCACAGCAGACATAATTTTTTTACGAGCTTGTTTTAAATCATCACGAAGGTAAATAACACCTTTCTCACCTTCTTTATCCGATTTACTCATCTTCTTTGTTGGATCTTGAAGTGAATAAATTTTACTTCCCACTTTTTGAATAACAGGTTCCGGAACGACAAATGTCTCTCCGAATCGATTGTTGAAACGTTCTGCAGTATTACGTGCAAGTTCAACGTGTTGTTTCTGATCTTCGCCAACCGGAACATAATGTGCTTGATGAATTAAAATATCAGCACTCATCAGTGCAGGATATGTATAAAAGCCACCGCTTAATGAAATACCCGTATCTTTTTTATCTTTGAACTGAGTCATACGATTCAATTCTCCCATGGGTGTTAAACAAGCCATAATAAATCCAAGCTGAGCAATCTCGTGTACATCAGTCTGTAAGAAGATTGAACAACGCTTAGGATCAAGACCACTTGCAAGATAGAATGCCAGCGCATCTCTTAAGTTTGTTCTTAATTCTTCAGGTTCAATTGGCATGGTGACACAATGGAGGTTTGCTATAAATACTTTCAAATCATAGTCATCTTGTGATGCCACAAAAGGTTTTAAAGCCCCAATATAATTCCCTAGTGTTAATTGTCCTGTTGGTTTAATACCGCTTAACATAGTTTTTCTCATTTAATTTCTCCTACTTATATTCAATATCAATTTCATAAATCTCATCAGCACGTTCTCGTGTTAATTGTTTTTCTTCAACCATCCGTGCTAATACATGTTTCTGTCGTTTTTTAGCACCTTCTAAGTTGGTGCTTAAAGCATAGTAAGATGGCGCTTGAGGTAATCCCATTAGCAATGTTGCCTGGCCGTCATTCAATTCATTTGGGAAGACATTAAAGTAACCTTCACTTGCTTGGTAGATTCCATAGAATCCGTCACCATAATAAATAATGTTTAAATATAATTCTAATATTTCTTCTTTTGTATACTGATTGAGTAAATCACGGGTAACAAAGTACTCTGATATTTTTCTTACAAAAGATGCTGAATGATCAAAGTATATATTTTTCGCAACTTGTTGGGGAATTGTAGATCCCCCTTCAACCAGTCTAAAGGATGTAATGTTACGCCAGGTTGCACGGCCAATTGCCCAAAAATCCAAAACCGCATGACGCTCAAATAAACGATCATCTTCAGTCGCAACCATTGCTTGAGGAGCAATCGGATTCATTTCCGACAACGGTACATAGTCTTCACGTTGTCGTATCTCATCAATTGCGACATTTAGAGGTACCGTTTGGATGACTTCCTTATACTCTTTATGACCAAAATACACAACGACGCCACCCACGGAGATTGCGATTATCAGAGTATAAAGTATCAATTTTTTAAGTAATTTTTTCATATTTATAAAAAAAACACAGTCGCCTGTGTTTTTATTGTCCCATCGACTTCATGATTTGACGAATTTGTGCTTCTGAAGGTTTTCTACCCATTTGCATATACATAGCACGAATCATCTTTTCGTTTACGGGTGGATTTTCTTTCAATTGTTTTTCAAACATACGTTTAGAAATAAAAAATGCTGCGATACCACCAACTAATGCGCCCCCTAGGAAACTCCAAAGGCTTGACCAAAATGCGTTTAATAATACGAACATGACTTCACCATCCTTAATTCATTCTTATTTTATACTGTTTAGGCCCTAAACACAACCTAAAGATTGTAACTTTTAAAAGACCCAGAAGGGTGATATATTGTCCCTGTTTCTTACAGGTGGGTATCCTGTTCACTAATTTCTGGGATTCTGATATAAATACCAGTATTCACACTGTTAGTGGTACGTCCGGATTCCCTTATATCAAAGTGTCGGAAAAATATTTAGACCTTCTAGGTACTACTATTATATCACACTTTTTTGTCTTTCGTGATATACTATATAAGAAAAATAACGAGGTGACGTATGAAGTTAAGTAATAGTTTTTTCTATACCATTCGTGAAGATGTAAAAGACGAAGATTCAACGAGTGGCAATTTATTAGTTAGAGCTGGGTATATCCGCAAGACATCTGCTGGTGTCTATATGTTCATGCCTTTAGGTCTAAAAGTTAAGGATAAAGTTGAAAATATTATCCGTGAAGAAATGAATGGTGTTGGTTCACAAGAAATGACCATGCCGACATTAATCCCTGAAGAAGTATATATTGCATCAGGCCGTCGTGACATTATTGGTTCAAATATGTTTACACTTAAGGATAGATATCAAAAACCTTACGTGCTTGGACCTACCCACGAAGAATTGTTTGCGCAAGCAGCACAAATGAAAATTCGCTCTTACAAAGACATGCCGTTTAGCCTCTATCAATTCCAAACTAAGTTCCGTGATGAAACGCGTCCACGTTATGGACTGATTCGTGTCCGTGAATTTGTTATGAAGGACTCTTACACATTTGATTCTACGGCTGAAGGTGCTGAAGTTTCTTACAACGGAATGTTTGAAGCTTACAAACGTATTTTTGATCGTACACATTTAGATTATCGAATTGTGAAAGCTGATACTGGAATCATGGGCGGATTGCTATCCGAAGAATTCCAAGCAGTAACAGATATTGGAGAAGATATCTTAGTTCTTGGGGAAGAAACAGGCTATGCATCGAACATGGAAATCGCTGCGAATGTACACCGCATCATTTCTGAAGAAGATGCACTATCCAGCGAAAAAATCTACACTCCAAATGTACGAACCATCGAAGAAGTTGCGGAATTCCTAAAACAACCCAAACAAAAATTCGTTAAAACACTTATCTACCGTCTTGACGATAAATATGTAGCAGTTTGTGTTTCCGGAGACCGTGATGTCAACGAAACAAAACTTTCTAAATTATACGGAGCACTTGAAGTTGAACTTGCAGACTTCGAACATGTTCAATCAATTACCGGTGCTGATGTTGGATTTGCTGGTCCAGTAGGTCTTAAAGATATTGATATCGTTGTTGATCACGAAATTGAAGGACTTAAGAACTTTATTGTTGGTGCTAACGAAGATGACCATCACTATATCAATGTTAATCACTCTGATTTTGAAGCAACTCACTTTGCAGATATCACGAATGTTAAAGAAGGCGATCCTAACCCAGATGGTAAAGGTGTTCTTACATTCTCACGTGGTATTGAAGTAGGGAATACATTTAACCTAGGTGTTAAATATTCACAAGCAATGGGCCTTGAGTATCTTGATCAAAACAACAAATTACAAGACGTACATATGGGTTCATATGGAATCGGACTGGGACGTACAATTGCTGCTATCGTTGAACAAAACAATGATGAAAATGGTATTGTATGGCCATTCAATCTTGCTCCATACCAAGTTGCTATTGTCCTAATTAACTACAAAAATGAAGAGCATGTTGCTTATGCAAATGCACTTTATGATGAACTTACTGCAGCTGGTGTTGAAGTCATCTTGGATGATCGTCAACAAAGACCTGGTGTTAAATTCAATGATATGGACCTCATTGGTGTTCCTTTAAGAATTACAGTTGGACGCGATGTTGAATCAGATCAAGTTGAATTCAAAGAACGAAATAAAGATGAAGCAATCAAGCTTGATCGTAAAGATGTTCTCGCTAAAGTTAAATCATTCTATTAATATTAAGAAAACTCCCTTACGGGAGTTTTTTTTATTGTTTACGTTTTCTTTCTAAATAGATTGCTGCACTACCTAATGATAGTGTTGCGGCACCTACAATCAAGGAAGCATTAATCGGATCAACACCTGTTCCAGGAAGTTTTCCTTTATCCTTCTCTTTATCTTTTTCTACTTCTGGTGTTGGATCTTCTGGTTTTTCTGTTTCTGGATCCTTAGGTTCTTCTATTTTCTTGAGATCAACAATGCTTTGTTTTAATTGAGTTGCTGCATCATCGATCATTTCTTGAGTAATAATTTCATCTTCATCAATATTGTCGAGTAAGAGTGTCTTCGCATGCTCAAGGTTTTTAATGACTGCATCATAACTTTCTTTCGTATACAATGTTGCATCAAGTGCCTCTGCTTCTTTAATCAACTGATCAAGAACATCATAATCTAAGAGTGCATGGTTGTAGTCTCTTTCTAACATCGTCAGTAAACGATAAGGTTTTAACTCAGCATCATACAATTCCCAATCAACAGCGTTATTGTTCTTGAGATAGTCTACAAAAACTCGATCGAGTGAAGGACCTTCTTCACGTGCTCCACCCAGCATGCTATATCCATCTCCACCTGCTGCTAAGAAATCATTGGTTGCCATATAATAAGTTTTGTTTAAATCAAGAGGTAAGAACTCGTCGGCTTTACCATCATAGATATATACACCCAGTACACGACTTCCTGGTTCTTTCGTTGTATCATAAATAACACGAATCGTATTTGATACATGCAAGTATCCACCATTAGGTGAAATTAATGGCATGCCATGTGCGTCAAGTTCTTCGGTTGTTGTCGTTCGAACAGAATGTTCAAACATTTGTAAGATTTGGGTACCCGTAACTTGAATCTGACTGGTGATATTTCCAAACGGTAGGACACCAATGATATCTCCTTCAGTCACAACACCTGGTTTAATATCTTTACGAATTCCCCCACCATTAATCATTGCGAAATCAGTAGGATTTCTAAATCCTTCTTTACCATACGCTACCATTGCATCTGTAATAACATTTCCAAGGTTTGTTTCACGAGTTCTTACGAATTCACGCTGTCCGTTAAAATGAATCTTATTGTCATTAAGGACAACCCCTGATACGGATTCCTTAAATCCTTCGTAAGCATCATCAATTAATCCTTTCACGACAGGATCCGGTTCTGCAAGATCTTTCGTGATTGGTATGAGTTTTGCGGTAGAGTTTTTAAAGTTTGTAAGGTTTAAATTCACAACACCTAAATTGTTGAGATGTTCTCCTGTTTGAACAAGAATTACATTATCACCTTTGAAGATTCCTTTTTCAATTGGAGTATGTGAGTGACCGTCTACAATAATAATTGGTTTATCTTTCAACTTAGGATTTGCTGCAAGACTTTCTGCAAGTGTGTCTGAACGCCATTCTGTTTTGGTTTCTTTATCGATTCCAAGATGCGTTAAAACAACAAAGAAGTCAGCATCTTGATGTTCCGCTTTTTCAAGCTCTTCTGTTACAGCCGGAATCGGCTCTTTCCATTTAATTCCTTCAATATTCTTAGGGTGTGTTTTAGTGTGTGTTTCAGGTGTTGTTGCACCTGTTACCACAATTTTATAATTATCCTTCATTAAAGTTTGTGATTGACCGTTTTGAATATCTAAAGTAACCGTTGGTTTAAACAAAAGTGAATTATCATTATACACAGTATTCGATGAAAGTAATGGGAAGTCGAGTACTTTTCCAAATCCATCTTCTTTACCAAGAGCGACTGCCGAACCGAAATCAAATTCATGATTTCCTACGACCATAGCATCATACCCAACTTCATTCATAATTCGAGCCATATCAGCTCCCTTACTTGCATTAGAAATTGGTAACCCTTGGAAGGCATCCCCACCATCAAACATTAGCAGAGGTTTAATATTGTCTTTATATCCCTTAACTCTCGCCAGGGCATACAAGCCATCACTTGGCTCAATACGTCCATGCATATCATTCGTATGCATGATCGTTACAATATCATCCTCTGATGCACCCACAGCCATTGGGACTGCCGATGTACCAAACAGAAACAATACTAAAATAAGTACTAAACTCTTAAAGCTTTTCTTCATTTGTATTTCCTCCTATTCTCAAGATACACTGTAAACGCTTTCAAATCAAGTCCTTCTTTAAATGTTTCATAATCTGTCTATTAAAAAAAAAGATAAATGAAGATGGAAAATGTGAAAAATAACACGCCTAACTCGTTGATATAGTCACTATAATATGTTAATCTAGTTTTAGAAACTAGGTGACACATGAAAGAACAAGAAATCTGGATAAAAGATCTCGAAAATTTGCATTTGCCTCGTTTTAACGAACTACCGCAAATACCTTTATATTTAGATCAAGTTATCGAATATACTAACACTCAATTGAATGTTTTATTTCAGTTTGAGGAATCAATTTTAACACGGTCAATGGTTAATAATTATGTTAAACACAAGATGATGCCTGCTCCGCAAAAGAAGCGATATCAGCAAGAACATCTCGTCTATATTATTACCATTTCGATTCTAAAATCGATATTTAGTATCGGAAACATATCGAGTGGGATTGAGGGAGCATTAAATCAGTACGATATTGATGTTGCCTACGATATGTTTGTGGAATCCATTGAAGAGAGTTTAAAAATGTTGGTCAATGAATTGTATCAATATGACTTAAAGCTTGAAACAACTGAGCGCATTCGAACCCCACTAAAGGCAGCAACTCTTGCATTTGCTGCGAAAATTCTTGCCAATTATACATTTAATGCCTATGTGCAAAAGGAGAACACTCATGAGTGAAAAAATAGCTATCGTCGTTGATTCAGGATCCGATGTAAACAAGAAATTTAAAGATCAATATAATATCAAAAGCTTGCCCCTACGAATCAATATTGAGGGAAAAGAATATATTGATGGTGTTGATATTGAAATGGCAGAAGTTTTAAGAAGACTTGAAGAAACAAAAGTAACTACTTCCCTTCCTTCCGGTCAAGACATTGTGGATGCTTTAGAAGCACTCAAAAACGAGGGATACACTCATGTGATTGTCGTTACGATTTCTTCGGGTTTAAGCGGAACTTACAATGCAATCCGTAATATAAGTAATGATATTGACGGACTTACAGTATCCGTATTTGATACTAAAAACATCAGCTTGGGTAGTGGTCATCTCGCAATTCGCGCTGCACAAAACGTTGAAAAAGGCATGTCATTTGATGACGTTGTTAACGACTTGCATGCGTCAATCAATCAATCAAAAGTATTCTTCACTGTCGGATCTCTTGATTACCTCATTCGTGGTGGACGTATTGGTCATGTAGCAGGAACAGTTGCGAACATCTTAAATATTAAACCAATCATCTCATGTAACGAAGAAGGAATTTATCATACTGTAGATAAAGTACGTGGTGAACGACGTGTTATTAAGAAAATGATCGAAGCATGTGTTAGCTTTGCAGAGAATGCAAGTACAAGTAAAATTGAATTACTTACGGCTAATCCAGAAACAAACTATGATGAATTGAAAATTTCATTAAAGGAAGCAATTCCATCACTCACAGAGATTGGTATCACCGTTATCTCACCCGCACTTGCAATCCATACAGGACCTGAAGTACTTGGTATTTCAATTATAATCGACTAATTAAAAAATAAAACTGTAACCATAGAGACATCTCAAGAGTCCTTATCGTTACAGTTTTTCTTTTATCTAAATTTCTTCTTCATCTGGTTTAACATAAACATCACGGGGTTTGCTACCATTCGCAGGTCCAATAACCATGTTTGTTTCGAGTGCATCAATGAGGTTTGCAGCTCGGTTGTAACCAATTTTAAAGCGACGTTGTAATAAAGATGTCGACGCTTTTTGTTCAAGAATTACAAAATCAAACGCTTCCTCATAAAGTGGATCATCATTTTTACTCACAAAACCATGATTTCCTTCGACACCATTCAATTGAATGAAAGCATCATCGAAGATTGGTTTAGCTTGTGAGCTGGATCGTTCTGTAATTTTCTTAACTTCTTCATCACTAACATAAACACCTTGAACACGAGTTGCGTTGGGTTCTCCCATTGGGATATAGAGCATGTCTCCATAACCTAATAACTTCTCAGCACCTTGAGTATCAAGTATTGTTCTTGAATCAATGGCTGATGAAACTGCAAATGCAATTCTTGACGGAATATTAGCCTTAATAATTCCTGTCACAACATCCACAGAAGGACGTTGTGTCGCAACGATTAAGTGAATACCAGCAGCACGAGCAAGTTGCGTAATTCGTTGAATACTAGTTTCAACTTCTTTACCAGCAACAGCCATGAGGTCTGCAAGCTCATCGATAATGACTACAATCCAAGGCATCGGTGAAAGTCCCTCTTCTGGGAAAGCTTTGACCTTCTCATTGAAACTTGCGATATTTCTAACGCCTGCTTTTGAGAATGCATCATAGCGCGATTCCATTTGTTCAACAACTACTTTTAATGCCCCCGAAGCTTGTACAGGATCTGAAATAACAGGTCCCATTAGATGAGGGATATCAGTATAAGGTGTAAATTCAACCTTTTTAGGATCAATCAACAATAACTTTAATTCATCCGGTGTTTTAGTAAGAAGAATGGATGTGATAATTGCATTCATACATACTGATTTACCACTACCGGTTGCCCCTGCCACAAGTAAGTGAGGCATTTTATTCAAGGAAACGATAATTGGATTCCCCATCAAATCTTTTCCCAATGCAACTTGAACGTTATCTTTATCTTCAAACTTCGTACGGGCTTGAGCAATAACATCACGCATTCTTACTGGCATCATTTCTACGTTTGGAATTTCAATTCCAACTGCAGATTTCCCAGGAATTGGTGCTTCAATTCTTAATGTTTTAACTGCAAGTTCCATCATCAAGTTATCTTGAATCGAAACAATTTTACTAATTTTCACATTACTATCCGGTTTCAATTCAAACTTAGTGACGGCTGGTCCAATATGGATGTTAACGAGTGTCGCATCAATACCAAACTGTTTTAGCACTTCAATAAGGCGTTGGCCTTTTTCTTTTGCTGAAGAATCATTTTGAGCCGATCGTGATGAACCTTTTGTTCCTTCTAATAAAGAAAGTGATGGCACCTTGTACTTCTCGTAAGTCGTAGGACGTTTATCATCCTTTGGCTTTTCAGGAGCTGGAGCTGATGTTTCTGAAACAATGGTTTCTTCTTCACCAATCTCATCCGGTTCTAGAAATGCAATCTGACCATTATCCTTAGTAATAGTGTTCTCAGGTAAATCATGATTGACATGTTGATCATCTAGATTTAAGAATTGTGCTTTTGTTTTTTGTGGTTGGTAATTCTGTTCAATCATCTCATCAACAGAATTAAGATTTTCTTCTTTTTTCTCTGCCTTCTGTTTTTGTTTTTCTTGTTTATTTTCTTTCATCTTCTCAAATAAAGATTTTGTTTTCTCAGTTTGAGTCGATGCGGTGGATAACATTCTTTGTGGTGTCACAATCAATGCTAATCCAATCAATCCAAAGACAACTGTAAAGACAATGACGCCTTCACGATCCAGTAGATACGATAACAGTCCGTAAATTAAAGATCCAATAATACCGCCATAAGCAGGAACTGTATCATCACTAAATATCTTCGGAATATCTTTAAGATATGCTGTAAAGACATTAAAACCAATGACGTCCGTTTTGAACGTTAGGCTTAGGATAAGTACCATCGCAATAAAGAGAAGTCCTACTCCAAACCATACTCTAACCGTTTGCTTAAATACCTGAGGTTTAAAGATCAGTAAGCCACAAACGACAATAATTAATACATAATAAGGGATGACATATTGCCCCACAAGAACACGTAAAAGGCTATTGATGAAGACCCCTATGATTCCAAATTTAAACCATCCAACAAGTGAAAAACCAATAATTGCTATCGCTGATATAAAGCGAATGAGCTCTTTTTGTTTTGCTTGTTCTTTTTTAGTATTCCCCTTTTTTGCCAATCCCTATCACTCCAATCAAACTCTAATTTCAATAATTACAGGTAAAATCATTGGACGTTTTCCTGTTTGTTTATATACAAATTTTGACATTAAGTCACGTGCTTCATTACGAGCTGTGATGTTGTCATATTTCTTTTCTTTAACCATTTCCGCAATTTTATTTTCTAAAATATTGCCAACTTCTTTCATCACGTTATCTGCGTCTTTAAGATAAATAACGCCACGTGATTGAATATCAGGACCACCAATAACTTCTTTAGTTTTATTATTTAAGACGATACCCACAATAATTGCACCATCAGTAGCTAATGTTTGACGATCACGTAAAACAAGTCCTGATGTATCTAAATGATCTTTACCATCAATCAGTAAATCTTCGAGTTTCACGATTTCTGATGTAGACTTCAAGCGTCCATCCACAAACTCTGCAACTTGACCATTATCTAAAATTACGATATTAGCGGCCGAGATTCCCATATCAGTTGCGATATTTGCATTCGCAACAAGGTTCTGGTACTCACCTTTCACGGGAACATAGTAACGAGGTTTGAAAATTGATATCATCATTTTCAAATCTTCAATTGAAGCATGCATCGATAATACTTCTTTATAGTTCATGGTTGTGACACCCACGCCATCTTTAAAGAGTTCATTGACCATAAGCCCTGCTTCCGCTTCCGTACCAGGTACTTCAGGGGATGCAACGATTACATGATCGGTTTCTTTAATATCAACGACTTGATCTTCGCCCATAGCAATACGGGTCATTTTTCTGAAGACAGTTGGTCCGACGTCAGAAACGATAATAATAACGTTTTTAATATCATTGTTAAATTCTTCAGGTGCTATTTCCAAGTTCTTAGGTAATTTAATGTAGTTTAATTTTTCTAAGTGACGCACTAAACGACGTTGTTTTTCTCCATAGAAGAAAATGCGACGTTTGAATTTTTGAGCTGTTTCGATTACTTCCATTAAACGATAAATATTTTGTTCATACAAAGTAACAAATACGCGTTCTTCTGTATCTTCAAGCACACGTTCAAGGCGTTTATCAATACGATGGTTTGGGGATGTAAATCCTGTACGTTTCGCACCGACTGATTCTGCAGTGAGTAAGAAAACACCACGTTTTCCAATCTCTGAAATGCTTGCAATATCACTTTCAAACGATGCATTTTTCACATTGAAATCAATGATGTATTCCGAACCGTGAACAATATATCCTTGATCAGAACTGATTGCTATCCCAAATGAATCAGGAATGGAATGTGTAACACCAAACGCAACACATTCTCGGCTATTAATTCTAAAACGTCCATTACGTTTAATTCTAAAAATACTGGTATTGCGAATTTTATTTTCTTTGAAGATATCTTCAATCATTAAAGCGATAAGTGGTGTTGTGTAGATGGGTGCATTAACTTCCTTGATTAGGTAAGGAAGAGCTCCCATGACATCATCATGACCATGTGTAATAAAGATCCCTTTAACACGATCAGCACGTTGTTTTAAGTAACTCATATCAGGAATAACTGTTTCTACTCCTAATTGATCTGTTTGAGGGTATTTTAACCCTGCATCAATAACGTAAATTTCGTCATTGATTTCAACTAACGACATATTTTTGCCGTCTTCATCGAGTCCTCCTAATGCGAGAAAACGAATTTTATCCATAATAAAAATCTCCTTTTTGTTTTAAATTTATGATTTATGCTTTATTCTTATTTATATTATACACTAGAACGAATAAAGTTAATAATACGAACACCTAAGCATGATCATTGAGTTTTGTACTCAATATAATAGAGAAACACTCTGTAATACATTGTATCACAATAATAAGCTCACACATAATTAATTAACCGTCATTTAGGAAAGTTTTATATTAAATGAAACACTCTCCATCACTGATGAAGAGTGTTCTTTAATCTCGTTTTCTTGTCCATTTTGAGAGGAAGTACAAAACAATTCCCATCAGTGACAATTCAAATCCTAGGGATTGAATCCTTCCTGCAATTCCTGTATTAGGAAGGATATCCTTTGTATTTGAGTGCGGACTCTTATTTGCACCCAGTACATAGGGGTTATTGGGATTTCTTGGATCAAATGGTGTATTCGAATGATTCGTGTTAGAACCCTCTTTTCCATTGAGCCATTCTTGGTATTCCTCGGGCGTCATTTCACTGACATCAATATCAGAGCGTGTGAATTTGTGAGTTACTTGATTTCCTTGGATGTTTCTTTGATAACCTGGCAAGTATGTGAGAACTTCGATTCGATATTCAAAAGGATTGCCACTCTTATCATTAGTTGGCAAATAAGACCATGTGTAATGGGAGAGCCCCTCTTTCAACCAAATCGGATTGCCAAAGGGTTCTTCATTTTGGAGTAGTTGAATTTCAATATCGGGTTTCTGTTTAAAATCACCCAACCATTGACTGAAAACTGTGTAATCTTTCAACTTAGGAATGTATGTATTGATTACCAGATTGTTGTAGATACTTGTTTTAAAGTCAGGATGTTCATTTACTTGGATAACATGATACTCATAGCGATTTCCTTCATAATCTTCTTTAGGAATGTTATGCCATTGATATTGACTCATCTCATTCGAAATCTCCACAACATCACCGTAAGGATTATTATTACGCATTAATTGAAGCTTGATCACTGGTTTTGTTTTAGGACTGTTAACCCAAATCAACTTAGCCTCATAACTTGTTACTTCTTTTCGATAGGTATTAGTAATGATATTTTCATGAACTGATTTTTGATATCCATGAGGTACATTCACTTCATCAACATGATAGCGGTACTTCTTACCTTGTTCATCTTGTAAAGGTAAATCTTGCCATTGGTACTCTAATATACCAGATTTTAATGTTATAGGTTTTCCGTAAGCAACATCATCACGATAAAGTTGAACTTGAATATCCGGTTTAAGTGTGGGTCCGCCCTGCCATTTTTTAATGACTGTGTAGTTTGTTTTTAAGTTTCGAAGTGAGTGTACAAAGGTTACATCATGATTACCGCGAGTGATGACTCCCTTTATTACGCGACTGTGCGGTATTGGACTATATGTATCATTTGCTAAAACTTCAACTTGATAGTTCATTCCTTGAGTCAATCCCAAAATCTCAATAGATTCATAGCTATTAAAGAATACCAATCCTGAATCAGTATCCATTTCTTGGTTAAAATGTGGATTACGAATATCTTTCTTAACATAAGATCCTCTGTAAGGCTTACCGTTAATTAAAATTCGATATACGAAGTTATCATTGTTAAAGTAAAACTTTTGATCAGTATCACGAAGCTTGTTATGAATGGTTAAACGTGATGATTCAACATAAAAACCACCATTAATTGTGTCTGTCATCGTTTCTTCATCAAGATTAATGCGTTCTGAGATTCCCGCATGATCGATAGTTGATCCATTCACATCAATGTTTTTATCCGTAACATGATATCCGTCAGGAACTTCAAAAACAACCCTGTAAGCTCCCTTTGTGTACACTGGAAGTGTATACTTCCCTAGAGAATCCGTTTGAGTTTCATACACGTTGCCCCATGGATCCAAGGTCGGGTTAAGTTCTTCATCAACTAACTTTACATTGAGATTAGATAAAGGAACATCATTGGTATCAAAAACACCATTACGATTCGTATCCTCGAAAGCCAACCCATTGACACTGTATTTTACGTAACGAACTTCAGATATGTTTGATTCAAAGAAATCTAAAGTAGGGGTTGTCGCAATCGCATAAGAGCTTAATGCCCGTGAGCCTTCATCATAATCACCAATGGTACGTAGTTTGATTTCAAAATCGATATTCGTGACTTTTCCAAGTGACGCCGAATCTTTTAATTCAATTTTGATTGCCGTTGCCTGTGTGTAATCATCAAGACTTTGTTGCCAGTGAGCCTCTCTAACAAAATCACTTTCATCTTGGGTGTAAGCATCTTGGGTATACGATACAGTAAATCCGTCAGGAACACTTACGGGTTCTGCGAGCCGAAGTGTCATTTCTGAGTAAAAGGTATTTGGATCTAAATTACGATCAATCATGGCTTCGTTCACACTCAATTGACCTTCGGTTGGAAATACTTTTAGAAGAGTAAATGTATCAATCGGGTCTTCTGAATTATTAAATACTGAAAGAAGATATGAAATGTCTTGGTCTTGCTCGGTTCGTGCTTCTCCTGGCGGAAGCAGATGATGTTGGTCAAGATTCCCACGAACTCTTTGCGTAAGAATGACTTCTCGCGTCGCTATATAACGAATCGTTCGGCGACTGCTTGAAATTTGTGCTTCTTGATTTAAGTTGAGTTTGTAGATATCGTCAGTTACATTCATATTATTGCTGTTTGACTGATAGGGTTTAATGACATCACTATTCGTCCAGGTCAGATACGATTCGTTTTCATTATCACCCATAGCCGTCATTTTTCCAATTTGAAGTTGATACGTAACTTCAGAAAATGTAGAAAGAGATGTTGACAAGAGTCCCGTATGTTCAACAGTTTCCAAGTTCCAAACTAATGCGGTTTTACCACTGTTTTTATAGTTAGGAATAACTGTGGGTTCTGATTTAACCTTACCGTTACTTTTTACTATATTAAAGAATTTCACACTTCCTGAGCCTTCTACATAGCTCATACCTTGTGGAATAAAATCCACGACAGTTAAATTATCGAGAGTCTGCTTATTGTCTAACATGGTTCCTCGAATTTTCAACTTATAGGATACAGTATCATTCAGAAAATAACTAATTTGTGGCATATCAATTTCTTTTTGAATTCCAACTGATGGATCAACCTTCATAATCGTTAAGGTATCGCTACTACTTTTGGATACCATTTGTCCATTTTGGAGTCTTCCAGTAACAGCAGCATAGTTATGAAGTGAACGACGTGACTCATGTTGGGATAAAATGTTTGATGCCGTATCTCTGAAGTCAGTGAGAACATAAAATTCTATATTTTTACCACCTTCAAGAAAACTGCCTTCTGTAAAACTAATTTCTATCGAATCAATATCATCATTCTGAAATGATACAGTTTCTTTTCCTGTCGGATACCAATTAGACTTCACACGAGTTTTTCTTTGGTCTTTAGAGATGACATCAATATTAAAACTACCAATAAATCCATTCAATGAATTACTATCAAACTGAAGACCCGTATATTTTAAATGACTATCGAGATTGTAATCACGAATAATGACATCGCGTAAACGGTTGTTTGGGGTAGGCTGGGCACTGTTATTCAGTCGGATACGCCATTGCCCTACTTTTTCCTTTGACTGCGTAGCATCAAAGTATGTGCCTGCTCCATACTTATAAAAACTAATCGGATCTTGTACTGCTGGAATATCCGCCTTTAATCGAAAGGTTGACGGTGTTTCCCAAACAAGTGGCGCCTCATTCATACCTCTGTCTTTTTGGTAAGCTGTAATTTTCAAACTTCCTTCTATCGTTGAATCAATTTTTCCGTTGGGAAACTTAAGATTTAGAGGTTCTGTACTCGATTTTGACTTAGAACCCATAACAATCGGAGATTGAGGTTCATCAACATAGGTAACAGTTCGTTTCTTTTCATCATAGCTCCAATTTTTATTAGCTTCTTGGCTAAAGAATGCTCCATCAGGTAATTGATATTCAATCACAATTTTTTCAAACTCCCGATTTCCCCAAGTATTTGATACATTGGGTGAAAGTTGGTAGGCAAACTTCACAAAACTAAGCTCATTTAAATCAAGACTAAGGTAACCTGGGTTAGATTTACTTTCAATCCCCCGACACTATCCCGACCATTAAGATTATTATTGATTCGACTTGTAAGGTTGAGTGATTGAGTTTGTAGTGTAATTGTTTCTGTTGTTTCAGCTAAGATGCTTTGATCTGCATCATTTTTAAGGGTAGCTTCAATGTTTAACGAATGCTTGTCAGGAGTTTTTCCATTTAACATTTTAAATTTGAACGGTAAGTCCATAGAAACACCGGACGCTACTGGAAAGTTCCAATATCGTATTATTACAAATTCTTCTTCAATACGTACCTTTTTTTCATGCTCACTGTTCATATCTGAAATAACAAGAGATTCCACATCTAAATAAGTTTTTGGAATTTTTATCTCAAGTGTTGCATGATTCATGGTTCCACTATCGCGTCCCAAAGACATGCCCACATACATAAGAATTTCTTCCCCAGAATAATAAGTATCTTTAGAAGCTTCAGGTTTAAGAGTAAAACGCGAAATCTTCACGGGTAAGTCTAAGTGTGTTTCATCTTGATCATCAAGAGTTGGAAGTGAAATGCGAAAAGGTTCAAACTCTTTGGAGATTGAACTCAAATCTAAAATTAAATTATCTTGATCTAAGAACTCGTCACTGAGGTGTGCACTCAGTAATATTGTTCCAGATGTTATTTTTTCCTTTAAATTTAAAGAAACACTAAGCTTATTTTCAACTAGCTGAACACCTGAATCCGATTCCTTAAGTTTTACGTTAATTAATGACTTAGGTAACGCGACTTCATAGTATGAATCGGATTCGATGGCTTTAGAAGTATCGTCATCTAAGTTCCATTTAAGTTCTATTTCTAAGTGTGCATCCTTATGGTCATCTTCAACCACATCAATTTTATACTCTTTAAATAAAGAACGCTGTAAGTCATTAATGTCTTGAGTACTATTTTTATTTTCATCTGCATAAACACTGATATTTGCTGTGAAAAGTGCCACAATTAGCGTGAAAATAAGCAAACTTCTGCTCTTTTTAAAATGCTTCATAGTCATCCCCTTCATCTCATTGATCCCAGTGTATTGCATCGTTACCCAAATAGTTTTTAAGGTTGAAGGATGCATCTTTAGAAACTGCTGATGTTACATCGAGATTATCACTTGATTCGATTGGAATCTTAACAAGTATCCCTAAGTAAACTGGTATCGTATTTGCGTCAATTTGATATTCCACATAACCATATCGATATTTTGAATCTGTACCAATATGAGTTGTCATTTTTCGATAAGTACTTCCTGCATCAAAAGTAAGTAAATTCCCTTCAACATCACGTTGATTTTGATTTAGATACATCTCTAATATGCTTGTGTCGGACAAGTAAGCATCTACAAAATTTTTAACATCTTTAACATATGAAATATCACCACTCGGCTTCGATGATGTGACTTGATTATTTTCTTTTAAATTTGAAACAGTATAATCCCATGTTTTTTTCTTCAGTACATAATTTTCATGTGCTGGAGCTTGAGCCTCAAAGGAAATCGTTTCGTTATTTTTTAGTTTTGTATTTTTATTTGAATTTATTTTAATTGATTGTAAATATTGATTTAAACCAACATCTTGAGTTGGTTTAAGGGCAAGCGCCAATACCGCATTACCACTCGTTCCAGTAATACGAATGTCTAGGTATTCGATAAGGTTAACTTCTGATTGTGTCATTAAAGTAACCGGCTCATCGGGGGAATGATGAGTTATCGTTGAATTATTCGTAGTACTGGGGAGCGATTGATCGTCATACACTTCCTGGTTATCTGAAAGTGTATTCTCGTATGACGTTTTTGTATCGATATAAGGCAATGAGAATGGATCATCTTGCGGCATTATCATATTCATAAACAATGTTAAGGAACAAGCAGTGACAACAAATGTCTGAACTGTCTGACTGAATTGATTTGAATTGTGCTTAAGAATTAAATTATCAGTCGCACCAGACATCGCGCCATTCAAACTCTGAGTTATGTTTTGAAAGACCATACCTGAATCAAAGGGAATTATGTTTGGAGAAGCCTTCATACCTGCTATGAAGAACACAAGTGGATTGAATCCATAGAGATGGAAGCCATCGCCTTCTGCTGCTTCTAAAAGGTGCTTAATCTTTTCTTTAGCATACCGTAATCGGCTTTTAATTGAGTTCTCACTTACATTTAAAGATTCAGCTATTTCACGTGTCGTCATATCCTCAAAATAGAACATCATCACACATAAACGTTGGTCTTCAGGAATTTGAAATAATACTTCTTGAATTACATTGGTAACTTCTTGGTTTCCAGCAAAAATATCAGGTCGATCAAAAGTATGAGTGTCTTTAACTTCATATGTATAATCTTGATCGGATTCTTTAACAAGATCTGTAAACAGGTTCGGTTTTTTCTTCTTTAAGAAATCCTTTGCTTTATTAGAAGCAATACGATTCACCCATGCTTGGAAATTATCGAGATCATCGAGTTGATCAATATTTTCAAACGCACTGATATAAGTATCTTGGACAAGGTCTTGTACAGTATGGTGATTACGTACGAGTCTCGAAATAATATAAAATACCATTTTGTGTGTTTCATTATAAAGTTCTTCAAAGTCTTTTGGTCTATCAGATTTAATACTCTTTGCATCCTTGGAAACTGACATTCTTATCCCCATTCCTAATTTCCACCGTTATCCGGTTCTAACATTCTTTCAAGGGCCGCTAATATTTCTATCCACATTTGTTGGCGATAATCATCACTGACTTGGAATTCAGCAAGATCCTCTAACAATAATGCTTTAATTGCATCGTCATTCATCATGGCCTCCTATCGATACACTAATATAACGATTGGAGTTTGCAAATAGTTTTAAAAATAGTCAAAATATTTAAAATAATTACAAAATAATAACATTTAACCCTAATAGTTATTAAAATAGCATATTTCACCTAAGGAAACACGCTTTTTGCTTGTATAAAAAAAACGGTACCGAAGTACCGTTGGCACTGACCTAGTTTAGTGGGACACAATAAAAAAAGAAGCACCTTGTATTCGTACAATCGTTGTTAGACAATGACAAGTACAATAGGAGGTGCTTTTATATTATGGCTAAGAAAAACAATTATTACCCTCTAGAGGTTAAACTAGAAGCAATCAAGCTCAAAGAAGAGGGATACAGCGTAAAAGAAATTCAGGTGATGTTAGATATTAAAAGTGAATCGCAAGTATACACTTGGTACTACTGGTATCGTGATGGTGAAATTGAGAGATTGTCACAGTCACCTGGACAACAATATAGTTATGGTCATGGACCAACTGACAGGTCGAAAGAAGAAAGTTTAGAAATTAAAAACAAAATATTGGAGAATCAAATAAAGATATTAAAAAAGTACAAAGAGAAGGAAAGGAAGTGGTACCACAAATAATCATTGAGATTGTAAATGAATTCAAGGATTTGATGCCAATTAAGTTAATTCTAGAGTTATTTGATATTCCTCGATCAACATACTACAGATGGAAAAACAAAATAGAAGTAAATGAAATTTCTTATAATGAGAGAATAGTAATATCAAAATGCAAAGAAACGAATTATGAATATGGTTATCGTACAATAAAAGGAATACTTAAAGACGAAGGAAACCATTTAAATAAAAATACTGTTCAGAGAATTATGCAAAAATTCAATCTACAATGTAGGGTTAAACCTAAGAAAGTTAAACACGTTAAAGGAAAAGAATCGATTGTTGCCAGTAATATAATTGATCGTGACTTTACCGCAAATCGTCCATTAGAGAAACTGTCAACGGATATTACATATCTTCCATGGGGAGAAAAAACATTATATTTATCTACTATTATGGATCTTTATAATGGCGAAATTATTGCTTTTTCGTTGGACGATACACAGGATACAAATTTTGTGCTGGATACCTTAAATCAACTTCCTGAAATAAAGCATAGGTGTATACTTCACTCGGATCAAGGAACCGTGTATACATCAAAAATCTATCAGGAAACAGTATATAAAAAGAGCATTACCATGAGTATGTCCCGAAAAGGCACACCTGCAGATAACGCTCCAATCGAATCGTTTCATTCCACCTTAAAGTCTGAAACGTTCTATCGATATCCAGAACTGAAAAGTTCCAATGAAATTATATCACAAACTGTGATAAACTTTATTAAACATTATAACAACACACGAGTACAAGCAAAACTGGAATTTAAATCCCCGGTAAAGTATCGAGAATCTAGAATCCTAGGTTAATTTTTTTTATGAGTGTCTCACAAAACTAGGTCACTTCCGTTTAACCAATTTGTATACGTTCAATTTTTTCGGATTTCATCGTTTCATCATTCACAGTTACGACAACTGCATTGATGAAGGATTCACCCTTCGCAACCGTATAGTATGTTTTTTCTTGAAGAATTACATTTTCGTATATCTCTTCAACATCGCGTCCAATGATACTATCTTTCGCACCACACATACCAACATCTGTAATATAAGCGACTTGACCAATCAAGCGCTCATCTGCAGTTTGAACATGAGTATGTGTTCCGACACAAACATCAATATCATTTTGGTATACATGAGCAAACAGCATTTTTTCACTGGTGGACTCAGCATGGAAGTCAACGAAATAGAAATCACAGTTTGTATTTTCAAGAAGTTCATCCATGAATGGATAAGGGCTTCCCCCAACTCGATTCATAAATGCTTCACCATACATATTTGCTACACAGACTGATTTTCCTTTAACATCAAAAATCTTGTAGTAGTTCCCAAACTCAACCGGTTCAATATTTGCTGGAACCAATAGATTCGGACAATACTCATAGTCATCGAATATTTCTCTTTTAGCAAAGGTATGATTTCCCATCGTAATACATTCAACACCAGCTTCAGTGAGTTGATTGTATATCTTACGAGTAATCCCTTTCCCATGCGCAGCATTTTCACCATTCGCTATGGTAAAATCAATGTCATATTTTTCCTTCATCATAGGTAAGTGGTCGACAACAATTTGTCGACCACTCGCTCCTACGATATCACCTATAAACAAAATCTTCATTACTTCGCAATCTCCTGAGCACGAAGTTCACGGATAACATTCACTTTAATTTGACCTGGATAAGTTAGTTTTTCTTCGATTTCTTCACGAATTTCTCGTGCTAACTTAACGGTTTCGAGATCACTTACTGCATCGGGAATAACCATAACACGGAGTTCACGACCCGCTTGGATTGCGAATGCACGTTGTACGCCTTCTCGAGTCGTAGCGATAGCTTCAAGTTCTTCGAGTCTTTGAATGTAGTTTTCAAAGCTTTCGAAACGTGCTCCTGGTCGTGCAGCACTTAATGTATCTGCAGCAGCAACTAAGACAGCAATAGCACTTGTAGCTTCTGTATCACCATGGTGAGATGCAATCGCGTTGATAACCACCGGATGTTCGTTATGCTTCTTAGCAAGACGCACTCCCAATTCAACGTGAGATCCTTCCATTTCAAAATCTAAACCTTTTCCAATATCATGTAAGAGACCTGCACGTTTTGCAAGTTTTTGATTTAAGCCAAGTTCAGCTGCCATCATTCCTGCAAGGTTTGCAACCTCAATACTGTGGGCCAAAGCATTTTGACCATAGCTATAACGATATTTCAAACGTCCTAATACCGTTACAATTTCTTTATCCATCTTACTGATACCTAAATCAAATAAGGTATCTTGACCTGTTTTTTGAATGACTTGATAGAGTTCTTTACGCGATTTATCTACAACTTCCTCAATACGTCCTGGTTGAATGCGACCATCCACCATGAGTGTTTCAAGTGACATTCGTGCGATTTCACGACGAATTGGATCAAAACATGAAAGTGTAATTATTTCTGGAGTATCATCAATTAAGAGATCCACACCCGTAGCATTTTCAAATGCACGAATGTTACGACCTTCACGACCAATAATACGTCCCTTCATTTCTTCACTTGGTAGTGTAACCACTGAAGATGTTCTTTGCGTAGTTTCTTCTTGTGCATAACGTGAAATAGCCAAAGAGATTATGTTTCTTGCGACGTCTTCAGCTCTTTGATGAGCCATCTCTTCACGATCACGAATATATGCGAGTACTTCTTGTTCCATTTGTTTTTCAACAATATCAAAAAGTTCTTCTTTAGCTTCAGATGCTGGCATGGAAGCAATTCTTTCAAGCTCTTGTAACTGAACTTCAGTACGTTCACTTAAAACTTGTTCCATCTTTGTAAGTTCGAGACTCTTTGAATCCAGTTCTCGTTCTTTATGCAACATTTCTTTATCACGAATTACAAGATTAGCATCACGATTGTTTAAGTTTTCTTCACGACGATCTAATTTTCTTTCATATTCTTGCATTTCATGTTGTTGATTCTTAAGTTCTTTTTCAGCATTTAGCTTAATTTCATAGGCTTGCGTTTTAGCTTCTAGTTGTGCTTGACGCATTGAAGTTTCAGCTTTTTCTTCTGCTTCTTTAATGATGTTTTTTGATAATTCTTTAGAACGATTTAAGCCATTTTTGTTGATAACGACCATCGCAAGAATCGTTACCACTAAAACTATAATACCGGTCGAGATGGAATATAGTAGAATTGTTGTATTCATCTTATTCCTCTTCCTTCTTTAAATCATTATATTAGTTTCCTAACATATATATAATACTGTATTTAGCACATTTTCACAAGAACTAAATCATGACCACTCGGTTCATGAAACCACTTCCAACCAAGAAGGCAAAGAAAAACAAAGCATTACGCTTTGTCTTTTGTTTCTTCAATATTTTCACTATCTCTTTTTGGCATGATGCGCTCACGAATTTGTGATGCAATTTCTTCCGTAATCTCAGGATTATTTTCTAAGAATACACGAACTGCTTCGCGTCCTTGACCAATTTTTTCATCTTTGTATGAATACCATGATCCACTCTTATTAATAAGATCAAAGTCTACACCCATATCAATGACTTCACCTAAGTAACTAATTCCTTTACCATAGATAATTTCAACTTGGACTGCTTTAAATGGTGGAGCAACCTTGTTTTTAACAACTTTAATATTTGCTTTATTACCAACAATGTCACTACCCTGTTTAATTTGTTCAGAACGACGAATATCAAGACGAACGGATGAATAGAATTTCAACGCGCGACCACCTGGTGTTGTTTCAGGGTTACCAAACATAATCCCTACTTTTTCACGTAATTGGTTAATGAAGATTGCGGTACAATTACCACGGTTCATCCCACCAGATAACTTACGCATTGCTTTTGACATCATACGTGCTTGAAGCCCTACTTGAGCATCAGACATCTCACCATCAAGCTCAGCTTGCGGAACAAGAGCAGCTACCGAGTCAACAACAATAAGATCAACAGCACCACTTCGAACCAAGACATCCACAATTTCAAGACCTTGTTCACCACTATCAGGTTGACTCAAGATTAATTCATCAATGTTAACGCCTAAGTTGCGAGCATAAATGGGATCAATCGCGTTTTCCGCATCAATAAATGCAGCTTTTCCGCCAGCTTTTTGTACTTCAGCAATAGCATGTAATGCAAGTGTTGTTTTCCCACTTGATTCAGGTCCATATATTTCTATAATACGACCCTTAGGATAGCCACCTATACCCAATGCTGCATCCAAGCTCAATGATCCTGAACTGATTGCATCAACATCAACAGCGGAGCGTTCTCCTAATTTCATAATGGAACCTTTACCAAATTGTTTCTCAATTTGTTTTATTGCATCATCTAAATCTTTGTCTCTTTTATTTTGTTCCATAAGCATCTCCTTCTAACGTTAGTATACGTTAAGTTTTGAATAAACCCTAGATTGTCTCACTGATGTAAGCACGGCTTTGAATAACATAAGATGCACCACTAAGAAGTGACATTAATGTAGCAAACCATACTGCAATGGATGAAACTGGGATATTATACAATTCAAATGGTAAGTTATTAAGTAACACTAAAATAATTGCAATCATTTGTGCTGCTGTTTTAACCTTACCTAAATAACCAGCAGCCATTACGAGACCTTTTTGTGATAGAAGCATTCGAACAGCATCCACCACAGTATCGCGCCATATCATAATTAGTACAGCCACGACAGGCACAACACCTTGTACAGCAAAGATAATAAATAATGTATTCACTAATAGTTTATCAGCAATTGGATCTAAGAATTTTCCAAATACTGTAATTTGATTACGACTTCTTGCTATGTAACCATCTAAGAAGTCAGTGAAAGATGCTACTGTAAAAAGCACCAACACTGCAATATTTTTATACGATAATGTCACAAAATCAATTGAGATATAAGGTATAGAGATATTGAAATATGCATAGGGGAATAATTCCACCAACACAATAATTGGTATTAATATAATTCTAAACACTGTTAGTTTATTCGATAAATTCATTGCTTACTCCTCTACAAACTTGAAATTTAGTTTTGCTTTTCCTGCGAGACCTGAAACAGATTCATCAACTTCGACCGTTTCGCCATCGATGGTGAGCCCATTTCCTTGTGCATAACCAAATAGAATTTCTACAAATGTATCCTTTTGTGGTTGAACGATAACTTTTACTTCTTCATTGGGTTGGTATACCTTAGGAACCGGATTGGCCATACGTTTGGTATTTTCGTAGACTTCAATCCAGGAAGCATTCGCAATCTTCAAATCAAATACCACATTTTCGCCAGGCTTAAATCCAGAAACTTCATAGTTTTTAGCGTCAATCTTTTTAATGACGACTTTCTTTGCAGTTTCTTCAGGTTTTTTCTCTGGTTCTTTAGTCTCAGTTTCCGTATCATTTTCATCTTGTGGACGAACAATGACTTCTGGTTTATTGATTGGATCTTGAGCATCTTGAATCATGGGTAGAATCTTTGTAAAGAATGCGAACACTAAGAGTCCACTAATAATGATTACAAATGAGACCAGCCCAAAACTCTTTAAATCCAAACCTTTCGATTTCTTAACTTTTGTAGGTACAACACTCTTCTTAACTCGATTTTGAATATTATTATTAATATCCTCATTTTTTTGAATTTGTGTCACACTCATCGTATGTGTAAACTCATTAATCGTTTCATCAAGTGAATCTCGAAGTTCATCATAATTTAAGTCTAGAGCATTCGCATAGTAACGAACAAAGTAACTCAAATACGATAAGTCATCTTTAAAAAATTGAATGTTCCCCTCTTCAATTGCATTAAGTTGAATCGTTGACAATTTCGTTTTAATACTGACATCTTCAAGTGAATATCCAAGCTCTTCACGGCGGTTTTTTAATATTATTCCAATGTTTTCCAAACCTGCAACCTCCTTAATGTCATTCATTAAGATTATAACAATCATCACCAACTTTTACAATCTTAATTAAACTGTGGATAAAAACAAAAAAAGGACCGAAGTCCTTTAATGCATTAACACTCAATAAGCCATGTCCTGTCGTGATAATCATTTATCTGTGAAATATATATTTCACCCTGCTTAATCTTGAATTCGATCTTGCAAGCTCCCCTACCAATTTTGGGTTTCTCGCTTATGGGGTTTACCTCGTTCCACTTTCACTCTTTCGAATGAAACTTCGTCACTGTGGCACTTTTATAGTCTCGATCCATAGTTTCCCTTAGGATGTTGATCCGCCGTTATAGATGCCTCTATACCTTGGCTTATTTTTTCACCAAGCACAAACACTACAACCATCTCAGATTGTGCGAGCATGGACTTTCCTCTACATTTACATGCAGCGATTATCTTTCGTGTTATTTAATTATTGATTATTTCCTTCAAATACAGCTTGTTCTAAACGTGAGATACGTTTAAGAATATCAACATGACTGAATTGACTTGGAAATTCTTGTGAAACCCGGTTCTTACTCTCCAACTCAAGCAAACTACGACGTTGTTGAGCTAAAGTTTCTTCATACTTATCTAACAATTCTTGTTGTTGTTCAATAATTGATTGAAAAAACTCATAATCTTGAATAACATCATCAAGGAATTCATCAACTTCAATAGCGTTATAGCCCTTAAAGTCTACATGAAATTCTTTGTCGAAAATAGTTTCTTTTGTTAACTTTTGTCCCATAAATTTCACCTCGTTATTATTATCTCAAATAACCGTTAGGACTGCAAGCACCTTATTTAATTCTTATCAATAGAAGATGGTATCTTTCACAAAATCTACATAAACCACATGTTTAGTTAGTTTTCATGTTATATGGATGGTGTCTAAATGGATATTTTGTGATATTTTCCCTTGTTTATAGTATAATAACCATGGTGATTGCATGATACAGTACCCTAGTGGGAAAAAAGTGAATTCCAAACAAAAAAGTCTTGGAATAACCAGTCGACGTGGAATGAGTCTGGAAGAAGATATCAACAAAACAAATGAAGCCTATCTCTTTAAAGATAGAGCTGTCGTTCATAAAAAACCGACACCGATTCAAATTGTGAATGTTGACTATCCTTCTCGAAATAAAGCTAAGATAACAGAAGCTTATTTCCGCCATGCCTCGACGACAGATTATCAAGGCGTTTATCAGGGGTATGCCCTTGATTTTGAAGCCAAAGAAACTAAAAATAAGACGTTATTTCCTTTAGCTTCATTACACGAGCATCAGCTCAATCACATTAAGGCCGTCAAACGCCATGGTGCCATTGCATTCTTAATCATTCGATTTAATGCATTGGATGAAACCTATTTAATCTTCGCTGAAGATTTAATTAAACATATTAATCAAGATGATGTACGTTCATTGAGCATCCAATGGATTCGGTCTGTTGGATATGAAGTCTCTGGTACCTATCAAGTACCTTGCGATTATATTATGATCATTGATGATTACATTAAAAGGAGTAGTTATGACAAATAACAAAAATGAAATGGTTCCTAACGGGAAACGATCAGAAGTTGTGAATGCATCAAACTCTGATAATAACCCAAAGAAAACCAAGAAAAAGATTGTTAAAAAGAATAAGCCCAAAAAAGAAGGTCCTCGTGCCCAACGCATTGTTGCTTATATCTTAATCACAATCGTTTCCATTGGACTTATCGGAACGATGGTTGTCGGTGCCTTTGCATGGAAGAACATTCGCAACGCACCTGAAGTTACAAGCAGTTCGTTTATTCCAACAGCGTCTTCAACAATTCTCGATGATAAAGGGGAAGTAATCGCTAATACAGGTATGGTTCAACGTAATAACGTTAAATATGATGAACTACCTGTTTCATTAGTTGATGCACTTGTATCTATTGAAGACTCTCGATTCTTTGGACACAATGGATTCGACGTTCCTCGTTTTACTAAAGCAGCGTTCTCAAACTTATTTGATTCGCTAAAACGTGGTCGTATCTCATTTGGACAAGGTGGATCGACACTCACCATGCAATTAATTAAAAACTCATTGTTTGTGAATGATGGTGATAAAGAAGGTGCTATTACAGGTGCTGCTTCTTCAGGTTCTGGTGGTATTTCTCGTAAGATTCAAGAAATTTACCTTGCTGAAAAAGTAGAACGTAATAACATTCTTTCAAAAGAAATGATATTAGAACAATATCTAAACCGCATTGATTTTGGTGCTGGACGAGGCGGACAAATGGTTCGTGGTGTTGGTCAATCAGCAAAGGCATACTTCGGTAAAGAAGTTTCAGAACTCTCTTTAGTTGAATCAGCATTCCTTGCTGGAGTTCTCAACGCCCCTTATGGTTACTCACCTTATTACAGTAGCTCTGAAACAGTAAACAAACGTACGCAAGAAGTTCTAAGCTTGATGGAGTATCACGGATACATCACTTCAGAAGAACGAGAATTAGCACGTAATGTTAAAGTTGAAAACTTACTTGTTGATAACTCAACGAACAATGTTGATTCAGTCGGTACACCTTACTTAGCATTTACTGACCAAGTCATGAAAGATGTTAAGAAGTTAACAGGTAAAGATCCTGCAACAACAACAATGATTATTCATACAACGATGAATAAAGAAGTACAACAAGCTATTGATAAAGTTCAAAACCGTGAAGTTGCTAATTTAAATCATGGTAAAGACCGTGAAATACAAATGGGATCTGTTGTTATTGAAAATGCTACTGGTGAAATAAAAGGTATTGTCGGAGGTTATGACTATGTTAATGCCTTAAGTAATCCACGTGGTACACAAACATTGAAACAACCTGCTTCTACAATCAAACCAATTGTTGACTATGCACCTGCATTTGAATATCTCGGATGGGCAACTAGCCATGTCATTACTGACGAACCAATCGCATATACCAATAGCGGTGGAACGCTTTATAACTATGACCGTGCCTTCCAAGGTGAAATCGAATTGAAGCAAGCAATCGGTGATTCACGAAATATCCCTGCTGTAAAAGCATTAAAAGGGGTTGTTGAGAAAATCGGTGAAGATGCGATGGTTGATTATCTTTATAACATAGGGTTCTCATCTGTTAAGAATAAAGATCAACAATTTAACCTTGGTTACGGAATTGGGGGATCATTCCCTGCGAGTCCTGTACAAGTTGCTGGTGCTTATACCGTCCTCTTTAATGAAGGTAAATATATTGAACCACATACAGTAACTAAAGTTGAATTCCCAGATGAAAATACACCACCACTGATTCCAGAATACCCTTCAACACAAATCCTATCAGACGGCGCTGCTTACCTTGCAACACGAGGAATGTTAGATGTTATGCAACAACCTCAAAACTGGACAGCAAACCCAATGAAACGTGGCTATCCAATCTTTGGTAAGACGGGTACACAACGTTGGGAACAAACTGATGGATCACTCTATGGTATCCCAGCTGGTAATCAAAAAGAACGTTGGATGGTTGGTGCTTCAAGTAAATTTAGTATTGCTACATGGACTGGATTTGATTTACCATCCAAAGATAACCGTCCTTACTTTACATCAGCAGAACACCAGTTCAACCTTGCTGGTAAGTTAAATGGTTACCTATTCAATGAACTTGATAAACAATATGGACCAGGTACTGATATTCCCGTACCAAGTTCTGTAACACAAATTACACATATTAAAGGACCATTCCCTTATCAATCACCACTTCCTGATATGAATAAGGATTTAGTAACAACAGGATACATTAAGAAAGAATTCGCATCACTTAAAGAAGCTACTGCACAATCACTCGATAGCTTATCAAGCCAAAAAGTAACTGCATCAGCATCTAAGAATACAATTAAATTTGATGTCGCATTATCCGCTTATCCAAACCCTGAAAAACTTAAGGTAGCAGATAGCAAACTAACCATGACAGCTCCTGATGGTGCAGTTTATACTGGTGCTAAGATTTATGATGAAACATGGATCTATGGTGCTGTACGTTATAAAACAGAGATACGTGTAAACGGTAGCCCTGTAAAAGAAGAACTTTCAGAATCAGAAAACATCTCACTCACAATCAGTGCTCCTAAAGCAACTGACAAAGTACAAGTATGTTCATACTATACCTATGATAAAGCACCAAATATGAAGTCTAATGAAGTCTGTGAAGACATTGATGTTGGAGCACTTCCAGTATCTCAAGACTTTAGTCGCTTCATTGGGGATTCAATCTTCTCATTCAATGAGTGGTTAAAATCAATCGGCTCTACGAAAGAACCAAAAACTTCTTACCAATTCAGTGACAAGTACAATTACGATACAATTATGAAAATCAATCCTGATTATTCAAACCAAAATGTAACGCAAAAACAAATGGCTGAAACTGAATACAACGTAACACTTGCTGATCGTGAAGTTAAAGCAGATGGTAAACAATCTGCCGCTAACTATAAAGCAGCGTACGGTAAGATTGTGACATTCCAAAATCCCTCAAACGATGATTCCAAACTTGTAAAAGGATTCATCGTTGATGGAAAAACAGTTACTTCCTTCCCACTATCAAGTCAGAGTGGAAAAACAGTAACCTTAGTAATTGCTGACTAAATAAAAATGAACCGTTCCTTAAATAAGGAGCGGTTTTTTTAATATAAGAAAAGAGCACATGAATCCATGTGCTCTCGTTTATTTAATTGGGTTTACATAAATTCTTGGAACAGTATAACGAATTAGACTAATTAATTCATTAATAGATTGTCCTGTAATTTGGATGTAATCATAGATAGTTTGATCTTCATGACCAAATATCATAACCTTATCCTCAACTTCACAATCGATGCCTGTAACATCAATCATAAACTGTGACATTGCGATATCTCCAGTAATAGGGCAATGATGTCCATTTACCATAACGCCACCACCATTTAAGGATAGACTCTTCATAACACCATCACAATATCCTGCAGTGACTGTCGCAAGTTTCATATCTTGTGTTGCAGTAAAGGTACGTCCATAGCCTACGAACTCACCTTTCTTAATCTCTTTAACCATACAGATACGTGCTTCCATGCTAAGGACAGGTTTGTATCCATCATGAAGAGATTCGTTTAATTGTGATGGATGGTAAAGGCCAAACATGACCATACCACAACGAACAGCTGAATACCCTAGATCACCAAAATGAATGATGGAAGGACTGTTTTGCATGTGAGTCATCTTCGTATCAATACCTTCATCATGAAGTTTTTCAAGAACTTCATTAAAACGACGAATTTGATTTTTTGAAAATTCTGTAGCATCGCCATCATAGCTTTGAGCTTCGACAAAGTGAGAATAAATACCTGTAATATCTAAACCTTCTAAGTCATAACATGAACGAACTTCTTCATACGTTTTAAGTCCCAATCGATTTAATCCCGTATCAACTTTGATATGGCCTTTGATTTTAGTATTATTTGCTTTCGCAAAGGCATCTAATTTATGGGCGTATTCCATATTAATAACTGCTTGGGTTAAGTCAAAATCAATGAGATATTGAAAATTCGATTCAAGGGTTGCTCCTAAGAGAATGATAGGAAGCGTAATACCATCATTTCGCAAATCAACAGCTTGGTCAACATCAAGAACTGCTAGCATGTCGATTCCTAATTTCTCACATGTGTGAGCAACTTGAGTTAAACCACAACCATATCCATTTGCTTTGATAACTGAGATAATCTTGGTTTCTGGTTTTAATGTTTGACGTAAGAGTTTCGTATTATGCTCGATAGCTGCTTCATCAACAATAACATTTACGCTATCGATCATAAGATATCCTCAACCATCTTAGCCATAAGTTCTGTATACTCTACACCAACATTTTGTAACATCATTGGGTAACGAGAATTCTTAGTAAAACCTGGCATTGTATTCACTTCATTAAGATAGAATTGATCATCTTTTGTCACAAAGAAGTCTAAACGTGCAATATGACGGCAATCAAGAAGATCAAAAATAATTGCACCTTGGTTACGGATTGCATCTCTTAGTGTTTTTGGATATGTTGATACACGAAGTGTTTCAGTTGCATGAGGATGATATTTCTCTTGGAAATCAAATACAGCACCCGTTACGTTCACTTGGTCAACATCACTAATAATAAACTCGTTTTTTGTCTTGAGAATTGATAATCCGACTTCTACACCATCAATATATTCTTCGACAAGAATTTTACTATCATATTTGAAAGCAAACTCACATGCTTTATAGAGTCCTTCTTCATCTTCAACATAAGTTACACCAAATGATGATCCTTCACGTGTTGGTTTCACAATACAAGGATAATTGACATGGGCCATATCTAATTCCGCAATATTATGAATTGTTTGATATTGTGCCATTTTGATGCCATTGCTCTCACATACAGCATGTGTAAATGCTTTATCCATGCAAAGGGATGACCCTAAGACATCCGAGCCGGTAAAGGGAATGTTTGCACAATGTAATAGCCCTTGAACGTGGCCACCCTCTCCCATTTGTCCGTGTAAGACTAGGAGTGCTCCATCTAAGAGTACCGGTTCTTGAGTCACAAGATTCATGAATCCTGGTTTATCTAAATTAAAGGTAAGTGCAAGTTCCTGACAATTTGTAAATGTCATCGTTTCAAGTTCTTCAGGAGTGAAGTCTCCAACATTCCATTTTCCATCTTTAGAAATATAAATAGGAACGCATTCATAACGATCATGAGGGAAGTGTGCAAGTGCAGATGCTGCACTTGCTACTGAAATATCGTGTTCGCTGTTTACTGATCCAAATAATAATCCGATTCTTTTTTTATTCATCTTACTTATCCTCTTTCATTAAGCGTTCTAATTGATAAGAACGTGATCCTTTAATTAGTATCATAACGTGTTGATGATAATATGGCTTAACACGCTTTTCAAATGATTCATAGGTTGAATCATTAATGAAACGTTCTTTGTCATAACCATATTTATTAATGACCATTTCGAATTCTGGCCCAAGTGTCATGACTTTAACGATATTAGGATATTTTAATATCTCATCTAACACTTCTTTATGAGCTTGTTCACTCTGACTTCCAAGTTCCACCATATCTGATAAGACCGCAATACGATCTCCCTCATACTGATATTCAGATAGAAGTTCGAGCGCGTACTTTGCACTCACCGGATTAGATTTATAAGCATCTAAGAGTACGAGTGATTCAAACTTTGTTACAAGTTCCGTACGTAACCCTGTAAGAGCAACCTGGTTCAATCCATTTTGAATGGCATCTTCACTGATTCCAATTTTTTGTGCCAATCCGATGACTCCAGCACAATTGGATGCTTGATGACCCCCAATTAGATTACAAGTATAGTCTTGATTATTAACTTTAAATGAGATGCCACGGTTGGATGATTCGACATCTGAGACTACGAGTTCATTTGAATCTTCATATCCAAATGTATGAAATCTAGGTCCTGCTAATTCTCGGTAGATTTCAAAATCACCTTGATAGAACGCAAGGTCTTCATTTTGAACATGATCAAAGATTTTAAACTTCTCTTTAGCAATATGTTCAATGTTATTAAAGTTTTGCATATGTGCAGGTGCAAGACTTGTAACGATTGCGGCATTAGGTTTCACAACCGATGCCATTAGTGCTACATCGTCTTCATAGTCTAAGCCCATTTCAAAGATACCATACTGCGTGTCTTCATCCATTCTAAATAGATTGAGATAGGTGCCAATTTCAGTGTTTTGATTTTTATAAGTTGCGACCGTAGTTCCTAATCTTGAAAAAAGACTCTTTAAAATATCTTTAGTTGATGTTTTACCATTACTTCCAGTAATTCCTATGAAGAAAGCATTTAATGTATCACGGTAACTTCTTCCAAGCATCCTTAATGCTTCCAATGTATCCGCAACGATGATTTGTGGTACATCAACATCTAGCTTTGAGGAGACGATTAATGCAGTAGCACCATTATCAATGGCCTGTTGTGCGAAATCATGCCCATCCACACGTTCTCCTACAAGACATACAAACAAATCATTAGGTTCTATAAATCGAGTATCTACTTTAATACCATCAACGAATGCTTCTTCCTGGCATGTTCCATTGACCCACTGGGCAATTTTTAATGTGCTTAATTTTTTCATACAGAATGTTTCTCCTTCAATTCTTCTAATACATCAAATGCATCTCGTGTATCACGAGCTGTACTGTGATAACGTCCAAACAATAAAAGTAGTAAATGTGCTTCAGCCCATTGTTCCTTCGGTATCTTTCTCATTAACTTGGTCTCTACTTGCTCAACAGAATCATTGGGTTTCGCAAGCTTCAACCGTTTTGCTACACGTTCAATATGCGTATCAACTGCAATAGCAGGAATCTTAAATCCTTCTGATAATACAACATTGGCAGTTTTTCTACCTACTCCCGAAAGAGACATTAACTCTTTTCGAGTGTGAGGAACTTCACCACCAAATTCATCAACGAGTTGTTTCGAACACTGAATAATAAACTTAGATTTATTACGATAAAGACCAATCGTTTGAAGATACCTCTCAACATCCTTCACATCCGCTTGAGCCATTGCTTCAGGCGTAGGATATGCTTCAAATAATTTAGGTGTAACTTTGTTAACAGCAGCATCCGTAGTTTGTGCCGATAACACAACAGCAATTAAAAGTTCGAAAACATTTTCATGTTCTAACTCCCCTTTAACATTAGGATACTCCATTCGTAATATATCCAAGATTTCTTCAGTCTTCACGCTTACACCGTCTTTTCTTTTTCGTTATTAACTAAAATAGAATTAATATAATTCATCGATACTTTCTTATAAATAATTGCTGCTCTCAAAGCATCTAAGATATTTTCTTCTGAATACTTTGACAGCCAACCATTCAACATCACAAGTTCATGTTGAGATAAGAGTCTTCCAAACTCAGTTTCAAATACTTCGAAGATTCCTTGATCCACATAATCATAGACAACACCTTCTTGGAAAACACCATCAATACAAAATTCAAGACCCATTCCCTCAACTTTGATAGTGAGCAGTTCTTGACGAACAAGATCATGAATTAACTCGTCAATCTTATTCATCTCAATACCCGTTCTTTCGGAAAGGACCTCCAATGTGATAGGATCATTTTGTTGATTGAGAAAATCTATCATTAACAAAACCACAGTTTGTAATGGCGTTAACTTTAAAACACCAAGATTATCTAAAATCCAATCTCTACGATTTACATACGCTTTATTCCACCACATTTTTATTTCCTCCTACTTGAAATAAGATATCCAAAGTATCTACATCCACAAACAATTCAAGTTGACGGTTTTTAAGAACAAAGACAAGTTTGTTTTTATAAACTCCATAACTAATGTTCTTTTCATTCATGCCATAACGGGTTGCAATTTCACTTACTTTATCTTTACTTACTAAATCATGTTTTTCTAGTTTTGATAAATCCTTATTAAACCATACGATAAAGGATGCATCAGCATCTTTAACTTGAGTAATATAATAGACTTGATCATATGAAAAACGATTCAACAATTGAGCTTCATCATATTTCATTGTGTCCATCATTGCTTCTACATATTGCCGGTCTTCTTTCTCATAGGCACGTGCTGGCCCACCAATAAATCCGACATAACCTAACCATAATACGAGGATTAAGAGTATCACGAGAAGCAGTGATCCGAAGAATGATTTTAATACGTTTTTCATAATAACACCTCATGTATTATTTTATCATATTTACTCCTACGATTCATGAAAAAAGACAGGGTTTCCATTCTTAATTTGAAACTAATAACCTTAACGTCTAAAGATATGAAAAGACAGCATGTAGATGCTGTCTTATTGAGAGTTTAACTTTGAATTCTTGTGTCGTTTGAATTATTGATGTTCCTTCGCTG
Organism: Erysipelothrix inopinata; assembly: GCF_014396165.1. Taxonomy (GTDB): domain Bacteria; phylum Bacillota_I; class Bacilli_A; order Erysipelotrichales; family Erysipelotrichaceae; genus Erysipelothrix; species Erysipelothrix inopinata. The sequence goes on from NZ_CP060715.1 coordinate 2,136,574, forward strand.
ACTTCATGTTTAGTTCTTCATTTTTCTCTAATATCTTGAAGAAAGGATAATAAATGAGGAAGGAAACAATCCATCCAATAATGACGAAGGCCGCAGCTTCCCATCGGCCACCAGTCGATAAGAACGCTTTAATGGGTGCAGGTGTAATCCAAGGAATACTTAGAACAGGTGTTGGTAGAATATGGAGACTGCTACCAATTACTGCCATGATAAGGAGTACCACTGCAGATAAGATAAATGGAATCATCATAAGAGGATTCAACATAATCGGAAGTCCGAAAATTACAGGTTCAGCAATGTTAAAGATACTTCCTGGAAGGGATAGTGCTCCAAGACCTTTGAGTCGTGGTTTCTTCGACATTACAAGCAGTATGACAAGCGGAACAACACTGGTCCAAACATAGTTATCTAGGAAGAGAGTCGTGTATGTATATGGAAGTGCTTCTCCGGCTGCGAAGGCTGCTTGGTTTGCAGCAACCATTTGCGTCATATAAGTTCCTGTTATTGGAGAAATTGTATTGGAACCATGAATTCCTACTGACCAAAGAATTCGGTCAATGACAACGATAATACCACTTGCTAATGGGGTATCACCGACTTGAAGAAGAGGTGTAAAGAGTCCTGTAATTAATTTCCCAATATTAATATTTAGAACACTTCCCAGTACCCACCAGAATACAACTACAAAGATTGAAGGAATTAATCCTGCAAAGACATTCGCAACCATTGGTGGAACACCTTCTGGCATCTTGATTGTAACTTTTTTTCTTAAAAAGAAACGGTAGATTTCTACAGAAACAATCGCAACGATAATCCCAGTGAAGACACCATCAGCACCTAAAAATGCTTGTGATACTCCAGTAAACATTGTCGTTTCAGTAGAATTTTTCACAACTACTTCAAGAGTTTGTACAGGATTTAATAATAAGAAACATGCAGCCGCAAGAATTACTGGTTGAACAATTTCGTTGGTTTCCCCACGGTTTCGATTATACCAATCCACTAGGGCATACGAAGTTGTGAAAACAGTAAAGAGACCAATATAGTTTGTACCAATTCCTGCGACTTGGGCAATTGTCCATCTAAAGTCACCTAAGAAATTAAGATAAGCCTTACTTGGAAAAGACGCTAACAGTAAGAATAGAGATCCAATAATTAATAGTGACATAATGCCAAGTCCCGTGAACTGCATAACTTGAACATACTTTAACTGCGAGAAACGAATCAATGGTGGTGCAAGTTTTTCTTCAACAAAATTTGATATTTTTTGCATAATTACTCCCCTTTAGTGTTAATTGTGTAATCTATCAGACCTGCATGCATATAAGCTTTTACAAAATTAGGACAACTAGATTCTAGTCCTCTAACTTTTCCCATGGTAGTATAATATGCCTCGTAAGGAACAATACTAATTTCTCCTCTAAAGAGATCATATTTCTTCAAGGCTGTAAACCAAGTATCCACATCACTATCACTCATCTCAAGGTATTTAGTTGGTACAAAACCAACTAAGTCTTCAAGGTTCTCACCATATAGAAGATCCATTTCGACACCTTTTGCACGCAATCGTTTAACTGCTGCAGTAACTGTTTTGTGTGTGTAATAATGACGATCATGCATTGTGCCAATATGATGTGTAATCACAAGATCCGGTTGTTCTCTTTCAAGATATTCCATCATTTCTTGAATAAAATCTTGTTCAGATGGCATATTGCTCGATTTATAATCAAGTCTAACCACATCACAGTCCATCCCTTGTGCTACAGCATCAATTTGACCTATCAATTTTGTTTGGTATGCATCAAGTTCTTCTTGAGTTGCATCTTTCTTCTCCAAACGTCCTGTTGTTACATGGACAAAAGTTGATTTAGCGCCAAAGCGATTCATCACAATTGACATCGGCCCTCCCATTAATTCAGCATCAAGTGGATGAGCCCCCACAGTAACAATCCGTTTATAACGTTTCATAATATCCTCCTAATTCCATCATAATCATTTTTGAACCAATACGTGATTCAATTAATTCAGTCGACTTGAGAAACACTGTAAGCGTTTCCTAATTTCATTATATCGGGCTAGTTTCAGATGTCAACACTTTTTCCCAATTGAATTGAGAAAAAGTGTCTATTGTAATTTATTGTGATATTTAGTATGATAAATACATCGTACGAGGAGGACATATGAATCCGATACAGTTAATGAAAATAAACGAAACAAATTTTACTAAACAAGAAATAATTATCATGGATAGTATTATCGAAAACGTTGAGGATCTTACCAATTTATCACTCATGGAATTTGCAGATAAAATAAGCATTTCCAAATCCGCTTTACTTCGATTTTGTCAGAAAATAGGTTATGAAGGTTATAGTCAATTCAAATATGCTATCTCAAGATATGTATCCGAATTGCCTGCAAGTGATGATAATTCATCACAACAAAAAAACCTTACGGATATGTATTCAGATACCATTTTAACCATGGATTCATTTATCGGTGATAAAGATCTCGAGTCACTTTATAGCAAGCTCAACAATGCCCATTCTATTAAGGTTTTTGGTTATGCAGAAACAGGAATTTCCGCGCACTATTTTTCAGATAAACTTCAGGCTTATGGTTATGATGCTGAGGCAATAATACAACTTCATAACCTTCGTCGAAAAATACAAGTCGCACATCAAGACGATCTTTTAATTTTTATTTCTATTTCTGGTAACACATCTATCATGAATGAACTTGTAACTCAGGCTCAAGATGCAGGATTAAAATCAGTTTTGGTAACACAAAATTCTTTCTCAACATTTAAAGAGTATGTTGATCAAACTATTTTACTTCCTTACTTTTCTGAATCTTCATTCGTCTTAGATCCACACGTTATTCTATATGTCTTTTTTAGTAAACTAATTAACTATATTAATGAAAATAAATAATTAGAAAGTAGGAGTAACTATGAATGTAATACCTTTTGACGGAAAATATATTGATTCCCTTATCGAACTTTGGAATCTAGAACTTTATGCAGATTCAATGAATGTTGAAACTTTCTCTGCATTAGTACTGGGTGATGTAAACTTTAATAAAAATCTCGTTCTTTTAGCCGTTGAAGATGATAAATTGTGTGGCTTTATCTGGGCCGTCAAGCGTCGATATCCATATCTAGAACGGGGTTTAGAACCCCATAGAGGGTATGTTGTTGCACAGGCGGTGCATTCTGAATATCAAGGTAGAGGCATAGGAAAAACACTTCTTAAAACAGTGGAAGATACTATGACTAAAGACGATGCACAAGAAATAACAATTGGTGCATACAGTCCTAATTACCTATTTCCAGGAGTTGATAAAAAACACTATGAAAAGGCAATTTCATTCTATCAATCTCAAGGATATGATGTGAAAGGTGAAGCAGTATCGATGCATCAAACACTTATCGATTTTGTATATCCTGAATCCACTCGCATGCACAAACTTAAACTTGAAGAAATGGGCTATACCTTTAGTAAGTTCAAATATAGCGACAGCATTGAACTCCTAGATTTCCTTATGGAGAACTTCGGTTCTGGTTGGACTTCAAATGTTCAAGAGTCTTTAAAACGACACAGTGCTAAAGACACACTCATAATCTGTCGAAACAGCACAAATGAAATTGTTGGCTATTGTCAACGAGCAATCGATGGTCACGATGATCGCTTTGGACCGTTTGGAGTTAATGCGTCATTACGAGGTCTTGGAATTGGTGGCGTCTTATTTGACGAGATGTTGTATAGTATGGTAAAAAAAGGAATCCACCATGTTTATTTTCTATGGACGGGTGGACGCGCGCAAGCAATGTATGAACGACATGGCATGAAGGTATATCGATCCTATTCACTGATGAAAAAAGAATTTTAATCACCAAAAAGGGCAAATCCACTAATGGACTTGCCCTTTACTTATACGTTTATTTTTTCTTTTTTAACATGATTGTGTATACAACACCTGCAATTACTGCGATTCCTAAGGTAGCTGTCGAAACAATAGCAACAGTTTTTGAAGTACCATTAGTATGATCAAATCCTACAAATGCTTTTTCAAATATGAGGCCATCGTCATTCTTTGTTTTGTAATGAAGTCTCTTCTCTTTGCCATTCATGATTCCATAGAAGACTTCTCCGTCTTCTGCAGTCCATGCTTTATATTTATTATTCATGACAAGAGTGGTAGACACTTCTGTATATCGGGATTCAAAATCTACCGTTTTTTCCGAGTATTTCTCTGTATTCAAAGTTTCTTTTTGCATTGCTTCAGGAGCATTCAAGACAAGTGCATAATTCGTTCCCGACTCTAATAGAATTACTTCTTCACTTGGTTTATTCGCTTCATCAAGAAGATGCCAGGAACCATTGTTATTTTCATCTACTAGTAATTGTAGTTTGATATCACCATTAACAAAGAAATATCCCATTCCGCCTTCAATTTCATACTCTTGACGTTCAAATCCAATATTCTTCATATTACCATCTAATGTATCATCATCTAGCACAGTAAGTTTCTTACCATCAATTTCTGTCTTATTAACGACAGGAATCGTACTTGTTAGTACAATTTCATAATCCTGAGATATCTCTCCTGATTTAGCATTTGCAGTAATTGTTTTCGAAGTTTCATCTGCAGCAAAGTCAATTTCTTTCTCGTAGGTAAGTTCTACTCCTTCTTTAGAAGGAATCAATTCTAACCCCACACGATCAATATTTTTAGGTAGTTCATAGCTATAGCTAAATGTTCCCTCTTCAGTACCAAGTGTTTCTAATGCAACACCTTCCATTTTTGGAGAACGTGATGAAATTTTAATTCCTTCTACTAATGGAATTTTTTGTTCAGCTTCAAGTTGAGCTTTCTTCTCAGCTTCTTCTTTTGCTTTCTTTTCTTCTTCTGTTAATTCTTTATCTGGTTTAGTCGTTCCTGGGTTAGATGTTCCTGGTTTTGTACCACCACCATTATTATTGGACCCGCCATTGTTTCCGTTGCCTCCACCGGTATCAGTCGATCTCTTTTTCACTTCTGTATAAACTGTTGTAACTAGTTCAAATGGGTTCCCTTGATAATCTTCGCCTTTAATGTTTATGGAAAATGACGCTTTACCAGTCGAATTAGGTGTCACATTCGTAGAGAATGAGGGATTTTTGGTTGTATCTTCGCCAGTATCTATTAAAATTTTTCCTGTTTTTTCTGCAGATGCAACTCCTGGATTATTATTAGTTATTGTACCTTGAAAGAATCCTCCAGGGGCATTTGCACTTATTTTTAATGTTCCGCTGCTGTCAGTCATAATAATCCCTGTCACAGATGCTGATGCGGAAGCAGCATTAATATTTATTGGAATCAGCATCAAACTCATCAAGCTGACTAATAATATTTTATTTATTTTTTTAATCATTAGAATCTCCTAATCCTCTATTAATTTAATTCCAAGATAGTGACGCTTGATAGCCATCATATCAAATCCATCAACTACGCCATCCCGATTTACGTCAGCTGCAAGTAATGAATCACCCTCTAATAATTTTATTCCAAGGTAATGTCGCTTCACAGCCATCATATCAAATCCATCAATTACTCCATCACCATTCACATCGCCTCGTTTGTAGTTAGATTCTTTTTTAACTTCAAAGTACGAAGCAGGAACATACACCACATCTTTACCATGGGTCGCACCTTTTTCACGGCGAACCGCTTCAGGATAATTATAGAATTGGAATATTTTACCATCGGTGTCTAGCAGGTTGTCCGAACTAATTTTGTACCAAATATTTGAATTTCCAACTTGTGTTCCACGTACTTCTTCTAAAACTAGAACTGATTGATTTTTAAATTTAAACTTCATGCCAGTCGCGTATTGACTGCTTGCTTCTGGTCGAGTATACGTTGTTACAGAGGATTCTACATTCTGTAGGTTTTTTATTTTAAATTTTCCGTAGTCTTTGCTTCCTGTAGCTCTATCTAGAGCTAAGTAGTGAGCTGCAGCTTTTTCTCCCCAGTATGCATCCGAAGCATATCGAACATTCATACCAGATTGCTTATTACCAAGGAACCCTCCCCTGTAATTGCCTTCAGTTGAGTCTAGGTAGTGCCAGTTTAAGAATCGAGTATTATGACTATGGACTGATTGATCGATACTAGCATATTTATTTGCAGCACCTGGATACTTATCATAAGCAGCATGACCAAATAGGTTATTACGATCACGAGCTAAGTAACTACGTCCCCAACCGCTCTCATGAATAGCAAGAGCAAATGTCATCGCTCCGTTTGCGCCGTATTTTATTCCTTGATCAATAAATGATTTTTCGTTGCCGTATAACATTGATTGATTTCTTGGTACGGAATCATTTCCTGGATTGGTAACATTACTTGTATAGCCATTTTGATTTAAGAATTTTCTTAAGTCATCTGAGGTTATATTTGATGGAGCTCTATATGGTAAGAATTGGAAATAATTGTAGAATGGATCATTAGGATTTACTGAATTCTTATAGGTTTCATCTGCATAGTCCTTAATCATAGTTCCTACTTCTCTATAGAAATAATGACCATCATAAGAATAGTATGTTGTGTTCTTAGCTAATTTTGAAGGTGCAACACCATTATTAATCGTTGAATACGTCTTTTGATGAACACCGTTACTGATATAATGAATCAAATCTCCATTGTCATTAACTTTATAGTGTGAAATACTTTTAGCATCAGAGATTTCATAAACAGATAGTGCTTGTTCTGAAATCCATCCATTAACTCCAGCAATTACAATATGGTATCTCCCATTTTCTTTTCCTAAAACAGCTGCATCCGGATTATATCCTACACTTGTATTTAGGTATGTTATGACACTTCCTGAAGTTGAAGTAGTATATACATTATAGTTGTCTAAGTCGTTATTAAATGCACCAATTCCGACTGTTGTACTACGACCATTGGCTGCATTAAGAAAGTAATAAGGGATAAATGCGCTAGGAAGTAATGAACGAGTTGCCATTGGTTCTTCTTGTAATTCTTCTAATACTTCTGGATTGATTGTTTCTTCAGGGAGTTCAATTTCCTTAGATTCCTCAACATCGTCAAAAGTAGTTTTCAGGTCTGGGTTAATCATGAACCCACCTTTTTCATCATCTATTTCATTAATAGGTATAAATTTATCTACTTCATCAGCCCCATACGCTTCTTGCTCTTCCGAAGCAAAAACACGGGATGATATTCCGCTAAGTAGTAGTGTCCCTGTTAACATCAATAAAAAGATGCGCTTAATGTGTTTATTTCTAAATTTTTTCAATGTAAAGCCCCCTTATTACGCAAGTTAGATAAATTATATCATAATAGCTACGAGTTTCGCATTTATGCTACAAAAATATGTTAAAATGTCATAAGATTGGAGAGGATATTATGACAACAAATACGTTAAATCAATCAGAATCACTAAAAAATATTACAAAATTAAGCTTTAAAGAAGAAATGTGGAATTCAATCACTCATGGCGTCATGGCATTAGCACTCTTAATCGTCTACCCTTATGTCGCAATCCGTGCATTCAACCAAGGTGGAACCCACCTCGCGGTTGGAGACTCTATCTTTATTCTTTCATTATTCTCAATGTTTCTAGGCTCAACATTGTACCATGCTATGCCTTATGATACAGAACATAAATACGTCTTTAGAATCTTAGACCACGTATTTATCTTCGTTGCGATTGCAGGTACTTATACCCCAATTGCACTTACTGTATTACCGCCTGCACTTGGATATACCATCGTAGCACTTCAGTGGGCTATGACCCTCTTTGGAATATTTTACAAAATATTTTCTAAGAAAGCAGGATCTAAAGTTTCACTCATTATCTATCTAGCAATGGGATGGATGGCTGTGTTCTTAGTGCCATCACTCATCAAGTCAACATCACCAATGTTTATAGCATTATTAATCATGGGGGGCGTTATGTATAGTATTGGAGCTTGGTTCTACGCTCAAAAAGATCGTAAATACTTCCATACAATTTGGCATATCTTTATTAACCTAGCATCGATTTGTCACTTCGTTGGAATTGTGTTCTTTATGGTTTAAATAAAATTGAATAGATAGCAAACCCCAACATCATAAGTTGTTGGGGTTTTTTTTATTATCTTCTATTGCCTCTGTTTCTATTATAGCCTCGTTCATATGAGTTATACGTATTGATCATTGCCCGTTCTAAATCGTTCAAGCTTGCATATCCCGATGAAACTAAACTTACGAGTTTAATTTTAAATTCATCCCCATACTTGTAGTCAGCATAGACATCACCATTACCACTACCTGTGAAATGACTATTTACACGACTCAAGACATTCTTTCCTTGACCAACATAGACTAGATTTTTAGTTTCATTGAACAAAACATAAACACCTGTAATAGAATAACTAGATGAAATGTGTTGTTTATTATCCATAGTTTTTCTATTTCTTAAATTAAAAAACTCTTTGGGTGTTAATGTTATTTGATCATTGACTAATGTTCTAAGTTTCTTCCTCGTTTTTACATTCGAAATTAATTGGCCGATTATCATGCCAATTGATAGAATAAAACAAAAAATGCAAAAAAGACGTAGTCTCCAATCTAATAATTGAAACATAGTTTCCCCCCTATATTTAAAAAAGGAATGTTCTCATTCCTTAATTTTAATTCTTATTCTTCTGAATCTTTATATGGACAATCAAAGACAAATTTATTTTCATCTTCAACAAGGACTCTTCTTAAGTCTCCATCAGCAATGTAGTCATTGTCATGAAGCCATTCTGCAATCCCGATATGAACATCCTCAAAAGTATCTGCAATCACTCGAATCATACGTTCACGTGGTTCAGTCTGTATAAATTTAATAATCTGAGAATCATTACCTGGGTTTTCAACGGCAACAAATAACTTAATATCTACCAGTTCAACTCTATTTTCAGAGTCATAACCAATTGTAAAGTTATATTCTGGACTACGTAATTTTACATTTTGTCTCACGAGTTCTTTTCTAAGTGAGTTTAGGGCTTTGAGATCTAGTTCTCGAGAAAAATCAGGAATGGTCATTTCCATCACTGCAAGCCACGTTTTATCGAGTGATATTTTTTCAATTGTGTACGGCATAATTTTCTCCTTTTATTAATTATAACATAAAATTATAGGTTTCAAGGAAGATATAAAATTGTAGTGTTTTTATGTTCACTTTTGAATCAGTTTTGTCCACAATATTTGCAAAGCTGTGAATGTCATCATCATTGTATCACGCAGTATATTCATTTATTATATACGACGTATCTTCTTTTGGGGAAAGAAAAAAGAAGTGTATAACACTTCTTTTATGTTAAATCATTTATCATGATAAATACGAAGAGTAATACCATGATTGCGAGACCAATAAACATGATTACATTTTCTAGTTTTTCAGGTATCGGTCTTCTGATTATCGATTCAATGATAATTAAAACCGCTCTACCACCATCCATAATTGGAATAGGAACTAAATTAATTACTGCAAGGTTAAGTGATAATGCAGCCACTAAGTTTAAGAAGAATGTAAATCCTGAGTTTCTGATTTCTGATGTTACTTTAAAGATACTAATAGGACCTCCAACGGAAGACAACCCAATACCTTTTACAAGTCTTGCTAATAAGAATACAAGTTGTTGAATTAAGAACATCATTTGTGACCAAGCTACCGGAATAGCTTCTAGAATAGATAGTGATCGGTATTCACCCGGTTCCGCTACAATTCCAATAACATATCTCACTTGATCATTTTCCTCAATTTTTTGAGGGCTCAATTGAACGGATTCAATCGTTCCTTCGCGATCGACTGTGACAGTCATTTCACGGCCTTCATAAGTTGTTATACCTACAAGAATGTCTTGGAAGGTATTTGGTTTCACAACAGTACCATCACTGAATTTGAGTTCAATGATATGATCTCCTGGTAAGAGTCCAGCAGCTTCTGCTGGGTAACCTTCTTGCACAGATGCAATCACAGGTTTCGGTGAATCAACGGTACCATGATATGAGAATAATCCCCAGAAGATTAAGAACGCTAGAATAAAGTTCATTGTGACTCCGGCTAAGATAACAATTAGCTTTTGCCAGTTCTTGATACCTTTCATGGTTCTTTCAAGTGGAACATCCATATCTTCTTCACCGGGTTCACCAGCCATAGATACAAATCCACCGAGAGGTAAAGCACGGATACTATAAGTAGTTTCCCAGTGAGGTTTCTTTACCTTCCAAAGTGTCGGTCCCATTCCAATTGCAAATTCTTTACAGTATACTCCAAATTTCTTAGCAGCTAATAAGTGTCCGAGTTCATGAATAAGAACAATTATTCCCATCACAAGGACAAACATCAGTACATTAAATAAAAATGACATAGACAGCTCCTTATACTAAGAATGTCAATAAGACATTAAATGTGAAAAATGCAAAGATTACGGAATCAATTCTATCTAAGACACCACCGTGACCTGGGAAAATATATCCAAAATCTTTGATATCAAAATGTCTTTTGATTAAACTGAAGGCTAAATCTCCGAACTGTCCCATTACTGGAATCAACAGGGATGCAGCAATAATAATCTCTTTAGATACATAAGGCGTAATCCAAAGAAGTCCAAATGTTAAAGACAAAGCAGCGGATACAACATATCCAATTACTGCGCCTTCAACTGTTTTCTTCGGAGATATTCGTTCAATCAATTTATGCTTACCAAAGAATCGACCACCAAAGTAGGCAAATGTATCTGTAGCATAGGTTGCAAAGAGAATAAATCCAAAGACAAGTCTATCAAGTGCCAAGACTCTTGTAATAGATTGAAGTGTAAGAATCAACATCATAACAAGAATATAAATATAGGTTACGTCTTCGAACTTAAACCATTCAAAGGTTACTGTCATGCTGAATAACAACATGATCAATAACATTCCGAATGTAGGAACACTTGTCCATTTAATAATTCCACCAATCAAAGTCGCAATCACAATAACAACGAGAACGATTGGTTTTAAGTGATCTTTTTTTAAATTATAAATTTCATAAGATCCAACTAATACAAATGCAAATAGCAATAGAAAAAGAGCACGATCACCTAGAAATAGTGCTATGGTAAAAGCGCCTATTAATCCTATTGCTGTAATCACTCGCTCTTTCATCTACAACCCTCCAAATCTGCGATTTCTTGAATCAAAATCAACAAGACACGCTTCAAACTCGTCAGGTCCAAATTCCGGCCATGGTAAATCAACAAACATCAATTCTGCATATGCAAGTTGCCATAACAGATAATTAGATAAGCGTTGTTCTCCACCTGTTCGGATAAGTAGGTCAACATCTGGTAAGTCTTTAGTATCTAAATACAACGAAAAATCTCTTTCAGTAATATTACTGATGCCTGAATCTGCAATTCGGTTTACTGCGCGAACTATTTCATCGCGAGCACCGTAATTAAGAGCAAAGTTAAGCACAAGTTTGTCATTATTTTTAGTACGCTCAACAGCGTTTTCCATAACTTTTCGAGTACGTTCAGGGATTTTAGTTAAATCTCCGATTGTTTCAATGCGTATCCCACGTTCCATGAGTTCTTTAAGAAACTTCTCAAAGAAAATTGCTGGCAATTTCATAAGGTAATCAATTTCTTCCTGAGGACGTTTCCAGTTCTCAGTAGAAAATGCATACAAAGTAATGACTTCGACACCCATATCCAAGGCTCTTAACGCAATTTCACGAACGTTTTCACTACCATAGTAATGACCGAAGGAGCGAGTCTTCTTTTGTTTCTTCGCCCATCGTCCATTACCATCCATGATGATAGCAACATGTTTACATGATTCCATATTAGATCGTCATGATTTCCTTAACTTTATCTTTTGAGATTTCGTCAATTTTTTTGATGAATTCATCAGTAAGTTTTTGAACTTCATCAAGTAATGAACGTTCTTGATCTTCTGATACATCATCCATTTTCTTAACTTCATCGTTTAAATCACGACGGATGTTACGAACTTGAACTTTAGCTTCTTCTGCATAAGTACCTACAGACTTAGAAACATCTTTACGTGTTTCTTCTGTTAATTGAGGTACATTAATACGAATTAAAGAACCATCATTTTGAGTTGGTAAATTTAATCCGGATTCATTAAGAGCATGTTCAATATCTTTCATACTTGAAGGATCGAATGGTTTAATTGCTAATTGACGTCCCTCAACTACTGAAATTGTACTAATTTGCTCTAACGGTGTTGGTGAACCATAATAGTCAACATTAACACCGAATAGAATTGCTGCACTTGCACGACCTGTACGAAGTGTACCTAAACGGTTTTCAAAATTGGTAATTACTTCATCCATCATTGGACGGCCATCATTTTTTACTGAAAACATTATTTTCCTCCTCTTGATACGCGAGTAGCTACTGCCTCGCCTTTTACTGCTTTAATTATATTATTTTTTTCGTTCATATTAAATACTAATAGATCAATATTATTGTCCATGCACATAGAAGTTGCTGTTGAATCCATAACTTCTAATTGTTCTTGTAGTAAATCCATGTAAGATAAACTATCATAACGCAATGCATCTGGATTCACTCTTGGATCTGAATTGTAAACGCCATCAACACCATTCTTAGCCATTAAGATAACATCAGCTTTTATTTCTGAAGCTCTTAATGCTGCAGTAGTATCCGTAGAGAAGAATGCTGATCCAGTACCTGCTCCAAATACAACAACGCGTCCTTTTTCAAGATGACGTACGGCACGACGAGGGATAAATGGTTCCGCTACTTTAGTCATTTCTACAGCTGATTGGACACGTGTTTGAACACCATGTCTTTCAAGAGCACCTTGAATTGCTAAAGCATTGATAACTGTCCCTAACATACCCATGTAATCTACTTGGATTCGATCAATCCCAAGATCTTCAGCCATACGGCCACGTATGAAGTTACCGCCACCAACAACAACTGCCACTTCGACACCGTCTTCAACAATTGTTTTAATTTGGATAGCTAGATCGTCTAAAACTTCTGAATCAAAGATTTCCCCATCTTTAGATAAAGCCTCACCACTAAGTTTTAATAATACGCGCTTATACATGTTATGTACTTCCTTTCAAAAAGGACACGCTAAAGTGTCCTTATTATAAACTATTAAATTTGTGAAGCTTTAGCAACTTCTGCTGCGAAATCTTCTTCACGTTTTTCAATACCTTCTCCAACAGCGTAACGAACAAATGTTGTTACTGAAGCATTAGCATCTTTTAATACTTGAGATACTTTTGATTTACCGTCTTTAAAGAAGATTTGATCAACAAGTGAAATATCTTGCATTGATTTGCTTACACGACCCTTGATAATTCCTTCGATAACTTTCTCAGGTTTGCTTGCAAGTTCTGCATCGTTTTTAACAATTTCAACTTGGATATTGTGTTCTTTTTCAACAATTTCTGATGGAATTTCAGCTTGTGATACATATGAAGGACTCATTGAAGCAACTTGCATTGCAATATCTTTAGCAAGTTCTTCGTTAGCACCTTTCACAACTGCAACAGCTGAGATTTTTCCACCCATGTGGATGTATGAACCAAATACTTCATCGTCTGATTTCTCAACAACTTGGAAACGACGTAAAGTAATTTTTTCACCGATTGTTGCTGTAGCTGCTACAACTGCATCAGCAATGCTTTGTCCATTCATATCTAAAGCTAATGCTGCATCCAAATCTGCAGGATTGTTTGCTAAGATAACATGTTCTAAGTCTGATACTAATTTAACGAATTGATCGTTTTTAGCAACAAAGTCTGTTTCTGAGTTAACTTCGATAATAACTGCTTTATTTCCTTCAACAAGAACACTACTTGTTCCTTCAGCTGCAATACGTCCGGATTTCTTTTGTGCACTTGCAATTCCTTTTTCACGTAACCAGTCGATTGATGCTTCGATATTGCCGTCATTTGCTTCTAAAGCCTTCTTGCAATCCATCATACCTGCACCAGTACGTTCACGTAATTCTTTAACTAATTGTGCTGTAATCATTTATTTACGCCTCCACTTTTTTTTCTGTGTCTGCTTTAACAGTTTCTTCAGCTTTTACCTCTTTTTCAACGCGTTCGTTTGAACGGTTATCGGAGCGGTTGTCACGGTAGTCGCGGCCACCTGTACGTTGTTGACGACGACGGTCATCACGTTTACGACGTTCGTCCATACGTTGACGACGACGACGGTCATTTTCTGCTGCTTGTTGTTCAACGTTAACAATAACGTCTTCCATTGTAATATCTTCTTCATCTTGATCTTGATAAGCAACTTGTAATACGCCACCTTTAGGTTCGATCATAGCATCTGCCATAACACCTACAATTGTACGGATTGAACGAATTGCGTCATCGTTTCCTGGGATTGGGAAATCTACAACATCTGGATCACAGTTTGTATCAACGATACCAAATACTGGGATACCTAATTTACGAGCTTCAGCAACTGCGTTAGCATCTTCAATTGGGTCTACTACAAATACTGCATCAGGAAGTTTTTTCATTTCCTTGATTCCGCCTAGGAAGTTTTCTAAACGATCTTTTTCTTTTAATAATAATGAAACTTCTTTTTTAGTGTAAACATTGATTGATCCACTATTTTCCATTTCTTCAATTTCAACCAAACGACGGATTGATTTTTGAATTGTACGGAAGTTTGTTAATGTACCACCTAACCAACGTTGGTTAATGAAGAATGAACCACTACGTAATGCTTCTTCAACAACGATTGTTTGAGCTTGTTTCTTTGTACCAACAATCAATAATTTTCCATTTTTCTCAGCAATATCGCGTAATGCTGCGTAAGCTACATCAATCTTTTCTTGTGTTTTGTTTAAATCGATGATGTAAATACGATTTTTAGCCGCATAAATATATGGCTTCATTTTTGGGTTCCAACGGCGTGTTTGATGACCGTAATGAACTCCACTTTCTAATAACTTTCTCATTGTAACTACTGACATGAGTAAATCCTACCTTTCCGTTACTCCTCCATCATTTCCTATTGTAAGCAACTCATACGAGCACGGAGCCTACAAATCCATGATGTGTGTAATTGGTGTCTTCGCACCACTGATAATTTTAACATACGAGCTCTAGCAATTCAACCTTTAAAACCATTAATAACATTTACGTATTAATTGGATTTAATCGATGTTTTGATCTCCATCTACGACTTCAATATCTTCAACCACTACTGGGTTTAAGACATTATCTTTTAATGCTTCAGCTTTATCAATTTCCGAATAGATTTTTGACTTCAAATTCATGATTTGACGGTTTAAGCCAAAACCTGTTCCAGGAAGCACTTTTGATATTTTATCACAGTAACTTCTTGCTTGATCGTAATCATGACTTACAAGATACAATTGAGCAAGTGCTGTATTGTATGTATTTTTAGATAGAATCGATTTAGGTTTCGCTTCAATGTTTTCAATACTTTGAATCATAGCTAATGCAAGTGATTCATGTTCTAAACCGTTCTCGTTCGCATCTTCTTCATACTTATCAAAGATTACTGAATATTCTTTACGAAACTTAGTATCCACCATAAACATGATGACTGGAATCATTAAATAAGCAATCACTAATCCTAAGATAATATAAATATGTACTGGTTTTAGTCCCAGTTGTTGGAGGAGGTTAATTCCTACCATCGCAATGATCATTGTTAACATCGCTGTTAATATTGATTTAAATCCACTTTTCTTCATTGTAATATCCCTTCTCGCTTCTTATAAGCAAAATTCTCGAATAAACTGATCCAGTCTATCCAAACCATTTTCTAATGAATCCATATTCGCCCCATAAGAAATTCGTGCGAACCCTTCAGTTCCAAAGAATATTCCAGGAATAATAACTACACCTAATTCATCGGCAAGTTGCTTACAGAATGTGTATGAATCCATACCATATTTACGAATATCAATAAATATATAGAATGCACCCTCAGGACGAATGTAATCAACATCCATCAAAGCTAATCTTTTTAAGAGATACTTTCTACGATGATCATACTCGTCCAACATAAACTGAGTATCAACATCCAATGCAGTAATCGCTGCTTCTTGAATAAATGTTGCGACACCAGTTACGAGGTTTTGGTGGAACGCATTCATTTGTTTGATTAAACTTTCTTGGGCAACAGCATACCCAACACGCCATCCCGTCATCGCAAATGTTTTAGAAAAACTTTGGACGAGAATGACACGATCAATCGTTGATTCATAATCTCGTATCGAAGGATACTCACCTTCATAAATCATTGAACGATACACTTCATCAATAATGACATAAAGATCTGGATGTTCTTCCATCAAACGATGTAATGTAATCATACTTTCTTCATCATAGACAATACCCGTGGGATTGTTAGGGGATGCTAAAACGATTACTTTTGTATTTTCTTTGATATGTTTCGAAAACTCATGATAACGCAACTGGAAACCGTGTGTTGATGTATCATAATTAGATACTTCAGCTCCCGTTAACAATGCTTGGGTTTGATATAAAGGAAAGCATGGTGTTGGAATCATAACATTATCACCATGTCCGAGTAAAACACCCATTGCGAGAATTAACGCCTCTGTAGCACCATTAGTAATAATGACATTATTTTCTGTATAGGATTCGAAGAAAGACATCGATTCCAATTTCGCAATCCTCTGTCTGAGTTCATGATTTCCGCATATTGGTGGATAATGCGTATGATTTTCATCCAATGCCAATTTTAGTGCATCTTTTATTTCAGTGGGTGTATTAAAATCAGGTTCTCCAATTGTTAGAAAAATACAATCTTCTTTATTAATATACATCTCAGAGAATTCACGAATACCACTGATGTGTAATGTATCAACGAAGTGTTTCATCCACATACCCCCAATCGCTTAGGGATTCAATGGCGATTAATTCTACATCCTTTCCTGCTACTTTAATGACAGTCTTTCCAAAAGGATTACTTCTTTGTTCATTCCATGAATTAAATTGACCAAAAAGACGCGCAACAATTGTTGCAACCCATAAATATTCCTCGGAGCGACCTACCACAATAATTGCATCGGGTTCATGTGAGATAATCCATTCACGAACCGTGCTACATAACGCAGGATTTTCAACTTCATAGATATCCATAATTTCTTTTGATTTATGACCTTGGCGCAAATCGTAAGTAAGGTAATTCTCTAAATTTACCGTTCCAATTTCGCCATCTGCTAACACTAAATATTTCTTCTTCATGACACTACCTCCATATAGACTAATTTTAACACAAATTGGCCTTTTACGATTCTTTAGATTAATTTTTACGATAATATGATATATTTATACTATTGAAAAGGTGGCAATATGAAACGTTTTTTACTTACAACATTACTAATTCTTACATTAACTATTAATCCAGTCTTTGCGAATACAGACCCTCATGACATCATTCCATTAAAAAACGTTCATCTTGAAAGTGATAACTATGTACTAATGGATCGTGAGAGTGGTCTGGTTTTAACATCTAAAAACTTAGATAAGCAGATCCATCCTGCTTCAATTACTAAAGTACTTACCACAATCACGGCACTTGAAATGTTAGAAGGTACACCGCTAACCACAACCTATGAATTACCTCAAAGCATCTTTGATGGCCTTGACCCAATTGCTTCAGTTGTAGATTTTAAAGCCGGAGATATCGTAACGTTATCAGATATTTTACATGGAATAATACTTCCATCAGGTGCTGACGCAACGCGGGCTATTTCGGTCTATCTAACTGGAACACCCGAAGGTCTGGCGATCAATATGAATGAGAAAGCTAAAGAGATTGGTATGAGTCAATCGACTTTCATGAATACAAGTGGCCTTGATGATTCACAACATCTGTCAACAGTTTATGATCTCGCGCTTCTCGTCCAGTATTCATTAAAGAATCCTCAATTCAAGAAACTTTACTCTAAGGTTGAGTACACAACATCACCAACTCCTAAATATCCCGATGGCATTCCATTAACTAATAAATCACTTAAAGATGCCCATGAACGTGGTTTTGATGCAATGTATGGTGCTAAATCAGGATATACAGAACTTGCACAAGTTTCTTTATCTTCAGTAGCATCAACACCTACTGGCGATCTTATATTTATAAGTACGAGTGCCCAATCTCATGAAAAGATGAAAGAAAACCCTGCTGTTACCGATGCCATCGCAATGTATGAGCGTGCATTCAATGATTTCAAACGAACCGTTATTATTCCACGTGGAAATATTATTGGAGAAATACCCATTGTGCATGTTGAAAATCGATACCCTGTTTCTTATGAAAAAGATATTATCTCTTATCTTCCTAAAGGTGTCGAACGATCCGATCTTCAATTTAAACTCACTCAAGCAGCTACCGAATTTCGAGCACCTGTTGAGGCAAACTCAGTTCTTGGAACACTTAAAGTAGTTTATAATGACACCATCATTTTCCAAGATGACATCATCAATAAAGAGCCCATCGAAGCAAGTGTCGAAGTTATTGTCTTAGAATTTCTTCAATCCATGGGAGGTATTATTGGTATTTCAATTGTCGCAACCGGAATCGTCTTCTACTTCGTCATGAAATTCCAGAAAATGCGAAGAAGAAACCATCCCAATAAATGGCGTGATGCCCAACAACAAAATGATAGTACTGATCAAGACCTAGATTCCTAGGTCTTTTTTATATGTAAAAGTTTTTACCTAGATAACACTTTAATTTCATATGTGACTGTTAGAATAAGAATGAAACGTAATGGAGGCTTTAATATGCTCGAAAATAGAAGACGCTATATTGTTTTAACTTCCGCTCTTTTTGGTGTCGGATTTGTTTTATATGGATCGATTGGACTCCTAACAATGCAATATGATTTTGATTTTATAAACATCTCAAATCCTTGGCTTCGTGCCCTTGCAATTGCACTTCTTGGAGGCTATTTCTTTTCTAGTTTAATGTCAGGAATTATTGTTGTGACCCGTTTTATATCAAAACGATCCTTTAACGAAAAAATTATTCTCGCAATATTCTTTGTAGTTCCAATGTATATTGTATTAGGTGCCGCATTCTACTCAATCCCTTATGGCATCTATAACTTCATTAAATATAGACAACTTAAAAACAATCTCTATTCCTACTAAAAAGGCTGTGTTTCTCAACACAACCTTTTTTGGTTCTTTAAAATCTGGTGTTGGTGAGATATTTATCTCATCAACACTTTTTTATTTTAGATAATAAAAAAAGACATAGATAAGTAAATCCTCTATACTAAAGTCACCACAACCAGAGAAAGGGATCCATCATCTATGTCCAATCAAAATAATACACGAATTTTACTTAATATTAAAGACAAATCCATACATTTTTCAGATGAAAGTGTTCAACAAGAAGTCATAAAAGGAGTTTTATCTCACGTTGTATACGCTACACACTCTCCGGATCATCCCGATTATTGCACAAAATGTGGTTGCATTAATCAAGATAACTCTATTATTAAAAACGGAACTAAGTCTGTCACAATTAAACTTCCAAAGTGTTCTAATTTCACAACCTACTTAAAACTTAAAAAACAACGCTATTACTGCAAGATGTGTTCGCATACATTTATCTCTCAAACAAACCTAGTTGATAAAAACTGCTCCATATCCAAGAACACCTATCATAAAGTACTTTTAGAAATTAAGACAAAACGTTCTGTTTGGGATATATCAAAGAGTAATAATATCTCTCACACTACCATTAACTCTTGGATCACAAATATCAATTCAAAGTTTATTCAACCTCACAATTCCTTGCCCAAGAACCTATCCTTCGATGAGTTTAAGTCAGTTAAAGAGGTTAAGGGTAAGATGTCATTTATTTTTACAGACGCTGATACAGGTAAGATACTGGATATCCTTACGCATCGTCATATTGGTTTCCTCAAGTCTTATTTCTTTTCATTCCCTCTTGAAGTTAGAAAACAAGTAGAGACTGTTTCTATGGATATGTTTAAAGGATATATCGACCTCGTAAAGTCCTGTTTCCCTAACGCTAAAATAATTACCGATAGATTCCATGTCGTTCAGCTTATTAATCGATCATTCAACTCTGTAAGGACGCAAGTTATGAAAGAGAATAAACAATACTACTCTAAATTGAAGAAGTATTGGAAACTCTTAATGATGACTCAAGATGATTTAGATGACAAAGAATATAAGCACTTTAAGTGTTTCCCTCATCTTATGACTGAACAACAGGTCGTCGATGAACTCTTGAGATCTTCAAAAGAACTCGAAGAGTGTTATTGGTTAATGCAGCGAATACGGCTCTCTATCAATAACAGGCAAATAGACTATTTCGAAGACTTAATATCCAAGAATTACAAACATCTACCCAAGACGATTCAAACCACAATCAATACATTCAACTATCATAAAACATCGATACTTAATGCACTTACTTATGAATACTCAAACGGAAAATTAGAAGGTACTAATAACTTAATAAAAGTAATTAAGAGAATTGCATTCGGGTATCGATCATTCACAAATTTTAGAGCGAGAGTTTTACTTATAAGCAACACAATGTTACCATTACAATTATAAAAAGCTCCACCACAAATTAATGTGATGGAGCCGTGACTCTAAATCAATATTGGAGTTCACCAACACTAGATTTTCAAGAGCCCCTTTTTTATTCTTCTGAATTTATTTCTGCTAATAATTTGATTTCTAGAGGTGTTAAATCACGACTTTCAATGAGCTCCGGTCTCATTTTTTGGGTTTTACGAAGTGACTCTTTAAGACGATAATTACGAACATTCTCATGGTGACCACTAACGAGTACATCAGGAACTTCCATTCCTTCATATTCACGTGGTCTAGTATAGTGAGGATATTCAAGAAGGCCATTACTGAACGAATCATCCTCATGCGATTCTTGAGTAATAACTCCGTCCACAAGACGAATCACTGAGTCTGCTACGACCATCGATGCAACTTCACCACCCGTGAGGACATAATCTCCAATGGACAATTCCATATCAACATACGAACGAATTCTCTCATCAAATCCCTCATAATGTCCACATAATAGAATTATATGTTTTTCCTTAGCAAGATCATAGGATACAGATTGTTTTAATGTTTTCCCTTGAGGTGTCATCATGACCACCAACGAGTCCTCAGTACGTGTCGCTTTAATGGCATCAACCACAGGTTGACACATCAACACAAGACCCGCACCACCACCATATGGATAATCATCAACACGGTTATGTTTATCTTCCGTAAAAGAACGCATGTCTACGACTTCAATCTCAATGATTTCTTTTAGGATGGCTTTTTTAATAATTGAGGTTTCAACAAATCCCGTAAACATCTCAGGAAAGAGTGTTAAGATACTAATCTTCATTACAAACCTTCCATCCAGTCTACATCAATTCGTTTTTCATCAATATCCACTCCAGCAATGAATTTCTCAACAAACGGAATGAGAATATCACGATCTTCAGCTTTAACGCGAAGAATTGGGTGCGCAGGTGTATCCATCACTTCACTGACAATACCCAGTTCAATATTATTTGAGAAGACATGGCAATCTTCAAGATCTGAAAAGTAGTACTCATCTTCGGGTAATTCATGCATCATTTCTTTTGAAATGAAAAGTTCACCTTGATGAAAGTGCTCAACATCATTGAGCGTATCAAGTCCTTCAAACTTCACAAGAACAGAACCCTTATGATTTCTCATCGATTCAATCACAAAAGGATACGACTTCCCGTTAAGTTCCATCATAATATGATTTCCTTTTGCAAAACGTTCTTTTACAAAGTCAGTTTTCGGCATTATTTTTACTTCACCTCTAATACCAAAAGGTTTTTGGATAATTCCAATATTGATTAATTCCATACTAACCTCCAAAAAAAGGATGTAACAAATACATCCTTAATAAGATTCAAATTTAATTGAAATTCGTTGATCAAGGACACGCGATCCAATTGCCATAGTTTGACGTATTGCATGCGCCATAACTCCTTGACGACCAATTAAACGTGCAATATCAGCACTTTCTGCATATATTGCGAGAATCACTTCTTTTTCATCTAAGCTCGGTAACCTCTTGACACTCAAACTCTTTTCATCTTCCACTAACGGAAGAACTAAATCATAAAGAATATCTTCAACCGGTTTCATAATTATTTAGTTAATTTTGATTCGTGGAAACGAGTCATGATTCCTTCTTTTGAAAGAATACTACGAACTGTGTCAGATGGTTGAGCTCCTACTGATAACCATTTCATTGCTTTTTCTTCGTCAACACTTACAACTGCAGGTGTTTTAGTTGGATCATAGTAACCTACGATTTCGATAAAACGACCATCACGAGGTGCACGTGAATCTGCTGCAACAATTCTGTAAAAAGGTTTTTGTTTTGAACCCATTCTTCTTAAACGTAATTTAACTGCCATTATGTATAGCCTCCTTGTAAATCATTTCTTAACAAGAATATCATAGCAACTTGATGGTGTCAAGGACTTTTACTTAACACCTTTAGGTTTATAGAAATTTCTATTATCAAGTGCAAACATTCTTGGACTAAACTCACCTTCATTAAGGTCAGAATATACTTTTTCAAACATATTAGTACGTGCATCGGTGTTATCAATAATATTTAACATTTCTGCTTCTTTGAGCATAGGTACAACGGGTGATCCGTAATCAAGTTGTCCATGATGCGATAAAATCATGTGACGCAACATTAACGTTTGTTCAGCATCGGCATAACCAAGTTTTTCAGCTATTCCTACAAAATGACCATGCATAATGGAAATATGTCCAATTAAGCGCCCTTCAACAGAGTACTCACTCAAGACAGGTGCTGTATACTCATCGATTTTTCCCATGTCATGGATGATGACACCTGCTACCAATAAGTCACGATTATAGATTGGATACAACTCACACATTGCGTAGGCCATTTTAGCCATACCATATACGTGTGTTGCAAGCCCTCCTACAAAATCATGGTGATTACGTGTTGCGGCAGGATATTGATAGAAACGATCCCCACAGTAATCAAGTGACGCTTGAACGAGTTCTTTAATGATTGGATCTTCAATATCACTAACAAATCCTGCGATTTCATTTCTTAGAAAATCAACATCATATTGCGAAGCATTCACAAAATCACTTAACGAATAGGCTGTTTGGTCTAATGATGTAATACCGTGGATTCTTAACTGAAGACTTTGACGGTACTGAAGTACATCACAGTTGACTTCACTAATAAGCCCCACTTTAATAATTTCTTCTTGTTCTGGTTTAACATCCCAAATCTTTCCTTCAATCTCACCAGTATTATCTTGAACTGTAATCGAAAGATAAGGAGCGCCATTTTGAGTAACACCTTTAGTAACACGATTAATCAATAAGGGTGTCTTAACTTTCATTCCCGATTCAAATTCTTTAATCTTCATCTTTCAATTCCTCCATTACTTTCGCAATCATATCGTAGTTATAACCACGAGATAATGCATTTTTCACAACCCGATTTCTTGTTTCGTTATCATCATATCGTTTTGAATAACGTTCAAATGATTTTAACATAACAGCTCTCAAGCTATCGTATTCATCGCCCTCACTATAAGGGTCTTCCATATTTCTAATAACATCATTGATAACATTGAAATCAAACCCTTGTCGTTGAAGATGTTGTCCTAATTTCGCTTCACGTTGACGTGTAGATCCATCTTTAACAGTTCTTAAAAATGATTCTGAACGTTTTGTTGCACGTGCAAGGTAATCATCATAATCTTCATCTTCAAGTGCATCTTGAATTTTGTCGATATCAAAACCACGTTTGGTTAAGTCTTCGACGATTCTATGGTTTCCACGCATTTGTTCACGATGATATTCAATCTTATCTCTAAAGTATCGTTCATCATCAATAAAGCGTCGCTTCTCAAGAAGACTAATAATAATATCAATTTGTTCTTGAGTTAGATCACGCTTCTCACGAAGGTATTCCGCCATTTCAAAACTTGTATAATCACGAACACCAATTCGTGATAAAGCGAGTTGATATGCTTCGTAGACAATTTGATCATCTTCAATTTCATTTAATTCATTTCGAGACATAACACTTCCCACCTCGATTTCACGTCGTTCCTGAATCATTGGATCAATAATCATTGTTTCAACACCTGACTTCGTCTCAAGTGATAGATAGATTTCTTCACCACGATCATCAACACTCAATACGGTTGCTTTACCAAAGTAAACATCAATTCCCTTTTGGTATACTTCCAATACTCGATCCGCAAACAACTTACTGTCATAGGTCTGAGCATAACTGAGCGCTGTATCATGAAGTTCCTTTTTCTTATTTTCATCGGCAGTAATAAACTGATATGCTTTATCCGCAAACTCTTCAGAAGAAGTAAAGAGATAACCGGTGATATCATCTTCGATGATACCCTCTAAAGGCTTGTCAGGACGCGCAAACACACATAGACCACATGCAAGTGCCTCAATGTATGTAAGACCTTGTGTTTCCGTTAAAGAAGCGGAAATAAAGGCATTCGCAACATGATAATAGTTTACAACTTGATCACTTGAAACAGGTCCCACAAAAATGACCTTATCAGCAATCCCAAGTTTATGAGCTTGGATTTCCAATTCACTATCAGAAGGACCACCACCCACTATCATTAACTTCGCATTCACATCGCGCTTCAATAAAACTGCAAATGCTTCAATAACTACATCAATACTCTTTTCCTTCGCAAGTCTTCCTATATACACAAAGAGACTTGTTTCAGGGTCGATATTATATTTTTCTCTAATCCCTTTTAGTTCCTCTTCATTACGAACTTTAAAGCGATCCAAGTCAAGTCCTGTAGGAATGACAGCAATTTCTTTCTTTATGTCATATCCCAAGAGCATCTTCTTTGTTTTATCAGAAGGCGCAATCACAACCTGTGCAGACTTACTGAACATTCTCGACATCTTTGCAACTGCTTTACGTGATAGTTGGTCTACCGATTTTAAGCCAAGTAAGTTTACATAATGTGTATAGTCTTCGTAAGTCGTATGGTATGTTGAAATCAAAGGTAAATGTAAATTTCTTGCTACAACACGTGCAAACATCCCAATACCAAACTCAGAGTGAACATGAATGACATCCAACTCCATCTCTTCGATAACAGCTTGAGCTTGAATATGCAACGGACTGCTTAATACATATCCATATAAAAACTTAAGTTCTACACCAGGTAATCTCAATACACCATCTTCATAGGTAGTACTGATTATTGAAGGTTGGTTGGTAACGACAAAAACAGCATGTCCTTGTTTTTCCAACGCATTCTTCAGTGTTACGATTGAAGTAACAACACCATTAATATCCGGTGTATAAGTATCCGTAAATAATCCAATTCTCATTTTTGCCTCCTTTTAAACAAAATAGGCTCCAATTCATGAACATATTTTATTAAGTTAATTAAAATAGCACTACATTTTCTTCTTTATCATCTTCAACCAAACGAACTTTAACAGTTTCTGCTAAAGACGTAGGAATATTCTTTCCAACATAATCAGCACGAATTGGTAATTCTCGATGACCCCGATCAACCAGCACAGCAAATTGAATTTGTTGTGGTCGACCATTAAAAACAATCCCATCCATTGCAGCACGAGCAGTACGTCCCTTAAAGAGAACATCATCCACAATAACTACAACACGGTCCTGTACACTAATTGGTAATCTAAATGCTTGTTCTTTACTAACAATATCATCACGCCAGTAACTCACATCAAGCGACGCAACAGGAACACTCACTTGTTCAAACTGTTCCATCAATTTAGCAATTCTAAAAGCTAGGGTCGCTCCACGCGTTTCTATCCCTAGTAAAATGACTTTATCTAGCCCTTTATTACGCTCAATTATTTCATGAGTCATACGTATCAATGAGCGATTGATAGCATTTTCATCCATAATCGTTTTCATATTTTACACCTCATCAAATATTATAACAAACACCTGTTGAAATTGGTATAAGACTATGGTATTATTTACAAGCAGTCAAGGAATATAGGGGTATAGTTCAATGGTAGAGCAACGGTCTCCAAAACCGTTAATGTGGGTTCGAGTCCTGCTACCCCTGCCAATATACACTAAGTAGCCACTTTCGAGTGGCTTTTCTTTTGGTTTCGTGAAAATGCTTGCCATACATCTGCCATACATAAAATTTCCTATTATTTATTTCTGTATTCCAGAAGATGATCTATTACTTCTGGATATCTCCGTCTTGAAATATAGAAAACAGAGTCGTTAGTCATAACAATACGATCCTTATATACTCTTTTGAAATACTTAGGATTAACAAAGATACCTCGATAGACACAAATCAACCGATTATCGAATTGCCCAACTGTGCTGCATATTGTATCGGTCGTAATGATATCTCCCACATCAGTATGAATCATCGTTTTTCTGTCGTAACATTCAATAGAATATACATCTTCTTTCCTTATCAATATATCAGCTACCTTTATAAACATTAAAAAACACCCCACTTTGATGCCAACTACGCATGGTACTTACCCCAGGTAATGGGACACAATAAAAAACTAAGCATCTTGTATTCGTACAATTGTTATAAGACAGTAGTGCAAATAGGAGATGCTTTTAATTATGAATAAAAAAGAAACTATATAGCATAGAGCTAAAAATGAAGGCTATTTATTTGAGGGAAGAAGGTTGGACCTTTAAAGCAATCACTGAAGAGTTAGATATCATAAATGTCTCGCAAGCAAAGCAATGGTGGTATTGGTATAGAGATGGCGAAATTGATAGACTTTCTCAGCCTATAGGAAAACAATACTCTTTTGGACATGGTCCAGAAGGAAGTACACTTGAAGAAAATTTAATTATTCGTAACAGAATATTAGAAAATCAAATCAAGATATTAAAAAAGTATTCAAAGATGGAAAAGAAGTGGTACGGGAAGTATTTGTTGATTTAGTAGATGAGTATGAAAA
The DNA here is from genome assembly GCF_014396165.1 of Erysipelothrix inopinata. Classification (GTDB taxonomy): domain Bacteria; phylum Bacillota_I; class Bacilli_A; order Erysipelotrichales; family Erysipelotrichaceae; genus Erysipelothrix; species Erysipelothrix inopinata. Next base: position 2,163,665 of record NZ_CP060715.1, read on the forward strand.
CGAATTTCCGATTGTTGATATTTTTAAATTATTTAATATCTCAAAATCCTCATATTATAGATGGAAGAAAAAGTATAATGAAGAAAATACTTTGAGTGAATATGAAACCCTAGTAATTGAAACGTGTAACAAAACGAAATTTGAGTATGGGTATCGCAATATAGCAGGAATACTAAAAAGGGAAGGTTCCTTAATAGGCGTAAATACAGTGCAGCGTATCATGCAAAAATATAATTTACAAAACCTAGTAAAACCTAAGAAACAGAAAAGTATTAGCGATACTCAGGATCTAAAGTTTGTTCTGGATACTCTTAATCAGATCCCAGAATTGGAGACGTTTTGCATCTTGCATTCAGATTAAGGATCCGTTTACACATCAGCCACATATCAAAATTTGGTTCATAAAAAAAGCATTACCATGAGTATGTCTCGTAAGGGCACACCCGCTGATAATGCTCCAATAGAATCGTTTAATTCCATCTTAAAGACCGAAACGTTCTACAGATATCCGGAACTAAAAAGTTCTACTGAAATTATATCACAAACTGTGATAGACTTTATTCAACACTATAACAACACAAGAATACAAACAAAACTAGGATTCATGTCACCAGTACAATACCGTGAGTCACAAGTCCTAGCTTAGTTTTTTTTATAAGTATCCCATTACCTGGGGTCACTACCCATTATAGCGAGGTTTTTTATGTTTTTTTGCAACTAAAATAGGTAAACTTTTACATTATCTTTAGCTTCTCTTTGGTTATTCAAATAAAGAGTTTCATTCTTAGCACCTGTTCAACACTCAATCTTACTTTCGAAATATCGCTATTTTTGTCCCTCTTTAAAATTTATTAACTCTTTTATTGCATCTTACAATGCTCCACTATTTTTTTTACGGTTCTTGTATCTCTCGAACTTATTCATTCCGGCATACAGCTTATAGAAAAATTTTTAAGTGGACATCATCCAATTCGTTTTCTAGTTTATAAATCCATTTTTCGATTGAAATTAACTTATTTAACTGTAGCCACTTTACAGATTCACCACTTGGTTACATCACCTCTTGTTAAAACAGAGGCGATTGGCGCTAGATTTGAACAATACCATTTTCTTTATCACTCAAAAGTATTACTACATCTTCTCGAGTAAATTCATTATTTCGGAATTTTTCTAAAATTTTTAATAGTTGTTCAGTATCTACAATCAAACTTTCATTTCTTTTTGCTAGTTTTATTTGATTTTCGTGAACCGGTTCTCGTTTGTCCGGAGATTTTCTTCTTTGATGATTCATGATGAGTAGAGAAAAGACATTTGAGGAATTGATATTAGGATTTCTTTCTAAAAAAGTTTGATAATGAACATCTAGCTGTGATATATTTTCGCTTCTAATATTCGATGTAACTCCTTTAATCTCTCCAACGTACCAATTGTTCCCGTATTGAAAACTAAAATCTTCCTCTTTTAAATCAATGAAATCTGTTAGATTGCAATCAAATAGTTCCTCTAATATTTCTAGAACTACTTTTTCCAATTCTTTTGATTGAGTGTACAAAATAGATTTTAATTCACTATTTTTTTTTAGAATACTATTCGCATTAATAATTTCGCGTTCTGCATTTGAAATGATATTTTGATTATCAAAAATATTACTCTTTTGATCTTTGTCATCGAACATTTCTATACTTTCCATCCACTCTGGTTCTATCGGTTTTTCCTTCTCGAGAAGTCCCATTTCTTCAATTAGAGCCTCTAAATCCAAATTATCGTTACACTTCATAGTTGTGCGACAAATATTATCTGTAAATATTGCTGTGATTGTATTATCATTACAGTTCCTTTTTATAGTTACATCTTCCCATACAGAAATGGAATCAGAAAAACTAAAATCTGAATTAAGTACCAGAGCAGATGCCCTAGTTTGTGTAGGAGAAAAAATTAATACTTCTTGGTAAGATATATACTTATCTAAATCCGCTAAATGGTCAGGAATGTAGTTTAAGCAATCTTTTAGTTTTGAATACTCAAGATAATTATCGTATGCTTCCGACCCCTCATAACCATAAGTGAAATTTATATTTTGTGGCAAAAGAATTAAAATCTTTTTTTTGCAAATATCCATTTGTTTGCTGATAGTATCAAAATCTTGTAAGCAATGCAACGGATCCCAAATCCTAGAACTCTCGTAAGATTCTCTACCATAATTAGACCAAATTTTTTCATTGTTCAAATCAATAATATTTAATTCATAATCATTAAAGTTATTGTGCTCCGAAAATGATTTTAGAATCATATTTTCACTTTTTTCAAAGTAATCATTTTCAGTGATCATCTGTATCAATACAATTCCCTCCCTGAGTTTAATAAATTAATCATAGCAAAACCCTGCCAGATATACTAGTAAGGTAATAACTGTTCGGCTTAGAATCGAAAGTTGGTGCGGTTGTCTATGTTAAGCCTGTAATAATGACCGAAAATAGGGACAACTAGCATATTTCCCTGTGTGTAGGTTTATACTATCATTTTTTTAAGTTCTTTTCTTTCGATTTCTATTTCGTTTATTATCTTATCGAATGATTCAATATCTTCTTTATCAATTACCTTGGCATTTATTACCATTCCCATTAATTCGTGTTTCATATGAGGATTCTCAAAACCAAAGTTTAGAATAACTATATTCACTAAGTATTAGGTGCAACAATCTACTTCAACCTGTTCAATCTCCTTATTCATAATCGGGCATTTAGATTTCTTTGAATTCAAATAATCATTAAACTGTATTATAGAATGAATATTAGATGATGCATCCCTCCCTTGAACGATTACGTGCGCAATGCTAGATCCTCTCTCAGATAGTCCTGTAATAAATAAGTATAGCTTATTACCTTATTTTCTTATTCTTAAATAATATTGATTTTATACATTAATCACCATCTCATTTAATGCGATAATTGAACTCAAATCTCCGAGAGAACAGTCAAACTCAAAATCAAATAATACTACAAATTTATTACCATTCATCAACTTCATAATATTAAAATTATCTTTATACACTGCAAAGTATTTGGACTTTTTTTCAGATTGCCCTCTTCGATTAATCCTTAAATGAATAGTAGTTATCGAAAATGGTTCATCATCATATTTTGTAAACTCAAACCCTTGTTCACCCACATACTGTATATTCTTCCTTCAGTAACAATTGCTCCAAATTCTTCATCAGATGTTTACCAATTGAAATGACACTCACCGACCTTATAATTAGCCTCTCTATATGGACAAGTATCCCAATAATATACGGATTGACTCTCATGTTTAAGTGTCAATCCTATATTGTTCCACCCTTGTTTTCCACTTTTATTTGATACATTGATATTCGCCTTTCTAAGTGTTAGTATTTCAGTAGAAAGCGGGTGAACTATGTCAACCTACAGATGTGGATTTTGTAATACTATATTTAGTAAACAATTTGGTAATACCTATATTGCGCATGCGATTAATAAAGAAGAAAGTTCTTTAATTACTACGATGTTTTTTGGTAGTCCAAGTCCTGTTCCGAAGATTAAGCTTGCCTCCGAGCGAGAAAAGATGCCGGCTTGTTTATCTGTCCATTATTATATATGTCCAACATGTAATGAAATATCGGTCGAAGTTCATACAGAAGGAAGTCTTTTTGACAGAGACGTTATTCGAATTCGGCCAAGATCTGCAGCATTACAGTTACCAGACTTCATTCCTTCTACAATTAAAAACGACTATGAAGAGGCTTGTTTAATAGTCGATCTCAGTCCTAAGGCATCTGCGACATTGTCACGTCGTGCACTTCAGTATATGATCAGAGATTTTTTTGATGTGAAAAACAAATCCTCATTACACCAAGAAATCTTAGCAATTAAAGATAAAATTACTGATGATGAGTTTAATGCTTTAATGTCTTTAAAATCGATAGGTAATATAGGTGCGCACCCCGATAAAAATGATGATATAAATAAGATTTTAGATATTGATCCAGAGGAAGCATATATATTAATAAGGCTAATTGAGCATTTTATTGATTCCTGGTATATTAAGAGATTTGAACAAGAAAAATTATTAGACGACATTGTAAATTTAAGTAAAATTCGATCTACAACAAAATAATTTATTGATTTTGTTTAAGATAACCTATCTCTAATTTAGTTGTATGAAACGTCATTCAACGCCTAATTTAATAGGCTAAGAATAATTTTTAATACTTTTAATCAATTTCATCAGGAAGTTCCCTTCTTTTTCTAATTGATGAAGCTGTCTACAATCTGTGGCCTCTTTTTTACTTAATACTCGGTACATATTATAATAAGTCTTATGTCTGTATATACATTTCAGATTAGCTAGCTATACCAATGGACGTTTACATTTAAACATTTATTGAAGTTGTTCTGAAAGTGCTTCTTCGCATTGAGTTGCCACATCTTTTTTCGCGGTAACTTTCTTTTCTTCTCCAATTTGATAAAAATATGAATTTAAAATCTATCATTTATGGATTGAGGCAATAAATAGCTAAACGATAAATAGTCAGGCTATTTCCCTATATTTCTCATGACACCAAAGTACAAAATAACTACAACTCGTATTGGTTTATTTAAGATTGTATACTATCAATAAATATATAAATTTTATAAATGATATAGCAGGTATAAATTGTTAATTGCTCAATATTAAACTGAATAATTAAAGAATATATTGTGGTTATTCATGAATAATTACAATATGTTTTGTTACCTTCATTAATAAGAATTTGTTTATTATTATTCTTAGAACGTTTCGAAAAGTGTTTTTTAAAATTTTTATTTCAGTTGTAGACTCGACAATCAAAGTAACCAATATTCTATATTCTTTCATGATTTTAAGTCAAGTCCTAAATCATGTGTAAAATGTATTATGTCAGCAAGTGAATCTAATCAATCCACTTTTTTGTTTCGTCAGTATATTTAATATATTGCCTTAAACTTGATTCCCACTTTTCACTAATATCTATTAATATCGAGCTAATTAGTCTCATTACTGAAGCTTCATTTGTAAACATACGAACTAGTTTATCTCTTCTTCTAATTTCCGAGTTCAATCGTTCAAGCATGTTTGTACTCTTTAGTCGAGGATAGTTTATTTCTTCAATGGCACAGTATTGAAATTCATCCTCAAATCCTTCAACAGGACACTCAGTCATTTTTGGATACAATTCAGAATATTTATCAATAATTTCATTTTTTTGTTTTACGTGCAATATCAACACGCTTATTTCGTAGAGAAACTTAAATAAAAAGGAATACATCAAAGTATTTCCAGAAAAGGTAATAGTATCGATAATGGATTAATGGATAGTCTCTTTGGGGTAATGAAGTCAGAAATATATTATTGAATGGAACATGAAAATAAGAGCATTCAAGATTTAACTATCGCAATTGATAAATATATCGAGTATTATAATAACAAAAGAATTAAATGCAAACTAAAAGGATTAACCCCTTCGCAATACAGAAATCAATCCTTTAGTTTATATGTTTAATTAAACCGTCCAAGATATTGGGGTCAGTTCACTATGACCTTTTTTACTTTTACACATTTATATGGGCTTTATCTTTTTTTAGAATAATAATTTCTTAAATAAACAATTGGGAAGATAATTATTACTGCATAGTAAAGATAATGGAATACTTCAACAAATGTATTCTTAGGATCCACAAATGATTGCAATGCACTATCAATCATGATTATAAGGAAACAAGAAATTTGGAAAATATAAGTTTTTAAACTCACTGGGTTATTCTCATCTCTATTTTCTCTGTATTCTTTTCCTGTTAATAGCACGATCGTAATCAACGCAATGTAGTAGAACATGTGAAACAGCATAATAAAAGTATTGGTGGGATCTCCAAAACCTTGGAGTGCGCTGTCTATAATGACTATTAGCAGCCCAAGCATTGTGCCGATAAACATTCTTTGACTTGAACCTTTCATGGACTAACCTCCTCTTAAGTATATTTAAATATCGTTTAACACTTTTCTCTTTGATTTAATCGTAAATGATTATTCTTTTACTATCTATTAGGATTGACTTGAGTAAAGATAAGTTTATCCTGCATTAATCTCGATAAATATATTCCAATTTCTCCATCTTCCTTATACAGTACTTTGTAATCTTCATATGTATCACAACTTTCTGGATAAGACTCTAGTTCATCCGTTTTTAAGATACAATACTTACCAGCACTCCCAACAACAATAACTTTTATTATTCGTTTCTCTTTACTATTTTCCACAACTACAAGAATCGGATTTACTTCTTTATTCTTTTCGGTTCGAAACCAACTTAATATGGTAGGAATGTTATCATCATAAGATTTTTCAGAAAATATCAGTATATTACCTAACTTTTGGATATTCGTTGGGATATCAAGAGATTTACTAATCTCACTTAAACTGTTCGTTATGTTTTTTTGATAAATCTCCTCTTTTCTCTTATTTTCGCTAGTACATGAGGTTAAAACAAGCATCAATATTACTAATATCAGAAACTTTCTTTTCTCTTTTTTCATAGCGTATCTCCTTTCCGACTTAAAGAGTAGAATGAATCCAATCAGTTTTATTTTCTTCCTCGCCAATATTCCCTAGTTTTTATTTTGATTTATCACATCAATCTTCTTATTTAATTCAACTATAGAATCGTTGATTGAATCCAATTTCTTATTTAAATTCCGAAATGCAAACAAATTACCGATAAAAGTAGATATAACTAATATCCATACTAAATCTTTCATCATGCACCTCCTTTTCTAAATAGGAACAGAAAAAACAGAATTCCATCTGTATATTCTGTCAGTTATAAGCTAATGATTGCGGTAGAATCCTATTCTAGCGACTTTGAAATTTGGCATATTCATTTTCGTATGAGTTGCTTGCCGTCCGTCTTCGATAAGAACCACTTCTTTTATACCTTTCAACTTCAGCAAGTGTTTTAAATTCTAAATTATTGTAGTAAATGTGTTTTTTACCACTATCTGAAACTATAATATTGGCACCACAATGATGCTTAAAAGAATGAGTCATTAGTATCACCTCATTCATAATTATAGAATATGAGTACGACAGTTAATGGCACATACAATTAATTGTAGAAGTTGTTGTTATTTATGTTTCGATTGTTCTTTTTGAATTTTTTCATTTCGTACTACTAAAAAGTAATTCGCAACAGAACTTATAAAAACAACGAGAGTGATAATGTAGATAAAGACCATCCCAGTATATGGTAGTGATTGAATAAAACTAACGGATCCATTTCCAATGCTGACATTATTACTCGATAAGGCAACGCCATGATATACGAGTGTTAGTGGAATTAATGAAAGTATTACGAGTACTGATGCTTTAAATCGATCCATATGATAACCTCCCCGATCCTCAGAATTAAAAACACAGAATATTGATATTAATCTATTTTGAATCTTCACTATTCTTTTTCAATTTTTCATGATATATCACCAAAAAGTAATTTGCTACCGTGCTAACAAAAATAATGATTACTACAATGTTAATAAAAACCATTCCAGTATTATTTAGCACACTTTGATTTGATAAGGCTACTCCTAATTGTACAAGCGTTAAAGGTATTAATGAGAGTATCACAAGTACTGCTGCTTTAAATCGATTCATAAGATATCCTCCTACTTCTTAAAATCAACATATAGCTTTCAACCATTAATTTAACACCTTAAATAAACATCTAATTATTATGATGAATAACGAAAATAATGAGTCATTATTAAAAATAAATTAAATTCAGAGTAAAAGTAAATACTCGTATATGCAAAGTAATTTTCCTATTTTTAATCCTTGCTTAACTTTTCTGATTTTTCCTTTTGTCCCACTATGAAGTAGTTTACTACTGAGCTTAGAAAAATTATAATCACGATTATAAAAATAAAAACCATTCCTGTATACGGTAGTGATTCCATGAAACTAACTCTTCCTGTTTCATTAAAAACTTTTTGATCTGATAAGGCCACACCCAAGTGTATAAGTGTTAGTGATATCAACGATAACATTACGAGTACTGCTGCTTTAAAACGGTCCATATGGTATCCTCCCCGACTCTTAAAGTCAAAATACGAACTGAATATTAGTTATTAATTTGATTTGTTCATTTTCTTTAGTTCAAACAAGATTAAAATAAGTAAAACAATTTTTGTTGCATCAACAGCGATTCCTACTACCATGTAAATTCCTCCTTTGAAATTACGTAGATCTAAAAATCATCATTAATTTTCTTAAAGAACTTATAGCTTTTCCAAACACAATATACAAGTGTTAAGGTTATTCCAATTATACCAAATATAATTTTGATTTGATTATTATTTGCCAAACCGGATTGAAACCCTTCATAGAAGCCTAATAAAAGCAGTACTAAAAATATGCATTTCGATAAAAACAATGCAAACTTAAAAGTGTTTTGGGTATCGCCTTGTTGGCTCCCATCAAAGAGTAAAAATAATGTTGCAAAGAGAAAGGTCAGTATTCCGAGTAAGAAGTTCATATGATATCCTCCTCATAGAATAATTAATAGTAACTTCTTTTTTCTTTCTTAAGGAAATATTTATTTAAGAATTTTTCGACATATACGGTTCCAAACCCTAGCATTGCACCCGAAATTAGAGGTCCAAAAACATGATGATCAATTCTAATATTAAGGAATTTCACTAAGATAAGATAGATTATAGTAACAATTAAGAGTGATAATAACCATGTGTATTTTTTCATTTTGAAAGCCTCCTTTTCTAAATTATACCATGAGGCATCCCATGATTTTATAGGCTCGTGAATCTTTCAACAAACATTCACATTATCCTTACCATAAAAAAACTCCGAAAATATTATTCGGAGTTTGTATATTTTATTTAAGTTCTGGCCAGTATTCTTTATTTGCTTCGTATAGAGCATCAAGAACTTCTTTAGCAACACTTGCACTTGGTACTGTTTTAGAAAGTGTTAATGCTTGCCATAGTTTATGATAACTTCCTTCAATCCATGCTTCAACACATAGTTTTTCAACGGCATTTTGTTGTGCCATGAGACCTTTTTGGAATGTAGGAATTTCACCCATAGAAAGTGGTTCTGGACCGTCACTACCAACGATACAAGGAATTTCTACCATTGCTGTAGGATCAAAGTTAGAAATTGCCCCTTCGTTTTCAACGATCAACAACATACGTTCTTTGGTGTTGAATTTAAGAGCTGAAGCGAGATCAACGATAAATGAAGCATGAGCTCCTGCTGATAACGTAATGCCTTCAGTTGATTGTTGCTCTGTAATTTTACGAGCTTGTTCAAATACTGTTTTTTCACGTCCATCCATTACTTCATTAGCACGTGTGTATTCAATGTTTGAATGTGCTACTACATAGTCTGGGAAGTAATAGTACTTAAGGTATGTATTTGGTAACGTATCAGGATCTAATTTATAGATATCTGCTACTTTACGGTATGTTTCTTTCCAACTATCATCGCGATGTTGGAAATCCGATGTATCAAGTTCTAATCCTCTTTCGGAGATATATTCTTTAAGACGAGGCATCATATCATTACCTTGTTTGTCTTTAATACTTGTCCACCATCCGAAGTGGTTGAGTCCGTAGTAACGAACATCAAGTTCTTTACGGGATTCAAGACCAAGGATAATAGCGAATGATCGTTCCTGTCCAACTGGCATATCACAAATATTAATGATTCGTTTACCAGGGCGTAAACGACGTGTAGCTTCTGCTACAATCGCTGCAGGGTTTGAATAGTTTAAGAGCCATGCATTAGGGCTGTATTTTTCCATGTAGTCATAGATTTCTAGGACTGGACCGATTGAACGCATACCGTATGCGATTCCACCAGGTCCGCAAGTTTCTTGACCTACTACTCCAAATTGGAGAGGAATTTTTTCATCCTTCTCACGCATTTCGTAGAGTCCAACACGAATATGTGCCATTACAAAGTCAATATCTGTAAATGCAGTTTCTGGATCTGTTGTATAAAGAAATTCGATTTCTGGATGTCTTTCTTTTACGATTACTTCACAAGCAGTTGCGAGTTTTTCTTGGCGTTCTGCGTTGTTATCATATAAAATAATTTTTCTAATTGGGAATTGTTCCATGTTGTTGATAAGCATGAGTACGATTCCTGGGGTGAAGGTACTTCCTCCACCAGCGATTACGACTGATGATTTCTCTTTCATGAGTGTGCCTCTTCTTTCTCTAATCAAACGATATCAAGAATGAAATATGATTACTAGGCAATTGGGTTTCTTAGGTATAAGCTCTCAATGTCGGGTATTGTCCCATTTTTCGGATTAAAGTCCAACACGCTTTGCAACAACGAATATAAGTATTGAAACAAGTAGCATTACAAGGCTTGGAATACATTGCTTAAGAAGATCTCTCTTAGGAGTTTCTTTAAGTTCCTGCCATTTCAAAGTAACTTTATTTGAGAATGCAAAGATTAACGCCACTATCAGAGCTGCGAAATAAACTTGGCCTAGTAATAATAATGAAGCAATGAGTAGAAATAAGCTTAACATTACGGCCCAATCATTCACGACTGACTGTGTATAATAGTCCATCTTGTAAAGTATGTATGCCATAAATGGTAAACAACATAAGCGCATAAGTGAGATTAAGATAACAGGGTGCGTCTCAATTATTGTCTGAAAATCAAGTCCTTTTAGATCTGGATTCATCTTCACCATAAATATTAATAAAAAAGGTGCACTCATAAAGAGTATTTGTGTTACGACACGTACTCGTTCTAAGAGTTTATTCTTTGGTCTCACCTTGACTGTTTTTCTTCCCATTGCAATCTCCATTCTTATTTTAATAGTTCTTCAAATTCATCTCTAATATGAGGTACTTGCATTCCTACAATAATTTGAATTGCTTTTCCCTTACTTACTAATCCGTGAGCCCCAATTTCTTGGAATGTCTTTAGTGGAGCAACCAGTGTTTCATCTACAACGGTTAAACGGAGTCGTGTTGCACAGTTTGTAACATCAACAATGTTATCCTTACCACCTGTAGCTTGTAGGAACAGTGCAGCTTTTTTAGCATCATCTGAAATGCCAATTGATGCTGTTGGATCATTTTCAGTATTTTCTAAATCAAATTTCTTATTTTCACGACTTTCCTTATATTCTTTCTTACTTACAAGTCTCATTTCTTCATCATCATCTTCGCGACCTGGTGTTTTGAGATCAAGTTTCAAGATTAAGAAACGGAAGACGACAAACCAAATAACAGTAAACACAAGTCCAACTGCAATTTGAACAACATAGATTCTCCAATGTAAAGGTCCGAGTGGTAGCCAGTTCAATGTAATCCAGTTAAGAATTCCACTTGTAAAGTAACCAACAACACCAAACATGTTTGCTACTGTAGCTAAGGTTGCAGCAAGTGCTGAGTGAGCTACGAATAGAATTGGGGCCATAAATAAGAATGTAAATTCAATTGGTTCTGTTACCCCTGCAATAAGTGCAGTAATCGAAACAGGAATCATTAACCCCAATACTTGTTTCTTCTTATTTTCTTTAGCTGTTGAATAGAACGCTGCGGTAATACCTGCAGGTCCAAAGATCTTAGCCATACCATAAAGTGAATAAGCACCCGCTGGGAATTGTTCCTTTAACGGTGCAGGGTTGACTGCCATATTTTCTAATTGAATGAGCCATTGTGCCTTGATACCACCATCAATTACAGCATTATCAAGTGTAAATGGCATATAAATGAAGTGATGTAATCCTGTAGGAATTAACATTCTTTCTAGGAATGTATAAATCCAAACTCCAAAATATCCACTGGTAACAATTAACTCTTGGAATACCCCCATGAAATCTTGTACTTTAGGCCAAATTATTGCAAAGAGTGCAGCAATTGGTAACATAACAAAGAAACCAACAATCACAACAAAAGATGATCCTTTGAATGTTCCGAGCCATTCTGGTAATTTAAAATCAAAGAAACGATCATGGATTGCGACACTCACACCTGCAACAACAAGTGCTCCGATAACGCCTGTATCCAATGTTAATGTACTTGCAATCGTTGCGAGTCCTGATACTTCGCCTTGAGTCATATCGACACCAAGTTGAGGCCCCCAAATTGTAAGAATCGCTGCTAGAAAGTAATTAAATGTAAAATACAGAACAAGTGCTTCCATACATGCACGAGCATTTTGTTTCTTAGCAAGTCCAATCGGTAACCCGACGACAAACAACATTGGTACTTGACGGAATACTGCATAAGCACCTTCCTTAATTACAAACCAAATGTTATACCACAAAGTTCCTTTGTGGGCGATGCTACCAACAATGAGTTCGGTTTGAAAAACTGTTGATAGACCAATCATGATTCCTGAGAAAGCAAACAGCATGACTGGTGTAAACATAGCGCCACCGAATCTCTGAACCTTTTGCATCATAGTTAAATCCTCCTTAAATGATAGTCCAATTATATGTAAGGTGGTAAGCGTTTTCAAACACTTTTCCAAAGCAGGTATGAAAACCCATTTTTAGGGAAAAGTAACACAATACGGACTTTAATCCAATTCCTTCATCATCTTATTCTTATAGAGTTGATATCGAATAAATAAGAACTCTGTAATTAAAAAATACATCGCTGTCGAAGAAGCCATAATTGGATATTCTTCAGTCCCAATACTATGTTTAAGTTTAGATATATACAGGTTATTATCACTGAGTGCTGCTAGTCTATTATCATTTAAATTTGAGATTGATATGATCTTAATACCTTTTAAGTGAAGACTGGTCGCAAGTTCGACAACCTCATCGGACTCACCACTAATCGAAATGATAATAATGCAATCACCTTCTCTAAGCTGTGAGACAACATCACGAGGATTTTCAGCATCGTCAAAACAATATATATAATCTCCAGCCGAAACAAAACGACGGGCCATCTCTTTCACAACATTCAATTGCACAAGCCCTGATCCATAAGCAAAGACTCTTTTTGCACGATACAAAATTTCACAAGTATCTTCTAAATCATTGTCTTTAAAGTCATCAATCATTGCGTGATAAGTATTCGCAATATGATCCATTTCAAGGTTAACATCCTCCTCATCGATTCTGCTTTGATCAAAGCGAAGCATGGCTCTCAATTCACTATAACCCGTCAATGAAAGTTTCTGAGAGAATCGAATAATACTTGTTTTAGAGATAGAGCAAGCATCTGAAAGTTCATGAAGTGTGTATTGCATACATTTTTCTTTATTATTTTTAATGTAGTTCCAAATATAACGATCATTTTCATTTAAATCTGCATAATATTGATTAACTAAGGTTTCAATATTCATCGTGGTAGCCACCTTTCATAAAATCCTGATACATACTGTGGAGAAGTTCAACCATAACAAAGAGTACTGAAATTCCCTTGGTATCCTCTGCACTGATACTAATCGTAAAATCACTGAGTTTATGCATGATTGTTTCACCCTGTTTAGAGATGTTAACAGTGAATACCTGTCTTTTAATAAAACTTGGTAACACGTCTAAAATTACATCATCCTGATTCATTGCTAAAAAAATAATTAAATCATCTTGGGTTGCATTTTCAGATAGTTTTCGAATTTCATGCTCACCCCAAATCGGGTATACTAAAATATCTTCCGAGAAAAAGAGCCGTTTAAAGTACTGCGCAACCAACGTTTCAGTATGTTTATCGCTGTAGATAAAAACCCGATTCGCAACTGAAAGTCTTTCAAACAAAAGACTGTAATCTTCCCGAATAAAATCAAGAATAGAATCACTCATCATGTTTGCTCTTAAGTCTACAGAAGTTGTGGGAGTCTCTATTTGCAGTCCTTGTCTAATAATTAACTTTAATTCACCATATCCACTAAATCCTAATTTTTGGGAGAATCTTAGGACAGAAGTCCGTGAAGTGTTACATAATTGTGCCAATTCACTAATACTTAACATCGTTGTTTTCTCAAGATTATTTGATATAAACTTCCAAATACTTAAATCAACATTCGATAAGGATTCAAAATGTTCTTGTACAATAGTTTCTATTTTCATGGCTTACCTCAATCTACTTTTAGTATACACCAAGTTATCCACTTTTATTCTTATACATTCGTCGTAAGTCTTACTTTATATCCTTTCAATTATATAAAAAGTGTATGAATACTCGTATGAATTGTGTATAACCAACATTTTATATTTGTGAAATAACGATGAAAAATCGCAAATATTCAGTCACTACGCTTTACGACATTAAAAAAAACATGTTACAGTATTCATAGAAAGTGAGGAATACGCATGGCAGATAAAGGTACAGGCGACAAAGTAATTGGTAAAACAAAAGAAGTTATCGGTGAAGTAACTGGTGATGACAAAACTAAAGCTGAGGGGTTACTTGATCAAGCAATTGGTAAAGCTAAAGAAGTAGCTCACGACATTAAAGACAAATCAGAGGATTTTGCTGAAGATGTGAAAGATGCTACAGAAAAAGCAGTAGACACACTTAAAGAAAAATCTGAAGATGTCGCTGAAGACGTAAAAGAAACTACTGATAAAGTTGTAGAAAATGTAAAAGACACAACTGAAAAAGTAGTCGACAACGTTAAAGAAACATTCAAAAAATAATTGTTTTACCACACAAAACACAGGATCCACATCCTGTGTTTTTTTAGATTATAAAATAAGTTAGTAACCCCACACCTATACAGAAGATAATGTAGAGTTTATTATTCTTGAGATTTTCTTCGCTTAGTGCAATGGTATAAAATTGGAGCGCTACAAAACCAGAACCAATTCCTTTCACGATTTGCGAAGAAGTCAAACTAATAAAGTACAGTAAGAAAACAAGTACGATTAAGAAAACCAATGACTTTGTTTTCATTGGAAACTTTGCCATGATACAGTGCCTCCTAAAGTAGATTTGATTACTACTTATTGATTATATCCATAATACTTTCCCAGAATATGATCTAATTGATTGACGATCTTAAAGGAATCTTCTGATGTATTGAATTTGATACCATCAACATTTGTCTGAGAAAGTCCCGGTACGATTGTTACAATGTGTTGATTATCTTCGTAAAATGAAACTTCAATACCTTCTCCTATCATTATCGGCCCCACATATTTATTCCTTAGTTTAACTTGTGAGATAAGTTCAATAATTACGTTAAAATCAGGATTTTCTTGAGACACTTCCACTATCTCATTATGATGACTTAATGTAATTCTTGAAACTTTAATATCCTTGATACTGCTGAGCTTATTTTCATTAACTTCGACAGTGTAAAACATACCAAAGACTATAGCAATGACAATTAGAATCACTAACTTTGTTATACGTTTCATAGCATGCTCCTATCTATTGACTCAGTCTGTCAATAACTAACTCTGTGTTGATAGATGATGGATGTTGCTTCTTTATTTCATTAAAGCACAGATTGTATTGCGTTGTATACCTTCCTATGTGATATTTTCTTGATATAATGGGTCTAGAGTATAAATTACAGAAAGAGGACTCTTATGAATGATGAGCAAATAATGACAATTGCCTTAGATTTAGCGCGACGTGCAGTAGAGAACGGTAATGAACCTTTTGGTGCCCTTCTTGTGAAAAATGGTGAGATTGTAGCAACTACCGAAAATAAGATTCATTCACATTCCAATCCGACGCATCATGCTGAACTCCTATTAATAAGCGAATACTGTATGAAACATCATGTTATGGATTTAGCAGACATCACCCTTTATACAAGTTGTGAACCCTGTTTCATGTGTTCGGGAGCGACAGTTTGGACATCCTTGAACCGACTTGTGTACAGTGCAGGAAGCTGTGATCTCAATCGAATCTTAGGAGAACCTGAGGTGAGCTCAAGTGAAATTGTATACCTCAACTCTCACCACCAACCGGAAGTTACCAAAAATATTCTCAATGCTGAAGGCATCGAAATATTACAATCCTATTTTGGAACCAAGTAATTCTATCGTTAAAAAAGATGATGCGTCCCAATCGATGCATCATCTTTCTTTATTCTAGTTAGCTTGTAAATACTATTTAAATTTAAAACCAATGTTTGAGACCTAATTTATCTGAAACTTATTCATAAATTAGTTATTTACTTTTATCTTTCTTTTAACAATAACACCAGCAACTAACATAACGCCAAACCCTAACATAATATAAGGAGTTAGATTTTGCGAAATACCTGTTGCAGGTAATGCTTCTTTTTCTTCTATTGGAGTTTTAACGTCTTCAGTTGATGTCTCCACTTCCTCTACGGGAGGTTTTATTTCTTCAACTGGAGGTTTCACTTCCTCAATTGGCGGTACAATTTCTTCTACTTCTTCGCGAAGATCAATGGCTTTGTATTCAATCACTTTATTCAACACTTTATCCTCAGATAGGTTTCTTTCAAATAAACTCTTAAGACTCCCCAGTTTCAAGGTGTTGATTTCAATTTCATAAACATCTCCTGGGGCAATATATTCTGAAATTTCAAATGTTGTAGTCTCTTCTTCAGTTTCAAATACAAGTACAGGATTTTTTAATGTGTAACGGTTTAATTCTGCTTGCTTTAGAGCAGGAACTGTTTCTTTTGGAACATAATCATTCGTAATTGTAATTGTGTTATTTTCAACCTTGATACTCAATCCCGGATGTTCTACATCACGATGATTTTTATTTGCTACAGGATTTCCATTTTTAAAGAGTGTCTTATGAATTGTGGTAGCAAGCTCATCTCGTTTTCCGGATGCAGTTTCTTTATCTTGAGACGCCATCCATACGATGATACCTCCCAAATCGTTATCAAGAACATAATTTGACTTGGCTTCCACAGATTTTACAGAGTCATAGCTTAAGAATGCCCCTGTATCTTTGTTATACATATAGTTCATCTTTGAAACATCATCCCAATACTCAACCATGCCTGGATACACTTTATCTAAGCGATCGAAGTTTCGGTATGCCCATAAGCCTGCTGCATGTCCCTGGTCCCCATCTACTAATGGACGATCGTTCCATGCTCCTTTTCCTACAGGAGAACCATCTTCTTTGATATGAGTTGAATCTTCAAGGATTTCACCGCCAAACCCTGGTAGATTTGCATCCGTATTGTCTGAAGAAACTTTATGGAAACCACGGCTGTAATTTGCCACACCAATCACTATTTTTTCCGAAGGAGCTCCTTGGTTTTTATAGAAGTTCACAGCATGTTCTGCAGTCCACATATTTGGATACTTAGGGTTTGCCATCAATGCAGTATGGTGATAAGCTTGTTGGTCCCAATTACCATGTGTGTCATACGTCATGATATTTGCAAAATCGATATGTTCAAATAAATCAGCAATTGCAGGACCAAAACTTGCATTCCAACCACTTGAAGTTGCTGCAATGGATAATTCGTAATCCTTTTGAGAACTCTTTGATTTTTCATCAAGAGCCTCTCTTAAATCTTTAAGTAAAAGAGGGTAGGACCATTTGTCATCCGGGCCACCTAGAGGTGTTCCCTCATCTTCTTTATTATCAATCAAATCTGGGAAACGCTCCATTCCTGGATATTCCCAGTCCACATCTACAAAATCAAGATTTGCATAATCAACAAGACGCATCACTTGATCGACAAAATTCTTACGTTTAATATCATCTTTGGCTACTGCACTAAAATCACCAGACTTTGACCAACCACCAAGGGAAATCCCTACTTTCAGATTAGGATTTTCTGTTTTAAGATGTGTTACTGCCGATAAGAGCCCTTGCATTGAAGCATGTGGTGCATTAAGCCCGTTATCTTGTTTATAAGCGTAGATTTCATCAAACATCAAATCTCCGTTATCATCAAAATCAATAAAAGCATAATTTAAGTGTGTATATAAATCTGCCGGCATATCCTTAGGTAGGAAATTACCTTGGTCATCACCAACAGACCAGTCACCATAATACATGATGAACCTCTTATTGCTTGGTTCTTGTGCATTAACAGAAATCTTAGGTACGATACCCAAGATTAGAGTAAGACTAAAAAACATGATTAAGAATTTTTTCATGATACCCTCCCTTTTTAATCATACCAACAATATAGCACAAGCTGAAAACGTTTACAACATAAGGTTATAACATTATGGTTTATTCTTGTTCTATTTGGACCTTTACTTCTTGAATTAAGGACTCAATATCTTTGATTCCTAACTCATCCATTCGTAATGGAAGAGCTTCAATTATTTTAGGACAGACATAAGGATCGTGAAGGTTTGCAGTTCCAATTGCGACAGCACTGGCACCTGCCATGTACATCTCTAAAACATCATCAACCGTTTCAATCCCTCCCATACCAATAATTGGAATCCTTACAGCTCTTGAAACTTCATATACCATACGAATCGCGAGTGCTTTTACCGCCGGACCTGAGAGTCCGCCCGTTTTGTTTGCAAGAATTGGTTTTCTCGTTTTTAAATCAATTCTCATGGCTGTAACTGTATTAATCATGGTGATTCCATCTGCTCCGGCTTCCTCAACGGCTTTAGCAATTTCCACAATACTTGTGACGTTGGGAGAAAGTTTGACATAGACTGGTACCGTCGCAACTTCTTTTACTTTGCGTGTCAGTCGGGCAGCTACTTCAGGATCGGTTCCAAACGCGACACCTCCCTCTTTAACATTCGGACAAGAAATGTTGAGTTCAATTGCTTTTACATTCTCCACTTGACTCACACGACGACACACTTCAACATACTCATCTTCTGTAGAACCTGCCACATTCGCAATAATTGGAACGTCGAACTGTCCCAAGAAAGGATATTTTTCATTGAGAATCACATCCAAACCGGGATTTTTTAAACCAATCGCATTCAACATTCCCCCTGGTGTCTCACAAACTCTGGGAAGTGCATTACCTTCTCGCGGTGTTAATGTTGCAGCCTTTGCCATGATAGCTCCCAAAATACTGAGATCATAATATTGCGCAAATTCCTCACCAAATCCAAAACAACCGCTCGCAGGAATAATTGGATTTTTTAATTCCAATCCTGGTAAACTTACTTTTAATCGATTCATAATTCAACCTCTTTCGCATTAAATACCGGACCGTCATAGCAGACCCGTTTCTTTTTATCTTTTGTATCACACGCGTGGCATGCCCCCATTCCACACGCCATTCTCTCCTCCATTGAAAGGTATACATGCTCTATTTTTTCAAATTTATGCTGTACATAGTTTAACAAGGGTATCGGACCACATGCATATACTGAACTCGGATTAACACGTCCTATGCCATTTCCAACATGACCCTTAATGCCGTATGATCCATCATCGGTTGTAATCACAACATGACCCAACTGTTCAAATTTTTCTAAGTAGTAACAATCATTTTTATTCGCAAATCCCAAAACAAATGTAATATTTGCATGTTTTTCGTAGAGTTGTTTTCCCAGTTCATAGAGCGGGGCAACCCCAATTCCTCCGCCAACGACTAACACTTCATCATTTTCCCGAATATGAGATATCTCGAAGCCATGACCTAATGGACCCAGCACATCTACAGTATCTCCTGATTTAAGTTCTGAGAAATTTTGTGTTCCCAGTCCAACGACACGGTATAAAATCGTAACTGTCTCTTCATCAATCGACGCGATACTTATCGGTCTTCTTAAGATCAAGTCCTGTCGATTTGTTTTTATATGAAGAAATTGTCCCGATTCATTCATCATGTCGACAAGCTTTCCTTTAAGTTTCATTTCAAATATTTTATGAGCTACTTCTTGATTGGATACAATACACATATTTTCTTGTTTCATCGTCTCTCCTCCAAACTCCATGGGCTAAACATTCTTGACTCAAGAACATTAATTAATACTCGTGCTGTATCTAAAGATGTAAAGAGTGGAACACCTTGTTCCGCAGCAACACGTCGGATCATGAATCCATCACTAAATGCTTGCGTATCCCCACTCACGGTATTAATGATGAAATTAAGTTCATGACTACGAATAATGTCGAGTATATCAATATCACTTTCATTTACTTTTGATATCACAACAGCCGGTATTTGATGATTGTTCAAAAACTCTGCTGTGTTTTCTGTTGCAAGCAATTCAAAGCCGAGCATAGACAGTCTTTGTGCCATTGGAAGTACTTCTTCTTTATACTTATCCGCAACTGTCAAGAGTACTTTTCCTGTCTCATTAAAGGTATGACCGCTTGCGATAAATGCCTTATAGAGTGCTTTCTCTAAGGTGTGGTCCGAACCCATAACCTCTCCTGTAGATTTCATCTCTGGACTCAAGTATGTGTCGACACTTCTTAATTTTGCAAAGCTAAACACGGGCGCTTTTACATGAACACCATTTACTTCTGCACCGAGTCCCGATGGATAGTCAATTGGGATCCCTAACATCGCACATGTTGCAACTTGGGCCATTTGAATTCCCGTAACTTTACTCATAAATGGTACCGTTCGAGAAGCACGAGGGTTTACCTCTATAACATAGACATCATCTTTATGAACAATGAATTGAATATTCATCATTCCAACTGTATTCAAACCCAAAGCAAGCTTCGTTGTGATATTGACAATTTTCTCTTGAATCTTTACATCGAGGTTTTGAGGTGGATAGACCGCCATTGAATCCCCTGAGTGAACTCCAGCTCTTTCAATATGTTCCATAATTCCAGGAATTAAGACAGTTGTACCGTCGCAAATCGCATCCACTTCAACCTCTATACCCGAAACATATCGATCAATGAGGACAGGATGTTTGAATGATAATGTTTCAACATGTTCATGAAGTTCTTGCGTTGAAGTAATAATCTTCATGGATTGACCCCCAAGGACAAAGCTTGGACGAATTAAAACTGGATAACCAATTCTTTCAGCAATCTCTATTAACGCTTCTTCATTCATCGCACTTGCTCCCTCAGGTTGTTTAATGTCCAACTTGATGAGCGTTTCTGTAAATTGTTCTCTATCTTCTGCACGATTAATATCTTCTAATCGAGTTCCAAGAATTGTGACACCTTCTTTTTGAAGCCCTTCCGCAAGATTAATGGCAGTCTGACCTCCAAATTGAACAATTACTCCTTCAGGTTTTTCAAGTCTCACAATATGCATTACATCTTCATGAGTTAACGGTTCAAAGTACAATTTATCGGCAATTTCAAAATCAGTCGACACAGTTTCAGGGTTGTTGTTGATGATGATTGCTTCATATCCCTGTGATTGAATTGCTTGAATACAATGTACTGTTGCATAATCAAACTCCACACCTTGACCGATACGAATGGGACCCGAACCTAACACGATAATCTTTTTCTTAGTGCTGACAATACTTTCATTTTCTTCTTCATACGAACTATAGAAGTAAGCAACATCACTTTCAAATTCACCACCACTTCCGTCAACACGTTTGTAACTTGGTTTGAGTGTATGACTACCCACAATTGAGTCCGGTAAGCCATAGTATTTCTGTTGTGCTACATCTGAGCTTTTCTCGAGTTCGATAATATGTTTAATCTTATTTAAAAAGAAACGATCAATTCGTGTTAATTGATAAACATCTTCAATACTAAAGCCGCGACGCATTGCTTCAGCGATAACAAACAGCCTCTCATCAGTTGGTTTGCTCATTAATTGCGAGAGTTCCACATCTTTTTTCTTTTTCAAGGATTCAAGATGAAGCGAATCAATACCAAGCTCCAAGGATCGTACAGCTTTTAAAAGAGATGCCTCAAGATTACGCGCTAATGCCATGACCTCTCCAGTTGCTTTCATTTGCGTACCCAGTCTTCTGTCGGCACTACTAAATTTATCAAAAGGCCAGCGAGGAATCTTCGTTACAACGTAATCTACCACAGGTTCACGGAAGGCTTTTTGACCGGGAATGATCGGATGATCTATTTCATCAAGTGTTTTCCCTATCGCAATCTTCGCGGTAATTTTCGCAATGGGATACCCTGTTGCTTTACTTGCTAAGGCAGAGGAGCGAGAGACTCGCGGGTTTACTTCTATAACATAATATTGGTCACTAAAGGGATCGAGCGCAAACTGAACATTGCATCCTCCTTCAATTCCCAAAGCAGAGATGATTTTTAAAGAAGAATTTCGGAGCATAGCAATATCATGGTGAGTTAACGTTTGCGCCGGTGCAAATACGATTGAATCCCCCGTATGTACACCTACAGGATCAAAGTTTTCCATCGTACATATGACCATCGCATTATCGTCTTTATCACGGATAACTTCATATTCAATCTCTTTATATCCAGAAATATCCTGTTCTACAAGGCATTGATTAACTGGGGACATTAGGAGTCCTGAATTTACGATTTCTAGATATTCTGCTTCGTTTTCTGCTCGGCCACCACCCGAACCACCCAATGTATAAGCAGGTCTGATAATAATCGGATACCCAATCTCTTTTACGGCTTCTAATGCTTCTTTCTCATTATGAATAATAGCAGAAGGAGCAATCGGTTCGTGAAGTTCTTCCATTAAGTTTTTGAAGAGTTCACGATCTTCTGCTTTTTCAATAGCTTCAACAGACGTTCCAAGAAGGATGACTCCCAGTTTATCAAGAATTCCTTTATTATAAAGTTCTATTGCTAGGTTTAATCCTGTTTGCCCACCCAGATTAGGAAGGATTGCATCGATACGTTCTAACTTTAAGATACGTTCTACAAATTCAGTTGTGAGTGGTTCAATATATACTTTATCTGCAATATTAGCATCCGTCATAATTGTTGCGGGATTTGAGTTCACTAGAACAACTTCATATCCCTCTTCACGAAGTGCTAGACATGCTTGGGTACCTGCATAGTCAAATTCCGCAGCCTGACCGATAATAATTGGACCCGATCCAATGACAAGAATTCTTTTGATTGTTTTCATTAGTGTTGCTCCTTTTCTTGTTTCATATTCTCTATGAATGTTTGAATAATGGACTCAGTTCTTGGATCACTCTCCTCATAGTCATATCCATAAATGGATTGATATGAGTACTTATATGCCAAAGTAACATCAGTATTTAAATCTTTTTCTAACGTCATTACATGTTCATCTATCACTTTAAAACCACCGTATAATGATTTAACTAGTTGTGGTTTCATCGCTGTGGTCTGCGAGGAATCAAACATTCTATTTTCGGGTAACACTCCAAGTAGAAGATGTGCCCCCAATCCCAATCCAAGAATTGGAATTGATTTAAAGTTTGATTTGATTGCTTCAATGTGATTGTCTTGTACTTCATTAGCCAGAGATCCATTGCTTAGCAAAATGCCTTCCGGGTAAGTTGCGTCTATGGTTTCAATCGAACTTGTGTATGGCAAAACGGTGATATGACACTGATGATTCATGAGATTTTGAATCATTGTTTGATTCACACCAAAATCAAGAATTGTAACCCGAGGCCCTTTTCCTTGAACTTGATAAGTTCCATTAATATGCTTGATACTTGGTTTTTCATCACTCGATTTTGAAGATTCTAATGTATCAGAAATTATCGCAGTTTTAATGTTATTCTGTCGTATGTAACGTACAAGTCTTCGGGTATCAATATCTTTAATTCCTGGTATTTTATTCAGTATCATTGCTTCTTCCAGTGATTTTTGAGATCTCCAGTGGGATGGTGTCATTGAATACTGACGCACAATTACTCCGGAACATCCCCCTTGCAACGATTGGTCATCTTCAATGTTTATTCCAGAATTTCCAATACTGGGATAAGCATAAATAACAATTGTTTCTTCATTGTTGGGTGATGTCATTACTTCTTGATATCCTTGTGCACCAGTATAAATTTTTAAGGATCCTGAAACTACTGATTGGTACCCAAAGGCTTGTCCAATAAATACTGTTCCATCTTCCAAGATTAAATAACGTTCCATACAATCTCTCCTTCGACTACTGTCAGAGCACACATACCTTGAAGTTTGGCACCGATAAAGGGTGTGTTTATTGATTTTGATTTAAATTCTGTTTCTTTTACGGTATGTTCAGTTTCTAAATCGAATACTGATATATCAGCCGATTGGCCAACACTGAGACTTGACCCCTTGAGATTGAATAACTTAGCCGGCTTCAAACTCATCCAATCTTGAACTTGAGCTAAAGTCATCATGCCTGTTTTAATGAAATGTGTGTATATCAGTGCAAAGGCAATTTCACTGCCTGTGATTCCAAATGGGCTACCCACAAATCCTGATTCTTTATCTTCAACAGTATGCGGTGCATGATCGGTTGAGATAATATCGATCGTACCATCAAGAAGTCCACCAATAAGTGCCTGTTGATCCTCAATCGAGCGTAAGGGTGGATTCATCTTATAATTTGCATCATCACAGCAAACATCCATTTCATTTAAGATGAGATGATGTGGCGATACCTCGGCTGTAACCCGTACTCCGATCGTTTTTCCAAAACGAATGGCTGCGATACTTTCTTTGCTTGAAACATGACAAACATGATAATGACATCCCGTTTCTTTCGCAATCAAAATATCACGAGCTATTTGAGAGGATTCTGTAATGCCCATAATCCCTGGCAATCCCAATTCTTTATTACGAATTCCTTCATGCATCACACCTCCATATAGCAAGCTTTCATCTTCTGTATGGGCGACAATCGGTTTATTAATGCGAGCAGCTTCTTTCATCGCTTGATACATGGTTCCCGATGTCTGAACACCAACACCATCATTGGTATAAGCAAATGCATCCATGGCTTCCATATCCACGAGTTCATCAGAACGAAGATTCATTGTAATCGGTGCATACTGATGAACATGAACCACTGCATCCCTGACGATAATGTCTTTAATATCATTCATTTTTTTGACGGTATCCGGTATGGGATTGGTGTTAGGCATCGCACAAATTGTTGTGAATCCACCTCGAGCTGCTGCATTACTTCCAGTCTTTATAGTTTCTTTATCGGTAAAACCTGGTTCTCTAAGGTGGACATGAACATCAACCAATCCAGGCATCACAAGTTTCCCACCTAAATCAATCACTTCATCTCCCTGTAAATCGTTTCCTATCGCGACGATAACACCTTTCTCAATCGCAATATCAACACACTTTAACGTATTCCCTCTGACTATTTGTTTTCCATTTTTTAATATAAGTTTCATTTTTTCTCCTCCATTATTTTTTCAAGTATCGCCATTCTCATATAGACACCATTCGTCATTTGCTCCACAATCCGTGATTGCTTCGATTCCACCAAACAACCCGAAATTTCAACATCACGATTCACTGGAGCTGGATGCATGATAATTGCATGATCTAAAAGTGATTCATATCGTTTTTCTGTCAACCCATACAATTCATGATAGGTTTCTTGCGTTGTCTTCATAGCATCTTCATGACGTTCTAGTTGAATTCTTAGCAACATCACGACATCCACTATTTTTAAGGCATCATCCAGTTCAATATATTCACCAAAGTCTAAATAAGATTCATCAAAGAACTTTTCAGGTCCCGAGAAATAGACTTGGGCACCCATTCTTTTTAATAATTTCATATTAGACATAGCAACCCGAGAATGACGGATATCTCCAACAATCACAACTTTTAATCCGACGATTGTTTTGAATTCATCAACAATCGTCATCATGTCAAGAAGGGATTGAGATGGATGCGATCCACATCCTGAACCAGCATTAACAATGCTAATATTTAATGGTTTTAATGTTTCATAGAAATCATTGTCACCATGCCGAATCACGGCAACATCCGCTCCTAAAGCCTGCATTGTCAACACCGAATCATACAAACTCTCGCCTTTATTTACTGAACTTGTACTCACATCAAAATTCATTGTATGTAACCCTAATTTATGTTCTGCCATTTCAAAACTATGTTTCGTTCGCGTGCTATTTTCAAAAAACATATTCACAACTGTTCCACAAAACTTAGGTAATTCACTTCCCTCTTTAAATTTGATCGCTTGAGTTATCAAATTAGCGACTGTTTCTATTTCTAAATCATCGACACTTAAGAAATTTTTCATTCTCTTCCTCCATAAAAAAACCTGAACTTACTAAAGTCCAGGCAAGAAACATCAAAATGTGTTTTCTCTTCTGGAACTCTCGGAACCAATTAAAGTGAAATCACGACTTACGATTCAATTGTTACTTCATCCAATCCATCAATCTCTTTGACGCGAACGTATACACGTTCTTTTTTAGATGTCGGTACATTTTTACCAATGTAATCTGGTCTGATAGGAAGTTCTCGATGACCTCTATCAATCAAGACAGCCAGAGAAATGTCTTTGGGTCTGCCCAAATCCATCACACCGTCCATTGCGGCACGAACTGTTCTTCCTGTAAATAAAACATCATCAACCAAGACAACCCGTTTATCCGTTAGAATTGCTTCATGGTTTTGTCTCACAACATCATGATTATCATCCCGATAATCATCGATATTAATTGAGAGAACAGAAATATTACTTTCAATTTCCGAGATTTTAGTTGCAAGTCTTTTTGCAAGATATATTCCTCGCGTTTCAATACCAACTAATACAACATTCTCAACACCCATGTTCCGTTCAATAATTTCATAAGAGAGACGTGTCAATGCACGATCCATCTCTTGATCATTTAGAATAGTTTTAGACATAGTTCCCTCCATTAAAAAGAGTCTCTTCTACGCGAAAAGAGACTCATTAAGAATACTTTAATGGTATGAACTCTTTCCTTCGCTGCCTCACAGGACAATGTTAAAGGACTTCTTTTTATCATCATAACGCGACATTTATTCTAAGTCAACTCAAACTCACTCAAACATGATGAAATATTTTATTTGTCTTGAAAATATGTTTTATGTTTTATATACATTTTAGAAATTATTATTGCAAACGCTTAGATTATATGTATAATTGGTTTTAGTAAGGGCTTTCGCCCGAGGAGGGAATATGGAAAAAGCATTAGCGTGGATAGAAGAAAAACTTCTCCCACCATTATCGAAGTTAGCGGAACAGCGACATTTACAAGCTGTACGTGATGGTATTATCTCAACAATGCCAATGATTATGATTGGAAGTTTCTTTGTATTAATAGTAAACTTCCCAGTTCCAGCTTGGAAAGAATTAATTGCGCCTTATGTTGCACAAATTATGATTCCGTATAGAATCACTGTCGGTCTTATGGCTGTTTATGCAGCATACGGAATGGGTAGCGTTCTCGCTCAATCTTATAAACTTGATGGCACATCAGGTGGGGTTTTATCACTGGGTGCATTCTTAATGACAATTGTTCCACAAGTTGCGGTATCTGAGGCAACAGGGAATTCTTTAGGTTTCACACTTCCAATGACCTATCTTGGTGGTGCAGGTATGTTTACCGCAATCCTTTCAATGATTATTGCAGTTGAAATTCTTCGTTTCTGTAAAGAACATAACGTCACCATACGCATGCCTGAACAAGTGCCACCTGCTGTTGCACGTTCATTTGAGGCAATTATTCCGGGTATGATTGTAATCACTTTAATGTGGTTCGTTGCAGTTATCTTAAAAATTAATATTAACGAAGTACTCATGGGAGTTTTCTCACCACTTGTAAGTATTGCTGGTAACTCCTATGCTGGTGTCATTATTCCAGTCTTACTCATAACGATTCTTTGGTCTGCAGGAGTCCATGGTGTCTCAGTTATAGGATCCATTATGCGCCCTATCTGGATTGTTCTTTTAGAACAAAATATCACAGCTGTAGCAGAAGGTCGTGTCGCAACAAACATCGGTACTGAAGGCTTCTTCGATCTCTTTGTTTGGATTGGCGGATCAGGAGGAACATTAGCTCTTTGTGTCTTAATGTTATTCTGTAAATCATCGTACCTAAAACAAATTGGTAAGTTATCCATTGTTCCAGGTATCTTTAACATTAATGAACCTGTAGTATTTGGAGCACCCATTGTGGTTAACCCCATTCTAGCCATTCCATTTATAGTTGGACCAGCAATTACCACAACAATTACTTATATTGCAATGAAACTTGATTTAGTAGCACGTGTTAGTGTCGTAGCACCATTTGCGGTTCCAGCTCCAATTAAGGCCTATCTTTCAACAGGTGGTGATTGGCGAGCTGTCATATTAGTACTTATAAACTTTACAATTTCTCTATTAATTTATTATCCATTCGTGAAATCTTACGATAAAAAACTTTTGGCTGAAGAAGTCATTACTGAAACTATAGCCTAATTTAAAACTAAATAAATATAAAAGAGCCATTAAGCTTGTGATGAAACACAGCAATGGCTCTCTTTATTATTTTGAACATAGAAATCAAAAAAGTATCATATCCTGATTTCTTTATAAAATCAGAACCCATTAATTTTACAAAAGATTAATTCTCTCTTTTTCTATTTTTCATACTTAGAATTGAAGCACCACACCCCAAAATTATAACGATACCACCAATCATAAGCATGTTATTATCAATACCGGTATTTGGTAATGTAGGTGTCTTATTAATTTGTTCTTTATTTTTTCCGTTATCTATTGTGATTACTGGCTTCACTGGATCTACTGGCTTTACAGGATCTAACGGCTTCACTGGATCTACCGGCTTCACTGGATCTACTGGCTTTACAGGATCTACTGGCTTTACAGGATCTACCGGTTTCACAGTTTTATCATATATAACTGTGAATTCCTTACTATGATTACTATACTCTTCTTCAATTAGTCCATTTTCTATAATTGAATACCCTTCAATTTCAGGAGCCTTATACTTAAAAACATCTCCTACCACAGGTATAAAATACTCAGCTTTTCTTAATTCGTTTCCAGCCTTATCCTTGAAGTTCACAATATAAGTAGGTAAGTTCAAGTCTATTTCTATAATTTGATCATCATCTTTATAGTCATAAACTCTCGGAATATCTTTATTCACTAAAATATAATCATTAACGAATGAATTGAGAGTTGCCTGTTCTCCATCAACAGCAAATTGATTAGGATATTTTGTTGTGAATTTACCATAGGATGTTTCAGACTTTAAAAGTGTTCTACTTCCATCAGCATTTACCAGATTATAGTTAAAGGTAATTTTAGATTTCGGTCCAAATAGTGTAGAAATTTTTGCAATCTTTTTCCCTGAGCTAGCTTCTCTTGCCCTCAAAGTTTCATAATCTAGCTTGCCCTCGAGTCCTATTTCTCTACTTCCATCTACGTAACTGATGTAGTATCCATAGTAAGTATATTCTGTAATTCTAAAAAGGTTTCCGCCAGAAAAAATATTTTTTAAACTTTCATCAGGATATGCCTCCCAATTAGAATTACTCTCATTTAGTTTGATGTCATCATCACTGAGATAATTCCTTCCACTAATAACTCCAGTTAACTTACCATCCTCTTTATAAGTTTGATTAATCACCAATTCTTCAATATGAATATCTTTGGACAGTGGATCATAGTCTGCGGAAATAATCATAAATGTAGGCGAAATAATTAGTACAAGTGTTAAAACTATTATTTTAATTTTCTTCATAAATTCTCTCCCTTATAAAAGAAATTATATCATTTGATAAATTCATAGTAAGGGCAAAACGAGGAATCTCATTATTTTATCACATTACATCACAGAACATTCACTTTAAATCTATTTATGACAATTTGTGGGATAGAATAGTTCAATCTACTATCATTAGTTCTAATATTAAAAATTAAAACTGGACTTTCGGCCAGTTTTTTTATGCATGTGATAGGTATGGAAGACACATCGTGTTTCCAAATGTATTTTCTGAATCGTTAATGACAAAGAGTGCATTATCATCAAAGTCTCCCTCTGTAACATGCATATTTTGACTATCTATGGGTGTAAAGCCTAGTGTAACTTTTGATGTATCAGTAAGTGAACCGATAATTTCTTCTAAAGAAAGTTTTATAGTTCCATAAACATCAAAGAGCATATGAGTTTCATCGTCATAAATGGCGTATATTTCTAAAGATTTACTATAATAAATCATTTCACTAAATGGACCGCTGAGATAAAACATAATCAACGACAGGTTATCAATCATTTCAACTTTAGAAAAAGGGTTTCCAATCTTATAGTATTGTGTAAAATGAGACAGATGATTTGCGCCTGATAGATTAATTTTTTTAAAATCGTGGTTGGATGGTTGTTCGTTTGAAATGACATATTGGTATTCATTGTGATACTTAAATCCAAATTTAGGATAGAAATCTAAAACGGTATCATTCGCGAAAAGATAGATGCATTGATCTTTATAATCTGTTAGAACTTGATTCATTAAATATCGGATAAGACCTTTGTTTCGATACGCCTCTTGAGTGCACACTGTTCCAATTTGAATCACATTATAAATATCTGAATCCTTTTTAATTCTCATTTTATTGACGGATACATTCGCAACAACGACATCATTATCCAGAAGTACATAGGGCTGATATTGATCTTTCCAATACCCTTGTTGGTACCAGTCTTCAAAACTGATTTCAAATACTTCAAGAGTAAGTTTGTTAAAGCTTTGACGGATGGCGGGCATATTTAGAATATCATTTGTGAATTGATATTCGTGGTTATTAATTAATACTTTTTTCATTGCGTAATTCCTTTCATAATGAGCTGTTTACCAAAAGTAACGGCATCGCTCTCTGTATAATTCCCTAAATACTTCTGAATCCAAATCATAGAAACAATCGAATGAATTGTATTCTCAAGAAGTGGTAAGGGAATCTGAGAATTTAGAATCTTGTTGTGATAGCATGTTTCAAGAAACGCATAATAAAAATCTAGTTCTGTTTTGAGAAGTGACAATATTTTGTCTGTGGATTCGGGATTCGGGTAGTAAAAAAGATAGTACACATGGTCACCATTTTTTATTAAAATTTCCAGTATTCTCTCTAACTTCAGATCAAGGTTAGTCTCATCGATATTTTTAAGCGCAACCTTCAATTTACCAATCGAGAGTATTGCAAGTTCAAAGAGAAAATCTTCTCTTCCCGTAAACATTCTATGGAATGTTGCTTTGCTTATCTGAGAATTCTTCGCAATGTCTTCAACAGATGCCATTGGATTCATCGTCATATAGCTCAAAGAGTTTTCCAGTACATAGTTTCGTTTTGTCATTTTGATACTCCTGTGTCTCATTTGATACTATAGTATATCATATACGAGTGTTTGTAAATAAAAACAGTTCTTTTTACTATTAATAAATATCTACCCGTATAACGGGTAGTTTTAGTATCGCCCTAGAAGGGCTTCCTGCTCACGACCCTAAAGGGGTTTTTTCATTGAGACTGACAACCGCTATTTCATTGCTTACTATCCCTTAAAGGGATCAATATATTCTCGCTTTGTCATTTCATCTCGTAGCTTATCTTCTGTCTCTTGGCTTCTAATGTAGTTCTCAATTGTTTTCTGATTAAGTCCTACTGTACTCACATAGTATCCCTTTGCCCAGAAGTTTCTATTTCCTTGTTTATATTTGAGATTTGCATGCCTATCAAAAATCATCAATGTACTTTTACCCTTAAGGTATCCCACAAACGCAGATACCGATAATTTCGGTGGTATCTTCACCAACATATGAATATGATCTACACATGCATGGGCCTCAATGATTTCTACATCTTTCATTTCACATAACTTTCTTAGAATTGATCCGATGTCTATTCTAAGTTTCCCATAGATTACTTTGCGTCTATATTTCGGAATAAACACAATGTGATACTTACAATTCCATCGAGTATGTGCTAAACTATTTTCACTTGGTACCAAGTTATTACCTCCTTGTTTATATTTGCGATTGTCAGTCACATTTATAATAACATGGAGGTTTTTTTCTGTTACAACTCTATAAGTTTATGTTCTCACACGCATAGCGTGTGGTTTTCTAAAACGATAATAAAAGACCCATCATATTGAATGACAGGTCTTAGTACTCTATAAAATTTAAAACAGTTCTTAATTAATACCTTACTTTTGTTCGTATTTCATTTTTTCTTCTTTCATTTTCTTTAAGGATTTATGAATTGTGAAAATTCCAAAACATAAAACTAATATGGAAATGATGAGCATAAATAATGATCCTTGAACTGAATTCATAGATGATTCTCCTTTCTCTCACGTGTTATTAGTCATTCTTTTTAAAGTTGAAAAACTCATAGAGAAGTTATTATCGATTATGTTTATCAATAAGATATGCTAAGAATTCGAATCCATCTTCTAGATTAGAGTCGATATCGAGTTTCCATTCCCAGTTAGGAGATCCTATAGTTCCGGGAGAATTAATACGTGTTTCATCTCCCATTCCCATAAGGTCTTGCATGGGTAATATAGCCCAGTCTGCATTTAAAGATAAAGTATAAGAACATAATTGTTTCCATAACGTTCTTTCGTTAATACCTAGGTCTCTTAAATTGGCAGAAATTTTCAAATGATTTCCAGGTGTTAAATCTTGGACCCATCCTTGAATCGGTTGGTTGTCATGTGTTCCTGTGTAGACTAAAACATTGGTTCCCATTGATGCATCACGTTTCAATTCATTAGGTTTAATATTAAATTGAATGATGGTCATTCCCATTAAGTTATAGTCATCTCTAAGTTCTAACACTTCTGGACGTAAATCTCCTAAGTCTTCAACAACAAGGTTTAAGTCTTCGATATTTTCATACATACAATCAAAGAATGCGTGTCTTGGTCCAAGTCGCCATTCACCAATTCGAGCGGTATCACTTGTACCAGGAATTGCCCAGTAAGTATCAAATGCTCTAAAGTGATCAATACGAATCACATCAAACATCCGTTGGTTCCAGCGAAGTCTTTCTATCCAAAGTGAATAGTTATCTTTCGCCATTGCATCCCAGTCGTAGAGTGGATTGCCCCAATGTTGCCCTTCATCACTAAAATGATCGGGTGGAACACCTGCAACCCAGGCAGCACTTCCATCAGGGTTCAAAAGAAATTGATCACGATGGTGATAGACTTCTGCGGAGTCATGCCCTAGGTAAATGGGAATATCACCCACAACAATAATTCCAAGACTATTCGCATATGCTTTGAGATCCATCCATTGTTCATAAAACACAAACTGAACAAAGCGCTCATATTCTAAATTCTCCTCTAATGTTTCAAATTCAGTCCAATCAAGCCATGATGCATTATCGTTATGTTTTTTTAATGCGATAAATTCAACATATTCATCAAGCCATGGTTTCGATACTTCCAAGAAAGATGCATAGGCATCATTTTTCTCAAAGACTTCAAAGGCTTGAAGCAATGCAAATTTCTTACGATCACGAACACTATCGTAATGAATTGTAGTTTCCCTTTCAGGCTCAAAATCATATTCTAATCCGAGACTTTGAAACAGAACTTCAATAGATATATAGATTTCATCTCCTGCAAATGAGGAATAGGTTTGATAAGGGCTATTGCCATATCCAACTGGATTTAAGGGAAGGATTTGCCAGATTGTGGCACCGGTGTCAGCCAATTGATTAATCCAATCATAAGCACTTTGACCAAAGTCTCCAATTCCCAGTGTTCCTTCAAAACTCGATACGGGCATTAACACCCCTGCAGTACGAGTATGTTTCATATTACACCTTCCAAATATCTCTATTATATTCTTCAATAGTACGATCACTTGAGAAGAATCCTGCACGTGAAATGTTTATTAACATTTTTTGTGCCCATTCTAATCTGTTTTCGTAGTCAGATATCATTCTATTTTTTGTTTCTATGTATGACTCAAGATCAATTAAAGTCATAAACCAGTCTTTTGTAATGAGCTCATGGTGAAGTCTATCAAGATTTTCTTTCTTACCAAACGCAAGCATTTCAAGTCCATTAATAAAATCAACAGCATTTCGAATCATTTCATTATGATTATAGTAGTTACCTGGATGATAATCTCCTAACTTGTAATGGTTAATGATTTCATCACTAGATTCTCCAAAAATATAAATATTCTCTTGTCCTACAAGCTCACAAATTTCAACGTTTGCACCGTCCATTGTTCCAAGTGTTAAGGCACCATTTAACATGAATTTCATATTACCGGTTCCACTTGCTTCTTTTGATGCAAGTGAAATTTGTTCGGAAATGTCACTTGCAGGAATCAACATTTCTGCCTTAGTAACATTATAGTTTTCTACAAATACAATTTGGAGATGTTGATTTACCTGTGGATCTTGATGAACCACTTCAGCTAGAGTAAGGAGTGCGTGAATTATATCTTTCGCAATCGTATAGGCTGGAGCTGCTTTAGCACCAAAGAATAAGGTAATCGGGCGACTTGGGATATTTCCCTTTTTAATTTCTTGATACATATGAATTGCATAAAGCAGATTCATTTGTTGACGCTTGTATTCATGCATACGTTTAATTTGAATATCATAAATTGAATGAGGATTAATTTTAGTATTTTCGGTAGCTAGAATAAAGTCTGCAAGTTCTTGTTTCTTCATATCTTTAATGGCTAGAAGTTCTTTAAGACTATTCTCATCTTTCGTAAATTCTTCCAGTTTTTGAAGTTCCATTGCATCACGTTTAAATCCATCACCAATACGAGTTTCAATAAAATTAGTTAGAGGTTTATTGGTATACATCAACCATCTTCTGAATGTAATACCATTTGTTTTATTATTAAATCGTTCTGGATAAATATCAAAGAATGGTTTTAATTCACTGTTCTTAAGAATTTCTGTGTGCAATGCTGCAACACCATTTGTAGATTTACTAAAATGAATTGCTAGAGACGCCATGTGAACACGTTGTTCATGATCGATGACTGCTGTGCTTGGATCTTGACTGCGCGTTTTTCCAACTTCATCAAGTCTATGAAGAAGCGTGACAAGCTCTGGATCCATTGCTTCAAAATAATGAAGAGGCCATTTTTCTAATGCTTCTGCCAAGATCGTATGGTTTGTATATGCACAGGTGTTTGAAATAACCTTAACTGCATGGTCAAAGCTAATACCTTTATTCAACATCTCACGTAAGAGTAAAAGAATAACCATTGAAGGATGAGTATCATTAATTTGAATTGTAACAAATTCATCCAAGTGATCAAGATGATCACCATGTTCTTTCAGAATCCATGCAAGACCACATGAAACCATGAAGTATTGTTGAATGAAACGGAGTCTTTGACCCGCTTCAGTGGAGTCATCAGGGTATAGGAATAACGTTAAGTTTTTATCAATCGCTTGTTGATTAAATTGAATTCCAGCTTCAATAATAGAATCATCAAGTGATTCTAGGTCAAAAAGACGGAGTGGTGCTTTTTCACCATTATATCCAAGAATATCAATTTGATACATACGACCCGTTACTTTAACGTCGCCAAGCATCACTTCAGTAGCAAAATCAGTTTTGTTTAACCAACCTGGTTTATCCAACCAAGCATCTTTTTCTTCATGTTGTAAGTTTTTGGCGAATACTTGTTTAAATAATCCGTAATGATAAACCAATCCCAATCCTTGACCATTAAGACCTAGGGTAGCGATAGAATCCATGAAACATGCAGCAAGACGTCCAAGTCCACCATTCCCAAGGGAAGGTTCGGGTTCATAAGCTTCAATATCCGTAATATTATGACCGCTTTCTGCTAGTGTATCCTTGAGGTCATCGTAAATACCTAAGTTCATCAGGTTATTCGATAATAATTTTCCAATTAAAAACTCTGCTGACATATAGTAAATGGTACGTTCACCATGTACTTGGGGTGTTTGATTTATTTTTTCTTGAGTTAGGGCAAGGACTGCCTCGTAAATTTGTGCGGTAGTTGCTGATTCTAATGAACAGCTCATCATGCTTTCTAATTCTTCTTTAAACATATTTTTCCTCCGAAAACGTTTTCTAAAACGTATTAATAGTAGAGGGTTCTCACCCTCTTTTACATAATAACATCATCATATGATATGGTTTTAATTTCATAGTCAAGTAAGATTGCTTCTGAAGGATTTCCTTGAAGCAAGTTGTGTACGGCATTCACTGCTGCAACTGAGATTTTATAAAAATCTTGATCTACAGTATCGATTTTGGAATCGATATATCCTAACAGTGTAATCCCATCATAACCACAAACAGGTCTAAACTCATCCATTTCTTGAAGTCCATGGACAGCTCCAATGGCAATCAAATCGGAAGCACAGATGACAAGATCTGCATCTTTTGCATGTTTGATTGTTAGCTCACGCGCTTTCTTTTCACTAAAATTAGCATATTGTGCGTTGATTTTCACGTGATTGTGATCACATGCATCCACAACACCTTGGAGACGTAAATCAGTGACATAGCCGTCACGACGTCCTGCTAGGTATAGAATTTTCTTTGCCTTATGACGTTGAATCATCATCGAAGCAATTTCATATTGCGCTTTTTCATGGTCTACCATGACATATGAGGTACGAGGTCCTTGGATGGGTGCATCCACAACAACAGTTGGGAAAACATCCATATCAATTACCTCTTGATATTCTACTGCCTCTTTAGAGAGGCCATAATATACAATAGCATTAACACGTAAAGAATTAAAGTATTGTAATATATCACGGGCTGTTTTTTTCTCAAGAACATTTGAGAAAACTGGAATAACTTCAAGTTTGAGTTCTTTAGCTTGATTCATTGCTCCGAAGAGATATTGCATATTAATCTCATCAATTGCTTGACGTTGGTTATTAATGAAAATGACTAAAGCAACACGTTTCCCCTGCTTTGAGGAAAGTGCTGATGCGATGGAGTTCGGAACATAATTGAGTTCATCCACAGCATCCATTACTTTTGCTCGTGTAGCGTCGCTAATACTACTGTAATTGTTTAAGACCTTCGAGACTGTCGAAACACCTACACCGGCTTTTTTAGCGACATCGTTAATACTAACCATGCTCTTTCCTCCTGACATGAAACTATTATAGCATCATCCTTTTAATATAGGATAGTTTATTTATGTTTGATTACAAGACTGCTATAGCCTTCAACATTTAGTTGTGAGGCTTGCCCTTTGGCATCCCCAGATATTATATCCAATATTTCATATTTCCCAGTTAAGCTTTGTTGTTCAGAAGATAGGTTATGAACAACAATGATATCGTCAAATTGCATGACATAAAGTGGCGCATCACTTGGTAAACTAATTGGGTTTGCGGTTGATATTTGGGAGTATTTATTTCTTATTTCAATAACTTTAATATAGTGATTGATAAGCGATTGAGAATCTTTAAGTTGATCCTCTACTGAACTTTCAAACGGTACTGTATAGTCTGCATTTTTAGGCGGGTTTGTTCTTCCTTTATCGTCTTTTTGTGACCAAATCATTGGAAGACGTTTATTTTCATCAATCCCACTACCTTTAAGGCCAATTTCTTCACCATAGTAAATAAATGGTGTTCCCGGCATGGTTAGATAAATTGAAGCCGCAAGCTTTTGTTCTTTTTCATCTGTAAAATAACTCGCTGAACGTCCGTTATCATGATTCGATAAAAATGGTGCATCTTTAGCCTTGGGATTATGACTGCGAATTTCATCATTATAGTCCGCAACTTTTTTTGATAGTGCTTGGCCATCTTCTTTTTTGATGCTTTTCACAATATCACCTTGTGCTTGACTGACACCAAAATTAAAGAAGCTATCAATTTTCGAATCATACATTTGAGCGATTGTACTGTTGGGTACCCATGCTTCTCCAACGATATAAGCTTGTGGATTGATTTCTTTAGCCATGGTGTTAAACCAACTTAGAAACTCAGTATTTTTAGATGTTTCATCTTCATAGAAATGAGTTGTAGCATCCAGTCTAAATCCTGAGACTCCAAGATTAAACCAAAATGTCACAATTTCTTTGATTTCATTTCTTACATCCGGATTGTCTAGATTCAAGTCTGGCATTGATTCGGTAAATACAGATTCATACCAAAGTCCTGAACCAATTTCATTGTAACCTTTTTGCCATGAATCACTAAAGTTATAGTAGTCACAGTATTTAGTTTCAGAGCATGTTCCCGATTGCTTGGCAGCTACGGCCTCTTTAAACCAAGGATGATCGCTTGAAGTATGATTCAAGACCAAATCCATAATTAAAGTCATGTCTCTGTCTTTCATTGATGAAAGTAATGATTTCATACTTTCAATATCACCATAAGATTTATC
Source organism: Erysipelothrix inopinata (assembly GCF_014396165.1). Taxonomy (GTDB): domain Bacteria; phylum Bacillota_I; class Bacilli_A; order Erysipelotrichales; family Erysipelotrichaceae; genus Erysipelothrix; species Erysipelothrix inopinata. Next base: position 2,201,826 of record NZ_CP060715.1, read on the forward strand.
GATATCATAGTAATCCACAACATCGTATTTGTGATATGAAGGCGATGGATTGATAGGCATCAACCAAAGATTGGAGACACCTAATGTTTCTTGTATGTAAGGGAGTTTTTCTTTTACACCTTCTAGATCCCCAACCCCATCACCATTGGAATCATAGAACGATGCAACAAATATTTCATAGTATAGAGATGGTACTTCAGGATGAACGTACGCCTTCTTTTGAGGCGTACATCCAACTAAAACTAATATTCCAAGAAGAATAATTCCAAATTTTTTCATTATCCTTTAACAGAACCCCCTGTGACACCTGAAACATAGTATTTTTGCATAATGATAAATAAGATTGTGATTGGGATTGCGATGATTACCGCCCCTGCACAGAATTGAGTAAAGTATTGATTAATATTTTCCCGTTTCAGCATCTCAAACAATCCTAATGCAACCGTATAGTTATTGTAGTTATCTCGCATAATGAAACTTACGAAGATAAAGTCTACCCATGGTGCTAAAAACGATGTTAATACGGTATACACGATAATTGGTTTGGAAAGTGGTAATGTAATTTTCCAGAAAATATCGTGACGTGTTGCACCATCAATAATTGCTGATTCATCAATTGCTTTTGGTATCGTATCGAAAAATCCCTTAGAGATATAGTATCCCATGGCAGCACCCCCTGAATAAACAAGAACAAGGGCAGCTAGTGACTGATCCAATCCAATAGCTTTGATTAAGTAGTAAATCGCAATCATTGACATAAATCCTGGGAACATCCCAATAACCAAGACGACATTCATCATTGGTTTACGAAGTTTAAATCTCAATCTTGAGAATGCATACGATGTTGCTAGTGTAATAATTGTAGATATTGCACATGTGAATACTGCAACAATAAACGTATTCATGAACCAACGTGGAAAGTTATAACGGGATGTTTCAGTAAAGAGCTTGATGTAGTTATCAAGTGTCCATTGTTTCGGAACAACATAACTTGTGAAAGCACCGGGCTCCCCTCTGAACGAAGTCATGATAATCCATACTACTGGAAGCAACCAAATGACACTTAGAATTGATAAAATAATATGTCCGACTGTTGATTTAGCACGTCGTTTTGCTTTGATTCCTTTCATCATTGGAAATCACTCTCCTTTGCAGTAACTTTTCTAAATACAACCAGTGATAACACTGCACTAATTACGAAGATAATAATACCTACAGTTGAAGCCAACGCATAGTTCTTTTCAGTGAGTGTTAATTTATAGAGCCATGTTACAAGTAAGTCTGTTTTACCAGCTTGATAGTAATCAAGTGATAATGGGCCCCCACCTGTTAACAAGAAGATTAAGTTAAAGTTATTGATATTACCGATAAATTGGGTAATTAAATAAGGTGTTGTGACACTGAGCATGTAAGGAAGTGTGATACTAAAGAATTGTCGTACAGGTCCAGCACCATCAATTCGTGCACTTTCATACATGTCTTCTGGAATATTCATCAAGATACCCGAAGTAATCAACATTGTATAAGGGACACCCACCCACAAGTTAACGACGATAACTGTAATCTTAGCTAATGTTCCATTTGTTAAGAATTTAATGGGTTCACTTATGACACCCCAGTTCATGAGAAGTACGTTGACAGGTCCTTGATCATGAAGTAATTGAGACATTAAGAGTAAACTAACAAATTGTGGAATCGCGATAGAAATAATGAAAATTGTTCTCCAGAATTTCTTAATCTTAATTCCTTTAGAGTTAATAAGCATTGCCAGCAGCATCCCAAAGATATAGTTTAGGAATGTTGCGAAGATTGCCCAAATAAATGTCCATTTTAAGAGTGCAAAGAATGTTCCAGAAATAATCTTATTATTGTAAAGTAAGTCTTTGAAGTTTTGAAGTCCAACCCACGTAAAGAGGCTTCCTGGAGGTTGGTGATCAACATCAAAGTTAGTAAATGCAATGAGTACCATGAAGACCAACGGTGCAATGGTAAATGCAAACGTAAGAATTGTAGGTAATGCTAAAATCGTAACATGATAGCGTTCATTCAATAGTGTTTTCAATTCATCTCTGAATCCTGGTAGTGACTTACCTTCTTCAATAAGTTTTTGATTCGCAATTGCGCCTCGTACACTCATGAAGTAGATTGCAAAGAATCCTATAATGACAAAGATACAGAATACCCCAAAGAGTAGCATCAACATCGAGTTATGCCCTTCAGAATAAAGATATATTCCTTGAGCTTCATCAAACACTTCACCTGCAAGTGTTGTCCCTAATGTCGTTAACCCTGAAAGTTGACTGAACCCAAAACGTATCATATATAGTATGAATAGAATCTGTGCTGAGAGATAGAGATAGCCTTTAATAAATTGTTTTCTCAGAAAGGCTCCCGATCCCATAATAAAATATGCACAGCGAGTAATTTTATCCCCTTTTTTGAACCCATCGAAGAAATTCTTAATGGGTTGTGTCAGTTTATCCATTTCATTTTCTCCTTAATAATGAAAGGGGCATACGCCCCTAAATGTTACTCAACAACACCGTCTTGAATTTGTGAAACCATTTTATCGAGAAGTGTCTTCATTGAATCTTGATTTTTATCTTCAAGTGCAAGTCCGAATGCTTCTGCTGGTTTCCAGAAACTTCCAAGAACATCATTTTGACTGTGTGCAAATGGTGCTTGATCAGCAAGAGCTTTTAAAGCTACGTTAGCTGCGACATCTGGATTTGCTGCTGCTTTAATATTTGAAGGTCCGAGTTCTTGTTTTTTGAATCGAGCTAATTGGCTTTCTTCATTCGTTAAGAATTCTGCAAGAGCTAATGCATCCACTGGGTTCTTAGTATTCTTCTTGACTCCCATGAGTTTGTAACCACCAAAGCTAGCCATTTGAACTTCTTTACCATCTAATGTGTATGATGGAAGTTTAGCTGCTGCATAGTTGTCACCAAGTTTTTCACTGACACCTTTTGCTACCCATGATCCGGAAACACCAGCTGCAATGGTATCACCCATTCCTGCTTGTAAGATTGCGTCATCACCAGTAATAAATGCAGGTGATGCTGTGAACTTACGGATAACTTCCCCAACTTTTACACCTGTTTCGTTATTAAAGTCTAAGACTTGTTTACCATCTTTGATTTCGATTTTATTGCCTGCTCCTAAGAAGAAACTTGCGATATACCAACCGTTTGATACATCCATAAAGATTTTCTTATTTTTTTGTTCTGCAGCTTTAATCATTGCATCAAGAGATTTCACATCTTCTTCTGAGAAGACTGATTTGTCATAATACATGAAGTAACCATTATCTGCTGTCATTGGATATGCGTATAATTTATCATTCAATGTTGCGGATTCAATTGATCCTTCGACATTATCTTTCACCACTTGTTCTTTATTTTTTGTAATTTCATAAAGTGCGCCTGCTTCAACTAAATCTTTGAGTTGATCATTTGCGAATGCAAATACGTCTGCAGCTGCATCCAAGTCTTGAGTTACCATATCACGTGCGTCTGGTTCTCCTACAACTTTGATTTCAATTTCATATTTCTTGTCCGGGTTGGCTTTCTTAAATGCTTCAACTCGTTCTGTTAAGAGTTCTTGTGACTCTTGGGATCCCCATACTTTTAGATTCACTGTTTCATTGGATGGTTTCTTTTGTCCTGAACATCCTGCTACAGCGAGTACAACAAATAATGTTGCAAAAACCTTCATAAATCGTTTCACTTCTTGTTCCTCCTCACGATTAGGAAATCGTTTTCGTAATCTTATTATAACAAGCATTTCTAAAATGTAAAGCCTTTCTGTATCCGTTTACAATATTTATCCGATTATATTAAACGCACTAAATAGAGGATGATAGCAATATAACTGCATTTTACCCAAATATAGATTGAAATTTTAAATTTAAAATACTACACAAAAAAAGAAGGTTTCATCACAATCTTGTGAACTCTGCCTTCTTTTTATCAAATATTTTTTATTCACCTTCGTGTTGGTTAACGTCAACCCAGGTGGGATGAATGGATAGTGTCTGATGACTTCCTACAAATCGAATGGACGCGTGGTCAAAATCAATTCTGTATTCTGGGTTTTCTTTACGGAACTGAATGCAAAATTTAACCCATTCATGATGATCACGGTACCGGTCAACGTAACTCCAATCAATGTGATTAATCTTATCGGGTAAATTATAAGAATTATTATTTCTTTGCTTATCTCTAAAGAAACTTTGCCCAATTTGCATGAATGGCACGCCTTTAGATAAAATCACTAAAGCATTAATACTATCAATCACGTTGATGTCTCGATTTAAAATCGCAACACGATCTGCTAACGCATAGTTATCATGACATTCTACATAATTAATACTTTGAGATGGTGATTGGAAAATATTATTACTTCCAAGGACGGACATTTGAATATTTGGAGTCAATCCAGTATCTGCGAAGCCAAGTCCGGATCCATCTGTTCGTCCACCTATAACATCTCTAAACTGTTCGTTGAAGTGGCCAACATTTGGCATTTTGCGTGAATTAGGAATGCTTGCTTTCATCTGATCACTTAATCCTGATTGCATATGCCAACCTTCTCCATATATATGAAGGTTTGGTAACGCACGTTGAATTGAATTTAGGGTTTCAATATCCATAATTCCCATGAGATCAAATCTGAAGCCGTCTATATTAAATGTTTCTGCATAGTATTTACAAGTATCCACAATCATTTTTCGGACCATGGGGCGTTCTGATGCAATCTCATTTCCACAGTATGTTCCATTTAAGAGATAGTATCCTTCATTATAACGGAAATAGAAATAAGGCACTGTTTTATTTAGGGAAGAAGGAAACACTTCATAAATATGGTTAAAGACAACATCGAGGTTAACTCCGATACCGGATTGATGATATCCGTCGACAACATTTGCGAAATCCTGGATGACTTGAACTGGATTTGTGATGTCGCTACTGTAACTTCCTTCAAGTACCATATACTGCATTGGGTCATAACCCCAGTTATAGTTAAGGAATGGATTCATTTCATCAACACTTCCAAAGTCATTAACTGGCATCAATTGAATATGACTTACACCCATATCTTCAATATGCCGTTTCCCGTAGTTTCCATAAGATTCCAACAACCCAAGAAACTTCCCTCTATTTTTAAAGGGTACATTTGGATCCATACTAAAATCACGAACTTGAGTTTCTAAGATTACTCCTTTACGTGGTTTTAGTGGTACGACATTTAAGTTGAGTTGTTTAAAATCAACAACAACACTTGCGACCCCATTTGGGAGTGATGCTTTCGAATACACATCCGTTGTAACGTGAATATCTCCATTTACATGAACAACATATGAATATGAAACATTGTGTAGGTTCTTTGCAACTTTATGCGTATAAACGCCATTCGGTTTGCGTAGCATTAGATGTTTCTTATTATGATAGGATACAAACACTTTTGTCGCTGTAGGCGCATATAAATTGAATGTTGTTTGATCATTTTCAACATAACTTCCCAGTCGTTCTTCTGTCGCATCATATGTTTTCGCAAACCAGTCAGTATGAACAATACCACGATGAATAATAGGATACTCTCGCCCACACTCATCGGTTACAAAATGTTCTTGCCCTAATTCAAGATTGGGTATTTTCCCATCGATTACTTCAACGTCTTTATAAAATATCTTTCTGTCCTCACTTGTGACAAGTTGTCCAAGATTATCATAAAATACTTTCATCACTATACTCCTCTAATACATATACACTGCATGACTTTGTCTCTACAGGGAAATATCCAATCCCCTTATCGTCAATGGTCACGAGTTCAGTTATATGCTCCATTAAGTCTTTAAATCGCTTCCCAGCGTGGTGTTTTCCTACATACATCTTCTTTACAGACTGGTGTCTGTTCGTCATTACGATGGCTGCAGGAACATTTCCATCATAACTCCATCCTATCACATGTGCATCGTCAAGCATGTCATAAAGCTCTCCGTCAACACGATGCGACAGCCTCATTATTTTAGCTAGCTTTGGAAGTTGCCACATATAATCAGGATAGAATACACAAGGAACTCCTTGGGGACGTAAAAGAATTAATGCGTACGCATGGTAACGAAACCATTGCTTAACATAAGATTCTAAAGATTGACCCATCTGTGTATCATGATTATCAACAAACGTGACAGCATAATCTGGTTGTGTTGATACAAGTGTTCCGTTAAAGATATGTCTCATATCAAAATTATCTTCTAAATAACTCGCAATGTGAAAATTAAAATGAAGCGGAACATCAAACAAGGACATACAGTATTCTGCCTCTTGCAAGTAATTATGCAATGCACGTAAGTCCGGACTCCAATACTCGCCAACAGCGAATTTTTTTCCAGTTGTATTCATCGCTGACAACCATTGATTATAAAAATCAAAGTCAATATGCTTCACCGCATCAATTCGATATCCGTCTAAATTAAAGGTACGAGTGTACCATTGTCCCCACTCTTTGAGATGATTTTGTACATCAGGGTGAGAAACATCAACATCTGCTCCCATGAGGTAATCAAAATTACCAAATTCCTCATCAATGTTATCCGACCAGGTCTTCCCTTTAAAAAGATAGATATCTGATTTTTTAGTTCTACAATCAAAATCTACTGCAGTAAAGTGATTATGATTCCACTTAAAATCAGAATACATATTATTTCTGTTTTCGAAATTAAAGACAGTCCAAGCTTCAATCTGAATATCATCTTTTAAGATTTCTCTATTTCTTGGATTCACAATTGTGGCAGCAACAGCTTCAGTAGCATCTGCTCCCATTTTATGGTTCAAAACAATGTCAGCATAAACTTTGATATTGTTTTGATGCAGCGCTTCGATTGCCTTTTGATATTCGTCTTTAGTACCATACTTTGTTCGAATCGTATTTTTTTGATCAAATTCACCTAAATCATATAAATCGTAAACTGCATATCCAGTATCTTCAATACCATTTTTTGCTTTATATGCGGGTGGTAACCACGACTCTGTAATTCCGTCTTTTTTATATTGATGAGCATTCGCAGCAACTTCATTCCAAAGATTATCCTCAGATTTACTGTACCACTCAAAATTTTGTAGTAATATTCGCTTCATAGTCATCTCCTCAGAAAACGTTTTCTGACCCTTATTATATCGAAGAGATATCAAAAATCAAGTCAAATGGAATTGAAACCTGCACTCATGTCATGAATTACGGAATATTCAATGCAAGTACCAAACAAGAGATGCTCCAAAACACTAAAACAATGATAAAAAAACCTGTCATCGTTTATTGAAAGAATCGATATTTTTTTATAGTTTAGTTCATAGGCAATTTCAATTTCGGTTGTTTTATTGAACTTTGGTGCGAGAAGTTGATCATATCCAAGCGTAAAATCAATAACAAAATATTGGTTATCTCCAGATCCATGCGACGCTCTCCGTAAGCTTTTAGATACCCCACCTTTTTTACTTTACCTAGATAGTTATTAATCATTTTGTCCCTCGCATCTAAGATTGGTCAAGGTTTTTAGTTCATCTTACTTGCTTCAAGTTCCATCATTGATACCAAATCATGATAAGAAAGTTTCGGAATAATAACATGATTGGCATCATAAGTTTCAAATTCTTGAATGTAATCTGCAAATTTGGAATAAGGTAGTGAGAAGTCAAGAACCTTAAAATTATCCTCACTATCTACAAAATGTATTCGCGCATTAGGGAGTGCTGATTCAAACATTTCTCCTTGTGCTCCAAATGGAAGAAATGCTCTTCGAGGCCCAACAGATATTGTCATCGTTGTGTAGACATAACGCATAATGACTTCGTCTTGGTCATTTTTGTAAAATGCGGGCGCCATGTAATAGTAATCCCAGTTTTGACAACGATCAAGATAGGAAGTGTATGCTTTCATAAACTCATCCTCAGAGAGATTTTCGAATAATCTAAAATCCACATCAATCGGATTCATCACTGCAAAAATGGTGGAAACGCCTCTTTCTATGTTCTCTACAAGTGTACGACGGTTAAATGCGAGTTCAAATTCTCTTGCAGCTTTGATATCTTTGATGTCTTTCAATGTTGTGCCATCTTCATCGAGAATTGGATGGATATTACACTGCATCATACAATCTAAAAAATCATAAACATTGTTGATATCATCGTCAGTTGCAAAATAGTTCATTGTAAGTTCTAGTTTTTGTGGGTTTTGTAGATTGATTATAAATCCTCTACCCATCCGCTCTGCTTTATAAACGATAATTTCATTAGGATTGAGTTGGTCTGTAAGTCTACTTCCATTATCCCAACTACCGTATTGGAAAGCCCCTTGTGTTACTTTCTTAATTTCTTCAAGCGTAAACTCTTTTTTGAAGAAACCTTTTTTAGTCATGGTATACGTTTTTGACATTCTCATATCTCCTACTTCTATAGCATAATTTTAACATGCACATTAAGACCTAACATGACTTTAACCAAATACTCATCAAGTTTTCATAATCTATACAAAACTTTAAAAAAGGTGCCGTAGCACCTTATAGACTTCGATATAAATCACGATAAACACGTGCAGATTCAAGCCAATCAACCTTTTCATTCATTGCATTGGTTTGAAGTTTCAACATGTATTTCTTGTCACCATAAACACCGAGCGCGCGTTCAATAGCATCATACAAGTCATGTTGTGAAAAATGAGAGAATGAAACGCCGGTTCCTTCATCAGTATAGACATTATACGATGTGACAGTATCACGTAACCCGCCTGTTTCGTGAACTACAGGTAATGTTGCGTATCGCATTGAAATCAATTGCGATATACCACAAGGTTCAAATTTAGACGGCATAAGGAAGAAATCACTTCCTGCATAGATTTGATGCGCAAGATTTTCATTGTACCCATTCGAGAATGAGACATTTTCTGGGAACAAATATGATAGATACGATAAACGATCTTCATAATGGGAATTTCCCGAACCTAAAACAACAACTTGAAGATCCAATCTCATAATGTCTTCCATGATATCAATCAGGAGGTTAACTCCTTTTTGATCCGTGAGTCTTGTGACCATACCAAATAACGGGATATCTGCATCTTCTTTTAAGCCCAACGCTTTCTGAAGTGCGAGCTTGTTAGGGGCTTTTGCCTCGAGTGTTTTAATATCATAGTTTGAAACAAGGAGCGGATCTTTTTTAGGGTTCCACATTTTCGTATCGATACCATTCACAATCCCAATTAAATCTGGTTCACGAAGGCGTAAGACCCCATCCATTCTTTCTCCAAATTCCGGTGTAAGAATTTCATGAGCGTATGATTCTGAAACTGTTGTAACTTTATCAGCGTAAAAGATACCACCTTTCATAAAGCTCATTCCATCATCAAAATTGACGCTATTATCATAGATTAAATCCATTGTTAGACCAAATACATCCGTAAGGACACTTGTTGGGAAGTTTCCTTGGAATGCTAAGTTATGGATCGTATAGACATATTTAATATGAGAAATTCGATTATGCCATTTGAATAGTGTTTTTCCTAATACAGGAATCATTCCTGTATGCCAATCATGGCAATGAACCAAATCAAAATCTTCATCATGGTTCAAAATAAAGTTCATGACTGCTAGTTGGAAAAATGCAAAGCGTGCTCCATCGTCATGATATCCATACAAGCCATCACGTTCAAAATATTGACGATTTTCAACAAAGTAAGTTGTAATCGAACCATTAGTATGTGAGAAAATACGAGCTTCTTCATCAAACATACCTTGATTAACTCGAATTGTACGCACATATTCAAAATTATCCAAGTTTAAATCGATTACTTTTTGATAGAGTGGCATAATGACACTAACATCAACACTTCGGGTCTTTATTTTTGAAGGTAATGAGCCGACTACGTCTGCAAGTCCACCACTCTTCACATAAGGTAAGCCTTCACTGGCTGCAAATAAAATATTCATTGTTTCTCCTTTTTTGTCCAAAAGGACTCTTATTTATAAGTATCTTTAATAAACATGACTGCTGCGAAAGGAGCAAGTCGTGTTTGAATGCGATGTGGTTGTTGGTGTAGTGGATCATCACTACTATCTATAGCCACATAGTTCGTCATATTACATCCTTCATATATATCTCTTTCTGAGTTTATCAGTTCAATGTAAGTTCCAGGTTCAGGAACTCCGACATCGTATCGCTCATACGAAACAGGTGTCATATTGAGAACGACAATAATCGTTGATTTTGATCCAACACGATAATAGCTATAGATACTTTGGTCGTGATTATCAACTTCAATCCATTTGAAACCATTAAAGCCATAATCATTTTCCCAAAGTGCATCATAGTGAGAATAGATATGATTTAAGTCTTGAATATAACGTCTAAAGGAAAGATGCCTTGGATAATCGAGCAGGAACCAATCAAGTGGTTTTTCTTCATCCCACTCTCTAAAATGTCCCAATTCATTTCCCATAAAATTTAATTTTTTTCCAGGATGCGTCATCATATAAAGGTAGATATTCTTTGCAAGAGCAAATTTTTGATCGTAATCCCCCACATCTTATCTACGATTGTCTTCTTACCATGTACGACTTCATCGTGAGATAACGGCATTAAGAAACGTTCACTATAAAAATAGTACATACTATAGTTGATAAGTTTATGATTATCTTTTTTATAAATAGGATCTAAAACATAATACTCTAACGTATCATTCATCCAGCCTAAGTCCCATTTATAGTGAAATCCCAATCCACCTTCAGTCTCGGATTTCGTAACATTCCCGTAATCACTGGAATCTTCTGCTATCAACATGACCGTTGGATATTCTTTCTTCAAGATATGATTCATCGTTTTTAAGAAGTGTATTCCGGGTCCATTTTCTCCACGATCTCTATTTCCTTGGTAATAAATTAAATTTGAAATTGCGTCCATACGAAGCCCATCAATATGGCACATCTCAATCCAATAAGAAACACTCGAAATAAAGAATGTTTGATTCTCTACTTTGGAATAATCAAAGTAGTGTGTTCCCCATTCTGATTCTTCATGCATTTCATATTGGTCAGTTCCATCAAAGCAACAAAGTCCGTGTGTGTCTTTAACAAAATGTACAGGTACAACATCAAGAATGACGCCATATCCATGTTGATGCATGACATCAACGAATTTTTTAAATTGATCTAAAGATCCATAACGACTTGTAACCGCAAAAAAGCCAGTTACTTGATAGCCCCACGATCCTAAAAATGGATGTTCAGTTACTGGCATTAACTCAACATGGGTATAATTCATAAATTCAAGATATTCTACAAGTTTATAGGCTAGAGATTCATACGTCATATTTTCTTCGTGAATCCACGATCCAAGATGGACTTCATAGATATTCATAGGACGATTAAAATTCAAGTCTCTATGCTGCATCCAATGTTGGTCATTAAATTGATAACGATAGATATCAACTACTTTACTTGCAAAACCTGGTGACAGTTCATTATAGAAACTGTATGGATCTGCTTTTTCAACGTAGCTACCATCTTCTTTAAAGACACCGAATTTATACATATCCCATTCTCTTAATTGAGGTATAAAGAGCTCATAAATTCCTGAATCACTAATTCGATTCATCCACTTCTCATAGTAGTTCCAGCCATTGAATGACCCCGCTACGCTGACACGCGCAGCATTGGGGGCATAGACCCTAAAGGTGACACCTTCATCACAGAGGTGCGCTCCAAAGTAGGTATACGCACGATTGTGAGGGTGTTGGCAAAACGATTCAACATCAAACTTCATAAGGTCTCCTTCATCCAAAGATTGATTTAATCTTGAGGGCACTTAACACATTCACCCTTTTGAATAATTACTGGATTGTTGGCAGTACCTCGAACTTCAGCATTCGGTTCGATAGTAGCTCCCTTCTCCACAATGGCATACTCAATAACTGCATTCTGGCAGATATGGACGCCTGCATGAACAATACTTCGAGCAACATGTGCCCCTTTTTCGACCATACATTTTCTAGAAATAATTGAAGATTCAACGGTTCCATTAATAATACATCCTGTCGAAATTTCTGCATTATGAACCGATGCATTTTCAGTATAGTAGGTTGGAACACCACTCTTAGAACGTGTGTTAATGGTGTTACTTCCTTTAAAGAGTGCATTTAAGTTTGCTGTTTCAAGCATCGACATATTAGCACTGTAATAAGCTTTTAATGAATTAATAATTTCAAGATAGCCTGCATATTCATACATACAGGTACGGTATTGAAGTGAGTAACCACGAATAAGAGAACCAATGTCTACATACAAGTGATTTTTTTCAGCATGATCAAAGATATCAAATAAAGTATTTTTATTAATCATATAAACATGACCATCGATAGAATGTTTAAGATTATCATTATGACTTGATATCATCACACCATCGAGGGTATCGTCTTCACTAATGCTATAGTACTCATCTGCATTTGATGAACGTGTTTTTTCAGTTGGAATCGATTTATAGGCAATCGTAATCTCTGCATCACGTTTTTTATGGAAGTTTGTTAATGCTTTAACATCAATGTTATGAACAGCATCTCCCTCCATAATCAATACATATTCTGCTCCAGAACGATTCACAAAGGTACGTTGATTTTCATAGTATCCTTCTTCGGGTTCCAACATTAAGTAGTCAGCAAGCTTTCTTCTTTGTTGAGAGAATGTAAAGATACCACCACCGACAGCGCCATCTAAATCCCATTCTTGGCCACTACGAATATGGTCATAAATTGAACGGCCACTTTCTTCAATAAAGATAGCCACTGAATCTATATGTGCTGATGCTATGGCTGATAAAGAGAAATCTATAATACGATAACGACCTGCGAAAGGTAACGCTGCAATGGGTCTATGTGTTGTGAGAGGGTGCAGTTGTGTTTCATGTCCAGCTAAGTTAATTATTGCGCATACACTATTTTGTCTCATATTTTTTAGCTCCTACAATTTCATGATATCCGATTACTTCAATAGATTCAGGAGTACCGATTACTTTAGAGCCATCTGCAATTTGTGCACTTTCGCCAATAATTGCATACTCAACTTGTACGTCTTTTCCAATTGAAGCGCCAGTCATCACAATGGATTGTGATACTGTACTGTTTTTACCAACTTTAACATCTTGAGAGATTACCGAGTGTTCAACCAAACCATCGATATAACATCCATCACCAATCATTGCATGTTTCACCGTAGCATTACGGGTAATGTATTGAGGTGGAGAGATTGTGACCTTCGTATAAATGGGCCAATGGCTATCTCTAATTTTTAAAGTATGATTCAAATCTAGGAATTCCATATTTGCTTCCCATAGGCTTTCGATGGTACCAACATCTTTCCAATAGCCTTCAAAGCCATAAGCAAAGACACGTTCACCATTCGCAATATATGCTGGAATAACATTTTTTCCAAAATCTTCCATTGCGCGATCAGTTGCTTGATCATGAACAAGAAGTTCACGAAGTTTTGGCCAATCAAAAATATAAACACCCATCGAAGCTAGCGTTCCTTTTGGTTCTTCTGGTTTCTCATGGAATTGAATAACACGACCTAGCGTATCAGTTTCCATAATTCCAAAACGAGAAGCTTCTTCTAAAGGAACATCGATAACTGCGACCGTTAATGATGCTTCATTTTCTTTATGATATTCAAGCATTGCTTCATAGTCCATTTTATAAATATGATCGCCTGATAAAATCAGTACATAATCTGGATTCTTTGAGTCAATATAGCTAATATTTTGATAAATAGCATTCGCAGTTCCTCGGAACCATTTCTCACCATCTTGACTGGAGAAAGGTTGAAGAATTTTCGCACTGCTATTTCGTCTGGAAAGTCCCCATGATGCACCATTTCCAATATGTTCGTTTAATTCCAGAGGTTGGTATTGTGTGACTACCCCGACATCTAACACATTTGAATTTGCACAGTTACTTAATGTAAAATCAATAATTCGATATTTCCCACCAAACGGTACTGCCGGTTTCGCTGTTTCTTTGGTCAACTTACCCAAACGCGTTCCTTGGCCTCCCGCTAAAATCATTGCTACCATTTCATGTTTCATTTTCAATACTACCTCCTGTAGTACACAATCATGCGCAGCATACACCCCTCAAATTAACTCGAAAGTAAAACAATTCATCTTTAAAACACAAGATAAAGTTCTACTTGTCTTATTGAAAAAACACTAAGTTATCGCCTCAAAATATGAAAAAAAACCATTCTAATATTATTTTTTCGCAGTAAACTCCTAAAAAATAATCTGTAAAATGGTTAGCTCTAACTTATGATTAAATTATAACGAGGATATAAGTTTTTGTCAATTTTAAATCTTGTTATTGTGAAAATATCATCAAAATAACACATAACAAAAATTTATAGATTATAAAAGTTTCTTTCAAGCTTTGTTTAAGCCTTTAACAAGCTTTTATAAACTGAGATCCTTAAAGTATTCTACCTGCCACTTTTGAGTACGTGTAGCGGTTGCATTCAAGTCTTTCTCCCAGCTTGGGTAAACGCGGATTGCCATCTTTCCTTTTTGTGATTCTGTCTTTAATATTCCTTGCTGTTTCAAGACTTCTTGTGGAAAAACGAAAATCCCTCTAAGGTTACCATCAACAATGTTAACAAGTGTAAAATCTACTGAATTATCATTGCTAAATGCCTGATTTACGTTCTTTATATCCTTCTCATAAAATGCCACAAAATATCCTTTTTTCTTTGGAGTTTTCTTAGCAAGACGACTTCGATACCTCTTACCTTCGTGCTCAAATCGACACCCTTCATATTCTTGATTTTGATTTTCTTCAGTGAGGATTATATTTGTGTGTTCCTCAATTCCGAGTCCTATATTAATATTAACTAATGAAAGCATTTATTTCTCCTTTTGATGATACCATCGATCTATGATTGTTCCTCCCACTAAAGCTACAAGTGCCGTAGCCCATAAGACTGGCCAACTAAAGAAACGGCCATGGTTTTGGGGTGCAATCCATAAAAAAGATATCACAAGATAAATTACCGCTACAATAATACCGTAGTATAGTCGGGTCTTTTCAACTTTTGATATTTTTTTCATTCTCGTATTCCTCCTCTTGTTTCTTTGCAGGTACTAAATACAATAAGAAGCGGTAGAAAGCTTTCTATCAGATTTAATGCTATTAAGAGTGGAAATTGATTTTACAATTATAACATAGAAAGACTAGAGTGATTGATTATTTCGACTCCTGCGCACATTACGATAGTGATTATAGAAGTGAACCGCAAGTGTCTTTAAAATAATAACAATTGTATAGATAAGCGGCAATGTAAAGGAAGCCTGCCAAGTGATTGAAAAGGACTGATTTTTATAACAAGCTAGGGCAATATAAAATAACCAAACAATGATTACACTTATAATGTCGGTTTTTAAACGTTGTTTAATCATATGCTTATCCTTCCTTAATTCTATTTTATCACAACTTTATTCAACATGTCATGCATACCTCTATAAAGAAAAAACCGCTATAAGCGGTCTTCCCAATCACCTCAAGAGATAACGATATTATATGCTTGTGCGTCTGGTGATTAATTAAAGTATAACTTAATCAATAAACAACTATGTAAAAATATCGTGAAAAGAAGATGAACATTTAGGGAAATAAGCCCTTTCACTTAAGTTTT